>CAVVAH010000009.1:0-8757 GCA_963746175.1 uncultured Actinomycetota bacterium | reverse complement strand
CTTCACTAGATCAGTCGCCGGACTCGAGCTCGGCGGCGGCCGTACACCGAGCACTCCACCTAGTCCTGAACGACGATGACGCGTTCGTCGGTCGACTCACCACTCCCAGGACCCCGGACCGCGTCCAGGCGGCGGAGGCAGGTCGCCTCGCTGCCGGGCCAGCTCAGCCGCGGTTCGCGGCACGCCACCGCAGTGCAGGCACGAGGCGAGTCCGAGCAGCACCTCGCGCCCGCAGGCAGCACACCAGCGCGGGTCGCGGTCCTCGGGGTCGGGGCTCTCGGTGACCACGCCGTCGCCCTCGCGCCTGCGCACCAGCCTGCGGACGCCAGGGGCCCGGCCGATCCTGGTGATGAGGCCCACGGAGCTCATTGTGCGTCCAGGGGGCGATAACGGTCGCGGGCACTCTCACCGTGAGGTCGGCGCGACCTCCCCACGGGCGACCGCGAAGGGCAGGCGGTCGAAGACGATCCGCAGCGCCGCGATGTGGCCGGCGCGAACGCCGTAGAGCTCGGCGGCGGGGGCGCTGGTGACGGCGGGGCTCGCGGTGTCGTACATGACCAGCGCGCTGCTCTCGTCGCCGAAGGCTGCCCACAGCTCTGACGAGGTGAGCATGGCGGCGAACGGCTCCATGAAGCCGCGCAACGCCTCCGCGCCCGTCAACGGCCCCGCCGGAGTGTCGCAGGCGACGTCCTCCGCGACGTGTTTCATCGCCAGGTCCAGGTCACCGGAGGTCCAGGCCCTGTGGTAGGCGAGAGCGATCTCGATCGGCTCGGGCGGCGTGCTCATGGCAAGTCCTCTCGTGTCGGTCTGACGCAGAGGTAGACACCGTCCGGCTGCGGTTCGGAACGGTCATCGTCCGAGCAAACCGCAGGCCTCAGGCGCGGCCACACTGGGAGGATTCGCCTGTGACCGCAGACGAGCTCCACGCTGCTCGGGCTGGTGACGGGCTGGCGTTCGACGCACTGGTCAAGCCCTACCGGCGTGAGCTGCACGTCCACTGCTACCGGATGCTCGGCTCCCTCGACGACGCCGACGACCTGCTGCAGGAGACCCTGCTGGCGGCCTGGCGCGGACTGGACGCCTTCGCCGGACAGTCGTCGGTACGCACCTGGCTCTACCGCATCGCCACGACGCGGTGCCTCAACGCGATCAGGGACAGCGCTCGCCGTCCGCCGCCGGCACCGGCGGCACCGTTCGAGCCCCCCACTCCCACGTCCCGGTTCGAGGTCCGGTGGCTGCAGCCCTACCCTGATGCGCTGCTCTCGCAGGACGACCCGTCGGCTCGGGCACTGACCCGCGAGGGCATCGAGCTCGCGTTCGTGGCGGCGCTGCAGGCTCTGCCGCCTCGGCAGACGGCCGTGCTGGTGCTCTGCGACGTGCTGGGCTTCAGCATGACCGAGGTCGCGGAGATGCTCGACGTGGCGCCGACCACGACCAAAGGACTGCTGCAACGGGCCCGGGCGGCGATGCCCGCGGCAGCTCCCGCCGGTACAGCCGACGCGGAGGTGCAGCTCGCTCGGGAGTTCGCCAGCGCCTTCGAGGCCGATGACGTCGATCGGGTGATCGCCCTGCTCACGGACGAGTCGTGGCTGGCGATGCCGCCCGCGGCGGAACGCTACGACGGCCCGCAGGCGATCGGGGCTTTCTTGCGGGCCAGCGCAGCGGGGCGGCCAGGTGACGGCTACACCCTGCTTCCGACCCGGGCGGGCGGGCACCCCGCCTTCGGCTGCTACCTCGAGAACCGGGCGCGCGGCCTTCTGGTTCTCGTCCCGGACCAGGCCACGACCGGAGTCACTGGCATCGCCCGCTTCCTGGACGACGGCCTGCACCGATGGTTCGGCCTGCCCGACGTCCTCAGCTGACCGCATCTCTGGTCGGCGTGTGCCGCCTGTCAGTCCGGCGGCTCGGGCGGTGGTCGGTGGTGGCCGGGTCGGGGTGGTTCGGGTCCGAGGGTGCGGCCGTCGCGGTGGCGCATGAGGTAGCGGCCGTCGGGGAGGCGTTCGAGTGCCCAGTGGCCTTCGTGAAGCTGGAGGTGATGGCCTTCGCAGGGGAGGGCGCCGATGCCGACGGTCGTCTTGCCGCCCTGGGAGCGGGGGGTGGTGCCCGTCGGACCAGGCGGAGGGCCGGTAGCCCCAGGGGGCGGGGCAGGTGTCGCCGTCGTGAGCGATCATCGCTAGCCGTTGGGAGTCGGTGAAGAACCGCCGTTGGGTGCCCGCTTCGACGACCTCGCCGTTCTGGTCGAGGGTGACGAGGTGGCGTCGCTGTCGCAGCCGAGGCGCTGTGCGGTGGTCGCGGCGATGGGTCCGGGTCAGGTCAGCGTCCCGCCGGGGTGACGGCTCACCGGTGAAGCCTTGCTGGTCGATGGTGACGACGAGGCGGGCCTTGGACCTGCTGGTGCGCCGGGCGGTGGAGTCGGGGTGGGGTGCGGCGGTGTCGAGCCAGTTCTAGGCAGATGCGGTGCAGCCCGTCCAGGCGCCGTCGGGCGGCGGTGCGCTGGTCGCCGGTCACGAGAGGCGACGCGGCGTCGATCGCGGCGGTGACGGCTGCGCCAGTGGTCTCGTCGGCGGCGCCGGCGGGTGCGCCTTTCACACCGTCGGCGATCACCGCGGCGTGCCGGCCGGTGAGCGCCCCTGCGGCCAGCGCCGCGACCAGTGTTCGGCAGCACCCCGGACCGCAGCGCCCGCGCGGTCCGCACCGTGCGGGCGGCCTCACCGGAGCTCTGGTGGCAGACCGCCTTCACCCAGGCTCCGGTGGTCAGGCACTCGTCGTAGGTGTGGGTGCCGTCGGCGTCGACCTTGCCGACCACGGCCAGCATCAAACCGTCGACCTTGCCGGTCAGTGCTCGCAGCTGGCCGAGCAGGGCGGTGGACTGGTCGTGGGTCAGGTGCCCGACGCCGTCGCGCAGGGCGGCGGTCAGCGCGGTGCTGGCGAACACATGTTCGAATCCTAGCGCATGCGTGGGACGGATGGAACCCCGAAAACCCTTTGGGGACAACGGATTTCACCGTCCACACGTCCCCGAGAGCTGCATGATCACCAGGACGGCACAACGGCGCGTCAGGGCGCCGTCGGCTACTGCGCGGCGCACCACCACCCCGTCCGACCACCCACCGCGCCATCCTCGCGTACGGGCCGGGCGGCGCGTTGCGTAGCCTCCTGCGCGACCCGTGCACCGATGACGACGCTGGAGGACCGCGCACCCCATGGCCACCCCTGCCCAGTGGCTCGAGGGCGCCCGCCCGCGAACCCTGCCCGCCGCGATCGCGCCGGTCGCGGCCGGTACCGGTGCGGCAGCCGCCGCCGACGGCTTCGACCTCGGGCGGGCGCTGCTCGCGCTGCTCGTGGCGGTGGCGCTGCAGGTCGGCGTCAACTACGCGAACGACTACAGCGACGGGGTCCGTGGCACGGACGCCGACCGGGTCGGCCCGCTGCGGCTGGTCGGGTCCGGGGTCGCGTCGCCCGCTGCGGTGAAGCGAGCCGCGTTGCTCGCGTTCGCGGTCGGTGCCGTCGCCGGGCTGGTGCTGGCACTGCTCGTCACCTGGTGGCTGGTGCTCGTCGGGGCCGCGTGCCTGCTCGGCGCCTGGCACTACACCGGCGGCCGCTCGCCGTACGGCTACCGCGGTCTCGGCGAGGTCTCGGTGTTCGTCTTCTTCGGGCTGGTCGCGACGGTGGGCACGACCTACGTCCAGGCCGAGCGCGTCACGACGGCGTCGGTGCTCGCCGGAGTCGGCTGCGGCGCGCTCGCGTGCGCGATCCTCGTCGCCAACAACCTGCGCGACATCCCCACCGACGAGGTCGCCGGCAAGCGCACATTGGCCGTGCGGCTCGGCGACCGCCGGACCCGGTTGCTCTACGTCGGCCTCGTCTTCGCGGCGTACGCCGTGGTGGTGCTGATCGCGCTCCAGCACCTCGTCGTGCTGATCGCCCTCGGCACCGCGCTGCCCGCCGTCCGGCCCACCCTCGGCGTGATCTACGGCGCCACCGGGCGTGAGCTGGTGCCGGTGCTCAAGGAGACCGGGCTGCTGCTCCTGGTCTACGGCGTGGCGCTCGGCGTCACGCTGTCGCTCGCCTGAGCTCAGGGGCAGCGCAGCCGGTTACGGTCCGCGGTCTGGAGGAACCCGTGCTCGGCCATGGCGCGGCCGCACCGCGGGCAGGGCGCGGCGACCGGCAGCGGCCCAGGGGGCGCCTCGTCCGGGTCCCCGAGCTGGGCCGGGCCGAAGACCTGGAACAGTCCCGCGTAGACCCGGTCCCACCGACTGCGTGCGGGCTGACGATCACTGATCATTTGATTGTGCACAATCGAATGATACACGGTTCGATGGACTACGCTGACCATCCGTGACCACCACGTCCCCCGCTCCGACGGCGACCGACGACCCGCTCGCCCTCGAGCGGCAGGTCTGCTTCGCGCTGTCCGTCGCCTCGCGCAGCGTGCTCGGCGTCTACCGCCCGCTGCTGGAGCCCATGGGGCTCACGCACCCGCAGTACCTCGTGATGCTCGCGCTGTGGCAGCACGCCCCGATGTCCGTCAAGGACGTCGGGTCGCTGCTGGCCCTCGACTCCGGCACGCTCTCGCCGCTGATCAAGCGGCTGGCGGCGGCCGGTCTGGTCACCCGCGACCGCGACCCGCACGACGAGCGGGTCCTGATGGTCGACCTGACCGACGAGGGCCGGGCCCTGCGGGCCGAGGCCGAGCGCATCCCGGGCCAGGTGGTCGCCGCGCTGGGCGTGGACGTGCCCGAGCTCGAAGCCCTGCACCGCGCCCTGACCCGGGTGATCGCGGCCGTGGGCTGACCGGGCAGGTCCACCTGGCCGGTGGCTCGCAGCGGTCTCACAGCGACCTTCCAGCCACCGGCCCGAGAGTCCTCCTCAGCACCGGCCGACCCGACCTCTCGGACCACGCCGACCGACCGACGGAGACCGCGATGACTCAGCACGCCACCGCCCATGGCCACGGGCCGGACGACGAGCTCGAGGACCACGACCTCGGCCTGAGCCACGACCTGCCCACGCTGCTCAACCGGCGCCGGGCGCTCGGCCTGCTCAGCGCCACCGGGCTGGCCGCGGCGCTGGCGGCGTGCGGCGGCTCGGACAGCACCACGTCGGCCGGCAGCGGCTCGACGGCCTCGACGAGCTCCACGCCCCAGCAGGGAGCCGGCGGGATGGGCGGCGCGCCCGGCGCGTCCGGCTCCGACGTCGAGGTCGCGGACGGCGAGATCCCCGAGGAGACCGCCGGCCCCTATCCCGGCGACGGCTCGAACGGCGTGAACGTCCTCACTGAGTCGGGGATCGTCCGCAGCGACATCACCACCAGCTTCGGCACCGCGTCCGGCGTCGCCGAAGGCGTACCGCTCACCCTGACGCTGAAGGTGCTCGACGTGAACGGCGGCTCGTCGACGCCGCTCTCCGGCGCCGCGGTCTACGTCTGGCACTGCGACCGCGACGGCAACTACTCGATGTACGCCGACGCCATCTCCGACGAGAACTACCTGCGCGGCGTCCAGGAGACGGCGTCCGACGGCACGGTGACGTTCACGACGATCTACCCCGCGGCGTACGACGGCCGCTGGCCGCACGTGCACTTCGAGGTCTACCCCAGCCTGAAGGACGCCACCAGCGCCAGCAACAAGCTGCGCACCTCGCAGCTGGCCTTCCCGAAGGACGCCTGCGAGCAGGTCTACGCGACCGCGGGCTACGAGCAGTCGGTGGCCAACCTGGCTCGGACCTCCCTGAGCAACGACATGGTTTTCAGCGACGGCTACTCCCTGCAGCTCGCGAAGGTCGGCGGCAGCGTCGACGGCGGCATGACCGCCACCCTCAACGTCCCGGTGTGACCGCGGCGGCGGCCACCACTCTGCTAACCCTGTGCGGGCCCTCAGCCCTGGGCGGCCACCAGGTGCAGCCGGACGTCGGTCAGCTGCCCGCCGTCGGCCGTCGCAGTCATGAAGGTGTGGTGCGGCTGCCGGCGGCGATCGGTCGGTGAGCCGGGGTTCAGCAGCCGGAGACCACCGGGAGCGGTCGTGTCCCACGGGATGTGGCTGTGGCCGAAGACCAGCACGTCGTCGTCGGGGTAGGCGGCCGCGCACCGTCGCTCGCGCCCGGTGGCCGCGCCGGTCTCGTGCACGACCGCGACCCGCACCCCGGCCAGCTCGGCCCGGGCGACCTCGGGCAGCCGCGCCTGCAGGTCCGGGCCGTCGTTGTTGCCGTGCACCGCGAGCAGCCGTTGCGCCGGAGCCAGCCGCGCCTCGATCGCGTCGAGCAGCGCGACGTCCACCCAGTCGCCCGCGTGCACGACGACGTCGGCGTCGTCGATGGCCGCCCACAGGTCCGGCGGGAGGTCCTTCGCCCGCACGGGGACGTGGGTGTCGGCGGTGAGGACCAGTCGCACGGTCAGCCGCCGGCGGCGGGGCGCTCGGTCATCAGACCGACGGGCGTGCCGTCCGGGTCCTTGACGAACGCCATCCAGAGCTCGCTGCTCCCGTCGCGGTGCACGAGGTGCGGTCCCGACACCGGCTGCGCGCCGCGGCCCGTCACCTCGGCGAACGTCGCGTCCAGGTCGTCGACCGCGTAGTACACCACCGGCCGGGAGCGGAACCGCTCGTCCTCGGTGACGTTGAGGTAGAGCCGGACGTCACCGGCCTGGAGGAACGCCATCGGCTGCCCATCGACGGTGAACAGGTGCGGCAGCCCGAGCACGTCGCGGTACCACCGGACCGAGGCCTCCAGGTCGGAGACGGTGACGCTGAGCTGGCCGATGCCGGAGACGGTCATGCGAACTCCTCGGTCGGGATACTTCATGCCATGAAGCAACGTACCCGTCGATGGTGTTGACTGCCACCGTGAGCCACGACGTCCCACCGCTGCCGGGCGGGCTGCGGTCCAGCCGGCGGCGCCGGGTCGCCAACGAGCTCAACACCACGGCCATCCACGCGCTGCGGGTCGCGCGGCGCACCGACACCCAGTCGGGCCTCAGCCCCGAGCGGCTCTCGCTGCTGTCGGTCCTCGTGTACGCCGGGCCGCTGACGATGACGCAGCTCGCCCGGGCCGAGCAGGTCACCCCGCCGGCGATCACCCGCATCGTCTCCGGCCTGGAGGCCGTCGGGCTGGTCACCCGGGACGAGGTCCCCGGCGACCGGCGGTCCACCCGCGTGTCGGCCACGGCCGCCGGCCGCGCCGTCCTGGAGGACGCCCGGAGGCGGCGGGTCGAGGGGCTGGCCGAGGTCTTGCGCGGCACCACCGCCGACGAGCTGGACCTCGTCAGTGCGGCGCTCGCCGTCGTCCGGCGAGGCCTCGCGGATGGTCGGTGATCCCGCCCGGATCGACCCTGTGGACGCCTGGATTCTGGAGGTGGGACCAGAGAGAATCGAACACATGTTCGAGTCGATCCCGATCCCGTCGCCAGTGGACGCCGAAGCCGTGCCGGCGTTCGCCCGCGGCCTGAGGGACGTCGAACCGGCCGACGAGCAGGCACTGGTCGCCCAGCTGACCGCGATCGAGGGGCTGAAGTCGGCGGCCGCGGCTCGTCAGGCCCGCCTTGCGGAGGCGCTGGACCGGGCGGTGCGGGCACGAGAAGCGGCGTCGGGCTTGCCTGCCGACGAGCAGGGCCGTGGCGTGGCGGCACAGGTGGCGCTGGCCAGGCGGGAGTCGCCCGTCACCGGCGGCCGTCACCTCGGGCTCGCCAAGGCCCTTGTCCGCGAGATGCCGCACACCCTCGCCGCCCTGGAGGCCGGTCATCTCTCGGAATGGCGCGCCACGCTGCTGGTGCGCGAGACGGCCTGCCTCAGCCGGGAGGACCGCGCGGCTGCCGACCATGAGCTCTGCTCCGACCCGGGGACCCTCGCCGGGCTCGGTGACCGGGGCGTCGCCGACGCCACGCGCCGGGTGGCGTACAGGCTCGACCCGCAGGCCTTCGTCGCCAGGGCGGCGAAGGCGGACAAGGACCGTCGGGTGACGCTGCGGCCGGCGCCGGACACGATGTCATTCCTGACCGGGCACCTGCCGGTGGCCCAGGGCGTCGCGGCGTTCGCCGCCCTCACGAGGCAGCCGACGAGGCGCGAGCAGCCGGTGACCCGCGCACGCGCGCCCAGGTGATTGCCGACGAGATGGTGCAGCGGATCACCGGGCAGGCCCATGCCGAGCAGGTCCCCCTCGAGGTCGAGGTCGTCCTCACCGACCAGGCACTGCTCGGTGAGGACGACGAGCCGGCCGTCGTGGTGGGCTACGGCGCCGTCCCGGCCGGCGCTGCCCGCGACCTGGTGGCCCGGGCCGAGCGAGTTGCCCTGCGGCGGTTGCTCACCGAGCCGGCGACCGGACAGCTGTGGCGATGGAGTCCCGCTCGCGGGACTTCCCGCGCGGGTTGCGCGCTTCCTCCGGCTGCGGGACCAGACGTGTCGTAGGCCTTGGTCGACGCGCCCGCCGGGCACAGCGACCACGTCGTTTCCGACGCGGAAGGTGGAGAGACGAGCGCGGCGAACGGCCAGGGGCTGTGCGAGTCCTGCAACTACCCAAGGAGTTTCTCCGCTGGAGCGCCGTGCGGGGACCGACCAGCCGACCCGGGGACCACGTCTCGAGACGATTACCCCCACCGTCACGCCTACGGTCTCGCCCCTTCGCTGCACTCCCCGCCACCACGCACGGCGGCGACGAACCTCATCCAACGCCGGCTCGCCCGGCTCATCCTCAGGCTACTCCGCGCGTGACCGCGCGCTGTCCGTAGCGACAGCTACGTTTGGTGGCCTCGGAGCCGAGCCGACGAAG
>CAVVAH010000008.1:0-968815 GCA_963746175.1 uncultured Actinomycetota bacterium | reverse complement strand
CCGCAGCCCGCTGGCCGCTCCGTCGGCAGCGGGTTCAGGCCGGCTCCCGCTCCGTGCCCGACTGCTGAGCGGGGATCTCCCCGTGCGAAGCCGCCCACGGCCGCGGTGCATCCCCGGCGTACTGGCGGACGAACTCCTCCACGGTCCAGCGGCGCAGCGCGTAGACCTCTGGGTCGGGGGCGAGGTTCATGACCAGCCCGCTGCGGCAGAACTCGTCGCCCTGCTCCATCAGGCGGGCGTAGCTCAGCATCGCGGCGCGCGACCCGGGCGTCAGCGGGTAGCGCTGCTCGATGGTGGCGACCCCGGCTGCAAACGCGCGTTCCAGCTCTTCCCTCGGTTGCTCCAAGGCCGGGCCGAACGTGTCGTAGAGGGCGGTGGCGAACGTCATCAGCCGCTCCGGGGTCGACGCGTGGTCCGGGTGCTGGCCGGCGTCGAGCTCGATGAGCTGGAGCTCGCGGAGCAGGTCGGCGGTGCGGTTCTGCTGCCGTACGCCGAGCTGCACGGGGTAGCCGATGAGCCGCACCTCGGACACCGCGGGCCGCTCGCCGACGGGCAGCCGCTCGAGCTCGTCGATCCAGCCGGCCCGCGCTGCGAGGTCGTCGTCCACGACGACAGGGTGCCCGGCCGGTGATCGTCCGGCAAGGGCACAGATGATCAGCCGAGGATCCGGGGCGTCGGCTCTCGCTACCGTGAGCGGATGGTGGCTGCGGGGATCTCGTCCGAGGTCAGGGTCGTGCCGGCCGGCGACGTGGACTGGGCCGACCTGCGGGCGGTGTTCGGCACGCGCGGTGAACCGTCCCTCTGCTTCTGCCAGCGGTTCCGGATGATGCCAGGGGAGTCGTGGGCCTCGGTCGGCCGCGACGAGCTCTCCGCCCGGCTACGAGACGAGGTCGACGACGGTGCCACCGGGTCGCCGGCTCCGGGCCTGGTCGCCTTCCTCGACGGAGAGCCGGTCGGCTGGTGCGCGCTGGACCGCCGCTCGACGTACCCCCGGCTGCTGCGCAACGTGCGCGTTCCCTGGGAGGGCCGCGACGAGGACAAGGACGACGACAGCGTGTGGGCGGTGACCTGCTTCGTCACCCGCACGGGATACCGGCGGCGCGGCATCAGCCACACCCTCTGCCGCGCGGCGGTGCAGCACGCCCGCGCCGCCGGCGCCCGGGCGCTGGAGGGCTACCCGATGACGACGACCTCCGCCCTGATCGGCGAGCTGCACCCCGGCGTGCACAGCGTCTTCGTCGCGGCCGGGTTCACCGAGGTCAGCCGCCCGACCCAGCGCCGCGCCGTGATGCGGGTCGACTTCTAGGCGCTGTCGCGCTCCTGCGCGCCCTGCACCATCGCCTCGGCCACGTCGCGCAGCTTGCGGTTCTCCCGCTGGGACGCCGCGCTGAGCATCTCGAACGCGGCCTCGGGACTGCACCCGTGGCGGGCTATCAGCATGCCTTTGGCCTGGTCGATGACCGGCCTGGTGCCGAGCGCCTCGCGCAGCTGGTCGACCTCCTGCTGGCAGGCGTCGAGGTCGCTGTGCCGGCTCTGGTCTCCTGGGACGAACGTCGTCAACGCGCCCCTCCGAACGGCGACGGAGTCTGTGTCGCAGTCCAGGGCGTGCACGGCCCTGGCGCAAATCGTGTTCCCCGCCGTCCGCGGAGGCGAAACGCGGTGCCGTGGCGATCGCGCCGGCCCGATGCCGTTGCGGGTACATACCGCCGATTCGCGACTCTGCGTCCCGACTCAGGTGTTGCGAAGACCCGATGTGTGACGGGACAGTCGCACGGAGCGACCTGCGTGGAACCGTACGCGGCAACGGGAGCCATGACCCGCTGCGACTCCGTCGGTGCGCTCCGCAGTCACGCGCCACGGGGTGTCGGTGGTGCCGCGTGGGGAAACGATGTGTCGTGGGGAAGCATCGTCGTCGGCACCGTCCGGCTCCGGCCGTCGCCGGTCTGCCGGCACTCGCGTGCTTGGCCTCGGCGATGGGCGCCGGCGGCCTCGCACTTGCTCTGGCGCTCCCGTCCGACGCGAACCATGCGACTCCTTCGACCCGGGTACTGGACAGTGCCCCAGCGGTGGCGAGCGCCCCGTCGACCAGCAGCCCGCCCGCATCGTCCGACCCCACCTCGACCGACCCCACCTCGACCGATGCCAGCTCGTCGCCACCGTCGACGGCGTCGACGACGCCGGTCAGCTCGTCACCCGCGGAGACGTCAGTCAGCGCATCGCCCGACCCGTCCACGGCCTCGACCACGAGCTCGGTCACCGAGAGCCCGGTGACGGGCACGCCGGCCGGCTCGGCTCCCGACACCCTCCTTCCGGAGCCCGATCCGCCCTTGCCGCTCGCCATCCCACCCACGATGGCGACACCTGGTCCCCTCGATGTTGTAGCCACACCTACGTCGGAGGGACGCCGATGGCCCGTACGGCGACTCTCTGCAACCGCACGAGCCCCCAGCGCGGCGAGCAGCGTGCTCGGCACGAAGGCCGGTAGCCCCAGCCGTGACAGGAGCACGCCCAGCCGGCGGACCGCATCGACAGAAGCGCCATCGGCGTCGGGGTCCGCGTCGGCCGCCGTGCTGGAGCCGTCACCATCCGCGACGTCGCGTTCAGGTGGAGCGCCGGCCGCCGGCTTACCTTCGCCGAGTCAAGCATCCGCCCGCGGCCCGGGATCGCTGCCGACCGACGACAGCATCCACCTGCATCTCGAGCTGCGGCGAGGACCAGCGATGCTCTTCTGCGGCATCGTCGCGTTGGGCATCTTCCTTGCGGCGGGAGCAGCGACGGTCCAGGCCACGGGGGCACACCGGCGGACGTGACGTCCAGCTCCCCCGCACGTGATCTCTGACCGACGTGCACGTCGGACGCGGGACGGCATGCTGCGGGGGCTCCGGTTGCGTCCCCTCCGCGCGACCCGAGCCCCCGCACCGCCGGTTGCTTGACCACCGGCCCCTGGCCGGTCCCCCCGGCCGGCATGGTCACGATCTTCCCCGACCCGAGCTCGGTGAGGCATCGACCGGACACCGGATTGACGCTGAAACATCCTGTCGTTCCAGTCGCCACAGCGTCACCAACGGTGAGCAGGGGTCAGTGTTCGGCGGGGAGAGGGTTGACCGGTGCTGGCACGGGGACGGTGTCCGTCAGCCGTGGCGCGGAGGCATGCGCCGAGCCGCGGTCAGGCCCGTGCCGCGTCCGAACCCCCCAGGGTTGCGGCACGGGCCGCCTCTCGACCGCACAGCAACGGCGCTCTCGATCGGTGGGACGACTCCTGCTCTCGGCAGTTGCGTCGGCGTGTGTCCTTCCGGCCGCGTCTCCGCGATCAGCCTGCGGTCACGCACGTCGGACTTGGGTGCCCCCGGCAGTGTCTGAGTTCAGGACATCGTGCACACCTGTGTCGGGACATCGTTCACACCCTGAGCCAAGGGGTGGACGATGGGGATGCCGCAACGTGTCGTGATGGCGGTGCTGGTCGAGGGCCGCTCCAAGAGCGAGGTGGCCCGCGACTACCGGGTCAGCCGACGCTGGGTGATCACCCTGGTGCAGCGCTACCTCACCGAGGGCGAGGCGGGGCTGCAACCGCGCTCACGACGGCCGCGCAGCAGCCCCGGGCAGACCCCGATCGAGGTCGAGGAGCAGATCCTCGCCATCCGCAAGGAGCTCGACCGCGACGGGCACGACGCCGGCGCGGAGACGATCGCGTTCCACCTGCAGCAGCGCCACGGCCACACCCCCCTCGATCAGCACCATCTGGCGCATCCTCAAGGCCCGCGGCTTCGTCACCCCGCAACCGCACAAACGCCCGAAGTCGGCCGGCACCCGCTTCCAGGCCGCCCAGCCCAACGAGATGTGGGCGATGGACACCACCCACTGGCAGCTCGCCGACGGCACCGGAGTCGAGATCCTCAACGCCCTGGACGACCACAGCCGGCTTGCCCTGATCAGCACCGCCCGGACCACGTTCACCGGCCCGGAGGTCGACCGGTGCTTCCGCCGCGCCACCCGTCGCCACGGCAACCCCGCCGCCGTGCTCACCGACAACGGCGCCATCTTCACCGGCCTGGCCCGCGGCGGCGGCCGCGTCACGCTGGAGAAGACCCTGCAAGCCCGCGGGATCCGCCCGGTGCACACCGCGCCTACCACCCGCAGACCAACGGCAAGGTCGAACGGTTCCACCAGACCCTCAAGAAGTGGCTACGCGGCCAGCCCCCCGCTGCCACTCTGACCCACGTGCAGCGCCAGCTCGACACCTTCCGCGGCTACGACAACACCGTCCGCCCGCACCGCGCCCTCAACCGGCGCACCCCCGCCCAGGCCTACACCGCCCGGCCCCAAGCCAGCCCCACCGGAGCCGTCCTCGACACCGCCCACTGGCGCACCCGACAAGACACCATCGACCGCAGCGGGGTGGTCACCCTGCGGCACAGCAGCCGCCTGCACCACATCGGCCTCCGCCGCCGCCACGCCGGCACCCACGTCCTCATCCTCGCCAAGGACCGCAACATCCGCGTGATCACCAGAGACACCGGCGAACTGCTCCGCGAACTCGAGCTCAACCCCGAGAAGGACTACCAACCACAGCCCACAACGTGAACGATGTCGCGGGACACCTGTGAACGGTGTCCCGCGACATCACACCGGTGCCCCCGGCAGGATTCGAACCTGCGACGCACGGTTTAGGAAACCGACGCTCTATCCCCTGAGCTACGGGGGCCGGGGTCGTCGCTAGAGGGTATCGCCGTGGCGACTCGTCGGCCGGACGTGGCAGGGTCGGTGAGATCACGCCGCCTGGGAGGTCCCGTGAGCCGCACGCCCGTCCGGTCGTCCCTGCTCGGAGCCCGCACGGTCACCGACCGCTCCGTCGAAGCACTGCGCGCAGCCTTTCACGGCGAGGTGCTGGTGGAGGGCGACGGGGCGTACGACGACGTGCGCCGGGTCTGGAACCGGATGGTCGACCGGCGGCCGGCTGTCGTCGCGCGCTGCACCGGCGTGGCCGACGTCCGTACCGCGCTGGCGTACGCACGTGCCGAGGGCCTGGACGTGACGGTGCGGTGCGGCGGCCACAGCATCGTCGGCCACGGCGTCGCGGACGGCGCGCTGCTGCTCGACCTCGCGCCGATGCGCGGCGTGCGCGTCGACCCGGAGCGGCGGCAGGTCTGGGTGCAGGGCGGTGCGCGGCTGCGCGATCTCGACCGCGAGACCCATCCGTTCGGCCTCGGCGTCCCGGTCGGCGTCGTCGGCGACACCGGGGTCGGCGGGCTCGCGCTCGGCGGCGGCTACGGCTTCGCCACCCGGCGCTACGGGCTCACCTGCGACAACCTGATCGCTGCGGAGATCGTCACGGCCGACGGCGAGCTGGTCCTGGTCGACGAGGAGCGCGACCCCGAGCTGCTGTGGGGACTTCGTGGCGGTGGCGGCAACTTCGGCATCGTCACCGGCCTCACGTTTCGGCTGCACCCGGTCGGGCCGATCTCCTACGGCGACCACCTCTTCCCGCTGGACCAGGGCCTGGCGCCGCTGCGGGCACTGCTCGACCTCCTGCGCGACGGGCCGGACGAGGTCACCGCGTCGGCGGTCGTGGCGCCGGCACCGGCCGCCGACTGGGTGCCGTCGGAGTGGCATGGTCAGCCCGCGGTGATGGTGTCCTGGGTGTTCCACGGCCCGGTCGACGAAGGGCGTCGGCTCTGCGCGCCGCTGGCCGCCGCCGGCCGACCGGTGGCGTCCGCCGAGGCCGAGACGTCGTACGCCGAGCTGCAGGCGTTCAGCGACGTCGTGCCGGGCGAGGTCGGCCGCCGGTACTGGAAGGGCGCGCTGGTCACGGACCTCCCGGACGAGGCCCTCAAGATGATCCTGCGCCGCGGCGCCGGCCCCGGCGACCCGGAGCCGAGCTGTGCGGTCGAGCTGTTCGGGCTCGGCGGTGCGTTCGGGCGGGTCGGCGACCAGGACACGGCCTTCGGCCACCGCGGCTCGATCTGCGACGTGCTCGTCGTCTCCGGCTGGACCGATCCGGCGGACGACGAGCAGCGGCTGGCCGAGGCGCGAGGCCTGGCCGCGCTGGTCGCGCGCTACGCCGACGGCGCCTACGTCAACAGCCTCGAGGACGAGACCAGCGACGCGGTGCGGTCGGCGTACGGCGCCACGACGTTCGACCGGCTCACCGCGCTCAAGGACCGCTACGACCCGGCGAACGTGTTCCACCACAACCAGAACGTCCGGCCGTCGACGTCAGGATGAACGCACCGGCCGCCGCGCTGCTGACTGTCGCGCTGCTCCTCGCGAGCGGCTGCACCGGCTCCGGCGGCGAGGCGGCACCGACGTCGAGCAGGTCGGCGAGCGACCGACCCGCCGACGCGCCGTCGACGGCCTCAGCCGAACCGTCGTCGTCGCCCCGGTCGAGCGACCTGGCGCCGCCGGACGGGATCGACCTCGACGCGGCGCTGCGGATGGTCCGGGAGCTGGCCTCGGCCGGACCACGCGAGGCGACATCGACATCCTTCGCCCGTGCCGCCGACCTGGTGGACCAGCAGCTCACCGCCCTCGGCTACACGGTGCGGCGGCAGGAGCTCACGGTGCCGGCGGGGGAGTCGTGGGGCGTGCCGGTGCCGCGGGGCAGCACCGGCAACGTGGTCGCCGTACCGCCTAGCCTGGCTGCCGACGACCCGCACCTGGTCGTCGGCGCCCACCTCGACACAGTGCCGCAGTCGCCGGGCGCCGAGGACAACGCGAGCGGCATCGCGGTGCTCGTCGAGCTGGGCCGGCTAGCGGCAGCGGGTGGCACAAGGCTGCCGGTGGTCCTCGTCGCGTTCGCCGCGGAGGAGCCCCGTGGCCCGGGCGACGACGAGCACCACTTCGGCTCGCAGGCCTACGTACGGCGGTCGGCGGGCGCCGAGGCCGACGCGCGACGCGGCATGGTCAGCCTCGACCGGGTCGGCGCGCCCGGCCGGCTTCCCGTGTGCACCGGCGGGCTGTCGCCGCAACGGGTGCAGCGCGAGCTGCTGGCGGCCGCGGCACGCGTCGGCGTACCTGCCCGGGCCTGCGAGAACCGGACCAGCGACCACTGGCCGTTCGAGAAAGCGGGCGAGACGGTGGCGCGGATCGGTGGCAACCCGTCCCCCGGCTACCACTCCGCCCTGGACCTGCCTCGACAGGTGAGCCGCCGGCAGCTGGCGCGCACCGGCGCGGTCCTCTGGGAGTGGCTGCGCGGCTGACTCCGTCAGCCCGCGTGGCTGCCGCCCAGCGGCGCGCCGCTGGCTGACCAGACCCGGTCGAGGATCGCGGCGGCTCGCGGACCACGAGCCACCCGCGGGGCGAAGCCGCGGCCGATGACTATCGGGACGAGCTCGGCGGCCTTCAGCTGGTCGCCCCAGTAGGTGAGCTCGAGGACTGCGCCCTCCTGCGTCTCGCGCATGAAGTCCATGTCGAAGACGAAGTTGCCGAGCGAGTAGACGACCAGGCCGTCGCGGAGCGACTCGACGCCCTGCACCCAGTGCGGATGGCCGCCGACCACCAGGTCGGCACCGGCCCGGACCAGCCGACGTGCCACCACGCGCTGGTCCCGGACCGTCCGCGTCGTGTACTGAGTGCCCCAGTGCGGGAGCACGAGCACCACGTCGACCTGGTCGCGCAGCTCTCGTACGACGTCGGTGACCCGTTGCAGGTCTGCGGCGTCGAGCGGCCCGGTGCGCGGCCGCATCCGGACGCGCAGCGCCCCCGGCCGGTCCGCTGTCGCGGCCGGGGTCTCGCCGATCGCGTCGAACGCGACGATGCCGAACCGCACGCCGTTCCGCTCGACCACCACCGGCCGGACCGCGGCCGCGAGGTCGGTGCCGGCGCCGACGCCGGCGAAGCCGCCCGCCGCGACCCGGCGCAGCGTCTGCCGCAACGCGCGCGGCCCGTAGTCGCCCACGTGGTTGTTCGCCAGTGACAGCACGTCGAAGCCGGCCAGCCGGAGTCCGGCGCGCACCTGCGGTCGGGCACCGAACGAGTCGCCGCCCTGTCGTGGCGCCCCGGCCCTTGACAGCGTGCTCTCGAGGTTGCCGACCGTGAGGTCGCTGCCCGCCAGCCGCCCGGCCATCGGGCGCAACGCGGCTGCCTGGTCGCCGACCTGGTCCAGCCGGTCGCCGACCCGGCGCGCGAGCATCAGGTCGCCGGTCACCGTCACGGTCGTCACCGTGGGCGCCGACCGCCCCGCGACCGTGACCGGGTACGCCGCCGGGTCCCGCAAGGGGTGCACGCCGTCCACGGTCGCGACCGCGAGCGGCGGTCGCACGTCGGTGGCCGGGACCAGAGCCACCACGTCGCGGTCGGCGGCCACCTCGGCGATCGTTCCGATCCGCAGCTCTGCCGCCGGTGCCCCGACCTCGGTCCAGCCGGTCACCGTGCCGGTGCGCAGGGCGGCGACCTGCGCCCCGGTCAGGGCGAGGCCCTGACGGGTCGGGTGGACGGCCACCACGAGCGGCGTGCTGGTCACGCCGTCCGTGGTGGGTTCGGGTGCCGAGGACGTGGACGGGGTCCGGGTCGGCCGGGCGGACTCTGGCTCAGAGGACTCACCGGTGCAGGCCGGCGTGGCCAGCAGCGTGGCGGCGAGCAGTGCGGCGAACCGTGGGGCGGCCGATGTCATCTGTTCCCCGTGCGGCCGCGGATGGGGCATGTCATCGCCGACCGACCTCTGAGCGGAGCGGTGCTGCAGCCAGCCCTTCTGGCGGGACGAGGCTACCCGAGCACCGGCGGGCGGGCCGCGACGACGAGATGCGGCGGCTTCACGTGCAGCAGGCCCTCGGCCCGCACGACGCGGACCGCGGCGACCACCGTGACGCCGGCTGCGGCGGCCGTGAGCACCGGGAAGGCGAGGGTCTTCGCGAGCACGACGTCCGGCATCGACAAGGTCAGCACCAGCCAGCCGGTCGCCGCCGCCTTGACGAGGCACACCACGGCCCAGAGCAGGGTCAGGCGCCGGAACAGCCGCTGCACCGGAGGCCGGGCCGCCAGCTCGGCGCCGACCGGGTAGAAGTCGGCGGCCAGCCGGGCGACGACCGGCGAGCTCGTGGTCATCGAGGCCAGGAACACCGCGCCGACCAGGCCGCTCGTGATCGCGGGCTGCACCAGGTACAGCGTCGGGTCGCCGCTGACCAGGGTGAACGTCGTGCGGGCGGTCAGGCCGACGAGAGTGAGCACGAGGAGGCCCGACACCCGGCGCCGGGTCGCGAGGCGCCAGCCCAGCACGCCGTAGCACCAGGCGAGCGCAGCAGCCAGCGCCGCCCCCAGGCCGAGCGTGGTGAGGAAGAGGTAGAAGAGGAGGCCCGGCACGACCGTCGCCGTGACCAGGCTGAGCGCGATGTGTCGGAGGACGGTCGCGAGTGGTGGTTCGACCGCCACGGGGGGCGCCGCGACTTGCCGAGGGCGTGGTGCGGGGCCGGTCAGGACGGCCACGCCTGGTCCGTCGCGGGACCGGCCGGCACTGCCGGCTGCGCGCTGGCGCGGTGGCTGCCCGGGGTAGCGGCCACCGTGGGGGCCCGATCGGTGGCGTCCGCGGGGCTCGCGTCCGACCTGGCGTGCTTGGCGGTGCTGCCCTTGGCCCAGGTCGGGCCCTCGGTCGCGACGGGGGCGGGCTTGCGACGGACGAGCGACATCAGGACGTCCTCGACGGTGCCGGCCTGAGAGGCATCTCGTACGGGATGTCGTGGTTTCCGGATGCTGCCACCGTACGCCCGGTCGGGGGCCGCGGCCGCCCGCCGACGGGGCGGGGCCCGTGCAGGGCCTGAGGGGCGACGGCGAGCGGGCTGCGCGCGGCGATGCTGGCGCGGTAGACCTGCTCGTAGCGCTGCGCCATGGTGGCCACGTCGAAGACGTCGCGGACGTGCTCCCGACAGGCTGACGGGTCCAGGCGGCGGCCCGCGTGGATCGCGTCGGGGAGCTGGTCCGGGGTGTCGCAGAGGATCCCGGTCACGCCGTCGATGACGACCTCGGGCACGGAGCCGCGGCGCAGTGCGACCACCGGTGTGCCGCAGGCCATCGCCTCGATCATGACCATGCCGAACGGCTCGTCCCAGACGATGGGGAAGACGAGTGCGGCTGCGCGGGACAGCAGGGCCCGCTTCTCCGTCGCGTCGACCGGGCCGAGCAGGGTGACGTCCGGCCCGAGCCGCGGCTCGACGTGCGTGCGCAGGTACGCCAGCTCCACCGGCTCGGTGCACTTGCCGGCGACGACGATCGGCAGCCCGGCGGCGCGCGCCGCGTCGATCGCGAGGTGCACGCCCTTGTCCGGGTGCAGGCGGCCGAGGAAGAGCAGCACGTCGTCCTTGTCCGTGCGGAACGGGAAGGTCTCGACATCCACTGCGTTGTGCACGGTGCCGACCCACGGCAGGTCCGGCGCGGAGCGTCGCTGCGCCGCCGAGATCGCGACCAGGTCGATGGTGCTGCCGAGCTGCCGGTAGTACTCGCCCGGCTCGCCGGCCACCGGGCCGTGCATGGTCACCACCGTCGGAACGGCCCGGCCGCGGGCCTGCAGCGGTCCGGCAAGGGTGTGGTCGTGCACGACGTCCGGCGAGACGTCGGCCAGCGCCCGGGCGGCGGCAGCCGAGTGCAGGACCTCCGGGAGCGGCTCACCGAGGCGCGCGCTCGGCGGCTCGTCGTACGTCGAGACGAACCGGCCCGGCGTGCCGCTGGCGCCGGCACCCACCAGGGTCACCGTGTGGCCGCGGCCCATCAGGCCGGTGACCAGGTCGGCGCAGACGTTCTCGACGCCGCCGTAGCCGCGCGGCGGCACCGTGAACCACGGCGGTGCGACGATCGCGACGTGCAGCGGCGCGTGCCGTCCAGGAGCGCTCATGGTGCCTGCCCTCTTGGTGCTCACCGCACGGACCGCGATCACGACTGCCGATCCGCGCTGATCGCTTCGAGGGAGGCGGAGGTGCCTCGACCTTCAGGGTCCGGCGACAGGTGACGCCGGGCCACGACGTGCTGCCGACCCTACGCGGTTCCGCTCGGCAGCCGGGACGGATGTCGAGGCGTGGACTCGATCTCCACGCCGCTGGACAGTCCGGTGACCCGCACGGCGTCGCCGTCCACCGTCAGCCCGACGCGCCCGCTGCCGAGCGGGACGTTGTCCAGGTGCAGCGCGCCGAGCTCCGGCAGCAGCTGTGGGGCGAGGCCGACCCGGTGCCGCGGGAGATCGGGTTCGAGCCGCAGCAGCGACCTCAGCAGCAGCAGCGGGCTGGCCGCTGCCCACGCCTGCGGCGAGCACGACGTCGGGTAGGGGACCGGCTGCTCGAACTCAGTCCGGTGGAAACCGCAGAACAGCTCGGGCAGCCGACCGGCGAAGGCCGCCGCCGCGTCGACGACACCGCGCGCCACCATCTGGGCCTCGGCCACGAACCCGTAGCGCATCAACCCGGCGACCACGATCGCGTTGTCGTGCGGCCACACCGATCCGTTGTGGTAGCTCATCGGGTTGTAGGCGCCCATGGTCGAGGCGAGGGTGCGCACTCCCCAGCCGGTGAACATCTCCGGTCCGGTCAGCGCTGCCGCGACCGACGCCGCCCGGTCGTCGTCGACGATGCCGGTCCACAGGCAGTGGCCCATGTTCGACGCCAGGCTGTCGACCGGCCCCTTGTCCGGGTCCAGCGCCACGGCGTAGTAGCCGCGGTCCGGCAGCCAGAAGTCACGGTTGAACGCCGCCTTCAGCGCGGTCGCCCGGTCCGAGCAGCGCTCGGCCGTCTGCGCGTCGCCCAGGTCGACGGCGATCTCGGCGCGGGCGACGTACGCCGCGTACGTGTAGCCCTGCACCTCGGCGAGCGCGAGCGGCGGCTCGGCGAGCCGGCCGTCCGCATAGCTGATGCCGTCGAAGGAGTCCTTCCAGCCCTGGTGGAGCAGGCCGTGGTCCGACGAGCGCAGGTACTCGACGAACCCGTCGCCGTCACGGTCGCCGTAGGTCTCCACCCAGTCGAGGGCGCGGTCGGCCGCCGGCAGCAACGCCTCGACGTCGGCGCGGTCGTGCCCCCACCGGTGCAGCTCGCCGAGCAGCATGACGAACAGCGGCGTCGCGTCGACCGAGCCGTAGTACACCGATCCGCCGCCCTGCGCGTCGACGGAGTCCATGCCGTGCCGGATCTCGTGCAGGATGCGGCCGGGCTGCTCGTCGCGCCGCGCGTCGACGACCGTGCCCTGGTGCCGGGCCAGGGTGCGCAGCGTCCCCCGCGCCAGGCCCTGGTCGAGCGGCAGTGCCATCCACGCCGTGAGCAGCGAGTCGCGGCCGAACACCGTCATGAACCACGGTGCGCCCGCAGCGACCGCTACCTGCCCCGGGTCGACCGGGTCGACGATGCGCAAGGCGCCGAGGTCCTCGACCGACCGGGCGACCAGCTCGGTGAAGCCCTCGTCGTCGCAGCGGAGCACGGACGCCGAGTGGTGCCATTCCTGCAGGCGCCGCGCGGGCTCGGCGCGCTCGACCGGCAGGTCGGAGGGGTAGCGCACCGGGGTCTCGATGCCGCCGGCCGAGGGGTGCACCTGCACCGTGCCGGCCCACTCACCGCGTGCCGGCACGGTGGCGGTCACCGTCAGGCCGCCGTAGGCGTGAGCCGTCCAGCCGTCGCCCGCGACCCGGATCCCGCGCGGGTCGCCCGGCAGCGACCGCTCGACGTGCAGGCCGTCGTGGCCGGCCCACGACCGGTGCTTGCCGTGGTCGACGACCCGGCTCTCCTTGACCTCGAAGAGGTCGGCGAAGTCGGCCTCGACCACGATCTCGAGCCGGCACCGGACGTCGACCGAGCCGACGTTGCGCAGCACGACGTCCTCGCGCATGCCGTCGCCGACGTACCGGTGCCTCAGGACGAGCATGGTGCTGTCGGCCCGGCCCTCGCCGGGACGCCCACGGCCGACGAAGGTGGTGGCGAACGGTTCCCGCGGCGACGTCGACAGTGCGTCGGGCGGCTCGCCGTCGACGAACAGCTGCCATCCCGAGATCAGCCGAGTGTCGCGGAAGAACAGCCCGTGCGGCAGACCGGGCACGACGTCGCCGGCCGGGTTGCTCAGGCAGAAGGTCGCCCCCTCGACGAGGGTGACGACTCCGGCGGCGCTCCCGAACGTGGACGACTCGTTGGCGAACGTCCAGCCGATCGGCACGGCGGCCACCTGCCTCCGGCGCGCCCCGAGGCGTCACCGGCTCGCCACGGGCGGCGCCGGCCACTGCCGGCGTTCGGGGGAAGACCGCACGCCGAGTCTCGCACGGCTCCTGGCCGGTCGGCCCGAGCGACGGACCGACTCGCCGTCGTCGAGGGCGGCCGATCGTTCAGAGGCGACGCGCCCGTGCGGCGGGTCCGCCCTTGGGCCGGTACACGAACCCCCTCGGCAGCGGGCCTGCCGCACCCTTGACCACGGCGAACTGGGCCATCAGCCCGTCGTCCTCGTGGTCGAGCATGTGGCAGTGCACCATGAAGACGCCGGTGTAGTCGGTGAACCGTGCCATCACCCGGACCCGCTCGCCGGGGTCCAACCGCCAGGTGTCCTCCAGCCCGCGTTCCCACGGTGGCGGCTTCTTGCCGTTGCGGGACACCGTCCGCCACAGCTCCTCGTGCAGGTGCACGAAGTGCGTCATGTCGGTGTCATTGCGCAGCTCCCACAGCTGGGTCGACCCGAGCGGTACCCGGTGCACGACGACCTCGGGGTCGAACGCCTTCCCGTCGATCGTCCACACGCTGCCCGCCGACGACTTCTTCAGGCCCACCGACCACACCGCCGACACCCTCGACGGCGTACGCATCGCCGGCGGCTTCCGCAGCGACGACGGCAGCTGGCTGCTGTCGCTCACCTGGCGGCGTACGCGGAACTGCATGATCTGCGCGGACGGCGACCCGGCACCTCCGGGCGGCGGGTCCGCCCGTGGCACGCTCTGCAACATCACGTCGCTGCCGACCGCGGCTCCGCCGAAGTCGACGACGACGTCGACCCGCTGCGCCGGCCCGAGCAGGATGTCCTGCCGCACGACCGCCTGCGGGAGCAGCCCGTTGCCGGTGCCGATCTGCACGAACGGCCGACCGTCGGACATCGTGAAGTCGTACGTCGTGAACGGTGACGTGTTGAGCAGGCGCAACCGGTACTTGTGGGTGTCGACGTCGAGGAACGGCGCGTAGCGGCCGTTGACGAGGATGCGGTCGCCCACCGTCGCGTCGTCCGGTGGCGCCATGGGGCCCGTCATCGGCACCATGTGGTGCATCACCGGGACGAGCTGGTTGTTCGCGTCGAGGCTGCGCTCGGACACCATCAGCGGCACGTCGTAGCGGCCGGTGGGCAGACCGAGCTTCCTGGTCCAGCCGTCCGTGACGACGAACATGCCCTGCAGGCCGAGCCAGTTGTTGCGCGTCGTCACCATCATCCGGTGGTCGTGGTACCAGTTGAACGCGGCCGGCTCCGGCTTCCCCCCGTCGGTGAGCGGGAAGTCGTAGGTGCGTGCGTGGCCCTTGCGCACCAGGAAGCGGGTCGGCTGCCCGTCGTCCTGCCAGCGATGGTGGTCACCGTGCAGGTGGACGGTGGTGCTCGCGCGGCCCGGCAGCCGGTTGACGAAGCGCACCTTCGTGTCGTGTCCCGCCGGCCGCACGATGGTAGGCCCGGGGTAGGTGCCGCCGTAGGTCCACATCCGCGTGAGCGGACCGGTGGGCATCACCCGGACGTCGGCCGGCCGCATCGGGATCCGGACGTGCGCGGTGCTGCGCACGGTCGGGACCACCAGCGGCTGGTCGAACGACTGCGGTGCCGGTGTCACACCACCACCGGTGCCCGACACGGTGAGGACGCCGCGCATCGTCCCGGAGTGGAAGATGCAGTGGAACGCGTACGTGCCCGGCGCCAAGGCGCTGACCCCGACCACGGTCGCGGTGTCACCGGGGCTCACCACCACGGAGAACAGCGGGTTCCCCGCGGCGTCCCTGTCGTCCGCCGTCACGGAGTGCCGGGTGGAGTCGAAGTTGATGACGCTGAGGGACCCGCCGACGGCGATGCCGACGGCGGGGTTGGCGTAGCCGCCGAAGCCGGCTCCCTGGTCGATGCGCACCGTGGCCGCGACGGGTGCCTCGGCTGGTGAGACGGTCGCGGCCTCGGCGGCCGGCAGCCGGCCGAGCGGCGGTGCCGGCGCCGTCGTGAGACCCAGGGCGACCAGGGCGACGGCGATCGCCACGCTGGCCGCGCCCTCTGCCCGTCGTCGTCCTGCCCCGTGCCCGCCCGCTCGTCCCACGGCGCAGATGCTGGCACGGCGCTGTCGTCCACGGGGGCGGATTGAACGGTCCGGAGGAAGATCGATCTGGGGTCTGGTCAGGCGCGTCGCGGCGGGTCTAGTCTCCGGGCGGCCGGTCAGGCAAGGGGCGGCCGACTCGGCTCGGGGCACCAACTATTCGCAAGGGGGACATACATGAATATTCGCGTGCGTCGGTACCGGGCGGTGGCGGCGGGAACGGCTGCCGTCCTGTGCTCGGTCACCGCTGTCGTCGCCGCGGCTGCACCGGCGGAGGCCGCGGCGGTGAAGACCGTCAGGGTACGTATGACCGACAGTGCCATCACGTTCCACGGCGGCGGCGCCATGGCGATGAACGGCACGACGATGCTGCCCGCCGGGCGGTACCGCTTCCACGTCGTCGCCCCGGACGGGGCGCACTCGCTGCAGCTGCTGCGGTTCCAGAACGGCTACACGCCGGACCAGGCCCAGCAGGACTTCGTGACCGCGTTCGAGGGTGACGTCGCTGCCGTCCAGCGGATCGACAACGGTGTGGTCTTCATCGCCGGCGCCAGCGCCCGGCCGCACAAGCCCGGCAACATGGTGGCGCGGGTGCGCGCCGGTGAGGTCGCGGCACTCGACGTGAACGGCTCGGCCATGGGTCTGCTGCAGGTCACCGGCACCGGTGGCAAGGGCACGGCGTCGCACAGCGGCAGGTTCACCGCGCTCACGTTCGGCTGGGACGTGTCCCGACACCTGCCCGCGTCCGGGACCGTGAAGTTCGTCAACCAGGCCGACCAGCCGCACTTCCTCGTGCTCCAGCGAGTGAAGGACGGCACCACCACCAAGCAGATCCGCAAGTTCATCAACTCAGGAGCACAAGGGAGGCTGCCGGGGGGTCTCAAGGCCTCGGCTGACACCGGCGTGCTGTCGCCGGGCAAGTCGCAGCTGATCTCCTACGACCTGCCGGCGGGGAAGTACTTCATCGCGTGCTTCTGGCCGGACTACTTCACCGGAGCGCCGCATTTCGCGATGGGCATGTGGAAGCTGGTGACGCTCTCGTAGGACGTCGCGAGCTCATCAGGACGCGAGGGGTCGACCGCCAGCCGGTCGGCCCCTCGTCCGGTGCCCGCTAGTACGAGTGGCGGACTGCCATGACCTCGCGCACCTGTGACTCGTCGAACGGCCGGCCGAGCCAGCCGAAGAGCCCGGCAAGCACGGACGGGTCGGCGACGTAGTCGTCGTAGTGGACGCGGTACGTCACGTCCTCGTGCGGAGCGAGAGCGTCGACGAGCTCACGCTCCATCGTGGTGAGCACCTCGAGCGCGTCGTCGCGTCCGGCCCACCACTTGCTCTGCGCGACGTCGGTGAGATCGCGGGTGTTGAGCACGAACCGCGCGCCGGGGAAGACCGACCTCGTGAAGGCGAGCACTCCGGGCAGTGCGCCCGGCATGTCCTCGCGCACCCAGTCGATCTCCTTGAAGCCGACGACCTGCGTGCCTGGTTCCGGGCGGAGGACCGTCTCGAGCAACAAGGTACGGAAGCCGCGGTACGCCGTCTCGTCGCGGTAGCCGTCGATGCCCCACCACGGGTGCTCGCGGGGGAGCGGGCTCGACCGTGCCAGTCGCTCGCGATGACGGGTCGCGGTGCTGTGCAGCCGGTACAGGTCGAGCAGCAGGCCGCCGTTCTCCCCGCGGAGCGTGACGCCGTCGGCCGAGTTGAGGATCCCCTGCAGCAGGGTCGAGCCGCTCCGGCCGTAGGTGACGACGAACAGGTACTCGAGGTCCTCCCGATCGCGGCCGGCTGCGACGTCCTGCGCCGCGCGGAGGGCGTCCAGCTCGGCGCCCAGGGACCGGGCCCGCGCTGCCTGCACGGCGGTGTCCCTCTCGGCGAGACGCAACCGCTTGCGCGCCGCCTCGCGCTCCTTGGACGCCTTCGCCGCCCGGCGGTCCGCGTCCACCCGACGGGCACGACGCTCGAGCCCGACGACGCCGAGGCCACGCCGCACGGCGCCGCGCAGCCGCCGCACCGCCCGGTTCGTCACGCGTGGATGCTAGCGAGCGCCCCGCGGATAGCCTGGAGGGCGTGAGCGAGGGCCAGGGCTACGACGACGGTGACGACGAGGTGCTGCCGGACCAGACCTCGGACGACACCGACCGTGGCTGGGGCGAGCGCCCGGACGACGCGGACGACGACGAGCGGCTGCGGCGCGAGAAGCCGCCGCACTGGTAGGTCGCGCGGCGGCTCCCCGCCGGATCAGACCTGGCCGCCGCGGGCGCGGAGCAGGTCGCGGATCTCCTGCAGCAGGACGATGTCCTCGGACGGGGCCTCGACCTCGGGCTCCTCGCCGCGCTTGCGCCGCTCCATCAGCTTGTTCACGGGCACGACGACGAAGAAGTAGACGGCCGCCGCCACGATGACGAAGTTGATGAGCGCGTTGATCGTGCTGCCGACGACGATCTTGCTGTCGTTGACCGTGAACCCGGCGGAGCTGAAGTCCGGCGTGCCGCCGATCGCCCCGATGATGCCGCCGATGAAGTCGGTGGCGAACGCGGCGACGACGAGGCCGAACGCGGTCCCGACGATGACGGCGACGGCGAGGTCGACGACGTTGCCTCTCAGCAGGAAGTCCTTGAAGCCCTTGATCACGTCTACCTCCTGGGATGCGGCGGGGTGTTCCACCGGATCGGACCCGATCACCCTGGCAGAGGCCCGGCATGCTGTCACTGCCCGCGGATCACGACCGACAGCCGCTCGCTGACGGCGGCTGCGGCCAGCCGCGCAGCCGTCGCCCGCGTCGTGACCACAAGCAGCAGCGCACCGTCGCCCGAGCCGAGGCCGAGCCGGTCCGGCGCTGCCCGGGGGACGACCAGCACCCGGACGGCGGACGCGACCAGCCGTGCCTCGGTCGTGACGTCAGCCCCGGCGGCGAGGACGTCGACGACGTCGCCGGGGCGCAGCAGGGTCGCGGTGGCGCCGTCCGCCACCCGCACCGGTGCCGCGACGAGCCCGTCGTCGAGCCCGCGCAGCGAGCCGGCGCCCGCCAGCCGGGCGTCGGTGAGCACCTCGCCGCGGCGGACCGCGGACGCCACCGTCGCACCCGTCACCCGCCGGAGCCCGGCCAGCGCCCCGGACGGGACCGTGCCGGCCGGGCGCTGCACCCGCCGTACGTCGGCATCCGCGAGCACCGCACCGGCGGGGACGTCTCGGGCCGCGACCAGCACCGGGACGCCGGCGGCCGGGCGCGGCGCGAGCACCTGCAGCCCGAAGGCGACCGACCCGGCGAGCAGCCCGGCGGCCAGCAGCCGACGACGCCACACGACGGCCCGCCGGAGCTCGCGGAGCCACCGGTCCAGCCCGCCGGCGCGGAGCGGACCGACGCTGCTCACGGCAGGTCGAACGGGAGCTTCTGGCCGTCGGTCGCGTGCCGGCAGTCACAGTCGGACTCCGGCCCCGGCAGGGCGCCGATGGCGTCGAGGAGCAGGTCGCGCACTCCGGTGATGTTCTCGGCGAAGACCCGCAGCACCTCCTCGTGCGTCACGCCCTCGCCGTGCTCCAGGCCCGCGTCGAGGTCGGTGACCAGCGCGAGCGAGGTGTAGCAGAGGCCAAGCTCGCGGGCGAGCGACGCCTCCGGGACCCCGGTCATGCCGACCACCGACCAGCCCTGCCCGGCGTGCCACAGCGACTCGGCACGGGTCGAGAACCGCGGGCCGTTGATGACGACGAGGGTGCCGCCATCGACGACCGGCAGGTCACGTCCCCGGGCGGCCGCCAGTGCGGCAGCCCGTCCATGAGGGCAGTACGGGTCGGCGAACGCGACGTGCACCACCGGTCCCTCGGCGTCGAAGAAGGTGTGGCCGCGGCCCCACGTCCGGTCGACGACCTGGTCCGGGACGACGATCGTGCCCGGCCCCTGCTCGGCCTTGAGCGACCCGACCGCGCACGGGCCGAGCACCTGCCGCGCGCCCACCGCGCGGAGCGCCCAGATGTTGGCCCGGTAGTTGACCAGGTGCGGCGGGAACCGGTGGTCCCGGCCGTGCCGGGGAACGAACGCGACCTTGCGGTCGCCGACCTGGGCGATGGTCAGCGGGTCGCTCGGCGGACCGAACGGGGTGTCGACCTGCACCTGCTCGCCCTCGAGCAGGGAGTAGAGGCCGGAGCCGCCGATGACCCCGAGATCGGCGCGTGGGCCCGTCGCCGGGTCGTACGTCGTCATGCGACGACCCTAACGAGCCGCCCGGCACCTCCCGGCGGCGTCCACAGCGGCGATCAGGCGGCGCTGCCCTTTGTGGACGAGCTGCCGGACGACGAGCCGCTGGACGAGGTGCTGCCCGAGGAGCCCGACCCGGCGGACCCGCCGGAGGAGTGCTTGGCCGGCGGCGAGCCGCTGTCCTTGCCCGGCGACGAGCCGCTGTCCTTGCCTGGCGACGAGCCGCTGTCCTTGCCCGGCGACGAGGTGCTGGTCTCCTTGGACCCGGTGTCCTTGGCCGCCGCTGCCTTGTCGCCGGACTCGCCCGAGCCCGACCCGTTCGCCGCGGCCGAACGGCTGTCGGTGCGGTAGAAGCCGGAACCCTTGAAGACGATGCCGACGGCGTTGAAGACCTTCCGCAGCTTGCCGGTGCACTGCGGGCACTCGGTCAGCGATGCGTCCGAGAAGGACTGCACCGTGTCGAACTCGTGGCCGCACTCGGTGCAGGCGTACTGGTACGTCGGCAACGGGGGTCCTCCTGCGTGCACGTGCCGGCGACCCGCTGGCACTCCTGGCTGTCGAGTGCCAATGATGCGGCACGCCGAAGCCTTTCGCAACGTGTCAACGACGGGCGGCAGCCCCGGTCCGAGGACCGGGGCTGCCGGGTCGTGCGGATGCTGGTCGTGCGGTGGGTCACATCTTCGGTGCGAGTACCCCGTCGATGATGTAGACGGTGGCGTTGGCGGTCTGCACGTTGCCGCAGACGACCTTGGCGCCGCCGTCCACGGTGAAGTCCTCGCCGCTGCCCTCGACGGTCAGCGAGTCGCCCTGCAGCGTCTTGTGGGTGCCGGCGAGCTGCTCGGGGGTGAGCTTGCCGGGGACGACGTGGTAGGTGAGCACGGTCTTGAGCAGGCCGGTCGGGTCACCCATGGCCTTCTTGAGGGTGGCCTGGTCCATCGCCTCGAACGCGTCGTTGGTCGGCGCGAACACCGTGATGTCCTGGGCGCTGTTCAGGGTGTCGCCGAGCTTGGCCTCGCCGACCGCGGTGACGAGGGTCGACAGCAGCGGGTTGTGCGAGGCGGCCGTGGCGACCGGGTCGGCGGCCATGCCGTCGAAGCTGCCGGAGCCGCTGGCGGGCACCGAGGCGCAGCCGGCGCCGAAGGGCTCGGTGCCGGTCGTCGCGGCGTCCGAGCTCTCCATCGGAGTGCTCTCCGCCGGGGAGCTGCTGGCGGACGACTTCGTGGCAGCAGTGGTGTCACTGCTGCCGCCACAGGCAGCGAGAGCCGGCAGGGCGAGCACGAGACCCGTCGCCGCAAGGGCGACGGAACGGTGGGAGCGGACCTTCATGTGGTTCTCACTTTCGGGTGGGGTGTCGCAGGGGAGTTCGTCGACCGGCTGCCGGAGCAGTCGGGTTCAGCCGACCGTCACTGCGGTCGAGTGCCATCCGGTCGCGCCGGACGGGAACGGGGCAGCCCGTTTCTCGGGCTGGGTGGCGCCGGTGCTGTCGGTGGCACGCACCTCGATGTCGTGCGGGCCGGAGGTCGCGTCCCACTCCCAGACCCACTGCCGCCAGGTGTCGGCCGAGGGGACGTCGGCCAGCCGCGCCGTCGACCATCGCCCGCCGTCGACACGTACCTCGACCTTGTCGATGCCGCGGTGCTGGGCCCACGCGACGCCGGCGACGGCGACCTTGCCGGTCTGCAGCCGCGCGAACGGCTTCGGTGTGTCGATGCGCGACATGACCTTGATCGGCGCCTTGGGTGCCCAGCCGCGCTCGGTCCAGTACGGGGTCTCCTTGTCGAACCGCGTGAGCTCGATGTCGACGAGCCACTTGGTGGCCGACACGTAGCCGTACAGGCCGGGCACGACCATGCGAACCGGAAATCCGTGCTCGGCGGGCAGCGGCTGGCCGTTCATGCCGACCGCCAGCATCGCGTCGCGTCCGTCCATGACGACCGCGGTAGGAGTGCCGATGGTCATGCCGTCGGTGGACCGGCTGAGCACCATGTCGGCGCCGTCGTGGACGCCGACCTCCGCGAGCAGCGGCGCGAGCAGCGCGCCGAGCCAGCGCGCGTTGCCGGCGTACTTGCCGCCGACCTCGTTGGAGACGCAGGTGAGGGTGATGTCGCGCTCGACGAGGTCGCGCTGCAGGAGCTGGTCGAAGTCCAGCTCGATCTCCTTGTCGACCATCCCGTGGACCTTGAGCGTCCACCCCTCGGTGGCCACCTGCGGCACCACGAGTGCGGTGTCGACCCGGTAGAAGTCCTTGTTGGGCGTGACGAAGCGGCTCAGGCCGTCGAGCTTCAGCTCGGCGCCGGCCGGGACCGGCTTCGCCGCGCTGGCCGGCACCGGGAGGTCGACCGCGGCGCGGGACGCGGAGACGTCACCGCGGCGGGAGTTGACGAGCCGGCCGACGGTGCCGGCGGCGAGGGACCCGGCCGCGACCCACAGCCCCGTGACGATCAGCTGCCGGCGGCGTACGTCGATCGCCACCGGCTGCGAGCCGGACAGCGGCCGCAGCAGCAGGATGAGCGCCATCGCGCCGACGACGGCACCGACCAACGACGGGAACGGGTCCAGTGGCTGCGCGTCGGGTCGCGTCGCTGCTGCTGCGGCGCCGACGAGTCCGAGCACCGCGACGCCGACGAGCCCGACGACGCGATGCCGGACGGCGAGGGCGCCAGTGACGAGGGCAAGCACGACGAGCACGGCGAGGATGGATCCGATCAGGACGGGCTTGTCGTTGTTGCCGAACTCGCGGACCGCGAACTCCTTCAGCGGCGTCGGGGTGGCGTCGATGACGCTGCCTCCGACCGCGATCACCGGCGACGCCTGGGCACGCACGAGAGTGGCGGCGAGCTCCGCGACCGCGAGGGCGGCCAGTGCGGCCAGCAGACCGCAGAGTGCACCGAGCCAGGCAGGTGCTCGCACCGGGGCAGGACGGTCCGGTGCCGGCCTCGCGGTGTCGGCCTGCCCGGTGTCGGTCACGGGGAGGGGTTCTCCACCGGACGGTCCTCCGGATTGCCGTTGTGACCGGTTTCACCCCGGTAGTGACATGCCGGCGCGGGGTGCGAGGATCCCGGATCGATGGACAGCGGCCCGGGACCCACCAGGGACAGCGAGCGCAGCGCGCCGGTGTGGTCGGCGTGGCGGGTGGTCGTCGGGTTCGGGGTCGTCAGCCTCGCGGCCGACATGGTCTACGAGGGCGCCCGGTCGGTGTACGGGCCGCTGCTCGCGGGGCTCGGCGCATCGGCGTTCGTGGTCGGCCTGGTGACGGGTGCGGGCGAGGCCGCGGCGCTGGTGCTGCGGCTGGCCTTCGGACCGCTGGCGGACCGGACCGGTCGCTACTGGTCGCTGACCCTGGTCGGCTACGGCCTCACCGCGGTCTGCGTCCCCCTGCTCGCCGTCACACCGTTCGTCGGCGCCGCAGGGCTCTCACTTGCCGTGGTGCTGATCCTCGCGGAGCGCTCCGGCAAGGCGGTCCGCAGCCCGTCGAAGTCCGCGCTGCTCGCGCACGCGGCCGGCGCCGTGGGTCTCGGTCGTGGCTTCGCCGTGCACAAGGCCTTGGACCAGGTCGGGGCTCTCGCCGGCCCGCTCGCCGTCGCGGCCGTCGTCGCGGTCAGCGGTGCCATCTGGCCGGCGATGCTGGCGCTGGCGATCCCGGGCGCCGTCGCGCTGGCGCTGCTGATGCTGATCCGCCACCGGGTGCCCGACCCCGCAGTACTCGACCGCGGTCTCGCGGTGACCGTCGACGAGGCGGGGCCGCCGGGAGTGGTCGCGGCGGTCGTCGGTGCCGACCTGCCGCGACGCTTCTTCCTCTTCGCGTTCTCGGCCGGCGCCACCACGGCCGGGCTGGTGACCTTCGGCCTGATCGGCTACCACCTGGCCACCGAGGACCTGGTCCCGACCGCCGGTGTCCCGGTCGTCTACGCCGCCGCGATGGCGGCCGAGGCCGTGGCCGCGCTGCTCACCGGCTTCGCCTACGACCGCTGGCAGGGCCGGGTGCTGGTCTGCCTGCCGCTGCTGGTCACCGCGGTGCCCGCGCTCGTGTTCACCGACCGGCTGTGGGTCGTCGTGGTGGGAGTCCTCGCCTGGGGCGCGGCTGCCGGCGTGCAGGACTCCACCGTCAAGGCACTGGTGGCCGACCTCGTCGCGGCACCGCGGCGGGCCACGGCGTACGGCGTGTTCGCCGCGATCCAGGGCGCGGCGGCCGTCGTCGGGGGCGGGGTCGCCGGCGCGCTGTACTCACGCTCGGTGCCCGCCCTCGTCGCCGTCGTCGGGCTGACCCAGCTCGTCGCGGCCGTCCTCCTGGTGCGCAGCCTGCGTGCCAGGAGCTCCTGACGACCCGTGGTCGGTGGTCAGGTCGTGTTCAGGTGCTGACCGGCACGGTGCACGACATGACGAGTGAGAAGGCCCTGAGAACCCGGCGTGACGTCGCCCGGACGATGCTGAACAAGGTCCCCGAGATCACCCTCTTCTTCTGGGTGATCAAGATCCTTGCCACGACGGTCGGCGAGACCGCGGCGGACTACCTGAACGAGACGCTCGGCTTCGGTCTGACCTGGACGACCGTGGTGATGACCGTCGCGACCGTCGTCCTGCTGGTCGTGCAGTTCCGCACCCGCAGCTACGTCGCCCCTGTCTACTGGGCCGTCGTCGTGTTCATCAGCGTGGTCGGCACGCTCATCACCGACAACCTCACCGACCGGTTCGGTGTGCCCTTGCCGCTGAGCACCGCCGTGTTCGCCGTGCTGCTCGCCGTGACGTTCGCGCTCTGGTACCGCAGTGAGCGCACCCTGTCGATCCACACGATCGTCACCACACGCCGCGAGAGCTGGTACTGGGTGGCGATCCTGTTCACGTTCGCCCTCGGCACCGCTGCGGGCGACCTGGTCGGCGAGCAGTTCGACCTCGGCTACGGCGTCTCCGTCCTCCTGTTCGCCGCCGCGATCGCGCTGGTGACCATCGCCCACCTCGGCTTCAAGGCCGACGCCGTGCTGTGCTTCTGGCTGGCGTACATCCTCACCCGGCCGCTGGGCGCCTCGATCGGCGACCTGATGTCGCAGTCGCACAAGCACGGTGGCCTCGGACTCGGCACGACCGGCACCAGCGCGTCGTTCCTGGGCGCGATCCTCGTGCTGGTCGGCTACTTGACCGCGACCCGCGTGGACCGCACGGAGCCGCAAGCGTCCTGACGTCGCTGCCGCCCGCTCCGCGACGCGTCAGGCAGGCGGCAGGACGACCAGGAACTCGGACCCTGCGTCGCCGTGGAGGGAGATGTCCCCGCCCGCGGCGCGGGCCAGCCGGCGCGCCAGGGCCAGCCCCAGCCCGGCACCCGCGTGGCCGTCGTCCGGGTCGGCACGTCGGCCGGGTTCGAAGACGACGTGGCGGAAGTCGTGCGGCACACCCGGCCCGTCGTCGGACACGTGCACCCGGACGGCCGGCCCGACGCGCTCCGCGGTCACCGAGATCCGCGTCCCGGCGTACCGGGCGGCGTTCGCCACCAGCGGCGTGAGGACGCGCGCGAGGACGTCGGCGGTGACGCCGGCCTCGAGGGCCGGCGGGACGTCGACGTCGTGCGTCAGCCCTGGCGCGCCGAGCGTGGACAGGACGTCATCGACGACCGGGCCGACCTGGCAGCTGCCGGGGGCCTCGGTGACGGCCTGCGCGGCCTGCGCGAGCAGGTCGTCGAGCAGGCTGGCCATCCGCGTCGCCGTCTCGGCGATCACCCGGTGGCCGCGTCGTCGCTCCTCCTCGTCGCGCGGCGACGACTCGAGCAGCTCGGCCTCGGTGGCGATGACGGCCAGGGGGGTGCGCAGCTCGTGCGAGATCTCCGCCGCGAGCTGCTGCTCGTGCCGGAGCACCGCACTGATCCGGTCGAGGACGGCGTCCAGGCTCCCGGCGAGGTGACGCAGCTCCTCCGGCCGCGGCGCGTCGCCGAAGCGCTGGGCGACGTCGCTCGCACTCCACCGGGCGGCCTGGTCGGCCATCTCCGAGACCGGGTCGAGCGCGCGGCGCACGACCTGCCGGGTGGCGGCGAAGGCGCCGCCGAGGACGAAGAGCGCCAGCAGGGCCGACCCGGCCAGCGCGGTGCGGGTCGTGCTCCCGTACGGCTCGAGGCTGGTCTCCACCACGATGGCGCCCACCCGCTGCCCGTCGTGCCGGACCGGGCGTACGTAGAGCCGTACGGCGGGTCCGTCATTGACGTCGACGAACCGCGGTCCGTCCGACCTCGTCAGGCGCCGCGCCTGCGCCGCCGCGGCTGCCGAGGCGCGCGGCTTCTCGACGGCGGTGAGGCCGTCGAACACCCAGACCCCGGCGTCCAGGGCCTCGTCGTTGGGCGGCTCGCGCACGGTGATCGCGCCTGTCGCGTCCACCGAGACGGTGCTGGCGACCGCCGCCGCGCGGGTGCGCAGGACGCTGTCGGCCTGCCGGCCCAGCTGCACGCCGAGCAGCACGTTGAACAGCGTGGTCAGGACGATGACCCACGCCCCGGTGCTCACGAGAGCGACCAGGGCGAGCCGGGTGCGCAGTGCCCGGGGAGCCCTCACGACACGCGATATCCGACGCCGCGCACCGTGACGATCGTCTGCTCGGTGCCGACCTCGACGAGCTTGCGGCGCAGCTTGGCGACGTACTGGTCGAGGGTGTTGTCGGCGACGATCGAGCCGTGCGCCCAGGCCGCGGCCACGAGCTCGGACCGGCGTACGACGGCGCGCGGCTCGGCCAGCAGCCGCGCCAGCAGCCGGAGCTCGGTGGGCGACAGCGGCACCGAGCCGCCCGGGCCGGTGAGGTCGTGGCTGGCCGGGTCGACGCGCACGTCACCGCTGCCCGTACCCGCCGTCTCGCCTCCCCGCCGGACGGCGACCTGCAGCCGCGCCACCAGCTCGGCGAGGTGGAACGGCTTGGCCAGGTAGTCGTCGCCGCCGGCTGCGAAGCCGGACAGCCGGTCGGTGAGGCCGTCCCTGGCGGTGAGGAAGACGACCGGCGCGGTCGTGCCGGCGGCGCGCATCGCCTGGCAGACGTCGCGCCCGTCGCCGTCGGGCAGCCCGATGTCGAGGACGACCGCGTCGAACCTCGCTGCCGCGGCGGTACGCAGAGCCCCGGTCCCGTCGGCGGCCGTCGTCACCTCGAAGCCGGCGACCCGCAGGCCGCGGGCGACCACGTCCCGGAGGCCGTGGTCGTCCTCGACCACCAGGACGCGTCCGCTCACCGGCACATCATGACGGTCCGGGTCGGTCCGGGTCGGTCCGTCCGGTCCGGCGCTGTGCGCCCGTCAGGCGACGGGGCGGGCCAGCACGTGCTCGCGCCACCAGGCGTCGACCGCGCGGCGCTCGACGAGCGACCCGGACGAGGACCACGGGTCGGTCATCACGACGGGCAGACCGGCGAGGACGGCGGTGCTCACCCGCGCGTACGTCGCGGCCTCGGCAACCGAGAGCAAGGGGCGCTCGTCCATCCGCACGTCCCTCATGCGTGGTCCGCCGGGGTCAGCTCACGCCGGCGCAGCCACGCCTCGACGTCGCCGAGCGGAACCATCCACTCGCCGGGGGAGTCGGGGTGCGTGGTCAGGCCACGGACCTCGCCGACCGCGAGCGCGTGCTCGAGCTCGGAGCGCTCGACGCCGGCGTACTCGGCGGCCACCCGCAGATCCGTCCAGTTGTTGGTGAACAGGGTCGCGACGTGCCTCTCGGTTGTGGCCGAGGGCGTGGTCGTGGAAGGGGGGTTCGTGCTCATGGTCTGAACATCGGAGTTCCTTGACCTCCGCTTGACCGCCGAACGGGTGAGAGCGTGACGAAGCGGACACCTCGCCCGGGGCACTCCGTCGCCTCCGCCGCCGGTGCCCCGCACGATCAGGGCCGGGTCGCCACGACCCGGCCCGCGTCGCTACCGTCGTGCCGTCCGGGGTCGAGCCGCCTGCTGCGCCAGCAGCCACCGCAGGGCAGGAGCCCGCTCGATGCGCCCCGGCCGCGCCACCGCCACCCACGTCCTCGCACCGCACGACGACGGCCGGTTCCGCGAGGCCGCGCTGCTGGACCAGTACCGCTCCCGCGCCGACGGCAGCTGGCGGGTCGTGGTCCGTTACTCGACCGGCGCCGGGCTGACGTACGTGCGGGCGATGCCGGCGGTCGACTGCCGGCCCCTCGACGACACGTCGGTGCCGCGTGCCGGGCCCGACGAGCGGGCGGTCGGGCGTCCCGGCGTACGGCCGGACCCCCACAGCTGGTGACCTCCGCAGGTCACCTGGGCCGGCGGCGGGACAGCACCACCGTGTGCAGACCGAAGCTGAGACGGTCGCCGGGCCGGACCCACTGGGGTGCGGCGACCCGCCAGCCGTTGACGAGGGTGCCGTTCGTCGACCCGAGGTCCGTGAGCAGCCACTCGCCGGTCGCCGCGTCGCGCTCCAGCCGCGCGTGCCAGCGCGAGACGGTCGGGTCGGTGAGCACCAGGTCGGCGCCGGGGTCCCGACCGACGACCCGCGCGCGGCCGTCGTCGGGTGGCAGCCGCAGCCGCCTCGCCCGCGGCCCGCGGAGCACGGCCGCCACCGGCCCGGTCATGCGCCGACCGTACGGCGACGGGCGGGCACCGTCCAGGGTGCGCGTCGCCGCCGGTGGGCACCCAGGTCCGCGTCGTAGCCTGCGGAGCATGACGTCCGCGACGCCGACCCGTCCCCGCCCGACCGGGAGCAGGGCCTCCGACCAGCGCCGCCGGGTCCTGCTGGCGGGTGGCGCGATCGCGCTGGTGCTCGTCGTCGTGGTCGCGCTGGTCGTGGCGAAGGCCGCCGGCCTGGGGTCCGGCGACGACGAGACCGGCACCTCGGGCGGTGCGGGGGACGCCCTGGCCGCGCCCGCCGTGGTCACGGCGGTGACCTCGGTCCCGGCGTCGGTGCTGGACCAGATCGGCATCGGTGACGCCCAGACGGCGCCCACCAAGATCGAGGCGCCGCGCCTGGTCGCCGACGGCAAGCCGAAGGTCCTCTACGTCGGGGCGGAGTTCTGCCCCTACTGCGCGGCCGAACGCTGGCCGGTCGTCGTGGCGCTGTCCCGCTTCGGGACCTGGTCGGGCCTGGGGGCGACGCACTCGGCGAGCAAGGACGTCTACCCGGACACCCAGACCCTGTCGTTCCACGGTGCGTCGTACACGAGCGACTACCTGTCCTTCACCGGCGTCGAGACGACGGGCAACACGCAGGTCGACGGCGCGTACCCGCCGCTGGACAGCCTCGACCCGGCGGACGAGAAGGTCGTGCAGGACTACAACAAGCCGCCGTACACCGCCACCGCGGGCAGCATCCCGTTCGTCGACGTGGCGGGGCTGTACGTCACGTCCGGCGCGACGTACAGCCCGAAGGTGCTGGAGGGGATGTCGCGGGCGGAGATCGCGGCCGCGCTGGACGACCCGAAGGACCCGGTGGCGAAGGCGGTGGGCGGCACGGCCAACGTGCTGACCGCGGTCCTGTGCGAGGCCACCGGCGGTAAGCCGACGGAGGTCTGCACTGCACCCGGCGTCAGCGCGGCGGCCGAGGCGGTCGCCGGGGCGCAGCCGAAGTGAGACCGTCGTGAGTGCTCCCGCCCGCGTCGCCGTCAGCGCCCCGGGCTGGGCCGGCCCGACCTCACTCGTGCTCGCCGTCCTCGGTGTGGCCGTGTCGGCGTACCTCACCGTCGAGCACTACTCGTCCTCAGCCACGCTGGCCTGCCCCGACTCCGGTGTGGTCGACTGCGTCAAGGTGACGACCAGCTCGTACGCCGACCTGCTCGGGGTGCCCGTCGCGCTGCTCGGCCTGCTCTTCTTCCTCGCCGTGGCGGCGCTGTGCCTGCCCGTCGCCTGGGCGTCGACGCACGCCTGGGTGCACCGCGCCCGGCTGGCGGCGGTCTCCGGCGGCGCCGTGTTCGTGCTCTACCTGGTGTGGGTCGAGCTGTTCCGGGTGGACGCGATCTGCCTCTGGTGCACCGCGGTGCACGTGCTGGCGGTCGCCCTGTTCGCCGTCGTCTCGCTCGCCTCCGCGCTCCGGGGGACGCCGGCCTGAGCCGGTAGGGTGGGCAGCCCTCCGCCGCCTCGCGAAGGACGACTCGTGACTCCCTGGACCCGCCTCGACCGGCGAGCCCGCAGCGCTGCTGCCGTGCTGCTCGCTGCCCTCGCGGTCGCCGGGTCCGTGCTGGTGGGCACGCCCGCGGCGGCGCAGGTCGCCGGCTCGAGCGCCGTCCCGCGTGCCGTCGCTCGCGGTGCCGCACCCGCCGGTGTCGCCCTGCGCGACCACCGCGACGTCGCGCGGCCGGGCACGCGCCGCGGTGCCCGCGAGCAGTCCGCACCCCGGACCGACTCCTCGGTCCGCACCGTCCTCGGGCACGGTCCGGCGCCGGTCACCGGCCTGCTGGCCGCCGCTGTGCTGCTCGTCGTGCTCACGGTGTCCGGACGACTGCCGGCCGGTGCGTCGGCGCCGGTGCGCCGTCGTACGGCTGCGTCGAGGCGGGACCGGGCACCTCCGGCGCTCACGCGCGCCTGACCCCGGAGCGCCGCACACCACCGCAGCCTGCCGACCGCCCCGCGCGTCGGCCGCCGCGCCGTACCCGTCTCGCCCGCACGCCCGCGCCCTCGGCGCGCGCGTGCCCCCTGGCCTGGAGGCACCCGTGTCCGCACCAGCAGTCCGCGCCCTCGTCGCCCTCGGCATCGTCGCCGGGGCCGTGTGGGTCAGCGTCACCACACCCGCCCGCCTCGGTCTCGACCTGCGCGGTGGCACCCAGATCGTCCTGGAGACCCAGGACTCCGCCACCGTCAAGGCCGGCACCGAGTCGACCGACCGCGCCGTCGAGGTCCTGCGTCGCCGCGTCGACGCGCTCGGCGTCTCCGAGCCGTCGCTCACCCGGTCCGGCGACCGCCGGATCATCGTCGAGCTGCCCGGGGTGCAGGACCCCCGGGAGGCCGCCGAGGTCATCGGACGTACCGCGCAGCTGACCTTCCATCCGGTGCTCGGCATCGTCGCCCCCGACGCGCCGTCGGGCCCCGGATCCCCGTCGCCGTCGCCGTCGCCGTCGGCCCCGGCCGACGCCGCGGGCGAGCAGGTGCTGCCCGACGAGAACGGTCAGGAGATCCGGCTCGCCCCGGCCTCGCTCACCGGCGACGGCGTCGACGGCGCTGCCGCCGAGATCGACGCGCAGGGGCTGGCCGACTGGTACGTGTCCATCGACTTCCGCGGCTCCGGCGGCTCGGCGTGGAAGGAGCTGACCGGCACGGCGGCGTGCGCACCCGTCGGCGACCCGACCCGCCGGGTCGCGATCGTGCTCGACGACCAGGTCATCTCGTCGCCGCAGGTCGACCCCTCCGTCCCGTGCGAGGTGGGCATCCCCGGCGGCACGACGCAGATCACCGGCACGTTCACGGCCGACGAGGCCAAGGAGCTCGCTGTCCTGATCCGTGGCGGTGCGCTACCTGTCCCCGTCGAGGTCATCGAGCAGCGGACCGTCGGCCCCACCCTGGGCGCTGCGGCGATCGAGGCGAGCGCCAAGGCCGCCGTGATCGGCGTGGCTCTGACGGCGATGTTCATCACGGTGATGTACCGGCTCCTCGGCGGCTTCGCGGTCGTCGCGCTCGGCAGCTACGCCGTCATCTCGTACGGCGCCCTGGTGGCGCTCGGCGCCACGTTGACGCTGCCCGGCCTGGCCGGCTTCGTGCTCGCGATCGGCATGGCGATCGACGCGAACGTCCTGGTCTTCGAACGCGCCCGGGAGGAGTACGCCGCCCAGCGGACGAAGGGCCTCCGGCCGGCGGTCACGGCCGGCTTCACCAAGGCGTGGAGCGCGATCATCGACTCCAACGTCACCACCCTGCTCGCCGGCGGGCTGCTGTTCTTCCTCGCGTCGGGTCCGGTCCGCGGGTTCGGTGTGACCCTCGCCATCGGTGTCCTCGCGTCCATGGTGTCCGCGCTCGTCATCACGCGGGTGCTGGCGGACTGGGCGGTGGGCCGGAAGGCCGTCGCGCGTCGGCCGGAGGTCACCGGCATCGCGGCGCCAGGGCGGGTCCGCACCTGGCTGACGCAGCGCGACCCGGACCTGATGCGGCACGGCCGACGGTGGCTGGCGGGATCCGGCGTCGTGCTGGTGGTCGCGCTCGTCGGGATCGGCTGGCGCGGGCTCGACCTCGGCGTCGAGTTCACCGGCGGGCGCCTGGTCGAGTACTCGACGTCGTCCCCGCTGTCGGTGGACGACGCCCGCGAGGTCGTCTCGGACGCCGGCTTCCCGCGGGCGGTCGTGCAGGAGAGCGGGGCCGACGACCTCTCGGTCCGCACCAGCGACATGACCAACGACCAGGAGGCGGAGCTGCGCGCCGCGCTGGCCGAGGCCTCGGGCGGCGAGGTCAGCAAGCAGCGCGACGAGCTGATCGGACCGAGCCTGGGTGACGAGCTGCGGCAGAAGGCGCTCATCGCCCTCGGCGTCGCGCTGGCGATGCAGATGGCCTACCTCGCCGTGCGGTTCCGCTGGACGTTCGGGCTGTCCGCGGTGAGTGCGATGGCGCACGACGTGATCGTCCTGGTGGGGGTCTTCGCGTGGCTGGGCAAGCCGATCGACGGGGTCTTCCTGGCCGCTCTGCTCACCGTCATCGGCTACTCGGTCAACGACACGGTCGTGGTGTTCGACCGGGTCCGCGAGCTGTGGGGCTCGCAGCGCAAGCGGGGGTTCGAGCGGGTCGTGAACTCCGCGATCCTGCAGACCGTCCCGCGGACCGTGAACACCGGTCTCGGTGCCGTGTTCATCCTCACGGCCCTGGCGGTGCTCGGTGGCGACTCGCTCACGGACTTCGCCGTCGCCCTGCTCATCGGCATCGTCGTGGGCACCTACTCCTCGATGTTCACCGCGGGTCCGCTGGCGATCGAGCTCGAGAAGCGCAGCCCGTCACCACCGCCGCCGGTCCGGACGCCGACCGCGGTCCGGCAGCGGGCGCAGCGGGACAGCAACGGGGCGGTCGTCTGACCACTGCCCCCAGTCCCCAGTCCCTGGGCGGATCTTGAGGCAGACACGCCGCCTGAGAGCGGTGTGTCGTCTCGAGATCCGCGTTTGACCTGGTGACGGGGGTCCTGTTCGCTGCCCGTGTGCGGCGCAGCGAGCAGGACGTCGTCCCGCTGCGGACCGCGGCGAAGGTGTGGGCGCTCGTCGCCCTGCAGTCCTTCGGCGGCCCGGCCGGCCAGATCGCCGTCATGCAGCGCACGCTCGTCGACGAGCGGCGCTGGATCGGTCGCGGCCGCTTCCTGCACGCCCTGAACTTCTGCACCATCCTGCCGGGACCGGAGGCGACCCAGCTCGCGGTCTACATCGGGTGGTTGCTGAACGGCGTCCGCGGCGGGCTGATGGCCGGCACGTTGTTCGTGCTGCCGGGCGCAGTGGCCATCGGCGCCCTGTCGGCCGTGTACGTCGCCTTCGGCGACACCACCGCGGTGACGGGCTTGTTCGCTGGCATCGCCCCGGCGGTTCTCGCGATCGTCGCGCAGGCAGTAGTCCGGATCGGCGGACGCGCTCTGGGCAGCCCCGCACTTGTTGCCATCGCGGTGCTGGCTTTCGTGTCGCTGGCGTTCTTCGGCATGCCGTTCCCCATCGTGGTGCTCGCCGCGGGGTGTCTCGGATGGGTGCTGGGCCGGCACCGGCCGGGATCCATGACCTCGACCGTCGCGGAGGAGGTCGGGCCGGCGCCGCTCATCGGGGACGAGGCGCTGCATGACGACCGGCCCACGCTCGGCCGGACCGGTCGGGTCCTGGCGGTCGGTCTCGCGGTGTGGTGGCTGCCGGTGCTGCTGACCATCGTGATGACCGGCCGGGACAGCACGCTGTCGACAGAGGGGCTGTTCTTCTCCGGCACCGCCATGGTGACCTTCGGCGGCGCGTACGCCGTGCTGTCGTACGTCGCTCAGCACGCCGTGCAGGACTACGGCTGGCTCGGCCCGGGCGAGATGGTGCGCGGTCTCGGGCTCGCGGAGACCACGCCGGGGCCGCTGATCATGGTGCTGCAGTTCGTCGGCTTCCTCGGCGCGTACCGCAACCCGGGTTCGCTGGATCCCTGGGTGGCCGCGACCCTCGGTGCCCTCCTCACCACCTGGGTGACCTTCGTACCGGCCATGCTGCTGGTCTTCCTCGGGGCGCCGTACGTCGAGCGGCTGCGCAGCAACCGGGCGGTCGCCTCGGCCCTGGCCGGCGTGACCGCCTCCGTCGTCGGCGTGATCGCGAACCTCGCGCTCTTCTTCGCGCTGCACGTGTTCTTCCAGCAGGTCGACGGGCACGTCGCGGGTCCGCTGCACGTGGACCTGCCCGATGTCTCGACGGTCCGGCCGCTCGCGGTCGTCGTCGCCGTACTCGCGGCTCTGCTGCTGTTCCGGCTCAGGTGGTCGGTGCTGCGCACCCTCGGCGTGTGTGCGCTGGTCGGTGCGGCGGCGGCCGTCGTCGGTGTCCCGCTGACCTGACCGCGCGGCCGCGGTCCGCGCCGCTCCTTCCAGGGCGAGCAGGTCCCGGACAGGTGGGACCGCGATGAACTCTCCCCTCCTCGACCGCATCTGCGGACCGCCCGACGCTGGTCGACTCCGCCGATGCCCCCCCAGAAAGGTTCACAGAGCGGCATCTGCTGTTGCGGGCCGGGCCGTCGAGGATAGGGTCGGCGGCTATGCAGGTGTTCCGGATCAGCGAGGCGGCTGCGCTGCTGGGGGTCAGCGACGACACCCTGCGTCGCTGGGCGGACGCCGGCCGGGTGCCCACCACCCGGGACGGCTCCGGTCGGCAGGCGATCGACGGCGCCGCTCTGGCCCGGTTCGCCGAGGAGACCGCCTCCGCCGAGCGGCCCGCGCCGCGGCCGGTGGTGTCCGAGTCGGCCCGCAACCGATTCCTCGGCCTGGTCACCAAGGTCACCCGCGACACGGTGATGGCGCAGGTGGAGATCCAGGCCGGTCCGCACCGCATCGTGTCCTTGATGAGTCGCGAGGCCGCCGATGAGCTCGGCCTGGAACCGGGCGTGCTCGCGGTCGCTGCAGTGAAGTCCACCAATGTCGTCGTCGAGGTTCCCGCCTCACTTTGATCCCCGGTCACCCAGACGGCCGGCCGAGCAGCCAGGAGAAATGTCGTGCGCCGCATCACCGCCTCGGTGGCCGCCCTGTTCGCTGCCACCACGTTGCTGGCTGGTTGCGGGGGTTCCGACGACTCCGGGGCCTCGTCCGGGTCGTCCGGCTCATCCCCGACGAGCGAGACCGCTTCTGTGACGGGGACGATCAACGTGTTCGCCGCCGCGTCCCTGCAGGAAGCCTTCACCACGCTGGGGAAGCAGTTCGAGGCAGAGAACGCGGGCAGCAAGGTGGTGTTCAACCTCGGCCCGAGCTCAGGTCTGGCCGAACAGATCGGCCAAGGGGCACCGGCAGACGTGTTCGCGTCCGCGAGCACCGCAAGCATGGACGAGGTGGTCGCCAGCGGAGATGCCGCGCAGGCGACGGACTTCGTGTCGAACACGATGCAGATCGCGGTGCCGCCGGACAACCCGGGCGGAATCACGTCGGTCGACGACCTCGCGAAGAGGGGTGTGAAGGTGGCGCTGTGCCAGGCCGATGTCCCCTGCGGTGCCACTGCCCTCGAGGTGTTCGAGACCGCCGGAATCAAGGTCACGCCTGTCACGGAGGAGATCGATGTGAAGGCCACCCTGAGCAAGGTCACCCTCGGAGAGGTCGACGCAGGCGTGGTCTACGTCACCGACGTTCGCGCCGCCGGCGACTCGGTGACGGGCATCGAGATCCCCGGCGACGTCAACGCGTCCACCACCTACCCGATCGCCACCCTTACCGCCTCGAAGAACCAGGCAACAGCGCGGGCGTTCGTCGACTACGTCCTGTCCCCGGACGGAGCAGCGGTGCTGACCGAGGCCGGGTTCAGCAAGCCCTGAACGTTCTCACCGGGGCCGTGACCGGGAAGGTTGGTCGCCATGACCGCACCGACTGAGCTTTCGGGGCCGGCCCCGGCACATCGGGCACGTGGGCGGCAGAGGAGTGGGCAGACCCGCGAGGCCGGGGACGACCCGGCCCGTCATGGCCTGATCCCCTGGCCACTGATGGTCCCAGCGGGGATCGCCACCGCGTTCCTCGTGCTGCCGCTGGCCGGCCTGCTGATCCGCGCCCCGTGGACGAGCCTGAGCCAGGTGCTGGTCGAGAGCCAGGTGGTCGAGGCGCTGCGGCTGTCCCTGATCTGTGCCACCTCGGCCACCGTCCTGTCACTGCTCTTCGGGGTGCCGCTGGCTTGGCTGCTGGCCCGGGCTCGGTTCCGCGGCCGCGGCCTGGTCCGGGCACTGGTGATCCTGCCGCTGGTCCTGCCTCCGGTCGTCGGGGGCGTCGCGCTGCTGCTGGCGTTCGGCCGCCGCGGCATCGTCGGGCAGTACCTCGATGCCTGGTTCGGGTTCACCCTGCCCTTCACCACGCTGGGCGTCGTCGTGGCCGAGACGTTCGTCGCGATGCCGTTCCTGATCGTCACCGTCGAAGGTGCGTTCCGCACTGCCGACCGCGGTTACGAGGAGGCCGCGGCCACGCTCGGCGCGTCCCGCCTCACCGTGTTCCGCCGCGTGACCCTGCCGTTGATCGGACCCTCACTGGTGGCCGGCTCGGTGCTGTGCTGGGCCCGCGCGCTCGGCGAGTTCGGCGCCACCATCACCTTCGCCGGCAACTTCCCCGGCCGCACCCAGACCATGCCGATCGCCGTCTACCTCGCGCTCGAACGCGACCCCGAAGCTGCCATCGCGCTCTCGCTGGTGCTGCTCGCCGTCTCGGTCGCCGTCCTCGTCGGCCTGCGCGAACGCTGGCTGAACACCGGAACCGCGGCATGACCCTCACCGACAGGACCTCCACCGACGTCCCCGGCCGAGCCGGCGCGCTGGAACTGGCGGTCATCGTGCGCCGCGGCGCGTTCACCCTCGCGGTCGCCACCTCGGTCGCGCCAGGTGAGGTGCTCGGGGTGCTCGGACCGAACGGCGCCGGCAAGACCTCGCTGCTGCGGGCACTGGCCGGACTCACCGCGGTCACCGAGGGCAGCATCCGGCTCGGTGACCTGGTCCTCGACGACGCAGCCACCGGCGCCTTTGTCCCGGCCGAGCGGCGCCCGGTCGGGCTGGTTTTCCAGAACTACCGCCTCTTTCCGCACCTCGACGTCCGCGACAACGTCGCGTTCTCGGCCCGGTCCCGCGGGACCAACCGCCGCCACGCCCGTCTGCACGCCGACCGCTACCTCCAACAGCTCGACCTCACGTCACTGGCGTCACACAAGCCCAACCAGCTCTCCGGCGGCCAAGCCCAGCGGGTCGCCCTTGCCCGAGCCCTCGCAGCCGACCCCGGGCTGCTGCTGCTCGACGAGCCCCTGGCTGCCCTCGACGCCCGAACCCGCCTGGAAGTGCGCACGGAGCTGCGCCGCTACCTCGTCGACTTCCCCGGGCCGGTACTCATCGTCACCCACGACCCGCTGGAGGCGATGGTGATGACCGACCGCCTGCTGGTCATCGAAGACGGCCACGTCGTGCAACACGGAACTCCCGCCGAGGTCGCCCGCCGACCCGCCACCCAGTACGTGGCACGACTTGTCGGCCTCAACCTCTACTCCGGAACCCTTGCCTCTGACGACGGGACCGTGCGACTCGCGGCAGGCGGCTCGCTCACCGCCGCACCCGGCACCCCACTCCCCGCCGCCGGCTCGGAATTGCTCGTTGCTGTGCGGCCCTCCGCGATCGCTCTCCACACGGAGCGTCCAGACCACGCCAGCCCCCGCAACATCTGGGCAGGAACCATCACCGGGCTCGAGCTGCTCGCCGACCGAGTCCGCGCCCAGATCGACGGCCGACCCGACGCCCTCGTCGACCTCACGCCCGCCGCCGTCGCCGACCTCGAGCTCCGACCGGGCCAACATGTGTGGCTGTCCGCGAAGGCGACCGACGTGGATGTCTACCCGGAGCCGCCACGCTGAGAGCGGCCTTCCAACCGCCTGTCGACTGGCACCCGACATGTGCCGCTCTGCCACGAGGCCGTAGCCGATCGCTGGAAACCCCGTGATCATGAAGGTTCGTGCACGTACTTGCGGGGGTGAACCTTCATGATCACGGGGGTGGTGGCCGGGATGCGTCAGGTGCGGCGGGGCGGGCGGCGCGGGGTCTTCCAGTCGGCCAGCCGGCCGGAGCGGGACACCGCACGGAGCCGGCGCTCGACCTCGGTGCGCACGGACTCCGTCGTCACCAGCAGCAGGTCGTCGCCCACCTGCAGGGGCGTGCTCGACGACGGGACGAACGCCTGACCGGCGCGCACCACGAGGGTGACGGCGGCGCCGGGCGGCAGGTTCAGCTCCACGACCTCGACGCCGGACAGGTACGACCCCTCGGCGACGCGCACCTGGAGCAGGTCGGCGTCCAGCCGGGTCAGCGGCGAGGACTCGATGTCGAGCTGCTGCGCCTCGCCCTCCGCGACCACCCCGAGCCGCCGGGCCACCCACGGCAGGGTGGGCGCCTGCAGGAGGGTGAACGCCACGACGAGGACGAACACGAGGTTGAAGACGTCCTGATCGGCCGGCACCGTCGCGAGCACGACGGGTACGGCGCCGCGCAGGCCGGCCCAGGACAGCAGCAGCCGTTCGCGCCGGGTCGTCGGGAAGTGCCACCACGCCGGGAAGGAGAAGCGGGTGAACGGTCGCTGGAACGGCAGCAGGGAGGCGACCACCGACAACGGCCGGGCGACGACGAGCAGCACCAGGCCGAGCCCGAGAGCCGGCAGGATCGACCCTCCGAGCTCGGCCGGCGTCGCGAGCAGGCCGAGCATGACGAACAGCCCGATCTGGGCCAGCCAGCCGGCGCCCTCGACGAAGCCACGGGTGGCCGACCGGTGCGGGAGCCGGACGTTGCCGAGCACCAGCGCCGCGACGTAGACCGCGAGGAACCCGCTGCCGTGCGCGACCGCCGCCGCGCCGTACGCCGTGACGCACAGGGCGAGGACGGCGAGCGGGTAGAGGCCGGACGACGGCAGCGCGATCCGCCGGACCCCCCACGCGCCGGCGTACCCGACGGCGACACCGACGACCGCGCCGAGCGCGAGCTCGTAGGCGATCAGCAGCAGCAGCCCCCACCAGGTCGGCGCGTCGTGGCCCGCGAGCGCGACGACCAGGATGACGACCGGTGCGTCGTTGAAGCCGGACTCGGACTCCAGCAGGCCCCCGAGCCGCGGCGGGAGGGGCACCTTGCGCAGCACGGAGAAGACCGCGGCGGAGTCGGTCGGTGCGAGGACGGCACCGATGAGCATGGCGTCGCGCCATCCCACGTCGAGCAGACCGTGCGCCGCGAAGCCGACGACGCCCACGGACACGGCGGTCCCCACGGTCGCGAGGGCGGCGGCCGCCGGCACCGACTCCCGGATGTGGCCCCAGGACGTCGTCAGGCCACCCTCGGCGAGGATGACCACCAGGGCGGCGTAGCCGAGCGACCGGGCCAGGGCCGCGTCGTCGAAGTCGAGGCCGAGGACGTTCTCGCCGAGCACCAGGCCGAGGCCCAGGTAGAGCAGCAGCGTCGGCAGTCCGCTGCCGACCGCGAGCCGGACCGCCGCGATCGAGACGAGCAGGACGACGGCGCCGACGAGCAGCAGGATGTCGAGCTCGTGCGTGCTCATGCGGGGGGTGCCGGCGGGTGGACGCCCGATGGCGTGAGGACGAGCGTGACCCGCCTGTCGTGCGCCGCGGAGGGTACGGCGGGAAGCAGCTCGCCGTCGTAGAGCAGCGCCACCACCGGTCGCCCGGCCGGCACCCGCGCCAGTGCCCGGTCGTAGCACCCGCCGCCGCGGCCGAGCCGGGTGCCGTCGGCGCCCACGGCCAGTGCCGGGACCAGGACGACGTCGGCGCGGGACACGGCGTCGACACCCAGGGCAGGCGTCGTCGGCTCCCACAACCCCCGTGCGGTGCGCGACAGATGGTCCGGGCCTGCGTAGATTGCCCAGTCCAGGTCGAGGTCGTCCAGGACGACGGGCAGCAGGACCGTGATGTCCCTCGACCGGAGCACGTCCAGGAGCTCCGTCGTGGCCGGCTCGGTGCCGATGGAGAGGTAGAGGGTGACGGTCCGCGCGGCCCCGACCTCGGGAAGGGAGAGCACGGCGGCGGTGAGCTGGGTGGCGGCGGCAGCGCGCTCCGGGGCCGGCACGGCGCGGCGCGCGGCGATGGCGGCCGCCCGTAGCCGTGCCTTGGCGACCGCCACCTCACGCTCCGCCGCGGCCGTCATCGGACCATGCTCCCAGCAGGATGCCGCACGGTGCAGGCCCGACCGAGGGGCGGCACGACGCGTGGGTCGGGACGGTGAGCGACCGTGAGCCTCCGTCGCCGCCTCTGGATCGTGCTCGCCGGGCTGTTCTTCGTTCCGCTCGTCGTGGGTGCCCTCGTCCTGCTGCTCGTCGTCCCGGGAGCCCGGTCCGACCGGAACGACGACGACGCGTCGACCGCGTCCGCCGCGGTGCGTGCGGAGCTCAGCGACGAGTGCGTCGAGGTCAACCTCGCCGTCCAGGTCGTCGCCCTGACCGCGGTGGCAGGCACGCCGGCGGGCGCCGTCGCCGCCGTGGCCGACCAGATGGACTACGCCGCCGTGCTCGGCCCGGACAAGACACCGCTGGCGTCCTTCGGCGCGCTGCCCGCCGGCGCGCAGGTGGCCGAGCTGCCGCAGTGCTCCGACCGGACGACGTCCTCGACCGCGCCGGTGGTGGCCCAGCGGTTCGCGCCGCAGCGCGGGACCACCACCGGTCCGACCGGCGTCGTGGCCAAGCGGCTCGACCGCGAGCTGCTCGACGACATCCGGCAGCGCGGGTCGACGCCCGGCGAGATCGTCCTGCTCGCCGGCGACGAGGTCGTGCTGTCCACCCTCGGCCGCGACCAGACCGACGCGGTGGTCCGCGCCACCCGCGACCGGAAGGGCCTGGTGGACCTCGACGGCTGGACCGCACGGGTCGCCGAGCCGAAGCGCGGCGTGCCCTGGACCACGGTCGTCGCCGTGCCCGACACCGGCGGCAGCAACAACGGGCTGTTCGCGCTCATCCTGCTCGCGGGCGCGGTGGCCGCCGGCGCGCTGGTCACCGTGGTGGCCCGCAACCTCAGCCAGCCGTACGCCGAGATCACTGCCGCCGCGGAACGCGTCGCCAGCGGCGACCTCGACACGAGCATCAGCGCCACGACCGAGGGCGACGCCGGCCGGCTGGGCAGCGCTCTGAACACGATGACCGACGAGCTGCGGCGCAGCGTGGCCGAGGTGGAGCGCAGCCGCGACGACCTGCGCGACTCGCTGGAGCGGATCGGTGACACGCTCAGCAGCACGCACGACCTCGACGGGCTGCTGCAGGTGGTGCTGGACACGGCTGTCGTCACCCTGCAGGCGAGAGCCGGTGTGGTGCTGCACCTGCAGGCCGACCGGCTCCAGCTGGTCGCCGAGCACCTGCTGTTCGAGAACGGGCTGCCGGCACCGGCCGCGGTCACGCCGGGCACCGGCGTGCTCGGCCGGGTGCTCTCCACCGGCGACAGCGTGCGCGGCCGGCTCGGGTCGCCGGGACTCGTCGCCGCCGAGACCGAGCCGGCAGTGGGCGACGTGCTCGCGGTGCCCCTGCGCAGCATGGGCAGTGTCGTCGCCGTCGTGGCGCTCTACGACCGCCTCGACGGCCGCAGCTTCGAGCCGGCGGACGAGGACGCCCTGCGCACGCTGGCCAACCAGGCGAGCATCGCGGTCGACAACATCCACCTGCACCACGAGGCCCAGCGGCTGTCCACCACGGACGCGCTCACCGGCCTGTGGAACTTCCGCTACCTGTCGATGAGCCTGGCCCGCGAGATCGAGCGGTCCACCCGGTTCGACCGCCCGCTGGCCGTGCTCATGCTCGACCTCGACCACTTCAAGCAGGTCAACGACGCGCACGGCCACGCGCGGGGCGACACGGTCCTTCGCGAGCTCGCGCACCGGGTGCAGGAGCAGATCCGCGAGGTCGACACGTTCGCCCGCTACGGCGGCGAGGAGTTCGTCGTGGTCCTTCCCGAGACGTCGGGCGAGGGTGCCGCCCAGCTGGCCGAGCGGATCTGCGTCGCCGTACGCCGCCAGCCGTTCCGGCTCGAGGGGGAGGAGCCGCTGGACATCTCGGTCTCCATCGGCGGCGCGGCGTTCCCGGAGCACGGCCAGACGCCGGCGACCCTGATGCGCGCTGCCGACAAGGCGCTCTACGTCGCCAAGGGCGCGGGCCGCGACAGGTGGCACGTGCCCGGCGTGGAGAGCGTCCCGGCGGTCGAGAGCGAGGCGCCCCACTAGGGTCGGACCATGGCGAGCGACCAGTCGACCGCGCCCAGCCGGCCCGTCACGAAGGCCGTCGTCACCGTCGCCGGGCTCGGGACCCGCTTCCTGCCGGCCACGAAGGCGACGCCCAAGGAGATGCTCCCGGTCGTGGACAAGCCGGCCATCCAGTACGTCGTCGAGGAGGCCGTCGCCGCCGGACTCACCGACGTCCTGCTGGTGACCGGCCGCAACAAGAACGCGATCGAGAACCACTTCGACCGCAACTGGGAGCTCGAGGCGGCCCTGGAGGCCAAGGGCGACGTCGAGCGCCTGCAGCGGGTCCGTGACTCCGCGGTGATCGCCGACCTGCACTACACGCGGCAGGGCGACCCGCGCGGCCTGGGGCACGCGGTCCTGTGCGCGGCCCGCCACGTCGGCGACCAGGCGTTCGCCGTGCTGCTGGGCGACGACCTCATCGACGTGCGCGACCACCTGCTCACGACCATGCTCGACATCCGGGCCCGGCACGGCGGCAGCGTCGTAGCGCTGATGCGCGTCCCCAAGGACCAGGTGAACCTCTACGGCTGCGCAGCCGTCTCCGAGTCAGGAGACCCTGACGCCGTGACCATCACCGACCTCGTGGAGAAGCCGGCCGTCGAGGATGCGCCGAGCGACCTCGCGGTCATCGGGCGCTACGTCCTCGACCCCGGCGTCTTCGACGTGCTCCGCGCGACCGACCCCGGCCGGGGCGGCGAGATCCAGCTGACCGATGCGCTGCGCCAGATGGCGGTCAGCGGCGACCACGGCCCGGTGCACGGCGTGGTGTTCGAGGGTCGCCGCTACGACACCGGCGACCGGCTCGAGTACCTCAAGACGGTCGTCCGGCTGGCGAGCGAGCGCGACGACCTCGGACCCGACTTCGTCGAGTTCCTCCGGCAGTTCGTCGCGACGGAGCTCCCGAAGTGAGACACCGATGAGCATCCCCACGAGATCGCTCGCTGCGCTCACGATCACGCGGGGGCCCCGATGACCGTCGCGGGCACCGACCTCGACCAGCCCGGGGAGCTGAAGTCGGTCGAGCAGCACCAGGCCGACATCCTCGGGGCGATCGAGCCGATCCAGTCGTTGGACCTCCAGCTGCTCGACGCGCACGGGTGCATCCTGGCCGAGACCGTGACGTCGGAGGTCGACCTGCCGCCGTTCGACAACGCCTCGCACGACGGCTACGCCGTGCGGGTCGCGGACCTCGCCACGGCCAGCGCCGCCGAGCCGGTGCGGCTGCCCGTGGTCGGCGACGTAGCCGCCGGAGCGCCCTCGAGCTACTCCGTGCAGCCCGGTCTGTCCGTGCGCATCATGACCGGCGCCCCGGTGCCGACCGGTGCCGACGCCGTCGTACCCCTGGAGTGGACCGACCGCGGCCTCGCCGCCGTCACGATCGACCGGCCCGCCGTCGTCGGGGCGCACATCCGGCGCCGCGGGGAGGACGTCACCACCGGGCAGATGGTGCTGGAGGCCGGCACCCGGCTGGGACCGGGCCAGCTCGGCCTGCTCGCTGCCGTCGGCCGGGACCGTGTCGTGGTCCGGCCGCGCCCGCGGGTCGTCGTCGTGTCCACCGGCAGCGAGCTGGTGGAGCCCGGCACCCGGCCCACGGCCGGGCAGATCCACGACTCCAACTCGTACATGCTCACCACCGCGGCCCGCGAGGCGGGGGCGACCGCGTTCCGTGTCGGCATCATCCCCGACGACGCGCGCACCCTGATGAACGCGCTCGAGGACCAGCTGATCCGCGCCGACCTGGTGCTCACCAGCGGCGGCGTCAGCGTCGGGGCGTACGACGTGGTGAAGGAGGTGCTGTCGCGGCTCGGCACGGTGTCCTTCGAGAAGGTCGCGATGCAGCCCGGGAAGCCGCAGGGCTTCGGCACCATCGGGCCCGACTCCACGCCGATCATCACGCTGCCGGGCAACCCGGTGTCGTCCTTCGTGTCGTTCGAGGTGTTCGTGCGCCCGGTCATCCGCCGGATGCTCGGTGTCGAGCCGCTGCACCGACCGACCGTGCGGGCCGTGTGCCTCGAGGGGCTCCGGTCGCCGGCCGGGAAACGGCAGTACCTGCGCGGCTGGCTCGACGTCACCGAAGGCCGCTACGTCGTGCGGCCCGTCGGCGGCGCCGGCTCGCACCTCATCCGCGCGCTGGCGCACGCCAACGCGCTCATCGTCGTGCCGGACGACGTCACCGAGGTGCCCGAGGGTGGCGCCGTCGAGGTGATGGTCCTCGAGCGACGGCTGTCATGAGAGAGCGACGGCTGTCATGAGGAAGCGATGACCGACGAGACACGGCCGAGCGGGCTGACCCACGTCGACGAGCACGGTGCGGCGCGGATGGTCGACGTGTCCGGCAAGGACGTCACGGTGCGCACCGCGACCGCCTCGGGCCGGGTGCTCGTCTCGGCGGCGGTCGTCGCCCTTCTGCGGGGCGACGGCGTGCCCAAGGGCGACGCGATCGCTGTGGCGCGGATCGCCGGCATCCAGGCGGCCAAGAAGACCCCCGACCTCGTGCCGCTGTGCCACCCGCTCGCCATCCACGGGGTCGAGGTCGACCTCCGGGTCGGCGACGACGCCGTCCACGTCACGGCGACGGTCCGGACTGCTGACCGCACCGGCGTCGAGATGGAGGCGCTCACCTGCGTCGCGGTCGCCGGGCTGACCCTGGTCGACATGGTCAAGGCCGTGGACAAGGGCGCGACCATCACCGACGTCCGGGTCGAGTCCAAGACCGGCGGCCGCTCCGGCACGTGGACCCGGGACGGCGGCGCGGCATGAGGGCCCTGGTCGTGTCGGTGTCCAACCGGGCCAGCGCCGGCGTCTACGAGGACCGCACCGGGCCGGTGCTCGTCGAGGGTCTCGGACGGCTCGGCTTCGACGTCGACGGGCCGCGCGTCGTGCCCGACGGCCAGCCGGTGGCCGACGTCCTGCGCGAGGCGGTGGCCGCGGCGTACGACGTGGTGGTCACGTCCGGCGGCACCGGCATCACGCCGACCGACCGGACGCCGGAGATGACCCGCGCCGTGCTCGACACCGACCTGCCCGGCATCGCCGAGGCGCTGCGCGCGCACGGCACGGGCAAGGGGGTCCCGACCGCGGCGCTGTCGCGCGGGCTGGCCGGGCTGGCCGGCCGCACCCTGGTCGTCAACCTGCCCGGCTCGCCGGGCGGCGTCCGCGACGGGCTGGAGGTGCTCGCGCCGCTGCTGGTGCACGCGGTCGAGCAGGTGCACGGGAGCGACCACTGACCAGGTCGCTCCAGGGAGCACCCAGGGGCTGGCCCGTCAGGCTGCAGGCCGGGCGGGTGGGGCTGCGGCCGATCGCCCGGAGCGACCGCGCGGCCTGGCTCGAGGTCCGGTCGCGCAACGCCGCGTGGCTGGCGCCGTGGGAGGCGACCCCGCCGCGCGACGGCGGCCGGGTGCTGACGTTCGCCCAGATGGTGCGCTCGCTGCGCGCGCAGGCGCGGCAGGGGACGATGCTGCCGCTCGTCGTCACCTACGACGACCGGCTGGTGGGGCAGGTCACCGTCGGCGGCATCACCTGGGGCTCGCTCGCCTCGGCGCACGTCGGCTACTGGGTCGACCAGCGGGTCGCCGGCCGCGGCGTCATGCCGACCGCGGTGGCGCTGGTCACCGACCACTGCTTCGGCACCGTGGGTCTGCACCGGCTCGAGGTGAACATCCGGCCGGAGAACGCCGCGTCGCTGCGGGTCGTGGAGAAGCTCGGCTTCCGCGAGGAGGGCACCCGCGAGGCGTTCCTGCACATCGCCGGCGCCTGGCGCGACCATCGCTCGTTCGCCCTCACGGCCGGCGAGGTCCCCGACGGGCTGCTCGCCCGCTGGCGAGCCGTCCAGCAGCAGAACGACCGCTGACGTTCACGGGTCGCTCGGCTGCCGCCACCTGCAGTCGCCAGCTGCACCTGAGATCACAGGCGGCTCGGGACGGCAGAGCGGGCTCACCCACCGTCCGCACCCTCCCGCCGTCCACCCTCCGAGGGCATCGCCGCCGCATGCCGACACACAGCCAAGTGGCCCCGCCATGGCCCCGGAAAGCACCCCGCTAGCGGGGCCACTTCGCACTCCCCACGGAGTGGACCGGCTCCGCGCGGTGTGTCGCGCCACCAAGCCGGTCCACTTCGACGACGGACGGGTCAGCGGCGCACGGCGGGTGAGCCGCTCCCTCCTCCCAAGCCGCTCTGACCCGCACCACGACGGCGGCACAGGGCCGCTGCCGTCCCGGGTCCTGTCCCACCCTCGAGTCACAGTCGTCACACCAGCCCCAGGACTGATCGTGCGACACACCGGCGCAGGTCCACGGTGCGCCGTGCGCTGCGCCCTACCGTGACGCGGGTGGGGAGCGGGATCATCTACGCGGTCATCATCGTGATGTGGGCTGCGTACTTCATCCCGCGATGGCTCAGGCGGCACGAGGAGCTCTCCGAGTCGCGGTCGGTGGAGAAGTTCGACCACGCGATGCGGATCCTGTCCCGCAAGGACGCCACCCCCGACCAGCGCCAGGTCGTCATGCCCCGCCGCCCGGCTGCGCCGCAGCGGACGCTGCCGGCCCGCACACCGCTGCCGGCCCAGCGCACCGTCACCGCCCGTCGTACCCGCCGCCCGACGAGCGCCTCGGTCCGCCGTCGGCGCATCCTGGCCGGCCTGCTGCTGTCGACGCTCGTCGCCACGGTGCTCACGCCGCTGAGCCCCGTGCCGTGGTGGGTGCCCGTCGCGCTGCTGGTCCTCACCGTGGCCGACCTCGCGCACCTGCGGGCCCAGGTCCGCAGCAGCCGTGAGGTCTCGCGTTCGCGCGCGGCGGTCCGTCGCAGCATGCGGTCGCGGCTGACGCGGTTCGACGCGCTCGACAAGCTGATGTCGGTACGCCGCGAGCTGGCCGAGGAGCGGGCCGCCGAGAACGCCCGTTGGGCCGCCGCGGAGGAGGCCGAGCGCCAGGTGCGCGAGGAGGAGGAGCGGCGCACTGCCGACGAGGCCGGTCGCTGGGACCCGGTCCCGGTGCCGCTCCCGACGTACGTCAGCAAGCCGCCGGCACCGCGCCGCGCGCCGCCGATCGACCTCACGAAGCCGGGCGCCTGGAGCGAGGCCCGGCTGGACGGTGCCCGGGTCGCCGACGAGGCGCCTGCGCCGTCGCCGGCCGCCTCCGGGATGTCGGCTCTGGTGGCCGATGCCGAGGACGCCGACGACCAGCTCGAGGCGATCATCCACCGCCGCGCGGTGAACGACTGACCACAGCCTCCTGGTAACCTCGACGTCTCCACCAGGGGCTGTAGCGCAGCTGGTAGCGCACCTCGTTCGCAACGAGGGGGTCAGGGGTTCGAGTCCCCTCAGCTCCACCCAGGTCAGACGCACATCCGCTGTCGGGATGATCTTCGAATCGGCCGAGTACAGCAGCAAAATACTGCAGCAGATCATCTGGCTACTCGCCTTGGAGCTGCTCGCCGAGGCGCCTCAGCGCGGTCCGGGTCTCTGCCGAGCTGACCCTGGCGCCAACACCGCCCATCGCCTTCACCCGAGACTTCGCCTCAGCCCAGCCGCCGTAGCCACTCACTGTCGTGTCGCCTCGCGCAGACCCAGATCACATCCGTGCTGTCCCGTGCAAGATCATCCGCGTCACTCTTCTGGCATCACGAGTGACAACGGTTGTTGTCACCCCCTCGGGGAGTCGGAAAGTCAGTGCCGCTCCACCCCTCGGCTCGCCGGACCGGCAGGCACATAGAAATCCAGGAGCTTCTTACCGGGGTGGATGACATGGGTCGCAAGAGTCGGGCCAAGGCGGTTCGCCGGGCCGAACGTGAACGCTCGCTGATGACTCACGCGTTGATTTCGACGCGGTGGGTGGACCCCGGAGCGGAACCTGAAGTTGCCGGAGGGACTGCGCTCACCCAGGTAGAGGTGACTCCCTTGCCTATCCCGAGGGTGGGGCTGCCGAGCGGCGCGGCAGAAGCCTTCGGGCACCTGGTTGTGCGTCACGCGGTAGCGTCGATCCCAATGGCCAATATGCCCGGCAGTGCGCCGGTTCGGCTCGCCGAAATCGTGGCCGCGCTGTCCTTGGGCATCGATCTCGGGTTCAGCCAGCCGATGGAGCACGTGCTGCGACAGTGTCTCATCGCGCTTCGGGTCGCGGAACGGATCGGGCTCGATGACGATGCTCGTGCGGTCGTGTACTACAGCGCATTGCTGGTAAACGTCGGTTGCCATTCCGATGCCCACGAGCAGGCGAAGTGGTTCGGCGACGACATCGCCCTGAAGTCGACCAAGTTCGATTACGAACCTCGATCGGTCCGCGAGGCGCTAGGAATGGTGCGCATGCTCGGCGCCGGCGGCTCACCGCTGCACCGAATCCGGGCCGGCGTCGAGTTCGCTGTCTCGGGGCGGCACGATGTCGACGACATGCTCGCCCAGCACGCCTCGCTTGCCCGGCAGCTGGCCGAGCGGCTCGACCTGCCCACCGAGGTGGGGTCGGCGTTGGCGTGCTCGTATGAGCGGTGGGACGGGAAAGGCTGGCCGGGGAAGGTCGCCGGTGACGCTGCTCCGCTGGCGTCGCGGATCGTGCAGCTCGCCGAGTACGTCGAGGTGGCCTATCGCACGGGTGGCACGACCGGGGCACGAGAGATCGCGCAGCGGCGTTCGGGCTCGCAGTTCGATCCGACCCTCGTCCAGACGCTGTGCGACCATGCGGCCGAGGTCTTCGACGGGTTGGCCGATGTCGGGACCTGGCAGACGGTGATCGACGCGGAGCCGGCGCTCGCGGTGGTGCTGTCGGGGTCCGCCGTGGACCGGGCGCTGCGGGCTCTCGCCGAGTTCGTCGATCTGAAGTCGCCGTACATGCTCGGGCACTCGGTCGCCGTGGCCGAGCTGGCGGCGGCCGCCGGACGCCATCTCAACCTCAGCGACGACGAGATCCGGACGTTGCACCGAACGGGGCTCGTGCACGAGTTCGGCCGGTTGGGCGTCTCCAACGCGATCTGGGACAAGCCCGGCCCGCTCGGCGCCGGCGAGTGGGAGCGCGTGCGCCTGCACCCGTACTACGGCGAGCGGATGTTGCAGCAGTCCGACGCGCTGGCGCCGCTGGCGAGGATCGTGGTCCAGCAACGCGAACGCCTCGACGGCTCCGGGTATCCCCGGGGATTGCCCGGCAGCACCATCTCCCCGTTGGCCCGGATCCTCGGTGCCGCCGACGCCTACCAGGCGATGCGCGAGGAGCGTCCGCACCGGCCGGCGCACACCGCGACCGCGGCCGCCGCCCAGCTGCGATCTTCGGTCCGGGCCGGGCACCTCGATGCCGATGCCGTCGACGCCGTGCTCGCCGCCGCTGGCCACCGCGTCCCTCGCCGTCAGGACGGTCCCGCAGGTCTCACCGCCCGCGAGGTCGAGGTCCTCAAGCTTCTGGCCCTGGGACTGTCGAACAAGCAGATCGCCGAGCGCCTCGTGATCGCCCCCAAGACCGCCGGCAACCACATCGAGCACATCTACGCCAAGATCGGCGCCAGCAGCCGGGCCGCCGCAGGGCTGTTTGCCATGCAGCAGGGCCTGCTCCCGGAGGAAGGGTTTCCGGGCGGTTCGTGACGAAGATGGGGTGAACCCCCCATGCCGAAGGCCACGCCGGGGCGCACGATCCGGTGGACCGCTGAAGGGAGCCCACCCGTGATCACCGAAGCAACCCTCGCCGAACGGGGAGCCCAGCTCGTCCGAGCCAACGGCACCGACATCGCATACGTCGATGCCGGCGACGGACCGCCGCTGGTCCTGCTCCACGGCGGGTTCGTCTCGACCGGACCCGCCTGGGCGGACAGTCCAGTCGCCTACGTGCACCAGATTGCCACGCTCGCCAAGCACTTCCGGGTCATCGCCCCCGACACGCGCGGGCAGCGGCGCCACCGTGCACACCGCCGGCACCGTGTCCTACGCGCTACTTGCCGACGACGTAATGGCGCTCATCGACTCGCTCGGCCTTGGTCGTCCGTTATTGGCGGGGTTCTCCGATGGCGCCGCCATCGCGACGGTGGTGGCCATCCGCCAACCGGAGGCCGTCCGGGCGCTGGCGGCACACGCGGGCTACGACATTTTCGTTCCGGAGGCGCCGATCTTCGAGATGGGCCGCGTGCTGTTTGGTGGCAGCCCCGAGGCCACCGAGGGCGATCCCGATGCCGCTGAACGGGCCTTGCAGTCGATGCCGCCGATGGCCGCCACGCTGGCGCTCATGAAGGCCGACTACGACAGCGCCCAGGGTGAGGGCCACTGGCGGGAGTACGTGCGCATCTTCTTCGATCGCGCCACCCGTTCGCCGGGCTACACCCTCGACGACTTCCGGTCGATCACCGCACCGACGCTGATCCTCACCGGCGACCGCGACCCCTTCTGCTCGGTCGAGGAGGGCGCGCTCGCCTACCGCAACTTGCCGTCCGGTGAACTCGCCGTCCTCCCCGACACCGACCACGCCATCACCCCCGCCGTCATCGAGGCGACCATCGCCTTTCTCCTCCGACACACCGGCACCTGAAGGTTCGACCCGACGAACCGGCCGCTGGCGAGTCGAATGATCGGCAAGCCTCGGTGATGTGCAGACTTCGCCGACGAGGAAGAGCCGTTGCGCCCGTCCCCGTACGGCGGGACTCCGTCCAGAGCGGTCCACGGCGGATCACCATCATCGACGCCCCGGCGAGGGCGTCGCCGGACGCTGCCGAGCCGCGGCGGCTCGACCCGAGCGCTCTGCTCGAACCTGAAGGAGCAGCTGTGGACGGCGACCACCGTCCGGCCGTCTGACCTCGGCGAAGACCTTCATCGACCCTCCTGCCGGGCCGATCGACGGCCTGGCGAAGCCGGACTTACCGCGCCAAGAAGCCGACAGGTGGGCCTGCCTCCGATGCATACGCCATCGGCATCCCCCTCGGTGGACGCTTCGCGTTCGGGTGAAGCCTCCCGGAAAGGCCGATGGCTGACGGAGCGCGGCAAGCTTCCCACCAGGTTCAGCCGACAACTCGCCGATGTGCCCGTCGTAGGAAACGTCGACGAGGCCCCCCGTGCCTTCGTTGTAACGAGCATGAGACCTCGAGGAATGCCCAACTCCAACCGGGCTTGGCCCGGTGCTGACGCCTGGCGACGAAAGGACATTCACGGGTCAGTGGCAGCTGACTTCCAGCTCAGTAGGCCGCTGGCTGCGCGCCGAGGCGCTCTGCGCCGACGAGAAGATTCCACGGCTCGACGCTCGTGGTCACCAGTCGTTGTGTGCGTAGCCAGGGGTCGTCGGCGAGACGGCGGTGGATGTCGGTTTCGCTGGCGGCCTCCGCGATCAGAAGCACTCGGATGCGGTCGTGTTCGCTGCCGGCGAGCGGGCCGGCGAACAGCACGAAGCCATCCTCTGCGAGCTTGTTCATGAAGGCTGCGTGGTCGTTCACCGCGGGCTGTTCGAAGGCGCCTTTTCCTTCGGTCCAGCTCGGACCGGCCTCACGGATGACGGCGAACAGGCTCATTGGTTGCTCCCTTCAGGTCGCGTACGCCGCCTGGGCGGCGCCGAGGATTTGCCCGATGTTCTCGGTCTCGAAGAACTCGACCGGCGACACGGTTCCGGCGGTGAGACTCACGAAGTCGTCCATGGCGTTCTGGTTGCCGTGCACGGCGCCTAGCAGCTGCTGCATTTGCTCGGGCGGGGCTTCGAGTGTGGCCAGTTGCGTCGTGAACTCGAAGACCGGCAGCACGTGGGTGTCGCGGGTCCGCTGGTAGTCGGCCATCGCCTCGTCATACGAGCGCCGGCCGGTGAACGTCTCGTCCAAGGCCGCGGAGCAGAGCTCCGCGTCGCGGAACGCGTCGCTGATCCCCTGGGCGGTGATGGGGTCCTTGTTGTAGCCAGCGTCACCGACCAGCGCCCATCCGGAGCCGAAGGGCTTGCGGAAGAAGTTCGGGACTGACCCGCCGTAGAACCGCTCTACCCGCGTCGCGGCGCGGACTCGCTCGGCGAACTCGGGCGCGAGCTCGAGGGTCTTGAGGTAGTTGGCCTCGAAGTCGGCCTTGTAGGCCATCGACTCGGCGAACGGCCACCCGACGACGAGCATGGTCACCCCGTCGTTCGTCGACACCGCGGCCCACCCCCGGTCGGGACGGACGAAGATCTCGAAACCGTCGACCGGCAGGTCGCGCCAGTAGGTGTAGTAGCTCCACTGCAGTTTCGGCTTGTTGTGGTATTGCTCGATGTCCACGGCCTTCGCGACGTGGGAGTTGCGCCCGTCGGCGCCGACCACGACGCGGGCTCTCTCGGTCACCTGCCTGCCGTCCTCGCCGTGGCCCCGGACGCCGACGACCGCGCCGTCTTCGACGACCACCTCGTCGACGGTGAAGCGCTCGCGAACCTCGACCCCGCCGCGGTCAGCGGCGTCGACGAGGATCTTGTCGAGGATCGTCCGGCGCGGCGCATACGCCGTGGAGCTGCCGTCATGCGGTCGCGGCGTGCCCCTGATCGTGAACGGCCCGAAGTCGAACGAGTAGGTGTCGACCGGCGGGCACCCGGAGGCAACTACCTGGTCGAGCAGCCCCCAGCGGCTCAGCGCGGCCACGCCCGGCGCATGGATCATGTGCGTCGAGAGGGTGTCGCTCGGAAACGATGCCTGGTCGACCAGCAGCACGTGATATCCCTTGCGAGCCAGCAGCATCGCGGTTGGTGCGCCGGCGCATCGTGCTCCCACAACAATCACGTCGTAGGTCGTGTCCATGTCTCGTCCTCCACCTCGTCGGTGGTCTGACGATGACGGGAGCCGGGCGTAGCGGGATCGGGGAGTTCCCCTATTCCGCGCCTTGTTTCGAGCGGGCGGCGTAGCCCGCGGCTGCGGCGGCGGCCGCGGCCCGGCTGCGCAGGCCGAGCTTGGCGAGGATGTTGCCGACGTGGTGCTCGACGGTCTTGCGGCTGATGAAGAGGCGCTCGGAGATTTCCGGGTTGGACAGCCCGAGGCCCAGCAGGTCGAGCACCTCGGCTTCGCGCTTGGTCAGTAGTCCGCCACCCTTCCTGGCCGACGCGGTCCGCACCCCGAGCGACCGCAACACCGCGGCGGCCGAGTCCGCGTCGCGGGCCGCCTGAAGTCGGTCGAACGCTTCCATCGCGGCCCGCGCTTCGGCCATGGCCACCTCGGGACGGTCCGTGAGCAGCACCTTGGCGAGTTCGAGCCGGGAGTGGGCCAGCTCCATCGGCATCTGGGCCTGGGCAAATCCGAGGAGGGCTTCACGCAAGCACGCCTGCGGGTCGCCCACGCCCGTCGCGAGACTGAGCCGCCCGCGCGCCAGCGCCGCGACGGCGAGCAGATAGGGGCTCGCGTGACGGGCTGCGCAGGCCACCAGCCTGTCCACCGCGACCTCGGCCTGATCGAGCAGGTCGCCGGCGAGATAGACGTCGACGAGCAGGCTCACCAGCGGCGCAGTTGCCGTACTCAGCGGGTCGAATTGGTCCAGGGCGCGCTCGATGGTGTCTCTGGCGAGTGAGACGTCTCCCCTGGCGAGCTGGATGGCCGCGAGCGGACGGGCGGCGTCGACGTCGTCGTGGATGCCGTCGAGCAGCTGCTCGGCCTCCTCGAAGCGCCCTTGCCGGACCCGCAGGTCAGCCAACCGCGCCAGTGCACCGCCGCGCAGGTAACGCTGACCCAGGCCCCAGAGCCGGACGGCTTCGGTCAGCGCGACGTCCGCCTCGAGCCACCGACCGGCGGTGGTCAGCAGCCCGCCGTAGTGCGTGCGGCAGAACGCCGAGACCGCCGGCAGCCGTCGTCGCTCGGCAATCGCCTCACCGATGCGGATCCACTGATCCGCGCGCGTGACGTCGTGCGCCCGCTCGCAAGCCGAGAACAACTGGCAGAAGATCTCCTCCAGGACACAGAAGTCGTCCACCTCACTGCCCGCCACCGCCGCGAGGGCCTCGTCGAGCAGCAACATGCCCTCCTCGGTCCGGTCAGCATGGACGAGGCTCGCCCCGAGATACGCGAGCGTCCCGAATTCCAAGTCAGCGTCACCGAAACGGCGAGCCACCTCGAGCGCCGCGCGGAAGTGCAGTTCCTTCCGGGCACGGTCGCCCTCGAACATCCCGCGCTGGAGCGTCACCCACCCGCCTTCGCGCGACTTCCCGTCCCCCAGCAGCGTCGTCGCGCGGGCCAGCCACCCGCTCATGACCGCGGCGTCGCCGAGGATCGCGCCGTGCATGTAGGCGAGTGTCCGTGCGACGCGCACGGCGCCGAGCAGGTCCCCGGCGTCGCGGTGGGCGGCGTACGCGCGCTCCCAATCCTCGATGGCCCGCGAATAGTCGCGCTCGAGATAGGAGGCGCGGGCCAACCCCTCGATCACATCACCGGATGCTGGTTCGGTCGGTGCGCGTTCGAAGATGAGCCGAGCGGTCGCTGCGTCGCCGCGACGTAGCGCGGAGCGACCATCGGCGACGAGCTCTGGGACCTGTGCGGTCACTCGCGGATCATCGCACGAGCCGAGGCAGCGCTTCCCGCATCACTCCGGTTGGGTCAGATGGCAACGATGGGACAAACGGCGCCGGGATGTTCTCCTCGACGCGGTGCGGAGATACCTCGAAGCAGAACACCACGTCACAAACCCAACCTTGGCTGGTCGCCGGGCCCGAATTTCGGCAAGCGTGCCGTGCCGGTTCGATGGTGGCGGGCGAGGACGTCGAAGCCCGGCTACAGCTCGACGGTGTTGATGCCGGGCGTCCGGTCGGCCCTGGTGAACTCGACGAACTCGGCGTCGTCGTCGATGTGGGCGTTGTGGCCGGGCCTGATGTAGTAGGCCTGGCCGGCGGTGAGGACCTCGGTCTCACCGTCGCTGTACCTCATGGTCACCTTGCCCTGGAGGCAGTAGCCCCAGTGCGGCTCCTGGCAGGCGCCGCCGGGCAGGTCGGCGAACCACTCGGCGGTGTCGAGTCCGGCGTTCCATCGCTCGAGGGCGATGGTCATCCCGCCCGCCTCGGCACGATGCTGCTGGCCGGCCCCGTCCATGTCGACGGCGAGCTCGGTGTTGTCGCGGCTGAAGGTTCCCATGGCGTCCCTCCCGGGTCTGGAGACCGGAGTGTCCGGTCGCGATCTGGAAGGTAGAACTTGCACTCGGGTGCAAAGTCAAGACCTTGACCCTGCACCCGGATGCAAGGTTTACCGTGGGGCGTGTGCGGATCTCCGAGCTCGCCGAATCCGCGGGGGTCCCGACCTCGACGGTGCGGTACTACGAACGGGTCGGGCTGATGGCCGTTCCGGCTCGCACGGCAGCCGGCTACCGCGACTATGCCGACGACGCGGCAGCCCGACTGCGGTTCATCACCCGGGCCCGCCGAATGGGGCTGCGCTGCGAGCAGATCACTGCGCTGATCCCGATCTGGGCCGGCACCAACTGCGGCGCCGCGCACGAGCGCGTCGGCCGGCTGGTCGAACAGAAGCAGGCGGAGATCGCCGAAAGGATCGCCGAGCTCCAGCAGTTCTCCGCCCAGCTCGACACGGTCCGCGCGTCGCTTGACGCCGAGCCCCCGTTGGCGCAGTGCCGCAACGACCTCACCTGCTGCGTTCCGGAGTCACCGGGGAGACCAGTGGCGATCGAGCTCATGCCTCGACACTGACAAAGACTGCGAGAGCCAATCCGGGGCCAGGGCTGACCGCGGCTTCACCCATCCCTCGGCGGACGAGCGCGCTTGCGGCCGACCAGGGACACGCCCAGTAGGAGCGGCGCCCCGTCTGGGTCTCGAGGCGCGCCTACCTCTCCCGACCGGTAGCCAGCTCCGCGACACGCGCCCACGGCAAGAGAGCAAGATCAATACAAGCCCGCGGCCACTGCCGCCGTTGGACGGCGGGGCGGCAGTTGCACCGCCACGGATGACCACGCACCGAAAGCCGGCGGACTCGGACGGATGGCCTGATACGACGCCATTGATGGTGGGTGAAAGGTGGGGGGACGTACCCGAGCGACCTTCATGCACGGATCCCGGTCAGGGCGCCGGTGTCGCAGGATGCGGCACACGTGTGTCGGCCGAGGGTCGATGGCCACCCCCCGGGTCTCGGCATGCGCGGATGGGACTTCAGGCGGCGGGCCCGCCGCTGGGTGTGACGACGAGCCAGAGGCCGCCGAACTCGCGCACGTTGTGGCAGAGCACCTGTCCGGGACCTTCGTGCGCGTAGTAGTACAGCGGGTGCCCGGCGTAGGTGACCTGGGTCGTGCCGTCGGTGCGTTCGGTGGTGCCCAGGTGCTGTGCTCGGGTCGCGCGGGCTGCCTGTGGGGCACCGGAGGTGAGGACCGGTGGCCATGCCTTGGCGCACGCGCCGTAGCACGCGGGCTGGCCGGTCGTTTCGGTGTCGAACAGGTAGATGGCCTGGCCCGCCGAGTCGAACAGGATCGCGCCAAATGCGCTGTCCCCGGTGGTGATGGTGACGCCGAGGCTGGTGGGGGAGCCGGTCGTGTCTGGCGCGGGGGTTCCGCCGGAAGGCGAAGGCGGCGTTGCTGCTGTGGATAGTGATCGTGGCCCGGTGGCTTCAGGGGTGGCTGGTTCGGCGCTGCATCCGGCGATGATCAGCGCAGCTGCCGCCAGCGTCACGACGGACAGGCGTCCAGAGTCCTTCGACATGTCCGGGAAACGCGTCGCCAAGCAATCACGTGCCCGACCTCCAGCGGACCAGGTCGGGACGGCGACCGTGCTCGTGCCGCGCGTCACTGGTCCCGGTGCCTCGTCTCCGTCGTTGGCCCGCCACCGGTGAACCATGTCTTTCGGCCCGATCGCCCGAGAGGCCGCCACTCCGGCGCCCGTCGAGCAGTGCACGCGAACGTTGGGAGCGAATGAGCTGGCCGGCGGCGCGGAGACCGGAAAGCCTCGGCTCGAGTTCGGTACATCTCCGTACACAATCCCTCAACACGTCGGCGCTGTGGGTGGAGAACACCCTTGTGTCCTCCACCGATCACCCGAGTTCGGCCGGCCCCCTGGTCGGTTCCGGCGTGCTGGCTCGAGTGCTGCCGTTCGCACTGACGGCACTGGGTGCGATAGGGGTGCTTGCCCTGACCGACATGCGCCGGTCTGGGGTCTTCCTGCTGGGCGGCCTCCTGGCCGCCATGATCATCGGGCTGTCGTTGCTGCTGCCCTGGGCTCGGCTGCCCGGCAGCCGCGCAGAACGTCCCGCCGCTGGCCTTCTTCGTCGGGGTTGGAGGAGGCACGGGAGAGGGCCGACCGGGCGTTCAAGTCCCGTCCACGCGCGTTCCGCTATGTGATCGAGATCCGTGTCGACCATCGCGAGCTGGACGGCGGTCGATGCCGGTGCTCGAAGCGGTTCGATCAGTGCACGATCGGCCAGCTGCTGGCCGGCTATCCGGGTCTGCTGGGTTGGGAGCGCGACCAGGTGGAGCGTGCGAAGCAGGGCCTCGATCGTCGGCTGCCCGGTAACCATCCCTCGCTGATCGACCCCCGCTGGGCGGAAGCTCCGCGCAACGAGTACGTCGAACGCGATGTGGTGTCCACCGGTCCGCCCTACTTCGCCAGAGTCCTGGTCGACGAGCTGCGGGACCGCGGAGTGGAGGTCCGGGAACGCCAGGGTCGCGAGTCAGGCACCACGTGGACCGTGCCAGTCGCAGGGGCCGCAGGAGGCCATCGACGACGCCCTGGCAGCCGTGGAAGAGCGCCACTCAGACGTCCGGGTCCGGGCCCAGGTCCGGGCCGTCTGACCGGTCGTGATCGTCAGGGCGCAGACCGGACTAGCCCCCGCGAGCCACTCGCCACGGCCCCAGGCACTCCGGGTGCAGCGTGAACGCCGCCGGCCGATCGGACTCCTCTACGCGCCGGCCGTCGCCGTCGAGTAGCCAGAACTCGCCGACGATCATCTCGCCGCACTGGTCGCAACTGATCTGCTCGCCGGCCATCTATCCAGACTGGCTGGTCACCTTGGCCCTTGCCAACGACACGATCTCAGCTGTGACGGCCTCCACCTCCTGGTCCGCCGAGCACTCGGCCGGCGGACTGACACGGACGCCCGCGGACCGCCTGATACGACGTTATTGATGGTCGGTGAAGACCGACCATCAATGACGTCGTCCTGGTTCACCGGTGAACGGCCGCATGGCCGGCGTTCGTCGGTGTGGATCAACGAGCTAGGCCACCAGCGCCGGCCGTTGTCAACTGACCCCGTCGACGGCAGGAACTACAGCAGCAAAGTACAGCAGCCGCACCGACCAAACGCGTCTCGTGCAGACCATTGCGGGTCACTGACCTGCATGAATGACCATCAACGACCCCCCTGCCGCGAGTTCGCAACGAGGGGTCAGGGGTTCGAGTCCCCTCAGCTCCACCCGCATCCGGCGGTCAGAGGGTCGCGCGCCCGGACGTCAGCGTTGCTCGCTGACCTCGAGGACCACCTTGCCGTGCTTCCCGCGAGCCGTGATGCGGGTGAACGCCACCGTCGCCTCGTGCAGCGGGAAGGTCGAGTCGATCTGGGGCGCCAGTTCCCCGGCATCGGCGAGGCGCGCCACCTCGAGCAGCTGGTCGCGGCTGGGCTCGACGATGAAGTAGTGCGCGCCCGGCGCCTCGGCTGCGATGGTCACGACGCGACCTGCGTGCCGTATTGCTCTGGCCAGCGCATCACCCCCGACGGTGTCGAAGAGGAGGTCGCACTCCAGGCCGTCCTGAACGAGCACCGCATCCTTGCTCCTGGCCAGCTGTGTCGCCAGATGGCCGACACCGCCGTGTCCGCCGGTGACCGCGACCCGTTCTCCCGGTTGCAGCTGACCGTGGACCATCAGTGCCTGCCAGGCGCTGAGCGCCGGCATGGGCAGCGCAGCCGACTGCACGTGGCTCAACGAACGCGGCTTGGCGGCCAGTACGTCGACCGGCACCAGCGCGTAGTCCGCCGCCACGCCGTCACGATCGAAGGGCGTGAGCGCGAAGACCTCCTCGCCTGCCGGGTGTCCGGCCGCGTCCTCCGCCACGACGCCGGACAGCTCGTAGGACGGGATCGCCGGGAGACGGTCGCTGACCCAGTCCAGCTCGTCCCGGGTGATCGCGGCAGCGTGGACACGGACCAGGGCCTCGCCGGCACCGGGCCGTGGTGGTTCGACCTCGTCCAGGCTGAGGTTCTCGATCCCACCTGGCGCGTGCACCCGTACGGCCCGCATCAGAACCTCGTTCCTCCAGGCGGCGCTGCTGGTGCCGACTCTCTCACCACCAGGTCGTACGGCGCCTCGAGCTCCCGCGGCGGGCGTACAGCACCGGTCGAGGCATCGCCGATCCGGTCGGCCAGCAGTCCCACGGCCAGCCGCGCGATGCGTGCCTTGTCCGGCCGGATGGTGGTGAGGGTGGGCGTCGCGTAGCGGCTGTCCTCGATGTCGTCGACGCCGACCACGGCCACGTCGCCGGGCACCCGGGCGCGGAGCTCGTGCAGCCGCCGCAGCGCCCCGAGCGCCAGCAGGTCGTTGAAGCAGAACATCGCGTCCGGCGGCTCGGCGAGGGCCATCAGCCGGTCCACCGCGGCGGACCCCTCGTGCCGCGTGAAGGTGGCCGTCGAGACCACGAGGTCCGGGTCGAAGGGCAGCCCCGCGGCGGCGAGCGCCTCCCGGTAGCCCTGCTCGCGCAGCCGCGCCGTCTGGGCCGACGGCTGCGACTGGCGGCCGACGACTGCCACCCGCCGGCGGCCCAGGTCGAGCAGGTGCCGCACTGCGGTGGTGGCCGCGGCGACGTTGTCGATCGAGACGTGGTCGTCCGGGCCGTCGTAGATCCGCTCGCCGAGCAGCACCATCGGGATGGTGGCCCGCCGGGCCGAGAGCTCGCGCACTCCGGACGCGATCGGGCTCAGAATCAGCCCGTCCATGAGGTGGGTGCCGTAGCCGTCCATCACCAGCTGCTCGCGGTGCAGCTCGCCGTCGGTCTGGTCGATGAGGACGGTCCAGCCGCGCTGCCGGGCCGCCTCCACGACGTGCCGGGCCAGCTCGGCGAAGTACGGCACCTCGAGCTCGGGCAGGGCGAGCGCGACGATGCCGGACCGGCCCCGGCGCAGGTTGCGGGCGGCGAGGTTGGGGCGGTAGTCGAGCTCGACCAGGGCGGCGTCGACCCGCGCCCGGGTGTCCCGGGACACGTGCACGTAGCCGTTGACGACGTTGGAAACGGTCTTCACCGACACCCCGGCACGTGCGGCGACGTCCTGGAGCCGGGCCGGCCGTCCGGCGGGTCCGTCCGGGGCGGTCACGCTCGGGAGGGTAGCGGGGCGAGGGTTGACCGCCCCGTCGTCACGCCTCGTGACCATTTCGTGATCCTCCGGTGGTTTACGTCCGCTTAACACGTGCATCGATGTACCTCCTCACGCTGCACCCCTTTACAACGTTGTACAACCCCGGTAGACCGGTCCATCAAGCCCCACCGACGAACGTCCCGAGCCATGACTCCACGACGGAGGCGCCCGTGCCCAGCACCGACCGGGTGGTCCGGCTGACCCTGGACCCCGCGTTCCTCGTGGGCGAGGTCGACCGCCGGCTGTTCGGCTCGTTCGTCGAGCACATGGGGCGCTGCGTCTACACCGGCATCTACGAGCCGGACCACCCCACCGCCGACCAGGACGGGTTCCGGCGCGACGTCCTCGACCTCACCCGTGAGCTCGGCGTCCCGATCGTCCGGTACCCCGGCGGCAACTTCGTCTCCAGCTACCGGTGGGAGGACGGCGTCGGCCCGCGCGAGCAGCGGCCCACCCGGCTGGACCTGGCATGGCGGGCGATCGAGCCCAACGACGTCGGCGTCAACGAGCTGATGACCTGGGCGGGACAGGCCGGCGTCGAGCCGATGATGGCGGTCAACCTCGGGACCCGAGGTGTCCAGGAGGCCGTCGACCTCATCGAGTACTGCAACCACCCTGACGGCACCTACTGGTCGGACCTGCGCCGTTCCCACGGCGTCGAGAAGCCGCACGGCATCCGCCTCTGGTGCCTGGGCAACGAGCTCGACGGACCGTGGCAGATGGGCCAGAAGACGGCGCACGAGTACGGCCGGCTGGCCGCCGAGACCGCGAAGGCCATGCGCATGGTCGACGACCAGATCGAGCTGGTCGCGGTCGGCAGCTCCAACTCCCAGATGCCGACGTTCGGCGCGTGGGAGGCCGAGGTGCTCGAGCAGACCTACGAGCAGGTCGACTACATCTCCCTGCACGACTACTACGAGGAGCACGACGGCGACCTGGCCAGCTTCCTCGCCTCGTCGACCGACATGGACGCGTTCATCGACGCGGTGGTCGCGACCGCCGACCACGTCGGCGCCAAGCTGCGCAGCCGCAAGAAGCTCAAGCTGTCCTTCGACGAGTGGAACGTCTGGTACCAGTCCCGGTTCCCCGGGCAGCGGCAGCTGGACTGGACGTTCGCGCCGGACCTGATCGAGGACGAGTTCACCGCGGTCGACGCCGTGGTGGTCGGCAGCTTCCTCATCACGCTGCTGCGGCACGCCGACCGCGTCGGGGTCGCCTGCCAGGCGCAGCTCGTCAACATCATCGCGCCGATCCGGACCGAGCCCGGCGGCCCGGCGTGGCGGCAGAGCATCTTCCACCCCTTCGCCCTGACCGCACGGCTCGCGCGCGGCCAGGTGCTCCGCGTCGAGGCGCGCGGCCCGTCGGTCGCCACCGAGCGCTACGGCGAGGTGCCGGCGCTCGACGTCACCGCGACGCTCGACCTGCAGACCGGTGCCACCGTGCTGCTCGCCGTCAACCGGGACCCCGCCGCCGCGCTGCATCTCGAAGCGAACCTCCGGCCGCTGGTCGCGGAGCACGGCCGGCTCGAGATCGACGAGCACCACGTCATGGGCGGGGACGACCCCGTCGGCCTCCGCGCGACCAACACCAGCGCCGAGCCGGACCGGGTCGTCCCGCGCCGCGGGACCGACGCCGAGATCCGCGACGACCGCCTCACCGCGACGCTGCCGGCAGCGTCGTGGACCGCGCTCACACTGCGCCCGACCACGTCCAGGGGGACCCGATGACACGACGACTCGACACCCGCGCCGCGGCGCTGCTCGCGGCGCTCGCGCTGGCCGTGACCGCCCTTGTGGCCGGACCGGTCGCCTCCTCACGGGCGGCGGACCAGCCGACGTACGTCAACCCGGTCAGCAAGGAGTTCGCCGACACGTTCGCCGACCCGTCGCTGATCCGCGGCAAGGACGGCTGGTGGTACTCCTACGGCACGTCCGACCCGCTGCACGAGGGTGAGGGCACCGCGCACCGGATCCCGATGGCGAAGTCGCACGACCTCGTGCACTGGACGTACATCGGCGACGCCTTCACCGACGCCACCCTGCCGACCTGGGCCGAGGCCGACACCGGCCTCTGGGCACCCGACATCCGCTACGTCGACGGCGAGTACCGCATGTACTACGTCGTCACCCAGACGACGGTGACGCCGGCCCGCGACGACAACGCGATCGGCATGGCCACGGCCCCGACCCCGGCCGGTCCGTGGACCGACAGCGGCGCGCCCGTCGTGGGTCCGCGCCCCGGCAACGGCGGCTACCTCTGGACCTTCGACCCGTCGGTCGTCTCGGACGGCGACGGGTCCCAGTGGGTGTTCTACGGCTCCTACAACGGCGGCATGTTCGTGCAGCCGTTGAACGACGCCGGCACCGCGACGACCGGGCCCGCGACGATGGTCGCGATCGACAACAAGTTCGAGGGCGCGTACGTCGTACGGCACGGCGCCTACTGGTACCTGTTCGCCTCCACGGCGAACTGCTGCGCCGGCCCGACGACCGGCTACAGCGTGCAGGTCGGCAGGTCCCGCGACCTGCGCGGTCCGTACGCCGACGCCCAGGGCACGCCACTGGTGGCCTCCCGAGCCGGCGGCACCCCGGTCCTCAACCAGAACGGCAACCGTTGGGTCGGCGCGGGCCACAACGCGATCGCCCGTGACGTCGCCGGCCAGGACTGGATCGTCTACCACGCTCTCGACCGGGGCGACCCCTACCTCGACGGCACCTCGGGCATCAACGAGCGACCGATGCTGATGGACCGCCTGGACTGGGTCGACGGGTGGCCGCTGGTCCGCGCCGGTCGTGGACCGAGCGACACCGCCCAGCCGGCACCGTTGACGTCCTCCGACTCCCGGCTGATTGTTCGTGACGGCAGCACCCTCGGCGCGAACCGCCGCGGCGACGTCCGGGTCGAGGGTGATCTCGCCGGCGGCGCGTCCCTGGTCGCTCGCTGGTCAGGGCGTACGCACGGCGTACGCGCCACCGTCCGGCCCGCGGCTCACGAGCTCCGGCTCGTCGCACGCTCCGGCGGGAAGCGGGTCGAGCGCACCGCTCCGCTTCCCGCCGGCCTCGACCCGGGCGCGCTGCACAGCGTCGTCCTCCAGGTCCGCGGCAGCACTGCGTACGCCGAGCTGAGCCAGGCCCGGCTAGGAGACCCGCTCGCGCAGCTGGCGCTGACGCTGCCGACGTCGCTGCGCTCCGGGGCCGGGCGCGCGGGTGCTGTCACAGCCGGCGGCACCGCCACCAACGTCACGGTCGCCGCCCCCGCGGAGCGGGTCACGCGCGCGGTTGCCGACGACGTGCCCTCACGGCTGGTGCCATCGGCGAGCGACGAGTTCGACGGTGCCGCGCTCGGGGCCGGATGGAGCTGGGTGCGGCCGGACCCGCAGGCCACCGTCGCCGGCGGCGTCCTTCGCTGGCCCACCGAGCCGGCGGACCTGAACGGTCCCGGCAGCTCGGCCGGTGTCCTCCTCCGGGGCGCGCTGACGGGCGACTGGGCCATCACGACGAAGCTCACGATCGACCTCGGCACCGACACGGTCCGCAACTACCAGCAGGCAGGGCTGGTGGTCTACGTCGGCGACGACCTCTTCACCAGGCTCTCGCACGTCGCGATCTGGAACACCCGCCAGACGGAGTTCGGCAAGGAGATGCCGTGGCCCGACGACGACGGCGTCCAGAACGGCGGCACGATCGTCGGCCCGCCGGCCGACACGACGTACCTGCGCATCACGCACCACGTCGACGCCGGCCACGGCGAGCACGAGCTGCGCGCCTGGACCAGCCGCGACGGCACCGACTGGGTCAAGGGCGGCGTGTGGACGCTGCCCGCCGGCTCGCAGCTGCGGGTCGGCCTGGTCTCCCAGGGCCGCAACCTCTCGGACCCCGCGGCGACGGCGCAGTTCGACTGGTTCCGCACCTACCGATGACCCCTCGCAACCCCCGCACCACCGAGCAGGAGGCAAGGCACATGAGCACCGACAGGACAGGTTTCTCGCGCCGCGGGTTCCTCGCCGTGGGCGGCGGCGTCGCAGCAGGCGCAGCCCTCACCGCGTGCGGCGGCGGCAAGTCCGCTGACGACGTCGCTGGTGGCAGCACCAGCAGCGGATCGAAGTTCACCGGGAAGTACACCGGGCCGGCGGTGACCCTGTCCTACTGGAACGGGTTCACCGGCGGTGACGGTCCCTCGATGGACAAGCTGGTCGAGGAGTTCCAGCAGGCCAACCCGAAGATCACCATCAAGCAGAACACCATCCAGTGGGCCGACTTCTACCAGAAGGTGCCGGCCGCCGTGACGGCCAACAAGGGTCCTGACGTCGGAGTGATGCACCAGGACCAGCTGGCCACCAACGCAGCACGCAAGGTGATCGTGCCGGTCGACGACGTCGCGAAGGCGCTGGGTCTCCAGGAGTCGGACTTCAGCCCCGAGGTGTGGAAGGCCGGCATCTACCAGGGCAAGCGCTACGGCATCCCGCTCGACGTGCACTCGCTCGGCATGTACCTGCGCAAGGACGACGCCGACAAGGCCGGGATCACCACTGCTCCCGCCGACGCCGCGTCCTTCCAGGAGGCGCTGGACGCGCTGAAGAGCAAGGCCGGGCAGGCGCAGCCGTTCTGGATGCCGACCAAGTGGCCGGCCCACCTGATGTTCCTGTCGCTGCTGTGGCAGCACGGTGGTGAGCCCTACGCCGAGGACGGCTCGAAGGCCACCTTCGACAGCCAGGCCGGTGTCGACGGCCTGACCTGGATGGTCGACCAGATCAAGAACGGCTACAGCCCGAAGAACGTCGCCATCGACACGCAGTACGTCGGCTTCAAGAACAACAAGCTCGCGGTGACCTGGGACGGCATCTGGCAGATCAACGACCTCAAGGGCGCCAACGTCCCGTTCATGCTCGCCCCCATCCCGAAGATCGGTGACCAGGATGCCGTGTGGGCCAACTCGCACCACTTCTTCATCACCCGGCAGTCGACCGGCGACGACAACAAGTTCGACGCGGCGCGGGTGTTCATCGACTGGATGAGCAAGAAGTCGGCGGAGTGGGCCGGGTCGGGCCTGATCCCGGCGCGGAAGTCGGTGCAGGAGGACGTGCAGGTGACGGACTCCGCACAGGGGCCGGTCGCCAAGAACATCTCCGCGATGCGGTTCCTGCCGCCGATCCCAGGTGTGGGCGACGTGCAGGCGCAGACACTGGAGATCGCGGTCAACGAGGCCACCCTGATGAAGCGCTCGCCGGCCGACGCGCTCAAGGACGCCGCGACGAAGGCGACCTCGGCGATGCAGGACAACTTGAAGAAGTACGGCGCCTGACCATGGCCGCCATGGCCACGGCCGACTCCGCCGCTCGTCTGGAGGGCGACGAGATCGCTCCTCCGGGCGGGCGGCGAGGTGCGGGCGGCGCCAGCCGGGGGAACGGTGCTGCCCCCTGGCTGTTCCTCGCCCCGTACCTCGTGCTCTTCCTCGCGTTCGTGGTGGCCCCGGCCGTCTACGGGTTCTGGATCAGCCTGCACGACTACGACTACACGCTGCCGAACAAGCCGTTCGTGGGTCTGGCCAACTACCGCGACCTCGTGGACAGCTCATCGCTCGCCTTCGAGCGTTTCTGGCGCAGCATGCGGGCGACCGCGATCTTCACGGCCATGAGCGTGCCGCTGCTGCTGGTCGTGCCGCTCGGCGTCGCGCTGGCGATGAACCAGAAGTTCCGCGGCCGCAACCTGTTCCGGGCCATCTACTTCGCGCCGTTCGTGCTCGGCGTCGCCGTGGTCGCCGTCATCTGGTCGTTCCTGCTCGACAACAACATCGGGGTCGTCAACCACTACCTCGGCGTGCTGCACCTCCCGCACGACATCCCGTGGCTCACGTCCGTCCCGGAGGCTTGGTTCGCGCTCGTGGGCGTCACGGTGTGGTGGACGCTCGGCTTCAACGCCGTCATCTACCTGGCCGGCCTGCAGGACATCTCCCCGGAGCTCTACGAGGCCGCCGAGGTCGACGGCGCGAGCGCGTGGCAACGGTTCCGGCACGTCACCGTGCCGGGCCTACGTCCCGTGATCGCGTTCGTGACGATGGTGACGATCATCGCCTCTGCCAACATGTTCGGTCAGTCCTACCTGATGACCAAGGGCTCGCCGGGCACCGAGACCCGCACGGCGATCTACCAGATCGCGGAGACCGGGCTGCGGCAGTACCAGATGGGCCAAGCCGCGGCGATGAGCTACGTGCTGACCCTGGTGCTCATGCTGACGAGCGTCGTCGTGTTCTGGCTCTTCCGCGAGAGGAAGCAGTGATGGCCACCGCCACCGCCCCGCCGGCCGCGCCCACCACGCCGCTGGGCCAGCCGTCTCCGGCGCCCGGCGGCGCAGCACGCAAGGTGCTCCGCTACGTGCTGCTCGGCGCGCTGGCCCTGGCGATCATCGCGCCGCTGCTGTTCATCCTGTCGACCAGCTTCAAGTCCCGGGCCGAGGCCACTGGCACCCCACCGACGTGGATCCCGAAGCACTTCACCCTGCAGGCCTACCGCGCCGTCATCAACGGCGGCGAGACGCCGATCCTGCGCTGGTTCCTCAACAGCATGCTGGCAGCGGCCGGCAACGCCCTGCTGGTCGTCGCGACGGCGGCCTTGGCCGCGTACCCGCTGGCCCGGATGGACTTCCGCGGGAAGCGGATCGTGTTCGCCGCGATCATCGCCACGCTGTTCATCCCGCCGGTGATCCTCACGATCCCGAACTACCTCATCGTCGGCAAGCTGCACTGGCTGGACACCCTGGTCGCGGTGATAGTCCCCACGGCGGCCTCCGCGTTCGGGGTCTTCTTCCTCCGCCAGTTCTTCCTCACCCTCCCGATCGAGCTCGAGGAGGCCGCGGTGATCGACGGGGCGAACCGGTTCGAGGTCTTCTGGCGGATCGTGCTGCCGCTTTCCAAGCCGGCCCTCGTCACGCTCGCCCTGCTGTCGTTCCTCACCAACTACAACGACTTCCTGTGGCCGGTCTACGTCCTCTTCAGCCCGGAGAACCAGACGCTGCCGGCGGGCCTGGCGACGCTGCAGAGCGCGAACGCCGTCCGCTACGACCTGCTCACGGCCGGCGCGGTCATCGCCAGCGTGCCCGTGCTGCTGCTCTACGTCGTGGCGCAGCGCTACATCATCGAGGGCGTGTCCCGCTCGGGGCTCAAGGGCTGACGCCGGCCGCCGCCCGCTCGCTGGTCGCCGTCGCCCGCAGCCGCTCCACGTGCACCGCAGTGCGCGCCGCGAGGTCAGGGTCGGGGCGGGTCGCGTCGAGGAACACCTGCGTGATCTCGGGGTGCGCCGTCCGCAGGTCCTGGTCCGCGTCGTTGCTGAACGCCTCGATCTGCGCGCCGGTGAGGCTGTCGTCGAGGTCGAGACGGGCGGCGACGAGGACCTCCTCCGGGCCGAGGTGCATGGTCAGCAGCTCGACCACGTAGCTGACCTCCGGGCGGCCCGCGAGCCGGTCGTGGACGTCGACGACGAGGGCCGGCTCCGCGGACTCGCCGATGATGAGCGCTCCGACGTCGCGGCCGAGGACGAACGCGACGAGGGCGAGCAGCAGCCCGATCAGCACGGCGGCGACGCCGTCCCACGCGGCGTTGCCGGTGAGGTGGTGCAGCCCGACCCCGGCCGCCGCGAGCAGCAGGCCGATCAGGGCTGCGCTGTCCTCGGCCAGCACGGTCGTGACGCTGGGATCCTTGCTGAGCCGGATGTGCTGCCGGAACGTGCGGCCCTCCTGGGCCGCCTCACTGCGCAGCTGCCGCACGGCGCGCAGCCAGCTGACCCCCTCGGCGAGGAACGAGACGCCCAGGACGGCGAACGCGACGAGCACGCCGGTCGACTCGCCGCCGCCGGAGAGCAGCGAGTGCAGGCCCTCGTAGAGCGAGAACACCGCGCCGGCCACGAAGATGCTGGCGGCGGCGATCAGCGACCAGAAGTACTGCGCCTTGCCGTAGCCGAACGGGTGCTCCGGGTCGGCCACCCGCTGCGACACCCGGAGGCTGGTGAGCAGGAACACCTGGTTGAGGGTGTCGGCGACCGAGTGCGCGGCCTCGGCCAGCATCGAGCTCGACCCGCTGATCAGCCCCGCGACCAGCTTGGCCACGGCGATCGCCAGGTTGGCCGCGAGCGCGACCATGACCGTGCGCCTGCTCTCGGTCGCCACGGGGCTCCTCGGGATCTGTCGGTCATCACGTCACGCGGACCCTAGATCCAGGACCGCCACCACATCCGTCGTGCCCAGTCCGCGTACGGGATCACCTCGGCGGACAGCACGGGGAGCAGCCACAGGAAGTTCGCCACCGCGAGCAGCAGGTAGGCCCCGGCCGCAGCGGCTCCCCACTGGCGGCGCTGGGGCGACGCGCGCGGCCCGCCGATGACCAGCCCCAGGCACTGCGCGACGGCCAGCACGAGGAACGGCACGAACGCCACGGCGTAGAAGGAGTAGACCGTGCGCTCCTGGAAGAAGAACCACGGCACGTACCCGGCGACGACGCCGGCCAGGATCGCGCCGGCCCGCCAGTCGCGCCGCCCGGCCCACAGGAAGACCAGCACCGGCAGCGCCAGGCAGGCGGCCCACCAGATCGCCGGTGTCCCCAGCCCACTGACCGCGCTGGAGCACTGGTCGACGGTGCAGCCCTGCTGGCCCAGGGTCGGGCCCTGGTAGTAGTACGAGACCGGCCGGGCGAGGACCAGCCAGCCCCAGGGGTTCGACTGGTAGTCGTGCGGGGTGCGCAGGTTGGTGTGGAACTCGTACGCCTCGTGGTGGTAGTGCAGGAGGCTGCGCAACGCGTCCGGCATCCATCCCGGACCGCCGGGGTTGTCCTGCGCCCAGTACCGCAGGTACGCGTGGTCGCCGGCGAGGAACCACCCGGTCCAGGACGCGAGGTAGACCGCGACGGCGACCAGCACCAGCGACGCGAAGGCGGGCGCCGCGTCGCGGACCACGGCGCCGAGCCAGGGCCGCCGCGCACCCGCCGTACGCCGGGCACCCATGTCCCACAGCAGCGCCATGACGCCGAAGACGGCGACGAAGTAGAGGCCGCTCCACTTGGTGGCGCACGCCGCTCCGAGGCAGAAGCCGGCCAGCAGCCGCCACGGTCGCAGGCCGAGGGCGGGGCCGAACCTCGACACGACCGTCTCGTCGATCCGCGCGGCAAGCTGCTCCCGGACCTTGTCCCGGTCGACGACCAGGGCACCGAACGCCGCCAGCGCCCAGAACATGAGGATCGGGTCGAGCAGCGCGGTGCGGCTGTGCACGTACGCCATGCCGTCGACGGTGAGCAGCAGCCCCGCCACGCAGCCGAGCAGCGTCGAGCGGAACAGCCGGCGGCCGATCCGTGCCGTCATGAGCACGGCAAGGGTCCCCATGACGGCGACCATGAATCGCCAGCCGAACGGCGTCATGCCGAACATCTGCTCGCCGAGCCCGATCAGCCACTTGCCGCCCGGCGGGTGCACGACGTACGACGGGTCGCCGGTCCAGATGCCCTTGAGGTGGCCGGCGAGGATCTTCACGTTCGCCGGGTCGGGGTCGCCGTCCTTCGCAGCCTTGATGTAGCTCTGCTCGGCGCCGAAGTGGAACAGCGACCAGCCGTCCTTGGCGTAGTAGGTCTCGTCGAAGATGAACGCGTGCGGGGTGCCGAGCTTCCAGAACCGCAGCACGCCGGCGACCGCCGCCACCATGAGTGGCGCCAGCCAGCCCCAGATGCCGTCCGCCGGCATCGGCGGGACCAGCCGCTCCCGGACGCGCTCGCGGTCGATCCGCGGCATGGTCGGCTGCAGCACCGGGCCAGCGTACGCACCCGCCGTCCGACACCATGGTGCGCGTGGCGGACGGTGGGGACGGCGTGCTGGTGCTCGCGGGCACCCCGATCGGGGACCCCTCCGACGCGTCGCCGCGACTGACGCGGGAGCTCGCGACCGCCGACGTCGTCGCCGCCGAGGACACCCGACGGCTGCGGCGGCTGGCCGCCGACCTCGGTGTCACGGTCGCCGGCCGGGTCGTCTCCTACTACGAGCAGAACGAGGCAGCGCGTACCCCGGAGCTGGTCGCCGCGCTGGTCGCCGGTCGGAGAGTGCTGCTCGTCACCGATGCCGGGATGCCGTCGGTCTCGGACCCGGGCTATCGGCTGGTCGCGGCTGCCGTCGACGCCGGGATCGCGGTCACCGCGGCGCCCGGGCCGTCGGCCGTGCTCACCGCGCTCGCGCTCTCGGGGCTGCCGGTCGACCGGTTCTGCTTCGAGGGCTTCCTGCCGCGCAAGGCGGGGGAGCGGGCCCGTCGGCTCGCCGAGCTGGCGACCGAGCCGCGCACGACGGTGTTCTTCGAGGCGCCGCACCGGCTGGCCGCCTCCCTCGCCGCGATGGCCGACGGGCTCGGCGACGACCGGCCGGCCGCGGTGTGCCGGGAGATGACGAAGACGTACGAGGAGGTCCGGCGCGGCGGACTGCGGGAGCTCGCGGACTGGGCGGCCGCCGGCGTACGCGGCGAGATCACCGTCGTGGTCGCGGGTGCCGAGCCGGCGGTGGCCGCCGACCCCGCAGACCTGGTCGCCGAGGTCGAGGCGCTGGTGGCCGCCGGCTCCCGGCTCAAGGAGGCCTCCGCCGACGTCGCAGCCCGGCACGCCACCTCCCGCAAGGCCGTCTACGACGCCGTCCTCGCCGCCCGCACGTGACCTGAGCGCCCCCTGACCCGCCGTCGTGGTGGCCGCCAGGTCAAGAGCGCAATGACGGCGGAGCCAGCGGAGCGGTCGCAGCCGGTCGCGCGGCTCTCCCACCGTGCAGAACACGGCGCGCCGTCTCAAGATCCGCGAAGGGTGCGGACGGCACGGTGGCCGCTCCCTCCTCCACAGCGCCGTTGACCTGGCAGTCACGAGGACGGCGGGACAGGGCCGCACGACACGAGATCGAGTCCGCTGCGCGAGCGGGTACGAATCCGGCGGAGCGGGGCGGTCTAGCCTGGCGGGATGGAGTTCCGCCGCATCCCGGGCCTGCCGCCGTACGTGTTCACGATCATCGACGGGCTCAAGCAGGAGGCGCGCCGGGCCGGGCGGGACGTGATCGACCTCGGCTTCGGCAACCCCGACCTGCCGTCGCCGGCGATCGCGGTGGAGAAGCTCGCCGAGGCGGCGCACGTCACGCGCAACCACCGCTACTCCGCGAGCCGGGGCATTCCCAAGCTGCGCCAGGCGGTCGCCGCGCTCTACCTGCGCAAGTTCGGGGTCAGCCTCGACCCGGAGACCGAGGTGCTGTCGACGATCGGCGCCAAGGAGGGCTTCAGCCACCTCATGTGGGTGCTGCTCCAGCCCGGTGACGCCGCGCTGGTGCCGAGCCCGTCGTACCCGATCCACATCTGGGGGCCGTACTTCGCCGGCGCCGACGCGCGCCAGGTGCCGGTGGGCACCGGCGAGGACTACGTCGGCAACGTCATGGAGGCGTGGGAGCTCGGCTGGCCCAAGCCGCGCGTGGTCGTGCTGTCGTTCCCGCACAACCCCACGACGGCGACGGTCGAGCTGGCCGACATGCAGCGACTGGTCGACTGGGCCCGCGAGCGCGACGTGGTCCTGGTGCACGACTTCGCCTACGCCGACGTGGCGTTCGACGGCTGGCAGCCGCCGTCGATCCTCCAGTGCGAGGGTGCCAGGGAGTGCTCGGTCGAGCTCTACTCGATGACGAAGTCGTTCTCGATGGCCGGCTGGCGGGTCGCCTTCCTGGTAGGCAACGCCGAGGTCGTCGGCGCACTGACGAAGCTGAAGAGCTACCTCGACTACGGCACCTTCCAGCCGATCCAGATCGCGGCCACCGTCACGATGAACGAGGCGTCCGACTACCCGGCCGAGGTCAACGCGGTCTACGAGTCGCGGCGCAACGCCCTGATCGACGGCCTCGGCCGGATCGGCTGGGAGATCGAGCGGCCGCGCGGCACGATGTTCGCCTGGGCGCCCATTCCCGAGCCGTACGCCGAGATGGGCTCGATCGAGTTCGCGACGATGCTGGTCAAGGACGCCGACGTCGCGGTGTCGCCGGGCGTCGGCTTCGGGCCGGCCGGCGACGGCTTCGTGCGCTTCGCGCTCATCGAGAACGAGCAGCGGATCGTGCAGGCCGTCCGCAACCTCAAGCGCGGCCTCCCCAAGCTCGGCTAGTACTCGCCCGGCGGCTCGGTCGGCTCGGTCGGCTCCGGCGGCGGCGGCGGGCAGGCCCACGCGCACGGGTACATCTGCCACGCGCGCAGGTCGCCGTCCGGGTCGAACAGCCACGCCCCGTCGCCCATGTTCGTCGGTGCGCCGGTGACGTTCTCGTACACCGACTCGGCCAACCCCCAGTAGAGGTTCTCGCCGGTGTTGCTGCCGGCTCCCGGGTGCACGCGGACCGTCGCGCCCGGCGCCAGCACGAACCCGGGCGGGAAGGCGTAGCCGTGCGCCTTGGAGCCGCGGTAGGCGTTGTCGCGGATCCACCAGCCACCGAGCGGCAGGGGCACGGCGCCACCGTTGGTGACGGCGGCGTACTCGCCGTTGATGTTGGCGTTGTCGTTGCCGGGCGCGTCCCACTCGACCCGCACCGTGATCGGCACGTCCTGCGACGGGCCGGCCCCGCAGTGCTGCGAGTCGCCCCACATGCCCAGGCCGGCGGCAGCCGCCTGCTGCGCGCGCAGCCGGTAGTCGGCGTTCTTGAGGTACTCGATGTTGCCGTTGTCCGGCAGCGCCAGGCCGGCCGAGACCACCCGCCCGCCGGTGTCCACCCAGGAGCCGTGCTTGAGGACGGCCACCGAACGGTGCAGCCGGGCGCCCTTGTGCGACGACTCGAGGCGCGAGGACAGGCGTACCCGCTTGTCGAACGTGAGGCGGTAGAGCAGCCGCGCGGCCTCCTTCGCCCAGCACTCCCCGGTCGTCTTCGCGAGGTCGACGTTGTAGCTGTGCATCTCCATCGCCTGCACGCCGATGTAGCGGATCCGCTTCGGCTTGGCCGTGCCGTCGCGGGCCAGGTCGACGTCGATCGTGTCGCCGTCGTCGACCATGACGACCTTCCCGTACACCGGCGAGCCGGCATGGGCGGCCTGCTCGCCGGCACAGACTGCGACCAGGGCGCTGATCGCCAGCAGGGTGGCGACTCGCGTGCGAGACCGGAGCATGGGCTGGAACCCCCCCGTCGTGCGGAGCCCCCGTTGGCAGCCGCTCCGGCGCACGCTAGGGCGTCGGCGATCTTGCTCGCCATGGGCCGAGCGGACCATTGACCGTCCGTCACCCGACGGTGACTGCACCGGGAAGTCGGTGGCGAGGCGCCCGTAGGCTGGAGGCATGACCGACGCCGCAGCAGACGCCGTCCCGACCGGGGAGAAGACCCCCGCCGGGAAGGCGTACTACGTCACGACGCCGATCTACTACGTGAGCGCGGCGCCGCACATCGGCAACGCGTACACGACCGTGGCCGGCGACGTCCTGAGCCGGTGGCACCGGCAGCGCGGCGAGGACGTCTGGTTCCTGACCGGCACCGACGAGCACGGCGAGAAGGTCCTCCGGTCGGCCGAGGCGGCCGGCAAGACCGCCAAGGAGTTCACCGACGACCTTGTCGAGAACGCCTGGAAGCCGGTCCTGCAGACCATCGACTCCGCCAACGACGACTTCATCCGCACCACCGAGCCGCGGCACACGCGCCGGGTGCAGGAGTTCTGGTCGACGCTCAACGAGAAGGGCGACGTCTACCAGGGCAGCTACGAGGGGCCGTACTGCGTGCCCTGCGAGGAGTTCAAGCTCGAGAGCGAGCTCGTCGAGGGCGAGAACGGCGAGAAGCTCTGCCCCATCCACGGCCGCCCCGTCGAGTGGCTCTCCGAGCAGAACTACTTCTTCCGGCTCTCGGCGTACGCCGACCAGCTGCTCGCCCTCTACGAGTCGCAGCCCGACTTCGTCCAGCCGGCCAGCGCCCGGAACGAGGTCGTCTCGTTCGTCCGGCAGGGCCTGCAGGACCTGTCGATCTCCCGGTCGACGTTCAACTGGGGCATCCCGATCCCGTGGGACGACAAGCACGTCCTCTACGTCTGGATCGACGCCCTCCTCAACTACCTCTCCGCCGCCGGGTACGGCGACGAGGCAGCCGCGGAGAAGTTCGCCCGCACCTGGCCGCCCGACGTCCACCTGGTCGGCAAGGACATCCTGCGGTTCCACGCCGTCATCTGGCCGGCCATGCTGCTGGCGGCCGGCGTACCGCTGCCCAAGACCGTGTTCGCGCACGGCTGGCTGCTCGTCGGCGGGGAGAAGATGAGCAAGTCCAAGCTCACCGCCATCCCGCCGAGCCAGATCGTCGACGTCTTCGGCTCGGACGCGTTCCGCTACTACTTCCTGCGGGCCATCGAGTTCGGCCAGGACGGCTCGTTCTCCTGGGAGGACCTCGGCGCGCGCTACAAGGCGGAGCTCGCGGACCAGCTCGGCAACCTCGCGTCGCGGCTCACCTCGATGGTCGGCCGCTACCGCGAGGGCGTGCTGCCGGCGCCGGTCGACGAGCCCCTGCTGGCGGACGGCGCCGCGACGGCGGTCACGACGGCCGAGGCGGCGATCGACCGGCTCGACCTGCAGGGCGCGATCCTGGCGGCGATGGACTACGTGCGCGTGGTCAACAACTACGTCACCGAGCAGGAGCCGTGGAAGGTGGCGAAGGACGAGTCCCGCGCCGCCGACCTCGACCGCATCCTGTACGCCACGGCCGAGGCGCTGCGCGTCGTCGCGGTGCTGCTGCACCCGGTGATGCCGAAGGCGACCACGGTCCTCTGGCAGTCCCTCGGCGCAGAGGTGGCGCTCGGTCCGCTCGCCGACGCCCGGGTGCAGGACGCCGGCCGATGGGGCCAGCTGCCGGCCGGGGCTCCGGTCACCAAGTCCGAGCCGCTGTTCCCGCGCATCGAGGAGCCCGAGCAGGCGTGAGCCCGGACGGGCCCACCCGGGCGCGCAAGGGCCGGGTTGCCGGCCCTCGCGAGCGGCCACCGGCCCCGGAACCACTCCGGGTGCCGGTGGCCGACTCGCACTGCCACCTCGACATCGCCGACCCGCCCGAGGACTGGCTCTCGGTCGACGACGCGCTGACGGCCTCGGCCGCCGTCGGCGTACCCCGCATCGTCCAGATCGGCTGCGACCTCCCGGGCGCCCGGTGGGCGGTCGAGACGGCGCGGCGGTACGACGAGCTGGTGGCCGGCGTGGCGCTGCACCCGAACGAGGCGCCGCTGCTCGCCGACGCGGGGACGCTCGACGCCGCCCTCGGTGAGATCGACGCGCTCGCCGCCGACCCGGTGGTGCGGGCCGTGGGGGAGACGGGGCTGGACCACTTCCGGACCGGGCCCGAGGGCCGTGGTGTGCAGGAGTCGTCGTTCCGCGCGCACATCGAGATGGCCAGGCGGCACGGCAAGGCCCTGGTCATCCACGACCGGGACGCGCACGACGACGTCCTCCGCGTGCTCGAGGACGCCGGCGCCCCGGACCGGGTCGTCTTCCACTGCTTCTCCGGTGACGCCGCGATGGCCGAGCACTGCGCGCGGCGCGGCTGGTACCTCTCGTTCGCCGGCACCGTGACGTTCAAGAACGCCGACGGCCTGCGGGCAGCCCTCGCGGCGGCGCCGCTCGAGCGGCTGCTGGTCGAGACCGACGCGCCCTACCTCACGCCGATGCCCTACCGCGGCCGGCCCAACGCGTCGTACCTCGTCCCGCACACCCTGCGCGCGATGGCGGCCGTCAAGGGCGTCGACGAGGACACGATGGCCACCGCCGTCGCGGCCGCCACGGACGCCGCCTTCGGCCCCTGGTAGCCCGATGAAGATCGTTTGCGACCTGGTCCCCCGACACGCCGGGCTGTCACCGGCGTGTCGGGGACTCAGGTCGCAAACGATCATCGTTGGGACGGGGGGCAGATGCGGCAGGCGGGTGGACGGCGGGAGAGTCGCGAGCGGCGGACGACCGACGACTGCATCTGCTCGTCCTGGCCGGCCTGACGGAGGCGGGCACTACCCGCACGGGAGGCGGGGACCGATTCCATGCGGTGTGACATGTGGGACTCGTGTTGCCGATGCCCGAAAGGGGCCGGTACCGTCATCGGCCTATGAGCGGGCAGCCACGGGGTCGGCACTCGGCAGGACCCCGGCGGTCCCTGCTGCGGACCGTGCTGACCACCGGGCCGACGCTGCTGCTCCAGCTCGCCGTCGTGCTGGCGCTGGTGGCCGGGACCACGGCGTTCGTCCGGCTGGACAAGACCGTGACGGTCTCGATCGACGGCCGCGACCACCAGGTCCGCGGCTTCGCCCGCACGGTGGGTGACCTGCTCGACAGCGAGGGCATCGGCTACGACCAGGCCCACGACCTCGTCAGCCCGTCGCCCGGCTCGTCGCTGTCCGACGGCGAGACCGTCGTGGTGCGGTACGGCCGGCCGGTGCTGCTCACGGTCGACGGCCGGACCCGCACGGTGTGGACCACCGGTCGCACGGTGTCCGAGGCGCTGCTGCTGCTCGGCGTCCGGTCCGACGGCGCCTGGGTCTCCGCCTCGCGCAGCCGCCGCATCACCCGCGGCGGCATCGAGCTCGACGTGCGGATGCCGCACCACATCACCTTCCTCGCCGACGGCGACCGGCACGAGGTGACGACGACGGCCACCACGGTGCGCGGCGCGCTCGCCGAGTCCGGCGTGCAGCTGCGCACCCAGGACCGCGTGTCCACCGACCTCAGCGCACCGCCGTACGCCGAGCAGGTCGTGTCCGTGACCCGCGTCGACGGCAAGCGGGTGGTCGAGGAACGGCCGATCCGGTTCGACACCGTGAAGAAGAAGAGCGACGAGCTCTACACCGGCGAGACCAAGGTCCTCGAGCAGGGCAAGGTCGGCATCGAGGCACGCACCTACCGCGAGACCTACCTCGACGGGTCGCTCGACTCGCGCACGCTCGTGAGCAAGGAGGTCGCCAAGGACCCGGTGACCGAGGTCCTGCTCGTCGGCACCAAGAAGCGACCGGACAACGCGCCCACGGCCGACGGGCTCAACTGGGCCGCGCTGGCCAACTGCGAGTCGAGCGGCAACCCGCAGGCCTACAACTCGGCCGGCCCGTTCTACGGGCTGTACCAGTTCATGGAGAGCACCTGGCACGCCGTGGGCGGCGTCGGGCTGCCGACCCAGGCCAGCGCGTCCGAGCAGACCTACCGGGCGCAGATCCTCTACAACCGCAGCGGCGCCGGCCAGTGGCCGGTCTGCGGCCACTACCTGTTCAGCTGACGCCGGCCGGATGACCCCTGACCCGGCCTCCGCACTGCTCGGACCGGCCGAGGTGCGCGAGCTGGCCGCCCGCCTCGGTGCCCGGCCGACCAAGGCGCTGGGCCAGAACTTCGTCATCGACCCCAACACCGTGCGGCGCATCGTCCGCACGGCCGAGGTCGGCGCCCACGACCACGTCGTCGAGGTGGGACCTGGCCTCGGCTCGTTGACCCTGGCGCTGCTCCCGGAGGTCGCGTCGGTCACCGCGGTCGAGGTCGATCCGCGGCTGGCCGGCGAGCTGCCCACCACTGTCGCGCGGCACGCGCCGGCGTACGCCGACCGGCTCACGGTCGTCACCGCCGACGCCCTGCGGCTGGACACGCTGCCGGGCCCGGCGCCGACGGCGCTCGTGGCGAACCTGCCGTACAACATCTCGGTGCCGGTGCTGCTGCACCTGCTGGAGCGGTTCCCGTCCCTGCGCCGGGTGCTGGTGATGGTGCAGGCGGAGGTCGCCGACCGGCTCGCTGCGCCGTCAGGGAGCAAGGTCTACGGCGTGCCGTCGGTCAAGGCGGCCTGGTACGCCGACGTGCGCCGTGCCGGCTCGGTCGGCCGGACCGTCTTCTGGCCGGCGCCGAACGTCGACTCCGGCCTGGTCGCGATGACCCGCCGGCAGCCGCCGGCGACCACGGCGGCCCGGCACGAGGTGTTCGCCGTGGTGGACGCCGCGTTCGCCCAGCGGCGCAAGACGTTGCGTGCCGCGCTGGCCGGCTGGGCCGGATCCGCGGCCGGCGCCGAGGACGCGCTGCGCGCCGCAGGCATCGACCCGCGGACCCGGGGCGAGGCGCTCGGCGTCGAGGAGTTCGCGCGGCTGGCGGCCCACCGGCCGCCCGCATGAACCACCACACCGTCCGCGCCGCAGGCGCTGCCCGCCTCATAGGGTCGTGGACATGACCTCGGTGACCGTCCGCGCGCCTGCGAAGGTCAACCTCGGTCTGGCGGTCGGCGCGCTCCGGCCGGACGGCTTCCACGACGTGGCGACGGCGTACCACGCCATCTCTCTGCACGACGAGGTGGTGGCGGCCGAGGCGGACGAGCTGTCCGTCAGCGTCACCACCTCCGAGGGTCTCCCGCTCGACGGCGTCCCGCAGGACGCGACCAACCTCGCCGTCGCCGCCGCGGCCGCGCTCGCCGAGCGCACCGGGGTCGACCCGCTCGTCCGGCTGCACATCACCAAGGCCATCCCGGTGGCCGGCGGGATGGCCGGCGGCAGCGCCGACGCGGCCGCCGCCCTCGTCGCGTGCGACGCCCTCTGGCAGACCGGCCTGTCCCGCAACGAGCTGCTGGAGCTGGCCGGCCAGCTGGGCAGCGACGTGCCTTTCTCGCTGGTCGGCGGGACCGCGCTGGGCACCGGTCGCGGCGAGGTGCTGACCCCGGTGCTGGCCCGCGGCCGCTTCGAGTGGGTGGTTGCTGTCGCCGACGGCGGGCTCTCGACCCCCGCCGTCTACGCCGAGTGCGACCGGCTGCGCGGCGACGCCGACGTCCCGGAGCCCAAGGTCTCCGACGGCTTGATGGCCGCGCTGCGGGCCGGTGACGCCGACGCCCTCGGCGCCGCGCTGCACAACGACCTCCAGGACGCGGCCTGCTCCCTGCGGCCGGAGCTGTTGCAGACGCTCGAGACCGGCGCCCAGGCCGGAGCACTGGGTGGCCTGGTGTCGGGCAGCGGGCCGAGCGTCGTCTTCCTGGCCCGTGGCAAGGAGCACGCCATCGACATCGCGGTGGGCCTGAGCGCCACCGGCACCTGCAGCTCGGTCCGCCGGGCGCACGGCCCGGTCGCCGGCGCCCGCCCCGCCGGGGCATAGCCCCGCTCATGACTCGCAACCTCGTCAACCTCGAGGCGGTCGGCAAGGGCTACGGCACGCGCGTCCTGCTCGACGGCGTCTCGCTCGGTGTCGGGGAGGGCGACCGCACCGGCGTCGTCGGGCGCAACGGCGACGGCAAGTCGACGCTGCTGCGGCTGCTGACCCGGCGCGAGCCGCCGGACTCCGGCCGCGTCACGCACGCCGGCGGTCTCCGGGTCGCCCAGGTCGGGCAGCGCGACGACCTCGACCCCCACGCGACCGTGCGGTCGCTCGTCGTCGGCGACGGCCCGGCGCACGAGTGGGCAGCCGACGCCCGGGTGCGCGACGTGCTCACCGGCCTCTTCGGTGGCCGCGAGGACCTCGACACCATGCTCGACCGCGTCGTCGGCCCGCTGTCCGGCGGCGAGGGGCGCCGGGTCGCGCTGGCCCGGGCCCTGGTCGGCGACCACGACCTGCTGGTCCTCGACGAGCCGACCAACCACCTCGACGTCGAGGGCATCGACTGGTTGGCGCGACACCTCGTCGCCCGCCGCGAGGCGCTGGTGGTCGTGACCCACGACCGGTGGTTCCTCGATGCGGTCTGCGACCGGACGTGGGAGGTGCAGGGCGGCGCGGTCCACCAGTACGACGGCGGCTACTCGGCGTACGTCCTGGCCCGGGCCGAGCGGGACCGGATCGCCGCGACCGAGGACGCCCGGCGCGCGAACCTGGTGCGCAAGGAGCTCGCCTGGCTGCGCCGCGGGCCGCCGGCGCGCACGTCGAAGCCCCGGTTCCGGATCGACGCGGCCAACGCGCTGATCGCCGACGAGCCGGCGCCGCGGGACAGCGTGGAGCTGGTGAAGTTCGCGAGCGCCCGGCTCGGCCGCACGGTCTACGACGTGCTCGGCGCGTCGGTCCAGGTGGGCGGACGGGTGCTGCTCGACCACGTCACCTGGCACCTCGGACCGGGCGACCGGGTCGGCGTCGCCGGCGTCAACGGCTCCGGCAAGACGTCACTGATCCGGCTGCTCGTCGGCGAGCTGGCGCCGTGGGCGGGCAAGGTCGTGCGCGGGGTCACGGTGCGCCCGGCGTACCTCTCGCAGGACGTCACCGAGCTGGACCCCGCCCTGCGGGTCCTGGAGGCGGTCGAGGCCGTCCGCCGTGAGGTCGACCTCGGCAAGGGGCGGACGATCACGGCCACCCAGATGTGCGAGCGGTTCGGCTTCGTCGGCGACGCTCAGTGGACGCCGGTCGGCGAGCTGTCCGGCGGCGAGCGGCGCCGGCTGCAGCTGCTCCGGCTGCTCATGGACGAGCCCAACGTGCTGCTGCTCGACGAGCCCACCAACGACCTCGACATCGACACGCTCACCGCGCTCGAGGACCTGCTCGACGGCTGGGCCGGCACCCTGCTGGTCGTCTCGCACGACCGGTACTTCCTGGAGCGGGTCTGCGACCGCACCGTGGCCCTGCTCGGCGACGGCCGGCTCCGCGACCTTCCCGGCGGCGTCGACGAGTACCTCGCCCTGCGCCGCGCCTCGGCCAACTTGTCAGGCTCACGCGTCGGTGTACCGACGCGTGAGCCTGACAAGTCCAGGCGGGAAGCGGGTACCGCAGGGCCGGACGCGGCGACGTTGCGCGCGGCTCGCAAGGAGCTGGCCCGGCTGGACCGGCAGCTGCAGACCCTGGGCGACCGCGAGGCCCGGCTGCACGACCGGATGACGGCGTCGGCGTCGGACCACGAGGCCGTGCTCGCGCTGGACGCGGACCTGCGCGCCCTGCACGCCGAGCGGACCGCGCTCGAGGAGCGCTGGCTGGAGCTGGCCGAGCTCACGGACGCCGGCTGACCCGGCAGGGCGATACGGCGCGAACGCACGATTGCGTCTCCGGGCCCGCGGGGACACCGCTGACGCGTACGCTCCGGCGCATGCGGGTCGCTCTGGAGTGGGGACCGCTCGGTGCCCGCACGCTGGCTGAGCGCAGCGACGTCGTCGTCGTGGTCGACGTGCTGTCCTTCTCGACCGCACTGACCATCGCCGTCGAGCGCGGCGCCCGCGTCTGGCCGCACACGGGTGGCGAGGCGGCCCGCCAGCTGGCCCGTGACATCGACGCGGTCCTCGCCGGCAACCGCAACTCGCACGAGGGCCTCACGTTGTCGCCGCTGAGCCTGCTCGACGTCGACGCCGACACCCGGCTGGTGCTGCCGTCGCCGAACGGCTCGTCGATCGCGTACGCCGCGATCAACAACGAGGTACAGGTCGTCGCGGGCTGCCTGCGCAACGCGGCCGCGGTGAGCCGCTACCTCGACTCGTTCGAGCGGATCGCGCTGGTGCCCGCCGGCGAGCGGTGGGGTGACGGCTCGCTGCGACCGGCGTACGAGGACCTGGTCGGCGCCGGTGCCGTCGTCGACCGGCTGGTCGGTCGCAACCCGTCGCTCGAGCTGACGCCCGAGGCGGAGGTCGCGGCGCTCGCGTTCCGTGCCCTACGACCGCTGGAGCTGTGCCCCTCGGGGATCGAGCTGGTGGAGCGCGGCTTCGCCGAGGACGTCCGGCTGGCAGGCGAGGTCGACGTCAGCGACGTGGTGCCCGTGCTGCGCGAGGGCTGTTTCCTCGCGGCATGAGGACGGTCCGGTGAAGCAGGGACCGGCCTGGTTGCTGCGGGTCGACCCGCCGCCCGGCGACGGGCCCACCGTCGCGGTCAAGGACGCCATCGACCTCGCCGGCACGGTCACCACGGTCGGTGCGCGCAGCCGGGAGGACTCTGGGCCGGCCGCCGCGGACGCTGCCTGCGTCGCTGCGGTACGCCGGTCCGGCGGCCGGGTCATCGGCAAGACGAACCTCAGCGAGCTGTGCTGGTTCGCCGACGGCGTCAACGAGCACACCGGCACGCCGGTCAACCCGCTGGATCCCGGGCGGGTCCCCGGCGGCTCCTCGTCCGGCTCCGCGGTCGCGGTGGCGCTCGGCGAGGCCGACGTGGCCCTCGGCACCGACACCGGCGGCTCGGTCCGCATCCCGGCGGCCGCGTGCGGCGTCGCCGGCCTCAAGACCACGCGTGGCCGGATCTCGACCGCCGGCGTGTTCCCGCTGTCACCCCCGCTGGACAGCGTCGGCCCGCTGGCGCGCGACGTGGCCGGGCTGGTCACCGCGATGGGACTGCTCGAGCCGGGGTTCGAGGTGGCGGTGCCGGCGCGTCGGCCGGTTGTCGTACGGCTGCGACTGGGTGAGGACGTGGGGGTCGACCCCGCAGTGGAGCACGACGTGGACGAAGCGCTCGCTGCTGCCGGGTGGGAGGTCCGCGAGCAGCGGGTCTACGGATGGATGCGGGCGGTCTCGGCGGCCGCCCGGATCCTCGACGCGGAGGCCGGCCCTGCGCAGGCGTTCCTGCTCGACCGGCCCGAGCTGCTCAGCGACCGGGCGCGGGCGGCGATCGAGGCCTGCCTGCGCGAACGCCCCGAGGACGTGGCGCGCGCCCGCTCGACGATGGCGTCGTTCGGTACGGACCTCGCAGCGCTGCTCTCGGGTGCCGATGCCCTGGCGCTCCCGACCCTGGTCGGACCGCCGCCGCTGCTGGCAGCCAGCGACGAGCTGCGGCTGACAGTGCTCACCATCCCGTTCAACGACCTGGGCTGGCCGGCGCTGTCGCTGCCGGCGCGGGCGCCGCGGGGCGACGGCGACGTGCCGCCGTCGGTGCAGCTGGCCGCCGGCCCGGCCTCCGAGGAGCTGCTGCTCGGGCTGGGCTCGCTGCTGCCGACCCAGGTCGCCGACCCGGCCGGCCGACAGACGTAGTCAGGCCTCGGACTCGAAGGGCGCGACCAGGCGACGGAGGAGGGCGGAGAGCGCGTCGCGCTCCTTGGTCGACAGGGTCGCGAGCAGGTCGCGCTCGCGGGCGAGCAGGTCGGCGAGCGCCGCGTCCACCCGCTCCTTGCCACGGGGGGTGAGCCGGACGTGGACGCCACGGCGGTCGGCGGGATCGGGCAGCCGCTGCACCAGGCCGCGGACCTCCAGCCGGTCGACCCGGTTGGTCATCGTGCCGGAGGTCACCAGGGTCTGGGCGAGGAGCTGCCCGGGGGAGAGGACGTACGGGCGCCCGGCGCGTCGCAGTGCGGCGAGCACGTCGAACTCCCACACCTCGAGCTCGTGCGCCTCGAAGGCGCTGCTGCGGGCCCGGTCGAGGTGCCGGGCGAGCCGGGTCACCCGGCTGAGCACCTCGAGCGGCCGGACGTCGAGGTCCGGGCGCTCGCGGGCCCAGGCGGCGACCAGCCGGTCGACCTCGTCCTGCACGTCAACACCTCCCTGGCGCCGCCGAGGACGCCGGGTCGATCATCGTCGATGGGTCTCTTGACATCAAGATGCACGCTAGGCAAAGTATCTCGACGTCAAGACTCTGCCGATGAGAATGCCGGAGGCAGTCGTGCGGTGGGACCCGGAGCAGTACCTGCAGTTCGCCGCGGAGCGCGGCCGGCCCTTCCAGGACCTGATGGCACGCGTCACCGCCGACCGGCCGGCCCGCGTCGCGGACCTGGGCTGCGGGCCGGGCAACCTCACGGCCACCCTGGCCGACCGCTGGCCGGCCGCCGACGTGCGCGGCCTCGACTCCTCGCCCGAGATGATCGAGCAGGCGCAGCGCGAGCACGCGACTCGTCGGCTGTCATTCGAGGTGGCCGACCTGCGGGAGTGGCACCCGCGGGAGCCGGTCGACGTCCTCGTGAGCAACGCGACCCTGCAGTGGGTGCCCGGCCACCTCGACCTGCTGCCGGGGCTCGTCCACCAGGTCTCGCCAGGTGGTTGGCTCGCCTTCCAGGTCCCGGGCAACTTCGGTGAGCGCAGCCACACCGCGATGGCCGAGGTCGCGACGTCGCCGCGCTGGGCGGCCACGTTCGGCGGTCGCGACCGGGCCCGCCCGGCGGTCGAGTCCGCGCAGACCTACCTCGAGCTGCTCGCCGGACTCGGCTGCACCGTCGACGCGTGGGAGACGACGTACCTGCACGTGCTCAGCGGCGACGACGCGGTCGTGCGCTGGGTCACGGGGACCGGGCTGCGGCCCTACCTCCAGGCGCTAGAAGAGGAGGCGGACCGCGAGGAGTTCCTCACCGACTACCGCGCGCTGCTCGCCCCGGCGTACCCGCAGCACGACTGGGGCACCGTGCTGCCGTTCCGACGGATCTTCGTCGTGGCGCGACGGGCCGCGGCGTGACCGGCGGGCCGGTCGGGCCGGTCGGGCTGGTCGGGCTGCACCACGTGCAGCTGGCGTGCCCGCGCGGCTCCGAGGACGTGCTGCGGGAGTTCTACGTCGATGTGCTCGGCATGACCGAGGTGTCCAAGCCCGCGGCCCTGGCCGCCCGCGGCGGCGCGTGGTTCCGGGCCGGTGCGCTCGAGCTGCACCTCGGCGTCGAGGACGACTTCCACCCGGCCCGCAAGGCACATCCGGGGATGCTGGTCGCGGACCTGCCGGCGTACGCCGAGCGGCTCGCGGCGCGCGGGGCAGCCGTCGAGTGGGACGCCGGGTTCCCCGGCTACCGCCGCTGCTACCTCAGCGATCCGCACGGCAACCGGCTCGAGCTGTTGGAGCCGCTCGACCGGGAGTGAGTCAGGGCCGGGTGCCGTCGTGCAGGCCCGGCTTCGCCTCGAGCCCGGACAGGCCGTTCCACGCCAGGTTCACCAGGTGCGCGGCGACCTCGGCCTTCTTGGGCTTGCGGGCGTCGAGCCACCACTGGCCGGTGAGAGCGACCATGCCCACGAGCATCTGCGCGTACATCGGCGCGAGCTTCGGCTCGAAGCCGCGCTCCTTGAGCTGGTTGGCCATGATGTGCTCGACCTGGCTCGCGGCGTCACCGATGAGCGAGGAGAAGGTGCCGGTCGACTGGGCGACGGGGGAGTCACGGACGAGGATCCGGAAACCGTCCGACGAGGTCTCGACGTAGTCGAGCAGCGCGAAGGCGGCCCGCTCGAGGAGGTCCCGGGGGTGGCCGCTGCTGCGCAGGGCTCCGGTGATGGAGTCGAGCAGCGCACGCATCTCGCGGTCGACGACGACGGCGTAGAGGCCTTCCTTGCCGCCGAAGTGCTCGTACACGACGGGCTTCGAGACGCCTGCCCTGGCAGCGATCTCCTCGACAGACGTGGCGTCGAAGCCCTTCTCCGCGAACAGGGACCGGCCCACGTCGAGCAGCTGCTCGCGCCGCTCCTTGCCGGTCATCCGCAGCCGGCTGTCCTTCCGGCTCGGGCTCTTCCTGCCGTCGACGGGTCCGGACGACGCAGCGGTGGCCATCAGGCCGGTCCAGGCACAGGCGCTGCGCGCATGTCGGGGCAACTCCTTGGGCGAGGGGGTGGCCCGCCGGCCCGCCCAACGCAGCATCCACGCGCGAGTGCGTGAGCCTGTGCGCCCGTCAGTGAGCCGACGTGGAGTCGCTGGGCCGGCGACTAGGACTCGAGAAGCCTAGCCCACGTGCGACTACGCATAGCCGATGAGCGCGACGAGGACGCACCCGAGCCACAGCAGGACCTGCCACCGCAGGGCGTAGTGACGTGGTGGGAGATATGCCGGGAGGACGGTCTCCGCCAGCCGGCGCGGCCGTCGCCGTCGCCGTCGGGGCCGGGCCGGCGCGGTTGCCTGCGGGCAGAAGAAGTCCATCTCCGGCCACCGCACGGGGCCCTGCCAACGCCCGCCGAAAGATGCCGGAGCTGCTCGTCCCGGTCGCCGGGGAGCGGCCCTGTTCACAGAGCATCAGTCGGCTGCGGCGGCGTGGGGCTTGAGCCGCCGGCGGCGTCGTTAGCATGCACAGGGACCGCTGCACGTCGTGACCTTCCCGGGTCGTCCAATGGCAGGACGCTGACCTTTGGAGTCAGCTATCGAGGTTCGATCCCTCGCCCGGGAGCCAGTCCCGGGCGATCGAGGGGTGGTGGCCCGGGGCTGAACCCCGGGTATCCTCCTGCTGTACGAGCCGCACGACGCCAGCCCGCCGCCTCGCCGCCAGGAGCGCTCCCAGCGTGAGCCCCGACCGACCGGCCGCCGTGGTCGTCCTCGCCGCCGGCGAGGGCACCCGGATGAAGTCGTCGATCCCGAAGGTCCTCCACCAGGTGGGCGGCCGCGCGCTCGTGCACCACGCGGTGCTCGCCGGCGAGGGCCTCGAGCCCGAGCACCTCGTCGTCGTGGTCGGTCACGGCCGCGACCAGGTCGCGGCGCACCTCGCCGAGGTCACGCCCAAGGCCGGTACAGCCGTCCAGGACCAGCAGCTGGGCACCGGCCACGCCGTCGGCTGCGCGCTCGAGGGACTGCCGCGGCTGACCGGCACTGTCGTCGTGACGTACGGCGACGTCCCGCTGCTCACGAGCGAGACCCTCCGCGACCTGCTCGCCACCCACGCCGCCGACGGCAACGCCGCGACGATCCTCACCGCCGTGGTCGACGACCCCACCGGGTACGGCCGGGTGCTGCGCGCCGCCGACGGGTCGGTCGCTCGGATCGTCGAGCAGAAGGACGGCACGCCCGACGAGCTCGCCGTCACCGAGATCAACTCCGGGGTCTACGCCTTCGACGCCGGCGCGCTGCGCGACGGTCTGGCTCTGCTCGACACCGACAACTCCCAGGGCGAGCTGTACCTCACCGACGTCGTCGTGCACGCTCGAGCTGCCGGCGGCCGGGTCGGTGCGCTCACCACCACCGACCGTTGGCAGGTCGAGGGCGTCAACAACCGGGTGCAGCTCGCGGCGCTGCACGGCGAGCTGAACCGGCGCACCGTCGAGCGCTGGATGCTCGCCGGGACCACCGTCATGGACCCGGCGACCACCTGGATCGACGCCGACGTGACCCTCGAGCCGGAGACCCTGCTCGAGCCGAACACGGTCCTCCGGGGCACCACGAGCATCGCCACCGGCGCGGTGGTCGGCCCCAACTGCCTGCTGGCCGACACCACGGTCGGCGCCGGTGCCACCATCAGCAACACGACCTCCGACGGCGCGCTGATCGGCCCCGAGGCGACTGTCGGTCCCTATACCTACCTCCGCCCGGGCACCCGGCTCGGCCGCGGGGCGAAGGCCGGCGGCTTCGTCGAGATGAAGAAGGCCGACGTCGGCGACGGCGCCAAGGTGCCGCACCTGTCGTACGTCGGCGACGCCACGATCGGGGCCGGCGCGAACATCGGGGCCGGCACGATCTTCGCCAACTACGACGGTCTGACCAAGCAGCACACGACGGTGGGCGAGCACTCCTTCGTCGGCAGCGACTCGGTGCTCATCGGCGGCGTCCACATCGCCGACGGTGCCTACGTCGCGGCCGGCTCGACCATCACCCACGACGTCAAGCCGGGAGAGCTGGCGGTGGCTCGTGGCAAGCAGCGGGGCATCGCGGGCTGGGTCGCCCGCCGGCGCGCGGGCACGAGGACGTCCGCGGCCGCCGAGCGGGCGCTGGCACGCGGGGCGGACGACGAGGGACTGACGGCACAGCAGCAGCACGACCAGGGCGCGGGCAGCAGCGACGGCGGAGGGCCAGAGGCATGAGCTTCATCAAGACGACCGGCGAGAAGAAGCTGATGCTCTTCTCCGGGCGCGCACACCCTGAGCTCGCGGAGGCGGTCGCCACCGAGCTCGGCATCGAGCTCACCCCGACGACGGCCTACGACTTCGCCAACGGCGAGATCTACATCCGCTACAAGGAGTCGGTGCGCGGCTGCGACGCGTTCGTGCTGCAGAGCTGCACGTCACCGATCAACACCTGGGTGATGGAGACCCTCATCATGGTCGACGCCCTCAAGCGGGCCAGCGCCAAGCGGATCACCGTGGTCATGCCCTTCTTCCCCTACGCCCGCCAGGACAAGAAGGGCCGCGGCCGCGAGCCGATCTCGGCCCGGCTCGTCGCCGACCTGTTCCAGGTGGCCGGCGCCGACCGGATGATGGCCGTCGACCTGCACACGGCGCAGATCCAGGGCTTCTTCGACGGGCCCGTCGACCACCTCTACGCGCTGCCGCTGCTCTCCTCCTACGTCAAGCGGCGGGTCGACCACTCGCGGGTCACGATCGTGTCGCCCGACGCCGGTCGGCTGCGGCTCGCGGAGCGCTGGTCGGAGACGATGTACGGCGCGCCGCTGGCGTTCATCCACAAGACGCGCGACCCCGACAAGCCCAACGAGGCCAAGGCGAACCGTGTGGTCGGTGACGTCGCCGGGCGGGTCTGCATCCTGCAGGACGACATGATCGACACCGCCGGCACCATCACGAAGGCCGCCGACGCCTTGTTCGCCGAGGGTGCTGCCGACGTCATCATCGCCGCGACGCACGCCATCTTCAGCGGCCCGGCCGTGGACCGGTTGAAGAACTCCGGCGTCAGCGAGGTCGTGGTCACGGACACGCTGCCGATCCCGGACGACGTCCGCTTCGACAAGCTCACGGTGCTGCCCATCGCCACCCTGCTCGCCCGCGCCGTGCGCGAGGTCTTCGACGACGGCTCGGTCACCAGCCTGTTCGACGGCCACGCCTGACGCGTGACGGTCGTCGCTCTGCTCCATCCAGGAGCGATGGGGTCGCGCATCGGCGGCGAGCTGGTCGCGACCGGCCACGAGGTCCGGTGGCTGGCAACCGGACGGTCCGACGCGACCAGAGCGCGGGCGCGCACCGAGAGCCTGACCGCGGTCGACGACGCCGCGGCGCTGGTCGTCGGCGCTGAGGTGGTCCTCAGCGTGCTGCCGCCGCAGGCGGCGGTCGACGTCGCCCGGCTCGTGGCGGCCACCGGGTTCCACGGCACGTACGTCGACGCCAACCCGCTCTCGCCCGGGACTCTGCACGAGGTGCGGACGGCCGTCGAGGCGGTCGGCGCCACCGTCGTCGACGGCGGCGTCGTCGGGCCGCCGCCGCGCGACGGCGGGCGCACGCACCTCTACCTGGCCGGCCCGACGGACGCCGTGGCGCAGGTCGAGGCGGTGGTCGCCGGCACCCGGGTGACTCCGGTGGTCCTCGGCACGGAGGTCGGTCGTGCCTCGGCCGCCAAGCAGGCCTACGCCTTGTTCAACAAGGGCCGGATGGTGCTGGCGAGCCTCGCGGCGGAGATCGCCGACGCGCACGGTGTGACCGACGTGCTGGCCGCCGAGGCCGACCGACCGGGCGCAGAGCTGCTCGGAGAGCTGGCGGACCTCCGGGCCGGGCTGGCCGACGTGGGCTGGCGGTGGGGGCCGGAGCTGGACGAGGTCGCCCGGACGCTCGCCGCCGCCGGGTCCGACCCGTCCGCGGTCGAGGGCCTCGCCGCCCAGCTGCGCCGGCTCGCTCCCGACGCCTGATGCCCTGACGCGCGGCTCGCGCCGCTGCCGTACGGGCCGGTTCGACCGTGCCTGCGGGCGCGGCTAGACTGCTGCGGTTGCCCGGCGAGGGAGCCTTCGGCCTCCGTGATCGACGGGGTCCCGTGGGTCCCCTGGATCGTCCACGAGCCTCCTCGCCGACCTGACCCACCAGACGATCGTCTCGAGGAGTACCCCCGCCGTGTCCGAGGTCCGCATTTCCGCCGAGCAGCGCACCGAGTTCGGCAAGGGCGCCGCCCGCCGCATCCGCCGCGACAACAAGGTGCCCGCCGTCCTCTACGGCCACGGCGAGGACCCGCGGCACATCTCGCTGCCGGGCCACGACCTGATGATGGCGCTCAAGACGCAGAACGTGCTGCTCACCCTCGACATGGGTGGCTCCGACCAGCTGGCGCTGCCCAAGGACGTCCAGCGCGACCCGATCAAGGGCTTCATCGAGCACGTCGACCTGGTCCTCGTCCGCCAGGGCGAGAAGGTCGTCGTCGAGATCGCCGTCCACGTCGTCGGCGACGCCGCGCCGGAGACCCTGGTCACCACAGACCTCAACACGCTCTCGGTCGAGGCCGAGGCCACCCACATCCCCACCGGCTTCGAGGTCTCGGTCGACGGGCTCAACGTCGGCGACCAGATCCACGCCAAGGACGTGCAGCTGCCGTCGGGCGTCACCCTGGTCACCGACCCCGAGGCCCTGCTGGTCAACGTCACCGCCGCGCCGACCGCTGAGCAGCTCGAGGCCGAGCTCGCCGAGGCCGAGGCCGAGGTCGGCATCGTGCACGAGCCCACGGACGAGGAGCAGGCCGCCGAGGCGGAGGCCGCTCCCGAGGGTGAGGGTGGCGGCGCGGCAGCCGAGGGTGGCGCGCCGACCGGCGAGGGCGACAAGGCCGACGGCTGAGGCTCTTCCGCTCCCGCCGCGACCCTTCGGTCGACGGACGGGTCGAGAGCGACGCGATGAGCGACGACGTCTGGCTGGTGGTCGGGCTCGGCAACCCCGGGCCCGGCTACTCCGGCAACCGCCACAACGTCGGCTTCATGGTCGTCGACGTCCTCGCCGGCCGGATGGGCGGGAGGTTCAAGGCGCACAAGGCCCGCGCCGAGGTCCTCGAAGGCCGGCTCGCCGGCGTCCGCGTCGTGCTGGCCAAGCCGCGCACGTACATGAACGACTCGGGCGGCCCCGTCACGGCGTTGCGGGACTTCTTCAAGGTGCCCGACGACCACCTGGTGCTCGTGCACGACGAGCTCGACCTGCCGTACGGCGGACTCCGGCTCAAGCTGGGCGGCGGCGACAACGGCCACAACGGCCTGAAGTCGGTGCGACGCTCCCTCGGGACCGGTGAGTTCAACCGGGTCCGGTTCGGCATCGGGCGACCGCCCGGCCGGATGGACGCCGCCGCGTTCGTCCTGCGGGACTTCGGCGCGACCGAGCGCAAGGACCTCGACCTCGAGGTGGACCGGACCGCGGACGCCGTCGAGGCGCTGGTGACCGAGGGCCTCGAGCGGGCCCAGAACACCTACAACACCTAGACCTCGTCCGTCGTGCGCAGCGAGCCGACGAGGGCGTCGGCCTGAGCCAGCAGGTCCTCGGTGCGCTCGTCGTCGACCACGAGGACCGCGACCACGAGCGCGGCCCCGGAGACGTCGGCGGCCAGCAGCCGCAGCCGGTAGCCGGGCACCGCGTCGAGAGCGATCGACCCGTCCCTGCTGCCGTACGCCGGTCCGTGGCCGCCGACGACCTCGAGCGACCGCGCGGGGGATCCGAGCAGGTCGCCCGTCCCGCGCGTGGGATCGGCGCCGTGCTGACGCACCGCCACAGCCGTCAGCGCGGCGGCGGCCGCCGGCTCGGGAGCCGTCGTGACGGCCACGACCACGAGCGGCGCGTCCGCCGTCGGGTCGGCCTGCCCCAGGTCGAACGCGTCGGCGTACCGGTGGGTGCTGGTCCAGCCCGCGGGGACGTCGAGCTCGACGGCCGGCGCGAACCCTTCGGGGGAGCGGACCGCTCCGGCGTCCAGCTCGAGCTCGGACTTGCCGAGCTCGAGCACCTGAGTGGCCGGGCTCGCAGCGGCGGTCGGCGACGGTGAGGTCGCCGTCGTCGGCGCGCCGCTGCTGCCGCCGCAGCCGGCGAGGAGGAGCACAGCCACCGTCACCGCCGCACCACGTCGCGTCCGCACCGGCGCAGACTACCGCCGATCGGTGGTAGCGGCGGTCCGTCGCGCCACGTGCAGGAAGGAGGTGGTTGCGGTCAGAGCGCCGTGGGAGGAGAGGAGCCTGGCCGCCGTCCACGCCGTCGGCCACCTGTCCCCGACGACAGGATGATCACGGTCCCGTGATCATCGACCGCCAACCGCGGCGGATTCACCGCGGTCAGGGCGTGTTGATCACGGTCCCGTGATCATTTGCACGGGACGGGCATGCTCAGGCCACCAGCAGCAGGTCGCGGCGGGTGGTGAGGAGGTCGGCGAGCGGGCGGTCGATGACGACGTCGTAGTCCTCGCGCTGCACCGAGGTCGCCCCGGCGACGAGGCGGCGCAGCAGGGTGCGGTTCTCGTGGTGGACCACGAGCCGGACGTGGCTCGCGCCCCGGGCCGCGGCCTCGGCGAGGCCGTGGTCGACCAGCGCGCGACCCAGGCCGCGGCCCTGCCACGGGTCGGCGACCATCGCGCCCACCTCGACGACGCCGTCCGCGACGACCGCCCAGCTGAGGTGTCCCACCACCGCGCGGCCGCTCGTCGCGACCCACGCGCCGTGCTCGGCGTCGCGGCGCAGCAGCGCGGCCAGCAGCCGGCCGCTCGGGGTGCCGACCCCGGCGCAGAACCGCAGGAAGGCGGAGCGCGGGGACAGGCCGGCGACGAGCTCGCGGAGGCCGTCGGTGTCGGCGGCGCCGGCCGGACGCACCTGGATCTGTTCCATGGACCCAGGGTTGCGATAGGCTCTGGGTCTGTCAAGTGAACTCTGGTCTCGAACGGGTTCCGATCCGGACAAGGAGGCAGTGATGGACGAGCCCGAGGCGCTGGGCTGGTCGACCGAGACCTGCACCATCCAGCGCACCGCGGAGGCGATCGGCGACCGGTGGTCGCTGGTGGTGCTTCGCGAGCTGTTCTCCGGGATCCGGCGCTTCGACCAGCTCACGGTGCGGACGACGATCCCGCGGCAGGTCCTCACCGCCCGGCTGGCCCGCCTCACCGAGCTCGGCATCGTACGACGGGTGCCGTACCAGGAGCCGGGGCAGCGGACGCGGGACGAGTACCGGCTCACCGAGAAGGGCCTGGACCTCTACCCCGTGCTGCTCGCCATGGCCGCGTGGGGAGACCGGTACATGGCGCCGGCCGAGGGTCCGCCGCTCACCTTCGTGCACCGCGACTGCGGAGCACCGCTGGCGCAGGTCGTCGAGTGCGCCGACGGCCACCGCCTGTCGGCCACCCGGGAGATCTCCGGCCGTCCGGGCCCGGGTGCTCGCCGCCGTTCGGCCTGACCTGGGCAAAATGCGCCACCACCTGTCGATGCCGGGTTAGCCTCCGGGCACCAGAGGGTCGGGGTGGCACGGTCGGGGGGAAGCATGGCGCGATCACGCGCGGGCCGGGGCGGTCTCGTGGCTCTGCTCGGGGGCGCACTCGCGCTCTCCGGCGTCCTCGCCGTCCCGGAGGCGGCATCGGCGGCGACGTCGACGCGCGGCCTGCTCGCCGGCCTGACGGTGGCTGCCGAGCACTCGCGGGGCCTGGCCGCGGCCGCGCGTCCACGGTGGAGCGACCTGGACGCCGACGGCTGTCTCACCAGCCAGCAGGTCCTGCTCCGGGACGCGAGAACGCCACCGCGCGAGGCGGCCGGCTGCCGCCTCACCGGCGGCGCCTGGGTCGGGGCGCTGGACGGGGCGCGCCTCACCGGCGCTGACGTCCGCGTCGCGCAGCTCGTGCCCTTCGGGGAGGCCTGGCGCTCCGGAGCCTGGCGCTGGTCCGCGCGCGAGCGCCGGGTCATGGCCAACGACCTCGGCTACGCGGGGTCGCTTCTGGTGGCCTCCGTGCCCTCCCTGCGCGAGCGGGACGACCAGCCACCGGAGGACTGGTCGCCCGACTCCGCATCCCTGCGGTGTCGCTACCTCGCGCGCTGGGTGGCGGTCAAGCAGCGGTGGCACCTCAGCGTCGACCCGGCGGAGAAGGCTGCGCTGTCCGACGGGTTGGCCGACTGCGGCTGGCCACGGGTGGCGGTGCCGCGAACGCCGCCGATCCCCTCGGTCCGGGGTCTCGCCGCGACCGCCGTCTCGGCCCGAGCCATGGTCGCCGGCTGCCAGGTGTCCTCCGGCGACCGGACCGACGTCGTGGTGCGGTTCGGCCGGGACGGCGCGGGCCTGACCCGGCGCTCCACCGAGGTCACGACACCTCCCGGGACCCGCGAGGTGCGGGTGACGTTGACCGGGCTGCTGCCCGACACGACCTACCGCTTCCAGTGCGCGGCCAGCACGCCGACCGCCGGCACCTGGCGGGCGCCCACCGTCCTGGCCGTCACGCGCGCGCTCGCGGTCCCGACACCCACGCCGAGTCCGGGCGACGTGCCACCGACGACGGAGCCAGGCCCGGCACCCGTCACCCTGGCCCCCACCACCGCGCCGAGCACACCGCCGCCGACCAGCCCGCCGCCGCCCACGGAGACGAAGATCGTGGCTGTGGGTGACCTGTGCACCCCCGACCCGGCCACGTGCAGCACGACCGGCACCCTCGCGGCCGGACTGAACCCGAGCCGCTACCTGCTTCTCGGCGACACCCAGTACGAGACAGGGAGGATCGCCGAGTACGACAACGGCTACAAGCTGTCCACCTGGAACGCGTTGCGTCCCCTGAGCAAGCCGGTGATCGGCAACCACGAGGTCGCTGACAGCCATGCGTTCGACGCGCCGGCACCCGGGTTCTGCGGCTACTTCTACCCGGGCAGCACCTGTCCGCGCTGGTACGCCTTCGACATCGACAGCAGCTGGCGGGCCATCGTCCTGGACTCCAACCAGCCGGGCAACCCGGCCCAGCTCCAGTGGCTGGACGACCAGCTGGCGTCGGTCGGGAGCCGGAACCTGCTCGTCTCCTGGCACCACCCACCGTGGCGGAACAGCGGGTCGAGCGGCCACACCGACAGCTCGGTGAACGGGCTCGTGCAGAAGGTCTTCCAGGCCCGTGCCGACATCGTGCTCTGGGGGCACGACCACATGTACACCCGGTGGAAGAAGGTGGGGCCGACCAAGGCTGATCCGAACGGCTTCCGCGCCTTCACGGTCGGCACGGGCGGCGCGGACCTCGTGGGGCAGGTGCAGTCCCCGCCGTTCGCGTGGAGCGAGGTCAACAAGGTCGAGAACGGCGTGCTCGAGCTGACGCTTCGTCCCGGCGACTACTCGTGGCGCTTCGTCGCCACGCGGACGACCTCCGACGGACGTCCGATCGTCGACGACTCCGGGACGGACACCGTCACGCCCTGATCCGCGGCCTCCGGGAAACCCGGTGGTGCACGTAAGGCGCCGGTGCCTACCGTGCCGGCATGTCGAACGTCTTCGTGATGGTCCGTCGTGCCCGCGGGCGGGCGGCACCAGCCGCCGGCCCGGTGGGGTTGGCACCAGCTCGATGAGTCCTGGGCGGCACGGGTCGTGGCGGCCGCGTCGGTGCGTCCGGGTGAGCTCGTGCTCGACCTCGGTGCGGGAGCCGGCGCGCTCACCGCGCCGCTCGTCGCACGCGGCGCTCGGGTCCTGGCCGTCGAGCTGCACCCCGGTCGGGCGGCGGCCCTTCGACGGAGGTTCGCGCACGACCCGGTGACGGTAGTCGAGCGCGATCTCACCGGGCTGCGGCTGCCGGCCCGTCCGTTCCGGGTCGTGGCCAACCCGCCGTACGGAGTGAGCAGCGCACTGCTCAGGTTGCTGCTGGGGCGGGAGTCCGCGCTGACCTCGGCCCACCTGGTGCTGCCCCGCCGTCTGGTCACACAGCTGGCGACCGGCGACACGCGAGGCGTCCGGCCGTCACGCCGCTTCCGGATCGAGGCCGGGCAGACCGTGCCGCGGCACGCGTTCCGGCCACCACCCCGGGTCGACGCGGCGGTGCTCGTCGTCCGACGTCGCTGACTGTCGGCACGGCGCGGCACAGTGGCGTCGTGGTGACGGTTGATGACGTCCGCGCCGTGGTGCGTGACCTGCCGCGCAGCTACGAGGTGCTGGTGCGCGACCGGATCAAGTTCCGCGTCGGCAGCTACGTCTACGTCGCCTTCTCGCGCGACGAGTCGACCATGGGCTTCGCCTTCCCCAAGGAGGAGCGGGCCGACCTGGTGTCCGCGCGGCCGGAGGTCTTCGAGATGCCGCCGACGTCGGACCTCCGCTACCACTGGGTCGTCGCCCGCGCCGATGCCCTCGACGTCGAGGAGATGCGCGAGCTGGTGCTCGACGCGTGGCGGATGGTCGTGCCGAAGAAGGTCGCTCGCGAGCACCTCGACTGACTGTCCTGCAGCCGGCCCCCATCGCTCGGTGCCGTGGTCCGAGGCCCGGGGACGCGCTGCTCGGCGGGAGCACTGCCGGCTCTCGGGCGGCCTCGCTGTGGACGAATGTTCTCGCAGGACGAGGACGTCAACACGCAGCGTGACCGAACTGGCCTCATCAGGCGACCTCGGCTCCAGCAATCTGGAAAGAGACTATTCCTGGAGCCCCGTCAGAGAGTTACGCTCTGACTCGATCTACCAAGATCGACGTCGTGTTCTCTGTCGTTCGCTCACGTTGAGTGACCGGCTCTGGGGGGAATGCGGTCATGCGGTGCTGACCTGTGGGGGGTCTCGTGACGGCGATGGATCAGCGCACCTCGGTGCTGCCTCAGGACCGACCGGTAGTGCTGAGATCACCGAGAGTAGTCGGGGAGGCGTGGTACCGGCCGGCGGCGCTGGCGGCTGATGCTGTTGTCTGCCTCGTGGTCGTGGCGGCAGCGCCCCTCCTCGGCGGGGCGGACACGTCCGACACCGCGCGTGGGGCGTTGCCCCTGCTCTGGCCGGCGGTCGTGGCGCTGCAGGGTGGGTATGCCCTGCGTCTCGGGGAGTCGCCGACCGCTGAGGTCCGCCGTCTCTCGTCGCTTGCCGCGGGCCTGGGCCTGCTCGCGGCAGCCACCTCGTACTGGGCCGACAGCCCCGTGTGGTTGCACTTCGCCGCCGTCACGTTGCCGCTCCTGCTCCTGCTGTCGCTCGCAGCCCGGCTGGGGCTGCGGTCCTGGCTGGCGCACCTGCGGCGGGAGGGCGTCGCGTTCCACGCCGTCGTCGCCGTTGGAGGGGCGGCCGAGGTCAGGACGCTCAGCGAGCTGCTGGCTCGGACCCAGCACCTCGGGCTCCGCGTGGTCGGCGCCTGCCTGCCCGACGCCGACGAGGGCGGTCACCGCCTGACCAGCAGAGGCATCCGCGCGGTCAGCGGGACGAGCGCGGAGGCCGTCGCCCGGACCGCCTCGTTGTGCAGCGCCGACGCTGTGGTCGTCCTGCCCGGCGGGGGGGCCGACCGGCACCTCCTTCGGACGCTGATGTGGCGGCTGGAGGCCGACGGCACGTCGGTCCTGCTGGCGTCGGACATCGGCGACGTCGCGCCGGGGCGGTTGAGCCTCCGGATGGGAGAGGGTGTCGGGCTCGTACACGTCCGGCACCGCGCGGTCACGGGCATCTCCGTCCACGTCAAGCACCTGGCCGACCGCGTCCTCGGCGTGGTGGCACTCTTCCTCCTCAGCCCCGTCCTGCTCGCCGTCGCCGTCGGCATCCGGGTCGACAGCCCGGGCCCGGCCCTGTTCCGGCAGGTGCGCATCGGCAGGGACGGCCGGCCGTTCACCATGATCAAGTTCCGGACGATGGTGACCGACGCGCACGAGCGACGGCAAGGGCTCCTCCCGAACAACGACGGCAACAGCGTGCTCTTCAAGATGCGTGACGACCCCCGGGTGACACGGGTCGGCCGGTTGCTGCGTCGGTTCTCCCTCGACGAGCTGCCCCAGATCTTCAACGTGGTGACCGGCGACATGTCGCTCGTCGGCCCGCGACCCTCGCTTCCCGAGGAGGTCGAGCTCTACGAGAAGGACGTCCACCGCCGGTTCGCGGTCCGGCCGGGCCTGACCGGCCTGTGGCAGGTCAGTGGTCGCGCCGACCTGGGCTGGGCCGACTGCGTGCGCCTGGATCTCAGCTACGTGGACAACTGGTCGTTGTCGCTGGACCTGCGCATCCTCGGTCGGACGTTGGGCACCGTGCTGAGGGGGCAGGGTGCGTACTGACGAGTTCTCCGTCACGCTGGTCCCTGCCGCAGAGCGGGCCGACCGGCCGATCGTGGTGGTCGAGACCGAGCCCGAGACCGAGCCCGAGACGACCGAGCCCGAGACGACCGAGCCCGAGATGGCCGAGCCGTCCGAGCCGGAGCAGGTCGCGAGTGGATCGACGGGTCTTGGCCCGGTGTTCCTGGTCGCATCCAGTGGCGGTCACCTCGCCCAGCTGCTCGCCCTCGAGGGCTGGTGGCGGGACAAGGAGCGCGTCTGGGTGACCTTCGACACGTCGGACGCGCGTTCGCAGCTTGCGACCGAGCAGGTGGCGTGGGCGCACCACCCCACGACCCGCAACGCGAAGAATCTCCTGCGGAACACGGTGCTTGCCTACCGGCTGCTCCGTGAGCACGAGCCGGCGATGGTGGTGTCGACAGGCGCTGCGGTGGCGTTCCCGTTCTTCCTCCTCGCTCGGCTGATGGGCATCCCGACCATCTACATCGAGGTGTTCGACCGCCTCGACTCGCGCACCCTGACGGGGCGGCTCTGCCGGCCCTTCGCCACGCGGTTCTTCGTGCAGTGGGAGCAGCAGCGTCGGCTGTACCCAGGGGCCACTGTGATCGGCACGCTGCTGTGACCTCCATCGTCCTGCCTGACTACCGGGGCCCGGCCGTCCGACCGTTCTTGCTGGTCACGGTCGGCTCGGACCACCACCCGTTCGATCGGCTGATCGGCTGGGTCGACGGCTGGCTCGCCGACGGCGGTGGCGAGCAGGTCGACTGCGTGATGCAGTACGGCACTTCTGCGCCACCCCGCCATGCCAACGGCGAGCGGTTCATGGATCACGACCTGCTGCAGAGCCTGATGCGCGCGGCCACGATCGTCGTCCTGCAGGGCGGTCCCATCGCCCTGCTGGAGGCGCGCAAGCTGGGGCTGATCCCGATCTCCGTTCCCCGTCGCGCCGAGCTGGGTGAGGTGGTGGACAACCACCAGGCAGCGTTCTGCCAGCACATGCAAGCGACTGGCGACACGGTCGTGGCCGACGACGAAGAGGCGTTGCGTCGGCATCTCGACGAGGCGTTGGCGAGCCCGACGTCGGTCCGCTCCGCGCCCATCGACTTCCGCACGCGGACCCAGCAGTCCATAGCTCGTTTCGCGGAGGAGGCCGACGCACTCCTGGCCTCCCGCGCCACGGCCCGACACGGCCGGCACCACTTCCTGCAGCGGCGTGGGTCGGCGCGCCCCCGTCAGCTGAGCTAGCACATGAGTCCACCACTGGTCCCGGCAGCAGAGAGGGGTGTGCCCGCCATGCCGCCTCAGCGCCGGCTCGGCGTCGGTCGGCGCATCCTGCACGCCACGGTCGCCATGGCCGTCCTCGCCCTCCCCGTGGTCTTCGTGCCTGTCGGCCCGGCCGACGCCGCGACGTCGTTCACGTTCGGCGCGGTGGGGGATCACGCGGCCACCGCGCGGAGCAGGTCCGTCTTCCAGGCCGTGGGCGCGAGCGACCTCGACTTCTTCCTGTCGCTGGGAGACCTCAGCTACGACCAGCTCACGCCGCCGGCCTGGTGCCAGATGGTCAAGGACAACATCAACCTCGGCGCAGGGCATCCGGCCGGCGATGTCTACGGCGAGAGCTACCCGTTCGAGATCATCGGCGGCAATCACGAGACCGGAACCCTCGACGAGTACCTCACGTCGACCTGCCTGCCGGACCGCCTCGGTTCGACGGCCTCGCCGTCAGGGACCTACGGTCGGGAGTACTACTTCGACTATCCGTCGACCACGCCGTTGGCGCGGTTCATCGGCATCTACCCCGGCCTCGGCTACTCGTACGCGCCCGGGTCTGCGCACTCCCTGTGGCTCGGCAACGCGATCGACCAGGCCAGGGCGCAGGGCGTCAAGTGGGTCATCGTGATGAACCACCTCAACCACCTCTCGACCGGGCCCAAGCTGGACGAGATCGGACCCGACGTCTTCAACCTGCTGGTGTCGAAGAAGGTCGACCTGATCCTCGAGGGGCACGACCACACCTACCAGCGCAGCAAGCAGCTGGCGCTCGGTCCCGCTTGCCCCGTCGTGGCACTCGGCCAGGTCGACCAGGACTGCATCGTCGGGGACGGCGCGGCGGGGCAGTACGTCGCCGGGGCCGGCAGCGTGCTGCTCATCAACGGCGCCGGGGGCCAGACCAACTACACGGTCGACCCGGCCGACCCCGAGGCGGGCTACTTCGCGAAGATCCGCGGCGGTGGCAGCGAGGGCTCGTTCTCGGGCTTCAGCAGGTTCACCGTCGACGCCTCGCACATCGAGGTGAGCTACGTCACCGCCTTCGGGACGTTCAACGACGCCTTCTCCATCACCGACGACGGCGACCCGTTGCCGCCGGATGTGTCGGCGCCGTCGGTGCCGTCGGGGTTGGTGGGTTCGGCTGCGGCGGACGGGTCGCGGGTGGATCTGTCCTGGGTGGCGTCCTCGGATGACCGTGGGGTTGCGGGTTATCGGGTGGTGCGGGACGGGGTGGTGGTGGCTTCGTCGGTGCCGGGGACGTCGTACGCGGACCTGTCGGTGGTCCCGGGGCGGACGTATCAGTACGTGGTGCGGGCCTTTGATGCTGCGGGGAACGTGAGTGGTGACTCGGCGCCGCCGCTGTCGGTGACGACGCCGGCGGGTTCGCAGGTGCTGCGTTCGGAGTCGTTCTCGGGTGCGGATGGTTCGGCGTGGCCGGTGGGGTGGACGTCGTCGGTGGGTGCCGGTGGCGTGGTGGATGTGCAGGGTGGTGGCGGCCGGTTGCAGAGCGCGGATGTGGCGAACTCGTTCGGCCGGTCGTTCCTCAGTGGTGTTCCGGCGGTGGCGGATGAGGACTTGTTGACGTCCTACCGGTGGGGTCAGACGTCGGGCTTGGCCTATCTCAACGTGTGGTTGCGGGGTTCGGGTGGTTGGCAGAACGCGTACCGGCCGGCCAGTGGCTACGGGTTGCAGCTGGTGTCGAGCTCGGGCGCGGTGGTGGTGAGCAAGAACGTGGCGGGTGTGACCTCGACGTTGCGTGCGGAGCCGGCTGGGTCGCGGGTGTCCACAGCCAAGCAGTGGCTGCGGTTCCGGGTGGTGGGGCAGCAGGTGATGTTCCGGACGTGGTTGGACGGGCAGCCGGAGCCGACGGCATGGACGTGGTCGGGCACCGACTCCTCGGTGTCCGCGCCGGGGCAGCTGTTCGTGTCGGTGGTGCGTAGCTCGACGAACACCGGCGTCAAGAACGTCACCCTCGACGACCTCGTCCTGAGCCGCGGGGGACAGGCCCCGCCGGCCGACACGACTCCGCCGTCCGCACCCTCCGGTCTCGACGCGGAGGCCGGCGCATCGGGCACCGAGGTCGAGCTGACCTGGACGGCCGCGACGGACAACGTCGGCGTGACCGGCTACCAGGTCGTGCGCGACGGTCAGGTCATCGCGACCATCGAGCCCGCGACGTTCTTCGAGGACGGGGTCGTGCCGGGTCACACGTACACCTACTCCGTCCGGGCGGTGGACGCGGCGGGGAACCTCGGCCCGAGCTCGAACGCCGTGACTGTCACGACTCCGTTGCCGCCGGATGTGTCGGCGCCGTCGGTGCCGTCGGGGTTGGTGGGTTCGGCTGCGGCGGACGGGTCGCGGGTGGATCTGTCCTGGGTGGCGTCCTCGGATGACCGTGGGGTTGCGGGTTATCGGGTGGTGCGGGACGGGGTGGTGGTGGCTTCGTCGGTGCCGGGGACGTCGTACGCGGACCTGTCGGTGGTCCCGGGGCGGACGTATCAGTACGTGGTGCGGGCCTTTGATGCTGCGGGGAACGTGAGTGGTGACTCGGCGCCGCCGCTGTCGGTGACGACGCCGGCGGGTTCGCAGGTGCTGCGTTCGGAGTCGTTCTCGGGTGCGGATGGTTCGGCGTGGCCGGTGGGGTGGACGTCGTCGGTGGGTGCCGGTGGCGTGGTGGATGTGCAGGGTGGTGGCGGCCGGTTGCAGAGCGCGGATGTGGCGAACTCGTTCGGCCGGTCGTTCCTCAGTGGTGTTCCGGCGGTGGCGGATGAGGACTTGTTGACGTCCTACCGGTGGGGTCAGACGTCGGGCTTGGCCTATCTCAACGTGTGGTTGCGGGGTTCGGGTGGTTGGCAGAACGCGTACCGGCCGGCCAGTGGCTACGGGTTGCAGCTGGTGTCGAGCTCGGGCGCGGTGGTGGTGAGCAAGAACGTGGCGGGTGTGACCTCGACGTTGCGTGCGGAGCCGGCTGGGTCGCGGGTGTCCACAGCCAAGCAGTGGCTGCGGTTCCGGGTGGTGGGGCAGCAGGTGATGTTCCGGACGTGGTTGGACGGGCAGCCGGAGCCGACGGCATGGACGTGGTCGGGCACCGACTCCTCGGTGTCCGCGCCGGGGCAGCTGTTCGTGTCGGTGGTGCGTAGCTCGACGAACACCGGCGTCAAGAACGTCACCCTCGACGACCTCGTCCTGAGCCGGTCATGAGAGGCGTCGACGGGTACTTCCGTGCCCGGTCCGGAACAGGTTGTCACCCGGAGAACACGTCACGTAGCAAGGGAATCGATCGTCCGGCCCTAGTTTCGGCATTCGCCGCACCGACAGGCCGTCCTGCTCTTACGTTGCACGAGCCCGCAAGTCGCATGGGGATGCGACGGGCCTATGGAGGGGGTTTGCACATGCGCGTCAAGCGTCTCATCTCGGTCCTGGCGGCGGCAGTTCTGTCGGCCACCGGACTCGTCGTCCTTCCGGTGCTGCCGACGCTCTCCGCGTCCGCACTGCAGGGCACCCTGCCCGCGAACACAGCTCCGACGTGGCAGACGAACGGCACGGTACGCGCGATCGCGGCAGCCAACGGCGTGGTCTACATCGCCGGTGACTTCACCTCGGTCCGGCCACCCGGCGCAGCCGCGGGAACCGGGGAAGTCGCACGCAACCACCTCGCGGCATTCAACTCCAGCACCGGCGCCCTCATCACCGGGTTCAACCACAACGTGAACGCGAACGTCTACACGCTGGCGCTCAGCCCCGACAACACGATCCTCTACATGGGCGGCGACTTCTCCTCGGTCGACTCGACGACGCGCAACCGCGTCGCCGCCTTCACGACCGCCACGGGTGCGCTGCGGGCCTGGGCGCCGAGCGGGAACGCACGGGTCTCGGGCATCGCGGCGACCGCGTCGACGGTCTACGTCGGCGGCAGCTTCAGCCAGTTCGCCGGTGCTGCGCACCAGCGGGTGGCGGCCGTCTCGGCGGCCACGGGTACGAACATCGCGGCCTTCCAGGCCGGCGTGGACAACTCGGTCTACGACATCGTGCTCTCGAAGGCGGGCGACAAGCTCTACCTCGCCGGCGCGTTCGGCAGCACGAACGGCAACACCAGCTATCACAACGCGGCAGCGGTCGACGCGGGCACGGGTGCGCTGCTCCCCTTCGCGGCCGGCCAGGTCATCCCCGTCTCGAGCCCGGCCTGCGTCTCCGAGATGAAGTCCGTCGTCACCGACGACGACAGCGTCTACTTCGGCGCGGAGGGCACCGGGGGCGGTTGCTTCGACGGCACCTTCGCGGCCAACGTCAGTGACGGCAACCTCAAGTGGCAGAGCCAGTGCCTCGGCGCGACCCAGACCATCGAGGTCGTCAACGGGCTGCTGTACACGGGCTCGCACGCGCACGACTGCACGGCGGACATGGGCTTCGATCCGAACGCCTTCCCCGAGGTCGGCTGGGGGCGCGGTCTCTCGCGGCACCTGCTGGCGCGCAGCACCTCGAACGGCAAGGTGTCCAACTGGTACCCGAACACGAACGGTGGTCCGCCCGGGGGGCAGGGGCCGCGATCGATGGGCACCGACGGCACCCAGCTCTTCGTCGGCGGTGAGTTCACCTCGGTGAACGGTGTCGCCCAGCAGGGCTTCACGCGGTTCTCCCCGTCCACCGGCGACCTCGCGGTGCCCGCCCGTCCCACGACGCCGGTGGCGGTCGCCCGGGACGGCGGCAAGGTGAACGTCTTCGTCCAGGCGCCGCTGGACAACGACGACCCGGACCTCGTCGTGCGTCTCTACCGGGACGGTGGCAGCACCCCGATCGCCACCGCACCGATCCGGTCGCTCTTCTGGAACCAGCCGGTCGCCGGCTTCGAGGACACCGTTGCGGTGGGCACCAGCCACACCTATGCGGTGGACGTCGCGGAGGCGAACGGGCCGAACGTCAGCCCACGCTCGGCGAACTCGGCTGCCGTCACGGGGGTGGCCAACGCCCCGACGTACCAGCAGAGCGTCACGGCTGACAACCCGAACATCTTCTGGCGGCTCAACGAGGCAAGCGGCCCGACCGCCGCAGACTCGTCGGGCTCGCTCGCCGGCGGCATCTACTCCGGCTCGGTGAGCTACCGCCAGGCAGGGCAGGTGGCCGGGAACTCGGGCGTCACGACCGACGGCTCCACCGCTTTCGTGTCGTCGTCGAACAAGTACCCGACTCCGGCCGCGTTCTCGGTCGAGGCGTGGTTCCGCACCACCTCGAGCAACGGCGGGAAGATCATCGGCTTCGGCAACCGCCAGCTCGGCTACGACTTCAGCGGCAACCCCGCGCAGTCGAGCAACTACGACAAGCAGATCTACATGACGAACGACGGTCGCCTCACGTTCGGCGTCTGGGTCGGCTTCGCCGACGTCCTGTCGTCCACGGCGAGCTACAACGACGGTCAGTACCACCACGTCGTCGGCACGCTCGGCGCGGGCGGCATGGCGCTCTACGTCGACGGTGCACGCGTGGCCCGCAACGGCGAGACGACGAGCCAGAGCTACGACGGCTACTGGCGCGTGGGCGGTGACAACCTGGGTGGCTGGCCGAACCAGCCCAACAGCAACTTCTTCCAGGGAACCATCGACGACGTCGCCGTCTACCCGACGGCCCTTGCCCGGGCTCGTGTGGTCGACCACTTCGTGTCCTCGGGCCGGGCGGCACCGCCGTCAGTGGTTCCGGGCGACACGTACGGCGCTGCCGTGTTCAACGACTCGCCGGTCGCCTACTGGCGCCTCGACGAGACGTCCGGCACGACGGCTGCCGACACGTCGGACAGCGGCAACACCGGCCAGTACATCGGCGGTGTGACGCAAGGTGCGGCGGGTGCGCTGAGCGGCGGCGTCGGCAACGCGGCGACGTTCAACGGGTCGACGGGCAACGTCGCCAGCACGAACGCGACCGGCGGACCCTCGACGTTCTCGACCGAGCTGTGGTTCAAGACGACCACCAACCAGGGCGGCAAGCTGATCGGCTTCGGCAACAGCCAGACCGGCAACAGCGGCGCCTACGACAAGCACGTCTGGATGACCGACAACGGCCGACTCGAGTTCGGTGTGTACAACGGCAGCTTCGACATCGTGCGGTCGGCAGCAGGTCAGAACGACGGCAACTGGCACCACGTCGTCGCGATGCAGGACTCGTCCGGGATGAAGCTCTACCTGGACGACGCCCTGGTCGACTCGAACGGCGTCACCACGAACCAGGGCTACGGCGGCTACTGGCGGGTGGGTGGCGACAACCTCGGCTTCTGGCCGGACCGGCCGTCCAGCGACTGGTTCAACGGGACGATCGACGAGGTCGCCATCTACGCGAACGCGCTGACGGCCATCCAGGTCGACAACCACTACCACGCCTCCGGTCGTAGCGGTCCGGACCTCCTGGCGCCGGACACGGCGATCACGTCGCCGATCGAGGGTGACACCATCGAGGCCGGAGCCACCTCCGTCGAGGCGAACGCCTCGGACAACGTCGGCGTGACCTCGGTCGACCTGCAGGTGGACGGCTCGACGGTCGACACCGACAGCACGGCGCCGTACACCTTCACCTGGAACGCCACCGAAGGTGACTACACGCTGCGCACGGTCGCGCACGACGCAGCCGGCAACGACGGGACGTCCGACGCGGTGCACGTGACCGTGATCGGTCCCGACACGGAGGACCCGACGGCCAGCATCACGGCGCCGTCCGAGGGCAGCAACGTCTTCGGGCCGACGAACGTGACGGCCACGGCGAGCGACAACCGGGGCGTGACCGCGGTCCAGTTCCTCGTGGACGGCAGTGCCGTGGGCAACGACACGTCGGCGCCGTACAGCTTCAGCTGGAACGCCGTGGACGAAGGCGCCCACACGCTGCAGGCGGTGGCTCAGGACGCGGCCGGGAACACCGGTTCGTCGACCGTCGTGCACGTGACCGTCCCACCGGACACGGAGGACCCGTCGGCACCGACCGGGCTCGCGGCCAGCAACGTCACCAAGACGTCGGTGGACCTGGCCTGGAACGCGTCGACGGACGACCGTGGTGTCACGGGTTACCGGGTGGTGCGGAACGGGACGGTGCTGCCGGGCACGCTGAGCGTGCGGACGTTCACCGACACCGGGCTCACCCCGGGCACGGCGTACTCGTACACCGTGCGCGCGGTGGACGCAGCCGGCAACGTCAGCGATGACAGCAACGTGGTCGGGATCACGACCCTCCCCGAGTCCAGCTCGCTGTACACGGAGACGTGGACGGGAGCCAACGGTTCGGGGTGGCCGGCGGCCTGGGCGACGGGCGGCACCAACGGCGCCGCGAGCATCCAGTCGAACGAGGGCCGGCTCACGTTCAACGACGTGGCCAGCGCGTTCGCCCGGGCGCAGCTCACCGTGGTGACCGCTCGTCCGGACGCCGACCTGCTGACGTCGTACCAGTTCAGCTCGACGACGGCGGGCTCGTACTTCAGCGTCTACGTCCGAGGCTCCGGCGGTTGGCAGAACGGCTACCGCCCGGTCAACGGCTACGGCCTGCAGATCACGCCGAACTCGGGGACGATCACGCTGGAGAAGAACGTCGCCGGGACCCGCACCACCATCCAGAACGTTGCCGGTGCGCAGACAGTCAGCACCGCCAAGCACTGGCTGCGGCTGCGGGCGACGGGCTCGACCATCCAGTTCCGTACCTGGCTGGACGGCAGCCCGGAGCCGGGCACGTGGGCGGCCACGGTGACCGACTCGAGCGTGACCGGCAACGGGCAGACGTTCCTGTCGCTCAACCGGGCAGCGAGCAACGTCGGCGCCAAGTTCGTGGCGCTGGACGACCTGGTCCTGAACTAGGGACGGGGGCCGGGACGGCGAGCACCGTCGTCCCGGCCCGCCAGGGGAGTCACGGCCACGGGAGGAATGGCAAGACGAACAGCACGGAACCCGACCGATACGGAGAGTCAACGATTCAGCCAGCCGGCGGACGCAGCATCACCGACCGGCTGGCAACACCCGGGACAACCTCGCACCATCGCACCAGCGTCAGGTTGCCTTCTCAACACCGCCCCTGGGGGGCGCCCACCATGCGCAACAAGGGGAATTCGATGAAGCAGGTCCGTTGGGCGGGGTTCGCCGCGACCATCACAACGCTGATCGCCACCATGGTCGCGCTGCCACCCGCTCCCGCCACGGCGGCGGTGTCGGTGGCGGACGGCGTGAGCTCCGCCACGGCGGCTCCGTCGTGCTGGGCGATCAAGCAGAGCCAGCCGTCGAGCGCCAACGGGATCTACTGGCTGCAGACCCCGCAGCTCGTCACGCCGCGTCAGTTCTACTGCGACATGACGACCGACGGCGGCGGCTGGGTGCTCATCGGCCGCGGCAGGGAGGGCTGGACGTGGAGCCCGGCCGGTCAGGGCGGTCTACCGGCACTCCGCACCACGGTCACCGGGCCGGCTGCCTTCGCCCCGGCCACCTACCCGACCCAGACCGTCCAGGGCCTGCTCGGCGGGGGCCGCGTCGATGCCCTGCCTGACGGCGTCCGGGTGCGCCGCGCCACGAACTCCACCGGTACGGCGTGGCAGGAGATGCGCCTGAAGATGTCCAACCGGTCGACCTGGTCCTGGGCGATCGGTGGCGGCGAGCTGATGTCCAACGTGATCATCAACGGGACCACCTACTCCGGCGGTAACACCCAGTCGTGGGCGGTCAACGGTGACCAGAACCTGCTGCGGATGACGACCAACGACGCTGCGGCGCACAACTACAAGCAGGGCTTCGCCTACGGCAACAAGATCTCCGGCGCCAACGACCCGAACAACTACCTGTGGCAGTACGCGGCCGAGAAGTCGGCACTGCCGTTCTCGCAGGTCTTCATCCGCCCGAAGCTCACCTCGGTGACCTACCCCACCATCCCCGCCGCCGGTCTTCCCGCGAGCACGCTTCGCCCGCTGATGTCGTCCCAGACGTCCAACACGACCCCGTGGGGCGTGACAGGCATCGTCGGGGGATACAAGGGTGAGCTGACGCTCGAGGTGGAGTCCTTCGCCCAGGTCGGCGATGTCATGTACGTGGGCGGCACCTTCGAGTGGGTACAGAAGGGAGCCAATCCCTCGCCCGCCGAGAAGATCCACCAGTCCTACGTCGCAGGCTTCGACGTGAACACGGGGGAGTGGCTGAGCACGTTCAGGCCGGTCGTCAACGGCGAGGTCTGGGACCTGCAGGCGACACCCCAGGGGACGTTGATCATCGCCGGCGAGTTCACCAGCGTCAACGGTGAGCCGGGCACCACCGGCCTCGCCGCGCTCGACCCGGTGACCGGTGCGGTCGACCCGGGTTGGCGTGCCAGCGTCGACTACGTCAACACGACAGGGCTCACGCCCCAGGTCAGGGCCCTGGACTACCAGGACGGCTACGTCTACGTCGTCGGTCGCATCAACCGGATCACCGGCGGTGTCCCGAGTGTGGGACCGGTGACGATCGGCCGGGCCGCCCGGCTGCGCGTGAGCGACGGCAAGCCGGACGGCACCTGGAAGCCCAACTTCGACGGCACGCCTGCCGAGGTCGATGCCAGCGACCGTGGCGACCGCGTGTACTTCGCGGGCTACTTCGACGAGGTCAACCACATCTCCTCACCGCGGGTCGGTGTGGTCAGCACGGCGGCGGGCGCCGCCAACGTGCCGGGACTGCAGCCGTGGCTGCCGTCGACGGGCACGACGAAGACCTACCAGCAGACCATCAAGGAGGTCGGCGACTACGTCTGGGTCGGCGGGTCCGAGCACATCATGAGCCAGTACCGCCGGGCCGACTTCTCGTTCGTCAGCACCAACATGACGAAGGCCGGGGGCGACTTCCAGGCGCTCGGGGCCGTCGACGGTGTCGTCTACGGTTCCTGTCACTGCGGCAACTGGAACTACTCGGGCACTCGGAGCTACAACGACCCGATCCCGTCGGCGACGGACGTCAACACCATCAGCCTGATCGGCGCGTGGGACGCGACCACGGGTGAGTACCTGCCGGACTTCTACCCGGCTTCGCTCGACACGCGTGGTGGCATCGGACCATGGGAGCTGACGAAGGACTCCAACAGCTGCCTCTGGTTCGGCGGCGACATGACGAAGGGCTCGTGGACGGGCACCGCCTACCAGTGGCTCGGGGGGTTCGGAAAGTTCTGCCCGCGTGACACCACGGCCCCGACCGTCCCGACGAACCTGAAGGCGGTCCCCACCGACACAGGCATCAAGGTGACCTGGTCCGCCTCGACCGACGCCAGTGGCAGCCCGACGTACGAGGTCCTGCGCAACGACCGCGTCATCGCGACGACGTCTGCGACGACCTTGAACTACACGGACACCACGGCGTCGCTGCCGGCGACGTACTTCGTCCGGGCGATCGACGACGAGGGGAACCGTTCCGCCACAACGGTCGGTGCCGCGGTGCTCACGCCTGACACCACCAAGCCGACCGCCTCTCTGACCTCGCCGTCGGACGGGGCCGTCCTCTACGGCGACACCGCCGTCACGGCGACGGCGTCGGACGACCGTGCGGTCGCCTCGGTCGGCCTGGAGGTCGACGGCACTCTGGTCGCGACGGATGACGCCCTGCCCTACGAGTTCTCGTGGAGCGCCACCGCGGTCGGTTCGCACACGCTCCGGGTCGTCGCCACGGACACCTCCGGCAACCAGGCGAGCTCCGCACTCGTCACAGTCACCGTGCCTTCGGACACGACGGCGCCGAACGCACCCGCGGCACTGACGGCGACCAATGTGACGGCGACGCAGGCCGACCTGACGTGGCCCGCAGCGTCGGACGACCGCGGGGTGGTCGGTTACCAGGTGGTCCGCAACGGCGTGACGCTGCCGGGCACCGTCTCCGGGCTGACGTTCACCGATGTGGGCCTGACCGGTGGCACCAGCTATCACTGGACCGTCCGCGCCGTCGATGCCGCCGGGAACGTGAGTGGTGACAGCCCGGGTGCTGATGTGACGACGCCGGCCGGTGCCCAGCTGCTCTTCGCAGACACCTGGTCCGCGGCTGACGGCTCTCCCTGGGGAAGCAGCTGGTCTGCTGGCACGGCCAGTGGCGCCGTGCTCACCCAAGGTGGCGAAGGAGAGCTGTCCTTCACGGACGTGACGAACGCCTACAGCAGGGCACAGCTGACCGGTGTCGCCGCGACCGCCGACTCCGAGATCCTGTTCTCGTACCGCTGGAAGCAGCTCACTGCCAATGCGGCGTTCAGCGTCTACCTCCGCGGATCCGGCGGGTGGCAGAACGGCTACCGGCCGCGCAACGGCTACGGCCTGCAGCTCTCCCCGAGCTCTGGCACGGTGACCGTCCAGAAGAACGTCAACGGTGTGACGACGAACCTACGCAACGTCACTGGGGGTCAGGCGGTCACGACCGACAAGCAGTGGCTCCGGCTGCGCGTCGTCGGCAGCTCCATCAGCTTCCGCATCTGGCGGGACGGCCAGGTCGAGCCGTCCACCTGGTCGGCGGTGGAGACCGACTCCAGCGTGTCGGCGGCGGGGCAGCTGCACCTGTCGTTGGTGCGCGGGGGAACGAACGTCGGCGCCAAGGCCGTCGCCATCGATGATCTCGCCCTGCGCGAGGCGGCGAACTAGGCGAGCCGGGCAGCTCCGCCGGCCCGGCCGCAGCCCCTGCTGCGGCCGGGCCGTTCGCCGTCCGGACGGTGCCTCGGATACGTGTGCGCAGCGAGAGAAGTACTCGCAGTAACCATGCGAACGCCTGTGGCGCGCCGATCGATGATCGAGTTGCGATCTCCTTGCCACATCGGCTATCCATGAGTCGTCAAGCGGCCTAACGGATGACCACCGGCTGCATGACGGAACAGCTCGTCCGAGCCGTCTCGGTGGGGGGAAGCCACCTGACTGGCGGTGCGTGAGGCACTACGTCTTGCGTGCTTCCTCGCCCCCCTCGCTCCACTCACCGGTGGAGCCCGCTGACGCGGGAGACAGATGCTTCGCCCACATCACGTGTACCGCTCCGAGCCGTCCTACGCACGGCCACTCCCGCCACGAACGAGCCGCACTTCCTCCCAGGTTTGGCAAAGCCGCTCAAGCGCCGCAGCGTTCGGTCCGACGACCGCCAGGAGCACCAGTGTCCCCCGGGGCAGCTCGTGGTAGACGGAAGGCGACGCCAGATGCCGAAGCACAGAGCACCGGGACGCGCGCAGCGTCGCGGCCCTCGGGGCAGGTGGAGAACGGCCGCCGTCCCTGTCGTCGCCATCGCCGCCATGGTCGGATCGCTGAGCGGTGCGGGCGCCCAGATGGCATCGGGCGCGCAGAGCCCATCGGGCGCGCAGCCGCAGCCGGCTCTGGTCCAGCGGGCAGACTTCGAGCGCACGACCGGCGGATGGCACGTCGATCCGGGCCTGAGGCTGAGCAGTGCACCGGGATACGAGTCGGAGAGCGCTGCACGGATCCACAGCCTGTCCGTGCCGCGGAAGGCTGTGCTGCGCGCGCCCACCGGTGCCGTGCCGGAGACCCGCAAGGGCGTGGTCTACCGGGCCACCGCGCGGCTGCGCACGACGGCGCCCGGGACGAAGGTCGCGCTGCGCCTGACGGAGCGAGCGGGCGATCGCGTCGACGGTCGAGTGCTGTCCAGGGTCGTTCTCGCGGACCGGGCGTGGCACAAGGTCACGGTGCGGTACAAGGCCAAGACCCGTGGTGACGCGCTCAGGGTCGTCGCCATCGCCTGGGCCCTGCCGGTCGCCAAGGCGTTCGATGTCGACAAGGTCCGCGTCGTGCGCCTGCCGCCCAGCGCGTCTCCACGGGTGAAGGCGGCCGGGACGACGCCCGCGGCCACGACCCCGCCGGCCCCGAGCACGTCGCCGCCGCCGCCGGCTCCGACGACGCCAGCTCCGGCGAACTGGCGGTTGGCCTGGTCGGACGAGTTCAACGGTTCCGCGGTGGACGGTTCGAAGTGGCGGGTCCGTAACGGGGACCACAACTCCAACGAGCTGTCCTGCTTGACGAGCCGGCCGCAGAACGTGGCGGTCAGCGGCGGCGTCCTGCACATCGTCGCGCAGCGTGAGCAGTACACCTGCGGTGGCTACAGCAGCAGCTGGACCTCCGGTTACCTGGACACCATCGGCACGATGTCTCGCACGTACGGGCGGTTCGAGATGCGGGCGAAGCTGCCGACGCAGGCTGACACGTCCAAGGGTCTGTGGCCTGCGTTCTGGTTGCGTCCCGACGACGGTGGTGACGGCGAGATCGACATCATGGAGGCGATCGGTTCCGGTGCGGGGGAGCGGAACTACAACTCGGTGAGTCAGACGTTGTGGGCGGACTACAACAACACCTACCCGAGGCAGGCGCACGGGGTCACCTTCGCGGGTGGCGACACGATGTCGGAGAAGTTCCACACCTATGCCGTGGAGTGGGAGCCGGGTGTCATCCGGTTCCTGGTCGACGACACGGTCACCTACACCCGGAGCCGCAGCGACATCCCGTGGATCGACAAGTCGTTCGGCCGGAACTTCAACATCAGGCTGAACATGCAGGTCGGCGGGTCGTGGCCAGGAACCCCGACCTCGTCGACCCAGTTCCCGGCGGACTACCAGGTCGACTGGGTCCGCGTCTACCAGCGATAGCCCGCGCCATGACTTGGTAAGGATCGTCTCGTTTGCCGCCTGCGTACGGGTGAACCACCTCAAGCGCCCCCAACGAAAGGTCGACCCACCAGTCGTACTCCCGGTCAGGTTCGCGCGCTATCGCTGTTCCATCCACCATCTCGGAGCTTCCCATGTCCCGTCACCGGATCCCTCGCCCCCACCCAGCGAAAAGGGCCGGAAAGACTTTGGGCCCGCCAGTCGCCATCGTCTCCGCCGCCTCCCTCGTCGTCGCTTTCTTCGCCCTCTCGGCCTCGGCGGCCCAGGAGAACCTCGTCGTGAACCCGACCTTCGAGTCGAGCACGACAGGCTGGGTGACCAAGGCAGGCGCGACCCTGACACGTTCGGCGGGGCACAGTGGGTCGTTCGCGGGTCACGTGACGAACACGTCGGCCGGTCCCCTGACATCCGTGCTGAACGATTCGGCCAACACGGTGTCGCAGACCAAGCGAGGAGTGGTGTACAGCGCATCGGCATGGCTGCGCACGACGGCACCGGGGACCACGGCTGCACTGCGCGTCATGGAGTACCGCGGTTCCACCCTTCTCGGCCAGAAGGTTGCGAGCGTGTGGTTGAGGACCACGGGGTGGCAGCAGGTCAACCTCAGCTATGTGGCCGCGAGCGACGGAGCGACTCTCGACCTGAATGCTCTCGCGTGGCAGCTTCCATCGTCGGCGTCGCTGGACATCGACGACGTGACGCTGTGGACGGCCACGTCGGCGCCCGTACCGAGCACCACCACGTCGAAACCGACACCTGCACCGGCGCCGGCGCCGGCACAGACCCACGCGCCGGCACCGGTCACGACGACCCCCCCGGCACCGGCACCGAGCAAGACCTCGTCGGCGCCGAGCGCGACCTCGCCAGCACCGGCACCGGCACCGACCACGTCGGCACCGACCACGCCTGCGCCGGCACCGGCACCGACCACGTCGGCACCGACCACGCCTGCGCCGGCACCGGCACCGACCACGTCGGCCCCGAGCACGTCGCCGCCGCCGCCGGCTCCGACGACGCCAGCTCCGGCGAACTGGCGGTTGGCCTGGTCGGACGAGTTCAACGGTTCCGCGGTGGACGGTTCGAAGTGGCGGGTCCGTAACGGGGACCACAACTCCAACGAGCTGTCCTGCTTGACGAGCCGGCCGCAGAACGTGGCGGTCAGCGGCGGCGTCCTGCACATCGTCGCGCAGCGTGAGCAGTACACCTGCGGTGGCTACAGCAGCAGCTGGACCTCCGGTTACCTGGACACCATCGGCAAGATGTCTCGCACGTACGGGCGGTTCGAGATGCGGGCGAAGCTGCCGACGCAGGCTGACACGTCCAAGGGTCTGTGGCCTGCGTTCTGGTTGCGTCCCGACGACGGTGGTGACGGCGAGATCGACATCATGGAGGCGATCGGTTCCGGTGCGGGGGAGCGGAACTACAACTCGGTGAGTCAGACGTTGTGGGCGGACTACAACAACACCTACCCGAGGCAGGCGCACGGGGTCACCTTCGCGGGTGGCGACACGATGTCGGAGAAGTTCCACACCTATGCCGTGGAGTGGGAGCCGGGTGTCATCCGGTTCCTGGTCGACGACACGGTCACCTACACCCGGAGCCGCAGCGACATCCCGTGGATCGACAAGTCGTTCGGCCGGAACTTCAACATCAGGCTGAACATGCAGGTCGGCGGGTCGTGGCCAGGAACCCCGACCTCGTCGACCCAGTTCCCGGCGGACTACCAGGTCGACTGGGTCCGCGTCTACCAGCGATAGCCCGACCGAGGCCCGAGTGGAGCGATGTCCGCTCGGGCCTCGTCGCGGTGGCCTACCGTGAGGGTGTGGGGGGCTACCGCAGTCGACTCGTCGGATCATCGGGGCTGTCGCCCGGCGCTGCGGCGGTTGCGGGCGTGCTCGTCGTCGTCACCGCCATCGGTGCCGTCCTGCTGTCCACGGGTGCCTTTTCCGCCGGCCCGCAGCACGTCCCCGGATGGAAGCTGGTGTGGCACGACGAGTTCTCCGGCCGAGCCCTCGCGCCGCGCAAGTGGCTGGTCGAGGACAGGTCCACCTTCGGAGAGGGCAACGGCGAGCTCGCCTGCCTGATGGACCGGCCCGAGAACGTCGCTCTGCGGGACGGTGTCCTGTCCCTGCGAGCCCAGCGCGAGAGTGTCCCGCTCCCGTGCGGCTCACAGGATCCTCGGTTCCCGCAGGGGCGCGAGTACAGCTCCGCCATGATCTCCACGAAGGGCAAGGCTGCCTGGACCTACGGGCGCTTCGAGATCCGGGCACGCTTGCCGACGCAACGCGCCACGTCGAAGGGCCTCTGGCCGGCGTTCTGGCTTCGACCGACGGACGGCGGTGCGGGGGAGCTGGACGCTCTCGAGGCGATAGGTGGCGATGCCTCATCGTCAGAGTGGAACCAGGTTCACCACACCATCTGGTTCGACTACGACAGCAGCTTCCCTCAGGAGTCGACCAGCGTGGAGTTCCCGTCCGGCTCTCCGTCGGACGGCTTCCACACCTACGTCGTGAAGTGGCAGCGAGGCAGCATCCGGTGGTACGTCGACCGGAAGCTCACGTATATGCGGAGCAGGGTCAGCACACCGTGGCTCGACGATGCGTTCAACCGACCGTTCTTCCTGCGCCTGAACCTCGCAGTCGGTGGATCGTGGCCGGGCGAACCGGATGCGGCGACCGCGTTCCCTGCTGACTATGCGATCGACTACGTCCGCGTGTACCAGTGGCGGTGACCAGCTTGGTCATCCGGCCTCCACTCAGCGGGCGGTACTGACATCATGGATGGCGAACGGGCGACACCGCGGACCTGATCGAGAGCCGGCGCTCAGCGCCAGGGGAGCCTTGCATGGACTTGGAGGTCGACCCCACGGCGCTGCCTGCGCGGGCCGACGTGTCCGAGTGGCCGCAGGTGACCGCCGTCGTCCCGACGCGCGACCGGCCGGAGCTGCTCCGCCGCACGGTGACGTCGATCCTCGGTCAGGACTATCCCGGACACATCGAGTGCATCGTGGTCTTCGACCGGACCGAGCCGGTCCGACCCGACGTGGCAGAGTCGGCCCACCGGACGCTGAGGGTCGTGACGAACTCCCGGTCGCCCGGTCTGGCAGGCACGCGCAACACCGGCTACCTGCAAGCAGCCGGCGAGCTCATCTGCGGGTGTGACGACGACGACGAGTGGCTCCCGGGAAAGGTCTCGGCGCAGGTCGAGCTGCTCCGGAGCCGCCCGGACGCCAGCGCCTGCGGAACCGGAATCCTGATCAATCATCGAGGCCGCGATCTCGAACGGCCGGCCGACCACGCGGAGCTGTCGTTCGACGACCTGCTGCGGAGCCGCCACATCGAGGCGAACTCCTCCTCGTTCATGGCCCGCAAGGCCGGCCTGCTCGGGCCGGTGGGTCTGGTGGACGAGGACCTCCCGGGCGGTTACGCCGAGGACTACGAGTGGTTGCTTCGGGCCGCCCGCACCGGACCGATCCTCTGCGTGCAGGAGCCGTTGACCCGCATCTACTGGCACGACTCGTCGTTCTTCGTCAGTCGCTGGACGATGATCGACGAGGCCCTGACCTACCTGCTCGCTCGGGTTCCCGAGTTCTCGCGTCAGCCGCGTGGGCTGGCCCGGATAGAAGGCCAGATCGCGTTCGCGAACGCGGCCATGGGCCGACGGCGGCGAGCGGTTCGTTATGCCGGTCGGTCGCTGCGCAGGTCGAGGCGTGTTCGGCACAGCTACGCGGCACTGCTCGTGGCGAGTGGCCTGATGAGTGCCGACAGGGTGATCGCAGCCGGACGGCGCGTCGGGCGAGGCTTCTGAGGTGAGGACGACCCGGTCAGCGGAGGCGGGGACCGGACCGGACCTCCCGGCGTGGCCGTTCTACGTCCTGTTCGTCGGCTACCCCGTCTGGTGGGTGCTCGGCCTGGGCGGCTTCGCCCTGGCGTTGACCGCCGTCCCCATGGCCGTGCTGCTGTGCGTCCGCCGGAACGTCCGGATGCCACGAGGATTCGTGCTGTGGCTGCTGTTCGTCCTCTGGGCCTGCTTCGCCGCCGTGGAGGTCCAGGGCTCACTGCGTCTGATCGGCTTCGCCGTACGGCTGAGCACGTACGCCGGCGCGACGCTGGTCTTCCTCTACATCTACAACAGCACGCAGAGGTCACTCCCGACCAGGCGCGTCCTGCTGGGTCTGGCCGCCTTCTTCGGGTTCGTCGTCATCGGTGGGTACCTCGGTCTCCTCCTGCCGCGGGTGACCTTGTCGACCCCCGTCGCCCAGGTCCTGCCTGCCGCGATCGCGCAGAACGAGTACGTCCACGCGCTCGTGAACCCCACCTTCGCCGAGGTCCAGCAGCCCTACGGTTCACCCCGCACGTTCTACCGTCCCAGCGCGCCGTTCCCGTACACGAACAGCTGGGGCTGCAACGTCGCGCTGCTCGTGCCCCTCGTCCTCGCCACCGTCAGCATGGTCGGACGCGGCCGCGTGCGGTTGCTGCTGATCGGAACGCTGGCCGCTGCGACCGTCCCGGCATTCGCCACGTTGAACCGTGGCATGTTCCTCGCCGTCGGGTTCGGCCTCGCGTACGCCTCGATCCGGCTCGCTCTGCGGGGACGGCTGGTGCCGCTCGTGGCGATCCTCATCTCCGCCTTGTCGGGCGTGGTCATCGCCGTGGCGACCGGAGTGACGTCCTCGCTGTCCGAACGTCTGCACTACAGCCAGACCAACGTGGGGCGCCAGACGATCTATCGCGAGGCGTACGACGGTGCCGTGGCATCCCCCGTCTTCGGCAACGGCTCCCCGAAGCCCTCCGAGACGTTGGACATCTCCATCGGCACCCAGGGCCAGGTCTGGAACGTGATGTTCAGCTACGGCTTCCCTGCGCTGTTCTTCTTCCTGGCCTGGTTCATCGTGGCGGCGTGGTGCACCCGCGCACTGCCGACACAGGCCAGCCTGTTCGTCCATGTCACGCTCGTCGTCGTACTGCTGACGGTGTTCTTCTACGGATACGACGGCATGCAGCTCGCGGTCGCCATGGCTGCCGCGGGAGTGGCGATGCGGGGCGTCGAGGATACGGAGACACCCGCGACTGTGCGCGAGCCGCAGCGCGCCCCCGTCGCCAACCGGGCGTGAGCAACGACCGTCAGCGGCTGGCGGTCTGGTGCGTCTGCGAGTCGTCGTCCGGCTCGTCGGGCCCGGGCCGGAGGGCGCGCGCCACCGGAGCCTTGGGCGTGCGGACGAGTGCGGGTCTGGGCCTTGCTGCGGCGTGCGTGGGCTGGCTCACCGGCTTCGGGCGGCGGACGGACCAGCGGACCGGAAACCGGCGGCGACGACGGACGTAGGTCGCGCCCACCACGGGCGTGCCCACCTGTGCGAGATCACGCACGGCTCTGCGGACGTCGGTGTGCCGGCTCTTCCGCTCCTCGCCGAGCACCAGGGCTGCGTCCGCCAACCGTCCCAACGTCAACGTGCTGGACGGCAGCTGCAGGTTGACCGCGTCGACGACCATGATGTCGGCCTTCTCCATGACGGCGTCGAGCCCGAGGGCATCGGGATCGCGCAGCGTCGCGTCCAGCAGGAGCTCGTCGCCCAGGGACAGCAGGTGCACCCGGTCGACGGCGGGAACGCGCCGCGAGCCGTCCCTGTGGCGGAGCTCGGACTCGGCCCCCGCCCTGGCCAGCGCCGCGAGCAGTTCGGTCGTCCGGGCCATGGCCCCATCGGCGGCGATCAGCGCCACGTCGAGACCCTGCCGGGCCAACGTCACGGCGAGGTTCGCCGGCGCAAGACGGGCGTTGCGGCCGCCAGGGCACACCAGCACGATGCTCCGGGCACCGCGTCCCGTTGCTGGTCCCCTGAGCTTCGCAGCCAGGGTCCGGAACGCGTCTGCCTCGGTCCCGTAGACGTCGTCGACGGCCGCGAAGCCTCGGGTCGCGGATCCGCGGCGGAACGAGTCGCCCTGCAGGGTTGCGAGGACCGGCACGCCTGCGCTGCGCTCGAGGTCGTCGACACCGTGGATCCCGTCATCGCGGCGATCCAGGGCGACGGCCGCGACCGACCCCAGCAGGAAGCCGAACAACAGCCCGCCCGCGAGATAGATGACCGGACGCGGTGAGTCGGGACCGGTGGGCTCCAGGGCCCGGCCGGCGAGCTGACCGGGGGTCAGCGTCAAGGACCGCAGGCTGGACTGCTCGGCACGCAGGTTGCGCAGCTGCAGCTGCGCGGCGGTGCGCTCGTCTCCGTCTGCGGCCCGCTGGTCCGCGTCGAGGCCCGCCGCGCGCAGCTTCTGGTCGAGCTCCGTGAGCAGACCGCTGCCTCGCCGATCTGCTGGGAGATCCGGGCGTCCTGCTTGTCCAGCTCGCCCTGCTTGGTGTCACGGCGGTAGGCCAGGTAGGCCTCCGCGAACGCGTTGGCCCCGGCCGCGGCCTTGCGCGCGGAGCTGGCGGAGTACTCGAACGCCAGCACCTGGCTGTCGAGCGGCGAGCTGACGGCGACGTGCGACACGAGCTGCGCGGGTGTCCGGTCGGTCTTGAGCAGCGTGCGGACCCGCCGGGCGACCGAGGTCGAGGTGGCGATCCTGGACTCGGTGATGGTGCTGATGTCCTTGTCGGCCGTGCCGGTCAGCGGGGTCACCCGTACCACGGCGCGAGCGCTGTAGGTCGGGGGAGTGGAGGAGAGCAAGCCCCCGGCGGCAAGCAGGCACAGTGCCACGATCGCCGCGATGACGTGCCACCTCTGACGGAGCACGGCCACGAACTGCGAGATCGTGACGCTGCTGGCGACGGTCCGGTCGACGTCAGCCACGGAGTGCTTCCTCCCTGCAGCCGGGGCAGCAGGAGCTCCAGGTCGAGGTCCGTCGAGGTCGGTCGGTCATACGGGGCGGCACCCGTTCACGAGGCCGGCTCGAGCAGTACGTCAAGGACGTCGCGAAGCTTCGCGCTCGATGTCTCCACGGTGTAGGCGAAGTAGACGACCTCGACGCCCACGCTGGCGAAGTCGCGCTCGAGCTTGTCGCCCTTCTCGGTGCCGCGCCAGTCGTCCCCCTTGAAGATCACGTCGAAGCGGAGCTCCTCCCAGACCGTCAGCTTGTCGGGCACCGTCTCCGCGTAGGCCTGGTCCACGTAGGTGATGCTCTGGACGATCTCGAGGCGCTCGTGCAGCGGGATGACCGGCGGCCGGCCCTTGGCCCGGACCGCCATCTCGTCGGAGACCACGCCCGCGACGAGGAAGTCGCACGCCTTGCGCGCCTCGCGCAGGATGTTGAGGTGCCCGACGTGGAACAGGTCGTAGACGCCCGGGGCATAGCCAACTCTGCGTCCCATGCGGTTCCCCCCACAGTGGATGAAGCATCGATGCCGACAGGACGGTCCCGCGGCAGGCGCAAACCGCCGGCCCCGTCAGGTCAGCCCTTGCTCGCCAGGATAGGCCAGAACACGGCTGGTCGCCCGCAGTTCGGGCACCGTCACTCGATCGGCGATCCGGTGCGCCGTCGCAAGGCCGCGACCAGGAGGGGGAGATCCAGCACGGCGCGCTGCCGCCAGGCAAATCCGACATAGATCGCAGATGCCAGGGTCGCGCCCACGAACAGCGACGTCGGGGTCGAGCCCCAGATCCACCGGACACCGAGCAGGCCTACGCCGTACAGGAGCAGCGAGGCCCCGGCCGCGAGCCCGATACCGCGGCTGCGCGCGGAGATGTGCATGCCCCAGCGGACCTGGGCGAAGCCCATGGCGTTGTCGACCACGATGGTGAGCGCCCACGCGACGGCGGCCCCCGTGAGTCCGTAGCGAGGCACGAGGAGCAGGTTCGCCGTCACGTTCACGCTCAGGGCGACGACCTTGTCGCCCAGGACCCAGGTGCTGCGCCCGCCCATCAGCAGCACCGACCCCACGTTGCCGGCGGCGAGGGCGACGAGCATGGCGGCGCACAGGACCGACATCGCTGTCGCGCCCTCGGAGTACGTCGGCCCGAAGACACCGAGCACGGTGGGCGCGAAGACACCCATCGTCAGGTACAGGGGCCACGAGGAGAGCAGGATCCACTGGGTGGAGACGCGGTACATCTCCGCTGCCCTCATGAGGTCGTTGCGGGCCAGAGCGGCGCTGAGATCCGGGGAGATCGCCAGGCGCAGCGCCTGCATGACCAGCGTGCCCGAGGTGATGAAGCGGCTGGCCGCGGCGTAGATCGCCGCATCCCTCGGAGACACGATGGCCGCCACGAGGAGGACGTCCAACCAGGTCAGCAGGATGTCGATGACGCTGGCAACGCCTCGGGCCCCGGTGAAGGACCAGTACTCGCGCGCAAGCGTGGGCAGCGGGACGGTGCGCTGCGGCCACGGGAAGGGACGGCCGCAGGTCGCCGTCAACGCCGCGGTCACGACCAAGGCGGCAAGTGTCAGCGCCACCACCAAGGGCAGCAGCCAGGCAAGTACCACGCCCCACAGCGGGGCGTCGACGGTGAGCGCTACGAGCACGAGCACCGGCCGCGCCAGCGGCAGCAGGATCTGCTGGATCAGCACGTAGCGTCCGATGCTTCCGAACGCCCGCGTGGACTCCACCGCCACCACCTCGAGCACCCCGACGGGCACGAACACCGCCAGCAGGTGGAACGTGCCGGGTGGGGACACCGATGCCTGGTGGTGGAAGTGCTCAGCCAGCAGCGGCGACGCGAACCACATCGCGATACCACCGAGCACGGCCGCGAGTGCCACCGGTACCACGGCGATGACGAGCATGGCCGGCACGTCCGCCTCGCGGCTCTGAGCCCGCAGCCGCGGGACGAAGCGGACGACGCCTGCGGCGACGCCGAAGCTGAGTGCGGTCTGGGAGACGAGGAAGAGCGCCGTAGCGCTGAAGAACTCCCCTGCGGTCCCGGTGCTGAGGCCGCGGGTGACCACGACCGTCAGAGCGAACCCGAGGACCGCGGCGGCCGACGTGCCGCCGAACGCCGCGCTGCCACCGCGCGCGACGGAGGTGAGCATGAGCTCGCGGTCGGGCAGGTCGCCGTGCGCAGGCTCCCTGGAGCGGTCGTCATCCCGCATGCTCGGTCGTCTCACTCACGGTGTTGCAGGCGCAGGGCGGACAGGAGGCCCTGGTGAACCGCAGAACGAGTCGACCACAGCCGGTACAGGGGCGTCCATCAGAGTAGCGGCGGCCGCGTTGCACATCGGGCGGATTGCCATGAACCGGTGGTCGAGGTGACGCGAGGCCGACTCAGCCCGCCGACAGCAACCGGTAGGCCTTGGGCAGCCCCCGTGCCGCCAGCAGGGCAGTGCTCAGGAACAAGAAGCCGTAAGCCAGCAGGAAGAGGTTCTCGGCCCCCAGAAGGCAGAAGGAGAGGCACAGAGTCCCGTAGTCGGCGGGAAGCAGCAGGAAGGAGCGGGCCACCGAGCCGTCCCCCGTGCGCGCGCCGGCATCCAGCCCCTTCAGCAGCTGGTCGCGCAGCATCATGGCGAAGTAGAAGGTGAGGCCGACTGTCGAGAAGCCGACCGGGAGCAGGAGGAGCGCCTCGTGGGACAGGTCGAAGAATCGGTACATCGAGGTGAGCACGGCGCCGTGCAGCAACAGCGACTTGGCGCAGTCCACCACGTGGTCGAGCCACTCGCCGGCGGGGCCCTGCCTCCTCTGCAGCCTGGCGAGCTGCCCGTCGGCGGAGTCCAGGGCGTAACCCAGGCACAGCGCGACGGCAACCGCGATGCCGAGCCACAGCGACGGCTCCACGAGGACGAGGCCGGCGATCCCGGCGAGCGCGCACGACGCACTCATCGCTGTCACCTGGGCGGGGGAGAGCCCGGCCTGATGGGCGGCAACGGCAAGCAGGCCGCCGGCCTTGCGGTTCACGAACCTCAGGTACGCGGGGACGCCGACGGTGCTCTTCTGCGCGGCACCGAGCCGTGCCGCCACCTGGGCGAAGGTCTCCCGCTCCCGGGGCGGCGTGACGGCCTGCTCGGTCATCGTCAGCCGTGGTGCGCGGCGTCAGGAGTCATCATCGAACCAAACTACCCGCCGGCTGCGGTGGCCATGGCGATTCCCGGTGCAGTTGCACGCAGTCCGGCGACGCCCGGAGCATCGCGGTCGGTGCTCAGCCGGTGTTGCGCAGGCCGGCCGCGACACCGTTGACCGTGAGCAGGAGGGCCTCGCGCAGCCGCGGGTCCGGGACCTGGCCGGCCGCGACGGCGGCGCGCGACCGGCGCAGCAGCGACACCTGCAGGTAGCTGATCGGGTCGAGGTAGGCGTCGCGCACCTGCAACGTCCGCGCCAGCATCGGGTTCGACCCCAGCAGCGAGGCCTCACGGGTCACCGCGAGGACCTCGCGCTCCGTCACGTCGTGCTCGGCGCGCACGGCGTCGAAGAGGTGCCGCAGGTCGGGGTCGACCAACGAGTCGACGTAGTGCGCCGCGATCCGCAGGTCGGTCTTGGCCAGCGTCATGGAGACGTTGGACAGGAACGTGCGGAAGAAGTGCCAGCCGTCGTACATCTCGTCGAGCACGTCGCCCAGGCCGGCCTCGCGGACCGCAGCGAGGCCGGTGCCGACGCCGTACCAGCCGGGCACGACCTGCCGGGACTGGGTCCAGCCGAACACCCAGGGGATGGCGCGCAGGCCGGAGAGGCCGGCACCACTGTCGGGCCGGCGGGAGGGCCGCGACCCGATGTTGAGGTCGGTGAGCAGCTCGACCGGTGTGGACTGCACGAAGTACGCCGGCAGGTCCGGGTGCTCGACGAGGCCCCGGTACGCCGTCTGCGCGGCGTCCGACAGCACGTCCATGACGTCGTCGTAACGGGCCAGCTGCGCCGATGACGTCCGTGGTTCGCGGTGCAGGACGGTCGCCTCCAACGTCGCCGCGAGGGTGAGCTCGAGGTTCTCCCGGGCGAGTGCCGGCAGCGAGTACTTGTCGCTGATGACCTCGCCCTGCTCGGTCACCTTGATCTCGCCGTCGAGGGTGCCCCACGGCTGGGCGAGGATCGCGTCGTGCGTCGGGCCGCCGCCGCGGCCGATGGTGCCGCCGCGTCCGTGGAAGAGCCGCAGCCGCACGCCGTGCCGTACCGCGACGTCGCGCAGCTGGCGCTGGGCCCGGTGGATCTCCCACTGCGAGGTCGCGATGCCTGCTTCCTTGTTGGAGTCGGAGTAGCCGAGCATCACCTCCTGCACGTCACCGCGCAGCTGCACCAGCCGGCGGTACGACGGGTCGACGAGCAGCTCGTCGAGCACCCGGCCGGCCTCGCGCAGCTCGGAGACCGTCTCCAGCAGCGGCACGAATCCGATCCGCGCGACGTCCTCGTGCAGGTCGACCAGTCCCGCCTCGCGGGCGAGCAGCACTGCGGCGAGCAGGTCGTCGGCGCCGCGGGTCATCGACACGATGTAGCTCTCGCACACCTCCGGCCCGAGGGTGTCGAGCGCGTCGCGGATCGTGGTGAAGACGGCGAGGGTGCGGGCGCCGTCCTCGTCGAGGGTGGCCTGCTGCGCGCCGAGCGGCCGCCGTCCCGCGAGCTCCTTGCGCAGCAGCTCCAGGCGGTTGCGGCGCGGCAGGTCGGCGTACCGCCAGGACAGCTCGCCGAGCCGGTCGAACATCTGCGCCAGCGCGTGGTGGTGCGAGTCGGCGTGCTCGCGCACGTCGAGGGTCGCGAGGTGCAGGCCGAAGGTCGCGACGACGCGGAGCAGCCGGTCCATCCGGCCCTGTGCCGCGAGCGCAGCGCGGTGCGTCGCCAGCGAGTCGCGCATCAGCCGGAGGTCGGCGAGCAGCTCGCCCGAGCCGAGGTAGTCGTGGCCCGGGCGGTGCGCGGCACCCGCGGCGATCCGGTCGCGGGTGTGCGCCAGCTTGAGCTGCACGCACCGGCCCTTCAGCCGGTAGGGCTCGTCGGCGTTGATCCGGCGCACCCGCGCCGGCAGGTCGGGCAGGGCAGCGAGGTCGCGCTCGATGCTCGCCAGCAGGTCGCCGCTCGCGCCGACCAGCTGCGCGGAGCGTCGACAGGTCCTCCATCAGGTCGTCGACCAGCATCGTGAGGTCGCGCAGCGCGTGCCCGTGCTGGAGCACGAGGACGTCGTGGGTGACCTGCGGCGTGACGTTCGGGTTGCCGTCGCGGTCACCGCCGATCCAGCTGCCGAACCGCAGCGTGCGAGCCTCGGTCGGCAGCTCGACCCCGAGCGAGGCCAGCTGGTCGGCCAGCTCCTCGAGCACGTCGGCGACCGTGTGCAGCATCAGCTCGTCGAGGTAGTACGCCGCGTTGCGTGCCTCGTCGACCGGCTCGGGCCGGTCCTGGCGCAGCTCGGCGGTCTGCCACAGCAGGTCGATGACCTCGGCGATCCGGCGGTCGGCCCGCGGGTCGTCGACCGCGTCGAGCAGGTCGGCGACCCGGCGGCGCTTGGACAGGATCGACCGGCGGGCCGCCTCGGTCGGGTGGGCGGTGAAGACCGGGCGGACCGCGAGCCGGTCGACGAGCGCGGCGATGTCCGCCGCGGGCAGGCCGGCGGCCCGGATCCGCTCTGCCGTCTGCGCCAGCCAGCCGCCCTTGCCGGCCCGCTCCGCGCGCATCTCGCGGGCCCGGTGCACCTGCTCGGTGACGTTGGCGAGGTGGAAGTAGGTGCCGAAGGCCCGCACCAGCCGTGCTGCCGTGTCGAGGTCGACGTCCTCGAGCAGGGCTGCCAGGCCGCCGGCGTCCGCGCCGTCGGCGTCGTCCCCGCGACTCCGCCGCCGGACCTCCTCGACCAGCGCGAGCAGCTCGGGCCCCTCCTGGCGGACCAGCGACTCGCCGAGCAGGTTCCCGAGGCGGCGTACGTCGGCACGCAGCGCCGCCTGCGCGGTGTCGCTGCTGATGCCGTCCGCCGACTCGGACATGCGCACGACGATAGGTCGCCGCCCGCGATCCGAGACGCCGCGGCCCGCGATCCGAGACCCGGGATGGGGTCGGCGCCTGTTCCGCCGTCGTTGGTGCGGGTCAGACCTGCTTGGGAGGAGGGCTGCTCGCCGTCCGCATGCCGAGCCACCGTCGCGGGCAGAGCGAAGTGGCCCCGCTGGAGTCGTGGAATGCACGACGGGAGCGGGGCCACTTCGCTCTTGACCAGCAGGCGGGCCACATCCGACCGCATCACGGGATCCGCTCCGGGCAAGGCCTGCACGGCGGCCGAGCCGCGGGCGGCGAGCAGCCACCCGCCTGCCCCCGTCGTCCTGGCCGCTCTGACCCGCACCGGCGACGACGGGAGACGGACTCACTCGCAGGTCGAGCGCTGTCCCCGGGCCGACGTACGCTGGGAGCGACCCCCGGCCGCTCTGCGGATCGGGGCTGCTGTGCTGTTCCGACCTCCTGGGAGACCGACACCCGTGAGCCTCACCGGACTCCTCGACGTCCTGCTCGACGAGCCTGCCGGCGACCCCGCGCTGCGCACGGCGGTCGCCGCCGCCCGCTCCGGCGCGCACACGTCGCTCGACCTCACGGCACCGCCCGGCGTCCGGCCGTTCGTGCTGGCGGCGCTCGCCGCCCGGGCCGGGCGGCCGGTGCTCGCGGTGACGGCCACCGGCCGCGAGGCCGAGGACCTGGCCGGCGCCCTGCGCGACCTGCTCGACCCGGAGACCGTCGTCGAGTTCCCGTCGTGGGAGACCCTCCCGCACGAGCGGCTGAGCCCCCGCAGCGACACCGTCGGCCGACGGCTCGCCGTGCTCCGCCGGCTGGCCCACCCGGACAGCGAGGACGCCGAGCACGGCCCGGTGCAGGTCGTCGTCGCCCCGGTGAGGGCAGTCCTGCAGCCGATGGTCGCCGGTCTCGGCGAGCTGGTGCCGGTCGAGCTGCACGCCGGCGACGAGATCGACCTCGACGAGCTGACCGAGCGGCTGGCGGCGGCGGCGTACACCCGGGTGGACCTGGTCGAGCGGCGCGGCGAGTTCGCCGTGCGCGGCGGGATCGTCGACGTGTTCCCGCCGACCGAGGAGCACCCGCTGCGCATCGAGCTGTGGGGCGACTCCGTCGAGGAGGTGCGCTGGTTCAAGGTCGCCGACCAGCGCTCGCTCGAGGTCGCGGAGCACGGCCTGTGGGCGCCGCCGTGCCGCGAGCTGCTGCTCACCGACGCCGTACGCGAGCGCGCCGCCGAGCTGAGCGTCACGTTCCCGGGTCTCGCCGACGTCCTCGACAAGCTGGCCGAGGGCATCGCGGTCGACGGCATGGAGTCGCTCGCCCCTGTGCTCGTCGACGACATGGTGCTGCTGCTCGACCAGCTCCCGGCGGGCACTCACGTCGTCCTGCAGGACCCCGAGCGGGTCCGCACCCGCGCGCACGACCTGTTCGCCACCAGCGAGGAGTTCCTCGAGGCGTCCTGGGCGAGTGCCGCCGCGGGGGCGGCGACACCGCTGGACCTCGGTGCCGCGGCGTACCGCAGCCTGGCCGACGTCCGGGCCCGCGCGATCCAGCTCGGTGTCCCGTGGTGGAGCCTCAGCCCGTTCGCCGCCGACGAGGCCGCGGAGGACGAGGAGACGTCGGTCGTCGCGGCGCGCGCCGTGGAGGGCTACCGCGGTGACACCGCGCGCGCGGTCGCCGACCTCAAGGGCTGGCTCGGCGACGGCTACCGCGCCGTCCTGCTCACCGAGGGGCACGGCTCCGCGCAGCGCATCGTCGAGGTGCTCGGCCAGGAGGACGTCGCGGCCCGGCTCGACGACACCCTCGACGCGGTGCCCGAGGCCGGGATCGTGCACGTCTCGTGCGGTCGGCTGGCCCGGGGCTTCGTCAGCGACGAGCTGCGCCTCGTGGTGCTCACCGAGACCGACCTGATGGGTCAGGCCGGGCCGTCGACCAAGTCCATGCGACGGATGCCGAGCCGTCGTCGCAACCAGGTCGACCCGCTGTCCCTGCAAGCGGGCGACTACGTCGTGCACGAGCAGCACGGGGTCGGCCGCTACGTCGAGATGACCCAGCGCACGGTGCAGGGCGCTACCCGCGAGTACCTGCTCATCGAGTACGCACCGTCCAAGCGGGGCCAGCCCGGCGACCGGCTCTTCGTGCCGTCCGACCAGCTCGACCAGGTCACGCGGTACGTCGGCGGCGAGGCGCCGTCGCTGCACCGGCTCGGTGGCGCCGACTGGCAGAAGGCGAAGGGACGCGCACGCAAGGCCGTCAAGGAGATCGCGGCCGAGCTGATCCGGCTCTACGCCGCGCGCACCTCGGCCCCCGGCTTCGCGTTCAGCCCCGATACCCCGTGGCAGCGCGAGCTCGAGGACGCCTTCCCCTACCACGAGACGCCGGACCAGCTCGGCGCCATCGACGAGGTCAAGGAAGACATGGAGAAGCCGGTCCCGATGGACCGGATCATCTGCGGCGACGTCGGCTACGGCAAGACCGAGATCGCGGTGCGCGCAGCGTTCAAGGCGGTCCAGGACGGCAAGCAGGTCGCCGTCCTCGTGCCGACCACGCTGCTGGTCAACCAGCACCTGTCGACGTTCGAGGAGCGCTACGCCAGCTTCCCCGTGAAGGTCGCCGCGCTGTCGCGGTTCCAGAGCGACAAGCAGGCCGACGCCGTCAAGGCGGGGCTGCTCGACGGCACGGTCGACGTCGTCATCGGCACCCACCGCATCCTGTCCAGCGAGGTGCAGTTCAAGGACCTGGGGCTCGTCGTCGTCGACGAGGAGCAACGGTTCGGCGTCGAGCACAAGGAGCAGCTCAAGCACCTGCGCACCAACGTGGACGTGCTGACGATGTCCGCGACGCCGATCCCGCGCACGCTCGAGATGGCGGTGACGGGCATCCGCGAGATGTCGACGATCCTCACCCCGCCGGAGGAGCGGCACCCCGTGCTCACCTTCGTCGGCGCCTACGACGAGAAGCAGATCGGCGCCGCCGTACGCCGGGAGCTGCTCCGTGAGGGCCAGGTCTTCTACATCCACAACCGGGTCGAGTCGATCGACCGGGCCGCCGCGCGGATCCGCCAGCTCGTCCCGGAGGCGCGGGTCGCGACCGCGCACGGCCAGATGAACGAGCACGCTCTGGAGCAGGTCGTCCTCGACTTCTGGGAGAAGCGGTCCGACGTCCTCGTCTGCACGACCATCGTCGAGAGCGGTCTCGACATCTCCAACGCCAACACGCTGATCCTCGAGCGAGCCGACGTCATGGGCCTCTCGCAGCTGCACCAGCTGCGCGGCCGGGTCGGCCGCAGCCGCGAGCGGGCGTACGCCTACCTGCTGTACCCGCCGGAGAAGCCGCTCACCGAGATGGCCCACGACCGGCTGGCGACGATGGCCGCGCACAGCGACCTGGGCGCCGGCATGTGGATCGCGATGAAGGACCTCGAGATCCGCGGCGCGGGCAACCTGCTCGGCGGCGAGCAGTCCGGCCACATCGCCGCGGTCGGCTTCGACCTCTACGTCCGGCTGGTCGGCGAGGCGGTCGCCGAGTTCAAGGGCGAGGGGTTCGAGGAGCTGCGCGACGTCAAGGTCGAGCTCCCCATCGACGCGCACCTGCCGCACGACTTCCTGCCGGGGGAGCGGCTCCGGCTCGAGGCGTACCGCAAGCTGGCCGCCATCGGCTCCGAGGAGGACCTCGAGGCGGTGCGGGCCGAGCTGGTCGACCGCTACGGCGACCTCCCGACGCCGGTCGAGAACCTGCTGGCCGTGGCACGGTTCCGGACGCTGGCCCGCCGGGCCGGGCTGTCCGAGGTCGCGCTGGCCGGCAACAGCATCCGGTTCGCGCCGGTCGAGCTGCCGGAGAGCGCGCAGCTGCGGCTGCAGCGGCTCTACCCGGGATCGCTCGTGAAGCATGCGGTCCGTAGCATCCTGGTGCCGAAGCCCATGACCGCCCGGGTGGGCGGGCAGCCGCTGCGAGGCGTCGCGCTCCTCGACTGGTGCCGCGAGGTCGTCGAGGCCGTGCTGCCGCCCCCCGCGACGGCAGCACCCGCCTCCGCCGCAGCAGAAGGACCCCGATGAGCCGCCTGACCCGCACCGCCGCCGCGATCGCCGTCGCCACGCATGGCCGTCACCGGCCTCGCCGGCTGCGGCGCCGGGGAGCGGCTCGGCTCGGCCGCCGTCATCGACGGTCACCAGATCTCCACCGACGACCTGCAGGCGGACACCCGGGCGTACGTCAAGACCGTGCCGGGTGCCGACACCGGGGAGGTGCAGCGAGCGCTCCTGCAGCGGGAGATCCTGTCCCGCATCATCTCGGCCGCGGCGCGCAAGGTCGGCGTGCACGCCAGCCCCGCGGCCGTGGCGAAGCAGCGCGACGACCTGCTGCCGAGCGTCGGCGGCCGTTCGGGCCTGCTCCGCCAGCTGGCCGCCGGCCAGTCGCCGGTGATCCTGGCCCCGTCCGGCATCGACCGCTGGTTCAAGGACCAGGTGCTGTACCGCCGGATCGCGGCCAGGCTCGCGGTCGGCGGCGACCCCCAGTCGCAGGCCAGCGTCGCGGCGACGACGAAGGCGCTCATCGCGACCGGTCACGCCATGGACATCCGGGTCAACCCGCGCTACGGCACCTGGAGCACGCGCAACGGGATCCAGCCGCTGGTCAGCGGCGGCCTGGCCTCGACCGCCGACCAGCTCCGCGACCAGGGCTGACGGCGCCGCGGTGGCCGCCGTGACCGGCCGGCTGGTCCTGCTCCCCACGTCGCCCCGGGTCGCCCCCGGCCTGCTCGCCGCCGCCGCCTGGGACGTGCTGCGATCCGGTGCCCTGGTGCTGGCGGCGCCGGGCCACCCGCTGACGCCGTACGTCGAGGCCGAGGGTGTCGAGGTCGGCGCCCCGTCCGCCTCCGACGACCGTGCCCTCGCGGCCGAGCTGCTCGACCGCGCCTCGGGCGGGACCGTCGTGTGGCTGGTCGGGGCCGACGGCGACCCTCGGCTCGGCCTGGCGATCGGCGAGCTGCTCGAGGGCGGCGCCGCCGCGGTCGAGCTCGAGGTGCTGCCCGGCTCCTACGACCTGCCCGGGGCCCGTCTGCTCGACCTGGTCGCCGTGATGGACCGGCTGCGCTCACCCGGCGGCTGCCCGTGGGATGCCGAGCAGACTCACGCCTCGCTGGCGACGTACCTCGTCGAGGAGACCTACGAGACCCTCGAGGCGATCGAGACCGGCGACCGCGAGCACCTGCGCGAGGAGCTCGGTGACCTGCTGCTGCAGGTCGTCTTCCACGCGCGGATCGCCGGCGAGGACGCGGACGACCCGTGGTCGGTCGACGACGTCGCCGAGGGCATCGTCGACAAGCTGGTACGCCGCCACCCGCACGTCTTCGGCTCCACCACCGCCGAGACCGCCGCCGACGTCGAGGCGGGCTGGGAGCGGCAGAAGGCGACCGAGAAGGGCCGCGCCTCCGCGGTGGACGGCGTGCCGATGGCGTTGCCCGCCCTGTCGCTCGCCACCAAGCTGGTGCACCGGGCCGAGAAGAACGGCGTCCACGTCGACCCGTCCGACGGCGACACCGTGGGGGACCGGCTGATGCTGCTGGCCGTCGAGGCCCGGGCCGCCGGGCTGGACCCGGAGTCCGAGCTGCGCGCCGCGGCCCGCCGGTTCGCCGCTCGCGTACGGACGGCGGAGCTGAAGGGCCGATCGGGTGACTCCCCTCCACGCGAGCCCTGAGAGCCTTACCCTGACGGTCAGGGCAGGGGACTGCCTACGGGAGATCGTGTGTCGAGAAGTCGTACGTCCGCACGCGCGGCCGCGCCGATGGCGTCCGCGGGCCTCGTGCTGCCGCATGCATCGCCCGATCTGCTGCGGTCCGCCTCGACTGACGGCGCGACCACGCCGTGGACGCTGCTCCTCGCGCTGATGATCGGCCTCCTCGGCCTGGCACTGTTCGGACTGGCGCTGACGTTCGCCTGGAGGCGTGGCGACGAGGCGCGCCGGGCAGTCCTCGACCTCGTCGTCCTCTCGGTGCTGCCGGTGCGAGAGCTGGCGACCCCGTCTGCTCGCCGTCGGATGCCCCAGCGCGAGCTCAGGCGGCGTCGCATCGCGGCCATCGAGGATCTCGACGGCGCGCTCGGCGGTGGTCCGACGTCGCGGGAACGCGCTGAGGCCGCGGCGTACGAGGAGGCTGCAGTCCGCGCCGCGCTCCTCCAGGACGAGCGCAGCCGCCAGGAGCGTGAGCAGGCGTACGCCCGGTCGCGGGAACGTCAGCAGCGGACCCGCGAGCGCGAGGTGGCGGCCGCCGCCGAGGCCCGTGCGCACGTCGACCGGGCGCACCTGGCCTCGAGCCCAGGCGACCCCCGCCACGAGCTGGCTGCCGAGGCGGAGCATCGCTCGGCGCTGGCGAGGGCGGAGGCCGAACTGGCGGCCGAGCGGCTGGCCGCACGGGAGGCCAGGGCGCAGCGAGCCGAGGCGGCCTGGATGGCCCATGAGGCTCGCGAGCGCGCTGAGGCGGAGCGGGCGGCGGCAGAGCAGGTCGACCCGGACCCCGGGAGCAGAACCGTGGATCTCCGCCGCGTGCACCGGCGCACGAGCGTCCGCCACGGCGAGTCGTCGGTCGGCCCTCTCCCGGACGAGCTGGGCCGGGTGGCGGACTTGCCGGCTGACGGTCCGACCTGAACCCGTCTCGAGAGCTGGCGGCCGGGCCACCCGGCTCCGGGACATCGTGACCGGAGGGTGACCGAACAGGGCGCCGACGCCGGTTAGGGTCGCCGCCGTGACAGAGCAGACCCGCATCGCCACCGACGTCCACCGGCTGACCTCGGCGGTCCTGGACGAGCTGCTCGAGCGGCACCCCGAGTGGGCCACGATCCTGGGCGACCACCGCTTCGACGACCGGCTCGGCGACCAGGGCGAGAGCGCCCGGGCGGAGGAGCTGGCCTGGGCCGGTCGCCGACTGGGAGACCTGGAGTCGGTCGGCGACGACGCCCTCGCCGTGGCCGACCGGGTCGACGTCGAGATCGTGCGGACCGCGCTGCGCTCCCGACTGCTGGACCTCGAGTCACTGCGCGACACCGAGTGGGACGCCCTCGTCGCCAACCCCGGCACGGCGATCTACACCGTGCTGACGCGCGACTTCGCGCCGCTCGGCGACCGGCTGCGGTCGGCCGCCGGCCGGCTGGCCGCGGTGCCGGAGCGGCTCAGTCAGGCACGCGCCACGCTCGGGGCGATGCCGAGGGTGCACGTCGAGACCGCCATCGGCCAGTTCACCGGAACTCGCACCCTGATCGCGACCGAGCTCGAACGCGCACTGGGCGACGAGCCGTCGCTGCGGGCCGAGGTCGAGCCGGCCCGCGACGCCGCCGTGACCGCGCTGGACGAGCACATCGAGTGGCTGCAGGCCCGGCTCGAGAACGCTGACCGGGACCCGCGACTCGGCGCAGACCTGTTCTCCCGCAAGCTGGCACTGACCCTCGACACGGCCAGCGACGCCGATGCAGTCCTGGCACGCGCCGAGGCCGACCTCGAAAGGGTCGAGGCGCAGATCGAGGAGACCGCGGCCCGGCTCGACGCCGGCGACGCCGAGGGCCGGGTCCGCCGGGTGCTCGACCGGCTCGCCACCGAGGGCCACGTCGACGACGCCAGCATCGTCGGGCTCTGCGTCGACGCGATGGCGCACGCCACCGAGTTCGTGCGCGCCCAGGACCTGGTCACGGTCCACGACGACCCCGTCGAGGTGATCGTGATGCCGGAGATCCACCGGGGAGTCGCGGTCGCCTACTGCGATCCGCCCGGGCCGCTAGAGACGACGCTGCTGCCGACGTACTTCGCCGTGTCGCCGACCCCCGCGGACTGGTCCGAGGAGCGGGTGGCGTCGTTCTTCCGCGAGTACAACGCGCACATGCTGCAGAACCTCACGGTCCACGAGGCGATGCCCGGCCACGTGCTGCAGCTCGCGCACAACGCGCGCTACGAGTCGCCGGTTCCCGTGCGCAAAGCGCTGTGGAGCGGGTCGTTCGTGGAGGGCTGGGCGGTGTACGCCGAGGAGCTGATGGTCGACGCCGGCTACCGCGCCGAGGAGGGCCTGAACGACGCGTTGCGGATGCAGCAGCTCAAGATGCAGCTGCGGATGACCATCAACGCGATCCTGGACGCCCGGGTCCACGCCCATGGGATGACCGAGGACGAGGCGATGCGGCTGATGATGGTGCGTGGCCACCAGGAGGAGGGTGAGGCCGCCGGGAAGTGGCGGCGCGCCCTGCTCTCCAGCGCCCAGCTGTCGACGTACTACGTCGGCTACGTCGAGGTGTCCGACGTGGCGCGCGACCTGGCCACCGCCCGGCCGGAGCTGTCGGTGCGGGGCCGGCACGACGCCATGCTCGCCCACGGCTCGCCCGCACCCCGCCACCTGCGGACGCTGCTGGACTTGTAGGCAGGTGGTGGGGGCCCTCGGGGCCATGTGCGGTGGCCGCCAGATCAACAGCGCCCGGAGGAGGATGCGGCGACCGACCGTCCGCATGCTGAGCGCTGTCCGTGGAACGAGCGAAGTGGCCCCGCTGGAGTCGTGGATTCCACGCTGCTGGCGGGGCCGCTCGGCTCGAGAACGGCGGGAAGGGCCGCGTGGGGCAAGTGGCTGGACGGCGCGCCGCCGGTAGCCTGAGGCCGTCCCTGGCCCGTACCACCCCTAGGAGCACCCGTGGCGAGCATCGACGCCGTCGGCGCCCGCGAGATCCTCGACTCGCGCGGCAACCCCACCGTCGAGGTGGAGGTCGCCCTCGACGACGGCACCATCGCCCGCGCTGCCGTCCCGAGCGGGGCCAGCACCGGCCAGTTCGAGGCGCACGAGCGGCGCGACGGCGGCAAGCGCTACGCGGGCAAGGGCGTCGAGCAGGCCGTCATCGGCATCCTCGACGAGATCGGACCGGCGCTGGTGGGCTTCGAGGCCAGCGAGCAGCGTCTCGTCGACCAGGCGCTGCTGGACCTCGACGGCACCCCGACCAAGTCGCGCCTCGGCGCCAACGCCCTCCTCGGCGTCTCGCTGGCCGTGGCCCGGGCCGCCGCGGAGTCCGCCGAGCTGCCGTTGTTCCGCTACGTCGGTGGTCCCAACGCGCACCTGCTGCCCGTGCCGATGATGAACATCCTCAACGGCGGCGCGCACGCCGACACCGGGGTCGACGTCCAGGAGTTCATGGTCGCCCCGATCGGCGCCACGACCTTCAAGGAGGCGCTGCAGTGGGGCGCGGAGGTCTACCACGCGCTCAAGTCGGTGCTGAAGGACAAGGGCCTGGCGACCGGTCTCGGCGACGAGGGCGGCTTCGCCCCCGACCTGCCGAGCAACCGTGACGCGCTCGACCTCATCGCCGTCGCCGTCGACAAGGCCGGCTTCTCGCTCGGCACCGACATCGCCCTGGCGCTCGACGTCGCCGCCACCGAGTTCTACGCCGGCGACAGCTACGCCTTCGAGGGCTCCAAGAAGACCGCCGACGAGATGGCGGCCTACTACGCCGAGCTCGTGTCGTCGTACCCGTTGGTGTCGATCGAGGACCCGATGAGCGAGGAGGACTGGGCCGGCTGGAAGTCGCTCACCGACCAGCTGGGGGACAAGGTCCAGATCGTCGGCGACGACCTGTTCGTCACCAACCCGGAGCGGCTGGAGCGCGGCATCCGCGAGGCCACCGCCAACGCGCTCCTCGTCAAGGTCAACCAGATCGGCACCCTCACCGAGACGCTGGACGCCGTGAGCATGGCGCACCGCAACGGCTACCGCTGCATGATGAGCCACCGCTCCGGCGAGACCGAGGACACGACGATCGCCGACCTGGCCGTCGCCACCGACTGCGGGCAGATCAAGACGGGCGCCCCGGCGCGGTCCGAGCGGGTGGCGAAGTACAACCAGCTGCTCCGCATCGAGGAGGAGCTGGACGACGCCGCGCGCTACGCCGGCGCCGGCGCGTTCCCCCGTCACCAGGCGCACCCGTCCTCGTGACGCCGGGCGACGACCGCGAGACGAGGCGGACGAACCTCACGGGCCGGGCAGCGATGCTCGCCCTGGTCGTCTGCCTGCTCGCGATCTCGCTCGCCTACCCGCTGCGCGAGTACCTCTCGCAGCGCGGCGACATCGCCGACTACCGCGCGACCGTCGCGGAGCAGGAGAAGCGGGTCGCCGAGCTGCAGACCCAGCACGAACGCTGGAGCGACGAGGCGTACGTGCAGGCGCAGGCCCGCGAGCGGCTGCACTACGTCATGCCGGGCGAGACGTCGTACGTCGTGCTGGAGTCCGACGACGCACCGGCGAGCGACGGCGTGGTCGACGCCCTGCCGACGGAGACGAAGCGGTCGCCGTGGTTCACGGACCTGTGGAGCAGCGTCGAGGCCGCCGGGCGCACCGGCACCCGGTGACCGAGCCCGACCGTCGCGACCTCGACGCGATGGCCGCGCAGCTCGGCCGCGAGATGCGTGGCGTGGTCCGGGTGGCGCACCGGTGCCCGTGCGGCAACCCCGACGTCGTCGAGACCGCGCCGCGGCTGCCCGACGGCACGCCGTTCCCGACGTTCTGGTACCTCACCTGCCCACGCGCGGCCGGGGCCGTCGGCACGCTCGAGGCCGACGGCACGATGCGCGAGATGACCGATCGGCTCGCGGTCGACGACGGCCTGCGTGCGGCCTACCGAGGAGCGCACGAGCGCTACCTGGCGCAGCGCGACGCTGTCGAGGCGGTGCCGGAGATCGCCGGGACCTCGGCCGGCGGCATGCCGGACCGGGTCAAGTGCCTGCACGTGCTCGTCGCCCAGTCGCTGGCCGAAGGCCCGGGGGCCAACCCGCTCGGCGACGAGGCGCTCGCAGCCCTGCCCGAGTGGTGGCGCAACGGTCCCTGCGTCTCGGTGCCCGGGGACGACGCATGAGAGTGGCGGCCGTCGACTGCGGCACCAACTCGATCCGGCTGCTCGTCGCCGACCTCGACCCGGCCGCGTCCACCCTGACCGACGTCGACCGGCGGATGACGATCGTCCGGCTCGGCCAGGACGTCGACCGCACCCGCCGGCTCGCGCCCGACGCGCTGGCGCGGACCTTCGCCGCCTGCGACGACTATGCCGCGGCTGTGCGCGACGCCGGGGCGGAACGGCTCCGGTTCGTCGCCACCTCCGCCTCCCGCGACGTCGAGAACCGCGACGAGTTCGTCGCCGGGGTCCGCGAGCGTCTCGGCGTCGAGCCCGAGGTCGTCACCGGCGACGAGGAGGCGACGCTGTCCTTCACCGGCGCGACGCGCGAGCTGACCGGGTCGGGGTTGGCCGAGCCGTTCCTCGTCACCGACATCGGCGGCGGCTCGACCGAGCTGGTCCTCGGGACGCCGGGTGCGGCGCCCACCGCGGCCCGGTCGGTCGACGTGGGCTGCGTGCGGATGACCGAGCGGCACCTGCACGACGACCCGCCGACGCCGGCCCAGGTCGCCGCGACCCGCGCCGACATCGAGGCGGCCGTCCGCCTGGCCGCCGAGACGGTGCCGCTCGCCGACGCCCGCACCCTCGTCGGACTCGCCGGCTCGGTCACGACGGTCGCGGCGATGGCCCTGGACCTCCCGACGTACGACCGGGACCGCATCCATCACGCCCGGATCGCGTCAGCAGACGTCCACCGGGTCGCCGACCGCCTGCTGTCGATGAGCCACGGGGAGCGGGCGGCGCTGCCCTTCATGCACCCCGGCCGCGTCGACGTGATCGGCGCCGGCGCCCTCGTGCTGGCCGTCCTGCTGGAGCACGTTCCGGTCGAGGACGTCGTCGTCTCCGAGCACGACATCCTCGACGGCATCGCCTGGTCCCTGACCGACGGTGCGGCGTCGTGAGCTCACGATGGTGGCCGTTGCACGGGCTGCGCCTGACGACCGGGGACCTGGTCCTCACCGCCATGACCGAGGCCGACCTCGACGAGGTCGCGTCCGTCGTCCCGGACGACCTGGAGCTGAACCCCAAGGCGACCCGGTACCCGGGACTGCCGGACCGCACCTGGCGCGGCGCCGTCGTGCACCAGGAGTACTGGAAGTCCATGGGCGGCTGGTCGCCCGACGACTGGGAGGTCTACTTCACGGTCCGCCGCGACGGTCAGGTGCTCGGCCTCCAGGGGCTCGAGGGGCCGGACTTCCGCACGGTGCGGACGGTCGACACGTCGTCCTGGCTGGCACCCGAGGTGCGCGGGACCGGGGTCGGGAAAGCCATGCGGCGAGCCGTCCTGGCGCTGGCGTTCGACCACCTCGGCGCGCAGGCCGCGATCACGTCGGCGTGGCACGACAACCACGGCTCGCTCGGTGTCTCGCGAGCCCTCGGCTACCGGCCCAACGGCGAGTCATTGATGGCCCGCGAGGACACCGACGGCGTCGACACGCTCCTGCACCTCCGGATGACCCTGGCCGACTGGGTCGCTGCCGGCGGTGGCCCGGACGTGCGCGTCGAGGGCCTCGACGCCGCGCTGCCGCTGTTCGACCTGCCCGGCTGACGTCAGGCCGGCGGCGGGTCGGCGCGCGCCGTCTGGGCGAGCACGATGCCCACCAGCACGACCACGGCACCGACCAGCTGCAGCGGGCTGAGCGCCTCGGCCAGCCAGGCCCACGCGATGACACCGGCGAGCACCGGCTCCAGCATGCCCACCATCCCGACCCGTGTCGCCGGCAGGTGGTGAAGCCCCGACAGCACGAGCACGAACGGCACGATCGTGCCCAGCACCACCATCGACGTCATGAGCACCCAGACCGGGAGGGTCCGGTCGTCGAGGTTGCCGAGCAGCGACGCGCTGCCCTTCGTCGCGTCGACCGGGAAGTCCCACCAGGGCTGGACGACCGACCACAGCAACGTGGCGAACACGAACGCCCAGAACGTCGTCGACAGGGGGTCACGGTGGTTCGCGCTGTGCTCGCCGAGCAGGTAGTAGGCGGCCAGCGCGACCGCGGCGCCGAGCGCAGCGGCCACACCGAAGCCGTCCAGGCCACCTCCGGTCCAGATCTCCGCGACGAAGGCCAGCCCGGTGAGGGACAGGGCGAGGGCGGCCCAGACCCGGTTCCGGACCGGCTGGTGCATGACGAACCGCGCCCACAACGCGACCATGAGGACGGCGGTGTACTCCAGCAGCAGCGCGATGCTCACCGGCATCCGTGCGATGGCGACGAAGTAGAAGCACTGGGTCAGCGCCACCCCTGCCACGCCGTACGCCGCCAGCAGCGGGAGCTCGGACCGGGAGACCCGCAGCCTGCCGGGCGCGACGACGAGCAGGACCAGCCCGAGGCCGAGGGCCGCGCCGGCGCAGCGCAGCTCGGTGAGCCGCATCGCCGTCATGCCGCTGGCGAGGATCACCTTCGACACGGTGCCGTTGAGGGCGAACAGAGCGGCCGCCACCACCAGGTAGACGTAGCCGCGCGCGGGGTTGCGCTGCCGGTCCGGTTCCGAGACGGCGACGGGCAGCGCGGTCTCGACCATCCGCGCAACCTAGGTCATGGGCTGGGTGGCTCGCGCTCGCGTCCGTTGTCGTCGGCGGCGGAAGTGCCGGAAGGATCCCTCAGGTCAAAGGCGGCCAGGAAGGACGAGGGTTGCTCGCCGTCCGCATCGTGGGCGCAGTCTGGGACTCGGCCAAGTGGCCCCGCCAGGGACCCGGAATCCGCACCCGCAGCGGGGCCACTTTCCTCGATTCCACGATGCGGACGGCGGCCGAGGGGCGCAGACGCTTCCGCAGCCGCTCTGACCTGGCCACACCGCACCTGCAGTCATGTCCCCGGCTGCATGATCACCGGACCGTGGTTGTTGGTGATCATCCAGCGCCCGGAGGATCAGTAGCCCAGCCGGCGGTGCAGCCGCAGGAATGCCGGGCGGTAGCCGAGCCGCGTCCAGGTGCGCGACGACAGCAGGTTGGTCGCGCGCCAGTCGGTCGCCAGGCTGGTGAACCCCTGGGCGACGCACCAGTCGTGCACCGCCTCGCCGAGCGCCCGGCCGGCGCCGAGCCCGCGCGCCTCGGGGAGCACCGCGGCGAAGCCGAGGAAGCCCGCGTGGTCGGGTCGCATCAGGGCGGTGTTGCTCGACGACTTCTCCAGCGCGCACGCGACCGCCGCGCCGACGACCTCGCCGCCGTGCTCGGCGACGAGGAAGCCGAAGCCGTCGTCGTCGAAGGACTCCTCCCACTCCGCCACCGCTTCCTCCAGCGACGGGACCTCGCCGGAGGAGAACGTCGGGGCGAGGCCCTGGTGCTCCGGCAGCACGAGGTCGAGCCGGCCCAGCACCGGGATGTCGCTCCGCTCGGCGGCCCGCACCGTGACCCCGTCCGGTGTCGTCGAGGGCTCGGTCGGGAGCTCGCGCAGCGCGTGGACGTGCTGCTGCCCGAACCCGAGCCGGAACCACGCGTCGACCAGCGCCGCGTCGTGCGCCGGGACGAGCGCGTAGTGCACGTCGTGTCCCTCGGCGACCCAGCCGGTCGCCGCGACCGCGTAGAGGTCGCGGGCCAGCTCGGCGTCGCGGACGGCGTGGCCGGCGTCCTCGACCCAGCGGTTGGCGCCCCACGTCGCGACCGGCTTGTGCCGGCCGACCAGGTAGCCGACCAGCTCCCCGTCGGCCTCGGCCACCGCACCGGTGGCGCCGGCGTCGACCAGCGCCTCCACCTCGGTGGCAGCGACCGCCGGGTCCTCGAACCGCGCGGCGAGCAGCGGCTCGTCCCGGCGGTGCGCGGCGTGCCGCTCGGCCAGCAGCCGGCCCGCCGCAGGCACGTCGGCAGCGTCGAACGGGCGGATCGTGGGGCGGCTGGAGGTCGTCACGGCGGACGACCGTAGGGGCAGCCTCCCCCGCTCAGCGACCCCTTTCCCGCGACTGAGACGTTCGGCATCCGATATGTCCGGGTCCATCTGCCGAACGTTTCAGTCGGCGATGCGCCTCCTGGTTGGCCTTCGCCGACACCATGGGCGGCCTGCTGGCCGGCGCGACGCACGCAGAGGGGCGACGATGAGCACGGGACCGGGCACGGGGACCAGCATGATGACCCGCAGTCGTGAATCGCAGGACTACCTCGACGGCGTCGCGGCCCGGCTGGCCGACCTGCCTGTCGAGGACCGCGCCGACCTGCTCGACGAGCTCGCGACGACCTCGACGAGCTGGCCGCCGAGAGCGACGCGCCGCTCGCGACCCGGCTCGCCGCCACCAGTCGCCGCGAGCTCGCGTCGGCCGGGCTGCCGCCGGTGCGGCACGGGGTCGCGCCGGCGGACGCCTCGTGGCCCGGCTGGCGCTGCGGCCGGCGGCCGCCGGGTCGCGGCGGCGCAGGCGTACCTCACCTCGTTGCGGCCGGTCTGGTGGCTGGCCCGCGCCTGGGTCCTCGTCGGGCTCGTGGCGATGTGGCCCGGCCAGAGCACGCCGGACCTGGTCCGGCAACCTGCCCTTCGTGCCGCGGGTCGTGTCGCCCGAGGTGGGCCTGCTCCTCCTCGTCGTCGCCGTGTGGGCCTCGGTGCAGCTCGGCCGCCGGGGCATGGACCGCTGCCGCGTCGCGCCGTGCTCGCCCTCTATCCTGGTGGCGGCCCTGGCCGCCGTCCCCGTGCTCGCCCCTCCTGCGTCGACCAGGCGAACAACGTCGTGTACATCCAGGAAGGTGCGCTGTACTCCTCACCAGCGACACCTGGTGCCGCCCGAGGGCGTCTACGCCGCGGCACCAGGTGTGGAACCTGTACGCCTACGACGCCTCAGGGCCACTGCTCCACGACGTCCGCCTGTACGACCAGACGGCGCGCCGCTCTCGCTCGACCTGTCACCGGACGTGCACCCGCGGCCGGTCTTCGACAGCCAGGGCCGCGTGATCGACAACGCCTTCCCCTACCGTACGTCGAGTCCGACGCACCGTCAGGACCCGACGCCGGCCCGTCGGTCGACGCGCCGCCGCTGGTCGCTGGTCACGCCCACCCCTGGAGCCAGCGCCGTCACCGCACCGCGAGCCCGAGCCCGACCGCGGAAACGGTGACGGGAATCGGTCGGGGGACCCTGGCGTAGCGCGGCCCCGGAGTGGAAAGGTCCTCCACGCCAGCACCTGGCGCCACCGCGGCGCCGCACGCCGAGCGTGAAAGAGGTCCCGCCCGTGGGCGAGATGGTCAGCTTCCCCAGCAACGGCGACAGCTGCGAGGCCTACCTCGCCGTGCCCGACGCCGACGGAGCGCACCCCGGAGTGATCGTCGTCCAGGAGTGGTGGGGCCTCGTCGACCACATCAAGGACGTCAGCGACCGCTTCGCCGAAGCCGGCTTCGTGGCCCTGGCGCCTGACTTCTTCCACGGCCAGCAGACCGCCGAGCCCGACGACGCGCAGCGGCTGCTCATGTCGATGGAGATGGACCGCGCCGCCAAGGACATCCAGGGCGCGGCGCGCTACCTCGCCGAGCGGTCCGAGACCGAGGGCACCGGTGTGGGGGCGGTCGGGTTCTGCATGGGTGGCTCGCTCGCGCTCTGGAGCGGCGCCATCGACGAGGAGATCAAGGTCGCGGTCGGCTTCTACCCCGCGCTGCCGTGGGACGCGATGTCGCCGACGTGGGGCAACTACACGAACAAGAGCGCGATGATCCACGCCTCCGAGGAGGACGGCACCTCCAAGGCCGACGGCGTCCAGGCCGCGGTCCGCGGCATCGAGAAGGCCGGCGGAGACGTCGAGGTCTACGACTACCCCGGGTCGTCGCACGCGTTCTTCAACGACACCCGTCCCGAGGTCCACGACAAGGAGCACTCGGACGCTGCATGGCGCCGCACGGTCGACCTGCTCCGCAGCCGCCTCTGAGCGGGGTGCGTGGTCCGGTGCCGCCGGGCACCGGGTGGCCGGACGACCCCGCCGACGGGCGCACCCCGGTCGCGTCGTCGCCCGACGACGTACGCCGGCTGGCCGCGCGCCGCGGTCACGCTGCCCGAGCTCGACGCAGCCGTCTCGGTGTGCCGTGCCTGCCCACGGCTCGTGCAGTGGCGCGAGCAGGTCGCCGTCGACCGGCGGAGGTCGTTCGACGCCGAGCAGTACTGGGGTCGGCCGATCGCGGGCTGGGGCGACCCGCGGCGCCGTCGCTCGTGGTCGGCCTCGCGCCGGCCGCCCACGGCGGCAACCGGACCGGCCGGATCTTCACCGGTGACCGCAGCGGCGACTGGTTGTTCGCGGCGCTGCACCGGGTCGGGCTGGCCGCCCGGCCGACCAGCACGCGCGCCGGCGACGGGCAGCGGCTGATCGGCACGCGGATGCTGGCGCCGGTGCGCTGCGCGCCGCCGGCCAACGCGCCCACGCCCGCCGAGCGGGACACCTGCGCGCCGTGGATGGACGCCGAGGTCGCGCTGCTGCTGCCGCAGCTGCGGGTCGTCGTCGCCCTCGGTGCCTTCGCCTGGCAGGCGACGTTCGGGCTGCCTGTCCAGGCTCGGCCTGGAGAGCCCCGCCCACGACCGCGCTTCGGTCACGGCGCGGAGGCGGTCATCGGTGCCGTGACCGTTGTCGGCTCGTTCCACCCGAGCCAGCAGAACACCTTCACCGGCCGGCTGACCGAGGAGATGCTCGACCAGGTCCTGGACCGGGCGGCCACCGTCGCGGGGCTGCGGAATACAGTCTGATCATGGCGATCACGCCCGCTGCCTCACCCGGACGGACCCGCATCCTGATCGTCGGTGGCGGCTACGTCGGGATGTACACCGCACTGCGGCTGCAGCGCCGGCTCCGGTCCGAGATCAAGGCGAAGCGGGTCGAGGTCATCGTCGTCGACCCCCGGTCGTACATGACCTACCAGCCGTTCCTGCCCGAGGCGGCTGCCGGCAGCGTCGAGCCGCGGCACGTCGTCGTCCCGCTGCGCCGCGTCCTCGACAAGTGCGAGGTCCTCACCGGCCGGTTCGTCTCGCTCGACCACGAGCGCCGGGTCGCGGTGATCCAGCCTCCCCGAGGGGACGCGTACGAGCTGTCCTACGAGGTGGTGGTGCTGGCGCCCGGGTCCATCGCGCGCACCCTGCCGATCCCGGGGCTGGCCGAGCAGGGCATCGGGTTCAAGCAGGTCGAGGAGGCCATCGCGCTGCGCAACCAGGTCCTCGAGAAGCTCGACATCGCGACGAGCGTCACCGACCACGCCGAGCGCCGCAAGCTGCTCACGTTCGTGTTCGTCGGTGGTGGCTACGCCGGGATCGAGGCGCTGGCCGAGCTGGAGGACATGACCACCTACGCGACCCGCTACTACCCGGAGCTGTCCAAGGGCGACATCCGCTTCGTGCTCGTCGAGGCCACCGGCCGGATCCTCCCGGAGGTCGGGGAGGACCTCGGGCGGTACACGGTCCGCGAGCTGGTGAAGCGCAAGATCGACGTCCGGCTGGACACCCGGCTCGAGTCGTGCGTCGACGGCCACGTCGTGCTGTCCGACGGCACGGCGTTCGACGCCGACACGATCGTCTGGACCGCCGGCGTCAGGGCCAACCCGGTGCTCGCGAGGACCGGCCTGCCGCTCGACGACAAGGGCCGGCTGCGCTGCCGGCCGGACCTGCGGGTGGAGGACGTCGACGGTGCCTGGTCGGCCGGGGACGGCGCGTCGGTCCCCGACCTGACGGCCGGCCCGGGAGTCCGCGACCAGCCCGAGCGCGCAGCACGCCGTACGCCAGGCCAAGGTCCTCGGCGACAACATCGCCCTGGTGCTCAACGGCCGCGACCCGCGGGCCTACGCGCACAAGCACGTGGGGTCGGTGGCCTCGCTCGGCCTGCACAAGGGGGTCGCGCAGGTCTACGGCGTCAAGCTGCGCGGCTTCCCGGCCTGGTTCATGCACCGGACCTACCACGTGAGCCGGGTCCCGACGTTCAACCGCAAGGTCCGGGTCGTCCTCGACTGGACGCTGGCGCTCTTCTTCCGCCGGGACGTGGTGTCGCTCGGGTCGCTGCAGCGACCCCGCGAGGAGTTCAGCGAGGCAAGCCGGTGACGCTGCTCGCGGTCACCGTCCTCGGCCATGACCGGCCGGGCATCATCGCCGAGACGACCGGAGTGCTCGCGGAGCTCGGGGCGAACCTCGAGGACTCGACGATGACCATCCTGCGGGGTCACTTCGCGATGGTGGTGGTCGCCCATGCCGAGGTCACGCCGGCCGAGGCCGAGGACGCGCTGCGCTCGCTCTCCGCCGACGGCACGCTGCAGGTGTCGGTGCGGGAGATCCCGTACGAGGACCCCGCGACGGCGCTCGGCTCGACGTACCTCCTCTCGGTGCACGGGGCCGACCGGCCCGGGATCGTCGCGACCGTCACGGGGCTGGTCGCGGAGGCCGGCGGCAACGTCACCGACCTGTCGACCCGGCTCTCGGGCGACCTCTACGTCCTGCTCGCCGAGGTCGACCTGCCGGGAGCGGTCGACCCGGAGGAGCTGAGCCGGGACCTCGCGGCGGTCGGCAGCGACCTCGGCGTGGACGTCTCCCTGCGGGTCCTCGACCCCGACGTGCTGTGAGCCTGCTCCCGCCCCTTCCTGTCGGGCGGGTGCGGCAGTCGGTGCTGGCGCCCGCGAGGGTGCTGTCCTCGCGAGCGGAGGAGGTCGACCCGCTCGACCCGGACGTCCTGGCGCTGGCTGCCGACCTGCTGGCGACGCAGCGTTCCGCGGCCGGCTGCGTAGGGCTCGCAGCGCCGCAGGTCGGGGTGCCCCTCCGGGTGCTCTCGTTGGACGTCTCCGATCACCCGCGGACCAAGGCCTGCCACGGCGCGCTGGTGCTGGCGAACCCGGCGGTGGCGTCGGCGAGCCGCTGGGAGCGCGGCCGGGAGGGCTGTCTGTCGGTGCCCGACCTCACCGGTGACGTCAAGCGAGCCACCCGGCTGGTGGTCCTGGCGGTGGTGCCAGGGACCGGCGCCGAGGTCGAGATCGAGACCGACGGCTTCGAGGCCCGCGCCCTGCAGCACGAGATCGACCACCTCGACGGGCTGCTGTTCCTCGACCGGGCCGGCGGATGCCCTGCACCCCGCCGCTCGCGCCGCCGATGCATCCGTCGTTTCGTTCGCTCGCGAGAACGCTACGCGTCCGCCTCGACACGCTCACTCGTCGAGAGCGGGTGGGCGAGCCGCAGCCGCCCCTGTAGCCCAATTGGTCGAGGCGCTCGCCTTAAAAGCGGGTCCAGTGTGGGTTCGAGTCCCACCGGGGGCACGTTCGTCACCCGTTCGGGGAACGCGGGATCCGCCCTTGTCGTTACTCTGGGCAGGATCCTGTCCCGCGACTTCCCGCGGGCACCCCACGGAGGAGTGTCATGGAGAGCCGCAACCCGGTCTTCAACAACAGCAAGGCGTTCTCGCAGAAGGGGTACGCCACGTTCAACGAGCAGTCGGCCGTGCCCACCGCGACCGCCGGCCAGCTCGAGGACATGTACAACGCGCCGCCCGCCAGCGGGGTCGACACCGGCCGCATGACGATGGACGACGTCGTCATCAGGACCGGCATCCTCTTCGCGGTGCTGGTGCCGGCCGCCGCCGTGAACTGGTGGCTCGCCAGCCCGCTGCTCACGATCGGCGGTGCGATCGCCGGGCTGGTGCTCGGTCTCGTCGTCTCGTTCAAGCAGTCGACCAGCCCCGCACTCATCATCGGCTACGCCGCCGCCGAGGGCCTCTTCATCGGCGGCATCAGCCAGGCGTTCGAGAACCGCTGGCCGGGCGTCGTCGCCCAGGCCGTCATCGGCACCCTGGCGGTGTTCGCCGTGGCACTCGCGGCGTACAAGAGCGGCAAGGTCCGGGCCACCCCGAAGTTCCGCCGCACCGTCCTCATCGGGATGGGCGGCTACCTGGTCTTCTGCCTGGTCAATCTCGTGGTGATGCTCTTCGGTGGCGGTGGCGACTTCGGTCTCCGACAGGGTCCGTTCGGCTTCTTGATCGGGTTGTTCGCGGTCGGCCTGGCTGCCGCGATGCTCATCCTGGACTTCGACTTCGCCGACCAGGGCGTCAAGAACGGCATCCCCGAGCGCTACGCCTGGCTCGCGGCCTTCGGCCTCGTCGTCACGCTGGTGTGGCTGTACATCGAGATGCTGCGCCTGATCGCGATCCTGCGCGGCGACTAGTCCCAGACCAAGACGCACGGCCGGGCCGCACCCCTCGGGGTGCGGCCCGTCCTGCGTTCTGGGTCGGCTGGCGACCTGTCCCGCCGTCGCTTGCTCGCGTCAGAGCGGCCAGGACGGCGGAGGCGGGAGGTGGCGGCCCGCCGTCCGCGAGCCGGCCTACCGTTCCACCCCGCGAGTGATCGTTTGCGACGTCGGTCCCCGACACGCCGGGCTCGGCACGGCGTGTCCGGTGAACCAGGTCGCAAACGATCATTTGCGGACGGTGGACAGGCACCGACGGCGCCGTGGGAGCAACGGCGCAACGTCCTGGTCCTGGCGCTCTGACCGCCACCACGACGGCGGGTCACCGGCGGGCGGGACGCACTCGTCAACCTTCGACGGTCGGTCCGGCGCGCTCGATCTCGAAGCGGACCAGCACCCGCTGCTCGCGCTCCATGGCGGCGCGGTAGTCGTCCCAGTCCGGGTGCTCGCCGGAGATCCGGCGGTAGTAGTCGACGAGCAGCGGTAGCGCGGCCGGTCGCTCGACGATCTCGGCGGTGCCCTCGACCTGTCCCCACTCGCCGAAGAACGACCGGTTGAGCAGGCAGAGGGAGACCCTCGGGTCGCGGCGCAGGTTCTTGACCTTCATCGACGGCTCGCGGGTCGAGATCTCGATCCGGCCGTCGTCGTCGACGCCCGCCGTGACCGGCGAGAGCTGCGGCCGGCCGTCGCGGCGGAAGGTCGCGAGCACAGCCAGGTGGTGGGCGCGGACGAAGGCGCGCGCCTCGTCGGCCGTCAGGAGTGGCGCCGCGCCCCGCGCCGGAGGTCGTGCTCGTGCACGATCGCCGAGGCGTGGCCGTGCGAGATGCCGTGCTCGTCGCGCAGCCAGTTGACCCGCTCGTCGAAGCGGAGGAGGCCGGGCCCGTTCTCGAGGGTCTCGAACCACTGGGGCAGGTCGCGTCCGGTGACCTGCGGCACCCGCTCGATCAGCTGCTGGTGGGTTGCCTCGGAGTGGTGCAGGGACATCGGCGCCTCCAGTGGGGGACTCAGCGAACCATGGGGTCGAGACTGCCTCACGACCGGGCTCGCCACAACCCCCGGTTAGGGTCACGCGCGTGCCGGACCACGACGTGGACAGCTGGGAGCCGCTGCGCTCCGAGCTGGCCGCCGACGTCGGGCGGGTGGCCGACCGGCTGCGTTCGATGTCGCACGCCCGCCTGGACGGCCAGGTGGCACCCGGCGAAGAGCAGCTGCCGCACTGGGGCACCCGGGCGCAGGCCGGTCAGGCGATGGGGAGCTGGCTGTCGGACCTGGCCGTCGCGTTCGAGGCGGCAGCGGAGGGACGGCCCTACCCCGGCCCCCGGGGGATGCCCGAGCTGAACGTCTTCGCCGCCGGCGACCAGGTCGCCGTCGGCGGGAACGACCTGCTCGCGGCCATGCACCTGGTCGACCCCCAGACGGTCGTGCCGATGGGGCAGGACGACGGGCTGCCGGCGCGGGAGCGGATCGAGCTCGCCGCGAGGCTGCTCGCCGACCTGCGCCGCCGGCTCTAGCGGTACCTCAGCCCAGGCGCTGGACGACCATCGCCATGCCCTGGCCGCCGCCGACGCACATCGTCTCGAGACCGAGCTCCTTGTCGCGGCTCTGCAGCCCGTTGAGCAGGGTCGTCGTGATGCGGGCGCCGGTGGAGCCGAACGGGTGCCCGAGGGCGATCGCCCCGCCATGCACGTTGAGCCGGTCGATGTCGATGCCCAGCTCGCGGTACGACGGGATGACCTGGGCGGCGAACGCCTCGTTGATCTCGACCAGGTCGATGTCGTCGACGGTCAGGCCGGCCAGTGCGAGCGCCCGGCGGGACGCCTCGACCGGGCCGAGGCCCATGATCTCCGGGGACAGGCCGCTGACTCCGGTCGACACGATCCGGGCGAGCGGGGTGATGCCCAGCTCGGCGGCGCGGGTGTCGGACATGATCACGACGGCTGCCGCTCCGTCGTTGAGCGGGCAGCAGTTGCCGGCGGTGATCGTGCCGTCCTCGCGGAAGACCGTCTTGAGCCCGGCCACGCCCTCCATGGTCACGCCCGGCCGCGGGCCGTCGTCGCGTGCGACCACGAAGCCGTCCGGCGTGGTGATCGGCACGATCTCGCGCTCGAAGAAGCCGTCGGCGATGGCCTTCTCGGCGAGGTTCTGCGAGCGGACGCCGAACTCGTCCTGGTCCGCGCGGGTGATGCCGCGCGAGGTGGCGAGGTTCTCCGCGGTCTGGCCCATCGAGATGTAGACGTCGGGCAGCAGGCCGTCCTCGCGCGGGTCGTGCCAGGTCTCGTTGGTCTTCGCGGTGGCCTCGGTGCGGGCCCGGGCCTGGTCGAAGAGCGGGTTGACGAACTCCTCGTTGCCCGCGCCGGCGCCGCTGAACGCGGGGTAGCGGGACACGCACTCGACGCCGGCGGACACGAACGCGTGGCCCTCGCCGGCCTTGATGGCGTGGAACGCCATCCGCGAGGTCTGCACCGACGAGGCGCAGAACCGGTTGACCGTCGTGCCGGGGAGGCTGTCGAAACCGAGCGCGACGGCGATCCGGCGGGCCATGTTGACGCCCTGCTCGCCGTCCGGTTCGGCGCAGCCGAGCATGAGGTCGTCCAGCGTGGCCGGGTCGAGCCCGGGCACCTTGTCCAGGGCGGCGCGGATCACCGTACCGGCCAGGTCGTCGGGCCGGACGCCGATGAGCGAACCCTTGAACGCGCGGCCGATCGGGCTGCGCGCGGTGGCGACGATCACTGCCTCGGGCACGGGGACCTCCTGGGGACCTGACGGCCGGAGTTACCGGCCAGTAACAACGAGCCTAGCGCGGCGGGGCGTCCGACTCCGCGGCGGCCAGCAGCCGGTTCGCGTCCGGTCCGTCGGTGCTCTCGCGGTGCCGCAGCAGCGCCCAGCGCCCACGCGGGCCGCGGTCCCGGCCACCGACCTGGGCGCCGGCGACCTCGGTACCGGGCTCGTCGGCAGCCTCGACGGCTGCCAGCGAGATCGGCCGGACTCCCTCGCCGCGGGCGAGGTCCGGCGCGAGCTCGCGCTCGGCCCCGAACCACAGACCGAGCGCCGCGCACATCGACGGCAGCATGACGGCGGCCGCGCTCGCGTAGCCGGCGACCGACGGGTGGAACCGGTCCGGGCCGAACATCTCCGACGGCGACGCGGCGAACTCCGGCCCGAGGACGTCGCCCAGCGACACCGTCCGGCCGCCCGCCTCGACGACCGCGATGGTCTGCGCCGCGGCGAGCTGCCGGCTGGCGCGGCGGGCGATCCAGCGCAGGGGCTGGGGGACCGGCTCGACGGTGCCGAGGTCCGGGCAGGTCCCGACGACGACCTCGGCGCCGAGCTCGCGCAGCCGCCGTACGGCGTGGTCGAGGTGGCGTACGGCGGTGGGCGGTCGGACCCGGTGGGTCACGTCGTTGGCGCCGATCATGATCATGGCGACGTCGGGGGCGCTGCCGGCGACCTGCTCGACCTGGCCGGACAGGTCGCTGCTCTGCGCACCGACGACGGCGACGACCGTGACGTCGACCGGCCGGTCGGCGCACTCGGCGATGCCGGCGGCGAGCATCGCGCCGGGGGTCTGGTGCGGTGCCTCGACACCCAGCCCGCAGGCGCTGGAGTCACCGAGCACCACCATCCGGATCGGCTCGCCGCGGTGGTGGCCGCCGTACCGCCCGTCGGTGTCCGGCGGCGACCCGGTGGGCTCCCCGATCGCCCGGCGGGCCAGCGCCGCCTCGGCCCGGACCAGGCCGAAGGCCCCGGCGGAGAGCAGGCCGAGGCCGCCCCCGCCGTACGCCGCGGCCATCGCGATCCGCCGGGCGACCCGCGCCTTCGTCACCACCGGGTCGTCACCGCCCGGCCGGGCACACGCCAGACGCCCGGCGCGAGCTGCACGGCAGGGGGGCGGGCCACGCTCGCGAATCTAGCGGACCCGTGACGGGCCCGGCCGGGTCCGGCGTCGTGATGTCACGCCCTCAGAGCGAGGCTCGCGACCCCATCTCGGCTCGCGCCGCGTGGCATCCCGCCCGGCTGTGTTCTCGTCGTTCCGCGTAGAACACCGCTACGCGGAACTCCTCCGCCTTGACGGATCGGGCGCCACACGACGCTCCCCGTTCGAGAGCGAGTCACGAGCCGCGCTCTACGCTCATGCCCATGCAGGTCTACGAGTCCATGGTCGACCTGGTCGGCAACACCCCGCTGGTCAGGCTGAAGTCCGTCGCCCGGGACGTCCCGGCGACCGTGCTCGCGAAGGTCGAGTACCTCAACCCGGGCGGGTCCGTGAAGGACCGGATCGCCGTGCGGATGGTCGACGCCGCCGAGGAGTCCGGCGAGCTCCGGCCCGGCGGCACCATCGTCGAGCCGACCTCCGGCAACACCGGCGTCGGGCTCGCGCTGGTCGCGCAGCAGCGCGGCTACCAGTGCGTCTTCGTGCTGCCCGACAAGGTGAGCCAGGACAAGATCAACGTGCTCACGGCGTACGGCGCCCGCGTCGAGGTGTGCCCCACGGCCGTGTCGCCGGAGGACCCGCGGTCGTACTACTCGGTCAGCGACCGGCTGGTGCGCGAGATCGACGGCGCCTGGAAGCCGGACCAGTACTCCAACCCGAACAACCCGCGGTCGCACTACGAGACGACCGGGCCGGAGATCTGGACGCAGACCGACGGTCGCGTCACGCACTTCGTCACCGGCGTCGGCACCGGCGGCACCATCAGTGGCACCGGCCGCTACCTCAAGGAGGTCAGCGACGGGAAGGTGCAGATCGTCGGTGCCGACCCGGAGGGCTCGGTCTACTCCGGCGGCACCGGCCGGCCGTACCTCGTCGAGGGAGTCGGCGAGGACTTCTGGCCGTCGGCGTACGACCGGACCGTGACCGACGAGATCGTGGCCGTGTCCGACCGCGACTCCTTCCACATGACCCGGCGGCTGGCCCGCGAGGAGGGTCTGCTCGTCGGCGGCTCCTGCGGCATGGCGGTCGTCGCCGCGCTGCGGGTCGCGGAACGGCTCACCGCGGACGACGTGGTGGTGGTGCTGCTGCCGGACAGCGGCCGCGGCTACCTCGGCAAGATCTTCAACGACGACTGGATGGCCGACTACGGCTTCCTCGACGCCGACTCCACCTCGGGCACCACCGTCGGCGACGTGCTCGCCAGCAAGGGCGCCGAGGTGCCCACGCTCGTGCACGTGCACCCGTACGAGACGGTCCGCGAGGCCATCGACATCCTCCGTGAGTACAGCGTGTCGCAGATGCCGGTCGTCAAGGCCGAGCCCCCGGTGACGGCGGGGGAGGTCGTCGGCTCGGTCAGCGAGAAGGAGCTGCTCGACCTGCTGTTCTCCGGTGACGCGCACCTCGCCGACGCGCTGGAGCGGCACATGTCGGCGCCGCTGCCGATCGTCGGCTCGGGGGAGCCGGTGTCGGCGGCGACGGCTGCGCTCGCGAAGTCCGACGCGGTGCTCGTGCACGAGGACGGCAAGCCGGCCGGTGTCCTGACCCGGCAGGACCTGCTCGGGCACCTCGCCGCCGGCTGAGGCGAGGCGGACTGCCGCTGGTTTCCGCTTCCCGCGTCGGGTAGGACGGGGACGGGCGCCCCGGACAGCGGGCGCCGGAGTTCGACCGAGAGGGAGGACACGTATGGCGCTCGACGACGACGACATGACCACAAGCCCGCAGGAGCACGGGCCCGCGGACGGCGGAGCCGGCAGCGGCGGCGACGGCGGTGCGGACGGCGGAGCCGACGGTGGCGCGGACGGCGGCGCGGACGGCGGTGCCGAAGGTCCGGCCGACGGCGGCGCGTCCGGCACGCCCGGTGAGCACGACGGCGGTGCCGACGGGGCCGCTGACGGTGGTGGCGACGGCGGCGCGGACAGCGGCGCCTGAGGTCCCTGCTCTGAGCACCATGAGCGACACCGCGGGCGGGCCGGGAGACTCCATCTCCTGGCCCGCCCTGCGGCGCTGCGCGGCCGTCGACCGCGACGACTTCGCCGCGCGCGTCTGGTCACGGCAGCCGCTGCTCTCGACGCGCGAGCAGCTGGCGGGCGACGGACCGGCCGGCTTCGACGACCTCTTCTCGCTGGCCGCCGTCGACGAGCTGCTGTCGCGGCGCGGCCTGCGTACGCCGTTCCTGCGGATCGCCAAGGACGGTGTCGTCACGCCGGCCGCGCGCTACACCCGCGGTGGCGGCACCGGCGCGCAGGTCGCCGACCAGGTGGCCGATGACCGGGTCCTGGAGCTCTTCGCCGACGGGCACACCGTCGTCTTCCAGGGTCTGCACCGCACCTGGGGTCCGATCACCGACTTCGCCGGCGAGCTGGCGACCGAGCTGGGCCACCCGGTGCAGGTCAACGCCTACGTCACGCCGAGCTCGTCACAGGGCTTCTCGGCGCACTACGACGTGCACGACGTCTTCGTCCTGCAGGTCGCGGGCGAGAAGCGCTGGCGGATCCACGAACCGGTGCTGCCGGCGCCGCTGCGCGACCAGCCGTGGGAGCAGCGCCGCGCCGCGGTCGAGGCGCGCGCCGCGGAGGAGCCGGTCGTCGACACCGTGCTGCGGCCGGGCGACGCCCTCTACCTGCCGCGAGGCTACCTGCACGCCGCCGAGGCGCTCGGCGACGTCTCGTGCCACCTGACCGTCGGCGTCCACCCTGTCACCCGGCACCACGTGCTCGAGGCGCTGCTCGACCTGGTGGCCGACGACCCGGCGCTGCGGACGTCGCTGCCGATGGGTGTCGACCTCGGCGACCCCGCTGCGGTGCAGGCCGACGTGGAGGCCACCCTCGCCGTGCTCCTGGACCGGCTGCCGGCGGTCACCGCCGCCCAGGTGTCCGAGCGGCTGGGTGGCTCGCTCGTCGGCAGCAACCGGCCGGAGCCGGTCGCGCCGTTGGCACAGGCCGCGGCACTGTCGACGCTCGCGGCCGAGTCGGTGCTCCGCGCCCGCCGCCACCTCCGGCACACGCTGGCCATGGACGGCGACGAGATCGTGCTGCGGCTGCACGACCGGACGCTGCGGCTGCCCGCGGCGACGGCGAAGGCCGTCCGCTCGCTGCTCGACGGCGAGTCGCTGCGGGTGGCGGACCTGCCGGGCCTCGACCCGGGCGACGCCATGGTGCTCGCCCGGCGCCTGGTGCGCGAGGCCGTCGTGCTGGTCGAGGAGCGTTGAGCGAGCCGGTCGTCGCTGCGCCCCGGTGCGCGGTCGCTGCCCGCCTCCGCGGCGACCCGATGGCCGGCACCGCCGCACCCGCAGCGGGGTACCTGCTCGTCGAGCAGCCCGGTGGCTGGGGCCGCCAGGCGCTCACGTCGTCCCGGCTCGACACAGCGGTCGGGCTGGAGGTGTCCCGCCGCGCGATCCGGCAGGGTCTGCGGGTCCTGCTGATCCGTCGGCCCGGCCGGCAGCCGGTGCCGGAGCGGCGCAGCTGGGCGGTCGTCAGCTCCCGGCCCGGGCGCGAGGTGTCGTCGTGGGGCACGTTCGGCGCGGACGAGGAGCTGCGGACGCTGCCGCTCGACGGCAGCGCCGGCACGGTGTCGTACGAGCCGTTCTACCTGGTCTGCACCCACGGCCGGCACGACGCCTGCTGCGCGGTCGAGGGCCGGCCGGTGGCGCTGGCGCTCGCGCGGCACCGGCCCGGTGCGGCCTGGGAGTGCTCGCACGTCGGAGGCGACCGGTTCGCGGCGAACGTCGTGGCGATGCCGCACGGCCTCTACTACGGGCGGGTCGGCACCGACCGGGTGCCCGAGCTGGTGGCCGCGCACGAGCGCGGCGAGGTGCTGCCCGACCTGCTGCGCGGCCGGTCGACGACGGCACCGGCCGCGCAGGCCGCGGTCGCGCACGTCCGGCGCGAGCTCGGCGACCTCGCGGTCGACTCGCTCGCACCGGCCGGCACGCTGCACCTCGGTGACGGCAGGTTCCAGGTGCGGCTGCGGCGGCAGCCGCGGAACCTCATCGTCACGGTCCGGGCCGGTGCCCGGCCGGAGCCGGGTCTGCTCACCTGCCACGCCACCCGGGAGTCGCACCCGCCGGAGTTCACCGTCGAGGACGTCACCGAGGTCGGCTGACGGGTACGGAGCTGCATGATCACCGACGAGCAGAGTCGCGGTGATCATGCAGCTCCGTACCGGCGGTCAGGGCCGGCTGAAGCCGGCTGAGAGCTGCGTGGACCACATCGGAGTCAGCCCGTGGCGCTGGTTGCCTCCCCCCGAGGTCGAGGACGCCGTCGCCGTCGCCGGCTCGGGCAGCGGCGGGGCCGGGCAGAGGACGTCCGGGCCGTCGCCCGCCACCCGCGGCGGGACGACCCCGGTGCGCAGGTAGGTGAAGATCGGCTCGTCGACGCACGGGTTTCCCGACAGCGAGTTCGCGTGGGTGGTCCCGCCGTCCACCTCGACCAACGCCGACCGTGGGAACCGCCGCCGCACCTCGAAGCTGCCCGGCAGCGGAGTCGCGGCGTCGAGGGTCTCGCCGATGAGCAGCAGCGGCGGCGCGGCGCTCCCGTTGACGTTCACCGGGTGGTGCGACCGACCGGCCCAGTAGACGCACGGGGCGTTGAACCAGAAGTTGCCCCACGAGAAGAACGGCGCCTGCTCGTCGACCGCGACGTTCTCGGCGCGGAAGGCGGGATAGGGCTTCCACCGGCCGTCGGTGCAGACGGTGGCGAGGTACATCGCGAACCCGTTGTCGTCACCTGGGCCGTCGAAAGCCTCGTAGAACGCGGTCGCGCCGGACGGGTCGCCATGCACCAGGTCTGAGAGCGCCTGTGCCTCGTCCGGCCAGAGGACCTGGACGTAGCCGGCCGGCAGGAAGGCGTCGGTCAGCTCGGACGGGCCGAGCGGGCCCTCCGGGTTCGCGGTCAGCTTTGCCCGCGCGTCGTAGTAGGCCGCCTCGACCTCGGCGGCCGACGTGCCCAGGTCGTAGATGTCGTCGTGGTCGGCGACCCAGGCGAAGAACCTGCCGATCACGATCTCGAACGCGTGGTCCTGGTCGATGTTCGCGTCGTACCAGACCCTTGTCGGGTTGACGTTGGCGTCGAGAACCATCCGGCCGACCCGCCGCGGGAACTTCGTGGCGTAGACCTGCGCTAGGTAGGTGCCGTAGGAGAAGCCGTAGAAGTTCAGCTTCGGTGCGCCCAGCGCGGCCCGGATCAGGTTCATGTCGCGGACGTTGTCGGTGGTGCGCAGGTGATTGAGCAGCTCGCCTCCAGCGGCCGCGCAGTCGGCGGCGTAGCCCTGCGACCGGGCAACCCACTCGCTCTCGGCCGAGGGCGTCAGCCCGATGTCGTAGTCGGGACGCGGGCCGACGAAGTAGTCGGGGTCGCAGGACAGCCGGGGCTCGCTGGAGCCCACGCCGCGCGGGTCGAAGCCGATCCAGTCGTACGCCGCGCGGATGTCGTCCGGCATCGCGAACACCGCCAGGACGGGGGCCAGCGTCAGGCCGGAGCCGCCCGGCCCGCCCGGGTTGGCCAGCAGGACGCCCTTGTAGTCCTTCCTCGGCGCCGTGTGCCGCAGCCGGGAAAGGGCCAGGGTCAGCGTGCCGAGCTCGGGGCGGGCGTAGGCGACGGGGACCTCGAGCGTGGAGCACTGTGCGCCGAGCTCGCGCAGGAAGGGGTCGTCGCAGCGGCCCCAGGAGATGGTGGACTTCTCGACGCGGGCCTGGGTGGTGGCGTCGACCGACGGTGTGACCAGGAACGAGCTGGCGGCCAGCGCGCCGACCGCTCCCAGGGCAACGATGCGTCTCACAGGCAGTCCCCCTCCTACGGGCGGCGATGACGTCGCCGCAGGACCCCCGTTGGTCGCCCCGTTGGTGGCCGTGGTGAGCCCACTCGTTCGTACTCCCGCCCGCAGCGCCACCACAAGGCGTCCGGTCGCGCGACCTCGCGCGATTCGTTGGAGTTATCCGGGCAGTTCGGGCATCGCCACCAACGGGTCGACGCAGCGTGTGCCGTCGTCACCGTGCGTGCACGGCAGGCTCGCCTCAGGACTCGGGGAGCTCGACCTTGGTGGGGGCGTCCTGACCGTGTGCCTTGGCGTCGTACGCCACCTGGCAGAACCCGTGGTTGCAGTAGCCGCGCGGGTTCTTGTGCAGGTAGCCCTGGTGGTAGTCCTCGGCGTACCAGAACGTGCCGGCCTCGGACGCCGGCTTGATCTCGGTCGAGATCTCGCCGAACCCGGCCTCCTTGAGCGCCTGCTGGTAGCGGGACCGTGACTCCTCGGCAGCCGCCTGCTGCGCGTCGCTGGTCGTGTAGATCGCCGAGCGGTAGGTCGTGCCGACGTCGTTGCCCTGCTGGTTCGGCGTCGTCGGATCGTGGTTCTCCCAGAACGCCTTGAGCAAGGTCTCGAGCTCGGCCTTCGAGGGGTCGTAGACGACCCGGACGACCTCGGCATGGCCGGTGAGGCCGGTCGTCGTCTCCTCGTACGTCGGGTTCGGGGTGTATCCGCCCTGGTAGCCGACCGCGGTGACGTCGACGCCGGGGATCTGCCAGAAGATCCGCTCGGACCCCCAGAAGCAGCCCATGCCGAAGAAGATCTCCTCGTGGCCGGGCGCGGCCGGCGCCTCGATCGGGGTGCCGAGGACGACGTGGTCGGGGGCGATGCGGAACGGACGGTCGGGTCGGCCCGGGAGGGCGTCCTGCCGGGTGACCATGACGGGCTTCCTGCCGAAGAACATGTGACCTCCTGTTGCCGTTCCCAACAGGTTCGGAGCTGCTGGTGTTCCGGCCGGCTCTGCTGCTGTCCGGCAAGGCCGCCGGGCGTTACGCGCGCAGCAGCGGTCGGGTGAGGCAGGTGGGTCCGCCGTCACCCTTGTTCACCTGTGACGCCGCGTAGGTGTGCACCTCGACCCCGGCCTTCTCCAGCGTGGCCCGGGTGCGCGGGGCGCTGTCGGCCATGACGACCACCCCGGGGCGTACTGCGAGCACGTTGCAGCCCTGGTCGTCGAGCTCGTCGGGGTCGGCGGGCAACGTCCGGTAGCCGCGGTCGGCGAGCAGCTCGAGCAGCGGCACGGGGGCGAGCGGCTCGAAGACCACGGCCAGGTCCGGCGCGACCGGGGACACGACGGACATCAGGTGCATGACGTGCGCGGCGCCCCGGTGGTGCGGCAGGTCGGCGCGCTCGACCGTCACGCCCTCGGGCCGCGAGCAGCTCGGCCAGCTGGCGGTGCGCCTCGGCGTTGGTGCGGTACCCGCGGCCGACGGCGAGGGTCGACTCGTCCAGCCAGAACATGTCGCCGCCGTCGGCGGTGGCGGGGCCGGTGAGCCGGCCGAGCACCGGGACACCGGCCTTCTCGACCTCGGCGACGAGGAAGCCCGGCTCGTCCTGCCGGGCCGGCTTGGCCATCCGCAGCTCGATCGCCCCGGCACCGGTCACGAGCACCGGGTCGTACGCGAAGCAGGCGTCGACCATCCCGTCCGGGGCGTCGGCCGCGCCACGACCTCGACCCCGAGCGACTCGAGCAGCTCGACGAAGGCCTCGTGCTCGCGGAGCAGCTCGTCGGGTCCGGGAGGCGCCAACCGGCGCGGCGAAGTCCCCGGTCGTCGTCGGCCGGACCGTGAGGACGCGCTGCAGCGGCGCGGACATCGAGCGGACGCCGTACGTGACCGTCGCTGCGGGACGTCGTCATGGCCGCATCGTGCCAGGATCGCGACCATGACGGCTGGGTACGACGACTTCGCGGCAACGGTCGAGGGCGGCGTGCTCGCCGGCACCGTCACGGGGGACGGGCCGCCGGTGCTGGTGCTGCACGGCGGACCCGGCATCTCGGTGTCGATCGTCGACGGCCTCGTCGCCGACCTGGCGCCGTCGTACCGGGTCGCCACCTACCAGCAGCGGGGCATCGAGCTGTCGCTGACCCACGGTTCCTTCACCATCGACGAGGCGGTCGCCGACGTCGCCGCGGTGCTCGACCACCTGGGCTGGGACCGGGCGTACGTCGTGGGCAGCTCCTGGGGTGGTCACCTCGCGTTCTGGGTGGCCGGCCGGCTGCCCGAGCGACTGCTCGGTGTCCTCGCGGTCGACCCGCTCGGTGCGGTCGGCGACGGCGGCAACGCCGAGTTCGAGGCCGAGATGGAGCGGCGCACACCGGAGGCGGACCGTGAGCGCGCCGTCGAGCTGGACCGGTTGGCTCAGGAGGGCGACACGTCGGAGGAGCTCGCCCTGGAGAGCTTCCGGCTGTTCTGGCCCGCATACTTCGCCGACCCGCCCGCCGCGCCACCGATGCCCCGGCCGATGCGGCTGTCGATCCCGGCGTACTCCGGGCTGTTCACCGACCTGGTGCAGCGGCTGCCCGAGCTGGAGGCGTCACTGCCGGGGATCGCCGTGCCGCTCGGCGTGGTCGTGGGTGAGCAGAGCAGCATCCCGAACAGCGCCGGACGTGACAGCGCCGACCGCATCCCCGGGCGCGTGGACCGAGGTCGTGCCCGGAGCCGGTCACCTGCCCTGGTACGAGGCGCCGGGCGCGGTCCGTCAGGCGCTGGACCGGCTGGCCCGTGACGTCGGCCACTCGTCCTCCAGCAGCGCGTAGACGACCTCGTCGCCCCACTCGCCCTTCACGAACTCGTTGCTGACCAGAACGTCGCCTCCCTGCGCATCCCCAGCCGCTCCAGCACGGCGGCCGACGCCGCGTTGCGGGCGTCCAGCCGGCCGATGACGCGGTGCCAGCCGAAGTCGTCGAAGGCCAGCCGGAGCATCTCCGCCGCCATCTCGGTGGCGTAGCCCCGACCGCGGTGCGCCGGGTGGACGAGGTAGCCGACCTCGCCGCCACGGTGCTCCTCCGACGGCCAGCCCAGCGTGGCCTCGCCGACCCGCTCGCCGGTCGCCCGCAGAACGGCGACCAGCTGCAGGGCTTCGCCCTCGCCGCGCAGGACGTGCCGCGCGAGCTTCGGGCCGAGCGCGGCGTCGACCCGCTCAGGAGTGAGCGGCTCGTAGTAGAGGTACTTGGTCGTGTCGGGGTCCTTCTGCAGCTCGTAGAGGAAGTCGCCGTCGTCGTCCCGGTAGGGCCGCAGGTCGAGGCGCTCGGTCCTGAGCGGGTACGTCGGCTCCAGCACGGCACGGACCGTAGCCCAGGCCGCTGACGGTCCGCGACCGCCATACGCTGTGCCCATGCACTTCGAGACCCTCGCGATCCATGCCGGCCAGGAGCCCGACCCGCTGACCGGGGCGGTGGTCCCGCCGATCTACCAGACCTCGACCTACAAGCAGGACGGCGTCGGCGGGCTGCGCGGCGGCTACGAGTACAGCCGCAGCGCCAACCCCACGCGGACCGCGCTGGAGGACTGCCTCGCCGCGATCGAGGCCGGCCGCCGCGGGCTGGCGTTCGCCTCCGGGCTGGCGGCGGAGGACACCCTGCTGCGCACCGTCTGCCGCCCCGGCGACCACGCGGTCATCCCGGGTGACGCCTACGGCGGCACCTACCGGCTGTTCGCGAAGGTCCAGGAGGCGTGGGGGCTGTCGCACACCCCCGCCGGTGGGCACGACGTCGACGCCGTCCGGGCATCGATCCGGCCGGGGGAGACCAAGGTCGTGTGGCTCGAGACGCCCACCAACCCGCTGCTCGGCATCGCCGACATCGCCGCCATCGCCGAGGTCACCCACGAGGTCGGCGCGATCCTCGTCGTCGACAACACGTTCGCCTCGCCGTACCTGCAGCAGCCGATCCCGCTCGGCGCCGACGCCGTCGTGCACTCGACGACGAAGTACCTCGGCGGGCACTCCGACGTGGTCGGCGGCGCGCTGGTGCTCGCCGACGACGAGCTGGCCGAGAAGGTGACCTACCACCAGAACGCGATGGGCGCGGTGGCCGGGCCGTTCGACTCGTGGCTGGTGCTGCGCGGCATCAAGACGCTCGGCGTCCGGATGGACCGGCACTGCTCCAACGCCGAGCGGATCGTCGACCTGCTCACCGCGCACCCCAAGGTCGCCGAGGTGTTCTACCCCGGTCTGCCCGAGCACCCGGGCCACGACATCGCCGTCAAGCAGATGAAGGCGTACGGCGGCATGGTGTCGTTCCGTGTCGTCGGCGGCGAGGAGGCGGCGGTCGAGGTGTGCAACCGCGCCGAGGTGTTCACCCTCGGCGAGTCGCTGGGCGGCGTCGAGTCGCTGATCGAGCACCCTGGTCGGATGACGCACGCGTCCGCGGCGGGCTCGCCGCTCGAGGTGCCGGCCGACCTGGTGCGGCTCTCGGTGGGCATCGAGGACGTCGAGGACCTGGTCGAGGACCTCACCCGCGCGCTCGCCTGACGTGCCGGCGGTCGTCTGCGTCGACGTCGGGTCGACGTTCACCAAGGCTGCCCTGGTCGACGTCGACGACGGCACCCTGCTCGGCACGGCGTCGCACCCGACCACGATCGCGACCGATGTGATGGACGGCGTCGACGCCGTCCGCGCCTCGCTCGGTGCCGGCAAGGACGTCGGGACGCTCGCCTGCTCGTCGGCCGGCGGCGGGCTGCGCCTTGCCGTGGTCGGCTACGAGCAGCTGGTCACCGCCGAGGCAGGGCACCGCGTCGGTCTCTCGGCCGGCGCGCGGGTCGAGCACGTCGCGGCCGGCCCGCTGGACGGCGCGGCCCTCGGCGCGCTGCTGGCGGCACGGCCCGACGTGGTGCTGCTGGTCGGCGGCACCGACGGCGGCAACAGCGAGATCCTCCGGCACAACGCTGCGGCGTTGGCCGCGCGCCGGCTGGTCGTGCCCGTGGTCGTGGCGGGCAACGTCGACGCACGCGACGACGTGCTGGCCGAGCTGACGTCGGCCGGCGTGCCGGTGACGGCGACGGCGAACGTGCTGCCGGAGATCGGGCGGCTCGACCCGATGCCGGCCCGGCTGGCGATCCGCGAGGTGTTCATCGGCCACGTCATCGGCGGCAAGGGACTCTCGTCACGCGCCGACTTCCCGGCGATGGTCCGCGCGGCGACGCCCGACGCGGTGCTCGCCGGTGTCGAGGTGCTCGCGGACGGCGCCGGATCGCACGAGGGTGCCGGCGACGTGCTCGTGGTGGACGTCGGCGGCGCGACGACCGACGTCTACTCGGTGGTGACCCCGCAGGGCGAGGACGCAGTGCTGCGCAAGGAGGTCGTCGAGGTGCTCTGGCGCAGCCGCACGGTCGAGGGCGACCTCGGGATGCGCTGGGGCGCGGTCGGGGTCGTCGAGGCGGCGGTCGCCGAGCGGCTGCTCGACGACACGTCGGCCGACCGGCTCCGGGCCGCCGCGTCGGCGCGCGTGGCGGACCCGGCGTACCTGCCGGACGACGAGCAGGGACGGGACGACGACGCCGAGCTGGCGCGCCTCGCGGTGACCGTGGCACTGCGCCGGCACGCCCGAGGCAGCGGCAAGGACCTGCGCCAGGTCGGGCTGGTCGTCGGCTCGGGCGGGGTGCTGCGGCACGCGACAGCGGGACGTGCCGCAGCCATGCTCGAGCCGGCGACGGGTGATCTCGCCGGTGGGTGGGCGGTGCCGGAGCGGGCGCGCACGGTCGTGGACACGCAGTACGTGCTCGCCGCGGCGGGGCTGCTCGCACAGCAGCACCCGGAGGCCGCTGGGAACCTCGTCAGGAGCGGCCTCCGGGGCTGACTGTCGACGGTCGGTGCAGCGTCACCGGTCGAGGTCCCGGCGCATGCTGGCCCGCGGCCAGGCATCCAGCCCGTGCGCCCGCTCGTGGTCCCGGAGCAGGCGCAGTGCCGGACCTTCGTCGTCCGGGTCGAGGTACCGGAAACCGAGCCGCTCGTAGTAGGGCCCGTTCCACGCCACGTCCCGGAAGGTCGTCAGCGTCATCGCGCTGAAGCCGGCACCCGCTGCCCAGCTCGCGACGTGCTCGACGAGCGCCCGCCCGATGCCGCGCCGGGCGCCGTCGGGGTGCACGGTGACCTGCTCCACGTGTGCGGCCCCGTCGACGACGTCCAGCAGCAGGTAGCCGTCGGCCTGCCCGCCGTCGGAGGGCACCGCGACCCAGGCGTGGCCCGCGTCGGCGTACGACTGGAGCACGTCGGCGCTGAACGGGTCGTCGTCGGCGACGAGGTCCATCCCGAGGGGACGGAACATGCCACCGGCCGCCACCTCGATCGCCTGCAAGCGGGCGAGGTCCGAGGTGACGACCGGTCGGATCACGACGCCGTCGGGCACCGGCCGATCATGCCGCCTCGAGCTGTCGCTCGACGACCTCCGCGCACTCCCGCTCGGCGGCCGGACGCCGGCGGCGCACGACGGTGACGGCGATCAGGAAGGCCGCCAGCGCGAACGACGCCGAGGTGAGGAACGCCTCGGTGGTGCCCGGCAGGAACTCGCCCGGCCGGTCGTTCGCGGCGTAGACCGAGACGATGACGGCGAGGCCGACGGCACCGCCCAGCTGCTGCGCGGTCTGGAGCAGTCCCGACGCCGACCCGGCGTGCTCTGGCTCCACGCCGCCCAGGACGAGTGACGTGACCGGCATGAACGTGAGGCCGGCGGAGATGCCGTTGAGGAGCATCGGCGCGAGGACCGCGGTGGCGTAGCCCTGGCCGGGTGCCATCAGGCTGAGCCAGGCGAAGCTCGCCGACATACCGACGGTGCCGACCATGAGCAAGGGCACCTGGCCGAACCTCGCGACCAGCCGCGGGGTGACCCGCGACATCGCGAAGATGCCGACCGACAGAGGGAGGAAGGCGAACCCGGAGGCCAGGGGACCGAGCTCGAGCTCGCGCTGGAGGAACTGCACGATCAGGAAGAACATCGAGAACTGCGCGCCGACGATCAGCGTCATGACGGCCAGCGATCCCACCCGGGTCCGGTCCCGGAGCAGGGCCGGTCGCAGCAGCGGGTGCGACACCCGGCGCTCGGTGACCGCCAGGGTCACCAGGGACACGACACCGAGCGCGAGCCCGCCGACGGTCCGGGCCGAGGTCCAGCCGTGCTCGGGGGCGCCGATGAGCGCCCACACGACGGAGACCGCGCCGAGGGTGGCAGTGACGGCCCCGACGACGTCGAACCGGCCGGGGCGGCGAGGGGTCTCGCTGAGCAGGCGACGGGTCAGGGCGAGGACGGCGATCCCGATCGGGACGTTGATGAACAGCGTCCAGCGCCACGAGCCGAGGTCCGTGAGCAGCCCGCCCAGGAGCAGCCCCAGGGACATGCCCCCGGAGGTGACCGCGCCGAAGAGTGCCAGTGCCCGGTTGCGAGCCGCCTCGTCCGGGGCGCTGGTGGTCAGCAGGGCGAGGACACCGGGCGCGGCCATCGCGGCGCCGACGCCCTGTGCCGCGCGGCCGGCAAGCAGCCACGCGGGGGACGGCGCGAGGCCGCCGACGACGCTGCCGAGGGTGAAGACGGCGAGGCCGATCTCGAAGACCCGGCGGCGGCCGAAGACGTCGCCGAGGCGGCCGCCGAGGAGGAGCAGCCCGCCGAAGGCGAGCGTGTAGGCGTTGAGCACCCAGGACAGCGCCGCCGGGCCGAAGCCCAGGTCGGCGTCGATGCGCGGCAGCGCGACGTTCACGACGGTGGCGTCCAGGATGAGCATGAGCTGGGCGACGAGGACGAGCGCGACGCCCGCCGCTGCGCGGCCGGCGTCCGCCGGCAGGTCCTGCGGCAGCGCGGAGCGGGTCCGCTGCGAGGCGCGCGAGGTCGAGGTGGTGGATGACATGGGGGTCCTGTTCTTGTCGGCGGAGCCGACGTAGACTGGAACGGAGAGTGGCTCCGGTTGTCATCGGCGACAATACGGAGACTATCTCCGTTTAGCAAGGAGGAATCGCCGTGCGGGCCGACGCGCAGCGCAACTACGACCGGATCCTCGAGGTCGCGCGCCAGGTGTTCGCCGAGCGCGGAGCCGACGCCTCGATGGACGAGATCGCCCGACGGGCCGAGGTCGGCCCGGGGACGCTCTACCGGCACTTCCCCAACCGCGACACTCTCTACGACGCCCTGATGAAGGACTGGGTCGCCCGGGTCCACGCCTCCGCCGACAAGGCCGTGGCAAGCGAGCTGCCGCCCCGCGAGATGCTGCTCGGCTGGTTCACGGACTACGTCCACCACATCAGCGCGCACCGCGGCGGCCCGGCCAAGATCACCTCGGCCATGGCGGACTCGGCATCGCCGATGCACCGCAAGTGCCAGGCCCTCACCGCGGCCAACGGCAAGGTGCTGGCCCGGCTCCGGGAGCACGGTGCGCTGCGCGACGGCACCCAGTCGGTGCAGGTCTGCCGGCTGGTGGGTGGTATCGCGACCGTCGCCGACCAGGGCGGTCTCGGCGACGACGCCGTACGCCCGCTGCTCGAGGTCGTCGCCGACGGCCTGCTCCGCCCCGCCGGCTGACCGCGACTCCCCGCCGAGTGGTGGGTTCGGCAGCCTGGAACGGACGAAACGGATGCGGAACCCACCACTCGCGGGAGGGGTGCGGGTGGTGCGGGGTCAGCCGGATGTGCCGGGCGACGGGTCCGGGTTGCGGTCTGCGGGGTCGGTGCGGTGCCGGGTCTCGGCGGAGAAGAACGCCGTGACCAGACCGGCGGCGAGGACGGCCGCGGTGACCCCGAAGGCCGCTCCGAAGGAGTAGTCGTCGGCCAGCCAGCCCGCCGCCAGCGGCCCCACGACGGCTCCCAGGTCGGCCGACATCTGGAACGCCGCCACGACGGTGCCGCCCTTGCCGTGCACGACGTCGCCGACGATCGCGCTCGGCGCCACGGACAGGAAGGCCGAACCGGCGCCGAACAGCGCCATCGCCACGGTGTAGACGGCGAGTGAGTCGCTCACAGCGACGAGCAGCATGGCGGCGGTGGCGGCCGCACCGCCGATGAGCAGCGCCGGTCGCCGGCCGACGCGGTCGGTGAACGAGCCGGCGACGAGCAGCAGTCCGCCCTGCGCCGCCGCGGACACGAAGAACCCGATGCCGGTCCAGGTGGCCGATGCGCCGATGCCTTCGGTGACGAACAGCGGGATCAGCGAGCTGCGTACGCCGAACAGGGCCCACCCGTTGCCGAGGTTGGACACCAGCGCCGCCCGGTAGCCCGACACCCGTAAGGCCTGCGGCAGAGTCACGGCCCGGGCGTCGGTGGTCGACGTCTCGGCCTCGTGCAGCGCTGCGCGGGTGAGGAAGAGCAGCCCGATTCCGCCGGCGACTGCGAGCGTCCCGGCGTAGACGAAGAACGGCGCGCGCAACGAGATGGCCGTGAGCGGCCCCCCGATCGCGGGGCCGGCGATCGCGCCGACGAGGAAGCCGGACTGCCACATGCCGGTGGCCTTGCCGCGCTGGTCGGCGTCGACGACGCGCAGCAGCAGCGAGATGGCCGAGACGGTGAACATCGCGGACCCGACGCCGCCGACACCGCGCAGCAGAAGGAGCTGGGTGTACGTCTGGGCCAGACCGGCCAGGGCGCTGCTCACCGCCACGATCCCGATGCCGGTGGCGAGCACCAGTCGCTCGCCGAACCGGTTGACCAGGCGGCCGCTGCCGAGGGCGGACACCAGCCGCATGAACGCGAACGCCGAGATCACCGCGCCGGCGGCCGTGCGCCCGACGCCGAAGTCGCGGGCGTACTCGGGGATCGCGGGGGCGACGACGCCGAAGCCGACGGCGACGGCGAAGGCGACTGCGGTGAGGACGGCCACCTCGCGTGGCAGGCCGGCCATCGGGTTGCGCGACCGGCGGGATCCGTCGGCGCGAGTCGTCACCCGGCGACGGTAGCCGGGGCGGTCAGGTCCCGTCCCGGGCGGTCACTGGCGGAGACTGTGTGGTCTAGATCACCCCGGTTTGATCCGATTCCGGGCTACGGACACCATGTCACCTCGCCTCGGGGCTGCCGGTGCCGTTGCCGACCTTGTCGGCCACCGGCCTGCCGACGATCCCCGGACCGCTCCCGACCGTCAGCCTGCCCTGGGCCCCGTCTGATGGCCCGCCATCAGCCACGACCTCGGCAACGACGACGCCCCGACCGGCACGGGGCCGGTCGGGGCGTCGGGTTGACCAGAGGGATCCCTCGTGGGGCTCCCTGCTCGGGTGGTCCTGGGTCAGTCGTCCCAGGGACCGAAGTCGTCCTCGACCATGATGGTCTCCTTCCGTGGTGCGCCACCGGCGACCCGCATCTCTCTACGGGGTCCGCGTCGGCGGCTGGTGCGTGTCCTGCCCTGAGGTACGGCGACCCGTGCACGCGAGAAAACACGCGGATCTGGAGTCGCTCGCCCCTCCGGGGCGGGGGACCGGGCGCTCGACTGCGAGCGCTCCGGGCAACCTCTGGGTGGGCTGCTGCCGATGAGTCTATCGGACATCCGCCCTGAGCACTTGAGGCCCCCTGTGGACGGCTCGGTGAACACCTCGCAGCCGCGGGGTGGCCAGGAAGATCGTTTGCGACCTCGCTCCCCGACACGCCCCCTCGGCTGTCGGGGACTCATGTCGCACACGAGCGATCCCGCGGGCGGCGGCTACCAGTGGGTGGCGTGGGGCGGCGGCGGCTGCGGGTCGGGGGTCAGTGCGGCCAGGTCGACCTCGCCCGCGACCGTCGACCCGTCCCGCACTTGCAGCCTGCCGTCGACGGTCGCCACCAGCAGCCGGCCGTCCGCCGACCAGTCGGCCCACTGCACGTCGTCGAGCACCTCGTCGTCGACGGCGTACAGCGGCGCCTGCCACCAGCCGGCCGGTCCGGACCGGAACGCCGCCTGGCCGCCGCGGACCGTGAGGACCCGGCCGTCACGGGGGCTGGGCCGCGCGAGCACGATCTGCTCGGCGCGCTTCTCGTCCCAGCTGTCGTGCTCGCCCTGCGGCGGGGTGTCGTCGGTCTCGGCCCACCCGTTGCGCCGCTCGACGGCGAAGCTCGCCGGCCGGGTGTACGCCAGGCCGTACCAATCGCGCAGCGGCGCGACGTCCCCCTCGTCGGGGTCCTCGAGCGGCCAGCTGTCCCGGTCGGCGACGAAGTGCACCCCGCGGGTCCAGGTGCCGTCCGTGCCCCACGCCGCGAGCGCGGTCAGCCACGGCAGCCGGGACACCGCCACGTACGTCGACCCGGCCGACCAGAGTCCACCGGCCTTCAGTGCGAAGCAGCAGAGCCACCGGCCGTCGGGGGAGAGGTCGCAGCGCTGCGGGTACAGCGTGCCGTGCAGCCACGCGCCGCTCTCGTACGTGAGGGCGTCGACGTCCCACCGGCCGACGTGCGACCAGTCGCTGGGACCACGCCGCAGCACCGCGACGACCGGCGCGTCCCGCGCGGGGATGCCGAACACCCGCGGCGCCGTCATGACGTGCTCAGCCCGCGCGACGCGACCGGCGCCCCGTGCGGCGGGAGAGGTAGTCGCTGACGACGTACTGCCCGAGCCGCTGCGGGTCCGGCAGCAGCACGCGACCGCCGTTTCGTCGCGCGAGGTCCTGCATGAAGGCCGTCAGCCGCGGGTCGTCGTCGAGCTGGAAGACGTTGAGGGTCGCGCCGCGCCGGGTCATCCGGTCCACCTCGACCACGGTGGCGGTGAGCGTCTCCGGCTCCGGCGGCCAGGCGAAGTAGGGTTGGCCGCCGGGCAGCAGGTGCGCGGTCGGCTCGCCGTCGGTGACGACCAGGACGACCGGCTCGTGGTCGGGGTGCTCGTCGAGGAACTGCCCGGCCAGCATCAGCGCGTGCTGCAGGTTGGTGCCCTGCACGTAGTCCGCCTCGAGGCCCGCCAGCTCGGTGGCCTGCAGCGTCCGGGCGTACGACGAGAACCCGATGATGGTGAGCGCGTCCTGCGGGAACTGGCCGGACACCAGCGCGTGCAGGGCGAGCGCGGTCGCCTTGGCCGCACCCCAGGTGTCCCGTAGCACCATCGAGTACGACAGGTCGACGAGCAGGCAGACCGCAGCCGACGTACGGCGGTCGGTCTCCGCGACCTCGAAGTCCTCGGTCGAGAGCCGGATGCCCGCGCCCTCGCCGGGGAGCACCCGGCCGGACCGCACCGCATTGGTCAGCGTGCGCACGACGTCGAGCGGCTGCTCGTCGCCGAACTGCCACTGCCGGCTCGCGCCGGTGAGCTCGCCGGCCTGGCCCGCGTCCGGCACGTCGTGGCCGCCGCGACCGGCCGACCGCAGGTCGGCGAACACGTGCCGCAGTGCCGTCTGCCCGAGTCGACGCACGGCCTTCGCGGTCAGGTCGAGCCGGTCGCCGGAGCGGTTGAGGTAGCCCTGCTCCTCGAGCTCGCGCTCCAGCCGCCGCAGCTCGCGCAGGTCGTCGGCGGCGCCCCGCCCGAGGGCGCGCCGGACGGCCTCCTCGTCGACGTCCTCGAGGCTGGCGCCCGGGTAGTCCTGGCCGAGCGTCGACTCGAGCTCGTCGAGGTCGGCGAGGTCCTGCAGCGCGCTGGTCGACTCGCCCGCGCCCATCGGCTGGTCGCCCTCCATCCGCTCGCGGCTGCGCCAGTCGAGGTCGGGCCGGCGGGCGCGCAGCGCCTCGTTCAGCCGGGCCATCTCGCGCGCCAGGTCCATGTCCTCCAGCGCGCCGGCCATCAGCGCCGCGAGCTCCTCGCGTTGCTGCGGCGACATCGACCGCATCATCCGCTCCGCCGCGGCCGCGCGCCGGGCCAGGGAGTCGACGAGCTCCTCGAGGTCGCGCGGGTTGTCGGGGAACATGTCGCCGTACTTCTGCATGAAGTCGTCGAACTGCTGCGGGGTGTGCTCGCTCCTCGCATCCGCGGCGAGCATCGCGTTGAGGTCGGCCATCATGTCCTTGATGCGCGCCATCGCCTCGGGGTCGGGGTTCTCCAACGCCTCCTTCATCCCGCGGAACTGGGTGTCCAGCACCTCGCGGCGCAGCAGGTCCTTGACCTCCTCGAAGGTCTGCGCGGCCTCGGGTGACTGCCAGTCGTAGGACTCCAGCTGGCGTACGGCACGCGCCGGGTCTGACGGCAGTGCGTCGAGGCTCGCCTCGCGGAACCGCGCGTCGTCCGACGGGTCGGGGAACAGTGCGGACCGCTCCTGGCCGACGGCGGTGTCGATGAGCCGGCGCACCTCGTCGAGGGTGCCGCCGAGCCGGCCCTGCTCGCGCAGCTGCCGGCGCTGCTCGCGGATCCGCTTCAGCATGTCGTCGAGCCCGCGCCGGCTCTGCTCGTCGTCGCCGCGCCGCAGCAGCCGGTTCAGCGCGTCCCGTGTCGTCGAGCCGGCCAGCACGTCCTCGCCCATCCGGTCGAGGGCCCGCCGCACGTCGTACGGCGGCGCGAGCGGGTCGGGCCCGTCGTGCCAGCTGCCGTAGCGGTATCCGTGGGGCACGGCTAGTGCCCGTAGAGGATGCCGCCGGCGGGGCTGTCGTCCTTGCTGATGCGACGGTTGAGGAAGAGACCCTCGAGGGCGAACTCGAGCCCGGCCGCCGCCAGCTCCGGCGTCTCGGCGCCCTCGTCGACACCGAGCAGCTCGAGCACGTGCGCCAGGCCCGGGAGCGGGCCGACCTGCTCCAGCAGCCGCCTGCCGGGGACCAGGTCGCCGCTCTCGACGAGCAGGCCCTCGTCGAACTTCTCGATCAGCGCCTTGAGGTCGGACGCGCCGAGGTGGTGCCGGAAGGTCTCCGCCGTCGCCTTGCGCAGCAGGTGCGCGAGCACCTCGACCTCGCGGCCCTCCTCGTCGACCTCGAACTCCACCTTGCCGAGCAGGCTCGGCACCACGGCCGGCAGGTCGCAGATGCGCGCGACCGCCGGCTGCTCGCCGGTGAGCGCGGAGCGACGCAGTGCCGAGGCTGCCGCCGTCTCGGTCGCGGCGACGCCGAAACGTGCCGAGACACCGGACCGCGCATCCACCGCCGGCGACTCGCGGACGTGCCGGGTGAACCGCGCGACGACCTCGAGCAGGAAGTCCGGCACGATCGCGGCCACGTCGGCCTCCTGCCGGATGACGGCGATCTCGTCCTCGAGCAGGTCGGGGTAGTGGGTGCGGATCTCCGTGCCGAACCGGTCCTTGAGCGGGGTGATGATGCGGCCGCGGTTGGTGTAGTCCTCCGGGTTCGCACTCGCGACGAGCAGGACGTCCAGCGGCAGCCGGAGCGCGTAGCCGCGGACCTGGATGTCGCGCTCCTCCAGCACGTTGAGCAGGGAGACCTGGATGCGCTCCGCGAGGTCGGGGAGCTCGTTGATGGCGAAGATGCCGCGGTTGGTGCGCGGCACCAGCCCGTAGTGCACGGTCTCCGGGTCGCCGAGCGTGCGGCCCTCCGCGACCTTCACCGGGTCGATGTCGCCGATGAGGTCGCCGACCGACGTGTCCGGCGTCGCCAGCTTCTCGCCGTACCGCTCGCTGCGGTGCCGCCAGCCGACGGGCAGGTCGTCGCCGAGCTCGGTGTGCAGCCGCCGGCAGCGCGCGCACACCGGGACCTCCGGGTGGTCGTTGATCTCGCAGCCGTCTACGACCGGGGTCCACTCGTCGAGCAGCGCCGTGAGGGTGCGGATCAGCCGGGTCTTGCCCTGGCCGCGCTCGCCGAGCAGCACGATGTCGTGGCCGGCGAGCAGCGCCCGTTCCAGCGCGGGCAGCACGGTCTCGTCGAAGCCGACGATCCCCTCGAAGCGCGGCCGGCCGGAGCGCAGCAGCTCAAGGAGGTTCTCCCGGATCTCGGTCTTCACCGGCCGGTAGGTGTGGCCGCTCTCGCGCAGGTCGGCGAGGGTGGCGACGCTCGTCGGGGCGGGCATGGTGGCGGTGGGTCGCTCGGGCACGTCCTCGACCGTACGTCGGGTGGTGGCTGTTTCCCAGGGCGTCCGGGCGCGAGGATGGGGAGGTGCAGCCGGGCGGGACGACGAGCAGGCGGACCACCGGGGTCCGGTGCGGCGACGGGATCGCCGTCGACGCCGACCTGGTGCGGGCCGCGGGTTCGGCGACCCGTGCCGCGCTGCTCGCGCTCGGCGGCGCCGCGCCCGACCTTGCCCTGGTCTTCGCCTGCGGCGCCGAGCCCGACGACGTCGCTGCCGCCCTCGAGCGCGCCGGCGAGCTGTCCGGCGCCACCACGGCGATCGGCTGCAGCGCCCCCGGGGTCATCGGCGGCGGCCGCGGCGTCGAGCTCACGTCGGCGGTCAGCGTGTGGGTCGGGGCGCTGCCGGGCGTGGCGCTGCGGTCCTTCCACCTCGAGGTCCTGCGCACGTCGGAGTCGATCGCCGTCGTCGGGATGCCGGTGCGCCGCGCCGACGACCGCGCCGCGGTGATGCTCGTCGACCCGTGGTCCTTCCCCGTCGACGCGTTCGTGGAGCAGGCGAATGATGCCCTGCCCGGTCTGCCGATCACCGGCGGCAACGCCACCGGTATGCGTGGCGCCGGCTCGACCCGGCTGCTCGCCGACGGCGTCGTCCGCGACCGCGGTGCCGTGGGCGTCGTTCTCGGCGGCGACGTCGTGCCGGTGCCTGTGGTCAGCCAGGGCTGCCGCCCGGTCGGTCCGACCATGACGGTGACCGCCGCCGACGGGAACCTGCTGCTGGGTCTCGCCGGTCGGCCGGCGACGGTGAAGCTCGAGGAGGTGCTCCGCCAGCTGCCGCCGGCGGAGCAGGCGATGGTGACCGGCGGCCTGCACCTCGGTGTGGCCATGGACGAGTACGCCGACGAGCACGGCCTCGGCGACTTCCTGGTGCGTGGCGTGGTGGGCGCCGACGCCGAGCGGGAGGGCCTCGTCGTCGGCGACGTCGTCGAGGTCGGGCAGACCGTGCAGCTGCAGGTGCGCGACTCGGAGAGCGCGGACCACGACCTCGACCGGCTGCTGGCCACCGTGCCGGGCGACGTGGCGGGCGCACTGCTCTTCTCCTGCACCGGCCGGGGTGCCGGCCTGTTCGGCACCGCCGACCACGACGTCCGCGCGGTCCGCGCCGGGCTGCGCACGTCCGGCGTCGCGGGCATGTTCGCCGCCGGTGAGATCGGGCCCGTCGCGGGACGCAGCCACCTGCACAGCTTCACCGCCTCGGTGCTCGCCTTCCTGGACCGGCCCTGACCGCGACGGCGCAGGGCGCGCCGGTCCTCGCCCTCGACGTCGGCGGCACGAAGCTGGCGGCGGGGATCGTCGCCGCCGACGGCGCGGTGCTGCGGTCCGCGCAGGTCCCGACTCCACCGGCTGCCACGGGCGACGAGGTCCTCGCCGCCCTGCTCGGCGTCGTCGACGAGGTCCTTGACGGCGAGGACCCGGCCGCGGTCGGCGTCGGGCTGCGGCGGCCCGATGGCCTGGCCGGCCGGGGAGGTGTCGCCGCTGAACATCCCCGGCTGGCGGGGCTTCCCGTTGCGCGCCCGGTTGTCCCAGCGGTTCCCCGACCGACCGGTGCGGCTGCACAACGACGCGGTCGCGCTGGCCGCGGCCGAGCACTGGAAGGACGCGGCGCGCGGCCACGTCGACGTGCTGGCGATGGTCGTGGCCACCGGCGTCGGCGGCGGGCTCGTTCTCGCCGGCCGGCTGGTCGACGGTGCCACCGGCAACGCGGGCCACGTCGGCCACGTGGTCGTCGACCCCGCGGGACCGGCCTGCACCTGCGGCGGCCGAGGCTGCCTGGAGGCCGTGCCGCGCGGCCCGGCGCTCGCCGCCTGGGCGGTGACGCAGGGCTGGCGTCCGGCGGGGGACACCACCGCGCGGGCCATGGCCGCCGACGCCCGCCGCGGCGACCCGGCGGCCCGGGCGGCCTTCGAGCGGGGCGGGACCGCGCCCGGTGTCGCGATCGCCTCGGTGGTGCAGTCGCTCGACGTCTCGGTGGTCGTGGTCGGTGGTGGTCTCGCCGGCGCGTGGGACCTGCTCGACGCGCCGCTGTCGGCGGCCTACGACCGGCACGCCGGGCTGCCATTCGCACGCGCGGTCGCCGTCGTCCCCTCCGGGCTGGGACCCGGTGCAGGGCTGGTCGGAGCCGCGGCACTGGTGCTCCGCGGGGACGTGTACTGGCACGGGGACGGCTGACCCCGACGACCCGACCGGCCCTGGCACACTGGCGGCCATGGCGACGCCGTCGAAGGACCTGCCGGTGACGGTGGACGACGTCAAGGCCGCCCGGGCGCTGCTCGAGGGGATCATCCGGGACACCCCGGTGCAGGGATCCCGGCCACTGTCGGAGCGGGTCGGGGGACCCGTCTGGCTCAAGTGCGAGAACCTGCAGCGCGCCGGGTCGTTCAAGATCCGCGGTGCGTACACGCGGATCGCGGGGCTCTCGGCGGCGGAGTCCGCCCACGGCGTCGTCGCCGCCAGCGCGGGCAACCACGCGCAGGGCGTCGCGCTGGCTGCGTCGCTGCGCGGGCTGCGCTCGACGGTCTTCATGCCGGAGGGCGCGCCGATCCCCAAGGTGCAGGCCACCCGGGCGTACGGCGCCGACGTGCGCTTCCACGGCTCGTCGGTCGACGAGGCGCTGACGGCGGCCAAGGCCTTCGCGGCCGAGACCGGCGCGGTGCTGGTGCACCCGTTCGACCACGCCGACATCGTGGCCGGTCAGGGCACGGTCGGTCTGGAGGTCCTCGAGCAGGTGCCCGATGTCCGCACCGTCGTCGTGTGCACCGGCGGCGGCGGCCTCCTCGCCGGTATCGCACTGGCCGTGAAGTCCACCAAGCCCGGTGTCCGGGTCGTCGGCGTGCAGGCCGAGAACGCCGCGGCTTTCCCTGCCTCCCTCGCCGCCGGCTGCCCGGTCCCGCTGGAGCGGATGACGACGATGGCCGACGGCATCGCGGTCGGCTGCCCGGGCACCGTGCCCTTCGAGCTGGTGCGAGAGCTCGTCGACGACATCGTCACTGTGTCGGAGGAGTCGCTGTCCAGGGCGCTGCTCCTGTGCCTCGAGCGCGCGAAGCTGGTCGTCGAGCCGGCCGGCGCCGCGGGGGTGGCAGCGGTGCTCGACGACCCGGGCGCGTTCGAGCCGCCCGTGGTGGTCGTGCTCTCCGGCGGCAACATCGACCCGCTGCTGCTCATGCGGGTGCTCCGGCACGGCCTCGCCGTCGCCGGCCGGTTCCTCGCGTTCCGGGTCCGGATCTCCGACAAGCCCGGCGCGCTGGTCGAGCTGCTCACCGAGGTCGCGGCGGCCGGCGCCAGCGTGGTCGAGGTCGAGCACGTGCGCACCGACCCGCGGCTCTCGGTCGACGAGGTCGAGGTCCGGCTGCAGCTCGAGACCCGGGGGGAGGAGCACTGCGAGCAGGTGCTCGCCCGGCTCCGCTCGGCCGGCTACCCGCTGGTCTTCGCCTGATCTCTCCCGCCGCCGCCAGCCGACGTTCGCGATATATCTTGACAGCGAAGTCGCCGCCAGCCATGCTTCAGGAACGCGATACATCGCGTCAGGTCGACCGGCCGGGTCGGACCATCCGGCGTCGAGCGATGAGAAACGTGCTCGCCCGGTGTCTGACCTGACGAGCAGGATCGACGGCGAACGACCACGCACCGGTACGGGGCACCTCGGAGGGAACGCATGATGACGAACGCGATCGTGGCGGAGGGACTGGTCAAGCGCTACGGCGACGTGACCGCCCTCGACGGCCTCGACCTGGCTGTCGAGCAGGGCACCGTGGTGGGCCTGCTCGGGCCGAACGGCGCCGGCAAGACGACGACGGTGCGCATCCTCACCACCTTGCTGGAACCCGACGAGGGCCGCGCGACCGTCAATGGCCTCGACGCCGTCACGGATGCTCGTGCGCTCCGCCGGATCATCGGCCTCTCCGGCCAGAACGCCGCCGTCGACGAGCACCTGACCGGTTTCGAGAACCTCGACATGGTCGGCCGGCTCTACCACCTCGGCCGCGCCACCAGCCGGGAGCGGGCCCACGAGCTGCTCGAGCGGTTCGACCTCGTGGAGGCCGGCGGCCGGATGGCCAAGACCTACTCCGGAGGCATGCGGCGCCGGCTCGACCTGGCCGCCGCATTGGTGGCGCAGCCGCCGATCCTGTTCCTCGACGAGCCGACGACCGGCCTCGACCCGCGCAGCCGGCTGGGCATGTGGGACGTCATCGGAGACCTCGTCCGGGGCGGCACGACAGTGCTGCTGACCACGCAGTACCTCGAGGAGGCCGACCAGCTCGCCGACCGGATCGCGGTCATCGACCACGGCAAGGTCATCGCGGAGGGCACGGCCGACGAGCTCAAGGACCAGGTGGGTGGCGAGCGGCTCGAGCTCACCGTCGCCGACGCCGCCCACGTCGAGGACGCCCGTAGGGCGCTGGCGCCGGTCGGCAAGGGCGAGGCGAAGACCGACCGTGACGGGCGCCGGCTCACGGTGCCGGTCGCGGGCGGCTCGGCGGTGCTGGTCGCCGCGATCCGTGAGCTGGACGCCGCCGGCGTCGTCGTGTCCGACATCGGACTGCGGCGCCCGACGCTGGACGACGTCTTCCTCAGCCTGACCGGTCACGCTGCCGAGGAGGCCGCCGACAACGGCGACGCCCCAGACGCCGACGCCGGCTCCCCGACGACCAAGGAGAAGGAGGTGGCAGCGCGATGAGTGCCCTGACCGAGGCGGTCTCAGACTCCGCCGTCATCACCAAGCGCAACCTCATCAAGATCAAGCGGGTTCCTGACCTGCTGGTCTTCACGACGCTGTCGCCGATCATGTTCGTGCTGCTGTTCGCCTACGTGTTCGGCGGCGCGATCGACGTGCCGGGCGTCGGCTACAAGGAGTTCCTCATCGCGGGGATCTTCGCCCAGACCGTCGTCTTCGGCTCCACGTTCACCGGCTACAGCCTCGCCGAGGACCTGCAGAAGGGCATCATCGACCGGTTCCGGTCGCTGCCCATGGCACCGTCGGCAGTGCTGTTCGGCCGCACCACCAGTGACGTCGCCATCAACATCATCAGTCTTGCGGTGATGGCGGTGAGCGGTCTGATCGTCGGCTGGCGGATCCACACCGGCTTCTTCCAGGCTGTGGGCGGCTTCCTCCTGATCCTGGCGTTCGCCTACGGGATCTCGTGGGTGATGGCCTGGGTCGGACTGCTGGTGAGAACGCCGGAGATCGTCAACAACGCCGCGTTCATCATCATCTTCCCGGTGACGTTCATCGCCAACACGTTCGTCCCGGCCAGCACGCTGCCTGAGCCGCTGAAGACCTTCGCCAACTGGAACCCGGTGTCCGCCGTCACCCAGGCGGCTCGGGACGCGTTCGGCAACACCAGCCCCCAGCTGCCGCCCGCCGACAACTGGGCGATGCAGAACCCCGAGGCATACACCCTCATCTGGGTGGCGCTGATCCTGGCGCTGTTCATCCCGCTGTCGATACGCCAGTACCGGCGCGCGGCCAGCCGTTGAGCCTGCCCCGGTTCGAGGAGCTCGCCTGGCGCGAGACCCCGATGGGTGAGATCTCGCTGCGCCGTCGGCGGGACCCGCAGCTGGACGTGGACGTGTTCGAGGTCAAGCTCGGCGACGAGTTCCTCATGTCGAGCCTGTTCACCGTGGCCGAGGTCGAGCTGTCCCGGCTGGGCCTCGCGGCCCTGCCGGACCGGCCGCTCGACGTCGTCGTGGGTGGCCTCGGGCTGGGCTACACCGCGCGGACAGCGCTCGAGGACCGGCGGGTGCGGTCCCTGACGGTGGTCGAGGCGCTCGGCGAGGTCGTCGACTGGCACCGCCGGGACCTGCTGCCGGACACCGTCGGGCTGGCAGGCGATCAGCGGGTGCGGCTGCTGGAGGGCGACTTCTTCGCACTGGCGGCGGGGGACGGCTTCGACCCGGAGCAGCCCGGGCGGCGGTTCGACGCCGTCCTGCTCGACGTCGACCACTCGCCGCGGCACGTCCTGCACCTCAGCCACGCGCCGTTCTACACGGCCGACGGACTGCGGGCGCTGCGGCGGCTCGTGGTCGACGACGGCGTCTTCGCGCTGTGGTCCGACGACCCGCCCGACGACGAGTTCCTGGCGGTGCTGCGCGAGGTCCTCGCCGACGTCGAGGCGCACGTGGTCGAGTTCGCCAACCCGCTCACGAGGGGCACCTCCGCCAACACGGTCTACGTCGCCCGAGACTGACCGCCGGGGCGCGGACCTGTCCCACCGTCGGCGCTGGTCAGCGCGGCCCGGCCGTGCTGCGCCGTCGATGGTCCGCAGAGCCGCAAGGACGCGGACGCCGCGCCGCACGGGCTGTTCGCCGTCGGTCCCGGTCCCCTGGCGCCCACATCGTGGACTTGACCGGTCCACAACAGGCCGGTGCATGCCGCAACATGCCGATCCGCCTGTTGCTGGATGCAGCCACCTGTTGCGGTGCCCGCATCTCGCACTGAGACCTCAGGCGGTGAAGGGCTCGGTGTCGACGACCTCGACCTGGACCTTGTTGCCGTTGGGGGCCTTGTAGGAGACCTTGTCGCCGATGTGCTTGCCGTTGATGGCCTCGCCCAGCGGGGACTTCTCCGAGTAGACCTCGATCCCGTCGCCGGCGACCTCGCGGGAGCCGAGCAGGAAGCGCATGGTCTCGCCGGCCACCGTGGCCGTGACGACGGTGCCGGGCGCGACGACGCCCTTGGGCGCCTTGGGGGCCTCGCCGACCTGCGCGCTGTCGAGCAGCTGCTGGAGCTGACGGATGCGCGCCTCGCGCTTGCCCTGCTCGTCCTTCGCCGCGTGGTAGCCGCCGTTCTCGCGGAGGTCGCCCTCCTCGCGGGCGGCCTCGATCCGCTGGACGATCTCGCGGCGGCCCTCACCGGCCAGGAAGTCGAGCTCCTCCTTGAGCCGGTCGTAAGCCTCCTGGGTCAACCAGGTGACGGTCTCGGTCGTCTCGGTCACGGCAGGGCTCCTTCCTCGTACGTGCAGACGTGGGGCGACTGTCGGCGCGGAACGGCGCCGGTCGCGGCGGTGAAGATGTCGAGGCTAACAACCACCGGGTGGGTCGCGTCCACTCAGCGCATTGTCGTCAGACTGCGCCCGGACGGGTGCAGTCGTCGAGCACCGCGGTCACCGCGGTGTCCCGGGTGCGGACGGGCACGGTGGTCTCGACCCGTCCCGACGACGGTACTCGCACCCGCACCGTCGTGGCCCCGACGGTCTCGCGGTCGGCGTCCAGGGCTCGCAGCGGGCAGGAGACCCGACCGCGCTCGGCCGCCACCGTGACCTCGACCCGGATCTCGTCCGGCCCGCGGACCACGAAGCCGGTCACCTGGGCGGTGACGTCCGGGGCGCCGGCCGCCAGGGCGGCCCAGACCACCCAGCCCACGAACGCCGTCGCGAGCACGACGATCGTCGCGACGAGCCCCGGCGCGGGTCGGCGGGACCGGTCCCCGTAGCGGGCCGCGAGGTGCTCGGGGCGGGCCGGGTCGGTCACGCGGGGCCACCTGCTGGGTCGGGGTGTCGGACGGGTGCACGATGATTGTGCCCGTGAGCGAGCAGCTGCGGATGATGGCGGTCCACGCGCACCCCGACGACGAGTCCAGCAAGGGTGCGGCGACGATGGCCAAGTACGTCTCCGAGGGGGTCGACGTCCACGTCGTCACCTGTACCGGGGGCGAGCGCGGGTCGATCCTCAATCCCAAGCTGGAGCACGACCCCGAGGTGCTGGCCAACCTGGCCGCGGTGCGCCGCGCCGAGATGGACGCGGCCCGCGAGATCCTCGGGGTCCGCCAGGACTGGCTGGGCTGGGTCGACTCCGGGCTCCCCGAGGGCGACCCCCTCCCGCCGCTCCCGGACGGCTGCTTCGGGGCCATGGACGTCGAGGTGGCGGCCGAGCCCCTCGTCCGGCTGATCCGGTCGTTCCGGCCGCACGTCGTCACGACCTACGACGAGAACGGCGGCTACCCGCACCCCGACCACATCATGTGCCACAAGATCTCGGCCTACGCCTTCGACGCCGCCGCCGACCCGGCGGTCCTGCCGGAGGGCGGTGCCCCCTGGCAGCCGCTGAAGCTCTACTACAACCAGACGTTCTCCAAGCCGCGCACGACGGCGCTGCACGAGGCGATGCTCGCGGCCGGCCTCGAGTCGCCGTACGACGAGTGGCTGAAGAACTGGGAGGACCGCGAGGTGCGGACCATCAACACGCACGTGCCGTGCAGCGAGTTCTTCGACGTGCGCGACCGGGCCCTGCTGGCGCACGCCACCCAGGTCGACCCGGACGGGGCGTGGTTCGCCTGCCCGCGCGAGCTGCAGGCGAAGGCCTGGCCGACCGAGGACTTCGAGCTGGCCCGCGCCGTCATCGACGTCACGACGACCGAGGACGACCTCTTCGCGGGCATCCGCGGGACGGAGCTGGCCCGATGACCTCGGTCCTGCTCATGGCGGTCCCCGCCGACAACACCGTCAGCCCTGGAGTGCTCGGCTTCCTCGTCGTCGCCCTGCTCGGCGTCGCCACCTGGCTCCTGGTGCGCTCCATGCGGCGCCAGCTCAAGAAGATCGACATCCCCGAGGGCGGCACGCCGACCAGGCCGGACGACGACGGCGCGCAGCAGGAGCACCCGCGGCAGTAGGCCGGCGGCCGCTCAGTGCGGCACGGTGGTGCTGGACTCGCGCGACCGCACGATCTCCTCGTGCCAGTCGGCCTCGCCCGGCCGCTGCAGCCCGCTGAGGAACGTGGGGATCCGGTCAGCAGCCATCGGCACGGCGAGGTGGAAGCCCTGGCCGACGCTGTAGCCCAGCGACAGCAGCGACTTCCACTGCTCCGGCCGCTCGATGCCCTCCGCCACGATGGCCGAGAGCCCGAGCGTGCCTGCCATGTCGCGGATGGTGCGGACCAGCCCGGACTCGCTCTCGGTGCCGGGCAGCGCGTCGACGAACTCCTGGGCCAGCTTGAGGCCGTTGACCGGCAGCATCTGCAGGTACGACAGGGACGAGTAGCCGGTCCCGAAGTCGTCGATGTAGAGGTGCACGCCGAGTGCGGCCAGCGCGTGGAGTCGCTCGACGACGGTGCCGTCGCCCGGCAGCAGGACGCTCTCGGTGATCTCGAGGACGACCGTCGACGGCTTGATGCCGCTCGCCTTGAGGGCGAGCCGGACGTCGTCGACGATGCTCGGGTCCTGCAGCTGCCGGCCGCTGACGTTCACGGCGATGTGCAGCTCGTGGTGCGCCTCGTGGTCGCGCTGCCAGCGGACGGTCTCGCGCAGGGCGGTCTGCAGCACCATCCGGCCGAGCGGCACGATCAGCCCGGTCTCCTCGGCGAGGGTGATGAACTGGCCCGGCTGAAGCAGCCCGAGCCGCGGGTGCTCCCAGCGGACCAGGGCCTCGAGGCCGATGATCTTCGACGTCTCCAGGTCGACGAGCGGCTGGTAGTGCACGACGAGCTCGTTGCGGTCGATCGCGTGCCGCAGGTCGCTGGTGAGCGACAGCCGCGCAAGGGCGGTCTCGTGCATCGTCGGGGCGAAGACGGCGTACCGGTTCTTGCCGGCCTTCTTCGCGTCGTACAGCGCGAGGTCCGCGTTGCGCATCAGGTCCTCGGGCGAGGCGCTCCGGGTCGACCGTGCCTTGCCGAGGGCGATACCGATGCTGGCTCCGGTCGTCACCTCGGTGCCGGCGATGTCGAAGGGAAGGGCCAGCGCCTCGAGCAGCCGGCTGGCGATGAGGGTGCAGTCGCTGTCGTCCTCGACGTCCTCCAGCAGGATGGCGAACTCGTCGCCGCCGAGCCGGGCAGCCGTGTCGCCGTCGCGCAGGCAGGTGCGCAGCCGCTTGGTCATCTCGCGGAGCAGATCGTCGCCGGCCGCGTGGCCGAGGCTGTCGTTGACGGTCTTGAAGTCGTCGAGGTCGACGAACAGGACGCCGTAGCTGGCGGTGCCGCGGGCCCGCGCCATCGCGTGGCCGAGCCGGTCGCGGAAGAGCGCCCGGTTGGCGAGCCCGGTGAGCGAGTCGTGGAAGGCCTGGTGGGTGAGCTGCTGCTCCAGCTCGTGGCGGTCGGTGATGTCGTGGCAGGTGATCACGAAGCCCATGAGGTCCTCGTCGATGACCTCGGTGACGACCGCGTCCACGTGCGGGGTGTGGCCGACCTCGCTGATGAGGCGGATCTCGCCGCGCGCCGGGCGGCCGCCCTGGGCCAGGCTGACGAGGTCGCGAGCCGCGTCGCGGTCCGCCTCGTCGACGACCTCGAGCCAGTTCATGCCGAGCAGCTCGGGGGCCGGCAGCCCGACGATCGGCTCCACGGCCGGTGTGACGTGGACGATCGTCAGGTCGTGGTCGAGGATGCAGATGACGTCCGAGGCGTACTGCAGCATCAGCCGGAGCCGGCGCTCGCTGCGACGCTCGACCATGATCTCGCCGACGTCGAGCCGCTCGAGCGCGAGGTTCATCGTCGAGGCGAGACCCTCGAGGGCCGAGACGGTGCGCGGGCTCGGCTCCCGCTCGACGACGACGATGCCGCCCTCGCGGGCGGCGCCGCGGGCCGGCAGCGCGACCAGGACGAGCGTCGAGGACGACGGGACACCGAGCGAGGCGTGCAGCAGCGACGGGCCGGCCAGGATGCTGATGCCCTCGTCGTGCTCGGGGAACGCCGCCAGCTCGGCTGAGTCGAGGAAGGTCGCGAGGTCGGCGTCCTCGGTGGCCTGGGCGACGGTGCCGCCGGGGTCGCCGTCGACCCGCCAGGCCCGCGACCCGGGCTGGTCGAGCATCTCCGCGGCGGCGACGAGTGCGGCGTCGCGGATGCCCGCCCGGTCCGCCGCGCCCACGAGGGCACCGGTGGCGGTACGCAGCACGTGCTCACGACGGAGCGTGCGGCGCAGCCGGGACAGCAGGCTCACGATCCGCAGCACGGCGAGGGTGAAGAGCATCGCTGCGCCGCCGAGGACGACCGCGGTCTTGGTGAGGCCGTCGCCGACGGGGTGCGTGACGACCATGACGGGGGAGACCAGGCAGGCGAGGCCGAGCAGTACGACGAAGCGCCAGGTCGTGGTCAACCGGGCGGTGGCGACGACAGGCCGCGGGTGCGCCATCGAGGGGTGCGCGACGGCCGACACGAGGAGGGCCAGGCCGACCAGCCAGCCAGCCGCGAGCTCGGGCCGGTCGGCGATGTCGGCAGCGAGGCCGGACAAGACGCCGGTGAGGAGACCGGCGAGCAGCAGGCGGGCGGCGACGTCGGTGGCGCCGGCGACCGCGAAGCCGAGGCGGGTCGCCACGGCGAGCACGAGCAGGTGGCCGAGGGGGTAGGCGCCGCTCGTCAGCGTGGTGAGCGCGCCGCTGTTCTGCTCCGCGTGGACCATCGGGTCGATGAGGACCAGCCAGCCGGCCTGCGCGGCGGCGACCGTGACCACGAGGGCGTCGAGCAGGCTGTCCCGGTCGTGCCGGATCCGGTCGCGCTGGAAGGCGGTGACGGCGGCGGCGAGGACGGCGTACGCCAGCAGCCGGGGCGGGTCGGCGTACGACGGGCTGCCGCCGGACAGCCCGGAGACCTCGATGGCCTGGCCGAGGGTGAGCAGGCTGAGGCCGGCCGCGAGCAGCCAGCCGGGAACCCGGTCCTCGACGCCTTCGCGGTGGGTGACGGCCAGGACCGCGGCGGCGGTGGCCAGGCCGGCGACGAGCCAGACGACCGAGCGGACGGCGTCCACGGGCAACGCGAGGTAGCCGACCGTGAACACGGCGGCCACACCGACCAGTGCGGCAACCTGCCGCCTGGTCGCCTCAAAGCGACCCATGCGCCCCTCCTCGTCGAGCCCGTCTCGCCCCCGGGTCTCCCTGCTCTATCGGCGCGGGTCCGGCCGACTTGACCTCGAACGCCGTACTTGAGGTAACGGGAGCCACCCGGACGGACCAGTCACGCCGGGCGGTGCGCCGGAGCCGTTCGGCCGCCGCGCCGCCAGGGTTCGTCGGGGGCGAGGCAGGATGGAGCGGTGCCCAACCGACTGGCGGCGGAGACGTCGCCGTACCTGCTGCAGCACTCCGACAACCCGGTGGACTGGCAGCCGTGGGGAGAGGCGGCGTTCGCGGAGGCGCGGGATCGCGACGTGCCGGTGCTGGTGTCGGTCGGCTACGCCGCGTGCCACTGGTGCCACGTGATGGCGCACGAGTCGTTCGAGGATGCCGAGGTCGCCACGTTCCTCAACGCGCACTTCGTCGCGGTGAAGGTCGATCGGGAGGAGCGGCCGGACGTCGATGCCGTCTACATGGAGGCGACCCAGGCGCTGACCGGGCACGGCGGCTGGCCGATGACGGTGTTCACGACCCCGGACGGCCGGCCCTTCTACTGCGGCACCTACTTCCCCCCGGTGCCCCGGCACGGGATTCCGTCCTTCCGACAGCTGCTCGAGTCGGTGGCGCAGACCTGGTCGCAGCGCCGCGAGGAGGTCGTGGCCGCAGGTCAGCGCATCGTCGACGGCCTCACGGGCAACGGTCTCACCGCAGGCGGCGAGGGGCCGCCGACCACCGACGACCTCGAGCTGGCCGTGCGGTCGTTGGCGTCGTCGTACGACGAGCAGCGGGGCGGCTTCGGCGGCGCACCGAAGTTCCCGCCGTCGATGGTGCTCGAGCAGCTGCTGCGGCACCACGCCCGCACCGGCGACGAGCAGGCACTCGCGATGGCCGACCGGACCTGCGAGGCGATGGCCCGCGGCGGGATGTACGACCAGCTCGGCGGCGGGTTCGCGCGGTACTCCGTCGACGACTCCTGGGTGGTGCCGCACTTCGAGAAGATGCTCTACGACAACGCGCTGCTGCTGCGGGTCTACGTCCATCTCTGGCGCGCCACCGGGTCCGGCCTCGCCCGCCGCGTCGCACTCGACACCGCGGACTGGATGCTGCGTGAGCTGCGCACCCCGGAGGGTGGTTTCGCGTCCGCACTGGACGCCGACACCGACGGCGTCGAGGGCCTCACCTACGCCTGGACGCCCGAGCAGCTGACCGAGGTGCTCGGCGCGGACGACGGCGCCTGGGCCGCGGAGCTGCTGACGGTGACGGTCGCCGGGACGTTCGAGCACGGCAGCTCGACGCTGCAGCTGCTCGCCGACCCCGACGACCCGCAGCGCTGGGAGCGGGTGCGGGCGCGGCTGCTCGCGGCGCGCGACCAGCGGCCGCAGCCGGCGCGGGACGACAAGGTGGTCGCCGCCTGGAACGGGCTGGCCGTCGCCGCGCTGGCCGAGACCGGTGCGCTGCTGGACCGGCCCGACCTCGTCGGGGCGGCGACAGCGACGGCCGAGCTGCTGGTCGACCTGCACGTCGTCGACGGTCGCTTGCGCCGGGTGTCGCGCGACGGCGTCGTCGGTCACCCGGCCGGAGTCCTCGAGGACTACGCCGACGTGGCCGAGGGGTTGCTCGCGCTGCTGTCCGTCACCGGCGACCGGCGCTGGCTCGGCCACGCCGGCGCCCTGCTCGACACCGTGCTCGCGCACTTCGGCGACGGCGCGGGCGGCTTCTACGACACGGCCGACGACGTCGTCGACACCGCGCTCTCGGCGATGCGCCGGCCGCAGGACCCCACGGACAACGCCACCCCCAGCGGCTGGACCGCCGCCGCCGGCGCACTGCTCGGCTACGCCGCGGTCACCGGATCCGCGGAGCACCGGACCGCGGCCGAGGACGCCCTCGGCGTCGTGACGAAGCTGACGGGGCACGCGCGGTTCGCCGGCTGGGGGCTCGCGGTCGCCGAGGCGCTCGCCGACGGGCCGCGCGAGGTCGCCGTGCTCGGGTTGCCGCACGACCCGGGCACCGCGGCCCTGCAGCGGGCCGCTCTTCTCGGCACCGCACCGGGGGCGGTGGTGGTGGCGGGAGAGCCGGGCACCGTCGGCGTCCCACTGCTCGACGGCCGGCCGCTGGTGGACGGGCTCGCCACGGCGTACGTCTGCCGGCACTTCGTCTGCGACGCCCCGACGACGGATCCGGTGCAGCTCGCCGCGTCCCTCGGTGCCCCAATGCGGGTGTAGAACGTCGGCGTCAGGCACCAGGATGGCCGCATGTACGAGACGCCCGACGAGCTGGCCGCACTCGACCAGCTGCTCACCGAGTCGCTGCACCGGTCCACCGAGCACCTGCGCGCGATCGTGACCGAGGGCGAGCGCACTCTCGACGCCGCGGAGACCTGCCGGGTCCTCACCGGCATGCGGACGCTGTCCCTCGCCACGGTGACCGCCCGTGGCGAGCCCCGGATCAGCGGCGTCGACGGCCACTTCCTCCATGCCCGCTGGGTCTTCACCACCAGCGGTACGTCGGCGAAGGCCCGTCACCTGCGCAGCCGCCCGGCGGTGTCGGTGGCGCACCTCGTCGGCGACGACCTCGGCGTCTTCTGCCACGGCCAGGTCGAGGAGCTCACCCTGGACCACCCGGACCGGGCAGCCGTCGAGGCGCACCTCACCGCGCACTACGGCAGCTCGCCGAGCAGCTGGGGACCGGAGATCCTCTACGCCCGGGTGCAGCCGCACTGGATGGTGACCTACGCCTTCGCCAAGGAGACGCTGCTGGCGGACGCCGAGGAGACGACGGCATGACGATGCGGATCCGGGAGCTGACGCCGGCGGACCTCGTCGACATCGCCGGCTGGCGGTACGACGACCGGTGGGCGGTCTACGACTCGGACGGACCGCTCGACCCGCAGCTGGGGTACTGGGCGGTGGTCGAGGGCCCGAGCGAGAACGAGCGGCTGGTCGGGTTCGGCTGCCTCGGCGAGGACGCCCGGGTCCCGGGCCTGCCCGAGATCGAGGGGGTGCTGGACGTGGGCGTCGGGATGAGACCGGACCTGGTGGGTCAGGGCCGCGGTCCCGAGTTCGCGACGGCCGTCCTCGACTTCGCCGCGACGCGCGGTGCGGCGACCTTGCGCGCGGTCGTGCAGGACTGGAACACCCGCAGCCTCCGGCTGGTCGAGCGGCTGGGGTTCGTCCGGACCGGCACCCATCCCGTCGGCGAGGTGACGTTCGTCGTCGTGGAGCGGGAGACGGCGTGAGCGACCTGACCGTCCGGCGGGTGACCGACGACGACTGGCCGCGGATCTGGCCGTTCTTCGACGCGATCGTGCGGGCGGGCGAGACCTACGCGTACCCCGGTGACCTGACCCTCGAGTCCGCCCGACCGTGGTGGATGGAGCAGCCGCCGTCGTCCACCGTCGTCGCGGTCGACGCCGACGGCGCAGTCCTCGGCTCGGCCAAGTGGGGCCCCAACCGCCCGGGCCGCGGCGCGCACGTCTCGACCGCGAGCTTCATGGTCGACCCGGGCGCGCGAGGGCGCGGGGTCGGCCGGCTGCTCGCCGAGCACGTCGTCGCCGCGGCGCGGGAGGCCGGCTACGACGGCATGCAGTTCAACGCGGTGGTCGAGACCAACACCGCCGCCGTGGCGCTGTGGCGGTCGCTCGGCTTCCAGGTGGTCGGCACCGTGCCCGGCGCGTTCGACACGGCGACGCACGGCAAGGTCGGCCTGCACGTCATGTACCTGCCGTTCCGCTGACCGCCGCGACCGGCGTCGGTGCCTGTCCGTCCTGGGGCGTCCGTCAGAGCGGCCCGGTCCACGTCGAGGCGGTCGCACCTCTCCCGCCGTTGCTGGTGCGGGTCAGAGCGGCTGGGGAGGAGGGTGCCTGGTCGACCGCGTCCGGTCGAGCCCGTCCGTCTCGGTCCGCGGACGAATCCAGGTAGAGCACCCTGCTTCACACGGCTTACGGGTGCTTGGCGTGGCGTGCCTGCCACGCCAAGCGCCTGTCAGCCACGCCAACCGCCCTGCAGATCGCTTCTGTCTCACTCAGCGGACAGGGACCGACGGCGAGCGAGGCGGACGGTGCAGTGTCCGCGTCCTTGCCGAACTGACCGATGGCCGGGCGGCGGAGCACGGGTCCGCCCACGGTGAACAGCGGTTGACCTGTGATGTAATCGTGTAATCCTTGTTGCATGACATCGCAGAGCGCACCCGACGACCCGTCGGGAGAGGTGCGCGGCTGGTTCACCGGCCGCCTGCCGCAGGACTGGTTCACGGGGCCCGTCGACGTCCAGGTCGACCGCGAGGAGATCACCGTCGTCGGAACGCTCCCCGCGCCCGAGGTCGCCGAGGGCGCGTCGGACGCCGAGCGGGCTGCCGCGGTCGACGGCCGGGCCCGGCAGTTCCGGGAGGCGACCCGCGACCAGCGGATCGGCATCGCCCGCGAGGCCGAGCACCGCTTCGACCGCAAGGTCGCCTGGGGCGTCGAGGTCGACGGCCGACGGCTGCTGTTCACCCATCTCGCCGTGCCGGTGATGACCCGGCTCCGCCAGCCGGAGCGTCTGGTGCTCGACACCCTCGTGTCCGCGGGCGTGGCCCGGTCGCGCTCCGAGGCGCTGGCCTGGTCGGTGCGGCTGGTCGGCAAGAACGCGGAGTCCTGGCTCGGCGAGCTGCGCCAGGCCATGGAGCAGGTCGAGCGGGTCCGCGAGCAGGGCCCCGACCGCCCGCAGGACTGACGACAAGGACCCACCCTGCCCGACGAGTACGACGCCGAGGCGACCGAGCTGCTGGGGAGCCGAGCGCTGCCGTTCATCGCTGCCCGCGCGTGAGCTGAACCAGTCCCTGCTCCGCGGGACTAGCCCGCGCTCCGCCGGCGGGGGAGCGGTCCGGACAGCGGTGCATACCCCGCCGGTCGCGCGACGAGGTAGCCCTCGCCGCCGGTCAGGTCTGGCAGTCGCGCCTCGACGTCGTGCACTCGGCTCGTCGGCATCTGCCCGGTGACGCGGCTGCGCCGCTCACCGGTCTCCGGCGGGTGCGGCGTCGCGCCGGCGGCGAGCAGCTCCTGCAGGACCGCGCGCAGCATCGGGGTCGGCAGCCCCACCTCGAACGCGCTCACCGGTGCGCACACCGTCGTCCCGGCATCGGTCAGGGCGCGCCGCAGCGTCGAGCTGGTGAGCTGGCGGAAGGCGCCCGCCGACGGCGTCGGCGCGGCGTACCGACCCTGGACCAGGGTCACCGTGCCGTCGGCCACGGCCCAGCCCTGCAGCCCGTCGCGAAGCTCGCGCGCAACGGTCTGCTCGATCGCCGTGTGGAAGGACGGGATCAGCCAGCCGCGCTCGATCGCGATCCGGTAGCGGATGCCGGCGCCGGCCGGAGCAGGCTCGATCCGGATCCCGACCAAGGCGTTCCCGAGCGGAGTCGCCTCCTCGGCCTCGCCGGTCCCGGCGACCCGTTCGACGTGCACGACCTGGGTGGGGAGGAACTCGGCAGCCACACCGAACTCGTCCGCGAGCCGGGTGGCCAGCACCTCCTTCTGCACCTCGCCGTAGAGGCTGACCGTCGGCTCGCCGTCGATGCCGTCCAGCCGGGCGTCGATCAAGGGGTCCTGCGTCGAGAGCACGCGGAGCGCCTCGAAGAGCGCCGTCGCGCCGGCGGGGTCGCGCGGCCGCACCACCGCCTCGAGGCCGGGCGGTGCGAACCACCGGCCACCGAGACGTGCGTCCCACCGCCCGAGCTGGTCGCCCACCTCGACCTCGCCGAGGCCGGCAACCTGGGCGATCTCGCCGGCGGTCGCCGCCCGCTCGCTGGTGGCGGAGCCGCGGGTGAACGTGCGGACGGCGGTGGGCCGGCAGCTGCTGCGCAGCACGCGGCCGTCGCCGGTCCGGTGGTGAAGTTCGACCTCGTGGCGCGGCGTCAGCGTGCCGCTGCGCACCCGGGCGAAGGCGACCAGCTGACCCTGCGCGTCCCAGTCGATCTTGAAGACGCTGGCGTGCAGATCGTCCGCCGCCGCTGCGGTCTCCGTCGGCCGCAGCAGGTGCAGGCCGTCGAGCAGCTCGCGGACGCCGACACCGGTGAGTGCTGCGCCGACGTACACCGGGTGCAGCCGACCCGCCTCGGTGTGCCGCTGGACCGCGTCGAGGATCTCGGTCGTGGGCGGCGGCGGGCCGTCGACGTACTGCCGCAGCAGCTCAGGGTCGTGCTCGCCGAGCCGGTCGGCGACGTCCTCGAGCAGCTCGCCGGCCAGACGGTGGGCCGTCCCCGCGGCCCGGCTGCCGGGACCGACCGCGCGTGTCATGGCGACGACGTCACCGATCACGGCCTCGCGCAGCGCCGCCATGGTGCGGTCGACGTCCGCCCCGACCCGGTCGATCTTGTTGGCGAAGACGAGGAACGGGATGCCGAGCTGCTCGAGGACGCGGATGAGGACCCGGGTCCGCGCCTGGACCCCCTCGACAGCCGACACGACGAGCACTGCGCCGTCGAGGACGGCGAGTGCGCGCTCGACCTCGGCGACGAAGTCGGAGTGGCCGGGGGTGTCGACGAGGTTGACGGTGGTGCCCCCGGCCGTGAACGTGACGACGGCTGAGCGGATCGTGATGCCGCGCCGTCGCTCGATCGCGTCGGCATCGGTGACGGTGTCGCCGTGGTCGACCCGGCCGACGTGCTGACTGACCCCGGTCTCGAACAGGAGACGCTCGGTCAGCGTGGTCTTACCGGCGTCGACATGGGCGACGACGCCGAGGTTGAGGATGGGCATGGAGAACGGCCGCCTTCACGGGGCTCGGAGTGGTCGAGGCGATGTGTCCGAGCTGTCGGCGCATCTCCGGGCTCCTGACGTCTGGGCAGCTGCCTGCCAGCGGCGGCTCGAGGCTAGGCCGTGAGTGGCCACGGTGGCGAGGCGTTTCCGGTCGGCCCGGACGCCCCCGAACCGTTCCGGCCCGTCGAAGCGTCTTGGGGGTGGAGCATCGAGACATCGGGCTCCACCCGCCGACCGCGGAGGAGGCAGCGCGGTGCAGCAGTCGCGCGACGCCGTCGCCTTCTCCGACCTGGTCGCCCCGCGCCTTCGTGATCTCGCAGTGGGTCGACGACGACGGCTTCGTGGTCTGGTCGCACGACTACGCGTCCCTGGACACCGGCCGGGGCGCACTGCTGGTCTGCAGGCTGTCGACCGCCCGTTGCGAGGTGGCGTTCCGCGAGCCCGCCGGGACCCGGTACCAGATCGCACCCGAGGCGGTCCTCGCCTGATTCCGATTTGTCGCAGGTGAGCAGCGGTGTGGCGTCCTCGAGGTAGGTGTGGCCGAGGGAGCTGGTCAAGGTCTTGGTGCGGCGCACCCCGCCTGACCGCACTATCAACGGCGTGTGAGCCGATCGCCCCTCAGCCTGCCAGCTGCTCCTTCTCGGCTCCCTCCGGACGTCGTGGCAGAGTGGACGGCATGTGCCGCAACATCCGTACCCTGCACAACTTCGAGCCGCCGGCTACCCCGGACGAGGTGCACGCCGCCGCGCTGCAGTACGTCCGCAAGGTCAGCGGCAGCGCGCAGCCGTCCACCGCCAACCAGAAGGCGTTCGACGCAGCGGTCCACGAGGTCGCCCACGCGACCCGCCACCTGCTCGAGGCGCTCGTGACGACCGCACCGCCCAAGGACCGCGAGATCGAGGCCGCCAAGGCCCGGGCTCGCAGCGCAGAGCGCTACGCCCGCACCTGAGTCGTCAGGCGCCGACGGCCTTGTACGTCACCAGCGAGATGGCGACGTAGTGCGCGACGAAGGCGATCAGGGTCAGGGCGTGGAAGACCTCGTGGAAGCCGAACCACCGCGGTGACGGGTTCGGCCGCTTGGTCGCGTACACGATCCCGCCGACCGTGTAGGCCGCGCCGCCGATGGCGAGCAGCGTGACCACGGCGGGGCCGCCGTTGTCGAGGATGGCGCCGAGGTAGAACACCGCCACCCAGCCGAGGCCGAGATAGACCGGCGTGTAGAGCCAGCGCGGGGCGCCGACCCAGAGGACGCGGAAGGCGATGCCGGCCAGAGCCGCCAGCCAGACGATCCAGAGCAGTGTCGTGCCGCCGTCGCTCCCGAGCAGGATCACGCTGAACGGCGTGTAGGTGCCGGCGATGATGAGGAAGATGTTCGAGTGGTCGAGCCGCTTGAGGCGGCGTTCGGCCTTCGGCGACCAGTCCCCCCGGTGGTAGAGAGCGCTGATACCGAAGAGCAGGGCGGCGCTGGCGGCGTAGACCGCGGTCGCGGCGGTCTCACGGGCGCCGTCGGCAAGCACCACGAGGACGATCCCGGCCGCCAGGGCCACCGGGAAGGTGCCGGCGTGCAGCCAGCCGCGCAGTCGCGGTTTGACCGCGCGCACCACGTCGCCGACGGCGGCGCGTGCCTCCTCCACGGGGTTCGTCATGCCCCTACCTTAACCTACGGTCCCGTAAGTTACCAACCAGTAGGAATGGTCTGGTCGGGTGACTCCCGGCGCGGGTCGCCGGCCGCGCTCGGGGCCGGGTCTACCCTGGGCGACCGTGCGAGACCTGCTGTACGGCTTCTACGCGAGGCGCATCTCCGCCTCGCTCGACCCGACGCAGATCCCGCGGCACGTGGGCGTCATCCTCGACGGCAACCGGCGCTGGGCCAAGGCCGCCGGCGCGACCAAGTCGGGCGGCTGGCAGGCCGGCGCCGACAAGGTCGAGGAGGTCCTCGGCTGGTGCGACGAGGTCGGCGTCGAGGTCGTGACCCTGTGGCTGCTCTCCACCGACAACCTGGGGCGCCCGGAGGCCGAGGTCACGCCGCTGCTCCGCGTCATCGAGGACCTCGTCGACCAGCTCGCTCTCGGGGGCCGGTGGCGCCTCAACCCGGTCGGCGCGCTCGACCTGCTCCCGGACCAGACGGCGCGGACCCTCAAGGACGCGGCGGCCCGCACGGTCGACGTCGAGGGAGTGCACGTCAACGTCGCGGTCGGCTACGGCGGCCGCCGCGAGATCGCCGACGCGGTGCGCTCGCTGCTGCACGAGCACGCGTCGAAGGGGACCTCGATCGAGGACCTGGCCAACGTCCTCGACGTCGAGCACATCGCCGAGCACCTCTACACGAAGGGCCAGCCGGACCCCGACCTCGTCATCCGCACCTCCGGCGAGCAGCGGCTGTCCGGCTTCCTGCTCTGGCAGAGCGCGCACTCGGAGTTCTACTTCTGCGAGGCGTACTGGCCCGACTTCCGCAAGGTCGACTTCCTGCGGGCAATGCGTGCCTACGCCGCGCGCCACCGCCGCTTCGGCGGCTGACACACCTCACCCTCGGTGGCCGGCCGGACGCGGGCCTATGACGAACGGGTGAATGCCCGCGTGTCTGCCAGGAGCGGCCCGCGTCGCGGCGTACCGTCGCGAAACAGCGGGCGACATCCGCGTCGTCCGCCCGGGAGGCCCACTCCGTGCAGATGCGCGTGCTCACCAGAGTCGCGGTGGAGGGGGCCGGTCGCCGGCCCTCGGGCCGGTACCGGTTCTCGTCACCTGGGGAGCCACCACGTGGTTGATGTCGCGCGTCACCGCACCTTCGTCCTCGACACCAGCGTCCTGCTGGCCGACCCGCACGCGCTCCGTCGCTTCGACGAGCACGAGGTCGTGCTGCCGGTCGTGGTGATCATCGAGCTCGAGGGCAAGCGGGCCCACCCCGAGCTGGGGTACTTCGCTCGCCAGGCACTGCGGCTGCTCGACGACCTGCGGGTCGGCAACGGCCGGCTGGACGAGCCGGTGGCAGTCGGCGACCTGGGCGGCACGGTGCGCGTCGAGCTCAACCACACCGACGCGGCCGTCCTGCCCGCCGGCTTCCGGCCGAGCGGTCGGGTGACCGACAACGACACGACCATCCTCGCGGTCGCCCGCAACCTCGAGGTCGAGGGGCACGAGGTCACGCTCGTGAGCAAGGACCTGCCGATGCGGGTCAAGGCCAGTGCCGTCGGCCTTCGGGCGGAGGAGTACCGCGGCACCGCCGTGGTCGAGTCCGGGTTCACCGGCATGGCCGAGGTCAGTGTCGGCAGCGAGGTGCTCGACACGCTCTTCGAGACCGAGCGGGTCGACCTCGCCGAGGCCCGCGACCTCCCCTGCCACACCGGTCTGGTCATGGTGTCCGACCGGGGCAGTGCACTGGGCCGGGTCACGCCGGAGAAGCAGGTGCGGCTGGTCCGCGGCGACCGCGACGCGTTCGGCCTGCACGGCCGCAGTGCGGAGCAGCGGGTCGCGCTGGACATCCTCATGGACCCCGACGTCGGCATCATCTCGCTCGGCGGCCGGGCCGGCACGGGCAAGTCGGCGCTCGCGCTGTGCGCCGGCCTCGAGGCCGTGATGGAGAAGCGACAGCACCGCAAGGTCGTGGTCTTCCGGCCGCTGTACGCCGTCGGCGGTCAGGACCTCGGCTACCTGCCGGGCAGCGAGTCGGAGAAGATGAACCCCTGGGCACAGGCGGTCTTCGACACCCTCGGCGCCCTCGTCACCGGCGACGTCGTGGACGAGATCATGGACCGCGGCATGCTCGAGGTGCTGCCGTTGACCCACATCCGCGGCCGGTCGCTGCACGACGCGTTCGTCATCGTCGACGAGGCGCAGTCCTTGGAGCGCAACGTCCTGCTCACGGTCCTGTCGCGCGTCGGTCAGGGCTCGCGCGTGGTGCTGACCCACGACGTCGCTCAGCGCGACAACCTGCGCGTCGGCCGGCACGACGGTGTCGCGTCCGTGATCGAGGCGCTCAAGGGGCATCCGCTGTTCGCGCACGTCACGCTGACCCGCTCGGAGCGTTCACCGATCGCCGCGCTGGTCACCGACCTGCTCGAGGACCTGCCGGCCTGAGAGGTTGCCCTAGTCCAGTGCCGCGCCGAGCGTGGTGCTGTCAGGGCGGGCTTCGGAGAAAGGGTGCTCGGCCCGCCGTCCGTCGCTGACCCTGTGTGCCCAGTGGCGAGTTCCGGCCGTCGCCGGCTCGCCTCGAGCGGCCAGGAGTCGCCGCTCGGTGCCGGCCCGACGTGGACATTCCGCATGGTGGGACGAGCGTCCGCGAGGGGCCGACTCCTGGCGTGTTCCGACATGCCGACGTGCGACGACCCGTCGCAACTCGCCAGCAGTCGGGGTGGACGGCGGGAGAGCCGCGCCCGAGGACCCGCCGACGACCACCTCCGTCGTCCGGGCCGCTCTGACTGGCACCACTAACGGCGGGTCAGCCGTCGTCAACACCTGCAGCGGGCAGCTGCCGTCAGTCACCCATGACGGCGGGTCAGGTGCAGCCGGTCATCGCCCACGGCACGAGCGATCACCGTCGGGGAGGATGGCGGTCGTGACGGACTACGGGCACGGCCTGCTCTTCGGGACCTTCCTGACACCCACGGCCGCCGACGTCGACCGGGTACTCGCGCTGGCCGGCCTCACCGAGCAGGTCGGCCTCGACCTCGTGACGTTGCAGGACCACCCGTACCAGGCCAAGTTCGTCGACACCTGGACGCTGCTGTCGGTCATCGCCGCCCGCACGACCCGGGTACGGGTCGCACCCAACGTCGCGAACCTGCCGCTCCGACCGCCGGCCGTCCTCGCCCGCAGCGTCGCGACGCTCGACCTGGTGAGTCGCGGACGGGTCGAGCTCGGTCTGGGAGCCGGTGCCTTCTGGGACGCCATCGCGGCGATGGGAGGCACCCGGCTCACTCCCGGCGAGGCCGTCGACGCCCTGGCCGAGGCCATCGAGGTCATCCGGGCCACCTGGGCCGAGGGCGGGCCTGCGTTGCGGGTCGACGGGACCTACCACCGGGTCCGCGGGATGCACCCCGGACCGGCGCCCGCGCACGACGTCGAGATCTGGGTCGGGGCGTACAAGAAGCGGATGCTGGCGCTGACCGGCATGACTGCCGACGGCTGGCTGCCCAGCGCCGGCTACGCGCCGCCCGACAAGCTGCCCGCCATGAACAAGGCGATCGACGCCGCGGCGGAGGAGGCCGGTCGCGACCCGCGTGCGGTGCGCCGGCTCTACAACGTGAACGGTCGGTTCACTGCGCGCGTTGGCACCGGTTTCCTCGACGGACCCGCGGACGTGTGGGTCGAGCAGCTCGTCGAGCTGGCTCTCGGAGAGGGCATGAGCGGCTTCGTCCTCGCCAGTGACGATCCCGACGACATCCGGCGGTACGCCGGCGAGGTAGCACCGGCCGTTCGGGACGCCGTCGACCTCGAGCGCGCGTCGACCGACATCGCCGAGCCGGTGCGCCCGCTCGTCGTCACCGCCGCGGCCCCAACGGTGGAACCGCCCGCAGTCCTACCGGGGCTCGGTGTCGAGCCCACCCCGGACGACGGCCGCCGGCTCAGCACCGAGCAGGTCTGGGACGAGTCCACGCGCCCGACCGGTCCGGTGCCTGACACCGACCGCAGCTACCCTCCGCACGACCGCGTCGTGGGTCAGCACCTGGTCGACGTGCACGACGGTCTGCGTGCCGAGCTGGTGCAGCTGCGGGGACTGATCGAGCAGGTCGCGGCCGGAGCGATGGATGCCGGCAGCGCGCGCTCGCACATCGCCGAGATGACCCTGCGGCAGAACGACTGGACCCTCGGCGCCTACTGCGCGTCGTACTGCCGGATCGTCACGACGCACCACACGATCGAGGACCAGAGCATGCTGCCGCACCTGAGGTCGGCGGACCCGCGGCTGGCGCCCGTGGTGGACCGGCTGCAGGAGGAGCACGTCGTCATCCACGACCTGCTCGAGCGAGTGGACCGCGCGCTCGTCGGGCTGGTCTCCGACCCGGTCGACGGGATGGCTGCCCTTCGCGCGGCGGTGGACCGGCTCACCGACGGGCTCCTGTCGCACCTGTCCTACGAGGAGCGCGAGCTGGTCGAGCCGCTCGCCCGCCTCGGCATGCACTGACGGTCGACCGCAGCCGTTCGCACGGTTGCACGCGGAGTGTCGCCGTCCTCACGCGTGGTCACCGATCGTGACCGAGGCTGCGCGGGAGGAGCACGGTGTGAGCGAGCCCACGTGCCGAGAATTGGCTATCCGCAAGGGCTTCCTGCATGGTCGACGAGAAGCACCCCGCCGGGCGGGCGTGAGATCTCGTCACGCTGAGTAACGCCGGCCGTGCCACCGAGACGCGTCACCACGCAGGGGCCGGTGAGCCGGGGACGTCACGCCTGCCACGCATGAGGCGGCAGGCCTGCGCCGGAAGGATCCCGAGTTGCCCAAGCACCGCCGACCTACCCGTCTTCGACACACCGTCGCCGCGACCGCTGTCGCTGCGACGTGCGCCGCCGTCGTGCTCGGTACCAATGCCTGGGCCGCGGAAGGCGAGGCGCGGGTCGCCGAGCCCGCCGTCACCCGGATCGGCGACCTGCCTGCCGGCGCGTCCGTCACTCGCGTCGGCGCACCCGTAGCGCACGAGCGGGCAGTGAAGCAGCACCGCGAGCGGGCGGCGAAGGCGGCGCGCGAGGCCCGCCAGCGCCGGGCCGCCGCATCGCGGTCGGCCTCGCGCACCCTGTCGTACGGCGACCCGCGGAGCATCGCCAGGTCGATGATGGCCGAGCGCTACGGCTGGGGCGCCGGCGAGTTCTCCTGCCTCGACACCTTGTGGGAGCACGAGTCCGGCTGGGACCCGCACGCCGAGAACGCGTCGTCCGGCGCCTACGGAATCCCGCAGGCGCTGCCCGGCTCGAAGATGGGCGCGAGCGGCAGCGACTGGCAGAACAACCCCGTCACGCAGATCGAGTGGGGCCTGGCCTACATCCGCCAGTCCTACGCGAGCCCGTGCGGCGCCTGGTCGGCGTGGCAGTCGAAGGGCTGGTACTGAGTCACCTGGTGGCTCAGCGTCGGGTCATCCGCAGGACGTCTAGGGCCTCGTCGAGCTGCTGCTCGGTGATCTCACCGCGCTCGACGTAGCCCTGCTCGACGACGACCTCCCGGATCGTCTTCCGCTCGGCCAGCGACTGCTTGGCGATCTTGGCCGCGGCCTCGTAGCCGAGGTAGCGGTTCAGCGGCGTGACGACGGACGGCGACGACTCGGCGTACTCGCGGCACCGCTCGACGTCGGCAGTGATGCCGTCGACGCAGCGGTCGGCGAGGAGCCGTGAGGCGTTGGTCAGCAGCCGCAGCGACTCGAGGACGTTGCGTGCCATCACCGGCATCATCACGTTGAGCTCGAAGTTGCCCGATGCACCGGCGAACACGACGGCGGCGTCGTTGCCGATGACCTGTGCGCACACCATGAGCGTCGCCTCGGGGACGACGGGGTTCACCTTGCCCGGCATGATGGACGAGCCGGGCTGCAGGTCGGGCAGCTGGATCTCGGCCAGGCCGGTGCGCGGTCCGGACGACATCCACCGCAGGTCGTTGCAGACCTTCGTCAGCGACACGGCGATGGTGCGCAGCACCCCGGAGAGCTCGACGAGCGCATCACGCGCGCCTTGTGCCTCGAAGTGGTCCCGTGCCTCCGTCAGCGGCAGGCCCATGTCGTCGCCCAGCCGGCCGATGACGTCGGCGGCGAAGCCGGCGGGCATGTTGATGCCGGTGCCCACCGCCGTGCCGCCGAGGGGCAGCTCGCCGACGCGGGGGAGTGCCGCCTCGAGGCGTTCCACGCCGCGTGCCACCTGGGCGGCGTAGCCGGCGAGCTCCTGGCCGAGCGTCACCGGCGTCGCGTCCATGAGGTGGGTCCGCCCGCTCTTCACGACGTCGGCCAGCTCGGACGCCTTGCGGGACAACGACTCCTGCAGGTGCGTGAGCGCAGGAACCAGGTCGCGGACGACTGCGCGCGTCGCGGCGATGTGGATGGCCGACGGGAAGACGTCGTTCGACGACTGCGACGCGTTCACGTGGTCGTTCGGGTGCACGTCGCGTCCGAGACGACGGGTCGCGAGCGTCGCGATCACCTCGTTCGCGTTCATGTTGCTCGACGTGCCCGAGCCGGTCTGGAACACGTCGATGGGGAAGTGCGCGTCATGGCTGCCGCGTGCCACCTCGGCGGCCGCGTCGTGGATCGCCGTCGCCATGTCCTGATCCAGCACGCCGAGCCGGCCGTTGACGACGGCGGCGCAGCCCTTGATGGACGCCAGGGCACCGATCAGCGCGCGTTCGATCGGCGTGCCGGAGATCGGGAAGTTCTCGACGGCACGCTGGGTCTGCGCCCGCCACAGGGCGTCACGCGGCACCTGCACGTCACCCATCGAGTCGTGCTCGGTCCGGAACTCGTCGGTCATGCCTCTCATCCTGTCCCACCCCGTCCAGAGCTGCATGATCACCGACGTGGGAAGGGTGGGAACCCCGGTGATCCTGCAGCTGTGGTCGGCGGTCAGGGGGACGGGAATGCCTCGGCCAGCTCGGGCGGCGCCTGCACGCTCGTCGCCAGCACGCCAGGGGCACGGAACCACGGCCGACGGACCGTCGTGCCGTCGACGAGGTGGAACGCGAGGAACTCCGGCGAGTCGAGGAGGTCGCTCGGCGACGCCTGGACCTTCGCCGCGAGCACGGCGTCCACCACGCGGCGGACCGTTGCGGGGTCGTCGACGGTCGCCAGGACCCGGGTGCCGGTCTCGCCGTCGAGCAGGTCGATCGACGTCGCGCCGCCGCCGAGGTCGAGCAGGTCGGCGCCGGTTCGCGCAGTGTCGACGTCCTGAACCTCGTAGACCCGCCACACCCCGTCGACCCTGGCGGCGAGCCGCAGCCGCGGGTCGGCGGTGCCGAACCGGCGCAGCTCGCTGCCGGCCGGCAGGAACGACGCGTCCCCGTCCTGCGCCTCGTAGTCCGGGTCGCCGACGACGTCAGCGATCCGGCAGCGGACGTGCGCGTCGACCCGTCCCGTGGCGCCGGCCGGGACCGTCGAAGCCGTCGTCTCGCCGGTCCGGACGTACATCCGCCCGTGGACGCGCACGAAGTCGACCCAGTCGATGACAGCGTCGCCCTCGGCGTCCTTCGGCGGGCACAGCGCCCGGGCGTCGACGCCGGCACTGACCGTCGTCGTACCGGCAGGCGCGTCACCGCACCCCGCAAGCAGCACCGTGGCCGTCGCCAGCACGGCAGCGGCGACGGCCGCGTGGCGAGGCCTCGGGAGCGACATGGCGGTACGACGCAGCGGCCGCGGCGGAGGTTCCGCCGCGGCCGCTGGTGCCCGAGTCGCGCGCCGGCCTCCCCTGGCTGGCGCCGACCTTCGAGCACTCGGAGGTCCCCGCAGGACCGAGATCCCGAGATCCCCGTGCTCGTGATCCTGCGTCCTGCGACCTGCCGCTCCCCGTTCCCCGTGCTCCCCGTTCCCCGTGCTCCCCGTTCCCCCAGCCCCTCGTGCCCCGTGTCCCCCGTGGCGCGTGGTGCCCCTCGCGCCGGTGTGCCGGACCGCCGGGTGCAGACGGCTCCGAGTCCACCGGACGACGCGTTCCCGGTGGCCCGCCGCCCACTCTTGCGACTGCGCAGGTGCGGCGCATGGGGCGTACCACCTCAGATCCGCCCTGAGCTACCTCAGACGAGTGCGGCCGAAGCCGTTGACGGGTCCGGCCCGGCCGGGGACCGTAGGCGGAATGTCCCGCCGTCAGGCCTTCGTCGGGCGACACGGCGAGCTCGCCGGCGTGCTCGGCGTGGTCGCGGCCGCGGCCGACGACCAGCCCGGGCTGGCTCTGCTCAGGGGCGAGGCCGGCGCCGGGAAGACCCGGTTGCTCGACGAGGTGGTCTCCCGGCTGCCGGCCAGCACCGTCGTCTGCCGCGGTACCGGGGTGGGCTTCCTCGGCGGCCGGATCCCCTACGCCCCGCTCGTGGCGGCCCTGCGCTCGCTGCTCGCCCGGCTGCCACGCACCGAGGTGTCGCAGGTACTGGGGCCGGAACCCGGCGACCTCGGCCTGCTGCTGCCGGAGCTCGGCGCGTCCCCGGGCGGCTACTCGGACCAGGCGCGCCTGGTGGCCGCGGTGTCGACGCTGCTGGACCGGGCGGCCGAGCTCCGGCCCGTGGTCCTCGTCCTCGACGACCTGCACTGCGCCGACGTCGCCACGCTCGAGGTGCTGGCGTACCTGTGCGCGGGGCTGGACCGCCAGCGGATCGCCGTCGTCGTCGCCTTCCGGCCGGACGAGGCCGGCGACCTGCTCGGCGAGTGGCTGCAGGAGGTACGCCGGGCCCCGCAGGTGATCGACGTCGCGCTCGGGCCGATGACCCTGGCCGAGACCCGCGCCCAGCTCACCGACCTGCTCGGGCCGGACCGCTCGCTGCTCGGCGACTCGCTGGTGGCACGGATCCATGCGCGGTCCGGCGGGAACCCCTATGCAGCCGAGGCGCTGATGCGGGCCGCACTGGCCGGGGACGAGGCGACCCTGCCCGCCAGCCTCCGCGAGGTCCTCGTGCGACGGACCCGCAGCCTCCGGCGGGACGCCGCCGACCTCCTGAACATCGTCGCCACGGTCGACGACCGACTGGCCGTCGACCACCTCCAGGAGATCGTGGCGAGGGCCGGGCGTGTCATCGATGTCGACGGTGCGCTGGCGGAGGCGTCCCGGGCGCACCTCGTGGTGGTCCACAACGACGGCAGCGTGGTGCTCCGGCACGCGTTGCTGGCTGAGGCCCTCTACGCCGACCTGCTGCCGCTGGAGCGCCGGCGGCTCCACCTGATCATCGCCGACGCGATGGAGGGCGACCCCGACGTCCGCCCGGGCGTGGTGGCCGAGCACGCGGACCGGGCCGGCGACTCGGAGCGTGCACTGCTCTGGTCACTGCGGGCCGCCCGTGCCGCGGAGGGTGTCTACGCCTACGACGAGGCGCACCGGCAGTACCTCCGGGTGCGTCGGCTGTGGTCCCTGGTCACCGACCCCGAAGCCGTCGTGGGGGCCGACGTGGTCGAGGTCTTCACCGCTGCCTCCTTCATCGCGGCCGTCTGCAGCCAGGACGCCGACGCGGTCGCCGTCATCGAAGGGGTGCGGTCGTGGGTGCAGGCGGACCCCGCCGCCGATCCGGTCCGGGTGGGAGTCCTGGAAGCGCGGTACGCGCGCGTCCTGCTGGACGCCGGCAGGGCGGACGCGGCCCTGGTCGCCGCCCGCCACGCCGTCGAGCTCGTGCCCGCGCAACCGCCGACGTCAGAGCGTGGCGTCGTCGTGTCGGGGCTGGTGCACGTGCTCGACTGGGCCGGCGGAGGACCCGACTGGGAACCGCTGGCCGACGAGTCGGTCGACGTGGCCCGAGCCATCGGTGACGGGGCCGCCCTGGCGCGCGCGCTCGTCATCCGCACGACCGTGCGTCCCGACGCGCCGGGCATCATCGCCGACGCGCGTGAAGCGGTCGCGCTGGCCACGCAGCACGGCAACGCCGAGCTGCTCGGTCAGTGCTACTCCAACCTCGTCGACTGCTGCCAGTGCGCGGGTCGCGGCCGCGAGGGCGTCGAGGCCGCGAGGACGGGCATCGACGCCGTGACGGCTCGCGGTCTCGAGGTGCGTTACGGCGCCTGGATCGCCGCGCAAGGGGCCGAGCTCGCGCTGACGTACGGGTGGTGGGAGGAGGCCGGCGACTTCCTGGCGCAGGCCTACGGGAACGGTCGGCACGTGCAGGGCTCGAACAGGGACTACCTCCTCGTCGTACGAGCGCACCTGGCTGCTCTCCGTGGCGACTGGGAGCGCGTCGACGCCGACCTCGCGAACCTGGGGCAGCTGCCCGCCGTCCTGGAGCTGCTGCGGCGTCAGGCGCAGATCGAGGCGTCGCTGTGGCGAGGTGACGCCTTCACCGCGCTGGAGATCGTCACCGAGCACGCAGCCGTGACGACAGACCGGTTGATCAACCTGTCCGCACCGCTGGCCTGGCTGGGGGCGCGCGCCCTCGCCGACGTAGGAGACGACCGCCGCCGCACCGGCTCCGGCGCCCCGGGCGGGCCGGCGTGGCAGGAGACCGCCACGGTCGTCGACGACCTGGTCGAGAAGGCCTGCGGAGCGTCGGCGCTGCCCGGCTCGCGGCCGGCGCAGCTGCACGCGTTGTGCCTGGCGGAGCGGTCGCGCAACAGCGACGGCCCGGGCATCGCGCCGTGGTACGACGCCGTGAGCGCGCTGCTCACCGCCGAACGGCCCTACCTGCTGGCGTACTCCCGCTGGCGGCTCGCCCAGGCGATGGTGGTCGAGCGCGACCTCGGTGGTGCGGCAGAGAGCCTGCGTCAGGGCCACGCCGAGGCGCGCCGGCTCGGGGCGGCGCCGCTGCTCGCCGAGATCGAGGCGATGGCACGGCGCACCCGCATCGACCTCCGGCCGCCGCAGCGGCTGTCCACGGGCGCGGTCGCCGGCGTCGGAGCCGGCCTCACCGCGCGGGAGCGGGAGATCCTCGGGCACCTCGCGGCCGGCCGCACCAACGGCGAGATCGCCAAGGCGCTGGTGATCAGCACCAAGACCGCGAGCGTCCACGTGTCCAACATCCTGCGCAAGCTCGACGTCGCCACCCGCTACCAGGCGGCCGAGATCGCCGAGCGCTACCTGGTGCCGCCGGTCGGCTGAGCCGGGCCGAGCCAGCGCAGCTCGCCGTCCACGACGTCGTCGGTGGCGAGCATCCCCAGCGAGCGCGCGACAGCCGCCGAGGCGGCATGGTCCGGGTGAACGTGCGCGACGAGTCGTCGTACGCCGTGCGCGGCGAGCCAGTCGGCCATCGCCCGGGCGCCCTCGCGGGCGAAACCGTGACCCTGGTGCACGGTGCCGACCACCCACGCGACCTCGGCGGTGTCGTCCACCACGGTCGCCTGCACGTGACCGGCCGCACGACCGTCGTCGCGCCGGCGCAGCACCCAGTTCAGCCACTGCTGGGTGCCGTCGGCCGAGCGGCCGGTGACCTGCCGTGCGTAGCGGGCGGTGAGCTCGTCGAGGCTCTCGGGCCTGCCGCCGGTGAACTCGTGCAGCCGCGAGTCGTCGAGCACCACCACGAGCTCCGTGGCGTGCTCGACCCGCAGTGGCTCGAGAACCAGCCGGTCGCTCGTGAGCGCGGCCGCCGGGGGGACGGGGGCCGCGGTCACGGACCCGGGCACGGGTGGACGTCGAGCTCGTGCGGGTCGGGATGCAGGTCGAGACGCTGGGTCGCCGGGCTCTCCCCGGGTCCCAGGAACGACACGTCCACCTGCACCGAGACCGGGCCCGCACCGCAGAGGTCCGTCGCCTGCAGACCGACCCGCAGCGGCACCACGCCACCGGGTCGCATGACGAGGCTGTCCCGGGCCGCCGGGCGTCCGTCGCAGGTCCGGTGGGCAGGCAGCGTCGCGCCACCCCGGGTGGGCCCGCCGGCAGCGGCGACCCGTGTCGCGGCCAGGAGCGTGGTCCGGGCCAGCCGGCCGTTGACGAGGTCGACGCCCATCGACAGGGCATGGTCGGAGCCGGCTCGGAGGCACACCGTCCGGACGCCGAGCAGTCCTGGTTGCGAGCCGAGCACGACCGCGCGTGGGGCAGGGCTCGGGACCAGCCTGATCGGTGCAGGACCGGACACCGGACCTCCTGGTTCGGGGGAGCCGGGGACGTGGGCCGACCGGTGCTGCGCGACGAGGACCCAGGCGGCGAGGCAGGCGACCGCGACGAGCGCCGCGGCGCGCAGCCAGAGGGGCGCGCGGAGCGGGTCGCGGGTCGACCCGCCCGCGAGCTCGTCCGGCGCCGGCCCGGCCATGCCGTGCGCTAGCCCTGCGGCCCGCGGCCGATGGTCAGTGCCACCGGGCGTGACGACTCGGCGAAGAAGTCGTTGCCCTTGTCGTCGACGACCATGAACGCCGGGAAGTCCTCCACGTCGATCTGCCAGACCGCCTCCATGCCGAGCTCGGCGTACTCGACCACTTCGACGCTCTTGATGCAGTCCTGCGCCAGCCGCGCTGCAGGCCCGCCGATCGAGCCGAGGTAGAAGCCGCCGAACCGCTGACAGGCCTCGGTGACCTGCGCGCTGCGGTTGCCCTTGGCCAGCATGACGAACGAGCCGCCGGCTTCCTGGAACTGTGCGACGTAGGAGTCCATCCGCCCGGCCGTCGTCGGGCCGAACGAGCCGGACGCGTAGCCCTGCGGCGTTTTTGCCGGACCGGCGTAGTAGACGGCGTGGTCGCGCAGGTAGGCCGGCATCGGCTCGCCGGCGTCCAGCCGCTCCTTGATCTTCGCGTGCGCGATGTCGCGGGCCACGACCAGTGGTCCGCTCAATGACAGCCGCGTCTTCACCGGCAGCCGGGAGAGCTCGGCGCGGATCTCCGCCATCGGCCGGTTGAGGTCGATGCGCACGACATCGGTGTCGTCGGCGTCGAGATGCTCGTCGGTGGTGTCCGGCAGGAACCGCGCGGGGTCCTGCTCGAGCTGCTCGAGGAAGACGCCCTCGGCCGTGATCTTCCCGAGCGCCTGCCGGTCGGCGGAGCACGACACCGCGATGGCGACCGGGCAGCTCGCACCGTGCCGCGGCAGCCGGACGACGCGCACGTCGTGGCAGAAGTACTTGCCGCCGAACTGCGCGCCGATCCCGAAGCCGCGCGTCAGCTCGAGCACCTGCGCCTCGAGCTCGACGTCCCGGAAGCCGTGCGCGGTGGGCGAGCCCTCGGTCGGCAGTGCGTCGAGGTACTTCGCCGAGGCGTACTTCGCGGTCTTGAGGGCGTACTCCGCGCTGGTGCCTCCGACCACGATGGCCAGGTGGTACGGCGGGCAGGCCGCGGTGCCCAGCGCACGGAGCTTCTCGTCGAGGAAGGCGAGCATCCGCTCGGGGTTCAGCACCGCCTTGGTCTCCTGGTAGAGGAACGACTTGTTCGCGCTGCCGCCGCCCTTGGCCATGAAGAGGAACCTGTAGGCCGGGTCCGGCCCGGACGGCGTGGAGTAGATCTCGACCTGCGCCGGCAGGTTGGACCCGGTGTTCTGCTCCTCCCACATGGTCAGCGGGGCGAGCTGCGAGTAGCGCAGGTTCAGGCGGGTGTAGGCGTCGTACACGCCCCTGCTGATGGCCTCGGCGTCGTCGCCGCCGGTGAGGACCCGCTCGCCCTTCTTGCCCATGACGATCGCGGTGCCGGTGTCCTGGCACATGGGCAGCACGCCGGCCGCCGAGATGTTGGCGTTCTTCAACAGGTCGAGGGCGACGAAGCGGTCGTTGCCGCTGCTGTCAGGGTCGTCGACGATCCTGCGCAGCTGGGTGAGGTGGGCCGGCCGGAGGTAGTGGGCGATGTCGTGCATCGCCTCGTCGGTGAGCCGCGTGAGAGCCGACGGCTCGACCCGGAGGAACCGCTGGCCGCCGGCTTCCACGGTCTGCACGCCCTCGGTCGTGACCAGCCGGTACTCGGTCTCGTCCGGCCCCAGCGGGAGCAGGTCGCAGTAGGCGAAGTCGGTCATCGGTGCGGTCCTCGCAGGCAGGTCGGCGGCGACGTGGCGTACGGCGGTGCGGCGCCGTCCAGGGTATGCCGCAGGTCGGCGGCACCTGCCGGCCGCTCGTCAAGGTCAGGTCACGGTGCCGGTCGGGCCATTCCCGGCAGGCCGGGGCTGACGTACCGTGCGGGACATGGGCGACGAGCGCGGCGAGCACGAGGCCGCAGAAGCGGTGCCTGCCGGCGCCCCCGCCGGCTGCGACCGGCTGGACGACGACGCCGAGGCTCTCGAGGACCCGGTGCACGCGGGGGACGCGCGGCACCAGCACGAACGGCACGAGCGCGACGAGCCCGCAGCGCGCTGACGAGCTCGAGCCAGGGGTGAGGGCGGTGGGGGGAGTGCGCAAGCAGGCCTTGGCGCCCCGGACGATCGTTCTCGCGGGGGTGGTCGCTGCGGTCGCGTGGTCCGTGGCGGGCTGCGGCCTCGGAGACAAGGACGCCACGACGTCCACGCCGGACAACACCCTCGCTCCGCTGGCGGCGACCGAGAAGGTCACCGTCGGGACGCGCCAGGTGGCCGCGCGCTGCACGGGCAGCACCTCCGACCCCTCGGTCCTGCTCGTGTCCGGCTACGACACGGAGCTGGCGGAGTCGTGGGACGAGGTGCAGCCGTCGATCGGGGAGTTCGCCCGGGTCTGCGCGTACGACCGCCTCGGCGTCGGGAACAGCGACGAGGCGCCCAGGAGGCAGTCGTTCGCCGACATGGCCGACGAGCTCGACGGCGTCATCGACGCGGTGCACCTGAAGCGACCCGTGGTCCTGGTCGCGCACAGCCTCGGCGGCATGATCGCGGCTACCTGGTCGGAGGCGCACCGGGCGGACCTCGCTGCGCTGGTCTTCGTCGACGCCACGCCGCCGTCGTGGGTGGCCACTGCTCTCCGCACGTTGCCGGAGGATCCGGAGGCGAAGGGCGGGGAGCTCCGCAGCGGGCTGGCCACCCTGCTGGCACCCCGGTCCAACGCCGAGCACCTGGCCGGGCGGGCGTCGTTCGACCCGCCGGCCGTCTTCAGCCCGGTGGGGTCCCAGCCGGTGGTCGCCCTGAGCCACAGCGTCAGTGAGTGGGGGGAGCTGCGCCGCCGCGATGCTGCCGAGCTCGACTCGGTGTGGCTGGGCGGGCAGCAGCGCTGGGCGGAGCTGTCCAACCAGGGGCGGGTGCAGATCGTCGACCAGGCCGGTCACTTCATCCAGCACGACCAGCCGGCGGTGCTGGTCGACGCCGTTCGCGAGGTCCTCGCCGACCCCTGAGGGTCCCGCCGTCGACGTGGACAGGTTCGAGCAGGCAGCACGCCGGACGCAGCCGGTCCACTTCGTTGCGGCTAGTTGGCGTGGTCGAAGTCGACGGAGGAGTAGGCGCGCAGCTTGTCGAGTCGGTGCTCGCTCTCGACGACGCGGATCGTGCCGCTGCGCGAGCGCATGACGATCGACGCGGTACGCACCGTGCCGGCGCCGCCGTACCGCACGCCCTTGAGCATCTCGCCGTCGGTGATGCCGGTCGCGACGAAGAAGACGTCCTCGCCGCGGACCAGCTCGTCGGTGGAGAGGACCCGGTCGAGCTCGTGCCCGGCGTCGAGCGCCTTCTGCCGCTCGTCGTCGTCCTTGGGCCAGAGCCGGCCCTGGATGACGCCGCCGAGAGTCTTGATCGCGCAGGCCGCGATGATGCCCTCAGGTGTGCCGCCGATGCCGAGCATCAGGTCGAGACCGGTGCCCTCCCGCGCAGCCATGATCGCGCCGGCCACATCGCCGTCGGTGATGAACTTGATGCGCGCGCCGGTCGCGCGGACCTCGTCGACGATCCGCGCGTGCCGCGGACGGTCGAGGATCACCACGGTCACGTCGGACGGCGACTCGCGCTTGGCCTTGGCGACGCGGGCGATGTTCTCGGCGACAGGGAGGCGGATGTCGACGACGTCGGCGGCCTCCGGCCCGGTGGCCAGCTTGTCCATGTAGAAGACGGCCGAGGGGTCGAACATCGAGCCGCGCGGCGACACCGCGAGCACCGAGAGCGCGTTGCCCATGCCGAGGGCCGCGAGGCGGGTGCCGTCGATCGGGTCGACCGCGACATCGCACTCCGGGCCGTTGCCGTCACCGACGTGCTCGCCGTTGAAGAGCATCGGCGCTTCATCCTTCTCGCCCTCACCGATGACGACGACCCCGTTCATGCTCACCGTGTGGATGAGCTGCCGCATCGCGTTGACGGCGGCGCCGTCGGCGCCGTTCTTGTCGCCGCGACCGACCCAGCGGCCGGCGGCCATCGCGGCCGCCTCGGTGACTCGGACCAGCTCCAGTGCGAGGTTGCGGTCCGGCGCCTCGATCGCGGGGGTCAGCGGGTCGGGGAGTCCTGCGGCGGTCCGGTCCGGCGTGTCGGTCATCCGTGCGCGCTCCCTCGTCGGTGGTCGCCGTCGATCGTAGTCACGCAGCCCGGGTCGGGTATCCGGCCTGAGCCGTTCGCCGCCGTGAGGGAGGATGGCGGCGTGAGCGAGCAGCAGCCGCCGGCCCGGCCGGCCGTGACGGATCCGGCACCGGAGCCGACCGCACCGGCTCCGGCGCCCCGCGGCCGTGGCAAGCAGACGGTCGGCGACATGGTGCGGTCGCTGCTGGTGGTGCTGGTGCTGGTGTTCGTCGTGGTCGCCCTCAACGCGCAGGACGACTCCGGCGGGGACCTGCGGCCCCTGGACTACTCCGGGGTGCTCGCCCAGGCGCGGGACACGGCGCCGTACGACGTGCTGGCACCCATCGGGCTGCCGGCCTCGTGGGTGCCGACCAGTGCGCGCACCGATCGCGACGGTGATGCCGTCACCTGGCACCTCGGCCTGGTCACGCCGGCCGGCGACTACGCCGGCGTCGAGCAGAGCGACGGCGACCCCGAGTCGCTGGTCGCCGACCTGGCGGACGGCGGCGACGACACCGGGACCGTGTCGATCGGCGGGCTGCGGTGGCGCAAGGTCGACGGCGGCCGGCCGGAGAAGCACGCCCTCGTCCTCGACGGCGAGGCCGTGACGACCGTGGTCGCGGGTGGTGCGTCATGGAACGAGCTGAGGACGCTGGCCCGGTCCCTGCAGGCCGGCTAGCCGCTCAGCCGTCGCTGGGCGGGGCGGCGGGTGCGGCGGCGTCCAGCTTGGCGCGCGCGCCGTCGAGCCACTCCTGGCAGACCGCGGCCAGCGCTTCGCCGCGCTCCCACAGCGCGAGCGACTCCTCGAGGGTGGCGGCGCCGGTCTCGAGCCTGCGGACCACGTCGACCAGCTCCTCGCGGGCCTGCTCGTACGACGGTCGCTCGCCGCCCGGTGTCGTTGCTGCCACGGCCGTCACCCTACGGTCCCCGCCGCGGTGTCGCCGCGGTCGTCGACCGTCACGGCGACCTCGCCGGCTGCGAGCCTGGCCCGCAGGTGGTCGCCCGCCGACACCTCGTCGGCTCCGCGCACGACCCGGCCGTCCTGGTGCTGCAGCACGGCGTAGCCGCGCTCCAGGGTCGCGGCCGGCGACAGCGCGGTGACCCGGGCCCGGGTGTGCGCGAGGTTGTCGCCGGCCCGGTCGAGAGCCGACCGCAGCACCCGTCGGCTGCGGTCGAGCAGCCGCGCGACCTCCTCCTCGCGGGGCACCAGCAGGTTGTGCGGGTCGGCGAGCACCGGCCGGCTGCGTACCGCCCGCAGCGCCGCCGTCTCGCGGTCGAGCAGCCCGCGGACGGCCGCCCGGGTGCGGTGCCGGAGCTGGGCGACCCGGTCCAGCTCCTCCGCGACGTCCGGCACGACCCGCTTGGCCGCGTCGGTCGGGGTGGACGCGCGGACGTCGGCCACCAGGTCGAGCAGCGGGGTGTCGCTCTCGTGCCCGATGGCACTCACGACCGGGGTGCGACAGGCGGCGACGGCGCGGACCAGCGCTTCGTTGGAGAACGGCAGCAGGTCCTCGAGCGACCCGCCTCCGCGGGTGACGACGATGACGTCCACCTCCGTGTCGGCGTCCAGCCTGCGGAGGGCGTCCACGACCTCGGTGACGGCGTTGGGTCCCTGGACGGCCACCTCCTCCACGCGGAACCGGACTGCCGGCCAGCGCCGGCGGCCGTTCTCGACGACGTCCTTCTCGGCCGCGGACGCCCGGCCGCAGACCACGCCGACGACCCCGGGCAGGAACGGCAGCGGCTGCTTGCGGTCGGCGGCGAACAGCCCCTCCTGCGCGAGCACGCCGCGCAGCTGTTCGAGCCGGGCGAGCAGCTCACCGACGCCGACCTGACGGATCTGGTCGGCCGCCATCGACAGCGTGCCCCGCACGGCGAAGAACTGCGGCCGGGCGTGCACCACGACGTGGGCGCCCTCGACGATGCCGCGCGCCGGGCCGTCCAGCAGTGCTGCCGAGCACGTGACGGTGAGCGACATCTCCGCCGCCGGGTCACGCAGCGTCAGGAACACCGTGCCCTGGCCGGGGCGACGGGAGAGCTGGGCCACCTGGCCCTCGACCCAGACGTGGCCGAGCCGGCCGATCCACTGGGTGAGCAGCTGGCTGACCTTGCGGACCGGGACGGGCTGCTCCGGTGAGGTCTCCAGGGGCACCGGGCCAACCTAGTGCCGGCCGGGGCGGGTGGCGTGCGTCACGTCGGTGGGTCGGTCGGCCCTCACGCCCGCACCTACGATGGGGACATGACTGACCGTCCCCGTCGTGTCCTGCTCGCGGCCCCGCGTGGCTACTGCGCGGGCGTCGACCGGGCCGTCATCACCGTCGAGAAGGCGCTGGACACCTACGGCCCGCCGGTCTACGTGCGCAAGCAGATCGTCCACAACAAGCACGTCGTCGAGACGCTGCAGGACCGCGGTGCCGTGTTCGTCGAGGAGAACGACGAGGTGCCCGAGGGCGCCACGGTCATCTTCTCCGCGCACGGCGTCGCCCCTGTGGTGCACGAGGAGGCGAAGGCGCGCAGCCTCAAGACGATCGACGCGACCTGCCCGCTGGTGACGAAGGTGCACCACGAGGCCCGCCGGTTCGCCTCCGACGACTACGACATCCTGCTCATCGGCCACGAGGGCCATGAGGAGGTCGTCGGCACGACCGGTGAGGCGCCCGAGCACATCCACCTGGTCGACGGGCCGGCCGACGTGGACCGGATCGAGGTCCGCGACCCGGAGAAGGTCGCATGGCTGTCGCAGACCACGCTGTCGGTCGACGAGACCCTCGAGACGGTGCGCAGGCTGCGGGAGCGGTTCCCGGCACTGATGGACCCGCCCAGCGACGACATCTGCTACGCGACCCAGAACCGCCAGGTCGCGGTGAAGGAGATCGCCGCCGACGCCGACCTCGTCATCGTCGTGGGATCCACCAACTCGTCGAACTCGGTGCGCCTGGTCGAGGTCGCGCTCGAGTGCGGCGCCTCGGCGGGAAAGCTGGTCGACAAGGCCGCCGAGCTGGAGGACGCCTGGCTCGACGGGGTGTCCGTCGTCGGCGTGACCAGCGGCGCATCGGTGCCCGAGATCCTGGTCCGCGGGGTGCTCGACTGGCTCGCCGAGCGCGGGTTCGGCGACGTCGAGGAGGTCCGGTCGGCGGAGGAGAGCCTGCTCTTCGCGCTGCCGCCGGAGCTGCGCCGCGACATGAAGGCCGCCGGCGTCCCCGGCTGAGCCGCCAGTCCTGTCAGCCGGCCGTCAGGCGCGGCGGCGACCGAGGTAGACGACGTCCGGCCCGCCGCGGTCGACGTACGCCTCGACCGTGAGCACCCGCGCGTCGTCGAGATGGGCGCGCAGCAGTGCCTCGTACGTCGGCGCGGCGCTCCGCGCTCCACACGGCGAGGATCCCGCCGGGCCGCAGCGCGTTGAGGCACCGGTCCAGCCCGGCCTCGCCGTACAGCGCGGCGTTGGCGGTGGTGACGGTCCAGTCAGGCCCGTTGTCGACGTCGAGGCACACCACGTCGTACGTCGCCGGGTGAGCAGCCAGGTGGTCGGCGACGTCCGCGACGACGACGCGCACCCGCGGGTCGGCAAGCGCGACGGCCGTGCGGGCGGCGAGATGCGTCCGGTGCCAGCCGACGAGCGCCGGCTCGATCTCGACGACGTCGATCGTGGTCAGGTCGCCGCGGATGACCGCCTCGATGAGGGAGAACCCGACGCCGAGCCCGCCGAGCAGCAGCTGCCGGGCGGCGCCGTGCGCGGCCACCGCTTCGCGCACCAGCGTGCGCTCCGACCGGCCGCCGCGGGTGTCCATGAGGAACACGCCGTTGCTCACGATCTCGAGGTCGTCGCCGACGCGGCGCAGCACCAGCTCGCCACGCGGGGTGTCGACCCGGTCGAGGACCTCGGGATCGGTCGGAGGGCCGTCCGTCACCGGGTGGCGAGGCGGCGGACCACGCGCACCAGCACGACGACCAACGCGAGCGCGCTCGCGCCGAAGAGCAGCGGCGCGGACAGGGCCAGGGTGGTCCCGACGTCGAGCCCGAGCTCGCGCAGGCCGCGGTTGTGGCCGCCGAGCCGCGCAATGACCGTCGTCGCGGCCGCGACCAGCAGCGGCGGCAGCACGGCCGCTGTGGCCAGAGACCGGAACCGCACCACCGCGGGAGCGGCCAGCGCCACCAGCACGACGGCGATGCCGGTGCCGAGCCCCGTGGTGGCGTCGCGTCGCAGGTCGAGCAGGGCACCGGCGAGGACCATGGCGGCGGACAGGGCCACGACGGCCGGGCCGGTGACGCCGTCGACGCGCGCACGGACCAGCAGGCCCGGCACGGCCGGTGCCGGCGCCGTCACCACGAACGGCGCCTCGGCCGCCGGCGGCTGGGTGGACAGCGTCGTCGACGCGGCGTCCACCTCGAGGCGGGGTGCGCCGTCGGTGCCGGTCGCGATCGTCACGCGCCCACGGTAGGTCGGCAGGCGTCGCCGCCCCGGCAGACACGCCCGGGCGGGTGTGGTGCGCCTGCGCACCTCCCGCGCCCAGCCCCACCGGTGCGCCACACTGGCCGCATGGCTGAGCGCAACGACCTGGACCTGCTCGGGCTGAGCCGGAGCACCGCCGAGGGTCAGACAGTCGCCCTCGCCGGCGCACTCTCCGGCCAGCAGGGCCGTCGCCGCACCGTGGCGCGCGTGCTGGCCTTCACGTGGCTCGGGCTGATGGTCGCCGGGCTATTGGGCATCGTGGCCGTGCTGGTCCTCTAGGCCACGGGCGTCACGGGAGTGAACGCAGCCGCCACTGGTCGGGGTCTGCCGGGTCGTCGTCGTGGTCGACCAGGAGGTCGGGGGCGCTGATCCGGCGGGTGGTGGACACGACAGGCTCCGGCGTCGCCAGGTCGGCGTCGGTGACCTGCAGCTCGGCCATCCGCCGGGCCTGCACCAGCACGGTCCGCTCCAGTGACCCGACGACCTTGTTGTAGTCGTCGACGGACCGGTTGAGCGTGCGGCCGAGCTTGTCGACGTGCTCGCCGAGGGTGCCGAGCCGCCGGTAGAGCTCGCGGCCGATCTCGAAGACCGAGCGGGCGTGCTCGGTGAGTGCCTCCTGCTGCCACGCGTAGGCGATAGTCCGGAGCATCGCGATCAGCGTCGTGGGCGTGGTGATGAAGACCCGCTGCGCCATGGCGTCGTCGAGCAGCTGGGGGTCGCGCTCCAGCGCCGGCGCCAGGAAGGCGTCGCCGGGGACGAACAGCACCACGAACTCCGGCGTCGGATCGAAGGCCCGCCAGTACTCCTTGGCCGCCAGGCCCTTGACGTGCTCGCGCAGGTGCCGTGCGTGGGCCTGCATCCTGGCCTCCACGACGTCGGGGTCACGGGACTCGGCGGCGTCGAGGTAGGCGGCGAGGGAGACCTTGGCGTCGACCACGACCCGCTTGCCGCCCCCGAGCCGGACCACGAGGTCGGGACGCAGGGTGCCGCCGTCGCCGGTGACCGACTCCTGCTCGCTGAAGTCGCAGTGCTCGACCATCCCGGCGAGCTCCACCACCCGGCGCAGCTGCATCTCGCCCCAGCGGCCGCGGGCCTGCGGCGCCCGCAGGGCCGTGACCAAGGACCGGGTCTGGTCGCGCAGCCCCTCGCCGGTGGAGGACAGGGCGCGGACCTGCTCGGTCAGCGCGCTGTAGGCGGCGACCCGGTCGTGCTCGAGGACCCGGAGGTGGGTCTCCACCTTGCCGAGGGCGTCGCGCAGCGGCGCCACGGTGACCGCGACGTCGTCCCGCCGCCCGGCCAGGGCGTCGGCCGAGGCGAGCCGCTCGCGCAGCACCCGGACCTCGGTGTCGGCGCCGGCAGAGCGCGAACGGGCGGCCAGGAACCCGAGGGCGGCGCCGAGGGCGAGGCCGGTGACCAGCAGCACGATCTCCATGCCCACAGGGTGCGGGAGACCCTGGACAGAACCTCCGCAGGCGCGCGGGTCGACGCAGCTCGCCGAACCGCGGTGGGCGCCGCACGACGTGGTGAGGGCGCGCAGGAGCTCCGCGTCCTTGCGGGGCGCGGTTGCCGATTCGGACGCCGGGGCCCACGCCCGTACCCTTGAACCCCGTGAGCCTCACCATCGGGATCGTCGGTCTGCCCAACGTCGGGAAGTCGACGCTCTTCAACGCCCTGACCAAGAACGACGTGCTCGCCGCGAACTACCCGTTCGCCACGATCGAGCCCAACGTCGGCGTCGTCGGCGTACCCGACCCGCGGCTCGCGGTGCTCGCCGGGGTGTTCTCCAGCGCGAAAGTGATCCCGGCGACGGTGTCGTTCGTGGACATCGCCGGCATCGTGCGCGGCGCCAGCGAGGGCGAGGGCCTGGGCAACAAGTTCCTCGCGAACATCCGTGAGAGCGACGCGATCTGCCAGGTGATCCGGGCGTTCCGCGACCCCAACGTCGTGCACGTCGACGGCGAGGTGTCGCCGAAGTCCGACATCGAGACGATCAACACCGAGCTGATCCTCGCCGACCTGCAGACCCTCGAGAAGGCTCTGCCACGGCTGGAGAAGGAGTCCCGGCTCGCGAAGGACAAGGACAAGGCAGGCCAGCTGGTCGCCGCGCAGAAGGCGGACGAGCTGCTGCAGGGCGGCACCACGCTGTACGCCGGTGCGGCCGCCGCGGGCATCGAGATGGCCGACCTGCGCGAGCTGCACCTGCTCACCGCGAAGCCGTTCCTCTACGTCTTCAACGTCGACGAGGACGAGCTGGGCGACGAGCCGTTCAAGGAGGAGATGCGCGCGCTCGTCGCACCGGCCGAGGCGATCTTCCTGGATGCGAAGATCGAGGCCGAGCTCGCCGAGCTGCCCGACGACGAGGCGCTCGAGCTGCTGCAGTCGTTGGGGCAGCAGGAGTCGGGACTCGACCAGCTCGCGCACGTCGGCTTCCGCACCCTCGGGCTGCAGACCTACCTGACGGCCGGCCCGAAGGAGGCGCGGGCCTGGACCATCCCGGTCGGCGCCACGGCACCGCAGGCTGCCGGAGTCATCCACACCGACTTCCAGCGCGGCTTCATCAAGGCCGAGGTGGTCTCGTTCGACGACCTCGTCGACGCGAAGTCCATGAACGAGGCCAAGTCCCGCGGCAAGGTCCGCATCGAGGGCAAGGACTACCTCATGGCCGACGGCGACGTCGTCGAGTTCCGCTTCAACGTGTAGTGGCGCGAATCGCTGCCGGTCACGGGTCTTGCGACCGACACGTAGCAACGTCGACGTGGGTCGGCTGTGGCGCGAGATCCGCGAGACCGCCGGCGACGTCCGGGTATCCGCGTCCCGACCGGACTACAGGGCCCAGCCGTGCGATGGCATCTCTGGCAGCTCACCCCACGCTCAGGGTGACCCAATCCATCGAGCCGGTGTACTGGTCCCCACCGGCCAGGTTCTTCGCCCCGACGTAAGCGGTGCTGGTGTTGGCGATGTTGCCGGTCGGGCCGCTCTTGGAGAAGGTCGCGCCATCCACGGTCAGCCGCACCGTGGAGCCCGCGCGCTGACAGCTGATGGTGTGCCAGGTGCTGTCGGCCAGGTTGGGTCCAGCGGTGACCACGACGCGACCAGCTGCGCCATGGAAGAGGCAGTACGCCTTGCCGGACCGGACGATCTCCATCTTCCAGTGTCCGCCAGCAGTGCCCGCCAGGCCCTTGCGCACGAGGTCGAAGTCACCGACCGCGGCAGTGGGAGCCGCCGGGAACTTGAGGCGTGCCGTCGCGGTGAACGTCGCAGTTCCCGGGTTGAGGGTGGCGGAGTGCTTGACCGACACCACGGACGGCTTGCCTTGGAAGGTGAAGGCGCTGCCGTCACGGACGACGTTCTTCACCGTTCCGTTGTTGGCGTTGCCGGAGGAGTCGGTCATGACGGTGCCGGTGTCGTTCATCTGCCAGCTGGCCACCGTCGTGGCGGCCTGCGCCGGCTGCGCGACCGCGACCGAGAGGGCGACCGCCGTCAGGCCCGTGAGCAGCGAGGATGCACGTGACATGGCGAGCGCCTTCCGTGCGGGGTACGGCTGTCCGCTGCGGAAGGTACGTAACTCCGGCCACACCGGGCCATAGTCAATGTGGGCGGGTTCCAGGTACGTATCCGAACCGCTACGCCCTGTGAGTGGCCACCCGTCGATGCCTCGGGTTGCCATCCCGCTGGACCCCCACCCGTGTCATCGCGACCGCCGGCCGGCGCGGACAGCTCCCGACCCGGTCGGCCTTTGCCTGCCCTTGATCGTGCCGGCAAGTGGTTGAGCGCAGATTGGAAGGGCACACGGCGGCCAACGGTCGCGAGCTTGAGGGGGGTCACATGAAGCAGAAGCTGGTCGAGGTCTTCGTGGACGGCGCGCGTGACAGGAGATGGCTTGTCGCCGGCTACGCCGTCATCCTCGGCGCGATCGCCGGTCTCGAGCTGCTGCTGCACTGAAGGCCTCAAGATCCGCTCGGCGTGAGCGATGCGCCGTCTACGCGGCGTCCAGGGCCACCGTCGTCGGCCGTTGGTCGGACGTGCGGCAGCAGTCCAGCAATTCCGGCCCCGCGGCACCTCGATCGGTGCTCCACTCTGATCTTGTGACGTGGCCCCTGCTGGCGCCGCTGCGCCCGGACGAGCGCGAGCGGGTGCTCGCCGCCGCCCGCCCACGGCGGTACGCCCGCGGCGAGGTGGTCTTCCACGAGGGCGATCCGGGGGAGTCGCTGCACCTCGTGCAGTCCGGGAGGTTCGCCGTGCGCGTCTCGGTGCCGTCCGGCGACACTGCGACGCTGTCCGTGCTGGTGCCGGGTGACTCGTTCGGTGAGCTGGCCCTCCTGCGCGAGAGTCCACGACCGCACAGCCACGATCGTCGCGCTCGAGGTCGGCAGCACGCTCGTGCTGAGCCGGGAGGACTTCGTGGCGCTGCGCCGGGACCACCCGGGCGTCGAGCAGCTGCTGGTCGAGACGCTCGCCCGCCGGGTCGACGAGCTGAGCCAGGCTCTGCTCGAGGCGCTGTACGTCGGGGTGGACCGCCGCGTGATCCGGCGGCTGGTCGACCTGGCCGACGCCTACGAGGTCCCGGCGAGCGAACACCGTGACGATCCCGATCACCCAGGACGACCTGGCCGACATGGCCGGGCGCGACCCGGCCGACGGTGAACCAGGTGCTGCAGCGGCTGGCGGCCGACGGGACCGTGGCGCTCGGCCGGGCCCGGATCGAGCTCCTCGACGTCTCACGCCCTCCGGAGGCGGAGCGGGCTGTGACGCGACCCGAGCTGGCCCGACCGCTCGTGCATCGGGACTTCCGGCTCCTGCTGGCGGCGTTCGCCACCTCACGTGCGGGCGACTTCCTCTACACGATCGCCCTCGTCGTCTACGTCATGCAGGTCACCGGGTCCAGCGCCTGGGTGTCCGCCACGGTGGTGGTCCGGGTCGTGCCGCTCGTGCTCGGGGCGACCTTCGCCGGGCTGCTGGCCGACCGGGTCGACCGACGGCGACTCATGGTGGTGTGCGACCTGCTCCGGTTCGTCGTCATGCTCGCGATCGCCGCCGTCGCGGCGATGGACGGCCCGGTCCTGCTCGTCGTCCTGCTCGTCGGCCTGACGACGCTCTTCGGGATGCCGTACTCCCCGGCCTTCTACGCATCGTTGCCGCGGCTGGTGCCCGAGCGTGACCTGGCCTCCGCCAACTCGCTCGTGTCCACCGTCGAGTGCCTGAGCCTCGTCGTCGGCCCGGGCATCGGCGGGCTGCTCGTCGACCACAGCCTCCCCGTCGCTGGGCCTTCGCCGTGAACGCGGCGACCTTCCTGGTCTCGGCGCTCTTCGTGCTCCGCGCCACGGTGCCGGCCGCCGAACCGACGGAGGACGACGCGGACGACGTCGGCACGTTCCAGGGCATCCGGCTCGGCATCCGCACCCTGACGAGCGACCGTGTCCTCGCGACGCTCTCTGTCGCGCTGCTGGCGATCACCTTCATCTACGGCTTCGAGCTGGTCTACCTCGTCCTCGTCGCCCGGGACCTGCTCGGACATGGGCGCCTCGGGGGTCGGCTACCTCGACGCCGCGGTCGGCGTCGGCGGGCTCCTGGGCGCCGTCGTCGCACCGCGCCTGGCCCGGTCCCACCGCCCCCGGATGGTGATCGGGCTGGTCGTCACGTTCAACGCCCTCCCGATGGCGGTGCTGGCGGTCCTGCGGTCGCCCTGGCTGGCGCTGGTCTTCCTCGCGATCGAAGGCGTCGCGTCGCTGGCACTCGACGTCGTCGCGAACACGATCATGCAGCGCGTCGTCCCCGGCACCCGCCTGGCGCGGGTCGAAGGTCTGCTGTCGTCGCTGTCGACGGCCACGCTGCTGCTCGGCAGCCTGCTGCGCCACCTCTGGTGCTGCACCTGGTCGGGCTGCGGGCCTCCCTGGTGCTCGCAGCCGCCGTCCCGACGGGCATCACCCTCGCGATGCTCGACCCAGGTCCGCGGTCTCGACAAGAAGTCCACCGACCGGCTCGTCGAGCTCGCTCCACGCCTGGACCTGCTGGACCGGCTCGACCTGCTCGCCGGCGCCGACCCGGTGACCCTCGAGCGGGTCGCGGCGGCGCTTCAGCCGGAGGAGTTCGCCGCCGGGTCCGTGCTGCTCCGAGAGGGCGACCCCGCTGACGACCTGCTCGTGCTGGCCGACGGGACGGTCGCGGCGTGGGCAGGGCCGCGGCCGGACCAGCCGCGCCTGATCGAGGCGCCGGACTACGTCGGGGAGATCGGCCTGCTGCAGCACCGCCCCCGGACGGCGACCGTGGAGGCGGTGACCGGCGTCTCGGCGTTCCGGCTGCCGGGTTCGGAGTTCCTGGCGGCGGTAGGTGGCGCCGGAGGTCCCTCACGCATGGTCGAGGGCCGGATCGCCGAGCGTCTGACTGCGACGCCCGGCTGATCCGGCCCCACCCCAGGCCCCCCCGGGTCCCCTCAGGTTACGGGCGGCCCTTCATGTGGCCCTCGACGTCGTCGTCGTCGGGGCCATCGGGCGGCCCTTCTTGTGGCCCTCGACGTCGTCGTCGTCGGGCCTTCGGGCGGCCCTTCTTGTGGCCCTCGACGTCGTCGTCGTCGGGGCCTTCGGGCGGCCCTTCTTGTGGCCCTCGACGTCGTCGTCGTCGGTGGCCATCGGGCGGCCCTTCTTGTGGCCCTCGACGTCGTCGTCGTCGGTGGCCATCGGGCGGCCCTTCTTGTGGCCCTCGACGTCGTCGTCCTCGTCGGTGGCCATCGGGCGGCCCTTCTTGTGGCCCTCGACGTCCTGTCGGTCGGCCTTCGGGCGGCCCTTCTTGTGGCCCTCGACCTCCTCGTCCTGGCCCTGGATGTTCTTGCGGACCTCGTCCTGCGTGTCCTCGATGCTCATGGTCCCGTTCCTTCCTGGTCCGGCCCTGCCTGGTAGCCACGATCATGGACCCGCAGACCCGGCCCGGTCTGTCGGTTGGCCGACACTGTGTCTGTCGTGGTGCGCTCACTCCGCGGGACGCCGGGTCAGCGGTGGCGTCCGTGCGCCCGCCACGCCTAGGTTGCCCATCTGCGCAGGAGAGAGGCGGTCGGATGGACGAGGCACGCGCGCTGGCGGACCGGATCGGGCGGCTGGCCGCGGCCGTGGGGCCGTCGCTGGCCCCCGTCGACCACGAGCAGCAGCTGACCGAGATGGCCGAGGTCGCCCGGGCTGTCTTCGGGGCCGAGGCGTGCTCCATCGCCCTGCTCGACGCCGACGAGGAGAACCTCGTCTTCACCGCGGCCAGCGGCGCCGGAGCCGAGGCGGTGATCGGGCTGACCGTGCCGGTCGGCGTCGGGATCGCAGGGTGGGTGGTCGGCGCCGGCCAGTCGATCGAGATCACCGAGGTGGCCCGGGACCCGCGCTTCGCCAGGGACGTCGCCGAGCGCACCGGCTACCTGCCACGCGCGATCCTCGCCGCTCCGCTCGAGACGGACGACCGGATCCTCGGAGTGGTCGAGGTGCTGGACCGGGACGCAGACCGGCCCGGCAGCGACCGGGACCTGGTGCTGCTCGACTTCTTCGCCACCCACGCAGCCGTCGCGGTGGAGTCCGCCCGGCTGTTCGGCGACATGGGGCGAATGCTGCTGCGTGCGTTCAGCGCGGCGGACGGCGACGGGGAGCTGGGCCCGCAGCTGGAGGCGGCCGCGAGGGCTCTCGACGTCGACGTGGACCTGGCCGACCTGGCCGAGCTGTTCGGCGAGCTCGGCCGGACCGGGGCGGCCGAGCGCCGGCTCGCCATCGAGGTCGCGTCGGACGTGCTCACCTACGCCCAGAAGCGGCCGCCGGCGTGACGTCGCTGCCCGCCTGGTCCTGGCAGTTCGTCGCCGGCCACCTGCCGCCGGTCGAGCCGCTCGCGCTCGACACGCCGATCACCCGCGAGTGGGCCTTCGGCGGCGCCACGGGGGCCGGTGTGAAGGTGGCCGTCATCGACAGCGGGGTCGACGCGTCGCACCCGGCCGTCGGCCGGGTCGCCGGGGCCGTGGCGGTCGAGCTGGACGCCGAGACCGGCGCGATCCGCCACGTCGAGGGACCGCACGACGACCTCTACGGGCACGGCACCGCCTGCGCCGGGCTGATCCGGCGGGCCGCCCCCGACTGCGACATCTACAGCGTCCGCGTCCTCGGCTCGAAGCTCAGCGGCCGGGGCCAGGTCTTCGCCGCCGGCCTCCAGTGGGCGATCGACAACGGCATGCAGGTGGCCAACCTCAGCCTGAGCAGCCGGCGGGCCGCCCACTTCGCCGTGTTCCACCGGCTGGCGGACGCGGCGTACTTCGCCAACCTGTCGCTCGTCTGCGCCGTCAACAACGTGCCGGCGCCGAGCTACCCGTCGCAGTTCGCCGCGGTGCTCTCCGTGGCCGCGCGCCCCGGCGACGCCGACGACCCGTTCGACGTCGACTACAACCCGAGCCCACCCGTCGAGTTCGGCGCCCCGGGGGTCGACCTCGAGGTGCCGTGGACCAAGGGCCGCACCATCCGGGCCACGGGCAACAGCTTCGCCTGCCCGCACGTCGCCGGCGTGGTCGCGTGCCTTCTGTCGAAGCACCCCGGTCTCACGCCGTTCCAGGTGAAGACCGTCCTGCACTCGGTGGCGAGCAACGCCGTCGCCGCGCCGGCACCGGCCGCAGCTAGACGGGTCAGGCCCAGGCGGGGTGCGGGGCCGGTGAGCCGCCGGCGGCCCCGAGGTCGGCCACGACAAGACCCTCCCCGCCGCGCTTCGCGGCGTAGAGCGCCGCGTCGGCAGCGCGGTAGAGCTCGGTGGGGTCCCAGACGGTCCCGGGTGCCGACAGCGCCATCCCGATGCTGGCCGACACCTCCAGACCGGGGGAGACGTCGTCCCACTTCTGCGACCTGAGGCTGCGGAGCAGGTCGCGCGCCCGCTGCTCCGCCGCCGCGGGCGTCAGGTCGACCCCGCTGAGCAGCACGCGCGAACTCGTCACCGCCGTGCCGGACCGCGAGGTCCTCCGGTCGCACGGCGGCCTGCAGCAGGTGACCGATCCGTCGCAGCACCTCGTCGCCGCTGTCGTGCCCGTGACCGTCGTTGACCTGCTTGAACCCGTCGAGGTCGAGCAGCACCAGGGCGGTGACGCGCGGGTCGGACGACGGTGGCCGGCCCAGCCACGCGTCGAAGGCCCGGCGGTTGTGCAGGCCGGTGAGCGGGTCGGTGTTCGCGGCCCGGACCAGCCGCTCGTGCTCGGAGCCGCGGCGCTCGGCACTGATCTGCGCCCGGGCCGAGACCAGCACCGCCTCGCGCGACTGCCAGCGCAGCCGGCTGAGCAGTGCGGCGTGGTCGGCCTGGGCGTGGACCGCGGCCGATGGCTGGCGGCCGGCGAGCACCTGTGCCCGGACCCATGAGGGGAAGCTGGGGGACGCCGCGGACACGGAGGTCGAGGCCGTCAGTCGCGCGCAGGCCGCCAGGGCAGCGTCGTCGTCGCCCGAGTGCCAGAGGGACCAGACGACCGCTGCGTCCAGCAGCGGCAGGGCCTCGATGTCGCCGTCGTCGACGAGCGACTGACGGCAGACCTCGAGGTCGGCCGAGAGAGGTTCGGGGCGACCGGCGGAGAGCAGCGACGCGACGATCCCGAGTGCCTCGACGTCGCGGCGCCAGAGCGGTGGCAGGTCGAGCAGGACGGCGTCCGGAACGGCGGCCTCCGCCACGGCGAGCCGCTCGCGGCACTGCTCCTCGTCGCCGTTCTCGAGCAGGGCCACCGCCCACTCGACGCCGGTGAGGACCCGGTTGACGGCGATCGCGTTCGCCATCGCGGGCACCTCGCACCGCGCCTCCAGGGCGTGGGCGCGCCCGTACAGCTCGTCGACGAGCTCCCACAGCCGCAGAGTGTTGAACGCCCCGGCTGCCACGACGTAGCCGGTGCACCGGTCCAGCGCCGGTTGCGACTCGTCGTCCAGCAACGCCACCGCCAGGCTGGCGTCGGCCATCAGGCTCATCGAGTCGGACACGGGCCCCGAGGCCAGGGCCCGCAGGCCGAGTGCCGTGGCATGCAGTGCCGTGAGCCCGGCGCTCTCGGCGCGGCGGCAGAGCGGCGTGACGTCGTCCGGGTGCACCGACCGGTCCGGCGCGACGAGGTCGTGGACCAGGCGGGCGCCCTCCAGCACGATCCCGACCTCGAGCCAGTCGTGCTGCCGGGCCTCTGCGGCGGCCGCGGGCAGCGCGGCGTACGACTCGGCGCGGTGCTCGCTCTGCACGCCCTCGAAGAGTGCGTACGCGGCGTGGTACGCGTGACGACGCGGGCCAGCCGGTCCCACCGGGTCCTCCTCGGGCGCGTCGGGGCCGCTCGGTACGCCCCTGATGCCCCCGTTCCCGGGGTGCATCGACCGCACCGGCCGGGGACTTGACCCCCACTCGACGAACCGATGAGGCCGTCTCAGGCAGTCGTGCCCGTGTCCGTGGCCGAGCCGGACAGCACCTGGTCGACGCGCGCGGCGAGGTCGACGTCCTTGGTGGTCACGCCGTCCTCGCTGTGCGTCCAGAGCCGGAAGACCAGCGAGTCCGGCTCGCGCGAGACGTCGGGGTGGTGGTCCATCGCGTCGGCGACCTGGGCCACCGCCTCGACCATCGCGTCCTGGCTGTCCGCCGGCACGTCGACGCGGCGGGTCAGCGCCTCGCCGTCGTAGCTCCACCCGGGGAGCGCCTCGAGGGCGGCGTCGATCTGGCTGCGGTCGAGGAGGTCGTGCGAGTCGTCCACTGCTGCCTGCCTTCCTGGGGCGTCACGAGGTCGCGACGTTCATCTCCTCCAGGTTGGACCGCACACCTGCCAGCCGGGGGTTGCCGGACCAGAGCTGCTCGGCCTCCTGCATCGCCGAGGCCGACTGGTCGGCCTCCCCGAGCCCGGCGAGCGCCTCGGCCAGGGTGACCAGGTCGTCGGCCCGGGTGTACTGGTCGCGGTCCCACGCGATCGCCTCGCGGGCGTGCTCGACCGCCTCCGACAGCCGCCCGTGGATCAGGTGGTGCAGGGCGTGGGCGCCGGCGAGGACCGTCCCGGTGCTCGCTGCCCGCTGCGCCTGCTGGAGCGTCGCGGCGATCTCGTCCTCGACACGGTCCAGCGGCAGCTGGTTGGACTCGACCGCGCACAGCAGTGCCCAGACGTGCGCCGCGAGGGCGGCCAGCCGCGCCGTGCGGCTGCGGCCGGCGTGCTGCACCCAGGTGCCCGTGACCTCGGCGGCGTCGTCGAAGCGGCCCTGCGCGGTCAGCGACCCGGCGAGGGTCCGGAGCGCGGCCACGTCGGACGGCTTGTCGCGCAGCCGCTCGCGTGCCTGGGACTCCGCGCCGTCGGTGTCGCCCGTCGAGAGGCTGCGGCTGGCGGCGACCGCCGTGCGACGCGGGATCTTCGCGCCGAGCCAGATCAGCGGGTCGTACTTCGTGTCGACCACGCGTTCCTTCATCGGGATGATCGCGTTGTCGGTGATCTTGATGTGCTCCGGGCAGACCTCGGTGCAGCACTTCGTGATGTTGCACATGCCCAGGCCGTGCTGGTCCTGGGCCTCCCGCTTGCGGTCCTTGCTGTCCAGCGGGTGCATGTCCAGCTCCGCGAGCCGGATGAAGAACCGGGGGCCGGCGAAGGACTCCTTGTTGTCCTCGTGGTCGCGGATGACGTGGCAGGTGTCCTGGCAGAGGAAGCACTCGATGCACTTGCGGAACTCCTGGCTCCGCTCGACGTCGACCTGCTGCATGCGGTACTCGCCGGGTGCGAGGTCGGCCGGCGGCGCGAACGCCGGCACCTCGCGGGCCTTCTGGTAGTTGAACGACACGTCGGTGACGAGGTCCTTGACCACCGGGAACGCCCGCAGCGGTGTGACCGTGATGACCTCGTCCTCAGTGAACGTGCTCATCCGCGTCATGCACATGAGCCGCGGACGGCCGTTGACCTCGGCGCTGCACGAGCCACACTTGCCGGCCTTGCAGTTCCACCGGACGGCGAGGTCCGGGGTCTGGGTCGCCTGCAGGCGGTGGATGATGTCGAGGACGACCTCGCCCTCCTTGACCTCGACGGTGAAGTCCTCGAGCTCGCCGTCGGTGTCGTCGCCCCGCCACACGCGGAACCGCCCGTTGTACGCCATCAGGCCTTCTCCTCCGGCAGGATCGCGAGCTCGTCCTCGGTCATGTACTTGGTCAGCTCGTCACGGTCGAACAGCGACAGCAGCTCGGGCGGCATCACGGGCAGCGGCTGGTGGGTCACCTCGACGCTGTCCCCGGACGGCCGGCAGATGAGGTTCACCTTGCGCCACTCGGCGGACATCGTCGGGTGGTCCTCGCGGGTGTGGCCGCCACGGGACTCCTCGCGGATCAGGGCCGCGCGGGCCACGCACTCCGAGACGATGAGCATGTTCGGCAGGTCGAGCGCGAGGTGCCAGCCCGGGTTGAAGACCTTGTCGCCCTGGACCGTCATCTTCCGGGTCCGGGCCTTGAGCTTCTCCAGCTCCTCGAGCGCCTGGGTGACCTCCGACTCGGTCCTGATGATGCCGACCAGGTCGTTCATCATCTGCTGCAGGTCGGCGTGGATCGCGTAGGGGTTCTCGCCACCGGAGCCGGAGAACGGCGCCTCGGCCTCTTTCTGCGCGATGTCGACGTCGTGGTCGGTGATGACCGGGCGGGCCCGGCCGAGCCCGTCGACGTACTCGGCGGCCCCCAGCCCGGCGCGCCGCCCGAACACGAGCAGGTCGGACAGCGAGTTGCCGCCCAGCCGGTTGGAGCCGTGCATGCCCCCGGCCACCTCGCCGGCAGCGAACAGCCCGGGGACCTTGGCGGCCGCGGTGTCCGGGTCGACCTCGACGCCACCCATCACGTAGTGGCAGGTCGGGCCGACCTCCATCGGCTCCGCCGTGATGTCGACGTCCGCCAGCTCCTTGAACTGGTGGTACATCGACGGCAGCCGCTTGCGGATCTCGGTGGCCGGCAGCCGGGACGCGATGTCGAGGAAGACGCCACCTGCGGGTGACCCGCGGCCGGCCTTCACCTCGGAGTTGATCGCGCGGGCGACCTCGTCGCGGGGGAGCAGCTCCGGGGGCCGCCGGTTGTTGTCGGCGTCGGAGTACCAGCGGTCGGCCTCCTCCTCGGTCTCCGCGTACTGCTTGCGGAAGACCGCGGGGACGTAGTCGAACATGAAGCGCTTGCCCTCGGAGTTCTTGAGGACGCCGCCGTCGCCACGCACCGACTCGGTGACGAGGATCCCCTTCACCGACGGCGGCCAGACCATGCCGGTCGGGTGGAACTGGACGAACTCCATGTTGACCAGCGTCGCGCCGGCCTTCATGGCCAGCGCGTGCCCGTCGCCGGTGTACTCCCAGGAGTTGGACGTCACCTTGAAGGACTTCCCGATGCCGCCGGTGGCGAGCACCACCGCGGGTGCCTCGAAGACGACGAACGTGCCGTCCTCGCGGGTGTAGCCGGCCGCGCCGGAGATGCGGTCGCCGTCCTTGAGCAGCGCGGTGATGGTCACCTCGGCGAAGACCTTGATCATGCCCTCGGCGTCGCCCTCGCGCCGCTGGTCGTCCTGCTGCAACGACACGATCTTCTGCTGGAGGGTGCGGATCATCTCCAGGCCGGTGCGGTCGCCGACGTGGGCGAGACGGGGGTACTCGTGCCCGCCGAAGTTGCGCTGGCTGATCTTGCCGTCCTCGGTGCGGTCGAACAGCGCGCCGTAGGTCTCGAGCTCCCAGACGCGGTCCGGCGCCTCCTTGGCGTGCAGCTCGGCCATCCGCCAGTGGTTGAGGAACTTGCCGCCGCGCATCGTGTCGCGGAAGTGGACCTGCCAGCTGTCCTTGCTGTTGACGTTGCCCATCGCCGCGGCGGCGCCGCCCTCGGCCATCACCGTGTGGGCCTTGCCGAACAGCGACTTGCAGACGATCGCGGTGCGCTTGCCCTGCAACCGCGCCTCGATGGCCGCCCGGAGGCCGGCGCCGCCGGCGCCGATCACGACGACGTCGTAGCTGTGGCGCTCGATCTGGCTCATCGGTCCTTCATCATCCTTCGCTTGTGCGTCGGTCGGCCGTCGTGCTGCGGAGCCCGCCTCAGTTGATGATGCGGAGGTCGGAGATCGTGCCGCTGGCGACGAGCCAGACGTAGAGGTCCGCGATCACGATGCTGTACATCGAGATGAACGCGAACTGCCCGTGGCGGGCGTTCAGCTTCGAGACCTGGGTCCAGATCCAGTACCGGGCCGGGTGTCGCGAGAAGTGGTTGAGCCGGCCGCCGGTGATGCTGCGGCACGAGTGGCAGCCCAGCGTGTACGCCCAGATGAGGATCGCGTTCGCGACGAGGATGAGCGTGCCGAGCCCGATGCCGATCCCGCCCCCGTCACCGTGGAACGCCAGCACCGCGTCGTACGACAGGATCAGGCCGATCGCGACCGCGGCGTAGAAGAACCAGCGGTGCGAGTTCTGGAAGATCAGCGGAAACCTGGTCTCGCCGCTGTAGGTCTTGTGCGGCTCGCCGACGGCGCACGCCGGCGGGGAGAACCAGAACGCCCGGTAGTAGGACTTCCGGTAGTAGTAGCAGGTGGCCCGGAAGCCGCCCGGCAGCAGCAGGATGAGCATCGCGGGCGACAGCCAGGACGGCATCGACCCGATCGGCTGGCCGAACGGCGACGTGCCCTCGGGGCAGTCGGTCGACAGGCACGGCGAGTAGAACGGCGCGATGTAGTGGAAGTCCTCGACGAAGTAGGACTTGTCCCAGAACAGCCGCACGGTGGCATACAGCAGGAAGATGCCGAGGGCGACGGCGTTGCCGAGCGGGAAGAGCCACCAGCGGTCGGTGCGCAGCGTGCGGGCCGAGATCTTGGCCCGTCGTCCGTCGCCGGTCAGAGTGCTGCTCATCGCCGTCCCTGGTGACTCGAGGTCGGAGGAAAGCGCCCGCCGCGGAGGCCGCGGCAGGGCGTGCGCCCGGTGGCTGCCGCCGGTCAGTGTGTCACCCGATCCCGAGGCGTGGACACGCGGGAGGGCGTGAGGTCGGACACACGGCGACGGCCGTGCGATCGGGGTGACCTCGCCGCCGCGACAGGTCCTGGGGGAGGATGCCGAGGTGGCTGGAACCGGGACAGACCGCACGCGGTCCGCCGGCTCCCCGGGCCTCGACGCGCCGAGCTCGGCCGAGACACGGCTCCGCTTGCTCGTCGAGGCCACCGCGCACCTGTCCGACACCTTGGACCTGCGCGCGGTCGCCCGGGGCGTGGCGCGCACCGTCGTGCCTGCCCTCGCCGACGTCGTCCACGTCGACCTGGTCGAGAGCCTGTTCCACCCCGAGGGCGGTGCGGTCGCCGACAGCGGCGTCGTCCTCCGGGTCGCGACCGTCGACCTCTCGGGCGAGGCGACGGGGCCGGGCGGAGACGACTGGCTCGGGTACCCGGTGGGCGGGGCCGCTGCCGTTGCGCTGGCGTCCGGCCTCACACGGGGTGAAGGCGGCGTCGGGACGGGCGACGGCCACGGGGCGGGAGCCGCGAGCCTCTTCGTCCCGCTGCTGGCGCGCGGCCGCGTGCTCGGTCTCGTCGGGCTGCACCGGGACTCGGGCGAAGGGCCTGCCTTCGCCGCTGCTGACGTGGCGCTCGTCGAGGAGATCGTGGCGCGCGCGGCGCTCGCGCTGGACAACGTGCGGCTGTACGACGAGGCGCGCACCACCGCCGTGGCGCTGCAGCGGTCGCTGCTGCCGAGCCAGCAGCCCCGGGTCACCGGCGTCGACTCCGCGAGCCGCTACCTCCCCGGCCGCCGCGACCTCGGGGTCGGCGGCGACTGGTTCGACGTGATCCCGCTGTCCTGCGGCCGGGCGGCGTTCGTCATCGGCGACGTCATGGGCCGTGGGCTTCGGGCGGCGGCCGCGATGGGCCAGCTGCGGACCGCGGTCCGGATGCTCGCCGTCCTCGACCCGATGCCCGAGGACGTGCTGCGGCACCTCGACGACCTGGCGCAGGGCACCGACGAGGTGCAGCTGGCCACCTGCGTGTACGCCGTGTTCGACCCCGTCGACCGCTCGTTGTCCTTCGCGACCGCGGGCCACCCGCCGCCCGTGCTGCACGGGCCGGACGGCGTTGCCCAGCCGCTCCCGCAGCCCTCCGGTGCGCCGCTCGGCGTCGGTGGCGTCCCGTTCGAGTCGACGACCGTGCGGGTCGAGGACGGGTCGCGGCTGGCGCTGTACACCGACGGGCTGGTCGAGTCGCGCGACGTCGACATCGACGACGGCCTGCGCCGCCTGGCCCGGTCGCTCGCCGACGGGCCGGCCGACCTCGAGGCCCTCTGCGACCACGTCCTCGCCGATCTCGGCCGTGACGAGGACCACGACGACGACATCGCGCTGCTGGTGGCCGCCCTGCACGGCCTCGATGACGGCCGGGTCGCCACCTGGCACCTGTCCGGCGGTGTGGAGGAGGTCGCCGTCGCTCGCGCCTGGGTGCGTCGGCAGCTCGCGGACTGGGACCTCGACGCGGTCGGCGAGCTCGCGGAGCTGCTGGTCAGCGAGCTGGTCACCAACGCCCTGCGCCACGCCAGCCGCCCGACGACCGTCACGGTGCTCCTGCTCGACGAGATCGTCACCCTCGCGGTGAGCGATGCCGACACCCCGCTGCCACGGCTGCGCAAGGTGTCCGACGCCGACGAGGGCGGCCGCGGCCTCCAGCTGGTCTCGATGCTCGCTGCTCGGTGGGGCGCCCGACCCACCCCGGACGGCAAGGTCGTCTGGTGCGACCTCCCCCTGCCGCGCCGGAAGGGCGGCTAGCTCTCCCGCCGTCCGTGGTGCTGTCAGAGCGGCTGGCGAGGAGGGCGGGGCGAGCGCCGTTCGGCACTGGCCCGCCGTTGGGCTGCACGTGGTCCGACGACAACTGGCGGGTGCAGGCCGCAACAGGTCGATCCGCCTGTTGTGGAATGCACCGGCCTGTTGTGGACCGGTCAAGACCACGATGCGGACCGGGCCAGCCCCACGGCTCGGGCAATCAGGGTCAGGGACCGACGGCGAGCGGCCGGAACGGTGCAGCGTCCGCGTCTTTGCCGCTCTGACCGTCACCACGACGGCGGGAGACAGGCGCGAAGTCTGACCGTCACCACGACGGCGGGACATGGGGCGTGATCTGACCGCCACCACCGACCGCGGCGAGTGTCCGGGCGGCCAGCGCAGCGCCCGTAGACTGACGCGTCCCCTTCCCCCGTACGGATCGAGTGTCCCCCGCATGCCCGCAGCCACCCGAGACGACCTGCGCAACGTCGCGATCGTCGCCCACGTCGACCACGGGAAGACCACGCTGGTCGACGCGATGCTCTGGCAGAGCGGCGCGTTCTCCGCCCACCAGGCCGAGCAGGGCGACGTCGACGTGCGCGTGATGGACTCGATGGACCTCGAGCGTGAGAAGGGGATCACGATCCTCGCGAAGAACACCGCGGTCCGGCACACGGTCGACGGTCTCGAGGCCACCATCAACATCATCGACACCCCGGGCCACGCCGACTTCGGTGGCGAGGTCGAGCGCGGGCTGTCGATGGTCGACGGCGTCCTGCTCCTGGTCGACGCCAGCGAGGGACCGCTGCCGCAGACCCGGTTCGTGCTGCGCAAGGCGCTGCAGGCCAAGCTCCCCGTCGTCCTGGTCGTGAACAAGGTCGACCGGCCGGACGCGCGGATCGCCGAGGTCGTCGACGAGACCTATGAGCTGTTCCTCGACCTCGACGCCACCGAGGAGCAGATCGAGTTCCCGATCCTCTACTGCTCGGCCAAGGCGGGCCGGGCCTCGCTGACCCGGCCCGCCGACGGCGAGATGCCGGACTCGCCGGACCTCGAGCCGCTGTTCCGCACCGTGCTCGGCTCGGTGCCCGCCCCGACGTACGACGACGCCGCACCGCTGCAGGCGCACGTGACCAACCTCGACGCCTCGCCGTACCTCGGTCGCCTCGCTCTGTGCCGGGTCCACCAGGGCGAGATCAGCAAGGGCCAGACGGTCATGTGGTGCCGCGCCGACGGGACCCAGGAGCGGGTCAAGGTCACCGAGCTGCTGATGACCGAGGCGCTCGACCGGGTGCCCGCCGACAAGGCCGGGCCCGGCGACATCATCGCCATCGCCGGCATCCCGGAGATCACCATCGGCGAGACGCTGGCCGACGCCGACGACCCGCGGCCGCTGCCGGTCATCACGATCGACGAGCCGAGCATCTCGATGACGATCGGGATCAACACCTCACCGCTGGCGGGGCAGAGCGGCAAGAAGCTGACCGCCCGGCTGGTGAAGAGCCGGCTCGACACCGAGCTGGTCGGCAACGTCTCGATCCGGGTGCTGCCCACCGAGCGCCCGGACACCTGGGAGGTCCAGGGCCGTGGCGAGCTGCAGCTCGCGATCCTCGTCGAGATCATGCGCCGGGAGGGCTTCGAGCTGACGGTCGGCAAGCCGCAGGTGGTCACCCGGGTCGTCGACGGCAAGATCCACGAACCGGTCGAGCGGCTCACGATCGACGCGCCGGCCGACTACCAGGGCGTGATCATCCAGCTGCTGGCGCTGCGCAAGGGCCGCCTCGAGCAGATGGTCGACCACGGCACCGGCTGGATCCGGATGGAGTACGTCGTGCCGGCCCGCGGGCTGATCGGGTTCCGCACCGAGTTCCTCACCGAGACCCGCGGCACCGGGCTGCTGCACCACGTGCACGAGCGGTACGAGCCGTGGCACGGCGACATCCGCACCCGTCCTACCGGCTCCCTGGTCGCCGACCGCACCGGTCCCACCACCGGCTTCGCGCTGGCGAACCTGCAGGAGCGCGGCACGATGTTCGTCGGGCCCGGCACCCAGGTGTTCGAGGGCATGATCGTGGGCGAGAACTCGCGGTCGGACGACATGGACGTCAACCCGACCAAGGAGAAGAAGCTCACCAACATGCGGCAGTCCTCGGGCGACATCCTCGTGCCGCTCATCCCGCACAAGGTCCTGTCGCTCGAGCAGGCGCTGGAGTTCTGCCGCGAGGACGAGTGCGTCGAGGTCACGCCGGGGTTCGTCCGGATCCGCAAGGTGCTCCTGGACGCCTCCGAGCGGGCCCGGGCGACGGCCCGCCGGAAGCGGGAGTGACAGCCCGCCGGAAGCGGGGAGTGACAGCCCGCCGCAGGCGGGGCCCTCGGGCCCGTTCGGCGCCCTGTCGATTGGTCGCCACGCCGTGTGACCTGCCCGGATGTCAGTCGTGTGACGACTTGTCTCGGGGCGGTCACGATTGTGCAACAGAGGCTTCCGCCCATAGGTGTTCGGGTGGACATGTCCTAGAGTCCTGCTCCGGACGGCCTCCCGGCCACGCGCAAGCGAATTGTTCTTCGGTGCGGGTCCGGACCGCGTCACCGGGGGATGAAACGCCGATCGAGGAGAGGTAGCGCCAGGTCTATGTCGCTCGCATCCGACCACGCGGTCGAGACCTCGACCGGTTCCAGCACCGAGGCGACCGAGATCGCCGGGCGGTCCCTCAGCCAGATCGCCTGGGGCCGGTTGCGCCGCGACAAGGTCGCGATGGTCAGCCTCATCACCGTGGTCGTGGTGCTCCTCGTGGCGGCGTTCGCCCCGCTGGTCTGCAAGCTCGTCGGCGTCGACCCCTACTCCTTCCACAACGACATCAAGGAAGGGCTCATCAGCGACCTGGGTGGCCTGCCGACCGGCAAGTGGGGTGGCGTATCGGCGGACCACCCCCTCGGCGTCGAGCCGCAGACCGGTCGCGACATCTTCGCCCGGCTGCTCTACGGCGCCCGTATCTCGCTGCTGATCGCGCTGTCCTCGACCCTGCTGACCATGGTGTTCGGCGTGGTCGTCGGCATCATCGCCGGCTACTCGAAGGGCTGGGTCGACACCGCCCTCGGCCGGCTGATGGACCTCATCCTGGCCTTCCCGCTGCTGCTGATCCTGCTGGCGATGTCGCCGGTCCTCACGCAGCGCCTGGAGCAGACGTTCAACATGCCCGGCAACGTCGCGCGGGTGACGTACATCATCCTGGTGCTCAGCGTCTTCGGCTGGCCCTACCTCGCCCGCATCGTCCGCGGGCAGGTGCTGAGCCTGCGCGAGCGCGAGTTCGTCGAGTCCGCCGTGTCCATGGGCGCCGGCACCCCGCGGATCCTCTTCCGGGAGATCCTGCCGAACCTGTGGGCGCCGATCCTCGTCTACGCCTCGATCATCATCCCGACCTACATCGCTGCCGAGGCGACGTTGAGCTTCCTCGGCGTGGGCCTGCTGCCGCCGACCCCGTCGTGGGGCGCGATGCTCTCGGACTCGGTGACCTTCTACACCGTCGACCCTGCGTACCTCTTCATCCCGGGCACCGCGCTGTTCATCGTCGTCCTGGCGTTCAACCTGCTGGGCGACGCCATCCGCGACGCGCTCGACCCGCGGGCAGGGCGAGCCTGACCGACACCAGACTTCCCCGGTACCGCCGGGGAGAACGCGACACCGGCACGTGGAGGGTTGGTGTCGCCCACGGACCGGGACCGAACGTCCCGGCCCAGACCAGAAGGAGACACATGGGCAAGGCCAGCATCGGCCTGCGCGCAGTTGTCCTCGCGAGCGCGGCGGCGATGGCACTCGCCGCCTGCGGCGGGAGCAGCGGCGGCGGCACCGGCGACACGGGCGACAGCGGAAGCGGTGAGCCGACCAAGGGCGGCACGCTGACCTTCCTCACCCTCGCGGACCAGATCCAGCACCTCGACCCCCAGCGCAACTACACCGGTGAGGACTTGGCCTTCACCAGCGGCTACCTCAACCGGACGCTGAACGTCTACAACTTCACGACGGACGAGAAGAAGGCCAACGAGATTGCGCCGGACCTCGCCACCGACACGGGCACGGCCAACGAGGACGCGACCTCCTGGTCGTGGACGCTCAAGGACGGCCTGAAGTGGGAAGACGGGTCGGACCTGACCTGCGAGGACCTCAAGTACGGCGTGTCCCGCACGTTCGCGACCGACATCATCACGGACGGTCCGAGCTACGCGATCCAGTACCTCGACATCCCGACCGACAAGGACGGGAACTCCGTCTACAAGGGCCCGTACGTCACCAAGGGCAACGACACTGCTGCCTTCGACAAGGCGGTCGTCTGCGACGGCAACAAGATCACGTTCAACCTCTCGAAGCCGGTCGGTGACTTCAACTTCACCGTCACGCTGACCGCGTTCGCGCCGGTCCCCAAGGCCGCCGACACCGGTGAGAAGTACGACGACAAGCCGGTCTCGAACGGCCCGTACAAGATCCAGGAGTACACCAAGGGCTCGCAGCTCGTCCTGGTCCGCAACGAGAACTGGGACCCGGCGACCGACGACTACCGTCCGGCGTACCCGGACAAGATCGTCTACAAGTTCGGCCTCGAGGCGTCGGTCATCGACCAGCGCATGATGGCGGACTCGGGCGACGACCAGACGGCGATCAGCACCGACCCGATCGAGCCGGCGACGCTGGCCACCGTGTTCGGTTCCGACCGCTTCAAGGACCGTCGCGTCAACGAGCTCGACCCGTACAGCCGCTACTACGCGGTCAACGTGGCGAAGCTGCCGAACCTCGACCAGCGCAAGGCGATCGCGGCCGCTCTCGACCGCGCCCAGCTGCGCACCATCGCCGGTGGCGCGTACTCCGGCGACCTGGCCGACGGTGTCGTCAAGCCGAACCTGCCCTCGGCCTACGCGCCGTCGGGCCTCTGGGACAGCCTGCTGGGCCAGAAGATCCCGGACAACGGTGACCCGGAGTACGCCAAGACGCTCATCCAGCAGTCCGGTGAGCCGATGAAGACGGTCCAGTTCGACTACCCCCAGACGCCGACAAACGACCGGGCCGCGGCCGCAGTCGTGTCGTCGCTCGGCAAGGCCGGCATCAAGGTCAAGCCGAACCCGATCGAGGCGGGCCAGTTCTACGGCATCGTCTTCGACCCGGACAAGGCCGGCGACCTGATCGCCGCCGGCTGGGGCCCGGACTGGCCGAACGCGTCGACCGTCATCCCGCCGCTGTTCACGCCGGCGGGTGGCTTCGACCTCTCGCAGGTCGACGACAAGGCGTTCAACCAGAAGGTCAACGACGCGCTCGCCAACACCGACCTCGCCGCACAGAGCGAGCAGTGGAAGGCGCTCAACAAGGAGGCCATGTCCCAGGTGTGGGTCATCCCGACCCGCTTCGGGCGTGAGCAGCGTCTGTCCGGCTCGAAGGTGAAGTCGGCCTCGGGCGAGAACGGCCAGATCTACATCTGGTCGCCCTACGGCTCATGGCCGTACGGCGACATGTACCTCGAGAAGTAAGCCCGTCGAGGTACAGCAGCTCTGAGCACAGCACCATCAGCACCACCAGCACGACACAGCACCACAAGTAGCAGTTCGGTCTGAGCCGGGGGGCGGGTCTCCGCCCCCCGGCTCAGCCGAGCCAGGGGTCCGGTCGGCACCATCGCCCGGAAACCGAGCCCGAACCCGGGACCCACAGGCGCCCCCCGGCGTCGTAGTCTCAAGCTCACCTGTACCGGCCGCGTCGAGCGGCCGGCCTGATGCCCAGGAGGTCCGACGGTGGGTGCCTACATAGTCCGTCGGCTGGTCGCGATGGTGTTGATGCTCATCGCCCTCAGCATGATCGTGTTCCTGATCTTCAACGCCCTCCCCGCGGACCCCGCGCGCCTCACCTGCGGCAAGTCCTGCAGCCCGCAGATCATCGAGGCGAACCGGCACCGGCTGGGCCTCGACAAGCCGCTGGTCAACCAGTACGGCGACTTCGTCAAGGGCATCTTCGTCGGCCGCACCTACGGCACCGGCCAGGCCGAGTTCAGCTGCCACGTGCCGTGCCTCGGCTACTCGTTCCGCAAGGGCGAGCAGGTCACCGACCTGCTCTGGGACCGCTTCCCGGTCACCGCTCAGCTCGCCATCGGCGGGTTCATCCTGTGGATCGTCGCGGGGGTCAGCACCGGCATCATCGCCGCGCTGAAACGCGGGAAGTGGCAGGACCGCCTGATCATGGGGGTGTCCCTGATCGGCTACTCGTTCCCGTCGTTCTTCATCGCCCTGCTGCTGGTCTTCTTCGTCCAGATCAAGTGGGGGCTGATCGGCTTCGAAGGCTTCGTCCCCATCTACGAGGATCCGGTGGCGTGGTTCAAGGGGCTCATCCTGCCCTGGATCGCACTGGCCCTGATCTCGGCGGCGTTCTACGCCCGGCTCACGCGCAACCAGATGCTCGAGACCATGGGCGAGGACTACATCCGCACCGCCCGCGCCAAGGGCCTGCGCGAGCGGACCGTCATCGGCAAGCACGGCCTGCGCGCCGGCCTGACGCCCATCGTCACCGCGGCCGGCCTCGACCTGGCCACCCTGCTCGGTGGTGCCATCATCACCGAGCGGATCTTCAACCTCAACGGGATCGGCGCTCTCGCGATCGGCTCCGTCGTCGACTCCGACCTGCCGGTCATCACCGGCACCGTGCTGCTGGCCGCGACGTTCGTCATCGTGGCCAACCTGGTCGTCGACATCTTGTACGCCGTCATCGACCCCCGGGTGAGGCTCACGTGAACACCCCGACGAATCGCTCGCTGCGCTCCCGATTCGCCGGGGACCCCGAATGAGCGAGGTCTTCCTCGACGTCCGGGACCTGCGGGTCCAGTTCCCCACCGAGGACGGCGTCGTCAGCGCTGTCGACGGTGTCGACTTCTCGGTCGAGAAGGGCAAGACGCTCGCGATCGTCGGCGAGTCGGGCTCCGGCAAGTCGGTCACCAGCCAGGCGATCATGGGCCTGATCAACCGCAAGACCGCGAAGATGACCGGCGAGGTCTACCTCGACGGCGAGGAGCTGGTCGGCGCGCGCCCGGAGCAGGTCCGCTCGCTCCGCGGCAAGCGGATGGCGATGATCTTCCAGGACCCGCTGTCGTCCCTGCACCCCTTCTACACCGTCGGCAAGCAGCTGGCCGAGGCCGTGCAGGTGCACCAGAAGGTGTCCAAGCAGGAGGCCTACGGCCAGGCGCGCGACATGCTGGCCCGGGTGGGCATCCCCAACCCGGAGCGCCGGATCAAGGACTACCCGCACAACCTGTCCGGCGGCATGCGTCAGCGCGTGATGATCGCCATGGCGCTGCTGAACAGCCCGGAGCTGCTCATCGCCGACGAGCCCACCACGGCGCTCGACGTCACGGTGCAGGCGCAGATCATCGAGCTGCTCAACGACCTGCAGTCCGAGTTCGGGACCGCCATCGTCCTCATCACCCACGACCTGGGAGTCGTCGCCGACATGGCCGACGACGTGGTCGTGATGTACGGCGGCCGGGTGGTCGAGCGCGGCGCGGTCGAGGACATCTACTACCGCCCGCAGATGCCGTACACCTGGGGCCTGCTCGGGTCGGTGCCGCGGATGGACACCGACCGCGGTGACCGGCTGGAGCCGATCCCGGGGCAGCCGCCGTCGCTCATCCGGCTCCCGAAGGGCTGCGTCTTCCGCCCCCGGTGCCCGTACCACGAGCTCGTCCCCGGCAACCGGTGCGACACCGACCGGCCGGCCCTCGAGCCCGTCTCGCCCGAGCACGCGGTGCGCTGCCACCTCGAGCCGGCCCAGCGGACCGAGATCGCCGTCGAGCGGCTCAGCGCCCGCGGTGGCGACGTCCTCGGCGGCGGTGCCAGCGGTGAGGGCCTCGGTGCCACCCGCACGGCGACCGCCACCCGGCCGGCGCCGGCGCCGACCGAGCAGGCGACCGCGACCACGACCCCGGTCCAGGCGGACCAGCCGAAGCAGGAGGACGAGCAGTGACCGTGGTCGACGAGGCCGGCGCCAGCGAGGTCCTGCGCCGCGACGACGCGCTGCTGCGCGTCAACCAGGTGCAGAAGTACTTCCCGATCACCGGCGGTGGCGTCCTCAAGAAGAAGGTCGGTGACGTCAGGGCGGTCGAGAGCATCAGCTTCGACATCGTCCCGGGCGAGACGCTCGGCATCGTCGGCGAGTCCGGCTGCGGCAAGTCCACCGCCGGTCGCACGGTCATGAAGCTGCTCGACCCGACCGGCGGCACGATCGAGTTCGAGGGTCGCGACATCACCAACCTGACCCGCAAGGAGATGGTCCCGCTGCGTCGCGAGATGCAGATGATCTTCCAGGACCCCTACTCCTCGCTCAACCCGCGGCACACCGTCGGCGCGATCATCTCGGCGCCGTTCAAGGTGCAGGGCGTGAAGCCGGCCCGCGGCGTGCAGTCCGAGGTGCAGGACCTGATGGCGCGCGTCGGCCTCAACCCGGAGCACTACAACCGGTACCCGAACGAGTTCTCCGGCGGCCAGCGCCAGCGCATCGGCATCGCCCGCGCCATCGCGCTTCGCCCCAAGCTCATCGTCTGCGACGAGCCGGTCTCCGCGCTCGACGTCTCGATCCAGGCCCAGGTCGTCAACCTGCTGGAGGACCTGCAGGACGAGTTCCGCCTGGCGTACGTCTTCATCGCCCACGACCTGTCCGTCGTCCGGCACATCTCCGACCGGATCGCCGTCATGTACCTCGGCCGGATCATGGAGATCGCCGACGCGCAGAAGATCTACGACGGCCCGCTGCACCCCTACACCCACGCACTCACCTCGGCGGTCCCGCTGCCGGACCCCAACGCCGAGCGCAAGCGCGAGCGGATCCTGCTCAAGGGCGACCTGCCCAGCCCGATCAACCCGCCGTCCGGCTGCGTGTTCCGGACCCGGTGCCCGAAGGCCCAGGACCGCTGCGCCGAGGAGATCCCCCTGCTGCGCGAGCTGGCCCCCGGCCACTTCGGCGCCTGCCACTTCCCCGAGGAGAAGACCGCCCTCATCACCGGCTGACCGAGCTGGGTACCGCGGGCCCTGTCCCGCCGTCCCTGGTGCTGTCAGAGCGGCTTGGGAGGAGGGACGGGCCCCCCGCCGCCCGCCACTGACGCGGGTCGTCGAGTGGCGCGTTCTGGCCACGCGATGTCCGGTTCGCCCCGGTTCCGCGGGACGAAATGCGCCACTCGACGCATGATCAACTCGCTGTCCCGCTATGCGGGCGGATCCGTACCACGTCCTGGCCAGCCGGCAAGTGGCCCCGCTGGCGTCGTGGAATCCACCCCTCCAGCGGGGCCACTTCGCTCTGCGACGGCGGGAAAGCCGCGCGGAAAGGCGCGCCGACACCCACCTCCACCGTCCTTGGCCGCTCTGACTCGCACCAGAACGGCGGGAAAGATCACGTCAGGACCCACGACGGCGGGTCAGATCACGTCGGTGACCACCGACGGCGGGTCAGGTGCCGTCGGGAGGAACTCACCGTGGGTCGACGCCGAGGTGGCGCTGGAGCCAGTCGACCTGGAGCACCAGCTTGTTCTCCTCGACGACGTCCTGCGGGGTCATGTGGGTCACCCCGGAGAGCGGCAGCACCTCGTGCGGGCGGCCGGCGGCGACCAGCGCCGACGACAGCCGCAGGGTGTGCGCGACCACGACGTTGTCGTCGGCGAGGCCGTGGATGACCAGCAGCGGACGGGTCAGCCGCGGGGCGTCGTCGAGCAGCGAGTTGCGCGCATAGACCTCCGCGGCCTGCGCCGGGTGCCCGAGGTAGCGCTCCGTGTAGAACGTGTCGTACAGCGACCAGTCCGTGACGGGAGCGCCGGCGACGGCCGCGTGGAAGACGTCCGGCCGGCGCAGCACGGCGAGCGCGGCGAGGTAGCCGCCGAACGACCAGCCGCGGATGCCGACCCGCGAGAGGTCGAGGTCGGGCACCAGGTCGGCCACGCCCAGGAGGCCGGTGACCTGGTCCTCGAGGGTGGCGTCGAACGCGTCCCGGACGGCGCGGTCCCAGGCCCGGCCGCGCCCGCCGGTGCCGCGGCCGTCCACCTTCACGACGGCGAAGCCGCGGTCGGCGACCCACTGCTCCTCGCGCCAGCGCTCCGGCATGTCGAGGACCTCGCGGTGGTGCGGCCCGCCGTACGGGTCCATGAGCACCGGCAGCGGTGTGCCGGGCACGTGGTGCCGCGGCAGCACGACCCCGACCGCGAGCTCGGTCGTCGCCGACCCGGTAGAAGGTCGGCGAGCCGACCACGGGCGGGGTCGCGGCGTACGACGTGACGACCCGGCGGGCTGCCGGCGAGGTGACGACGACGGCCGGCAGCGGCCGGGACGCCGACCGGTCGACGACGACCAGCGTTCCGCCCGCGTGGAGGCCGGTGACGTAGCCGTCCTCGTCGGTCAGCCGCTCGGTGGCGATGCCGGGGGTCCACCGCCAGAGCTGCCGGCGGACGGGGTCGTCGGTGGCCTCGAGGAGGACCCCGTCCTCGGAGACCGAGACCACTGCCTCGACCTGCAGCCCTTGAGGGGTGACGGGCTCGCCGTCGACCACGAGCCGCCGGGTGTCGTCGAGGTCGGCGGTGACGACGAGACGGCCGTCCGGCAGCAGGGCCGGGACGCCGTCGACGGCGTCGACCCAGACCTCGTCGGACTGCTCGAGCAGCACCGTCGTGGCGCCGGTCGCCGGGTCGAGCCCGAGCACGAGCGCCCGGCGCTGGTCGCGCGACATCACCTGCAGGACGCAGCCGGCCTCCGACCACGAGACCCGGACGACGTAGGGGTACGCCGACCGGTCCCACGTCACGTCGACGCGGGCACCGTCGAGGGACAGGACGTGCAGGGTCACCTCGGCGTTGTCGCTGCCGGCGACCGGGTAGCGGTGCTCGGCGGCCGGCCGGTCGGGATGCGCCGGGTCGGCGACGTACCACCGCTGGACCGGCCCGTTGTCGACCCGGGCCGCGAGCAGGGAGCGGCCGTCGGGTGCCCACCAGTAGCCGCGGAACCGGTTCATCTCCTCGGCGGCGACGAACTCCGCGACGCCCCAGAGGACCTGCTCCTTCTCGGCGGTGGCCAGCACCTTCGCCTGCGAGCCGTCCGCGGCCACCACGTGCAGCGCACCTTCGGCGGCGTACGCCACCCAGGTGCCGGTCGGGTCGGGTCGCGGGTCGATGACCGCGCCGGCCGACGCGAGCTCGCGCACCCCGCCGCCGCCGACCAGGTCGGCCAACCAGAGCCGGCTGCTGAGAGCGAAGGCCGCAACGGTGGCGTCGCGGTCGGTGGCGTAGCCGACGATGCCGCCGGCACCCTCGCGGCTGCGCTCGCGCCGCGACCGCTCGGCGGCGGACAGCTGCTCCTCCCCGCCCGAGAGCAGTGCGTGCGGGTCGGCGACGGGCGTCTCCGTCCCGGTGGCCACGTCCATCGACCACAGCGCGCCCACCGGATCGGTGTCGTGCCCGGACCGGACGAACAGCAGCCGGCTGCCGGTCGGGTCGAGGAGCAGGCTGCGTGGTGCGCCGCGCGTGAACCGCTGGGTGCGGGCGTTCTCGCGGGGGAAGGAGCCGGACCCGGCGGCGCCGGAGAGAGTGGTGTCGGGCATCCCCTCAACCTACCGACGCGAGCCCGGACGGTCGCTGCGCCCGGGTTAGGGTCGGCGACATGACGACGACGCCCGAGGGACCGTTGGCCGAGGAGCCGGAGGCGCGTCCGACCTCGCCCGAGGAGGCCGTGCTGCAGGAGGCCGAGTCGGTGCTCGCGGAGGCCGACCCGGCGGCCGAGAGCAGCATGGACGTGCTCGACTCCGCTCGCCGGATGCTGCTGGTCCACGCGCACCCCGACGACGAGACCATCGGCAACGGCGTGACGATGGCGAAGTACGCCGCCGAGGGCGCGCACGTCACCCTCGTCACCTGCACGCTGGGCGAGGAGGGCGAGGTGCTCGTCCCCGAGCTCGAGCACCTGGCGGCCGACCAGGACGACCAGCTGGGCCGGCACCGGATCGGCGAGCTGGCGACCGCGATGGAGGCGCTCGGCGTCCGCGACCACCGCTTCCTCGGCGGACCCGGCAGGTTCCGCGACTCGGGGATGATGGGACTGCCGACCAACGACCGGCCGGACACCTTCTGGCAGGCCGACCTCGACGAGGCCGCCGGCCTGCTCGTCGAGGTGATCCGCGAGATCCGGCCGCAGGTGGTCGTGACGTACGACGAGAACGGCGGCTACGGGCACCCGGACCACATCCAGGCGCACCGCGTCGCGATGCGCGGCGTCGAGCTGGCTGCCGACCCGGCGCACGGCCCGGGAGCGCCCTGGCAGGTGTCGAAGGTCTACTGGAACGCGATGCCCGACTCGCTCATGCGCGACGGCATTCGCCGGCTGCAAGGAGGCCGGCGACACGTCGTTCGACGACTGGGACGTCGACGGCGAGATGCCGAGCTTCGTGGTGCCCGACGAGCTCATCACCACGGTCGTCGAGGGGATGGACCACGTCGAGGCCAAGCTGGCGGCGATGCGCGCGCACGCCACCCAGATCACGGTGGACGGGCCGTTCTTCGCGCTTGTCCAACAACCTGGGCAACCAGGTGTGGGGACTCGAGCACTACCGGTTGGTCCGGGGCACGGCCGGCACGGAGCGTGACGCCGACGGCCGCGAGACCGACCTGTTCGCCGGGACCCGCTGAGGCGGACGTACGGGCGGGCTCACCGAGCGTGACCGGTGGTGCGGGGGAGGGGGCCGAACGGGTGACGGCGACGTCGCAACCGGGTGAACCCGGACTCCGGGGTGTTCCGGCCCCGCGAGCCAGGGCGAGACTGAGCACAGATGCTCGTCCGCCTGACCAGGTGATCGGCACGCCGGCCCCCGGGGCTGATGCTCCGTCCGGGTGACGCCAGTCCTGCTCTCGCTGACGGGACGGGGTCGTCACGAGGAGCGGGAGGGGCACATGCCGAACTGGTCGAAGGCGCGGACCGACACGGGACAGGGTGCTGAGCGGGTCACGCCGACCGGGGGGTTCGTGGACCTGGAGGCGACCGCCGACGGCGGAGACGTCGGCCGGTCCCGCGAGGAGCTGCGCCGGACCCGGCTGCTGCGGCTCGTCTTCTGGGGCGGCCCGGTCGTGGCGTACCTCTGGTACCGGATCGGTGTGGGTGAGCCCCTCGACCTGTTCCGGCTGCCGCACTTCGACCCGCTCGTCGCGATGCCGGTGCTCTTCTTCGCCGCGTTGATCCTCGTCCTGGGCGGGCAGTTCTTCTTCACCGGTCGGTCGCCGCACCAGATGATCCGGCCGGAGCAGATCGACGCCCGGCTCGCCGACGTGGTGGGCATCGACATCGTCAAGGACGAGGTCGTCAAGTCGCTGCAGCTGTTCCTGGCGCACCGCAGCTTCGCCCGCGAGATGGGTGGCCGGCCTCGTCGCGGCCTGCTCTTCGAGGGCGGTCCCGGCACCGGCAAGACCTACACCGCGAAGGCGCTGGCCGCCGAGGCCGGCGTACCGTTCCTGTTCGCCACCGCCACGTCGTTCCAGTCCGGTCTCCAGGGAGCCACGGCGCGCAAGGTGCGCAGCTACTTCCGCACCCTGCGGAAGGCGGCCCGCAAGCACGGCGGTGCGGTCGGTTTCATCGACGAGTTCGACGGCATCGGCCACGCGCGCTCCGGGATGTCGCCGGCCATGACACCGGCTCCCGCGGCCGGCTTCCCGATGAGCTGCGGTGGCCTCGAGGGGCTGCCGATGATGTCTGCGGCGGGTACGGCGACGCAGCCGGGCACCGCCACCTCGTCCTTCACGGCGGGCGGCGACCTGGGGTCGGCCGTCAACGAGCTGCTGGTGCAGATGCAGTCCTTCGAGGAGGCCACCGGGTCGGAGAAGGCCCTCGGCAAGCTCGTCGACGCGGTCAACCTGCTGCTGCCGCAGCACCGGCAGCTGCGGGGCCCGTCGGGCAAGCCCGCGAACGTCCTGCTCATCGCGTCGACCAACCGGGCCGACCAGCTCGACCCGGCCCTGCTCCGCCCCGGCCGCTTCGACCGGCGGCTCACCTTCGAGCTGCCGGCGAAGGTCAGCCGTCGCCAGCTCATCGACCACTTCCTGGCCCGCAAGGCGCACGACGAGGAGCTGGACTCCGACGAGCGGCGCGACGCTCTGGCCGCGGTCACCCAGGGGTACAGCCCGGCCATGCTCGAGGGCCTGATGGACGAGGCGCTCATCCAGGCGGTGCGCGGCCGCCGGCCGCGGATGACGTGGGCCGACGTCGAGCACGCCCGGCTCCAGGTCGACGTCGGGCTCGGTCAGCCGGTGGCCTACACCGCGCACGAGGAGCGCCTCATCGCCACCCACGAGGCGGGGCACGCGACCGTCGCCTGGCTGGTGGCTCCGGAGCGCCGGCTCGAGATCCTCACCATCATCAAGCGGGCCGGGTCGCTCGGGCTGCTGGCCCACGGCGACCGCGAGGACGTCTACACGCGGTCCCGCAAGGAGCTCACCGGCCTGATCCAGATCGCGATGGGTGGCCAGGTGGCCGAGGAGCTGTTCTTCGGCGACGTGTCCACCGGGCCGTCCGGCGACCTCATGTCGGCGACGGCTGTCGCGGCCCAGATGGTCGGTGCCGCCGGCATGACGGACACGCTCGTGTCGTACGCCGCCGTGCAGAACAGCGCCTTCGGCGACACCAACCTGGTGGGCCGGGTCCTCGGCGACAGCGAGGGTCGCCGGCGGGTCGAGGAGCTGCTGCAGCGCCAGAAGGTCGTGGTCCGGGGTCTGCTCGAGGTGAACCTCCACCTCGTCTCGGCTCTGCGCGACGCCCTCCTGGACCGGCACGAGCTGATCGGCGGCGAGATCGTCGACGTGCTGGAGAAGGCCGCGGCCTCGGGCCCGAAGCGGACCCCGATCGGCGAGCGCACCATCGACCTGCGCACGCCGCAGCACGAGACCAGCCCGGACGCCTAGGGCGCAGCGCGGGACGGCGCCGTCTACGGTGCCGGGGTGCCTGTCGCCGTCCGTGCCCTGCTGCTCGTCCCGGCCGCGCTGGCCGGGGCGGCGGCCGGGCTCCTCGGCTCGTTCGTGCACGCGCTGGAACCGGCCGGGCTGCCGCTCGGTCTGCTCCTCGCGGGAGCGCTGAGCGCGGCGGTCTTCGTGACCTGCGGGCTGGCGCTCGGCCGGCCGGGAGCGGTGGCAGCCGCCGGCGGGTGGCTGCTGGTCGTCCTGCTGCTGGCCAGCCAGCGACCCGAGGGCGACCTGGTCGTGCCCGGCTCGACCGGGGGCTACCTGTGGCTGCTCGGCGGGATGGTGGTCGCCGGGGCCTGCACCGTGCCGCGCTACCGGTCGATGGCGCCGCGCCCGGCAGACCAGCCTTCAGCGGACCCGGAGGACGGCCGATGACAGCGAGGTGGGCACCGACGCGACGCTGACGGACGTCCTGCCGGCGTCCGACGTCGCGGCAGACGACGCCGTCGCCGGGCGTGCTGCCGGCGGCGTCCTGCTCCGGCTCGGCTCCTCGCGCTACGCGGTCGCGATGGCCGACGTGGCCGAGGTGGCGGCCGTCCCGGGCGTGACCCGGGTCCCCGGCTCCCCGCCCTGGCTGTCCGGCGTGGCGAACTGGCGCGGCCGGATGCTGCCCCTGCTCGACCTCCGGCCCCTGCTCTCCACCTCGACGGTGCCGCTGGCCAGCAGTGCCAGGCTCGTCGTCCTGGCTCGTGACGAGGTCGTCGTCGGGCTCGTCGTCGAGGCCGTCCCCGGCGTGTACGACGGTGACCTGACCGACCTGGCTCCCGCTCCGCCCACGCTCGCTCCGGACGCCGGTCTGCTCGTGCTCGGCCAGCTGGCGGACCGCCACGGCCCGATCGCCGTCCTCGACGCCGGCGCAGTGCTGGCCCTCCGGGACCGGGTCGACCGGCGCCGTCACGGCGGCTGACCCGCTCCCGCACGCCTGACGCCCACCGGAGGCGTTCATCCGTCCGGCCTACAGAACAGGCTCGCGACGCCCGATGAACCGGTGACGGCTCGGTGCCGCTCACTGCGCCTGGAGGCATCGCGTGGACTTCTGGAAGAGGATCAACGGCGCGTCGTCGGTCACGCTCGCCGTGACCCTCGTCGCCGCCGCTGTCGCCGTGCTGCTGGACCGGGCCGCGGGTGCGCCGTACCCGTTGGCCTCCGTGGGCCCCTGGCTGCTGGTCGGGATGGTCAGCGCCGGTGGCCTCGCCGCGCTCACTCTCTTCGGCGAGCGGCTGGTCGGCGAGCACGCCCTCGTCGAGCGGTACCGCGCCGGCCTGATCGTGGCCAACATCATCTGGATCGCCGGGCTGGTCGCCACCACCGGCGGCGTGCAGCGGCCCTACTGGGCGCTGATGGCCGCGCCGCTGCTCATCGCCGCGGTCTCGATGTCCCGCCTCCGCAGCTTCCTGATCGGCACGATCGCCACCGTGGCGACCGCGGTCGCCATCGCCGTCGCCGGCCCCGTCACGGCGCACGAGGTGAGCTTCCTCGTCCTCGTCCTCCCGCTCGGCCCGGGCGTCACCTGGTTCGTCGGCATGCTGTGCGCCGCGGTCTGGGACGAACGCCGTACGGCGGCCGAGGAGCGCGACGAGCTCAGCCGCCGCGTCGACGAGCTGTCGTCCGTGCTCGCGCGGGCCGCCGAGGGCGACCTCGCGGTGACCGTGTCGACCGGGCCGGCCGTGAACGACTCGGTCCGCGCGCTCACCGACTCGTTCAACAACACGCTGCTCAACCTGCGCCAGCTCGTCGACCAGATCCGCTCCGGCGGCGACCAGATCTCCTCCAGTGCCGGCGAGCTGCTCGCGACGGCGGAGGAGCACGCGGCCAGCGCGACCCAGCAGTCGTCCGCGGTCGCCGAGACCACGTCGACGATCGAGGAGCTCGCGGCCACCGCGGCGCAGATCGCCGACACCGCGGAGTCGGTCGCGCGCTACGCCGCCGAGACGCTCCGTCACGCCGAGGACGGCCGCACCGCCGTGGCGACGTCGGTCGCCGCGATGGACGCCATCGCCGACCGGGTCACGACGATCGCGACCCGCGCGCTGTCACTGGGGGAGAAGGGCCAGGAGATCGGCCGCATCCTCACCGTCATCGACGACCTGGCCGACCAGACCAACCTGCTCGCCCTCAACGCCGCCATCGAGGCCGCCCGCGCCGGCGAGCACGGTCGCGGGTTCGCCGTCGTCGCCTCCGAGGTGCGCAAGCTGGCCGAGCGCTCGCAGGAGTCGGCCGGCCAGATCCAGGCCATCGTCACCCAGATCCAGGCCGAGACCAGCGCCACGATCCTCGCCAGCGAGGAGGGCGCGAAGGAGGTCCGCAGCGGCGCCTCGCTGGCCCGCGAGGTCGTCGACGCGCTCGAGCGGATCAGCGGGATGGTCGACGAGACGACCACCGCGGCCAAGGAGATCTCGATCGCGACCCAGCAGCAGCGGTCGGCGTCCGACCAGGTCGTGTCCGCCATGACCCAGGTCTCCGACGTGTCCCGGCAGTATGCCGTGGGCTCCAAGCAGGCGGCCGCGGCCGCTGCCCAGCTCAACGTCCTCGCCGCCGAGCTCCGGTCGTCCATCGAGCAGTTCCGCGTCTCGTGACCCCGATCGCCGACTTGTCAGCCGCTGGTCGCCGTGTTCGGCGACCAGCGGCTGACACGTGACGTAGGCCGGGCTGTCGTGTCGTGGGCTGACGACCCGGAGCTGGTCGCGACCTTCCGGGCGGAGGTCGAGGAACGGCTGGCCTCGCTGTGCGAGGGCCTGCTCAAGCTCGAGGCGCACCCGGCGCCGAGGCAGCTCGTGGCGGGTCTCTTCCGCGACGCCCACACCGTCAAGGGGTCGGCCCGGATGCTCGGCCTCGACGGTGTCGTCGACGTGGCGCACCGCGCCGAGGACCTCCTGGGCGCGCTCAAGGACGGCCGCCTCGCGGTACGCAAGGACCTCGTCGACGTCCTGCTCGTGTCGGCCGAGAGCATCAGCCGGTCCCTGCCGGGCACGCTGCGCCCGGTGTCGGCCGACGAGCTCGCGACCGTCGTCGCCGCGCTCGACGGGGCCGTCGCCGGCGAGGACCCGGTCGCCGTCCCGCGGCTGGCCGAGGAGGACGTCGCGGACGGTGACGACCTCGACCACCGGGCCGGCCGCAGCGACTCGATCCGCGTCCCGACCCGCCGGGTGCACGACCTGCTCGACGTCGTCGGCGAGGCGGAGCTGGACGTACGGCGGCTGAGCACCAACGGCCGGGACGTGGCCGGGCTCGCCATCGAGCACCAGCGGGCCGCGCGCACGGTGCGCGAGCTGCTGGCCGGTACCACCGACACGACGCTGCTCGACGCCTTGCACGGCCTCGTCGCCGTGGGCGACCAGCTCGGTGCCGCCGGGCGCGAGCTGCTCGGCCGCGCCGAGGACGCGCAGGGCCGGCTGGCCGGCGTCCGCGACGGAGCGATGGGGCTGGCGATGGTGCCGCTGCGGCGGGTGGTGGCCGGCTTCCCGCAGCTGGTACGCGAGCTCTCGGCGGCCGGCGGACCGGACGACAGCGGCCAGCCCGCGAAGGACGTCCGGCTGGTCCTCGTGGGCGAGGACGTCGAGCTGGACACACGGGTGCTCGACGCGGTGGCCGACTCGCTGCGCCACCTCGTCACCAACGCCGTCGACCACGGCTGCGAGACGCCGGCGGACCGGGTCCACGCCGGCAAGCCGCCGCAGGCCACCGTCACCGTGTCCGCCAGGGCCGCCGGCTCCACCGTGGTGATCGAGGTGTCCGACGACGGCCGAGGCGTCGACGAGGACACCCTCCGGGCTGTCGCGGTCACGCGCGGCGTGCTGCCGGCCGACTCGGTCCTCAGCGGCCAGGCGTTGCTGCAGGTGCTGTTCTCCGCCGGCTTCTCCACCCGCGACGAGGTCACCCGCACCTCCGGTCGCGGCGTCGGTCTGGACGTCGTCAAGACGGTCGTCGAGGACCTCAGCGGCACCCTCGGAGTGCGCGCCGAGGCTGGTGCCGGCACCACGTTCACGATCAGCCTGCCCGTGACGCTCGGCGTTCTGCGCTGCCTGATGGCAAGGGTCGGCACGGAGCGCTACGCCCTTCCCGTCTCCGGCGTCCTGGAGACCCTCGGCCTCGCGACCGCCGAACGGCACGAGGTGGCCGGGGTCCCGGTGATCGCCCGTGACGGCCGCACCATGCCCCTGGTCGACCTGGGCGGTGTCGTCGCCGCTCCCGGCGAGCGCAACCCGCGGGCCGCGGTCGTGGTCCAGCACGGTGGCGCCGGCGAGCTGCTGGCCTTCGCGGTCGACGAGCTCGAGGGCGAGCGGGAGGTGGTCGTCAAGGAGCTCGGCGCCTTCCTCGGCCGGCTGCCCACCGTCGCTGGGGCCACCATCGACGGTGACGGCAGCGTCGTCCTGGTCCTCGACGTCCGCGAGCTCGCGGTCCGGCAGCTGGCCATCGGCGGCACCGCCGGGGCGGCACCCACGACCGCCACGGCAGCCCCCCGGCGTACGGCGAACGGGCACGCCGTCCCGTCCCAGCGCGCCGCCGACCGCCCCACCGTCCTGGTGGTCGAGGACTCGGTCGGGGTCAGGGAGCTGCAGCGCGTGATCCTCGAGGGCGCCGGCTACCACGTCGTGACGGCGGTGGACGGGCTGGACGGCGCCTCGCGGCTCCGGGAGGCACCGGTCGACCTGGTCCTCTCCGACGTGGAGATGCCGGGGATGGACGGTTTCACGCTCACCCGCACGCTGCGGGCCACCCGCGGCTGGGAGGACGTCCCGGTCGTGATCATGACCTCGCGCGGCGACGAGGCCGACCAGCGGGCCGGTCTGGACGCAGGTGCCAGCGCCTACTTGCTCAAGAGCGAGTTCGACCAGGCCGAACTCATCGATACGGTCCGTCGCCTGCTCGGGCGCTGACCGGCGTACCCCTCCACGAGACCTGAGAGATCCGAGGCCACCCGATGCCCACCGTGCTCATCGCCGACGACAGCCCCACGCTGCGCCGCATCGTGTCCACGGTGCTCGAGCGGGCCGGCCACACCGTGGTCATCGCCGAGGACGGCGTCGAAGCCGTGCAGGGCGCCTTCCGCGCCCAGCCGGACGTGATCATCCTGGACGTCCAGATGCCGCGGCTCTCCGGGTACGTCGCCGCCCGGCTGATCAAGGACGACTGGCAGACCGCGGAGATCCCGGTCATCCTGCTCACCTCGCTGGACGCCGCCTCGGACCGCTACTGGGGCAAGCAGACCGGCGCCGACCGGTTCCTCACCAAGGACTTCGAGGCCCCCGAGCTCGTCGAGGCCGTCGCCGAGGTCATCGCCCGCGCCGACGAGGCCCGAGGTGGTCGCCCGCCGCTGCGTCCCGACCCGGTCGAGATGGGCGACGACGAGGTCATGGCGCGGGTCTCCGAGCTGCTGGACCGCAAGCTGTTCGAGGCCTCGGTCGCCGCCGAGGTCACCCAGATCGCCGCTGACGTGCACGGCTTCGAGGAGACCGTCGCCGCGGTCCTCGGTCTCCTCGGCCGGATCGTCGACTACGACCTGGCTGCCGTCTGCATGCTCGACGACCGGCTGACGTACCTCACGGTCGCGCGCGAGTCGTCCCAGCAGCAGTACAGCGAGTTCTTCGGCGCCATCGCCGACGCGGCCACCCAGGTGACCGGCGTCCCCGTGATGGTGCACGACCTGGTGCCGCGGGTCGCCGACCCGAACGGCTTCCTCGGCCAGGACGACGAGGGCCGGATGGCGACGTTCCTCTCGATGCCGCTGCGGGCCGGTGGCCGCGTGGTGGGCGCCCTCGCGCTCTCCTCGGCCACCAAGAACGCGTTCGGCGAGGCGTCCCTCAACACGCTGCGCCTCGTCGAGCAGCCGACGGCCGTCGTCATCAGCAACGCCCGCCTCAGCGGCTCGGCCGCGCACGCCTGACCGACCGGCGACCGGGCGAGCGGGATTCCCGCAGGTCGCAGGTACTGTCGGGGGCGATGTCCGTACCCGCTCCTGACCCTGCGCCGGCTCCGCCGACCGCGGGGCTGCCCGTCGTCGACCCGGCTGTGTTCAAGCGCGCCGTCGGGCAGTTCGCGTCGGGTGTGACGGTCTGCACCACGACGACCGGGACGCTGGACCACGCCATGACGGCGAGCGCCTTCACCTCGGTGTCGCTCGAGCCGCTGCTGGTCCTGGTGTGCGTCGACAAGGAGGCGCGGTTCCGGGACGCCGTCCTCGAGGCCGGCACCTGGGCCGTGTCCATCCTGTCGGTGCACGGTCGCCGGGCCGCGGACTGGTTCGCCACCAAGGGCCGCCCGCTCGTCGGGCAGCTCGACCAGCATCCCCACCACCGTGGGATCACCGGCGCCGCGCTGCTCGACGACGCACTGGCCTGGGTCGAGTGCCGTACCGAGGCGGTCTACGACGGCGGTGACCACGACATCGTCCTGGGCGCCGTCCTCGCCGTGGCCGAGGGCGACCGGGACACCGACGCGCTGGTCTACCACCGCAGCCGCTACGGCCGGACCACCTGACGGCGATGGCAGCACGGCCCACCGGCGCGCTCGCCGGTCCCTCCTTCACGCGTCGCGTGCTGGTGGTCGCCGGCGGGCTGGTGGCTGCCGCCGCGGTCGCCTGGGTCGGGCTGTACGTCGCCGCCGGCTCCGGCATCGCGAAAGGCACGACAGTGCTCGGCGTGCCGATCGGCGGCCGGTCGCAGGCCGGGGCGGCGGCCACCCTGGAGCGCGCGCTGAGGGACGAGGCCCGCGCCGCGATCCCCGTCCGCGCCGGCAGCGCGCAAGCGGAGGTCAGACCGGCCCGCTCCGGGCTGTCGCTGGACGTGGAGGCCACGGTCGAGGCAGCCGGTGCGCGGAGCTGGAACCCGCTGCACCTGATCGACGCGCTGGCCGGCGGCGACGAGGTGGCGCCGGTCCCGGCCGTCGACCGGGCGGCGCTGCGGTCGGCCGTCGACCGGCTCGCCAGCCAGGTCGACCGGCCCCGGGTCGAGGGCTCGATACGGCTCGGCGCGGCCGGCAAGGTCACCCCGGTGCAGCCCGTCGACGGCCTGCGGCTTCGGCGGGACCGCGCGGTCGACGCGCTGGTGGCGGCGTACCTCGGCGACGACTACCTGCACGCCGGTGCGCGGGTCGCGCTCCCGACGGCGGTGGACCGCCCGGACGTGTCGGCGGAAGCCCTCGCCCGGGCCGCGAGGACCGTCGCGACCCCGGCGACGTCGGCCGACGTGACGGTCACGGTCGAGGGCGCGCAGGCGGTCCTCACGCCGCGCGACATCGCCGCGGCACTGACCTTCGAGTCCGACGGGAAGGGCTCCCTCGAGCCGGTGCTCGACGGCGAGGCGCTGCACGCGGCGGTCGCCGACGACATCATCGACGTGGAGGACCCGGCGACGGATGCGACGTTCCGCATCCGCAACGGGACCCCCGTCGTCGTGCCGTCCGAGCAAGGTCGTGAGGTGCTCCCGGAGACGCTCGCGGCGGCGGTGCTGCCGGTCCTCACGCAGTCGGGGGCCGCGCGGGCCGTGACCGTGCCGCTGGAGCCGAGCGACCCCGAGGTGACGACCGAGACGGCCCAGGGCCTCGGCGTGGTCGAACGGGTAGCGACGTACACGACGTACTACCCGACGGACTTCGCACCCCGGCTGCAGAACATCCACCACGCTGCCGACCTGATGGACAACACCCTCGTGCTCCCGGGCAAGCTGTTCAGCCTCAACGACGCCGTGGGGGAGCGCACCGAGGCGCGCGGGTTCGCGGCCGGCTTCATCATCAACAACGGCAAGCTCGAGGTCGACTTCGGCGGCGGTGTCTCGCAGCTCGCGACGACGACCTTCAACGCGGCCTACTTCGCCGGTCTCGAGATCGTCGAGCACAACCCGCACAGCTTCTACATCAGCCGCTACCCCGAGGGTCGCGAGTCGACGATCGCCTGGGGCTTCAAGGACCTGCGGTTCCGCAACGACTCCCCGCACGGCGTCTTCGTCACGACGTCCTGGACGAGCGGATCGGTGACCGTGAGCGTCTACGGCACGAAGCGCTACCGGATCGAGTCGGTCAAGGGTCCCCGCCACGACGTGAAGCCGTTCAGCGTCGTCTACGACCCGCGGCCGCCTGGCACGACGCCCGGCACCTGTGTCGCGACCGAGGGCGTGCCCGGCTTCCGGGTCGTGGTGACGCGGATCTTCTACCAGCACGGGCAACGGCTCAAGACCGAGGAGTTCCGTACGAGGTACGCGCCGGAGAACGAGGTGCGCTGCGGGGCGTCCGGGCCGCCGCCGTCCCCTTCACCGAAGCCGTCGCCCACGCGGTCGTCCAGCTGACCCCCGGGCCGACGGGAGCTGAGCCAGCCTTCGGGTCCCGGTCCCAGCAGAGGATGCTCGACTTCCGGGTCCGCGACCTGGAGGCTTGCGGGAGATGACGCACGTGGTGGCGACCGGAGCGGCCCGCCGCCGTGTCAGGAGACGACCGGCGACACCGGGCTGCGGTGCCGACCGGCCAGGGCGGACCGCGCGTGCCGGGACAGATCCGCCAGCCGGGACCGCTCGGCGTCGTCGAAGTCCTGCTGCCCCACGGTGCGGTCCAGCCGGTCGAGCTGACGCTCGACCGCGTCCTGGTGCCGCCTGAGCCGCGTGCGCCACGCGACCTCGGCCAGGAGGGCGTACAGCCGGGCGAGCACGTCCGGGTCCGTCGCGCCGTAGCGGCGCGGCGCCGAGACCGCCAGGTCGAGCAGGTCGGGGAAGTCCGGCCGGTAGAGGTAGACCCGTGCGGCAGCCGTCGCTCGTCGGTGACGACGTCCGAGCCCAGGGACAAGCTGCTGTAGTGGCCAGCAGGGCCGAGCTGTGGCCGAGGGCCCGGACGGCGGTCCGTGGGTCGTTGATCCCCGGGGACAGGGCCTTGCAGGCGACGTCGGTGATCTGCTTGAGCCCGACGCTCACGTCCTGCGCGGCCGTCGGCTCGTGGCCGATCGTCAGTGCCCGGCCGAGCACGGCATCGACCTCGCCGCGCTCCGGCACCGCGCCGGTCGAGTCCGGGCCGGCCCACCACCAGCCGACCGGGGTGCCGGCCACCACCGACCCGCCGGGGGCCTGCTCGACAAGCAGCACGCTGTCGGTCTCGACGGCCAGCCGGAGCAGCTGGGCGCTGTCCACCGCGGTGATGAACCCGGATCCCGGGGCCATCATCGGCTCGGCGCCATCGCTGGGCACCGGCAGGACCACGGGGTCGTCGGCCGCCGAGCGGGCTCGTCAGGATACCGGCCGGCGGACGCTCCGCCTGCGTGTGCACCCGATGCAGCAACGTCTCGACGCGGATCTCACCGGCCAGGTGGGAGAGGAACAGCACGAGGCCGAGCACGCTCGCGAGGGCGAGCAGCAGCGCGACCGTGACCGAGACCTGCGGGACGAACCCAGGTGCCGATGACGCCTCGGTGCGCACGGTCCGGAGCACCGTCAGCGAGTAGACGAACGTGGCCACGAAGAGGGCCAGGGTGACGTGGACGAACCGGTCCGAGCTGAAGGTCCGCAGCAGCCGCGGGGAGAACTGGCTGCTCGCGAGCTGGAGGGTGACGACCGTGAGGCTGAAGGTGAGCGAGGTCAGCGTCACCAGCGAGCCTGAGACGGCGCTCAGCACCGACCGCGCGGCGTCCGGTCCGCCGGTGAAGAGGTACCCGGAGAGTGCTTCCGGCAGGTGCGAGTCCAGCCGGGCATCCAGCTCGGGCAGCGCGACGCCGAGAGCGACGGCCAGCGTGAGACCCAGGACCGGCAGCGGCCAGAGCGTCCCGCGGAAGGTCTCCGACGCGGTGGCCAGCCGCTCACGGAAGGAACGGGAGTCCTTCATCGTCGCCTCCTCGGTCACGGGACGGACCCCCGGTCGTGCGGAGCAGGCGGCTTCTGGACCCCCTGTGCTGCACGGTAGCGGGCCGCAGCCGGTTGTCCCGGGTCGCGCGGCCGGAGCCGCCGTTCACTCCCTCGGGGCCTGGTAGACGTACGGGTGGTGCGTGACGTAGCCGAGGGTGTCGTACAGCCGCAGAGCCGCCGGGTTGCCCGCCCGCACCTGCAGGTACGACGAGCTCGCACCGCGATCCTGGGCCCAGGCCAGCAGCGCGACCATCACCTCCGAACCGATGCCACGACGGCGGGCAGCAGGCACCACGTCGACCGAGGTGACGCCGCACCACTCGCCCTCGACGCTGACCCGGCCGATCCCGACCGGGTCGGTGCCGTCGTACAGCGTCGCGAAGCCGACGACGGGCGGCCCGGTGAGGATCGCGACGTGCGCGTCCACGTCGTCGTCGAGATCGTGCATCAGGGAGAGCCAGTCGGCCGACGGCGTCGGCTCGACGACCGCGCGGACGGTCTGCGCCGGTGCCGCGGCCAGGACGGCGGCGACCGGCGCGACCTGCACCACCGTCACGTGCAGCCGCTCCCAGCCCGCTGCGGCCATCGCCTCGTTCGCGGGGTCCGCCAGCGGGAGCTGCAGCAGCGGCGGCAGCCCGCGGCCGGCGTACCAGCGAGCCGCCTGCTCCAGGGCGTCAGCCACCGGCATCCCGGGGTCGCCCACCGCCATCGCCGAGTTGGCACGGCCGGTGATGCCGCCGTGCGCCCGCAGTGCCCAGTCGCCGAGAAGCTCGTGGTCGCGGGCCGGCCAGCCTGCCCAGCAGATCCGCTGCATGTCGGCCGGGGAGACGTCGGGGACCTGCCACCCGCGGCGGGGCGTCGCCGGTGGCACGACCTTCGCTGCCGTGACGTCGGCGGTGGCCAGGGTCAGCACCTCGCCCCGGGACAGGACGGTGAGGTGGCCGTCGGCCAGGTCGAGCAGGTGGCCCAGCACGTCGGTGAGCCCGCCCTCGACCCGACGCCGGACCGAGACCCGCCGTCCTACGTCGTGGCTGGTCAGCATGCCGCGGACCCTCCGGTGTCTAGTGTCTAATTGACGCCAGAGATACTAGGAGCCGACCCGCAAGGGCGGCCCCGCACCGACTGGCCCGAGCACTCCCGGGAGGGACCCGAACGTGACGTACGTCATCGCGCAGCCTTGTGTCGACCTCCTCGACAAGGCGTGCATCGAGGAATGCCCCGTCGACTGCATCTACGAGGGCAACCGGATGCTGTACATCCACCCGGACGAGTGCGTCGACTGCGGCGCCTGCGAGCCGGTCTGCCCGGTCGAGGCGATCTTCTACGAGGACGACACTCCGGAGCAGTGGAAGGACTACTACAAGGCCAACGTCGAGTTCTTCGACGACCTGGGCTCGCCCGGTGGCGCCGCCAAGCTCGGCAAGATCGACAAGGACCACCCGCTCATCGAGGCGCTGCCGCCCCAGAGCACCGACGCGGCCCACTGACCAGTCGCGTGACCCGCGGAGCCGGCCCGGTGTCGGGCCGGCTGCCGGACTTCCCGTGGGACCTGCTCGCTGCCTTACGCCGAGACCGCGCGTGCACACCCCGACGGGCTGGTCGACCTCTCGGTCGGCACACCCGTCGACCCCACGCCCGACGTCGTGCGCGGCGCGCTCGATGCCGCCTCGGACGCCCCCGGCTACCCGCAGACCCACGGCACGCCGGCCCTTCGCGAGGCCGTCGTGGCCTGGTACGAGCGGCGCGGGGTGCCCGGCGTCGACCCCGCCGCGGTGCTCCCCACCATCGGCTCCAAGGAGCTGGTCGCCTGGCTGCCGACCCTGCTCGGTCTCGGCCCCGGCGACGTCGTCGTGCACCCCGAGGTGGCCTACCCGACGTACGACGTCGGGGCCCGGCTCGCGGGGGCGACCCCGGTCGCGGCCGACGGGCTGACCGCACTCGGGCCGCAGCGGGTCGGGCTGGTCTGGCTCAACAGCCCGTCGAACCCCACCGGGCGGGTGCTTCCGGTCGATCACCTCCGCAAGGTCGTCGACTGGGCCCGCGAACGCGGTGCGGTGGTCGCCTCCGACGAGTGCTATGCCGAGCTCGGCTGGGGGGAGTGGCAGGACTCCGGCGCACCGTCGGTGCTCGACCCGCGCGTGTGCCGCGGCAGCCACCAAGGGCTGCTGGCGGTCTCCTCGTTGTCGAAGCGCTCCAACATCGCGGGCTACCGGGCGGGGTTCGTCGCCGGCGACCCGGCGCTGGTGCGCGAGCTGCTGGAGGTGCGCCGGCACGCCGGCATGATGGTGCCCGCCCCGGTGCAGGCCGCCATGGTGGCCGCGCTCGGCGACGACGAGCACGTGCGCGACCAGCACGCGCGCTACGCCGCGCGGCGGCTCGTGCTGCGCGAGGCGCTGGAGGGCGCGGGCTGGCGCGTCGACGGGTCCGACGCGGGCCTCTACCTGTGGGTGACCCGCGACGAGGACTGCTGGGAGTCGGTCGGCCACCTCGCGCGGCTCGGCATCCTGGCCGGGCCCGGTGCCTTCTACGGGCCGGCCGGCGCACGGCACGTCCGGGTCGCGCTCACCGCCACCGACGAGCGTGTCGCTGCGGCCGCTCAGCGGTTGGCCTCGACGTAGCATCTGCCGGGACCGGCGACCGCCGCCCTGCCCGTGCCTCCGGGGGACCCATGACGTTCCGCTCCGCCCGCCCGAGACTCGCCCCCCTGCTGGGCCTGCTCGCGCTGGTCGCGACTCTCGTCGGCGTACCGGCCGGGGCAGCCGACGCCGCGGCCGACACCGTGAGGCTGTCGACGGCGTCCCCGGTGGTGGGCTACGGCGACGAGGCGACGTTCCGTGCAGTCGTGACCTCGGGCGGCGCCCCGGTCGCGGGGATCAAGGTGGCGCTCTACCGCACCGGGCCCGACGGGGTGCAGCAGATCGTCGACTACACGAACGAGGGCGCTACGGACGCCTCCGGCGCGGTCACGCTCGTCGACGACAACGCCGTGGCGCACTCGACCTACACGGCGAAGACCGACTTCCCGAACCAGCTCACGTCGGCGCCGGTGGTGGTCGACGTGGCCTTCGCGGTCCTGCCGTTCGAGCAGACGTCGTTCTTCGCGCCGACGCTGCTGTCACCGGTCGCGGTGCCGCCGGGCGGCCGGATCACGCTGCAGGGCCGGGTCGCGCCGGCGGGCTCGACGGCGCCGCTGACGGTCGAGCAGCGTCTCGGCGCCGGTGCCTGGCAGCCGCTCGGTACGGTGCCGGTGGCGGCGGACGGCACGTTCTCCCTGCCGCTCGGACCGCGGTCGAAGGTCGGGACGTGGACCGTCCGGGCGACCCACCCGGCCGAGGGAGCTCTCGTCGCCGGAGCCGGCGAGGCCACGGCGCACGTCACTGTCACCGGCGTCGGCAAGCGCACCGCGTGGCACCCGATCGCCGGCAGCAAGAAGGCGCTGGCCCGCTGGGGAACGTGCCGGATCCGGTACAAGGTCAACGAGCGGCGGATGCCGACGACAGGGATGGCCGACCTGCGCGAGGCGATGCGCCGCGTCACCCTGGTCACCGGCATCCGGTTCCGCTACCGCGGCAGGACCTCGGCCGTCCCGCGGGGCTCCTACGGCGGGCCCGGTCTGGACAAGATGGTCGTGGCGTGGGCTCCGCCGTCGAGGAGCGGAGGCCTGCTCGTCGACGGCGTCGGTGGCGTCGGCGGCACCTCACGCACCTCGACACGGCTGCTGTCGGGGTACGTCCTCATGAACTCCGACTACGCCACCGAGGCCGACCCAGGGTTCGGTGCCGGCCAGCCGCTCGGCCTCGTGCTCATGCACGAGCTCGGGCACGTCGTGGGCCTCGACCACGCGACCGACGCGAAGCAGATCATGGCGCCGGGCTCGCCGCTGCCGGCCGCGGTGTGGGGTGCCGCCGACCTCAACGGCCTGCGCCACGTCGGCTCCCGCTGCCGCTGATCGCCTCACTGCGGCGCCGTGGTTGGTGCCTGCCAGAGCGGCTTGGGAGGCAGACGAGCGCCCGGTCCGTGGCCCGCTCTCCCGCCGTCCCCACCAGATGTTGATCACGTGCACGTGATCAACCTGAACCGGACGCGGCTTGTTCACCACTGCCGGCGGAGGTAGACCGCGTGCGGCGCCGGCCCTGCCGGAGGCGTCGGCGCCGGCAGGTCGCTCGCCGGTCACGGGCCGTACGGGCGGCCGCTCTCGACGGCGACGTGCACGTGGTCCTTGTGCCGGAGCACGGCGTTGCCGCGGTGCGCGAACGTCGCGCCGGGATGGACGTAGTCGCGCCAGCCGGAGCCGGCCGCCCACGACGTCCAGATCCGGTCGTCGTAGATGACCGACAGCACGTGGTGGTCGGCCGCGTGGGCCACCAGCCACTGCGCGAACACCCAGCCGCGCCGCCGTTGCTCGGCGTCCCCGAGCGGGCGGAAGAACACGTCGATCGCCCGGCCCTCGTAGTGCGCAGAACCGTCGACGTGCCCGCTGCTCACCCCGCTGCGGGCGAAGCCACCGGCGACGAGGGGGCCGAACACCTCCGTCCAGGTGGCACGCAGCCGCCGGGCCAGCGGGACGAGCCCCGAGGGTCCCGGCTCCTGCGGCTGGACGATCCCGCGCGGCCACGAGCAGACCAGCCGCGAGCCGTGCCGTACGCCGGCCAGCCCGGCGGCGACCTCGGCGGCCACGGCACGGTCGACACCCGCGGACGTCGCGAGCACCGCAGGGACCAACCGCGCCGCGACCCGGGCACCGTCGGCCCGCGCGGCCCGGCCGAGCTCGGCGGCGCGGGCGGTCAGCGCCTCCGCCTCCTCGCCGAGCAGTGACACGTTGCCGCTGCTCGTCGGGACCCAGCAGTCCTTGACGACCACGGGGGACACCGCCGGCGCGGGTCTCGTCGGCGACGGAGTCCCGCCGGCCCGCGGCTCGGCGGCCGTCGGGGTGCACGCGACCAGCGCGGACGTGACGAGGGCGAGCGCCGTCCCTGCCGCACCTGCCCGTCCCCACCCCACCCGGTCGAGCCTCACCCACGGACCGGCGGCTCGCCAGTCCCCGTGTCCGGATCGTTGCCTGGCCGGTCACGGCTGCCTACGGTGCCGGGATGGGCGACTTCGTGATCCGCCGGTGGGACCTCGACCCCTATCCCGGCGACATGGCGCCGCCGCACGTGCACCACGCGTCGGACGAGGCGTTCTGCGTGCTCGACGGCCGGCTGGAGGTGCTCGTCGGCAGCGAGCGTCGGGTCGTCGGGCCGGGGGAGCACGTCGTCGTGCCGGCCGGGACGACGCACACCTTCGCCACGGTCGGCGACGACCCGGTGTCGGTGATCGCCGTCATGACCGAGGAGGTCGACGCCCTCGTCACGGCCCTGCACCAGGTGTCGTCGCCGGCGGAGCGCGCCGCGGTCTGGGCCAGGTTCCGGTCGGCACCGGTCACGATGGACGGCTGACCGGCTGAGCCCGATACTCAGAGCGTGCGGCGGGGGAGCTGGGCACGGGGACGACGCCGTGCGACACGGGTGGCGGCAGTGCTCTGCCTGCTGGCGCCCCTGCTCGTCGTGGTCCCGCTGACCGCCGACGCCCGTGCGTCCGCCCTGGCCGCCTGGGTCGAGCCGTCGACCCAACGGGTCCCGATCACCTCACCACCCCGCTCGCGGCGCGGCGCCGTCATCGAGGCGGCCCGCGGCGAGACCGAGTCGTTCCAGGTCGTCGCCCGCGCCGTGGGTGGTCCGCTCTCGGCCGCCACCGTCCGGGTCTCCCCCCTGCGCCGGGTCGGAGGCGGCGAGATCGGCGGCCGCAGCGTCGCGCTCTTCCGGGAGCACTACGTGCGGGTCAGGAAGCACAGTCCCCGGTGGTCCGGACCGGTGGTGCGGTGGCGGTGGTTCCCTGACGCACTGGTGCCCTTCGTCGACCCGGTGACGGGGCGACCGCCCCGCGCGCACAGCCGCTACCGGGCCTCCCCGTTCGGCGTGCGCGCCGGTCGGGCCCAGCCGGTCTGGGTCGACGTCACGGTGCCGTACGGCACCGCGGCCGGCAGCTACGCCGGGACCTGGACGGTCGTCGCCCGCTCGTCGACGGGCCGGCGGCTCACGAGGACCGGCACGGTCTCGCTGCGGATCCGGGACTTCGACCTGCCGCTGTCCCCGGCGAGCAGCTCACGGTTCAGCATCCGGCAAGCCGCGAACCGTCGAGCCGCCGTCGAGGACCTGCTGCTGCGCTACCGCGTCCAGCCGACGCCCACGACGCCGTCCCGGGAAGGGGTCATGCGCCGGCGGGGCCTCGCGTCGGCGGACCTCCGGCTCTGGAGCGGCGCCGACGTGGAGCACTGCGCGATGACCCCCGCCCCGACGCCCGAGGCCGTCCAGGCACAGGTGGGATCCCACCACCCGGCGCTGCGCCTGTACGACTACTCCGCCGACGAGGTGTCGAAGTGCCCGGGGCTGACCCCGACGCTCGTGGACTGGGGCCGGGTGCTGCACGCCAACGGCATCGACCACCTGGTGACCGTCCGGCCCCGGGAGGACCTGATGGACGACGGGACCGGGCGACCGGTCGTCGACATCTGGGGGATGCTGCCGTGGCAGCTGCGCAAGCTGGATCCCGCGCTCCGTGCCCGGATCGAGGCTGCCGGCGGCGAGCTGTGGTCCTACCAGGCGCTCGTGCAGGGACGCCGTACGCCGAGCTGGCAGCTGGACTTCCCGGTCACCCACTACCGGGTGCTGGGCGGCTTCCTCAACGCCTCCCAAGGTGTCACAGGGCTGCTCTACTGGGGCGTCGACCGGTGGCAGCGCAACCCGTGGACCGACCCGACGTACACCTACACCACGTCCTGCTGCTACCCCGGTGACGGCACCCTGGTGTATCCCGGCGGACCGGCCGGGGTGGTCGGCGTCGTCCCCTCCATCCGGTTGGCGATGGTGCGCGACGGCATGGACGACTACGACTACGTCGCGCTGCTGCGCGCCCGCGGTGCCGGGAGCGAGGCCGCGGCACTGCTGGCACCGGCTGCCACGTCCTGGTCGCAGTGGACCGCCGAGGGCCGGGTGCTCGCCGACGTCCGGCACCGGCTGGCGGACCGCCTCGAGCAGCTGGCGGCGCCCTGAGCTACCCGCCGCGGGGCACGTCGACGTGCACGTGGTCCTCGTGCAGCAGCACCGGGTTGTCGGTGTCGCCGCCCGGATAGCGGTAGGTGCGCCAGCCCTGCACCGACCGCTCGCTGCTCCAGATCTGGCGGTCGAAGATGACCGTCGCGACGCGGAGCTGCTCCGCGTGCGCGACCAGCCAGAGCGCGGTCTGCCAGCCGGCGGCGGTGTTCTCCGCCGACAGCGGCCGGAAGAACACGTCGACGGCACGTCCCTCGTAGTGCGCCGAGCCCTCGACGTGCCCGGCGCTGACCCCGCCCGCCTCGAAGCCGCCCAGCACCTGCTTGCCGAACACCGTGCGCATGGCCACCCGTACGGCGTCGGCGCGCGCGGTGAGGCCCAGGCTGCCGGCCTTCTCGACGGTGAGCTCGGGGCCGTCGAGCGGGGTGACGCAGGTGAGCGCGGAGCCGCGGCCACCGAGCAGGGCCCTGGCCACCACGCGCGAGCCGGCGTCGGACTGCGCCACGTCGGGCAGCAGCCGGTAGACCGTGCGGGCCGCCTGCGGCGAGATCGCCGACTCGGGCTCGGCCGCCAGCGCCCGCTCCACCGCGGCCGCGATGCCGTTCTCGGTGGCCCCGATCCGCGTCCCGACTCCGGCGACGGTGGTGGCCGTCATGGCTTCGGCACTGCTCCACGACAGGTCGTCGGCGCCGGTCGTGAGGGTGCACGGCGGTCCGTCGCCGATGCCGAGCAGCGGGCCCACGGGGGTGCGCGTGACGACCAGCCAGCCGCCGCCGGCGAGGAGCGCAGCGACCAGGACGAGGGTCAGCGCCAGCCGCCCGCGCCGGGTCAGCCGCACGACGCGTCCTCTGCCACGCCTGTCATCATCGGCGTTCGGTACGGCGGGGTCGGTGCGCCGCGCCGGGCCGGTGGCCGGGGCCGGGCGGGGGTCAGTCGTTCGCGTGCAGGGCGGCGTTGAGCTCGACCCGCTTGCCCTCCCGCGGCCGGGCTTCGACGGCCCCGGTCTGGGAGTTGCGGAGGAAGAGCAGGCCGCTGGCGCCGAACAGCTCGCGGGCCTTCACCACCTCGCCGTCACGCTCCCCGCCGACGATGCGCACCTTGGTGCCGGCAGTGACGTAGAGGCCGGCTTCCACGACGCAGTCGTCGCCGAGTGCGATGCCGACACCTGCGTTGGCGCCGATCAGGCAGCGCTCGCCGATGGTGACGACCAGCTGGCCGCCGCCGGAGAGCGTGCCGAGGATCGACGCGCCGCCGCCGACGTCCGAGCCGTCGCCCACCGTGACGCCGGCGACGATGCGGCCCTCGACCATCGAGGTGCCGAGGGTGCCGGCGTTGAAGTTCACGAAGCCCTCGTGCATCACGGTGGTGCCACTGGCCAGGTGCGCGCCGAGCCGCACCCGATCGGCGTCCGCGATGCGCACCCCGGACGGCAGCACGTAGTCGACCATGCGGGGGAACTTGTCGACGCCGTAGACGGTGACCGGTCCGCGCGACAGGAGACGCAGCCGGGTGTGCTCGAAGTCGTCGACGGCGCACGGTCCGTGGTTCGTCCAGGCGACGTTGGTCAGGAGGCCGAAGACGCCGGTGAGGTCGGCGCCGTGCGGCTGCACCAGCCGGTGCGAGAGAAGGTGCAGGCGCAGCCACACGTCGAGGGTGTCCTTCGGGGCGGCGTCGAGGTCGGCCGTGACCTCGACGAGCTGGCGTCGGGTGCCGCGGTCGTCGTCGTCACCGGCGAGCTTCTCCAGCGCCGCCCGGTCGACAGAGCTGTCCGCCGCGTCGCCGAGCACCGGACCGGGGAACCAGGCGTCCAGCACGGCACCGGTCGATTCATGCGTGGTGGCCAGCCCGACGCCGTACGCCGTCCGGTGCTCGTTGCTCATGACCGCCAGCCTGCCAGAGCCGGGTGGTCCCGCCCTCCCACTAGGGTCGCCGCATGACCCGGCTCGACCTGTCGGCGGACGCCGCTGCCCTGACGGTCGCGCTCTGCGACATCGAGAGCGTGAGCGGCAACGAGCGCCGGATCGCCGAGGCCGTCGAGCTGGTGCTGCGCGAGGTCCCGCACCTCACGGTCCAGCGCGACGGCGACACCGTCGTCGCGCGGACCGACCTCGGCCGGGCCGAGCGCGTCGTCCTGGCCGGGCACCTCGACACCGTCCCGCTGGGCGACAACCTGCCGTGCCGGGTCGAGGACGGCCGGATCCACGGCTGCGGCACAACCGACATGAAGAGCGGCGTGGCGGTGCAGCTCCGGCTCGCGGCGCGGCTGGACCGGCCGAACCGCGACGTCACCTACGTCTTCTACGACAACGAGGAGGTCGAGGCCGACAAGAACGGGCTCGGCCGGGTCGTGCGCGACCATCCCGACTGGCTGGCAGCCGACTTCGCGGTGCTCATGGAGCCGACCAACGCGGCCGTCGAGGGTGGCTGCCAGGGAACGCTGCGGGCCGACGTCCGGCTGGCCGGCCACCGGTCGCACTCGGCCCGGTCCTGGATGGGCGACAACGCCGTGCACAAGGCCGGCGAGGTCCTGCGCCGGCTCGCCGAGCACGAGGCGGCCGAGGTGGAGATCGACGGTCTCGTGTACCGGGAGGGGCTCAACGCCGTCGGCATCCGTGGCGGCGTCGCCGGCAACGTCATCCCGGACGAGTGCGTCGTCGAAGTCAACTACCGGTTCGCGCCGTCGCGGTCCGAGGCGGAGGCGGGCGACGTCGTACGCCGGGTGCTGGACGGCTTCGACGTGCGGGTCACCGACTCGGCGCCGGGCGCGCTGCCGGGGCTGTCGCACCCGGCGGCGGCCGCGTTCGTCGAGATGGTCGGCCGCGAGCCGCTGCCCAAGTTCGGCTGGACCGACGTGGCGCGGTTCTCGGCCCTCGGGGTGCCGGCCGTGAACTACGGCCCGGGCGACCCGATGGTCGCGCACCAGCGCGAGGAGTACTGCGACATCGCGCCGATCCTCGAGTGCGAGGAGAAGCTGCTCGCCTGGCTGCGCTGAACCGTCACCGTCACTCCTGCGAGAGGTTCTGCGGGCCGAGAGACCGGAGCTCGCTCAGCCGGCCCCTCTGCAGGACGTGCCCGGTGCGATCGAGTGCCTCCAGCTCGGCGTTCTCGAACTCCGCTGGTGACCGCATCCGCAGCACAGCGAGTCGCCAGCTCGATCGTTCCGGCACGCGGACCTCGTCCTGGTCAGGTGCCCCGGTGGAGCGCAGCCGGACGGTCACCACCTCGGGTCCGGTGACCACCAGCACCACGCTTCCGGCAACCGACACCGCAGCCAACGGGCGCGGGCGCAGGGTGACGCAGTGGGAGGAGTCGAGCGTCCCGGCATTGGTCACGATGCGCAAGGATGCCGACGTGAACCCGAGGCGGGCGGTCTCGGACTCCCTCGCGCCGTCCGGGTCTCCCAGGTAGCTCCAGTTCACCGGCGCCGGGCGCTGCCCGCAACCGGTGTCGCCGGGCAACCAGTCGTCGCCGAAGAGGGCGGCCAGGTCGATCGCCTGGAGAACGCCGCCGCTGGCGTCCGAGTAGGCGACCAGCCTCTGCGGGGTCGGCCCGGTGTCGGGGGTCGTGAGGGCGAACATCTGCGTGTCGTCCCAACCCGTGGGCTTCAGGTCCGCGAGCACCATGTCGCCATTGCTCATCCAGATCTGCACCTTCGTCACCCGGTCGTCGACCGCGGCGATCAGGCCGTGGACGTCGCCGCTGCCCGTCGTCCCGGACAGCCAGTCGATTGCGACGCCCGGATCGTCGGCGTCCGGGTCGCGCGCGGTGCAGCCGTCGGAGCCGGAGCTGCCGGCGGCAGCGGTGTAGCGGTCACAGAGGGTCGGTCCCTTGCCGTTCGTGTCGGTGAGGACGAGCTCGTGCCGGGTCTCCTGACCGTCCAGGGTCAGGGTCTCGGCGGTGACCGGCTCGCCGAGGATGTTCTCCGGTGCCCAGGAGTCGCCCGCCGGCCCGGAGGCCGGTCCGCCTGAGGGGCCGCCGTCATGGAGCAGTGTGGCCGCACCGACCAGGCCGAGGAGGAGCACCACGACCGCCGCCGCGGCCAGGAAACGACGGCTGTGCCGCCCGTCGCGCGTGGCCAGCCGGGACTGCAGCTCGACCCAGGCGCCGGTCGGCACCGGCCGGTTGGGGACGGCGTCCACGGCGGCGCGCAGCCGGCGCTCGAGGTCGGCGTGCCTGGTGTCGGTCGGCGTGCTCATCGACGGGCCTCCAGGTCGGCCGCGAGGGCATCCAGCCCGCGCGACACGTGGGACTTCACGGTGCCGCGGCTGACGCCCATCGCCTCGGCCATCTCGGCCTCGGTGAGGTCCAGCCAGTAGCGCAGGACCAGCGCCTCGCGATGGCGGGGTGAGAGCCGCTGCACAGCGGCCACCAGCTGGTGGTGGCTCTCGCGCGTGACGGCGTCGTGCTCGGCGCTGGCCACCTGACCCGGCGCCCGCGCGTCGCGCGCGGCGTGCCGGCGTACGACGGCCAGGTGCCGCAGCCGCGACCGGGTGAGGTTGACGACGGTCGACCGCAGGTAGGCGACCGCGGCGTGCGGGTCGCGCAAGGTGCGGCTACGGCCGTGCAGGCGGACGAACGCCTCCTGCGCGACGTCCTCGGGGTCGTCGGCCCCGAGCATCGCCGCCAGCCGCGTCATCGCGGCGAACTGGCCGAAGAACAGGTCGCGGTAGTCAGCGTCCTCGCCGGGGGATCTGGCCGCACCGGTCGTCGGTGCCCCCGGGACGTCGACCATCGGCCCATCCTCCCGGGTGGCGCCCCCGGCAACGGGGACCTCGGCGCTCCGCACACCCCTCAGACGCGCCGGACCCCCGAAGGTTGAGTCCCTTCCTCGCCCTCGAATCGACCACGTGAGGTAGGTGAGTGACCCCCGCAACAGGCCGATCCGCCTGTTGCGGGGTGCACCGACCTACCTCACGTGGTCAATTCCCACGGAGTGCGGGAGTGCGTGAGTCCGCCGGCGCCCGGGTCAGGCGGGGGCTGGGACCGAGATGCCGAGGCCGCCGACGGTGTCGGCGCCGAACGCCTTGATCTCCTTCGGCAGGTCGAGGGGCACCAAAGCGGACCGGGCCTCCAGGATCTCCGGCGTGAGCCGGTCGGCCGGAACCAGCCAGCTGACCTCGAGCTCGAGGCCGTCGGGGTCCTTGGCGTACAGCGCCTTGGTGGTGCCGTGGTCGGTCGCGCCGACCAGGGCGCCGCGCGCCTCGAGCCGCTCGGCGATCTCGGCCAGGTCGGCGAGGGTCTCGACCTCCCACGCGAGGTGGTAGAGGCCGACGGTGCTGCGGCCGGCTCCGGACGGGCCGGCCGCTGCGCCGATCTCGAAGAGGCCGAGGTCGTGGTCGTTGGTGGACGACGGGGCGCGCAGGAACGCGGCGCCGGTCAGCCCGTCCATGCCCTCGATGGGCGCGAAGTCGAGCACCTCGGCGTAGAACGCGACGCTCGCCCGGACGTCGCGGACGAACAGGACGGCGTGGTTCAGGCGGCGGACCGGCATGGCTGCTCCTGCGGCTCGGTGCGGGCCGGGACGGCCCTCGACGGGTGACGCTAGGGAAAGGATGTTGAGACTTCAACTATTCCGGGTATCCTCGGATCATGACGACCGATCCGCCGCGCTGGCTCGACGACGACGAGCAACGGGCCTGGCGCGCCTTCCTGCGCGCGGCGGCGGGCGTCGACGAGCGGCTGGACCGCCAGCTGCAGCGCGAGGCCGGGATGCCGCACGCGTACTACCAGGTGCTCGCCATGCTCTCCGAGGTCCCGGACCGCACCCTGCGGATGAGCGAGCTGGCCGGCCTCACCACGTCGTCCGCCAGCCGCCTCTCGCACGCGGTCGCGCGCCTGGAGGAGCGGGGCTGGGTCCGCCGGGAGAAGCACCCGACCGACCGGCGCGGCGCCCTGGCGGTGCTCACCGACGACGGGTGGGACGCCCTGGTCGCCGCCGCGCCGGGCCACGTCGCCGCCGTACGCGCCGCGGTGTTCGACCGGCTGGACGCCGAGCAGGTGCACCAGCTGCGCGCGATCAGCGAGCGGATCGCCGACCTCGACTGAGATGCCGCGAGGGGTGAGCCCGCGATCCGTGGATAGCCTGCGGAGCATGAGCCTGGAGTTCACCGAGCCGGACCCCGCAGGCGCCGCTGCGGACCCCGACCACACGCCCGAGAAGCACAAGGGCCCGGTCACCCTCCGCCGTCAGCAGGTCGAGTCGGAGACCACCGACGCGCGGCTGCTCGACGGACGTGGGCCGTCCGACTGGGTGCACACCGACCCGTGGCGGGTGCTGCGGATCCAGTCCGAGTTCGTCGAGGGCTTCGGTGCGCTGGCCGAGCTCGGTCGCGCCGTGAGCGTGTTCGGCTCCGCCCGCGTCGACGCCGACGACCCGGAGTACGCCCTGGGCAGGCAGGTCGGCCGGCTGCTCGCCGACGCGGGCTACGCCGTCATCACCGGCGGCGGCCCGGGTGCGATGGCGGCCGTCAACCGCGGCGCCTGCGAGGCGGGCGGCGTCTCGGTCGGTCTCGGGATCGAGCTGCCCTTCGAGCAGGGCATGAACGAGTGGGTCGACATCGGCGTCGACTTCCGCTACTTCTTCGCGCGCAAGACGATGTTCGTGAAGTACGCGCAGGGGTTCATCGTGCTGCCGGGGGGCTTCGGCACGTTCGACGAGCTGTTCGAGGCGCTCTGCCTGGTGCAGACCAAGAAGGTCACGTCGTTCCCCGTGGTCCTGCTCGGTCACGCGTACTGGGACGGCCTGGTCGACTGGCTCCGGTCCACGGTGCTGGCGGGCGGCAAGATCAACGAGCGGGACCTGACGCTGTTCACCGTCACCGACGACCCGGCAGAGGCGGTCCGGCTGGTGACGCTGGCCGACGAGGCGCTCGGCGTCGCGCCCGTGCCCGACGGCGAGGCGGCCCGCAAGGGTCCGGAATAGGCCGTGGCAGCGGTCTGCGTCTTCTGCTCGTCCAGCGGTCGGATCGACCCGTCGTACGTCGAGCTGGCGGCCGCCGTCGGCACCGAGCTGGCGCGCCGCGGGCACAGCCTGGTCAGCGGCGGCGGCAGCGTCTCGTGCATGGGCGCGGTCGCCCGCGCCGCGCGGGCCGGCGGTGCGGGGACCGTGGGTGTGATCCCGCGGGTGCTGCTGGACATGGAGGTCGCCGACCACGACGCCGACGACCTGCTGGTGACCGACGACATGCGGGCCCGCAAGGGCCTCATGGACGCGCGGTCCGACGCGTTCCTCACGCTGCCCGGCGGGCTCGGCACCCTCGAGGAGCTGCTGGAGATCTGGGTCTCGCGCACCCTCGCCATGCACGGCAAGCCGGTCGTGGTGCTCGACCCGGACGGCCTCTACGACCCGCTGCGCGCGCAGGTCGACGTGCTCGTCGAGCGCGGCTTCGTCCGCGACGGCGCCCGCGACGCGATCACCTGGGCCACGACGGTCGCCGAGGCCTTCGACACCCTCGAGGCCCAGCTGGCGGACGGCCGCCCCCCGACGGTCACCGCCGCCCCCGACGAGGTCCTCGAAGCCGAACCCTGACCGATCCACGCACTGCCACCCCTGGCGATCGACCACGTAGACGTGGTCGATCGGTGCTTGACGTGGCGTGTGCGCCCCTCCAAGCACATGTCGACCACGTATACGTGGTCGGTTGCCGCCGGCCTGGTCAGGCGAGGGCGCGGCGGGAGACGGCCGGGGGCGCGGGTGCCGCGGATGGCGCCGACGGTGTCGAGCACCTTCCGGGTCGCGGCGACCTGGTGCGCGCGGAACACCCGCGCCCCGTGCCACGCGCTGACCGCCGTCGCTGCCAGCGTCGCCTCCAGCCGGCCGTCCTTGTCGGCGTCGAGCACCTCGCCGAGGAACTTCTTGTTCGACACCGCCACCAGCACCGGCCAGCCGGTCGCGACCAGCTCGTCGGTCCGCCGGGTCAGCTCCAGCGAGTGGTAGGTGTTCTTGCCGAAGTCGTGCGCCGCGTCGACGAGGATCCCGTCCCGCCGTACACCGGCCGCGACCGCCCGCTCCGCCAGCCCGGTCACGGTGGCGACCACGTCGGCCACGACGTCGTCGTACGCCGCGCGGTGCGGGTCGGTGCGCGGGGGCAGGCCGCCGGTGTGCGAGCAGACCAGGCCGGCGCCGTGCTCGGCCGCCGCCACCGCGAGGCCCGGGTCGAAGCCCTGCCACGCGTCGTTGAGCAGGTCGGCCCCGGCCTCGCAGGCGGCCCGGCCGACAGCGGCGCGCCAGGTGTCGACCGAGATCGCCAACCGCGGGTGACGCCGCCGCACCGCCGCGACGAACGGCGCGACCCGGCGTACCTCCTCCGCCTCGCCGACCTCCTCGCCGGGACCGGCCTTGACGCCGCCGAGGTCGACGAGCGCCGCCCCCTGCTCGACGGCCGCGTCGACGGCGGCCATCGCGGCCGCGTCGTCCAGGTAGGCGCCCTGGTCGAAGAACGAGTCGGCCGTGCGGTTGACGATCGCCATCACGACCTGGTCGTGCGGTCCCACCTCGAGCGGGCCGAGCCGGAGCGTCGAGGTGCCGGGTCCGTGGTCCACCCGCCCAGCGTGGCACGATCCTGCGTGTGTCCCTCGTCCTCCTCCTGGTGATCCTGGCGGTCATCGCCGGCATCGCGGTCGTGGCCGCCGGACGCGGTGAAGGGCTCGCCGCGCCGGACCCGGAGCGCTCGCCGCGGGGCGCACTCCCCCCCGGGGAGGTGGGCCGGGCGGACGTCGACGCGCTGCGCTTCACGCTGGCACTGCGCGGCTACCGGATGGACGAGGTCGACGACGTGATCGACCGGCTGCTCGACGAGCTGGACCGGCGGGACGCGCGGATCGCCGAGCTCGAGCGGCCCACCGCGGCGGCCGACGACGAGGCAGTCGACGACGAGGCAGTCGACGACCCTCGCGACGACCGGCGCGGCGCCGGCCAGGACGCCTGACCAGATGGCCGAGCTCGCCGTGACCCAGGTCGTCGCCGCGTCCGCCCAGCGGGTCTGGGACGTCCTCACCGACTGGGACGTGCACGACCGCTGGATGCTGCTCACCCACGCCGAGGGCGGCCGCGCCGAGGGTGAGACGGTCTCCGCCTTCACCGGCATCGGCCGGTTCGGGTTCCTCGACACGATGACCATCACCCACTGGGACCCGCCCCGCCGCGCCGTCGTGCGGCACACCGGGAAGGTCGTCCGCGGCTCGGGAGCTTTCGAGGTCGAGCCGCTGGGCCCGGCGCGGGCGCGGGTCGTCTGGTCCGAGTGGGTCGACCTGCCGCTCGGGGTGCTGGGCCGGCTCGGCTGGCCGGTTGTCCGACCGCTGCTGCGTGCCGGGGTCCAGCTGTCGCTGCGTCGTCTCGCCCGCTACGTCGAGGCCGGCGAGGGCGCGCAGCGGTGACCGGCACGGTCGTCGGCGAGGACGGGCTCGCCCGCTGCCCGTGGGGGCTCAGCACGCCGGACTACGTGGCGTACCACGACGACGAGTGGGGCCGCCCGGTGCACGGCGACGCCCGCCTCTTCGAGCGGGTCAGCCTGGAGGCGTTCCAGTCCGGCCTGTCGTGGATCACGATCCTGCGCAAGCGCGAGGCGTTCCGGTCAGCCTTCGCCGGCTTCGACCCCGCCGTGGTGGCGGGCTTCGGTGACGACGACGTCGTCCGCCTGATGGCCGACGCCGGCATCGTCCGCAACCGCGCGAAGGTCCTGGCCACCATCGCCAACGCGCGCGCCGCGGTCGCCCTGGACGGCGGCCTCGACGAGCTGCTGTGGTCGTTCGCGCCACCGGCCGCACGGAAGGCGCCGCGCGCCACCGGTGACGTGCCGGCGGTGACCCCCGAGTCCACAGCGATGGCGAAAGCCTTGAAACGCAACGGGTTCCGCTTCGTCGGGCCCACCACGGCGTACGCCCTGATGCAGGCCACCGGCATGGTGAACGACCACCTCGCCGACTGCTCGTTCCGCTAGCCGCCGGGAAGCGATCAGCGGTCGCGGAAGGCGGCGAGGCCGCCGCGGGCCTTGTCGCGGACCGAGTGCTTGAGCACCGGCGTCCAGCCGAGCAGCAGGCCGACCGGTCCGAGCGCCTGGCGCGACCAGCGCCAGAAGTCGAACTCGTCGCGCTGCAGGACGATCAGCCCCGCGTCGTCGAAGCGCATCTCGGAGCGCACGTCGTTGACGACCGTCCGGCCGGTCTGGCCGAACGTGTAGTGCGCGACCCAGTTGGCGCGGCCCCAGCTGCCGTCGACGTCGTGCTCAAGCAGCTCGACCCGCAGGTCCGCCGACCGCGCCGTCAGCATCCGCCACATGTCGGCCGGCTCGCCGTCGGAGAGCTTGACGAAGACCGGGTCGGTGAACGTCGCCTGCGGCGCGTAGCAGGCCGCCATCGCCTCGCCGTCGTGCGCGTCCATGGCGGCGTACAGCCGCTCGATCGTCGCCAGCGCCGATGACCCGGCGTCGTCCGTCATCGGCCCTCGAAGGTCGGCTTCTGCTTGCCGAGGAAGGCCGCGACCGCGTTGCGGTGGTCGGCGGTCGATCCGGTGAGCTCCATCATCTGCCGCTCCATGTCCAGCGACTCGTCGATGCCGTGCCCGACCGAGTAGGCCAGCGAGCGACGGATCGCGCCGTACGCCACGGTCGGCCCGGCGGCCAGCCGGACCGCGAGCGCCCGGGACCGCTCGGCGACCTCGGCGGCCGGCACGACCTCCGTCACCAGCCCGAGCGCGAGCGCCTGCGCCGCGGGGACCGTCGACGGCTGCAGCAGCAGCTCCTTCGCCTTGGCCATGCCCACGAGGCGGGGGAGCGTCCACGACGAACCCGAGTCGGCCGAGAGCCCGACCGCCGAGAAGGCCATGTTCAGGCCCGCGTCCTCAGACATGACCCGGAAGTCGCAGGCGAACGCGAACGCCGCCCCGGCTCCGGCCGCGACGCCGTTGATGCCGGCCACCACCGGCTTGGGCATCGTGGCCAGGGTGGTGGCGATCGGCGTGTAGTGCTCCGGGACGGTCGACCAGACCGCGGTGAGGTCGCCCTGCAGGTTCGCGGCGTGCTCCGCGAGGTCCTGCCCGACGCAGAACGCCCGGCCGGTGCCGGTGAGCAGCACCGCGCGCACCGCGTCGTCCTCGGCCGCCGACATCAGGGTGTCGCGCAGGGCCACCTTGAGCTCGGTGCTCAGCGCGTTCATGGCGTCCGGCCGGTTGAGCGTCACGGTGGCGACGCCGTCGGAGAGGTCGTACAGGACGGTGTCGCTCAACGAGGCTCCCGGGGACGCGGTCAGGCGGTAGCGGTCAGGCAGCTGTCGACGAAGCGCGATGCCGCCTGCAGCAGCCGCTCGCTCTCGGTGTCGAAGAAGCCGGCCGCCTTGTCACCGCTCCAGTCTCCCGGCAGCAGCTCGCGCGGCAGACCCGGGTCCAGGAAGAGGAACTTCCGCCACTCGTGGACCAACCGGGACCGCACGGCGAACGCCTGCTCGTCGTCGGGCTCGGTGCCGGCCGTCGACACCAGGGACTCGGCGTCGGCGAGCCACCGCGAGTAGGAGCGGGCGAGGCCCTCGACGTCCCAGGCCCGGTGCACGAGGCCGACCGAGTCGCCGTCGTGCCGCGCCGAGAACCGCTCGGCGCGAACCCCCTCGAGCTCCAGCAGCGCGTCGACCTCCGCGGACCACCGCGGGCCGAGCCAGGTGGCGTCGTCCAGCTGCGCGTAGCCGAGGAACGTCAGCCCGGCGCGCACCCGGTCGCGGCGGCTGCGCTCGCCGGGCAGGTCGGTGACCACGAGGTGCCAGCTGCCGTCCCAGCCGAGGTCCGCCGTCCGGTAGATGCGGGCGGCGGAGTCGTCGAGCCGCCGGGCGGCGCGTGGCGTCAGGGCGTAGCCCGGGCCGTCCGGCAGCCGCACCGGCTCCAGCCAGCCCTGCCGGACCATCCGGGACACGGCGGTCCGGACGGCCGGTGCGGCGACCCCGAGCGGCGCCAGCAGCCGCACCAGCGAGGCCACCGGCGCACGGCCGCCGCGCTGCTGCAGGTGGTCGCCGTACAGGTCGAAGAGGGCCGACCGAGCGTTCACGTCGTGCCCCTTCCCTGGTGGCCGTCGGGCGACCGGCGGCCGTGCAGCAGCGCCATCAGTGTGACGCCCGTTTCGCGCGGGGGCCGGTTCGCGGGATAATGCACCAACACACACTCCGTGTCGACGCCTCGTGGGTCCCGTGCCTGCTGCCGGCGTGCCGTACCGAAGGGAGCCAGCATGGCGGCCATGAAGCCGCGAACGGGCGACGGTCCGCTCGAGGTCACCAAGGAAGGTCGCGGCATCGTGATGCGCGTGCCGTTGGAGGGTGGCGGGCGTCTCGTCGTCGAGCTCTCGGCCGACGAGGCCGGCGCTCTCGGGGACGCGCTCAAGTCCGTCGTCTCCTGACGTCTCGCCCCCTGCTCGACCGCTGACACCAGCTGGTCCGGCCCCGGTCCCGCTCCGTGCGGTCCGGGGCCGGTCTCTGCCCGGAGCGGGGTCGGGGGCTACGGCTTCTTGACGGCGACCAGCAGGCCGTCGCCGGCTGCCAGCATCGCGCTCACCAGCGACTCGTCGTCGCGTACGGCGCGGCCGAGGTCGCGGATCGTCGTGGTGTCCTCGTCGCGCTGGGTCGGGTCGGCCACCCGGTCGTGCCAGAGCGCGTTGTCGAAGACCACGGTCCCGCCGGGCTTGAGCAGCCGGAGCGCCTGCTCGAGGTACCCGGCGTACTCCTTCTTGTCGGCATCGCAGAACACCAGGTCGTAGGCCGCGTCGGTGAGCCGAGGCAGCACGTCCAGGGCCCGGCCGGAGATCAGGCGCACCCGGTTGGAGGCGATCCCCTCCTCGGCGTAGGTCTCGCGGGCGGCCCGGTGGTGCTCGGGCTCCACGTCGATCGTGGTGAGCACGCCGTCGGGCCGCATCCCGCGCAGCAGGTAGACCGAGCCGACCCCCGCGCCGGTGCCGATCTCGACGACGGCCTTCGCCCCGGCCGCCGCGGCGATGGCCGTCAGCGCGGCCCCTGCGCCCGGCAGCACCGGGACGCAGCCCAGCTCGCCGGCCTTGCCGCGGGCCGTGGTGAGCACCTCGTCCTCGGGGACGAACTCCTCGGCGTAGGTCCAGCTGGACTCGAGGTTCCCGGCGATGACGGCCTCCGGTGGCTGCGCGCGGCTCGGGAGCGGTGGCGCCCGGACGCCCGTACGGCGGGTAGGGCGCGGCGCGAGCCTAGTGCCCCTGCCGGGTCCGCCGGAGCGACCCGCGGCGCCCTGGCCGGCGCCCGGGGCCGGCCTCGCGTCCAGGCACCTGGCAGCGACCTCCGAGGCTGCGGCGGGAACCCCACCCCCTGTGCCGCGCGTTCTCCCGGGAACACGCACCGAGTGACCCGGGTTGCCCTGAAGCAGTTGGGTCGGACGAGGAGATCGAGGCACGATGAGTGCTGCAGCCGCCGTGATGACCCGGGGAGGAGCGGTCGTGCCTGGTTCCGACGCGTACCGCCCCCGCCGCCGGGCTGAGGCAGGCGAGGGGGTCGCGGCTGCGGCTGAGGCAGGAGGCGACGCCCTCGCGTTCACGGCGGCAGCCACGGACTGGGTGCCGCCGACGTGGGACGAGGTCGTCCGGACCCACTCCGCGCGGGTCTACCGGCTCGCCTACCGCCTGACCGGCAACCCGCACGACGCCGAGGACCTCACCCAGGACGTGTTCGTCCGGGTCTTCCGGTCGCTGTCCAGCTACACGCCCGGCACCTTCGAGGGCTGGCTGCACCGCATCACGACCAACCTCTTCCTCGACCAGGTCCGCCGCAAGCAGCGGATCCGCTTCGACGGCCTGGCCGACGACGCCGCCGAGCGGCTCCCCGGCCGCGAGCCCGGCCCGGCGCAGGTCTACGACGACACCCACTTCGACGACGACGTCCAGCGCGCGCTCGACGCGCTCCCGCCCGACTTCCGCGCCGCCGTCGTCCTCTGCGACATCGAGGGCCTGTCCTACGAGGAGATCGCAGCGACGCTCGGCATCAAGCTCGGGACGGTCCGCAGCCGCATCCACCGCGGCCGCGCCCAGCTGCGCGCCGCCCTCGAGCACCGGGCCCCCGGCCGCCGCGAGGCGTTCGAGCCAGGCGGCATCGCGCCCGGTGCGGCCACCGACCCCCGGGACGCCGGCGGGCTGCCGACGTGACGCACCTCGGCCCCCGCATCTCCGCACTCGTCGACGGCGAGCTCGGCCACGAGGCCCGCGACCGGGCGCTCGCCCACGTCGCCCACTGCTCGACCTGCCGCGAGACCCTCGAGTCCGAGCGAGCCGTCAAGGACCTGCTCGCCGCGGCCGCGCCGCCGGCACCGTCCGACCGCGTGCTCGCCTCGCTGCAGGCCCTTGCCCTGCCCGGCAACCCGGTGCCGCCGCGGGCGCGCACCATGCCGCAGGGCCCGGTGGTCCCGGTCCTCCCGCCCCCTGGCCGGGCCCCCCGCGGGTCGCGCGCCGACTCGCGCGCGCCCGCCGGCTCCCGTCCGGGCGCTGCCGGGACCGCCCGCCGGACGACCCGCCGGGCCCGGTATGCCGCCGTCGGCGCCCTCTCGGTCGCCGGACTCGTGCTCGGCACCGCGTTCGCCGCCGGTGCGCCGCGCCAGTCGCCGTCGCCCGTCGTACCGCCCGCCGCCGAGCTGACCGTCGAGCACAACGTGACGACCAGCGGCTTCTCGCTGGGCGACCCGGGGCTCGGCGTCGCGTCCGGCCTGGGCGACGTGACCTTCCCGACCGTCAGCCGGCGGTGAGACCCGCCCTGGTCCCCGTGACCGGGGCCGCGGCCGTCCTGCTCGCCTCGGCCGCGGTCGTCGCGCTGCTCGTCTCCTCGCCCGACACCGTGCCGCGACCCCGGGCGGACACGACCACGCCGTCCGGCAGTGGCGCCCGGCCGGTGGTCGACCCGAGGGCGCGCACCCTGCTGGACCGGGCCGCCACGGCCCCGGCCAGCACGCCGTACCACGGGGTCCAGTTCGTCGCCGCGTGGACGACGGGGGGCACCACCAGCGAGGTGGTCGACGTCGACCACGACCCGGTGCGCGGCACCACGGTGCGCAGCGACGGGACCACCCGCGCGCCGAGCCGCAGCGTGACCCTGCTCGCCGCCGGTGCCCCCTCCATCGCCGGCGGTGGAGCGGTGGGGCTGCTCGTGCAGCACTACTCGCTGTCCGTGGTCGGCGCCGGCTCCGTCGCCGGCCGACCCGTCGACGTGATCGCCGCCCGGCGTCCGGGTGCCGCCCCGGCCGACCACGACGTCGCCAGGTTCTGGCTGGACCGCAGCAGCGGTCTGGTGCTGCGCCGCGAGGTGTACGACCGTCGTGGGCGTACCACCCGGGCCAGCGCCTTCGTCGAGGTGACCGTCGGCGAGGCCACGGTCACCGGCAGCGCGGCGGGCACGGCGTGGACCGCGACCCTCGACCGGGCTTCCCTCGCCCGGCTGCGGCGGCACGGCTGGCACTGCCCGGCCACCCTGCCCGGCGCCCTGACGCTGGTCGACGCCCGGCGCGGGGGCGAGCAGGACATCGTGCACCTCAGCTACAGCGACGGCATCGCCAACGTGTCGGTGTTCGAGCAGCGCGGCCGCCTCGACGAGGGCGGGCTGGCCGGTCACGAGCGGCAGGCCGCCGACGGCCAGTCCGTCTGGGTCCGCGGCGAGGTGCCGCGCCGGGTCGTCTGGTCCTCCGGTGGGACGGTCTACACCGTCGTCGCGGACGCGCCGGAGCGTACGGTGGATGCCGTGGTCGCGGCCCTGCCCCACCGCGCGGCCGGTGACGGTCCGCTCGGACGGCTGGGTCGGGGGCTGGACCGGGTGGCCTCCTGGTTCAACCCGTTCGCCTGAGGGCATCCGACCCGCGGCAGGACCAGCACGACGCAGCACCAGCAGAACCCGGCAGCCGCAGCACCGGGAGGACGATCAGGAGCCCGTACGCACATGGACGACGCCAAGCGACCGGACGACCCGGCCGGAGCGCCCGCCGACCCGGGCGGCAGCCCCTGGTGGGCCGGCCCCGGTCGCGACGTGTGGGCCGACGCCCCCGGCACGGGCGCGGACCTGCCCGAGGCGCGGACCCGGACGCTGGCGGACGACGCAGCGCGGGACGACACCCTGGGTGACACCCGCGACGGCACGGCCGGGGGTCCCGGCGACGGTGTCCACGGACCCGCCTCGACCGGCCGGACCATGTGGGGCAGCTGGGACCAGGACCCTGACCGGGAGGACACCGTCGTCCAGCCGCCGGGGCATGCCTACGACGTGTGGTCGCGGACCGACAGCCTCGGCCGGGAGCCGCGTCCGTCCGTGACGGCCCGCACCGGGGTCCTGGTGGCCCTGGGCGCGGCCATCGCGCTGCTCGCCGGCGTGGTCGGCGGGGGCCTCGGCTACCTGCTCGCGGACCACGAGAGCGGCTCGGTGACCCTCGACGGCGCGAGCCTCGGGTCTGCCCCCGCGAAGAACGTCGACCGGCCGGCCGGCAGCATCCCGGGGATCGCGGCCAAGGTGCTGCCGAGCGTGGTGCAGATCAAGGTCAGCACTTCGCAGGGCACGGCCACCGGGTCCGGCTTCGTCGTCGACGCCGACGGCATCGTGGTCACCAACAACCACGTCGTCGCCGACGCCCAGGGAGCGGTCGAGGTGACGTTCAGCGACGGCACCAGCACCGACGCGGAGGTCGTCGGGAGGTCGGCGAGCTACGACCTCGCCGCACTCCGGCTGGAGGCCAAGAACCTGCCGGCCCTGCCCCTCGGCAACTCCGACAGCGTCGTCGTCGGTGACCCGGTCATCGCGATCGGCTCGCCGCTCGGCCTGTCCGGGACGGTGACGAGCGGCATCATCTCGGCCAAGAACCGGCCGGTGACCGCGGGCGGCGAGAACGGTTCCGGCGACAGCGCGTACATCAACGCGATCCAGACCGACGCCGCCATCAACCCCGGCAACTCCGGCGGGCCACTGGTCAACCTCGAGGGCGAGGTCATCGGGGTCAACTCCGCGATCGCGACCGTCGGCGGCGGGAGCTTCGGGCAGGAGGCCGGCAACATCGGTGTCGGGTTCGCCATCCCGATCAACCAGGTCCGCCGTACCGTCGAGCAGCTGCTGGACAACGGCAAGGCCGAGTTCCCGATCATCGGCGCCAGCCTCGACGGCTCGTACGACGGGGCGGGCGCACGAATCTCCACCAGCTCCTCCGGCGGCACGCCGCCGCTGGTGCCCGGCGGCCCGGCCGAGAAGGCCGGCATCGAGCCCGGCGACGTGGTCGTGGCCATCGACGACAAGCCGGTCGCCGACAGCTCGGAGCTGATCGTGGCCATCCGCGCCCGGCGGCCCGGGGACACCGTCACGCTGACCGTGAAGCGCGACGGCTCCGAGCAGGACATCGACGTGACGCTGGACGCCAACGAGGGCTGAGCCTGCCGCGGACCACCGGCCAGGTGGTTCCAGGGCGAGCGGAGCGGGAGGGTGAGAGGATCGGCAGGTGCCCTTCGACATCGGCTTGGGCGAGCTCATCGGGATCGCGGTGGTCGCGCTCATCGTGCTCGGCCCGGAGAAGCTGCCGCGCTACGCGGCGGACGCCGCGAGGATGCTGCGCACCGTCCGGAGGATGGCCAGCGAGGCGCGCGACGAGGTGACCAAGGAGCTCGGTCCCGAGCTCAGCTCGCTGGGCGACCTCAACCCACGCGGCCTGATCCGCAAGCACCTCCTCGAGCCGGTCGACCTCGACGACCTGGACGACCTGAGCGGTCTGGGCGAGGACAACCCGATGCGGCGGACCAAGCCCACGAGTGGCCGGCCCGCGAGCGCCACCGGCACCGACGGGCCCGCCGCCACCCCGCGCTACGACGAGGACGTCACCTAGCCAGCCGCGCCGACTTCCATGATCCACAGCGGATCCGCTGGAATTTCTCCCATAGATCCGCTGTGGATCACCCAAATCGCGTGGTTAGCGGCCGGCGGGGGAGAGGCCGAGGGAGCGGCCGACCAGGCCGCGGGCCCGGTGGCCGAGCGCGCGGGCGACCTTCTCCAGCTCCTGCGCGGCGGGCGCCTCCGGGTCGGTGAGCACGAGCGGCCGGCCGGAGTCGCCGCCCTCGCGCAGGCGGGTGTCGAGCGGGATCTGGCCGAGCAGCGGCACCGGCGCGCCGACCGCACGGGAGAGACCGTCGGCCACCGCCTGGCCGCCGCCGCTGCCGAACACATCGATCCGCTCGTCGCAGTGCGGGCAGGGCAGCCACGACATGTTCTCGACGACGCCGGCGATCTGCTGGTGGGTCTGCAGCGCGATGGTGCCGGCCCGCTCGGCGACCTCTGCAGCCGCCTGCTGCGGCGTCGTGACGACGAGCAGCTCGGCAGGCGGCACGAGCTGGGCCACCGAGATCGCGATGTCGCCGGTGCCGGGCGGCAGGTCCATGAGCAGGACGTCGAGGTCGCCCCAGTAGACGTCGCCGAGGAACTGCTGCAGCGCGCGGTGCAGCATCGGCCCGCGCCAGACCACCGGCTGGTTGTTGGCGACGAACATGCCGATCGAGATGACCTTCACGTCGTTGGCCACCGGCGGCAGGATCATGTCCTCCACCTGGGTGGGGCGGCCCTCGACCCCGAGCATGCGCGGCACCGAGTGGCCGTAGATGTCGGCGTCGACCACGCCGACCGCGAGCCCGTCGCGGGCCATCGCGGCCGCCAGGTTGACCGTCACGGACGACTTGCCGACACCGCCCTTGCCCGACGCGACGGCGTAGACGCGGGTGAGCGAGCCGGGCCGGGCGAACGGGATCTCCCGCTCCACCTGGCCGGAGCCCGACCGCAGCCGGCCCTGCAGCTCCTGCCGCTGGGTGGCGGACATGACGTCGAGGTCGACGACCACGCCCGTCACGCCCTCGACCCCGGACACGGCTGCGGTGACGTTCTTCGTGATCGTGTCGCGCATCGGGCAGCCCGCGACCGTGAGGTAGACGGCCACCGTGACCTGGCCGGACGGCTCGATGTCGACCGACTTCACCATGCCCAGGTCGGTGATCGGCTTGCGGATCTCGGGGTCGTCGACGGTCGCCAGGGCGGCCTGGACGGCGTCGAGCGTCGGGCCGGTCACGGAGGGGGCGGGCATGCCCTCGATGCTACGTGCCGCCGAGGCGCGCTCCGGGCCCCGGCCCGGGGCGCCGTACGATCATGGGCATGCCATGGTCGGGGGACCTGAGCGAGCCGCAGATGCTCGCGTGGCGCCGCTTCCTGCGCGCCCATGCTCTTGTCACGCGCCGCCTCGAGGGCGACCTGCTCGCCGAGCAACGGCTGCCGCTGGCGTCGTACGACGTGCTCGTGCAGCTCGTCGAGGCGCCGGAGCGCCGGTTGCGGATGTCCGAGCTGGCCGAGCGGGTGCTGCTGTCGCGCAGCGGGCTGACCCGGCTCGTCGACCGGCTGGAGCGCGAGGGCCTGGTCCGCCGGGAGGCGTGCGACGAGGACGCCCGCGGACTGTTCACGGTGCTGACCGACGAGGGGCGTGGCCCGGCTGCGCGAGGCGAGCCCGGTGCACCTGCGCGGCGTCGCGGAGCACGCGGTGGGCCGGCTGGACGACGACGAGGCCGCCGCCCTGGCCGGGCTGCTCGCGCAAGATGATCGACGACGGGGTCGACCTGCGGCCCGCCGAGGCCGAAGGCAGCCGGGTCGGACGCAGGGTGACCTGTCAGGTCGTCAGTCCCGCGGGCTGACCCGCAGGACCTCCTCGAACGTCGTCTCGCCGGAGAGGGCCTTGGCCACGGCCGCGTCCTTGATGGTCGGCAGGTCGGCGACGGCGTCCGCGATGGCGTGCTCGTCGGGGGTCCGCATCAGCACCCGGCGCAGTGCCGGGTCGACCGGGAGCACCTCGAAGACGCCGGTCCGGCCGCGGTACCCGGTGCGCCCGCACTCGGCGCAGCCGGTGCCGCGGCGCGGGCTGCCGTGGCGCAGCATCGACGCGCGAGACGCCGAGCGTGCGGAGCAGGTCGGCGTCGGGATCGTCGGTCACGGCGCACGCCGGGCAGACCCGGCGCACCAGCCGCTGCGCGACGACCGCGGTCAGCGACGACCCGGCGAGGTAGGGCTCCAAGCCCATGTCGACCAGCCGGGTGATCGACCCGATGGCGCTGGTCGTGTGCAGGGTGGTGAGGACGAGGTGGCCGGTGAGCGAGGCCCGGACCGCGAGCTCGGCGGTCTCCTGGTCGCGGACCTCGCCCGACGAGCACGACGTCGGGGTCCTGGCGCAGGACGGCGCGCAGCCCGCGGCTGAAGGTCAGCCCGCTGCGCTCGTGGACCTGGACCTGGGTGAGGCCGGGGATCTGCACCTCGACCGGGTCCTCGAGCGTGACGATGTTGATGCCGGGCTTGTGGATCTCGAGCAGTGCGGAGTAGAGCGTGCTGGTCTTGCCGCTGCCGGTGGGCCCGGTGATGAGCACCAGGCCCTGGGGGACGAACAGCGCGGAGCGCAGCGTGGCCAGCTGGTCGGCGTCCAGACCCGACGTCGTCGAGGGGCTGCAGCTGCTCGGCGCGGGTCAGCAGCCGGATCACGACCTTCTCGCCGTGCACCGAGGGCATCGTGCTGACCCGGGCGTCGACCTTCACGCCGTCGACGGCGATCCGGGTGCGGCCGTCCTGCGGCAGGCGGCGCTCGGCGATGTCGAGGCCGGACACGATCTTCAGCCGGCTGACGACCGAGGCGTACGCGCTGCGCGGCACGTGCATGACCTCGCGCAGGACGCCGTCGACCCGGTAGCGGATCCGCAGGCCGTCGCGCTGCGGCTCGACATGGATGTCGCTGGCGCCGGCGCGGACGGCGTCGGCCAGCACGAGTGCGACCAGGCGTACGGTGGGGGCGTCGTCGGCCGCCGCGTGCGGCTCGTCGTCGTCGGTGCGCGGGGTCGGTCTCCTCGAAGAACGTGCTCAGGTCCGAGGAGTCCTCGGACAGCGACCAGACGCGCGTGAGGTGCTCCCGGACCTGCGACTCGGTCGCCACCGTGACCACGCAGCTCGGTGGCGCCGGTGTGCAGCCGGACGTCGTCCAGCGCCGACGACGTCGGTCGGGTCGATGACGGCGAGGGTCAGCTGGTCGTCCGTCCGCGAGAGCACCACCATGCCGAGCCGCAGGGCCACGCTGCGGGGGAGCAGGCGGACCGTCTCGGGCGAGACGGCGACCGTCGTGAGGTCGACGAGCCGCAGGTCGAGCTGCTCGGCGACGGCGACGCGATCTGGCGCTCGGTGGCGAGCCCGAGGTCGACGAGGACGTGCCCGAGCCGGCGCCGGGCGCCGATCACCGAGCGCTGGGCGTCGAGGGCAGCGGTCAGGTCGTCGTCGGTCACGACGCCGGCGTCGACGAGCACGTCGCCCAGCCGGGGGCGCGCCGCGTGCTCCCGGACGGCCTCGAGCAGCCCGTCGTGGGGGCCTGCGGCGTCCTCGAGGACGGCCTGGCCGGGGTCACCGTCCGGGCCGAGGAGCTGCTGGGTCACCTGGAGAGGATCGGGAGTCAGCGGCCCGACTTCAGTGCTGGGGACTACCGGTCCCGCCGGGCGGCTCGCTCGCTGTCGCCCTCGTCCTGGACGCGCTCCTCGATGTCGTCGAGCAGCTGGCGCAGCTCGGAGCGCAGGAAGTCGCGCGTGGCGACGTCGCCGACGGCCATCCGGAGCGTGGCCAGCTCGCGGGTGAGGTAGTCGGTGTCGGCGATGTTGCGCTCGGCCCGGGCCCGGTCCTGCTCGTACTGCACGCGGTCGCGGTCGGCCTGCCGGTTCTGCGCGAGCAGGATGAGCGGGGCGGCGTACGACGCCTGCAGCGAGAGCATCAGGGTCAGCGCGATGAACGGGTAGTTGTCGAACTGCAGCCGCCACTCGGCGGCGTTCCAGACCACCCAGACCACCACGAACACGGACATGTAGACCAGGAACCGTCCGGTCCCGATGAACCGGGCGATCCGCTCGGACAGCCGCCCGAACGCCTCCGGGTCGTAGGTCGGCGTCGGGCACGAGCGTCCGGCGTACCTCGCGGGGCTGGTCCAGGCGGGTGCTGCGCCGCGGCTCACGCGCCATGCTGCACCTCGCCGGCGACGCCCAGCGCGCTGTCGGCGCGGTCGCGGTGCCGCCAGTCGTCGGGCAGCAGGTGGTCGAGCACGTCGTCGACGGTCACCGCGCCGAGCAGGTGGTCGTCCTCGTCGACGACCGGGGCCGCGACCATGTTGTACGTCGCCAGGTGGTGGGTGATCGCGGCCAGCGGCACCTCGGGGCGCAGCGGCTCGATCGAGGTGTCGACGACGCCGCTCACCAGCGACGACGGCGGCTCCCGGAGCAGCCGCTGGATGTGCGCGATGCCGATGAAGCGCCCGGTCGGGGTCTCCATCGGCGGCCGGCACACGTAGACCTGGGCGGCCAGCGCGGGCGACAGCTCGGGCTGGCGGACGCGCGCCAGGGCGTCGGCGACCGTCGCGTCCGGAGGGAGGATCACCGGCTCGGTGGTCATCATGCCGCCGGCCGTGTCGTCGGAGTAGGCGAGCAGCCGGCGCAGGGGAGCCGCCTCGTCCGGCTCCATGAGCTCGAGCAGCTTCTCCGCGTCGGCCTGCGGCAGCTCGGAGAGCAGGTCGGCGGCGTCGTCGGGCTGCATCGCCTCGAGAACGTCGGCCGCGCGCTCCTCCTCGAGCTCGCCGAGGATCTCGACCTGGACGTCCTCGGGCAGCTCCTCGAGGACGTCGGCGAGCTTCTCGTCGTCCAGCGCGGACGCGACCTCGAGGCGTCGCTTGGCCGAGAGCTCGTGCAGCACGGTGGCGAGGTCGGCGGCGTTGAGCTTCTCGAACGTGGCCAGCAGGTTGGCGGCGCCCTGACCGGTCTCCTCGATCTGCAGGCCGCCGACGTCGCGCCACTCGACGGTCATCGCCTCGCCGCGGCGGCGCAGGCCTTTGCCCGGTCGCCGGACGAACAGCCGGGTCACCTCCCAGTCCCGGGTCCGCTGCTGCTCCATGCCGACGTCCTCGACGACTGCCGCGGAGTCGTCCTCGAGCACGGTCACGGTGCGGTCGAGCAGCTCGCCGAGCACCAGGGTCTCGGTGGGGCGCTGCTGGAAGCGGCGCATGTTGACCAGGCCGGTGGTGATGACCTGGCCGGCGTCGATGGAGGTGACCCGGGTCATCGGCACGAAGATCCGGCGGCGACCGGGGACCTCGACGACGAGGCCCAGGACGCGCGGCTCCTCATGGCCGATCCGCAACGAGACGACGACGTCGCGCACCCGCCCGACCTGGTCACCCGCCGGGTCGAACAGCGGGGTGCCGGCCAGGCGTGCGATGAAGACCCTCGTCGGCGCGCCGCTCACGAGGGTCCAGGCTACCGGCGGGCGGCGCTGGAGCCGTGCTGCGACGGGCCCGGCGTCAGATCCGGATCAGAGGGAACGGCGCCGGGCGCGGCGGCCGACGATGAACGGCAGCGGTCCGCGGGTCGTCGCGGTCGAGGGGACCGGTTCCGCGGCGTGCGACCGGTGCGAGAGGTGGCCGGGTCCCTCCACCAGCCGGTCGGCAGGGTCCAGCCGGAGCACCCGCGACTCACGGGCCCAGCGGGCCGGCTGCTCCTCGCCGTCCGGGGCGTTGAGGCGCTTGCCGTGCAGCTCCGCGACGACCGTGGTCCAGGCCGCGCCGTCCGGCTCGAGGTCGCGGACCACGGTGCGGAAGGTGACGACGCGGCCGCCGGTGTCCTTGCTGCGCGCGGTGACGTCGACCTCGGAGCCGTCCGGGGCGTCGGAGAGGGGCTGCTCGAGGCCGCCGGTGACGACGTGCACGGCGCCGTCGATCCAGGCGTGCCAGACCGGCTGGGAGTGTGTTGCGCCCACCGGGCGGAGCCACACCAGCGACGACTTCTTGCAGACCTCCTCGACCAGCGCCTGCGCGAGCACGGCGTCCCGGTCGACGGTCACGAGGCGAGCGTGCCACAGGTCGCGGTCCCGGTGTGGCCCATGATGCTCCGGTGCCGGGTTCGCAGCGGGGGTCGTCGGGCGGACAGCCGCGTCCTGCCGCCGACCTGCCGAACACTCTCGGCCGGCCGCCGCGCGGCGACCTGGCCCTCATGGCTGTCGGCATCGTCGCGGTGTCCACGTCCGGTCCGCTGATGGCGGCCGCGGCGGCGCCGGCCCTCGCCGTCGCCGTGTGGCGCAACGTGCTCGCCGTCGGTGCGATCTGGCCGGTCGCGCTGGTCACCCGCCGGCGCGAGCTCGCCGGACTCAGCCGCCGCGAGCTGCGATGGGCGCTCGGCGCGGGGGTGCTCCTCGCCGGCCACTTCGCCACCTGGGTCCCCAGCCTGCGCTACACGTCGGTCGCCTCGGCCACGGCGATCGTCGCGACCCAGCCGGTCTGGGTCGCGATCATCGCCCGGGCGATGGGGCACCACGTCCCACGGCGCACGTGGTTCGGCATCGCGCTGTCGCTCGTCGCGGTCGTGGTGCTGACCGGCGTCGACTTCTCGCTGGAGCCGCGGGCCCTCGGCGGCGACCTGCTCGCACTGCTCGGTGGTGTCTTCGCGGCGTTCTACACGGTGGCCGGTGCCGAGGTGCGCCGGACCGTGACCACGACGTCGTACACCGCGGTCTGCTACTCCACGGCGGCCGTCGTGCTGCTCGGCGTCTGCCTCGTCGGCCGGGTGCAGCTCGGCGGGTACGACAGCACGACGTGGCTCCAGCTGGTCGCGCTGACCGTCGGTGCCCAGCTGCTCGGCCACTCGGTGTTCAACGTCGTGCTGCGGTCGACCAGCGCCACCGTGGTGTCGCTCGCGCTCCTGCTCGAGGTGCCGGGAGCCGCGGTCATCGCGGCCGTCGCGCTGCACCAGACGCCGCCGCTGGCCGCGCTGCCCGCCGCCGGCCTGCTGCTGCTCGGGCTGGGGATCGTCATCTTCTCCGGCGGCGAGGACGTGGAGCCGTCGGTCCCGGTGGAGTGACCCGTCGGTAACCTGCTCGCCGTGACGCAGCCGAGCAGCACGAGCCCGCCCAGCCCACCGACCGTCCGGCCGCGGCGGTCCTGCCTGGCCGTGCCGGGGTCGAACCCGAAGATGCTCGGGAAGGCGCAGGGCCTGCCGGCCGACCAGGTGTTCCTGGACCTCGAGGACTCGGTGTCGCCGCTCGCGAAGGTCGAGGCGCGGGGCAACATCGTGGCGGCGCTGAACGAGGGCGACTGGGCGGGCAAGACCCGCGTCGTGCGCGTCAACGACTGGACGACTCAGTGGACCTACGGCGACGTCATCGCGGTCGTCGAGGGCGCGGGCGCCAACCTCGACGCGGTGATGCTGCCGAAGGTGCAGACCGCGTCCCAGGTGCACGCGCTGGACCTGCTGCTCACCCAGATCGAGAAGTCGAACGGCCTGGAGGTCGGTCGCATCGGCATCGAGGCGCAGATCGAGAACGCCAAGGGCCTCGTCGAGGTGGACGCCATCGCCGCGGCGTCACCGCGCACCCAGACGATCATCTTCGGGCCGGCCGACTTCATGGCCTCCATCAACATGAAGTCGCTGGTCGTGGGAGAGCAGCCGCCTGGCTATGACGTCGGCGACGCGTACCACTACATCCTCATGCGGATCCTCATGGCTGCCCGCACGTACGACCTGCAGGCGATCGACGGGCCGTACCTGCAGATCAAGGACGTGGAGGGCTTCCGCCGGGTGGCCGGCCGGTCTGCGGCGCTCGGCTTCGACGGCAAGTGGGTGCTGCACCCGGGCCAGATCGACGCGGCCAACGAGGTGTACTCGCCGGCGCAGGACGACTACGACCATGCCGAGCTGATCCTCGACGCGTACGAGTGGCACACCTCCGAGGCGGGTGGCATGCGCGGCGCCGTGATGCTCGGCGACGAGATGATCGACGAGGCGTCGCGCAAGATGGCGTTCGTCGTCGCCGGCAAGGGGCGCGCGGCGGGGATGTCGCGGACCACGTCGTTCGAGCCCCCCCAAGGCTGACGTCGTTGACCGTTGCGGGCGGCGACCTGTCGGGACGCGTCGCGCTGGTCACCGGTGCCGGCTCGCCGGACGGGATCGGCTTCGCCTGCGCGCGCGCCCTGGCCATTCTCGGCGCGACGGTGCACGTCACGTCCACCACGGACCGCATCCGGGACCGCGCGGCCGAGCTGGGCCAGGGGTCGCACGCAGTCGTGGCCGACCTCACCCGCGAGGACGACGTGGCCGCGCTGCGGGCGGCCGTCGGAGACGTCGACGTCCTGGTCAACAACGCCGGCATGCTCAGCGTGGGCTCGCCGGACGTCCAGGCCGCAGTGACGGCCCTGTCGCTGGCCGAGTGGCGAGCCGACCTGGCGCGCAACCTCGACACGGCGTTCCTCGTCACCCGGGCGTTCCTGCCCGCGATGGTCGCCGCGGGCTTCGGCCGCGTCGTCAACGTCGCGTCGACCACGGGCCCGGTGGGTGCGATGCCCGACCAGTCGTCGTACGCCGCCGCGAAGGCCGGCATGCTCGGGCTCACCCGTGCCGTCGCCGTCGAGGTCGCCGCGTCGGGCGTGACGTGCAACGCGGTGGGGCCGGGCTGGATCGCGACGGCGTCGCAGACCCCGGCCGAGGCAGGCTATGGGCGGCGGACTCCGGTCGGGCGGTCTGGAACGCCCGACGAGGTGGCTGCTGCGGTGGCGTTCCTCGCGTCGCCGGGAGCGTCTTACGTCACGGGCCAGCTGCTCGTCGTCGACGGCGGCAGTGCCGTCCTCGAGGCCCGCTGACCGCGGCCGACCGCCCGGTGCGCCTCCCACACCTGGCAGCCGCACATGACGAGACCGACGGCGGCGAACCCCGCCAGGATGTCGATCACGTAGTGCTCGGCGTAGTAGACGAGCATGAACGACATCGTCAGCGGATACAGCAGGAGCAGCCAGCGCCAGCGCCGCCGCAGCCGGGAGATGCCGAACAACGCCACGAACAACGCGATGCCGGCGTGCAGCGAGGGCATGGCGGCGACCGGGTTGCCGACCGCGGACAGCCTCTGGTGGAAGTTGCGGTCCGTGAGGTCGTACCAGCCCCGGCCGGTGATGCGTGCGACCCCGTCGGAGACGAACCCCTGCTGCGCTGCCAGCCACGGTGGCGCCATCGGGTACGTGACGTAGACGAGGACGGCGAGGATGTTGAGCGTGAGGTAGCGGCGCATGTACCCGAGCCAGGCGCTGCGGTCCCGCACCCACAGCACTGCCGCGACAGTGAGCGCGACGACGAAGTGCGAGAAGTAGACCGTGGTCAGGACGACGTCGTACCAGTGCCGCGGCGTGCTCCGAAGGCACGGGTCGCCGCACAGCTTCGCCTGGAGGTACTCGGTGGGCAACGTCCCGCCGAACAGCCATCGGTCGGCGGCGATCGGCGCGGTGACGTGCACGGAGGCGAACCCGAGGTCGTCCGCCAGCCCACGGCTGTAGAGGTAGACCGTCAGCACGACCAGCGGTAGCGACCAGTCGCGGAGGAAGGCCAGGTGGGCTCGCCACGGGGCGCGGATGCTCCACGCGATGGTGGCGAGCCAGATCCACACGAAGGCCGGCAGGGCCTGCCTCGGCAGGCCCATCTCCGCCAGCCAGCACGCCAGCGCGATGCCGTACACCAGCACGGCGACCAGGCGCACCCGCTGCGCCGTCACAGGCCGCGAGCCGACCTGCGCGCCTTCGGTGGACGGCCTCGTTCCATGTGTAACGGGTCGCACTGGTGCCACCACCCGACACGCCTCCCGAGCCCGTGAGTGACGTCATCACAGCATTCCACGGTGGATGTCGCGCACCAGGTCGTTCGAGCCTTCCCAAAGCCGGGTGCGGCGCACAGGCGAGCCGCCGCCGAGTCGAGGCGAGCCGGCTCCTCGTGGCGTCGCGGCCCCTGTCGACGAACCAGTCGATTCCTCGCGACACCGTGCCGCAGATGCCGCAGTTGGCCCCATATCAGCAGCTCTGATCTTGGAGATGGCTGAGTGTTTGCCTTCTCGTCCGTAGACGTGGCAGGACGGTCGGATTAGCCATGACACATGCCCGGTCGGGTCCACTGCCCACCGCGGTGCCGGACGGCACGGTGCCGTCCGGGGAAGGAGAGTCATGCGACGGATCTTCACCGCGAACCGGTATGCGGGCGTCGTCGTCGCGGTCGCGCTCGTCGTCGCCCTCGGCGGCGGAACTGCGTACGCGGCCGGACTGGTCACGAGCAAGGACATCAAGAACGGAGCCGTGCGCCGGGTGGACCTCCACGCCGGCGCGGTGACCTCGGCCAAGGTGAAGGACGGCTCGTTGCTCAAGGCCGACTTCCAGGCCGGCCAGCTGCCGGCGGGCCCCGCCGGCCCAGCGGGCCCAGCGGGCTCGACTGGAGCCACTGGGCCGGCGGGCGCCAAGGGTGACCCCGGCGACCCGACGACTCCCGCCAAGACAGGCGACGTGTTCAGCGGTGCCATCGGGCGTAACGCGCCGAGTGGCAGCTTCATGATCCTCGGGGACACGTGGCCGCGAGTGCTCCCGGTCGGGACGCCCGCATACACCCTCGTCATCACGACCTCCACGACGCCCGCCTGCCCCGGCGTCGGTCAGGCCGCGACGGCAGGCACGTTGTGCGTCTACGCCTACAACACCCTCAACACGACGAACACGGGCAACATCAGTGGCGGCGCGAACGGCGCCGACACCCGTCGCTTCGGCTTCTCCATCGACGTCAACGTCACCACGTCTGCGAGTCCGTCGTACTTCCTCGCCAACTGGGCCTACCGGGTGCCGTGACCACCGGGGACCGGGCCCTGTCGGGGCAGGGCCTGGTCACCGTAGGCGCGGCGAGCTGCCGCCGAGGACGCCTTCCCGAATTCTGGTGACGAGCTCGGACGCCAGTCGCCACACTTCGGACATGACCGAGACGACGACACCGGTGGTGCAGCTGCCGCGGCAGCTGGGCGCGGTGACCGTGCGGGTCGGTGGGCTGCACGAGGACCTCGATGCGCTGCACGAGGGCGATCCCCTCTGGTGGGGGAAGGACTTCGTCGCCGCCCGGGTCCGCTCGATGCCGCCGGGCACGCCGCGCCTGATGGTGATCGGCGAGCTCGACGGGGAGCCGGTCGCCGACGGCTTCCACATCGGCAAGGGTGCGGCGCAGAACGGCTACGCGCTGTCAGGCGTCTACGTCCTGCCGCGCGCCCGTGGTCGAGGTGTGGGCCGCGCGATCAGCGACCTGCTGGTCGAGGCGAGCGCTGCGCACGGCCTCCCGGGTACGGCGGACAGCGTCCACGCTCTCGACGAGGCCAGCCTGGCGGCGGCCCGCCGGCTGGGCTACGAGGTCATGGGTCACCACCGCGAGTCGCTGCTGGACCTCGACACCCTCGACGTCGCGGTGGCGGAGGAGTGCGTCGAGCGGGTGCTGCGAGCCGGCTTCGAGCTGCGGCCGCTGCCGGCAGACGCTGACGAGGCGGACTGGCGCCAGCTCTACGACGTGACCGTCGAGACCTGGAAGGACGCCCCGGACGCCGAGGGGAGCACCGAGCAGATCCCGTACTCGGTCTTCCGCGGCTTCCTGCCCGACGCGTCGTACGTGCTCATGGCGTGGCGGGACGGCGATCCGGTCGGGGTGACCTGCGTCATGGACCGTACGAAGGACGACGCGCTCAACACGTTCTTCACCGGCGTCCTGCCGGCGGCCCGCGGCGCCGGGCTCTCCACCGCGCTGAAGGCCCGGCACGCGCTGGACATGCGGGCGCGCGGCCACCACAAGCTGTACACGCAGAACATGGACCAGAACGTGCCGATCCTCGCGGCGAACGACCGGCTCGGCTTCACCGTCGTGCCGGGCTACTACGCGGTCGGCAGGCCGGTGCCGCGCGGCGATGGCGACCGGGACGACGACTGACCCGGCGGCGCGCACCGCCCGGCGACCCGGAGGATACTGACCAGTAACATACGCACCTCCGCACCGCCCGCGAAGGAGTCGTGCCATGGGTCGTCTCGCCCAGACCGAGGGTCTGACCGATGTCCAGCAGGAGATCGTCAAGACCGTCCGCGGCTTCGTGGACAAGGAGATCCTTCCGACCGTCGCACAGCTCGAGCGCGACGACGAGTACCCGACGGACATCGTCGAGGGCATGAAGGAGATGGGGCTGTTCGGCCTCATGATCCCGGAGGAGTACGGCGGGCTCGGCGAGTCGCTGCTGACGTACGCGCTGGTGGTCGAGGAGATCGCCCGCGGCTGGATGAGCGTGAGCGGCATCATCAACACCCACTTCATCGTGGCCTACCTGCTCCAGCAGCACGGCACCGACGAGCAGCGCGCGGCACTGCTGCCGAGGATGGCCACGGGAGAGGTGCGCGGGTCGTTCTCGATGTCCGAGCCGGCCCTGGGGTCCGACGTCAGCGCGATCACCACCAAGGCGGTGCGCGACGGCGACGACTACCTGCTCACCGGCCAGAAGATGTGGATCACCAACGGCGGCACGTCGAACCTGCTGGCCGTCCTGGTGCGGACCGACGCCGAGGCGCCGGACGACGCGAAGCCGCACCAGCGGATGACCACCTTCCTGGTCGAGAAGGAGCCGGGCTTCGGCGAGGTCGCACCCGGGCTGACCATCCCGGGGAAGATCGAGAAGATGGGCTACAAGGGCGTCGACTCGACCGAGGCGGTCTTCGACGGCTTGCGGGTGCCGGCGACCCGGGCCCTCGGCGGCAAGACCGGCAAGGGCTTCTACCAGATGATGGACGGCGTCGAGGTGGGCCGCGTCAACGTCGCCGCCCGCGGCTGCGGGGTCGCGCAGCGCGCGTTCGAGCTCGGCGTCCGGTACGCGCAGCAGCGCGAGTCGTTCGGCAAGCCGATCGCCCAGCACCAGGCCGTGCAGTTCCGGCTCGCGGAGATGGCGACGAAGGTCGAGGCCGCCCACGCGATGATGGTGATGGCCGCCCGCAAGAAGGACTCCGGCGAGCGCAACGACATCGAGGCCGGGATGGCCAAGTACCTCGCCAGCGAGTACTGCAAGGAGGTCGTCGAGGACTCCTTCCGCATCCACGGCGGCTACGGCTACTCCAAGGAGTACGAGATCGAGCGCCTCTACCGCGAGGCCCCGATGCTGCTCATCGGGGAGGGCACCAGCGACATCCAGAAGATGATCATCGGCCGCCGGCTCCTCGAGGAGTACAAGCTCCGCGGCTGACCCCCGCCCCTCAGCCGAACGGCGACCGGAGGTCGTAGCGGTCCATCAGCTCGGGGACCCAGGTCGGGTCGATGAACAGCCCGTACGCCGCGGTCAGTGCCGCCATCTCGGCCGGCTCCGGCGGGCCAGCCTGCGCGAGGTCGGCCAGCTCGCGGAAGAACCGCTCGAAGCCCGCCGGGGTGATGATCTCGATCATCCGCGCCGTCTCGGTGCCGGCGTTCCACATCGTGTGCAGCTCCCCGCGCGGTTTGGTGATGTAGCCGCCGGTCTCGAGGACGACCTCGTCCGCGCCGGACCGGAACCCGATCGCCCCGGCGGTGACGATGGAGAACTCGTCCTCGCGGGTGTGCACGTGCGGCGGGACCAGCGCGCCGGGCGGGAACGAGTGCTCGACGACGGCGACCTGCTCGCCGGTGTGCTCGCCGTCGAGGCGGAAGGCGACGGTGATCGAGCCGATGGACCGCTCCGGCTCGTGCGGCGCCGGCAGGACGGTCAGGGGCAGGGCGCGCCCCAGTGCGGTGGCGTCCGCCAACGTGGCCGGCGGCGGGGCTGTGGTGGTCATGAGGACTCCTTGACGACGAGGTGAACGTTTCGAGTGAACAGCGGTGTACTCTGGAAAGAGTTGTACTCCCGACGACCCGGAGCCGTCAAGATTGAAAGAACAACACCGTTCATCGAAATCGCGCGCGTACACGATGCGCGCGCGACAGGACACGGTCGACCAGACGCGGACCCGCATCACCGAGGCGGCCATGCAGCTGCACGAGGACGTCGGCCCTGCGGCGACGACGGTGTCGGCCGTCGCGGAGCTCGCCGGGGTCACGCGACTCACGGTCTACCGGCACTTCCCGGACGACAGCGCGCTGATCGCCGCGTGCTCGGCGCACTGGCGTGGCCTGCACCCTGCGCCGGACCTGGCCGGTTGGGCCGGCATCGCCGATCCGGAGGAACGCCTGCGGACGGCACTGGGGGAGACCTACGCCTGGGCCCGCACCGCGGCCCCCATGCTGTCCAAGGTCTACCGGGACCTGGATGCCATGCCCGCCTTCGTCGGGGAGAACATCGCCCGGGAGCAGCACGCCCGGGTGGCGGTGCTGGTGAAGGGCTTCGGCTGTCGCGGTCGGGCGGCGACGAGGTTGTCGGCCGCGATCGGTCACGCCCTGCACGTCGGGACGTGGCAGTCGCTGTGCGACCGCGGTGGCCTCCGCGACGACGAGGCGGTCGAGCTGATGACCGCCGCCGTGCTGGCGGCGGTGCCCGGGCGGGCTGCATGAGCGTCCCGACGGACGACCTGGTCCGCCGTATCCGGGACCAGGCGGAGGCCTGCGCAGAGCTGGGCTCGCCGCTGTACCACCACCTGCTGCACCGGGTCGCCGACGACGTCGCCGCCGGGGGGCCGGCCCTCGACGTCCTCCGCGGGCACGAGCACGACTCGGGACCGTCGGCGCTGGCCCTGCGGCTGATGGCCGGAGTGCACCGCCTGGTGCTCGAGCGTCGTGCGCCGGCCCTCGCGCTGACGTACCCGTCGGTCGGCGGCACGGGCGATGCCGCTGCGGCGTGGGTCGCCCTGCGCGACCTTCTCGCGGACCGCAGCGACGAGCTGCGACGGGTGCTCGGCCAGCCGCCGCAGACCAACGAGGTCGGGCGGGCAGCGGCGCTGGTCGGCGGGTTGCTGCACCTGGCAGCCGAGGACCCGCGCCCGGTCCGGCTCGTGGAGCTGGGCGCCAGCGGCGGCCTGAACCTCCGTGCGGACCGGTTCCGGATCGAGCTCACGGACGGCCGCTCCGTCGGCCCCGACGACTCGCCGGTGGTGCTCGTCGACCCGTGGCGGGGACCGCTGCCGCAGCTGCGCCGGCTGGACGTGGCCGAGCGGATGGGCTGCGACGTCGCACCGGTGGATCCCACCACGGGCGAGGGGCGGCTGGGCCTGACGTCGTACGTGTGGCCGGACCAGCAGGAACGGCTGGAGCGGCTCCGCGGTGCTCTCCGGCTGGCGGCGGAGGTGCCGGTCACCGTGGAGACCAGTGGCGCCGGGGACTTCGTCGACCGGCTCGACCTCGTGGACGGGACGACCACGGTGGTGTGGCACTCGGTGATGTGGCAGTACGTGCCGCGGGACGAGCAGGCCCGGGTCGAGCGTCGACTCGCCGAGCTGGGAACCGGTGCCGGTGGCGGAGCGGGGCTGGCCCGGCTGTCCCTCGAGCCGCGGCGCCGGACCCCCGGGGCCGACCACGAGTTCCTGGTGGTCCTGCAGACCTGGCCGGCCGGCCCGCCGCGGGTGCTCGGCAGCGCGACGCCGCACGGCCTCCCCACGACCTGGGACTGACCGGCCGGTCCGGCTTCCCCTCCACCAGCGGGGGATGATAGTCAGTTCTCTATGGGAACTCACTGGCTGACCGCGCGCCCTACCACCCCCGCAGCGGCGTTCTGGACGTACTGGTCGGCCAGTACGGTGAGCAGCGTCGGATCCGCGGTCTCCGCCGTGGCGCTGCCGCTGGTCGCCCTGTCGGTGCTGCACGCGTCCGCCTTCGAGGTCGGGCTGCTGACGGCGGCGTCGTACGTCGCGTGGCTGGTCATCGGGCTGCCGGCGGGCGTCGTCGTGGCCACGCTGCCGCTGCGCCGGCTGCAGGTGGCGATGGACCTCGTGCGCGCCGCCGCGCTGGCCAGCGTCCCGGTCGCCTGGTGGCTGGACGCGCTCACGCTGACCCAGCTGGTCGTCGTCGCGCTCGTGTCGAGCTTCGCGTCGGTGCTGTTCGACGTCGGCTCGATGACGTTCCTGCCGACGGTCGTGCCCAAGGAGCAGCTCCAGTCGCGCAACAGCTTCACCTCCGGCACCCACGCGACGACTCAGCTGGCCGGGCCGTCGCTCGGCGGCTTCGCGGTGCAGCTGCTCGGCGCGGTGCCGACCGTCCTCGTCGACGCGGTGAGCTATCTCGTGTCCGCGGTGCTCGTGAGCCGGCTGCCCGAGCGCGAACGGGTGCTCGCCGCCACGACGACCCGGGCGAGGGACCTGATCGGCGAGGGCTGGCGCTACGTGACGCGGCACCCGCTGATGGGCCCGTTCATGTGGGAGGCGACGCTGGTCAACTTCGCCTGCGGGGCGCTGATGGCTCTCACGCCGATCTACCTGGTGCGGGTCCTCGACGCACAGCCCGGCATCGTCGGGCTGCTCATCGCCACCGAGGGCGTCGGATCCCTGGTCGGCGCCGCACTGGTCCCGCGGCTGTCCCGGGCGCTCGGCAGTGCCCGGGTCGTCCTGGTCGCCAGCCTGGTCGGCGACCTGCTGGCGCTGCTCATGCCGGTCGGCTCGGGCCACCTGGGGATGGTGCTGTTCGCCGTGGGCAACGCCGGCTTCGCGGCCGGCGTCGTCGTGTCCAGCGTCGTCACCCGGACCTACCGGCAGATCGAGTCCCCGCCGGATCTGCTCTCCCGCGTCGTGGCCACGGTGCGGTTCGTGTCGTGGGGTGCCATCCCGGTGGGATCGCTGGCCGCCGGGATCACGGCCACGCTGGTCGGCGTACGCCCGACGCTCTGGCTGACCGCCGGGGCCACGTTCCTGCCGCTGCTCGTCCTGTGGGCGAGCCCGCTCCGCCGGCTCCGCGACCTCGAGCCGGCCTCCTCCGCAGCCGCGCCGGCACCGGCCGGACGATGACCCGGGGCGCCAGGACGCCGTTCCGAGCGGCAGGATGGGGGCATGCCCGCTCCTTCTGCGCACGACCAGTACTCCGACATCCCCCGCGGCCAGGTGGTCGGCAGCTACGACACCTATGTCGAGGCGCAGCGCGCCGTCGACTTCCTCTCCGACCAGCAGTTCCCCGTGCAGCACGTGTCGATCGTCGGCTCCGACCTCAAGATGGTCGAGAACGTGCTCGGTCGGCTGACCCGCGGCCGGGCGGCCATGGCCGGCGCGGCCACCGGCCTCTGGTTCGGGCTCTTCGTCGGCGTGCTGCTCTCGGTCTTCGCCGACAGCGGCACCAACACCTTCGGCCTCATCGCCTCCGCCCTGCTCTACGGCGCGGTGATGGGTGCCGTCTTCGGTTTCGTCGGGCACGCGCTCTCGGGCGGCCGCCGCGACTTCACCTCCAAGAGCAAGATCGTCGCCAGCTCGTACGACATCCACTGCACCTGGTCCGAGGCCGACAAGGCCCGCGAGGTGCTCGCCCGGATGTCCTCGGGGGCCTGACGTGCAGTTCGGTCGCTACTACGAGGAGTTCGAGGTCGGGGCGACGTACAAGCACTGGCCCGGCAAGACGGTCACCGAGTACGACGACCACCTGTTCTGCCTGCTCACGATGAACCACCACCCGTTGCACCTCGACGCCAACTACGCCGAGCAGACGACCGACTTCGGCAAGAACGTCGTGGTGGGCAACTACGTCTACTCGCTGCTGCTCGGCATGTCGGTCCCGGACGTGAGCGGCAAGGCGATCGCCAACCTCGAGGTCGAGTCGCTCAAGCACGTCAAGCCGACCTTCCACGGCGACACCATCTACGGCGAGACCACGGTGCTCGACAAGACCGAGTCGAGGTCCAAGGACGACCGTGGTGTCGTGCAGGTGGAGACCCGCGGCTACAACCAGGACGGCGTCGTGGTGTGCGTGTTCCGTCGCAAGGTGATGGTGCCGAAGCGGTCGTACGGCGAGGCGCGCGGCGGCGAGCAGCCCGGCCGCCCCGTCCCGCAGGACTCCTGACCCCCGCGAGCGCTGCGAACACGCAGGGCCGGAGGGGCTAGTTCTCCGCGTGTCTGCAGCGCTCGCGGAGGTCCAGGTCAGGCGGCGGCGGTCTCGCGCTGCGCGGCCCAGTAGGTGCGCAGCGCGCGGACCTTCTCCTGGAAGTCGTCGTCCTTGCTGATCGGCCCGGTGAACGGTGCCGACAGCGTGGTGGTGCGGTGCAGCTCGCGGCCGTGGTGGACGACGACCACCTTGCGGCCGATCTGGGTGCGCACCTCGATCTCGCGGACCTCCGCCCACGGGATGGTCATCGGCGGCAGGGCGTGCACGACCAGGCCGCGCCGGGTCGCCGAGGTGCCGATCCACCAGGTGGTGGCCGCCATCACGAGGAACGCTGCGCCGGCGACCGCCGTGCGCGGGCCGCCGCCGAACCGGCCGTCGAGCAGCAGGTAGTCGCCCCAGACGAGGACCTGGTACGTGAGCACGGCGAGCACGAACGCGCGCCGCTGCCGCCAGGTCAGCCGCAGCCGGACGGGGCTCAGGTGAGGTCGTGCCGCCATGTCGGCACCGTAGGTCGCCACACCTGTTCTTCGGGGCCGAACCGTGAACTCTTGACCTCCCGGTCCGCGATCCGTCCCGACTTGTCGTTTGCGACTTGGATCACGGACTCGCCGAGGTCATCCCCGGCGTGTCGGTGACTCAGGTCGCAAACGATCTTCCAGACCGCGATCCGGCCCGGACCGCCCGCGCGTGGCAACCTGAGGGAGGCCCCGTGCGTCTCCCGCGTGCGGCACCGCTGCCGTCTGAGGGGGAGGTGGGGCGTGGTCGACCAGATCGGCACCGGGAACCCCGCCGACGAGCTGATCGGCGACGACCGGCCGCCGTCGCGTCGCTCGTCGGCCGTCCTGGTCGTCCTGGTGCTGGTGCTCGGCGGCTTCGCCGTGACCCGGCTGCTCGACCCTCCTGCGGCGCCGGAGAGTGCCCCGCCCGCCTCGTCACCGACAGCGACGCCGACATCCACGCCGCCCGCGACGCGGCACTCGGCGATACCGAGTCCGTACGCGTCGGCGTACCCGGCCTCCGCCGCGCCGACGCCTGCGGTGCCGCTCCCCTGGGCGACGCTGCCGGTAGGACGTCCGCTCCAGGTCGACCTCGCCTCCGGGACGGTCGTGCGGGCAGCAGGCCACACCGTCTCCGCCGGACGAGGCGTCCGGGTGGTCGAGATGCACGGTGCCGACGGCGGTCCCGTGCTGCTGGTGCAGGACCGGGGCACCACCGCGATCGAGCAGCTGCGCCCGGACGGCAGCCGGCTCGTGCTCGACCAGTTCCCGTTCGAGGGCCGGCACCCCCAGGGCCTCGCCGTGGACCCCGACGGGTCCCGCGTCGTCTACGCGCTGACGTCCAAGAACCCTGACGGACCGTACGGCCTCGTGGTACGCGACCTCCGGTCCGGCGAGGTGCTCGTCTCCCGCCGGACACGACTGCCGTTCGGCGTCCGGGCCTGGACACCCGCGGGGATCGTGCTCGAGGTGGCGATGGACCCTGGCGGACCGCCGTACGTCTGGACGCCGGGCGCGGGCGCGCCGGTCGATCTGCCGCGCGTCGGCGTCGAGGGCGGACCGTACCTGCTGGCCGCGTCGCCGGTCAGCGACGAGCTGGCGATGACCGACGGCGAGTGCGTCCACCTGGCCACAGCGGGTGGCGCGGACCGGCAGCACTGCGACGTGCACCTCGGCGGGCCGGCGGCCTGGTCGCCGGACGGTCGCAGCGTCGTGGGGCTCTACGGGCGCCGGCTCACCGCTCTCGACGTGGCCTCCGGGCGGACGACCAGCCTCCGGCTGCCGCGCGTGTTCGTCCGCCAGATCACCTGGACGAGTCCGGGCACCGTGCTGCTCGCCGTGACCGACATGGACGGCGAGGAAGGCGCCGTCCTGCGCTGCCGAGCCGGCGCCGGCTGCCGGCTGGCGTCGCTCGGGACCCTCACGCGCTCGCCGGACCTGGTGCTGTCCCACTGAGGGCGTGTCAGCGGGGGAGCATCCCCCAGCCCTCGAGGGTGTCCCAGAGCTGCTCGACCAGGTCGAGCTCCGCGAGGTCGGCGCGGGTCACGAACCGGACCTCGTCGGCGTCGTCGCCGGCCACCGGCGTGGTCGCCACGGCGACCGAGCAGGCGTAGTCCCGGATGTCGTAGACGTCACCGCCGGTGCCGTCGCGCAGCACGGTGCCGACCTTGATCCCGACCGTCACGTGCAGTCCGGTCTCCTCGAGCACCTCACGCTGCACGGCGGCCACGTCGGACTCGCCGGGCTCGACCCGGCCGCCCGGGACGGACCACAGCCCTCGACCGGGCTCACGACCCCGGCGTACGACGAGCAGGCGGCCGTCGTCGTCGTGCACCAGTGCACCCACACAGGGGACCCGTCGTTTCGCGCGCTCGGGCTCCGGGAACACGACAGGAGCCTAGGCAACGTGCCCGGGCGAAGGAGGGTCCCCGTGCTCGCAGTCCTCATCGTCCTCGCCGTCGTTCTCGTGGTCGTCATGGTCCTGAGCCTCATGGGCGGTGCCCGCCGCACCACCGTCATCGAGCGGCGCCCCAGGGTCCGCCGCCGCGTCGTCGAGGAGCCGGTCGTCGAGCGGGTGGTCGAGGAGCGCGTCGTCGACGAGCCGCCCACGACCCGCCGCGTCGTCGAGTAGCGGGTCGGTCCCTCCGGGGTTGACGCACCGTCGCGACGGCGGGACCGTCTGTGCCATGAGGGGCCGATGAGGGCGCAGCCGAGCTGCCCCCGGTGCGGGTCGGACCTGCACCCGCCCGGGCTCTGGTCCAGCGCTTGGTCGTGTGACGAGCACGGCGCGGTCCCGCCCGTCCAGCCCGTCGTCCAGCCCACACCCGAAGTGCTCCGGGCCGCCGCGAACGGCGCAGGGGTCCCCGTCTGGCTGCCCTGGCCGCTTCCCCGCGGCTGGCTGGTGACCGGCGTCGTCACCGCCGGCGACGACCGCACGGGGGCCCGCGCCACCGCGGTCGCCTGCTCGGGACCGGCTCCGCTCGGCGGGGTGGCCGAGCTGGTCCTGGTCGCCGAGGAGATGGGCGTCGGGCTCGGCGCCCGGTTCGCCGGTCTCGACGGGCCGGACGCCGGCGTGATCCCGGACCGCCCCGTCGACGCCAAGATCCACGCCGCCGGCCACCCGACCGCCATGTGGAGCCTGGAGCCCAGCCCGGGTGCGGAGGACCGCGCCGTCTACATCGGCGAAGCGCTCGGCCACTGGGTCTGGGCGATCCTGTGGCCCGGCACCGCCGGCTTCCTGCTCATCGACGACTTCGTCCTCACCGACCTCCGCGACGCGGGTCACGAGCTCGACGTGCCCTGCGGGGCGCTGTCGCCGCGGCTGACCGCCTGAGGACGGTCGCGGGCCACGTCCGGCCCCGCCCCTAGGGTTGGCGGCGTGCGCATCGACCTCCACACCCACAGCACCGCGTCCGACGGCACCGAGTCGCCGGCCGCGCTGGTGCGGGCCGCGGCTGCAGCCGGGCTGGACGTCGTCGCGCTCACCGACCACGACACGGTGGCCGGCTGGGCCGAGGCGCTCGGCGCCCTGCCTGCCGGCCTGCGGCTGCTGCGCGGCACCGAGATCTCGTCGGTCTTCGACGGGATCAGCCTGCACCTGCTCGGCTACGGCATCGACCCGGCGTACGCACCGCTGGCCGACGAGATGGCGATGGCGCTCGACGACCGCGTGCCGCGTGCGCGGGCGATCATCGGCAAGCTCGAGGCCGCCGGCTACCCGGTGACCTGGGACAAGCTGATGGCCAACGTGCCCGACGGCGCCACCGTCGGCCGGCCGCACATCGCCGACACCCTGGTGGCCGAGAAGGTCGTCGCCGACCGCACCGAGGCGTTCGACTCGCTGCTGCACGACGGCAGTGACTTCTTCGTCGGGCACTACTACGTGGACGCCGTGACGGCCGTGCGCCTGGTGCGCGAGGCGGGTGGCGTGCCCGTGTTCGCCCACCCTGCCGCCGAGAAGCGTGGCGTGACGGTCGGCGACGACGCGATCCACGCGATGGCGTCCGCCGGCCTGGCCGGTCTCGAGGTCGACCACCGGGACAACGCGCCCGAGGCCCGCGACCGGCTGCGCGGGCTGGCCGCCGAGCTCGGTCTGCTGGTGACGGGGTCCAGCGACTACCACGGCGACGGCAAGCCCAACCGGCTCGGCGAGAGCACCACGGCGCCCGAGGTGCTCGAGGCGCTGCTCGACCAGATCAGCAGCGGGGTCACCACGTGAGCGCGGCGCGGTGAGCGCCGCCGACCTGAAGCTCGCCGGCGAGGTGTTCGTCACGCTCTTCGTGATCATGGACCCGCCCGGCACCGTGCCGCTGTTCCTCAGTCTCACCAGCGGGCGCAGCCACGCGATGCGCAAGCGGCTGGCCGGCCAAGCGGTGGTCGTCGCCTTCTTCGTCATCACGGTGTTCGCGCTGTTCGGGCAGCAGATCCTCGACTACCTCGGGATCACGCTGTCGTCGATGCAGGTCGCCGGTGGCCTGCTCCTGCTTCTCGTGGCGCTCGAGCTGCTGACCGGCAAGGGCGACGAGCCGACCGAGATGCAGAACGTCAACGTGGCGCTCGTCCCGCTCGGCACACCCCTGCTCGCCGGCCCCGGGGCGATCGTCGCCACCATCGTGTTCGTCAAGGGCGTCGACGACGTCGGTTCGGCGCTCGCGGTCGCGCTCGGCATCGTCGTCGTGCACGTCGTGCTCTGGCTGTTCATGCGCTTCTCGGTCGTCATCATCCGAGTCATCAAGGACAGCGGTGTCACGCTCGTCACCCGGATCGCGGGCCTGCTGCTGTCGGCCATCGCGGTGCAGCTCGTCGCCGACGGCGTCACGACGATGGTCAAGAACGCGTGAGCGTCCCCGCGGAACCGCTCCCGCTCGACGGTCCCGCCGGGCAGCAGGAGCTCGCGCTGGAGCTGCCCAAGCGGCTGTTCGCCGCGACGCCGACCCGGCTGACCACGTGGCTCGACTGCCCGCGGCGCTACCGCTTCACCTACCTCGACCGGCCGCCGCCGCCCAAGGGACCGCCGTGGGCCCACAACAGCCTGGGATCGAGCGTCCACCTCGCGCTCGCGGGCTTCTGGCGGCTGGAGCCGGGCCGCCGTACCGTCGTCGCGGCCGGGCGGCTGCTGGAGCACGCCTGGCTGCGTGACGGCTTCCGCGACGACGAGCAGTCGCGGACCTGGCGCAGCCGCGCGCGCGAGATGGTCGAGCGCTACGCCGAGAGGCTCGACCCGCACGACGAGCCGCTGGGCGTCGAGCGCACGGTGGCGACGCGCACCCAGGTGCTGGCGCTGTCGGGCCGGGTGGACCGACTCGACGACCGGCCGCGGGCCGACGGCAGCCGCGAGCTCGTCGTCGTCGACTACAAGACGGGCCGTCGGCCCCTCACGGTGCACGACGCCCGGAGCTCCGTCGCCCTGGCGCTCTACGCCGTCGCGGTCGCCCGCACCTTCCGGCGCCGGTGCGCGACCGTGGAGCTGCACCACGTGCCGACCGGCGAGGTGGTCGCGCACGAGCACACGCCCGAGTCCCTGCTCCGCCACCTGGGTCGTGCCGAGTCCCTCGGCGAGGAGGCGAGCGCGGCCGATGCCGCCTTCCGTGACGGCCTCACCGGGCCGGCGCTGGCCGAGCAGTTCCCGGCGCAGCCGTCGTCCGCCTGCCGATGGTGCGACTTCCTCCGCGTCTGCCCCGAGGGGTCGGCGCAGCACTCTCCCGCGCAGCCCTGGGACGCTCTCGCCGACTGAACCCGTTCGCAACTCGTCCGCCGTCTCGCCGCGGTCCGAGCGGCTTGGGAGGAGAGGGCGGCTGCTCGCCGTCCGCCCCCTGACCCTGAGGGTGACTCCTGGCGAGTCGTGACGGCCTGAGGTGCGGCGAATCGCTGTCGCAACTCGCCAGCAGTCGTGGTGGACGGCGCGAGAGGCGGGAACGGCGGTGGGCGGGCAGCAGGCTCGGCCGGTCCTGGCTGCTCCGACCCGAGCCACGACGGCGCCGCAGAGTGCCAATTCGTCAGACCGACGCCCAGAACTCCAGCAGCGGGGCCACGGTGGCGTCCGGGTCGTCGGCCGCGGGGGAGTGGCCGAGGCCCGGCAGCGGCACGCAGGTGGCGTCGAGGCGCTCGGCGGTCGCGGCCTGCAGGGCCGGCGGCCACACGTCGTCCCGGTCGCCGTACATCACGAGCACCGGCAGGTCGAGAGCGGCGAGCTCGTCGGTGACGTCGGTTGCGGTGAGCAGCTGCTCGGCGATCCGCCGCATCGACACCGGGTGGTTGGCGACGAACCGCCGGTGCATCCAGTCCTCGATCTCCGGCAGTGGCGGGTCGGTCTCGGTCCGGCCCTCGATCTGGCGCTTGGCGACCCAGATCGACTCCAGGTCCATCACGGGCAGCGCCTGCGCCAGCAGGCCGACGTTCACGTCCGCGGGCGCCGGGATCGCCGCCGGCCCCGAGCTCATCAGCGTCAGCGACCGGATCCCGGCCGGGTCGGCCAGCGCGACGGCGCGGGCGACGAGGCCGCCGAACGAGTGCCCTACCAGGTGCACCGGCCGGTCCATCGGCGCCAGCACGGCGAGCACGTCCTCGGCGAGCGACTTCAGGTCGTACCACGTGGGGTCGTCGTCGCCCGCCGACTCGAACTGGCCGCGCAGGTCCAGCGCGACCACCGGATGACCGGCCGCCGCGATCGGCGCCAGCACCGCGATGAAGTCCTCCTTGGACCCGGTGTAGCCCGGCACGAGCAGCACGGGGGCTTTCGGCGGTTCTGCGCCCCCGGCCGCCGCGTCGGCGGCGAGCGCGGCGAGCGGGCCCCGCGGCGTCGCCACGGTCGTGGCCCGGACTCCGTCGGGCAGCGCGAGGAACGGCGGTCTGCTCATCAGCCGGAACGCTACCCAACGGCCCGTGACACGAGCCCGTCCGGGACAGGCAGAATGGCGCCCGTGAGCCGGACCATCGCCGTCGCCAACCAGAAGGGCGGCGTGGCCAAGACCACGACCGTGGCGTCGCTCGGCTCAGCGCTGGCCGAGCGGGGGCGCAAGGTGCTGCTGGTCGACCTCGACGCGCAGTCCTGCCTGACGTTCTCCCTCGGTCTCGACCCGGACGCCGTCGAGCTGTCGGTGCACGACGTCCTGCTCGGCAGGGTCGGCGCGTCGATGGCGATCCAGCCCACCGAGGACGGCGTCGACCTGCTGCCGGCGACGATCGAGCTCGCGGGTACCGAGGCCCAGCTGATGAGCCGTCCGGGACGAGAGTTCGTGCTGCGCAGCGCGCTGGAGGAGGTCTCCGCGGCGTACGACGTGGTGCTGCTCGACTGCTCGCCGTCGCTGGGAGTGCTCACGCTGAACGCCCTGACGGCCGCCGACGAGCTGATCATCCCCCTGCAGTGCGAGATGCTCAGCCACCGTGGCGTGGGTCAGCTGCTCGACACCGTCGCCGACGTGAAGCGGATCCTCAACCCCGGGCTGCGGGTCCTCGGTGTGCTGCCCACGATGTTCGACGGCCGGACCAACCACGCGAAGGCGGTGCTGGCCGACGTCTCCGAGCGCTACGGCGTGGCGGTGCTGGAGCCCGCGATCCCCAAGTCGGTGCGGTTCGCCGAGGCACCGGCCGCGGGGCGCTCGGTGCTCACGACCGCCCGCCGCACCCGGGGCGCCGACGCCTACCGCGAGCTGGCCGGGGCCTTGTTCGAATGAGCAGCCGCCAGGGGTTCGACCGGTTGCGCAAGCGCGGCGACGCCGCCGATGGCGCGGGTGCTCGGAGCTCGCCGACCGGTGTCGCCCCGCACCGGCTCGATCCGCAAGGGCGTGGCGCGCTCTTCAGCGTCACCGAGCAGCCGCCGGCGCCGGGGGCGGTCACGGTCACCTGCTCGGACTGCGAGCAGACGACGGCCGTGAGCCCCCGCCGGCTCGCCGCGCTCGCGCTGCCGTCCGTGCACCTGCCGCTGATCCGCCGCGACCACCCGTCGTGGATGCGCTGCCCGGCGTGCGGCAGGCGCACCTGGGTGAAGATCGTCATCACCCTCTGACCCGACGGTCAGTCGTCGCTGCGGGTCCGGTCGCCGACGTACGCCAGCACGTCGGCCTCGTCCGAGCGGACGCGGCCGACCTGCTCACCCGCGTCGCAGGTGAGCAGCGCGATGTCCACCACGCCCACCTCGCGGGCGAGCACCCGCCAGGTCGCGCCGCCGGTCTCCCAGCGGCGCAGCGCGTCGAGGTCCTCGCTCATGGACGCCGGCCGGTCGGCTCAGCCCTCGGCGGCAGCGCTGTCCGCGTTGCCCGCACCACGGCCGCCGCGACTGCGGCGTCGGCGGCGCCGCGGGGCGTCGCCACCCTCAGCGGCCGGGCCCGCAGCGACGTCGGCAGCAGCCGGCGCGGCAGCCCCCTCGGCACCGTCCGCCGGACGGCCGCCACGCGTCCGGGTGCGGTTGCCCCCGGAGCGACGGCGCGCGGCCGGCCGGTCAGCGGCGTCGTCGCCGTCGCGGTCATGGCCGCCCGTGCGACCGCGGCCGCCCGGCGCCCGGTCCGACGACCGGTCCGACGACCGGTCCGACGAACGGTCCGACGACCGGTCCGGGCCGCGGTCCGCGCCACGCCCGCCGGTGCGCGGCCGGGCGCCGCCCGCCCGCCCGGTCTCGCCGAGGTCCTCGATCTCCTCGGCCTGCAGGCCGGCACGGGTGCGCTTCGACCGGGGCAGCACCCCGGTGACGTCCCGCGGGATGTCGAGCTCCTCGTAGAAGTGGTCCGAGCTGGAGTAGGTCTCCTCGGGCTCGCCGAAGCCCAGGTCCAGCGCCTTGTCGATCAGGCCCCAGCGCGGCATGTCGTCCCAGTCGACGAACGTGATCGCGATGCCCTTCGCCCCGGCTCGAGCGGTGCGCCCGATGCGGTGCAGGTAGGTCTTCTCGTCCTCGGGGCACTGGTAGTTCACGACATGGGTGATGTCCTGCACGTCGATGCCGCGCGCTGCGACGTCGGTGGCGACGAGGACGTCGACCTTGCCGTTGCGGAACGCGCGGAGAGCCTGCTCGCGGGCGCCCTGGCCGAGGTCGCCGTGCACCGCTCCGGACGCGAAGCCGCGGTCGGCGAGGTCGTCGGCGACCTTGGCGGCGGTGCGCTTGGTACGGCAGAACACCAGGGTCAGGCCGCGCTCGTCCGACTGCAGGATCCGGGCCAGCATCTCGACCTTGTCCATGGCGTGGGCCCGGAACACGTGCTGCTCGACGGCCTTGACGGTCTGGCCGTCGTCGTCGGGGTCGACCGCGCGGATGTGCGTCGGGTGGTGCATGTACGCGCGGGCCAGCGTGATGATCTGCCCCGGCATGGTGGCGGAGAACAGCATCGTCTGCCGGCCGGCCGGCACCAGGCGCACGATCTTCTCGACGTCCGGGAGGAAGCCGAGGTCCAGCATCTCGTCGGCCTCGTCGAGCACCAGGGTGCGGACGTGACCGAGGTCGAGGTGCCCCTGCTGTGCGAGGTCGATGAGGCGGCCGGGCGTGCCGACGACGACCTCGATGCCCTTCTTGAGGCGCTCGACCTGAGGCTCGTAGGCACGTCCGCCGTAGATCGACAGGATCCGGATCTGGCGGCGCGAGGCGGCCTTCTCGAGGTCCTCGGTCACCTGCACGCACAGCTCGCGGGTCGGTACGACGACCAGGGCCTGCGGCTTGCCCTTCTCGACGACGACCGGCGCGTCGGCGTCCTGCTCCTCGTCCTGGGCGACGACCCGCTGGAGCAGCGGGATGCCGAAGCCGAGGGTCTTGCCGGTGCCGGTCTTGGCCTGGCCGATGATGTCGTGGCCGTGCAGGGCCACCGGCAGGGTCAGCGCCTGGATCGGGAACGGGTGCGTGATGCCGACGGCCTCGAGCGCCTCGACCGTGGCCGGGAGGACGCCGAGCTCGGCGAATGTCTGGGTGTTCAGGACGGAGCCCTTCTGGGACGGGGTCCCGCGTGGGATCCGGGGCCGCACGCCGTCGTGGACTCGGACGGCGGGCCGCTCGGGGCGGGACGTTCGGTCGGAGCCGATCGGTTCGTCGGGCGACCGGGCATCCGTGATACGAGGCTCACCCTACCCCTCGGTACGCTCACGGCCGTGAGCGAGCCTGCGGACGACGTGACCGGCGGCACCGCCCCGGCGGCCGCGTCAGGAGGGCCCGACCCGCTCGCCGACGACGACTACCGCCTCGCCGTCGTCGACCTGCTCGGCGCGCTGGCGTACGGCGAGCTCACGGCGTTCGAGCGGCTCGCGGACGACGCGTCGTTCGCACCGACGCTGGTCGACAAGGCCGCCCTGGCCGCGATGGCCGTGGCGGAGTACGGGCACTTCGTGCTGCTGCGCGACCGGCTGGTCGAGCTCGGCGTCGCCCCCGAGGACGCCATGGAACCGTTCATGCCGGCCCTCGAGGCGTTCCACGAGCGGACCGCGCCGGGCGACTGGCTGGAGGGCCTCGTCAAGGCCTACGTCGGCGACGGCATCGCCGAGGACTTCTACCGGGAGATCTCGGCGTACCTCGACGACTCGACCAAGAGGCTGGTGCTGAAGGTCCTCGAGGACACCGGCCACTCGACGTTCGCCGTCGACCGGGTGCGGGCCGCGATCGAGGCAGACCCCCGGCTGGCCGGCCGGCTCGCCCTCTGGGGGCGCCGGCTCGTGGGCGAGGCCCTGAGCCAGGCGCAGCGGGTCGCCGCCGAGCGCGACGCGCTGGCGGCGCTGCTCGTCGGTGGGATGTCGCACCGCGGCGCGGACCTCGCGGAGGTCGGCCGGATGTTCGCCCGGCTCACCGAGAACCACACCCGCCGGATGGCCACCCTCGGCCTGTCCGCCTGACCCCACCCCTCACGCCGAGTGGTGGGTTCGGCACCCGGAATGCGCGGTTCGGGATGCGCAACCCACCACTCGCGGGAAAGGGGGCGGCTCCGACGCGGCGGCTAGAGGGAGCCGAAGCCGACCCGCCGGGTCTCCGGCTCGCCGATCTCGACGTAGGCCAGCTTGTCCGCGGCGACCACGATCTGGCGGCCGCGCTCGTCGCTGAGCGTCAGCACTGCGGACTTCCCGGCCACGGCGGCCCGGACCGCCTCGATGACCGCGTCAGGGGTCTCGGTGCTCTCGACCACCAGCTCGCGGGTGGCGTGCTGCACGCCGATCCTGACCTCCACGGGGACCTCCGGGATCCGTCGTCTGCGTGCCATGTCGTGGGCGAGCCTAGTGCCGGTCCGGCCACGTCACCGGCGCGGGCGGGGCCTGTTCGCCGTCAGCGTCATCGATGCAGCACATCGATGCGTCAGTGCGGCTCGCCGGTGCGCGGGAAGCCGCCGATGCCACGCCAGCTCAGGCTGGCCAGCAGCCGCGCGGCCGCGTCCCGCGGGATGGTGCCGTCGGCCTGCAGCCAGTACCGCGCCGCGACCTGAGCCATGCCGACCAGCCCGACCGCGAGCAGCCGGGCCTGCTCCTTGGGCAGCCCGGCGTCGTCGCGGATGACCTCGCCGATCGCCTCGGCACACGCGAGCGTCACGCCGTCGATCCGCTCGCGGACCTCGGGCTGGTTCACCAGGTCGGACTCGAAGACCAGGCGGAACCCGCCGCCGTCCTCGTCGACGAACCGGAAGTACGCCTCGATGGTGTCGGCGACGCGCTGCTTGTTGTCCGTGGTGGCGTCCAGCGCTTCGCGCACGGCGGCGACCACCGTCTCGGTGTGCTGGTCGAGCAGGGCCAGGTAGAGGTCGAGCTTGCCCGGGAAGTGCTGGTAGAGCACCGGCTTGCTGACGCCGGCGGCGTCGGCGATGTCGTCCATCGCCGCGGCGTGGTAGCCCTGGGCGACGAAGACCTCCTGGGCCGCGCCGAGCAGCTGCTGGCGCCGCGCCGAGCGGGGCAGCCGGGCTCCGCGAGTCCGCGCGTCCGGGACTGCCGGCACGGCTGGCTCCTTCGCTGCGGCGTGGGCTGGCGGCCCCACCCTAGGCGGAACGGCGTGCCGTCAGCGGTATTCGTCGTCGTCGACGTCCACGGCGCGGGACTGCTCGGCGAGGTCGCCCTCATCGGCCTCCGCGGAGTCGCGATCGGCGGGATCAGCGTCCTCGGCCCGCTCGACGGCGTCGGTCCGCTGCTCGAGCGCGTCCTCCTCCGGCACCTCGGCGTCGCCGTCGAGGCCCGCGGGGGACCGCTCGTCGCGCTCGGTCACGCTGGCAGTCTACGCCGGTGACGATGCGCCACACGTGTGGCGCAGTCGGCCCTGTTGGCCCCCCGAGCGGCCATCGGGCTGGGACACTGGTCGTCGTACCCGTCCTTCGTCCCTGCGAGGCATGCCTTGACCGTGAGCGACCACCGTGACCTGGTCACGGCGCTGCTCGGCGTACCCGGCGTCGCCGCCGCGGCCGTCGAGCCGCACGGCGCGGGCCCGGGGACGCTGCGTCTGCAGCTGGCCACCGGCGCCGACGAGGTCGACGTCGCCGGCGCGGTCAACCGGTTGCTGCGCAGCCAGTTCGGGCTGGCCGTCGACGCGGACCGCGTGCGGGTCCTCGACGGTGGCGGCAGCCGCGATGCCGCGCCGCGCCGTACGCCGAACGGCGTCCCCGACGACTCCGCGGCTGCTGCCGACCCCGCGCAGGAGGCCGAGGCCGAGTTCGCCGAGAGCGCTGACGCCGAGGGGTCGTCCAGGACGCGCCGGCCGCCGTCCCGGACCCGCGCCCCGCGGCGGCCGGGCGGCTGGTCATCGAGCGGGTCCAGCTCGTGTCGGCCCACCTGGGCGTCACGGTGTCGGTGACGCTCCGGTCCGGCGAGCGGCTGGAGACCGGCGAGGCCGAGGGTGCCGCCACGAGTGGGGCGCTGCACCGGTCGGTCGCCGAGGCGACGCTGCGCGCCGTCGAGCGGATGGTCGACGACGAGGTCCGGTTCGCCGTCGAGCACGTCGAGATCACCAGCACCGGCCAGGAGCGGACCGCGCTCGTCGTGGTGTCGCTGGTCGCCGAGCGGGGCACCCAGCGGCTCTCGGGCGCCTCCGTGGTGCGCGACGACGCCCGGCAGGCGGTCATCCGTGGCGTGCTCGCGGCGGTGAACCGCCGGGTCGGCCCGATGCTCGGCGAGGTGACGGGCTGAGCCCCGAGGCGCCGGTCGAGCACTGGCCCGGCCGCGAGGTCGAGCTGCCCTCCGGGCGCCTGTACGTCCGCTCCGCGCCGGCCACGGCCGGTGGCGCGGAGCGGGCCGTGATGGTGCACGGGCTCGGGGGCGCCGCCACCAACTGGACCGACGTGATGGCGCTGCTGCGCGACCGGGTCGACGCGCTGGCGCCGGACCTGCCCGGGTTCGGCTGGTCGCCGCCACCACCGGACGACGACTACTCGCTGCGCGCACACGTCCGCGCGGTCACCGGGCTGATCGAGGCGGGTGGCGCCGGTCCCGTGCACCTGCTCGGCAACTCGCTCGGCGGCACGGTGACGACGGTGCTCGCCGCGACCCGGCCCGACCTGGTGCGCACCCTGACGCTGGTGTCCCCGGCGCTGCCGGTGCTGCGACCACGACTGTCGAACGTGCACCTGCCGGCGCTGGCGGTGCCGTGGGCCGGCCAGCGGCTGGCGCGTCACCTCGGACGGTTCCCGGTCGAGCAGCGGGTCCGCGCGACCATCGCCCTCTGCTGGGCGGACCCCTCCCGGGTCCCGCAGCGCCGGTTCGACGAGGCGATGGCGGAGGCCGAGCGGCGCGCCCGGCTGGACCACGACGGCGACGCGATGCTGCGCTCGCTGCGCAGTCTCATGACCGCCTACCTACGGCCGGACCGGTGGCCGCTCTGGCGGTTGGCCGGCCGGGTGCAGGCACCGACTCTGCTCGTCTACGGGCTCAAGGACCGGCTGGTCGACCCGCGGACCGCGGGCCGCGCGGCGCGGACGTTTCCCGGTGCGCGGCTCGTGGTGGTGCCCGACAGCGGGCACGTGTCGCAGATGGAGCACCCGGAGCTGGTGGCCCGCGAGGTGCGCCGGCTGCTCGACGTACCAGTCCGGGCGCTCTAGCGGTCCTTGCCGTCGAGGCGCTCGAGCAGGCGGACGGTGACGGTGTCGCCGGCCTGCTTGCCGATGGCCGTGCGGACGGTGGCCTTCACCGGCAGCTTGTGGCTGCCGTCGCCGAGCGCCATGAAGGAGCTCTGGAACGGCTCGCCGTCGACGGTCCCGCGTACCTTCACGAGGCCGCGGGTGCCGAAGTACTCCGCCGACCCCGGCCAGACCACGTAGGTCCACCCGCCGGTCGCAGGGCTCTTCTCCAGCCTTGCCTCGAACTGCTCGTCCATCGCCGGGCCTCCTGCGGTCGTACCGCTCACATCCTCACGAAGGCAGACCAGCCGGGATACCGGAACTCATCGCCCGGTGCCGTCGAGCCGGATCGCCCAGTGCTGCACGTCGACGACCACGAGGTGGCTGCCGCTCCACGGGTCCGCGGACAACGTTGCCCGCACGTCCAGCTCCGAGGGGGCCTCGACGGCGAGGGCCACCTGCACGTCGTCGGCCAGCGGACCGCCCAGGACGACCGTCCCGTCGCCGACGAGCAGGTCCATGTACGCCGCGTGCTCGTCCCAGCCGGACTGCTCCTCCAGCGGCCGTCCCGGCAGCCAGGCCGGGCCGGAGCGGGTCAGTCGCACGAGGTACGTCGCCATCCCCCCGTGGTAGCACCGCCCACCGTCAGCCAGCTGTCATCGCCTGAAGTGGACCGGGTGGACGCGGCATGTCACGCCACCTTCCCGGTCCACTTCGGGATCGTCAGGCGGACGGCGACGCGAACCAGACGGTGCGGTGCGTCCACACACCGGGTCCGGTGCGCCGGCCCGAGCAGACGACGATCGCCAGCTGCGGCGGTCCGTCGGTGTCGTAGTAGCGCGCCAGCCCGTCGGTCGCCAGCACCTCGACCCGCTCGGTGACCCGGTAGCAGAGCCGCTCCTTCGGCCCGGCGACCACGATCCGGTCCCCGGTCTGCAGGCCGGCCAGCAGCCGGTTGCCGAGGGCGCTGCCGTCCGGCCAGGTGTGCGCGTTGAGCAGGACGTTGCCAGCCGGGTCGCCGGGGCTGATGCCCTGCTCGCGGTCCCACGCGAAGAGCCGCTTGCCCGCGGTCGTGAGTGGCGGCGCGCCCGGGACGCCGGCCAGCCGGGGCGGCGTGACCACGGCGACCGCGCGCGCGACACCGGGGACGTCGATGGTCCTGGGCCGGAACGGGTGCGCGACCGGCCCGCAGTCGGCCGGCGCCGTGGTGGTCGCGGCGGCGGGTGACAGCGTCGCTGTCGGGGTCGGTGACGGGGACGGCTGGACCGCCGCCGTGACGCGCGGCCCGGCTGCGCCCGCGGGTGGGGAGCCGCCGCGCCCCAGCAGCCACAGGGCCGCAACCACCACGAGGACCACCGCGACCGAGGCACCTGCCAGCCGCAGCCGGGGCGCGAGCGGACGGGTGGTCATACGAAAGGGTAGGCAGCCGACGTGGCCGGCCGCGCCGGGTTCGTCAGAGCCGGCCCGCGGCGGGCTGCTCCGTGGTGACGGTCGCCGCCGGTGCGGTCGAGGGTGCGGCTCCGGTCCCGAAGGCGGTGAGGAAGCGGTCGCGGAACGCGTCCATCCGCCAGACCGGTGCGGCGGGCGAGGGCAGCAGCCCGTCCTCCCAGCCCCAACCGGAGACGCGCGCCATCACGTCCGGGTCCTGCGCGATCACGCTGACCGGTACGTCGAAGCCCGGGTGCGGGCCGGTGACGTAGGAGTGCGGCTGGTGGTCGCCGAGCATGACCACCACGAGGTCCGGGTCGGGATAGGTGGTGAGGAACGAGACCAGGCTGTGCAGGGCGTACTCGATCGACGCGCCGTACGCCGCCCGCACGTCGTCCCGGTGCCGGAACACCTGCTCGGGCGAGCGGCCCTGCTCGGGCATGCCCCGGTAGACGCTGCCGTTGCCCACCTCGCTCCAGGGCACGAACCGGGGCAGCGGCGTCCATGGATGGTGGCTGGAGACCAGGTCGACCTCGGCCATCACAGGCGGTCGGTCCGACCGCGACAGCTCCAGCCGCCGCAGAGCGGCGAAGGTGTACTGGTCGGGGATGGTGGCGTAGCTGAACGACGGCCCCTGGTAGCCGACGTCGTGGGCCGTGTAGAGCCGGTCGAAGTGGTAGAAGGACCGACCCTCCGGCCAGTCCCGGGTGTCCGCGGGGGAGTCCAGGACGGTGCGCCAGCCGGCCCGCCCGAACGTGCTCGTCAGGGTCATCCGGTCGCCCCGGAGCAGCTGGCCGTAGCGCTGCTGGCTGTCGACCCACAGGCCGGACTGCAGCGACGCGTGCGCGAGCCAGCTGCCGGCGCCGAACGTCGGGGAGGTGAGGAACGCGCTCCGCGACGAGTAGCCGGCACCCGTCAGCTGCTCGGTGCCGTCGCCGAGCAGGGACCTGATGGCCGGCGCGAAAGACGAGTCCTGCAGGGCGACCCGGCCGTAGCTCTCGACCATGACCAGGAGCACGTCCTTGCCGCGCAGCCCCGCCAGCAGCTGGTCGGGGGCTGCCGACCCGAACCGGTCGCGGTCGATCTGCGCGGCGAACGTCGTCCGGTCGCGGAGGTCGGCGCGCACCTGGTCCACCTGGGCGACCGCGAGCGCCGACGTGCTGCTCGACGCGACCGGCAGCCGGGGCACCAGCTGGGTGCCGGAGACGGCGAGGACCAGCCAGGCCACGGCAAGCGCCCCGACGACGACGCGGGCGGCCGGACGGCGCTCGGCGACGAGCCGGGTGACCCGTACCGCGGCGACGGGCAGCAGGCTGAGGACGGCGAGCAGCGCTGCCACGACCAGGACCATGGTGACGAGCGCGCCGGTCGGTCCGACGGAGTCACGGAGCACGCCGTGGGCGGGTCCCAGGAGCACCCAGTCGTTGAGCGGGTCGACGGGCCGGGAGAACACCGTGAAGAAGCCGACGTCGAGCACCTTGAGGACGAGCAGGACGGCGAGCAGCGACCCGAACCCCGCGGCGAGCAGCCCGCTCGCCCGGCGTCCGAGGAGGAGTGCGGCCCCGGCGAGCAGGAGCAGCTCGACCGGGATGCGCAGGAACGCCGCCGGCTGGAGGTGACCGGGCTGGTTGGGCAGGACGAGGGCGGCCCAGGTCACCGCGACGGCGGAGGAGGTTCCGACGACCGCCACCGCGGTGCGCAGCCTCGACCGTCGGGCGGGCTGCCCGGCGGTCGCGGGCGCACTGCTCGGCCCGGCCTCGACCGTCGTGACCGTCGTCCGGTGCAGCTGCCGCAGGGCGACGACCTGGCGGCCGAAGGACTCGGCGAGCAGCCCGAGGGTGGCCACGAGCAGGACCACCGTGACCGGGAGCGGCAGCAGCCCCGACGCCGCTGCGGTGAGGACGACGCCGGTGACCGCCGCGACGACCTTGGCCCAGAAGCGCGGCGGCAGCGGGGCGCGCAGCCACGGCAGCACCGGCTCGACGGCCAGCAGCGCGTACCGGGCGGCTCCGACGGCGATCACCCAGCCGCCCGCCGTACGCGCGACGACGACGCTGAGCACGAGGATCAGGAACGCGTCGACCTCCATGTCGAGCGCGGCGCCGAGGCGCGTCACCGTGCCGGAGCGTCGCGCCACCCAGCCGTCGACCGCGTCGAGGACGAGGGCTGTGGTGGCCAACCCGGTGAGCACAGCGACCGTTCCCGCTCCCTGGGAGCTGTCGGCGGCGAGCGCGGTCGCGCCGCCGACGAGCACCGCGCGCCCCAGCGTCACCCGGTCGGCCGGAGCCAGGCCGCGCTGCCCGGCACGGACGAGGGCCACCGTCAGCAGGACGGCGCCGAGCGTGCCTGCTGCGAGGGCAGCGACCCAGCCGCGGACCTCGAGCCCCACCGTTGCCGCAAGGGCCGCCAGCACGGCGACCAGGGCGAGCACCGCGACGAGCGGCTCGGCCTGCCCTCGACGCATCCGGTCCTCCTGTCGCAATCTGGCACCGTTGATACGCGCGTATGGCCCGTGAGGCTTCACCCGCCGCTCGGAGAGGAGGCACGCGTGCCGGACGACGCCCGCGCCTTCTGGGTCTGCGGGCCGGGGCGAGGCGCGATCCTGCCCGCTCCGGTCGAGGCGCCGGCCGCGGACGAGGTCCTGGTCCGCACGCTGCACAGCGGGGTGAGCCGGGGGACCGAGGCGCTGGTCTTCCGCGGAGAGGTGCCGGCGGACCAGCGTGCCGTGATGCGCGCGCCGTTCCAGGACGGCGACCTGCCCGGTCCGGTGAAGTACGGCTACCTGAACGTCGGGCTCGTCGAGGCAGGGCCGCCGGACCTGCTCGGCCGGGTCGTCTTCTGCCTCTACCCGCACCAGACCCGCTACGTCGTCCCCGCCGCGGCAGTGGTCCCCGTCCCGGACGGCGTGCCGGCGGCGCGGGCCGTGCTGGCTGGGACGGTCGAGACCGCCGTCAACGCGCTCTGGGACGCCGGGCCGCTCGTCGGTGACCGGGTCACGGTGGTGGGTGCGGGGATGGTCGGCTGCTGCGTCGCGCGGCTGCTCGCCGGCATCCCCGGGGTCGACGTGCAGCTGGTCGACGTCGACCCCGCGAGGTCGGGCGTCGCAGCGGCGCTCGGGGTCGCGTACCGGCCGCCGGACGACGCGGCGACCGGCCGCGACCTCGTGCTGCACACCAGCGCGACCGCAGCAGGGCTGCAGCGGTCGCTGGAGCTGCTCACACCCGACGGCACGGTCCTCGAGCTCAGCTGGTACGGCGACCGGAAGGTCGAGCTGTCGCTGGGAGGCGTGTTCCACTCCAGCCGGCTCGCCGTCCGCGCCAGCCAGGTCGGCGCCGTGGCGGCTGCGCGGCGCGGGAACCGCACCACCCGCGACCGGCTCGTGCTGGCACTGGACCTGCTTCAGGACCCGGCCTTCGACGCCGTCGTCACCGGGTCGTCGCCCTTCGACGACCTGCCCGACGTCATGTCCCAGCTGGCCGACGGCAGCCTCCCGGCGCTCTGCCACCGCATCGACTACGAGGCGCGCTGACGTGTACCGGGTCACGGTGCGGGACCACGTGATGGTCGCCCACAGCTTCCGCGGCGAGGTGTTCGGCCCGGCGCAGCGGCTGCACGGGGCGACGTTCGTGGTCGACGCGACCTTCGCCGGCGAGGCGCTGGACGACGACGGCATCGTCGTCGACATCGCGCAGGCCGCCGCGGCGCTGCGCGAGGTGCTGGCGGACCTCGACCACCGCAACCTCGACGACGACCCGCGGTTCGAGGGCCGCAACACCACGACCGAGGTGGTCGCCCAGCACGTCGCCGACCGGCTCGCAGACCTCGTGCAGGACGGTCGGTTGGGCCCGTCCGCCCGTCGGCTGGCGTCTCTCGCCGTGACGCTGCACGAGTCGCACGTGGCGTGGGCCAGCTACGAGCGTCCGCTGTGACCGCCGTGCACGTCGTCGTCCCCGCTGCGATCGACGACGAGCAGCACCCCAGCGGCGGCAACGTCTACGACCGGCGGCTGTGCGAGGCGCTCGCGACGGACGGCTGGCGCGTCCTCGAGCACCCGGTGCCCGGCGGCTGGCCACGACCTGACGACACGGCCCTGGCGGGGCTGGCGACGGCGCTGCGCGGGATCCCTCCGGGCGAGGTGGTCGTGCTCGACGGGCTGGTGGCCTCGGCGGCGCCCGAGGTCCTCCGGGGGGCGGCCGGCAGGTTGCGGCTGGTCGTGGTGGTGCACGCCCCGCTCGGCGACAGCTCCGCACTCGCCGGCGTACGACGGGCCGAGGCGGCCGCGCTCTCCGTCGCGGCCGCGGTGCTCACCACCAGCACCTGGTGCCGGCAGTGGCTCGTCGACCACTACGGGCTGGCGTCGGACCGGGTGCACGTCGCGGAACCCGGCGTCGTACCGGCTCGGCCGGCACCGGGGACCCCCACCGGTGGCGAGCTGCTCTGCGTCGCAGCCGTCACGCCGGGCAAGGGCCACGACGTCCTGCTCGCCGCGCTGGCGACGCTCACCGACCTGGCCTGGGGGTGCCGGTGCCTCGGGGCGCTGGACCTGGCGCCCGACCACGTCGCGGCGCTGCGCCGCCAGGTCGCGGACACCGGCCTCGGCGAGCGCGTCTGCTTCGCGGGTCCGCGGACCGGTGCCGACCTCGAGCTGGCGTACGCCGCTGCCGACGTCCTGGTGCTCGCCTCGAGGGCCGAGACGTACGGCCTGGTGGTGACGGAGGCGTTGGCGCACGGCCTGCCCGTGGTCGCGACCTCGGTCGGCGGAGTCCCCGAGGCGCTCGGTCGCGCGGGGGACCGGCTCCCGGGACGGCTCGTCGACGCCGGCGACGCGGACGCCCTGGCGGCCGCGCTGCGGGAGTGGCTCGAGGACGGCACCGGTCGGGCCCGGCTGCGGGAGGCGGCGCGGGCCAGGGCGGTGGCGCTGCCGCGTTGGTCCGCCACGTCCGCGCAGGTGGCGCGAGTGCTGACAGCGGTGGCCTCGTGACCGCCGGCACCGAACTGAGGCCGGCGGTCCCCACCGCGTCGGGCGGGCGTCACGATCGCGCGCAGCCCGCCGGTCGCGTCGCCCGCTGGTGGCGAGTGCTCCGGCCCCTGCTCGGCGCCGGCCTGCTGGCCGCCGTCGTCGCCCACCTGGGAACCGGGCCGTTCCGAGCCGGTCTCGGCCTCGTCACGCCGGCCCTCGTCGGGGCCGCGCTGCTCGTCACGGCGGTCAGCACCGTGTGCTGCGCCTGGCGCTGGCGGCTGGTGGCTGGTGGTCTGGGTCTCGTCGTCCCTCCGGGCGTCGCCGTCGCGGCGTACTACCGGTCGCAGGTGCTCAACGCGACGCTCCCCGGCGGTGTCGCCGGCGACGTGCATCGCGCCGTCCGCCAGAGGACCGCCGCCGGCGGGCTCGGACTGGGCCTGCGCTCGGTGGGGTGGGAACGGGCGCTGGGCCAGCTCGTGCAGGTGGCCCTCGCCCTGGCGGTGCTCGTGGCGGTGCCGTCGCCGCTGCACCCGCCCGGCCGGCTGGTCGCCGTCGTCGCCGCCGCCGTCGCGGTGGGTGCCGCGCTGGCCGTCCTCGTCGTACGCCGGGGCGGCCGGTTCGGGCGCGCGGTCACCGACGATCTGCGCCGGGTGGCCGGACGGCCCCGGACGGCTGTGGCGCTGGTGCTGCTCTCCGTCGGTGCGGCGTGCTGCCACACCCTGCTGTTCGTCCTGGTGGTCCGGGCCACGGGGGCGGCGGTGCCGGTGCACGTCGCGCTGGTCCTCGCGCTCCTCGTGCTGGTCGCGTCGTCCCTGCCGACGAACGTCGCCGGGTGGGGTCCGCGCGAGGGTGCCGCCGCGTGGGCGTTCGCCGCGGCCGGCGCGTCGGCGGCCGACGGCGTGACCGCGGCCGCTTTGTACGGCGTGCTGTCGCTGGTCGGGACCCTGCCCGGCCTGCCGCTGCTCGTCGCCGGCCCCGGTCGGAGCCGCGAGGTAGGAGTCGGTCGCGGTGGCTGACCTGCCGTACACGGTGCTCAGCTGCGCGGTGTCCCTCGACGGCTACCTCGACGACGCGTCGGACCGCCGGCTCGTGCTGTCGAACGATGCCGACCTCGACCGCGTCGACGCCGAGCGGGCCCGCTGCGACGCACTGCTCGTCGGGGCCGCGACGGTGCGCAACGACAACCCACGGCTGGTCGTGCGCAGCAGCCGGCGCGCCGCGGAGCGGCGGGCCCGCGGCCTGCGGCAGTCGCCGGTCAAGGTGACCGTGACAGGGAGCGGCAAGCTGGACCCGGACTGCGACTTCTTCGCCACCGGTGACGGCGAGCGGCTGGTCTACTGCGCCCGCGACGTGGTGGTCGACGCGCGTGGCCGGCTGGGAGGCTGCGCGACGGTCGTCGACGCCGGCCTGCCGGTCGACATGGGATGGGTGAGTGCGGACCTGCTCGCGCGCGGGGTCGGACGGCTGCTCGTCGAGGGCGGCGGCACCGTGCTCAGCCAGTTCCTCGTGGCCGGCCTCGCCGACGAGCTGCAGCTGGTGGTGGCGCCGTTCTTCGTCGGCGACTCCCGGGCCCGCCGTTTCGTCGACGACGGCCGGTTCCCGTGGACGGCCGACCGGCCGGCCGTCCTCGTCGAGACCCGGCAGATCGACGACGTCGTCCTGCTGCGCTACGCCCTCTCCGACCGCTGCCCGTCAGCCTGAATCGGGCTGCGAGCGGTCGACGACCCGACTGCTGGCGTGTTCCGACGGCCGAATCGCACGTGCCGCTGCTCCAACTCGCCAGGAGTAGGCGCGGCGGCGGGTGTCGTCTCGACTTCCGGGATGGCCGCCGCTCGTGCCCACGTCGGCGGGGCGCGGGCGGACGGTGAGAGGGAGCACTCTCGTCAAAGGCCGCCATTGATCTTCCGCCCGTCAGCCTGACCTTCAGAGCTGCATGATCACCGACTCCAGGTCTGCGGTGACGATGCAGGAATGTGCGGGTGGTCAGAGGGGGGTGACGTAGGCGCCGCTGATTCCGCCGTCGACGAGGAACGTCGACGCGGTGATGAAGCTCGACTCGTCGCTGGCGAGGAAGACGACGGCGTTGGCGATCTCGCCGGCATCGGCGAAGCGGCCCATCGGGATGTGCACCAGCCGCCGGGCCGCCCGCTCCGGGTCCTTCGCGAAGAGCTCGCGCAGCAGCGGGGTGTCGACCGGCCCGGGACAGAGTGCGTTGACCCGGATGCCCTCCCGGGCGAACTGCACGCCCAGCTCACGGCTCATCGCGAGCACGCCACCCTTGGACGCCGTGTAGGAGATCTGCGACGTCGCGGCGCCCATGACCGCGACGAACGACGCGGTGTTGATGATGGAGCCCCGGCCCTGCGCGCGCATGTGAGGCAGCACGGCCTTGCAGCAGAGGTAGACGCTGGTGAGGTTGACCTCCTGCACCCGGCGCCACGCGTCCAGCCCGGTGTCGAGGATCGAGTCGTCGTCGGGCGGTGAGATACCTGCGTTGTTGAAGGCGATGTCGACCCCGCCGTACGTCTCGACGGTGCGGGCCACCATCGCGTCGACCTGCTCCGGGTCGGTCACGTCGCACCGCACGTAGAGCCCGCCGACCGCGTCGGCTGCGGCGCCGCCGCGTTCGTCGTCGAGGTCGACGACCACGACCTCGGCGCCCTCCTCGGCGAACCGGTTGACGGTCGCGAGCCCGATGCCTCCCACCCCGCCCGTGACGATCGCGGTGCGGTCCTGCAGCCGACCTGGCATCTGCTCAGTCCTCCGTGCTGATGAAGACGTTCTTGACGTCGGTGAACGAGTCGAGGGCGTCCGGGCCGAGCTCGCGGCCGAGGCCGGACTGCTTGAAGCCGCCGAAGGGCGTCGAGTAGCGCACCGAGGAGTGCGAGTTGACCGAGAGGTTCCCGGCCTCGATGCCACGCGCGACGCGCAGCGCGCGCGCCACGTCGCGGGTCCAGATCGACCCGGACAGGCCGTACTCCGTGTCGTTGGCCTTGCGGACGGCGTCCGCCTCGTCGTCGAACGGCATCACCGCGACGACCGGGCCGAAGACCTCCTCGCGCCACACCGGGTCCTGCGCGGTACGCGGTAGCACCACGGTCGGCGGGTACCACCAGCCCTTGCCCTCCGGCGCGCTGCCCCGGAAGGCGACGTCGACCGACTCGTCGACGTACGCCGCGACGCGGGCGCGGTGCTCGGCACTGACCAGCGGCCCCATCTCGGTGTCGTCGAGCCCGGGAGCGGCCACCTTGACGCCGGCGACCGCGGGCTCCAGCAGCTCCAGGAACCGGTCGTGGACGCTGCGCTCGACGAGGATCCGGCTGCGGGCGCAGCAGTCCTGACCGGCGTTGTCGAAGACGCCGTACGGCGCCGTGGCGGCGGCCTTCTCGAGGTCCGCGTCGGCGAACACGACGTTGGCGCTCTTGCCGCCGAGCTCCAGGGTGACCCGCTTCACCTGGTCGGCGGCCCGGGCCATGATCCGGGTGCCGACCTCGGTCGAGCCGGTGAACACGATCTTGCGTACCGCGGGGTGGGTGACGAACCGGTCGCCGACGACCGAGCCCTTGCCGGCGACGACGGTGAAGACGTCGGGCGGCAGGCCGGCCTCCAGCGCCAGCTCGCCGATCCGCACCGCGGTCAGCGGCGTGAGCTCCGCGGGCTTCAGCACCACCGTGTTGCCGGCCGCCAGCGCCGGGGCGAAGCCCCAGCCGGCGATCGGCATCGGGAAGTTCCACGGCACGATGACGCCCACGACGCCCAGCGGTTCCTTGAAGGTGACGTCGAGGCCGCCGGCCACCGGGATCTGCCGGCCGAACATCCGCTCCGGCGCGGCGGCGTAGTAGTCGAGGACGTCCCGGACGTTGCCGGCCTCCCAACGGGCGTTGGAGATCGTGTGGCCGGAGTTGCGGACCTCGAGCTGGGCCAGCTCCTCCACGGCGCCGTCGACGGCGGCGGCGAACCGGCGGAGCAGCCGCCCGCGGTCCGCCGGCGCGACCCGTCGCCAGGACTCGAAGGCCGCCTGCGAGCGCGTGATGGCCGCGTCGGTCTGCTCGACGGTGGCCAGGTCGACGGTGGTGACCAGCTCCTGGGTCGCCGGGTCGACCACGTCGTGGGTGAGTGCCGCCGTCACGTCACATCCTCTCGAACGAGCGGAACCGCTCCCAGTCGGTCACCGCGGCGTCGTACGCCGCCAGCTCGACGTCTGCGTTGTTGAGGTAGTGGTCGACCACGGCGTCGCCGAGCGCCTCACGGGCGACGGTCGATCCGGCGAACAGGTCGCGTGCCTCGCGAAGGGTCGCCGGCACCTTCGGGTGGTCGGAGAGATAGGCGTTGCCGGTGTACGGCGGCTCGAGCGGCAGCTGCTGCTCCACGCCGCGGAGGCCGCTGGCGAGCATGCCGGCCAGGGCGAGGTAGGGGTTCACGTCGCCGCCGGGGAGTCGGTTCTCGAGCCGCAGCCCGGCGCCGTGCCCGACGACCCGCAGCGAGCAGGTGCGGTTGTCGTGGCCCCAGGCGGTCGACGTGGGGGCGAAGCTGCCGGGCTGGAACCGCTTGTAGGAGTTGATGTTCGGCGCGTACAGCAGGGTCATCTCGCGGAGCGTGGCCTGGATCCCGGCCACGAAGCTGTCGAACAGCGGGGTGGCGCCGTCCCCCTCGTCGAAGACGATCTGCCCGTCGGTGCCGCGCAGGCTCATGTGGATGTGGCAGGAGTTGCCCTCGCGCGCGTCGAACTTCGCCATGAAGGTGATCGCCTGGCCGTGCTGCGCGGCGATCTCCTTGGCTCCGGTCTTGTAGATCGAGTGCTTGTCCGCGGTCCGGATCACCTCGTCGTACTTGAACGCGATCTCGTGCTGGCCCAGCTGGCACTCGCCCTTGGCCGACTCGACGACCAGGCCGGCGCCGTACATGCCGTTGCGGATGTCGCGCAGCAGGGGCTCGACCCGGCTGGTGCCGATGAGCGAGTAGTCCACGTTGTACTGGTTCGCGGGGGTCAGCCCGCGGTAGGCGCTGGTCCAGGCGTGCTCGTAGGTGTCGTTGAACACGATGAACTCGAGCTCGGTCCCGGCCAGTGCCGTGAAGCCCATCGCCCCCGCGCGGTCGGCCTGCGTGCGGAGGATCTGCCGGGGGCTCTCGAGGACGGGGGAGTGGCCGGCGTCCAGCCAGCCGAGGTCGGCGATGACCATGGCGGTGCCCGGCAGCCACGGGACCGGGTGCAACGTGGAGAAGTCGGGCGTCATCTGCATGTCGCCGTAGCCGCGCTCCCATGAGCTGATGGCGTAGCCGTCGACCGTGTTCATGTCGACGTCGACCGCGAGCAGGTAGTTGCACCCCTCGGTGCCGTGCTCCAGGACGGTGTCGAGGAAGAACTGGGCGTGCATCCGCTTGCCCTGCAGCCGGCCCTGCATGTCCGGGAAGGCGACGACGACGGTGTCGACCTCGCCGTCGCGCACCTGCGTGCGCAGCTGGTCGACGGACAGAACCGGGTCGGGCTGGGTCACGGCGGTCCTCGGCTTCTCCAGGGGTCGTCCGGACCCTACTGACTCGACGCCCGTCGCGGGGAGGGGTCCACGACTTCAGGTCTAGACCGATTCCAACGGGTGCAGTAGCGTCCGGCCGCGAGCCGACGGCCCAACACGCCGACACGCAGCAGGGCCCGAATCTCTGCGGACGACCTCCGCGGAGGTGCACACTCGGGCCGTCGCACACAAGGGCAGCGCGGAGTCCGCTGCGGGGGCGGACCTCTTTCTCCGGAGGTAGCTGGTGGCTGATACGACGCAGATGAGCGATGACGAACGCCGTCTCGCCGAGCTGGGCTACAAGCAGGAGCTGCATCGCTCCTGGTCCGGTTTCTCCAACTTCGCGATCTCCTTCTCGATCATCTCGATCCTGGCCGGCTGCTTCACGACGTTCTTCCAGGCGTGGAACAACGGCGGTCCGGTCGCGATCAGCTGGGGCTGGCCGATCATCTCGGCGTTCATCCTCATCATCGGCTTCTGCATGTCCGAGCTGGTCTCTGCGTACCCGACATCGGGTGGCATCTACTGGTGGGCGAGCAAGCTGGGTGGTGTCCGAGCCGGCTACTACACCGGATGGCTCAACCTGATCGGTCTGCTGGCCATCGTCGCCTCGGTCGCCTACGGCTGCGCGGCGTTCTTCGACCTTGCGTTCTCCTTCTTCAGCAAGGACTGGGCCGACGGCTACTCACTCCAGCGGGTGTTCTGGATGTTCCTCGTCGTCCTGGCCGTGATCGCAGCGCTCAACATCTTCAGCAGTCACCTGCTGGCCGTGATCAACAACATCTCGGTCTGGTGGCACGTCGCGGGCGCAACCGCCGTGATCCTGATACTCATCCTCGTTCCGGATCACCACCAGAGCATCTCCTACGTCTTCACCGAGCGGGTGAACAACACCGGTGGGCTGTTCGGTGGCGAGACGAACGGTGCAGGCTTCTGGTTCTACGTCATGCCGCTCGGATTCCTGCTCACCCAGTACACGATCACCGGCTACGACGCCTCCGCGCACCTCAGTGAGGAGACGCACTCTGCGGCGAACTCCGCGGCCAAGGGCATCTGGCAGTCGATCTTCTACTCAGCCATCGGCGGCTGGCTGCTTCTCCTCGCGTTCGTGTTCGCGGTGCAGGACGGCGGGGGCGTCTCAGCGGGCGGTGGCGGCGTGGCCGTCATCTTCGACCAGGCGCTCGGGTCCAAGTGGGGCGGCCTCGTCCTCCTGATCGCGGCCAGCGGTCAGCTCTACTGCTCCACCGCCTGCCTGACCTCGACGACCCGCATGCTGTTTGCGTTCAGCCGAGACGGCGCTGTCCCCGGTGCCAAGTACTGGGCGACGCTGAACGCCAAGCGGGTGCCGGTCCACGGCGTGATCGCGTGCGCCGTCGTCGCAGCGATCCTGACGCTGCCGGCGCTCATCGAGATCAACATCGGCACCGAGAAGGAGCCGATCATCGTGAACTACGCCTTCGCGGCCGTGGTGTCGATCGGCGTCATCGGCTTGTACCTGGCCTTCGCCATCCCGATCTGGCTGCGCTGGCGCGCCGGCGACACGTTCCAGCAAGGGTCGTGGAACCTCGGCAACAAGTGGCGCTGGATGGCGCCCTTGGCGGTCGGCGAGATCGTCGTCACATCCGTCTACTTCATCCTGCCGTTCACGCCTGCCGGGACGCCCGGGTTCATGCGCGGCATGCTCGGGGCCCCGGGCACCGACGAGGTGCCGTTCTCATGGAAGTTCGTCAACTACACGCCGATCGTGACCGGGGTGGCGCTGCTGCTGCTGTGGGTCGCGTGGCACCTGTCGGTGAAGAAGTGGTTCACCGGTCCCAAGCACACGATCGACCAGGCCGTCGTCGAGGCCTTCGGCGACTAGTCCGCCGCACCACCCTCTGCAGCTGACAACTCAGCACGCGTGGGGTCCCCGGATCAATCGGGGCGCACCGCCTCGGCAAGCAGGTGCTCCAGGTCCGGGCCGTCGAGCTCCTCGACGGCCCGGACGTACTTCGCCATCCCCCAGGACCAGAAGTCGAAGTCGATCGGGCTGACCTCGGCCTGGATCGAGGCCCACAGCGTCCAGCCGTAGCGCGCCATCGTCCCCAGCAGGCGGGCCCGGGCCACCTGGTGCCGCAGGTGCCGGCCGGCGTAGGCGTCGACCAGGTGCTCGAGCTCGTCGAGCGTCAGGTCGGACTCCTGCCAGATGTTGCCGAGCTCGAACGAGGGGTCGTTGTTGCCGCCGTACTCGAAGTCGATGACCCAGAGGCGGGCGCCGTCGTCGATGAAGTTCGCGGCCAGCAGGTCGTTGTTGCACGGCAGGGTCGGACCTGCGCGGACAGCGAGCGCGGCCGCGATCCGGTCGGCCTGGGGGAGCAGGTCCAGGTAGCGGTCGGGGAGCCGGAAGCCGCGGTTCCGGACGATAGCGAGGTAGCGCTGCTGGACGGCGAACATGTCGAAGTCACCTTGGAAGCGGGGGCCGGCGTGCAGCGCTCGGCAGACGTCGGCGACCCTGCTGAGCATCGCCGGGTCGTGCAGGTCGTCGGCGGCGAGGGTGCGGCCCTCGACCCACTCGACGACCAGCGCGTGGTCGTCGGGCAGGTAGGCGACGACTGCCGGTGCCGCGCCACTCTCCGCGGCACGAAGCGAGTTGAGGTGCTCGGCCTCGCGGTCGATCTCCAGCAGGTCCCCGTCGGAGCTCGACAGCCGGACGACCGCCGTCCGCTCCGGCGTCGTCACCTTGAAGTTGAAGTTGGTCAGGCCGCCCTCGAGGGCCAGCACCTCGCGGGGGGCGCCGGCCAGCTCGGGAAGGTGGTCCAGCGTGGTCGCGAGCCGGCGGAGCACCGCGTCGCTCGGCGCCGGCTCAGACTCGTCCCGGGCGCCGCTCATGGGTCGTGAACCTATCCAGCCTCCGGATTACGGTCTAGACCGAAAGCGGTTACCCTCCGGCTCGTGACCGAGCCGACGACAGGTCGTCCGCTGCCCTCGTCCGCGTCCGTCGTCGTCGTCGGCGGCGGTGTCGGTGGCGCCAGCGTCGCCTACCACCTGGCACAGCTCGGCCGCACCGACGTCGTCCTCGTCGACCGCTCGGAGCTGACCAGCGGCTCGACGTTCCACTCGGCGGGCCTCGTCGGCCAGCTGCGTGCGGACCCCACGCTCACCCGGATGAACGCCTACTCGGTGGAGCTCTACCGGCGCCTCCAGCAGACCGAGCACCCGCCGGGCTGGGTCGAGTGCGGCGGCATCCGGCTGGCGTCCTCGCCGGAGCGGATGGAGGAGCTTCGCCGGCAGATCAGCTGGGCGACGTCGTACGGCCTGCCGCTGCACGAGATCTCGCCCGCCGAGGCGCAGGAGATGTTCCCGCTCCTCGACACCACCGGCGTCGTGGGTGGTGCGTACCTCGCCTCCGACGGATACGTCGACCCGTCGCAGCTCTGCTACGCGCTGGCCAACCGGGCGCGCGCGGAGGGTGTCCAGGTGCACCCGCACACCCGGGTGACGGGCATCGACGCCCCGCGCGGCCGGGTCGCGCGGGTGCACACCGACCGCGGCACGATCGCCTGCGAGACCGTCGTCGACTGCGGCGGGATGTTCGCCGCCGAGATCGCGCGGCTGGTCGAGGTGCGGCTGCCGATCGTGCCGATGTCGCACCAGTACGTCGTCACCGACGCGTTCCTCGAGCGCCGCGAGTCGCCGCTGCCGACGCTGCGCGACCCGGACCTGCTCGTCTACTTCCGGCAGGAGGTCGACGGCCTCGTCATGGGCGGCTACGAGCGGACCGCGGAACCGTGGACGGCCACCGCCCGCTCGTACGACGCCATCCCGCCGGACTTCAACGGCCGGCTCCTCCCCGAGGTGTGGGACCGGTTCGAGGAGATCACGCACAACTCCCAGGTGCGGGTGCCCGCCATGGCCGACGTCGGCCTGCGCAAGGTCATCAACGGGCCGGAGGCGTTCACCCCGGACAACGAGTTCCTCCTCGGCGAGACCGAGGTCGACGGCTTCTTCGTCGCCGCCGGGTTCTGCGCGCACGGCATCGCGGGCGCCGGCGGCATCGGCAAGGTGATGGCCGAGTGGATCGTCTCCGGCGACCCCGGCATGGACGTGTGGCACATGGACGTGCGCCGGTTCGGGGCGCAGTACCGCTCGCCGTCGTACACGCTGGCCCGCACGCTGGAGACCTACGAGACGTACTACGACATCGTCTACCCCGGCCAGGAGCGCGAGGCCGGCCGGCCGCTCCGGACCAGCCCGGCGTACCCGTGGCACGTCGAGCACGGCGCGTCGTTCGGCGAGAAGTCCGGCTGGGAGCGGGTCAACCACTACGAGACCAACTCCGCGGCGGGCGACGATTCGCGTCGGCCGCGCGGGTGGGCCGGTCGGCTGTGGTCGCCGGCCACCGGGGTCGAGCACACCGCCACGCGGGACGCGGTCGCGCTGTACGACGAGTCGTCGTTCTCGAAGCTGCTCGTCACCGGCCCGGACGCCGCCGACCTCCTGCAGTGGGTGTGCGACAACGACGTCGCACGCGGCGTCGGCGACGTGACGTACACCCAGGCGCTCAACGCGCGGGGCGGCATCGAGTGCGACTTCACGGTGACCCGGCTCGGTGCGGAGGAGCTCCTCGTCGTGACCGGGACGTCGTTCGGCGGCCACGACGCGTCCTGGCTGCGGCGGCAGGCCCGGCGGCGCGACGCCGCCGTGCGGGTCGACGACGTCACCGGCCAGTACGTGACGTACGCGCTGTGGGGGCCGCGCTCGCGGGAGGTGCTGCGGGAGCTCACCGGTGCCGACCTCTCCAACGCGGCCCACCCGTTCATGACGGCGCGCGACCTCGCGGTCGGCGACGTGCCGGTCCGCGCGCTGCGGGTGACGTTCGTCGGCGAGCTCGGCTGGGAGCTCTACGCACCGGCCGAGTTCGGCCTCGGCCTGTGGACCGCGCTCTGGGAGGCGGGCCGCGGGCACGGCATGGTCGCGGCCGGCTACCGGGCGATCGAGTCACTGCGGCTCGAGAAGGGGTACCGGGTCTGGAGCACCGACATCACGCCCGAGACCGACCCCTACGAGGCCGGGCTCGGGTTCTGCGTGAAGCTCGACAAGCCCGGCGGCTTCGAGGGCCGGGACGCACTCGTCGCGAAGAAGGCGGCCGGTGCCACCCGCAGGTTGTGCTGCCTCGTGCTCGCCGACCCGCGCGTCGTGGCGCTCGGCAGCGAGCCCGTCCGCGTGGGCGGCGAGGTCGTCGGCAGGGTCACGTCCGGCGGCTACGGGTCCACGACCGACGCGTCGATCGCGTACGGCTACCTCCCGGTCGACCTCGCGAAGCCCGGCACCGCGGCCGAGGTGAACGTCTTCGGCGACTGGGTGGCCGCGGAGGTCGTCGCGCAGCCGCTGGTCGACCCGACCAGCAGCCGGGTCCGCGCCGACGGCTGACCCGCGGGCCGGCCGGTCTACGGTCTGCAGGCATGGGCAGCCGCGATTTCCGCATCAAGGTGCGGGGCGCGTTCAAGGACCTCACCGACGAGCAGCGGGCCGGGCTGCTGGCCGAGGCGGCGGAGCACGACATGCTGTCCAGCGCCTTCACCCGCGAGGGTCACCTGGCGTACGACCTCGACGCCCGGCCGTTCTTCACGTTCCGCTTCGCCGACACCGGCGAGTCCGACACCGACCTTGTCGCCGCGACGGCGCGGGCCGAAGCGGCCGCGCGTGCGTGGCTGGACGCGCGCGGGCTGGCGTACAAGCTCAAGGACCCGGTCGCTGAGGACCTGTCACAGGCGCCGATGAGCAAGCGTCAGCGCCGCGCGCAGCAGAGCAGCTGACGGCTCACCCGTCGCCGACGCGGACGGGTCACCCGTCCGGAGCACTTCGGACCTGTTCGCACACCGAGGTTCACCCTGCGTGGCAACGGGTACCGCGCCACCAGCGACGGCGCCGAAGAGGTGTCTCGCCGCCAGGCGCAACCGGCGCGAGTTCTGCCGAGCGACCTGGGTTCCAGACACGGGGCCTGGGCGCTGACCCGCATTTCCGGAGGAAGCCCATGAGCACGACCAACAAGTCACCGCACCGTGTCTCCCGAGCCGCGATCACCGGGCTGAAGGACCTCCCCACCAACGCCGCCTGGATCCTTGCGCGGACCCTGCGACCGGCTGCTCAGGGTGCAGCGTCCGTGGGGGAGAAGCTGAGCGAGACCGCCTCGACAGCGAACGAGACCACCCGCTCGGCGCGACGCCGCGCGGCGCGAGTGGGTCGGTCAGTCGTCGAGGCGGTGCCGGGGGTGCACCAGGACTCGATCAGCGGACTCATGGCCCAGGCCGATGACGCCTCCGAGGAGGCCCGTGAGCGGGAGGCCCATGCCGTCCACCTCGCCCAGCAGGCCAAGGCCGACGCCGAGAACGCGGCCGAGGTTGCCGCCGACGGTCAGCGTCACGTCGAGCAGGTGCGGCGGGAGGCCGAGCAGCGCGTCCAGGCCCGGGTGGACGCCGCGCGGCGTGACACGTCCGCGGCCGTTGCCGAGGCCGAGAGGCAGGCAGCGGAGCACGTCCAGCGGGCGCGTGCCGACGCAGAGGACCGGGTGGAGAACGAGCGAATGGCGGAGGAGACCGCGGCCCGCTCGATGGTCGAGCGCGCCGAGGCCGACGCCGCCGAGCGCACCCGCAAGGCCGAGGAGCAGGCGATGCTCGCGCGGGAGCGGGCCGCAGCGGCGATCGAGTCGGCCGACGAGGCGCTCGCCCGTGCCCGCGATCTCGCGGACCAGGCGGCGAAGGCGGCGCAGGAGGCAGCGGCCGAGGCGACCCGCGAGGCCGACCGGCTCTCCGCCGAGGCGCAGGAGCGGGTCCGCGAGGCGGAGCGCCGCGCGCGTGACGCCGAGCAGGTGCGCGACCACGCCGCGGCTCCCCAGGGGAGCGCGCGGTCCCAGAACGGGACGGCGAACGGGGCTCGGCGGGCGGCATCGTCCTCCACGACACGGTCGAACGGGACCGCGGGACGTCGGGTGCTCGAGTCCCTCACCAAGCAGGACCTCCTGCGGCTCGCCGACGGTGCCGACCTCGAGGGTCGCTCGAGCATGAACAAGCCGGAGCTCGTCGGTGCGCTCGCCAAGCAGCACATCTCGCTCCACGACCTCACGAAGCAGGAGCTGCTCGCCGTCGGCGAGGAGCGCGGTGCAGACGTCCGGACCTCGATGACCAAGACGGAGCTGATCGCTGCCCTGGACGGCTCGTCGAGCCGCTGACACAAGCCCGCACACCTGACGGTCGCGACGGCAGCCCGTCGCGACCCGGAAAGGACCAGCCATGCACGTGTTCCGACGCAAGTCCACCGCCGAGCGGATCATCGAGGCCGTGACCTCGACGGCATCGGCCCCCGCCGTTCGGCGGGTCACGACCTGGACGCTGGGTCTCCTCGGAGGAGTCGCAGCCGCGACGGCGGCCAGCTCCGCGGTGAGCTCCGCCCGCAGCAAGGAGGCGAGGTGAAGCTCTCCACGATCGCCATGTTCGGCGCCGGGTACGTGCTGGGCACCCGGGCCGGACGGGAGCGCTACGACCAGCTCCGTCAGGCCGCCCAGCGGTTCGCGGACGGAGTGGACGGGTCCAGCATCAGGTCCGGCCTCGAGTCGGTGAGCGACCGGTTGGAGCGGTACGCCGCCGAGGGCGGTCTCGGTGCGGAGGGGACGAGGGGACGTGCGCCGGCGCGGCGGTAGCGGCGCTGCCGGCCCGTCTGCCTCGCGCACGGTGACAGTGCGACGGGAAGGGCGCGCCGCCGAGGACTCGACGGTGATCCGTGCCGTGGTGCACGCCAGGTTGCTCGGCCTGCGCCTGCTGACCCTCGATGCGCGGGTCGTCGTGGCTCCAGCCGCCGCCCGGGAGGGCGACCTCGCGTTCGAGACGCCGACCGGCTTCGGGCCCGTCGCCGACCCGCGTGTCGACTCCACGCAACCCCGACGCCGCGAGACCGTGGCGCGGATCGTGGACTCGGGGGGCGGCGTCGGCACCGCTCGGCTCCTCCTCGCCGAAGGAGCGGACGCCCTCGCGCAGGTGCGGCCGCCGCCTCGACCGCGCGCCGTCTCCTGACGGCTTCAGCGAGGTCAGAGGTCGTCGACGCCGCTGACGCGCAGGACGGTCGCGACGACGTCGGGCACAGGTGCCCCGGTGTCGACGACGTGGTCGGCGACGCCGCGCAGCATCGGCTCGACCTCCGCCACGTCGGCGAGGAAGCGAGCCCGCTCCTCCGGCGCCCTGCCGAAGGGGTTGTTGCTCCGGGAGTCCAGCCGCTCGACCAGCATCGCCAACGGTGCGGTGAGCAGGACGATGACGTCGAACCTCGGGTGGAAGCGGACCTGGTTCTCCTCGCAGCCGGCGAGGAAGAGCGCCGGAGCGTCCTCGGTGTCCAGCAGCCGCTCGACCGCGTCCTCCCGCCAGCGCTGGCGCCCGTCCGGCAGCACCTCGCAGTACCCGTCGTCGGCGTCGACCGCCTTGTGGCCGCGCGCGACCAGCTCGGCGACCACCGTCGACTTGCCCGAGCCGGACATGCCGGTCAGCAGCACCCGCCTCACGGCAGGCGGATCGTGCCCGCCACCTCGGCGCGGGCGTCGTCGCTGAGACCGGTGCGCAGCGTGATCCGCGTCCGGTCAGCCCGGAAGAGGTCGTGTGCGTGCTCGACGGCAACGCCCGAGGCGGTGAACGCGGTCCGCTCGATGAGCATCAGCGGGCTGCCGGGCTCGATCCGCAGCAGCCTGGCCTGCTCGGGGGAGGAGATGACGGGCTCGAGCACCTCGTTCGCCGTGTGGGGCTCGTGGTCGTACCGACGCCCGAGCAGCCGGTAGAGCGAGCCGGTCAACCGCTGCTCGAGCAGGTCGGGGAACAGCGCCGCCGGGAAGCAGGCCTGCTCGATCGCGAGCGGCTCGCGATCGGCGGACCGCACCCGCACCACCTCGTGCACCGCGCCGCTGCGCGCGAGGCCGAGCGCGAGCGCCTCGGTGCGGCTGGCCGGCCGGGTGACCGCGCCGATGACGCGCGCGCCCGCGCGCACGTGCGCCCGACGCATCTGCTCGGTGAAGCCGGCGAGGCCGGTGAGGTCGCAGACGATGCGCGGCTGCGCGACGAACGTGCCGCCCTGCCGGCCGGGCCGCCGCACGATGGTGCCGACGGCCTCGAGCCCGGACAGCGCCTGGCGCAGCGTCATCCGGCTGACGCCGAGCGAAGCGGCGAGCTGCTCCTCGCGCGGCAGCTTGTCGCCCGGCACCAGGGTGCCGTCGACGATGCACGACGTGAGCCACTGCTCGATGCGGACGTACGCCGGCCGGCTGGACGCCCGCGCGAGGTCCGGCGCCGTCCCGAGCGCCTCGGAGACCACGACGTCAGCCCGCCACGGCGAGGCCGTCCCAGGTCCACCGAGGCACCGCTCGGCCGGGCGGCACCTGGGCACCACCCTCGCCCCAGTAGACGGCGAGACACCGCGCGTGGTGTGCCGTCGCCGGCGCGAGCAGGGCCGGCTCCCTGCCGGCGTGCTCGTAGAGGCTCGATCGCACGCGGCCCACCATGGCACGGCGTCAGCCCTTGCGGAACCAGAGCAGGTAGTCGCCCGCGAGCCCCGGCGGGTGCTCGTCCCAGCAGAGGAACGTCTCACCCTGGAACGCCAGGTGCGCGCCGATGGCACGACCGACGTCCCACGCCAGCGGTGTCACGACGTCGCCCCCCGGACCCGGGGTCACGACGTTGGCGACGTTCACGACGACGTGGCCGCCGGGCCGCAGCAGGTCGGCCACCTGCGCGAAGACCTCGCCCAGCTCGCGCAGGTACGTCGGGTAGTCGCCGTCATCGGTGGCGTAGCCGGTGAGCGGGTTCTCAGGGTGCGCCACCGCCGTCATGTACGGCGGCGAGGTGAGCACCAGGTCGACCGGTCCGTCGATCTCGCCGGCCAGCACCGTCGAGAGGTGTCGGGAGTCGCCGTGCACGACGCGGGCGCCGTCGCCCGCCCGGCTGCGCACCAGGTCGACGTGGTCGGCGAGCACCTCCACGCCCACCGCCCGCCGGCCGAGGCGGGCGGCGACCGCCAGCGTCGTGCCGTAGCCCGCGAACGGGTCGAGCACGAGGTCGCCCGGCCGGGTCGTCTCCTCGACCACCGACGCGGCGAGCGCCTCGGTGAAGTGCACGTCGTCGACCTCGCCGGCTGGTCGCTGCGCATGCAGCTCAGCGGCGCGCAGCAGGAGGTACGGCCTCACGTGACGACCCGGTCAGCCGTGCGCGTCGTGGCGCGCCAGCCAGCCGGCGACGTGGCCCATGTACGTGTCGCGCTGCTCCCACATCGGCAGGTGCGAGCAGCCCGCCATGACGGTCTGCTCGACCTCGTTGCCCGCCGCGCGGATCCCCTCGACGAGCGGCACCTGCAGCGCCGGGGTCGCCTCGTCGTGCTCGCCACTGATGACGTACGCCGGCACGTGGATGCCGTCGAGCCGGTCGGTGGACGACCAGTCCTTGATCGACCCGATGACGTGGAACTCCGAGGGCCCGTTCATCGTGTGGTAGACCGTCGGGTCCTCGTCCATCCTCGCCAGTCCGTCGACGACACCCTGCGGCCACGGCAGCAGGCGGCAGAGATGCCGCTCGTAGAAGACCAGGCAGGCCTGGGCGTACTCCGGGTCGTCGGTCGTGCCGGCGTCCTCGTGCCTGCGCAACGAGTCGTCGACGCCGGGCGGCAGCTCGGCGCGCAGCGCGTTCGCCTCGGACACGAAGTCGGGGAAGGACGCGGCGGTGTTCGACAGCACCAGCGACCGGAGCCCGGCCGGCTGGGTGAAGGCGTGCTCCTGGGCCAGGAAGCCGCCCCAGGACTGGCCGAGCACGTGGTACCGGTCGCCGATCCCGAGGTGCTCGACGAGGTTGGCCAGCTCGCGGACGTAGAGCTCCACGGTCCAGAATTCGGCGCCGCGATCAGGGTGGTGGGTGGACCGGCCGTTGCCGAGCTGGTCGTACTGGACGACGGTCCGGCCGCCGTGCTCGGGCAGCGCCAGGTCGGCCAACGGTGTGAGGTAGTCGTGCGTGCCGCCGGGGCCGCCGTGCAGCACGACGAGCGGTGCCGGCTCGTCGGCCGCTGCCGGCAACGGGCCGTGCACCTGGTACCAGGTCCGGTCCCCCTCGAAGTCCGCGTACCCCTCGGTGATGGTCACCCGCCGACACTACGACGACCCCTCATCCCCGTGAGCGCTGCAGACACGCAGGGAAGTGGCGCCCGCCACCTGCGTGTCTGCAGCGCTCGCGGAGGTCAGCGAGGGGACGCCGCGGCGACCAGGGCCTCGAACAGCCGGAGGTCGTCGCCGGCCTCGGGGTGCCAGAGGACGCCGAGGGCGAACCGCAGCGACGGGTCCTCCACCACCTCGGGCGACTCGTCGTCGGCCCAGCCGCTGACCGACAGGTCGCCGGGGGAGGCCAGCCCCTGGTGGTGGTACGACGGCACGCTGACGTGGTCGCCGAGCAGCCGGTGCGCCAGCGACCCGGGCTCGAGCCGGACGTCGTGCATGCCGTAGGTGCCCGGTGCCGGCCGGTGCCGCTCGTGGCCGACGGCGTCAGGCAGGTGCTGCACGAGCGAGCCGCCACGCACGACCGACAGCACCTGCATACCCCGGCAGATGCCCAGCAGCGGGACGTCACGGTCCAGGGCCGCCTTCATGAGCGGCACCTCGGCGGCGTCGCGCTCCGGCCGCAGCCCGGTGGTCTCGGGGTGCGGCTCCTCGCCGTAGAGCCCCGGGTCGAGGTCGGCGCCGCCGGCGAAGACGACCGCGTCCAGCCGCTCGAGCACCTCGGCGTCGGCGGCCGCTGCCGGCGGCAGCACCACGGCGGTGCCCCCGGCGGCCTCGATCCGCTCGACGTAGCGGAACGGCAGCACCGACGCGGGGACGTCCCACACGCCCCAGCGCGCCTGCTCGACGTACGACGTGATGCCGACCACCGGTCGCATGGTCCACATGGTGGCAGGTGGGGAATGGCGCCTGGGGAGGAAGCGGTTCACTTGGAGTCTGCAGACAGCCCCACCTGACAGCCCCACGAGGAGCTCCACCCGTGCCAGCCGACACGCTGCCCCCGCTCGTCGAGCCCGCCGACGGGCTGACGATCGACGAGGTGCGCCGTTACTCGCGCCACCTGATCATCCCGGACGTCGGCATGACCGGCCAGAAGCGGCTGAAGAACGCCAAGGTGCTCGTCGTGGGCGCCGGCGGGCTCGGCTCGCCCGCCCTGCTCTACCTCGCCGCGGCCGGCGTGGGCACCCTCGGCATCGTGGAGTTCGACGAGGTCGACGAGTCGAACCTGCAGCGCCAGATCATCCACGGCCAGTCCGACATCGGCAGGTCCAAGGCGCAGTCGGCCAAGGAGTCGATCCAGGAGGCGAACCCCTACGTCGAGGTCGTCCTCCACGAGGAGCGCCTCGACTCGACCAACGTGTTCGACGTCTTCCGGCCCTACGACCTCATCGTCGACGGCACCGACAACTTCGCGACGCGCTACCTCGTCAACGACGCGGCCGTCCTGCTGGACAAGCCGTACGTCTGGGGCTCGATCTACCGCTTCGACGGCCAGGCGTCGGTCTTCTGGGCCGAGCACGGCCCGTGCTACCGCTGCCTCTACCCGGAGCCGCCGCCGCCCGGCATGGTTCCGTCGTGCGCCGAGGGCGGCGTGCTCGGAGTGCTGTGCGCGTCGATCGGCTCGATCCAGGTCAACGAGGCCATCAAGCTCCTCACCGGGATCGGCGACCCGCTGGTCGGCCGGCTGATGGTCTACGACGCCCTCGAGATGACCTACCGGACGGTGAAGGTCCGCAAGGACCCCGAGTGCGTGGTCTGCGGCAAGAACCCAGAGATCACCCTCGAGACCGGCCTGATCGACTACGAGGCGTTCTGCGGGACCATCAGCGAGGAGGCAGCCGAGGCGGCCAAGGGCTCGACCATCTCGGTGCGCGACCTCAAGGCGATGATGGACGCGGGCAAGGACTTCTACCTGGTCGACGTCCGGGAGCCCAACGAGTTCGAGATCGTGTCGATCCCGGGCGCGACGCTGATCCCCAAGGACCGCATCCTCAACGGCGAGGTGCTCGCCGAGCTGCCGCAGGACAAGCCGGTGGTGCTCTACTGCAAGACCGGCCAGCGGTCGGCCGAGGCGCTCGCGGTGCTCAAGGGCGCCGGCTTCTCCGACGCGGTGCACACCGGGGGCGGCGTCGTGGCGTGGGCCAACCAGATCGACACCAGCCTCCCGACGTACTGATGAGCGTTCAGCGTAACGAGCCCGTCGATGACGGTCGTGGTGACGACCGTCTCAACGCTGAGGTGGTCGTCCGGGATGACCCCTCGGCGAGTCGGTTCGAGGTCTGGGTGGGCGACGAGCTGGCCGGCTTCGCGACCTACCGGCTGCTCGAGGGTGCGACCTACGCCGTCGACCACACCGAGGTCGGGCCGCCGTTCGAGGGCCGCGGACTCGCCGACCGGCTCGTCAGGGAGGCGCTGGACGAGGTGCGGTCGCGCGGCGGCTCGGTGCTGCCGTACTGCCCCTACCTCAGGGCCTGGCTCGGCCGGCACCCGGCGTACGTCGACCTCGTACCCGCCGACGAGCGGGACCGCTTCGGGCTGGGTTGAGGGAACCTCCGTCGGCGGCCGGGACGTTGAGCGCGTGAAGCCGCACCGGGACGAAGGGGCCTCATGCCGCACACCGCGAGTGCCGACGCGACGACCGCGACCCGCTCCGAGCGGACCGGCCCACTGTCCGACCCGCACGCCGAGCTGGACCGACAGCTCACCGTCTACGTCGAGGCCGGACTCCCGGCGTCCGCGGGCATCTCGGCCGTGGCCCTGCGCCGGCGTGCCGAGCCGTTGCACGACGTGGTCGAGCAGGTCGGCAGGCAGCCCTACGTCGTCGTCATGCCAAGTCTCGCCGGGCCGGCCGATCTCGTAGCCCTCACACGGCTCCGCGGGAAGACCGGCTTCACGACCATGGAGCCGGACGACCTGGCGACCTTCCGGCCGACGGCGGACGCCGACCTCCCAGAGCCACCGGCCTACCTGCTGGTCGACCCGGACACCGGCCGCGAGTGGCTCGATGTGCCGCCCGAGCGCGTGCTGCCGCCGCTGCTCGCCTCCGGACGCACCCCGCTCACGCTGGACGAAGGTCTCGCTCTCCTGCTGCAGGACGGCACGGTGCTGCGCCGGGAGACCTGTTTCTCGATGCTCGCCTCGCGCTGCGGTGACCGCCGGGTGCCCGCCCTGTGGGTGAGCAAGGGCCGCCCGAGGCTGGGCTGGTGCTGGGACGGTGCGCCGCACACCTGGCTCGGCTCCGGCTCCGCGGCCGGCCGGCTCGCCTGACGCGTCGTCGTACCGCTGCGGGATGCTGTCGCGCGTGCTGCCGGAGAACTTCGCCGAGCTGGTGCTCGACGTCATCGCCCGGATCCCGCCGCGGCACGTCATGTCGTACGGCGACGTGGCGGAGTACCTCGGCGTCGGCGGGCCGCGCCAGGTCGCACGGGTGCTGTCGAACGGGACCGGCGACCTGCCATGGTGGCGGGTGCTGCGGGCCGACGGCTCGCCGGCGCCGCAGATCGCCGACGAGTGCCTCGCGCACCACCGCGCCGAGGCGACCCCGCTGCGGCCGGACGGCACCCGGGTCGACATGCGCCGGGCCCGCTGGGACGGCACCTGACCCTCACCCCAGTACCGCTCGAGCCGTGGGCCGGCGACGGAGAGTGGAGAACCGAGCAGGTCAGGCCCAGCCGCGGGCGCGGAGGAAGGACTCCGGGTCGGCCGGCCGGCCGAGGAACGCCTCGACCAGGTCGTCGCCGTCCACCGTGCCGCCGCGCTCGAGCACGGCGGTACGGAACTCGCGCCCGACCGCCGACGACAGGATCCCCTCGCGCTCGAACCGGCCGACCATGTCGTCGCCGATCACCTCGGCCCACAGGTACCCGTAGTAGCCGGCGTCGTAGCCGCCGAACAGGTGCCCGAACGCGCCGAGCAGGAAGGTGCCCTCGGGGTACGGCAGCTGGAGCACCTCGTGGGCCGAGCGCATCGCTGCGTCGAGGTCGACCTCGTCCGGGGACTCGTGGACGGCGAGGTCCAGCCGGCTGAGCATCAGCCCCCGGGACGTGCGGCCCAGGGCGCCGAGGAAGCGGGACGACGTGAGCCGCTGCACGAGCTCCGGCGACAGCGGCTCGCCGGTCGACCAGTGCCCCGCCGCGCGCTCGATCACGGTCGGCTCCCACGCCCAGCGCTCCATGAGCTGGCTGGGCGCCTCGGAGAAGTCGCCCTCGGTCGCGATGCCGGCGAACCGCACGTACCGCGACTGCGTGACCGTCTGGTGCACGACGTGGCCGAGCTCGTGGAAGAGCGTGACCATCTCGTCGTGCCGGAGCAGTCCGGGCCGGTCGCCGCGGGGCGGCGAGAAGTTGGTGACCAGGGCGGCGAGCGCCGGGACCCGCCCGCCGTCGGCGGCTGTCCGGCTCCGCACCAGGTCGAACGCCGCCGCGTGGCTGAACTTCCCCTCGCGCGGATAGAGGTCGAGGTAGACCCGGCCGAGCAGCGTGCCGTCGGCGTCGCGGACCTCGCGCAGCAGCACGTCGTCGTGCCACGCCGTCGCGGCGTCCTGCTCCGGCGCCGCCGGGAAGGTCAGACCGAGCAGCTCGCCCAGCAGGCCGAACGCCGTCTCCAGCACGCGCGGCACCGGGAAGTACTCCGCCAGTGCCGACGGGTCGAGCCCCACCAGCCGCTCGGCCCGGATCCGCCGGGTGTACTCGAGGTCCCACAGCTCGAGGCGTACGTCGGCCGGCTCACCGTCCTCGACGAGCAGTGCGCGCAGCTCGTCGTTCTCGGCCGCCACCGGTGCGGCCACGGCCTCGTCGAGGCGGTCGAGCAGCGCGTGCGCCCGGCCGGGCGTGCCGGCCATCTTCACCTCGGTCGCGTAGTCGGCCCACGTCCGGTAGCCGAGCAGCGACGCCAGCTCCCGACGGACGGCCAGACCCTCGTCGGTGACGGGGCGGTTCGCCCCGGCGCCGCGGTTGCGCGACCGCGTGAGCAGCGCCTCGCGCTTGTCGCGGCGCCGCGCCTGCGCGAGGAACGGGTGCAGCTGCGGGTAGTCCAGCGACAGGGTGTACGTCCCCGGCGCCGTGCCCGGCCGCAGGTCCTCGACGAACGAGTCGGGTAGCCCGTCGAGCTCGTCGCGGGTGAGGTCGAGTCCCTCGGTGTCCTCGGCGATGTTGACGTCCCACTGTGCCTCGATCTCCGCGAGCCGGTCGCGCAGCTCGCGCACCCGTTCGCGCGTCGCGGCCGGCAGGCCGTGCCCGCTGCGGCGCAGGTCCCGCTCCCAGTGCGCGACCAGCCGGGCGTCCACCGGGTCGGCCACCTCGGTGCCTGGCGGCTCGTCGCGACCGAGCACCAGCGCCGCGACGTCGTCGCGCAGCGGCAGCCGTCCGCGCCACGCGCTCAGCTGTGCGTAGGCCTTCTGCCCGGCCTCGCGCACGCCGGTGTCGGGGTGCACCCACCCGGCGAAGGCCGCCCGTCCCACGATGTCGTTCGCCTCGGCCTGCACGGCGTCGAGGACCTGCACGACCTCGAGGACGGTCGGGGGCGGTGCCGCGACGAGCGCGTCCACCCGGGCGTCCAGGGCCGAGAGTCCTTCCGAGACGTCGCGCTCGACCTCGGCTGCGGTCACGGTTCGGTAGTCGTGGAGCACGTGGATCCCTCCGTCCGGGTGCGCTGCCCGACGATACGGCGGCACCGCCCACGGCGCGTCCCCCGGCTGCGGCGGGTGGGCGCGGAGGAGCGCGAGGTACGGTCGCCCGCATGGCTCCGACCCCCGCCACCCCTGCGACGTCCTACGCCGTCGAGCGCGCCCGCCTCCGCAACGGGCTCCGAGTCGTCCTGGCGCCCGACCGCTCCGCGCCGGTGGTGGCGGTGGCCGTCTACTACGACGTCGGCATCCGGTCCGAGCCGGAGGGCCGCACCGGCTTCGCGCACCTCTTCGAGCACCTCATGTTCCAGGGCTCCGCGTCGCTGCGGAAGATGGACCACGTCAAGTACGTCCAGTCCTCCGGCGGCACCCTCAACGGGTCGACACGGCTCGACTACACCAACTACTTCGAGGCGCTGCCCTCGAACGCGCTGGAGCGCGCGCTCTTCCTCGAGGCCGACCGGATGCGCTCGCCCGCCGTCACCGAGGAGACCCTCGCCAACCAGCTCGCGGTGGTGAAGGAGGAGATCCGGGTCAACGTCATGAACCAGCCCTACGGCGGCTTCCCCTGGCTGACCCTGCCGCCAGTGCTGTTCGAGACGTTCCCCAACGCGCACAACGGCTACGGCGGCTTCGAGGACCTCGAGAGCGCCACCGTCGACGACGCGGCCGACTTCTTCGACACCTACTACGCGCCCGGCAACGCGGTGCTCTGCCTCGGCGGCGACCTCGACGTGGACAAGGCGATGGAGCTGGTCCGCACCCACTTCGGCGACGTGCCACGGCGCACCGTCCCCGAGCGACCCGACTTCGACGAGCCGGCGCCCACCAGCGAGCGCCGCGAGGAGCAGGTCGACGCCGAGGCCCCCGCACCGGCCGTCGCCCTCGGCTGGCGGGTCCCCGACCCGGACGACCTCGACGCCTACCTGCCGTACGTCGTGCTCACGTCCGTGCTCTCCACCGGTGACGCGTCGCGGCTGCGCCGCCGGCTCGTGCAGGACGACCGGATCGCCACCGACGTGGGCGCGCACGTGTCGTTCATGGAGGACGCGTTCGACGTGCGCAACCCGACGGCGCTGCTGGTCGAGGCGCACCACTCCGACGACGTGACGACCGACGTCGTGGTGAAGGCGATCGACGAGGAGCTCGACCGGGTCGCGACCGACGGTGTCCCGGCCGACGAGCTGGAGCGGGTGCAGGCGCGGCTCTCGTCCGCGTTGCTCCAAGGGGCCGACCACGTGATGTCGAGGACGCTGGCGATGGCGTCGTACGAGCAGCAACGCGGCCGGGCGGAGCTGGTGGGGGAGATGCCCGCGCTGCTGGCTGCCGTCACCGGCGAGCAGGTCGCCGCTGCGGCTGCTGCCCTGCGACCCGACGCCCGGGCCCGGCTCGACCTCGTCGCCGGCGGTGCGAAGTGAGCCCGCGGAAGTTCACGCCGCGCCCGGTGCCCGCACTGGCCCGGCCGCGCAAGGCGAAGCTGCCCACGGTCGCGGAGCGGGTGCTGCCGTCCGGCCTGCGCGTCGTCGCGGTCCGCCGCCCCAGCGTCCCCGTGGTGCAGGTGCGGCTGCGGATCCCGTCGGCCGTGCGCAAGGACGCCGACCTCGCGAAGGCCGCGCTGCTGGAGCGCACCATGCTGCTCGGCACCGCCGAGCGCTCGCAGGGCGAGCTGGCCGAGGCGTTGCAGCGGATCGGCGGCTCCCTCCGGGTCAGCGGCGACGCCGACCGCCTCGTCGTGGCCGGCGAGTCGCTGCGCACGGGCCTCAAGGACCTCCTGGCCCTTCTCGCCGAGGTCGTCACGTCGGCCAGCTACCCGACGTCGCAGGTCGAGGGCGAGTCGCACCGGCTCGCCGACCAGCTGCGCCGTGCCATGTCCCAGCCCGGGGTCATCGCCGACGAGGCGTGGCTGCGGCAGCTGTACGGCGACCACGTCTACGGCCGCGAGCACCCCGGCGCCGACGAGGTGCTCGACGTGCCGGCCACCTCGCTGCGCGCCGCGCACCGGCGGCGCGTCCTGCCGTCCGGCAGCCTGCTGGTCCTCGTCGGGGACCTCACCCCGGCCCGGGCGCTCGACCAGGTCGCTGCCGCGCTGGCCGGCTGGGACACCGCAGGCACCCCGACCTCGGTGCCGAAGGTTCCGGCCGTCGCCCCCGGGCCGCTCCGGCTGGTCGACCGGCCGGGCGCCGTGCAGTCCAACCTGCGCATCGGCGGCGACGGCGTGGCCCGCACCGACCCGTCGTACGCCGCGGCCGAGCTGGCCAACGCGCTGTTCGGCGGCTACTTCTCGTCGCGGCTGACCATGAACATCCGCGAGGACAAGGGCTACACCTACAGCCCCCGCAGCTCCCTGCGGCACGGTGGCGCGGCCTCGTGCTTCCTCACCTCCACCGAGGTGGCCACCGAGGTCACGGCGCCGGCGATGGTCGAGATCGGCTACGAGCTGGGCCGGATGGTCAGTCTGCCGCCGTCCGCCGAGGAGGTGTCGGCCACCGCGCAGTACCTCGTCGGCACCCTGGCCCTCTCGACGGCGACCCAGGCCGGTCTCGCCGGGACGCTGGCCGTCCTGCTCGCCGACGGTCTGGACGTCACCTGGCTGCGCGAGCACCCCGAGCAGCTGCTCGCGGTGACGCCGGCGCAGGTGCACGAGGTCGCCCAGCAGCTGTTCGCACCGGCCCGGCTGGTCACCACTGTCGTCGGCGACGCCGCGCAGGTCGAGGCACCGCTGTCGGCGCTGTACGACGTCGTTCGCGCCTAGCCGCGTCACTGACCCTCTGTGCGCGGTGCGGTCAGAGCAGCAAGGACGCGGACGCCGCGCCGTTCGCCGGCCGCGCCGTCGGTCCCTGACCGTCGGTCTGGAACATTCGGCGGGCCGAGACGGACAAAGCGCCTGCCGAACGTTTCAGTTGCGGCGGAGGTCAGGTGGCGGGACGGATCCAACCGCATCGCGAGATGACGGAGGCGGACGACATCCGTCAGGAGCGGACGGCGGGGTGGCCGGTCCCTGCTCCAAGCCGGTCTGAGCTGAGCCACGATTGCGGGGCAGCCCCGGACGGTGACCCTCGACCTCCCAGTGATCATGCAGCTCGGTGCGCGTCCGGGGTCGTGTCCAGGGTCCGTGGTGGGATGACGGACGTGACCAGCCACCCGCGACAGCGCGCCGGTCGCGGTGCCGCGCCGGCGCCGTACCGGCTGGTCCGGCCGGCTGCCCGGCCGGTGGTCGTCCCGGCGCTGGACCCGGCCCAGCAGGAGGTCGTCGACCACCCCGGCGGCCCGCTGCTGGTGCTCGCCGGGCCCGGCACCGGCAAGACCACGACGCTGGTCGAGGCCGTGGTCGCCCGGATCGCTGCCGGTGCCGACCCGGAGCAGGTGCTGGTGCTCACCTTCGGACGCCGGGCGGCGGCCGAGCTGCGGTCCCGCATCACCGCCCGGCTGGGCCGCGCGACCAAGGAGCCGCTGGCGCGCACCTTCCACTCCTACGCCTTCGGCGTCCTGCGGCGCGAGGCGGCGGCGCGCGGCGAGACCGCCCCGCGGCTGCTGTCCGGCCCGGAGCAGGACCTCGTGGTGCGCGACCTGCTGGCCGGCGACCTCGAGGGCGGGGCCACCGGTTGGCCGCAGCGGCTGCGGCCGGCGCTCGCGACCCATGGCTTCGCCCAGGAGCTGCGCGACCTGCTGATGCGGGCCTACGAGCGCGGCGTCACCCCGGCCGAGCTCGACCTGCTCGGCCGGCGGCAGGGCCGCGACGACTGGCGGGCGGCCGCCGTCTTCATGCGGCAGTACGCCGGGGTCACCGCCCTGCGCGAGGCAGCCTCCTACGACCCGGCCGAGCTGATCCGCGCCGTGGTGGGTCTGTGGCTGGCCGAGCCCGGGCTGCTCGAGGCCGAGCGGGCGGCGCGTCCGCACGTCTTCGTCGACGAGCTGCAGGACACCGACCCCGCCCAGGTCGAGCTGCTCCGGCTGCTGGCCGGCGACGGGCGCGACCTGGTCGCGGTCGGCGACCCCGACCAGTCGATCTACGGGTTCCGCGGCGCCGACGTCGCCGGCATCCGGTCCTTCCGCGACACCTTCCGCACCCGCACCGGCGATGCGGCCCCGGTGGTGTGGCTCGGCACCTCCCGGCGGTCCGGGACGGCGCTGCTCACCGCCAGCCGTCGGGTCGCCCGGGCACTGGGCGGCCAGCGGCACCACCGCGACCTGATCGCGGTGCCCGGGCTGCCTCCCGGTGAGGTCGACGTGGCCGTGCTGCGCTCCGAGACCCAGGAGGCGGCGCACGTCGCGGCCCGGCTCCGGCACGCCCACCTCGTCGACGACGTCCCCTGGTCGCGCATGGCCGTGGTGGTCCGCTCCACCGTCCATGCCATGCCGGTGCTGCGCCGGGCGATGGCCGCCGCCGGTGTCCCGGTCGCGGTGTCGGGTGACGACGTCCCCCTCCAGCAGGAGCCCGCGGTCCGGCCGCTGCTGCTGCTGCTCCGCTGCGCCACCCGACCGCAGACCCTCGACGAGGACGCCGCGGTCGAGCTGCTGACCTCCGCCGTCGGTGGCGCTGACGTCATGGCGTTGCGACGGCTCCGGCAGGCGCTGCGCCGGTCCGAGCTCGCCGCCGGTGGCGGTCGCCCGTCCGGCGCCCTGCTCGTCGAGGCGCTCGAGGACCCCACCGTCCTCGTCACCCTCGACAGGTCCGCGACCCGCCCCGCGCACGCGGTCGCCGAGCTGCTCAGCGCTGCCGGCGAGGCTGTCGAGACACCCGGCGCCACCGCCGAGGACGTCCTGTGGGAGCTGTGGGAGCGCACCGGGCTGGCCACCCGGTGGGAGCGTGCCAGCCGGGAGGGCGGCGCAGCGGGCGAGGCGGCCGATCGCGACCTCGACGCCGTCGTGGCGCTCTTCGACACCGCCGCCAGGTTCTGCGACCGGCTACCCGGCGCCAAGCCGGAGGGCTTCGTCGACCACCTCGAGGGCCAGGAGATCCCCGGTGACGAGCCGTCGGTGCGGCCGGTCGCCGACGACGCCGTGCAGGTGCTCACCGCCCATGCGAGCAAGGGCCTCGAGTGGGACCTGGTCTGCGTCGCCGGTGTCCAGGAGGGTGTCTGGCCCGACCTTCGGATGCGCGGCTCCTTCCTCGGCTCGGAACGGCTGGTCGACCTGCTGCGTCCCGGTACCGAGGAGGTCGCCCCCGCGGTCGCGACGGCCGCCACCCTGACCCGGTTGCTCGAGGAGGAGCGCCGGTTGTTCTACGTCGCCATCACCCGGGCCCGCCGCTCGCTGCTGGTCACCGCCGTGACCAGCGAGCGCGAAGGGCTGTCGCCGTCCCGGTTCCTCGACGAGGTCGACCCGGTCGACGGGCTCGATCCGAGACCGTTCAGCCAGGTGCGGCGGCCGATGTCGCTCACCAGCCTGGTGGCCGAGCTGCGCCAGGTCGTGGTCGACCCCGATGCTCCGGCGGAGCTGCGCACGGCGGCCGCCCACCGCCTCTCGACTCTCGCCGCCGCGGGTGCCCGGGGCGCCGACCCCGCCGCCTGGTGGGGGCTCCCGCTGATGTCCGACGACCGCCCGGTGCGTGAGGCCGACGACCAGGTCGCGGTCAGCCCGTCGAAGGTCGAGTCGTTCCGCCGGTGCGAGCTCCGCTGGTTCCTCGAGCACGTCGGGGGCGGCGACAGCGCGGGTGCGGCGCAGACCGTCGGCACCCTCGTCCACGCGGTGGCCGAGGCCGCGACCACCCCCGACCGCCGCACCGAGGCGGCGCTGCAGGCGCGGTTGCAGCTGCTGCTGCCCACGGTGGACCTCGGCTCCGGCTGGGTCGCGCGCAAGGAGCGTGAGAAGGCCGAGGCGATGGTGCGGCGGCTGGCGAGGTGGCTGGCCGAGAACACCCGCGAGGTCGTGGCGACCGAGCTCGAGTTCGCCGCCGAAGTCGGCCGGGCGCGGCTCGGTGGCCGGGTCGACCGGATCGAGCGCGACGACCTCGGCCGGGCCGTGGTCATCGACCTCAAGACAGGCACGTCCAAGGTCCAGCCCGACGAGCTCGAGACGCACGGTCAGCTGGCCACCTACCAGCTGGCGGTCGAGTCCGGCGCGTTCGAAGGCCTCACCGAGAGCGGTGGCGCCGAGCTCGTTCAGGTGGGCAAGGCCGGCGGCACCACGTACGTCGTGCAGCAGCAGCCTCCACTCGCCGAGGGCGAGGACCCGGCCTGGGCCCGTCGCCTGGTGCTCGAGGTGGCCGACGGCATGGCGGGATCGGCGTTCGCGGCGGTCGAGAACCGTTACTGCGGCTACTGCCCGGTCCGCACCAGCTGCCCCGTGCAGCAGGACGGCCGGACGGTGACCTCGTGAGGCAACGCCGGTGAGCCCCCGCCGCGGCCCCGGGTCGGGGCAGTCGTCCCTGTTCGACGACGGCGGCGGCGGGGGCCGTCTGCTCTCGCCGGCCGACCTGGCCAAGCGCCTCGGCGAGACCTTCCCGCCGACCCCGGAGCAGACCGCCGCCATCACGGCCCCCCTGGAGCCGCACGTGGTGGTGGCCGGCGCCGGCTCCGGCAAGACGCAGACCATGGGACTGCGCGTCGTCTGGCTGGTGGCCAACGGACTGGTGGAGCCGCACCGTGTCCTCGGCCTCACCTTCACCCGCAAGGCGGCCTCCGAGCTGGGCGAGCGCGTGCGTCGGATGCTCGCGCGGCTGCGCCACGCCCACGAGACCGAGCCGTTCCTCGACGACGACGTCGCGACCTCGCTGCGCACCGGTGAGCCGACCGTGTCGACCTACCACTCCTACGCCGCCGGTCTGGTCGGTGAGCACGCCTTGCGCATCGGCCTCGAGCCGAGCACGCGGCTGGTGGGCGAAGCGGTCAGCTGGCAGTACGCCGCCCGGGTCGTCGAGGCCTACGACGGCGTCATGGACGACGTCCCCTGGGCGCTCACCACCGTCATCGGCGACGTGCTGGCACTGGCGGGCGAGCTGGCCGAGCACCTGCGCGACGCCGACGAGGTCATCGCCCTCACGACACGGGTCCGCGCCCACATCGGGGCGCTGTCCCGTGGCAGCAAGCGCTCCGACGGTCCCTACGCCGAGGTGCGCGACGCGCTCGCGCTACTCGACGCCCGGCTCGCACTGCTGCCGCTGGTGCGCGACTACGCCGACGCCAAGCGCTCCCACGGGGCGATGGACTACGGCGACCAGGTCGCCGTCGCGGCGCGGCTCGCCCGCGACCACCCCGAGGTCGGCGAGATCGAGCGGGGCCGGTTCGACGCCGTCCTGCTGGACGAGTACCAGGACACCGGGGAGGCGCAGCGGGTTCTGCTGCGCGCTCTCTACGGGCAGGGCCACGCGGTCACCGCGGTCGGCGACCCGCGGCAGTCCATCTACGGATGGCGGGGGGCGAGTGCCGGCAACCTTGAGCGGTTCCTCGACGACTTCTCCGCCGCCCCCGGCACCGGCGCCGACCCCGACACCGCCACGGACGCCGTCGTTGCCGGGGCCAGTCGCCTGACGGTCAGCTTCCGCAACGGCGAGGGCGTGCTCGCCGCCGCCAACCTGGTGGCCGACGGCATCCCGCTGCGCGCTGCCGACGCCGAGGCCCACCTGCGTCCGGGGCCGGCCCGCGAGGGCCGTGGCCGGTTGGTGACCGCACTGCACGAGACCGTGCAGGACGAGGCCGGCTGGATCGCCGAGCGGATCGCCGCGCTCGGCGCGCCCGCCCGCGGCGGCCAGCAGGTCGAGTGGGGCAAGGTCGCAGTTCTGGCACGCAAGCGCTCGCACTTCGCGCGGATCGAGGCGGCGCTGCGCGAGCGAGGCGTGCCGTGCGAGGTCGTGGGGCTGGGCGGCCTCCTGCTCGAGCCGGAGGTCGTCGACGTCGTGAGCACGTTGCGCGTCCTCGCCGACCCCACGGCCGGGGCGGCGTTGCTGCGTCTGCTCACCGGTCCCCGCTGGCGGGTCGGGCCGCGCGACCTCGACGCCCTGGGTCGCCGGGCCCGCCGGCTCGCGGTCGGCACCCGACGGCCATCAGCCGCCGCCCCGGAGGCGGTCGAGGGCGGGATACCTGCGGACCCGGAGTACGACGCCGTCGACGAGCGCAGCCTGGTCGACGCCCTGGACGACCTCGGCGACGCCACGGCGTACTCACCCGAGGGCCATCGACGGATGAGCGCCCTGCGCGACGAGCTCCGCCGCCTGCGCCGGCTGACGGCAGCCTCCCTGCCGGACCTCGTCATGGCCGTGGTGCGTGCTCTGGACCTCGACGTCGAGCTGGCAGCACGGCCCGGCGTCCGGCCGGGCGACGCCCTGCTCGACGTCGACCGTCTGGTGGAGGTCGCTGAGGAGTTCGGCTCGTCCGGCGAGGACCCGGGCCTGCTCGCCTTCCTGGCCTACCTCGACGCCGCCCTGGAGCAGGAGCGCGGGCTGGAGGTCGAGATCGCGGAACCCGACGCCTCGCGCGTCCAGCTGATGACCGTGCACGCGGCCAAGGGCCTCGAGTGGGACGTCGTGGTGGTGGCCGGTCTGACGAAGACCGTGTTCCCGGTCGCCAACCAGCCGGTCGCCGACTGGACCAAGCAGGTCTCGACGCTGCCGTTCCCTTTGCGCGGCGACCGCTCGGAGCTGCCGGTGCTGCGCTGGGACGCCGCGACCGACCAGGTCGAGGCCCGCGACCTGCTGCTCGAGTTCCGCGAGTCGTGCAAGGCGCGTGGCGCCGTGGAGGAGCGGCGGCTGGCCTACGTCGCCGTCACCCGCGCCCGCGACCTGCTGGTCTGCTCCGGCTACTGGTGGGACGTCGGCGTCAAGCAGCAGCGCGGGCCGTCCGGTCTGCTCGAGGAGCTGCGAGACCTGTGCGTCTCCGGGGGCGGTGACGTGGCCGCGTGGGCCGACCAGCCCGAGCCGGACGCCCTGAACCCGCTCGCCGTCGACCCGGCCGCCGTCCGCTGGCCGGGCGACCCGCTGGGGCTGCGGCGGCCGGCCGTGGCGGGAGGCGCCGACCTGGTGCGGGCGGCATCCGGCCCGGCGCCGGGCGTGGCCGACGAGCACGTGGCGCGGGTCGATGCGTGGGACGACGAGCTCGAGCTGCTGCTAGCCGAGCTGGAGCGGCACCGGTCCCGCAGCGGGGCCGACGCCGTGGTCGAGCTCCCGGCCCGGCTGTCGGTGTCCCAGCTCGTCCAGCTGCGACGTGACCCGGCCGAGCTGGCCCGTTCGCTGCGGCGGCCCCTGCCGCGCCGGCCGGCGCCGCTGGCCCGTCGCGGCACCCGGTTCCACCTGTGGCTCGAGGCACGCTGGGGTCAGCAGCGGCTGCTCGACGTCGACGAGCTGCCGGGTGCCGCCGACGAGACGGCGGCGCCCGACGACGACCTGCTGGCGCTGCAGGAGGCGTTCGAGGCGAGCGAGTGGGCCACCCGCACGCCCACCGAGGTCGAGCTGCCGTTCGACATGGTGATCGACGGCCTGCTGCTGCGCGGGCGCTGCGACGCGGTGTTCACCGACGCGCCCGACGGCCTGGTCGACGTCGTCGACTGGAAGACCGGCCCGCCGCGCACGGGCGTCGAGGGAGCGGCCGCGGCGGTCCAGCTGGCGGTCTACCGGCTGGCCTGGCACCACCTCACCGGCATCCCGCTGGACCGGATCCGCGCCGCGTTCCACCACGTCGCCGCCGGGGTCACGGTCCGCCCGGCCGACCTGCTCGACGAGGCCGAGCTGGCTGCTTTGATCAACACGGTGCCGACCCTCCCGGCCGGCTGACGCCGCTCGCTCCGGCCGCAGTCAGCCGGCGAGGGCCGGCTCGGAGGCCGCGTCGTCGGGGACCTGGTCCGCCGCGGAGGAGCGGACCGACCGCCAGGCCGCCGGCACGGCCGCCTGCAGGACGAGCGCGACGGCGAGGATCGCCATCGCGACGAGGCCGTCCAGCCAGTAGTGGTTGGCCGTGGCGACCACGACGAACGACGTGACCACGAGGTGTGCCACGCCGACCCAGCCCCACCGCCAGGGGCTGGCCCGCCACGCCCACCACGCCACGATCGCCGCCCAGCCGACGTGGACCGACGGGAAGGCCGACAGCTGGTCGGCGACCTCGACGGTGGTCGGGCCGTAGACGGACTGGCCGTACTCCGCGGCGGTGTCGACGAACCCCCCGCCCGGGAGCAGCCGGGGCGGCGCGACGGTGACGAGGTGCATCAGGAAACAGCTCGCGGTCAGCAGCACCACCGACAGCCGCACCGAGGGGTAGAGGTGCCGGTGCCGCAGGAAGATCCACCCGAGGAACAGGATCAGACCGTTGAAGTGGCCGTAGACGTAGAACGCGTTGCACAGCTGGGTCACCAGGGAGTGGCCGAGGACGAGGTCCTGGGTGCCGTGCTCGGTCGCGATGTGCAGGTGCCGCTCGATCGTCAGGATGTCCTCGCCGCGGCCGACGGCGCCGGCCGCGGAGTGGTGGGCAAGGGTCCCGGCCAGCTGCCAGAACGAGAACAGTGCGAGCACGAGACCGCTCTCGCGCACCGCGGCGACCGCCATCCGGCCACGCGGGCCCGTGGGCCGGAGCAGGGCCAGCAGACCGCCCGCGACGAGCAGGGCCAGCGCGCCCAGGAGGGCGATCTGCCAGCCCAGCATGAGGTGAGGCACCCGTACACCCTGACATCCCGACCGGCCGCTCCGCCGGGAGATCCCGCGCGTCGTCCGCGGTACGCCGGTGCCCGACCGCCAGAGTGGGCTGGTGCGCAGCAGGGGACTCCTCGCTCTCGGCGCGGCCCCGCTGGCCGTGGCGGCGATGCTGGGCGCCGGCCCGTCGCCCGCCGGTCACCCGCACGACACGGTCCGCCCGCCCGCCGCGACGCCGAGCCCGACCGCCACCCCCACACCGTCGCCGACGCAGCCGGCCGAGCTGCCGGGCGGCGGCCGGGTGCTCTTCCCGGGCCGGCGCCTGGTCGCGCTGTACGGGCACCCCGGCGCCGCGTCGCTCGGCGTGCTCGGCGAGCAGGGCGCCGCCGCGGCGGTCGAGCGTGCCCGGCGGGTGGCCCGCCCGTACCGGCGGCTCAGCGACGTGCCGGTGGTGCCGGCCTTCGAGCTCATCGCGACCGTCGCGCAGCGGTCGAAGGGCAGCGATGGCGACTACTCGGGCGAGTCGTCGGTGCGTGCGCTCCGGCCGTGGGTCGAGGCGGCCGGTCGCGCCGGGATGCTCGTCGTCCTCGACCTGCAGCCCGGCCGGGCCGACCTGCTGGACCAGGCGGAGCGCTACCGCCCGCTGCTGCGGCTGCCGTACGTCGGGCTCGCCGTCGACCCGGAGTGGAAGCTGCAGCCCGGGCAGAAGCCGCTCGGCCAGATCGGCAGCATCGACGCCACCGAGATCAACCGGACCTCGGCCTGGCTGGCCGCACTGGTGCGTGCCGAAGGGCTGCCGCAGAAGCTGTTCGTGGTGCACCAGTTCCGGCTGTCGATGATCGGCCGCGAACACCTGCTGCGCACCGACCGGCCGGAGCTCGCGGTGCTCGTGCACATGGACGGCCAGGGCGGCTCCGCGCAGAAGGAGGCGACCTGGGACGCGGTGCGCCGGGAGCGACCCGACGGCACCCGGCTCGGCTGGAAGAACTTCTACGACGAGGACCACCCGACGTACACGCCGCAGCGGACGATGCGCCGGCACCCGGCGCCGGTGATGATCTCCTACCAGTGACCGTCCGCCCGCGCCGTCGGCGGCTGGTCCCCGAGGTCCACGACGAGGGCGCAGTGGTCGCTCACGGGGAGCTGCAGTGCCTGGACGTCGCGGACCGCGGTCGGCCGGTCGGCCAGGACGTGGTCGAACTGCACCCGCGGCTTCCACGACGGGTACGTCGGGACGCGGGCCAGCTGCGTCCAGCCCGAGACCCGGCGAGGGAGAGACCCCGGCAGGTTGAGGTCGCCGACGAGCAGCCGCGGTCCGGGGAACGACCCCGCCCACCGCGCGAGGGCCCGCAGCTGCCGGATGTTCCACCCAGGGACGAACGACAGGTGCGCGGTCACGACGGTGAACGGGCCGGCCGGTCCCTCGACGACTGCCGCCAGCGCGACCCGCGGCTCGTCCGGCACCGTCGTCAGCCCGCGGCTGCCCGGCACCAGCAGCGGCAGCCCGAGCGGCGCCGCCCCGAAGCGCCGGACCCGCCACGACAGCACCGGCAGCCGGGACACGAGGGCCACGCCGTACGACGGTCCGTCGACGTCCGCGCCGTCGTCCGCGGTCGAGGAGGTCCAGACCCCACCGGGGGTGCCGTCGACAGCGGGGACGAACCGGGACCACGCCGCACCGAGCGCCTCGGCCACGCAGGCGGTCTGGTCGGCGCCACCGGAGCGGTCCTGGTTGCGGTCGACCTCCTGCAGCCCGACGACGTCGGCGTCCAGCGCCCGCGCCGCCGCCCGCAGGTCCTCGATGCGGACCGCGCCGTCCGGCACGCCGCGACCGCTCAGCAGGTTGAAGGTCGCGACACGCACCGGCCGACCCTATGCGCCCGCCCGGCGACCGGGTGGCACCCGACCGGGTCGTAGGGTGCCGCGCATGAGCGCCACCGAGACGGGTCCTGCCAGCGGCGACGAGGTCGTCGCCGCCGTCCGCGCGGCGGTGGCCGCCGGTGCCGACGACATGCTCGCCGGCCTGGTGGAGTGGCTCCGGATCCCCTCGATCTCCGGCGACACCGCGCACCACGGCGACGTCCGACGGTCGGCAGAGCACCTCGTCGATGCCTTGCTGCGGCTCGGGTTCCCGACCGCCGAGGTGTGGGAGACGGCCGGTCTCCCGGCGGTCTTCGCCGAGTGGCCGAGCGACGACGCCGATGCCCCGACCGTCCTCGTCTACGGCCACCACGACGTCCAGCCGGTGACCCCGCTCGACCTCTGGGAGCACCCGCCGTTCGAGCCCACGGTCGTCGGCGAGCGGCTGTACGCCCGCGGCGCAGCCGACGACAAGGGCCAGGTGTGGTTCCACACCCTGGGTCTCACCGCCCATCTCGCCGCGACCGGGCGCACCAGCCCGGCGGTCAACCTCAAGCTGGTCGTCGAGGGCGAGGAGGAGTCCGGCTCGCCGAGCTTCGCCGCGCTGCTCGCCGAGAAGAAGTCCCGCGTCGCCGCGGATGTCGTCGTGGTCAGCGACACGGGCATGTGGTCGCGGGAGTCACCGACCGTCTGCGTCGGGATGCGCGGCATGACCGACGGCCAGGTCGACTTCCGCGGCCCGACCGGAGACGTGCACTCAGGGTCGTTCGGCGGCGCGATCCGCAACCCGCTCACCGAGATGTCGCGCGTCCTCGCGGCCCTGCACGACGTCGACGGGCACGTGACGATCGACGGCTTCTACGACGGCGTCCTCGACCTCACCGACGACGAGCGGGCCCTCATCGCGAAGCTGCCGTTCGACGAGGGGGCCTGGCTCGCCAACGCGCGAAGCGGGACGACGTACGGCGAGAAGGGCTTCAGCACGCTGGAGCGCGTGTGGGCCCGCCCGACCGCCGAGGTCAACGGCATCTGGGGCGGGTACACCGGCGAGGGCCACAAGACGATCGTCGCCAGCGAGGGGCACGCGAAGGTGTCCTTCCGGCTGGTCGCCGGGCAGGAGCCGGCCGACATCCAGCGGAAGTTCGAGGCATGGCTCGACCGGGTGGTGCCGGACGGCATCGAGTGGTCGATGGGCTGGTACGGGCCCGGCGTCCGTCCGTGCCTCACCCCGCTGGAGCACCCGGCGCTCGAGGCAGTCACGCGCGCGATGTCGACGGCGTTCGGCACCGAGGTGCTCTACACCCGCGAGGGCGGCTCCGGTCCGGAGGCCGACCTGCAGGACGCGACCGGGGCGCCGGTCGTCTTCCTCGGCATCAGCCTGCCCGACGACGGCTGGCACGCGCCGAACGAGAAGGTGGAGATCCCGTTGCTGGCCAAGGGCGCCGAGGCCGCCGCCCTGCTGTGGGACGAGCTCGCCCGGTCGCTGCCGAGGTGACCGGCACGTCGCACGGGACCGCCCCGGACCCGGTGCAGCACGACCTCCCCGGCCTGGCGCTCGCGCGCGCCGTCGTCGACCGGGACGCCGGCCGGCGCACCGACGACGCGTGGCTTTCGGCCGCCTGGGCCGACCCGGCGAGCCGTGTCGTGCTGGTGCGTGACGGCCGGGTGGCCGTGCACGGCGACGGCACCAGCCTCGACCTGGACCGCCGCCCCGACGTGCCGGCCGACCGCCGGCTGCTCCTCGGCACCCACGACGGCACCGCGTTCTTCGCGGCGCTGGAGGACCCGCTCGACACCGGCGACGAGCACGCACCGTCCTACCTCGGGCTGCGCGAGGTCGGTGCGCTGCTCGACGACCTCGAAGCCGGTCTCGTCGTGCACGCGGTGTCCCTCGCGAACTGGCACGCGACCCACCGGTTCTGCCCGCGGTGCGGGGAGCCGACCCGGGCGGAGAACGCCGGGCACACCCGGCGGTGCGTGACCGACGGCAGCGAGCACTACCCGCGGACCGACCCGGCGGTCATCATGCTCGTGCTCGACGACGACGACCGGCTGCTGCTCGGCCGGCAGACGACCTGGCCCGAGGGTCGCTACTCGACCCTCGCGGGCTTCGTCGAGCCGGGGGAGTCGCTGGAGGCCGCGGTCCGCCGCGAGGTGCGCGAGGAGGTCGGCATCGACGTGGACGCGGTCGGATACCTCGGCAGCCAGCCGTGGCCGTTCCCGTCCAGCCTGATGCTCGGCTTCACCGCGCATGCGCGCGGGACCGAGGTCACCATGCACGACGGCGAGATCGCCGACGTCCGCTGGTACACCCGCGACACGATGGCCGCCGACATCGCCTCCGGACGGCTGCACGTCGCGCCGTCGATCTCCATCTCGCGGCGGCTCATCGAGCACTGGTACGGCGGACCCCTCACCGAGAACGCCCGGAGCTGACGATGGGCTGGCTGGACGCGCTCGGGTGGGCCGGGTCGGTGCTGCTCGTCTACTCGTTGCTGCAGACGCGGGTGCTGCGCTTCCGCGCGCTGAACCTTGTCGCCAGCCTGACACTGGTCGTGTTCAACCTGCTGCTCGGCATCTGGCCGATGGTCGCCATGAACGCCGTGCTCGCCGGCATCAACCTGTGGTTCATCCGCAAGCTCCTCGCGGAGCGGCACGACGACACGGCGTACGAGGTGCTCGAGGTCGGGCTCGACGACGCGTACCTGCGGCACGTCCTCGCGGTGCACCGTGACGACATCCGGAAGTTCTTCCCGTCGTTCGACGGGCTCGGCGACCCCGACGGCTCGACCCGGCGGTCCGCCTTCCTCGTCGAGCACGGCGACGAGACGGTGGGCGTGGTCGTCGCCCGCCGGGTCGAGGAGGGCGTCGCGCAGGTCGAGCTCGACTACGTGACACCGAGGTTCCGCGACTTCACGCCGGGGGAGTTCGTCTACCGCCGGAGCGGGCTGTTCCGCGACCGCGGCTACCACCAGGTGCGGACGCCACCCGGCATGGTCGCGCCGTACTACGACCGGCTCGGCTTCCGCCGCGAGACCGACCACCACGTCCTCGACTGCTGACGAGTGACCGGCGGCCCGGCCAGCGATCCGGCCGTCGTGGCTGGCGTCAGTGCGGCCAGGACACTGAGCCTGCCGCAGCTCCTCGCCGCCCCGCGACGTCCCTTGATGATCGTTTGCGACCTGGCTCACCGACACGCCGCGCCCGACCCCGGCGAGTCCGTGACTGAGGTCGCAAACGATCTCTGGGGTTGGCCAGCACCGCGGGGTGGCGGTAGATCATGCCGGTGACCTGGCACCCGACCCGGATCCGCCGGGTGGCCTGGGCCATCGCGGCGATCATCGTCCAGCCCTCGAAGTTGGCCCCGGCGTGGTCACGGGTCAAGGGGTAGAAGTGGTCCCAGTTCCTGGCCGACTCGAAGAGGTCGATGTCATCGGCCGCCCGCCACACGTCGAGCATCGCCTGCCACGTCGTGTGCTCGGGCATGGTCTTGATCGCGAATCGCACGGCCGCCACCGTACGACCTGGTGGACTCAGCTGTGCGGCGCGGACTGCCAGAGCCCCATGAGGTTGCCCTCGGTGTCCCGGAAGTAGCCGCTCCAGCCCATGTCCCCGACAGGGGTCTTGCCCTCGACGGTGCTACCCCCGAGCTGCTCGACCTGCGTCAGCGCGGCCTCCAGGTCGTCCACCTCGATCGTGACGACCGGCGCGGTGTGCTCGGCGCTGCGCGCGAGCATGCCGCCGTTGACGAAGCCGGGTTCCTGCGGTCCACCGCCCATCGGGGTCGTGGGGCCGGTGGTCACCATGACGTAGGACATCTCGGGTATCGGCTGCAGCTGCCAGCCGAAGGCCCCGGCGTAGAACGTCGACGCGCGCTGCTGGTCCTCGAACGGGACCTCGAAGTGGACCACCCGACCGCTCATGGGCCCAGGCTGGCCCCGAGGTGCCGGCAGGTCAACAGGCCGTCAGACGTCAGGCAGCGAGCTTGTCCTTGACGTCCTTGATGCTGGGGTTGGTCAGCGCCGAGCCGTCGGGGAAGACAAGGGTCGGGACCGTCTGGTTGCCCCCGTTGACGCTCATGACCAGATCTGCGGCGTCCTCGTCGTGCTCGATGTCCACCACCTCGAAGGTGATGCCCTCGCGGTCCATCTGGTCCTTGAGCCGACGGCAGTAGCCGCACCAGACGGTGCTGTACATCGTGACGGTGCTGACGATGCTGTCCGGGGGAGTGGACGACACGGAGCAAGACCTCTCGACGACGGGACGACCGGGTGCATTCTGCCCACGGACACCTCCCCCAACGCCCCTGGACCGGCCGAGCCTTCCCGGAACCACCGTGTGAGGTCGCCCACACGCCACCGCCGGGCACGCCCGCCGCCGGCCCGTGCACCTCCGGTGGGTCGTGTCCGGGCCCGCTGCGAGGATGGCGCCGTGCCCGCCCCGACCTCCGACGAGCTGCTGGCCGCGCTGGACCCCGAGCAGCGCGAGGTGGCCAGCACGCTCGAGGGGCCGCTCTGCGTGCTCGCGGGCGCGGGCACCGGCAAGACCCGGGCCATCACCCATCGGATCGCCCACGGCGTCGCGTCGGGCGTCTACGTCCCGCAGCGGGTGCTCGCCGTCACCTTCACCGCCCGGGCCGCCGGCGAGATGCGCACCCGGCTGCGCGACCTCGGCGCGGCGGGAGTGCAGGCCCGCACGTTCCACGCCGCGGCGCTGCGCCAGCTGCGCTACTTCTGGCCGCGGCACGTGGGCGGCGAGCTGCCCGACCTCGCGTCGCACAAGGCCGGCCTGGTCGCCGAGGCCGCCGGCCGGCTGCGGCTGCCCACCGACCGGGCCACGGTCCGCGACCTCAGCGGCGAGGTCGAGTGGGTCAAGGTCACGATGACCGACCGCGACGACTACCCCGCGGCGGCGGCCAAGGCCGGCCGCACCGGCCCGGCCGGTCTCGACCCGGCGTCGGTCGTCCGGCTGCTCACGACGTACGAGACGGTGAAGCGCGAGCGGCACGTCATCGACTTCGAGGACGTCCTGCTCTACACCGTCGGGCTGATCGCCGAGCACCGCCAGGTCGCCGACGCGGTCCGTTCGCAGTACCAGCACCTGGTGGTCGACGAGTACCAGGACGTCAGCCCGCTGCAGCAGGCGCTGCTCGACCAGTGGCTCGGCGACAGCGAGCAGGTGTGCGTCGTCGGCGATCCGAACCAGACCATCTACACCTTCGCCGGCGCATCCCCGGAGTTCCTGCTCGGCTTCCGGCGCCGCCACCCGACCGCCCCCGAGGTGCGGCTGGTGCGCGACTACCGCTCGACCCCGCAAGTGGTCGCCCTGGCCAACCGGGTGGTCACCGGCAGCCCGGCCGGGCGGCAGGCAGCCCTCCAGCTGGTGGCGCAGCGACCGCCCGGCCCGGAGCCCGACCTGCGCGAGCTGCCCGACGAGCCGGCCGAGGCCCGGCACGTCGCCGCCCGGATCGGCGAGCTGCTGGCGGCCGGCACCCCGGCCAGCGAGGCCGCCGTCCTGTTCCGCACCAACGGCCAGAGCGAGACCTACGAGCAGGCGCTCGCCGACGCCGGGATCCCCTACGTGCTGCACGGCGGGGAGCGGTTCTTCGAGCGGGCCGAGGTCCGCGAGGCGCGACAGCTGCTGCGTGGCGCAGCCCGCTCGGTCGCCGACGACGCGGCCGACGACGGCCTGGCCGTCACCGTCCGTGGCGTGCTCTCGGGCGGCGGCTGGTCGGCCGAGCCCCCCGCGGGTGGGGGAGCGGTGCGGGAGCGCTGGGAGTCGCTCGCGGCGCTCGCCCGGCTGGCCGACGACCTCGCCGCTGCCCGGCCGGACGCCGGCCTGCGCGACTTCGTCGTCGAGCTCGACGAGCGCGCCGACGCGCAGCACGCCCCGACCGTCGACGGTGTGACGCTCGCGTCGCTGCACGCGGCCAAGGGCCTGGAGTGGGACGCCGTCTTCGTCGTCGGCGTCAACGAGGGGATGCTCCCCATCACCTACGCCGAGACGCCCGAGCAGGTCGAGGAGGAGCGGCGGCTGTTCTACGTCGCCATCACCCGGGCCCGGCGCGACCTCTCGGTCACCTGGGCGCTGGCCCGCTCCCCGGGTGGCCGCGCCGGCCGACGGCCGTCCCGGTTCCTCGACGGCATCGTCCGCACCTCGGCCCAGCCGCCGGCCGCCCGCCGCGGGAAGGGCCGCAAGGGCCCGGCCTCCTGCCGGGTCTGCGGCAAGGGCCTCACCGACGCCCTGGCCCGCAAGCTCGGTCGTTGCGTCGACTGCCCGTCGTCCTACGACGAGGAGCTGTTCGAGCGGCTGCGTGCCTGGCGGGCCGACCAGGCCAAGACCGCGAGCGTCCCGGCCTACGTCGTGTTCACCGACGCCACCCTCACGGCGCTGGCCGAGGTGCGGCCGTCGTCGGAGCGCGAGCTGCTCGCGGTCTCCGGCGTCGGGCGGTCCAAGCTGGAGAAGTACGGCGCCGACGTGCTCGCGCTCGTGGCCGGCGAGCCGGCCGGCAGCGGCACCCTGGAGACCGGCTCGGACCAGGCCGCACTCGACCTCTGAGGGCCTCGAAGGTCACAGATCGGTAAGGACTCGCGTCAGGAGTCAAAAAAATGATTGCACCTGACGGCGGGCTTCCCTAACCTTCCAGTACTCGGTCAGGCAGACCGTTCACGCCCGGAAGGGCCCGGACCAGAAGTGGAGGTGGGCATCGTGGAGAACATCGAGACGTCGTACGCGTGCTCGCCGTTCGCGCTGCCCGGTGCCCTCGTCGGTATCCGCTTCGCGGGTGCTCCGAGCCCGTGGACGGCGTTCGGCCACGAGGACGGTGTGCGTGTTCTGGCGCCCGTCTTCCGGACCGTCCAGGGGACGACTCTGTCCATCGCCATGCGCGACCGGATCACGAACCGCACCCAGGCCGCCGTCAAGGCCACCGCTCTGCTCCCGATCAGCGTCGCTGTCGACACCGACGGTTACGCGGGGATCCGCTCCTGGAGCCCACCGGTATAGGACTCACCTCCTCACCGGCACCTCCAAGGCCGCGGAACCCGACATCCGGGATCCGCGGCCTTTCTGTTTGTCCAGTCCGACCGTCCGAACGGCCCCTACCGGGGCCCTGGAACGAGAGACCCACACCTGATGGCTCTCCAGACCGACCACGACAAGCCGGCCGTCAGCCGACCGCTGACCGCCACCCGAGAGATGGAGGTGACACCCATGCAGCTCGCCGCACCCGAGACCGACCAGCGCGAGGACGCCGTCGACAACCTGACGGCCCTCACCGCCCTGTCGGCCCTCGCCGACCTCACGCAGCGTGTGGTCGACGAACAGCTGCCCTGCCGGGCCAACGACCCGGAGCTGTTCTTCGCCGACTCGCCCGCGGACGTGGAGTACGCCAAGACGCTCTGCCTCGACTGTCCTGCCCGCCTCGAGTGCTTGACCGGCGCCCTCGAGCGCCGCGAGCCCTGGGGTGTCTGGGGTGGCGAGTGGTTCGTCCAGGGCGTCGTCGTCCCCCGCAAGAGGCCGCGCGGCCGTCCCCGCAAGTCCGAGGTCGCAGCGTGAGCGCCGGCCGTCGGAGCGTCCTCGCTCCCGACGTCGAGCTCACCGAGCCGACCCGCACCGTCCACCAGAACGTTGTCCCGAACAGGAGCACCGAGATGCAACTCATGCATGAGGACCTGGCGCGTGCCCATGCGGCACAGCGTCTCGAGGAGGCAGTCCGCCGCGAACGTCAGCACCGTCTCGTCGTCGCCCACCGGGCGCACCGACGGGCCGAGCAGGCAGCTCTGCGCGCGCGCCGTCTCCTCGCCTCCGCCGTCGTCGGCTGAGCCGCCGGCTACCGGGCGCAGTCGAACGCCCGACGGACAAGGAGGCGCACCCCGACCTCAGGGGTGACACGAGGAAGGGCCCTGACCACGGCACCGTGGTCGGGGCCCTTCCGGTTGTCGGGACGCAGCGGGGAGGATGGGCGCCGTGCCCCAACGTTCCACCGTCGAGGTCGACGGCCGCCGCCTGTCGCTGTCCAACCTCGACAAGGTGCTCTACCCCGACGGGTTCACCAAGGGCGAGGTGGTCGACTACTACGCGCGGATCGCGCCGGTCCTGCTGCCGTACGTCGCCGACCGGGCGATGTCGTTCCAGCGGTTCCCGGACGGCACCGACAAGAAGGGCTTCTTCGCCAAGAACGCTCCGCAAGGCACGCCGGACTGGGTCCGCACCGTCACGCTGCCGGCACCGGGCACCACGAAGACCGACCGCGAGACCCTCGACTACGTCGTCGTGGGTGACCTCCCGACGCTGGTGTGGGCGGCCAACCTGGCCGCCCTCGAGCTGCACGTGCCGCAGTGGTCGGTCGGGCCACGCGGCGCGGCCCACGATCCCGACCGGCTGGTCCTCGACCTCGACCCGGGCGAGCCGGCCACCGCCGTCGAGTGCGCCGAGGTGGCACTGCTGCTGCGCGACATCCTCGTCGCCGACGGGCTCGACCCAGTGGTGAAGTCGTCCGGCTCCAAGGGGATCCAGGTCTACGCGTCGATCCAGCCGGCCACCGACCGGCGTACCTCGGACTACGCCAAGGACCTGGCGCAGCGGCTGGAGAAGTCGCACCCCAAGCTCGTCGTCTCGCAGATGCGCAAGGAGCTGCGGCGCGGCAAGGTCTTCGTCGACTGGAGCCAGAACAACGCCGCCAAGACCACCGTGGCGCCGTACGCCCTGCGGGCCCGGCCTGAGCCGTGGGTGTCGACGCCGCTGACCTGGGACGAGGTCGGCGCAGTCCGCTCGCCGGACGACGTGCGGTTCCGTGCCGAGCAGGTGCTGGAGCGGGTCGACGAGGTCGGCGACCTCTTCGCACCGCTGCTCGACCCCGGCCACCCGTTGCCCGACTAGCCACACCGGGCCCTGTGGAGAACTCGGAGGCCGACAGCGGCGATCTTCCTAGTCTGGGCGGAGCCCGGCCGTCCGGGACCCTCCGTCGGGAGCCGAGGTGGTCGCGGTGCGGGTCGAGGTCGACAGCGGCGGCGTGCTGCTCGCCTCGACCCACCTGGTGACCCGCGGCTCGCTCGTCGAGGACCAGGTCGCGGTGTGCACGGCGATCGCCGACGGTCTCCGCGACGCGTCCCTCGCCGCTGCCGTCGATAGCCTCGCCGACGTCGCCGCCGACGTGCTCGAGCTGGTGGCCATGGACCTCGGGCTGCTGGCCCGCAGGGTGCGCTCCGGTGCCGTGCTCTACGACCGGGTCGAGGAGCGGGTCCGGGACGGGATGACCGGGCGGTGAGCCGGGCCAGCGCCGAGGCCGCCGCCGCGCTGCCCTACCCGCCGGACAGTCCGGACCACGTGCACGCGTCCGCCGCGCGCTGCACCCGGGTGGCGTCGCTGCTGGGTCGGCTGGCCGACGACGTGGCCCACGACCGGTGGCTGCTGCACGGCTCCTGGGCCGGGCTCGCGGCGAATCTGTGCGGCGCCGAGATGTCGGCGGCCACCCGACTGGTCCGGTCCCTCGCCGAGCCGCTGCACCGGTCCGGCGGCTTCCTCGACGGCCACGCGCACGTCGTGGCCGACGCTCGGTCGCGGGTCGACGTCCTCCGCCAGGACCACGACGACGTGGTCGCGGCCGGACGCCGCCGCGTCGACCGGCTGCTCGCCGACCCGGAGCTTGCTGGCCCGATGCGCCGTCTCGCGCTGCAGGAGGCGCAGGACGCGGTGGCGTACCAGCTCGCCGCGGTGCACCGGCGGCACGAGGCGGAGCTCGGGCGGGTCGCCGAACATGCCCGGGTCACTGCTCGACGGGTCCGGCAGGCCGCCGCCTCGGTCCTGCCTGGCGGCCCGCCCAGCGGGCGACCTGGTGGCGACGACGAGGACCTGCTGGCGGGCCGGCTGCCGCTGCTGGCGGCGATGCGAGCGGCGGCCGGGGCGGGGTGCACGCCACCACCCTCCGGCTCCGCGCCCGAGCTGGTGCTGGCCTGGTGGGCCGCGCTCACACCCGACGAGCAGCAGCGGATGATCGACCGCTACCCGTCGCAGGTCGGCGCGCTGGACGGCCTTCCCGGCGCCGTACGCACGCAGGCCAACGAGCAGCAGCTGGCCACCGACCTCGCGGTGCTGCGGGCCAAGAACGCCCTCTCCGGCGACGAGCAGCGGTGGCTGCGCAACAGCGAGCTGGTGCAGCAGCAGCTGGACCGGGTGCGGTCCGACGAGGACCCGTTCACCCTCGAGCCGCTCACGGCGCAGCTGCTCGTCTACGACCCGACGGCCTTCGGCGTCGAAGGCCGTGTGGCGATCGTCGTCGGCGACGTCGACACCGCCGACAACGTGGCGTTCCTCGTGCCGGGGCTCAGCTCCACCGTCGACACCGCGATGTCCTCGTTGACCAGCAACGCGCTCCGGGTGACGCAGGACGCGCGGCGGCTGTCGCCGTACGAGACGACCGCCACCGTCGCGTGGATGGGCTACGACGCCCCGGGGGTCGGCAACGTCGTGAGCGACGACGCCGCGGTCGACGGGTCGAGACTTCTCCTCGACGACGTCCTCGCCGTGCAGGCGTCGCGGGTCGTGCAGCCGCACCTCACCGTCGTCGGCCACTCCTACGGCAGCACCACGACCGGGACGATGCTGCGCGACCACGAGAGCGGCACCGACGACGTCGTGCTGATCGGCAGCCCCGGACCGAACGTCGAGGCCGCCGACGACCTGCGCGTTCCCGCCGGTCACGTCTTCGTCGGTGCCAGCAGCCGCGACCCGGTGAGCTACCTCGACCGGTTCGGCAAGGACCCGTCGCACGAGTCGTTCGGCGCCACCCGGTTCGAGGCCGAGGACCCGACCCGCAACTCGTGGCGGCTCGACCTCGACGACCACTCGAAGTACTACAACGAGGGCACCGAGTCGCTGTCCAACATCGTGGACGTGGTGACCGGCGACTACGACGGCGTCGTGCGGGCGCCGTACCGTCATGAGGCGTGGCTGCTCCCCGACGGCATCAACAGCGACCCGGAGACCGACCGTGACCCCACCACCGTCGGATGACCCCGTGGAGCAGGAGGGGCCCGAGATGAGCCGGGACCTGATGGCCGAGGCACGTCGCCGGCTCCCTCCGGAGGTCGACGTCGTGACCCTCGTCTCCACCGGGCCCGTCGCCGGTGCGGCGCCAGTCGGTGCCGGTGCCACTGCCGGCTCGAAGGCCCACGTGGTCGCGGTCTCGCGCGACCTGCTCGGCCGGCTCACCGCGGCCGGCACCTACCAGCGGCCCCCGCGTGCCGCCTGGTCCGGCTGTGACGACCTCGGCGGCCACGTCGCCTACCGCGTGTCCGGGCGGGTCGACGCAGCAGCCGGGTCGCCCGACGGTCTCTTCGACGAGGTGCGGCGCCTCGTCCGCGACGCCGGCGTCGAGCTGACCGAGGTGTCGACGAGCACCGAGGTCGTGACCTGGCAGGGCGAGCACGACGACGTCCGGGTGCAGCTGACCGGCTACCCCGCGCAGCCGGTGGTGCTGGTCGCGCTGACCGGCCCCTGTCTCGACGTCGGTGCCGCCGACGAGGACCTGTTGGCCGAGGCCCCCGAGCGGCTGGACCTTCCCTAGCCCGGCGGTCTGGCGCCGGCGACAGTCATCTGCCTCGCCCGTCCGGGTCCGGTGGTCGGGAACGACCGGTCGCCGAAGAGGACGTGCCGGGCGGCGGCTCGGCCGACCGGGGTGCGCAGGGCGACGAAGGCGGCCGTCGCGAGCGCCGGGGTGCGGACCTGCGCGAGCCCGTGCCGCATCGCCAACCGGCCACGGAAGCGGGCGCGGAGCGCGGCGCCGTCGTAGCTGGCCATCGCGTCGCGACTGCCGGTGCGCAGGGCATCGTCCAGGACGTCGACGGCGTGCTCCGACAACCGGAGGCACGGGTCGAGACCGCCGGCGGTGAGTGGGGACACCGCGCCGGCCGCGTCACCGACGAGCAGTCCGAGCGGGCTGCTGATCCGGTGCAGGAGGCCGCCGACGGGTATCGGGCCGCCGCGTCGTTCCACGTCGTCCGGGCGGTCGCCGGCAGGCAGTCCCGGAGCCGAGGCGTGGAACCGGTGCAGGGCGCGACGCAGGCCGTCGGGGAAGCGGTGCGGGTAGCCGGCGACTCCGACGTGCGCGTGCTCCCCGTCGTTGACGACCCAGGCGAGGTAGCCGGGTGCGACCGAGGGGTCGAGCACGCAGTGGAACGTCGGACGGGCCTCGCCCTTCGCCGCGGCGTAGACCTCCTCGGCTCCGACGAGGAGGTGGGCGTTGCGGTCGAGGCCGAGGTCGCGCGCGACGTGCGACCGTGCGCCGTCCGCACCGACCACGAAGCGGGCTCGCACGGTCGCCGGGCCGTCGGCGCCGACGACGAGGACGCCGACGTCGTCCCGTCCGACGTAGCGCGTGCCGAGGCGGATCCGTACACCGGCGTCGGTTGCGGCGCGCGCCGACTCGACGTAGAGCCGGCTCATGTCGCCGACGCGGTACTCGTCCCGCCGGCTGACGAGCGTCACCGGGCGGCGCCGGCTCGGCGGGTACAGCACCACGTGACGGATCGGCGGCCCGAGGCAGTCCTCGGGGAGCGGGAAGTCGTCCAGCGTCCGGCGCACGAAGATGCCGGTGGTACGGACCGCGCCGGCCAGGCTGGGCCGGCGCTCGACGAGCAGGACCTCGTGTCCTCGTCCTGCCAGCTGGGTCGCCGCGTGCAGCCCGGCCAGTCCGGCACCCACGACGAGCACGTCGACGTCGGTCACGTCGCCGCGTGCGCCTGCGTCGCGTGACTCTCGCCGGCGGGTCTGCCCTCCGGCTCCCACCGGAGCAGGTCTCCGGGCTGGCAGTCGAGGGCTTCGCACAGGGCGGCGAGCGTCGCGAAGCGCACCGCCTTGGCGCGTCCGTTCTTCAGGACCGCGAGGTTCGCCGGCGTGATGCCGACCCGCTCCGCGAGTGTGCCGACGGCCATCTTGCGTCGAGCGAGCATGACGTCGACGTCGACGACGATCGGCATCAGATGACTGTGTCCAGCTCGGCCCGCAGCTCGTGCGCCTGCGCGTCGAGCGCGACCGCCTGCGCGAGCAACGTGCGCATGACGAGGACGATCAGCCCGATGCCGGCGACGACGAGCGAGACACCGCAGACGAGTGCGACGACGCCCGGCGCGACCGCCTCGCCCGGCGCCAGCGCCACGGCGACGCCGAAGACCAGCAGCGCCGCCGTCAGCACCGCGCCGATGACGACGTCGACGTAGCGGAAGGCCGCCAGCGAGAACACCGTGCCCCGGCGCGCCATCGTGAGGAGTCGCCAGATGCAGACCGCCGTCACCTGCATGGCGACGACGCCCAGCACTACGAGGACCACGACCGTGACTGCCTGCCCGGCTGCCAGCTCGGAGTCGCCGAGGTCGGCCCAGAGCAGCGGCGCGAGCACCGCCTGCACCACCAGCGAACCCGCCAGCGCGAGCGCGAGCACGACGCGCAGCGCCAGCACCGCGACCTGCCCCATGGAGCCTCCCTCTGATCGACGTACGGGAGAAATCTATCGTCTCTCGATAGATCTGGCCAGTACCCGTACGGGTGAGAGGCTGGCCCCGTGCCCGCCGAGGAACCCGACGTCGCCGCCGACGAGGCCGTGACGTGCGCGCTGTGCGGTGCTACCGCCGCCTCGCTGCCGCTGGGCTGGGCCACCGCCGTCGAGCGCGGCCGGACCGTGCACCACTGCGAGCAGTGCAGCCGCGCCCACGTGCGCTCGATGGAGGCCAAGCTCGACTCCGACTACTGGTAAGTCTCGCCCGCCCACTAGCAACGGTCGCTCGTTTGCGACCTGGATCCCCGACACGCCGACGTCTCGCTCGGCGTGTCCGTGACTGAGGTCGCAAACGACGTTGGTCGGGCGGTGACGGGTCAGGCGGGCTTGCGGGGGGCTGGCTTGCGGGTGGTGCGCTTCCGCGGCTCGGGCGGGGCGAAGCCGGGCAGCCACGTGCTGAGCTCGTCCCGCCACGCAGCCTCGGCCCCGAGCTGGCACAGCACCCCGATCGTGCCGGCGGTGACCCGGTGGATGAGCAGGTACTCCGGCGGCAGGTTGAGCCGGAGACCGGTGCTGTACGCCGGTGAGCGCGGGTCGCCGACCCGGACCGCCTGACTGCGCAGCCAGGCCCGGCTGAAGCGGAAGGTCTCGTCGCGGGCCGGGTCGAGGATCGGCGCCAGGTAGGACAGCAGCCGTCCCGCGTCCAGGTCGACTCCCGGTCGCACGAAGCCCTCGGCCCGCAGCCCGTCGAACACTCCCTGCGCGTCGCCCTCCACGGCGAGCCGGAGCAGCGGCCCGATCGGCGCGGGCAGCCCGTCGGGGAGCCGGTTGACGGCGCCGTAGTCGAGCACGACGAGCCGGCCGTCGTCGTGCAGGCGGAAGTTGCCCGGGTGCGGGTCGGCGTGCAGCAGGCCGGTGCGTCCCGGGCCGGAGAAGAGGAACCGGGCGAGCAGCAGGCCGGCCCGGTCGCGCTGCTCCTGGCTGCCGCCGGAGATGACGCGCGACAGCGGGGTGCCCTCGACCCACTCGCTGACCAGGACCTGCTTGGTGCCGTGGACGACGTGCGGCACCCGGACGTCGGGGTCGCCGTCGTACGCCGTCGCGAACGCCTGCTGGCTCTGCGCCTCGAGCTCGTAGTCGAGCTCCTCGGTGACCCGTGCCTTGAGCTCCACCACCAGCGGCTTGACCTCGAGGCCGGGAACCAGCACGCCGACCAGCCGGCTCATCCGGCCGATCTGCGTGAGGTCGGACAGCAGAGCGTCCCCGGCACCGGGGTACTGCACCTTGACGGCGACCTCTCGACCGTCGGCCCACGTCGCGCGGTGCACCTGGCCGATCGAGGCCGCGGCGGCCGGCACGTCGTCGAAGACCTCGAACCGGCCCCGCCAGTCGTCGCCGAGCTCGCGCGCCAGCACCCGGTGCACGGTGCGGGCCGGCAGCGGCGGGGCGGCCTCCTGCAGCCGGGTGAGCGTCTCGCGGTAGGGACCGGCGAGGTTCTCCGGCAAGGCCGCTTCGAAGACGGACATGGCCTGCCCGAACTTCATCGCCCCGCCCTTGAGCTCACCGAGCACCTTGAACAGCTGCTCCGCGGTGCGCGCCTGGACCTCCGCGGCCACCAGCTCGGCGGGGCGGCCGCCCAGCCGCCGGCCGAACCCGATCGTGGCGCGTCCGGCATAGCCGAGCGGCAGGCCGGCGAGCCGGACTGTGCGCGCGGCGGCGCGGCGCGGAAGGTCGTCCACGTCAACCATCCTGCCCTCCGGCCGGCCGTACGGGTGGCTCCCCCCGCCGGGGGCTGCCCGGAGCCGGTGTGCTCAGGCGGGCTCCGCGGTCGGATCGGGACCCCACGAGCAGCCGCACGCCGGGTGCACCGGCCAGCTCCGGCGGCGTACCCGGCCGTCTCGCTGGGCGATCTCCAGGGTGCCGTCGACGGCCGTGGGCGCCGGGTCGCCGTCGAGGAAGGCCAGCACCTGCAAGGCGGCGTGTGCGGCGACCGCTGTCGCGAGGACCGAGTCGCAGGCGACGACCCGGTGCCGGCTGCCGCCGGCAAGCTGGGCCGCGATGCTCGGCCACGCGGGGTCGCGGTCGGCGCGGTGCAGGTCGTGGCAGCGCTGGCAGGACGACCGGCCGGGGAGCACCAGGGGACCGACGACGCCCGTGGTCTCGCGGACTCGCGCCACCAGGTGCGGTGTGCCGGCACGCAGCAGCCGTTCGGTGACCGCCGGGTCCGCGCCGGGCCCGGCCGCCAGCACGACGAGGTCCGCTGCTGCTCGCCCGGCCGGCAGGGTCGTGCGCACCGACGGCGCGACCCGGCGCGCCGCGCGGGTGGCGGCGTCCTGGCGCCGCGACCCGACGTCGTCGGGCGAGGCGCCGGCGGGCGAGACGTCGCCCGGCCGGGTCGTCGCGGCGTCCTCGACGAGCACGGCCCCGACGCCCGCGGCCGCGAGGAGCGTCACGACCGAGGCACCGACCCGGTCGGCGCCGAGCACCTGCACGACGCCCTGCCGCCGCCGGGCCAGCAGCCCGACCGCGCCGTCCGACACCGGGTGCAGCAGCGCGGCGGCCGCGAGGTCGGGGGACAGACGGTCGCGCTCGGCGCGGCCGAGGCCGACCAGCGCCCGCTGGTCGGCGGCGGCGTCCTCGAGGACGCCCGCCCGGGCGAGCAGGCCCAGCAGCTCGTCGAGCCGCCCCGCGTCGACGCCGAGCCGGGCCGCCGAGCTCGCGACACCGTGCAGGTCGCGGCTGCCGTCGAGGCTCTCGAGCACCCGGGCCGCGCCGGGGTCGAGGCCGCCGATGACCACTGCGTGCGCCGGGTCGACGCCCAGCTGGAGGGTGCTGCCGTCGCGCCAGACCCGGCGCAGGCCGGTCTTCAGCTGCGGGCGGTGCGGCGGCATGCCCGGAGCCTGGCACGACGGCCCCGCTCGCCCCGCTCCGCTGTCCACAGCCGGGTGGCTGGGGTCAGGTGAGGCCGCAGACGTCGAGGGCGACCAGGGCGAGGGTGCGGGCTGCTGTGTGCACGTCGGCGAGCGGCACCCGTTCGTCGGGGGCGTGCGCCAGCACCGCGTCGCCGGGGCCGTAGTGCAGCGTCGGGATACCGGCACCGGCCAGCAGCCGCAGGTCCGAGCCGTACGGCGCGCCCCAGCGCTCCGGCGCACCGGACCCGCTCGCGACCGTGTGCGCCGCGGCGACCCGCTCGGCCAGGTCGGAGCCCGCCACCAGCCGACCGGACGCGAACTGGCCGCCCCACCACTCCACCGTCGCGGGGTGCGTGCGCAGCCACGGGTCGGCGGCGCTCGCCTCGGCCACCGCGTGCTCGAGCGCGGTGCGCGCCGCCTCGACCGGCTCGTCGAGCGCCACGCCGAGCCGCCCCTCGGCCACCAGCAGGTCCGGCACGCTGGACGCCCAGTCGCCGGCCTGGACCCGGCCGATCGACAGCGGGTACGCCAATGGCCAGCGCGCCATCAGCGGGTCCACGTCGGCGTTGCGCTCGGCCTCCAGCCGGTGCAGCGCGGCGAGCAGCGGGACGAGCTTCTCGACGGCGCTGACGCCCTCGGTGCGCCGCGACGCATGGGTCGCCAGGCCCGGGACGCGCAGCCGGAACGTCAGCGCGCCGGCGGTCGCCGTGACCAGCTGCAGGCCGGTGGGCTCGGGGACCACGCAGGCGTCGGCCGTCCAGCCGCGGCGCAGCGTGGCGAAGGTGCCGAGCCCGCCGTCCTCCTCGCCGGGCACGCAGGCGAGCAGCAGGTCCCCGCGCAGCGGGGCGCCGGCCCGGCGGACAGCGGCGACCGCCGCCAGCGCCGCGACCAGCCCGGCCTTCATGTCGCAGGCGCCGCGGCCGTGCAGCTCGCCGTCGACGACCCGGCCGGAGAACGCGTCCGGCGTGCTCCACGCGGCCGGGTCGCCCACCGGCACGACGTCGACGTGCCCGTTGAGCAGCAGGGCCGGGCCGTCGCCGCGGCCGGGAAGTCGGCCGACGAGCCCCCACGCCTCGTCGCGCTCGACCTCGGAGCCGGGGAAGTCCGGGTCGGCGAGCAGCTCGGGCAGCGGCAGCCGCCAGTGGTCGGACTCGAGGCCGAGCTCGCCGAGCGCCTCGGCCAGCACGGCCTGGATCTCGTGCTCCGGGTCGGTGCCGCCCACGCTGGGCACCTGCACGAGCTGCGCCAGCCGCTGCTCGGTGGCCTCGGCGGCGGCGTCCACCTCGGCGAGCACCCGGGCGGCCCAGTCGGTCACGGCGGCGAGCCTAGGGGTGTCACCGGCGCCCGGGGACACCGACGGGCGGCCTCCCTCGCGGGGAGACCGCCCGTCGGGGCGTCTGTCAGATCCTGGCTCGGCGGTCAGGCCTTGCCGAGGATGCGGTTGAGCTTGGTGCCGCACACGGGGCAGATGCCCTGGGCCATGCGGCGGCCCGACTCGCTGACCTTGATCTCGCCGGTGAAGTCGCGCTTCTCCTTGCACTTCACGCAGTAGGCGTCTCCGGTGTAGCTCTCAGCCACGGGGTCCTCCTCGTCGGTGGGTTCGGTGTCCGGCTGGAATGCCGCTGACCGGACCTGCGAACCACCCTAGAGCAGGCGTGGGTGCAAGCGTGGGAGGCGGGGGTCTGAGCGTGCGTCGAGCGTGAATAGGCTCACGCCATGACCGACCCCGGCAGCACCCCGCGGACCGCCCCCACGGAGCCGCCCGACGGCTTCACGGCGTACGGCGGGGAGCTGGCCGACCTGACCGACCTGACCGTCTCCCGGGGCACCGCCCCCGGCCTCGACGGCGTCGTCCTGGTCACGCTCGACCTGCCCGGCCGGCGGAACATGATGTCGGCGGCGATGACGGACTCCTGGGCCCGGGCCATGGGGGTGCTGCGGACCGACCCGGAGGTGCGGGCCGTGGTGGTGACGGGCGCCGGCACGGCGTTCTGCTCCGGCGGTGACCTGTCCTGGATCGGCGCCGAGCCCGACGCCACGGTCGACTCGCTGCGCACCCGGATGGTCGCGTTCTACCGCGCCTGGCTCACCGTCCGGGACCTCGAGGTCCCCACGATCGCCGCGGTCAACGGGCCGGCGATCGGCGCCGGGCTGGCAGTCGCGCTCGCCTGCGACCTGCGCTACGCGGCGGACGACGCCCGGCTCGGGATGCCCTTCACCTCGCTCGGGATGCACCCCGGGATGGCCTCGACCTACCTGCTGCCGGAGGTCGCCGGCCTCGCCCTGGCCCGGGAGATGCTGCTCACCGGGCGGCTGCTGGACGGCACCGAGGCGGCCGAGGCCGGGCTGGTCAGCCGGGCGGTGCCGGCCCCCGAGGTGCTCCCGACGGCGCTGGCCGCGGCCACGGCGGCCGCGGCAGCCGCACCGGTGGCCACCCGGCTCACGAAGCGCGCCCTGCTCGGCGGCGGCCATGCGTCGTACGACGCCGCGCTGGAGTGGGAGGCGCTCGCCCAGCCGGTGACCCTGGCGACCGCCGACCTGCAGGAGGGGCTGCGCGCGGCCCGGGAGCGGCGCCCGCCGCGGTTCACCGGCCGCTGACCGGCCACCGGGAGCCGCCGTGGGCGGGTCCCGGGACGGCGCAGGGGGGGTTTGCCGTCCCAGGACCCGCCCTGGCGGTCCCGCGGCGGAGGGGAGGCCGCGGGGCCTTCGGCGCCGCTGGGGGGTTGCGGCGCCGGGTGGGTCGTCACGAAGCCCCCGGGCCAGCCGTCCGAACCGTCCGCCTTCCCCTTGCGGACGTCCCGGCCGGTCGCGCCGGGGGCTTCGTCGAGGAGGACCGTAGGAGCCCGGCACGGGCCCGTCAACGGCCGCGCCGCTGCGCCTGTGGACGAGCTGTGGACGGACCGGGCCGGTCGTGGGGACAGACGTCCCGCAGCTGTGGAGCGGGCGGTTCACACCCTGTGGACAACCCTGGGGATGATCATGCGCAACGCCCCTGGCCTGCGACGACGTCGTCCACCGGCTGTGGAGAGAAAATAGTCGCTAGCGTGGTGAGCATGGCGGCGCGGGGTCTCGGGGACCGGGACGAGGCGGCCGGTCGTGCGGGCCGGGGCAGTGGTCCGGGCGCGGCCGGCCCCGCGGAGTCCCCCCTGGTCGACGTCCGCCGCTCGGCGCGCCGCCGGCGGACCGTGTCGGCCTACCGCGACGGGGACCGCACGGTGGTGCTGATCCCGGCCCGGATGAGCCGGGCCGAGGAGCGCCGCTGGGTGACGGTCATGCTCGAGCGGCTGGCCGCCCAGGACGCCCGGCTGCGGCCCAGCGACACCGAGCTGCTCGCCCGGGCGAGCGACCTCTCGACCCGCTGGCTGGACGGCAGGGCCCGGCCGCGCAGCGTCCGGTGGGCGAGCAACCAGGGCGCCCGCTGGGGCTCCTGCACCCCCGTCGACGGCAGCATCCGGCTGTCGACCCGGCTGCAGGGGATGCCGTCCTGGGTCGTCGACTACGTGCTGCTGCACGAGCTCGCGCACCTGCTGGTGCCCGGCCACGGGCCGGACTTCTGGGCGCACGTCGACCGGTTCCCACGCACCGAGCGGGCCCGCGGCTACCTCGAAGGCGTCTCGGCCACAGCCGATCTCGGGCTGTCCGACACCGATGACGGCGAAGGCGCTGACGACGCTGACGACACGTCGGCCGCTGCCGCGGGTGCGGCCCCGGCCGCCGTCCCGCGGCCGGCGCGGAGGCGTGCGCCGGCGAAGCCCGCTCCTACCGAGCAGGTCAGCGACCGGCTCTTCGACTAGCCCTCGCCGCGCAGTGCGACCTGCGCTGCCCGCACCAGCCGGCCGAGGTCCTCGACGGCCCCGGGCGGCAGGTCGTCGGCGGGGAACCACGCGACGTCGTCGGACTCGTCGCTGACGACCGGCTCGGCACCCGGCGGTGCCACCACGGCGTACCGCACGTCGAGGTGCTCGCGGCAGCGGCCGAACGCGGACGACAGCGCGTGCCGGTCGAGGTCGACCGGTCCGGGGCCGACGAGCCGCAGCCCGCCCACGCCGGACTCCTCGGTGGCCTCCCGCAGCGCCGCGGCCGCCAGGGTGGCGTCGGCCGGCTCGAGGTGCCCACCCGTCGCGGCCCAGAAGCCGCCCTTGCGGTGCAGAGTGAGCAGCACCCGATCGCCCTCGGGGTCGAGCACCATCGCGCTGGCCGTGAGGTGCGCCGGCGGACCGTCCTTCCAGATGCCGTCGGCGTGCGTCTCCAGGTGTCCGACGTACGCCGCCCGCAGCTCCTCCTGGTCGGGACCGGGCGGCTGCCAACCGCGCAGGGTCGCCAGCGCGTCGTCGCGCGGGCTCACGCGGCCGGACCGGGAGCCGGCGGCTCCGGCGGCGCCTCGGTGTCGTCGAGGCCGGAGAGGTCCAGCGGTGCCGACCCTCCTGCCGCGAAGCCGGCCGGGTCGTCGAGGTCGTCGGTCGTCGGCACCAGGTCGGGGTGCGACCAGACCGCTTCCCGGCCGTCCTGGCCACGGGCCTCGAGCACCAGCCGCCACAGCTCGGCGGCGTCCCGCAGCCGGCGCGGCCGCAGCTCGAGCCCGACCAGCGACACGAACGTCTGCTCGGCCGGCCCACCGGTGGCCCGGCGCCGGCGCACCGTCTCGCGCAGCGCACCGGCGGCCGGCAGCCGGCCGGTGGCCGCGGCGTCGACGACCTCGTCGACCCAGCCCTCCACGAGCGCCAGCGCGGTCTCCAGCCGGGCCAGCGCGGCCTTCTGCTCGGGGGTGTCCTCCGGCTCGAACATGCCGCCCGTGAGCGCCTGCTGCAGCGACTCCGGGTTGGTCGGGTCGATCGTCCCCATCGCCTCCTCCAGCCGGGAGGTGTCGACGCTGATACCGCGGGCGTACGCCGCGACGGCGTCGAGCAGGTGCGCACGCAGCCACGGGACGTGGGCGAACAGCCGGTGGTGCGCCGACTCGCGCAGCGCGAGGTAGAGGCGTACCTGGTCGGCGGGCACCTCGAGGCCGGCGCCGAAGGCGGTGACGTTGGCGGGCAGCAGAGCCGCGACGCCGGCCGGCGCGAGCGGCAGCCCGACGTCCGTCGACCCGACGACCTCGCCGGCAAGCTCGCCGACGGCCTGGCCGACCTGGGTCCCGAACATCGCCCCGCCGATGCTGCGCATCATCTGCTGCAGCGGTCCGGTCATCGCCGCCAGCTGCTCGGGCACTGCGCCGAGCTGGGCCATCGGCCCGCCCTCGCCGGACAGCATCGTGCCCATCGCGTCGACGGCCCTGGCCGCGATCGGGTCGACGAGCTCCCGCCACTGCGGCAGCGTCGCCTCGACCCACTCGGCCCGGCTCCAGGCCTTGACCTGCGTGCCGGACGCCGGGAAGCCGCACACCTCGTCCAGCCACAGCTCGGCGAGCCGCATCGCCTCGTAGACCTGCTCGCGCTCGGCGGTCGCGACGGAGCGGTCGCCGGCGGTGCTGACGGCCTGCCGCGCGACGTCGTGCGCGAGGTCCCAGTTGACGGGTCCGCCCTGGTACGACAGCAGCGCGCCGAGCTGGGTGAAGGCGGACCCGAGGTCGCCGCCCGCGCCGCCGAGCATGGCCGACAGCGGGTCGAGCGGCCCCTGGCCGCCCGGCACCGGCTCGCCGCCGGAGCCGTCGTCGTCGGACGGCGGGTTGAAGCCGAAGGGGAAGTTGCTCACGTCTCGCCTCACGTCCGCGTCTGGTCCCGCGTCTGGGTGTCGCACAGGTGCACCGGAGTTGGTTGGATGGGCGCACCATGACTGCCGCACGTCCCACCGTAGCCATCCGGCGCGGGTCGTCGAACCTGCCAACACCGGCCGGACGGCGATGAGTTCCCCGGCCGGCGCCGAGCCCGCGGTCGTTCGCTCACGGCGCAGCGCGCGGCGGCGTCCCACGGTCGCGGTGACCGGCGCCGCGTCGGGGCTCGGGGCGGCGGTGGCCGCGCGGCTGGTGGCCAACCCGGACGTCGGCAAGGTGCTGGGGCTCGACGCGCGCCGCGGCCCGGCCGAGGGCGTGACCTGGCGGGTGCTCGACGTGCGCGACCCGTCGCTCGCGACCCGGCTGGACAAGGTCGACACCGTGGTGCACCTGGCGACCGACACGTCCGTCGACGCCGACCGCCGCGAGCAGACCGAGCTCAACCTGCGCGGTACCCAGGCGGTGCTCACCGCTGCCGCCGCCACCGGCGTGCCCCGGGTGGTGCTGCTCACCTCCGCGATGGTCTATGGCGCCCTGCCGGACAACGACGTCCCTCTCGCCGAGGACGCTCCGCTGCGCGCCGTCCCCGACGGCGGCCTGCTGTCGGACTGGCTCGAGATGGAGCGGCTCGCCGCGCAGGCGCCGCGCAGCCACCCCGGCCTGCAGGTGACCGTCGTCCGGCCGGCGACGCTGGTCGGCCCCGACGTCGACAGCGTGCTGACCCGGCACTTCGAGGCCCCGCGGCTGCTCGTCGTGCGCGACTCGTCGCCACGCTGGCAGTTCTGCCACGTCGACGACCTCGCGTCCGCCCTGGAGCTCGCGGCGACCGGTGCCGTGACAGGCGTCGTCACCGTCGGCTGCGACGGCTGGATGGACCAGGACGAGGTCGAGCTCGTCTCGGGCCTGCGGCGGATCGAGCTGCCGTCGTCGTTGGCGTTCGGGACCGCGGAGCGGCTGCACCGCCTGGGCGTGCTGCCGGCGCCGGCCAGCGACCTGCAGTACGTCGTCCACCCGTGGGTGGTGCCGTCCACGCGGCTGCTGGCCGCCGGCTGGCGCCCGACGTACGACAACCCGACCGCGCTGGGCCTGCTGCTCGAGCAGGCGCGCGGGCACTACGCGCTGGCCGCGCGCCGGGTCGGCCGGCGGGACGCGACGATCGGTGCCGCCGGCGCGGCGGTCGCCGTCGTCGGCACCGCCGCGCTGGTGCGTGCCGCCCGCCGGAAGCGGCGCGGATGACCGTCGACGGACCCAGCCGGGTCGTGCGGCTGCTCGACGTGCGCGACGCACCGCTCTCGGTCGACGAGGTGCTGGCCGCGGTGGCCGATCCCGGGTGCGGCGGTACGGCGCTGTTCGTCGGTGCGGTCCGCGAGCAGGACGGCGGCCGCGGCGTGACCGGGCTGGGCTACTCGGCGCACACCAGCGTCGTCGACGAGCTGCGCACCGTGGCCGAGGAGGTCGCCGCGGCGCACCCCGAGGTGCGGGCACTGGCCGCGGTGCACCGGGTCGGCGATCTCGTCGTCGGTGACCTCGCGGTCGTCGTCGGGGTCTCCTGCCCGCACCGGGGAGACGCGTTCGTCGCCTGCCGGGCGCTGATCGACGAGCTCAAGTCGCGGGTGCCGATCTGGAAGCACCAGGTGTTCGCCGACGGCGGCGACGAGTGGGTCGGCCTGCCCTGATCCCGGCGTCCGTGTGCACCGGGCGGACGTAGCCTGGCGACGTGTCCCCTCTCGTGTGGCTGGCGATCCCGGCGGCCGGGCTCGTCCTCGGCGTCCTGTGGGCGGTCTGGACCAGCCGCACCCGGCCCCGCGCGGACACCCACGAGACCCTCGAGGAGCACGCCCGCTTCAAGGCGGTGTTCGACCGCGAGCCACCCGACGGCCGCCCTCGCGGTGACTGACAGGTTCGCCTCGTAGTCTTCCCGCCATGTCCCGCCGCGTCCTGGTGCTCGCCGTCGCCGGCTTCCTCACGGTGCTCCTGGCCGCGGCGTCGGCGCTGCTCCCCGTGCCGTACGTCGCGCTGAAGCCCGGCCCGACCACGAACACGCTCGGCCAGGTGGCCGGCACCGAGCTGATCCGGATCGACGGGCGGCAGACCTATCCCGACCGCGGGCACCTCGACCTCGTGACCGTGTCGGTCCAGGGCGGCCCGCGCCAGCGGCTGGACCTCGTCACCGCGCTCGCCGGGTGGCTCGACGACACGATCGCCGTCGTGCCGGAGACCTCGGTCTACCCCAAGGGCGAGACGGCCGAGCAGGCCGAGCGCGAGAGCGCCGCCGAGATGACCGAGTCGCAGCAGAGCGCCACCACCGCGGCGCTCCGCCAGCTCGACATCCCGGTGCAGAGCAGCGTGGTCGTCGCCGGCCTGTCGGCGAAGTCGCCGTCCGCCGGGAAGCTGCGCAAGGGCGACGTCGTCCTGTCGGTCGACGGCACCCCGGTCGATGGTGGCGGCGCCCTGCGCGACGAGATCACCGCCACGAAGGCCGGCGACACGCTCCGCCTCGTCGTACGGCGGGACGGCACGAAGGTGCCCGTGTCGGTCACGACCGCCGCGGCCGCCGACGACGGCCGGGCCATCATCGGCGTCAGCACCCGTGACGCGGTGACCTACCCCTTCAAGGTGGAGATCTCGCTCAAGGACGTCGGTGGTCCCAGCGCCGGGCTGATGTTCGCCCTGGGGATCGTCGACAAGCTGACGCCGGGGTCGCTGACCGGTGGGCGGTTCATCGCGGGCACCGGCACGATCGACGACCAGGGCACCGTGGGCGAGATCGGCGGCATCACCCAGAAGATGGCCGGCGCGCGGCACAACGGCGCGACGGTGTTCCTCTCCCCGGTGCAGAACTGCGCGCAGGCCAAGGCCACCAAGCCCGACGGGCTGCGCCTGGTGAAGGTCGACACGCTCGCCGACGCCGTGACTGCCCTGGACGACCTGCGGGCCGGCCGCACCGCCGACCTGCCGCACTGCTGAGCGACCCGCGGGCTGCGGGGTTGGCGGGTCAGTCCGCCAGGGTGTCCGCGAGGGCCTCGGCCAGGGCGGGCACCAGGTCGCGCCCGGTGAGCACCGAGGTCTCGTCGTCGTGGGCACGAATCCGCAGCGCCGCCGAGCGCGACCCGTCGCGCAGCACGGCCACCACCAGGCGTACCTCCTGGCGTTCCGGGTGCTCGGCGAGCCAGCGCAGCGCCTCGCCCTCGTCCTGCGGCATGTCCTTCTCGACGGCCGGCGGCACCATCAGCCGCTCCACCGCCAGTGCGGCGCCGAGCACCTCCGCCGGCCAGGCGATGCCGGCGAGCAGCTCGTCGAGCGTGCCGTGGCTGCCCGCCTCACGGAGGTCGCCCTGGTCCACCGGCGTCAGGTCGCCCGGCCGGCCCTCGGCGAGACCCAGCTGCGCGGCCAGCTGGGGCTCCCGGCGCAGCAGGTCGGCGGTCTCGACCAGCGCGAACAGGTGTGGTGGCTGGTCCCAGCCGTCGGCGGCGGCGTGCCGCTCGAGGTCGAGCGTCAGCGCGTCCAGCCGTGGGTTGCCCGGCCCGTCGGCGGGGGTGTCGGTCATGCGCCGATCCTCCCGTGAGCGCTGCCGCGGGCGGGAACTACCCCCCGGGTCGGTAAGTTGACCCCACGGCGGACTGGACCGCGGTCCCGCCTGCACCCGACCGCCCCGACCGATGGCCCAGGACTCCACCTGCGCACCTGGCTCGACGAACGGACCTAGCCCCGTGAGCTTCGACATGCCGGCCTCGGCCGGCGGCCCGCCCCCACGACCCGTAGCGGTGCCGCGGCGCCGCGGGCGGACGCTGCTGCCGACGCTGGTCGTGCTGGGCGTCCTGCTCATCGGGTTCAGCATCTTCACCAGCTTCTACACCGACCTGCTGTGGTTCCGGGCGGTCGGCTACACCTCGGTCTTCACCCGCACCCTCGGCGCCCGGTCCCTGCTGTTCATCATGTTCGGCCTGCTCTTCGCGGCCGCCGTCACGGTGAACTTCGTCGTCGCCTACCGTGCGCGGCCGGCGTACCAGCCGATGATCCCCGGGCAGCAGGAGCTGGACCGCTACCGGATGGCGCTCGACCCGTACCGCCGGGTCGTCGTCGGCATCCTCGGCGTGCTGCTCGGCCTGATCGCCGGCTCCACCGCCGCGGGGGAGTGGCGCACCTACCTGCAGTGGCGCAACGCGGTGCCGTTCGGCGAGAAGGACGTGCAGTTCCACAAGGACATCTCGTTCTTCGCGTTCGACCTGCCGTGGTACCGGTTCGTGCTGGGCTTCGCGTTCGCGACCGTCGTCGTCTGCCTCATCGCGGCCGCCGTCACGCACTACCTCTACGGCGGTCTGCGGCTGCAGGCCTTCCTCGGCGAGCGCGCGACGCCGGCCGCCCGCGTGCACCTGTCGGTCCTGCTCGGCGTCTTCGTGCTGCTCAAGGCGATCGCCTACTGGCTGGACCGCTACGGACTGGCGGTGGGCGAGCACCAGATCAACAAGACCGACTTCACCGGGCTGACCTACACCGACGTCAACGCGGTGCTGCAGGGCCGGACGATCCTGGCGATCATCTCCTTGATCTGCGCGGTGCTCTTCTTCGCCAACGTCGTCCGGCGGACCTGGATCCTCCCCGGGATCGGGGTCGGCCTGCTGCTGCTGTCCGCGCTGCTGATCGGCGGCGTCTACCCGGCGCTCGTGCAGCGCTTCACGGTGGCCCCGACGCAGTCGGACAAGGAGCAGAAGTACATCCGGCGCAACATCGAGGCGACCCGCACGGCATACGGCATCGGCAAGGACAAGGTCCAGATCGAGAAGGGCTACGACGCCGCGCTGACGCCGGACCAGACCAAGCTGGCCGAGGACACGGACGTGCTCGACAACGTCCGGCTGCTGGACCCTCTGCTGCTGAGCCCGACCTACAAGAACCTGCAGCAGATCAAGGCCTACTACGACTTCCCGGGCACCCTGGGCGTCGACCGCTACGACGACGTGAACGGCGCGAAGCGTGACGTCGTGATGGCGGTGCGCGAGGTGAGTCTCGGCGGGCTCCCGGACGCGCAGCGCAACTGGATCAACGACCACACCCAGTACACCCACGGCTTCGGCTTCGTCGCCGCGCCGAGCGACGTCACGACCGGCGGCCGGCCGGACTTCGTCTCCTCCGACATCCCGCCGATCGGTCCGCTCGGCACCGGCTACGAGCCGCGGATCTACTTCGGCCAGGAGTCGCCGACCTACAGCATCGTGGGCGCCCCGGAGGGGGCCACGCCGCGAGAGCTCGACTACCCCGACGACAGCGCCACGTCCGGGCAGCGCAACACGACGTACGACACCAAGGTCGGCCAGGGTGTCCCGATCGGGTCGACCTGGCACAAGCTGCTGTTCGCGATGAAGTACCAGGAGGCCAACATCCTCCTGTCCGACCGGGTGACCGGCTCGTCGGAGATCCTCTACGACCGCGACCCGAAGCAGCGCGTCGAGAAGGTCGCCCCCTGGCTGACGCTCGACGGCGACCCGTACCCCGCCATCGTCGGGAAGAAGATCCTCTGGATCGTCGACGGCTACACCACGAGCAACGGCTACCCGTACTCCACGCGCAGCACCCTCGAGGACGTGACCACCGACTCGCGCACCCTGGCCGGCAACCAGCTGGTGACGCCGGTGAAGCGGGTGAACTACATCCGCAACTCGGTCAAGGCGACCGTCGACGCCTTCACCGGCAAGGTGACGCTGTACCAGTGGGACGACAAGGACCCGGTGCTGAAGACCTGGATGCGCGCGTTCCCGGACACGGTGCAGCCGCTTGCCGAGATCAGCGACGACCTGAAGGCGCACCTGCGTTACCCGGAGGACCTGTTCAAGGTGCAGCGGACCCTGCTCGCCAACTACCACGTCGACTCGCCGCAGACCTTCTACAGCGGCTCGGACTTCTGGCGGGTCCCGGACGACCCGACGAAGGGCAACACGCTGTCGGCCAGCGGCAGCAACACGCAGCCGCCGTACTACGTGACGCTGCAGATGCCCGGACAGGCCGAGCCGTCGTTCTCCCTCACGTCGACCTACGTGCCGACCGGCGAGCGCAACAACCTGGCCGCGTTCGTGTCGGTCAACGCCGACCCCGGGCCGGACTACGGCACCTTCCGGGTCCTGCAGCTCAAACGGTCGCTGCAGATCAACGGTCCCTCCCAGGTGCAGAACCAGCTCGAGTCCGACGACGTCATCGCCGAGCAGATCAACATCCTCAAGCGCGGCACGACGGTGAAGTACGGCAACCTGCTGACCTTCCCGATCGCCGGCGGGCTCCTCTACGTCGAGCCGGTCTACGTGCAGGCGGAGGCGTCGACGTCGTTCCCGCTGCTGCGCAAGGTGCTGGTCTCGTTCGGCAACAACGTCGCCTTCGAGGACACCCTCGACGAGGCGTTGAACAAGCTGTTCGCCGCGCAGGGCGGCAACCCCGGCGACGCGGGCGGCGGGACGACACCGCCGCCGCCTGCCGGCGGTGGCGGCACCGGCACGACGGACAACCCCGCGCTGGCCGCGGCCCTCGCCGACGCCGAGGACGCGATCGCCGCGTCCCAGAAGGCGCTCGCCGCGGGCGACTTCGCGGCCTACGGGCAGGCGCAGGACGAGCTGAAGGCCGCGATCGCCCGTGCGGTCGCGGCCCAGGGTGGCGCCGGGGGCTCCACGGCGTCGCCCAGCCCGTCCCCGAGCGCCAGCCGCGGGACCGCCAGCCCGAGCGGCTCACCGAGCCCCTCGGGCTCCGGCTGACGATTTGCGGCGGCTCTGCGCGCTGACGTAGAGTCGTCGGTGCGACGCGGGGTGGAGCAGCTCGGTAGCTCGCTGGGCTCATAACCCAGAGGTCGCAGGTTCAAATCCTGCCCCCGCTACCAAGTAAGTGCAGGTCAGAGGCCTGATCCGGAAGTCTCCGGGTCAGGCCTTTGACATGTGGTCCGTCAGTGGTCCGTGAAATCCCGGTCAAGTCGCGGTGTGCTTCTCCGGTTCATGCTTGACACCAGGGTTCCGGTTCCTGGGCGACAGGTTGCGGACGCGGTTCCGGTAGGTGGGCGACAGTCGCTCCGGTAGGTGGGCGACACTTCCGCTTGGTTCACGCTCGCGCCGCTGGTTGTCGGCCTTCCTTGCGATCTCGTGATCGTCGGGAGGGAGCCGGTCGTGCTGGTGGAGCTGAACGTCGTGGAGCAGCGGTATCGGGCGGTCCTGGAGGTGCTCGAGGGCGCGTCGGTGATCGAGGTCGCGCGCCGCAACGGCGTCACTCGCCAGACGGTGCACGAGTGGCTGCGTCGCTATGCCGGCGAGGGCGGTCTGGGTGGGCTGGCCGATCGGTCGTCCCGGCCGGCGTCGTGTCCGCATCAGATGCCGCCGGAGGTCGAGGCGCGGGTGGTGGCGATGCGTCGGGCGCATCCGGCGTGGGGTCCGGACCGGATCCGCTGGCAGCTGGGCCGTGACGGTGTCGACCCGTTGCCGGGCCGGTCGTCGGTCTATCGCGCGTTGATCCGTCATGGGTTGGTGGACGCGAAGAAGCGTCGGCGGCGACGGGAGGACTACCGCCGGTGGGAACGCGGCCGGTCGATGGAGCTGTGGCAGATGGACGTGATGGGCCGGGTTCATCTCGCCGATGGCCGGGAGCTGAAGGTGGTGACCGGGATCGATGACCATTCGCGGTTCGTGGTCTGCGCGAAGCTGGTCGGCCGGGCGACCGCGCGTCCGGTTTGCAGCGCGCTGGTGGAGGCGTTGCGCCGGCATGGCGTCCCGGCGCAGGTCTTGACCGACAACGGGAAGGTGTTCACGGCCCGGTTCGGTCTCGGTCCTGGGCCGGTGATGTTCGACAAGGTGTGCAACGACAACGGGATCCGTCATCTGCTGACCGCGCCGTATTCGCCGACGACGACCGGGAAGATCGAGCGGTTGCATAAGACGATCCGCGCTGAGTTCCTAATCGAGCACGACCGTCAGCACGCCACGATCGAGGACGCGCAGGCGGCGCTGGACGGGTGGGTCGTGGAGTACAACACCGAGCGGCCGCACCAGTCCTGCGGCGGCCGGCCGCCGGTGGAGCGGTTCGCGCTGGCCGAGAGCAGTCTCATCGTTGTCGACGAGCCGGTGCTGCCGGCGCAGCGGCAGCCGGTGGCGTCGCGGCCATCCGGGGTGAGTCGCTGGGTCGGCCAGAGCGGCCGGATCTCTCTCGCCGGGTTCGACTACGTGGCCGGTGCGACCTTCGTCGGTGAGCCGGTCGAGGTCGTCGTCACCGGCGGGCTGGTGGAGATCTTCCACGCCGGGGTGCTCGTCGCGACGCATGCGCAGCGGCTCAAGCCAGACCAGGCGGATCGGGTCGTCCGGCCGCGAGTGCCGGTGCAGCGCCGGGCCCGGGACGCCACCGTCGGGCTGACGGTGACCCGGATCGTCGACTCCAGCGGGTCGGTCAGCTTCGCCGGCACGCCGTATCGAGTCGGGATGCGCTGGGCCCGCCAGTCGATCGACGTCGCGATCGTCGCCGGGTCGGTGCAGCTGTCCCAGCACGGACAGGTGATCCGGGTGCACCCGATCCGCCATGACCGCTCCCGCGAGCTCGGCGCGTTCGCCAACCCCAAGGGCCGGCCCAGGCGCAACACCGCCGCCGGCTGATCATGTCGGCCACCTACCGGTCAGCCGATGTCGCGCGGGTACCGGAGATTGACACGGTCAAGTCGCGGGTCATTCGCCCTCCACCAGCAGATCGCGCCGCAGAATCTGAACCCATCTTCGGCGGCCAGCATGAACACCGGACCAACTTCCTAAGCGTTCTGACCGCAGCCCTGAATCCTCATGCGGTCCCCGTCGCCACCGCAACGTCGTCGAGCGGTCGAGGAGTCGGCAAGACCGACGGCACCCGGGCTGACAGATGCGGCTCGGCGACGATCAAGACCAAGAGGGACACACCTCTTGCACTCCGTGCGGGCTGGTTTCGTCCGTACGAAAGTCGGTAGCTTCCACCCATGGTCATTGGAGAGCCCTCGAAGGTTTGCCCGCGGTGCGGGGGGCGCGTCTCTGTGCGCCGCACTGGGCGACCGGCGACCTGGTGCTCCCAGGTGTGTCGTCGGGCCGCTTACGAGGAGCGGCGGGCAGCTTCCGGGGGTGCGGTCGCGGTGCGTGTCGTCGAACGGGTGAAGGCCGTAGACCACGATCTGACCGAGTGCGCAGCCCGCGTGATCGGCTCGCCGGCGGCCAGCCGTCGTGTGTTGCAGGCGATGGCAGCGCTTGCACGCGACGGGACTCTGTCGAACCATTCGAAGTGGTCCGGCACCGTCATCGCGGCGGAACGGCTTGGCGCGGAACTGGAGCGGAACCACCGGACCTAAGCCGGACATCGTCCGTCGCAGTGTTCCGGTCCTCGGCCAGGCCACCGGAAGCGGCGCACTGTTGCTTCCCTCCAGCGGGCCGCCCATCGCGGAACAAGACCGGATCTGTGCCCGTGCCAACCGCACGGTAGTGACGGCCATGTTCGGTTCCGTGCGCGCGCCCAGCCATCCGCGCAGCTTGTTAGGTCAGGGTCACGTCCTTGACCTGGTCAGACCTGAGCCCGCTGATCACCCTAATTGCTGGCGGAAAACCGGTGACCCAGCGCTGGGAAGAGACCGCGTCTTGTAGTTTCCGTACGACTGCGTCGTCCCAATCGCCCTGCCTGCCCGACGCCAACAGGATGAGATCAGCGCGCAAAGCACTTGCGACCAGCGGTAGCAGTCGGGCCTTCTTGGTCGCATCTGCAGGCTTCATCGTGGGTTCCGCTTTGGCTTCGCCGACGACGACCAGTTCCTCGGCTCCACAGATAATGTCGACTTCACCCTTGACCCGTCCCTCGCTGACGATGTCAGTCTCCGCAAGCCCCACGAGCCTTCGAACCTGCTGGCGAATATGCCGCTCTGCCAGGAGAGGTACATCGCCGTGGTCGCCAAGCATTCGGCGAACCACTGGGTGCAGGTCGTAGTACCAAGTGGGCTCAGCGACCGGCAACTTCCAGGTTTCTTGACTCACAGGTACTCGCGCCCCACACCTGGAACACGGCGCGCCGAACTGCGGATCGTGGGGCGTCGAAAATTGCACTTGCGCACAATCTGGGCAGCGGAGGATGAGGCCGCGGCGGAGGCCGCCGAGTGCGACGAGGCGGTCGACCCCAGCCCGTACCTCTTCATCATCTGAGTCGTCAGGCATCATCCGGCGAATGGCCGGCCAGGACAGGTAGCCGTCTCGGCGGAGAACGACACCGTCGAGGTTTGGGTATCGGGTCTTTGTTTGCTCGCTCTCTGACAGGAATTCTCTGAACAGCTCGCCGTGACGCCAGAGGTCTTCCGCGAGTGCCTCGCGTGATCCCCAAAGGCGAGTGGCTACCTCGGCGACATGTCCGGCGTCGCTCGTGTGCACTTGGAGAGCGGAAGCGCCAGCCATCTCGCGTACCCATGAACTCAGTGAGGGCGCCACTAGGCGTGGCCGAGCCGTCCTTTGCCTTGGGGTCGCACCCGCGGGAACGAATCCGAAAGAACTAGCCATCACGCAGTGACCATCCCGCCCGCTGCGGACTCGCTCCCTCCAAGCGTCCGCGCCACTCTGGAGAGCATCGGGCGGCAGGCCCCGTCCCCTCGGGGTGCTGTGATCCGAAAACGCCAGCTCGATGACCCAGTCCACTGCAGGCTCCTCAAAGACCTCAATCGTCTCCGGGATCAAGGGGGGCAGTGGATTCACTAGAGTCAAGTCACCTGATGCGTTGGCGAAGACCGGCGCCGCGAGGTCGCGATCGAAATCATTCTGGAGGGCTAGAAGGATCCCGCCTTCCGTAGCCTTGATTTCGTCAAGCCCCGCCGGCCGCAACCACGCTTCGTCGCCCACCGTGGCTGACAACTCCGGTCCAAGGAGTCGCGCCAGATGCGGCTCCACTTCTCCGGAGATGCTGACCACTCGCACCGGATCTCCACGGTCGGCGCGGAACCGTGCTTGCATCAGGATCGCGCGCGCAGCGCCAACGTAGGGGGATGTCGGGTCTATCCAAGAGGTAGGAAGCCAGTCCACATGATGGCTCATTCGGCTGAGGGCTTGCCCCAGCGCGAAGTCGAAACATGTGTCACCCAGAACCAGCCATGCCGTGTCCCGAGCCCGCCAAGCGAGCAGGGGGGTCAGACCCCGAAGGCTTGGCCTCCAGCCCGTGCCCTCGTACCAACTAATGCCATCGCTGTTGTGGGACGACAGGCGCCGAATTTCGTCATTGAGCGCCACAGGGTCTGGGCCAAGGAGCGGGTCCTGGGCTTCATTCTCAGGTCGGATGGGACCTTGTCGGCTGGCGAGCCAAAGCGACGCGAGAGCTGTGTCAGCATCTGCAAAGTCGTAGCGCGCATCCCATCCAGTGCCGCCCACGTTCACTGCCTTCAAGTCGAGCTCCCCCTCATGGGGAAGCCGAGACTTGCTGTAAAGCGGATCCCCGCCTTCCGGGGCCCAAGGACGAAGATCGCGGAACGGGGTACAGGCCAGAGCAACCTGAATTCGCGCCGCATCATCTTGACCTGACAAGGGTCGTAGCGACCGGAAGCCCATCTCTCGGACCTCGGCCGGTGTCAGGACTCGGCCGTCCAAGGTCACGCGAAAATCGTCGGGGAACATTTCGGCCAGGTCAGCCATCGGCGCTGTCGCTACGAGCACGTGATCCGGGTCGTACGCCATCGCGATGCGTCGCCAGACGTCGTCGATGCTTCCCGATGAATGCGGCACGAGAATGAAGCCTGCGCCTCCCCAAAGGCGCGAACACTGATCAAGAACCATCGCCGTGGTTTCCGGCCACCTGGCGTTGTCGGGGATAATCACGGCGCACCTGGGGGCGCGCAGTCGTACGGAGGCAGCGACGTAGTCCAGTGACCGTGACGTCAAGTCGTCGACCATTTCAGCCCCCCGCAGACCTCGCTATGGAAGTGTGCGACCGTAGCGGGCGGATGCTCCGCGGGTGAAGAGACCACCTCTTCCTCGCCTAAGCCCTCAGGTATGGCCTTATCCGGCGAGGACTTGCTGGAGGGCGGCAGCCGCGACCGATCGGTAGTGCCAGATTGGTGCATTCGGGAGCGGCACCTACTCATCGGTTAGCGAGCCTCGACGTTTGCCGGCCCATCTCCGTGGGTGCTTGCGGGCCGTGATGGCGTGCTCGCGCCCGAGGCTTCGTCTGCGATTGCCACCACGAGGCCGCCGAGCATGAACGCGACCAAGGCCGCCACGAGGGTCGAGGTAGCGAAGGCGGGGAAGCGCCGTTGAGACGGCATCCCGTGATACTCGTGCGTCAGGGCGTGACCCTTCCCCCGTTTGAGCAGGATTCGGTTCACCGGGAAGGCGGCGACGAAGGCGGCCGCCAGCGAGATCATCATGGCGATCCAGAACGTGACGTTGACAAGGCCCGCGTTCATCGCGCCTGGGATCGCGGCCATGACTGTGTTGTCGACGATCTCCATGGTCAGGATCGACAGCGTGTCGGCCGCGAGGACCACTCCGAGCGCGGTGCGGATGGGAAGTCCGGCGTTCAGCAGGGGCAGGGTGGACAGGCCGTAGCCGAAGAGGAACGCCAGCGCGATGGACAGGGCGATCGTTGACGCATTGCTGAGTCCCGCCGCCGTGCCGACCATCAGACCGGCAATCTCGCCGATGGCGCATCCGGTCAGGCAGTGAAGCGTGGCGCTCGCGGCCATCGCGTTCAGGCCGCCCACGGTGTGGTGGTCGGTGTGCGACTCAGGGCCGGCACTCATGTCCAGTCTCTCCTTGTATGGCGATGTGGTGTGGGAACGTGCCGGGCTCGTTGGTCATGTCTCAGCGTGCCTTGGGGGAAGTGAGCGGTCCGGGGTTCTTTCGCTCTGGAGAACCCTCGCGCATTGAATAGTTCATTCTCTGGCGGCGTGGGCGAGTGCCGAGGGCGTCTCGCGGCCGACGATCGCCGGGGCCTCGTGCACGAGCTCGTCGTTCTCGAGGGCCTCCACCATGAACAGGGCAAAGTCCACTCGACGCGTGAGGTTGCTCGCCAGGATTGGATCCCCTACGTGCTCGCTCCACACGGGCAGGCCCTGGCTTTCGCCCTCCTCGAGGTCGCTGCCGCGCACGACTGTCCACCGGGTGTCGCTGGCAAACACCCGCCGGCATGCCTCCACCTGGTCGTTGAGGTCGACCTTTCGAGCGAGTCGCGCAAGCCGGCCGAAGACGTTCACCATCACCTTGAGCTTCCACGAGTACACGTCCTGGCCGTCGCGGGTGATGTGCCACCCACACGAGAACACAAGGCGCGCACCCGGAGGTGCGTAGTCGAGCACCGCCTGGGTCGTTCCCGTCGAGTACCCGTTGACGCCAACCGGGGTCATCACGACGAGCACCGCGTCGCACCCCGCGACTGCGCGCTTGATGACCTCGGGGTCGTCCGTTGCTCCCGAGATTACGGTGATACGCCTCTTGAACCGGCCGAGTTTCCCCACGCTTTCCTGCCGGCACACGCCGACCACCTCGTAGCCATGATCCAACGCGTGCTGCACCATGTACTGCCCGAGTTTGCCGGACGCTCCAACGATGCAGACCCTCATCGTGCGCCTCCCGTCGCGGTCTGGACATCGGCGGAGCCGTACGTGTCCTGCACGGGCTTGTCGCTGTTCCGGCGCTCGAGAACATCCGCGTTTCCGTAGGTGTCTTGGACGATCGCTTTCATGGTTCTCTTCTCTCTGAGGGGCCGGTCCGACCGGCATTCGTTTGCATACCTGTCCACATGTCGAGGCCACGTCCGGATCTCAACGAGGATTTCGGAGGTCATCCAGACGACCTGATTGCGGGCGGCGCTCGTCAGTCAGGTGCTCGCGCGCCAGCGGACGACGGTCGCGGTGGAGGCGAACCCGCGTGCGATCAGCCAGATGCCGAAGTCAGCTCGAACGATCCACCGGGGATTGTTCGATCAGCTGCCTGCCGCGCGGGTCAGGACTTGCGTGCGAAGCCGCTGCAGTTGGGGCATCAGGCCGTAGACGACGATCGGCACGGCGATGGTGGCGAGTACCAAGGTGCGCGCGACGGGTGTCAGTGTCCTAAGCCAGTCACCGAGAACCAGGTTGAGGATCGTGAGGGTCGGGAAGACGGCCAGCCAGCTCATGACGGCTAGTTGGTGTTTGGTCGGCGGTCCTGCGGGTCGGGAGTTCGGGACGGTGGTCGGCGGGGGGGCGGTCATCTTGTCGCCTTTGGGTGGGTGTTCGCGGTTGGTCGTGGCCGGAGCCCGTAGAGCCGTAAGAACCGTTCTCCACTGGGTGTTACGGACAAGTTGAATGTTCGTCATCGCACTGTCGGGTGCCTGTCCGGGAACTGTCTCGAGGCGGCCCTGGCGGGTGCCTGCCGAAGCCACGTCGGCACCGTCGACCTGGCCATTGCCAATTAATCAGTCTCGGTGTGGTCGATGATCGAGTCGGGCGACGCAATGTCGCGTGTGTGTGACTTCGCTGCGACGCCGGGGATCGCCGGCTTGTACGTGGTGCCAGACGACTTGGCCTGTCCATGGGCCAGCGTCCGGGCCGGGGCCTAGACGGAAAAGCAGTGGGCAGCCATGGAGGAAATCGCATCGGCCGCTCAGTCTCGTCGGGTCGGTCTAGGCGTTTACTGCGCAGACATTGCCGATGCCCCGCGCTTCATCAGGCTCGGGTACCGTCTGATCACTCCAGGCAACGACATTGCGATGCTGAGGCATACTGCCGAGGCCCGCCTCACGGCGATTGAGCCGCGCGCTGACACGGCGGCATACATTCTTCGAAGATCCGCTGGCGCCTTTGGAACCGCTCGGTAGTGCCAGCTCGGAGCGACACGGCGTGATCGGCAGTGCGCACTGTCATCAAGAGGCTGGACTTTGAGCCCGATCCGACCTCGCTGCAGCCGACGAGGCCATGTTCGCTTTCGCGGTGCCCCTGCTGGTTGGGCCCGCCCGGAGATCGGGCGAGGGACTATTTCAACTGACGGCGTGCAGTCCTCCATGGCTGGCCGCGAGAAGCCGTCGTAAGGGTGATTCGGGGGCCGGCCTGGACGGGCGCCGGGCCCGGTTCAGCGGCGACGGCGGCGATCGAGAAGCGCGCCGACCGGGCGATCACCTCGTAGGGGGCGAGCGCGTCGCTGAACACGGTCCCGGACGCGCTGAGGACCACGGCGACCTGGATGCGGCGGGCCGGCGAGCTCATCGGGAGCTCACCGGTGCGCCGCTGCGGACGGCGGTGACCACTGCGGTGATGGCGCGGACCGAGTCCTGGGACGCGGCCTTGTCTGCGATAAGTCCGACGTGGCTGGTGTCCGCGGTCCAGTGGGCGCTGTTCGTGGACAGCTCGGCCATCCGGTCCTGCGCGGCGGCCCACCCCGTGGTGCCCTCGGCATTCTGGCGGGCGGTGACCACGGCGAGCGGCTTCGGGTCGAATGTCGTGAGGGTCTGCGCCTGGGTGAAGACGGTGCGGAGCTCGGTCAGCTCGTCGCGCATGTTGCGGGCGCCGCGGGGGCTGGTCGCGAACGCCCGGACCTGCGCGGCCGCCGCGGGTGAGAGCGCTGTCGACGGGTCCGCCGGCATGAGACGGGTCGCCGAGACCCGGGCGAGGGCGGGCATCACCGGGAGAGCGCGGCGCATCATCGCCCAGGTGCCGGCGAAGTCGGGCTGGTCGGTGTACTGGTCCGGGCTGGACGAGTCGAGCAGCACCAGGCCGGCGACCTGCGCGGGGTAGCGGGCGGCGTACGTCATGGCGAGGGTGCCGCCGGACGAGTGGCCGGCGAGGACGTACGGGCCGTGCTCGCCGGCCCGGGCAAGCAACTTGTGCAGGTCAGCAGCGACAGCGCGGCCGTCCTGCCGATGATCGATGTCGTCGCTCCAGCCCTGACCAGGCCGGTCGTACGCGCAGACCCGGGTGGTGCGGGACACCTGCGCGGTGACCGCATCCCACAGGGACGAGATCTCGTTCAGGCCGTTCTCGAGGACGACGGTCGGGCTGCCGGTGCCGGCGCAGACGAGATGCAGCCGGTGGCCGCCGACGTCGTACAGCGACCCGGGCATCGAGCTGCCGGTGTCGAAGGTGTCGTCGGCGGCGAGCGTGAGGGTGGCGAGGCCGCCACCGAGGGCCGCGACCACGACGAGGCTGATGGCCGGGTAGACGAGCCACCTGATGCCGCGGGTCGTGCTGCGACGCATGGCGCGCCCCATCCAGATGGCGAGGGCGAGCGCGGCCGGCGGCCACACCCAGCCGGCGCCGGTCAGGACGTCGTTGCCGGGCCGCACGGCGAGCAGCGCGAGGCCGGTTGTCGCCATGACGCCGGCGGGCACGTAGGCCCAGCGCTGCGGCTGGGCGGTGAACCGGGTGGTCAGCAGCCCGAGCAGCGCCCAGCCGGAAGCCGAAGCCCGACCAGGGCGGCGCCGGTGATGACGGGTTCGGTGCCGCCGGCGAACACGACCAGGACGAGGAGCAGGGCGGTCACGAGCCCGGCCAGCATGGATGCGACGACGGCCACGGTGACCGGCATCTGGCGGCGGCGCGAGCGCCGCCCGCGGGCTGGGTGGGCGCCTGGCTGGTCGGCTGGCTGGTGGTCGTCATCGCGGTCTCGCTTCTCGGTGGCATGCGCGGCGGGATGGCAGGGGTGGTCGGTACTGCTGAGCGTGGGCGCGGGCGGCCGGGGTCGCGCCGGCGAATCGGCCGTGTTCCCGGCTCCGGCTGCGAGGGACGTCGGTCAGGCTCCTGCGGCGCTCGGGCTGCGCATCGCGTGGGAGCGGGCGAGGCGGGCGTCGACGGCGCGGCGGCGCCTGGTCGTGAGGGTGGGCACCCACGGGAGGTTGTTGCCCGCGCTGGCCAGGCTGGTGGCGGTGAGGGCGGCGGGGCTGAGGCTGGTCATCACGGTCTCCTTCCGGGGAGTGGATCCGCGCAGTGGCGGTACTGCTGAGCGTGGGCGCGGGCGGGCGTGGTCGCGCCGGCCAAACGGCCGGGTTCCCGGCTGCGCCGCTCCGCTGTTCCACTGGGTCACCGTGGCCGCGGAGGCTGTCCCGGGGCTGTCCGACCGCTGGCCGGAGGGCGGCCTCGGCGGCCGGAGGCGGGGCTTGTTGCCGCGTTCCGCACGACGGCCGCTGCGGGCGCCTCTACCGTCAGGGCCAGGGAGCGACAGCGGGAGGAGGTCCGAGGGTGACCACGGAGCCGGCGACGATGCATGTCGAGTTCCGGCTGCTCGGGCCCGCTCGGCATCACCGCCGGCGACCGGCCGGTGCCGCTGCCGGGGGCGGCCGAGCGTGCGCTGCTGGCGCTGCTGCTGCTCTCACCGGGGCGGATGGTCACCGCGAGCACGCTCATCGACCGGCTGTGGGACGAGGCGACCTGCCGGCGGACCCGTCGAACGCGCTGCAGCTGCGGGTGTCGAAGCTGCGGCGGGCGCTGGCGGGGACGGATGCGGTCGTGGTCCGGGACGGTGTCGGGCTACCGCGCGGACGTGGCCGCGGACGCGGTGGATGTGGAGGCGTTCGTCGCCGGTGTCCGCGCGGCGCGAGCTCGACGCGACAGCCCTGGCGGCAGGGACGTATCCGCCGACAGCGAGGCTGCCGCGCTGTTCGGGGCGGCGCTGGACCGGTGGGGCGGTGAGCCGCTCGCGGACTTCGCCGGGCAGTCGTGGGCGATGGTCGAGGCAGCCCGCCTGTCCCAGCTGCGGCTGGCCGCGCTGACCGAGCGAGCGCAGCTGCTGCTGTCGCTCGGGCGGCCAGGCGACGTGCTCGCCGACCTGGACCCGGTCGTCAGTCAGGACCCGACCCAGGAGACGCTCGCCGGGCTGCTGATGACGGCGCTGTACCAGTCCGGGCGGCAGGCGGACGCGCTCGAGGTGTTCGCGCGGACCCGCGCGGTCCTCGACGACGAGCTGGGTCTGGAGCCGTCGGCGGCGCTGCGCGCCACTGCATCAGAAGGTCCTCGCGCAGGACGCGAGCCTGAGCCCGGTCGAGCCCGTGCAGCCGACTGGCCGACCTGCGCCCCGAGCGGCACCCGCGTCGCAGCCGACGCTACCCGGGCAGCCGGTCGCGCTGCGGTCGAACGTGCCGCCGCCGGTCCGCGCTCTCATCGGTCGCGAGCACGAGCTCGGTCGCTGCGGGACCTGCTCGCCACCTCGCGGCTGGTGTCGCTGGTCGGGCCGGGCGGCGCCGGGAAGACCGCGACCGGGTACGCCGCGGCCGCCGGGCTCGTCGACCAGTACCGGGACGGCGTGTGGGTGGTGCGGCTGGCGTCGGTCACCGACCCCGAGCATGTACCGCTCGCTGCTGCGGAGGCGCTGGGTGCACCGCTTGACGGTGCCGCCGTCGGCGGTCCGGCGCGGCAGCGGCTGCTCACGTTCCTGTCGCACCGCGAGCTGCTGCTCGTCCTGGACAACTGCGAGCACGTCGTGGATGCGGCTGCGCGCCTGGTCGACGACGTGCTTTCGCAGTGCCCGAACGTCACCGTGCTCGCCACGACCCGGGAGGCGCTCGGCGTGCCCGGTGAGGTGCAGGTGCCGCTCGGGCCGCTTGCCGACCCCGCCGGCCGGCACGCCGGCGGCGCAGGTGCTCGGCTATCCGGCGGCGCAGCTGTTCGCCGAGCGAGCCCGCGCGGTGCGCCCGACGCTGGACCTGACCAGCGACGCCGACCTCGCGGCGGTCGCGGAGGTCGTCGTCGCGCTGGACGGGATGCCGCTGGCCGTCGAGCTGGCGGCGGCCCGGGCGTCCACGCTGGCGCCGGTAGAGCTCGCGGCGCGGCTGACCGACCGGTTCGGGCTGCTCACCTCCGGCGCCCGGACCGCGGATGCGCGGCAGCGCACCCTGCGCGCGACCGTCGACTGGAGCCACGACCTGCTCACCGACCCCGAGCAGGTCGTGTTCCGCCGGCTCGCGGTGTTCCACGGCGGCTGGACCCTGGATGCCGCGGAGATGGTCGCGGCCGGGGCCGACGTGCCGCGGACCGATGTGCTCGACGCTGCTGTCGCGGCTGGTCGACCGGCACATGGTCACCGTCGACGACGTGCACCCCGGGCAGCCGTCCCGGTACCGGATGCTCGAGACGCTGCGCCAGTACGCCGTCGAGAAGCTTGCCGCCGACGGCGAGGCCGAGCAGGTCGCGGCCGCGCACGTCGCGTACTTCCGCGCGCTGACCGATGCGGCCGAGTGGACGCTGCGCGGGGCGGGACAGGCGGCGACGGTGCGGCGGCTGCGGGACGAGCTGCCGAACCTGCGGGCCGCGTTCGCGTGGCTGGCGGCCGGCGACCAGGACGCGGCCCGCGTCGAGGACGCGCTGCACCTGGCCGGCGGCCTCGGCTGGTTCTGGCACTTCGGCCGGCACGTGGAAGGTCGCGACGTGCTGCGGCAGCGTCATCGCCCGCGACGGCGGCTCACCGCTCGCCCGCGCCCGCGCGCTGCAAGCGGTGTCGTTGGTGGAACGGCCCCGCGCGTGCCCGGTGCATCCGAGCCCGCGGTGCGCGGAGACGGCCGCGGAGAGCCTGGCCCTGTTCGAACAGCTGGGCGACACCCGCCGGGCCGCCATCTCCCGGGTGCTGCTGGCCGTCGAGGGCGTCGCCGCGCACGAGGGTGACGAGAAGGCGACCCGGTCGCAGGCGCTGCTCGCCGCCGCCGACGAGCAGTTCACCGCCGACGACGACGCGTGGGGTCACGCGCTGGCCGCGTTCGTCCGGATGGAGACCTACCTCAAGACCGGTGACGCGACCCGCGCGCATCCCGACCGGACGGGCGGCCGCCGCCGCGTTCCGCGCGCTGAGTGACCCGTGGGGGCTGTCCGCAGTGCTGTACCACCTCGGGTGGGGGCTGCGGCAGTTCGGCCGGTACGCCGAGGCGGTCCCGGTCCTCGAGGAAGCCATCGAGGTGTCCGCGAACGGCGGCACCCAGAACACCGAGCTGTGGGCGCTGGCCGACCTCGGGGTGGCCCTGGTGAACCTCGGCGACCTGGACGCGGCCCGCGCCCGGTTCGACGCGGCCGGGGTCGGGTCGACCGAGTCCGGCGACGGCGCCGGGCACGTGCTCGCCACCTACGGGTACGCGCCTGCTGGCGCGGGTCGCGGGCGACTGGACGCAGGCCCGCGCCCGGTACGGCGCCGCGCTGGCCGGGTTCGAGGAGCTCGGCACCCCCGTCCCGGTCGGGCTGGCGCTGGCCGGTCTGGGCCGCTGCGACGAGGTCGACGGGCTGCTCGACGAGGCCCGGAACGGTTCGAACGGGCCCGCGACATCGGCGACACCGCCGGGGAGCCGCGCTGGTCGCGGCCGGTCTCGAAGGGCTGGCAGACTCGCGCTGCTCACGGCCGAGCGCGGTTCGCCGGACGCGCTGGTCGAGGCGCGGGCGCTGCTCGCGCAGGCCGACGCGGTCCGGGAGCACGGCGGGCGGCCCCGGGCGCCGTACGAGCGGGCCGAGCTGGCCGGCCTCACCGACCGGCTCGCCGAGCCGGTGTAGCCGCTCAGTCGGCGCAGCACGACGGTTCCGGGGAAGCCCGCCTCGGTCGAGGGCGGCGAGGACGTCGGCGACCGCGGGCTCGCCGCGCAGCACGACGGTGCTGGTCGTCAGGTCGGCCTGCACGAGCTGGACGCCGGGCACGTCGCGCAACGCCGCGGTCACCTTCCGGACGCAGTGCCGGCAGGTCATGCCGGGCACCAGCAGCGTCAGCGTGCTCATGCGAAGCGCCCCTCGTGTCGGGGCCGCTGCCAGGAACGGGGTTGGCCGGGTCGGCGGCGCGCACCGGTCGCTCGGTGCGCCGGCGCGGTGCATCGGTGCGGTTCTCACACCGGCAGAGTCCCGCCCGGCGCTGTCCGCGCGCTGTCCGCGCGCGGCGGCGGCACTCGTCGCGCTCGACAGTGCACGGACAGGGCGGCCCGGACTCTACGGGGGCTCCACCGGAGCCGCCCGCGCCGCGCCTCGTGCGCGCGCGGGGTCGACCGTCGAAGTCCGGAGAGAGGAACCATGTCCCCCGCAACGTCTTCCGCCAGCAACCGCCGCTGGTGGGCGCTCGGCGCCATCGCAACCGCCCAGTTCATGGTCATCATGGACACGTCCATCATCGGCGTGGCCCTGCCGAAGATGCAGACCGACCTGGGCTTCGCCCCGCAGGACCTGTCCTGGGTGTTCAACGCCTACGTGGTCGCGTTCGGCGGGCTGCTGCTGCTCGGTGGCCGCCTGTCGGACCTGCTCGGTGCCCGCAGGGTGTTCGTCGCCGGCTGGGCCGTCCTGCTCGCCGGGTCGGTCGTCGCCGGTGCCGCCGGCAACGCCGCGACCGAGCTCGCGGGCCGCGCCGTCCAAGGTGCCGGCGCCGCCCTCATCGCGCCGTCGGCGCTGACCTTGCTGATGGTGCTGTTCGCCGGCAACGGCAAGGAGCTCACCAAGGCGCTCGCGCTGTACGGGGCGGCCGCGCCCGCCGGTGGGACCGCGGGGGTGTTCCTCGGCGGTGTCCTGACCGAGTACGCGTCGTGGCCGTGGGTGTTCTACCTGAACATCCCCATCGCGCTGGCCGTCATCGTCGCTCGCGACCCGGGTGATGCCGGACGTCCCGGGCAGCCGCGGCAGCCACGACTGGTTGGGCGCCGCGACCGTCACCGGCGGGCTCGCCGCGCTGGTGTACGCCATCGTCCGCGCCCCCGAGGTCGGCTGGGGCTCGGCCCAGACCCTCGGTGTGGGGGCTGGCGCGGTCGCGCTGCTCGGCGTCTTCCTGCTGTTGCAGGCCAGGCGCCGGCAGCCGCTGGTCCGGCTCGGCATCTTCCGCACCCCGGCGCTCGGCGCGGCCAACGTCGCGCAGTTCCTGCTCGGCGCGGCCTGGGTTCCGATGTGGTTCTTCCTGAACCTCTACCTGCAGCAGGTGCTCGGCCTGTCCGCGTTCCCGTCCGGGTCGGCGCTGCTGCCGATGACGGTGTTCATCATGGCCGGCATGGTGCTCGTCGCGCCCGCGCGTCATCGCCAGGTTCGGGCCGAAGCGGGCGCTGGTCACCGGCATGGGTGTGCTCGCGGCAGGTCTCGGGCTGCTCGTCCCTGGTCCGCCCGGACGGCAGCTACGTGGTCGACGTGCTGCCCGCGTCGCTGGTCGCGGCGGCCGGGATGAGCCTGGCGTTCATCCCGTCCCTCGGCATCGCGCTGTCCTCGGCCCGCCCGGAGGAAGGTGGGCTGGCGGCCGGCATCGTGAACACCAGCTACCAGGTCGGGTCCGCGCTGGGTCTGGCGGCGATGACTGCGGTCGCCGCCGCGAACGGCGCGGACCAGCTCGGCGACGTCAGCTCGCTGACCGACGGCTACTCGGCGGCGTTCCTCGGGGCGGCCGTCGTCGCCGCCGCCGGCGCGGTCATCGCCGCCGTCACGCTGCGGCTGCCGAAGCCTCAGCCCGAGACGGCAGCAGCCGACGCTGAGGCAGTCGCTGTCTGACCGTCCGACGTCACCGTGGTTCCCCACGACTGGCCGGGTCCCGCTCACGCGAGCGGAGCCCGGCCAGTCGCGTTTGGCCGCGGGCTCGGGTCCTACGGCACTACTGCCGCCTCCCGCGAGCGCGCAGCGTGAAGTGAGGTGCCGGACGAGCGCCCTCAGACGGGCGTCGAGGAGGTGACTTGCGGTGATGTACGACAGGGACGGGCACGACTGGGGCTGGGGCACGTGGCTCGGGATGGGCCTGATGATGACCCTGCTGACGGTGGCGGTGGTTGCAGCTGTCGTGCTGGTGGTGCGAGCCCTCACCGCGGCGCAGCAGCCGAGCGAGCAGCGGCCCGCGCGGCGCCTCCGACGGGGCGCCGCAGGACAGCGACGCGCAACGAGTCCTGGACCTGCAGCTGGCCCGCGGTGACGTCGAAGAACGCGACTACCGGGCCCGCCGGAATCTGCTCCACGGCCAGCCCTGACGGCATTCGGCCCCGCCAAGGGATGCAGACCTCTACACGGAAGGCACGCGGCGGAGCGGGACGCGGCAAGTCCGACCGACGTGCAGTCCTCTGCACGTGGGCGGGTGTACGGCGGCGTCGCCGACCGGAACCGCCGCGCTGGGGCCGTCGGCGACGCCGGTCCGGTCAGCCCTGGAACGGTGCGGTGCGGATGGCCAGGTCGAACGCGCCGTAGCGGCGCAGGAACGCGGCCCGGCCGCGGGGTACGAGGGCGGCTTCGGCTCGGAACGCGGCGGTGAACTCGCGCTTGAACCCGGCGCGTGGGTGCGCGGCGACGATGTCGGTCAGCAGGGCCGGTGGGAGCTTCCACGAGCCGAGTCCGACGACGTCGACGCCGGCACCGGCGGACAGCAGGTACGCGACAGGTCCGTGTGCTCGAGTGTGACGCCGGGGCTGTGGTGCAGCGTGATGGCGCTGCGCAGCGTGTCGGTGGCCGCGGTGGACAGCCCGACCTGCTGGGCGACCTCGGTGGCGACGCGGGCGCTCGTCCGGGTGAAGTCGACCTGCGGTACGCCGGTGCGCAGCCCGACGTCGTGCAGCAGCGCCGCGGCGTACAGGACCTCGTGGTCGACGTCGAGACCCTCGAGCTGGCCGAGTGCGGCGCCGAACCGGTACGTGCGCTGGGAGTGGCCGAGCAGGGCCGGGGTGAGCCGGGTCTGCGCCACCGTGAGCGCAGCCCGGGTCAGCACCGAGTCCGGTGCCTGCCGCGCGCCGACGGCAGAAAGCTCGATTCGCCGCCCGGAGTTGACCCGGAGCAGCATCGCGAACCGACCGGCGACGTTGGCCGGCGAGGCCGGCTGCGAGCGGGCGGAGCAGCTGGCGTCGCTCGGCCGGTGTCAGCTGCCCGCCGGTGCGCTCGACCCACGGGTAGGTGCCGAGGTCGCTGTCGGGCTCGCGCGTTGCGAGTGGTCTGGGTGCTCGAGTCGTGGTTCATGTCGTCTCCGTAGATGCTGGGTCGTCGGGTCAGCTGGCCTGGACGGTGAACGGGACGGTGATGACGTGCCCGTTGCCGAGCCGGAACTGCGCCCACAGCTGGTAGACGCCGGCGGTGTGGAACCGGAAGTGCGCGTCGAGCTCGGGCCCGAACCGGGTGCCGGGCAGCGCGAACACCGGCTGGCCGTCGCTGGTCCTCGCCTTCGGCGTGCTCGTGGGCGAAGTCGCCGCCGTCGGCGCGCAGCACCACGATGTGCCCGGCCGCGGCCAGGTACGGCTTCAGATTGTCGACCGGTGCGCCGGTGCGTGGCGTCGGCGAAGGTGAACGTCAGGTCGGAGGTCGTGTCGGCGCTCGGCCTGCCCGGACAGGGTGACCCGGACTCCGTCGACGACCCGCTCCCGCGGGCCGGCGTGCCAGCGGCGCGCGACGTCGCTGGGCGCGTTCCGGCGACGGTGATGGTGTGCCGGTCGAGGATGTTGCTCATCGACCCCTGCCGGGCGAACTCGGTGTGCAGGTCGTAGCGTGCCGGCGGTCGGGAACGTCAGGGTGACGGCGAGCTCGCCGGGCCGGCCGGTGGGCTCCGGGTGGACGTGCGCGAAGGTGCCGAGGTCGTCGCGGGTGGCGATGAGGTGCATCCACACCTCGTGGGTGCGGGTCAGGTCGGTGACCGGGGCGCCGGTGTCCGCGTCGCGCAGGGTGACGACGACCCGGGTCCGCTCCCCGGGCCGCACGTCGGCCGGGAGCCGGTAGTCGACGGTGACGCCGGCCTGGTCGGCGTCGACGGGCGGCACGTCGGTGGTCATCATCACGCTCATCGACGGGCGCATCGTCATGCCGGTGCCCTGCAGCCACGCGAGCTGCCCGTTCATGCCGTGGCCGGCCGCGTCGGAGCGGCTGGCGACGGTGAACGCGACGCCGAGGGTGACGGCGACGACGGCGATGCCGCCGAGGTACGCCCACTGGGTGACGCGGGTCCGCAGCGGCGGCCGCAGGATCTCCGCGACGGTGGCGGGGCGGCGGTAGCTGCGCAGCCGCAGCGCGTTGGTGACGACGCTGACCGAGCTCATCGCCATCGCGGCGGACGCGAGGACGGGGTCGAGCAGGACGCCGTTCCACCAGTACAGGGCGCCGGCGGCGACCGGGATGAGCGCCAGGTTGTAGACGAACGCCCAGCCGAGGCCCTGCTTGATGGTGGTGACGGTGCGCCGGGACAGTGCGATGGCGGACACGATGCCGCGCAGGTCGCCACCGACGAGGGTGATGTCGGAGGCGGCGACGGCGACGTCGGCGCCGGTGCCGAGCGCGATGCCGAGGTCGGCGGCGGCGAGGGCGACGGACGTCGTTGATGCCGTCGCCGGCCATCGCGACGACGTGGCCCTGCCGCTGGAGCTGAGCGACGTGGTCGGCCTTCTCTGAGGGAAGGACCTCGGCGAGGACGTGGTCGATGCCGACCTGGCGGGCGACGGCGGCCGCGGTGGCCGCGTTGTCGCCGGTCAGCATCCACACCTCCAGCCCGAGGGCCTTGCAGCTGGGCGACCGCCTCGGCGGACTCCGGCTTGAGCGGGTCGGCGACCAGGAACAGCCCGGCCGCGACGCCGTCGACAGCGACGAACAGCGGCGTTGCGCCGTCGGCGGCGGCGCTGGCTGCCGCGTCGTCAGCGGCGGTGGTGTCGATGTCGTGGGTGGTCATCAGGCGGGCGTTTCCGGCGAGCAGGCGGTGCCCGTCGACGGTGGCGTCGATGCCGTGCCCCGGGACGGCCTCGAACGCGGTCACAGGCGGCATCGGCAGGCCGCGGTCGCGGGCGGCGGCCACGACGGCCTCGCCGAGCGGGTGCTCGCTGCCGACCTCGGCGGCCGCGACCAGCCGCGAGCAGCCCGTCCTCGGTCCAGTCGCCGAGCACCGTGGTGCCGGTGAGGGTGGGCTTGCCGCGGGTCAGGGTGCCGGTCTTGTCCAGCACGACTGCGGTGAGGCGGCGGGCCTGCTCGAGGGCTTCGCCGGAGCCGATGAGGATGCCGAGCTCGGCGGCCTTGCCGGTGCCGACCATGATGGCGGTCGGTGTGGCCAGGCCGAGCGCGCAGGGGCAGGCGATGATGATGACGGCGATGGTGGTGCCGATGGCCAGCGTCCACCGGCCGTCGTCCGGACCGAACAATGCCCAGCCGGCGAACGTGAGCGCGGCGAGGGCGAGCACGACCGGGATGAACCACGAGGACACCTGGTCGGCGAGGCGCTGCATCGGCGCCTTCGAGCCCTGCGCGTCCTCGACGAGCCGCACGATCTGGGCCAGCGTGGTGTCCTGGCCGACGGCGCGGGTCCGGATGACGAGGCTGCCGGTGCGGTTCAGGGTGGCGCCGATGACGACGTCGCCGGCGGCCTTCTCGACCGGCATGCTCTCCCCGGTCAGCATGCTCTCGTCGACGCTGGACGAGCCGTCCTCGACGACGCCGTCGACCGGGACCTTCTCGCCGGGCCGCACCCGGACCAGGTCGCCGACCACGACGTCCTCGACCGGGATGTCGACCTCGGTGCCGTCGCGCAGCACCCGGGCGGTCTTCGGCGCGAGCCCGACGAGGGCCTTGATGGCCGCCGCGGTCTGCTTCTTCGCCTTGCCCTCCATCCAGCGGCCCATCGTGACCAGGGCGAGGATGACCAGCGACGTCTCGAAGTACACGTGCAGCGGCAGCCCCCAGGACTGCGCCTGCGCCGGCCACAGGGTCGCGAACGCGCTGTAGCCGTAGGCGACGAGAGTGCCGAGCGCGACCAGGGTGTTCATGTTGGTCGCGCGGTGCCGGGCGGCGGCCCACGCCTGCGCGTAGAACTCCTTGCCGGCCCAGAACTGCACGACGGTGGTGACGACGAGGATGACCGGCATCAGCCAGTCCATCGTGTCGATGGGCAGCGGCACGTACATCAGCGCCATCAGGCTCAGGCCGGTGGTGAGCGCTGACCTGCCACTTGCGCTTGAGCCCGGCGAGCTCGGCGTCGCGGGCCTGCTCGTGCTCCTCCCGCCGGTCGTCCGGTGCAGGCGCCGCAGGAGCAGACCCGACCGGGCTGCGGTGCTGGCGCGCGGGTCGGGGCGCAGCTGCCCGGTGTAGCCCGCGGTGCGCGATGGCGGCGGCCATCTGGTCCGGGCCGACCCGGGTCGGGTCGTAGACCACGGAGGCGGCCTCGGTGGCGAGGTTCACCTCGGCCGAGCTCGACGCCGTCGAGCTTCGCCAGGACCTTCTCGACCCGCCGGACGCACGACGCGCAGGTCATGCCGCCGATGTCCAGCGTGCACGACTCGCTCGCGGAACCGGTGTCGGCGGGCGGCGCGCTGGTGGTCGGGTCGGCCATCGGGGTGGTGGTCATCGGGCGCTCCTGCGGCTGGTCGGGCTGCTCTGGCTGGTCGGGCTGGTCGGGCTGTCGGGTCTGGTACTCACGCTGGTCGCGTGGCGGGTTGCTCGCACCGGCGAAGTGGCCGGGGTTCGGCTGCCGCGGGGCGGGTTCAGCGGCGCCGGCGGCCGGCGCGGTGCGCGAGGCTGATGCGGCGGGAGCGGCGGGCGTCGCGCAGGAGCTGTCCGACGTGGTCACGGACGAGCTGCTCGTGGATGGCGGTCATGGCGGTCTCCTCAGGTCTGGGCTCGGCTGGTGCTGGTGGCTTCCTGCGGGTGGTCGTTCTGCGGTGGTGCGGAGTGGGAGCCGGCGGGCCCGCGCGGCGAGGGGTGCCGGGCGCGGGACCGCCGGCGGCTCGGGGCCACTGGGTGGTCGGCAGTGGCTACGGGAGGAGCGTGTAGCCGGCCTCGTCGACGGCGGCGGCGATGTCGGACCGGTCGACCGGCGCGGTGGCCGAGACGGTGACGTTGCCGGTGGGCAGGTCCACCGCGACCGACTCGACGCCGGGCACGGCGCAGATCTCGGTGGTGACCGCGTTGCGGCAGTGGTCGCAGGTCATGCCCTCGACGCGGAAGGTCGTCGTGCCGACGAATGTGCGAGGAATGTCGTTGATCATCTGGTTTCTCCTGGGTTCGGGTGGTGTGGTGCGGGTGGTCTTGGCTGTTCGAGAGTGCGGGCGGTGGGTACCTGGTCGCGCCGGCCAAACCGCCGGGTTCTGTGCCGGCCGGCGGGGCGCCAGGTCGTGTCGGGTGGGGCGCGAGCGCAGGGTGAGGGGGCGCCGAGGGACGTCCTCAGGCTCGCGGCGGCTGCTGTCCGTTCGCTGTCCGGAAGCGGTCGCCAAGGACCGGCGCTCAGGTTCGCGAGGACAGGCGCCGAACAGGCCTCGTACAGAGCCGCGGCCGAAGGTGGCATTCAGCGAAAGGAGCCCGTCATGACCGTCATCGCCATCCAGTGCCCCGCCTGCCGCACCACCGACGACATCCCGGCACCGGCGTTGTTCGTCGACGTCGACGCCCCCACCGGAGACAACCCGGGCACCGGCGAGGCGGGTTCCGCCGCGACCGTCACCTGGGTCTGCGGGTCCTGCGCTGAGCTCGTCAGCGTCCTGGTCGAGTGGGTCCCGCTGCTGGCCGTCGTCTCGGCCGGCGCCACTCTTCTCGACACCAGTTCCGTCATCGACGCCGCGGACAGCTCCGACGTCGCGGGCGTGCTGCCGGCGCACCCCGAGAGCCCCGCCGGCGGCGCGCTGCTCACCCCGGACGACCTGCTCGACTTCCACCAGGCTCTCGCTGGTGCTGACTGGCTCGATGAGCTGTGCACCGCGGCCGAACCGCCGCTGGGTGCTGGCCCGGCCTGACCGTCGGCCGCGACGCGGAGAGGTAGGGGAGAACACGCGACGGCCCGCCGGTCGGATGGCCGGCGCGCCGCATCGGCTAACGCGCCTCGCGGGCGTCCTCGTGGCCCGCTCCGGTTCACAGACCTGGCGGATTTACCGGCGCGACCCCCACGCCGCTCGCCGCAACCTCGAGATGTCCCGCACCACACCACCCGCAACCCGAAGGAGCCCGTCATGTTCGCTCTCGTCCTCATCGCCCTCGCCGTCGTGGCCGTCGTCGCCAACATCGCCCGCCTGTCCGCCGTCGTCCGCGGCGACCGCGCGCTCGCGGCGCCCCGATCGCACCTGCACGAGCTCGACCCGCAGTCCGCCCGGCTGCGCGGCGTCCTCTGACATGAGCGGCTCCCGCAGCCGGCGCGAGCACGGCAGCCGGCCGGCAGCCCTCACGCCGGCCGGCTGCCGACAGCCCGCCCACCGCACGCACTGACCGCCCGCCGCCGGCCAAGCCCGCGTCACTCCGCGCAGCAAGGAGCCACCATGCAGACCCACGACCAGCACGAGCCCGCCCGGGCGGCGCAGTCGAACCACGCGGAGCACGTCGACGTGCTCGTCATCGGCGCCGGCCAGGCCGGCCTCGCCATCGGCTGGCACCTGCGCGAGCAGGGCATCCGCTCGTTCCTGCTCATCGACGCCGGCCCCGAGGTCGGGCACGTCTGGCGCAACCGGTGGGACTCGCTGCGGCTGTTCACCCCCGCCGAGTACGACGCCCTGCCCGGCATGCCGTTCCCGGCACCGGCCGGCACGTACCCGACCAAGGACCAGGTCGCGGACTACCTGCGCGGCTACGCCGCAGCGTTCGAGCTGCCGGTCCGCCTCAACACCCGGCTCACCCGCCTGTCGAAGGCCGGCGACCTGTTCCACGCCGACACCTCGACCGGGCCCCTGACCGCGCGGCAGGTCGTCATCGCGACCGGCCCGTTCCAGACCCCGGTCGTCCCGTCCCTGGCCCGCAACCTGGCGGCCGACGTCGTGCAGGTGCACTCCGCGGACTACCGCAACCCGGACCAGCTGCCCGACGGCCCGGTGCTGGTCGTCGGCGCCGGCAACTCCGGGCTGCAGATCGCCTGCGAGCTCGCCGCGACCCGGCCCGTGACGGTCGCCGTCGGGACCCGGTCACCGATGCTTCCGCAGCGAGTGCTCGGCCGGGACCTGTTCTGGTGGCTGTCCCGGCTGGGACTGCTCACCAAGACCGCGGACTCCCGCCTCGCCAGGAGGGTGCGGAACAAGGGCGACCTGGTCATCGGCACTCGCTGGCGCGACCTGAGCCGGCTCGGCGTCCAGGTCCGGCCGCGCCTGGAGGACATCGACCTGACCCGGGCGATGTTCGCCGACGGCATCAGCACCGAGGTCGCTGCCGTCGTGTGGGCCACCGGGTTCCGTACCGACTACTCGTGGCTCGACATCCCCGGAGCCGTCGTCGACGGCGCAGTCCGCACGAGCGCGGCGCTCACCCCCGTACCGGGCCTGAGCATCCTGGGGCTGCCGTGGCTGCACACCCGCGGTTCCGCGCTGCTCGGCTTCGTCAAGGACGACGCCGCCTGGCTCGGCGCCCAGGTCGCCCAGGCCGCCTATGGCCCGCGCCCGGCCGCACCCGTCGCGCCGGTCGACCACCTTCTCCTCTGACGAGCCCTTGTCGAGCAACAAACCGCCTGACACCCCGCCGGGCGCGTAGCGTCGCCGCCGTGCTGCATGGGCGGGACTCGGAGAGGACCCGACTCGCTGCGCTCCTCGACGGCGCCCGCGCCGGTCACGCCGGAACGCTGCTGCTGCACGGGGAGCCGGGTGTCGGGAAGTCCGCGTTGCTGGACGACCTCGTCGCGACCGCCGGCGAGGACGTGCTGGTGCTGCGCGCCCAGGGAGTGGAGTCCGAGGCGCCGCTGCCGTTCGCGGCGCTCCACCGGTTGCTGCGCCCTGTTCTCGGCTTCCTCGACCGGCTCCCAGCCCCGCAGGCCCGTGCGCTGCAGGCCGCCTTCGGTCAGGCCGACGATGCGGACCACTCCGCCGCGGTGGAGCCGTTCCTGGCCGCGCTCGCCACCCTGTCCCTGCTCGCCGAAGCGGCCGAGGAAACGACCGTGTTGTGCGTCATCGACGACGCGCAGTGGCTCGACCGGGCCACCACTGACGCCGTGCTCGTCGCCGCTCGCAGGCTCGGCGCGGACCGGGTCGCGGTCGTGTTCGCCGCTCGCGACGGCGAGGGCGCCACGTTCGCACCCGACGGCATCCCGTCCGTCGCCCTCGCGCCCCTGAGCCCAGATGCGGCCCTGACGCTGCTCACCGAAGCGGCCGGCGCCGGCGTCCCCGACGAGGTCGCAGACCGGCTGATGACCCAGGCCGCCGGGAACCCGCTCGCTCTCGTCGAGCTCCCCACGACGCTGTCCGGGGAGCAGCTGTCCGGCGCAGCGCCGCTGCCCGCCCAGCTGCATCTCACCGCCGGCATCGAACGGGTCTTCCTCGACCGCTGCCGCCGCCTTCCGCCTGCGGTGCAGACCCTGCTGCTGCTCGCTGCGGCCGACGACTCCGGTCACGCGTCGACGCTTCGCGCAGCCGCAGCAGTCCTGGGAGTCGAACCGGCTGCGCTGGACGATGCGGAGCGCTCCGGGCTGCTGGTCGTCGACGCCGGAACCGTCCGGGTTCGTCACCCGCTGGTCCGGTCCGCCGTGTACCAGGCCGCGACCAGCCGGGAACGCCGTGAGGCGCACCGCGCGCTGGCCGAAGCCATCGACCCGGACGTGGACCCGGACCGATACGCCTGGCACCGCGCCGCGGCCGTCGACGGCCCCGACCCCACGGTGGTCGCCGACCTGACCGCTGCCGGCGAACGGGCCGAACGCCGCGGCGGATACGCCGCCGCCTCCGCAGCCTACGAACGCGCCGCCGAGCTCTCCGGCGGTCAGCCCCGCGCCGCCCTCCTGTACGCCGCCGCGCGCACCGCGTGGGCGGCCGGGCAGACCACGCCCGCGCGCACCCTGTCGGCAGCGGCGCGCGAGCTCGCGGACGACCCGGTGGTGCGCGCCGACATCGACCGGCTCCGCGGCCGCATCGACGTCAACATCGGCTCCGCCACCGACGCCCACCACACGTTCGCCGCCGCCGCCCGCGCCGTGTCTCCCGTCGAGCCGACCCGTGCGCTCGAGCTCGCCGTCGCCGCCGCTCTGCTCAGCACCTACGGCGCCGACAGCGGCATCGCCCTCGACACGGCCGCGCTCACCGCCGACGCCATCACCGGGCAGACACCCCGGACCCGCTGCCTCGGCCACCTCCTGCGGGCGCTCACCCACTCCGCCGCCCACGACTGGGCGCCGGCGCTGGCGTCCCTGGGTGATGCCCTCGACGCGGGCGCAGAGGTGGCCGACCTCGACCTGCTGTCCCACCTCGGCAACACCGCGCTGCACCTCGGCGACGACGACGCCCACCACCGGTGCTTCACCCAGATGGCGACCGGTGCCCGCGACGCCGGCGCCGGCATGCTCGTCCTGTACGCGTTGCCCCGGCTCGGCTTCACCCAGCTCGTCACCGGCCGGTGGGCCGACCTGCGCGGCAACGCCGAGGAGGCACTGTCGCTCAGCGCCAGCGCCGGGCAGCGGCAACTCGCCGCAGCCCCGCTCGGCTGGGTCACGCTGCTCGCCGCTCTCCACGGCGAACCCAGCGCCGACTACGACCACCTCCTGACCGACCTCGCCGCTGCGGCCCGGCAACCTCTCGGCGTCCTGGCCGACCCGGTGCACGACCTCACGCGGTGGGCCCAGGGCACCCGAGCAGCCCACGAAGGCGACACCCGGGCGGCGCTGCACCACTTCGGCAGCATCCGGGTCGACGCCATCACACGGCTCGTGGCCGTCGACCGCATCGACGCCGCCGTGCGGGCAGACGACCGGGAGCAGGCGGCGGCGTGGGTGAAGGAGCTGGCTTCGTTCGCTGACGCCACCGGATGGTCGTGGGCGCTCGCGGCCGTCGCCCACGGCCGCGCGCTGCTCGCCGAACCAGCCGACGCCCCAGCGCTGTTCGAGGCCGCCTTGACGCATCACGCCGACGCCGCGCGTCGCGGCGGCCGCCCGTACGACCGGGCCCGGACCGAGCTGGCGTACGGGGAGCTCCTGCGCCGCTCTCAGCGCCGCGTCGATGCCCGCCCCCACCTGCGCGCCGCTCTCGAGACGTTCGAGGACCTGCGCGCTGAGCCGCTCGCGGCCCGCGCCAGCCAGGAGCTGCGAGCCTCCGGGGAGACCGCTCGCAAGCGCGACCCGTCCACGCAGCTGACGCTGACGCCGATGGAGCGCCAGGTTGCCGGCCTGGTCCGGCAGGGCCTGTCGAACAAGGACATCGCCGCCCAGTGCTGGGTGTCGCCACGCACGGTGGCGTTCCATCTGCGGAACATCTTCACCAAGGCTGGGGTCACTTCGCGTGGGGAACTCGCCCAGCTCGACCTCGCGTAGCGGGCGTCGCACTCGCGCCGCCCTCGGGGCGGCTTCGTGGCCGCGACGGCGCTGTCCGCCTGCGCCGACGGCGAGACGGCCCGCCCTGAGGGGCAGGAGCCGCTCCGCCGCTGGTGGGGCGGTAGCCGACGGCAACCCTGGTCATTTCGCCGGTTCGAGCCCGGCAGCGGCTGCCTAGCGTGCTTGGTACCGGCCGCAGCACCCCGCGAAGCGGCCAGAAGCCCGGAAGGAGACCGCTATGAGCCAGGTGCAGATTCGCCGCCAGACCCGCCCGCTGCAGGCCGCCTCGATCGACCGCCGGACCCCGTCCGGGCGAGTTCTCCCGTTCTGAGCGTCCTCCACAACCACCAGCCACCCGCAGGAGTCACCATGCACGCCCGTTCCCCCGCGACCGAGACCATGCCGGAGCGCGCTGGTCGCGACAGGCTCGGGACGTCGCTGCGACAGCCGCCGAACAGTGCCGCGGCCCATGGTGCAGTCCCTTCGACCGAGGAGCCAACCATGGCCCGCACGCCCAGCGCCGACACCCCGCATCCCTCCCCGATGGACCAGTCAGCTTCCGGGAACATCCCGAGACCGAGCCACGAGACGAACGGGGACGTTCTGCCGGCGACGATGCGCGCTGTCGTCCAGGACCGGTACGGGACCGCCGACGTGCTCACGCAGGCCATCATCGACCGGCCCGAACCGGGTGAGCACGACGTCCTGGTGCGGGTCCGCGCGGCGGGTCTCGACCGCGGCACCTGGCACCTGATGACGGGGACGCCGTACCTGATGCGCGTCATCGGGTTCGGGTTCCGCCGCCCGAAGAACCGGGTCCCCGGCCTCGACGTGGCCGGCACCGTCGAGGCGGTCGGGTCGGCGGTGGCCCGGTTCGCGGTCGGGGACCACGTGTACGGCGTGGCGCGCGGCTCGTACGCCGAGTACGCCACGGCCCACGAGGACAAGCTGGCCCACAAGCCGGCCAACATCTCCTTCGAGCAGGCCGCGGTGGTGCCCGTCTCCGGGCTCATCGCGCAACGCGGCCTCGTCGACGTCGGCCACCTCCGTGCCGGCCAGAACGTGCTCATCACCGGCGCGTCCGGCGGCGTCGGCAGCTACGCGGTGCAGCTTGCCAAGGCCGTCGGCGCCGAGGTGACCGCCGTGGCGAGCACCAGCAAGACCGGCCTGGTCCGGTCGCTGGGCGCTGACCACGTCGTCGACTACACCCGGGACGACTTCGCCGACGGCACTCGCCGCTACGACCTCATCCTCGACATCGCCGGCAACCCGTCACTGGCCCGGCTGCGGCGCGCCCTCACCCCGCGCGGGACTGTCGTAATTCTCGGCGGCGAGCAGGGTGGCAGCATCACCGGCGGGTTCGGTCGGACACTGCGAGCGCCGCTGCTTTCGCGGTTCGTCAGCCAGCGCCTGACGATGGTCGCCGCGGACGAGAACGGCCGCGACCTGGAACGTCTCACTCCCCTCATCGAAGCCGGACAGCTTACGCCGCACGTCGACCGCTCCTACCCCCTCGAGGATGTTGCCGACGCGATGGCACTTCTCGTCGCCGGCGATGTCCGCGGCAAGGTCGCCATCACGATCTGATGTCCGGGGGGGGGGGGGTGTCCGCGGCCGAAAGCAGCCGGTTGGTTCATCACCGGTGACCTCCCGCTGACGAGAGCCCGCGGTCATGCTCAGATGCGCCCGCCGTCGCCACAGATGAACTCCCGCAGTCAGAAGCTCCCAGGACTCCTCATGGCTGCCTCCAACCGGTGGGCGCCGATCCATGAAGGGTATAGCGGGCCGATCCCCGCGGGCAGGCTGACGTTCTGACGACCTTGTGACGCAATGCAATGTTCAGGAGGTCGCGTCACATCGCCACGCGTGGATCCGCGCACTCACGGCCGATGAGCGCTCGGCCGAGCTGGGCCATGGCGTCATCTGAGTCGGTAGCCGACGCCACGGACCGTTTCGATGCGGTCCGCGACGGGGCCCAGTTTCCTCCGGAGGCTGCGAATTACGACGTCGACCGTGTTGCTGCCGCCGACGTAGCGCGTGCCCCACACGTCGCGGAGCAGGTCGGCGCGCGACACCGGCGCCGCAGGGTGGGTGGCGAGCGTGTTCAGCACCCCGAATTCCAACGGCGACAACTGGATCCGAGCGTCACCGAGATCGACGCTGCGGTCGCGCTCATCGAGGAACGGCTGAACGCTCTCGCCGAGCTCGGCCGCGGCGATGCGGTTGAGCCACCCGTCGACGGAGTCCGGTCCGAAGTCGAGCGACGCGAGATGGAACGGTTCGCCACCGACCTCGATGGGCTCGTCGAAGGGACGGAAGCCGAGCGTACGCAGAGCGTCGAGGAAGGGCCGGGGGTCGCGGACGCCGAGGTAGAGCCGACCCAGGTGTGGGCGCAGGCGGAAGTAGTCACGCTTGACATCGAGCAACGCGGCGGCCTGCACGCCGCTCGGTCCCTCGCCCGTGCTGGCGGCGAGCCAGCGCCGATGGGTGAGAGTCCGCTGGCCGGGAGGCAGCGGGTCCCGCGCGGCGTGCCGCGCCCACGCCGCCACGACGGGGTCGGCTCGCTCGAGATATGGCGGGATGTCTCGCCACTCGGCGACGATCGAACACCCGACGACGGCTCCGGACCGGTCGCGCACCGAACGGACCGCGTCGGGAAGAAAGCGCAACCAGGCGTCCAACACCGAGGCGCCCTCCGGTGTCTCGAACTCGTGCCACAGCGCTCGCAGAGCTTCGGCGTCCTCCTCCCGCGACCTCTCGACACTGAAGGCATGGGCAGTCGCCGGGAACATCGCCTCGCGGACGAACGGGTTGTCGATGAGGAAGAGGAGGTCCGCGGTGAATCGGTGGAGGTCACTCGCGCCCGCCCGCCGTGTCTCGTTCTGGAGATGGCGCCACGCGGCTGAGCGCAGTTCGCGGAACCGATCCGGTTCGAGGGCGCGCAGCCGGGTGGCGACCGCGGCTTGCACCGCATCGTGCAGCCGCAACCCTTCCGACGTTTCGTCGACGAAGCTGAGCGCCCCGAGTCTCTCCATCGCGTCGTCTGCGCACGCCATCGCCTCGAGGACGCCTCTCGTCACTCGACGAGGCACCGATGCAGCGTCGAGGAGTCGGCGACCCTCGTCGTCGAGCCCGGCGCGAAACGCGGCCGCCAGCGCGGCGACCACGCGCGGCCCGACCTCGTCGATCGGGATGTGGGCGACCTCTGCCTCCGCGGCGAGCCGAAGCGACAGAGGATGGCCGCGTGCGATTCGGCAAATCATGTCAGCGTGATCGTCCGCCACATCCGCGTCAGCGAGAAAGGCTCGAGCGGCCTCATCGGTCAGCCCGACGAGCGGGAGGATCTCCAGCCCGCCCACTCGACCCCTCTCGGTCGACCATTCGAGCATCGGAGCGTCACGCCCAGCGATGACGAAGCGCGTTTCCGTCGGCAACGAGGGAACCAGTTCGTGCCGCAACCAAGGGTCGGCGATGCGGAACATCTCGTAGGTGTCGACGAGGACGACGCCGCTGCTTCCTGGCTGCCAGTCCGCCGCGTCGAGCGCCGCGCGAAAGCTCGACTCCGTCGGATCGATGGCTCTGCAGTCGATCCGCCACACCGGAGTCCCAAACTCTCGCAGGCCGCTCGCGAAGGCGTTGAGCACCGCCGACTTGCCGATGCCCGCGACGCCATAGACGAACGCCACACGCGGCCCGTCCGGGTCGAGGACGCGCCGAAGCGACGCGAGCTCGCGCTCCCGTCCCCTCAGCGTGACGCCGTCGCTCATCTCGACCAAAGAGTGCCAGCCTCAGACGCCGACCGGCTCCACGAACCCACGGGTGACACGGGTGGGCCCGTCGAGTACGCCGAAACGACGGACCGAGATGTTCACGAGACCGGGTGTCGAGCCGACTCCGGCGAACAGGTCCGACTGGAGGTAGTCGTCGACGGCCTGCTCGGACTCGAACGTGTACACCCCGCCGAAGATCCCCTCGACGCGGTCGGCGAGCCACACCTTCGAAGCGAGTCCCGGGACCGCGGCGAAGGCAGGAGCGAGCTCGTCGCACGAGCTCGCGAAATCCTCCTCCGAGAGTCCGTCAAGGTTGAAGTTCACGACAAGGATCTGCACAGCGACCTCCTCGGTCCGGGCCGGCGGCCCACAAGACGACGATGACGTGCCGCCGAGCCGCGCAGATGAGGACTTGATGAGAATCGGGGTCCGGTGCTCATGTACTACGCAAACCGCGCCCATTGTCGCGATGCGCGCAGTCTGATGATCCGGCGCACCTTGTCGCGACGGCTATCAGCTGGGTGCACGGAGAACCGCGGAGCCGAACCGGACGCTGAAGGCGCGGCACCAGACCACGACGGAGCCGACGGTCGTCGTCGGCGGGACCACGTACTGCTGGTCACCCTTGTTGCCCTTGAGGCGGCCGAGGTCGACCGCGTCGCCGAGGCCCTGTCGACTCGGGACCACATAGACCCGTAGGTCGGGTCCTGGCGCCGTGCTGAGTTCGGTCAGGGTCAGGAGACGCCTCCCGTCGGCGGCACGCACCAGCGACGCGAGACCGCGGGTCTCGTGCGCCCCCGACAGGAACCGGCCGCTCGCCACCAGTACTGCGGTCGGGCGCGCTCGTGGAGCAGCCGCCGGATCGGGGACGGATTCGGCTACCACGACGCGCTCGTGCACCACCCGGTCGGCCGTGCTGGTGATGAGCAGGTAGCCACCGGTGAACGAGGTCGTGACGAACCACCCGGCAAGCACTGCGAACGCCGGGACCTGGTGGGACCGAGCGAGGCGGAGAGCGAGGACCCCGGACACCCCGAACCAGACACCGGTCAGGACCTTGGCGGCCGTCGCATCATCGGTGACCGCGCCACCTGTCACCCAGACACCAGCGAGCACCACCACTCCGACGATGACAGCGGTCGCAGCGTTGCGGAGGATCCGCCCAGCCCATGGGGTCATGCTGCTCCGTCTCGGGAGCGCGCGAACCGTGACGCCAGGTCGGAGACCGTTCGTTCGTCGTCACGGCCGGCCCACCGGTAGCGGTCGCAGCTGCCAGGCGTAGCTGTGGCTCGATCCCGGCGAGCCCCGCACGCAGGAAGTCTTGGCGGTCGACCGGGGTAACGCCGGTGGCCTCGGGTGCCTGCCCAGGGAAGAGGTCTCCCACAGGATCGACCGCAGCAGAGGTGCTTCATGAGGCCGCATCCCCTCGCGAGTTCCGCGCCAGGCCCTGTCGACGGTGCTGAGGCACACTCAGCCCGTACGCGGCTAGAAGGCGGTGTTCAGGGGTGCGTGATCGCCTTGGACGATCCCGACGAACGGGTGTTCGGCCACCAGACGGACCGGCGGCGGGGGACCCACTTGTTCCGCCTGTCCTGTGCGGCATGAAGCGGGCATCGGCGATGTCGCAGCAGCAGCAGATCCGCCGCCCGATCCGTCGGGACAGGGCGCGCGAGGCGGACCTCAGGACCCCGTCCGGCCGGGTTCTGCCCTTCTGAGCCCGACCTGGACAGGACGGCGCGCCGCGCTCGGTCGGACGTGTCGACGAGGACCGAGGTCGGGTTCATCCCGCCAGACCGAAGGCTGCCTCGAGGGCTGGCTTCGGCCGCGCGCCGAGGACATGGGCCGCCGGGTGGCCGTTCTCGAAGAGGATCATGGTGGGGATCGCCTGCACCGCGAACCGGTCGGCCAGCTCCGGCTCCTCGTCAAAGCTGACCTTCACCAGCTTGAGGCCGTGCTCCTGGGCAATGTCGTCCAGGAGCAGCGCAACGGCGCGGCATGGGGCGCACCACGGCGCCCAGAAGTCGACCAGGACGGGGACGTCGCTCTCGATCACCTCGCGTGGGAACGTGGCGGAAGTAACGGTGGTGGACATGTGCTGTTCCTGACTCTCGGGATGTCGTCTCCCACCTGTCTCGCCAGCCCACCGTCGGGTTACGTGGCCCACCGTTCGCCCAGGGAGAACCCATCAGGGCGCATCTACGGTGAGCCGACCGATCCGCTCTCTGCGGCGACCACCCGCCCGAGAACACGGGTGACCACCCTGGTCTCGGCGTCGGAGAGATGCCGACCGAAGTGCTCCTCGATGCCGGCCAGGTAGACGGGCGCCGCGGCCCGAAGCCGGGAACGACCCGCCGGGGTCACCGTCGCGAACCAGGAACGGCCGTCGTCCGGATTGGCCTCCCGGGCAACCAGACCGGCGCGCTCCAGCTCGGTGACGACCCGGCTGACTCGCTCCCGGCTGAGCACTGCCCGGGCGCCCAGCTCGGACATGCGGAGCCTGCGCCCCTCGGCGGAGTTCAGGACGAGCAGGACGTCGTACCAGGGGAGGGGCAGACCGTGCTCGGCGAGGCGCCGCTCCAGCCTCGGGACCACAGATGCGTACGCACGCAGCAGTGCGGCCCACGCCGCCACCCTGTCCACCTCGTCCGACATCCCGGCAGGCTAGCAAGGAACGTGCGGGCGCACACACCTTGACAGGCAGCAGTTCTTCAACAATTATGTGTGTGCGCACGCATATTCATTGAGAGAAGGACATCATGAGCCTCTTGCTGCACGTCTCCGCGTCACCCCGGGCCGAGAACTCAGAGTCGTTGGCTCTGGCCCGGCTGTTCCTGGACACCTATGCGGAGCAGAACCCCGATGTCACCGTGACGGAGTGGGACCTCTGGGACGGCACGCTGCCGGAGTTCGGTCACGCGGCCGCCGAAGGAAAGATGAACACGTTCGCCGGCCAGGACCTCGAGGGCCCGTCGGCCGCGGCCTGGCGACAGGTGACCGCGACGTTCGAGCGCTTCGCCGCCGCGGACGCCTATCTGTTCAGCGTGCCCATGTGGAACGCGGGCGTGCCGTACAAGCTCAAGCAGCTCATCGACGTCGTGAGCCAGCCCGGCCTGGTCTTCGGCTTCGACCCGGTCGAGGGCTACACCGGGCTGCTGACCGGCCGACGGGCGGCCGTGATCTACACCTCGGCGATCTACGGCCCCGGCCGGGGCCCAGCGTTCGGCTCCGACTTCCAGGCGCCGTTCTTCCGCGACTGGCTCACCTGGGCCGGAGTCAACGACGTCCGCGAGGTGTTCTTCCGACCCAACATCGCCACCGCCGACGTCGACGGTGGCCGCCGGATCGCCCGCGAGGAGACCGCCCGCCTCGCCAAGGCTTTCTGACGGGTCGCCGTCTCCCGTCGCCCCTGCCCAGGCCGGCCGAGGCGGCCTACGGTGCCTTCATGGTCGCGGACCCGGATGCCGACCTCGTCAAGGCTCTCCGAGCCGGTGACGAGGCCGCATTTGCCCGGTTGGTCCTCGCCTGGTCGCCGGCCCTGCTGCGCACGGCGATGGTGCTGACGGGGGATCGTGCCACTTCCGAGTCCGTCGTACGCGCCACCTGGAAGGAGCTGCCGACGGCGGTGAAGGAGTACCGGCCGCCGCCCGGGCTGCGCGCCGCGGTCTGCGGCCTGCTGCTCGGGCAGCTCGGACTGCAGGAGACGGTCTCCTCCCAGGAGGGCCACGGCGGCGAGCCGACCGTGGACAGGACCCGCTTCCTGCAGCCGACCCACCCCGAGTGGCCTGGCCACTGGGAGGTCCCTCCCACGGCGTGGCCGGCCATGGAGGACGCCCGGCCTATGTCACACGGGGTCGGCGTCGTCCTTCGGGACGCCCTGGAGCAGCTGCCGGCGGCGCAACGGGTCGTCGTGGGGCTGCGCGACGTGGCGGCCTGCGACGTCGACGAGATCGCGGGCATCGTGCAGCAACCCCCGGCGCAAGTTCGGCACCTGCTGCACCACGGACGCGCGCAGGTACGTCGCCGGCTCGAGCTTCACTTCGCCCAAACCCAGCCCGTGTAGCCGGGCTAGCGCCGCCGGACGATCAAGTCGGCGACCAGCCCGGTCCAGCCGGTCTGGTGCGACGCACCGAGGCCCTTGGCGGTCTCTCCGTGGACCTTCTCGTGGTTTCCCTCCTGTCCCGTTCGGCGTCGGCTGCGCTGCTCATGCGCGTGCTGTCCCCGGCCGCGGCCACGCGTTACGCCCGGGCGGCAGCCGAGACAGTGGCTCATGACGACAACGCCCTCGACCGACCAGCTCACCGTCACCCGGCAGTCCCTGCACCGAGCCGCCGAGCACCTGCTCGCGGCGGCCCGGAAGCGGGCCACCGGCGAGATCACCCTGCTCCCGGCACCGGACGGTGTCACGACCCCCCCGCTCCCGGACGGCCGGGTCGTGTCTCTCGAGGGGGCCGACGTGGTGGTCCGCCGGCCGGGTGGAGTCCGCCGGGCGCCGCTCACCACGCTTGTCGACGCTGCCGGCGCCGTCGGGCTGCAGCCCGGCTTCCCCTGGTCCACCCACCCGCCAGGCACGGACTACGAGCCGAACGCCGCGCTCACGGTGGACGCGACTGCCGCCGCGGCGCTGGCGCGCTGGTTCGCGCTGGGGGACGAGGCGCTGCGCGCGCTCGCCGCCGAGGTGCCGGGGGAGGAGCCGAGTGCTCCGCAGATCTTTCCTGAGCACTTCGACCTCGGAATCACTGCTGGCCGCGTCAACTACGGCTTCTCGCCCGGCGACGCCGCGATACCCACGCCGTACGTCTACGTCGGACCGCACGACCCGGTCCCGCCGGACCCGTTCTGGAACGCACCGTTCGGCGCCCACCGGACCTGGCGCGAGGTCACGACGGCGGAGGAAGCGGTGGCGTTCTTCCGGACCGCTCGCACGGTCCTGGGGCTGTAACACCTTCGCCCCCGCCGCGACTGTCCCTCCAACCGCACGCCGAGGAGGCAGTCATGAAGGGTCTGGCCGGAAAGGTCGCCGTCGTCACCGGAGGCAGCTCGGGCATCGGGCAGGCCATCGCGATCCGGCTCGGCGAGGAGGGCGTCGACGTGGCGATCAACTACGTCGGTCGCCCCGACGGCGCCGAGGAGACGCGGGACGCGATCGAGCACGGCGTCGAGATCTGCATGAAGCAGATGGCCGCCGCCGGGACCCGACCGATCCTCGTCGCCGCCGACGTGTCGCAGGAGGACCAGGTCACGGCGATGTTCGAGCGGGTGCTCGACGAGTACGGGCGCATCGACATGCTCATCAACAACGCCGGCATCCAGATCGCCGCGGACACCGACAAGCTCGCCGTAGCCGACTTCGACAAGGTGCTGGCAGTCAACCTCCGCGGGGCCTTCCTCTGCGCGCAGCAGGCGGTCCGGCACTTCCTCGACTCCGGCCGCGGCGGCTGCGTCGTCAACGTCTCCAGCGTGCACCAGGTGATCCCGAAACCGCGCTTCGTCGGCTACTCGGTGTCCAAGGGCGGCATGCAGAACCTCACCCACACCCTCGCGCTCGAGTACGCCGCCCGCGGGATCCGGGTCAACGGGCTCGGTCCGGGGGCCACCGTCACACCGATCAACCGCTCCTGGATCGACGACCCGGTCAAGAGGCAGGCGGTGGAGAGCCACATCCCGATGCGGCGCGCCGGCGACGCCGAGGAGATGGCCGCAGTGGCGGCGTTCCTCTGCTCGGACGAGGCGGCGTACATCACCGGCCAGACCCTGTTCGTGGACGGCGGGCTCACCCTCTACCCGTCCTTCGAGACGACCTGGTCGAGCGAGTGATCCGGCATGCCTGACGTGTCCGTCCGCAGCCTCCCGCAGCCGCGCACCACGTGGTGGCCGTCGCGCTACGGCGCCGACGACCAGGCCGGAGCGCTGAACGAGATCGGTCCCCAGCAGGTCCTCGACGCCGTCCGGCTGGTCCGCCAGGGCCGGGTCTACGACCTCGCGCACGAGCTGCACGCCGACGTGCCGGCCTTCCCCGGTCGCACCTTCCGGCAGTACCTCACGACCAACGCGCACCACGTCAACCGCCGCCGGCCGGACGCCGGCCGCGAGGGTTGGGGCCGCAACGACGTCAACTGGGTGGTCGAGCAGATCACGGCCACCCAGCAGATGGGCACCCACCTGGACGGCCTGAACCACCTGCAGGTGGGGGAGCGGACCTACAACGGCCACCGGATCTCCGACATCGCCGAGGAGTGGGGGACCAACCGCCTCGGGATCGAGACGCTCCCGCAGGTGGTCACCCGCGGCCTGCTGGTCGACGTCGCCGCCGTCCGCGGCGTCGACCGGCTGGACCAGGGCGACGTCGTCACCGTCGAGGACGTGCGCGCAGCGCCTCGAGCCGCGCGGACTCCACGTCCGCCCCGGCGACGCCGTGCTCCTCCACACCGGGCTGGGGGTCGCTCTGGGGGGTCGACGACGAGCGCTACGGCGCGGGGGAGCCCGGCCCCGGTGCAGCGCTCGGCGAGTGGCTGGCCGACCACCGGGTCGCCCTCACCGGCTGCGACACCTGGAGCTACGGGCCGGTCCCCGCCGAGGACCCGGCCGAGCCGTTCGTCGTCCCGCAGACCCTGAACACCCAGCACGGCGTGGTCGTGGTGGAGAACCTCCGCCTCAGCGAGGCGGCAACCGCCGGCCTCACCGAGTTCCTGCTCGTCATCTCGCACGCGAAGCTGCGCGGCGCCACCGGCGCCTGGATCGCACCGCTCGCCCTCGTCTGACCGTCTCCACCTCGAGGAGTCCGCCATGAGCGACCACTACGACGTCATCGTCATCGGCTCCGGTGCCGGCGGCGGCACCCTTGCGCACGCCCTCGCGCCGACCGGGAAGCGGGTGCTGCTGATCGAGCGCGGCGACTTCTTCCCCCGTGAGGTGGAGAACTGGGACTCCAGGGCCGTCTGGCTCGACAAGCGGTACGCCAACGCCGGTCACTGGACCGACGCTGCGACCGGCAAGCAGTTCACCCCCAAGCAGCACTACTACGTCGGCGGCAACACCAAGGTCTACGGCGCGATCCTCTTCCGGTTCCGCGAGCAGGACTTCGACGCCGTCCAGCACGTCGACGGGATCTCGCCGGCCTGGCCCATCCGGTACGCCGACCTGGCGCCCTGGTACACCCGCGCCGAACGGCTCTACCAGGTGCACGGCACCCGCGGTCTGGACCCGACCGAGCCGCCCGAGGACTCGCCGTACCCGTTCCCGGCGATCAGCCACGAGCCGCGGATCGCCCAGCTGTCCGCGGACCTCACCGGCGCCGGGCTGCACCCGTTCCCGCTCCCCAACGGCATCCTCATGGACGAGTCGGCGCCGTGGCAGTCGGCGTGCATCCGGTGCGCGACCTGCGACGGGTACGCCTGCCCCACCAACGGCAAGGCGGACGCCGCGGTGATCGCGGTCCAGCCGGCCCTGCGGTACCCCAACGTCAACCTGCTGACCAACACGCTCGTGACCCGGCTCGAGACCGGCCCGACCGGGCGCACGGTCGACCGGGTCGTCGTCGAACGGGACGGGGCGACCGAGACGTACTCCGCCGACGTGGTCGTCGTGGCCGGCGGCGCCATCAACTCGGCGGCGCTGCTGCTGCGCTCGGCCGACGACAAGCACCCGCGCGGGCCTGGGCAACGGATCCGGCGTGGTGGGCCGCCACCTGATGCTGCACAACAACTCCTCCCTCATCGCCTTCTCCAGGACGCCGAACCCGACCAGGTTCCAGAAGACCCTGGGGATCAACGACTTCTACTACGGGGACGCGCACAGCGACTGGCCCTTCCCGCTCGGCGCCATGCAGATGCTGGGCAAGAGCGACGCGACCCTGATCGGCTTCGACGTCAAGGACCACCCCGACCCCGCCGAGGTCGCCCGGCACGCCCTCGACTTCTGGCTCACGACCGAGGACCTGCCGCTGGCCGACAACCGGGTGACTGTCGATGCTGACGGTGGCATCTCGTTGCGCTACACGCCGACCAACCTCGAGGCGCACCGACGGCTGCGGGCGAAGTTCGAGAGCCTGCTGTCGGCCATGCAGTGCCGCGACGAGGTCTACGAGAACCTGTCCTACGTCGGCGGCCGGCTCGGGATCGCCGGCGTGGCCCACCAGAACGGCACGGTGCGGTTCGGCACCGATCCGGCGACGTCCGCGCTGGACCTCGACTGCCGCCTGCACGAGGTGGACAACGTCTACGTCGCCGACTCCAGCTTCTTCGTGTCCAGCACGGCCGTGAACCCGACCCTGACCATCATCGCCAACGCGCTACGGGTGGCCGAGACCGTCGCCGGCCGGCTCGGCGCCACCACCCTGGGCGAGCCCGTGGTCCGCCCGGTCGTCCCGATGCAGGGGCCGAGCCTCTCGCTGCGGCCGGCAGGGGTGCCTTCGTGAGGATCACCCTCGCCCCGACGACCCCGGGGTTCACGTCGTACGACGAGCAGTTCCGCGGCGTGCTCGGCGATGCGCCGCGGCTGGTCAAGCTTGCCTGTGGGTGCTCTCGCCGGACGGCCGGCACCTCGGGACGCTTCGGCTCCCGGAGGCACCGCACAACCTCGCGTGGGGGGACGACGACCGCCGATCCCTGTACGTCACCGCACTCACCAGCGTCTACCGGCTCCGGATGTGGGTGCCCGGGGCGCGACCTGCCTGGAAGCATGAGGAGGCACCATGAGCAAGGGACTGGACATCGGCTCGGTCCTGCCGGACTTCGAGCTCGCCGACGACTCCGGCGTCCGACGGCGGCTGTCCGAGCTGCAGGGCGACGACGCCATGGTCCTGCAGCTGGGCCGCGGCGAGCACTGCCCGCGCGAACGTCAGCACCACAAGGAGCTGCTCCGTCTGCAGGAGCTGGTCCCTGTGTCCTTCACCTCGATGGTGACCGTGCTGCCCAACGACCAGCACGACACCAACAAGATGAAGATCGCCACCGGCGCGTGGTGGCCGTTCCTGTCCGACGCCGACCTCGAGGTGCAGCGCACGTTGGAGATCGACGAGTACACCGACCCGCACCACGCGGCCACGGTCCCGCACACCGTCGTGGTGGCCCCGGGCCTGGTCGTGGACAAGGTGTACGGCGGCTACTGGTTCTGGGGCCGGCCGTCGGCGGACCAGCTCTGGGCAGATCTGCGCGACCTGTTCCGCCGGACCAAGGCCGACTTCGACCCGACCACCCCCGAGTCGCGTGCCGCCTGGGCGGACGCGACGTCCATGTCGGTACCCGCGCCCCGCTGATCCCGTCCTCCGCCACCGGGGGCCGGCGCCTACCGGTGGTCGTGGGCCTCGACGCGGGCAGCAAGCTTGTCGATGGCCATCGCCCAACCGGCAGCACCTGCGGAGTCGCCGGGAACGCCGACATGGGTCATCAGCATCCTTGTCCGGCCGTCGACGTCTTCGAGCTCGACCCGGACCTCGGTCGTCGTTGGGTGCCCCTCGGGCAGCCCCGGCTCCGGTGGTGGTGACACGTTCCCGTGCTCATCGGACCTGGACTCGGTGTAGGCGAGCCGCTGGTTCTGGATGACCTCGAGATACTCACCGGTGAACCACATCCGCATCGGGCCGTCCGGCGACTGCATCTCCATGCAGACCAGGCGGGTGCCGCCAACACGCACGTCCATCCTGGCGACGGGGATGGTCGAGCCCTCCGGGCCGTACCAGGCCTTGAAGTGCTCCGGGTCCGTCCACATCTGCCAGACGAGATCCACCGGCGCATCGAAGAGTCGCTCGATCACCACCGCGTCGTGAGCACCCTCGGCGTCAGTCATCGTGCTCGTCCGCCTTTCGTCGCGGCCCGAGTCCTGCGAGGTAGTCGTCCATCCGGTCGAACCGGGCCTCCCACACAGGCCGGTACCGCTCGGCCCAGGTCGAGACCTGCTCCAGCGGCGCGGCGTCCAGTGCGCACGGTCGGTACTGGGCTCGGTGACTCCGCATGACCAGGCCGGCGCGCTCGAGGACCTTGATGTGCTTCGAGATCGCGGGAAGTGTCATGTCGAACGGCTGGGCGAGCTCGTTGACGGTCGCCTCACCTTCGGCCAGTCGGGCGAGGATCGCCCGCCGGGTCGAGCTGGCGAGAGCCGCGAAGGTCTCGCTGAGCCGGTCGTCGGCGATCGCGACAGCCATGGCCAACTACTTTCCAGATCGGTTAATTAACCTTCCTGGACAGTAAGCGCCCGCGCGATCGGTGTCAATGGCGCGCCATCGTCCGCGGGCCATCGCCGGCGCACGAGGTGCCGCGGCCGCCCGTCAGGATCGGGCGCGCACCCGCGGCTCTCAGCTGGTGACCTCGGTGCGCGGCTCTCGCGGTGTCGGCACCGGCGCGCCCTCAGCGCGGGGGCCTTCACGAAGCAGCCCTAGCGCGACCACCGGGAAGATCAGGACGGACAGGAGTCCCGCGGTGACCATCGCCGCGCCGGTGACCGGCGAGATCCGGTCCAGCTCGATGCCGATCTGCACCGCTGCGACGATGAACGGCAGCGAGGTCGCCTGCAGCAGCCCGACGGCGACGGCCGACCGGCCACCGAGCCGGCGCACCTGAAGCAGTGCGGGGACGCTGCGCATCACCAGCAGAGCCAGCAGCAGGACCGGGACGCGCAGCATGGCGGAGGGCTGAGCCAGCAGCCCGTCGAGGTCGAGCCGCGCGCCGCTGCTGACGAAGAAGACGGGGATCACGAACCCGAAGCCGAGCGACTCGAGCTTGGTGCGGAAGGCTGGGTGGCTGCTGGAGTCGCGGTCCACCATGCCGACCACGACGCCGGCCAGGAACGCGCCGAGGATGCTCTCCAGGCCGGCGTGCTCGGCGAGGGCGGTGAAGGCGATGAGCAGGACGACGGCGGCTCGCACCCGGATCTCGGCCGTGGTGTCCTGCAGCCGGACCAGGACGTCACCCAGGCGCATGCTCCGTCCGGCCCGCGCGACGACCACGCCGGTGACCGCGACCAGGAGGGCGAACAGGCCGAGCAGGACCAGCCGGTCGGTCGTGCTGCCGTCCGAGGCGGAGAAGAGCAGGGAGAGGAGCACGATGGCGGCGAAGTCGGCGACGGTCGCCGCGAGGATCGCAGTCTGGCCCACCGGGCTGCCCGCCCTGCCGGCGTCCTTGAGCACCGGCACGACCAGCCCCAGGGACGTCGCGGACAGCGCGATGACCACGATCACGGGTGACCGCACCCAACCGGCAGCATCGAGGGCGATGCCGAACGGCACACCCAGGGCCAGGGTCACCAGGTAGCCGAGCACTGCACCCCGGAGCAGCGCACCGCGCAGCCGCCGCACGTCGATCTCCAGCCCGGAGAGGAACAGCAGGAACGCCAGCCCGATCACGCTGAGGACCTGCACGGGCAGGTCGACCTCCAGCCAGCCCAGGCCGGACGGTCCGAGCACGATGCCGGCGACCAGCTCGAGCACGACCGCGGGCAGGCGCAGCCTCGGCGCGAAGCCGAGGGCCAGCGGCGCGGCGACCGCCACCACGGCGACCAGCAGCAGGTTGTCGAAGGACACGTCGGGCATGGCAGCCTCCTACAGGCCGTAGCTCTCGAGCAGCCGCAGCCAGACCTCGCTGACCGTCGGGAAGGACGGGACCGCGTGCCACAGGTCGGCGAGGGGGACCTCGGCCGCCACCGCGATCGTCGCCGAGTGCAGCAGCTCCTGGATCCCGGGACCGGTGAAGGTGGCGCCGACGACCACGTTCCGCGCCGTGTCGACGACGAGCTGGGACGTCCCGTGGATGGCCTCGCCCGAGGTGTAGGCGCCGGCCACGTCGCCGGTCCCGTACGAGACGACGCGCACGTCGGTGCCGCCGGCGCGGGCCTCCGCCTCCGTCAGGCCGACCGCGCAGACCTGGGGGTCGGTGAAGGTGACCCGTGGCACCGCACGTCGGCTGGCCCGGTCCCGGGCGTCCCGGCCCAGGATCACGTCGCCGGCGATCCGCGCCTGGTACTTGCCCATGTGCGTGAGCGGCGCGAGCCCGTTGACGTCGCCGACCGCGTACAGCCAGCCGCCCTCGACGCCGACGGCCCGCAGCCGGTCGTCCACGTCCACCGGCCGGCCAGGCGCCAGCCCGACCGTGTCGAGCCCGAGCGCCGTGGTCGCCGGCACGCGACCGGCCGCGACGAGCAGCTCGTCCGCGACATGCTCGGTCCCGTCCGACATCGAGACCCGGACCGGGCCATCGGCAGCCGGTCGCTCGACGGCAGTCAGCCGGGCCGAGAGCACGACCCCGACTCCTTCGGACTCGAGCGCCGCGCGCACCTCGGCACCGGCGAAGGGCTCCTCGCGGGGCAGCAGCCGGGGACCTGCCTCGAGAACGGTCACCTCCGCGGCACCGAGACGGCGGAACGCCTGCGCCAGCTCCAACCCGACGGCTCCGCCGCCGAGCACCGCCAGCCGGGACGGGATGCTCTTGGCCGCGGTCGCGTCCCGGTTGTCCCAGCTCATCGCCTCGGCCAGGCCCGGCACGGCCGGCAGCCGTGACGTGGTGCCGGTGGCGAGCACGACCGCGCGCCGCGCCCGCAGCCGCCGCTTCCCGGAGGCCGAGGCGACCGTGACCACGCGCTCACCGTCCAGCTCTCCGCTGCCGCGCACCAGCTCGATCCCGTGCTCGGCCAGCCACGGGAGCTGCCCGTCGTCGGTCCAGCTGCTCGTCATGTAGTCGCGACGGGCGAGGGCGGCCGCGGCGTCGATCGCGCCGGTCACGGCGCCGGCCGCCCCCGGGACCCGCCGAGCGGCCGCCACGACGTCGCCCGGGCGGATCAGCGTCTTGCTCGGGACGCAGCCCCAGTACGTGCACTCGCCGCCGACCAGCTCGCGCTCGACCAGCGCCACCGAGAGGCCGCCGTCGGCGCAGCGGCCGGCGGCGTTCTCGCCCGCCGGGCCGGCGCCGACCACCACCACGTCGTAGTCGTCCATGCCGCTCCGTCCCGCCAGTCGTGCTGGTGTTACGAGGTCAGAAGCCGGCAGCCGGCCACGGCTGCCCGCTGTACCGCTGGATCACGGGGCCCGGCACTGCGGCGCGGTGCCCGAGCAGCCCGGCGGCCACCGACAGCCGGTCGGCGGGGCCCAGCCGGGCGAAGGGGTCGTCCCGGAGCAGCCAGGTCCGGTCCCGGCGCACGGTGAGCGCGCCCGCGAAGTGCGAGGCGTCGCTCACGAGCGTCGTGACGGCGTCGGGAGCCGGGCCCGAGAGGACGCTGCGGAGCGCGCCGGAGACCGCCGGGTCGTCGAACAGGGGTGACCGGTCCCGGTCGAGCAGCACCAACGAGACCTGCGCCGCAGCTCCGTCCGTGTCGAGGATGCGGGAGTCGGCTCGCACGGCCTGCGCCACCGGCTTGCGCCCCGCGGGCCAGATGGCCAGCAGCCCTGCCTCCGTCCCGTCCTCCCTGGTCGCCACGGCCGAGGCCGCAGCGCCGTCGGCTGGCCCGACGTGGTCGTCGAGGAGTGCGAGCCAGCACCAGGTCACGCCGGCACCTCCCAGTCCGGCCGGATCGCGGCGGTCACCGCACGCAGGTCGCGGCGGAGGTCCTCGTGGGTCGGCCGGCCCCAGAACCAGTAGCCGTTGTAGACGGCGTGGATGGTCAGGTCCGGATACAGCGTGAAAGCGGTGGGGACGTAGGGCCGGTACACGGTGTCCGTGGTCTCCCGAAGTCCCAGCGCCTCGATGTAGCGGCGCTCGTGGTCGGAGAGGAAGGTCCACCGGGCGCCGAGGCCGGCACGGAACGCCGACTGCTCACCCGGCGGGTCGATGCTCACCGACACCAACCGGGTGTACGCCACCTCGACCTCGTCCTGGAAGCCCGCGAGGCCGTGGAAGAACGCCTGCTCCTTCGGGCACCACCAGCCGCGGAAGAACGTGAGCACCACGGGGTCGCCCTCCGCGAGCTCGGACAGGGTCCTGGTCACGCCGGAGTGGTCGGGCAGCTCGAGGTCCGGGAAGCGCCAACCGGGAGCCAGGTCGGGGTGCATGCAGCCTCCGTCCCTCCTGGGGCGCCGCTGTTACGCGTAACGCCGGGCGGTTGTCGAGGACTGAGTCTCGACCGGCGATCCGCGCCGCCCGGAGGTTGCCATGTCCCACACGCCGATCGGCGACCATGCCTTGATCTCGGACCGTCATTCGGCCGCTCTCGTCGACAGCGCGGGCTCGGTGGAGTGGCTGTCGTTCCCACGGTTCGACAGCCCGTCCGTGTTCGGCCGGCTCCTCGGTTCGGAGGCCGGCCACTGGCGGATCCGTCCGGTGGGCGAGTCGCAGAGCACCCGGCGCTACGTCGACCGGACGCTGGTGCTGGAGACGACGTTCACGACGAGCACCGGGACCGTGGTGCTGACCGATCTCCTGGCGATGGGCGAGGACAACGGCGGTCACCGGCTCGGGACGGCGGTGCCCCACCTGCTGGTCCGCCGGGTCTCGTGCACGGCCGGCGCCGTGGAGGTGGAGGTGGACTACCGGCCGCGGCCTGAGTACGGGCTGGTCGTGCCGCTCCTCGCCGCTGTGCCCGGTGGTGTCACGGCCCGCGGCGGCGCCGAGTGGCTGGTGCTCAGCACGCCCGTACTGCTCGACCTCGCCGTAGGGAGTGCGACAGGACGGGTGCGGCTCGCCCAGGGGGAGGCTGTTCACCTGGCGGTGCACCGCTCCACGCTGGAGGAGGCCCCGGCTCGGGTCTGGTCGCAGCAGGAGCTGGCCGCGGTGGTCGACCGGACCGTCGGCGCGTGGGTGTCCTGGTCCGAGCTGCACCAGGCGTACGACGGGCCGTGGGCCGACCTGGTCCACCACAGCGGCCGGGTGCTCCAGGGACTGTCCTTCCAGCCGAGCGGCGCGATCGTCGCTGCACCGACCACGTCGCTGCCCGAGGGCGTCGGGGGCGGGCGCAACTGGGACTACCGGTACTCCTGGGTCCGCGACGCGAGCTTCACCATGGAGGCGCTCTGGGTCGCCGCGTGCCCGGACGAGGCAGACGACTTCTTCGCGTTCATGACCACGGCCGCCGCCTCGGCGATCGGCCCCGGTAAGTCCCTGCAGATCATGTTCGGCATCGGCGGCGAGCACGACCTCACCGAGCGCGAGCTGCCGCACCTGGAGGGCTGGCGCGACAGCCGGCCGGTCCGCGTCGGCAACGGCGCCTGGGACCAGGCGCAGATCGACGTCTACGGCGAGCTGCTCGGCGCCGCGCACCGCTTGTCCGACCAGCTCGGTTCGCTGGACGAGCAGACCCGCGACTTCCTCATCGCCTGCGCCGACACCGCTTCCGAACGGTGGCGGGAGAAGGACCAGGGCATCTGGGAGGTGCGCGGCGACCCGCAGCACTTCCTCTACTCGAAGGTGATGTGCTGGGTCGCGCTCGACCGCGCGATCGCGCTGGCCCCCGTCCTCCTGGCGCGGGACCGGGTCCCGGCCTGGACCGCCGTCCGGGACGAGATCCACGCGATGGTGCTGCGGGACGGCTGGAGCGACGAGGCGAAGGCGTTCACCCAGTACGTCGGGTCCACCGAGCTGGACGCCTCCAACCTCATGATGGCGATCGTGGGCTTCCTGCCGCCGGACGACCCCCGCCTGCTCGCCACGCTCGACGCCACGGAGGAGCGCCTCACCGACGGCCGCGGCCTGGTGTACCGCTACCGCACCGAGGGCGGCGTCGACGGCTTGGCCGGCGAGGAGGGGACGTTCCTGCTCTGCACGTTCTGGCTGGCGCAGGCGTTCGCGCTCTCCGGTCAGGTGGACCGAGCAGAGGCGGTCTTCGGCCGCGCCGTCGCCTTCGTCAACGACGTGGGGCTCCTGGCCGAGGAGGTCGACCCGGAGTCCGGTGAGCTGCTCGGGAACTTCCCGCAGGCGTTCAGCCACATCGGCCTGGTCAACGCCGCCTGGGCCATCGGCGAAGCACGTCGTCGGGCCGCGGAGTGACGCGAACCCTGCGTTCACCGGTGCGTGTCGATGCCGGCGGTTACAGTCCGGACCGGGACCCAAGGAACGGAGTTCGCGCGATGCAGCCTGACGCACCGTCGACCGTGTCCACGGCGCCGCAGCAGGTGACGCTGGAGACGGGCGTACCCGCCCCCCGAGCCGGCGGCTCGGAAGACAGCGAGCTCGTCGACCGGCTCCGACGAGGGGACGAGGCCGCGTTCACGGGCATCGTCAGCGGCTGGTCACCCATGATGCTCCGGGTGGCCCGCGGCCACGTGTCGACCGAGGCCTCCTGCGAGGAGATCGTGCAGGAGACATGGATGGCCGTCATCCGCGGGCTCGACCGGTTCGAAGGCAGGTCCTCCCTGCGCACCTGGGTGTTCCGGATCCTCACCAACCTTGCCAAGACCCGTGGTGTGCGCGAGGCGCGCTCGGTGCCGATGTCCTCGTGGGCGGCCGACGACGAGGACGGCCCGACCGTCGACCCCGATCGCTTCCGCGCCGCCGACGACCAGTACCCGCACAACTGGACGCCCCTGGGCGCACCCACCCAGTGGCAACCCGGCCCCGAGCAGTCCGCGGTGGCCGACGAGACCCGGAAGCTGCTGGGTGCAGCCCTGCAGGACCTGCCGGAGCGGCAGCGGGTCGTGGTGACGTTGCGCGACGTGCACGGCCTGTCGTCGGACGAGGTCTGCGCCGCTCTGGACCTCAGCACCGCCAACCAGCGGGTCCTGCTGCACCGCGGCCGCGCGAGACTGCGCGCGGTCCTGGAGGACTACTACCGAGGAGCGGGGGAGGTGGCGTGATGACGGAGGACACCGGCAGCCCGGCTCCGGGCATGACCATCAGCTGCCAGGAGGTCGTCGAGCTGGTCACCGACTACCTCGAGGGCGAGCTCGACGAGGCCACCCGTGCCGAGCTGGAGGCGCACCTCGCGCTCTGCCCCGGCTGCGACGCGTACCTGATGCAGATGAAGGCGACCATCGACGAGCTGGGACACGTGCCGGTGGACACCTTGAGCGAGCAGGCCCAGAACGACCTGGTGTCTGCTTTCCGCACCTTTCACGCGCCCTCCTCTGAGGAGATCTGAGCAGTCGCCATGGACTGCCAGGAGGTCGTCGAGCTCGTGACCGACTACCTCGAAGGAGCGCTTGCCGGAACCAGGGCCCACGAGGTGGAGGCGCATGTTCAGGAGTGTGTCGACTGCCTGCGCTACCTCGGGCAGATCCAGCTGACGGCGCGGCTGCTGAACCAGCTCACCGAGGATGTCGCCCCGTAGGCACGACGCACGCGCTGGGCGCGGCGGTCGGCGATCAGCCCTCCCGCTTGCCGCGGGTCGTCCGGGCCGGATGCCGGGACGTCAGGTCTCCCGGCCGGCGCCATCGTCCCGAGACCGCGTCAAAGGTCGGGGACGCCCGCCAGTGCCACCAGTCCGCCAGGTCGGCGCGCCCGGTGGGGAACCCGCAACCCCGGACCCACAACCCGGTTCGTGATCACCGGCGACGCGACAGACGTGGTCCCGCCAGCGCGGAAACCGGGTGTCGGCGTCCGCGCGCGGGACCGCGGGCGGCTACGATGGGCGGGCATCGACCGAGGCAGTACGCGGGTCGAGCGAGGAGATCCACCCGACGGCCGGAGGACCGGCCGTCGAACGTGGTCGCAGCGTCCGCCAGGGGCCGGTTCGCCGGGCCCCGGACGCGTCGATCATGCGGCCAGCAGCACCCGGCCGTCGTCGGGGATCAGCCGGCACCGGCTGATCAGCTCGGCGCCCCTCGCGCGACCGGCGGACAACGGGCGGTGCGACGTCCGGCCGTGGCAACCGTGCCGGTACTCCGGAGGAGGAGTCTGTGGCTGCACGTGGCCAGCGCCAGAACGGCGCTCGCCGTCCCGCCGCTGGCAACCAGCGACGGGCCCGCGCCCGCGACAACGAGGGCATCATCCCGGTGCTCGCCCGCGCCGTGCGCGAGGTCGAGGCTGCCGCCCACCGGGGGCCGGTGCGGCCGGCCGTGCGGACCAAGTTCCAGGCGGTGGCCCTCCTGGTGCGCGAGGAGAGGACCCGGGTCCAGGCGGACCGGGGAAGCAGCGACACCCGCCGGGGCGAGCAGCTGAAGCGGCTCGACGGCGTGGCCACGATCCTCGCGCAGTCCGCGGTCCGCGACGCCTCGCTGCTCGCGCTGCTCGCCGACAGCGCCGTGGTCTCCGACGCGGCGAGGTCGCTGGCCCGCGACATGCAGCGCAGCGCCGGCATCGAGGTCGAGGAGGCCGAGGAGGTGCTGGCGCCGCCGGCGCCGGCAGTCACCTCGGTCGCCGCCGAGCGTCGCGTCGTACCCCAGTCCGTCGTGTCGCGACAGCTCGCCAACCCGTTCCTCGCACCGGACTTCGAGTCCGCCCGGCAGACCACGGCGGCCCCCCGGCGGCTCGCCGGCTGGGAGCTGCTGGAGCCGCTCTTCCGGTCGTTCGAGGAGTCGGCCGGCGGTGCCGCGGCGTCGATGACGCTGCCGGCGCCGTCGTCCCTGCAGGCGCCCGGCGGCCGGATCCTCATGCCGCACCAGGCGCAGGTGGTCGCCGCCGCGATGGCGGGGCACCGGAGCTTCCTGCTCGCCGACGAGCCGGGCCTGGGCAAGACGGCCGAGGCGCTGCTCGCCGCGCAGGCGGCCGACGCCTACCCGCTGCTCGCGGTCGTGCCCAACGTCGTCAAGACCAACTGGGCCCGCGAGGTCGGGCTGTGGACGCCGAACCGCTCGGTCACCGTCATCCACGGCAACGGCGACACCATCGACGGCTTCGCCGACATCGTCGTCGTCAACTACGAGGTGCTCGACCGGCACGTGGGCTGGCTCGGCGACCTGGGCTTCCGCGGCATGGTCGTCGACGAGGCGCACTTCATCAAGAACAAGACCTCGCAGCGGTCGCAGCACGTGCTCGAGCTCTCCGACCGCATCCGGTTCCGGGTCGCCCGCCCCCTGCTGATGGCCCTCACCGGCACCCCGCTGATCAACGACATCGAGGACTTCCGCGCCATCTGGCAGTTCCTCGGCTGGATCGACGACAAGAAGCCGCTCGCCGAGCTGATGGAGTCGCTCGAGGCCACCGCGCTGACGCCGGCCGACCCCGGGTTCTACCGCGCCGCACGCCAGTGCGTGGTCGACCTGGGCATCGTCCGGCGCCGCAAGGTCGACGTCGCCGCCGACATCCCCGCGCGCCGGATCGCCGACCTGCCCGTCGAGCTCGACGACGCGGTGAGCCGGTCGATCCGCGACGCCGAGCGCGACCTCGCCAACCGTCTCGTGGCGCAGTACGACCGCGCCCTCGCCCGCCGTACGTCGGCGCCGGTCGAGGAGATCGACCACGAGCTGGTGCGCCGGATCGCCACCCGGGAGCGGAAGGCGTCCAGCGAGGAGAAGACCGGCGAGAACGTGTTCAGCATGATGCGCCGCATCGGCCAGGCGAAGGCCGGGCTCGCCGCCGACTACGCCGCGCAGCTGGCACGCAGCGCCGGCAAGGTCGTGTTCTTCGCCAAGCACATCGACGTGATGGACGCCGCCGAGGAGATCTTCAGCAAGCGCGGCATCCGGTTCTCGTCCATCCGTGGCGACCAGACGCGCACGACCCGGCAGAAGAACATCGACGCGTTCGTCAACGACCCGGAGGTCGCCGTCGCGGTCTGCTCCCTCACTGCGGCCGGCGTCGGCATCAACCTGCAGGTCGCGTCCAACCTGGTGCTCGCCGAGCTGTCGTGGACCGCGGCCGAGCAGACCCAGGCGATCGACCGCAGCCACCGCATCGGCCAGACGCTGCCGGTCACGGCCTGGCGCATCATCGCGGCCCAGACCATCGACGCCCGGATCGCCGAGCTGATCGACAGCAAGGCGGGGCTGGCTGCCCGCGCGCTCGACGGCTCCGACGAGGAGCTGCCGGTCTCGGCGGACGTGCAGCTCGAGGCGATCGTCTCCCTGCTCACCGATGCCCTGGCGGAGCGGCTCGCGGCCTAGGCCCGTCTCGAGCCGCCCGCCACGCCGAGCACCGTCATGCGGTGGGCATCACCGGCGGGGCCGCGTGGGCGCCGAGCTGGGCCGCCTTGGCCTCGCTGGGCATCAGGATCCAGAGGGCCGGGTAGACGAGCAGCTGGCTGCCCGGTATCAGCAGCAGCACGAGGACGAACAGCAGCCGGGCCGGCCACGGGTCGATGCCGATCCGCCGCCCGAGACCGCTGGCGACCCCGCCGAGGACCTTGCCGTCCCGGGCCCTGACCAGGCCGTGCTGCGCGAACGTGCGGTGGATGTCGTTCATCATGATCGGTTCCATGTCCTGTCACTGTCGGGGTGGCCACCGGACGGCGACCACTGGGTACGTCGTCCACGATGCGTCACGCGCCACCCGAAGCGCATCGGGGACTTACCCTGGTCCGACCCGGACAGTGCGGGCCGGTCGCTCTCAGGGGCGGGCCGCCCACCCGTCAGCGTGGGGAGGGGACCGGCTCCGCCACAGCCTCCGGCTCGACCCAGCGCAGCAGCACGAGGGTCGCGTCGTCCCGCAGCGTGCCGCCCCGGTGGTCCAGCGTGCTGCGGATCAGCCGGCGCAGGGTCTCCTCGGGAGGCGTCTCGGCGGCGGCCTCGCGCTCCAGCAGGTCGATCAGGCGCTCCAGCCCGAGCTCGGTGCCCTCAGCCGTCCGGGCCTCCACGACGCCGTCGGTGTAGAGCAGCACGCTGTCGCCCGGCTCGAGTGCCGTGCTCTGCAGCTGCGGCGAGCCGCCGTCGAGCCCGAACGGCGTCGACGGCTCGCACCCGAGCGGGCCGACGACCCGCCGGTCGCGCAGCAGCAGCGGCACCGGGTGCCCGGCGCAGGACCACTCGAGCTCACCGGTGTCCAGCCGCAGCCGGGCCAGGATCCCGGTGACGAACGCGTCGCCGTCGTACTGGGCCTCGATCGCGGCGTCGACCGCGGCGTGCATCTCCGGCAGCCCCCGGCCGTCCCGGCGGGCGTGCCGGTACGCGCCGACGGCCAGTGTCGTCAGCAGGGTCGACGCGATGCCGTGCCCCATGCCGTCGAGGACGGCGACGTCCAGCCGCCGGCCGTTCATCGCGTAGTCGAACGCGTCGCCGGCGACCTCGTACGCGGGCTCGAGCAGGCCGGTCACGACCGCGCGGCTCGACCGCAGGGTCAGCGGCGGCAGGAGGTCCCACTGCATCGACGCCGCGAGAGTCATCCCTCGGCCACGGCGCCGGACGTGCATGAGGTCGGTGTACGGCGCCGCCCCGGACACGAGCAGCCCGGCGAGGTCCGCCAGCCGGCGGCACTCCTCCAGGGCTGCCTCGTCGGCAGCCGCGACGGTGATCGCCAGGACGCCGGCGCGGACCGACTGCTCCCGCACCGGCACCCAGACCCGCACACCGTCGGGACGCTCGGCGGTGACCGTCGTACCGCTCGTGAACGCCCGTCCGGCCAGGCTGGCGGCGACGTTCTCCTCCGGCACCACCTGCGGGTCCGAGAAGCTGGGGACCGGCTGCAGCACGACCTGGCCGAAGTCGACGAGGTAGAGGATCACGTCGCTGCCGATGCGCTCGCCGGCCCGGGCGAGCAGGTCGCCCACGTCGTCGGGATGCGCCTCGCGCTGGTCGGCGATGGTGGCCTCCAGGTCCAGCACCTGCCCACCTCCTCCGCGTCAGGACGATCCATCGCGAACCGTATGCGCCGCGTCGACCCTCGGGAAGGCGAACCGCGCATCCGGGACGGAACGAAATGTCCTGGCGGTCCGGTCGGGAGGCGGGTGAGGCTGCTGGGGTGCCTGTCGTCATCGAGCCCGAGACCGCCGCCGACCACGACGCGATCCGGGCAGTCGTCCGCGCCGCGTTCGACACCCACGTGGAGGTGGCCGACCTCGTCGACATGATCCGCACCTCGCCGCAGTTCGTGCCCGAGCTGTCGTTGGTGGCGAGGCTCGACGGGGGAGTCGTCGGCCACGTGATGCTCAGCCACGCCGAGCTCGAGGACGACGACGGCGTACGCCGGGAGGTGCTCACGCTCTCGCCGCTGGCGGTCGCGCCGTCCCACCAGGGCCGCGGCATCGGGTCGGCACTGGTGCCCGCGGGGCTGGCCGCGGCCGACGCGATGGGGGAGAACCTCGTCATGCTCGAGGGCAGCCCGCGCTACTACCCGCGGTTCGGCTTCCGGGACTGCCGCACCCTGGGCATCCGCATCACGCTGCCCGACTGGGCGCCGCCGGAGGCGGGGATGGCGTACCCGCTCGGGGCGTACGACGTCTCGCTGCGCGGCCGGCTGGTCTACCCACCGGCCTTCGCGGCCGCCGGCGCCGGACGCTAGCCGGTCGCGACCCAGCGGGTGCTCAGAACGGGAGCGGGCGCCCGGTCGGGGAGCGCAGGTCGAGCGGTGCGGTCACCGGTCGGGTGGTGCGCTTGGTGATCTGCTGCTGGGTACGCATGGCGCTGGCTCCTTCCTGCTGCGTGTGCTGACTTCGTCGTCTTCGAAGCTAGGGAACCGCGGGCGCGCCGACGATCGGGCCACCCGGCCGGTTCGAGGGGCGACATCCCCGTCCCGAGGGGGTGCTGGCACCCGGCTCGCCGTCCCGCGTCAGGCCTTGTCGAGCGCCCTCTGCAGCTCGCTGACCCGCTTCATGGCCCGCTCGGCCACGGCCCGGGCGTCGTCGCGGGACTCGGCGGTCTCCGCGCTCGCGGCCGCCGCGGCCTCGTGGGCCGCCTCGGCCTGCTCCAGCTCCGCGGCCAGCCGCTGGACGGTCCGGCGTGCCTCGGTCGCACCGCGGTCGGCCACGATCGCGGCGTCCTCCGCGTCGGCGCGGGCGTCGGCGGCGGCCCTGGCTTCCTTCCAGGCGTCGGCCAGCTCGGCCTCCAGCGCTGCGCGCCGCTCGGCGCGTTCTCTCTCCTCCGGTGTCGGCGCGTTCTTCCCCGTACGGCGCCGTGCGGGCTTGCGGCGCACGACCGGGCCGCCGGGGTCGGTGCCGAACGCGTCGTGATGCAGCACCTCGGCCAGCCGGCCCTCGCGCAGCAGCTCGCCGGCACGCTCGTCGGCCAGCGCAGCGAGCAGCGTCTGCTCCAGGCCGCGGGCGGCGTCCTCGGTGACCGGCTGGCCCTCGGCGTGGGCGTCCTTGCGGGCCTGCCGCACCAGGGCCTGCACCAGCTGGCCGCGCTGCTTCGACAGCTCCTTGAGCTGAGGGCCGCTCAACGCGGCGGACGCCTCGCGCAGCCCGGCGCCGAGCTCCAGCAGCGGGTCGACGTCCTCGGCGTGCTCCCGCACCAGCTGGTTGGCCAGCCATGCGGCGACGGTGGGCCGGCGCAGCGCCGCGACCTCGCGGGCCGCGTCAGCATCACCGTCGGCCCGCAGCTCCTTGACCTTCGCGTCGCGGGCCCCGATGAACTCCTTGGGCGTCAGCCCGTAGAGCTCGTCGGCGGCTGCCGCGACCATGTCGGCGAGGTCGTCGTCACTGCTACCGGCCATCCCCCGATCTTGGCACCGGCAGCCGACCGTCGGGCAGGTCAGCCCGTTTCGGCCGGCTTGCTGTCGTACTCCGAGGCGACGAGGGCCTCTGCCAGGTCGCGCAGCTTGCGGTTGTGGTTCTGCGAGGTGCGGCTCAGGATCGCGAATGCCTCCTCGGGCGTGCAGTGGTGCCGGGCGATGAGAACGCCCTTGGCCATGTCGATGACCGCACGGGACTCCATGGCCCGGCGCATGTCTGCCGCCAGCTGGACGGCCTCGGTGTGCGCGTCGGCGTTGCTGACCGCTACAGCGACAAAATCGGCGACCTCCTCGGCGATCTGTACGTCGTCCGCGGCGAAGGCGTGCGCCGCCCCGGAGTAGACGTTCAGGGCACCGATCGTCGCGCCCTGGTAGGGGAGCGGGGCGGACAGGGACGCCAGCACACCCTTGCGCACGACGGCATCCGCGTAGTCCGGCCAGCGGGTCTCGTCCCTCATGTCGTCGACCGCCAGGACGAGCCCGGTGCGACCAGCGTCCATGCAAGGCCCGTAGCCACGTTCGTACTGCAGCTCGTCGGCGTCCAGCGCCCTCTGGCCGGAGTACGCGGCGGTGAAGGCCTTCTCTTGCCGCAGCAGGGTGATCGACGTCGCCTCGGCAGTAGGCAGGGCGTCGCGAGCGATGTCGGTGACCTCTCGCAGCACCTCCTCGAGCGGCCGGTCGCGCAGCGTGACCTTGGCCAGGGCGCGGAGCACTGTGTCCACGGGAGCCTCCTCCGGTTGCGTCCTGGCGCCCTTACCCCCACCGCCGGGCCCTACCACTGCGCGCCTCATCGGCGCAGGACCTGGTCGAGGTCCGCGGTGAGGGACGGCAGGTCGTCGTACACCGCCTGCGCGCCGGCCGCCCGCAGCTCCTCCGCCGCGAAGCCTCCAGTACGCAAGGCGAAGGACGGTACGCCGAGCCTTCCGGCGGCCTCGCAGTCCCAGGTGGCGTCCCCGACCGCAACGGCAGCACTCGTCCCCGCCCGCTCGCGGGCGATGCCGAAGAGGTCCGGCGCAGGCTTGGACTCCTCGGCGTCGTCGGACGACGTCCAGCCGTCGGCGAGGTCGCGGGCGTCGAGAAGGTCCAGCCAACGGTCGACGTGCTCGGCCGGACCGGAGCTCGCCAGGACGACCACGGCACCGTGTTCCTTGAGCGCGACGAGCAGCGCCCGGGCGCCGTTCACCGGTTCCACCTCGTCCAGCATCGGGTCTACGTGCCGGCGCCAGGCCGCACGGAGGTCGTCGCCGTGGTGCCGCTCGGCGTCGTCCCCGGCCAGCGCCGGGACGAGCTTGTCGCCGCCCATCCCGATGCGCCGGTGGATGCGCCAGTTGCCAGGGACGAGGTCGTGCTCGGCGAAGGCGCGCTGCCACGCGAGGACGTGCTGGTAGTTGGAGTCGACGAGGGTGCCGTCGACGTCGAGCAGGACCGCGACCGGCATGCCCGGCGGTTACCCACGATCCCGCCCGGCAACCGGCCGGGACGGCGGATGCCTCCTGGCCTACCAGCGCATCGAGGCGGTGGACGACGACACGGAGCCGAAGCCCTGGTCGACGACGTGACCCGTCAGGCGGATGCGGTCGCGCGATCCCCGAGCCCGAACGACGGAACGACCGTTGACATTGCCGGGCAGAAGGGGTCGACGGGGCGTTGCGCCGTCGTTCGGGTCCGACGATGGCCCAGGAGATCTACGACGTGGTGACCTGGCGGCCATCCGTGAGCGGCTGCCCCGCGGGGAGGCGTAGACCTTCATGGCCGCGGAAGGTCCTGGCGAGTACGGCGGGACGCGCCGCCGACGGCGACCGCCGCGAGCGCGACCCACGTGGTCGCCGCGCCGGCGCTCACCGTCGCGGCCCGGCGGTAGCGCGGCGCCAGGGCGAGCACCGGCAGCATGCTCAGGGCGTGCAGGACGTCGACGACGGCGCCCGCCTCCGCCGCCGCCGGGTCCGGGCGCGCGACCAGCAGTGCGCCCTGGGTGAGGTCGCGCAGCGCGAGGGCGCCGGCCGCAGCCCGGCCGGCCCGCGGCAACCGGCCACCCGCCGCCGGATGCCCCGTCGCGAGACCGACAGCCCACGCGGCTCCGACGCCCACACGTACGGCGCCGAGCACCTGGAGCCGCGCCGCGGACGTCACGACCGGCGCCACAGGGCGACGGCTGCCGCACCGGCGAGCCCGGCGGCCGCGGCGACCGCCCCGTGGTGCTGGCTGGCCCAGAGCTGCGCGCTGCGCGGGTGCGAGCGGTCGTCGAACGCGCCGTGCGCGCCGAAGTCCCGGTCGGCGTCGGCAGGCTCCCACAGGTTCTCCGGGGCGTCCGGGTCGCGCGGCTGCTGGGTCTGCTGCGAGTCGAAGCCGGTGCGGCCCAGGTAGCGGTCCAGCAGGCCGGGCGCGACCGCGTTGGCCGCGAGAGTGGCCGCGGTCGTGGCGCCGACCCAGTACTCGCGCCGCCCGGGATGGTCGGCGGCGTGGACGACGGCGCGTGCCGCCACCTCGGGCTGGTAGATCGGCGGCACCGGCTGCGCGTGCCGCGGCAGCCGGGACAGCACCCAGGAGAACTGCGGGGTGTTCACCGCGGGCATCTGCACCATGGTCACGCGCACGCCGCTCTTCTCGTGCAGGAGCTCGCACCGCAGCGCCTCGTGGAAGCCCTGGATGGCGTGCTTCGCCCCGCAGTACGCCGTCTGCAGCGGGATGCCGCGGTAGGCGAGCGCCGACCCGACCTGGACGACCACGCCCCGGTCGCGCGGCTTCATCCGGCGCAGCGCCGTCATGGTGCCGTACACGTAGCCGAGGTAGCTCACCTCGGTGACCCGCTTGTACTCCTCGGCAGTGATCTTCTCGAACGGCGCGAACACGGAGGTGAACGCGTCGTTGACCCAGACGCCGATGGGTCCGAGCTCGTCCTCGACCCGGTCCGCGAGCGCCTCCAGCGCGGCCGGGTCCGCGACGTCGGCCGGGAGGACCAGTGCCTCGCCGCCCGCGGCGCGCACGTCTGCCGCGGCGGCGTCGAGGCCGGCCTGCCCCCGTGCGACGAGGGCGACCTTCGCGCCACGTGCCGCGAAGGCGGTCGCGGTGGCCCGTCCGATCCCACCGCTGGCTCCGGTGATGACGACGACCTCGGGTGACATGTCTGTGGTGCTCCGATCACGGGGTGGCGGGGGCTCCTGGCGCCTACCCGGAGCCGGTCGGCGTACTCGCCCGGACGGTCGTAGGGTCGCGGGCATGCGGATCTCCGTCCTCGGGACAGGCATCGCGGGGCGCACGCTCGCAGGGGCGCTCGCGACGGCCGGGCACGACGTCGTCGTCGGCACCCGTGACGTCGCCGACACGGTCGCCCGCCCGGAGGTGGCGGAGTGGATGGCGGGCCACGCCGACGTCCCGCTCGTGCCGCTGGCCGACGCGGGTGCGCACGCCGAGGTGGTGGTCAACGCGACCAACGGCGACGGCACGCTGGGCGCGCTGCGGGGCGCCGCCGACGGTGCCTCGGGGCTCGCGGGGATCGTCGTCGCGGACGTCTCGAACCCGCTGGACTTCTCGGCCGGCTTCCCTCCCACCCTGTCGGTGGCCAACACCGACAGCCTCGGCGAGCAGGTCCAGGCCGCGTTCCCCGATGCCCGGGTGGTCAAGACGCTGAACACCGTCAACGCCCAGGTCATGGTCCGTCCCGGCGCACTCCGGGGCGACCACCAGGTCTTCGTCGCGGGCGAGGACGCCGATGCCAAGGCCGTCGTCACCGGTCTGCTGGCCGACCTCGGCTGGCCGTCGGCCGCGGTCGTCGACCTCGGCGGTATCCGCGCCGCCCGCGCCACCGAGATGTACCTGCCGCTGTGGCTCGCGCTGATGGGCGAGGTCGGCTCGCCGGTGTTCAACATCGGCATCGTGCGGGCCTGACGCGCCCGGCCGGCGCCCAGGCTCACGACGTACGGTGGCGCCCGTGCCCGAGACCCAGGACCGGCCGCCGGTCGACTTCGACGACAGCGCCGCCGTCGCGGCGCGCATGGATGCGCGCCTGATGGCCCTCAGGGTCGTCGCGGTGCAGCCCCTCACCCCGACGCTGGTGCGGGTCGAGCTCGAGGGAGAGGGACTGCGCGGGCTCGCCGCGGAGCCCGGCCAGGACCTCATGCTCACGGCGACGACGTCGTCGCCCGTCCTACGACGCCGCTGGACCATGCGCGACCTCGACCCGGTCGCCGGCACCGTCGCCCTCGACGTCGTGGTGCACCCCGAGGTCGAGGGCACCAGCCGGCTGCACCTCGCCACGCCGGGGGACGTCGTCGAGGCCATCGGCCCGCGCGGCAAGGTGCACCTCGTGCCGGACGCGCGGGTGCACCACTTCCTCGGGGACCAGAGCTTCCTGCCGGCGGCGTACGCGATGGCCGAGGCGGTGGGGGCGCCTGCCACCGCCGTCGTGACCCTCACCGTCCCGTCCGTCGACGACCGGCTGGCCCTGACCGCGACCGCCTGCCCGGCCGGGACGACGTGGGTCGACGCCGCCGCGGACGACGAGGCGACCGGCCGCGCCCTGCTCGCCGCCAGCGGGCTCGGCGACCACCAGGGAGGCGTGGTCGCCTACGTCGGCGGGGAGATGACGCTGGCCTCGACGATCCGCTCTGCGCTGGTCAAGGACCACGGCTGGCCGCGCGAGGCGCTGTTCCCCAAGCCGTACTGGCGCCGGGGCGCAGCCAACGCCCGCCACGGCGAGCCGGCCCGCGACTGACCGACCCCCTCAGACGGGGGCGACGCGCTGGACGAGCTCGTAGAGGTCGCCGTCGGGGGCGACGAAGTGCGCGTACCGGTACGCCTCGTTGCCGTCCGGCTCGTCGACCGTCGTGCCGTGCGAGCGGAGCTCGGCCACCGCGGCGTCCAGGTCCGCGACGAGGAAGCCGACGGTCCGGGAGGTCCCACCTCCCGGCTCCCGCTCGCCGCTCACCGCGAACCCGGACCCGTCCGGCAGCGTGAACATGTCCGCGTGGTCCGCGTCGGAGGACGTCGGGGCCAGCCCGAGGACGTCGGTGACGAAGGCCGTCATCGCCGCGCGGTGCGGGGTCGCGGTGCCGGCGAAGACGAGTCCCTGGATCTGCATGGTCGCGCACGCTACGGGACCGCCGGCCACCACCAGCGCTCGACGCGTAGGTAGTCGCCGTTCCCTAGATGGGTGGTCGGCTCCGATGGCCGGGGACGCCGGTCCCGGCACGGTGGGAGCACGAACCCCCGACCCGAGGAACAGTCATGTCCGCCCTGCTCGCCCCGACCGCGCCCACGACCCCGGCGCTCCCGTCGACGAAGCCCAGCTCGCGGGCCGCGGCGCGGCCGCGCCGCCGCACCGCCCGGCCGGAGGCCGTCGCCGCACGCTCCGACCTGCTGGCGATGCTGCCGAGCATGCTGCCGTTCGGGCTCGCGCTCGGCGTCACGATCACGTCGGTGCGCAGCCTCGGCGACGCGGCCGGCGCGGTGTCCGGCGGGCTGTTCTACGCCGGCACCGCGCAGCTGTCCGCGATCACGATGCTGGAGCGTGGCGTCGGGGTCCTGGCGGTCGTCCTCTCCGCCGCGGTGGTCAACTCGCGGCTGCTGCTCTACGGCGCCGCGCTGGAGCCGGGCTTCCGGACGCAGCCGCTGTGGTTCCGGCTCGTCGGCGTCCACCTGGTCGTCGACGCGACGTACGTCGCCGCCGTCGGCCGACCGGAGCTGCTCTCCCGGCCCGCCGCCTTCCGCTCCTACTGGACCCGCCTCGGGTTCTGGAGGCTCGGGCTCTGGAGCGCCTCCGTCGCGCTCGGCGTCCTGGTCGGCCCGCTGCTCCCGGCCCTGCCGCACGTCGGGCTGCTGGGGCTGTCGCTCTTCCTGGCACTGCTGGTGCCCCGGCTGAGCACGTCGCCGGCGCTGGCCTCCGCGGCCGCCGCCGCGCTCCTCGCCCCGGTCGTCGGCCTCGTCGTCCCGAGCCTCGCCATCGGTGCCGGTGCCGTCGCAGGCGTCGTCGCCGGCCTGGTCACCGCGGGGAGGTCGTCGTGACCGGCCTCGGGACCATGCTGCTCATCGCCGCGGCCAGCTGGCTGCTACGCGCCGGCTTCGTGGTGATGGTGCCCGCCTCACGGATGCCCGCCCAGGTCCGGGGGGCGCTCGAGCACCTGCCGCCGTCGGTGCTCGCCGCCCTGGTCGCCGTCGACCTGGCCGGGTCCGCCGGGCCGTCGTCGCACGGACTGCGCGAGAGCGCGGTCGTGGTCGGGGTGGCCGCCGTGCCGGCCGCGGTGGCCTGGCGGACCCGCAACGTCGCCGTCGTGTCGCTGCTGGCCCTGGCCCTGGCCGCGGCCGTGGCCGTCGACCTCGGCCCGTGGTGACCGCGCCGGGACGGCGCCACCGCTACGGCACGATGGCGGGCATGACCGCACGCCTGCCCGCGACCGCTCCCGTGCTCGTCACCGGCTGCTCCAGCGGCATCGGACGGGCCGTCGTCGAGCACCTGCTGCGCGGGCCGCGGCCGGTCTGGGCGACCGCACGGCAGCCGGACAGCCTCGACCAGCTGGCGACCAAGGGTGCCCGCGTGCTCGCCCTCGACGTCACCGACGAGGCCTCGATGGTCGCCGCCGTCCGGGCGGTAGAGGCCGAGCACGGCGCGGTCGGCGCCCTCGTCAACAACGCCGGCTACGGCGAGTACGGGCCGGTCGAGGAGGTCCCGCTCGACGCCGTGCGCCGGCAGTTCGAGACCAACGTGTTCGGGCTGCTGCGGCTCACCCAGCTGGTGCTGCCGGCGATGCGCGCCGTCGGTCACGGCCGCATCGTCAACATCTCGTCGATGGGCGGCCGGATGACGCTGCCCGGCGGCGGCGTCTACCACGCCAGCAAGTACGCCGTGGAGGCGCTGAGCGACGCGCTGCGGTTCGAGACGCGCGGCTTCGGCATCGCCGTCTCCGTCGTGGCGCCCGGCCCGGTGCGGACCGGGTTCGTCGAGGAGGCGACGACGCCCGGCTCCGCGACCGGCCCGTACGCCGCCTTCATGCGCGGCGTCGCCCAGCGGAACGCCGTGGCGTACACCGGCCGCCGCGGCACCCTCGACGCCGATGACGTCGCGACGGTCGTCGTCGCGGCGATCGAGTCGGACCGGCCGAGGCCGAGGTACCCGGTCGGCGTGGTGAGCCGCCAGGTCGTCGGCGCCCGCAAGGTGCTGCCGACCCGGCTCTGGGACGCCGCACTCCGACGCCAGTACCCGACCCCCTGATCACCCGGGAGAGCGGCACTACAGTCTGCGGATGACCGAGCGCCGGCCGTCGCTGCTCGGGCGGCCCTCCCGCGACGAGTCGGCGCGACCACCTCGGGTCAGCCCGCTCAACGCCGCGCTGCTCACGGTCGGTGTCGACATCGGCGGTACGAAGGTGGTCGCCGGCGTCGTCACCCACGAGGGCGAGATCGTCGACACCGTCCGGCGGGACACCCCGGACCGCAGCAAGAGCCCGCAGGACGTCGAGGACACCATCGTGGACGCGGTCCTGGACCTCGCCACCCGTCACGACGTGCACGCGGTGGGCATCGGGGCGGCCGGGTTCATCGACGCGGACCGCGCGAAAGTGCTCTTCTCGCCGCACCTGTCCTGGCGCAACGAGCCGCTTCGCGACGCGATCAGCTCGCGGCTGCGGCTGCCCGTCGTCGTGGAGAACGACGCCAACGCGGCGGTCTGGGCCGAGTGGCGGTTCGGGGCAGGGCGGGGCGAGTCGCACCTCGTGTGCGTCAACCTCGGCACCGGCATCGGTGGCGCGATGATCGTCAACGGCGCGCTGCAGCGGGGCCGGTTCGGCGTCGCGGGGGAGTACGGCCACATGCAGGTCGTGCCCGACGGGCGGCGCTGCGAGTGCGGCAACCGCGGCTGCTGGGAGCAGTACGCCTCGGGCAACGTCCTGGTCCGCGAGGCGCGCGAGCTGGCCGCGTCGAACTCGCCGGTCGCGCACCGCCTGCTCGAGCTCGCCGGCGGCGACCCGGCGGCCATCACCGGGCCGCTCGTCACCGAGGCCGCGCGCGACGGGGATCCGGCGGCGCGCGAGCTGTTCGTGGAGGTCGGCCACTGGCTCGGCGTCGGCATCGCCAACCTGGCCGCCGCCGTCGACCCGGGCACCTTCGTGATCGGCGGGGGCGTGTCGGAGGCGGGCGACCTGCTGATCGTGCCGGCCCGCGAGGCGTTCGCGAAGACGCTGACCGGGCGCCGGTTCCGGCCGGAGGCGACGATCGTGCAGGCGAGGCTCGGCAACGAGGCCGGCCTGGTCGGCGCGGCCGACCTGGCCAGACCGTTCGCGAGGCGGTTCCGACGGGCCAGGGCCCGGGCGCGCGACCGCCGGGTCCGGCGCGACGGCCCGGAGGTGCCGTGACCGCTCCCGTCCGGATGTCCAACGTCGACGCCGCCTGGCTCGGCATGGACTCGCCGGAGAACCTCATGATGGTCACCGGCGTGCTGCGCCTCGACAGGGAGGTCGACCGCCCCCGGTTCGTGGAGGTGGTCGAGCGCCGGCTGCTGGCGGCGTACCCGAAGTTCTCGATGCGGCCGCTGCCGTCGGGGTCGCCGTTCGAGCAGCCGGTGTGGACGGACGACCCCGACTTCGACCTGGGCCGGCACGTCCTGGACGCCGGTGAGGTGAGCGGCGACGACGGCCTGGCCGGGCTCGTGAGCGGCCTGCTCGGCCGGCCGCTCGACATGCGCCACTCGCCCTGGCAGTTCCACGTCGTCGCCATGCCGGCCGTGGACGGCGGGCGGGCGACGTCCGCGGTGGTCGCCCGGCTGCACCACTGCCTCGCCGACGGCATCGCGCTGGCGAGCGTCCTCCTGTCGCTCACCGACGACGACCGGGACCTCCCGGTGGAGGTCGACGGGCCCGCGGCCAGCCACGCCCGGCGTCCGGGCCTGAGGTCCCGTCTGTCCGAGGGGTCGCGCGACCTGGCGCCGGTGGTGGGCGTCGACCCGCTCGCGCCTCGGTCGCTGCGCCAGGGCCTGGAGGCGGTGCGCTTCGGGTGGCGGGTCGTGAGCACGGGAGTCGGCCTGCTCCTGGCCAACCGCGATCCCCGGACCCGGCTGTCCGGGCGGCTGGGGACCGCCAAGGTCGCGGCCTGGTCGCGCCCGCTGGACCTGGCGATGACCAAGCGCATCGCGGCGGCGCTCGGCGTCACGGTGAACGACGTCCTGCTCGCCGTCACCGCGGGCGCCCTGCGCCGCCACCTGTCCGGGCACGGTGAGACGGCGCACGACCTGCGGGTGTTCGTGCCCGTCGACCTGCGCCGCGGCGAGGCGGTGTCGCCGACGCTGGGCAACAGGTTCGGGATCGTCTTCGTCACGCTGCCGGTGTCGGTGGCCGACCCGGTGGAGCGGGTGCGGCGCGTGCACGAGCGGATGAACCGCCGCAAGGCCGGTGCCCAGGCGGCGTCGACGTTCGCGATCCTCGCCGTGGTCGGCGCCCTGCCGTCCTGGGCGCACCGGCTGGCTGTCCGCGTCCTCGGAGCCAAGTCGTCGGCGATCGTCACGAACGTCCCCGGGCCGACCCGCCCGGTCTACCTGGCCGGCTCGCGGCTCACCCGGATCTCGTTCTGGGTGCCGCAGGCCGGCTCGGTCGGGCTGGGCGTCAGCATCCTGAGCTACGCCGGTGAGATCACGATCGGCGTCGCGGCCGACTGCAACCTGGTGCCGGACCCGGGTGAGCTCGTCTCTGCCGCCGAGGACGACCTGGCCGAGCTGGCGCGGGTCACGGTCGGGGTCGACGACGAGGCGGTCGTGCTGGAGGCCGTGCCCTTCGACTCCGACCTCGCCACGGCCCTGGTCGCCGAGGTGCAGGACGAGTACGTCCGGCGCTACGGCGGCCACGACGAGTCCCCGGTCGACCCGGCCGAGTTCGCCTCGCCGTACGGCACCTTCCTCGTCGCGCGGGTCGGGACCACCGCGATCGGCTGCGCCGGGCTGCGCCGCCACGGCGACGGCGTGGTCGAGGTGAAGCGGATGTTCGTCCGCCCCGAGCACCGCCGCCGCGGGCACGCCCGCCGGTTGCTCACCGCGCTCGAGGACACCGCCCGCGGGCAGGGCGACCGCCGGGTGGTCCTCGAGACCGGCATGGCACAGCCCGAGGCGATCGCGCTCTACGCCAGCGCCGGCTACCTGCCGATCGAGGGCTTCGGCCACTACAAGGACGCACCGCTGTCGCGCTCGTTCGCGAAGGACCTCTGAGCACAGCGGCTCCGGAGGAGGCTGCCGGTCAGGGTCCACCCGCTGACCGGTCCGCCCGCCCGGTGCCTCCGAACAGAGGACATGAGGCGGCCGGGTGGCGGCGGGCATGGTGCGGTCGGGTGGACCCGTCCGACGAACGGACGAACTCGTCCTGGAGCCCTCAGGATCTCCCGGCTTCCGACCGATGAGCAGACCACGATGAACAGGTCTCAACTGGTGGCGCCAGCGACGTGACCCGGGAGCCACCCGAGGCTCCCACCAGCAGGAGGTGTTCCCCATGTGCCAGCACCAGCCGATGTGCCCGTCTGCCGACAGTCCTGCGCGCCAGCTCGCGCACACCGTGGCGGCCCACCCGGAGCAGGGCTGGAGCCTCCTGTGCAACGGCGTCGTCGTCTTCGACGACCTGGGTGAGCTGCTCCCCGCGACCACTCGCCGCACCACCACGTCGAGCCCGGTCCTCGCGACCGCGGTGACGATCGCAGCCTGAGGGTGGTGGGGACGGTGCAGAAGCAGGTGAAGGCCAGCAAGCAGGCCAGCCCGGTCCGCCAGGTCGAGCTCGACCTGCGCGCCCCCTCGGGCCGCGCCCTCCCCTTCTGACCTCTCGCTGACCCGCCGTCGCCGTTGCGGGTCAGAGCGGCTTTCGAGGTGGGGGTGGCTGCGGCACCGTCCGCGACTGACCCCAGCTGACGGCTTTCGAGCGAAGTGGCCCCGCTAGGGGGGTGGAATCCGCCCCTCCAGCGGGGCCACTTCGCTTCTTGACCTCAGCCGAGGCGGGAGTCGACGTAGCACCAGCGCCACGCCTCGCCGGTCTCGAAGCTGCGCATGACCGGGTGCTCGGTCTCGTCGAAGTGCCGGTCGGCGTGCCGCTGCGGGGACGAGTCGCAGCAGCCGACGTGGCCGCAGGTCAGGCAGAGCCGCAGGTGGACCCACCGGGTGCCGTCGCGCAGGCACTCCTCGCAACCGTCGGGGGTGTTCGGCCGTACCGACACCGGGGCCTGCTGCAGGTGCTCGCACGCGCGGACCCGGTCGATCCGGGCCACCAGCTCGCGCTCGACGGTCGCCACCTTGTCCTCGACCTTGTCGAGCATCGACTCCTCGAGGTCGAGGATGGACATGACCTCTTGGAGCACCTCGTCGTCGACCTTGCCGAGGTCCCGCACGTGCAGCACGACCTCGCGCTCGGCGTGCAGCATCTCCATCCGCAGCCGCCGGTAGGTCTCGCTCGGCGTCTCGTCGTCGCTCGGCGCGCCCAGCCGCTCCCACGCCGAGTCCGCCCGGGTGCGGGCCCGCTCCTCCAGCCGCTCGATGACTCCCGGGTCGTCGCCGTCGCGCTTGAGCTCCTCGAGCCGGGCCAGCCCGGCACGGGACGCCTTCGACAGCAGGGCCGCCTCCTCGAGGGCGTCCTCCGCGGGGTCCGGGCCGGCCACGTCGAGCCGACGCACCAGCCAGGGCAGCGTCGTGCCGTTGATGAGCAGCGTGCCGCCCACGACGGCGAACGCCGCGAGCACCAGCACGTCACGGTGCGGTGTCTCGTCCGGCAGGGCGAATGCCGCGGCGAGCGTCACCACGCCGCGCATGCCGGCCCAGCTGACCAGCGACGCGTAGGCCCAGGGCCAGGAGCGCTCACGCATCCGCCGCGGGCCGAACCGGTAGACCGCCGTCGCCGCGAACACCCAGGCGATGCGCGTGGCGAGGGTGGCGAGCAGCACCATGCCGCAGATCAGGGCGAGTCGGCGTAGGCCGAAGTCGCCGCTCGTCGCGTTCTTCACGACCTGGGACACCTGCAGCCCGATGAGCAGGAACACCGCGTTCTCGAGGACGAAGGTGATGGTGCGCCAGTTGATCTGCTCGGCGAGGCGGGACGACGCCGACTGCAGGGCCGGCGCCTTGTGACCGAGGACGAGACCGACTATGACGACGGCGAGCACGCCGCTCCCTCCGACGGCCTCGGCCGCGAGGTAGGCGATGAACGGGGCCACGAGTGACAGCGTCGTGTCGAGCACGGAGTCGTCGACCCGGCTCCGGGCAGCCGCCAGCACGGCGGCGACCGCCATGCCGACGACGATGCCGCCGCCCGCCGCGACGACGAAGTCGACGCCCACGGCCAGTGCCGTCACCGAGGTCGCGATGGCCGCCGTCGACGTGCGGAACGCCACCAGTGCGGTCGCGTCGTTGAGCAGGCTCTCGCCCTCGAGGATCGAGACGATGCGTCGCGGCATCCCGACCCGGCGCGCGATGGTCGTGGCCGCCACCGCGTCGGGCGGCGACACCACCGCACCGAGAGCCAGCGCCGCCGCGACGGTGACGCCGGGCACGATCCACAGCGTCACCAGGCCGACGAACAGCGTCGTGAAGACGACGGCGCCGATGGCGAGGATCCCGATGGCCTGGCGGTTGGCGCGTACGTCGACGAGGGACGTGCGGATCGCGGCGGCGTACAGCAGCGGCGGCAGGAAGCCGATCAGCACCACCTCGGGCTCGACGTGGTACTCGGGGACACCCGGCACGAACGACGCCAGGAGCCCGACGACCACCAGGGCGAGCGGCGCGGACAGCCCGAGACGTCGCGCCGCGGCGGCCACGACGGCCACCGCGACGACGAATCCCAGGATCTCGAGCGCTTCACTCATGGCTCACCACAGCGCAGCCTGCCGCACGGGGATTCCCCCCGCTGCCACCGGTCCGGTCAGCGGTACTCCGGGTTCGGGTGGTCGAAGCGGGTGCCGGCGTCCCACTCGGTGCGCTGGTTGCCCTGCGCAGGGACGCCACCGGCGTCCTTGAGCATGCGCGCCAGGTGCATGAGGTTCCACGTCATGAACGTGGTGTTGCGCCGGGTGAAGTCGTTGGTGATGCCGCCCGACCCTTCGTCGAGGTAGCTTGGCCCGGGTCCCGCCTCACCGATCCAGCCCGCGTCCGCCTGCGGCGGGATGGTGCAGCCCAGGTGCTGCAGCGAGTACAGGACGTTCATCGCGACGTGCTTGATGCCGTCCTCGTTGCCGGTCACGATCACACCGCCGACCTTGCCGTAGTAGGCGTACTGCCCGGACGAGTTGAGCTCGCTGCTGCCGGCGTAGAGGCGCTCGATCACGCGGGTGCAGACGCTGCTCTTGTCGCCCAGCCAGATCGGCGTGCAGATCACGATGATGTCGGCGGCCGCGACGGTCTCGTGGATCGCGGGCCAGTCGTCGGTGGCGAACCCGTGCTGGCGCATGTCGACCTGGACGCCTGGTGCGAGGTCGTGGTCGACCGCGCGGACCTCGTCGACGTGGACACCGTGGGTGCGCATGATCGCGACGCTGTTGGCCGCGAGTCCTGCGGTGTTCGAGACCTCGGGGCTCCGCTTCAGGGTGCAGTTGACGAACAGTGCGCGCAGGTCCGAGAAGTCGGTGCTCATGCGATGCGTCCGGCGCTAGGCCGAGCGCCGGGTGGCGGTCTTCTTGGCAGCAGCCTTCTTCGCGGTGGACTTCTTCGCTGCCGACTTCTTGGCGGCGGCCTTCTTCGCCGGGGCCCTCGCGGTCTTCGCCGCCGACTTCTTGGCGGCCGCCTTCGTCGTCGTCGGGGCGGTCGCCGGGCCGGAGCCGCCGGCCCGGCGCTCCTTGGCCTCGGCGACGCTGCGCCGCAGCGCCTCCATGAGGTCGACGACCTGTCCGGACGGCGCCGGCTCCTCGGCGGGGGCGACGACCTCCTTGCCGGCGACCTTGGCCTCGATGACCTCCTCGAGGGCGTGCCGGTACTGGTCGGAGAACTCCTCGGGCTCGAAGTCGCCCGACAGCGCCGTGATGTAGGACTCGGCCATCGCGAGCTCCTGCTCGCGGATCTTCACGTCGTCCTCTCCGAGGTCGAGCTTCGGCTCGCGCACCTCGTCGGGCCACAGCAGGGTCTGCAGGACGAGGACTCCCTCGCGGGCGCGCAGCATCGCCAGCCGCTCGCGCTGCCGCAGTGCCACCTTGACGACGGCGACCCGGTCGGACTTCTCCAAGGCGTCGCGCAGCAGGACGTAGGGCTTCACGTCGCCGGTCGGGTCGCAGTAGTAGGGCTTGCTCATCTGCACCGCGTCGATCTGCTCGGCGGGCACGAAGCTGAGCACCTCGACCGACCGCGACGACGAGATCGGCAGGTTCGCGAAGTCGTCGTCGTCGAGCACGACCATCTCGCCGTCGGGCAGCTCATAGCCCTTGGCGATGTCTGCGTAGGCGACCTCCTCGCCGTCCACGGCGCAGACCCTCTTGTAGCGGATCCGGCCGCCGTCCTCCCGGTGCACCTGGCGGAAGGAGATGTCCTTCTCCTCCGTGGCGCTGAACAGCCGGACCGGGATCGACACCAGCCCGAAGGAGATCGAACCCTTCCAGATGCTCTGCGGCATGGCGCCCATGATCGTGCCCAACGGCCGCTCGCGCCACCCGGGAGCCCGAGACCGGTCCTGGATACGGCGCTGTCCCAGGTGCTTTGTCGACTTTTCCCGGTGCTGGCGGCGCGTCCTGCGGGGTTGTGTCCAGGGCCCGTGGCACGGTCAGGGCATGACCACGAGCGCAGTCGTCCTGAGGTGGTGCGCCACCTGCCTCGACGAGACCATGTTCGAGCAGCCCGAGTGCCACGACCACCACGGCGGCGAGTGCCCCGAGTGGGTGTGCGTCAGCTGCGGCGAGGCACTCCTCCTCGGGTTCGTCCCGCCCGAGCGGGTGCACCGCCGTCGCCGCGCCGCACGCGCCGGCGCCCACCGCGTCGTCGCGTGACCACCCTCGGGACGGCGGCGTGAGCCGGCCCGAGGACGACGACGAGCCGCCGACCTACGTCCGGGTCGGCAACGCCCTGCTCGCCATCACCGAGGACGTCATCTACGTCGGGATCGCGGTCGTCCTCGCGGTCGGCGCGATGGCACTGCTGGTGGCAGCGGGCCGCGGCATGACGGAGCTGGGCGGTGACGTCGACACCGGCGCCCTCGTCCTCGAGGTGCTCGACACGCTGCTGCTCGTGTTCATCGTCGTGGAGCTGCTCTACGCGGTCCGGGTGATCCTCGGCAAACGCGAAGTGGTCGCCGAGCCGTTCCTCGTCGTCGGCATGATCGCCTCGATCAAGGAGATCATCGTGCTGTCCGTGGAGGCGGCCGACCTGATCGGCAAGGACGCGAAGTTCACCCACGCCATGATCGAGGTGGGCGTGCTCGGAGCCCTGGTCCTGCTCCTCGCGGTGTCGGCGATCCTGCTCCGCGCAAAGGAGCGGGAGCCCGAGGAGGGTGACGCCGCAGCCCGGGCGCCCGAGCTCTCCGAGGCCGCAGGCCACCGGCCGGCGCACGGCGATCCCGGCGACGCCTGAACCGATCCGGGGCCCCGATCCGCGCGGAAGTGGCGCTCGGGTCAGCCGACGAGCTCGCCGCCCGTGCGGTCGGCGGACCAGCAGCGGACGATGTCGCGGACCGAGAGGATGCCGGCCACGTCGCCCTGGTCGAGCACGATGAGGTGCCGGAAGCCGCCGCGCACCATGGCGTCGGCGGCCTGCTCGAGGGTCCACGAGGGGGCGGCGTAGACCAGGTCGCCGGTGAGGTGGTCGCGGACGTGCTCGGCGTCCGGGTCCTGGCCGGAGCCGATCGAGGCGAGCACGTCGCGCTCGGTGAGGATCCCGATGCCGGCGCCGTCGGGGTCGTGCACCACCGCGGCGCCGACGTGCCGACCGGCCATCGCGCGACTGGCCTGGCGCAACGTGTGGTCGGGGCCGATCGTCAGCACCTCGCTGCTCATGCCCTCGCGGACCTGCATGGCCGTGACCTCCTCGTGCGGATGGCCGAACGGCTTCATCCTGGACCGCTCGGGCCCGCCAGGGAAGAGAACACGGCGGTCACCGCCGTATCCTCGGGCCGGTGACCAGCCAGGCGGTGACCAGCGCACCGGCGACCGTCGCGGTCCCGTGGGCGCGGCGGCCGGTCGCGGCGTGGGTGACCCGGTGCGACCCGCCGGTCGTCCTGACCCTGGTGTGGGTGCCGCTCGTGCTCCTGCTCGACGTCGGCGCCGGCATCTGGGCCCAGCGGGCGCTCGGCGTCGGCACCTGGTTGCTGCTGCTGGCGCTGCTGCGCCGGGAGGCGCCACTGGTCCGCGCCCAGGTCGCCGTGGTCGTGGCCTTCGCGACCGCGGTGGAGTACACGTTCTCGCCGTTGCTGGGCGTCTACGTCTACCGGCTCGACAACGTGCCGGCGTTCGTCCCGCCGGGACACGGCCTGGTCTACCTGTGCGCGCTCGCGATCGGCCGGGCGGGGTGGGTCCGCCGGCACGCGGCACCTGCGGTCCTGGCCACCGTCCTGGTCGGCGGGACCTACGCCACGTGGGGGCTGGTGGGGTACGGGCGGCCGGACGCGCTCGGCGCCTTCTGGTACCTGTGCCTGCTGGGCTTCCTCGTCTGGGGCCGGTCCCGGACGCTGTACGTCGGCGCGTTCCTCGTCGTGACCTACCTCGAGCTGCTCGGCACCTGGCTCGGCACCTGGGCGTGGCAGACCCACGACCCGACCGGGCTGGTGACCATCGGCAACCCGCCCTCGGGTGCCGCCGGCGGCTACGGCTGGTTCGACCTGGCCGCGGTCCTCGCCGGCCCCGCCGTCCTCGCCGCCGCCCACCGCCTCCGCCACCGCCACCGCGCCTGACTCACCCCCTCCGCCGAGTGGTGGGTTCCGCACCCGAGATGTCCCGTCCGACCTGCGCAACCCACCACTCGCGGAGACTGCCCAAGAAGTGCTTGACGGTCGACAGTGAGGTCGGGCAGACTCCCCAACATGTCTTCGGGAGTCACGGACCACGACCGGGTCGTCTCGCTGCGCTCGCTCGCCCACCCGGTACGGCTGCAGATGCTGTCGCTGCTCACGGGAGCACCGATGTCGGCGGCCGAGGTGGCCCGCGAGCTGGGCCTGACCCACGCCAACGCCAGCTACCACCTGCGCCAGCTGCTCGCGGCCGGCCAGCTGGTCGAGGCGGGGGAGGAGACCATTCGCGGCGGCCGGGCCAAGCGCTACCGCTACGACGTGGACGCGCCGGGTGCTCGCGCCGAGTCGGTGTCCGACCGGGCCCTGTTCGCCCGCGCGCTGGCCGACGAGCTGGTCCGGCGAGCCACCTGGGTGGACCCGGCGGTCAAGGGTGCGAGCACCGACGCCGAGCTCTGGCTCGACCCCGAGGTCTGGGCTGCGGCGGTGGCCGACGTGAGCGCCGTCAGCGAGCGGCTGCACCGCGACGCCCGGCCGCCGCGGGCCGAGGGCGCGGTGCACGTCAGCCTGACGCTGGCGATGTTCGCGATGACCGATGCAGCTGCCGGCGGGGACCGGTCGTGACTGTCCGCGAGGTGCTGCGGCACCGCTCGTTCGCCTACCTCGTTGTGGGCCGCACCGTGTCGCTGGTCGGCAACGGGCTCGCCGGGCTCGCGATCGCGTTCGCCGTCCTGGACCTCACCGGCTCGACGACCGACCTCGGTCTTGTGCTGGCCGCGCGCAGCGTGCCGCTGGTCGTGTTCATGCTCTTCGGCGGCGTCCTCGCCGACCGGCTGCCGCGGCACCTGGTGCTGGTGGTCACCAACGTCGTCAGCGGCGTCACCCAGGTGGTGGCGGCCGGTCTGCTGCTCAGCGACCACGCGACCATCGGCTCGCTGATGGCGCTCGAGGCCGTCAACGGCGCGTCCTCGGCATTCATCTTCCCCGCGACCGCAGGGATGCTGCCCCAGACGGTTCCAGCCCCGGCGCTGCAGACGGCGAACGTCGTCCTGCGGATGGCGACGACGGCGGCCCTCGTCGGTGGCACGTCGGTCGGCGGCGTCGTGGTCGCGGCCGTCGGCCCGGGCTGGGCGCTGGTCGTCGACGCGGCGACCTTCGCCGTCGGTGCCGTCTGCTTCGGGCTGGTGCGGCTGCCACGCGGCGCGACCATGCCGGCGAGCAACGTGCTGCGGGACCTGCGCGAGGGCTGGACCGCGTTTCGCAGCCGGACGTGGCTGTGGGTCGTCGTGCTCGCCTTCACGGTGATCAACGCGGCCGAGGCGGCGGGCTGGAACACCCTGGGCCCGGCCATCGCCGACGACACCTTCGGCCGGGCCGGCTGGGGCTTCGTGCTGGCCGCGCAGACGCTCGGGATGTTCGTCTGCGGCGCGCTGCTGCTCCGGCTCCGGTTCCGGCAACCGCTGCTCGCCGGCATGATCGGCATGCTGGTCTTCGTCCCCGTCCTGTACGTGCTGGCCTCCGAGCCAGCCGTGCTGCTGCTCGTCGTCGCGGCATTCGTCGGCGGCGCGGCCCTCGAGGTGTTCGGCCTCGGCTGGGACCTGTCCATGCAGCAGCACGTGCCGCCGCACCTGCTCAGCCGTGTCTACGCCTACGACGGGCTGGGGTCGATCCTCGCCATCCCGATCGGGCAGGTGGTGGCCGGTCCGCTCGCCGCCTCGCTCGGCGTCCACGACGCCGTGGTCGCGCTGGCCACCGTCGCGATGGTTGCGGCCGTAGTACCGCTGTGCGTTCCCGCCGTACGCCGGCTGGAGCGCACCGACCTGGACCTGCCGGCGCCCGACGCGGTCAGCGGGCGAGCCGGCTGACGACCTCGTCGTGCAGGTGGCCGTTGGTGGCCACCGCGCTGCCGCCGGCCGGGCCGTCGGCGCCGTCGAGGTCGGTGAACCGCCCACCGGCCTCGGTGACGATCACCGACGGCGCCGCCAGGTCGTGCAGGGCCACCTCCGGCTCGGCCGCCACGTCCACCGCCCCCTCGGCGACGAGCATGTAGCTCCAGAAGTCGCCGAACGCCCGGGTCCGCCAGACGTCGCGGGTCAGGCCGAGGAAGGCGTCCTCGCGGCCGTGGTCGTGCCAGCCGGACAGGCTGGAGTACGACAGCGACGCGTCGTCGAGCGAGGTCACCTTGGACACCGACATCCGCGACGCCGACGAGAGGCTCTTGCCGGTCCAGGCGCCTGAGCCGGTCCCGGCCCACCAGCGCCGGCCGAGCGCCGGTGCGCTCACCAGCCCGGCCACCACCTCGTCGCCGTCCATCAGGGCGATGAGCGACGCCCACACCGGCACGCCGCGGACGAAGTTCTTGGTCCCGTCGATCGGGTCGAGGACCCAGCGGCGCGGGCCGTGACCCGTCGCGCCGAACTCCTCACCGAGGATCGCGTCGCGCGGCCGGGCGCGCGACAGGGTCGAGCGGATCGACTCCTCGACGCTCGTGTCGGCGTCCGAGACCGGCGTCAGGTCCGGCTTGCTGTCGACCTTGAGGTCGAGGGCCTTGAAGCGCGACATGGAGATCGAGTCGGCGGTGTCGGCCAGGACGTGCGCCAGACGGAGGTCGTCGTCGTAGGCCGGCATGTAACGAACCGTACAAGTCTCTTCCCGTCACTCCAGTCACCGCCGCATACTTCCGATCATCGTCGTGAGAGCTCGTGCAGCCCGTCGGGCTGCCGGCAGCGTGACGAAAGTTGGGGGAAGACCATGTCGCTCTTCCGCAGGCGCGTCCTTGACGTCGTGATCGAGCCTGCCCCCATCCCCGTGCCCCGCTTCAGCATCGACGGCTGGACCTTCACCGGCACCCCGGACCTCGCGCGGCTGTCCGGCCTGCCGGCCGGCGACCTGCGCGAGCTCGAGACGCTCCTGCACGGCGTCGCCGTGGAGGTGGACACGCCGTACACCTACGAGCGCGCGGCCGTCCTCCTGGAGCGCGCCGGCGAGTACGGCCCGGCGCTGTCGGTCTGCGAGGCCTGGCTGGCGCACCCGGCTTCCCGCTGGCCGGAGTACGTCCAGCACACCCGCGGGCTGGACAAGCACCGGTTCCGCCTCCGCGCCCGGCTCACCGCGTCGGTGGCCGCCCGCACCGCCGTCGCCCCGGCTTCCTGAGCGACGTCGCCCGGTAGCCTCGGGCGGATGACCAGCGGGATGACCGGCGGTGCCGGGCCCGACCGCGACGTGGTGCTCGGGCGCTTCCTCGCCGGTGGGCGGATCGCCCAGATGCCCGCCAAGCGCAGCCGCCGGCTGGTCGTCCTGGACCACGTCGCCCGGGCGTTCGAGCCGGGCCGCCGGTACGCCGAGCCGGACGTGAACGTGGTGCTGCGGGCCTTCTTCGCCGACTACGCGGCGCTGCGCCGGTACCTCGTGGACGAGGGCTTCCTGGCCCGCGACGGTGGCGAGTACTGGCGCACCGGGGGCAGCGTCGACATCGCACCGGGCGACGGCGAATCCGAGGAAGACCTCCGCACGTAGCACCTTCGACACCCGCGACCCGAGGGGAACGCCGATGTTCGACACGATCCTGGGACTCCCGGTCCATGCCCTGGTCGTCCACGCCGTGGTGATCCTCGTGCCCCTGGCCGCGGTGGGCCTGATCGCGGTCGCGGTGTACCCGCCGTGGCGCCGCCCGTACCTCCCGGTCGTCGCGCTGGTCGCCACCGCCGCGCTGGCCATGGTGCCGGTCGCGACGATGAGCGGCCAGAAGCTCGAGGACCGGATCGATGTCGGCGGCGTCATCGCCCAGCGGGTCCACGACCACGCGCAGATGGGGCGGCTGGTCATCTACCCGACCCTGGTCATGTGGCTGCTCGCCCTGGCGATGCTCTACCTGGACCGGAAGCAGCAGGCCGGTCGAGGGATGACGATCGTCGCCGTGCTCGCCGTGGTGGGGGCGATCGCGGCCGCCGGCCAGGTCACGGTGACCGGCCACCTCGGTGCCAAGTCGGTCTGGGGCTGCACCGTCTCGCCGCAGGACTGCTCCTAGGGCGTGTCTCCCAGCTCGCTCTCGACGAGCCGGGATGGGGTTGGGAGACACGCCCTAGCGTCAGGCGTCGGGCTCCCCGGACGTGTCCGGCTGCTCCTCGGTCGTCTCGCGGCTGCGGATCAGGCGGCGGAAGGACGCGAGCCGGGCCGGCTCGCTGTGCCCGGCCGCGACCCAGTCGTCCAGCGCGCACTCCGGCTCGTCGTGGCTGCAGGACCGCGGGCAGTCGGTGGTCCCGGCCTCGAGGTCCGGGAAGGCGTGGATGACCCGCTCGAGGTCCACGTGCGCCAGCCCGAAGCTGCGCACCCCGGGGGTGTCGATGACCCACCCGCCGCCCGGCAGCTCGAGGGCGATCGCCGACGACGACGTGTGCCGACCGCGCCCCGTGACGACGTTCACGCCGCCGGTCGCGCGGTCCGCGCCGGGCACCAGCGCGTTGACCATCGTCGACTTCCCCACGCCCGAGTGGCCGACGAGGACGCTGACCCGGTCCTCCAGGTGCCCGCGCAGCTCGTCCAGCGGCTGCCCGCGACGGATCACGACATGGTCGACGTCCAGCGCCCGGTAGGTCTCGAGCAGCGAGTCGGGTGACGCCAGGTCGGGCTTCGTGAGGCACAGGAGCGGTCGCAGACCCGCGTCGTACGCCGCCACCAGGCACCGGTCGATCATCCGTGGCCGGGGCTCCGGGTCCGCGAGGGCCGTCACGACGACGAGCTGGTCGGCGTTCGCCACGATCACCCGCTCGAAGGGGTCGGTGTCGTCCGCCGTACGGCGCAGCGTGGAGGTGCGGGGATCGACCCGCACCAGCCGGGCCAGGGTGTCGGCCGTGCCGGACACGTCGCCTACCAGTGCCACGTGGTCGCCGACCACGACGTTGCCCTTGCGACCGAGCTCCCGGGCCTTCATCGCCACCACGTCGTGGTCCCCGACCCGCACCGTGATCCGCCCCCGGTCGACGGCGACGACGGTGCCCGGGACGGCGTCCTCGTGGGTGGGCCGTTCCTTCGTGCGCGGTCGCGACCCGCGGCCGGGCCGGACCCGGACGTCGTCCTCGTCCAGCTCGCGGCCGCCGCGCCGGGTCACCCCCTTTCCCCGAGCATCCGGGTCCACAGCCCGACGAAGCCGGGGAACGTCTTGGCCGTCGTCCCGACGTCGGCCACCTCCAGGCCGGGGACGCACAGCCCGAGGACGGCCGCCATGGTCGCCAACCGGTGGTCGTCGTACGTCGAGACGACACCGCCGTGCAACGGGCGGGGGACGATGACCAGGCCGTCGTCCGTCTCGCGCGCGTCACCGCCGAGCGCCGTGATCTCGGTGGCCATCGCCGCCAGCCGGTCGGTCTCGTGGTGCCTCAGGTGCGCGATGCCGCGCAGCCGCGACGGCGTGCTGGCCAGGGCGCACACCGCCGCGAGCACCGGCGCGAGCTCGCCGACGTCGCCGAGGTCGAGGTCGGCGCCCTCCACCCGTCCCGGGCCGGTGACGGTCAGCCCCTCGCTGTCGTGCTCCACGCCGGCGCCGAACCGCGGCAGCAGGTGGCGCAGCGCGTCGCCGGCCTGGGTCGTGCGCAGCGGCCAGCCCGGCACCGTCACCCTGCCGCCGGTCACGACTGCGGCGGCGAGGAAGGCCGCGGCGTTGGAGAGGTCGGGCTCCACGTACAGCCGGCCGACCTCGAGGGGGCCCGGCTCGACCCGCCACGTCTGGTCGTCCACGTGCTCGACGATGGCGCCGGCGGACCGCAGCATCTCCACCGTCATGTCGATGTGGGCCCCGGACGGCAGCCGCCCGCCGCTGTGCCGTACCTCGACCGCGTCGGCGCACCGGGGCGCCGCCAGCAGCAGTGCGCTGACGAACTGCGACGAGAGGCTGGCGTCGATGACGACGCTGCCGCCGAGCAGCCAGCCGCGGCCGTGCACCGTCAACGGCAACCGGTCCTGGTCGGCGGTGACGTCGGCCCCGAGGTCGCGCAACGCCTGCACGACGGGGGCGATCGGCCGCTGCCGGGCGCGGGGGTCGCCGTCGAACGTCACATCACCGGTGGCGAGGGCGGCGACCGGGGGCAGGAACCGCATCACGGTGCCGGCGTTGCCCACGTCCACCCGCGCCGGGCCGGCGAGCGGGTGCGGGATCACCTGCCACTCGCCCTCGCCCTCGACGACCTCGACGCCGAGGGCGCGGACCCCGTCGGCCATCAACGCGGTGTCGCGGCTGACCAGCGGCGCCACCAAGGTGCTCGGCGAGCGGGCCAGCGCGGACAGCACCAGCGCACGGTTGGTCTGCGACTTGGACCCGGGCAGCCGGACCGTCGCGTGCACCGGGCCGTCTGCGTGCGGCGCGGCCCAGGGCGGCGCCGTCAAGCGACGGCCCGGCCGGCCGGCGCGTCCTGTCCCGCGATCACGGCCGGATGCTAGTGGCCGCCCGGCCCGGCAGGGCGTGACTTCCGTCAGCCGGGCAGCTTCGCCCGAGCCGTGCGCGCCGCGAGCTTGGCCTCCCGACGGGCCGTCCGGGTGGTCCGGCCGGTGCCGACGGCGGCGTGATGGGCTGCGTGCTGCGCGCGCCAGGCAAGACCGGGCTTGCCCTGCGTGTCGACCGCGGCGAGCATCAGGCCGCCGAGCATGCTGAGGTTCTTGAAGAAGTGGATCCGCTGCTGCGCCCTCCTCGTCTCGTCCTGCTCCTCCCAGAAGCGGTGCCCGGCCAACGTCGTCGGGACCAGGCTGCCGGCGAGCACGGCGGAGGACAGGCGGGGGAGCCGGCCGGTCGCGAGCATCAGCCCGGCAGCCACCTGGGCGGCGCCGTTGATCCGCACCAGGGACTCGGTGTCCTCGGGCAGGTAGGGCAGCTTCTCGGCGATCCGCGGGGCGACGGGGTCGGCAGCGGGCACCTTGGGCTCCGGGCGGCGGAGGGCGTCGAGACCGCCGGTGACGAACATGGAGGCGAGGCAGGGGCGGGCGAGCCGTCGTACGAGGGTCATGGACGGCCCTTGCCCGGACCCGTGTCGCCCAATCGTGGCAGGGTGGATGCCGTGTGCGGACGGTACGCGGCGAGCCGGAACCCCGACGACCTCGTCGAGGAGTTCGAGGTCGTCGACGCGCCGGAGCAGGTACTGCCGAAGAGCTGGAACGTCGCGCCGACCCAGGACGTCTACGCCGTGCTCGAGCGCGCGCCGCGCGACGACAAGGAGGCCGCGCCGCGGCGCCGGCTGCAGGTCGCCCGGTGGGGCCTGGTCCCGTCCTGGGCCAAGGACGCGTCGATCGGCAACCGGATGATCAACGCCCGGATGGAGACGGTGCACGAGAAGCCGGCCTTCCGGCGCGCGTTCGCCGGTCGCCGTGCCCTGCTGCCGGCGGACGGGTACTTCGAGTGGTACGGCGAGGTGAAGGGCAAGAAGCAGCCCTTCTTCATCCACCCGTCCGACGGTGGCGTGCTCGCCATGGCCGGGCTCTACGAGCTGTGGCGCGACCCGTCGGTGCCGGAGGACTCCGACATCGACCCGTGGCTGTGGTCGGTCACCGTGCTCACGACGTCGGCCACCGACGACGTCGGCCGCATCCACGACCGGATGCCGCTGCTGGTCGAGCCGTCGCGCTACGCCGAGTGGCTGGACCCCGCGGTCGACGACGCCGACCGGCTGCGCGGGCTGCTGGTGCCGGCAGCGCCGGGGCGGCTCACGGCGTACCCCGTCGACAAGGCCGTCAACAACGTGCGCAACAACGGCCCGCAGCTCGTCGACCCGCTGCCGCTCGAGGGCGACCCGTCCGACGTCGGCGAGATGGCGGACGCGGCCCGGGCCGTGGACGAGCCCCGGCTGTTCTGAGCGTGGCCGCGGTCTCCCTGGTGCCGACGCCGCTCGGCGACGCCCGGGTGCACACGTACGCGGCGGACGACCCGGTCGCCACGCTGGTGCTGGGCCACGGGGCGGGAGGCGGGGTCGGCACCGCCGACCTGGCGGCGCTCGCCAGCCGGCTGCCGCCGGTCGGCGTCAGCGTCCTGCTGGTGGACCAGCCCTGGGTGGTGGCCGGGCGCAAGGTCGCCGCCCCGCCCCCCGCGCTCGACCGGGGCTGGCTGGCCGCGCTCGCCGCGCTGGCGGTCCAGGGTCCGATGCTGGTCGGTGGCCGGTCCGCCGGCGCCCGCGTCGCCTGCCGTACCGCGGAGGCCGTCGGCGCGGCGGGTGTGCTGGCGCTGGCCTTCCCGCTCAAGCCGCCCGCCGACCGGCCGAGCCGGCTGCCGGAGCTGGACCTGCCCGCTGCCGCCGGCATCCCGGTGCTCGTCCTGCAGGGCATCCGCGACTCCTTCGGCGCGCCCGCCGACATCCCCGCGGCGCCGGGCCGGGTCGTGGTGCCCGTCGCGGGCGCCGACCACTCGTTCCGGGTGCTCAAGGGTGGCGACCGCGGCGCGGTCCTGACCCAGCTCGTCGACGCGGCGGCCGCCTGGGCCCTCGCCGTCTGCACCACCTGACCCCCGAGTCCCACCGCCGCACCCCTGTCAGGCTGGTGTGTCGGAATACCGACACAAGAGCCTGACAAGTGGGAGCACGGGAATCCCGGCCGGGCGACGCCGGTTGTGGCACACATGTCTGCACTCGCGCCGTCACGGCGCCGCACCGATCTCGAGGTGCACGGCTGGGCCGAGTGGCAGCCCGCGGGGGAGCACGCGATGACCACCCGCGCCGCCGGGATACGATCGAGGACGATGACGCAGCCCCTTGCAGAGACCGTGGACGAGCGGAACGCACGCTTCGAGCGGGACGCGATGCAGTACCTGGACCAGCTGTACTCCGCTGCTCTGCGGATGACACGCAACCCGGCTGACGCCGAGGACCTGGTCCAGGAGACCTACGCGAAGGCCTTTGCGTCCTTCCACCAGTTCCAGGACGGCACCAACCTCAAGGCCTGGCTGTACCGCATCCTCACCAACACGTTCATCAACACCTACCGCAAGGCGCAGCGCCAGCCCAAGCAGGCCGGCACCGAGAACGTCGAGGACTGGCAGCTCGCGCAGGCCGAGTCGCACATGTCGACCGGACTGAAGTCCGCCGAGGCCGAGGCGCTCGACCATCTCCCCGACTCCGACGTGAAGCAGGCCTTGCAGGAGATCCCGGAGGACTTCCGCATCGCGGTCTACCTCGCCGACGTCGAGGGGTTCGCCTACAAGGAGATCGCCGAGATCATGGGAACGCCGATCGGCACCGTGATGTCCCGGCTGCACCGCGGCCGGCGACAGCTGCGCGGTCTGCTGGAGGACTACGCGCGCGAACGCGGACTGGTGCCCGCCGGCGTTGCCGACGGTGGAGAGGGAGGCGAGCAGTCGTGAGCTGCGGCAACCCGCACGAGACCCCGTGCGCCGAGGTGCTGGACCGTGTCTACGAGTTCATCGACGGCGAGATCGTCGATGCCGAGAAGAAGCACGCGATCAAGCACCATCTCGACGAGTGCGGTCCGTGCCTGGCCGAGTTCGGGCTCGAGGAACAGGTCAAGGCGATCGTGAAGCGGTCGTGCTCCGACCCGGCACCGGCCGAGCTGCGCGCCAAGGTGCTCCGGCACATCGCCGCCGCCCGCGACGAGCTGCGCACCGAGATCTGAACCGACCCCCCGGGCACGACGACGGCCCGGCCGCAGGTCGCGGTCCGGGCCGTGTAGCCGCGCCTCGACACGCTCACTGGTCGAGAGCGGGTCGAGAGCCACGACCTAGCTGTTGGGCCGCTTGCCGTGATTGGCCTTGCTCTTCTTGCGAGCCTTCTTCTTGCGCGACTTCTTCGCCACGTGGTGCCTCCCGGGTCTGGCTTCCGGATGACATCCTCCCATGCCGGACAGGCCCGACCGCGCGCACCCGAGCACCCGCACCGCGCGCCGCCCACCCGCCGTACGACGTGACGCAGGCACAGGTCACCATCGACGACGACACCGACGAGCAGGAGAGACCCGTGCGCGCCACCCTCATCCACGCCCCCCGCGACATCCGCGTCGAAGACGTCCCCGACCCCTCCGTGCAGGGGCCGACGGACGCACTCGTCCGCGTACTTGCGGCCTGCGTCTGCGGCTCCGACCTGTGGCCGTACCGCGGCGTGACGACGACGACCGAGGCGCACCGCATCGGCCACGAGTTCGTCGGCGTCGTGGAGGACGTCGGCTCCGACGTGTCGACGCTGTCAGTGGGCGACTTCGTCATCGCACCATTCGTCCTGTCCGACGGGACCTGCGTGCACTGCCGCAACGGCGTGCACACGTCCTGCGCCAACGGCGCTTCGTGGGGCGGCGAGGACGCCGAGGGCCGGCCCATCGACGCCGGTCAGGGTGAGGCGGTCCGGGTGCCGATGGCCGACGGCACTCTCGTCGCGACGCCTGCGATGCCGGACGAGTCGCAGATCGCCAGCCTGCTCACGCTCTCCGACGTCATGGGCACCGGCCACCACGCGGCGCTCGCCGCCGGTGTCGGTGTCGGCAGCACCGTCGTGGTCGTCGGCGACGGCGCCGTCGGCCTGTGCGGGGTCCTGGCCTCGCGCCGGCTCGGGGCCGAGCGCGTGATCGCGATGTCGAGGCACGCCGACCGCCAGGCCCTGGCTCGGGAGTTCGGCGCCACCGACGTCGTCGCACAGCGTGGCGACGAGGGAGTGGCGGCGGTCGAGGAGCTGCTGGACGGCATCGGCGCCGACGCGGTGCTCGAGTGCGTCGGCACCAAGGAGTCCATGCAGCAGGCCATCGACGCGGCCCGACCAGGCGGCCGCGTGGGATACGTCGGCGTCCCGGCCGGCGGCGCGGAGCTGCCCATCTCACAGCTGTTCGGCTCGAACGTGTCGGTCGGCGGCGGTGTGGCACCTGTGCGCGGATACATCCCCGAGCTGCTGGACGACGTGCTGTCCGGTGCGATCGACCCGGGCAAGGTCTTCGATCTCGTGCTGCCCCTCGACCAGGCGCCCGAGGCCTACGCCGCGATGGACGAGCGCCGCTCGATCAAGACCATGCTGCGCCCCTGACTCCCACGCGGCGACCGAGTCACGGCGCCGGAGGCACGGGATCCGGTTCGCGTCGCGACATGTCCTCCGGGACCCCGAGACGCCGCGCCAGCCAGAGGAAGGGCAGTGCGGAGGCCTGGACGGCGGCGCTGACGACGAACGTCACCGGGTAGCCCCACACGTCGGCGGCACGGCCCAGCCCGGGCTGCAGCACCACCCCGCCCGTCGAGCTCAGCAGCGAGTCGAACGACAGCACCGTCGCGCGCTGCTGCGACGGGATCAGCTCGTTGAGGTAGGCGCGTCGCACGGGGGTCTCGGCCGCGAACGCCAGGCTCCACACCACCAGCAGGGCCACCACCGCGGCGAAGCTGTGGACCAGGCCGACCAGCAGCAGCGCCACGGCACTCACGCTGACGGTCGTGAGCATCAGCGACGTCCGCCGTCGGAACAAGCCGCGCAGGCGCGCGGCCACCAGGCCGCCGAGCAGCTGGGCGCCGGCGACGATCGCCGCGGCCAGGCCGGCCACGCCGTACGCCTGCTCGTCGCCGTACAGCTCGAGCAGGTAGGGCTGCATGGCGTAGAAGGCGTAGATGCCCACCCCGCCGACGAACGGCGACGTGAGCATGACCCAGCGGATCGCCGGTCGACCGAGACCGTGCTGCAGCGACTCCCGGAAGATGCGCTTCACCTCCGGCCCGGGCCTCCGGCCGCGGACCGGGGTGAAGCCGATGTCGTGCATCAGGAAGTACGCGAGCGCGAACGTGGCTGCGAGCAGCAGCGCCCGAAGCACGAAGGGCGCGCCCAGGTTGGTCGCCTGGGCGAGCACGCCGCCGAGGACCGAGCCCGTGAGCATGGCGAATCCCTGCACGGCCTGCGCCCGGCCGAACACGGCCTCCAGCTCGCCCGTCCAGCCGCTCGCGTGCAGGGCGTCGACGAGCCACGCCTCCATCGCGCCGGAGAAGAAGGTGAACCCGAGACCCAGCAGCACCGAGGCCAGCGCCCAGGCCCAGAACGGCGCCTCGAGCTGCCACAGGAGCACGTACAGCAAGGTCCCGAGCGCGAGGGTGGCGGCGCCGAGCAGGAACGACATCCGCCGTCCGCGCAGGTCGGCCACCACGCCGGTCGGCACCTCGAACAGCATCATTCCCGCCGTGAAGAACGCGTTCGCGGTGAACGCCTCGAGGTTGTTCAGGCCGGCATCGAGCAGGAACAGCGTGTTGATGCCCCAGATCAGCGATGCGGACAGCGTCGTCAGCAGCACGAGGGTGAGGTAGGTCCGCTGCACCCGGGTGGCCGGCGTCATGAGCCCGCCGCGTCCGTGATCCGGTCGGCCATGACCTGGACTGTAGGTCGCGCGCAGACGTCCCGCGCGACGGTGAACCGGTGGCGCTCCCGGTCCCGACAGGGTGGTGTGGGGCCGCCACCGGACGCAGGCAGGCCATCGGGTCGTCGGACCCGCCGGGCCCGGGCCGCGCTGTCCGGCATGCTGAGCAGTCTGCTGCTGGCCGGGGTGACGGGTGGCTGCGCCACGGCGACTCCCAGCGGCGTCACGCCGCACCCGGCTCCCGGGACCTCCGTGGGTGAGACGTCGATGCTCGTGGAGGACGTGCCCGCCGGCGAGGAGCCGGTGGTCAGCCGGCCAGCTGGCGGTTGAGCGCGGCGAGGACAGAGCGCGCCACCGCGTCGGCCTCGTCGCTCCGGACGGCGGCGCACCCGGACAGGACCTGCTCGCCGGTGCGCGGGACGACCATCGTCAGCACGGTCAGCGCGACCTCGCGGGTCCCGGTGCCGACGATCGTCGACGACTCCACCTCGCACGGCTGGCCCAGCAGCTCGGCCACCGCGTCGAGCGTGGCCACGGCGACCAGCCGGGCCCGGTGGCTCGCACCAGCCGGCCCCTGGCTCCTGCCCTCGAACAGCTGGTCGCCGGCCGCCAGGGTCACCGACGCCTCGGTCTCGCCCTTGCCGCTCCGCACCATGATCGCCGCGATGGCCGGCCGGACGACGACGTCGTCCGTGTCGTCGACGTCCTCCGGGCCCGGAACGTCGTCGGCGATGTCGGCCGCGCCGGGCTGGTCCGCGCGGGGCGCGGCCGGGGCGGCCCGCACCTCGTCGTCGCCCATCTGCACGACCGACACGATCCGGTGGTCGATGTCGATGTCGTAGCGCGCCATCGCCAGCGACTGCACGTCGCGGACGACCTGCTTCGCCGGCTTGCCGGGGTCCGCGAGCACGTGCACCTCGGTCGGGACCGCGTCCGGACCGGTGACGACGCTGGCAGCGCGCACACCCTGGATGTGGCGCAGCGCGTCCTCGAGCTCGGGCAGCAGGCGCAGCGTGGGCATCGGGTGCGGTGCTCCTCGGTGACGGCGGTCGGGCGGAGGCGGGTGGCTGCGGTCGGTCAGGAACGGTCGGTCGCCGCGACGTCCCGGAGGTCGGCCAGGAACAGTCGGGGCGCGGGCCCCTCCAGGGTGCTCGGTCGCTCGCCTCCGGCGGCTGAGGCGCGCCGGAGGTCTTCGATCGGGTCCGGCGGCCTCGGCCCCTGCCCGGCGTGCTGCGCGGCGGTCGAGGGCTGCTCCGGGTGGGGGGGCTCGGCGACCCGGACGGACGCGTCCAAGGTGGCGCTGCCCTGCTCGACGTACGCCTGGGCCTCGGACCGCGCGGTCTCCAGCACGTCCAGGACGGCCGGGACCACCGTGCGGGCGTGGTCGTCGGCCGCGTTCACCGCCGCCCGCTGCCAGAACCGCAACCGCTGCGCCGTACGCCGGCTCAGCTCGCCGGCCGCCACCGCCGTCGCCAGCTCGGTGTCGAACCGTGCCGTCGCAGGGTCGTTGCGGGCGTCGAGCAGCCCGTTGACCAGACCGGACCAGAGCGAGCCCCGGGCCTCGTCCGTGGTCACGCCGCCCCTTCGTCCACGGCCGGAGAGTAAAGGACCGCGGCCGCGTGACGCGGCTCGTTCACCACGAAATGGTCAAGACGGAGCAAAGGCGTCACGCGTACAGTGGCACCGATCACACGTAGTCATTTCGGACGAGATTCCTCGGACTACTAGACACAAACCGGTCTAAGGCTTGACGCGAGGTTTACCTGCACCCTTCACTGACAAGGCGGACGAGCCGACATTTCCCCGGAGACCGGGGACCATCGGCTCCCAGCACGTGCCAACTCGGGGGCCGTGACCACCGCGGGGCTTGACAACTGCAGAGAGCGTGATCGGGATCGGCAGCACACACCAGCCGGTCAGCAGCAGCGTGCTTTCTTCGGCGCACCACCTGCATCACATGCACCACGGATTCGTCCTGAGCGGAGCGGATCGTGCGCGGGCACTAGCGGGCTCGTGACATGACACGCAAGGGGATGAGACCCACACATGAAGAAGATCGTTTCCGCTGTCGAGCAGTTCCTTCAGGCCGGCGCCACGTGGCGTTGGTAACGCCTGGGGAGCACCCCGGAGCACTACCCCTGCGCTGCCGATCCCCGTCACTCTCTCTGCACCTTCCCCCTCGTCAGGAGCGTCGATGCGGGCACTGCCGCTGCCGGCGCGGCTCTATGTCGCGTCCGTCCTGGCTGCTGCCTGTCTGCTGGTGTGCCTGGCCGTTCGCTACCTGCCCGGCGCCAAGGTCACGGACGTCGTCGTCCTCGGAGCGCTGTACCTCATCAGTGAGTCGCTCTCGTCTCGCGGCAGTCGCGACCTGCTGACGATCTCGCTCGGCTCGGTGGTCATCATGGCTGCCATCCCGCTTGTCGGGGTCTGGGGCGCGGTGCTCGTGGCCTGGACGTCCGCCTTCGCGCACGAGCCCCAGGAGACGACTCTCGTCAAGAGGGCGTTCAACGGCGCCATGCTCGTCGTCTCAGCCAGCGCTGCGGGTGGCGCCTACCACGCGCTCGGCGGCGGCGTCGGGCTCGACGCCGCTGACTTCCCCGGCGTCCTCGGGCCCATCGTCGCGGCCGACCTGGTCCAGTGCGCCGTGAACGGCGGACTCGTGGCGATCATCGTCGGTCTCTCGAGCCGGGTGTCCCCGCTCGTGGTCTTCCAGGGCACGATGGCCCGTTCCGTCCTCTCGTACCTCGCGTACGGGCTGTTCGGCGTCTCGCTCGCGGTCCTCTGGGACCCGGTGGGCATCGGGCCGACGGCCGCGCTCCTCCTCCTGCTGCCGCTGTTCGTGGCGCGATGGGCGTACGCGCAGTACGCCGAGGAGCAGCGGGCGTACGACCGCACCGTCCGCACGCTGATGGCCGCCGTCGAGACCAAGGACGTCTACACCCGCGGCCACAGCGAGCGCGTGTCGGCAGCCTCGGTGCTCATAGCCCGGGTCATCGGCATGCGCGAGGACCGTGTCGCCTCCCTGCGCTACGCCGGGATGCTGCACGACGTCGGGAAGCTCGGCGTCCCCACCAGGGTGCTGCAGAAGTCCGGCCGCCTCACCGACGACGAGTTCGCGGCCATCCAGCGGCACCCGATGCAAGGGCTGGAGATCGTCCGCGAGATCGAGTTCCTCGACGAGGCGAACTCCGGGATCATGCACCACCACGAGCGGCTCGACGGCCTCGGCTACCCGATGGGCCTGCGCGGTGAGCAGATCCCGGAGTTCGCGCGGGTCATCGCGGTCGCCGACGCATTCGACTCGATGACGACGACGCGGTCCTATCGCGGCGCCCGCAGCATCGAGGAGGCCGTCGCCGAGCTGCGCCGGTGCGCCGGCACCCAGTTCGACCCGCCGATGGTCGAAGCCTTGGTGCGGGCGATCGAGGAGCACGGCTGGCAGCCGGAGACCACGCCCCTGTTCACCGCGCCGGACCCGGACCAGGTCTTCGACCAGGACGGCCGGGCCCTCGACCACGACGACCCGCACTACCTCGAAGGCTCGCGGTGACGACGACGATCCGTCGCCGGCTCGACGACGCCGGCACGATGGGCTACCTCGTCGTTGTCGTCGCGGCGGCGCTGCTCGCGGTCGCTGCCGTCGTGGTGACGGCGTCCCCGGGCGGCGGGTTCGTCGACCCCGAGATCGCGTTGGCGTTCGCCGCGTTCATCGCCCTCGGCGAGCTGGTGCGGATCACGCTGCCGGGTGGCCGTGACGCCGCCCCGCTCGCGACAGCGGGCTCCCTCGCCTACGTCCTGCTGACGACGTTCTCCGGCCGCTCGGCCGACCACGGGGCCATGCAGGTGGTCGCCGTGTCGGTGATCGCCATGCTGGTCGGCGTCGCCCCGCACGCGGTCGCCGGCCGGGCCCCCACGGTCGACAGCCTGGCCCGGCGCCTGCTCGTCATCGGCATCTCGGCCGCCTTGTTCCGAGGCACCAGCATCGACGAGCGCGTCGACACCCTGCACGACGCCGTGCTGGCTCTCGTCCTCATCGCGGTCGTGGTCCTGAGCCTGGTGGTCGACGCGATCCTGGCCGCTGCCGTGCGAGCCGGCGAGGACCGTGCACCTTTCAGCGCCGTGCTGCGCAACGAGGTCCGGGCGCAGGTCGGCATCGGCTCCGCGATCGGTGCGACCGGTGCCCTGATCGCGCTGGCGGCCACGATCATGGGCTACTGGGCGCTGCCGGTCTTCGTCGTGCCGCTGCTGCTCACGCAGTTCTCGTTCCGCCGCTACGCCGCGATCCGCGAGTCGTCGCTGCAGACCATCCGCGCCCTCTCCCGGGTCACCGAGCTGGGCGGCTACACCGAGGCGGGCCACTCGCGCCGGGTGAGCACGCTGTCGGTCGCCGTGGGCCGCGAGCTGGGCATGAGCGACGCCGACCTGCGCGACCTCGAGTACGCCGCCCTGATGCACGACATCGGCCAGCTCTCGCTCGCCGAGCCGATCCCCGGCGGCGCCACTGTCGTCGCCGCGCCGGCCGACCAGCGCCGGATCGCCCGGTTCGGCGCGGACGTCATCAAGCAGACCGGTGTCCTCGACGGTGTCGCGTCCATCGTCGAGCAGCAGGCGGAGCCGTACCGCCGCGCGCACGACGTGCAGCGCCGCGACGTACCGCTGGCCGCGCGGATCATCAAGGCCGTCAACGCCTACGACGATCTCGTCGGAGACTCGTTCGAGATCCGCAGGCGACTGGTCGCGCTCGAGCGACTGCGCCTCGGGATGGCCTACGAGTACGACCCCAAGGTCGTGGAGTCCCTCTCCCAGACGGTCGAGCGCACGGCGCGGCTCGGCGTCTGACCTCGCGGCGGGAGACGTCGGCGCGGCGCGCCGCCGGTCACGAGCAGCAGGCCGACGCCCGCCGCCACGAGCACGTCACCCACGCTGACCACCTGCGGCCACCGTGGCAGAGCGACCGGGACGACGTCGCCGAGCCGGCCCAGCCTGGTACCCGGTCCAGCCGGCTCACGCATCGCATCGGTGGCGAGGTGCAGGTCGTGCCGTGCGATCCCGGCCCGCGCAGCGGCCGGCACCGACACCGGCATGGCGACGTTCACCGTCACGACGACCACGTTGAGCAGCAGCCCCAACGCCATCAGCGGTACGCCGGGCAGCCGCGCGTTGCCAGCGAGGAAGAGCCCCACCAGCACCGTCGTGAGCAGCAGGGCCAGGCCGCGCGCGACGCCGGACCCCGGCGCCAGCGCCGAGGTGCCCAGCTGCACCGCGGCCGCCGCCAGCAGGAGCCGGACCGCACGGACCCGGATCCTCGTCAGACGGCCGACCCCGGCGGCGGCGCCGACGAGCACCGCGCCGACCGCGACGACCAGCACCAGGACCACCCCGTTAGTCTCGCCTGCCGGACCGCCGTCGACCGGGAGGCCACCCCACCGTGTTCGAGACCGTGCTCGTCGCCAACCGTGGCGAGATCGCGCGCCGGATCGTCCGTACCGTCCAGCGGATGGGCCTGCGGGCGGTGGCGGTGCACTCCGACGTCGACGCCCAGCTGCCGTTCGTCCGGGAGGCCGACGAGGCCGTCGCCATCGGCCCCGCGCAGCCGGCCCAGAGCTACCGCAACGCCGACGCGATCCTCGAGGCGGCCCGGCAGACCGGCGCGCAGGCGGTGCACCCCGGCTACGGCTTCCTGGCCGAGGACGCCGGCTTCGCGCGCCGGGTCCGCGACGCCGGGCTGGTCTGGGTCGGCCCCTCGCCGGAGGCGATCGAGGCGATGGGCGACAAGATCCGGGCCCGCAACCTGGTCGCGGCCGCGGGCGTCCCCGTGTCCCGCGGCACCACGGAGCCGGTCGCCGACGCGGAGTCGGCCGTGCTGGCCGCCCGCGACATCGGCTACCCGGTCATGGTCAAGGCCTCGGCCGGCGGCGGCGGCATGGGCATGGCTGTCGCGGCGGACGAGGACGCCCTGCGCACCGAGCTGGAGCGGGTCCGGGGCTTCGCCGAGCGGATGTTCGGCGACCCGGCGGTGCTGGTCGAGCGGTTCTTCCCCCGCGTCCGGCACGTCGAGGTGCAGGTGCTCGGGCTGGCCGACGGCAGGGTCGTGGCGCTGGGGGAGCGGGACTGCTCGGTCCAGCGCCGCAACCAGAAGCTGGCCGAGGAGACTCCGTCGCCCGCGGTGGGCGCGGAGCTGCGGGAGCAGCTCTTCACCGCCGCGGTCCGCGCCGCCGAGGCGGTCGGCTACCGCAACGCCGGCACCGTGGAGTGCCTGCTCGACGTCGACTCCGGCGAGGTGGTGTTCCTCGAGATGAACACCCGGCTCCAGGTGGAGCACCCCGTGACCGAGATGGTCACCGGGATCGACCTGGTCGAGCAGCAGCTGCTGGTCGCCGCCGACCAGCCCGTCACCTTCGACCCGGACGCCGTACGGCCCACCGGGCACGCCATCGAGCTCCGGATCAACGCCGAGGACCCGGTGCGGTTCTTCCCCGGCCCGGGTGCCGTCACCGCCTGGGAGGAGCCGGCCGGCGAGGGCGTCCGGGTGGACAGCGGCTACGCCGTCGGGACCACCGTGACCCCGCACTACGACTCGCTGATGGCCAAGCTGGTGGTGCACGGTGCCGACCGGGAGCAGGCCCTGGAGCGTGCCCGGTCCGCCGTCGCCGCCTTCCGCGTCGAGGGGCCGAAGTGCAACCTGCCGTTCTTCGCCGAGCTGCTCGTCCACCCCGAGTTCGTCTCCGGCGACTACGACACGGGCATCGTCGGCCGGATGCGCGCCTGACCGGAGCACGGCGATCGTCGGCGGCCGCTGTGGTTGGATGCCGAACCGGTGGCCAGAACCGCCGCTGAGCCAGTCGAGAGGAGCCCCCGTGGCGAAGGAAGTTCGGGCCGAGATGGTGGCGAACGTCTGGAAGGTCGTCGTCGCGGAGGGTGACCAGGTCTCCGACGGGGACACCCTGGTGATCCTCGAGTCGATGAAGATGGAGATCCCGGTCCTGGCCGAGCAGGACGGCACGGTCGCCGCGCTGCACGTGTCGGAGGGCGACGTCGTCCAGGAGGGCGACGTCCTCGCCGTCCTCGAGTAGGGGTCCAGCCTGGCCCGGACGGACCGGCGGGGCGCGGACCGGGTGGCCGCCGAGCCCGCCCGGCGTGGTGCAGGAGAACCGGAGACCGTCGCCTGAACGGCTCAAGGTGACCGGAGGAGGGCCCGATGCACTCCTCTGTGACTGGATCGGAACCCTTGAGCGTCGTCCCCTTCCTGCGCGCCCTCGGCGAGGTGGGCGGGTCGGACCTGCACATCAAGGTGGGCTCGCCCCCACGCGTCCGGATCGACGGCCGCCTGCGCAAGCTGCAGGCGCCCAACCTGACCCCGGTGGACACCGAGCACATGGTCCGCGAGGTGCTGCGTGACGACCTGGTCGTCGAGTTCGCGGCCACCAACGAAGCGGACTTCGCCTACTCGGTCCCCGGCCTCGGCCGGTTCCGGGTCAACGCGTTCCGCTCGCGCGGTTCGTCCGGCATGGTCTTCCGGCGCGTCAGCGTCGGCGCCATCCCGCTCGACGAGCTCGGTCTGCCGCCCGTCATCAGCGCCCTGGCGATGGAGCCCCGTGGCCTCGTGCTCGTCACCGGGCCGACCGGCTCCGGCAAGACCACCACCCTCGCCGGGATGATCGACCACATCAACAACAACCGCGAGGTCCACGTCGTCACGATCGAGGACCCGATCGAGGTCCTCCACTTCGACAAGCTGTCGATGATCAACCAGCGCGAGGTGCGGCTCGACACGGCCGACTTCGGCGTGGCGCTGCGCGCCGCCATGCGGCAGGACCCCGACGTCATCCTCGTCGGCGAGATGCGCGACCACGAGACGGTCAAGGCAGCCCTGGCGGCGTCCGAGACCGGCCACTTCGTCATGTCGACGCTGCACACCACGGACGCGCAGGAGACCATCACCCGCGTCATCGACTTCTTCCCGCCGCACGAGCAGAAGCAGATCCGTCTCTCGCTCGCCGGCGCTCTGCGCGGCATCATCTGCCAGCGCCTGGTGCCCCGCGCCGACGGCCAGGGCCGTTGCGTGACCATGGAGGTCTGTGTCGCCACCGGCCGCATCGCCGACGCGATCGCCGACCCCGACAAGACCGGCACCATCGGCGAGCTGATCAAGGAGGGTGCGTACTACGGGATGCAGACCTTCGACCAGCACCTGGTGGCCCTGATCCGCGACGGCGTCATCACCCTGGACGCCGCCATGAGCGCATCGACCAGCCCGCACGACCTCACCGTCGAGCTGCGCCGCCTCGGCCTCGTCGCCTGACCCCTCCCGCCGCGGTCACGTCACGAGCGGCGGGTCAACCGGTGCGGATGCCGTGCTCGACGCAGCGCGCCTCCCAGCCGCGCGGCATGACCTGCACCACCATCCGCCGACGGCAGTGCCCGCAGTAGCGCGGCGGCTCCAGCTCGCGACGCTCGGCGCAGGCGCCGTGGTCACCGCTGGAGGCGTCCCCGCACTGCTCGCACCAGACGCTCTCGTCCACCACGGGACGTAGGCTAACCGCGTGCACGTGCAACCAGGCGCACAAGGCCGGGTCGTGCACGTCGTGTCGGCCGACGACACGGCCCGCGCCCTCGGGAGCGGCGACCTCGAGGTGCTCGCGACCCCGCGTCTGCTGGCGTGGTGCGAGGCCGCCACCGTGGCCGCCCTCGACGGTGCGCTCGCCGTCGGCGAGACCTCGGTGGGCACCCGGGTCGAGCTGGTCCACCAGCGCGGCACCACCGTCGGCGGGTCGGTGGAGGTGCGCGCCGACCTGGTCCACGTCGACGGGCGCCTGCTCCGGTTCGACGTCGCCGCCGAGTCCGACGGCGTCCTGGTCGGGCACGGCACCGTCACGCGGCTCGTCGTCGACACCGAGCGGTTCCTTGCCCGCCTCTGACGCCGCCCCACAAGGAGTCAGAGGTCGAGGCGGTAGGTGAGGAGGTGCACGTCGGGAGTCGGGTACCAGTCCTGCTCCGGGGTACGGACGAAGCCCAGCCGCTCGTAGAGCCGGTGCGCCCCGGCCATCACCGGCAGGGTGCTCAGGACGATCGCGGTGCAGCCCTCGATGCGCGCGCGGTCGAGGCACCACGCGGTCAGCGTGCGACCCACGCCGCGGCCGCGGGCCGCCGGGGCGACGGCCAGCATCCGGAACTCCGCCTCGCCCGGCCTCGACACCTCGGCCCACGGCGTGCCGGCCCGGCAGTACGTCACCGTGCCGAGCAGGGTGCCGTCGTCCTCCAGCGCGACCGCCAGCTCGGCGTCCCGCTCCCTGCCGACGGCGTCGCGCAGGTGGTCGCGGTAGCCGTCCTCGGCGTCACCCAGCCACCCGTCGTGCTCGTAGGCGGTGAGTGTCAGCTCGCCGACGGCGGCCAGCTCGGCGGCGTCGGAGGGGTCGGCAAGGCGGAGGATCACGCCGGGAGCGTAGGACTCCGGCGGGCTGCCCGCCGCGTCGTCCGCTCAGTGCCGCAGGGCGTACGGCGTGGAGGGGAGCCCGCTGCTCCAGTCCCGGCGGCTCATGGGGAGTCGTACGGGCCGGTTGCCGCGGACGGTGCGGACACCGACGACGACGTCGACGAGGACGAGGAGTGCGAGGAGGATCAGCGTTGCGGTCATGGCAGTTATTCTGCGCTTGCCTAGATCGCGCCACCAGTGGCATGATTGCCACTGAGCCACTAGATCCTGCCAATGTCGAGGGGGAGTCTGCATGATCCGCAACGTCGCCGTCCCCGTCCTCGACCAGGTCTTCGCGTTCGAGCTCGGGGTCCTCTGCGAGGTCTTCGGCGTCGACCGGCCCGACGAGCCGGAGCTGCCGTCGTTCGACTTCGCCCTGTGCACGCCGACGCCGGGCCGGGTCCGCACCGTCTCCGGATTCGACCTGGTGGTCGAGCACGACCTGTCCCGGCTGGAGTCTGCCGACCTCGTCGCCGTGCCGGCCATCCGCCGCGACACCGTCGTGCCGGAGGAGCTCGTGGAGGGACTCCGGCGAGCGGCCGCCCGCGGTGCCCGGATCATGAGCGTCTGCAGCGGCGCGTTCGTCCTCGGTGCTGCCGGCCTGCTCGACGACCGCGACTGCACGACGCACTGGACGTACGCGCCCGAGCTGGCCGCGCGCTTCCCGCGGGCCCGGGTCGACCCTGACGTCCTCTACGTCGACTGCGACGGCGTGCTGACCAGCGCGGGCACCGCCGCCGGCATCGACGCTGCGCTCTACCTCGTCCGGCAGGAGTTCGGCGAGCGGGTCGCCAACCGGCTCGCCCGCCGGATGGTCATGCCGCCGCACCGCGAGGGCGGGCAGCGGCAGTACGTCGACCGGCCGGTGCCCGTCGAGGCCGACACCCTGGCCGGCACCCTGGCCTGGATGCTCGACAACCTCGACGAGGAGGTCTCGGTCGACGAGCTGGCCCGCCGGGCGCACCTGTCGTCGCGCACCTTCGCCCGGCGGTTCCGCGCCGAGACGGGCACGACGCCGCACCACTGGCTGACCGGTCAGCGGGTGCTCGCGGCGCAGCGGCTGCTCGAGGAGACGGACCAGCCCGTCGAGGCGGTCGCGGCCAGCGTCGGCTTCGGCAGCGCCTCGGTGCTGCGGCACCACTTCAGCCGACGGGTCGGCACCACCCCGAACGACTACCGCCGCACCTTCTGCGGACGGCGTGAAGCCCGCTCCGCCTAGCCCGTCGTACAGCCCCGCGTGCCGTCAGTGCACGACCTCGGGAAGGTCCTTCAGGCGCGGGTCGCCCTGGTCGGCGAAGTACTCGTCGGGCTTGGTGACGTCCTCGCCCTCGGGCACCTTCATCGCGCGGAAGACGAACGTGGCGATCACCGCCACGAGCAGGTTGGCGAGCAGCGCGAGGAAGCCGGCGTAGATGGACCACGTGGTGTCCAGACCGAGCTCCGAGAGCGGGAAGCCCGACCCGCCGAAGTGCTCCTTGGTGATGGTGATGGTGCCGTCGGCGTTGAAGAGCTTCTGCTGGATCTGGAAGGTGGTCCAGAAGCCGACCGCCATGCCGGCCACCCACCCCGCGATGAGGCCCCACCTGTGGAACCAGCGGGTGTACAGGCCCAGCGCCACGGCGGGCAGCGTCTGCAGGATGATGATGCCGCCGATGAGCTGCAGGTCGATCGAGAACTGCGGGTCGAGGGCGATGATCGCCACCAGCGCGCCGACCTTGACGACGAGCGACGCCAGCTTGCTGCTGCGCGCCTCCTGCTTCGGTGTCGCGTCCTTGTTGAAGTACTCGACGTAGATGTTGCGGGTCCAGAGGTTCGCTGCCGCGATCGACATGATGGCCGCGGGAACCAGGGCGCCGATGCCGATGGCGGCGAAGGCCACCCCGGCGAACCAGCTCGGGAACATGTTGTCGAACAGCAGCGGCACGATGGTGTTGGCGTCGGCCTTGCCGGCGTCGTCCGTGATGGGTGTGACGCCGGCGGCGATGGCCATGTAGCCGAGCAGGGCGAGCAGCCCGAGGATGAAGCTGTACGCCGGCAGCGCGGCCATGTTGCGCTTGATGACGTTGCGGTCGCGTGAGGCGAGCACGGCGGTCACCGAGTGCGGGTAGAGGAACAAGGCCAGTGCCGAGCCGAAGGCCAGCGTCGCGTACTGCAGCTGCGCCGGGCCCGCAAGCACGACCCCGTCACCGGGGTTGGGCGATGCGGTGAACTTCTTCTCGGCCGCACCGAAGATCTCGTCCCAGCCACCGAGCTTGTAGGGGATGACGATGACCGCGACGATGATGACGAGGTAGATGAGCGCGTCCTTGACGAACGCGATGAGTGCGGGTGCGCGCAGGCCGGAGCTGTAGGTGTACGCCGCGAGGATCGCGAAGGCCACGATGATCGGCACGTGGCCGGTGACACCCATCGCCTTGAGCACCGCCTCGATCCCCACGAGCTGCAGTGCGATGTAGGGCATGGTTGCGACGATGCCGGTGATCGCGACGAGCAGAGCCAGGGTCGACGAGCCGTGCCGCGCGCGGACGAAGTCGGCCGGTGTGACGAAGCCGTGGATGTGCGAGACCGACCAGAGCCGGATCAGCACGAGGAAGACGATCGGGTAGACGACGATCGTGTACGGCACCGCGAAGAACCCGATCGCACCAGCGCCGAACACCAGAGCCGGCACGGCGACGAACGTGTACGCGGTGTAGAGGTCGCCGCCGAGCAGGAACCACGTGATCCAGGCGCCGAAGTTGCGCCCGCCGAGGCCCCACTCGTCGAGGTGCTCGAGGTCGTCGGCCCGCCGCCAGCGGGCCGCGAAGAACCCCATCGCGCTGACGACCAGGAAGAGGATGACGAAGATCGTGAGCTCGACGCCGTTGACGTTGTCGAACATGTCAGACCCTCGTCTTCCGGTAGACCGCGAGGGTGACGACGACGCTCACGAGGATCGCGGCCAGCTGGTACCAGTAGAAGAACGGGATGTCCGCCAGCGACGGGTCGATGCTGTTGTAGACCGGCGGGAACAACGTCAGCACCAGCGGGACCAGCAGCAGCCAGTTGATCGGGTGGTGGTCCGAGCGCGCCACGCGCGCGGTGACGTCGTTGTCGCCGGGCTTGGCATCCTCAGGACGGTCGCGGTCGTAGGTGCTCACGGTGGCCTCCGGCGCAGGGGACGAGTCGCGCCGGAGGTTATCCCCATTTGTCGGGTTGTGGAAACGGTGCGCCGAGCGTGAGCGCCGTCAGAGGGTCTGCGAGAGCGCCTTGACCGGCATACCGAGGTCTCCGAGCAGCGCGAGGTCCTCGTCCGGGGAGCGACCGAGCGTGGTCAGGTAGTTGCCGACGATGACCGCGTTGATGCCCCCGAGCATGCCCTCGCGCGTGCCGAGGTCGCCGAGGGTGATCTCGCGACCGCCCGCGTACCGCAGGATCGTGCGCGGCAGTGCCAGCCGGAACGCCGCGATGGTGCGCAGCGCGTCGGTGCCCGACATGGTGGGAAGGTCGCCGAACGGCGTGCCGGGGCGCGGGTTGAGGAAGTTGAGAGGCACCTCGTCGGGCTCGAGCTCGGCCAGCTGAGCGGCCAGCTCGGCACGTTGCTCCACCGACTCGCCCATGCCGACGATGCCGCCGCAGCAGACCTCCATGCCGGCGTCGCGGACCATCGTCAGCGTCGCCCAGCGCTCCTCCCAGGTATGCGTCGTCACGACGTTCGGGAAGTACGAGCGGGCCGTCTCGAGGTTGTGGTTGTAGCGGTGGATGCCCATGTCGGCGAGGTCGTCGACCTGCTCCTGCGTGAGCATGCCGATCGACGCGGCGACGTTGATGTCGACCATCTCGCGGATCGCGGCGACGCCCTCGCGCATCTGGGTCATCAGCCGCTGGTCGGGCCCGCGCACCGCGGCGACGATGCAGAACTCCGTCGCGCCGGTGGCGGCCGTCTCGACCGCAGCCTTCACCAGCGACGGGATGTCCAGCCACGCCGCACGGACCGGAGACGGGAAGAGGCCGGACTGCGAGCAGAAGTGGCAGTCCTCCGGGCAGCCGCCGGTCTTCACCGAGACGATGCCCTCGACCTCGACCTCGGGACCGCACCACCGCAGCCGCACCTCATGGGCCAGCGCCAGCAGGCTCGGCAGCTCCTCGTCCGGGAGCTGCAGCACGGCCAGCACCTGCGCCTCGTCCAGCGCTCGTCCCTCCTCCAGCACCTGCTGTCGCGCGGCCGCGAGGATGCCGCGCGAGACGTCTGGTGCGGGGGTCGGGTCAGTGGTCGGCAGCACGCCGGAAGTCTGCCGCATCGAACGTTCCGCCCAGGGCCGGGCCCAGGCCTCTCCGCGCGGCGAGGAGGAACTCCGGCGCGGCCAGCGCTCCGGCGCCGGCGACGAGCGCCCCGGCGAGCGGCCGGGCGGCGAGCATCTCGAGGTCGCGGATGTTGCTGCGGCAGGCGAGGTCGGGCTCCCGTGGCCAGGCGCCGACCACGACCCCGGCCAGCCGTAGCCCTCGGTGGGCCATCGCCTCCAGGGTCAGGGCTGTCTGGTTCAGCGTGCCGAGCGCCGGGTCGACGGTGACGAGCACGTCTGCGTCCAGGTCGCGGGCCAGGTCGGCGAGCGTGGCGCCCTCGTCGTCGTACCGGACCAGGAGCCCGCCTGCCCCTTCGACGACGACCAGGTCGCGGTCGTCGGCCAGGCCGCGCACCTGCCGCACGCTGGCCCGGAGGTCCAGGGGCGCCAGCCCGGCCCGGCGCGCTGCGGCCGCGGGGGACAGCGGGTCCGGGAAGCGGGCATGCTCGTGCAGGTCGGTGACACCGGCCAGCCGCCGTACGTCGTCGAGGTCGCCGGGCTCGTCCGCCGCCACGCCGGTCTGGGCAGGCTTCACGACTGCGACACGCGATCCGCGGGCGGCCGCCAGCGCTGCCACGGCGGCAGTGACGACGGTCTTGCCCACCCCCGTCCCGGTGCCGGTGACGACCAGGACACTCACGGGGCGAATCTAGGGGACTAGGGGAGGACTAGCCCGAAATGACGATGTGCCGCCCAGGAGGGCGGGCCAAGGTGGTGGGCGAAGGCGGTGTGCGTTCGGCTCGTGGGGGGCCATTGGAGCCGGACACGCACCGCCTCTCCGCGAGCCGGGCCGGGCGCGCCGGCGACCCTCGTCCTCGCCGTCATCGGTAGCCCCCCCATCCGTGGCGGCGAGGACCCGGCGCCGCGACGACGCGCCGCGCGTCCGGTGTATACCGATAGTCGAGCGCACCTGCGGAGGTGAGCTGAGTGGTCCCACTCCCGGCCAGGCCTGGGTCGGTCGAGACGGGCGGCGCCGCGATGGAGCCGCCCGAACCTCGCCTGCCGCGCTTCACCGGATGGCTGCGCCCCGTGGTCGATGCGGTCGCCCGCACCAAGTCCAGCGTGCACATGAAGCTGCTGTTCGGGTTTCTCGTCGGAGCACTGCTGCTGGTCGCGATGGGCGTCCTCAGCCTGGTCGTGATCGGGCGGATGAACGCCCGGATGACCGACCTCAACGAGCTCGACGTCAAGTCGAGCCGCGCCCAGGACATGCTCTACCAGGTCACGGCGCAGAGCCACTACCGGGCGATGGCCCTGCTCACCGGGGACGACTCCTTCAACATCAAGATCATCGACGCGAAGAAGACGTTCGTGGACGACCTCGACGCGATGGAGCGGGCCGACCCTGCCGAGTCGGCGTTCTTCGACCAGCTGCGGGCCGACAACGACAGCTACGCGCAGTCCAGCGCCAGAGTCCTCGAGCTCTACAGCGCGGGAGACTTCAATGCCGCGCGGGACCTGCACCTTGCCGAGGAGCATCCCAAGTCGCACGTGCTCGAAGACTCGCTGCACACCCTGATCGCCGAGGCAGAGCGCCAGAAGACGGATGCCCGCGCAGCCTTCGTCTCCTCGCGTCGGCTGCTCACGACGACCGTCATCGCCTTCTCGGCGACCAGCGTCGTCGTCGCCCTGCTGCTCGGCTTCCTGCTGTCATGGGCGTTCATCCTGCCGGTGCGCAAGATGGAGCAGGCGCTCGCGGCCATCACGGCCGGCAGGCTGCAGCAACGGGTGCAGGTCCCCAACCGGGACGAGCTGGGAAAGCTTGCCCGTGACCTCAACGAGACGAGTGACCGGCTGGCGGCGTCGTTCGAGGAGCAGCAGACCCTCGCCACCCGGCTCAGCGAGACCAACGCCTCGCTGGCCAGGGCCAGCGAGGCGAAGTCGCACTTCCTCGCCAGCGTCAGCCACGAGCTGCGCACGCCGATGAACGCGATCCTCGGTTTCACCGACGCCATTCTTGCCGGGGTGGACGGCCCGCTGAACGCGGAGCAGCGGACGTCCCTCGAGTGGGTGCAGCGCGGTGGTCGTGACCTGCTCGGCCTGATCAACGAGATCCTGGACCTGTCGAAGATCGAGGCAGGCAAGCTGACTCTCTCGATCGAGCCCTTCGAGCCTCGTGAGCTCGTCGAGGCCGTGCTTGCCCAGCACCGCTCGCTGGCCGCGCAGAAGGGGATCCGCCTCGACTGGCGTGACGCGGGGACTCTCGACGAGGTGCGGTTGGACCGACAACGCGTGCGGCAGGTGCTGGTCAACCTGCTCGGCAACGCCCTCAAGTTCACGGCCGAGGGTGCCGTGACCGTCGAGACCAGCGGTGTCGGCGAGGGCGTCTTCCAGGTGTCGGTGCACGACACCGGCCTGGGGATCGCAGCAGATCAGCAGGAGGCGATCTTCGAGGAGTTCCACCAGGCGGCAGGTTCCGGAGGCGGCACCGGCCTGGGCCTGGCGATCAGTCGCCGGCTCGCGCGGGCGATGGGAGGCGACGTCACGCTGGAGAGCGTCCTCGGGCGCGGCAGCACGTTCCACCTCCGGCTGCCGCAGGACTGCCGGGTCGTCCCGGACGTCGATGCGGTGTCAGGGCACGCGATCGTCAACGGGCAGGTCCTGCTGCTCAGCGTCGACGACGACCCTTCCGTGGCGCCGTTGCTGCAGAAGATGCTTGCTGCCCACGGCTACCGCGTCGTCGCATCGTCGAGTGCGTCGGCAGCCGTGGACGATGCGCGGCGCATCCAACCGGCGGCGATCCTCCTCGACATCCTGATGCCCGAGCGTGACGGTCCGGACATCCTGCGCGAGCTCAAGTCCGATCCGGGAACCAGCACCATCCCGGTCATCATCGTCTCGGTGGTGGATCCGTCGGAGGTGTCCGCGGTGGCCGACGAGCACCTGAGCAAGCCGGTCCGGCAGGAGCCGTTGCTGCAGGCCCTCACGCGGTGGGTGGGCACCGCTGAGGTGCGGCAGTAATGGCCCGGATCCTGCTCGTCGAGGACACGCCTGCGAACAGGGTGCTGGCCACCAAGCTGCTCCGCGCTGCGGGTCATGACGTGCTCACGGCGGGCACCGGCGCCGAGGGGGTTGCGCTGGCCCGGGACCACCCCCTGGACCTGGTGCTGATGGACCTGGGGCTGCCCGACATGGACGGCCGGCAGGCGATGACTCAGATCAGGTCCCTCCACTCCGCCGACGACCTGCCAGTCGTGGCGTTCACCGCGCACGCCATGGTGGGGGACCGGGAGCGAGCCCTGACGGCGGGCTTCGACGGCTACCTGAGCAAGCCGATCGATGTCGCCACCTTCGTGGAGCGGGTGGGAGAGATGGTGCCGTGACGCGAGAGCGGCCACTCGTGCTCGCCGTCGACGACGAGCCGGCGAATCTCGCGCTGCTCGGCAAGCTGCTCGTCTACCACGGCTACGACGTCGTCGAGGCGGCCGATGGTCGAGCCGCCCTCGCGGCCGTGACGGAGCACGGGCCCGACCTCATCTGTCTGGACGTGATGATGCCGGAGATGGATGGCATCGAGGTGTGTCGACGGCTGCGCCGTCAGCCGGAGCACACAGGTCTGCCGATCCTGCTGCTCACCGCCCTGAACCGGCCCGACGACAAGGCTCGTGGCCTCGAGGCCGGGGCCAACGACTTCCTGACCAAGCCCTTCGACGAGATCGAGCTGGCGGCCCGGCTGCGGTCGCTCCTGCGCACCAAGGCGTTGCAGGATCAGCTCGCCGACCTGCTCGGCCGCTACGTGAGCGAGAGCGTTGCCGCCGAGGCCCTGCGCGACCCCTTCGGGGTCTCGCTCGGCGGTGCGCGACGGCATGTCTCGACCTTGTTCGCCGACGTCAGGGGCTACACCGCACTGGTCGCCGAGCAGGACCCCGAGGTGACCATCGCGCTGCTGAACTGCTACCTGAGCGCGGTCAGCGAGGCGGTCGACGACCAGGGCGGGACCGTCGGCGACCTGCTCGGTGACGGGGTCTTTGCGTTCTTCGGCGCCCCGGTGATGCATGCCGACGACCCGGTGCGCGCGGTGCGCGCCGCCCTGGCGATGCAGTCCGCGGTGATGAGCCTCGAGATACCGACGATGGAAGGCGTCCGGCTGCAGACCGGAATCGGCATCACGACCGGAGAGGTGATCGCCGGCAACGTCGGGTCGGAACGCCGGATGCACTACGCCGTCGTCGGTGACCCCGTCAACGTCGCGGCCCGGTTGCAGACAGCCGCCGGCCCCGGCCAGATCCTCATCGACGAGGCCACCCACGACGCCGTGGGTGACCTCATCACGAGTCAGGACCTGGGCAGCCTGCGACTGGCCGGCAAGGGCGACTGGGTGCGTGCGTTCAACGTGCTCGCGGTACGGGCCCAGGTCAGCTGAAAGAGGGCCGGACCTCGGGCCGGCGACCTAGGGCGTGTCTCCCAACCCCATCCCGGCTCGCGCGCCGATGCATCCCGCCCGGCGTCGTTGTCGTTCGCCCCGCGTAGAACACCGCTACGCGGGGCTCCTCCGCCTAGCCGGATCGGGCGCCTCGACACGCTCACTGATCGAGAGCGAGTTGGGAGACACGTCCTAGGCCTGCTTGGTCTCCCAGAAGATCTTGTCGATCTCGGCGATCTTGTCGAGCAGCTCCTGCGCCTTGCCGGCGTCCAGCGAGCCCTTGGCGCCGCTGGCGCCCGCCAGCTTGGTGGCCTCGTTGAAGAGCTGGTGCAGCTCGGGGTACTTCTCGAAGTGCGGCGGCTTGAAGTAGTCGGTCCAGAGCACCCACAGGTGGTGCTTGACCAGCTCCGCGCGCTGCTCCTTGATGAGGATGGCGCGGGTGCGGAAGTCCGCGTCGTCGTTCTCGCCGACCTTCTGGATGATCATCTTGATCGACTCGGCCTCGATCCGGGCCTGCGCCGGGTCGTAGACGCCGCACGGCAGGTCGCAGTGAGCGTGGACGACGGTCTTCGGGGTGAACAGACGCGAGAGCACTGGTTCGGTCCCTTCGTTCGTACTTCTGGATCTCTGTCGGACACTACTCCCGGCACGTACCCCCGGCCGGGGCGCCCACCCGTGCCGACCACCGCAGTGAGGAGGGTCACGTGGGCAGCTCCGGAGTGGGTCGGGTGGTCGTGCGCGGCCGCTCGATGGAGCCGACCCTGCGCGACGGGGACCACCTGCTCGTGCGGTGGGGTGGCCGGCCACGACCCGGCCGGCTCGTGGTGGTCCGATGGCCCGGGCGGCCGCTGTCCGTCAAGCGCGCCGGACTGCTCGCGGACGACGGGTGGTGGGTGGAGCGGGACAACCCCGCCGAGGGCGTCGACTCGTGGCAGGCCGGCCCGGTCGCGCCGGCCGACGTGGTCGGTGTCGTGCTCCTGAGGCTCTGGCCGCTCAGGCACCGGTGACGCGTTCGGCCACCGAGACGGCGGCACCGCGGAGGTGGCGGTCGAGCTCCGCGAGCGCGGCCCCCTCGTCGCCGGAACGCATCAGCGTGAGGAGCCGACGGTGGTCGGCCACCTGGGTGCGGGCGTTGCGCCGGGCCCGCTCCACCGACGCGAGCGCGAGGCGCAGGTCCCCGGTCAGCACGTCGGCCTGGGCGACGAGCCGGGTGTTGCCGAGCAGCGCGACCAACGAGGTGTGGAACTCCAGGTGCGCATGGGTCTGCTCCACCGGGTCGTCGGCGCGCACGGCGGCGGCGTACGTCGACAGCGCCGCCGTCACCGACGCCAGGTCCGCGCCCCCGGACCCCGCCCGGACACCTGCGGACTCGAGCACGAGCCTGGCCTCGAAGATCTCGGCGATGTCGCGCTCGGTGAGCTCGGTCACCACGACCCCGCGGTTCGGGTAGCGGGTGACGAGTCCCTCGGCGGCAAGCACCTGCAGGGCCTCGCGGACCGTCGACCGGGCCACCTGAAAGCCCTCCGCGAGCGTGACCTCGCGCAGCGGCTCGCCGGGTGACAGGTCGCCGGCGAAGAGCATCTCGCGCAGCGCGCCGGCCACCCGGTCGGTGGTGCTCGACCGGTCGATGGCGGGCACGTCGACCACCGCTTGACAGTACCGGCCGGCTGACCGCACACTCAGGTTGTCCGACAATAATTGTCCGACAATCCGTCAATTCTGTGCCCACTCCGTCGAGAGCGAGGGGTGCAGCCCGGTCGTCCGGCCGGGCCTGAGCCGGTGAAGGTGGTCATGTCCGAGATCCGTCCGCTGCCGTGGGGCCGTCGCTACCTCATGTGCCGGCCCGAGCACTTCCGGGTCGACTACGCGATCAACCCGTGGATGGACGTGGACGCGCCGGTCGACCCCGACCTGGCGCTGGCCCAGTGGGACAACCTGGTGGCCACCCTGCGCGTGGCCGGTGCCGAGGTGGAGACGATCTCCCAGCTGCCGGGTACGCCGGACATGGTCTACGCGATGAACTACGGCATCGTCGACGGCGACCACGTGGCGGTGACCAACTTCCGCTACGACGAGCGCCGGCCCGAGGCCGCAGCCGCCGTGGAGTGGTTCGCCGCCGCGGGGATGCGCACCACCCGGGTCGCCGGGGCCGGTGCGGGCGCGTTCGAGGCCGGCGACGCCTTCCTGTACGGCGACGCGCTGCTCGTCGCTGACGGTCCTCGGACCGACGTCGGCACCCACGCCGTGCTGTCCCGCGAGCTCGGCGTCCGGGTCGTCAGCGTCCCGGTCGTGCACCCGGCGCTCTACCACCTGGACCTCAGCTTCTGCCCGCTGGACGAGACCCGGGCCATCGTGGCGCCCGCCGCGTGGGACGAGGCCGGCCGCCGCGCCGTCGCCGCTCTCGTCCCGCGGCCGCTCGTCATCGACGAGGACGAGGCGTTCACCTTCTGCGCCAACTCGGTCGTCGTCGGGGACACCGTCGTGATGCCCGCCGGTGTCCCGGTCCGGGTCGCCCGGCAGCTCGAGACCTGGGGCTTCACGGTCGCCACCGTCGAGGTCGGCGAGCTGCACAAGGGCGGTGGCTCGGTGCGCTGCATGACCCTGCCGCTGGACACCGACCTCTCGCCGGCCCGCTACCGGGCCGAGGTCCTGGCCCGGCAGACCGTCGGCCGCGGGGTGCCCGCGCTGGTCTGACCCCACGACAGCGCCGCGGTGCGGTTGTGCCAGACTGCCGATTCTCGGGCAACCCCCGCACCGCGAGCGCCGTCGGGCACCTGCGCACCCTCCGCAGCCGACGTCCTCATCGCCGATGTGAGAGGGACACCCGATGCGGCTGCAGGAGAGCGACGTGCCCACGACGAACGACCGACCGCACCCGCCGTACGACGAGTCCGACCCGGCGTTCGCGCTGCACCGTGGCGGCAAGCTCGCGACGGTCTCGACCGTCCCGCTGCGCGACCGGGACGACCTGTCGCTCGCGTACACGCCCGGTGTCGCACGTGTCTGCACGGCGATCGCGGAGCACCCGGAGCTGGTCCACGACCTCACCTGGAAGTCGAACGTGGTCGCCGTCGTGACCGACGGGAGTGCGGTCCTGGGCCTCGGCGACATCGGTCCTGCGGCGGCCCTCCCGGTGATGGAGGGCAAGGCCGTGCTGTTCAAGCAGTTCGGCGGGGTCGACGCGGTCCCGATCTGCCTCGACGCCACCACGGTCGACGACATCGTCGAGACCGTCGTGCGGATCGCGCCGGCGTTCGGAGGCATCAACCTCGAGGACATCAGCGCTCCGCGCTGCTTCGAGGTCGAGGACCGGCTCAAGGCGCTGCTCGACATCCCGGTCTTCCACGACGACCAGCACGGGACCGCGGTCGTCGTCCTGGCCGCGCTGCGCAACGCCGCCCTGCTCACCGGGCGCACCCTGGGCGACCTGCGGGCCGTCGTGTCCGGCGCAGGCGCGGCCGGGGTCGCGGTCACGACCATCCTGCTGGAGGCCGGCATCGGCGAGATCGCCGTGGCCGACCGAGGCGGTGTCCTGCACGGTGACCGGGACGACCTCTCCTCGGTCAAGCGCCTGCTGGCGTCGGCGACGAACGACGGCGGCCGGACCGGCAGCCTGGTCGAGGCGCTGCGCGGCGCCGACGTCTTCATCGGGGTGTCCGGTGGCACGGTCCCGGAGGAGGCGGTGGCGGCGATGGCCCCCGAGGCGGTCGTGTTCGCGCTCGCGAACCCTGAGCCGGAGGTGCACCCGGAGGTCGCGGCCCGCTATGCGCGGGTCGTCGCGACCGGCCGCAGCGACTACCCGAACCAGATCAACAACGTGCTCGCCTTCCCCGGCATCTTCCGGGGGGCGCTGGACGTCCGGGCCACCACGGTGACCGAGGGCATGAAGCTCGCTGCGGCCGAGGCGCTGGCCGCGGTGGTGTCGGACGAGCTCTCCGCGGACCGGGTGGTCCCGAGCCCGTTCGACGAGCGGGTGGCCCCGGCGGTCGCCGCAGCGGTGTCGGCGGCGGCGCGCCGGGACGGGGTCGCCCGGCTCTGACCTGCCTGGCGGGGAGCCGGGGTGCTGCCGGCGCTCACCCGAAGGGGTGCGGCTGGGTGCGCAGGGTCAGGTGGGCCGGCTCGGGGCGCCGGCTGCGGCAGCGCAGGTCCTCGTGGGCGTAGCCGTCGTGCCGGCTGTCGTCGTGGCGGGTCCCGCGGCCTCGGAGTGCGGTGCGCATGTCGGTCTCCTTCTGCTGTCCGCGATACACGATGTATCGCGTCTGTGAACACGATACATCGCGTTACGGAGAAGTCAAGATGTATCGCGAGTTCGTTTCCAGACGTACTCGGCCGGGGGTGGTGACCACGCCTTTCCAGTCATTGGCCTCAGAGCGGCTTGGGAAGACCGAGGTAGGGGGCCCCCGTTTGTGCGCGGCTTTCCCGAGTCGACCGGCTCCGGATCAGCACCTGAACGGGATCTGACCGCATCGGGAGAATCCACGGTGCAGGATTGGCGTCTCGCACGATTGGAGAGCGCTCGGGGCTCAGGGCGCCACGAAGGCTCTCCGATCCGTGAGATGCGGGCCCGACGGTCGGCGGGAGAGTCGAGAACGGACGCCCGCTGGCTACGGCCTCCGTCGTCCTGGCCGCTCTGACGCGACGCACGGCAGGCGTGCCCGCCACGTCCGACCGCTCGAACCCACCACCAGTCCGCCCCGGGGACGACCGCTGCGACGGCCACCTCGCGCGCATAGGCTTCCCGGGGCGGCCACGGGGGACGGCGCCGCACGCGAGTCCACGGAGGACGGGATGGCGGACTGCTCGCACCTCGACCAGGTCGATGTCGCGGCGAAGCCGTCCTCCGACGGCTGCGAGGACTGCCTGCGCGAGGGCGGCCACTGGCTGCACCTGCGCATGTGCCGGACCTGCGGCCACGTCGGCTGCTGCGACTCGTCGCCCAACAAGCACGCCAGCGCGCACTACGCCTCGGTCGGCCACCCGGTGATGTCGTCGTACGAGCCGGGTGAGGACTGGGTGTGGTGCTTCCAGGACGAGGTGGCCCTCATGGTGCCGGACCTGCCCTCGTACTCACACCCGTGACGGCCGCGACGACCGAAGGGCCGGCGGTCTCCCGGGCGGTCATCCTCACCGTCGACGACGACCCGTCGGTGTCCCGCGCCGTCGCCCGCGACCTGCGTCGCCAGTACGGCGAGAACCACCGGGTCCTGCGGGCGTCGTCCGGGGCGGAGGCCATGGACGCCCTGCGGGAGCTCAAGCTGCGCGGTGAGCCGGTCGCGGTGCTGCTCGCGGACTACCGGATGCCCGAGATGAACGGCATCGAGTTCCTCGAGTCGGCGATGGACCTCTTCCCGCGAGCGCGACGGGCACTGCTCACGGCGTACGCCGACACCGACGCCGCGATCGCCGCGATCAACGTCGTCGACGTCGACCACTACCTTCTCAAGCCGTGGGAGCCACCGGAGGAGAAGCTCTACCCGGTCGTCGACGAGATGCTCGACGCCTACCTGGCCGACGGCGAGCGGCAGGTGCCTGAGACCAAGGTGGTCGGTCACCGCTGGTCCGCCCCGTCGTTCGAGGTGCGCGACTTCCTGGCTCGCAACGCCGTCCCGTACCGCTGGGTCGCGGTCGACGAGCCCGAGGGTCGCCGGCTGCTCGACGCCGCCGGTGCCGCGCCCGACCGGTTGCCCCTCGTCATCACCCCGACGGGCGAGACCCTGGTCGCCCCGAGCACGACCGAGGTGGCGGCCGCCGTCGGCCTGTCGACGACACCCACGACCGACTTCTACGACCTGGTCGTCGTCGGTGGCGGACCCGCCGGTCTCGGTGCTGCTGTCTACGGGGCTTCGGAAGGCCTCCGCACGCTGCTGGTCGAGCGGCAGGCGACCGGCGGGCAGGCCGGTCAGTCGTCGCGGATCGAGAACTACCTCGGTTTCCCCGACGGCGTCTCCGGTGCGCAGCTCACCGACCGCGCGCGGCGGCAGGCCACCAAGTTCGGCGCCGAGATCCTGACGGCTCGCGACGTCACCGGCCTGAGCGCCCGCGGGCCGGCGCGCGTGGTGCAGTTCTCCGACGGCACCGAGGTGGCCGCGCACGCCGTCATCGTCGCGACCGGAGTGTCCTACCGTGACCTGGCTGCGCCGGGTGCCGTCGACCTCACCGGCAGCGGTGTCTACTACGGGTCCGCGTCGACCGAGGCCGCCGACTGCGTCGACGCCGACGTCTACGTCGTCGGGGGCGCCAACTCCGCCGGCCAGTCCGCCGTGTTCTTCTCCCGGGTCGCGAAGACCGTGACCCTCGTGGTCCGGGCCGACTCGCTCGAGCGGTCGATGTCGTACTACCTCATCGAGCAGCTGCACGCGATCGACAACGTGTCGATCCGCCTCGAGACCGAGATCGAGGAGTGCCACGGCCACGGGCACCTCGAGGCGCTGACGCTCCGGCACAGGCCGACCGGCCGCAGCGAGCGCGTCGACACCGGTCACGCGTTCGTGTTCATCGGCGCGGAGCCGCGCACCGACTGGCTCGACGGCGTGCTCGACCGCGACGGGCACGGGTTCGTCGTCACCGGCCCGGACCTCGTCGTCGACGGGCGTCGCCCGCGCGGCTGGCCGCTGGACCGCGACCCCTGGCCGCTGGAGTCCAGCGTCCCCGGGGTGTTCGTCGCCGGCGACGTCCGCTCCGACTCCGTGAAACGGGTGGCCTCCGCCGTCGGGGACGGCGCGATGGCCGTGACCCTCGCGCACCGCTATCTCGGCACACCATGACAGGAACGCCATGACCATCGGGACCACACCCACCGAGGAACGCCTCACGCGCGACGAGCTGCGGTCGCTTTTCCTCTTCGAGGCGCTGTCCGACGCCCAGCTGGACGTCCTCGCCACGCACGGCTGGGTCAACGACTGCCCGGCCGGCGACACCATCCTCGACGAGGGCAAGCCGGCCGAGCTCGTCATCCTCCTGCTGAACGGCACCCTGACGCTGAACAGGCGGGTGGGTCCGGACGATGTGGAGCTGACCCGCACCGACCAGCGCGGCGTCTACTTCGGCGCGATGCAGAGCTACCTCGAGGACGGCGACAAGCTCACCTACACCGCGACCGCCCACGCCCTGACCGACTGCCGGCTCTTCGTGCTGCGCGCCGGCGACTTCGGCGACGCCGTGCGTGAGTGGTTCCCCATGGCGATCCACCTGCTGGAGGGCCTGTTCCTCGGGATGCGCAACTCGCAGAACGTCATCGGCCAGCGACAGCAGCTGCTGGCCCTCGGGTCGCTTGCCGCCGGTCTCACCCATGAGCTGAACAACCCCGCGGCGGCCGCCGTCCGCGCCAACGCCGGTCTGCGCAAGGGCGTGGAGCACATGCGGCGGAAGCTCGGGATGATCGCGCACGACAAGATCGACCAGCGGCTGCTCGCTGCACTCGTCGACGTCCAGGAGGAGGCGGTCCAGATGGTCGCCTCAGCCCCCGAGCTCACGACGCTGCAGGAGTCGGAGCGCGAGGACGAGCTCACCGACTGGCTCGAGGAGCGCGGCGTCACGGACGCCTGGTCGATCGCGCCGGTGTTCGTCGGTGCCGGGACGTCGACGGAGTTCCTCGACCAGGTGATGTCCTCGACACCGGCCGACCTGCAGGCGAACGTGCTCCACTGGCTGGCGTCCACGCTGGAGACCGAGCTGCTGCTCAACGAGATCGACGACTCGGTGACGCGTATCTCGACGCTGGTGTCGGCCGCCAAGCAGTACTCGCACATGGACCGCGCGCCGTTCGAGCGGGCCGACATCCACGCCGGGCTGAAGTCGACGCTCACGATCCTCGCCGGCAAGCTCGCCGGCATCGAGGTGGTCAAGGACTTCGACCGCTCGCTGCCGCCGGTGCCCATCTACGGCGGCGAGCTCAACCAGGTGTGGACCAACCTCATCGACAACGCCGTGCAGGCGATGGCCGGCCAGGCGGACGCCCGACTCACCCTTCGCAGCGCGCTCGACGGCGACATGGTGCGGGTCGAGGTGTGCGACAACGGTCCGGGCATCCCGGCCGAGAACAAGCAGCGGATCTTCGAGCCGTTCTTCACCACCAAGCCGGTCGGCCAGGGAACCGGGCTGGGCCTCGACATCTCCTACCGGATCGTGGTGGCCCGCCATGGCGGCGACCTGCGCGTCGAGTCGGAGCCGGGCCGCACCTGCTTCGTCGTGCGCCTGCCGCTGACCGAGCGCCCGAACGGCTGACGCCATGGGCATGCTGCGCAGCGTCGGCGTGGTGCTGCACCCGACCCGGATGAACGTCGAGGCGGTGTCGACGCTGCTGGCGTGGGCCGACCGGGCCGCGTTGCCGGTCTACGGGCTGCCGGACGAGGTCGGCCGGCTGGACTGCGCGGCCCAGCCGGTCGCGCCCGAGCAGCTCGCCTCGGTCTCGTCCCTGCTCGTCAGCCTCGGCGGTGACGGCACCATGCTGCGGACGATGCGCCTGAGCCACCGCGGTCTGACGCCGGTGCTCGGCGTGAACTTCGGCCGGCTCGGCTTCCTCGCCGAGGTCGACCTGCCGGACCTCCCGGCTGCCCTCGAGGCGATCGACCACCACGACTTCACGGTCGAGGGCCGGACAGCCGTCACGTTCTCGTCCGGGGCGGTGGAGGCGGCCGAGGACGAGCACGCTCATGACGACCGGCTGGCGTTCAACGACGTCGCGCTGGTCCGGCACCCCGGCCACGGATCGGCCGTCGTCGAGGTGGTGGTCGAAGGCGAGTCGTTCGTGCGCTACGCCGCGGACGCCGTCATCGTCGCGACGCCGACAGGTTCCACGGCGTACGCCTTCTCCGCCGGCGGCCCGGTCGTGTCGCCGAGGGTCGAGGGGCTGCTGGTGGTCCCGGCCGCCGCCCACTCGGCGTTCAACCGCGCCCTGATGCTGAGCAGCGCCGAGCAGCTCCTGCTCCGGGTGCTGCCGACCAGCGGTGAGCTGGCGGTCGAGGTCGACGGCAACGTCGTCAGCACCGTCGGCCCCGGCGACGAGCTGTCGTTCCGCGTGCACTCCGCCGCGGGCAAGGTCGTGCGCCTCGGCCGCACCACCTTCTACGACCGGGCCCGGCGCAAGCTGCAGGTGACGGGCAGCGCCGAGGCGTTCTGAGGTAGATACACCCAGTTCGGTCCGACGGTTCGCTCAACCTCCTGCGGCGGCGCAGGCGTCCAGTCAGCATGGGCGCTGAGGTGACCGTGGAGAGCACGGAGCGGTCGTGAGCTCGGACGGGCGTGACGCCGCGTTCGAGCGCTACGTCGCGTCCCGTCAGCACGCGCTGCTCCGGACCGCCGTCCTGCTGACCGGCGGTGACGTGGCCACCGCGGAGGACCTGCTGCAGACGGCGCTGGCCCGGCTGTACCTCGCCTGGCACCGGGTCGAGCGCGAGGCCGCACTGGACGCTTACGTCCGGCGGATCATGGTCAACCAGTACACCTCCTGGTGGCGCCGGACCTGGCGACGCCGGGAGACGACGGTCGACCCGGTCGAGCTCCCGCAGCAGAGGGGGCCCGGCGAGGTCGTGGTGGGCATCGACGACGAGATCGCCGAGCGCGCCGCGGTGTGGGCGCTCGTCCAGCTGCTGCCGCCGCGTCAGCGGGCGACCGTGGTGCTCCGGTACTACGAGGACCTGTCCGAGGCCGAGACGGCCGAGGTCCTGGGCTGCTCGGTCGGCACCGTGAAGGCGGCCAGCAGCCGGGCGGTCGCCCGGCTTCGCGTCCTGCACGGCGAGGAGGTCACGTCATGAGCGACGAACGGGGGACGGCGACCGTCCTGTCCGCAGTGCTGCGCGAGCAGGTCCGGGACGTGTCGTCCCCCGCGCCCGGGCTCGTGGAGCGGGCGCGCACCGCGGCGCGCCGACGCCGTCGACGTCAGGCTGTTGCCCTGGGGGCGACCGCGGCGGTGGTGGCCGCAGCGCTGGTCGCCCCGGCTGCCCTGGGCAGCGGTGACGACCGACGGGCGGTGCCTCTGCCCTCCGGCCCCGACGGCCATCGCGTCACCCTGTCCCTCGCCGGCGCAGACGTCACCACGGTGGACGCGACGGCCCTGCCCGCCGGCCCCGATCCCGTCACCGCCTACATGAGCTCTGCGATTCTGCACCGCACGGACGGCGCCTCGCTGCAGCTGCCCGACGGGTCGCTCGGCGCCGTGGAGATGCCGGACGGTGGCGCGCTCCTCACCGGTGGCACCACCGGCAGCCCGACCCTGTCGCGCATCGGCGTGGACGGTCATCTCCAGCAGCCGGTGTTCAGTGCTGCAGCACCTGTCGTCGACCCTGCCGGTCAGGTCGCATACGTCGACCTGGAGCAGCACCTCGTGGTTCGTCTGGGGCCGGGCGGGGACGGAAGTGCGGTGGAGCTGCCGTTCCCCGACGTCGGGGTGAGACTGGTCGGCTTCCTCGGCGACGACGTCGTCGTCGACACCCCGTCCGGCAGCTCCCGCGTCGTCCGCCGGGACGGCACCTGGGCCCCGGTGCCCGGACTCCCGCTGGCGACCGCCACGGACGCCCGCTCGCGAACCATCGGCCTCCGGTCCCGCGACGGGGGATGCCTGGAGCTGCGCCGCGAGTCGCGCCTGCTGTGGCGCACGTGCGGCAACGTCGGTCTGTTCACGAGCATCGTGGCGATCAGCTCGGACGGCCATCACGTCCTGCTGCGTCGGGCAAGGATCGACAACCCCGGCGCCCCGGAGTACGCCGTGGCGGTGGCCGAGACCGGACGCGTGCTGCGGCTGTTCACCGCCGGCGGCGGCACGCTGGGCCTGGGCCAGGCGACGTTCGAACGAGACGCCGTCCTGGTCTCGGCGTACCACGACGCCGACGCGCGGATCGTGCGCTGCGACTTCGACGGTGGCTGCGAGGTCACCGCCGGACGGCCGGCATCGAGCCCCACCCCCTTCACGCCGGTGTGGTTCCCCTGACCACGTCGCCGCGCGCGGAAACGGCCGTGAGGTGCCGGCCGGCCGCTGAGTAGGGTCGGGCGCATGCTCGCTGCCGCCGCCGTACGCACCGACGCGAAGGACCCGCTCAGCTGCCTCGAGGTCGGCGAGCGCCCGGATCCGGAGGCGCCTGACGGCTGGGTGACCGTGCGGCTCAGGGCCGCCTCGCTCAACCACCACGACCTGTGGAGCCTGCAGGGCGTCGGCCTGCCCGACGACCGGTTGCCGATGGTGCTCGGCTGCGACGGCGCCGGCGTCGACGAGGAGGGGAACGAGGTCGTCGTGCACGCCATCATCGGCGACCCCGACTTCCGGGGCGACGAGACGCTCGACCCGAGGCGCACGCTGCTGTCGGAGAAGCACGACGGCACGCTCGCCGACCTCGTCGTCGTACCGCGCCGCAACCTGGTGCCGAAGCCGCCGGACCTCAGCTTCGAGGAGGCGTCCTGCCTGCCGACCGCGTGGCTGACGGCGTACCGGATGCTCTTCACCCAGGGTGCGCTGCGGCCCGGCCAGACGGTGCTGGTGCAGGGAGCCGGCGGTGGTGTGTCGACCGCGCTGGTCGCCATCGGATCGGCGGCCGGCCTGCGCATGTGGGTCACCAGCCGTGACGAGGCCAAGGGGAAGCGGGCGCTCGAGCTCGGTGCCGACCAGGCGTTCGAGTCCGGCGCCCGGCTGCCGGAGCGGGTCGACGCGGTGATGGAGACCGTCGGCGAGCCGACCTGGGACCACTCGCTGAAGTCACTGGCCCCCGGCGGCGTCGTGGTGGTCACCGGTGCGACCGGCGGTCACAAGGCGGTGACCGACCTGCGTCGGGTCTTCTTCCTCCAGCAGCGGATCGTCGGCTCGACGATGGGGACCCGGGACGAGCTGGTCCGGCTGATGCGGTTCCTGGCCGAGACGGGTGTGCGGCCGGTGGTCGACTCGACGCTGCCCCTCGAGCAGGCCGCGGCGGCCTTCCGGCGGCTCGCGGACGGCGACGTGTTCGGCAAGATCGTCCTGACCCGGCCGGCCTGAGACAGCACGCGATGTCGGGGGAGGACGAGGACCTCTCGCTGCCACGATGGCGTGACCCGGCCTGGCGCGCCGAGGTCGACGGGTGGGTCGAGGAGCAGCTGGCCCGTCTCGGCCTCCGGCAGACCGCTGACGCGAAGCAGGACCGGTCCTACCCCTGGTCGACGGTCATCGAGGTGCCGACGGGCGACGGCTCGGTGTGGTTCAAGGCGAACGCGCGCGGCATGCACCAGGAGGCTGCGCTCTACCAGGTGCTCGTCCGGCGCGCTCCGGAGCACGTCCTGCACCCGCTGGCCCTCGACGTCGACCGCGGCTGGCTGCTGCTGCCCGACGGCGGGCAGACACTGCGCGCCGTGGAGGGCGCCCGCACCGACCTGGGGGTCTGGGAGCAGCTGCTGGTCGAGTACTCCCACCTCCAGCGCGAGGTCGAGCCGTACGTCGACGAGCTGTACGCCGCCGGGCTGGTCGACGCGACCCCGTCAGCGCTGCCCGCGATGCGCGACGCGCTCCTGGCCGACGACGGGATCCTGCTGCTCGACACCGAGAAGGGGCTGTCGTCCGCCGAGCGCGACGAGCTCGTGGCCCACGCGCCGACGTACGCCGCGCAGTGCCGCGACCTCGCGGCGTACGGCATCCCGGTGACGCTGCAGCACGACGACCTGCACGACCACAACGTGTTCGCTCCGGCCGAGCCGGGTGGACCGCTGCGCGTCTTCGACTGGGGCGACGCGGTGGTCGGGCAGCCGTTCGGGACGCTGCTCATCAGCCTGAAGTTCGTGTCGATGCTGGCGAACCTCGACCCCGGTGCCGACGAGCTGCTCCGGCTGCGCGACGCCTACCTCGAGGCGTGGACCGACGACCACGACGCCACCGACCTGGTCGAGGCGGCGACGCTGGCGGTGCGGGTCGACGCGGTGTCGCGCGCCGACTGCTTCCGCCGGGCGACCCTGGAGTGGGACCGCGGCTACCGCACGACGTTCGACGAGGGTGTGCCGAGCTGGTTGCGGGACCAGCGCGGCCCGACGTCGCTCGACCCCTCCCCGGCCTGACCAGAGCTGGGCGCTAGCTGGGCCGGTCGAGGAGGCGACGGGCCTCGTCGAGGCTGCGCTGCAGGAGGTCGCGCAGCGTGTCGACGTCGGCCTGGGTGTGCTTCCGGTGCCGGGTGATCGTGCGCAGCTCGGACCGGAACCAGTCGATGGTCCGCTCCAGGTCGCTGCGGAACGGGTCGTCGCTCGGCCTGCTCGCCTGCCGCTCCTCGCGCGCCGCGGCGCGCCCCTGCCGCCGGACGTCCTTGGCCGCGGCCTTGAGCTCGGACCGGAGGTCGCGCACCGAACCCTTGACCTCGGTGCGGATCTCGGTGGCGAGGTCACGGACCGACCCGGCGATCTCCTGCTCGAGGTCGTCGAGGTCGCCCTGCCGGTCCTGCAGCTCGGCCCGTCCGGAGTCGGTGATCCGGTAGACCTTGCGTCCCTCCTCGACGTGGTGGGTCACGAGGCCCTCGGACTCCAGCCGGGCCAACCGCGGGTAGACCGTGCCGGCGCTGGGGGAGTACAGGCCCATGAAGCGGTCTTCGAGCTCGCGGATCACGTCGTAGCCGTGCCGCGGGCTCTCGTCGAGCAGCTTGAGGAGGTACAGCCGGAGCCGGCCGTGCCCGAAGACCGGGCTCATGAGCGCCGTCGGAGCAGGGTGACGTCGCCCGAGACGGTCTTCGCGCTCAGCCGCCCGTCGCCGGTGCCGATCGTGCCGTGCATGGCGTTCTTGCCGGGCTTCCGCTCGCGCGAGACGCCGTCGAAGGCGCTCTCCAGGTCGCCGCTCATGGTCTTCACGTCGATGCTCATGCCCACGTCGTCGGGCATCCGCAGCGTGAGGTCGCCGGAGACGCTCGAGACGTCGATGCGACCCCCGGCGAGCAGGTCGAGGTCCAGCGTGAGGTCGCCCGAGACGGTCTCCGCCTTGACCCGGTCGCTGCGGCCGTCGACGACGGTCAGCTCGCCGGACACGGTCGTGAACTTCAGGGTGCCCGCGAGCTGGCGCGACTCGAGGTCGCCGGACACGGTCTGGGCGGTGATGTCGGACCGCACCCCGTCGAGAGTGACGTCGCCCGACACCGACTTCACCGCCGTGCGCGCCGCCTCGATGCCGGAGACCACGGCGTCGGCGGAGACGACGCCGAGCTCGATCGGGCAGGTGTGCGGGACCGACACCGAGACGGTCGCCTCGGCCTTGCGGTTCCCCACCCAGTCGAACAGCCCGCCCCAGGTGAGGCGCTCGTGCACGATCGTCAGGGTGCCGTCCTCCAGGGTCACGGTGAGGGGACCCTCGAGGTCGCTCACCTCCACCTGGGCGGCACCGGACTCCGCGTCCTCGGTGCGCCCGACCACGTCGATGCTGCCGGCCACCATCCGGACCTCCAGGCGCCGGACGCCCTCGAGGTCGAGGGACTGGGGCTTCTCGATCCGCCACTGCGGCATGATGTGCTCTCCATTCACGATGTATCGCGTCTTGAGAACACGATACATCGCGAGTTGCGGATGTCAAGCACCCGGCAGAAGTCGCCTCCCCGCCTGCCGTCCGCCGGCCCCAGAGCGGCTTCGGACGACGGGCGGGTCACCCGCCGTCCGCGCCCGTCCGGTGATCCACACCGGATCGTTGCGGTGTTTCCACACGGATCCGGTGTGGATCACCGGTGTGGATCATGAACGACGGTCAGTCGTCGTCGGGGTCGTCGAGGCGGGCCAGCCAGGTCGCCAGCCGCTCGACGGGTATCTCGAAGTCCGGGTTGTCGTCGACGAACTCCTGCAGCCGCGCGGCCAGCCAGGCGACCGAGACGGTCTCCTCGCCCCGGCGGCTCTCCAGCTCCTCGATGCCGCGGTCGGTGAAGTACACCCGCCCGCCTAGAGGGTGAACGCCTGCTCGACCAGCGCGTGCTGCTCCTGGTCGTGCACCTTGTGCGAGCCGGCGGCGGGGGAGGCCGACGCCGTGCGCGCGACGCAGGACAGCCCGCGGCCCCCGAGCTCGGCCGGCAGGTTGAGCGCCATGAACGGCCAGCCGCCCTGGTTGGCCGGCTCCTCCTGGACCCAGACCAGCTGCGCGTCGCCGTACGCCGAGATGGCCTCGGCGATCTCGCTGGCCCGGGACCGGCGCGAGCTGCTCGACGCGGACGATCGCCACCTGGCCGCCCCCGGAGCCGGCCCGCTTGGCCCTCTCGGCGAGCAGGTCGTAGTAGACCTTGCCGGAGCAGAGCAGCACGCGCCGCACGCCGGCCGGGTCGATCTCGCCCACGGTCTCGGGGATCACCGGCCGGAACGTCCCGGAGGTGAGGTCCTCCACCGGCGAGGCCGCGGCCTTGAGGCGCAGCATCGACTTCGGCGTGAACACGACGAGCGGGCGACGCGGCTCGTGGTAGGCGTGCCAGCGCAGCAGGTGGAAGTACGACGCCGGGGTCGACGGGTTCGCGACCGTCATGTTGTCCTCGGCGCACATCTGCAGGAACCGCTCGATCCGGCCGGACGAGTGGTCCGGGCCCTGGCCCTCGAAGCCGTGCGGCAGCAGCAGCACGACGGACGACCGCTGGTTCCACTTCTGCTCGGACGACGACACGAACTCGTCGATGATCGTCTGCGCCCCGTTGAGGAAGTCGCCGAACTGCGCCTCCCAGAGCACCAGTGCGTCCGGCCTCGCGACGGAGTAGCCGTACTCGAAGCCCATCGCGGCGAACTCCGACAGCAGCGAGTCGTAGATCCAGAACCGCGCCTGGCCCTCGTCGAGGTGCGCGAGCGGGACCCACTCGCGCCCGGTCACCTTGTCGGTGAGGACGGCGTGCCGCTGCACGAACGTGCCGCGCCGCGAGTCCTGGCCGGCCATCCGGATCGGCTTGCCCTCGAGCAGCAGTGAGCCGAACGCGAACAGCTCGCCCATGGCCCAGTCGATGCCGCCCTCGGACGCCATCGCTGCCCGGCGCTGCAGCAGCGGCATCAGCTTGGGGTGCACGGTGAAGCCGTCGGGCAGCGCGACGAAAGCATCGGCGATCCGCTTGACCACCTCGAGGTCGACGGCAGTCGGGCGGACGGCGGCCGAGACCGAGGCGGTCTGCTCGGCCGGCGGCTCGATGCCCTGACCCGTTCCCTCGTCCTGCGACGACGCGATGGCGTCGCGGGTCTCGGTGAAGACGCGCTCCAGCTGGCCCTGGTAGTCGCGCAGTGCCTGCTCGGCCTCCTCCACGGAGATGTCGCCGCGACCGATGAGTGACTCGGTGTAGATCTTGCGCACCGACCGCTTGCCCTCGATGAGGTTGTACATGAGCGGCTGGGTCATCGACGGGTCGTCGCCCTCGTTGTGGCCACGGCGGCGGTAGCACACCATGTCGATGACGACGTCCTTCTTGAACTCCTGCCGGTACTCGAACGCCAGCTTGGCGACCCGGACACACGCCTCGGGGTCGTCGCCGTTCACGTGGAAGATCGGCGCCTGGATCATGCGCGCGACGTCGGTGCAGTAGAACGACGACCGCGACGCCGCCGGCGAGGTCGTGAAGCCGACCTGGTTGTTGACGATCACGTGGATCGTGCCGCCGGTGCGGTAGCCGCGCAGCTGCGAGAGGTTCAGCGTCTCGGCCACCACGCCCTGGCCGGCGAACGCGGCGTCGCCGTGCAGCAGGACGGGCAGCACGGTGAAGCCGCCCTCGCCCTTGTCGATCCGGTCCTGCTTCGCGCGCGTGATGCCCTCGAGCACCGGGTTGACCGCCTCGAGGTGCGAGGGGTTGGCCGCGAGGTAGACCTTGCACTGGCTGCCGTCCGGCGCCTTGAAGGAGCCCTCGGTGCCGAGGTGGTACTTCACGTCGCCGGAGCCCTGCACCGAGCGCGGGTCCTGGTTGCCCTCGAACTCGCGGAAGATCTGGGCGTAGGACTTCCCGGCGAGGTTGGCCAGCACGTTGAGCCGGCCGCGGTGCGGCATGCCGATCGTGACCTCGTCGAGGCCGGACTCGGCGGCGGAGGTCATCACCTCGTCGAGCAGCGGGATGACCGACTCGCCACCCTCGAGCGAGAACCGCTTCTGCCCGACGTACTTGGTCTGCAGGAAGGTCTCGAAGGCCTCCGCTGCGTTGAGCCGGCGCAGGATCGTGAGCTGGTCCTGGCGGTCGGGCTTGGGGAAGCCGACCTCGACGCGCTCCTGGATCCAGTGCCGCTCGTCCGGGTCCTGGATGTGCATGTACTCGATGCCGATGCGACGGCAGTACGACTCGCGCAGCACGCCGAGGATCTCGCGCAGGCTGGCCATCGGCTTGCCGCCGAAGCCGCCGGTAGCGAACTCGCGGTCGAGGTCCCACAGCGTCAGGCCATGGGTGACGACGTCGAGGTCGGGATGGCTGCGCTGACGGAACTCCAGCGGGTCGGTGTCGGCCATCAGGTGCCCGCGCACGCGGTAGGCGTGGATCAGCTCCTGCACCCGGGCCTGCTTGGCGACGTCGTCCTCGTGCGAGGCCGAGATGTCGCGGACCCAGCGGATCGGCTCGTAGGGGATGCGCAGCGCGCGGAAGACCTCGTCGTAGAAGTTCTGCTCGCCGAGCAGCAGGCCGTGCACCCGGCGCAGGAAGTCGCCGGACTGCGCACCCTGGATGATCCGGTGGTCGTAGGTCGAGGTCAGCGTCATGATCTTGCTGACGGCCAGCCTGGCCAGCGTCTCGGGGGCCGCGCCGTGGTACTCCGCGGGGTACTCCATCGCGCCGACGCCGATGATCGTGCCCTGGCCGGCCATCAGCCGCGGCACCGAGTGGACGGTGCCGATGGTGCCCGGGTTGGTCAGGGTGATCGTCGTGCCGGCGAAGTCGTCGGCCGTCAGCTTGTTGCTGCGGGCCCGCCGGACGATGTCCTCGTACGCCGACCAGAAGCCGGCGAAGTCCATCGCCTCGGCACCCTTCACCGAGGGCACGAGCAGGGTGCGGCTGCCGTCGGGCTTCTGGATGTCGATCGCGAGACCGAAGTTCACGTGCTCGTGGGTGACGACGGCGGGCTTGCCGTCGACCTCGGTGAAGCCCTGGTTCATCTCCGGCATCTCGGCCAGCGCCTTGACGACGGCGAAGCCGATGAGGTGCGTGAACGACACCTTGCCGCCGCGGTTGCGCTGCAGCGCGTTGTTGATCACGGTGCGGTTGTCGATGAGCAGCTTGGCCGGCACCGCGCGGACGCTGGTGGCGGTCGGCACGGCCAGGCTGGCGTTCATGTTGGACACGACGCGGGCGGCCGGACCCTTGAGGGTGCGCACCTCGTCACCCGCACCGGTCGCCGGAGCGGCGGCGGGCGGCGTGGCGGCCTTCGCCTCGGCCGGCGGGCTCACCGGGGCGGCCGCGGGCTTCTGGGCGACCTGCTGGGCCGCAGGCGTCCCGTCGGCGACCGGGGCCGTCGGGGCGGGCGCGCCGGACGTGTCGGTGGCGGGCGCTGCCGGGGCGGCGGCCGTGGGCGCGGCCGGTGTGCTGCTGCCGTTGGTGGTGGCCGGGCCGGACTCGGCCGGGCGGTAGTCCTTGAAGAAGTCCCACCAGGCCTGGTCGACGCTGTTCTTGTCGGCGAGGTACTGCTGGTAGAGCTCGTCCACCAGCCACTCGTTCGGGCCGAAGCCGCCGGGGGTCTTGCTGGCTGTGCTGCCGGAGCCGTGGGTCGGCTCCTGCCCTGCGGCTGACTGCGACACGGCGTTCTTCGCCCTCTTCCCTGCACTGCTCGACGGTCCGGCGGTGCGGCCCAGACTAGCCCGACGGATGTGACGCGGGTCAGGCGCCGCCGGGCGGCCGGGGGAGCGGCGTCAGAGCCCCATCGACCGCGCGATCACCAGCTTCTGGACCTCGGTGGCGCCCTCGACGACGCGCAGCACCCGGAGGTGCCGGAGGATCCGCTCGACCGGCCCCTCGCGGAGCAGCCCCATGCCGCCGAACACCTGGAGGCAGCGGTCCGCCACGGCGTACGCCTTCTCGGTGCAGTAGTACTTCGCGATCGAGGAGTCGAGCATCGGGTTGCCGCCCGCGGTGCTCCCGGTGTCGACGGCCCAGGCCAGGTGGTAGGTGATCCAGCGCATGGCCTCGATGTCGGCCTTGCACTCGGCGAGCGGGAACGACACCCCCTGGTTCGCGGCGAGCGGCTGGCCGAAGGCCGTGCGGCTGCGGGCGTGCTTCACGGCCTCCTCGAGGCAGTACTCCGCGAACCCGAGCGACTGCGCGGCGAAGCCGGCCCGGCCGCTGTTGAGGAAGCCCATCGCGGCGTGGAAGCCGCGGCCGACCTCGCCGATGACGTGGTCGGCCGGTACCCGGGACTCCTCGAACCAGAGCTCGGCCGGGTGGGAGTCGGCGATGGTCGCCTGCACCTTGCCTACGCGGTAGCGGTCGCGCGGCACGACGAACGCGGTGATGCCGCCGTCGGCCCGCTTCTCCTTGTCGGTGACGGCGAACACGACGGCGAAGTCGGCCCGGTCGCCGTTGGTGATGTAGTGCTTCATCCCGTCCAGGACCCACTCGTCGCCGTCGCGGCGGGCGCTGGTGCGGATCGCCTGGGCGTCGCTGCCCGCCTCCGGCTCGGTGAGTGCGAAGCACATGGTCTGCTCGCCGCGCACGAGCGGCGTCAGGTAGGTCGCGTGCAGGTGCTCGGGCAGCTGGAGCAGCAACGGCGTCGGCCCGGACGGGCTCGGCACGCCGAGGGCCAGCGGTGCGAGCCGCAGCCCCGACCGGGCCGCGTCCTCGACGAGCAGGGCGGTGCCCAGCGTCGAGACGCCCCAACCGCCGGCTGCCTCGGGCAGGTAGCAGGCGTAGAAGCCCTCGTCGGCGGACCTCTTCCGGATCCCGGCGATCGCGGCGTGCAGCGCGTCGCGGTCCGGGTCGAGCCCGGTGAGGTCCTCGTGCACCGACTCCTCGACCGGCCGCACCTCCCGGTCCAGGAAGGTCCCGAAGGACTTCCGCAGCGCCGTCAGCTCGTCCGGGATGGTGAAGTCCATCCCCCGATCCAACTACCCCGGGGCCGCCTGCGGGAGGTGCCGGGCGGAGGTCAGATCGGCCAGGACACAGCCGAGGCAGTCAGTGGTCCCGCGCCGTCGGCGGCTCCCCGCCCGTACTGGACGCTCGTTTGCGACCTGGATCCCCGACACGCCGGGCTACATGGCGGCGTGTCGGGGGCTCAGGTCGCAAACGATCACTCGTCCGTGGACGGCGGGGGCGCGGGGCGAGGGGGCTCGGGGGCCATCCGGATCGACAGGTGCACCTGGCGGGCTCCCTCGGGGGCGTCCGCGAGCGGCCGGGTGGTGCGGAAGTACGGCCGCAGCACCGCCATCAGCCCGGCCGAGATGTCCCGCAGCTCGTCGACCGTCGCGATCACGGTGCTGCTGGACATGAGGGCGGCCTCCCGCCACTCGGGCTCCGCGGCCGCCCGGTCGGCGAAGTCGAGGACCTTGGCGTCGGAAGCGGCCAGCATCACCCGGGTCAGGGTCGAGTCGATCGCCTGTGCCTGCAGCGGGTCGGCGTCCGGGTCCGGATCGCTCACCCAGCTGGTGACCGCGGCCCGCCAGACCCGCTCGCGGCCGTCGTGGTCGCGGCTGTCGTCGGGTTCGACGAAACCGTGCTTGGCCAGCAGCCGCAGGTGGTAGCTGCAGGCGCTGGGGGACAGGCCGGCCACCTCGGCCACCTCGGTGGCGGTCGCGGGCCCGTCGGACTGCAGCTTCTCCAGGATCGCGTAGCGACCGGTGTGCGCGAGGGCGCGCAGGGCCCCGGGGTCGGAGATCCGCCGACCGTACGGGGTCTCGCGCGGGTCGCTGTCGCTCATGCCGTCGAGGATATCTGAAAGAAGCCCTTCACAACAGAGATGTGAAAGAGTACCTTCACATTTTATGGACACCTCGACGACCACCGAGCCCCTCGCGCGTACCGCCGTAGCCGGGCCGGCCACTGCCGGTGCGCCGGGACAGCTGACGACCGCGAGCCGCCGCGCCGCGGTGCGGGCCACGCTCCGCGCCCGCGACGCCCGCCTCGTCATCTCGGCCTACGCGATCTCGGCCATCGGCAGCGAGGTCACCGTCCTGGCGATCCCGCTCGCGGCAGCGATCCTGCTGGGCGCCAGCCCGCTGCAGATGGGCCTGCTCACCGCCGCCGGCACGGCGCCGTACATCGGCTTCGCGCTGGTCGTGGGGGCCTGGGTCGACCGGCTGCGCCGACGCCGGCCGCTGATGATCGCGGCCGACCTGGTCGCCGCCGGGGCGCTGCTCACCGTGCCGCTCGCCTGGGCCCTCGGCCTGCTCTCCGTCCCCCAGCTCATCGCGGTCGAGCTCGTGGTCGGCGTCGCCCGGGTGACCTTCCGGCCGGCGTTCAGCACCCACCTCCCCGAGGTCGTCCCGCCGGTGGCGGTCACCGAGGCGTACTCACGGTTGCGCGCGTCGGAGGCCACCGCCACCATCGCCGGCCCGACCCTGGGCGGCTCGCTGGTCACCCTGCTGACTGCGCCGGTCGCGGTGCTGGTCGACGCGCTGTCGTTCCTGCTCTCCGCTCTGATGGTCGGCAAGGTCCGAGCGCCGGAGCGGGTCGGCTTCGAGCCGCCGCCGCGACGCCGGCTGGCCCACGAGATCGGCGAGGGCATGTCCTACCTGGTCCGCGACCGCCGGCTGCGTGCCATCGCCGGCGCGGCGGCCAACGTCAACTTCTTCGGGCTGATGGTCTTCGCGCTGCTGGTCGTCTACCTGACCCGCGACCACGACTTCACGCCGCTGATGGTCGCCGCGGTGACCGTCGCCGGTGGCCTCGGCGCACTGGCCGGTGCCCTCGTCGCCCCGCGGGTCGCGGAGCGGCTCGGCCGCGGCCGGACGATCATCATCGGGTCGGCCGTCTTCTCCGTCGGCATGATCGCCTTCCCCGCCGCCCACGGCCCGCGGTGGCTGGTGCTCGCGATCCTCTGCGCCAACGAGGTCGTGATGGGTGTCGGCATCATGCTCTTCGACGTGACCACCGGCGCGTTCTACGTCACCGACATCCCCGCCGAGATCCGCGGCCGGGTGAGCGCGTCGATGGGGACCATCAGCCAGGGCGTCAAGGCGCTCGGTGCGCTGGCCGGCGGCGGACTCGCCACGGCGTACGGCGTCCGGCCGGCGCTCTGGGTCGCCGCTCTCGGTGCCACCACGACGGTGCTGTGGACCGTCTTCTCGCCGCTGCGCTCGACGGAATGACCGACGACGGACCGCTACCCCGGTACCGTCGTGCCACGTGCAGGGGGGAACAGTGGCGGTACGCCGCGCGGCAGCGGTCTGGCTGACGCTCGCCGCCCTGACCGCGGTCCTGGGCCCGGCCCGGCCGGCCGTGGCCGCCCCGCAACGGCCCGAGTCACGCCTCGAGGTCGCCCTGCGCGCGGCGCGCTCCTACGCCCTCCACCAGCTGGCCCGCACCGACCGCCGGCTCGACCCGGGCCGCTACCCGACGGTCTCGGTGGGCGACGGCATGTGGCGGACCAGCGGCACCAACGGCTGGCTGGCCGGCTTCTGGCCGGGCCGGCTGTGGCTCGGCTACGAGCTCACCGGAGACCGGGCCTGGGCCCGCCGCGCGGTGACCCGGCAGGCACCGCTCGCCGTGCGGGCCGACGACACCTCGGCCCACGACCTCGGCTTCCTGCTCCAGACCTCCTTCGGCGCCGGCGCGGACCTGCTCGGCCGCCCCGACGACGCCGCCGTGGTGCGCCGGGCCGCCGCCGCCCTGGCCACCCGGTTCGTTCCGTCCGTGGGCGCGCTCCGCAGCTGGGACGGGCCGACCGGCCAGACCACGGTCATCGTCGACAGCCTGATGAACCTCCCGCTCCTCATCTGGGCGGCCGACCACGGCGGGCCGGAGCAGTGGCGCGCCGTCGCCGTCCAGCACGCGCTCACCGTGGCGCGCTGGCAGGTACGGCCCGACGGGAGCACCTTCCACGTCGTCCGGTTCGACGACGCCAGCGGTCAGCCGGTCTGGTCCGGGACCGTGCAGGGGCTGGCCGACTGGTCGACGTGGGGGCGCGGCCAGTCCTGGGCCGTGCACGGCTTCACGGCGGCGTACGACACGTCGCGCGACCCGAGGTTGCTGGACGCAGCGCGCCGGACGGCCGCCTTCGCCGTCGACCACCTGCCCGCCGACGGCGTGCCGTGGTGGGACTACGACGCGCCCGGTACGCAGCGGGACACCACCGCGGCCGCTGTGCTGGCGTCCGGGCTGCTGGACCTGGCGCGGGTGGACCCCGACCCCGCCCGTCGGTCGACCTGGCGCGCGGCCGGCCTGCACACCCTGCGCTCGCTGGTCGGCCCGCGCTACCTCGCGAAGGGCACGGCGTCGTGGTCGGTGCTCCTGCACGGCCGGCACGACCCGACGTACGACGACGCCGGCGTGACGTACGGCGACCACTACCTGCTCGAGGCGCTGCTGCGGGTGCAGCTGCTGCCGTCGACACGCGCCGCCCTCCCGGTCGACGCCATGCGGGCGCTCGCCGGCGGCGGGGTCCGCGCCGATCTCGGCACGACGAAGCAGGTCAGCGCCGTGTCGGTGCGCTGGCGGCACGGGACCACGGCGGCGACCCGGTTCGTCGTGCAGGTCTCGTCCGACGGCGACCGATGGGCCAGGGTGCGCGGCGGTGTCAGCAGCCGTCGCAGCGCTGCCCTCGAGACCTACGACCTGCGCGACCGTGCGGTGAGGTACGTCCGGGTCCGCCCGCTGGGGTCGACCGACGGCAGCAGCGGCCGCGTGCTCCGCCTGGTCGTCCGGCGCTGACCCAAGCGCTCAGTGCCGGTGCCGCTTCGGGGTCGTGATGACCGTGAGGAAGCCGACCAGCACCATGAGCGCTGCGAGCATCAGGGTCGCGATGACGATCGCGCCCTCGGTGCGGTCGGCGCCGGCCGCCTTCAGCCGGTCGGCCGCCGGCGTGTTGTACAGCGTGAATGCCACCGACCCGGCACCGGCCAGCACGACGAGTGCGGCGCTGAGCCTGGTGGCGTTGCCGCCGAAGCTCGACAGGACGGTGAGCACGGCGACGAGGGCGACGAACCACAGCGGCATGGCCAGGCCCGTGCCCCAGCCGTGCAGCCAGTCGTCGCCGATCCGGCTTCTGACGCCGGGCTCGTCGACGAACTCCAGGTCGTACGGCAGGTGGTGCCGCACCGAGACCCAGGCCCCGGCCAGGTTGGCCGCGATCCACATCACGCCGAGGAAGACCAGCAGCCTGCGCACGCGCCCAATGTGCCAGGTCGGCGGCGCCGGTCGTGGGACGCGGGTGACGTCCCCGGTCAGCGGTCCCGCAGCCGCACGACGAACCGAAGGGCCGACCACGTCGCGTCGACCGCGCAGACCTTGTTGTCGACCAGGCCGGCGGCCAGCCCGTGGTCCCGCACGACGTTCTCGTCGAGGTCGGTGACGACGCCGCTGCTGCGCTTCGGCCAGAGCACCCAGAGTCCGCCCGCCGTCGTGAGCCGGGCCGCGGCCGGTCCGAACCGCTGCCCGAGCGCCCGCCGGTCCGGTGCGAAGGCGAGCACCACGTCGTACGGCACCCGACCGGCGCGCCGGTGCACCTCGACGCCGGGCAGCGGGCCGAGGGTCGACTCCTCGAAACCGGCCGGCGCACCGGTGAGGAGCACCCGGCTGCCCGGCGCGATGCCGAGCTTGCGCGGGAGCGGCGTGCCGGAGTAGCCCGCCGTCTCACCCACGCCGCGACCCTAGATGCACCGCCGCCCGAGGACGTACGTTCGCTGCACCATGACCACCGACGCCGCAGCGGCCCGCGACGACCTGTCGTGGGGTCTCGCGTTCGGGGAGCCGAGGGCCCGCTGGGTGCTGCTGGCGACCGTGCTGGGCTCCGGTCTGGCGTTCATCGACGGCACCGTCGTCAACGTCGCACTGCCGAGCATCGGAGAGTCGTTGGACGCCGGCGTCTCCGGCCTGCAGTGGACCATCAACGCCTACACCCTGACCCTCGCGTCGCTGATCCTGCTCGGCGGCTCACTGGGCGACCGCTTCGGCCGGCGCCGGGTCTTCCTCATCGGAGTGGTGTGGTTCGCGGTGGCATCGCTGCTCTGCGGCATCGCGCCGAACGTCGAGGCACTGGTCGCCGCCCGTGCGGTGCAGGGGGTCGGTGGGGCGCTGCTCACACCCGGCAGCCTCGCGATCCTGCAGTCGTCGTTCCGGCCCCAGGACCGGATGCGGGCGATCGGCGCCTGGTCCGGACTCGGTGGCATCGCGGGGGCGGCCGGTCCGTTCCTCGGCGGCTACCTCGTCCAGAGCGTCGGCTGGCGCTGGGTCTTCCTCATCAACCTGCCGTTCGCCGTGGCCGTCGTGCTGGTCACCACGCGGCACGTCCCGGAGAGCAGCGACCCGCAGGCGTCGCACTCCCTCGACGTGATCGGGGCGGCGCTCGGGGCGCTCGGCCTCGGCGCGCTGACGTACGGGCTGATCGCCTGGCAGGAGCTGGGTCTCGGGTCGCCGGTCGTGCTGCTGTCACTGCTCGGGGGGCTGGCCGGGCTGGCCGGCTTCGTCTGGCGGGAGCACGCGGCCCGGGCGCCGATGCTGCCCCTCGGCATCTTCTCGTCGGCCGCCTTCACAGCCACCAACATCGTGACCTTCGCGGTCTACGCCGCCCTCAGCGGGCTGTTCTTCTTCCTGGTCCTCACCCTCCAGGTCGTGTCGGGCTTCTCGCCCCTGGTCGCCGGCGCCGCGCTGCTGCCCGTGACGGTGCTCATGCTGCTGCTGTCGTCGCGGATGGGCGCCCTCTCGACCCGGATCGGGCCGCGCATCCCGATGACGGTCGGGCCCTTGGTCGCCGCCGCGGCCACCCTGTGGCTCACGCGGGTCGACGACTCGGCGACGTACCTCCGTGACGTGCTGCCGCCGGTCGCGCTGTTCGGGCTCGGCCTGTCCATCACCGTCGCACCGTTGACCGCCACGGTGCTGGCCGCGGCGCCGGACCGGCACGCCGGCATCGCCAGCGGCGTCAACAACGCCGTGGCCCGGGTCGCCGGCCTGCTCGCCGTCGCGGCCCTGCCGCTGGTCGTCGGCCTCGACGGCGCGGCGTACGCCGACCCCGTCCTGCTGCAACCGGCGTACCGCACGGCGATGCTGGTCTGCGCCGGGCTGCTGGCCGCCGGCGGGGTGCTCGCGTTCCTGCTGGTACGCCGCATCCCGGAAGCCGACGACGCGGCACCCGCAGCCGAGCGCCACCCGTACTCGTGCCCGGTCACCGGACCGCACGCGGCCCCCGTCTCCCGCTGACGCGGAAGCTGCCCGATGCCCACGGGGCTTCGGACGGACAGAACTGCATGATCACCGGAGCGTTCGAGGAACGTCGGTGATCATGCAGCTCGGGTCAGTCGGTGTCGGACACCCAGAGGCGGAGCCGCTCGAGCGCCTCGCGCTCGATCTGACGGACCCGCTCGCGGGAGACGCCGATCCGGCCGGCGATCTCCTCGTAGGTCTGCTTCGGCCCGGGCACCAGCCCGTAGCGGCAGCGGATCACCTCGGACTCGCGGTCGGTGAGCCGGTCGACCAGGCCGATCAGCTCGCCCCGCGAGTCGGCCTCGACGACGAGGTCCTCCGGGGTGGCGTCGGACGCGTCGACGAGGTCGCCGAGCGTCGTGCCGCCGTCGTCGCCCACGAGGGCGTCGAGGCTGGCCGGCGTCCGGGAGATCCGGTCGAGGTCCTGGACGGTGTCGACGTCGACACCCATCTCGACCGCCACCTCGGCGTCGGTCGCGTCCCGGCCGAGCGACGCGGACATGTCACGTCGGGTCCGGCTGAGGCGGCTGAGCTTCTCCACCTGGTGCACGGGCAGGCGGACGGTGCGGCTCTGCTCGGCGATGGCCCGGCCGATGGACTGCCGGATCCACCACGTGGCGTACGTCGAGAACTTGTAGCCGCGCGCGTAGTCGAACTTCTCCACGGCGCGGACCAGGCCGACGTTGCCCTCCTGGATGAGGTCGAGCAACGGCATCGACGCACGGGTGTAGCGGCGGGCCAGCGAGACGACCAGCCGCAGGTTCGCCCTGATGAAGGCACGCTTGGCGACCTCACCCTGGTCGACGAGACGCGTCAGCTCGACCGAGCTCGCCACCTTGCGCGCCTCCCTGAGCTTGACGGCGCGGCGGTGGCCGAGCTGGTCGAGCAGGTGACGTGCGTAGAGGCCGGCCTCGATGCGCTGCGCGAGCTCGACCTCGGTCGCGGCGTCGAGCAGCGGCGCCTTGCCGATCTCGTCGAGGTACAGCCGGACGAGGTCCGGGGTGGCGACCTCCTGGTCGAAGACGTCGGTGGCCGGCGCGGGCGTGGTCTGGTCGGAGGTGGTGTCCTCGGAGTCGGAGAGCTCCGGGAGGACGTACAGGTCGGGCTGGGTGGTGGTGCTCTCAGGCAGGGGAGCGGTGCGGGACAAGGGCTGCTGGGTCATCGGTCCCTTCTTCGTGCCGGGCGACGGGATGCCGGCACGTAGATCCCAACGCGCGAGCCCGCCGCAGGATTCCGGCGCGTGACCGCACCGCTCCGGGGTAGGCGCCGCTGGTGCACACCTCCACGACAGCCTCGCCCCGCAGCGTCCTGGCCGACCTCCGGCCGGACGTCACCGATCCCGTGGCCAGGACCGCCCGCTGGATCCACGACGCGGTCGGGACAGGTGTCCTGCCGGCGTGGCGCCCTGGCGAGGGCCGGACAGCCGCGCACCTCGCCCTGCTCGCCGACCTCGGGACCGTCGACCTGGACCTCGCCCGGCTGGGCGAGGCGCACCTCGACGCCCTCGCGATCCTCGACGAGCTCGGCACGCGGGACCTCGACCGGCCGGGCGCGGTATGGGGCGTCTGGGCGGCCAACCCGCCGGTCGACCCGGTCCGCGCCGAGGCGGCCGGGTCCGGTTGGCGGCTCACCGGCACCAAGCCGTGGTGCAGCGGCGCGGGCACCTGCGACCTGGCCCTGATCACCGCGCTGGCGGACGACGGCTACCGGATGTTCGCCGTCGACCTGGCCGAGACCTCCGCCGGACCGGTCGACGGCACCTGGCCGCCGGCGGCGATGGCGGGCAGCGACAGCAGGTCGGTGCGCCTCGACGGCACCCCGGCGGCACCCGTCGGCGGACCGGAGGCCTACCTGCGCCGGCCAGGCTTCTGGTACGGCGCCGTCGGGGTGGCCGCGGTGTGGTGGGGTGGCGCCCGCGGCGTGGCCCGGGCCCTGCAGCGGGCCAACGACCGGCGCCCGCTGCACCCGCACGCCCTGGCGCACGCCGGCGCGGTCGACGCCGGCCTGGCGGCGTCCTGGGCACTGCTCGCCGACGTCGCGTCCCGCATCGACGAGGACCCCACGGACGAGGCCGGGACCGCGCGCCTGGCCGCGGGCCGGGTCCGGGCCGCCGTCGAGCAGGTCGCCACCGACGTGGTCGCCCGGACCGGCCGGGCGCTCGGGGCCGCTCCGCTGGCGCTCGACGCCGAGCACGCGCGCCGGGTCGCGGACCTCGAGCTGTACCTCCGGCAGAGCCACGCCGAGCGGGACCTCGAGCAGCTCGGCGAGCTCGCGCTCGGGTCCGGTGCGGCACCGTGGGACGGGGCGTGGTGACGGTCATCGCGCCGGACACCGGCACCGACGAGACCGAGTGGGCTCGCTGGCTGCCGTCGCGCGGCTGGCCGCCGCTCGACGTGGCCGCGCTCGCCGGTCGCCCCGTGCTCGTGCTCGCCGCGCACCCGGACGACGAGGTGCTGGGCGTCGGCGGGCTCGTGCAGGTGCTGGCCGGGGCCGGCTGCGACCTGCGGTTCCTGTGGGCCACCGAAGGCGAGGCGTCGCACCCCGGCTCGACGTCGGACGTGGTCCCGGCGCTGCCGGCCCTGCGGCGCGCGGAGTCGAGTGCGGCCGTGACCGCCCTGGGTGCCGGCGATGCGCCGCGGCTGCACCTGGGCCTGCCGGACGGGGGGCTCGCCGGCCGGGAGGGTGCGCTCGCCGACCGCATCGGCGCGCTGGCCGCCCCGGGCGAGGTGCTGCTCGCGCCGTGGTCGTCCGACGGGCACCCGGACCACGAGGCGGTCGGCCGCGCCGCCCGGTCGGTGGGCGGCACGGTCCTGGAGTACCCGGTGTGGACGTGGAGCTGGGCCGTCCCCGGTGACGTCCGGGTGCCCTGGGACCGCGCGCGGCTGGTGCGGCTGGACGCCGCGGCTCGGGCCGCGAAGGCGGCTGCGACGGCGTGCTTCACGACCCAGGTCGCGCCGATCGGTCCGGGTCCGTGCGACCGCCCGGTGCTGCCCGAGCGGGTGCTGGCGTACTTCCGCCGGGACGTCGAGGTGGTGCTGGCATGAGCCTCCCCGCCGACTACTTCGCCCGGATGTACGCCGGCACCGACGACCCCTGGGGCTTCCGCACCCGGTGGTACGAGGAGCGGAAGCGCGCCGTCACGCTCGCGGCGCTGGACCGGCCGAGGTACCGCCGCGGCTTCGAGCCCGGCTGCTCGGTCGGCGTGCTCACGGCCGGTCTCGCCGAGCGGTGCGACGCCCTGCTCGCGTCGGACGTGGACCCGACCGCGGTGGCCGCCGCGCGGGCCACGGTCGAGGCGCACCCGCACGTCGTCGTCGAGCAGCGGTCGGTGCCCGACGGGTGGCCGGACGGAACGTTCGACCTCGTGGTCGTGTCCGAGGTCGGCTATTACCTGGACGAGGGGGCGCTGAGCACCCTCGTCGACCGGGTGACTACCTCGCTCGAGCCCGGCGGTGCCGTCGTCGTGTGCCACTGGCGGCACCGCGTCGACGACTACCCGCTGACCGGTGACGCCGTGCACACCGCGTTCCGGGAGCACGCCGCACTGACCGGCGCCGTGCGCCACGAGGAGGAGGACTTCGTCCTCGACCTCCTCACGGCCGGCACCACGCCGTCACCGGCCCGGCGCGAAGGCCTGGTGCCGTGACGCCGGCGATCGAGGCGGTGGCCGTCGTGGTCCCCGCGCACGACGAGGAGGAGCTGCTGCCGGCGGCCCTGCGGGCGCTGCGCGCGTCGGCGCAGCTCGTCGCGGCTCGCGGCGGGCCGCCTGTCGACCTGCTCGTGGTGGCCGACGCGTGCCATGACAGGACCGTCTCCGTCGCGGTCACGGCAGGCGTCCGGGTGCTGCCGGTCGACCTGCGGTCGGTGGGAGGAGCCCGCGCGGCGGGGGTCGCCGATGCGCTGCAGCGGGTGCGCCACCTGGCACCCGGCCGGGTCTGGCTGGCCACCACCGACGCCGACTCGCTCGTGCCACCGGGCTGGCTGAGCCACCAGCTCGCACTGGCCGATGGCGGCGCCGACCTGGTGCTCGGCACGGTCGACGTCCGCGACTGGAGCGAGCACCCGCCGGACGTCGAGCGGCGTTGGCGGGCGTCGTACGACTCGCGGGACGGGCACCGGCACGTCCACGGCGCCAACGCCGGTGCGCGGGCCGACGCGTACCTCGACGTCGGCGGCTTCGCGGACGTCGACCGCGACGAGGACGTGGCGCTGGCAGCGGCGCTGGCTCATCGACGCGTCGTCCGCACCGGAGGCGAGCCGGTCGTGACCAGCGCGCGGAACCGTGGCCGTGCGCCCGGCGGCTTCGCCGGACACCTCGCCGGGTTGGGCCGGTTCGCCGAAGGGCTCGGTGCGCGGGACCTAGTGCGCGGGCAGCCAGGGCTCCGGGTCGACCAGCGTCGAGTTGACGTAGAGCTCGAAGTGCAGGTGGCAGCCGGTGGAGAAGCCGGTGGTGCCTGACGTGCCGATGACCTGACCGGCTGCGACCTGGTCGCCGACGGAGACGTCGAGGTGCGTCTGGTGGTTGTAGGTCGTCGTGAGCAGCACGCCGTCGACGGCACCGTGGGTGATGACCGTCCGCCAGCCGTAGGCGTCGTTCCACCCGGCCTCGATCACGGTGCCGGCCAGGGACGCGTGCACGTCGGTGCCGCACGGGATCCCGAGGTCGGTGCCGGTGTGCAGCTTGTAGACGCCGGTGACCGGGTGCACCCGCATGCCGAACGGCGAGGTCACCGGACCCCGCGCCGGCCAGCCGAGCGTGCCATGCCGCGTGGGGACGGTCGCGCCGTCGCGGCTGCCCGCGGCGCCGAGGTCGCGGCGGGCGACGGCGGCCAGCTGGTTCTGCAGCTGGGTGGAGGTGCCGGTCTGCTGCGCGTGCGCCACGTCCTCCTGCACCTGCGCGTCGGCGGCGGCGTCGAGCGCTGCCTTCCGGGCAGCGACGAGGGCACCCACGCGCGAGGCGGCGGCGGCCGCCTCCTGGGCCAGCCGGGTCACGGCCTGGAGGTCGCGCTGTGCCTGCTCGTCGGCGGCGGCCAGCTGGTCGCGGACCGTCGCGAGGTCGTCGGTGCGCGCGCTGTACGTGTCCTGCACGTCCTGCAGGGCGGACAAGGCGGAGCGCTGCGACGACGCGACGGCGCGCAGGGCGTTCATGCGCTCGGCGAGGTCCGACGGCGAGCGGGCCTCGAGCAGCACCGAGACGTTGCCGAAGGCGCCGCCGCCCTGGTAGACGGCCCGCGCCAGCCGGCCGATCCTGGCCTGCTGCTCGGCGACCTCGGCGGCCTGCGCCTCGGCGTCCTGGGTGCCGAGCATGTACTGGACCTGCGCCGCGCCACGTGCCCGCGCGGTCTGCTCCTGACGCTTCCGCGCCTCGACCAGCAGGGTGCGGGTGCGGGCGGCGGTCGCCCGGGCACCGGGGAGCGCCCGGTCCGCGAGCCGCAGGTCGGCGTACGCCCGGATCATCGCCTCGGAGGACTCGGCGAGCTCTCCGCGCACCTCGGCGAGGACGGCGTCCAGCTCTGCCTGGTCGGCAGCGGCCGGGTCGGAGGCCTTGGGAGCCCGGGACGGCTCGTCGGCGTGGCTCGTCGCCGCCGGCCCGAGCGCCGCGAGCGTGACTGCAGCGGCCAGCACGGTGCGGCCGAGCAGGCGTCGCATCAGCGTCCTCACGGTGGTCCGGGGTGCGAGGCCGGGTCAGGCCTCCCCAGACTCGTCGGCGCCAGGACCGCCCGCCTTGACCCGTTACAGGGGGCGGGTCCACGGCCGGCCGGAGGATCAGGCTGCCCGGGTCTGCCGTCCTGCGGTCTCGTGGAGGAGCCGGCCGAGGTTCTCGACGACCACGGGCGTGTCGTAGCAGGCGCTCACCCGGTCGGCAGCGGCCATCCCCATCGAGGCCCGCCGCACCGAGTCCGCGACCAGTGACTGCACGGCGGTGCGCAGGCCGTCACGGCCGACGACGAGGCCGCAGACCCCGTCAGCGACGAGGTCCGGCAGGGCGCCCTCGTCGACGACGACCGCCGGCCGGCCCGCGGCCATGCCCCGCAGCAGCGCGTGCACCGACTGCGCGGTCTCGTCCAGGGCGACCACCGGCTGCGGGTCGTCCTCGACCAGCGCCGGCCGGACCGCGGCGGCGTCGACGGCCTCCGGCAGCAGGTGCACCCGCCCCCGAGGTACGCCGAGCCGGACCAGGGCCGCGGCGTCGGTGGGGGAGCCGGCCAGCACCGAGTCGACGCCGCGCGCGAGCGCGGCGTCGACCCGGTCGGTCTCGACGTCCCCGGAGCGGCCGGGCCGGTCGAGCCGGAGGAGCAGGCCGGTCGGGCGCTCCCGGGTCGCGACCAGTCCGGCGAGACCGGCGGCCGTGCCCAGGGCGAGGACGGTGTCGGGCGGGTCGGCCCAGCCGTCGGCGAGGCCGTAGCCCACCGGTGCGGCGTCGGTCAGCGGGAGGTCGGGCCGTTGGGTGGTCTCCACCTGGTGGCCGAGCGAGCGCAGGCCGTCCTCCACCCAGCGCAGGGTGAGGTCGTGGGACTGGGAGCAGAGCAGGGCGACGCGCATGGTGGCTCTCGATCAGGATGCGGAGGGAGAGCCGGTCGACGAGGACCGGCGCGGCGCACCGGCCTTCTGCAGCGCGCGCGGTTCCCGGTCCTCTTGCCTCCGGCCGGCTCGCGGCAAACGCGGCAGAAGCCGCGAACCGTTCCCGGCCGACCTCAGGACGTCTCGTGCTGCTGGCGGTGCTGCAGCTCGGCGATCAGCTCACCGCGACTCATCGCCGACCGCCCCTCGATGCCGGCCTTGCGGGCCAGCTCGTAGAGCTCGGCGCGCGGCAGGTCGAGACGACGTGGTGGCGGCTCGGCGGCACCGTCGTCCTGCAGGACGGCGTCCCGGGCCGCGGCGTAGCTGCCGCCGAGGAGGCGGACCTGCTTCCGGGCCACCGCACCCTCCAGCACGTGCAGCAGCCGGTCGCTCGACGCCGAGTGCTGGTCGAGAAGGGTCCCGAGCCGCGCACCGAGAGCCGCCAGCGCCGGCGAGTCGAGCGGCGAGTCCGCCAGGGCCTGCACCGCGTCGCCCAGGTCGCGGTCGAGCGCGGCCAGGTCGAGTGCGGCGGTGGCGGCGACGTCGCCTGCGGGTGCCAGCGCCTCGGCCGTGAGCACCGATCTCTCGGCGACGCGATGCGCATGGAGGAGCCGGAGCAGCTCCTCCCGCCAGCGCTCCTGGCTCGGCCCGGGCCTCACGACCCGTCGCAGGAGCCGGGGGAGGCGCGCGTGGTCGTCACGGACGACCCGGGTGATGCTGCTGGGCATGATCGGGGGGTACCCCGAGACATGCCGGTCATTCCGGGAGGACCACACCGCCTCGGACGGAATCGTCAGCGGCGGGGCCGCTCCCGCACCGTCAGCGGGTAGACGCCCCACACCAGGACGAAGAAGACGACGGCTGCGCCGGAGAGCACGAACGGCAGCACGCCGCCGAGGACGACGTCGAGGATGAGCAGCACGGCGCCGTTGATGCCGAGGAGCAGCATCACCAGACCGGCCCGGGCCATGGCGTCGGCGCCGTGCACCAGCCGCGGCTTGAGTCCACGCGCGAACAGGATCCGGTGCAGCGGTACCGGGCCGATGAGCAGCGCCGAGGCCGCCGCCGTCACGAGGAGGGTCCCGACGTACAGCGAGGTCTGGGCGTCGGTGATCTTCTCGAACCGCTGGGTGAAGGCCAGCGTGAGCAGGAAGGCGAAGAGGAACTGCACGCCGGTCTGGGCCACCCGGAGCTCCTGCAGCAGCTCGTCGTAGCGCCGGTCGGCCTTCTCGTCCTCGGTCTCGCCGCGGTCCCCGCGGGCCGCACCGTCGTCGCGTCCTCGGTCGTCGGCCATGGCTCAGACTGCCCTGCTCCACGCTCCGGTGGCCAGCCGGGGCGATCAGGGGCGCTGGACCTCGCCCCGCCAGGCACCGGTCTCGGTGCCGCTCTGCTCGATGAAGTCCTTGAAGCGGCCCAGGTCGCCTTCGACCTGGCGTCGTACGACGCCGAGCTTGTCCCCGACCTGCTCCACGATGCCGTCGGGCTCGAAGTCCAGCTGGACCATCACCTTGGTGCGGTCGTCGGCAAGCCGGTGGAACGTGACGACGCCGGACTGCGAGGGACCGTCGACGGACGTCCATGCGACGCGCTCGTCGGGCGTCTGCTCGGTGATCTTGGCGTCGAACTCCTTGGTGACGCCGTCCACCGAGGTGACCCAGTGCGTCATCGTGTCGCTGGTCTGGTCGATGCGCTCGACCCCCGACATGAAGCGGGGGAACGACTCGAACTGCGTCCACTGGTTGTAGGCGGTGGTCACCGGCACGGCGACCTCGATCGACTGCTCGACTGTGCTCATGATCGTCGGCTGCCCGGCAGTCGCGCCGGGAAACCCAGCGGGCGGATCAGACGGCGTCGGGGTCGCAGGTGTGGACGGTCTCCGGGTGCAGCAGGCAGGCGTAGGCCGCCTCGAGCGACCCGACGAGGCCGAGGCGTTCCTCGAGCCCTGTGATCTGCAGCACCCGGCGTACCGCCGGATGCCGGGTCACGACGTGCAGCGAGCCGCCGAGCATCGCTGCCCGCTCGCGGGCCCGGACCAGTGCGTTGACGCCGCTGGAGTCCATGAACGTGACGTCGAGCGCGTCGACGACCAGATGTGCGCCGTCGCGGTTGAGCGCCGCGAGCATGTCGTCGCGCAGCTCCGCGGCCGAGGCGAGGTCGATCTCCGCGGGCAGCCGGACGAGTGAGCAGCCTTGGGCGGGGGGCAGGGTGGCGTCGACCGCCATGACGGCCTCCTGAGGTGTGGCACGTGGTACACCGATCTGCCTCAGTGTCCCTGAACCATAAGCCGGGATCAGGACTGCCGCAACAAACTCGGAGGCAGTCGGCCCGCTCGGGCTCGTAGGGTCGCGCCGGTGACGACAGGACGACGCAGCGGGCTCCGGCTCCGCCCGGTGCGGGCTGACGACGAGGCGGCAGTGGCTGCCGGCCACGAGGCGATGCGGGCCGACGACTTCGAGTTCGCGCTCGGCTGGGACCCGGAAAGGCCCTTCTCGGCGTACGCCGAGTCGCTGCGGCAGTGGCAGCGCGGCCTCGACCTGCCCGCCGACCGGGTGCCGGCCACGTTCCTCCTCGCCGAGGTCGACGGGGTCGTCGTCGGTCGCACGTCCGTACGGCACGAGCTCAACGACTGGCTGTCGCGGGAGGGCGGCCACATCGGCTACGGGGTCCTGCCGGACCACCGGCGTCGCGGCTACGCGAGCGAGATCCTGCGCCAGTCAGTGGTGGTGGCGCGCTCGGTCGGGGTCGACCGCGTCCTGGTCACCTGCGCCGACGGCAACGTCGGGTCGGCAGCCGTCATCGAGGCCTGCGGCGGCGTGCGCGACGCCGAGCGGCCGCTCGCCGGCGACATCCCGATGCGCCGCTACTGGATCGACTGACGGACCGTCACGCGTCGGCGGCAGCCGGCTCCGGTGCGAGGTGCCGGCGGGACTGCACGATGCGGAACCGGCTCGCGACGTACGCCGCGTCGGTCAGCGCGCTGTTGGCCGCCGGGTTCGCACCCGTCGCGTGGAAGTCGCTGAACGCGGCGGACTGGTTGACGTAGACGGTCTCGGTGAGGTTCTCGGACAGGGCGACGCCGGCGTCGAGGGCAGCCTCCTCGGCAGCCTCCAGCACCTTCTCGTCCGTGGAGTAGACGGCCGCGGTGATGGCACCGTGCTCGCGGACGGTCTCGCGCAGCAGCTCGACCGACTCGTCGGTGCTGCCCGTGAGGACGAGGAACGAGACCGGGCCGAAGCACTCCTGCAGGTAGGTGCGCGTGTCGGCGGCGTCGACCTTGACGATCGTCGGTGTGCGCACCGTCGCGTCCGCGAACTCGGGATGCGTCACCGAGCGGCTGGCGAGCACGACGTCGCCGTACGACGGTGCCTTCTCGAGCCGGTCGAGGACGCCGTCGTTGACGACTGCGCCGAGCAGCGCCGTCGCGCGAGCGTCGTCTCCGAGCAGGTGGTCGACCGCGCCGGCGAGGTCGGTCGCGAAGTCGTCGACCGACTTGTGCGCGCCGTCAGCGGTGATGCCGTCGCGCGGCACGAGGAGGTTCTGCGGCGTCGTGCACATCTGACCGCTGTAGAGGGACAGCGAGAACGCGAGGTTGGCGAGCATGCCCTGGTAGTCGTCAGTCGAGTCGACGACCACGGTGTTGACGCCGGCCTTCTCGGTGAAGACGGAGGCCTGGTGGGCGTTCTGCTCCAGCCAGGTGCCGAACCCGGTCGACCCGGTGTAGTCGACGACCTTCACCTCGGGGCGCAGCGCGAGCACCTTGGCGAGGCCCTCGCCGGGCTGCTCGGCGGCGAGCTGCACGAGGTCGGGGGAGAAGCCGTTCTCGGCGAGGACGTCGCGCGCGACCTGCACCGAGATCGCCAGTGGCAGCACCGCCTTGGGGTGCGGCTTCACGACGACCGCGTTGCCGGTCACCAGGCTGGCGAACAGGCCCGGGTAGGAGTTCCAGGTCGGGAACGTGTTGCAGCCGATGACGAGGGCGACCCCGCGCGGGACGACCGTGAAGGTCTTGGTCATCCGCTGCGGTGGGCGTTTGCCCTGCGGCTTCTCCCACGTCGCGCTCGGCGCGTGCCGGGTCATCTCGGCGTAGGAGTACGCGATCGCCTCGAGGGCGCGGTCCTGCGCGTGCGGGCCGCCGGCCTGGAACGCCATGGCGTACGCCTGGCCCGAGGTGTGCATCACGGCCTGCGCCATCTCGTGGCTGCGGGCGTTGATGCGCGCGAGGATCTCGAGGCCGAGCTCGGCGCGGGTGTCCGGTCCGGCCGCCCGCCAGGCCGGGATCGCGGCGGTGGCGTCCGCCATCAGGGCGTCGACCGGCTTGTGCGGGTAGCTGGTGCCGAGGTTGACGCCGTACGGCGACCGCTCGCCCTCGACGCTGCCGTCGGAGCCGCCCTGGTCCAGCGGGAAGGGCGTGCCGAGGTAGCCGTCGAACGCGGCCTTGCCGTCGGCGGCCGACTGCGTCCCGGGGGCAGCCTCCGCGCCGTACGCCTTGAGGTTCTCGGGGTAGGCCGACCAGTAGCTGCGCTCCCGGATCGCGGTGAGGGCTCGCTCGAGGGTCTCCCGGTGGGCGGTCTGCCCGGTGGTCGTCGTCATGCTCCGTAACCTAACGCCGTGGACTCCGAGCGGATCGAGGGCGCTGACGTGGTGCTGCTCGACGGCGGCTTCGCGACCGAGCTCGAACGTCGGGGTCACGACCTGTCCGACGGCCTGTGGTCCGCGCGGCTGCTGCTCGACGACCCGGCGGAGATCCGGTCGCACCCACCTGGCGTTCTACCGCGCCGGTGCCCGGGTGGCGACGACGGCGAGCTACCAGGCGTCGTTCGTCGGGTTCGCCTCGCGCGGTCTGTCCCGGGACGACGCGGCGGCGCTGATGCGCCGGTCGGTGACGTTGGCCCGGGAGGCAGCTGATCTTGCCGAGGCCGAGGACGGCGTCCCGCGACTGGTGGCGGCGTCCGTCGGGCCGTACGGCGCGGTGCTGGCCGACGGGTCGGAGTACACCGGGGCGTACGACGTCTCCTCCGACCTGCTCCGGGACTTCCACGCCGAGCGGCTCGAGGTGCTGGCGGCTGCCGGCGCCGACCTGCTCGCCGTCGAGACGATCCCGTCCGAGCAGGAGGTGGCAGTGCTGATCGACGTGCTGTCGTCGCTGGGGTCGGCGGTGCCGGCGTGGCTGTCGCTGACGTGCGCCGACTCGTCGTCCACTCGCGCGGGGGAGCCGGTCTCGCGGGTCTTCGGGCTGGCGCGAGGCGTCGACGCCGTCGTCGCGGTCGGGGTCAACTGCACCGCCCCGCCGTACGTCGAGGCGCTGGTGTCCGCCGCGGTGTCGGCGTCGGGCAAGCCGGCGGTGGCGTACCCGAACAGCGGTGAGTCGTGGGACGGCGGGACGCGGACCTGGGCCGGCGACGGCGCGGTCGTCGACGTGGCCCTCGCGGAGCGGTGGGTCGCTGCCGGTGCGCGCTACGTCGGCGGCTGCTGCCGGGTCGGGTCCGCGGACATCGCCCGCCTGGCGGCCGGGCTCACCGCCTGATCGGAGCACGGTCCAGGTTCGTCCGTCCGATGCCGTGATTTCCCTTGTGGACACTGGCTTTCTGCCCCGCAGGTGCGCTGAGACTCGAACACATGTTCGAAGGAACCGCAGCATCCAGGAGGGCGGTGGACGCCGACGCGGTGTCGACGTTCGCCGACGACCTGGCGCGGTTCGAGCCGGCGGGCGAGGCGTCGCTGGTCGACGGGTTGTCGGCGCTGGAGCACCTGAAGTCGGCGGCGGCCGCGGCGCAGGCCCGGCTTGCCGAGGCGCTCGACCGGGCGGTGTGCGCGCGAGAAGCCGCTGCGGGCGTGCGCGGCCGACCAGCGCGGGCGCGGGGTGGCGGCTCAGGTCGCTCTCGCTCGGCGCGACTCCCCCTTCACCGGGGGTCGGCACCTCGGAATGGCCAGCGCACTGGTGCGTGAGATGCCGCACTCCTTGTCCGCCCTGGCGGAGGGCCGGCTCTCGGAGTGGCGGGCGACGTTGCTCGTCCGGGAGACCGCGTGCCTGAGCCGCGACGACCGGTCGGCGGTCGACCTGATGCTGCACCCGGCAGCCTGACGTACGGGAGCCGGCGGGGCCGCACCCGGCTGATCGGCCGAGGCCCGCAGCGGTTCGTCTGCGGTGCATGATGACGGGATGGAACCCCGGAAGGCCGCGGGGCCTTCGTCGTTGTTCCTCGCGCTGGCGCTCGCCATCCCGATCGTCGGACTCGTCCTGCTGCTGCGGGTCCCGTCGCTCGACGTGCACTGGGAGCACCATCCCTCGCACTTCTGGCTGGTGTTCCTCGTCGCGATCCTGAACGTGGCGCTCGGCCTGCTCGTGAGCGAGTCCGCCAGCCGCAGCCGTGACGAGCGGCTCTTCCTCGTGGCCATGGTCCTGCTGACGAGCGCCGGCTTCCTGGCCCTGCACGCCCTGGCCACTCCCGGTGTGGTGCTGGCCGGTCCGAACGGCGGGTTCGTGCTCGCCACGCCCGTCGGGCTCGTCCTGGCTTCTGCCTTCGCGGCCGCCTCCTCGCTCGAGCTGGACGCCCACGCCGCGAGACTGTGGAGGCTGCAGACCCCGATGCGGGTCGGCCTCGTCGCCGTCCTGCTCGTGTGGGCGGTCGCATCGCTCGCCGGCGTCCCGCCCCTCGACCGGGTGATCGCCTCCGAACGAGCACCCTGGCTGCTGGTCCTGCTCCCGTTCAGCATCGCGGCGTACGCGTTCGCCGGCTGGCGCTACCTGCGCATCTACCGGGTGCGCCGCCGCCCGTTGCCGCTTGCCGTCGCGGTGGCGTTCGTGCTGCTCGCCGAGGCGCTCATCGCGATGGCCTTCGGCCGCGCCTGGCAGGCCTCGTGGTGGGAGTGGCACGTCCTCATGGCGATCGCCTTCGCCACGATCGTGCTCGCGTCGCGGCACGAGTACCGGCACGCGCGGTCGGTGTCGGGCGCCTTCGGGGGCATCTACCTGGACCGGACGCTGGAGCATCTCGACAGCCGCCAGTCGGCGGCGATGGCAGAGCTGGTGCGCGCCGACGCGTCCGGCACCGTCGACGCCGCGGCCGACCTGCTGAGCGCACGGGGCTTCACCGGCGACCAGATCGCGACGATGACCGAATCGGCTCGCGAGCTGTCCCGGATGGACCGCCTGCTCCGGCAGTACGTCGGGCCGCAGCTGGCCGACCGCCTCGACGCCGACCCGGCCCTCGCCCACCTCGGCGGACGGGAGCAGGAGGTGTCCGTGCTGTTCGCGGACCTCGCGGGCTTCACGACCTTCGCCGACGGCCGGCCGGCCACCGAGGTGATCGAGATGCTGAACGCCTACTGGGGTGCGGTGGTCCCGTCGGTGGTGGAGCGCGAGGGCGGCCTGATCGAGCGCTTCGCGGGCGACGCGATCCTGACCGTCTTCAACGCGCTGGGCGACCAGCCCGACCACGCAGCCCGCGCGGTCCGAGCGGCCATCGCCATCCGGGACCGGTCGGCCGACGTCCGCGCGGACGACGACTGGCCGCGGTTCCGCGTCGGCGTCAACACGGGCGTGGCCGTCGTCGGCAACGTGGGAGCCGGCTCGCAGCGCTCCTTCGCGGTGATCGGCGACACGACGAACACGGCCGCCCGTCTCCAGGGATTGTCCGCCCCCGGCCACATCACGCTCGCCGGTCGGACGGTCGCGGCAGTGCGGGCCGAGCCCGGCACCGTCATCGACGTGCGGTCCCTGGGTGCTGCCGATCTCCGGGGCAAGCAGGACCGGACAGAGGCCTTCGAGCTGCTCTCGGTGAGCGCTCGCGAGTCGCTAACGCCGGCGGCCGCGGACTCGCTCGTCGAGCAGGTGCCCCGCGGCGGCCAGGCCGAGGAAGAACACGGCGACGACGGCGGCGTTGAACAGCACGCGTGGCCAGCCGTTGTCCGTGACGTCGAGGAACGGGTACATCGAGAACCCGGCGGTCAGCTGCTGCAGGGTCAGGGCGAAGACCAGCCAGGCGAGCGGGAAGACGACGGCGAGCTGCACGACCTGCCACGACGTCTTCCCGCGTGGCCCGAAGAGCAGCCAGCCCAGCACGCAGAGGACCGGCGAGGCCGTGTGCAGCAGGAAGTCGGCCGTCTTCGCCTTGCCCTCGAGGTCCTGCAGGTCGGACAGCGCGAGGTGGAACACCACGAACGTGACGGCGATGCAGAGGACGCCGTCGAGGCGGAGCACCCAGAACCACTCGGGCTTCCGCGCGACCCTGACGGCGAGCAGGGCGCTCGTGACCATCACGAGGATGTTCGACTGGATCGTGAAGTAGGCGAAGACGCTCAGGACCCGGCCCTGCTGGGTGTCGAAGAACCCCGTGTGCAGGTCCGCCGTCGCGAGCAGCTGCGTCACGATCCCGACGGCGACCACCACAGCGGTCGCGGCGTACCAGACTCGGGCGACGACCGGCTTGACCACGGCGAGAGCGTACGGCGGCGGGTGCCGAGCACCTGTCGGATGACCCGCGACCAAGATCAAAAAGTGCCCCCGGCAGGATTCGAACCTGCGCCACCGCCTCCGGAGGGCGGTGCTCTATCCCCTGAGCTACGGGGGCGCCGATGGGGTGTGGCGAGCACCGAGGTTATCAGTCTGCCAAGACGCCCTCGCCATCCGTCCGCCGCGGTTAGCCTCCGATCGTGAGCCCGCACCATCCCGTCGACGACGGCGAGGACCACCACGTGACCGGCCATCTTGCACCTCGTCCGCGAGTCCTCGTCGTGGACGACAGCGACGTCATCCGCACCCTGATCACGGTCAACCTCGAGCTCGAGGGGTTCGAGGTCATCCAGGCCGTCGACGGGCAGGACGCGCTGGAGAAGGTGCTCGACGTCCGGCCGGACGTCATGACGATCGACGTGAGGATGCCGCGCCTCGACGGGTTCGACACGGTCGAGCGGATGCGCGCGGACCCGCGGACCCAGGACCTGAAGATCGCCATGGTGACGGCCTGCGCGCAGGTCGACGATCTCCGCCGCGGGGACGAGGTCGGCGTCGACGCCTACGTCACCAAGCCCTTCGACCCGACCACCCTGGTCCGCACCGTGCGCGACCTCGTGGAGCACCCCGGCTCCTGACCCCGGACAGCTGTCAGGCCCTGACGGCGGTTCCGCGACGCGACAGCCTGACAAGTCCGTTGCCGCTGCTCGGTAGCCTGACTGCGTGACTCCCGCCGAGCTCTCCGCCGCCGTCCGGGCTGCCGTCCAGGCAGTCGTCGACGCGGGCGACCTTGTCGTCCCCGTCCCGGACGAGATGAAGGTCGAGCGACCCAAGGTCAAGGAGCACGGCGACTACGCCACCTCGGTCGCGTCTGCAGCTGGCCAAGCCGGCCGGCCGCCCGCCGCGGGACGTCGCCGAGCTGGTCGCGACCCGGCTTCGGGACGCCGACGGGGTGGCCCGGGTCGACGTCGCCGGCCCCGGCTTCCTCAACATCACCCTCGACGACGCGGCGCAGGGCGAGCTGGCCCGCACGATCGTGGCGGCCGGCGAGTCGTACGGCACCGGCAGTGCCATGGCCGGGCAGAAGGTCAACCTCGAGTTCGTCTCCGCCAACCCCACCGGTCCGATCCACATGGGCGGTGTGCGGTGGGCCGCCGTCGGCGACGCCCTCGGCCGGATCATGACGGCTCACGGTGCCGACGTCACCCGCGAGTACTACTTCAACGACCACGGCGCGCAGATAGACCGGTTCGCCCGGTCGCTGCTCGCCGCCGCGAAGGGCGAGCCCGCGCCTGAGGACGGCTACGGCGGCGGGTACATCGGTGAGATCGCGTCGCACGTCGTGGCGCAGAACCTGGGCGTCCTCGACCTCCCCGACGACGAGGCGCAGGAGGTGTTCCGGCGCGACGGCGTCCAGCTGATGTTCGACGAGATCAAGCAGTCGATGCACGACTTCCACACCGACTTCGACGTCTGGTTCCACGAGAACTCGCTGCACGAGTCCGGGGCGGCCGAGCGGGCCATCGCCCGGCTGAAGGAGCTGGGGGTCATGTTCGAGCAGGACGGCGCGCTGTGGCTGCGCACCACCGACTACGGCGACGACAAGGACCGAGTCGTGGTGCGCAGCAACGGGAAACCGGCGTACATCAGCGGTGACCTGGCGTACTACCTCGACAAAAGGGAGCGGGGCTTCGACCGCTGCATCATCATGCTCGGCGCCGACCACCACGGCTACGTCCCGCGGCTCATGGCGATGTGCGCCTGCTTCGGCGACAAGCCGGGCGAGAACCTCGAGGTCCTCATCGGGCAGATGGTCAACCTGGTCAAGGACGGCGAGCCGCTGCGGATGAGCAAGCGGGCCGGCACGGTCATCTCCATCGACGACCTGGTCGACGCCGTCGGGGTCGACGCCGGTCGTTACGCGCTGGTCCGGTCCAGCTCCGACTCCACCCTCGACATCGATCTCGACCTGCTCGCCAAGAACAGCAACGACAACCCGGTGTTCTACGTGCAGTACGCGCACGCCCGGGTCGCCAGCCTGCTGCGCAACGCCGCCGACCTCGGCCTGGACAAGGGCGACCTCCGGCCCGAGCTGCTCACCCACGATCGCGAGGGAGCCCTGCTGGGCGCTCTCGGCGAGTACCCGCGGGTCGTCGCGGCCGCGGTCGAGCTGCGCGAGCCGCACCGGGTGGCCCGCTACCTCGAGGAGCTGGCCGGCACGTACCACCGGTTCTACGACGTCTGCCGGGTGCTGCCCCGCGGCGACGAGGAGCCGACCGACGTGCAGCGGGCCCGGCTCTGGCTGGTCGAGGCGACCCGCACCGTGCTCGCGAACGGTCTCGGCCTGCTCGGCGTCACCGCGCCGGACCGGATGTAGCACCGGTCACGGGCCGGTCGACCGTGGACCTCAACGCCGATCTGGGCGAGGTGCTCGACGGCGTGCCCACCCACGACGCGGGACTGGTCGAGGTCGTCACCAGCGCGAACGTCGCGTGCGGGTTCCACTCCGGTGACACAAGCACGATGCGCCGCGTCAGCGGCCTCTGCGTGGAGCGGGGCGTCGCCATCGGCGCGCAGGTGTCCTACCGGGATCGCGAGGGTTTCGGCCGCCGGTTCCTCGACGTCGATCCGGCCGTGCTCGCCGACGACGTGCTCGAGCAGGTGGCGTCGCTCGACGCGCTGGCCCGGTCGGTCGGCGGCCGGGTGACGTACGTGAAGCCGCACGGCGCGCTCTACCACGCGATCGTCCAGCACGAGGCGCAGGCCGCGGCGGTGGTCGCCGGGGTCCGGGCGTTCGGCGACGACCTCGCGGTGCTCGGTCTGCCGGGGTCGCGGTGGCTCGCGCTGGCCGAGGCCGCCGGCCTGCGGCCCGTGCACGAGGCGTTCGCCGACCGGGCGTACTCCGCCGACGGCACCCTCGTGCCCCGCGGCGAGCCCGGTGCCGTGCTCACCGACGAGGCCGTCGTGGTCGACCGCTGCCTGCGGCTGGCGACGGCGGGGGAGGTCGTGGCGACCGACGGGACGGTCGTGCGGGTCGACGCCGAGTCGCTGTGCCTGCACGGCGACACACCAGGTGCCGTGTCGATCGCCCGGGCCGTGCGGTCGGCGCTGACCGGCGCCGGCGTCGGGCTCGCGCCGTTCGCTGGTTCCGGGTGAGCGACGTGCGGCTCCTGCCGTACGGCGACACCGCGGTGCTCGTCGAGGTCGCCGGCCTGGACGCCGCGCTGGCGCTGCACGCCGACATCCGCAATAACCCACCTGTCGGCCTCGTCGATGCCGTCACCGCCGAGCGCACCGTGCTCGTCCGGGTGGACCCGGCGACGACGACGGTCGACGCGCTGCGCGACGACCTCGCCTCCCGCCGGCCGCACGCGCTCTCGGCTGTCGACGGGCCGCTGGTCACCGTCCCCGTGACGTACGACGGAGCGGACCTCGCCGAGGTGGCGGCGGTGCTCGGCTGGACCGCCGACCGGCTGGTCGCCGAGCACCAGCAGCGCAGCTGGCGGATGGCGTTCGCCGGCTTCGCACCCGGCTTCGGCTACCTCGTGCCGGACGGCGACTGGCCGGAGGTGCCACGTCGGGCCGACCCGCGGACCTCGGTGCCGGCAGGCGCGGTGGCGCTCGCCGGGCGGTACGCCGGGGTGTACCCGCAGGCCAGTCCCGGCGGCTGGCAGCTCGTCGGCAGCACCGACCTGGTCGTCTGGGACGTCGACCGCGAGCCGCCGGCCCTCCTGGTGCCCGGCGCACGGGTGCGGTTCGCGGCCGTGCCGTGACGCCCCGTCTCGAGGTGGTCGAACCCGGCCCGCTGACGACGGTGCAGGACCTCGGCCGACCGGGGCTGGCATCCGTCGGCGTCGGACCCTCGGGCGCGGCCGACCGGTCGAGCGCCCGCCGGGCCAACGCCCTGATCGGCAACCCGGCGTCCGCGGCGGTCCTCGAGGTGACCCTCGGCGGACTGCGGCTCCTCGCCCACGGCGACGTCGAGATCGCGCTCGCCGGGGCGCCCGTGAGGGCCACCGTCGACGCCGAGGAGGTCGCGCCGGCCGTCGTGCGGCTCGCCACCGGCTCGACGCTGCGACTCGGGCGCCCGGCGCTCGGTGTGCGCACCTACCTCGCGGTGCGCGGCGGCTTCGACGTCCCGCCGGTGCTCGGCTCGCGATCCACCGACCTGCTCTCCGGTCTCGGCCCCGCGCCGCTGCGACGTGGTGACGTCGTCGGCGTGGGCGACCTCGCGCGCGTCCACAGCGAGCTGCCCGACCCGGTGGTGGTCGACGGCCACGTCGAGCTGCCCGTGCTGCCGGGGCCGCGGCTCGACCTGTTCGCGGCCGAGGCGTTCGCGCAGCTGCTGGCGGCGCCGTACGTCGTGACGCCGGACAGCAACCGGGTCGCGCTGCGCCTCGACGGCGAGCCGCTGCACCGCACCGGCCGCGGCGAGCTCGCGAGCGAGGGACTCGTGCGCGGCGCCGTGCAGGTGCCGCCGTCCGGGCAGCCGGTGCTGTTCCTCGCCGACCACCCGGTGACCGGCGGCTACCCGGTGGTGGCCGTCGTGCCGGACGCCCACACCGACCGCGCCGCCCAGGCCCGTCCCGGCAGTCGGATCACGTTCCGCGCCCACGACCTCCGTGGTTAGCGTTGCCGCATGCGCGTCCACCCGGCCGGACCCAGGTCCGGCGAGCTCGCCCACGAGGGGCTGCACGGCGGTCCGCCGGACGACCTCGACGCCCTCGACAGCGGGGTCTGGCCGCTCGGCATGACGCGTGCCGGAGCCGGGCACCTCGCGCTGCGCGGTCACGACGTCCGTGATCTCGTCGCCGAGCACGGCAGCCCGGCCTTCCTCATGGACGAGGCGGACCTGCGGCGCCGGTGCCGCGACTACCGCGAGGCGTTCGGCGGCGCGAAGGTCTTCTACGCCGCGAAGGCGTTCCTCAGCACCGCGGTCGCACGCTGGGTCGAGGAGGAGGGGCTCGGGCTCGACGTCTGCACCGGCGGCGAGCTCGCCGTCGCGGTGCGCGCCGGCTTCCCAGGCGACCGGCTGCTGCTGCACGGCAACAACAAGTCGGTCGCCGAGCTCGCCGCGGCGCTCGACGCCGGGGTCGGCCGGGTCGTCGTGGACTCGCTCGTCGAGATCGACCGGCTGAGCGGGCTCTGCGTCGAGCGCGGCGTCACGCAGCGCGTCCTGGTACGTGCCACCGTCGGGGTCGAGGCGCACACGCACGAGTTCATCGCGACCGCGCACGAGGACCAGAAGTTCGGCTTCTCGCTCGCGGGCGGCGATGCGCTCGACGCCGTCCGCAGGGTGCACGCCGCCCCCGGCCTCGAGCTGGTGGGCCTGCACTCGCACATCGGCTCGCAGATCTTCGACGCCGGCGGCTTCGAGGTCGCGGCGCACCGGGTCGTGGGGCTGCTCGCCGAGGTCCGCGACGAGCTGGGCGCCGAGCTGCCCGAGCTCAACCTCGGCGGTGGCCTCGGCATCGCGTACACCAGTACGGACGACCCGGCAGACGTCGTCGAGATGGGCCGGTCGTTGCGCGGCATCGTCGAGCGCGAGTGCGTCGCGTCCCGTCTCGCCGTGCCCACGCTCGCCATCGAGCCCGGCCGCGGCATCGTCGGCCCGGGCACCGTGACCGTCTACGAGGTCGGCACCGTCAAGCCGGTCGAGGGCGTGCGCACCTTCGTGTCCGTCGACGGCGGGATGAGCGACAACATCCGCACCGCGCTCTACGACGCCGACTACACCGTCGTGCTCGCCAACCGCGCCTCGGCGGCGCCGCCGATGCTGGCGCGGGTCGTCGGCAAGCACTGCGAGAGCGGCGACGTCGTCGTCAAGGACGCCTGGCTGCCCGCCGACGTCGTGCCCGGCGACCTGCTGGCGGTGGCCGCCACCGGTGCGTACTGCCGGTCGATGGCCTCGACGTACAACCACGTGCCCCGGCCGCCGGTGGTCGCCGTCCATGAGGGGGGCAGCCGGGTGATCCTGCGGCGCGAGACCGTCGACGACCTGCTCGCCCTCGACCTCGGCTGACCCCAGACAAAGATCGTTTGCGACCTGAGTCCCCGACACGCCGGGCGATGAACGGCGTGTCGGGGAGCCAAGTCGCAAACGATCATGCGTTGACGGGCGGGACGAGGCAGCACCTCCCGTCCCGGCGGCTCTGGCAGATGTCGGGTGGCGGGTTCGTCGCCGATCACCCGGACCGGATCGCGGTCGGTGCCGGTGCCCGCGCGGGGTCTCTGACAGGCTGGGCGCATGGGACAGGCGCTGCGCGTCGCGCTGCTGGGGTGCGGCACCGTCGGCAGCGAGGTGGCCCGGCTGCTCACCACGCACGCCGACGACCTGGCCGCTCGCATCGGGCGGCCGCTGGAGCTGGCCGGTATCGCGGTGCGTCGGACCGCCCGCGACCGCGGCGACCTGCCGGTCGACCCCGCGCTGTTCACGACCGACGCCGAGGCCCTCGTACGGCGCGGCGACGTCGACATCGTGGTCGAGGTCATCGGCGGCATCGAGCCGGCCCGCACCCTGATCCTCGCGGGCCTCGAGTCCGGCGCCTCGGTCGTCACCGCCAACAAGGCCCTGCTCGCGGAGGACGGCGCCACGCTCTTCGAGGCGGCGGACAAGCACGCCGCCGACCTCTACTACGAGGCAGCGGTCGCCGGCGCGATCCCGCTGCTGCGACCGTTGCGCGAGTCGCTCGCCGGCGACCGGGTGCGCCGGGTGCTGGGCATCGTCAACGGCACGACGAACTACATCCTGACCCGGATGACCGAGAGCGGCGCGAGCTTCACGGACGCCCTCGAGGAGGCCCAGGCACTCGGCTACGCCGAGGCCGACCCGACTGCCGACGTCGAGGCGTTCGACGCGGCGGCGAAGGCGGCCATCCTGGCCGCGCTGGCGTTCCACACCCGCGTCACCGCGGCCGACGTGCACCGCGAGGGCATGACCGAGGTGACCAGCGCCGACGTCGCGAGCGCCCGCGCGATGGGCTGCGTCGTCAAGCTGCTCGCGATCGCCGAGCTGTCCGACGACGGCACCAGCGTCGGCGTGCGCGCGCACCCCGCGATGATCCCGACGAGCCACCCGCTGGCGTCGGTACGCGAGGCGTTCAACGCGGTCTTCGTCGAGTGCGAGGCGGCCGGCGAGCTCATGTTCTACGGCCGCGGCGCCGGCGGGTCCCCCACCGCGAGCGCGGTGCTGGGCGACATCGTCGCCGTGGCGCGGCACAAGGTCTCCGGCGGTCGCGGGCCCGGAGAGTCGGCGTACGCCGACCTGCGCCTGCGTCCCATGGGCGAGACCGTCACGCGCTACCACGTGAGCCTCGACGTGGCCGACCGCTCCGGCGTCCTCGCGCAGGTGGCGACGGCGTTCGCCGAGCACGGCGTCTCGATCGAGACGGTCCGCCAGGAGAAGCACGGCGAGGACGACGCGGTGCTCGTCATCGTCACGCACCACGCCACCGACGCGGCCCTGTCGTCCACCGTCGAGGCCCTCCGCGGGCTCGACGTCGTACGCCGGGTGCTGAGTGTCATGCGCGTCGAGGGCCGCTGACCGTGGCGCACACCTGGCGCGGCGTGATCGCCGAGTACGGCGAGCGGCTGCCCGTCGGCCCCAGCACCCCCGTCATCAGCCTGGGGGAGGGCGGCACACCACTCGTCCGCGCGCACCACCTGTCCGAGCTCACCGGCTGCGACGTGCACCTCAAGGTGGAGGGTGCGAACCCGACCGGATCGTTCAAGGACCGCGGCATGACGATGGCCATCTCCAAGGCCGTCGAGGAAGGCGCCACCGCGGTCATCTGCGCCTCCACCGGCAACACCAGCGCGTCCGCCGCGGCGTACGCCGGCAAGGCCGGCATCGACTGCATCGTGCTGGTGCCGCACGGCCGGATCGCGGCCGGCAAGCTCGCGCAGGCGCTGGTGCACGGCTCGCGGCTGCTGCAGGTCGAGGGCGGTTTCGACGACTGCCTGCGGCTGGCCCGTGGCCTGGCCGACGAGCTGCCCGTCTCGCTGGTCAACTCGGTGAACGACTTCCGGATCGAGGGCCAGAAGACCGCGTCGTTCGAGGTCGTCGACGCCCTCGGCCGGGCGCCCGACGTGCACTGCCTCCCCGTCGGCAACGCCGGCAACATCACGGCGTACTGGCGCGGCTACGTCGAGTACGCCGCCGACGGTCTCTGCACGGCGCCGCGCATGTGGGGCTTCCAGGCCGAGGGTGCGGCACCGATCGTGCGCGGCGAGCGGGTCGCCGACCCCGAGACCGTCGCCACCGCGATCCGCATCGGCGACCCGGCGTCCTGGGCCGGCGCGGTCGCCGCCCGCGACGAGTCCGGCGGCCGGATCGACGCGGTGAGCGACCGAGCCATCCTCGACGCGCAGCGGCTGCTGTCCTCGCGGGAGGGCGTCTTCGTCGAGCCGGCCAGCGCCGCCTCCGTGGCGGGGCTGCTGCAGTGCCACGAGCAGGGCCTGCTGGACGCCGGGCTGCAGGTCGTGTGCACCGTCACCGGCAACGGGCTCAAGGACACCGAGACCGCGCTGCGCGAGATCACCATCGACACCACGACGGTGGCTGCCGACGTCCGCACCGCCGCCGGCGTCCTCGGCCTGCTCCCGGCATGAGCCTCGTCCGCGGCGGCCCGGTCACGGTGCGGGTGCCCGCCACCAGCGCCAACCTCGGACCCGGCTTCGACTGCCTCGGCCTCGCGCTCGACCTGCACGACGAGGTGGTGGTCACCGCGGGCGACCCGGCCGACGGAGACACGGTCGAGGTGACGGTCACCGGCGAGGGCGCCGGCGCCGTGCCCTCCGACGCGTCGCACCTCGTCGTGCGCGCCGTGCACCGCGCGCTGGACGAGCTCGGCGAGCGGCACCCGCCGCTCGCGCTGTCCTGCACCAACAGGATCCCGCACGGCCGTGGGCTCGGGTCCTCCGCGGCAGCGGTCGTCGCCGGGCTGCTCGCAGGCCGGGCGCTCCTCACCGACGGCATCGACCGGCTCGGCGACGACGCGTTGCTGGGGCTGGCCGACGCGATGGAGGGGCACCCCGACAACGCCGCGGCGGCGCTGCTCGGCGGCCTCACCCTCGCCTGGTCCGAGGACGGCGCGGTGCGCGCGGTCCGGCTCGACCCCCGCTCGGACCTGCGCGTCACGGTCCTGGTCCCGGAGGTCCAGCTGTCGACCGAGACAGCCCGGGGGCTGCTGCCCACGACCGTGCCGCACACCGACGCGGCTTTGACCGCGGGCCGGGCTGCGCTGCTGGTCGCCGCGCTCACCGCCGTACCTGCCGTGACGGGGGTGCTGCTCGCCGCGACCGAGGACCGCCTGCACCAGGCGCAGCGCGGTCCTGCCATGCCGGCCACCGCCGAGCTGGTGGCGCGACTGCGCGCCGAGGGTCGGGCTGCCGTGGTGTCGGGCGCCGGCCCCAGCGTGCTGGTGCTGGACGAGGGCGAACCCGTGCCGCTCCACGCCCCGACCGGATGGCGGGTGCTGTCGCTGGCAGTGGCGGACCGCGGTGCGACCGCGTCGCGGACCTGACCCGCGGATTTCGGCAGGTGGGAACGAACCACTCTCGCGTGGTGTTACCCTCGGCAGCGCACCAGCAGCCACTGCGTGTGGCCGGTGCCCCGCCACGAATTCTCGGTCGTACCAGTCGTACGACGACAGTGGCCACCCACCGTTCCGTCCCCGAGTCCGGGGCGCCGGACGGAGGAGCCCACGGGACGGCAGGGCCACCCGCGCGCGCAGTCCCGGAACCTGGTGAGCGATCCCCTTTCCCGCGTCCCTCGGTGGACGCAGCAGCCCGACCGGAGCCGCCGTCGCGCGGCCCGTCGCCAGGAAGGACCACTCAGTGTCCGACAGCACCGATCTCCTCGACGCGCCCGCCTCCGCGGGACCGTCGGGGGACTCCTCCGAGCCGGCCGCCACCGGCAAGGCACCTGCCCGCAAGAAGGCCACCGGTCTCTCCGGCATGGTCCTTGCCGAGCTGCAGGGCCTGGCCGGCGAGCTCGGCATCAGCGGCACCGCCAAGATGCGCAAGGGCCAGCTGATCGAGGCCATCAAGGAGCGCCAGGCCGCCGGCCCGGCTGCCGCCCCGAGCCGCGGCGCCGCTGCGGCGACCGCCGGCACCGCACCGCGCGCCCGCCGCGAGCGCGGCGACCGCTCCGCCCGCAGCAGCCGTGGCGCCGAGCCCAAGACAGACGATGCCGCGCCCGCCGACCAGGACCGCACCGAGGACGGCGCCGACCGCCAGCGCGACCGCGGTGACCGGCAGCGGGATCGCGGCGAGCGCGGCCAGGGCCAGCACGGTCGTGAGCGCACGCCGAGCACCCAGAGCCCCCAGAACACGCAGAACCGCACCCAGAGCCAGCAGGGTGTCCAGAACGACGACGACCTCGACGGCGGCGGCGGACGGGGCCGTCGTCGCGGCCGCTACCGCGACCGCAACCGCAACCGCCGCGGTGGGCGGGACGGTTTCGCCGCGCAGGACGGCGACGGCAGCCTGCCCGAGATCAGCGAGGACGACGTGCTGGTCCCGGTCGCCGGGATCCTCGACATCCACGACAACTACGCGTTCGTGCGGACCTCGGGCTACCTGCCCGGCGCCAACGACGTGTACGTGTCGCTGGCCCAGGTCCGCAAGGCCGGCCTGCGCAAGGGCGACGCGATCACCGGCGCGGTCCGCCAGCCGCAGGAGGGCGAGCGCAAGGAGAAGTTCAACGCGCTGGTCCGGCTCGACAGCGTCAACGGCGCCGACCCGGACAAGGCCCGGACCCGGGTCGAGTTCAGCAAGCTGACCCCGCTGTACCCGCAGGAGCGACTTCGCCTCGAGACCGAGCCGCACCTGCTCACCACCCGGGTCATCGACCTGGTCGCGCCGATCGGCAAGGGCCAGCGCGGCCTCATCGTGTCGCCGTCCAAGTCCGGCAAGACGATGGTCATGCAGGCGATCGCGAACGCCATCTCGACCAACAACCCCGAGGTCCACCTCATGGTCGTGCTCGTCGACGAGCGCCCGGAGGAGGTCACCGACATGCAGCGCGCGGTGAAGGGCGAGGTCATCGCCTCGACCTTCGACCGGCCGGCCGAGGACCACACGATCGTCGCGGAGCTCTCGATCGAGCGCGCCAAGCGCCTCGTGGAGCTCGGGCACGACGTGGTCATCCTGCTCGACGGCATCACCCGCCTCGGCCGCGCGTACAACCTAGCGGCCCCGGCAAGCGGCCGGATCCTCTCCGGCGGCGTCGACTCGACGGCGCTCTACCCGCCGAAGAAGTTCTTCGGCGCGGCGCGCAACATCGAGAACGGCGGCTCGCTGACCATCCTCGCCACGGCTCTCGTCGAGACCGGCTCGCGGATGGACGAGGTCATCTTCGAGGAGTTCAAGGGCACCGGCAACATGGAGCTCAAGCTCGACCGGAGGCTCGCGGACAAGCGGGTCTTCCCCGCGGTCGACGTGGACGCGTCCGGGACCCGTCGCGAGGACATCCTCATGGGCAAGGACGAGCTCCAGGTCGTCTGGAAGCTCCGCCGGGTCCTGCACGCGCTCGACACCGGCCAGGCCCTGGACCTGCTCCTCGACCGGATGAAGAAGACCAACAGCAACGCCGAGTTCCTCCGCCAGGTGCAGCAGACCATGCCGATGCCGGGCAACGGCGCCGGCAAGGACGACGACTGACACACGCCTGACGCAGCGGGCTTCATGATCCACACCGGTCCACCGGAGAATGTCCAGCTGATCCGGTGTGGATCATCGAACCGACGGTCGGCGGGCCGCCGCGGATGCGCTGTGGATCACCGTGCGGCTGCGTGGGCGGCACACCGTCAGAGCGGCCGGGACGAGCATCGGGCTGCCGCCGTACCCGCGGTCCGCCCGTCGCCGTCGTGCCTGGGCAAATGATCACGGGACCGTGATCATTTGCCACCAACCGTGGCGAAGTCACCGCGGTCGGGGTGTGTTGATCACGGGCCCGTGATCATTTGCAGGTGGGAGCAGGGTCGAGACCGGCGGCGGGCGACGAGGCACCGGGGGCTGTCCGTCCTGGCGCTCTGACGGGGAGCAGGAGCACCTGCGACGGTCAGGCACCTCCGACCTCATGGCCCCACAGCCGGCATCGTTCCTGGTCTCACCCGGGCGGCGTAGTACGTTCCGACGCCCTGCGGGGCCGCTGGGCCCATTCAGACGACGTCGTCCCGCGCCGAAGAAACGTCCGAACGGTGGCGGAGCAGCCGCTCCGTGACCATGACGGACGAGAGGCAGCGGGATGCGCGGCGCGAGGACAGTGCGACGGTGGGCGATGGTGCCCGCAATGCTCGCGATCGCAGGCGGGGCGGCCGTCCTGTGTGCTGGGCCGGCCTCTGCAGCCTTGGCGAAGGGCACCCTGACCGCCGCGCCGAGCTGCTACTTCGTGAACCCGGACGGGTCGTACTCGGTCAACATCGACGTGACGAACAACGACCCGGCCGTGGTGACCCTCAAGGTCGGCGGCGAGAACAAGTTCGACCCGGGTGCCGACGACCAGGGCCAGCCGGAGTCCTTCGCGCCGGGCACGACGTCCAACGCCGTGCAGGCGACCTTCAAGGCGACCGACTGGTCCAAGGCCAAGTGGCGCCTGAACGGTGTCGACTACAGCCTGACCACGTCGGCCGTCTGCCCCAGCACCACGGTGACCGCCGAGGGGAACCTCCTCGCGGCGCTGGCGTTCAGCCTGCTCGTCACCGCCGGCGGTGGAGCCCTCATGGGCAACCGCTCGCGTCGCCGGTCGCGTCGCCGGCCGAGCCACGACGCCACCTGACCTGCCGGGCCGGAGCTTCCGCGTCACCCGAACGGGCTAGTTCGCTCACCGGGCAGAAGTTGCCGCGAGGACTATCCAGGATCCAGAGCCGGCCGCCGACAGATGGGGGACGGGCAATCTCCCGCGCCAGCAGGGCGGGTACCGGAGGGAGGACTGAGGAAGTGGCACCACGCACGTCCGGCGACGCTCGCCGGCACGTCCGGTCTCGCACCTCGGCGCCTGTCCGGGTCCTGCGGACGGCCTGCCGTCTCCTCCTGACGGCCACGCTCGGCGCGCTCCTGGGTACCGGAGCCCTCTGGGCGTCGCCGGCCCAGGCCGCGACCATCGACTGCCCGAACCAGTCGTCCAACGCCTGCAAGAACACCGTCCCGATCGCCGAGTGCGCCTGGAGCAACGGTGACGGCACGACGTCCTTCGTCTGGGGCTGGAACAACCCGTCCGACGACACGGCACACGCCGTCGCGGGCAGTGCCCAGAACCGCATGTCGCCGGGCAGCCAGACGCAGCCGGAGCTGTTCGGGCCGGGCCGGCACCAGAACGCCTTCTGGACCACCGTGTCCGGCACGTCGGCGAGCTGGCGGCTCGGCAACACCTCGGTGACCGCCACCAGCGGCTCCGGCGGCAGCACTCCGACCTGCGCCACCAAGCCGGTGCCCCAGGTGGGCAGCATCGGCGCGCTGGCCATCGCGGTGGTCGTCGCCGGCATGGCCGCCCTGCTCGTCGTGGCCACCCGGCCGCGCCGTCGCCCGGTGGTCGTCCGATGAAGGTCCTGGCGATCGGGGCGCACCCCGACGACATCGAGCTCGGCTGCGCGGGCACGCTCGCCCGGCACGTGGCCGCCGGCGACGAGGTCACCATGCTGGTGCTCACGCCGGGGGAGAGCGGGCCGCAGGGCCTGACCTCGCGCATCCGGGAGCAGGAGGCCGCCGCCGCGGTGCTCGGCGCCCGGCTCATGTGGGGCCCGTACGACGACGGGTCGATCCCGACCGGCCGGGAGATCGTCACGGTCCTCGACGAGGCGGTGAGCGTCACCGGCGCGGAGATCATCTACACCCACGCCCCGCACGACACGCACCAGGACCACGTCGCGACCTCGCAGGCCGCACTGGCCGCCGGGCGCCGCCTCGAGCGCGTGCTCTTCTGGCAGTCGCCCTCGACGACGTCGTTCGACCCCACGGTCTTCGTCGACGTCGAGTCGACCCTGGCGCTCAAGCTCGCGGCGCTCCGGGCGCACTGGTCCCAGGTCATGCAGTGCCCGATGGTCGACCTCGAGCACGTCGAGGTCGGCGCCCGCTACTGGGGCTCGCGGGCCCGGGTGTCGTACGCCGAGGCGTTCCTCACGCCGCGGTTCGTGTGGGACATCGGCCGCACCGCGGGGCAGGAGCCCGCGCCGCGCCGCGACGAGTCCTCCGACGCCATCGACCCGGCGGCGCAAGAGCTGGCGGGCCTGCTCCCGTGAGCACCGGGCGGCCGTCCGACGCCGCCCTCGGCGTCGCGAGCGCGCACGGTCCCGACGGGACCGCCGCGCCGTGGACCTTCCTGTACCTGCTGGCGGCGGGCGCGCTGCTCGTCGCGCTCGCCGGCGTCGACACCGCCGTCCTGGTCGCCTCCGTGGTGGTGAACCTGGCCTTCCTGGCCTACTTCCTGCGCCACGTCGCCTTCGCGTCGGCGGCCATCCGCTGGGCGCCCAAGGACCTCTACGCCGACACGGAGGTCGACCTCGGCTACCGGCCCAACGTCAGCATCCTGGTGGCCTGCCACAACGAGGCCCTGGTCGCGGAGTCGCTGGTCCGCGGGCTGGCGGCCCTGCACTACTCCCGGGCCCGGCTCGAGATCATCCTCGTGGACGACGCCTCCACCGACGGCACCGGCGACCTGCTCGAGCGGCTCACGGCAGGCCAGCGGCACATGCGGGTCATGCGCCGGCCGGCCGGTTCCGGCGGCGGCAAGTCGGGTGCGCTCAACGACGCCGCGGCAGTCGCCCGGGGCGAGATCATCCTCATCTTCGACGCCGACCACATCCCGCGTCGCAACGTCGTCGACCGTCTGGTGCGGCACTTCCAGGACCCGCGGGTGTCGGCCGTCCAGGGCCGGTGCCTGGTGCGCAACTCCGTGCAGTCGAAGCTCGCCCGCTCCATCGCGATCGACTACTTCTCCGGCTATCTCGTCAACGAGTACGGCCGGCAGGCCCTCTTCGAGCTCCCGGCGTACGGCGGGGCGAACTGCGCGGTGCGCGCCTCGACGCTGCGCGAGCTCGGCGGCTGGAACGCCGGCAGCGTCACGGAGGACACCGACCTGACCCTCCGGGTGCTGCTGCACGGCGGCCGGGTGCGGTACGACATCACCGCCGTCGACACCGAGGAGGGCGCGACGACACTGAAGCGCTTCGTCGGCCAGCGCTACCGCTGGGCCCGCGGGCACCAGCAGGTCTGGCGCGACTACCGCCGTGCCGTGCTCACGTCGCGCCGACTGACCCTGGCCGAGCGGGTCGAGACGCTGATGTTCCTTCTCGTCTACCACGTCCCCGTCCTCTGCACCCTGACCCTGCTGATGACCGGGCTCCGGGTGGCCGGCCTTGGGCCGTCGGTCAGCCTGTTCGAGCTCCTGCCGCTTGCCGCGCTGCTGTTCGCCGGCCCGTTCTGCGAGCTCGCCGTCGGGCTGCTGGTCGGTCGGGCGCCGCGCCGGTCCGCGTGGTCCATCGCGTGGATGACGCCGATCTTCTTCGTCTTCATGCTGGTCTGCACCCGGGCCTGGATCGACGGCCTGCTCGGCCGGTCGTACTCCTGGGTCAAGACCGCGCGGTCCTCGTGGTCCGCGCTCGACGGCAGCGAGGGTGCCGAGAGCATCGAGAGTCCAGCAGGGGCGGCGGCATGAACGCCCGGCGGCTCTCGGTGGTCACGGCGCTGGTCCTCTCCCTGGTCGTGGCCGTCGGCGGCTTCCACCTGTTCAACGGTGCCGCCCGCCAGATCGAGGAGTCCCTCGTCATGGGCTTCCTGGCGCCCATGGGGGCCAGGGCAACGGTCCTGCCCGGCCACGTCTTCCAGCTGCTCCCGCCCGACCAGCTGGCGTTCCGCGCCCGCCTGACGCCGTACTGCTCGTCGATCATCCCGGTCCTGGCCCTGGCGACGATCGGCTTCTTCGTGCTCTCGGGCAGCCTGGTCCGCCGGCTCGTGTCGGTCCTCACCGCGACCGCGCTGATCCTCGTGTGCAACGTGCTGCGGATCGCCGGGTCGCTCTGGATGGGCTACGAGTACGGCGGCACCGCGCTGGTGCTCTTCCACGACTGGGTCGGGACCTTCTTCGCCCTCGCCTACACGATGGCCGGCTTCTTCCTCATGCTCTACCTGCTCCTGCCGTCGGCGACAGCCAAGATCCCGCGTGCGGCCCGGGTCAGCGACGTGCTCTGACGGGGCTCAAGTCGCCCCCGGATTCATCCGAATGGAGCAGTGTGACTGTTCTCTCTGCAGCCGGCCTGGCCGGCTCATCGCTCTCCACCGTGGCCCTGCTCGTCGGTCTCGGGGCGCTGTGCGTCGCCGTGGCCTGGCGGACCGTGCGCTTCGTCCGGGTCCGGCGCGGCATCTCGGCGGGCCTGCGGCACGCCGACGCCGGCGTCCGGGTGGCCGCCGTGGTCCAGGCGGCCGAGATCGGTCTCGCGTCCACCGCGCCGTCGCTGCTCAAGGCCGTCCGCGAGGAGCGTGACCCGTCGGTGCTCGCCGCGGTGGTCCGGACCGTCGCGGCCCGCCAGTGGGAGCCGGCCTCGACCGGTGGCATCGTCGAGCTCCGGCTGTGGGCCCGCGCCTACGCGGCCAAGCACCCCGAAGTCCGGCCGGCCGGCCAGTCCGAGCCGATGCTGCCGGGGATCGCCGGCGTCGTGCCGCCGCCCTCGCTCGACCCCCGGCGGGCCGCGGAGTTCCGCACCCGGTCCGACCAGGTGCCCGACGCGCTGGTCACGCTGCGCAGCGGCTCCGGCCTGCCGCAGGTGAGCCCCTGGCTGGAGCCCGACCCCGACCCGCTGCACCCCACCACCGTCCTGGTGACCGGTGCCGGCGGCCCGGCCGGCGTCGCGGTGATCCGTGCGCTGCAGGCCGCAGGGCACGAGGCGGTCGCGCTCGATGCCGACCCGACCGCGGTCGGCCTGCGCCTCACCGAGATGTCCCACGTCGTGCCGCGGTGCGACGACCCGAGCTATCTCGCAGCGCTGGTGCGCGCGGCCACGGTCTCCTCCGCCCAGGCGCTGATCTGCACGGTCGCCGAGGAGTACCCCGCCCTGATCGCCGCGCAGCCGTACCTCGAGGAGTCCGGGGTCCGCACGCTCATGCCGGCCCTGGGCGCCGTCGAGGCCTGCACCGACAAGTGGGCCTTCGCGTCGGCGATGTCGGCCGCCGGGCTCCCGGGGCCGGCCACCAACCTGGGCAGTGTCGAGGGCATCCCCGGGCCGTGGATCGTCAAGCCGCGCTTCGGCCGGGGCAGCCGGGACGTGTACCTCGTCTCGAGCGCGACCCGCCTCCGCGCCCTGCTGAGCAGCGTGCCCGACCCCATCGTCCAGACCCAGCTGACCGGCCGAGAGTTCACTGCCGACGCGCTCGTCAACACCTCCGGCTCGGTCGTCGCGATGGCCCCGCGCTGGCGGCTGGAGACCAAGGCCGGCATCTCGACCAAGGGCGAGACGTTCGACGACGCCGAGGTCGTCAACACCTGCTCCCTGGTGCTCAAGGCGGTCGGGCTGGTCGGTCCCGCGAACGTCCAGGGCTTCGTCGCCGAGGACGGCGCCGTCGTCGTCCACGAGGTCAACCCGCGCTTCTCCGGCGGCCTGCCGCTGACGCTGCACGCCGGCGCCGACGTGGTGGGCGAGTACCTGCGCATGGTCCTCGGGCTCGCCGAGCGGCCGGACCGGCTGGTCGCCCGCCCGGGAGTGCGGATGATGCGGCACCTCGCCGAGGTCTTCGAGGCGTGACCAGCCCCCTGACCCTCACCGTCGCGGTCGGGACCCGGCCCGAGGTGGTCAAGCTCGCCCCCGTGGTCGCCGCCCTGCGCGCGGCCGGGCACCGGGTGCGCTGCGTCGCCACCGGCCAGCACGCCGACCCGCGCCTCGCGGGTCGCCTGTTCGCCGAGCTCGGCTGCCCGCCGGACGCGACCTGGCAGCTGGCCGGCGACGAGGGGGCTCGGGTCGGGAGCCTGCTCGCGCAGGCCTACCAGGAGCTGGCCGCGCACCGCCCGGACGCGGTCGTCGTGCTCGGCGACACCTACACGGCGCCGCTCGTCGCGATGGCCGCCCGCCGCGCCGGCATCGGTGTGGTCCACGTCGAGGCGGGGCTCCGGTCCTTCAACGACCTGTCGATGGAGGAGTCCAACCGCCGGATGCTGGCCTCCCTCGCGACGGTTCACCTGGCTCCGACCGAGCTGGCCCGGACCTTCCTGCTCCAGGAGGGCGTCGACCCGGCGAGGGTCCGGGTCGTCGGCAACCCCGTGCTGGACGCGGTCCGCGCCGAAGGCGTCGAGCGGGTCGCCCTCCGCGAGCGGTCCGGTGTCCTCGTGACAGCGCACCGCGCGACCAACGTCGACGACCCGCGGCGACTGGCCGAGCTGGTGTCCCTCGTGCAGCGGCTCGCCGAGCGGCACGACGGCGTGCTCTTCCCCGTGCACCCCCGGACCCGCGACCGGCTGCACGCCGCAGGCCGCTGGGAGGAGCTCCGGTCGGCACCGGGGGTCCGCCTGGTCGACCCGCTGGGCTACGTCGACCTCCTCCGCGCCCTGGCCGCGAGCCGGCTGGTGGTGACCGACAGCGGCGGCATCCAGGAGGAGGCGTCGTACCTCGGGGTGCCCGTCGTCGTGATGCGCACGACCACCCCGCGCTGGGAGGGCGTCCGCACCGGTGCGGCCGTCCTCACCGGGCTGCACGAGGAGCGCGTCCTGGCGGCCGCCGAGCGCTACGCCGACGACGCCGAGGCCGAGCGGGTCGCCGGGCTGGTCTGCCCGTACGGCGACGGCCGGACCGCCGCGAGGGTCGTCGAGGTGCTCGACGAGCCGGCGCTGCGTGCCCTGCTCGTGCCGGCCGAGCCCACCCTGGAAGAGGCTCTCCCCGACCGGGTGCCGGCGTGACCGAGCCCGGCGCGGCCCCCGTCCGCGCGGTGACGGTCGACCTCGACGACACGTTGTACCCCCAGTCCGACTGGCTCGCCGGGGCCTGGGCTGCCGTCGCCGCCGAGGGCGGCCGGCTCGGCCTGCCCGCCGAGGCGCTGAAGACCGCACTCGTCGGCGCCTGCTCCGCCGGGTCGGACCGCGGCGGGATCGTCGACCGGGCGCTGGCCGCCGTCGGGGTGCCCGGGGACGCGGTCGCCGACCTGGTGCCCGGCCTGGTCCGCACCTTCGCCGGGCACCGGCCGGCGCGGCTGACGCCGTACGACGGGGTGCTCGAGGCCCTGGCCCGGCTGGCGGCTGCGGTCCCGGTCGTGGTGATCACCGACGGGGTCCCCGCGGTCCAGCACGCCAAGGTGCGGGCGCTCGGTCTCGACGACCTGGTGACCGCCGTGGTGGTCTCCGACGAGCTGGGCGGCCGGCACCTGCGCAAGCCGGACCCCGCGCCGTTCCGCCGGGCCCTCGACCTGCTCGGGCAGCCTGCCGCCGGTGTGGTGCACGTGGGGGACCGGCCGGAGAAGGACGTCCGCGGCGCCACCGCCGTCGGGATGCGCTGCATCCGGGTGACCACCGGCGAGTACGCCGCCCTGCCGGGCGGGCCCGACCTGCCCTGGCGCACCGTCCCGACCTTCGCCGAGGCGGCCGACCTGTGCCTGGCCTCCACCGGAACAACGGTGGCCTCTCTCCGGTTGTGACGCCTGGACCCCGTTCTGGCACACTGGTCCGCTGGTTCCGGTTCACGTCCCGCGAGCGCGCGGAGACGACCCGGCGACCGTCCCCACCTTGAGGAGAGCATCACCGTGAAGGCCGACATCCACCCCGAGTACGTCGAGACGACCGCCACCTGCACGTGCGGCGCGACGTTCACCACTCGCAGCACCGCGAAGAACGGCACGATCCACGCCGAGGTCTGCTCGCAGTGCCACCCGTTCTACACCGGCAAGCAGAAGATCCTCGACACCGGCGGCCGCGTGGCCCGGTTCGAGAAGCGCTTCGGCAAGCAGACGTCCGGCTCCAAGTAGCTGTCCCTCGGCCCCGGTCCCGCACCCTCGTGGTGCAGGACCGGGGCCGTTGCCGTTCTGCCGCCGTCCCGCCGCCTGGAGGAGCCTGCCGTGCTCGAAGCCCCCGCCGAGATGCTGGCCGAGCACGCCCGCGTGGAGAAGGAGCTCGCCGACCCTGCGGTGCACGGCGACCAGGCCAAGGCGCGTGCGCTCGGCAAGCGCTACGCCGAGCTGACCCCGGTCGTCGACACCCACCGCGAGCTCCAGGAGCTGGCCGGTGACCTCGCGACGGCGCGCGAGCTGGCTCCCGACGACGAGTCGTTCGCCGCCGAGGTGCCCGTCATGGAGGCCCGCCAGCACGAGCTCGAGGCGCGGCTGCAGTCGTTGCTGCTGCCGCGGGACGACAACGACGACAAGGACGTCATCGTCGAGATCAAGGCGGGGGAGGGCGGCGAGGAGTCGGCCCTGTTCGCGGGCGACCTGCTGCGGATGTACCTGCGCTACGCCGAGCGGGTCGGCTGGAAGACCGAGGTCATCGAGGCCACCGAGACCGACATGGGCGGCTACAAGGACGTCCAGCTCTCCGTGAAGTCGCGGGGCGCGCCCGAGCCCGGCCACGGCGTGTGGGCCCGCTTGAAGTACGAGGGGGGAGTGCACCGGGTCCAGCGGGTCCCGGTGACCGAGTCGCAGGGCCGGATCCATACCAGCGCGGCCGGCGTCCTCGTGCTCCCGGAGGCGGAGGACGTCGACGTCGAGATCGACCCCAACGACCTGCGCATCGACGTCTACCGGTCCTCCGGTCCGGGCGGGCAGAGCGTCAACACCACCGACTCCGCCGTGCGCATCACGCACGTGCCGACGGGGATCGTCGCGTCCTGCCAGAACGAGAAGTCCCAGCTGCAGAACCGCGAGCAGGCGATGCGCATCCTGCGGGCCCGGCTGCTCGCCGCGGCCCAGGAGGCAGCCGACCAGGAGGCGTCCGACGCGCGCCGGTCCCAGGTCCGCACGGTCGACCGGTCCGAGCGGGTCCGCACCTACAACTACCCGGAGAACCGGATCGCCGACCACCGGGTCAGCTACAAGTCGCACAACCTCGACCAGGTCCTCGACGGCGACCTCGGCGACGTCATCCAGGCCCTCGTCGACGCGGACACCGCGGCCAGGCTGGCCGCCGCCGGCTCGTGACGACGACGTCGACCTCGCTGAGAGCGTCCCTCGCCGCCGCTGCAGCGACCCTGTCCGCGGCCGGGGTGCCGTCGGCCCGGCACGACGCCGAGGTCCTCGCCGCGCACTCCCTCGGTGTCGAGCGACGTGACCTCTGGCGGCACGACGAGGCAGGCCCCGAGTTCGCGGCGTACGTCGACCGGCGGGCCGGGCGGGAGCCGCTGCAGCACATCACCGGCACCGCGCCGTTCCGCCACCTCGAGCTGGCGGTCGGCCCGGGTGTCTTCGTGCCGCGGCCGGAGACCGAGGTCGTCGTCGACGCGGTGCTCGCGCGACTGACCGGGGCCGCGCGGCCGCGCGTCGTCGACCTGGGCACCGGGTCCGGAGCCATCGCCCTCGCGGTGGCCACCGAGGTGCCTGGTAGCGCGGTCTTCGCGGTCGAGGCCGACCCGGCGGCGCACGCCTGGGCACTGCGCAACTGCGCCGGCTCGACCGTCGACCTGCGGCTCGGCGACATGGCCGACGCCTTCCCGGAGCTGGCCGGCACCGTCGACGTCGTCGTGAGCAACCCGCCGTACATCCCGGTCGGTGCCGTGATCCGTGACCCCGAGGTCGCCACCCACGACCCGGCGCTCGCGCTGTGGTCCGGCGACGACGGCCTCGACGCGATGCGGGTGGTCGAGCGGGTCGCCGCGCGGCTGCTGCGCCCTGGCGGAGCCGTCGTGGTGGAGCACGCCGACCTGCAGGGCGCCTCAGCCCCCGCGGTGTTCACCGGTGCCGGATGCTGGGCGGACGTGCGGGACCATCAGGACCTGGCCGGTCGCGACCGCTTCCTCACCGCGGTGCTCGCGACGCGCGAGGAAGGAGCCTGATGGGGTGGATCCGGCGCTACGACATGGCCGAGCCGACCGAGCGGCCGGTCGGGCTCGACCTGGCGCGCGACGCTGTGCGCCGGGGCGAGCTCGTGGTGCTGCCGACCGACACCGTCTACGGGCTCGGCACCGACGCCTTCTCCCCGAGTGCGATCGCGCAGCTGCTCGCGGCCAAGGGCCGTGGGCGGGACATGCCGGTCCCGGTGCTCGTCGGCGCGCCCCGCACCCTCGACGGCATCGCCACCGGCCTGACCCAGACCGCGCGCGACCTGGTCGAGGCCTTCTGGCCGGGGGGCCTCACCCTGGTGGCGACCGCGCAGCCGTCCCTGCGGTGGGACCTCGGCGACACCGGGGGCACCGTCGCGGTCCGCATGCCGCTTCACCCGGTGGCCCTCGAGCTGCTCCGCGCCACCGGCCCGATGGGGGTCAGCAGCGCGAACCTGTCCGGTCGGCCCGCCCCGGCGACGTGCGACGAGGCCGTCGAGCAGCTGGGCGAGTCGGTCTCGATCTACCTCGACGGCGGTCCGGCGGGCGACCCGCTGGCGTCGACGATCGTCGACGTCACCGGCGTGGTCCCGCGGGTGCAACGGCTCGGTGCCATCGGCCTGGACGTGCTGCGTGAGGTCGCTCCCGACCTCGACCCCGGCGACTACGGTGAGGCGTCATGACATCTCGCAGCACGGCCTGACGGCGCGGACGGTCCTCACGCGTGCGCGAGTACATGCTCACCCTGGTGGTGGCAGCCGCAGTCACCTACCTGCTGACGCCGGTGGCCCGGCGCATCGCCTTGCGCTGGGGAGCCCTGACCCCGGTCCGTGACCGCGACGTGCACGCGATCCCGACGCCGCGGCTGGGCGGTCTCGCGATGCTCGGCGGATTCGCCGCGGGGATGCTGGTGGCCACCCAGATGCCCTTCCTCGGGCCGCGGCTGCACGACGCCCGGCAGACCCTGCCCCTGCTCGCCGGGGCCGGCCTGATCTGCCTGCTGGGCGTGGCCGACGACCGGTGGGAGCTCGACGCGCTCACCAAGCTCGCCGGGCAGGTGCTGGCCTCGGGCGTCATGGTCATCGGCGGCGTCCAGATGCTCTACCTGCCGATCGGCATCTTCGGCAGCGAGTCCGTGGTCGACGACAAGGCGATCGCGAGCTCGTTCGTCCTCGGTCCGGTCGAGGGCACCGTCTTCACCATCGTGCTGGTGGTCGCCACCGTGAACGCGGTGAACTTCGTCGACGGCCTCGACGGGCTGGCCGCCGGCATCGTCGCCATCGCCGCGGCCGCGTTCTTCGTCTTCTCGTACGCGCTCACGGTCACCGAAGGCCTGACCCGGGCGACCACGTCCGGCGTCGTGGCGGCAGCGCTGATCGGCGTGTGCGTCGGTTTCCTCCCGCACAACTTCAGTCCCGCCCGCATCTTCATGGGCGACTCCGGCTCCATGGTCCTGGGTCTCCTGCTCGCGTCCACCACTGTCACGCTCACCGGCACGGTCGGCCCCAACGCCGTCTCGACCCCACTGGGCCCGGCGCTGCTGCCGCTCGTCCTGCCGATCGCCGTGATGGCCCTGCCGTTCCTCGACGTGCTGCTCGCGATCGTCCGGCGGACGGTGGCGGGCCGGTCGCCGTTCGCGCCGGACAAGAAGCACCTGCACCACCGGCTGCTCGAGCGCGGGCACAGCCACGCGCGCGCGGTCCTGGTGATGTACCTGTGGTCCGCGGTGATCGCCTTCGGCTGGACGGCCTCCGGCTTCCTGCCGACGCCGGCCCTGGTGGTCAGCATCGTGGCCGCGTGCGTGGTCGCCGCCCTCCTCACCATGAACATCCCGCGGCTCCGGCGGGCCGAGGGGACCTTCACCGGTCTGCGCCGGGGCAGGGTCAAGTGAGCGCCGCACGCCGGGGGACCGGGGCGCGGGCGCTGCTGACGCCGGCGGTCGTCGGTGCCGCGGTGGTCGCGGCCGTCTGCGTCGTGGTCGCCCTGGTCGTCGAGGGGCCTGGTTCGCTGGGCGCGGTCGCCCTGGGGGCGGGAGTGGTGCTCGCCTTCCTGCTGATCGGCCAGCTTCCCGTCTCGCAGGCCGGCAAGGGTCGCCGCGGGTTGGGGGCGATGCTGCTCCTGCTCGGCTACACGACGCGGGTCGCCCTGCTACTCGTGGCCTTCCGGCTCGTCATCCGCTCCGGCTCACCGGACCGCGAGGTGCTCGGACTGACGGTCGTCGCGGTGGCGCTGGGCTGGACCGCCGGCACGGTCTGGTCCTTCCTCCGCTGGCGACCGGCGGTCGTCGACGTCGAGCTTCCCACGGCGTCCGGCACGTCCGAGGTCCCGGCGGACGAGGCCCCCTACCAGCGCTGATAGGGTCCGTCGCGCGATGGTCGACGACCGGACTGACGGCGACGACGACGTGTCACCCGGGACCCCGGAGGGTGCGTCCGACCCGCCACCGGTGCGGGAGGTCGACGCCTGGGCGGTGATCAGCTATCTGCTGTCCGGGGTGATCCTGTACGGCGGGATCGGATGGTTGCTCGACGCCTGGCTGGGCACTCGTGGCCTGGTCGGAGTCGGCATCGTGCTGGGGGCGGCCGGCGGAATCTGGTTGGTCTGGCTCCGGTACAGTAAGCCTTGATCCCGCAGTACTTTTCGCGGCTCTGCGACTGCAGGGCCGCAGCATCGACTGCGACACCCGATGCACCGCGCCGAAGGAGACGCCTTGCACCTGGTCACCCACCTGGTCGACAGCGGGATCAGGCTCGCCCAGGCGGCCGAGGGCGAAGAGTTCCAGCCGCCGGGACCGAGTGACTTCGAGTTCCCGCCGCTGTTCGGCGAGGGCACCTTCTTCACCAAGCCGATGCTCATCGTGGTGCTCGGGACCCTCACCGTCGCACTGGTGTTCTGGCTCGCGTCGCGGAAGGCGTCGCTGGTCCCCGCGAAGATGCAGTTCGTCGGCGAGAGCATCTACGGCTTCGTCCGCAACGACATCGTCGGCGACACGATCGGGCGCGAGGGCCGCAAGTTCGTGCCCTACCTCGCGACGCTGTTCTGCTTCATCGCCATCAACAACCTCTCGGGCATCGTCCCGGTGCTCCAGCTGCCGGCGAACGGCAAGATCGCGTTCCCGCTGGTCCTCGCGCTGATCTCCTGGGCGACGTTCAACTACGTCGGCATCAAGAAGCACGGGTTCGTCGGCTACTTCAAGGCGATGATGTTCCCGCCCGGCCTGCCCAAGCCGATCTACCTGCTGCTGGCACCGCTCGAGTTCCTCTCGACCTTCATCATCCGGCCGATCACGCTCACCCTGCGTCTCACGCTCAACATGTTCGCCGGCCACCTCGTGCTGCTGGTCTGCATCCTCGGCGGCGAGTACCTGCTCGTCGAGAAGGGCGGCGCCCTGGCGCTGCTCAGCCCGGTGGCGTTCGGCTTCGGCATCATCCTCACGTTCTTCGAGGCCTTCGTGCAGGTGCTGCAGGCCTACGTCTTCGTGCTGCTCTCCGCGCTCTACATCGCCGGCGCACTCGCCGACGAGCACTGACCGCACCACCCCACGCACGACCGACAGCGACGACCAGCCCAACCGGGCCGGATCCCCAAGGGAAGGAACCCCGTAGCAATGGACGGCAGTCTGAACATGGTGGGCTACGGCCTCGCGGCCATCGGCCCGGGCGTCGGCATCGGCCTGATCTTCGCGGCGTACATCAACGGCGTCGCTCGTCAGCCCGAGGCGCGGGGTGTGCTCCAGGGCATCGCGATCCTCGGCTTCGCCCTCGCCGAGGCTCTTGCCATCATCGGCATCGGCCTCGCGTTCGTCCTCTAAGACCGGAAGAGGCACCACATGCAGACGCTCGCCATCGTGCTGGCGGCAGGGGACGAGCCCAGCCCCCTGCTGCCGCACACGTCCGAGCTCATCGTCGGCACCGTCGCCTTCGTCCTGCTCTTCCTCTTCCTGCGCGCGAAGGTCTTCCCGATCTTCGAGAAGACCTTCGAGGAGCGCCGTGACGCCATCGAGGGCGGCATGGAGCGGGCGAGGACGGCCGAGGAGGAGGCGAAGGAGACGCTCGCGCAGTACCGCGAGCAGCTCGCCGACGCCCGGCACGAGGCGGCCCGGCTCCGCGAGGAGGCCCGCGAGCAGGGCACGGCGATCATCGCCGAGATGCGCGAGCAGGCGCAGGCCGAGTCCCGCCGGATCACCGAGCAGGCGCACCAGCAGATCGAGGCCGACAAGACGGCCGCGCTCACCCAGCTGCGCACCCAGGTCGGGTCGCTCGCGACGGACCTCGCCGGCCGCATCGTCGGCGAGTCCCTCGAGGACGACGCCCGGCAGCGTCGCGTCGTCGACCGCTTCCTCGACGAGCTGGAGAGCCGGGCCGACTCCGGTGCCACCTCCGTCGCCGAGCCCGACGGCAGCGGCGACAAGGCCAAGGCATGAGTTTCACCCCACGAAAGCGCTCCCTCGCCGGGCATCGCCACGTCCGGTGCATCCAGCCACGCTTCCGCGGGGGCCCCGAATGAGCGCAGCGGGTCTGACGGGTGCCAGCCGCGAGTCGCTCGCGGCGGCCCGCGAGACGCTGGGCACGTTGATCCGCACCGGCGACACCGACCTCACCGCGGTCAGCGACGAGCTGTTCGGGGTGACGGCGGTGCTCGACTCCGAGCACGGCCTGCGCCGGGCGCTCGTCGACCCGTCCCGGGACGGCGACGCGCGCGCCGGCCTGGTCCGGGCAGTGCTCGGCGACCGGGTCGGTGGCGCCACCGCCGACCTGCTGTCGTGGGTGGTGCGGGCCCGGTGGTCCGTGCCGCGCGACCTCGCCGACGCGGTCGAGCTGCTGGCGGTCGAGGCGCAGGTCGCCGCGGCCGAGAAGGCCGGCCGGCTGGACGAGGTCGAGGACGAGCTGTTCCGCGTCAGCCGGGCCGTGGCCGGCGCTCCCGAGCTGCGGTCGGCGCTGTCCGACCGAGCGGCACCGGTGGAGAACCGAGCCGCCCTGATCGAGGACCTGCTCGGCGGCCGCGCCACCGACGAGACCCGCCGCCTGGTCCGCCAGGCGGTGGTCGCACCGCGTGGCCGGTCTTTCGACCGCACGGTCGAGACCTACGGCCAGGTGGCCGCCGACCGGCGCCGCCGGCTGGTCGCCACCGTGACCGCGACCGCGCCCCTCACCGAGGAGCAGCGGGACCGGCTCGGTGCCGCGCTGCGGCGGATCTACGGGCACGAGGTGCACCTCAACGTCCAGCTCGACCCCGCCCTGGTGGGCGGCATCCGGGTCGAGATCGGCGACGAGGCGATCGACGGCTCGGTCGTCAGCCGCCTCGACGACGCCCGCCGACGGCTCGTCGGCCAGTAGAAGCCAACACCCACGTGACCACACGCACGACCGACAAGAGAGCAGGGGCTGCGACATGGCCGAGCTGACCATCCGGCCGGAGGAGATCCGGGACGCACTCGAGCGCTTCGTCTCGTCGTACGAGCCGGAGAACGCCGGGCGCGAGGAGGTCGGGCACGTCACCGAGGCCGGTGACGGCATCGCGCGGATCGAGGGCCTGCCCTCGACCATGACCAACGAGCTGCTCGAGTTCGAGGACGGCACGCTGGGCCTCGCGCTCAACCTCGACGTGCGCGAGATCGGCGCGGTCGTGCTGGGCGAGTTCCGCGGCATCGAGGAGGGCCAGCCGGTCAAGCGCACCGGGGAGATCCTGTCGGTGCCGGTGGGCGACGGCTTCCTCGGCCGGGTCATCGACCCGCTGGGCAACCCGCTCGACGGCAAGGGCCCGATCGAGTCCACCGAGCGCCGCGCCCTCGAGCTGCAGGCCGCCTCGGTGGTCCAGCGCCAGTCGGTCAAGGAGCCGATGCAGACCGGCATCAAGGCGATCGACGCGATGACCGCGATCGGCCGCGGCCAGCGGCAGCTGATCATCGGTGACCGGCAGACCGGCAAGACCGCGGTCTGCCTCGACACGATCATCAACCAGAAGGCCGACTGGGAGTCCGGCGACCCCAAGCGCCAGGTGAAGTGCATCTACGTCGCCGTCGGCCAGAAGGGATCGACGATCGCCTCCGTGCGCCAGGCGCTGGAGGAGAACGGCGCGCTGGAGTACACGACGATCGTCGCGGCCCCCGCGTCGGACCCGGCCGGGTTCAAGTACCTCGCGCCGTACACCGGCTCGGCCATCGGCCAGCACTGGATGTACCAGGGCCAGCACGTCCTGATCGTGTTCGACGACCTGTCGAAGCAGGCCGACGCCTACCGCGCGGTCTCGCTGCTGCTGCGCCGCCCGCCGGGTCGCGAGGCCTACCCGGGTGACGTCTTCTACCTGCACTCGCGCCTGCTCGAGCGCTGCGCGAAGCTCAGTGACGAGCTGGGTGGCGGCTCGATGACGGGTCTGCCCATCATCGAGACCAAGGGCAACGACGTCTCGGCGTTCATCCCGACCAACTGCATCTCGATCACCGACGGTCAGTGCTTCCTCGAGACCGACCTGTTCAACTCGGGTGTCCGGCCGGCGATCAACGTCGGTGTCTCGGTCTCCCGTGTCGGCGGCTCCGCGCAGGTCAAGGCGCTGCGCAAGGTCGCCGGCCGCCTGCGCCTCGACCTGGCCCAGTACCGCGAGCTCGAGGCGTTCGCCGCCTTCGGCTCCGACCTCGATGCCGCCTCCAAGTCGCAGCTCGCTCGAGGTGCCCGCCTGGTCGAGCTGCTCAAGCAGGGCCAGTACTCGCCGTTCCCGGTGGAGCACGAGGTCATCTCGATCTGGGCCGGCACCACCGGCAAGCTCGACGACGTCCCGGTCGAGGACATCCGCCGCTTCGAGTCCGAGCTGCTCGACTACCTGCACCGCGAGCACAAGGGCCTGGTCGACGGCCTGCGCGAGAGCAAGGAGCTGGGCGACGACACGGTCTCCTCGCTGGAGGAAGCCGTCGACGGCTTCAAGAAGCAGTTCGAGACATCGTCCGGCGAGCTGCTGGTCAACGACGAGCCGGTCGGCTCGATGGGCGAGGACGAGGTCGAGCAGGAGACCATCAAGAAGCACGTCCGCAAGCCGGCGAAGCAGAGCTAGCAGATGGGTGCCCAGCTGCGGGTCTACCGCCGACGCATCAGGTCGGTGAACGCGACCAAGAAGATCACCAAGGCGATGGAGCTCATCGCTGCCTCGCGCATCGTCAAGGCGCAGCAGCGGGTGACCCAGTCGACGCCGTACGCCGAGGCGATCACGCGCGCGGTGTCGGCGGTCGCCAGCTACTCCGACGTCGAGCACCCCCTCACCGGGACCGTGCCCGCCTCGGAGCAGGAGGGCCACGAGGGCACGGCCCGCGCGGCCCTGCTGCTCATCACGAGCGACCGCGGCCTGGCCGGTGCCTACTCCTCCAACGCCATCAAGGAGGGGGAGCGGCTGTCCAACATGCTGCGCGACAACGGCAAGGAGGTCGTGCCGTTCCTCGTCGGGCGCAAGGCGGTGGGCTTCTACCGCTTCCGCAACCGCGAGGTCGCGGGGGAGTGGACCGGCTTCTCGGAGAGCCCGACCTACGCCGACGCGAAGGAGGTCGCGGACGCCGTCATCGAGGCGTTCCTGACCCCCAACGACGAGGGTGGGGTCGACGAGATCCACATCGTCTACACCCAGTTCCAGAGCATGGTCGCCCAGAAGACCGTGACCCGGCGGCTGCTGCCGCTGGAGATCGAGGAGACCGAGGAGGAGCCCGAGGGCGGGTCGTTCCCGCTCTACGAGTTCGAGCCCTCGGCGGAGGCAGTGCTCGACGCGCTGCTGCCGCGCTACGTCGAGAGCCGCGTCTACAACGCGCTGCTCCAGTCGGCCGCCTCGGAGCTCGCGGCGCGGCGCCGGGCGATGAAGTCCGCCACCGACAACGCGACCGAGCTCATCAAGACCTACACACGCATGGCCAACGCGGCCCGACAGGCCGAGATCACCCAAGAGATCAGCGAGATCGTCGGTGGCGCGGATGCGCTCGCCAGTGCGACTGCCGGGAGTGAGTGAGAGATGACTGCTGTAGCCGAGAACACCGGACCCGCCAACAACGAGGTGACGACCGAGGGCACCGGTCGGGTCGCCCGGGTGATCGGGCCGGTCGTCGACGTGGAGTTCAGCGTCGACACCATGCCCGAGATCTACAACGCGCTCCAGGTGGACGTCACCCTGGCCGGCGAGGAGAAGATGCTGACCCTCGAGGTGGCCCAGCACCTCGGTGACAGCCTGGTCCGCGCCATCTCGATGGAGCCCACCGACGGCCTGGTCCGCGGCGCCACGGTCACCGACACCGGCAGCCCGATCACAGTGCCGGTCGGCGACGTGACCAAGGGCCACGTGTTCAACACCCTCGGCAAGCCGCTGGACGTCGAGGAGTCCGAGCTCGACATCAAGGAGCGGTGGGAGATCCACCGCACCCCGCCGAAGTTCGACCAGCTCGAGTCGAAGACCGAGATGTTCGAGACCGGCATCAAGGTCATCGATCTGCTCACGCCGTACGTGCTGGGCGGCAAGATCGGCCTGTTCGGCGGTGCCGGCGTCGGCAAGACCGTCCTCATCCAGGAGATGATCTACCGCGTCGCCGAGAACTTCGGTGGCGTCTCCGTCTTCGCCGGCGTGGGCGAGCGGACCCGTGAGGGCAACGACCTCATCACCGAGATGACCGAGACCGGCGTCATCGACAAGACCGCCCTGGTCTTCGGCCAGATGGACGAGCCGCCCGGCACCCGCCTGCGGGTCGCCCTTGCCGCGCTCACGATGGCGGAGTACTTCCGCGACGTGCAGAAGCAGGACGTGCTGCTGTTCATCGACAACATCTTCCGGTTCACCCAGGCCGGCTCCGAGGTGTCGACGCTGCTCGGCCGCATGCCGTCGGCTGTCGGCTACCAGCCGACCCTCGCCGACGAGATGGGCCTGCTCCAGGAGCGCATCACCTCGACGCGCGGCCACTCGATCACCTCGATGCAGGCGATCTACGTGCCCGCCGACGACATCACCGACCCGGCGCCGCACACGACGTTCGCCCACCTCGACGCCACGACGGTGCTCTCACGGCCGATCTCGGAGCTGGGCATCTACCCGGCCGTGGACCCGCTGGACTCGACGTCCCGGATCCTCGACCCGCGCTACATCTCGGAGGACCACTACCGGGTCGCGGCGCGCACCAAGGAGATCCTGCAGCGCTACAAGGACCTTCAGGACATCATCGCCATCCTCGGCATCGACGAGCTGTCCGAGGAGGACAAGATCCTCGTCCAGCGGGCCCGCCGGATCCAGCGGTTCCTCTCGCAGAACACCTTCGTCGCGAAGGCGTTCACCGGCCTCGACGGCTCGTTCGTCCCGCTCGACGAGACCATCGACGCGTTCAAGAAGCTGGCCGAGGGCGAGTACGACCACATCCCGGAGCAGGCGTTCTTCATGTGCGGTGGCCTCGAGGACGTGGAGAAGAAGGCCAAGGAGCTGGAGAACAATGGCTGACGCCTCGGAGTCGGGCGACCTGCTCGAGGTCGAGCTGGTCGCCGCGGACCGCACGGTGTGGACCGGCGAGGGCACGATGGTCCTGGCCCGGACCGCCGACGGCGACGTGGGCATCCTGCCGCACCACGCGCCGCTGCTCGGCACCCTCGCCGACGGTGCCGTGCTGATCCGGCAGTCGAGCGGGGACCCGGTCGTGGCCGTCGTGCACGGCGGCTTCCTCTCGGTCGCCGACAACCGGGTCGGGATCCTGGCGGAGGAGTGCGACCTCGCCTCGGACATCGACCTGGCCGAGGCGGAGAGCGACCTGCGTGCCGCCCAGGGCTCCGACGAGGACGACGCCGCGCACCAGGCACGTCGGGCCGAGGCCAGGATCCGCGCTCACGGCATGATCTCCTAGGGCCGGTGTCCGCACCGACCACCCCGGAGGCCCCATGGGCCTGATCGGGGTGGTCGACGTGCTCGCGGCGCTGGTCGCGCTGGGGCTGGTCGCGCTCGGGCTGCTCGTGCTGCGCCGCCGTTTCCTGAGCCGTCGCGGTGGCACCTTCGACTGCAGCCTGCGACTGCGCCCCGCCGCGAACCCGCGGACCGGCCAGGGCTGGACCCTCGGCATCGCGCGCTACTCCGGCGACACCCTCGAGTGGTACCGCGTCTTCTCCTACGCCCTACGACCGAAGCGGGTGCTCGCCCGGCGGGAGCTGCAGGTCGTCGACCGGCGCGACCCGCAGGGAGCCGAGGTGTTCTCGCTGCTCAGCGGCGCCGTCGTCGTGCGGTGCGTCGGGGCCGGCGGGCCGGTCGAGTTCGCGATGAACGAGGACACCCTCACCGGCTTCCTCTCCTGGGTGGAGTCCTCCCCACCCGGCATCCCCGCCCCTTAGCGGTTGGCGCCGGGGACCCAGAGGACGTCGCCGGACTCGCGGTTGGCGTAGCGGGCCAGCACGAAGAGCAGGTCGGACAGCCGGTTGAGGTAGGTCGCCGTCAGCGGGTTGACCGCGTCGCCGTGCTCCTCGACCGCCCGCCAGGTCGCCCGCTCGGCCCGGCGTACGACGGTGCGCGCGACGTGCAGGTGGGCGGCGGCCGGCGTACCGCCGGCGACGACGAAGGACCGCAGCGGCTCGAGGTCGGCGTTGAAGCGGTCGATCTCGGCCTCGACGGCGTCGACCTGTGACTGGACGACGCGCAGCGGCGGGTACGCCGGGTCGTCCTGCACCGGCGTGCAGAGGTCCGCGCCGACGTCGAAGAGGTCGTTCTGGACCTTGCTCACGACGGCCGCGAGCTCGCCGGTCAGCCCGCCGGCCGCGAGGGCCACGCCGAGGAAGGCGCCTGCCTCGTCACAGTCGGCGTACGCCTCGAGGCGGGAGTCGTTCTTGGAGATCCGGCCGCGCCCGCCCCAGCCCGTCGTCCCGTCGTCGCCGGTGCGGGTGTAGATGCGGGTGAGGTTGACCATTCGGTCACTCTAGGACGCTCGCTCTAGGGTGGCCGCCATGGAGAGGTTCCGCGTCGTCGGTGGCGCCCGGCTGGACGGCGAGGTGCGGGTCACCGGCGCCAAGAACAGCGTGCTCAAGACGATGGCGGCGGCGCTGCTCGCCGAGGGCCGCAGCACCCTGACCGAGGTGCCGCACATCCTCGACGTCGAGATCATGGGCGAGCTGCTGCGCCGGCTGGGCTGCACCGTCGACTACGACCCGGCGGCGGCCAGCGTCGTCATCGACGTGCCCGCCGAGCTCGGCCACCAGGCCGACTACGACCTGGTCCGGCGGATCCGGGCGTCGATCTGCGTGCTCGGTCCGCTGCTCGCACGCTGCGGGCAGGCCGAGGTCGCCATGCCGGGAGGCGACGCGATCGGCACCCGGCCGCTCGACTTCCACATGGCCGGGCTCACCAAGCTCGGCGCCGAGCTGGACAACGCGCACGGCTACATCGTCGGCCGGGCGCCGAAGGGGCTCACCGGCGCGAGCGTGTGGCTCGACTTCCCGAGCGTCGGCGCCACCGAGAACGTGCTCATGGCGGCCGTGCTGGCGGACGGGACGACCGTCGTCGACAACGCGGCGCGCGAGCCGGAGATCGTCGACCTCTGCCAGATGCTGCAGCAGATGGGCGCGCAGATCGACGGGGTCGGGACGTCGACGCTCAGCGTCGAGGGAGTCGACCGGCTCCGGCCCACGACCCACGAGATCGTCCCCGACCGGATCGTCGCCGGGACCTGGGCGTTCGCAGCCGCGATGACCCGCGGCGACGTGACGGTGCACAACGCCCGCACCGAGCACCTCGAGATCGCGCTCGACAAGCTGCAGACCGCCGGCGCCAGGGTCGAGAGCGTCGACGACGGCTTCCGCGTCGTGCAGGACGCGCGGCCGGTCGCGGTCGACGCGGTGACGCTGCCGTACCCGGGGCTGGCCACCGACCTGCAGCCGCTCGTCATGGCGCTCAACTCGATCGCCGACGGCGCCGCGATGATCACCGAGAACATCTTCGAGGGCCGCTTCGTCTTCGCCAGCGAGCTGGCCCGGCTGGGCGCGCACGTGCGTACCGACGGGCACCACGCCGTCGTCCGCGGCGTCGAGCGGCTCTCCGGTGCGCCGGTGCGGGCCAGCGACATCCGGGCCGGTGCCGCGCTGACCCTCGCCGGCCTGGTCGGCGACGGCATCACGCACGTGTACGACATCCACCACGTCGACCGCGGCTACCCGGGGTTCGACCACGCGCTGCGCACTCTCGGCGCGGACGTCACCCGCGAGCAGGACCCCGACTCCGCCTTCGACCAGTAGCAGGGGTCACGACGCGAGGAGCCGCCGCGCTCTCGTCTCGTCCTCCTCGAGGACCATCAGCCGCGGCCCGTCGGTGGTCGTGACCAGCTGCGCGCGGATGCCGGCCGCCTCGAGCCGCTGCCGGTCGACCTCGCCCTCGATGAACGTGCCCGGTGCCGCGACCGCGACCATCAGGCCGTACTCCTCGGCGCTGCCCGGCGTCGGTCGCCGGGCCACCAGCGACCGGCGGCCACTGCCGTAGGCCCAGCGAAGGATGAGCGCGAGGACGCCGACGACGAGGACCGAGGTGATGAGGGCACTCCAGTCCGGCACCGGCCCAGTGTCGCCCACCCCCGCTCATTAGGCTCCCCTGCCATGACTGGGACATCGACAGGGACACGTCTTGCGGTCGTCGGAGCGGGCCTGATGGGCTCCGGCATCGCCCAGGTCGCCGCGGTGGCGGGACACGACGTCGTGCTGCGCGACGTGACCGACGAGGCGCTCGGCCGCGGGCGCGCGGCGATCGAGAAGTCGCTGTCGCGGTTCGTCACCAAGGGCACGCTCGAGCAGCCCGATGCGGAGGCGGCCCTCGGCCGGATCACGACCACCACCGACCTCGACGCGGCCGGCTCGGCCGACGTGGTCGTGGAGGCGGCGTTCGAGAGCATCGACGTCAAGCAGGAGGTCTTCCGCGAGCTGGACCGGATCTGCAAGGACGGCGCGGTGCTCGGCACCAACACCAGCGCCATCCCGATCACGAAGATCGCCGCGGTGACCGGTCGGCCGGAGGCTGTCGTCGGGACCCACTTCTTCTCCCCGGTGCCGATGATGGCGCTGTGCGAGCTGGTCCGCGGCTACAAGACGAGCGACGAGACCCTCGACGCGGCGCGCGCCTTCGCCGAGGGGGTCGGGAAGACCTGCGTCGTGGTCAACCGTGACGTCGCGGGCTTCGTGACCACCCGGCTGATCTGCGCGCTCGCCATGGAGGCCGTCCGGCTGGTGGAGAACGGCGTCGCCAGCGCCGAGGACATCGACACCGCCTGCCGGCTCGGGTTCGGCCACGCGATGGGGCCGCTCGCCACGACCGACCTCACCGGCGTCGACATCCTGCGCAACGCCAGCATGAACATCTACGCGGACACCGCGGACGAGAAGTTCTTCCCGCCGGAGTCGCTGTCGCGGATGGTCGCCGCCGGCGACCTCGGCCGCAAGTCCGGCCGGGGCTTCTACACCTACGACAGCTAGCCGCCGTCCAGCTGCCGCGCGCGACTGGGTCCCACCGTCGTCGGCCGCCGTCGCCCACCGCACTCCCCGTTCTTCATGATCCACACCGGATCGGTGCGGTTTCTTCCCACCGATCCGGTGTGGATCATGAAATGGCGCGGTGTCAGGCCGATGATGGGGTGCGGGCAGCCTGCGGCGCCCTGTCCTGGCGCTCTGACCGGATGCCGCGAACGGAGCGGGCCGGTAGGTGATCCACAGCGGATCCGTGGGACTTTCTCCAACAGATCAACTGTGGATCATGAAATGGCAGGGTCCCAGGAGTCACACAAGTCACAGGTGTCACAGCGTGGCGTCAAGAAATCCTCAAGTCCCGGTCGTACCGTCAGGAACCACGAGAGCGGAGGCAACCACGCCGGGCCCTCGCGCGTCAGTACGTACAGGAGCAGGGGTGGGGGTGGAGCGGGTGGGCGTCGTCGTCGCCAACGAGCGTGAGATCGTGCTGTCCGGCCGGCTGGACGTGAGCAGCGCGTCCGACGTGCGGGCCGCACTGCACGAGGCGATCGACCTGGGTGCCGGCGACCTGGTCGTCGACCTCGCCGGGGTCGACTGGGTCGACGCGACCGGTCTGGGGGTCCTGCTCGGGGCCGACCGGCGTGCCAAGCTGGCCGGCCGTCGGATCGTGCTGCGCGACGCCGCCCCGCGGGTCCGCCGCATCCTGCGGGTCACCCGGCTGCACCGCGTCCTCACCCTGGACGCACCCACCACCACCCTCGCCGTCTAGCCCCCGCCAGACCGGCCCGGCCGGGCCTCCCCATGGTTACCGGTGAGTAGGATCCGACCCGTGCGGGACCAGCCGTGGGTCATGCGGACGTACGCCGGGCACTCCTCGGCGGCCGAGTCCAACGCGCTGTACCGCCGCAACCTCGGCAAGGGCCAGACCGGTCTCTCGGTGGCCTTCGACCTGCCGACGCAGACCGGTTACGACCCGGACGACGAGCTCTCCCGCGGCGAGGTCGGCAAGGTCGGGGTGCCGGTCAGCCACCTGGGCGACCTGCGGGACTTGTTCGACGGCATCCCCCTGACCGGCATGAACACCTCGATGACGATCAACGCGACCGCCATGTGGCTGTTCGCGCTCTACGAGACGGTCGCGCTCGAGCAGGCCGGCATCGTGCCCGACGACTACGGCACCGCGGCAGCGGGCGAGGTCAGGGCCCAGCTCGCCGGGACCACCCAGAACGACATCGTCAAGGAGTACCTCTCGAGGGGGACCTACGCGTTCCCGCCGGCGGCGTCGATGCGGCTGACCACCGACCTGATCGCGCACACGGTCGCCGAGGTGCCGAAGTTCAACCCGATCAACATCTGCAGCTACCACCTGCAGGAGGCCGGCGCGACGCCGGTGCAGGAGCTGGCGTTCGCGATGTCGACCGCCGTCGCCGTCCTCGACGCGGTGCGGGACGCGGGACAGGTGCCCGAGGAGCGGTTCGGCGACGTCGTCGCCCGGATCTCGTTCTTCGTCAACGCCGGCGTGCGGTTCGTCGAGGAGATGTGCAAGATGCGCGCGCTGGTGCAGCTCTGGGACGAGACGACCCGCGACCGCTACGGCATCGAGGACCCGATGCAGCGCCGGCTGCGCTACGGCGTACAGGTCAACTCGCTCGGCCTGACCGAGGCGCAGCCGGAGAACAACGTGCAGCGCATCGTGCTCGAGATGCTCGCCGTCACGCTCTCGAAGGACGCCCGGGCGCGGGCCGTGCAGCTGCCGGCCTGGAACGAGGCGCTCGGCCTGCCGCGGCCGTGGGACCAGCAGTGGTCGCTGCGGATCCAGCAGGTGCTGGCGTACGAGTCCGACCTGCTCGAGCACGAGGACCTCTTCGCCGGCTCGCACGTCGTCGAGGCCAAGGTCGCCGAGATCGTCGCGGCGGCCCGGGCCGAGATGGACCGGATCGCGGACCTGGGTGGCGCGGTCGCCGCCGTCGAGAACGGCTATCTCAAGTCCGAGCTGGTCGCCTCGCACGCCCGGCGCCGGGCCAGGGTGGAGTCCGGCGAGGACGTGGTCGTCGGGGTGAACAGGTTCACCGAGACCGAGCCGAGCCCGTTGACCGCCGACCTCGACACCGCGATCCAGACCGTCGCCAAGGGCGTCGAGGCGCGCGCCGTGGAGGCGGTGCGGGCCTGGCGTGCCGGGCGCGACGCGGCCGCCGTCGAGGCGGCGCTCGCCGGCCTGCGCGACGCCGCCAAGGGCACCGACAACCTCGTCCCCGCCTCGCTGGTCTGCGCCCGGGCCGGTGTGACGACGGGGGAGTGGGCGGCGGTGCTGCGCGAGGTGTTCGGGTCCTACCGGGCGCCGACCGGGGTGGGCGGCGCGGTCGGCGCCAGCAGCCTGGAGGGTGCGGCCGGTGACGAGCTGCGCAGGGTCCGCGACCTGGTGGCTCGCACCGGCGACGAGCTCGGCACCCGGCTGCGGCTGCTGGTCGGCAAGCCCGGGCTCGACGGCCACTCCAACGGTGCCGAGCAGATCGCCGTCCGCGCCCGCGACGCCGGCATCGAGGTCGTCTACCAGGGCATCCGGCTGACCCCTGCGCAGATCGCCTCGGCGGCCGTCGAGGAGGGCGTGCACTGCGTCGGGCTGTCGATCCTGTCCGGCTCGCACCGCGAGCTGGTGCCGGAGGTGCTGCGGCTGCTGCGCGAGGCGGGTGCCGGTGACCTGCCGGTCGTGGTCGGCGGCATCATCCCCGAGTCGGACGCTCGCTGGCTGCGCGAGCAGGGCGTCGCCGGCGTCTTCACACCCAAGGACTACGGCATCACCGAGATCATCGGCCGGGTCGTCGCGGTCGTCCGGGACGCGCACGGGCTGTCCTGACCGCCGACGCGCACGGTCTTCGTACGCCCGAGGTCAGCCGTCGTCGCGACGCCGCCAGCGGAACCACCGCAGCGCTACGAGCAGGCCGCCCACGGCCCAGACGGCCACGACGAGCGCCACCCGCCCCAGCTCCCAGGTGCCGGCCAGCTCGCGGCTCTGGAAGCTGTCGGGCAGGAACACCGAGCGCATGCCCTGGCAGAGCCACTTCAACGGGAACACCGCGGCCAGCTGTTGCATCCACGACGGCAGCTCGTCGTACTGGAAGAACACGCCCGAGGTGAACTGCAGCACCAGGACGACGGGGGAGACCAGGGCGGGGGCGCCGCGGCCGCTGCGGGCCAGCCCGGAGAAGGCGACACCGAGCAGCGTGCAGGTCGTGAGGCCGAGCAGGCTCAGCCAGGTGAACGTCCACCAGGACGTGACGTCGGTGGGCAGGTGGACGTCGAAGAGGGTCGCGCCGATGACCATCAGGGTGGCCACCTGCACGACGTAGATGACGAGGACGAGGCCGATCTTCCCCAGGAAGTACGCCGCCTTCGGCATGGGCGTGCCCTGCAGCCGCTTCAGGGTGCCGTCGTCGCGCTCCTGCGGGATCGCGATCGCAAGGTTCTGGAACGCCGTGTAGACGACTCCGGAGGCGATCATGCCGGCGAGGAAGTACTGGCTGAACTTGACGCCAGGGGCCACCGTGCCGGTGAACGCCGACCCGAAGACCACCAGCAGCAGCACCGGCAGGATCAACGTGAAGAACGCGGCCTCGCGGTCGCGGACGAACGAGAGCAGCTCGATGCGGACCCGGCGCAGCCCGATCGTCAGCACCCCGGGCGCCCGGTGCTGGACGTCGACCTCGCTCACTGCTCGCCCACCATCCCGAGATAGGTGTCCTCGAGGGTGGGGCGCAGCACCGCGAGATCCGGCACCTCACCGCCGTACTCCGCCGCGAGCTCGGCGACGGTCGCGGTCGGCGTGGCCGTCCGCAGCGTGTGCCGCCGGCCGTCGCGGCCGGTCCAGGCCACCGTCGCCTGTGCGGCGCTGCGACCGCCCAGGGTGGCCGGGGTCGCCACGTCGAGGATCACCCCGCGCGCGATGACCGCCACCCGGTCGGCCAGCCGCTCGGCCTCGTCGAGGTAGTGGGTGGTGAGCAGGATCGTGGTGCCCTCCGCGGCCAGCCGCTCGACGAGGTCCCAGAACATCCGGCGGGCCGCCGGGTCGAAGCCGGTGGTGGGCTCGTCGAGGAACAGCAGCTCGGGCCGGCCGAGGATGCCGAGGGCGACGTCGAGACGGCGGCGCTGTCCGCCGGACAAGGCCCGAACCCGCTTGTCGGCGCCGTCGTCGAGGCCGACGGTGGTCATCACCTCGTCGGGGTCTCGCGGGTGCGGGTAGTAGCCGGCGAAGTGCCGCACGGTCTCGGCGACCGTGAGCTCGGAGAGGTCGTTGACCGACTGCAGCACGATCCCGACCCGGGCCCGCCAGGCCGATGTCGGGTGCGCCGGGTCGTGGCCGAGCACGCTGACCTCGCCCGCGTCGCGCGACCGGTAGCCCTCGAGGATCTCGACGGTGGTGGTCTTGCCGGCGCCGTTGGGCCCGAGCAGTGCGAAGACCTCGCCCCGGGCAACGTCGAGGTCCACCCCGTCGACGGCGACCTTGCCGTCGTACCGTTTCTGCAGCCCACGGACGGTGACTGCGGCCTGGACGGTGCTCACCTGTCGATCATGCCGGACGACGAGGAGATGGGGGACTGGTGGCGGCGACGTTCCGGTCCGCGCTGCGCCGGGTCGCCGTCGACGTCACGCCGCTCCGGCAGCCCGACTTCCGCCGGCTCTTCGTCGGGCAGGGCGTCTCGTTCGTCGGCTACCAGCTCACCGCGGTCGCCGTACCGGTGCAGATGTACGCCATCACGCGCTCGTCGCTCTGGGTCGGCCTGATCGGCCTGGCCGCGTTCGTGCCGCTCGTCATCTTCGGCCTCTACGGAGGCGCGGTCTCGGACGCCGTCGACCGCCGGCGGCTGTACATCGCGTCGTCCTGCCTGGTGTGGGCGGTCACCGGCGCCCTGCTCGTGCAGGCGCTGCTCGGGCTGGACAGCCGCTGGGTCCTGCTCGGGCTGGTCGCCCTGCAGTCAGTCGGCTTCGCGGTGTCCTCGCCGGTGCGCGGCGCGATCCTGCCGCGGCTGCTGCATCGCGACCAGGTGCCGGCCGCGAACACGCTCAACTTCACGATGAGCAGTGTCGGCACCGTCGTCGGCCCGCTCGTCGCCGGTGTGGTGCTCGCGAGGTCGACGTTCGCCGTGGCGTACGCCATCGACGCCGTGCTGTTCACCGTCGGCTTCTACGCCGCCTTACGGCTGCCGCCGCTGCCACCGGTCGGCGTGACCGTGCGGCCGGGGCTGCGGTCGGTGCTCGACGGCTTGCGGTTCATCGCGACCAAGCCGGTCGTGCTCATGTCCTTCGCTGTCGACATCGTGGCGATGGTCTTCGCGATGCCGCGCGCGCTCTTCCCCGAGGTGGCCGACGAGCGGTTCCAGGGCGAGTCGTCCGTCGGCTGGCTGTTCGCCGCGATCGCGATCGGCGCGGTGGCCGGCGGTCTCGCGAGCGGGTGGATCGGGCGGGTACGCCGGCAGGGGGTCGCCCTCGTGGCCGCGGTCTGCGGCTGGGGCGTGGCGGTGGCGCTGGCCGGCCTGGCGCACGCGCTCTGGCTCGCGGTCCTGCTGCTCGCCGTCGCAGGTGCCGCCGACCTCGTGTCGGCGGTCTACCGGCAGACGATCCTGCAGACCTACGCCCCTGACGAGATGCGCGGCCGGATGCAGGGCGTCTTCATCGTCGTCGTCGCCGGCGGCCCTCGGCTCGGCGACCTGCGCTCGGGGGCCACCGCCGCGGCTGCCGGCGCGACGGCGTCATGGGTCGGCGGCGGCATCGCCTGCGTCGTCGTGGTGCTGCTGCTCGCCGTCGCCTTCCCGGCGCTGGTCCGCTACCGCGCGTCGGGACAGCCGCGGGAGCCGGAGAACCCGCTCGACGCCGCACCTGACACCACCTAGCGTCGCGGACCGTGCCGTTCACGAGTACGCGCGCAGGTCGCACCGTGGTCGACGAGATCGTGGCGGCGCTCGTCGCCTGGACCCCGCCGACCTGGGGTGGCCAGCTGCACCCCGGGGACGTCGGGTGGGAGCTGCGTTTCGAGGACGACCACGTCGACTCGTCGTTCCTCGTCGTGCGCGAGGGCGGAGCCGTCGTCGCCGTCGGGCTGCTCGACGGTCCAGAGGCCCTGCGGCTCGCGGTCGACCAGACCCGCGCCTACGACCCCGAGCTGGCGGAGTACCTCGCCGACGCGGCGGAGGACGTGGTCGCCCCGGGCGAGGCCTACGTCGACGGGCTGCCGTTCGCCGCCTGGCGCGCGGTCCTCGCCGACCGGGGCTGGGACGCCGACACCGACCAGTGGGTCGCCCTGCACCGGTCACTCGCCGGGGTGCGGAACCAGCTCCCGCCCGGCGTCGCGCCGGTCACCGGCGACCGCGACGTCGCCGACCGGGTCGCGGTGCAACGGGCGGCGTTCGACGGGTCGACCTTCACCGCCGCGCGGTGGGCGTTGATGGCCGCCGGACCGCCGTACGACGGGGCGCTCGACCTGCTGGCCCGCGACGCGGCGGGTCGGCCGGTCGCCGCCGGGACCGCCTGGTCGGCGGGGCCGGGCCGGTGCGGGCTGCTCGAGCCCGTCGGCACCCACCGCGACCACCAGCAGCAGGGCCACGGCCGCCGGCTGCTCGAGGGGCTGTGCGCGCAGCTGGCCGCGGCCGGCGCGAGCAGCGTGGCGGTGGCGACCCCGGCGTCGAACGACGGTGCGGTGCGTGCCTACGCAGCAGCGGGTTTCCGGGTGCTCGGGGGTCTCACGGCCGTGCGGCGGCCGGCTCGCTGACGGTCTCGTCCGAGGTGCCGAGCAGCGCCTCGACCTCGGCCAGGACGTCGTCGGCGCAGCCCCAGGAAAGGGTCACTCCGGCGCCGCCGTGCCCGTAGCAGTGCACGACCCCGCCGGGGGAGCCATCCAGGTGCGGGACGGTCTCGAGGCGCACCGAGGGGCGGGCCGGCCGCAGCCCGACCCGGTGGCCGAGGACCTCGGCAGAGCGCAGCGCCGGCACCAGCTCGACCGCTCGCGCCAGGAGCTCCTTCGCGGTGGTCGGGTCGGGCTGGAGCGTCCAGTCGCCGTCCTGGGCGGTGCCGCCGACGACCACGTCGCGCTCGCGCGGGACGACGTAGAGCGGTCGCTCCTGCGGGCCGGTCTCCGAGACGAGCAGCCACTCCTCGACGCCGGTCTGCGCGACCCGCACCACCTGGCCGCGGACCGGGTGCAGCGAGGTGTCGCCGGCCAGTGCCCGGGACGCCAGCCCGGTCGCGTTGACGACGACCCCGGAGGTCGGCAGGCCGGCGAGCCGGGCCCTCGTCACGGTGCCGCCGGCCCGCTCGAGGCGGCCGACGAGGTGCTGCAGGTAGGTGTCCATCTCGGCCACCGGCAGCGCCAGCCGCCAGCCGCGCGGGAAGCCGGGCGCCGGATCGCGCACGGCGGCGAGGTGGGGGACCGCCGACCGCCACCAGGGCTGCTCAGGAGCGTCGGCGCCGAGCAGCTCGACGCCGTCGCGCACGCGGACGCCGGTCCCGGGCTCCCGCGCCAGCTCGACGAGCGCCTGGTAGGTGCGGGCCGACCAGGCGGTGACCTTGTCCTGGGGGAGCGCGCGGTAGGGGTACCAGAGCGCCGCGGCGACCGAGGAGGTCGTCTCCGCGGGCAGGTCGCGGGCCAGCACGTGCGCCTCGTGACCGGCCTCGGCCAGCCGGACGGCGCAGGTCAGCCCCACCACCCCGGCACCCACGACCACCACCCGCACACCCCCAGCCTGCCAGCACCTCCCCGCGACTGGTGGGTTGCGCACCCGTTTCGTCCCGCTCGGCCCGCGCAACCCACCACTCGGCGGCTTACGGCGGGGGAGAGACGACTGCCAAGACTTGTTTGCCAAGAGACCTTGGCAAACAAGTCTTGGCATGGCACGCTGGTCCTATGGCTGATCGCGTCCTCGACGTCACCGACCCCGTCGCCCTGCGGGCGCTGGCCCACCCGCTGCGCCTGCGGCTGCTGCAGATCCTGCGGGACCGGCGCGGCCCGGCCACCGGCGCGGAGCTGGCCCAGGCGACGGGCGAGTCCACCGCGAGCGTCAGCTACCACCTGTCGGTGCTGCACCAGCACGGCTTCGTCGAGCCGGACCCCGAGCCGGGCGAGACCAAGCGGCACAAGCCGTGGCGCACGACGTACGAGACGATGCGCATCACCACCGGCGCACCGGGGGAACGCCCGCTGGACGGCGTCGGCGGTCCGGTCCTCGCGACCTGGCTGGCCGACACCCGGTCGGCGCAGGACGCCTACCTCTCGAGCCCCGTCGCCGACGAGGCCCAGGACGCGGCCAGCTTCCAGCTGACCCGGTTGCACCTCGACGCCGACCAGGCCGAGCGCCTGGCTGCCGACGTGGCGGCCGTCGTCGACAGGTACCGCGGCGACGGCCCACCCCGGCGGGAGCAGGCGGAGTTCTCGGTGACCTTCGTCGCCGTGCCCGTCGTGGGCCAGGAGGTGCCGCAATGAGCCTGCTGACCGGTCCGCTCCGGCGGCGCGACGTCCGGCTGCTGCTCGCCGGCTCCACCGTCTCTCTGGTCGGCGACGGGATCTACGGCGTCGCGATGGCCGTCGCGGTGCTGCAGCTCACCGGCAGCGCGACCGCGCTCGCCGCGATGGCCGTGGCGAACCTGGTGCCACGCGTCGCGTTCGGGCTGATGGGTGGGGTGCTGGCGGACCGGCTCAGCCGGCGGGCGATCCTCGCGGTCTGCGACCTGCTGCGGCTCGCGGTCGTGGCCGTCCTCGGCGCGCTGCTGCTCGGCGCCGAGCCGCCGTTCTGGCTGCTGCTGGTGCTGGTCGCGCCGCTCGGGGCGGCGTCCGGTGCCGCCAGCCCAGCCTTCAGCGCGATCCTGCCCGACCTGGTCGACGAGGACGAGCTGGTCGCGACCGGCGGGCTGCTCGGCACCGTCAGCCCGATGGCGCAGATGGTGGTCGGTCCGGTCCTCGGCGGCGTGCTGGCGGCCTGGCACCCCGGCGCCGCCCTGCTCGTCGACGCCGTGACGTTCGGCGTCTCCGCGTGGTGCGTGCTGATGCTGCGGCCGCTCGCCGTGCACGCCCACTCGGACGGGCCGCGGCCCATGCCGTGGGCCGACTTCCGCGAGGGGCTGTCCTACGTCCGCCGCACGCCGTGGCTGGCGGTGAACCTGCTCTCCGGCCTGGTCATCACCTTCACCGTGTCCGGGACGATGCAGATGCTGCCGGTGCTGGTGTCGCGCGGCTACGGCGCGCCGACCGCGAGCTTCGGCTACCTGATCGCCGTCGGCGGGGTAGCTGCCACCGTCGCGGCGGCGGTCGTGGGCTCCCGGCCCCGGCCGCGCCGCCCGCTGGCGTCGTCGTACGCCATGTACGCGCTCGGGCTGGGTGCCGTCGCCGGCCTCGGTGTCGCGCCGGGACCGGTGGTCGGCGCGGCCTTCATGGTGGTGTTCTTCGTCGGCGCCACCGCGGGCAACGTGCTGCAGGACAGCGTCCTGGGCTCGCGGGTGCCGCGTGAGCTGCGCGGCCGGGTCGGGTCGCTCGACTGGGTCGCCGCGACTGCTGCGGCGCCGCTCTCGGTCGTCGTCGCCGCACTGTCGGCCGACCACGCCGGCATCCGCCCGACGTACGTCGTGGCCGGGCTGGCGGCCTCGCTGTGCTCGGTCGCCGGGCTGGTGCTGCTGCGCCGCACCGGCGAGCCGACGGACACCTTGGCCGAGGTGCCGCTCGTCGAGGAGCCGAGCCGCGCCTGACGGGAAGCGGTGGGTGATTCGATGTCGAGAAGCGCTGACCGGCTCCGCTCACCAGGTGAGGCCGCGACCGGCGCGGCCCACGACACAGGAGACCACCATGCCGAAGTACCTGCTCCTCAAGCACTACCGCGGCGGCCCGGAGCAGCACCACCCCGTGCCCCCGATGGACGAGTGGGCCCCCGAGGACGTGGAGGCGCACATGGCCTTCCTCCGGCACGTCGACGACCTGCTCAAGGAGAACGGTGAGCACGTCGACGCGCAGGCGCTCACGCCGGCACGCACCTGGGTGCGCTACGGCGGCCCGGACGCTGCGCCGGTGACCACCGACGGCCCGCTGCCCGAGACCAGCGACCTCGCGGCAGGCTGGTGGATGATCGACGTCGAGTCGCACGAGCGCGCGGTCGAGCTCGCGGCCTACGTCTCCTCCGAGCCCGGCCCGGGCGGTACGCCGATGTACGAGTGGATCGACGTCCGGGAGGTCATGTCCGACGCGCCGTCGGAGACCTGACCGCCGTGGTCGACCCACCCACGATGCCGCTGGACGAGGGCGTGCTGCGCGCCCTCGTCCCGCGGGTGCTCGCGGGGCTGGTGCGCCGTGGCGAGGACTTCGACGCGGCCGAGGACGCCCTGCAGGAGGCGCAGCTGGAGGCGCTGCGCGTGTGGCCCGAGCACCCGCCGCGCGACCCGCGTGCGTGGCTGACCACGGTGGCCACCCGTCGGCTGGTCGACGCGCGCCGCAGCGAGGCGGCCCGCCAGCGCCGCGAGGAGGTGACCTACGCCGAGCCGGGGCCGGCCGCGACCGAGGAGGGCGACGACACGTTGTTCCTGCTGTTCTGCTGCTGCCACCCGGACCTCACCCCGGCGTCCCAGGTGGCGCTCACCCTCCGGGCCGTCGGCGGACTCTCCACCCGCGAGATCGCGGACGCGTTCTTCGTCCCCGAGGCGACGATGGCGCAGCGGATCAGCCGGGCCAGGCGCGCCGTGCAGGGGCGGCGGCTGGACCGGCCGGGCGACCTCGCCGTGGTGCTCCGCGTCCTCTACCTCGTCTACACGGCCGGCCACGGCGGGCGGATCGACCTGGCCGGCGAGGCGATCCGGCTCGCCCGGCAGCTCACCCTCGCCACCGAGGAGCCGGAGGCGCGCGGTCTGCTCGCGCTCATGCTGCTCAACCACGCCCGCCTCCCGGCGCGGCTGGACCCCGAGGGCCGCATCGTCACCCTCGACAGGCAGGACCGCGGCCTGTGGGACACCCGCGAGATCGCGGAGGGCGTGCGCGTGCTGCAGTCGGCGCTGGTCCTCCAGCGCGTCGGTCGCTACCAGGTCGAGGCCGCCATCGCCGCCCTGCACGACGACGCGGCCAGCGCCGAGGAGACCGACTGGCCGCAGATCCTCGCCTGGTACGACGACCTGGTAGCCCTCACGGACGACCCGGTGCGCGCGGACCCGGCAGCGGTGCTCGGTCGGGCGGTCGCCGTCGGGCACGTCCTCGGCGCCGACGCCGGACTGCGCGAGACCGACCGGCTGGGTGAGGTGATCGGTGACCGGCACCGCTGGCACGCCGTACGCGGCCACCTGCACGAGCTCGGCGGCGACCTGCTCGCCGCCGCCACCGCGTACGCGGAGGCTGCCCGCCGGGCCACCGACGTCGCCGAGCGCGACCACCTGGTCCGTCAGGCCGCCCGGGCGCGGGCCGCCGGGCCGGCGGCGGGTCAGAAGAGGCGGGCGCCGACGTCGTCGACGCCGCGCAGCGCGTCGTAGTCGAGGACGACGCAGTCGATGCCGCGGTCGGTGGCGAGCACCCGGGCCTGCGGCTTGATCTCCTGGGCCGCGAAGATGCCGCGCACCGGTGACAGGTGCGGGTCGCGGTTGAGCAGCTCGAGGTAGCGGGTGAGCTGCTCGACGCCGTCGATCTCCCCGCGCCGCTTGATCTCGACGGCGACCGTCCCGCCGGTCTCGTCGCGGGCCAGGATGTCGACCGGGCCGATCGCCGTCGGGAACTCGCGGCGCACCAGCCGCCAGCCACTGCCCAGCGTCTCGATCTGGTCGGCCAGCAGCGCCTGCAGGTGGGCCTCCACGCCGTCCTTGACCAGCCCGGGGTCGACGCCGAGCGGGTGGCTGGTGTCGTCCAGCAGCTCCTCGACGGTGATGACGAGCTGCTCGCCGCCCTTGTTCGTCACCGTCCAGACGTCCTCGCCCTGCGGCCCGTCGCCGCTGCCGACGCGGAGCGTGCACGGCGGGGTCATCCACATCATCGGCTTGTAGCCCCCGGCGTCGGAGTGCACCAGGACCGAGCCGTCGGACTTCACGAGCAGCAGCCGCGGGGCGCTCGGGAGGTGGGCGGTCAGCCGGCCGACGTAGTCGACGCTGCACCGCGCGATGACGAGCCGCACGAGGGGCGAGGCTAGCCGACAGGAGCCTGACCGACGGGCGGGGCGGTCCCCTCGGGAGCGAGCATGTCCTCGAGCTCGAGCAGCCGGACGAGGCGGAGCACGCTCCGGCGGCACCGGCGCAGCTCCACGGTGCCGGAGCGCTTGGCGAGCATGGCCCGGGCCAGCAGCAGCGGCGAGATCCCGGACGCGTCGGCGAAGCCCACCCCGCTCATGTCGACCACGAGCCGGGTGCAGACGGGTTCCCGGCGGGCGGCGAGGGCCTGGTCGACGACGGCCTGCAGCAGCGGCGAGCTGGTGATGTCCAGGTCACCGTCGAGGCGGACCGTGATCGTCGGTCCGTCCGGCCGTACGTCGACCGCGAGGGTCGACTGCGCGCTCCGCAAGCCCCGTTGCTCCCTCTCCCACGACGACCGCCCCGTCGGCGCCGTCCGGACGGCCGCGAGCAAGCGGCGCGTACACCCTTGTCTACCCCATCCGACCCGCGGCGCGCCCGGGCCGCGGGACCTGGGAGGATCGCGGGCATGTCACGTGAGTTCCGGACCGTGGGCGTCGTGGGCCTGGGCACCATGGGGGCCGGCATCGCCGAGGTGTTCGCCCGGGAGGGCCTGCAGGTCGTCGGCGTCGAGCCCACCGAGGAGGCGCTGGAGCGGGGCCGGGGGCACCTGCGCAGCTCCACCGACCGGGCGGTCAGCCGGGGCAAGCTCACCGAGGCAGACCGCGACGCGCTGGTCGCCCGGGTGCGCTTCAGCACCTCGATGGAGGACCTGGCCGACGTCGACCTGCTGGTCGAGGCGGTGCCGGAGCGCCTCGACCTCAAGCAGGAGGTCTTCGCGGCGGCGGACAAGATCTGCCGCCCCGACACCGTGCTGGCGACCAACACGTCGTCGCTGTCCGTGACCGAGATCTCGGTGGCCACCTCACGGCCGTCCAAGGTCGTCGGGATGCACTGGTTCAACCCGGCGCCGGTGCTCAAGCTCGTCGAGGTCGTCCGCACGGTCGTCACGGAGCAAGAGGTAGTAGACGACGTCACGGCGCTGGCCGAGCGGCTCGGCAAGAAGCCGGTCGTCATCGGCGACAAGGCCGGCTTCATCGCCAACGCACTTCTTTTCGGCTACCTCAACCACGCGGTGTCGATGCTCGAGGCGCACTACGCCACGCGCGAGGACATCGACGCCGCCATGCGTCTCGGCTGCGGCTACCCGATGGGGCCGCTGGCCCTGCTCGACCTGATCGGGCTCGACACGGCGTACGAGATCCTCGACACGATGTACCGCCAGTCGCGCGACCGGCTGCATGCACCGGCGCCGATCCTCAAGCAGATGGTCACGGCCGGCCTCCGGGGCCGCAAGACGGGCCGCGGCTTCTACACGTACGAGGCCGCCGACTCCCCGAAGGTCGTCGACGACGCGCTCACGCCGGTCACGGGTGGCGCCCACGAGGCCGGGCGGGTCGTGCGGAAGGTCGGTGTCGTCGGCTCCGGCACGATGGCCACCGGGATCGTCGAGGTGCTCGCCAAGGCGGGCTACGACGTGCTCTACGTGACCCGTGGGGAGGAGAAGGTCGCGCGGGTCCGCGCGGACCTCGAGCGGTCGCTGGACAAGGCCGTGCTGCGCGGCAAGCTCGAGCAGGCCGACCGCGACGCCGCCCTCGGCCGGGTCACCGGCTCGCCGCGGCTCGACGACCTCGCCGACCGCGACCTGGTGGTCGAGGCCGTGGTGGAGGAGCTCTCCGTCAAGCAGGCGCTGTTCTCGACGCTCGACGAGATCTGCCAGCCCGGCACAGTGCTTGCGACCACGACGTCGTCGCTGCCGGTCGTCGAGCTGGCCGCGGCGACCACCCGGCCGGCCGACGTGGTCGGCCTGCACTTCTTCAACCCGGCCCCGGTCATGACGCTCGTCGAGGTCGTGCGCACCGTCTCGACCGCGGACGACGTGGTGGCGACTGCGCGCAGGGTGTGCGAGCAGGCGGGCAAGCACGCCGTGGAGTGCGGCGACCGAGCGGGCTTCATCGTCAACGCGCTGCTCTTCCCGTACCTCAACGACGCGGTGAAGATGTTGCAGGCCCACTACGCGAGCGTCGAGGACATCGACGCCGCCATGATCGTCGGCTGCGGCTATCCGCTCGGTCCGTTCGACCTGCTCGACGTGGTCGGCCTCGACGTGGCGTACGCCATCCAGCGCACGCTCTACCTCGAGTTCCGCGAGCCCGGCTTCGCGCCGGCGCCGCTGCTGGAGCAGCTGGTCACCGCGGGCTACCTCGGCCGCAAGGCCGGCCGCGGCTTCCGCGACTACCGCTGAGCGCAGCGACGTGACCGACGACGACTGGGTGGTCCGGCAGGTCACCGGCTCCGCTGCCACCCGGGCCTACCGGTGCCCCGGCTGCGACCACGAGATCCGCCCGGCGACCCCGCACGTGGTCGCCTGGCCGGCGGCGTGGGGAGCGGAGGGCGACCGGGACGAGGACGCCGGTCTCGGCGAGCGCCGGCACTGGCACACCGCGTGCTGGCGGGCCCGGCACCGACGCGCTCCGCGCACCGAGCGGTCCCGCAACGCACCGCGGCACTGAAGGGGCGGCATGACCGAGCACCACCTGTCGACGTACGGGGCCGAGGAGCTGCGCGCCGCGACGGTGCTGCCGGCCGACCGGCGCCCGATCGAGCTGCACACCGCCGACGGACTGCGGCTGGTCGGCGAGCTCGCCCTCCCTGCCGACCGCCCTCCGGTCGCGACGCTGGTCTGCCTGCACCCGCTGCCCACCCACGGCGGCTTCATGGACAGCCACGTCCTGCGCAAGGCGTCGTACCGGCTGCCGGCGCTGGCCGGGATCGCGGTGCTGCGGTTCAACACGCGGGGCACCACGTCCCCGGCCGGCACCAGCGAGGGCGCGTTCGACAACGCGGTGGGGGAGCGCTTCGACGTCGCCGCCGCCATCGAGTACGCCGAGTTCCACGAGGACCCGCCGCTGCCGGACCGGTGGCTGCTCGGCTGGTCGTTCGGCACCGACCTCGCGCTGATGCACGGGCTCGACCCGTCGATCACGGGGGCGATCCTGCTGTCGCCGCCGCTGCGGTTCAGCACCGACGAGCACCTGGACGCGTGGGCGGCGTCCGGCAAGCCGGTGCTCGCGCTGGTGCCGGAGCACGACGACTACCTGCAGCCGCCCGAGGCGCGTGAGCGCTTCGCGCGCGTCCCGCAGGCCGAGGTGATCGGGGTCGACGGTGCGAAGCACCTGTGGGTGGGGGAGCCGGCCGTGCGCCGGGTGCTCGACGAGGTCGTGAAGCGGGTGGCGCCCGAGGCGTACCCGCTGCCGACGACGGTGCCGCCGGGGATGTCGACGGGCCACGCGGCCGGGCCGTAGCCGCGACCCGCCGCGGCGATCGGAGTCGCGGGCGCGGCGATCACGCTCGGCGTCGCCGTCGGATCGGGTCCGTCTACTGGCCGCGGAACTCGCCACCATGACGCCCGGGTAGCGTCGCTCGGCATGACCGTCGCGCTGCACGTGCGGGAGGCCGGCGCCGGCCGTCCCGTCGTCCTGATGCATGCCTTCCCCCTGTCGTCGGCGATGTGGCTCGAGCAGCGCAACGCACTGGGCGACCGCTGCCGCGTCATCACACCTGACCTGCGCGGGTTCGGCGGGTCACCGCTGGGGGACGACGAGCCGTCGCTCGACGCGATGGCTGACGACGTCGCCGCGATGCTCGACGGGCTCGAGCTGGACCGGGTCGTGCTCGGCGGGCTCTCGATGGGCGGCTATGTCGCGATGGCCTTCCTGCGCCGGCACGCCGGCCGGGTCGCGGCGCTGGTGCTCGCCGACACGAAAGCGACCGCCGACGCGCCGGAGGCGGCCGCCAACCGCGAGCGGATCGCGGCTCGGCTGCGGTCCGACGACAGCAGCGACGTCCTGGTCGAGGACGTGCTGCCCAGCCTGCTCGGGCCCACCACGACCTCGAAGCGCCCGATGGTCTCCGGCCGGGTCCGCGCCCTGGTCGAGGCGACGCCGCCCGCCGCAGCCGCGTGGGCCCAGCGCGCGATGGCTGCCCGGCCGGACTCACTGACGACGCTGCGCGCTGCCGGCGTCCCGGCACTTGTGCTGCGCGGCGACGAGGACGCTCTCTCCACGGAGGCCGACACGGACGCGATGGTCGAGGCGCTGCCGCACGGCCGCCTGGTCGTGCTTCCGGGCGCCGGTCACCTCAGCGCTGTCGAGACGCCCGAGCCGTTCGCGGCCGCCGTATGGGCCTTCCTCACCGACCTCGTCGAGCAGTGACAGGGTCTCCTCACGCAGCGGCGTCAGCCGAGGACAAGCGTCACACCGACAGTTCCCGTGTAGAGGTGCGCCCAGAAGGGCGGGTTGAACGGCCCGGCGAATCGAGTCGCCACCAGCCCTGCGGCGAAGGCCAGGCCCCACACGACACCGGTCCACCCGAGCCACGGCGGCAGCGCGTCCGAGGCCAGCACGGCGATCCCGAGCACGGCGGAGCCGACGTAGGCGGTGAGCATGTGCACGGTGTACAACCTCCCCGCCCACCGGTCGTACGCGTCGAAGCCGACCGGTACGTGCCCGTCGGTGACCGTCCGCGCAGCTGCCCACGGCACCACGGTGAGGCGGAAGGCCAACGAGGCGATCCAGCACACTCCGCCGGACAGGTAGACCGCGGTCGCCATCGCCGTGAGGACCGCAGCGGTCTCCTCGTCGAGGGTCACGACCAGCCCCGCGAGGCCGGCGGGAGTGACGACCAGGCCCGCGATCATCCAGGTGTGGATCCAGGCCCACCGACGCCGGTCCGCGTGGATGACGGGCAACGACTCCTGCGACGGGCGCTGGTAGTCCAGGCGCCAGGCGGTGGCGCCCACCAAGAAGATCACCAGCCCGGCGACCAGGACGCCACCGGCGAGGACCGATCCGTCCACACCGGCATCCTGCCAGCGGTTCTGGGGCGGGGGAATGTCTGGTTCACCTTCGACACCCGGAAGTCTCGCTCCGAGTTCACTGGCTGCGCGGCCCCGGCGACTTGTCGGCAGCGTCTTCGCGGACGTGGCCGTCGGCTAGCCTGACGCCGTGCCAGCCGACGGGTCCGCGGAACACGCTCTGCTTCTCGGCCGCCTCACCGGCCAACGGCACCACGTGATCAGTCAGCTGGAGGGCCTCACCGACGACCAGCTAAGGCGCCCGGTGCTGCCGTCCGGCTGGTCGTGCCTGGGTCTCGTCAGGCACCTGACGGTCTCCGACGAGCGCTACTGGTTCGAGGTGGTGGTTGCCGGTGCACCCCTCGACTTCTGGCCCGAGGGCGAGAACGGCGACTGGCGGGTCGACCCGGACGAGCCAGCTGAGGCTGTCCTGGAGGCCTACCGCTCGGCGATCGACCATTCCGACGAGATCATCACCGCCCGCAGGCTGGACGACGCGCCGGCGCAGCCGGAGGACTGGTGGGAGTCGTCAGGGCTGCACTTCCCCGACCTCCGCACCGTCCTGGTGCACGTGCTGGTCGAGACAGCCACCCATGCCGGCCAGCTGGACGCCGTCCGTGAGCTGCTGGACGGCCGCCAGTACCTCGTGCTCTGAGCCCACGACCATCCCTGCACCGGCACCGGCCGATGTGCGTTCGCGGCGCAGATGGCGCCGGAGTGCGGGTCGGCAGACAATGCCGGGATGAGCCAACGGATCATCAGGGCCGGCGACGGTGAGGTACTCGGGTCGGTAGACGGTTGTCGAGACCGCTTTCTCATCGACTCCAAGGACTGGGGCGGCAGATTCGCTGTGGTCGAGCACCTGCTGGCGCCGCACTCGATCGCCGCGCCGATGCACCGGCACACCAAGGAGGACGAGTTCAGCCTCATCCTCGCGGGCCAGGTCTCGTACCACGCCGCCGGTGAGGAGCTGTCGGCGTCGGTCGGCGACCTCGTGTTCAAGCCTCGCGGCGAGTGGCACACCTTCTGGAACGCCACTGACCAGCCGGCGCGGGTGCTCGAGATCATCAGTCCTGGAGGGCTCGAGGAGGCCTTTCGGCTCATCGACACGGCCCCGCCCGACCTGGACCTCGGCCCCGTCATCGAGCCGTACGGATGCGATGGCGACATGGATGCGACCCTGCCCATCATGGAGAGGCACGGCCTCACCTTCGGCTGATCGTCACGTCGGGCTATCAGGCGGCGTCGCGGAAGGACGCCCGCGCGATCGGTCACGGTTGCCCGCGCATGTGTGCCGACCCCACGCACGATCCACGGATGCAGAGGTGACCCTAGGTACGGTCCATCCGGGGGATGGCGACCTGACGGATGACCAGCAGCACCGCCGCGGCGATCGGGATCGCGAGCAGAGCGCCGACGACGCCCAGCAGGGCACCGCCGAGCAGGACCGCCACCACGGTCACCGGCGCCGGGACGTCGACCGCGCGGCGCATCACGCGCGGGTAGACGACGTAGTTCTCGAACTGCTGGTAGGCGACGTAGAACACCACGCAGACGATGCCGACGGTCGCCGACTGGGTGAAGCCCAGCAGCGACACCACGACCGCGGCGATCGTCGCGCCGACCAGCGGGATGAGGTCGAACAGCGCGACGAAGACGGCGAGTGCCAGGGCGTACGGCAGCCCCAGGATCAGCAGGAAGACGTACGACGTCGCGCCGGCGATGAAGGCGACGGTGAGCGCGCCGCTGATGAAGCCGCCGATCCGGTTGATCACCTCGTCGCTCAGCAGCGTGACCCGCTCGCGCCGGGTCGCCGGGACCAGCCGGTAGGCCTGGCGCTTCATGCTCGGCAGCGCGGCGAGGAAGTACAGCGTCATGATGAGCAGCGAGAACGCGCTGAACACCGCGTTCAGGACGATCCGGCCGACGCCGACGATCCCGCCGAACAGCCGGGTGCCGAGGTCGCCCTTCTCGACGTAGGCCTGCGCCCGCTCGATCACGCCGTAGTCGTCGTCGAGCTGCCGGATGGTCGGGTTCTTGCGCAGGTCGGACAGCAGTTCCGGCAGCTCCTTGACGAACGCGTTGGTCTGCTCGATGACCGGCGGAAGCACCGCGAACCCGAAGCCGACGAAGGCACCGATCACGGCGACGAACACGATGAGGATCGCGAAGCCCCGGCGCATGCCGCGAGCCACCAGCCACTCGGTGACCGGGCTCAGCCCGATGGCGAGGAACAACGCGACGACGATGAGGACGATGACGCTGCGGGCGTTGACGACCGCCTGGACGAGGAAGTACGCGACGAAGACGCCGAGGGCGCCGAGGAAGCCGAGCATGAACGGCGAGTCGCGGCGGATCGGCCGCCCGAGCCGCCCGAACGCCGGGTCCTCGCTGTCGGAGCGGGCCTCGAGCTCGCTCTCGCGGGCGGACGCGGCGGACGCCCGGGCGTCCTGGTCCGCGACGACCGCCTCGTCGCGGGCGTCCTCGGCCTCGTCCCTGGCCGCCGCTGCCTCGTCCCGGGCCAGCTCGGCCTCGTCGAGGGCGACCTCGACCGCCGTCCCGTCAGCGGGACCGGACGGTGACCCGCCCGGTCCCGAACGCCGCCGGGATCCCTCGACGCCGTCCTGTCCGTCGAGGTCCTCGACGCCTCCCACCGAGGCTTAGCGCTTCGCGGCGGAGGACTTCTCCGGCGTGATCGTCTGCGTCGGCTCGGCGGTCGCCTTCGCTGCGCCGGCCGCCGGCTGTTCCTCCGTGGCGGCCTCGTCGGGCGACCCCGCCGGCTCGGTCGCAGCCGTCGTGTCGGACGTCTCCGACTCGGAAGCCTTGGTCGCGCCGCCGGCCGGGACCCCAGCGGCGTCGGCCTTCGCCGTCCCGTCCGCCGGCTCCGCCGGGTCGCCGAGCGGGTCGGGCAGTGACGCGCCGGTCAGGGTGGCCAGCATCTGCCGGACGTTGGTGAGCTGGGAGTTGATGCTGTCGCGGCGCTGGGTGGCAGCGCTGAGCTCGCGCTCGGACTCGGTGCGGATCCGCTCGGCGGTCGCCTTGGCCTCGGCGACGATGTCGTCGGCCCGGCGGCTGGCCTCGTCGATGGTGCGCTGCGACTTGCGGTCGGCGTCGGCGCGCAGCTTCTCGGCTTCGAGCCGGAGCTGCTCCGAGCGCTGGCTCACGACCCCGAGCTGCTGCTCGTTGGCCTTCATCTGCTCGGTGAAGTCGCGCTCGGACTGCTCGCGGCGGTGCGCCAGGGTGGTCTCGAAGTCGGCCGCGGCCTGGGCGGCCTTGGCGCGGTTGTTCTCGAACAGCGCCTCGGCCTCCTCGCGGCGGGCCTTGGCATCGCGCTCGGAGTCGTCGCGCAGCGTGTCAGCCTGCTTCTTGGCGTCCTGCAGGACCCGCTGGGCCTCGGTCTCGGCGTCGGCCCGGCGCTCCTGCGCGTAGCGGTCGGCCTCCTTGCGGATCTTGTCGGCGTCCTGCTCGGCCAGCGTGCGGTGCTGGGCGGCCTCCTCGTTCGCGGCACCGCGCAGGCCGTGCGCCTCCTCCTCGGCGAGGCCGAGGATCTGCTCGATCCGGGCACCGAGGCCGGCGAACGGCGAGCCCTTCTCGGCCGGCTCCTCGGCCTGCAGGCTCGCCGCCTGCCGTTCCGCCTCGTCGGCGCGTCGCTTGTGGTTCTCCAGCTCGCGCTGGAGCGCCTGGACGTGCCGGTCGACCTGGGAGGGCTCGTAGCCCCGGCGGACGACCTCGAAGGACTGGGCGGGGGTGTTGGTCATGGGTCAGTTCCTGTCGTCTACATCACGTACGGAGCGGGGATTCCGGTCATCGTGCCACGTCCGCGTCGGCCGGGTCGCGGGCGTCCCGGGCGGGTGCGCCAGGGACGGACAGAGCGTCGATGACCCCGGACAAGCGGCCCAGCTCACCGGCGATCTCGTCGCGGCGGGTCGTGAGCGCGGCCACCTCGGCGCGGGCGTCGTCGAGCATCTGCTGGCCCTGGGTGCGGACCTCGTCGGCCTCGATCCGGGCGGCGCCCACGATGTGGACGGCCTCGGCCCGGGCCGTACGGCGGGCCTCCTCGGCCTCGCGCTGGGCCGCCGCGGTCTGCTCGGCCACCCGCTCGCGCAGGGACCTCGCGTTGGCCTCCGCCTCGGCCTCGCGGCGAGACGCCCGGGACTCGATCTCCTCGACCCTGCCGGCCGCCTCCTCGACCGAGCGCGTCGCCCGGTGGCTGGCGTCGGCGAGCCGCCGCTCGGCCTCGGCGTGCGCCGCGGCGAGCACCTGCTCGGCCTCGGCCTCGAGCGTGGCCGCCCGGGCCCGGGCCTCCTCGAGGCGCTGCTCGGTCGACTCCTGCGTGCGGGCCAGCAGCTCCTCGGCCTGGGCCCGGAGCTCGGCCACCGCCCGTGCACCCTCGGCGTGCGCCTCGGAGCGGATCCGGTCGCCGTCGGTGGCCGCCGCGGCGAGGACCTCGTCGACGGTCCGCTTGGCCCAGGCGGTCTGCTCGTTGGCCTCGGCGAGCAGTGCGTCGGCCTCCTCGCGCGCCGCGGTGCGGTGCCGTTCGGCCTCCTCGGTGCCCGCGCTGAGCAGTGCGGCGTGCTCACCGCGGACCCGCTCGGTGTCGGCGTCGACGCCCTCGCGGGTCTGCCTCGCGTGCTCCTGGGCCGCGGCCAGGACCGCGTCGGCCTCCTGGCGGGCCGCCGCGACCATCGCGTCGACCTCGGCCTGCACCTCCCCGGCCCGGCGGACCGCCTCGTCCTCGACCTCGCGACGCCGGCGGGCGGCCTCCTCGCGGGCCTCGGTCACGATCGCCTCGGCGTCCTGGTGGGCCTTGTCCCGGTGCGCCTGGGCCTGCGCCCGGGTCGACTCGGCGTCGGCGGCGGCGACGTCGCGCAGGGTGCCGGCCTCGGTCTGGGCCCGCGCGACCAGCTCGTCGGCGGTGCCGGACGCCGAGGAGACCACCAGCGCGGCCTGGTCGGCGGCGTCGGCGAGCAGCTGCTTGGCCTCTTCGGCGGTCTCGGCGCGCAGCCGCTCGGACTCGGTCAGCGCGGACTCGAGCCGGCGGGCGGCCTCCTCCAGCGCGTCCGCGCGACGGCGGACCGCCTCTTCCTCGAGCCGGGCGGCGTGCTCGTGCTTGGCGGCGATCTCGCCGTGCAGCCGGCTGGCCTCGGCGTGCAGCGTGTCCGTCTCGGCGCGCCGCTCGGCGACCTCGCGCTCGGTCTGCTCCCGGAGCCGGTCGGCCTGTGCCTGGGCGGCGTACAGGAGCCGGCCGGCCCTCTCGGCGACCGGCTCGTCAGCCTCCGACGAGTGGTCCTGCCCCATGGGGCAGCATCGTGTCAGACGGGACGACCGGCTGTCAGACCCGGTCGGCCGGGTTGGTGCGGCCTTGACCTTTTCGCGCCGGCGCCGCCGTACGAGCCGGTCAGACGTCGCGGAACCGGTTGATGGCGGTCTCGTGCCGGGCGCGCAGCTCCGGGTCGCGGACGCCGAGTCCCTCCTCGGGTGCGAGGCAGAGGACGCCGACCTTGCCCTGGTGCACGTTGCCGTGGACGTCGTGCGCGGCCTGGCCGACCTGGTCCAGCGGGTAGGTGCGGGACAGGGTCGGGTGGATCTTGCCGCGTGCCACCAGGCGGTTGGCCTCCCACGCCTCGCGGTAGTTGGCGAAGTGCGAGCCGATGATCCGCTTGAGGCTCATCCAGAGGTAGCGGTTGTCGTACTCGTGCATGAACCCGCTCGTCGACGCGCACGTGACGATCGTGCCGCCCTTGCGGGCCACGAACACGCTGGCCCCGAAGGTCTCCCGGCCCGGGTGCTCGAACACGATGTCGACGTCGTCGCCTCCGGTGAGCTCGCGGATCTTCTTGCCGAGCCGCATCCACTCCTTGGGGTCCTGGGTGGTCTCGTCCTTCCAGAACCGGTAGCCCTCGGCGCTGCGGTCGATGACCAGCTCGGCACCGATCGACCGGGCGATCGCCGCCTTCTCCTCGCTGGACACGACGCACACCGGGGTGGCGCCGCCGTTGACCGCGAGCTGGGTGGCGTACGACCCGAGGCCGCCGGACGCGCCCCAGATCAGCACGACGTCGCCCTGCTTCATCCCGGCACCGTTGCGCGACACCAGCTGCCGGTACGCCGTGGAGTTGACGAGGCCGGGGCTGGCCGCCTCCTCCCAGGTGAGGTGCGCGGGCTTGGGCATCAGCTGGTTCGACTTGACCAGGGCGAGGTGCGCCAGGCCGCCGAAGTTGGTCTCGAAGCCCCAGATCCGCTGCTCCGGGTCGAGCATCGTGTCGTTGTGCCCGTCGGGCGACTCCAGCTCGACGGAGAGGCAGTGCGCGACGACCTCGTCGCCCGGCTGCCAGGCGTGCACCCCCGGTCCGGTGCGCAGCACCACGCCGGACAGGTCCGAGCCGAGCACGTGGTACGGCAGGTCGTGCCGCTTGGAGAGCGGCGACAGGCGGCCGTAGCGCTGCAGGAACGAGAAGGTCGGCACCGGCTCGAAGATGGCCGACCAGACGGTGTTGTAGTTGATCGCCGAGGCCATCACCGCCACCAGCGCCTCGCCCGGCCCGAGCTCAGGGGTGGGCACCTCCTCGACGTGCAGCGACTCCCGCGGGTCCTTGTCGCGCGACGCCCGGCCCTCGAACATGGCGACCTCGTCGGCATGCACCGTCACCGCGCGGTACGACTCCGGCACGGGGAGGGCCGCGAAGTCCGCCGCGGGGGCAGCGGTCAGGACCGCGTCGAGGATGTCCTTCACGTCGGCCTCCGGGCTCGCGGGCTGGGACGGTGCGCTCGGCTCGGCACGATGCTACTGGCCAGTAACCAGGAGGGAAACTCCGGCGCCGACCCACCCCGGTGGTGGTGCGGGCAGCCGCGCGGCCGGCCCGTCCGATCACGAGCGGCCAGGACGCGGGCGCTGCGCCGTTCCGGCCGTTCACCGTCGGTCCCCGTCCGCAGGATGAGACAGGCGTGGGGTTGCGCTCTGCTTGGCGCGGCTTATCCGTCCCTGGCGTGGGCTGCATGCCACGCCAAGCACCACTGTGCCGAGTGAGGCACGCAGACCAGTCCGGAACCGTCCACGGACCGAGACAGACGCGCGCCGCCCTCCTCCAAAGCAGCTGTGACGAGCACCAGCGACGGTGGGGGAGCGCTGTGCCGCGTGAAGCATGGAGTCTTCTGCGGCTCAGTCCTCCGAGGGGATGAGCACCCAGAGCACGACGTAGAGCAGGACCTGGGGACCGGGCAGGAGGCACGACAGCACGAACACCAGCCGCACGGTGGCCGTGGACCACCCGTAGCGGCGGGCGATGCCTGCGCACACTCCCGCGATCATGCGCTGCCGGGGTCTCACGAGGTCGGCCATCGTCCGACCGTACGTCAGTGGCCGGTGCCGTGGTCAGCGGGCGGGGCGGCCTCGACGAGCTCGACCAGCACGCCCATGGCGTCCTTCGGGTGCACGAAGTTGACCCGGGAGCCGGCCGTGCCGCGGCGCGCCTCGTCGTAGAGCAGCCGAACGCCCTTGGCCCGCAGGTCCGCCGTCGCGGCGTCGATGTCGTCGACGCCGTACGCCACCTGCTGGACCCCCGGCCCGGACCGGCCCAGGAACCTCGCGATCGGCGACTCCGGGGACAGCGGCGCCAGCAGCTGGATGCACGAGCCGGAACCGCCCACGTCGAGCATCGCCTCCCGCACGCCCTGCTCCTCGTTGACCTCCTCGTGCACCACGTGCACGTCGAAGGTCCGGGCGTAGAAGGCGATCGCCTCGTCGAGGTCGCGGACGGCCAGACCGACGTGGTCGATGCGGGTCAGCATGCGGCTATCGTGACAGCGCACCCCGTGAAGCCCTGCAGGAGGTCACACCCATGACTGGTTCCGTCATCGTCGCCGGGGCCCGGACGCCGATGGGCCGGCTGCTCGGCTCCCTCAAGGACTTCTCCGGCGCCGACCTGGGCGGCGTCGCGATCAAGGGCGCCCTCGAGAAGGCCGGCGTCTCGCCCGACCAGGTCGACTACGTGATCATGGGACAGGTCCTGCAGGCCGGTGCCGGGCAGATCCCGGCCCGCCAGGCGGCCGTCGAGGCCGGCATCCCGATGACGGTCCCGGCGCTGACCATCAACAAGGTCTGCCTGTCCGGCGTCGACGCGATCGCGCTCGCCGACCAGCTGATCCGTGCCGGCGAGTTCGACGTCGTCGTCGCCGGCGGCATGGAGTCCATGACCCAGGCGCCGCACTTCCTGCCGAGGTCCCGCGAGGGCGTGAAGTTCGGCGACGTCAAGCTCGTCGACTCGATGTCGTACGACGGCCTCTGGGACGTCTTCACCACGCAGGCGATGGGGGCGCTCACCGAGGCGTGCAACGCCGAGCTCGGCATCTCCCGCGAGGACCAGGACGCGTTCTCCGCCCGGTCGCACCAGCGCGCCGCCGAGGCGTGGAAGAACGGCCTGTTCGACGACGAGGTCGTGCCGGTGGAGATCCCGCAGCGCAAGGGTGACCCGGTGCAGTTCAAGGAGGACGAGGGCATCCGGGCCGACACGACGGCCGAGAGCCTGTCGAAGCTGCGGCCCGCGTTCAGCAAGGACGGCACCATCACCGCGGGGTCGTCGTCGCAGATCTCGGACGGCGCGGCGGCCGTCGTCGTGATGAGCAGGGCCAAGGCCGAGGAGCTGGGTCTCACCTGGCTCGCCGAGATCGGTGCGCACGCTGTCGTAGCCGGCCCGGACTCGACGCTGCAGTCGCAGCCGTCGGCCGCGATCACCAAGGCCTGCGCCAAGGAGGGCATCAGCCCGGCCGACCTCGACCTGGTCGAGATCAACGAGGCGTTCGCCAGCGTCGGCATCAAGTCCGTGCGCGACCTCGGCCTCGACGAGGACAAGGTCAACGTCAACGGCGGCGCGATCGCGCTCGGCCACCCGATCGGCATGTCCGGTGCCCGGATCGCGCTGCACCTCGCCCTCGAGCTCCGGCGCCGCGGCGGTGGCGTCGGTGCTGCCGCGCTCTGCGGTGGCGGCGGCCAGGGCGACGCCCTGGTGCTGCGCGTGCCGGCAGCGGGCTGACCCGCGGGTGGCTGCGGCGCCGGAGGTCGGCGCGCTGGTCGAGCGCGCCCGGAAGGGTGACGCCCGCTCGGTCGCGAAGCTGATCTCACTGGTCGAGGACGCCTCGCCGCGGCTGCGCGAGGCGATGGCCGCACTGGCGCCGTACGGCGGGCGCGCCACGGTCATCGGCCTGACGGGAGCGCCCGGCGTCGGGAAGTCGACGTCCACCAACGCGCTGGTGACGGCCTTCCGCGCTCGCGGCAAGCGGGTGGGGGTGCTCGCGGTCGACCCGTCGTCGCCGTTCTCCGGCGGGGCACTGCTCGGCGACCGGGTCCGGATGCAGGACCACGCGCTGGACCGCGACGTCTACATCAGGTCGATGGCCAGCCGTGGTCACCTCGGCGGCCTGTCGTGGGCCACCCCGCAGGCGCTGCGGGTGCTGGACGCCGCCGGCTGCGACGTCGTGCTCGTCGAGACGGTCGGCGTCGGCCAGTCCGAGGTCGAGGTCGCCCGCACGGCCGACACCACCGTCGTGCTGCTCGCCCCGGGCATGGGCGACGCGATCCAGGCGGCCAAGGCCGGCATCCTCGAGATCGGCGACATCTACGTCGTCAACAAGGCCGACCGCGACGGCGCCGACAACACCGTTCGCGAGCTGCGGCACATGCTCACCCTCGGCGAGCGCCGGACGCCGGGGGAGTGGCGGCCGCCGATCGTCAAGACCGTCGCGTCGCGCGGCGAGGGCCTCGGCGAGCTGGTCGAGGCGCTGGACAAGCACCGCGCCTGGCTGGAGGAGACCGGCACCCTGCACGAGCGGCGTCTGCACCGGGCCGCCGACGAGGTCGAGTCCATCGCGCTGACCGCCCTGCGCGAGCGGGTCGGCGACCTGCGCACGCGCGACGGCGAGGGCAACCTCGACGCGCTGGCCGCCGACGTCGTCGCCGGCCGTACCGACCCCTACGCGGCCGCCGACCGCCTGCTCGCCGGCCTCACCGCCGGCTGAGCCCTGCTGCCGACCGGGGCCCTACCCGAGCTGGTCGCGACGGCGGGTCAGGTAGGCGGTCTCGGCGGTGTTGCCCGCCAGCCCGATGGCTCTGTCGTACGCCGCCCGCGCCTGCTGGCTGCAGCCCAGCCGGCGCAGCAGGTCGGCGCGGGTCGCATGGAAGGCGTGGTACCCGGCCAGCGAGTCCTCGAGACGGTCGACGGCCGCCAGGGCCACCTCCGGGCCGTCGAGCTCGGCGACCGCGACGGCCCGGTTGAGGGCGACGACCGGAGACGGGTCGAGTCGGACCAGCTGGTCGTAGAGGGCGACGATCTGCGACCAGTCGGTGTCGCGTCCGTCGCGCGCCGAGGTGTGCACGGCGTTGATGGCCGCGAGGACCTGGTAGCGACCGGGCGCCACGCCGGTGGCCAGGCGTTCGCGCACCAGCCGATGGCCCTCGGCGACCAGCGCACCGTCCCAGGCCCCACGGTCCTGCTCGTCGAGGGTGACCAGCTCGCCGCGCGCCGACACCCGGGCGGTGCGGCGGGCCTCGGTGAGCAGCATCAGCGCCAGCAGCCCGGCCACCTCACCGTCCGCCGGCATGAGTGCACGGATCAGGCGAGCGAGCCGGATCGCCTCGGCGGTGAGGTCGTGCCGGACGGGATCGGTGTCGGGGCCGGTCGCCAGGTAGCCCTCGTTGAAGACGAGGAAGAGGACGGCGAGCACACCGGAGACGCGTGCCGGAAGATCCTCCCCGGACGGCACCCGGTAAGGGATCCGGGCGGTCTTGATCTTTGCCTTGGCGCGGGTGATCCGCCGGCCCATGGCGGACTCCTGCACCAGGAAGGCACGGGCGATCTCGGGCACGGTCAGGCCGCCGACCATGCGCAGCGTCAGTGCCACCCGGGTCTCCATGGCCAGTGCCGGGTGGCAGCAGGTGAAGACCAGCCGGAGCCGGTCGTCGTCGAGGGCGTCGCGCGGCTCGGGCGGGTCGTCGTCGTACAACAGCTGAGCCTCCCTCTGCTTGTCGTCGCGCCTGCTCTCGCGCCGGATCCGGTCGATGGCCTTGCGCTGGGCGGTGGTGGTCAGCCAGCCGCCGGGGCTCGGGGGCACGCCGTCGGCCGGCCACCGCGCGACGGCGGTGGCGAACGCCTCGGCCGCGGCCTCCTCGGCGATGTCGAGGTCACCGAAACGCCGGGCCAGGGCGGCCACCACCCGTGCCCACTCCTCGCGGTGGGCCCGGGTGATCGCCTCCTGGACGTCGACCCTGCTTACAGGAACGGCCGCACCTCGATCTTCCGGTTGCAGGCTCTGGACCCCTCGGTGGCGAGCTTGAGCGCCACGTCCAGGTCGGGGGCCTCGATGATCCAGAAGCCGGCGAGGTACTCCTTCGACTCCACGAACGGCCCGTCGGTGACGACCGCCTCGTCACCCCTGTTGTCGATGACGGTGGCCGGGTCGGGCGACCCGAGACCGCCGGCGAAGACCCAGTACCCCTCGCTCCGGAGCCGGTCGTTGAACGCGTCGATGGCGGCATCCTCGGTCCGGGTGCTCGGGCCGGTGCCGTCGTCGATCACGGAAACCAGGTACTGCATCGCGGATCATCTCCTGTGCTGTGGGGCGCCCGTCGTGGGCGGCCGCTCACCCGTTCTACGAACACCTCCGCCCCGATCCGACACGGACCTCCCGGCGGGGTCCGCGGCTATCTGGTCGGCCACCACGGGGGCTTGCGACGGTCGCCGCGGCCCCACACCGCATGACCCGGCTCGCCTCGCTCGCGGTGCAGCTGGTCGTGCGTGACCGGCGCGGAGACCACCGCCCAGAGGCCGAGTGCGAGCACCAGGACGCCGGCGAACCGTTCGCGGCCGGTCAGGGTCAGGGCCAGCCCGACGTACGTCACGATCACCCCCGCGGCGAACGCCAGGACCGTACCGACCTCGGTGGACACCAACCGGCGCACGTCCCGGAGCCTACGACTCGGTGCCGACGCACGGCGGTGCGCGAACGGTCAGTGGCCGGACGGGTCCGGGCTGCTGGTGCCGCTCCCGCCGGTCCCGCCGGTCCCCGACCCGGTGGGGACGGAGGTCGACGGCGTCGGGTCGGTCGGGGACGGCGACCCCGTCGGCCCTGTCGGTGTCGGGTCGGGGGACGTGGAGGGGTCGGGCGTCGTGGTCGGGCGGCTCTGGCACGTGTAGGTGACGTCCTGCTCCTCGGTCTCGCCGCTGCGCAGGGTGACCGCGTGGGTGACACCGCGGGCGCCGACGATCGACGTGCCCTGCGGGGCGCCGGAGATCCGGTAGCGAGCGCCCTCCTCGATGCCGGACAGCCGGACCGACGCGAGGCGGTCGCCGCCGATCCAGAGCCACAGCGGGAACTCCTCCCCGGGGCAGGAGACGTCGGTGTGCACGTCGCCCTGCACGACGGCACCCTGCTCGACGCGGGTCACGAGGTGGTGCTCGGTCCTGGCGCAGCTCGGCGTGTCGACGAACCGCGCGGCGTACCCGCCGGTGGCCGAGGGGCCGAGGTTGACGTTGAGCCGCCACGGTGTGATCAGCAGCGGGCCGCCGGTGCACGGGACCTGGTACCAGCCGACGCTGTTGGTCCGGGCCGGCGACGCGTTCGGCACGAAGCCTTCCGCGGTGGTGACCCCGGTGTAGACGTAGAGGCCGCTCACGGGGGAACCCGCCGCGTTCAGCACCTCGCCGCGCAGGTACGCCGGCGCGACCTGCTCCGGCGGCGCGGTGACCGTGTCCCTCGCGCTCCGCTTGCGACCCGACACCGCGCCCGAGGGGACCTGCGACGCGGGCGTGGTGCCTCCGTCGTCGTGGTCGCGGTCGGTGAGGCGCTGTCACCGAGCCCGGCCGCGTTCATGACCGTGGTGCGGACGCCGCTCGGTCCGCCCATCGCCATCCCGCCGAAGATGCCGGCGAGGAACACACCGGTGATCCCGACGGCAGCCGCGGCGCGGTGGTAGCGCCGGGCGGTCGCCTCGCGGAAGACGGCGTCGAAGCGGTCCGGCGGTGGCGTCAGCGGCTCGATCCGTCGGTGAGGTCCGGGGCGGCTCATCGGCCGTCCTCCAGCCAGCTCGCGAGTCGGGCACGGGCGTCGTACAGCATGCGCTTGATCGTTCCTTCGGGCTTCTTCAGCGCGGCGGCGACCTCCGCCACGCTCATGTCGGCGTAGTAGTGCAGCAGGACGGGGATCCGCAGGCGGTCGGGCAGCCGCTCGACCATGTCGCGCAGCCACGGGTCGGTGGCCGGGGTGCTCACGGGCGTGCACTCCTCCAGGCGGGTCTGCAGGCGCCGGTCGCGCTGCTCGCGACGCCAGCGGTCCCGGACCAGGTTGGTGGCGGTGACGTAGAGGTACCCCTTCGGGTCGTGCACGGTGAACCAGCGGGACAGCAGCCGGGCGAACGCCTCGGACGCGATGTCGTGGGCGGCGTCCCGGTCGCCCACCAGGGCGGCGCACCAGCCGGCGAGCGGGGCGTAGTGCTCGTTCCAGAGGAGGCGTGCTGCTTCCTCACGGTCGCGGGCAGACGCCACCGCTACACCCTGGCTGCGGGGTGCACCCGCGGTCACCATGACGGCCACGAACCGAGGACGCCGTACGGCACCCCGCGGTTCACCTGGATCGTCACCGTTCCGCGCTCCCGTCTGGAGCCGGCCGCCACCAGGCAGCCGGTCGCCCCGTCTCCATCGGCACCGAGGGTAGTGCGGAGCCGGGTACCCTCGGGTCACGTACCGGACATGACGGCGCGTCGGACCCGTGACGACGTCGTGTCACACGTGGCTGCGGCGATCCCGTGGCCGACGGGCTGAGCGACGAGGAGTCGTCTGATGGACGCCGAGGAGATCTCGCAGGGCCGTGAGCGCTGGCAGCGCCGGTTCGACGCGGCGCGGGTGCGGGAGGCCGACTTCTCGACGCTGTCCGGCGTGGAGCTGGACGCCGTCTACGGCCCGGCACCAGGCGACGCCGTCGAGGGCTTCGAGCGGATCGGCTGGCCGGGGGAGTTCCCCTTCACCCGCGGCCTGTACCCCACCGGCTACCGCGGCCGCACCTGGACGATCCGGCAGTTCGCCGGGTTCGGCAACGCCCAGCAGACCAACGAGCGCTACAAGATGATCCTCGCCGCCGGCGGTGGCGGGCTCTCGGTCGCGTTCGACATGCCGACGTTGATGGGACGCGACTCCGACGACCCGAAGTCGCTCGGCGAGGTCGGGCACTGCGGGGTGGCGATCGACTCGGCCACCGACATGGACGCCCTGTTCTCCGACATCCCGCTCGGGGACGTCACGACGTCGATGACGATCAGCGGCCCGGCAGTGCCTGTCTTCTGCATGTACCTCGTCGCCGCCGAGCGGCAGGGCGTCGACCTCGGCGTGCTCAACGGCACGCTGCAGACCGACATCTTCAAGGAGTACATCGCGCAGAAGGAGTGGCTGTTCCCGCCCGAGCCGCACCTGCGCCTGATCGGCGACCTGATGGAGTACTGCGTCGAGAACATCCCGGCGTACAAGCCGCTGTCGGTCTCCGGCTACCACATCCGCGAGGCGGGCTCGACGGCCGCGCAGGAGCTGGCGTTCACGCTGGCCGACGGCTTCGGCTACGTCGAGCTGGGGCTCTCCCGCGGCATGGACGTCGACGAGTTCGCGCCGGGCTTGTCGTTCTTCTTCGACGCGCACGTCGACTTCTTCGAGGAGATCGCGAAGTTCCGCGCCGCGCGCCGGATCTGGGCGCGCTGGCTGCGCGACGTCTACGGCGCGAAGACCGAGAAGGCGCAGTGGCTGCGGTTCCACACCCAGACCGCGGGCGTCTCCCTCACCGCGCAGCAGCCCGACAACAACATCGTGCGGACCGCGGTCGAGGCGCTGGCCGCCGTGCTCGGCGGCACCAACTCGCTGCACACCAACGCGCTGGACGAGGTGCTGGCGCTGCCCAGCCAGAAGGCCGCCGAGATCGCGCTGCGCACCCAGCAGGTGATCATGGACGAGACCGGCGTGGTCAACGTCGCCGACCCGCTCGGCGGCTCGTGGTACGTCGAGGCGCTCACCGACCGGATCGAGGCCGAGGCGGAGGCGGTCTTCGCGAAGATCCGCGAGATGGGCTCCGACGGGTCGATCACCTCCGGCCTGCTGCGCGGCATCGAGGACGGCTGGTTCATGTCCGAGATCGCCGAGGCCGCGTTCACCTACCAGACCGCCCTGGAGAAGGGCGACAAGAAGGTCGTCGGCGTCAACGTGCACACCTCGACCGTCGAGGAGCCGCTGGAGATCCTCCGGGTCTCGCACGAGGTCGAGCGCGAGCAGAACCGCGTGCTCGGTGCCCGCCGGGCCGAGCGCGACGAGTCCGCCGCCCGCGCCGCGGTCGCCCGGATGGCCGAGGTCGCCCGCACCTCCGACAACATGGTCCCCGCGATGCTCGACGCGGTGCGCGCCGAGGCGACTCTCGGCGAGATCTGCGACGCCCTGCGCGCCGAGTGGGGCGACTACCGCGAGCCGCCCCGCTTCTGAGTGGTCAAGGTCAAGCGCGGCCAGGACGGGACGCCGCCCGTCTCTGCTGCGCACCGTCGGTCCCTGACCCGTCCGCTAGGTCGTCGAGTGGTGGCGTTGTGCAGGTTCTCTACCGGTCAGGACGTGCGCAACCCACCACTCGCGGGCTCGACGCCGTCGCCGACGGCGGCGGCCGCCACTCTCCTCCGAAGCCGCTCGGACCGGCACCACGACGGCGGGTCAGCGGCCAAGGCCGTGTCGGCGGCAGTCTGGAGCGTGGGGGAGGATGGCCGGCATGTCGCAGTCCAGCTTCAACCCGTACGGCGCCGTCGACCTCGCCGCGCTCGCCCGCCCCGCCGCGCCCGCGGCTGACGGGACCGCACCTGCTTCCGGAGGCGTCGTCGTCGACGTCACCGAGGCCGACTTCCAGGCGGTCGTCCTGGAGCAGTCGCTGACGGTCCCGGTCGTCATCGACTTCTGGGCCGACTGGTGCGAGCCGTGCAAGCAGCTCAGCCCGGTGCTCGAGCGGCTGGCCGCGGCGGACGGCGGCCGCTGGCTGCTCGCGAAGGTCGACCTGGACGCCAACCCGCAGCTCGGCCAGGCCTTCCAGGTGCAGAGCATCCCCGCGGTCTTCGCCGTCGTGAAGGGGCAGCCGATCCCGCTGTTCCAGGGCGCGCTGCCCGAGGCGCAGGTCCGGCAGTACCTCGACGAGCTGCTCCGCGTCGCCGAGGCCAACGGCGTGACCGGCCGGCTGGCCGTCGACGGCCGCGGCCCCCGAGGCCGAGGCCGAGACAGCGCCCGAGCCGGAGTCGGACCCGCGCTACGACGAGGCGTACGACGCGATCGAGCGCGGGGACCTCGACGCGGCGGCGGACGCCTACCGGGCGGTGCTCGCGGAGTCACCGGCCGACGCCGATGCGCAGGCCGGGCTCGGCCAGGTCGAGCTGCTCCGACGCACCCAGGACCTCGACGAGCCGGCCGCCCGTCAGCGGGCCGCGGACAACCCGGACGACGTGGCCGCGCAGACAGCGGTGGCCGACCTCGACCTGCTCGGTGGACACGTCGAGGACGCCTTCGGCCGGCTGGTCGACCTCGTGCGTCGGCTGTCCGGCTCCGACCGGGACGCCGCGCGGACACATCTCGTCGGCCTCTTCGAGCTGGTGGGGAACCAGGACGAGCGCGTCGCGAAGGCCCGGACCGCGCTGGCCAACGCCTTGTTCTGAAGGAGCCCGTCGACGACGAAGGCCGCTCGCTCCACCAGGTGGAGCGAGCAGCCTTCGGGTTGCGCCCGGAGGCGCAGGCCTCAGAAGAGGAAGATGATGAGCAGCACGACGGCGATCACGAGGGCCAGGATGGCAATGGTCCGGGTGTTCATCGAAACTCCGATCGGTTCGGGGCAGGGGTACTCGGCCCACCTGTCTCCCGGCACCGCCGGGGCAAACGTCCCGTGGCGTTCGACGTTCCGAGGCGTGCGCGCAGGGTCGCCCTGGGTCACCGGGCACGCCTGAGGTCGAGGCCCCACACGTCGCTGTCGCCGTCGAGGACGCCGCGGACCAGCGGCTGCCAGCCCAGCCGGGCGTAGAGGCGTGGTGCGGGCCGGTCGGCGGCGTACGTCGAGAGCAGCGCACGCTCGTGCGGCTGGTCGAGGAGCAGGCCCTCCATGAGGGAGCGTCCGAAGCCACGGCCCTGTGCCGCCGGGTCGACGCCGAGGAGGACCACCTCGAAGTGGCCGCCGAGCCACGCGTCGAGCAACGGACGAGAGTCAGCGGGGGCCGTCTCCTTGAGCCGCTCGGTCCACCACATGCCGTGCTCGCCGGTGAACCCGTAGCCGAAGCCGCGGACCGCGCCGGCCTCGCGGACCAGCACCAGCCGGAAGGCCTCCCGCGTGGCGTGCAGCGGGAGGCTGTCGGTGGCGAAGCGCTGCACCTGCTCCTCGGTCTCGTCGTAGCCGGGCGCGGTGAACGCCGCTCGGTACGTCGTGACCAGCTCCTCCACGACCGCGAGCGCGCCGGGGCCGTCGAGCGTCTCGAGGACCGGCGGCCGGCCGGTGAGCAGGTACTCCCAGCCCTCCTGCCAGGCGAACGGTGCCTCGACCGCGGACTCCAGCGGCCGCGCCGTGAGCAGGTGGTCCAGCGCGTACCGGGTCGCCGCATGCCCGACCAGCAGCACCTGCTGCCCGTCGTGGTCGCGGCCGAGCTCGTCGAGCAGCTCCGCGACGCCCCGTACCACGTCGCGGTAGCTCTGGCCGCCGGGGAACGGCTCGTCGACCCGGCGCCGCCGCTGACGGTGGACGACGTCGACGGGAGCGCCGGTCAGCTCGCCGAAGTCGACCTCGCGAAGGCGTGCATCGGTGCGCACCGGCGGTCCGGCACCACCGAACGCCAGGTCCACGGTCTGCACGGCGCGGTGCAGGTCGGACGTGAGGACCAGGTCGATGCCGTCGTCGCGGCGACGTCGACCGAGGGCACGGGCGTTCTCCATGCCCGCCGCCGACAGCTCGCCGGGCTGCCAGCCGGTGACGCGCCCGGCCTCGTTGTCGATCGTCGTCGCGTGCGTCTCGTAGACCAGCCGGACGGCCATCGAGGGCTGCCGGCTCAGCCCGGCGGGCTGTGCCGGAGCCAGACCGTGCCCAGCGGTGGCACCCGCAGGGTGGCGGACGAGTTCTGGCCGTGCCAGCCCTCGCCACCAGCCTCGACGCCGCCGAGGTTGCCCACGCCGCTGCCGACGTAGGCCTCGGCATCGGTGTTGAGGACCTCGTCCCACCGTCCGGCGAAGGGCAGGCCGATCCGGTAGCCCTCGTGCGGGATCGCGGAGAAGTTCGCGACGCACGCCAGCACCGAGCCGTCATCACCCCAGCGCAGGAACGAGAACACGTTGTTGCCGGCGTCGTTGGCGTCGATCCACGCGAAGCCGCCGGGGTCGCTGTCGCGTGACCAGAGCCCGCGGTTCTCGCCGTACACCCGGTTGAGGTCGTGGACGAGGGTCTGGACGCCGCGGTGGTCGGGGTTCTCGGTGAGCCACCAGTCCAGCGACCGGGACTCGGCCCACTCCGACTCCTGGCCGAACTCGGAGCCCATGAAGAGCAGCTGCTTGCCGGGGTGCGCCCACATGAAGGCGAGGTACGCGCGCAGGTTCGCCAGCTGCTGCCACCGGTCACCCGGCATCTTGCGCAGCAACGAGCCCTTGCCGTGCACGACCTCGTCGTGCGAGATCGGCAGCACGTAGTGCTCGGAGTAGGCGTAGACGAGGGAGAACGTCAGCTGGTGGTGGTGGTACTGGCGGTAGATCGGCTCGTTGGCCATGTAGGCGAGCGAGTCGTGCATCCATCCCATGTTCCACTTGAACCCGAAGCCCAGCCCGCCGAGATGGGTGGGTCGGGTGACGCCGGGCCACGCCGTCGACTCCTCGGCGATCGTCACGATGCCGGGCACCCGCTTGTATGCGGTGGCGTTGACCTCCTGCAGGAACGACACCGCCTCGAGGTTCTCGCGGCCGCCGAACTCGTTCGGCGCCCACTGGCCCTCCTCGCGCGAGTAGTCGAGGTAGAGCATCGAGGCGACCGCGTCGACCCGCAGGCCGTCGATGTGGAACTCCTCCAGCCAGTACAGCGCGTTGGCGACCAGGAAGTTGCGCACCTCGGTGCGGCCGAAGTTGAAGACGTAGGTGCCCCAGTCGAGCTGCTCGCCCCTGCGGGGGTCGGGGTGCTCGTAGAGCGCGGTGCCGTCGAAGCGGGCCAGCGCCCAGGCGTCCTTGGGGAAGTGCGCCGGCACCCAGTCGACGATGACGCCGATGCCGGCCTGGTGCAGCCGGTCGACCAGGTAGCGGAAGTCGTCCGGCGACCCGAACCGCGACGTCGGCGCGAAGTACGACGACACCTGGTAGCCCCACGAGCCGCCGAAGGGGTGCTCCGCCACCGGCAGCAGCTCGACGTGGGTGAAGCCGAGGTACTGCACGTGGCCGACCAGCTGCTCAGCGAGCTCGCGGTAGGACAGCCCCTGCCGCCACGAGCCGAGGTGGACCTCGTAGCAGGACATCGGCGAGGAGAGCGGGTCCTGCTGCGCCCGGCGCTGCATCCATTCGAGGTCGCCCCACTCGTACTCCGGGGTGAAGACCACGGACGCGGTGGCCGGCGGCACCTCGGCGCGGAACGCCATCGGGTCGGCCTTCTGCCGCCAGACCCCGTCCTGGCCCAGCACCTCGAACTTGTAGTGCGCGCCGTCGCCGATGCCGGGGACGAACAGCTCCCACACACCGGTCGAGCCCATCGCGCGCATCGGGTGGGCGCGCCCGTCCCAGTAGTTGAAGTCACCGGTCAGCCGGACGCCCTGGGCGCTCGGCGCCCACACGGCGAACGACGTACCGGTCACGGTGCCGGCGATGCCGTCGTACGACCGGGTGTGCGCGCCGAGGACCGTCCACAGCTCCTCGTGCCGGCCCTCGCCGATGAGGTGCAGGTCGATCTCGCCCAGCGTCGGGAGGAAGCGGTAGGGGTCGTCGACCAGCGACGTGGGGCCGTCGTAGGCGACCTCGATGCGGTAGTCGGGCACGTCGGGCCGCGGCAGGACGCCGACCCACACGCCGTAGGACTCGTGCCGGAGGTCCAGCCGCTCGTCGCCGATGGCGAGCCGTACCGACGTCGCCCAGGGGCGCAGCGTACGGAACGTCACGCCACCGTCGTGCGGGTGCGGGCCGAGCACCGCGTGCGGGTCGTGGTGCACGCCGGACACGAGGCGGTGCAGCTCCTCGTCCGTGACCGGTCGTGTGGTCGGCCCCGTGACGACCGGCGGCGCGGGGGCCGTGGTCGTGGTGCCGGGAGTCGTCGGCGACGACGGTGCCGCCGGTGCGGCCGGTGCCGTGGGTGAGACCGGGGCGGCTGGTGTGCTGGGGCCGGTGCGGTCGGCGTGGTCGGTGGGGTCGGGGCGCCGGCGCTGCGTCCGGTGCCCGGGCTGTCGCCCTGCGGGGTGGTGGGCATGCTGCTCACTCCTCGGTTGCGGCGAGCCTGCGGATCGCTGCCATGGGGATCTGAAGCCAGGTGGGACGGTTGCGCGCCTCGTACAAGACCTCGTAGACGGCCTTGTCGGTCTCGAACGCACGCAGCAGCACCGTCTGGGTCCTCGGGTCGGTGCCGCCGGCGTGGGCATAGCCCTCGCAGAAGGCGTCCCGGTTGCGACCTGCCCACTCTGCGGCGCGGTACTCGCGCTGGGGGTCGAACGGGTGGTCGGCCAGCAGGTGCCGAGCCGCGTAGTCGAAGGACCGCAGCATCCCGGCCACGTCCTTGACGGGAGACTCCAGTGCCCGCCGCTCGACCAGCGGCCGGGCCGGCTCGCCCTCGAAGTCGAGCAGCTTCCACCCTTCGAGGGTCCGCATCACCTGGCCCAGGTGGAAGTCGCCGTGAACCCGCTGCACCGCGACCGGGTCGGACAGCGCGGCGACGTCGTCGAACGCGGCCTGCAGCGCCTCGACGTACGGCGCGAGGTCGGCGACCTCCGCGGCTGCACGGTCCAGCCGGGCCCGCATCGACTCGGCGAGTGCGGCGAGCTCCTTGCCCTCGAGCGTCCCGGTGGGCAGGACGTCGGCCATCGCGAGGTGCACCTCGGCGGTCGCCGCGCCGAGCCGCTGCGCCTCCCCGGCGAAGTCGCCGCCGACCTCGTCGGCGTGCAGGTCGGCCTCGGCGTAGAGGTCGCGCACGCTGGTGAGCGCGAGCTCCCAGCCCTCGGCGGCACCCTTGAGGAACGTCTGCGCCATCGCCAGGCTGGCGGTCGCCTCGGAGCCCTCGGCGCCGGTCCAGGTGCCTTCGACCCAGCCGATCGGTGTCGCGATGTGCGTGCTGCCCGCGGCAGCGAGCGCCGAGTGCACCTCGATGTCCGGGTTGACGCCCGGCGAGACCTTGCGGAAGACCTTGAGGATCACGGTGTCGCCGAAGATGACCGAGGTGTTGGACTGCTCGGCGCCGACGACGATCGACGGGCCGCCGACGGGCAGCTCGTCGAGCGACGGGTCGCGGTGGAACGACAGACCGGGCACCGTCAGCCCGCCGGCGATGCCGTCGATCCAGTGCACCGTCGCGTCCTTGTCGTGCAGAGCGTCGTAGAGGTGCCGGCGGCCGCCGTCGGCGTCGACCTCCTCCCCGACGAACGCGTGCGCCAGGTGCTCCTGGGCGTCGTCGTAGGCGACCAGGGGGAGCTGGTAGGTCTCGGTGTCGCCGTCGTCGTACGCGATGGTGACCGTGTCGATGCGCACGTCGGCCGAGGGCCGTCCCACCGTGGCCGTCCCGGTGACCTGCCAGGTGCGTCCCTTGCCGGCGAACCACCTCTGGTGGCCGAGGTAGGACGTGAGGTCGATCGGGTCGCGGCCGGGGACGCCCGGGGCAGACATCAGCGATCTCCTTCCGGAGGGGTCAGGCGGAACCAGTAGAAGCCGTGGCCGGCCAGCGTGAGGAAGTACGGCAGCTCGCCGATCTGCGGGAAGTGCACGGTGCCGAGCAGCTCGACGGGCGTCCAGCCCTCCCAGCGGCGCAGGTCGAGCTCGACCGGCTGCGGGAAGCGGGAAAGGTTGTTGACGCACAGCACGATGTCGTCGCCGAACGCCCGGACGAACGACAGGACGCTCGGGTTCGAGCCGCCGAGGTCCTCCCAGGTCCCGAGGCCGAACGCCGGGTTCTGCTTGCGTACCTCGATCATGCGGCGGGTCCAGTGCAGCAACGAGGTCGACGAGGCGAGCTGTGCCTCGACGTTGGTGACCTGGTGGCCGTAGATCGGGTCCATGATCGCGGGCAGGAAGAGCTGCCCCGGGTTGGACGTCGAGAAGCCGGCGTTGCGGTCCGGCGTCCACTGCATCGGGGTGCGGACGCCGTCGCGGTCGCCGAGCCAGATGTTGTCGCCCATGCCGATCTCGTCGCCGTAGTAGAGGACCGGCGACCCCGGCAGCGAGAGCAGCAGAGCCGTGAACAGCTCGAGCTGGTTGCGGTCGTTGTCGAGCAGCGGCGCCAGCCGGCGGCGGATCCCGATGTTGGCCTTCATGCGCGGGTCCTTGGCGTACTCGCCCCACATGTAGTCGCGATCCTCGTCGGTGACCATCTCGAGGGTCAGCTCGTCGTGGTTGCGCAGGAAGATGCCCCACTGGCAGCTGTCCGGGATCGTCGGCGTCTGCGCCATGATCTCCGAGATCGGGTAGCGGGACTCGCGGCGGACACCCATGAACAGCCGCGGCATCACCGGGAAGTGGAAGGCCATCTGGCACTCGTCGCCGTCGTCGCCGAAGTACTCGACGACATCGGCCGGCCACTGGTTGGCCTCGCAGAGCATCACCCGGTCCGGGTACTGCGCGTCGACCTCCTTGCGGACCCGCTTGAGCATCTCGTGCGTGCGGGGGAGGTTCTCGCAGTTGGTGCCCTCCTCCTCGAAGAGGTACGGCACGGCGTCGAGCCGGAAGCCGTCGATGCCCAGGTCGAGCCAGAACTTCAGCGCCTCGATGATGGCGTCCTGCACGGCCGGGTTCTCGAAGTTCAGGTCCGGCTGGTGGCTGAAGAACCGGTGCCAGAAGTACTGCTTGCGCACCGGGTCGAACGTCCAGTTGGACGACTCGGTGTCGACGAAGATGATCCGCGCGTCGCCGTACGCCTCGTCGGTGTCGGCCCACACGTAGAAGTCGCCGAACGGTCCGTCGGGATCGTTGCGGGAGGCCTGGAACCACGGGTGCTGGTCCGAGGTGTGGTTCATGACGAAGTCGATGATCACGCGGATGCCGCGCTCGTGAGCGGCGTCGACGAACTGCACGAAGTCGCCCAGCGTGCCGAACTCCGGCAGCACGTCGGTGAAGTCGGCCACGTCGTAGCCGCCGTCGCGCAGCGGCGACTTGAAGAACGGCGGCAGCCAGATGCAGTCGACTCCCAGCCACTGGATGTAGTCGAGCTTCTCCATCAGCCCCAGCAGGTCACCGGTGCCGTCTCCGTTGCTGTCCTTGAACGAGCGGACCAGCACCTCGTAGAAGACGGCGTGCTTGTACCAGTGCGGGTCGCGCTCCGCCTCCGGCAGGTCCGCGAAGTTGTCGATGGCGTGCGGTTCGTTCGAGGGGGGTGCGACGGGGTGCTCGGGTGCCGTCCCGGTCACTGGGCCGCTCCGACCTCGCGCCCGCGTCGTTCGACGCGGAACACGTGCGCCGGCTCCCAGAACGGGTCCAGCCGCACGTAGTTCGACTGGCCCCAGACGTAGGTCTCGCCACCGATCTCGTCGTGCACGGCCATGGTGTCGTCCCACTCCATCCCCAGTGCCGGCATGTCCAGCCGCACCGTCGTCTCGCGGGCCCCGTGCGGATCGAGGTTCACGACCACCAGCACCGTGTCGCTGTGGTGGCCGTCGGTGTCGGTGATGGTCTTGGAGTAGCAGATGACCTGGTCGCTGTCGGTGTGGTGGAAGCGCAGGTTGCGCAGCCGCTGGAGGGCCGGGTGCTGGCGGCGCAGCTCGTTGAGGCGGGTGAGGTACGGCGCCATGGTGCGGCCCTCCGCCTCGGCGGCGGCCCAGTCGCGCGGGCGCAGCTGGAACTTCTCGGTGTCGAGGTACTCCTCGCTGCCGGGACGCAGCGCGACGTGCTCGTAGAGCTCGTACCCGGCGTAGACCCCGTAGGTGGGGGAGAGGGTGCCGGCCAGCACCGCGCGGATCTTGAACGCCGGCGGGCCGCCGTACTGAAGGTAGGCGTGCAGGATGTCGGGCGTGTTGGTGAAGAAGTTGGGCCGCAGGAAGTGCCCGGTCTCGGTCGAGAGCTCGGTGAGGTACTCCTCCAGCTCCCACTTCTCGTTGCGCCAGGTGAAGTACGTGTACGACTGGTGGAAGCCCACCCGCGCCAGGGTCTGCATCATGGCCGGGCGGGTGAACGCCTCGGCGAGGAAGAGCACGTCGGGATCGGTCTTGCGGACCTCGCCGAGCAGCCACTCCCAGAAGCTCACCGGCTTGGTGTGCGGGTTGTCGACGCGGAAGATCCGGACGCCCAGGTCCATCCACTTGCGCACGACGCGGAGCACCTCGGCGTAGATGCCGTCGGGGTCGCGGTCGAAGTTGACCGGATAGATGTCCTGGTACTTCTTGGGCGGGTTCTCGGCGTACGCGATCGTGCCGTCGGCCAGCTCGGTGAACCAGTCGGGGTGCGACGTCACCCACGGGTGGTCGGGCGTCGCCTGGAGGGCGAGGTCGAGGGCGACCTCCATGCCCAGCTCGTTGGTCCTCGCCACGAAGGCGACGAAGTCCTTCTCGGTGCCGAGGTCGGGGTGGATCGCGTCATGGCCGCCTTCGGGAGCGCCGATCGCCCACGGCGAGCCGACGTCGTCCGGCCCGGGGGTCAGGGTGTTGTTGGGACCCTTGCGATTCGTGGTGCCGATCGGGTGGATCGGCGGCAGGTAGACGACGTCGAAGCCCATCTCCTGCACCGCGGGCAGTCGCTCCATGGCGGTCCGGAACGTCCCGGACCGCAGCACGCCGTCGCTGTCCGGCGCCGCACCCTCGGACCTCGGGAAGAACTCGTACCAGCTGCCGTAGAGCGCGCGCTCGCGGTCGACCCACAGCGGCATCCGCTCGGTGCTCGACACCATGTCGCGCAGCGGGTGATCGGCAAGGGTCGCCCGCACCTCGGCTGCGTCGGCCGCGGCGAGCCGGGCGGGCACCGGGCGGGAGGTGTCGCGCAGCGCGGTCACGGCGTCGAGCAGCGCGCGGCGGCCGGGCGCGGGACGGGACGCCGCGGCGGCCCGCTCGTGCACCCGGGCGCCCTCCTCCAGCATCAGCTCGACGTCGACGCCGGCCTCGATCTTGATGTGCGCGTCGTGGTGCCAGGTGCCGACCGGGTCGCTCCACGCCTCGACGGCGAACGTCCACTTGCCCTCGCTGGTGGGCGTCACCTCTGCCGACCACCGGTCGGTGCCCGGCGCCCCCGGGGTCATCGGCGTGAAGGGGCCCTTGCGGCCCTGCGGGTCGCGGAGCACGACGTTGGCGTTGACCAGGTCGTGGCCCTCGCGGAAGACGGTCGCGGAGACCGGGAAGGTCTCGCCGACGACAGCCTTGGCCGGCCAGCGGCCGCAGGCGACCGCGGGCTGGACGTCGAGGATGGGGATGCGTCCGATCATCGGCCACGAACCTACCCACGCAGCGGCTGCCTGCACATTCGGCGTCCGGCCCGGCGGAGCCGGCGTCCGACTCGTCCGGTCTGGTCCGGGTCGGACGACCGGAGGACACCGACTGGTGCGGCTGCATCATCCTGACCGTCCGGGTCCGTCCGCTCCGGGTGCGGTCCGGTGCGCGGGCAGGTGGCTGGCTGCACCCAGAACGCCGACTATCCTCCGCCCGGTGAAGGCGATCCGACGGTTCACCGTCCGCACCGTGCTGCCCCCGGCCCTCGCCCCGCTGGGCGAGCTGGCGCTCAACCTCCGCTGGTCCTGGGACACCTCGACCCAGCGGCTCTTCGAGGGGCTGGACCCCGCGCTGTGGGACGAGGTCGGGGGCGACCCGGTGCAGCTGCTCGGAGCGCTCGGACCGGAGCGGCTCGCCGCCCTGTCGTCCGACCCCGCCGTCGTCGGCCGGGTCGAGGCCGTCGCCAACGACCTGCGCGCCTACCTCGAGGGCGATCGCTGGTACCAGGGCCTGGCCGCGGCAGCCACCGGCGAGGACGACGCCGTCCCGGAGGCGATCGCGTACTTCTCCCCGGAGTACGGCATCGCGGCGGCGCTGCCGCAGTACTCCGGGGGTCTCGGCATCCTGGCCGGCGACCACCTCAAGGCGGCGTCCGACCTCGGCGTCCCGATCGTGGCCGTCGGCCTGCTCTACCGGTCCGGCTACTTCGCGCAGTCGCTGTCCCGGGAGGGCTGGCAGCAGGAGCGCTACCCGGTGCTCGACCCCGACGGCCTGCCGATCTCGCTGCTTCGCGAGGCCGGCGGGGAGCCCCTCAAGGTGCAGGTCGGCCTCCCCGGCGAGCGCCGGCTGGTCGCCCAGGTGTGGAAGGCGCAGGTCGGCCGGGTGCCGCTGCTGCTGCTCGACTCGGACGTCGAGGACAACGCGCCCGCCGAGCGGGAGGTCACCGACCGGCTCTACGGCGGTGGCAGCGAGCACCGGCTGCTCCAGGAGATGCTGCTCGGCATCGGCGGCGTACGCGCGCTGCGTGCGTACAGCCGGCTCACCGGTGCGCCGGCTCCCACGGTGTTCCACACCAACGAGGGCCACGCCGGCTTCCTGGGCGTCGAGCGGATCCGCGAGCTGACCGAGGACCACGGACTGTCGTTCGACGAGGCCGTCGAGGCGGCGCGCTCCGCGACGCTGTTCACCACGCACACGCCGGTCCCCGCGGGCATCGACCGGTTCGCCCGCGACCTGGTGGCCCAGCACTTCGGCGGCGACAACGCGGCCCCGGGCGTCCCCGTGGAGCGCGTGCTGGCGCTGGGCGCCGAGGACTACGAGGGTGGCGACCCGTCGGTCTTCAACATGGCGGTGATGGGCTTCCGGCTCGCGCAGCGCGCGAACGGCGTCTCGGAGCTGCACGGCCACGTGGCCCGCGAGATGTTCGCCAGGCTGTGGCCCGGCTTCGACGAGCCCGAGGTGCCGATCGGCTACATCACCAACGGTGTGCACGCCCCGACCTGGGTGGCCCCCGAGGTGATCGAGCTGGCCGGCCCCGACCTGGTCGAGCGGCCCACCGAGGAGTCGGCCTGGGACGACGTGTCCCGGGTCCCCGACGCCGACATCTGGGCGGTGCGCGGGCTGCTGCGCGGCCGGCTGGTGGCCGACGCGCGCCGCCGGGTGCGCCGCTCCTGGGTCCAGCGCGGCGCCAGCGAGGCCGAGCTCGGCTGGGTCGACAAGATCCTCGACCCCGACGTCCTCACCATCGGCTTCGCCCGCCGGGTGCCGTCGTACAAGCGGCTGACCCTGATGCTGCGCGACCAGGAGCGCCTGACCGCGCTGCTCAAGCATCCCGAGCGGCCGATCCAGATCGTGGTGGCCGGCAAGGCGCACCCGGCTGACGACGGCGGCAAGAAGCTGATCCAGGAGCTGGTCCGCTTCGCCGACACCAACGGCGTCCGCGACCGGATCGTCTTCCTGCCCAACTACGACATCGCGATGGCGCAGAACCTCTACCCGGGCTGCGACGTCTGGCTGAACAACCCGCTGCGCCCGCTCGAGGCGTGCGGCACCTCCGGCATGAAGGCGGCGCTGAACGGCTGCCTCAACCTCTCGGTGCTCGACGGCTGGTGGGACGAGTGGTTCGACGGCCACAACGGCTGGGCGATCCCGACCGCCGACGGCGTCACCGACGCCGACCTCCGCGACGACCTCGAGGCGGCCGCGCTCTACGACCTGCTCGAGAAGACGGTGTCGCCGCTCTTCTACGACCGGGACCAGCAGGGCCTGCCGGCCCGCTGGATCGAGATGGTCCGGCACACCCTGCAGACCCTCGGCCCGAAGGTGCTGGCCACCCGCATGGTGCGCGACTACGTCGTCGGGCTGTACGCCCCGGCGTACCGCTCCGGCCGGGCGCTGGACGGCGGCTTCGACGGCGCCAAGGAGCTGGCGGCCTGGAAGACCAAGGTGCGGGCGGCCTGGCCGTCGGTGCGGGTCGACCACGTCGAGGCGTCCGGGGTCGACGACGCGGCCGAGGTCGGCAGCACCCTCGAGGTGCGGGCGTTCGTCTCGCTCGGGCAGCTGTCACCGGAGGACGTCGACGTGCAGGTCGTGCACGGCCGGGTCGACGACAACGACCAGATCACCGGGACGTCGGCCGTGTCGCTGCGGCACGAGGAGGCGTACGAGGGCGGTCGGCACCGCTATGTCGGCACCGTCACCCTCGACCGCCCCGGACCGTTCGGCTACACCGCGCGCGTCGTGCCGCACCACCGGCTCACCGCGTCGGCCGCCGAGCTCGGCCTGGCCGCCCTCCCCGCCGAGTCCGCCGGCATGGACTCCGGAGTCCTCCGCTAGCTGTTTGCTCTCGGCTCTCCCGCCGTAGGGGCCTCCGTCAGATCCGGCCTGGGAGGAGGGGAGCGGGGCGCCGTCCGCGCCCGCGCCGGCCCCTCGGATGGTTTCCGGCAGATCAAGAGCGGCCAGGACGGGGACTACCCACGTGCTGCCGGGGCGCCGTCCGTCATGTTCCGCCGGTCAGGCCACCGCAACACGTGGATGCATGCCGCAAGAGGCGTATCCGCATGTTGTGGCATGCATCCACCTGTTGTGGACCGGTACAGACCAGCATCCGGACTCGCCTGCGATCACGGATCGAGACCGACGGCGAGCACCGGGCAGAGGAGGGTCGTCCTGTCCTCGGCCGCTCTGACGCCGACCCGGAACCTCCTGCAGGTACCGCCGCTAACGGTCAGCGGTGGGCGGCGAGGACGACCACGGTGCGGCCGCCGAGGGTGACGTCGGCGCCGGACTCGTGCGTCCCGCCCGGACCCGGCCGCTCGTCGGCGGTGTCGAGCAGGACGTCGTACGACGTGCCCCAGGTCTTGCCGGGCAGGCAGACGTCGACGGGGTCGGCGCCGGTGTTGAGCAGCACCAGCAGCGGGTCCGGGGCCGAGCCGTCGGCGGCGGGCTTGCCGGAGAGGTACATCCCGAGCACGTGCAGGTCGTGGTCGAACCACCGCTCGGGTGACATCTCCTCGCCATCAGCGCCGAACCACGCGAGGTCCTTCGTGCCGTCGGCGTGCGCCGGCCGGCCGTCGAACACCTCGTCGTGCCGCAGCACCGGGTGCGCGGCCCGGAGCGCGAGCAGTGCACGAGTCCAGGCGAGCAGGTCGTCCTGCCACGGCTCGTGCTGCCACGACAGCCACGAGGTCTCGTCATCGATGCAGTACGCGTTGTTGTTGCCGCCCTGCGTCCGGCCGACCTCGTCGCCGGCCGTGAGCATCGGCACGCCGGTCGACGTCAGCAACGTCGCGAGCAGGTTGCGCATCATCCGCCGACGCAGCGCGAGGACCTCGGCATCGTCCGTCGGTCCCTCCGCGCCGCAGCCCCAGCTGTGGTTGTTGTCGGAGCCGTCGCGGTTGTCCTCGCCGTTCGCCTCGTTGTGCTTGCGGTCGTACGACACGACGTCGTGCAGCGTGAAACCGTCGTGTGCCGTGACGAAGTTGACCGACGCCAGCGGACCCCTGGCGGCAAAGAGGTCCGACGACCCGGACAACCGGTACGCCAGGTCGCGCACACCGCCGGCGTGCGACCGCCCACGGCCGTGGCCGCCCAGCCACGAGTCACGCACGGTGTCGCGGTAGCGGTCGTTCCACTCCGCCCACGGCGCCGGGAAGCCGCCGAGCTGGTAGCCGCCGGGGCCGACGTCCCACGGCTCGGCCACCAGCTTCACGGTCGACAGCACCGGGTCCTGCGCGATGACCGAGAGGAACGTGCCGGTGGCCTCGAAGCCGTCGGCGCCGCGCGCCAGCGCCGGCGCCAGGTCGAACCGGAAGCCGTCGACGTGCAGCTCCTCGACCCAGTACCGCAGCGAGTCGGTGACCATCGCCAGGGTCCGCGGGTGCCGGAGGTCGAGGGTGTTGCCGCAGCCGGTGACGTCGACGTACCGGCGGCCGCCCGTCAGCCGGTAGTACGCCGCGTTGTCCAGGCCCCTCCACGACAGCGTCGGCCCGTCGACGCCGCCTTCGGCCGTGTGGTTGTAGACGACGTCGAGCAGCACCTCGAGCCCGGCCGCGTGCAGTGCCCGGACCATGCCGCGGAACTCGGTGACCTGCTGGCCGCGTGCGCCGGACGACGAGTAGCCGGCGTGCGGTGCGAAGAAGCCGAGGGTGTTGTAGCCCCAGTAGTTCGTCTGCCCACGGCGCAGCAGCGTCGGCTCGCTGGACAGCTGCTGGACCGGCAGCAGCTCGACGCTCGTGACGCCGAGTGCCAGGAGGTGCTCGACGGCAGCGGGGTGCCCGAGCCCGGCGTACGTGCCGCGCAGGTGCTCGGGCACGCCGGGGTGGGCGGCGGTGAAGCCCTTGACGTGCGTCTCGTAGACCACCGTGTCGGCCCACGGCACCTCCGGTCGCCGGTCGCCCTGCCAGTCGTAGCCGGGGTGGAAGACCACCGCGTGCGGGACGTACGGCGCCGAGTCGCGGCCGTCGGCGACCCGGTCCTCGGCGCCTGCTGCCGGGCCGAGGACGGCCGGGTCGAGACGCAGCGTGCCGTCGATGGCGCGTGCGTAGGGGTCGACGAGCAGCTTGCCGTGGTCGAAGCGGTGCCCGTGACCGGGGTCCCACGGGCCCTGCACGCGGTAGCCGTAGCGCTGCCCCGGCCGGACACCGGGGACGTAGCCGTGCCAGACGTCGTGGGCCTGGTCGGTCAGCGGCACCCGTCGTTCGCCGCCGTCGTCGTCGAGAAGACACAGGTCGACGGCCTCGCCACGACTGAAGACGGCGAACGACGTGCCGTGGTCGTCGGGGTGAGCGCCGAGCCGGGGGACGAGTGGTGACACCGGCCAAACGTAGGCGATCACCGCGCTGTCGTTACGGTGACCGGCATGATCGAGCGACGACGTCCGGAGCGAGGAACGAGCGGAGGCGGAGTGCGACCATGAGCACAGGCGCAGGTTTGGTCCGGCTCGAGGTCGAGGACGGGATCGGCACGATCCGCCTGGACCGCCCCCCGATGAACGCCCTCAACGTGCAGGTCCAGGAGGAGGTGCGCGCGGCCGCCCACGAGGCCGGCGAGCGGTCCGACGTCTCGGCCGTGATCCTCTACGGCGGGGAGAAGGTCTTCGCGGCCGGCGCGGACATCAAGGAGATGGCCACGATGTCGTACGCCGACATGGTGGCCCGTTCCGGCGCGCTCCAGTCGTCGTTCACCGCCGTCGCGACGATCCCGAAGCCGGTCGTGGCCGCGGTCACCGGCTACGCCCTCGGCGGCGGCTGCGAGCTCGCGCTCTGCGCCGACTTCCGGGTCGCGGGGGACAACGCCAAGCTCGGCCAGCCGGAGATCCAGCTCGGTGTCATCCCCGGGGCCGGCGGCACCCAGCGGCTGCCGCGGCTGGTGGGCCCGGCGCGCGCGAAGGAGATCATCTTCACCGGTCGGTTCGTCGACGCGCAGGAGGCGCTGGCGATCGGCCTGGTCGACAAGGTGGTTCCGGCCGACGAGGTCTACGCCGCCGCCCGCGCGATGGTCGCCGGCTACGTCGGCGGCCCGGCACTCGCCCTGCGCGCGGCCAAGGCGGCGGTCGACGGCGGCATCGAGACCGACCTCGCCAGCGGTCTCGAGCTGGAGCGGCTGCAGTTCTCCGGGCTGTTCGCCACCGAGGACCGCCGGATCGGCATGGAGTCGTTCGTCGCCAACGGGCCGGGCAAGGCCGAGTTCACCGGCCGGTGACCCCGCGATGAGCACGCCGAACCCCCACCCCACCGCGGCCGAGGTGGAGCGTGCGTGGTCGGACCCCAAGCTGGCCAACGTGCTCTACCACGACTGGGAGGCGTCGACGTACGACGAGAAGTGGTCCATCTCGTACGACGAGCGGTGCATCGACTACGCGCGTGACCGGTTCACGGCGGTCGCCGGTCAGCAGGACCGTGACGGCTGGCCGTACGCCGACGCGCTGGAGCTCGGCAGCGGCACCGGGTTCTTCCTGCTCAACCTCATGCAGGCCGGCGTCGCCGCACGCGGCCACGTGACCGACCTGTCGCCCGGCATGGTCGCGGCCGCGGTCAGCAACGGCACCGCGCTGGGGCTCGACGTCGACGGCCGGGTCGCTGACGCCGAGTCCATCCCCTACGACGACGCGACGTTCGACCTCGTGGTCGGCCACGCGGTCCTGCACCACATCCCCGACGTCGAGCTCGCGCTCCGCGAGGTCCTGCGCGTCCTGAAGCCGGGCGGCCGGTTCGTGTTCGCCGGCGAGCCGACGACGGTCGGCGACTGGTACGCCCGGCGTCTCGGCCGGCTGACCTGGAAGGCGACGACGAGGATCAGCCGCTCGGCGCCGCTGCGTGACCGCTGGTCGCGGCCGCCCGAGGAGCTGGCCGAGTCGTCGCGGGCCGCGGCGCTGGAGTCGGTCGTCGACATCCACACGTTCGACCCGGGCGACCTGGCGGCGACGGCGCTGCGGGCCGGCGCCGTCGACGTGCGGACGACGAGCGAGGAGCTCACGGCGGCGTTCCTCGGCTGGCCGGTCCGTACCTTCGAGGCGGCGGTCAACCCGGAGCGGCTCGGCTGGGGCTGGGCGATGTTCGCCTACCGCTCGTGGCAGCGGCTGTCCGCCGTCGACCGCGCGCTCGGCCGGGTCCTGCCGCAGCGGCTCTTCTACAACGTCCTGCTCACCGGGACGCGCCCATGACAACTCGACGGCGGTGAGGGGACTGCGCGCTCGCCGTGACCCGCGGCAGGTGCCGCTGCGGGCGTTCGTGTCCGCCGAGAGCCTCCGCTGGGTGCTCCGGCACCGGGCGTGGACGCCGTACTACCTGGTCCGCTACTGGCGGTTCCTCCGGCTGAAGGTGCGGCACCCGGACGTCGTCACCGAGGGCTTCGCCTTCCTCGGCCGTGACGTCGAGGTGCTCGCCCGCCGCGGCTACGGCCGGATCGTCCTCGGCCGCTGGGTGCACCTCGGCGACCGGTGCTCGCTTCGCGCGCACGAGGGCACGCTCCGGATCGGCGACAAGACCGTGCTGGGCCGCGAGGACACCCTCAACTGCTTCCTCGACGTCAGCATCGGACCGCGGTGCATCGTGGCCGACTGGGTCTACGTCGGCGACTTCGACCACCGGTACGACGACGTGCACCGGCCGATCAAGGACCAGGGCATCGTGAAGTCGCCGGTGCGGATCGGGGCCGACGTGTGGGTCGGCGTGAAGGCGTCGGTGCTGCGCGGCGCGCAGGTGGGCGACGGCTGCGTGCTCGCGGCGCACACCGTGGTGAAGGGCGACGTGCCCGCCGGAAGCGTCGTCGCCGGCGTCCCGGGACGGGTGGTGCGCGACCGGGCGCAGTCGTGGGCAGCCGCTGCCGAGCACCGGGCGGCGCTCGCCGACATGGGCCGCAAGCACGCGCAGGTCGCGCGCGAGGTGCGGCCGGACTAGGCGGTCGTGTCGACCGTGGGCGGAGTCGCCGGACCGGGTGCCGGCCCCGTGCGCCGCTGCGGCAGCGCGAGCACGACCGCGGCGAGCATCGACGACCCCGACACCATCGTGAGCAGCAGCAGGGGGAGTGCCCCCAGCACCGCCGCCGGGGCGAACGCGGCGGTGAGGACGACGAGGGCGACGAGTCGGGGCACAGTGACCTCGCGGGCAGGAGGGACAGGCACGACGTTCCTCCCCCGGCGGCGCCGCCTCAAGCGGGGTGGACGGTGCCGACCAGGATCCGGGCATCGAGATGGGACGCGAGGGCGCCGTCCACCGACGCGCCGGGGTGCGGCCCGCGGCCCTCGACGTGGTCGACCAGGGCGTCGAAGCGGCGGACGTGCGCCCGGTGCCTGTCCCGCCCGTACGCCGCGGCGCTGTCCCGCGACACCATGAACGCCCAGTCGCTCGACAGTGCCAGCAGCGCCTCGCGTACCAGGTCGTCCAGGTCCGGGCGGCGCGCCGACCCGGGCGGCGCGCACCGCCGTACGACGTCGAGGAGCCGGTCCGCGACCCGGCGGGCGTCCGCCGCGAGGTCGGCGACCGACTCGCCGGCCCACAGGCGGAAGTCCTTGCCGGCGCCCCACGACCCGGGCGGGAGGTGCAACGGCTCGGCCGCCTCGGCCGTCACCTGGCCCAGGGTGGCCGGCCGGACACCGGCCTCCGGCAGCATCCGCAGCACGTGACCGAGGAACTGCGGACCCTCGTGCCACCAGTGCCCGAACAGCTCGGTGTCCCACGCGACGACGGCGACCGGTGGCGGCCCGGCCGGCCGGTGCGCGGCCAGCGCCACCAGGCGGTCCCGCGCGGCGCCGACGAAGCGCACCGCGTCCCGACGCGCCAGAGCGGCGGCAGCCCCCGTGTCGTAGGGCCGCTTCGCAGGGTTGCCGGGGTCCGTGACCCGGGAGGTGCGCAGACCGCTCGGGTGCACGTCGTGGAAGTCGCGGTAGTCGGCGCCGCCCGGGAAGCCGGACCGCGAGGACCACACCAGGTCCGTCAGTGCCAGGTCGCGGCCGACCACCGCGACGGGTGAGCCGGCGACCCGCCAGGCCCGGTCCGTGCTGCCGCCGGCGGCGACCACCGTCGCCTCGTCGAGCATCAGGTGGTCGACGCCGAGCCCGGCCAGCACCGGCCCGAGGTGCGGCGACCACGCGCACTCCGGTGCCCAGATCCCGCGCGGCCGGCGGCCGAGCCGCAGCACGGCGTCGTCCAGCCCGGCGCGGAGGGCGAAGGCCGCCACCTCGGGGGGCAGCAGCGGGAGGATCGGGTGCGTCAGCGGCCCACCGAGCAGCTCGACCGTGCCGGCGTCGAGCAGCGGCCGCAGGGCAGCGGACCCGCCGTGCCGCCACCGCGTCTCGAAGACCTGCACCGCGTGGCTCGCGGCGCGGAACTCCTCCGCAGCCGTCCGGCGCAGCGCCGGGTCCCGCTGCCGCGCGAGCTCCTCGGCGCGCAGCTGCCACCGCGCCAGCCAGCCGTGCTGCTCACGCAGGGCGTACGGGTCGTCGAGGGCCGCCGCCAGCACCGGTGTCAGCCCGAGAGTGACCAGGTCGGTCCGCCCCTCGTCGGCGAGCGATCGCAGGGTCTCGACCATCGGCAGGTAGCAGCCGGCCCACGCCTGGTGCAGCCACTCCTCGCCGACCGGCCAGGTGCCGTGCCGCGGCAGCCACGGCAGGTGGGTGTGCAGGACGACGCACAGCGTCCCGACCGGCGTGCTCACCGGCGTACGGCGGTGAGCACGAGGTCGAGGCAGCCGTCGAGGTCCTGCTCGTCGACCATGAAGTCGGCGGCAGTGACCGCAGCCACGCGCGCCAGCAGTGCGGCGCCGGGTCGGTCGCCAGCAGCGACCTGCGCGGCGACCAGGTCGCCGTGACCTGCCTCGTCGGCCACCAGCCGGTCACCGTGCCGGACGCCGAGCACCGCGGTCACCTCGAGGTGCCCGTCGACGAGTGCCACCAGCTCGCCGGCGTCCAGCTCGCGGTGGTGGAAGGGGTTGCCCGGCGGGAAGGTCCGCCGGTTCGGCGTGGTCACCAACAGCGAGCCACCGGGCCGTAGCACCCGGGCGCACCCGGCGACGAACGCGTCCTGGTCCCACAGGTGCTCGACCACCTGGCTGCTCACGACGAGGTCCGCCGTCGCGCTCGCCACCGGCAGCGCGACCAGGTTGGCGCGCACCGCGGCGACGTGCGGGTACCGGTGCGCGGCGTGCACCAGCGTCGGGTGGTCGATGTCCAGGCCGACGACGACCGCGGCCCCGGCCGCGGCGAGGAGCCCGGCGCCGTACCCCTCTCCGCAGCCCGCCTCGACCACCACGGCGTCGTGGACCGGCTGCGTCGCGACGGCCCAGGCGTACGCCGCCTCGTGCCGCCGGAACCAGTAGTTCTCGACCTCGACGCCCGGCACGGTCCGCTCACCGGTGAGCGTGAGTGGTGGCGGGGGAGTCGTCACGGCGGGTCAGCGTGGCACATGGTCGGTCGGCGACACCCGCCGGTGTGAGGCCATACTACTGGCGGGTAACATAGCGCCCGGAGTCACCCGGGGACCGGTGCGTGCGCACCGGCTGGCAGGGTGAGCGGGAGTTCCCGTCACGCGAGGAGACCGGCAGCCGCATGAACATCGTCGTCTGTGTGAAGCAGGTGCCCGACACCTGGTCGGAGAAGAAGCTGGACGCGTCCGACTCGACGCTGGACCGGGCGGCGACCGACCCGGTGATGAACGAGATGGACGAGTACGCCGTCGAGGAGGCGCTCAAGCTCCAGGAGGCGCACGGGGGCGAGGTCACGATCCTCTGCATGGGGCCGGACGCCGCGACCGAGACGGTGCGCAAGGCGCTGTCGATGGGCGCCGACAAGGCGATCCACGTCGTCGACGACGCGCTGCACGGGTCGGACGCCGTCGCCACGTCGCTCGCGCTGGCCAAGGCCGTCGGGAAGGCCGGTGACGTCGACCTGGTGCTGTTGGGCTCCGAGTCCTCGGACGCCCGGATGAGCGTGGTGCCGGCGATGCTCGCCGAGCGGCTGGGCTACCCGCAGCTCACGTTCGCGAAGGAGGTCACGGTCGACGGCTCGACGGTGACGATCAAGCGCCTGACCGACGACGGCTACCAGGTGGTGACGGCCTCGACGCCGGCCGTGGTGAGCGTCGTGGAGAAGATCAACGAGCCGCGCTACCCCTCGTTCAAGGGGATCATGGCCGCGAAGAAGAAGCCGGTGGAGACCTGGGGTCTCGGCGACCTCGGCGTCGACGCGGGCGAGGTCGGCCTCGGTGGCGCCTGGTCGAAGGTGAGCTCGTTCGAGTCCGCGCCGCCGCGCCAGGCCGGCACGGTGGTCAAGGACGAGGGCGGCGACGGGGCCGACAAGCTCCTCGAGTTCCTCGCGTCCAAGAAGTTCGTCTGAGAAGGGCTGGCAGGAGACATGGCTGAGGTTCTGGTTCTCGTCGAGCACACCGACGGCGAGGTCAAGAAGGTCACCGGTGAGCTGCTGACCCTGGCCGCCCGGCTGGGCGAGCCGTCCGCGGTGCTCATCGGCAGCGGCTTCGACGCTGCGAAGGAGTCCCTGGCGGCGTACGGCGCCGCGAAGGTCTACGTCGCGGACGACGCCGAGGTGTCGTCGTACCTCGTGGCCCCGGCGGCCGAGCTGCTCGCGAAGATCGTGGCCGACAGCTCCCCGGCCGCGGTGCTGGTCGCCTCCAGCGCCGAGGGCAAGGAGATCGCCGGCCGGCTGGCGCTCAAGACCGGCTCCGGCCTGATCACCGATGCGACCGACGTCACGGCCGACGGCGGCGTGACGGCCGAGCAGCAGGTCTTCGGCGGCGGCACGATCGTCCGCTCGACCGTGAGCACCGGCACGCCGATCATCGCCGTGCGGCCCAACAGTGTCGCCGCCGAGCAGAGTGCTGGTGCCGCGGAGCGCGTCGACGTCACCGTCGACCTCTCCGACGCCGCGAAGGCCGCCCGGATCACCGACCGAGTGGTCGAGGAGAAGGGCGAGCGTCCCGAGCTGACCGAGGCCGCGATCGTCGTCTCCGGTGGCCGTGGGGTCGGCTCGGCGGAGAACTTCTCCGTCATCGAGGCCCTGGCCGACTCCCTCGGCGCCGCCGTCGGCGCCTCGCGCGCCGCGACCGACGCCGGCTGGTACCCGCACCAGCACCAGGTCGGCCAGACCGGCAAGACCGTGTCCCCGCAGCTGTACGTCGCGGCGGGCATCTCCGGGGCCATCCAGCACCGGGCCGGCATGCAGACCTCCAAGACCATCGTGGCCATCAACAAGGACCCGGAGGCCCCTATCTTCGAGCTCGTCGACTACGGCGTCGTCGGCGACCTTCACCAGGTCGTCCCTGCCCTCACCGAGAAGGTGAGGTCCCGCAAGGGCTAGGGCCTGGACTGCAGCGCTGTGGGTGGCGCTGGCGCGACGTATGCTCGTCCGGCCATGACCACAGCTCCGCGCACCGTCTACCTCGACCACGCGGCCACCACGCCGATGCTGCCCGAGGCGGTGGCGGCGATGACGGACCTGCTCGGCGAGGTCGGCAACCCCTCGTCGCTGCACGCGTCCGGTCGCACCGCCCGGCGGCACGTCGAGGAGGCCCGCGAGACCGTGGCCGCCGCACTCGGCGCCCGGCCCAGCGAGGTCCTCTTCACCGGCGGCGGCACCGAGAGCGACAACCTCGCGGTCAAGGGCCTCTACTGGCAGCGGCGCAGCGAGGATCCGGCCCGGCTGCGGATCCTGGCCAGCGCGGTCGAGCACCACGCCGTCATGGACGCCGTGCTCTGGCTGGCCGAGCACGAGGGCGCCACGGTCGAGTGGCTGCCCGTCGACAGCACCGGCCGGGTCAGCCCCGAGACTCTCGAGTCCGCGATCGCGAGCGACCCGTCGTCGGTGTCGCTGGTCACCGTCATGTGGGCCAACAACGAGGTCGGCACCGTGCAGCCGGTCGCGGAGCTCGCCGCCGTGGCGTCGTCGTACGGCGTCCCGGTGCACTCCGACGCGGTGCAGGCGCTCGGCTCGCTCCCGGTCGACTTCGCGGCGAGCGGGCTGGACGCGATGACCGTGACCGGCCACAAGATCGGCGGGCCGCTCGGCGTCGGCGTCCTCGTCCTCGTCCGGTCCCAGGACCTGGTCCCGGTGCTGCACGGCGGCGGGCAGGAGCGCGACGTCCGGTCCGGCACCCTCGACACCCCGGCGATCGTCGGCCTGGCGACCGCCGCGGAGCTGGCGGTGAAGCGCCGGGTGGAGCAGGGCGCGGCGGTGGCGGCGCTGCGCGACGACCTGGTCCGGCGGGTTCGTGAGGTCGTGCCGGACGTCGTGCTCGGCGGCGACCCCGACCTCTCGCTCGCCCACCGGCTGCCGGGCAACGCACACTTCTCCTTCCCCGGCTGCGAGGGCGACGCGCTGCTGCTCCTGCTCGACGCGCAGGGCATCGAGGTCTCCACCGGGTCTGCCTGCTCGGCCGGGGTGCCGCAGCCGAGCCACGTGCTGCTGGCCATGGGCGTCCCGGAGATGCTGGCCCGCGGCTCGTTGCGGTTCTCCTTCGGTCACACGTCCACCGCCGCCGACGTCGACGCGGTCGTCGAGGCCATCGGTCCGGTCGTCGAGCGCGCGCGCCGCGCCGGCCAGACCGGCGGCCTGAAGGTCTGAGCGCGATGAAGGTGCTCGCCGCGATGTCCGGCGGCGTCGACTCCGCCGTGGCGGCGGCGCGGGCCGCCGACGCCGGCCACGACGTCACCGGCATCCATCTCGCGCTGTCCAGCAACCCGACGTCGTTCCGCACCGGAGCGCGTGGTTGCTGCACCCTCGAGGACGCCCGCGACGCCCGCCGCGCCGCTGACGTCATCGGCATCCCGTTCTACGTCTGGGACCTCGCCGAGCGCTTCCGGCAGGACGTCGTCGACGACTTCGTCGCGGAGTACGCCGCCGGCCGCACCCCCAACCCCTGCCTGCGCTGCAACGAGAAGATCAAGTTCTCGGCCGTGCTCGACAAGGCTCTGGCCCTCGGATTCGACGCGGTGTGCACCGGCCACTACGCGCGCGTCGTCGACGGGCGCCTGCACCGTGCCGTCGACGACGGCAAGGACCAGTCGTACGTGCTCGGCGTGCTCACCGCCACCCAGGTCGCGCACGCCATGTTCCCTCTCGGTCGAACCCGGAAGGACGACGTACGCCGTGAGGCCGACGAGCGCGGCCTCGCGGTCGCGGCCAAGCCGGACAGCCACGACATCTGCTTCATCGCCGACGGCGACACCGCCGGCTTCCTCGCCGCCCGGATCGGTGCCGATCCCGGGCCGGTGGTCGACACCGACGGCGTCCAGGTCGGGGAGCACGACGGCGCGTTCGCGTTCACGGTCGGGCAGCGCCGCGGCCTGCGGATCGGCCGTCCGGCACCCGACGGCAAGCCGCGCTACGTCCTCGACGTGTCGCCGGTGACGCGGACCGTCACCGTCGGACCGGCCGAGGAGCTCGACGTCAGCGGTCTGGTCGGCACCAAGCCGGTCTGGAGCGGCCCGCCACCCGTCGTACCGACCGCGTGCCGCGCGCAGGTCCGCGCGCACGGTGAGACGGTCCCGGCCACCGCGTGGTGCGACGGTGACGGCCTCGTGGTGGAGCTCGGCGAGCCGCTGCGCGGCGTGGCGCCCGGCCAGGCGGTCGTGCTCTACGACGGCGAGGCCGTCATCGGCTCGGCCACGATCGCCGGCACCGTGCGCACGCCGGCCGCCACCGGCAGCTGACCGTTCCGCTGCGCGCCGACACCGGCTGACTACGGTGGGCTGCGTGACCGGGACCGACGGCGACGACCGCTGGCTGGCGGCCGTCGTCGCCCACGCGACCCGCAACGTCGCCGACGGCGGTGGTCCGTTCGCGGCGGCGGTGGTCCGCGACGGCGTCGTGGTGGCCGAGGGCGTCAACCGCGTCACCCGCGACCTCGATCCCACCGCGCACGCCGAGGTGGTCGCGATCCGGGCCGCCTGCACCGCGCTCGGCGACCACCACCTGGTGGGCTCGGTGCTCGTGTCGTCCTGCGAGCCGTGCCCGCTCTGCATCTCCGCGGCGCTCTGGGCCCGGGTCGACCGCGTCGTCTACGCCGCCGACCGCGACGACGCCGCGCGCGCCGGGTTCGACGACCGGGCGTTCTACGAGCTGTTCGAGACGCCGCGTTCTGCGTGGTCGGTACCCGTCGCCCAGGACCGCGTCGGCGGTTCCACCGAACCGTTCGACGCCTGGCTCGCCAAGGCCGACCGCGTTGAGTACTGACCCTTCCGGGCTCGGCCTGACCGGTGGCGTCGCGACTGGGGTCGGCTCGATGCCGGGCACGGACGCGCGCGAGGCCGCGGCCGTCGTGGTGGGAGAGCTGCCGGACCTGCCGCACGTGGTGGAGCTGCCGGCGCGCGGGCCGGGGGCCGACATGGTCGGCCGCGCAGCCGCCCTTCTCCTCGACCTGCACGTCGACCTCCAGCCGTCCGGCTGGCGGCTGGTCGACCGGCCGGGGATGGACGAGCGCCGCGCGCGCGGCTACCTCGGCGAGGACCTCGACGAGCTGGAGGAGCAGGCCGACGGCGTCGTCGGTCCGGTGAAGCTGCAGGTCACCGGGCCGTGGACGCTTGCCGCGTCGCTGCAGCTGCCGCGCGGCGAGCCGGTCCTCACCGACCGGGGCGCGATGCGCGACCTGGTCGACTCCTTCACCGAGGGGGTCCGGGCGCACGTCGCCGAGCTGCGCAAGCGGCTGCCGGGAGCGGTCCCGGTGCTCCAGCTGGACGAGCCGTCGCTCCCGGCGGTGCTCGCGGGCGAGATCCGCCGCTCGTCGGGTGCCACGACGATCGGTGCGGTCGCCGAGACGACCGCCGAGGACGCGCTGCACGCACTGGTCGTGGCCGTCGACGCCGCAGTCGTCGTGCACTGCTGCGCGCAGCGCCCGCCCGTGGACCTGCTCCGCCGGGCCGGGGTCGCCGGGGTGTCGCTCGACCTGCTGCTCGCCGGTGACGGGCTGGACGACCCGCTCGGGGCGGCGGTCGAGAGCGGACTGCTGCTGTTCGCCGGCATCGTGCCGGCCCTGCCCGCGGCGGACGCGAGAACGTCCGACGTCCGGGCTACGGTCGAACCGGTGCGTCGCCTGTGGCAGCGGCTCGGTCTCGACCAGGAGCGGGTCGCCCGACAGGTCGTCGTCACCCCGACCTGCGGGCTGGCCGGGGCATCTCCGGCCTACGCACGTGCCGCCCTGACCAGGGCCCGCGAGGCCGCCCGCGCCCTGACCGAGCTGGAGGTGCAGTGAGCCGCACGAAGGCGACCCCGCCGACCGACGAGTCGCCGCAGCACCGGCACGCCGAGCTGGTCGAGACGATCGACCGGGCCAGGTTCGACTACTTCCTCAACGACTCGCCCACCCTGTCCGACGGCGCCTACGACAAGCTCATGCGCGAGCTCCAGGAGCTCGAGGACGCGCACCCCGACCTGCGCACTCCCGACTCGCCGACCCAGACCGTCGGCGGCACGTTCTCGACCGAGTTCACCGCGGTCGACCACCTCGAGCGGATGATGAGCCTCGACAACGCCTTCTCCGCCGAGGAGCTGGCGGCGTGGGCCGACCGGGTGGAGCGGGACCGCGGGACCGCCACCGTGCACTACCTGTGCGAGATCAAGGTCGACGGTGTCGCGATCAACCTCCTCTACGAGAAGGGGCGGCTGACCCGGGCCCTGACCCGGGGCAACGGCACCACCGGCGAGGACGTCACCCTCAACATCCGCACCCTCGACAACGTCCCCGAACGGCTGACGGGCAAGGACGTGCCGGCCCTGCTCGAGGTGCGTGGCGAGGTCTTCTTCCCGGTCGCGGGCTTCGCCGACCTCAACGCGGCACTGGTCGAGGCCGGCAAGGCGCCGTTCGCCAACCCGCGCAACGCCGCCGCCGGGTCGTTGCGGCAGAAGGACCCGCGGGTCACGGCCAGCCGACCGCTGACGATGGTCGTGCACGGCGTCGGCGCCCGCGAGGGCTTCACCGCGGCCCGGCAGTCCGAGGCCTACGACGCCCTGCGCGCGCTCGGCCTGCCGGTCAGCGACCGGTTCCGGGTCCTCGACGACCTGGCCGGCGTGCAGGGCTATGTCGACTACTACGGCGAGCACCGGCACGACGTCGAGCACGAGATCGACGGCGTGGTGGTCAAGGTCGACGAGGTGTCGGTGCAGCGCCGGCTGGGGTCGACCTCACGGGCACCCCGATGGGCGATCGCCTTCAAGTACCCGCCCGAGGAGGTCACGACCACGCTGCTCGACATCCGGGTCAACGTCGGGCGCACCGGGCGGGTGACGCCGTACGGCGTGATGGAGCCGGTCTTCGTCAGCGGGTCGACCGTCGAGCAGGCGACGCTGCACAACGCCTCAGAGGTCGAGCGCAAGGGCGTGCTGATCGGGGACTCGGTGGTGCTGCGCAAGGCGGGCGACGTGATCCCCGAGATCGTCGGGCCGGTCATCGCGCTGCGCGACGAGTCGAAGGTCCGCGCGTTCGTCATGCCGACCGAGTGCCCGGCGTGCGGGACGCCGCTCAAGCCGGAGAAGGAGGGGGACGCCGACATCCGCTGCCCCAACAGCCGGTCCTGCCCGGCCCAGCTGCGCGAGCGGTTGTTCCACCTCGCGGGCCGCGGGGCGTTCGACATCGACGTGCTCGGCTACGAGGCCGCGGTCGCCCTGCTCGACGCCGGGGTGGTGCAGGACGAGGGCGACGTCTTCGACCTCGACGACGACAAGCTGTTGCAGGCCCCGTTGTTCCGGCTCAAGGACGGCGGCCTCACCGCCAACGGCACCAAGCTGCTCTCCGCGGTCGCCGCCGCGAAGGAGCGGCCGCTCTGGCGGGTCCTGGTCGCCCTGTCGGTCCGGCACGTCGGGCCGACGGCCGCCCAGGCGCTGGCCCGCGAGCTGCGGTCGGTCGACGCGGTCTTCGCTGCGGACGCCGACCGGCTGGCCGGTGTCGACGGGGTCGGGCCCGTGATCGCCGAGGCACTGCGCGAGTGGTGGGAGGTCGACTGGCACCGGGCGATCGTCGACAAGTGGCGGGCGTCCGGCGTCCGGCTCGAGGAGGAAGGCGGCGACGACGGCCCGCGTCCCCTCGAGGGGCTCTCGGTGGTGGTGACCGGCTCGCTCGAGGACTTCTCGCGCGACGGTGCCCGGGACGCGATCCAGTCCCGGGGCGGCAAGGCGGCCGGCTCGGTCTCCAAGAAGACCGACTTCGTCGTGGTGGGCGACAGTCCCGGGACGAAGTATGACAAAGCCGTCCAGCTCGGAGTGCCCGTGCTCGACGAGGCCGGCTTCCGGGCGCTGCTCGACGACGGTCCCGAGGCGGCGCGGGCGCTGGCGCGCCCGGCGGAGGCCTGAGCGCACCGCACGATCTGTCGCGGACCTGGTCCCGGACCGGAAGATCTACGGTCCGGCGGCCCCCTGCGCCCCTGTGGTGTCCGAACGGACCACTTCAGGAACCCCCTCGGAGCGCCGACATGGAACCGAGGCGGCGCGGGGGTGTCGCGACGGCCGGACGCGCGACGCAAGGAGGGGCTGCATGGCGGGACCCGCCACGACCGTCCCTGTGCGCGTCGCGCCACCGAGCCGCCCGGTCGCCGAGGCCGTCCGCGGCTGGTGGTTCTGGAGCTGGATCTCCTTCAACGGCGTGTTCGCCCTGTGCGTGTTCGGCGTCGCGATCGGTCACCTCGCCGCGACCGACCACGTCGACCGCGGTGCGCCCCTGGCACTGATCGCCGGCTTGGTGCTGCTCGCCGAGCTCCGGCCGGTCGTCACCGCCGGCTCCTACGACCCGCAGGGCGTCACCGTCTCGACGGCGTTCGTCTTCGCGATCCTCTTCTACTGGGGACCGTGGCCGGCGCTGCTGGTGCACGGGGCGGGCGTCCTGCTCGGCGAGATCGCCAAGCGCAAGCAGCTGTGGCGCATCGTCTTCAACACCGGCCAGTACCTGGTCTGCCTCTGCCTCGCCGCCGGGGTCCTCTGGCTCGCCGACCTCCGTCCGTCGCCCGGTACGCCGGCGCCGGAGATGTCGATCCACCAGCTGCCGATCCTGGCCCTGGCCTGGGTCGTCTACTTCGTCGCCAACCTCGCGATGGTCGCCACCGCGACGACCCTCCACGAGGGGACCAGCTGGTGGGAGGACTTCACCGACGAGATCGGGTACTACGCCGTCACGACGTTCGCCGTCCTCGCCCTCTCGCCGCTGGTCGTCGTCGTCACCATCGCGTCGTGGCAGCTCATCCCGCTGCTCCTCCTTCCGCTGTTCCTCGTCTACAAGACGGCGACCATCTCCCGCGAGAAGGAGCAGGCCGCCCTGCACGACGCCCTCACCGGGCTGGCGAACCGGAAGCGGCTGGTCGAGCAGATGACCACGGCCGGCGAGGTGTCGATCCGCACCGGCCGCCCGATGGCGCTCTGCCTGCTCGACCTCGACCGCTTCAAGGAGATCAACGACACCCTCGGTCACCACACCGGTGACCGGCTGCTCGAGATCGCGGCCAACCGGCTGGCCCGGGCCGTGCGGCCGGAGGACACGGTCGCCCGACTCGGCGGCGACGAGTTCGCGGTGCTGCTGCCCGACGTACCCGACGCGGACAGCGCCGTCGAGGCGGCCGAGCGGATCCGGGCCGTGCTCACCGAGCCGTACCACCTGGACGGCATGACGCTGCAGGTCGAGACCAGCATCGGCGTCGCGCTGCACCCGCAGCACACCGACAACGTCCCGCGGCTGCTGCAGCTCGCCGACGTCGCGATGTACCAGGCGAAGGAGGACCGGACCGGCGTCGAGATCTACCGCCCGGAGCGCGACATCCACACGCCGGACCGGCTGGACCTGCTCGGCTCGATCCGCCGGGCGATCGAGAACGGCGAGCTGGTCATGCACTTCCAGCCGACCGTCGCCTTCCCCGGCGGGCGGCCGGTCGGCGTCGAGGCGCTGGTCCGCTGGGACCACCCGGACCGCGGACTGGTCTACCCCGACGCGTTCCTCGACCTGGTCGAGCAGTCCGGCATGATGCGCCACCTCACGCACATCGCGCTGGCCAAGTCCCTCGCCCAGGTGGCCCAGTGGTGGCGGTCCGGCATCGAGCTCACGGTCTCGGTCAACGTGTCGGTCCGCGACCTCACGGACACGTCGTTCGCCACCATCGTCGCCGACCTGCTGCGCGACCACGACCTGCCCGCCCGGGCGCTCAAGCTGGAGATCACCGAGCACGTCCTGATGGCCGACCCCGGTCGCATGACCGCGGCGCTGGAGTCGATGGACCGCCTCGGCGTCGACCTCAGCCTGGACGACTTCGGCACCGGCTACTCCTCGCTGGTGCACCTGCGGCGGCTCCCGGTCTCCGAGATCAAGGTCGACCGGTCCTTCGTCCAGCGGATGACCTCGGACGCCGACGACGCGGTGATCGTCCGGTCGATCGTCGACCTGGCGCACTCGCTCGGCCTGCGGGTCGTCGCCGAGGGCGTCGAGACCGTGGACACGTGGCGGGCGCTGCAGGCGCTCGGGTGCGACCTCGCCCAGGGCTTCCTCATCAGCCGCCCGCTACCCGGCGACCAGCTGACCCGCTGGCTCGGGCAGCACTTCCCGGCCGAGTCCGGCGTCGTCCCGCTCGCCACCCTCGCCTGACTCCGGGACGCACCGGCAGCCTTACTAGGATGGATCCTCGCTGCCTGCCGACCACCGAGGAGCCGAGCACCGCGATGTCCGAGCACGCGCCCGACACGGCGCCCGTGATCACCCGCGACGAGGTGGCCCACCTCGCCCGGCTCGCCCGGCTGGCACTGGAGCCCGACGAGCTGGACCGGTTCGGCGGCCAGCTGGACGCGATCGTCTCGGCGATCTCCCGGATCGGCGACCTCGACACCGCCGACGTTCCGCCGACCTCGCACGCGCTGCCGCTGACCAACGTCACCCGCCCCGACGAGGTGCGGCCCGGCCTCACCCAGGCCCAGGCGCTGTCGGGCGCGCCGGCGGCCGAGGACGGCCGGTTCCGGGTCCCGCGGATCCTCGACGAGGAGGCCTGAGATGGCCGACCTCACGCGGCTGACCGCCGCCGAGACGGCGGCGGCCGTCGCGGCCGGCGACACCAGCGCCCTGGACGTCGTCGAGGCCCACCTCGACCGGATCGCCGCCGTCGACGGCGGCGTGCACGCCTTCCTGCACGTCGACGCCGACGGCGCCCGCGCCGCCGCCCGCCGGGTCGACGCGCGCCGCAGCGCGGGTGAGGCGCTCGGCCCGCTCGCCGGCGTCCCGGTGGCGCTCAAGGACGTGCTGGCCACGGAGGGCGTGCCCACCACGTGCGGGTCGCGCATCCTCGAGGGCTGGCGGCCGCCGTACGACGCGACCGTGGTCTCCCGGCTGCGCGACGCGGGAGTGGTGGCACTCGGCAAGACCAACATGGACGAGTTCGCCATGGGCAGCTCGACCGAGCACTCGGCCTTCGGCCCGACCCACAACCCGTGGGACCTCGACCGGATCCCCGGCGGCTCCGGCGGCGGCTCGGCGGCGTCGGTGGCGGCGTTCGAGACCCCGCTGGCAGTGGGCACCGACACCGGCGGCTCGATCCGGCAGCCGGCGGCGGTCACCGGCACGGTCGGCGTCAAGCCGACGTACGGCGGGGTGAGCCGCTACGGCCTGGTCGCACTGGCCTCGTCGCTGGACCAGGCCGGTCCGTGCGCGCGCACCGTGCTGGACGCCGCGCTGCTGCACGCGACCATCGCCGGCCACGATCCGCGCGACTCGACCTCCATCGACTCACCGGTCCCGGACGTCGTCGCCGCTGCCCGGCAGCAGGACATCACCGGCATGCGGGTCGGCGTCGTCCGGCAGCTCGGTGGCGAGGGCTACCAGGCTGGCGTCGAGCAGCGGTTCCGTGAGGCCGTCGACCTGCTGTCGTCGCTGGGGGCCGAGGTGGTCGAGGTCGACTGCCCGCACTTCGAGTACGCGCTCCCGGCGTACTACCTGATCCTGCCGAGCGAGTGCTCGTCGAACCTCGCCCGGTTCGACGCGATGCGCTACGGCCTGCGGGTGGGCGACGACGGGACCGGCAGCGCCGAGGACGTCATGTCGATCACGCGTGAGGCCGGCTTCGGCGCGGAGGCCAAGCGGCGCATCATGCTCGGCACCTACGCCCTGTCCAGCGGCTACTACGACGCCTACTACGGCCAGGCGCAGAAGGTGCGCACGCTCGTGGTGCGCGACTTCGACGCGGCGTTCGCGCAGGCCGACGTGCTGGTGTCGCCGACCACGCCGACGACGGCGTTCCGGATCGGCGAGCGCATCGACGACCCGATGGCGATGTACCTCGCCGACCTCTGCACGATCCCGTCCAACCTCGCGGGCAACGCCTCGATGTCGCTGCCCGTCGGGCTGGCGCCGGAGGACGGCCTGCCGGTGGGGCTGCAGGTGATGGCCCCGCCGATGCAGGACGACCGGCTCTACCGGCTCGGCGGCACGCTCGAGGCCGCCCTCACCGACCGGTGGGGCCACCTGCTCATCGACGAGGCACCCGACCTGACCGCACTGACCACGACCGCCGCGGAGGCAGCGAAGTGAAGAACATCAAGTCGATCGTCACCTTCGTCACTACCGTGATGGCCGGCCGGACCGCGATCCAGCGGCTGAAGCAGGCCCGTGAGGACGGTGACCGGCTCGAGCTGGTCGACGCGCTCCTCAACGCCGTCGTGCTCGTGACGGGCACGATCATCATCGTCCGCCGGCTGCGCCGCGGCGAGGACGAGGCCTAGAGCATGACGGTGGGGACAGCCGAGCTGCTCGACTACGACGACGTGGTCGAGCGGTTCGACCCCGTGCTCGGGCTCGAGGTGCACGTCGAGCTCGGCACCGCCTCGAAGATGTTCTGCGGCTGTGCCACCGAGTTCGGCGCGCCACCCAACAGCCAGACCTGCCCCACCTGCCTCGGGCTGCCCGGCTCGCTCCCGGTCCTCAACGAGACCGCCGTCGAGTCGACCGTTCGCGTCGGGCTCGCGCTCGGCTGCGACATCGCCGAGTGGTGCCGGTTCGCGCGCAAGAACTACTTCTACCCGGACATGCCGAAGAACTTCCAGACCTCGCAGTACGACGAGCCGATCTGCACCGACGGCCACCTCGACGTCGAGGTCGAGACGGACGACGGCGCGCGTACCTTCCGCATCGAGATCGAGCGGGTGCACATGGAGGAGGACACCGGCAAGTCGCTGCACGTCGGCGGTGCCACCGGCCGCATCCACGGCGCCGACTACTCGCTGGTCGACTACAACCGCGCGGGCATCCCGCTCATCGAGATCGTCACCAAGCCGGTCGAGGGCACCGGCGCCCTGGCACCGCTCGTCGCCCGGGCCTACGTCACCGCGCTGCGCGAGCTGATGCGCACCCTCGGCGTCTCCGACGTGCGGATGGAGCAGGGCTCGCTGCGCTGCGACGTCAACCTCTCGCTGCGCCGCTCGCCGTCCGACCCGCTCGGCACCCGCTCCGAGACGAAGAACGTCAACTCGCTCCGCTCGGTCGAGCGGGCCGTCAGGTACGAGATGGGCCGGCAGGCCGCCCGGCTCGAGGCGGGGGAGCGGGTCGTGCAGGAGACCCGGCACTGGCACGAGGACACGGGCAGCACGACGTCCGGCCGGTCGAAGGAGCAGGCCGAGGACTACCGCTACTTCCCGGAGCCCGACCTGGTGCCGGTGGCGCCGGCCCGCGAGTGGGTCGAGCAGCTGCGGGCCGCGCTGCCACCCTCGCCGTCCGTACGCCGTGGCGAGCTGCAGGCAGCCTGGGGCGTCAGCGACCTCGAGATGAAGTCGCTCGTCAACGCCGGCGCCGTCGACCTGGTCGAGAGCACCGTCGCGGCCGGTGCGCCGTCCGAGGCGGCCCGAAAGTGGTGGCTCGGAGAGCTGGCCCGCAGCGCCAACGAGCGCGGCGTCGACCTGGCCGAGCTCCCCATCACGCCGGGACAGGTCGCGCGGGTGGTCGCGATCGTGGAGTCCGGAGCGCTCAACGACAAGCTGGCCCGCCAGGTCATCGAGGGCGTGCTGCTCGGCGAGGGCGAGCCCGACGACGTCGTCGCCGGTCGCGGCCTCGCGGTCGTGAGCGACGACACCGCGCTGCTGGCCGCGGTCGACGAGGCGCTGGCCGCGAACCCGGACGTCGCGGAGAAGATCCGCGGCGGCAAGGTCGCGGCCGCCGGTGCCGTCGTGGGCGCCGTCATGAGGTCGACCCAGGGCAAGGCCGACGCCGGCCGGGTCCGCGAGCTCGTCCTCGAGCGCTGCGGCCAGTCCCAGTCCTAGCCCCGACGCCCGCACCAACCCCTCCGCGAGTGGTGGGTAGCGCATCCGGAATGTCCGTCCAGGGCTGCGGAACCCACCACTCGCGGGGGACTGCGGACGGTGGACCAGATGTCAGCCGGGGGCGGGGAGGCGGACGACGGAGCCGGTGGGGTGCTCCTCGCGGCCGTCGGGCGTGAGCAGCCACACCGACTGCCGGCCGACGACCTCCCACTCCTCGGGGTCGTCCCGCCAACTGCCGACCAGCGCCGTGTCCTCGTCCACGCCGACCGCGACGACGCCGTCGGTGCGGGTCGAGATGGCGCGCAGCACGGTGTCCGGCAGCCGCCGGGCGAACCGGTCGAAGTGCGGCAGCACCGTGAGCCCGGGCGCCGCACCCAGGCCGGGGACAGGACCCTTGAACGGGTGCCTGATGCTCGGCACCTCGCCGCACAGCGCCATCGCCCCCGCGCTGCAACCGGCCAGGGCGGCGCCGCCGCGCCACGCACTCTCGATGGCCCCCCACACCGCTGTGCCCCGCAGGGTGTCGGCCAGGAACGGCGGGCTGCCACCGGAGAGGTAGACCAGCCCGGCGCCCTCGACCAGGCCGGCGACCGCGTCGTCGTCGGCGCTGACCCGGTCGACCACGGGCACGACGACCTGCTCGACGCCCAGCCGCTCGGCCGACTCCGCGCCCTTCCGGTGCCAGCGGGCCAGCGACGCGACGCCTTCCGGGGCCGCCGCGGTGGCGAGCTGCACGAACCGCGGGGCCCGGCCCTCGAGCAGCCGCCGCTCGACGGCCTCCATCACGGGGAGGTACTCGCCGCTGCCGACGAGTGCGAGCGGCCCGGGCCGGCCCTGGGGTGTCGGTGTCGTCGACGTCACCGCGCCATGATCCCGCCGGCTGAAACCCTCCGCAGCCGAGAACGGACATACCGGCTGCCGAACGTTTCAGTCGGCGGAAGGTTCGGGAGGTCAGGGGAAGGTGAGCCGGACGATGCGGTCGTCGCTCTGGCGCGGGGACCCGCGGCCGTCGGTGTTGTTGGTGAGCACCCACAGCGAGCCGTCCGGTGCGACGGCCACCGCGCGCAGGCGCCCGTAGCGCTGCGTCAGCAGGGCGCGCGGCCGGCCGGTGCCGGACGCGAGCAGCGGGACCTGCCAGAGCCGCTCGCCGCGCAGGGACGCCATGAAGACCGAGCCCTGCGCGACGGCGATCCCGCTCGGCGACGCGACGCCGGTGTGCCACTGCCGGACCGGGTCGCGGAACCTGCTCTCGCCGCTGCGGCCCTCGACCTCCGGCCACCCGTAGTTGTCGCCGGCCACGATCTGGTTCAGCTCGTCCCAGGTGTTCTGGCCGAACTCGCTGGCCCACATCCGCCCGCGGCTGTCCCATGCCAGGCCCTGGACGTTGCGGTGCCCCAGGGTCCAGACCGGCGAGCCCTCGGTCGGGTTGCCCGGAGCCGGGTCGCCGTCCGGCGTGATCCGCAGGATCTTGCCGCCCAGGTCGTCGGGGTCCTGCGCGGGGTCCCGTCGGCCGGCCTCGCCGGTGCCGACGTAGAGGAAGCCGTCGGGACCGAAGGCGATCCGGCCGCCGTCGTGGATCGGCCCGGACGGGATGCCGTCGAAGACGGTCTGCTGGTCGGAGATCCGGTAGGCATCGTCGAGCACCAGCCGGGCCACGACGTTCTGCGGGCCCGACGTGAAGTACGCGAACAGCGTGCGGTCCTCCGCGAACGAGGGCGACAGCGCGATCCCGAGCAGCCCGCCCTCGCCGCCGGCGGCCACCTGGGCGACCGGACCGACATCGCTCACGTCGCCCGCCGGGGTCACCCGGACGATGCGCGCCTCGTCCCGCTCGGTGACCAGGGCCGACCCGTCCGGCAGGAACGCGATGCCCCAGGGCACGTCCAGCCCGGTGGCCACGACGCCGGCGACCCGAGGTTGCGGGACCGGCGCCGCAGCGGCCGAGGGCGACGACGCGGTCGACCCCGTCGTGCCGGCGGGCGTGCTCGAACCGTCCGAGGTCCCGTCCGACGACCCGCTGCAGGCCGCGACCGCCAACGCCAGGACCGTCGCGGCCGAGACGGCGGAGCCCGCCCGGCGTACGCCGCCACGGCGAGGAGGTCGGCGAGGTCCCATCGGCCGAGCCTGACCGGTGGACGGCGTCGACGCCACCCCGACGTACGACGTGACCCGATCGTTAGGGTCGGCTCATGTCGACGGCGCCGGGCGTACCGGCCCCCGAAGAGCGTCGCGCCGACCTCGTCCTGGAGGGCGGCGGCGTCAAGGGCATCGCGCTGTCCGGTGCGGCGGCGACGCTGAGCCGCGCGGGCTACACGTTCCCCCGGGTCGCGGGGACCTCGGCCGGCGCGGTGGTGGGCGCGTTCCTCGTCGCGCTGCAGCGAGCGGGTGAGCCGGTCGAGCGGCTCGAGGACGTCGCCCGCACCCTCGACTACAAGCGGCTCCGCGACCGTGGCGCCGTCGGCCGGGTCGCCGGGCCGCTCGCCCGGCTGGTCGACGGCTTCTCGCTGGCGTTCGACGGCGGGGTCTTCGAGGGCGACTACCTGCGGTCCTGGGTCAAGGGCGCGCTGGCCGACCTGGGCGTGCGGACGTTCGGCGACCTCCGGCAGGTCGACCCGGGCAGCAGCCTGCCCGAGGACCTGCGCTACTCGCTGCTGGTCACGGCCAGCGACGTGTCGCGCAAGAGGTTCGTCCGGCTGCCGTGGGACTACCGGCTCTACGGTCTCGACCCCGACGAGCAGGAGGTCGCCGACGCCGTGCGTGCCTCGGCCTCGATCCCTTTCTTCTTCGAGCCGGTCACCCTCCGGTCGCACGGCCCCGAGGGGCCGCAGGTGTCGACCCTGGTCGACGGCGGCGTGCTGTCGAACTTCCCGGTGGCCGTCTTCGACCGCACCGACGGGCGGCCGCCGCGCTGGCCGACCTTCGGCGTCCGGCTGTCGATGCGGCCGGACGGCCGGGCCAGCACCACCGAGGTCCGGGGCACCGTGTCCCTGGCGCTGTCGCTCGTCGAGACCATGCTCGAGGCCTGCGACGCGCAGCACATCGACGACCCGTGCGTGCAGGCGCGCAGCGTGTTCGTCGACACCGGCGGCATCTCGCCCGTCGACTTCGGCATCACCGACGAGCAGCAGGAGCAGCTGCTGCTGGCCGGCCACCAGGCCGCCGGCGACTTCCTGGCCGGCTGGGACTGGCCGGCGTACCTCAGGACCTGTCGCGGCTTCGAGGACAGCGGCGCGTGAGGCTCTGGGTGCCGTACGCCGACTGGCCGGACTCGCTCGTCCTGCCGGACGGCGTCGAGGTGGACGTCTGGGACGGCCGGGGCGATCCGCCGGAGAGCCCGGTGGAGCTGTTCGTGCTGCCGTACATGGCCGGACCGGGACCCGCCAGGCTGATGGCCGGCCTGCCGTCGCTGCGCGTGGCCCAGACCCTCACGGCCGGCGTCGACGACGTCCGGCCGCACGTGCCCGACGGCGTGACGCTGTGCAACGCCCGCGGGGTGCACGACGCGTCGACCGCCGAGCTCGCCGTCGCGCTCGTGCTGGCCTCGCAGCGCGGCATCCCGGACCACGTGCGCGCGGCCCGGCACGGCGAGTGGGCGCACGACACCCGGCCGTCGCTGGCCGACCGGCGGGTGCTGCTCGTCGGCTACGGCTCGGTGGGCGCAGCAGTCGAGGCGCGGCTTGCCGGGTTCGAGTGTCACGTTCGCCGGGTGGCGCGCACCGCCCGGGACGGCGTCGAGCCGTTCGAGGCACTGGGCGACCTGCTGCCGTGGGCCGAGGTCGTGGTGCTCACGGTCCCGATGACCGACGAGACCCGTGGACTGGTCGACGCCGCGTTCCTGGCCGCGCTGCCCGACGGCGCCCTCGTCGTCAACGTCGCCCGCGGACCGGTGGTCGTGACCGACGACCTGGTCGCGGAGGTGTCCACCGGAAGGCTGCGTGCCGCCCTCGACGTGACCGACCCCGAGCCGCTGCCGCCGGACCACCCGTTGTGGAGCTGCCCCGGAGTCCTGATCAGCCCGCACGTGGGCGGCGACACCAGCGCGTTCCTGCCCCGGGCACGACGGCTCGTCGAGGCGCAGGTACGCCGGTACGTCGCGGGGGAGCCGCTCGCGAACGTCATCACCTCGACGTACTGACGTACCCTCCGGCTGTGGCACCACGGCCGCGCGACGACCAGCTCGTCGCGGGCGACGAGCGGGAGCACGGCACCCCGGGCCGCCGACGCCTCGGGTGGGCGGCGGCGCTGGTCGCCGCCGGTGCGGTCCTCGCGGTGGCCCGCCCCGACCTCGCTCTCCACGGCGAGCCGCCCCCGCCGACCCCGGCGTCGTCACGGCCGCAGCCGAGCGGCAACGTCGCCTGGGACGCCCGCGGCGACCTGGCGGACGACGAGACGTTCGTCTTCGACGCCGTACGCCGGATCCGGCAGGACCGGCCCGACGTCGCCCGGGTCTACTTCGCCGGCCGGCTGCCCGACGGCAGCAAGCTTGTCCTCACCGGCACCGACGCCGGCGCCGGCACCGACGTCCAGGGCCTCTCCGTGCCGCCGGGCGCCGAGACGGCCGACGGCTGGATCTCCGATGCCGGCGTCGTCTCCGCGCCGGACGACCTGGTCACGTGGGCCGTTCGTGCGGGGGACGGCAATGTCGTCGCCGTCCTGCTCGCCCGGCCCGGCCCGGTGCGGTTCCAGGCCTCACCGGTGGTGGACTTCGACGGCCGGACCGGCGAGCCCAGCCGTCGCTGGCGGACGTTCCGCAGCGCCGACGGCGTGTCGGTGGCGCAGCTCGGTCCCGTCGCCGACCCGTCGATCGCCGTCCGCGCGTTCGCCCCGGGAGTCACCGCGAGCCCGCGTCTGGTCCCGCTGCAGAACGGGTTGCTCGCCCCGACGGTGCTCGACGTGGACGGCGTGGGTGCCGCCGACTACGCCGGGCCGCGCACGCCGCTGCTCGTGGACGCGCTGCGAGGCACGCTGTCGGAGCTGGTCGACTTCGAGGAGTCGACGCTGCGGGTGGTCTGGAGCGGGACGCCGTGGAAGCAGCGTCGGCTGGCCCTGGTGCTGGTCGACCGGCCGGACGGCGTCCGGCTCCGGGCGCTCGTCGGCGAGCAGGACGACCACGGGTTCGTCGCCGGTGTGCGGGCCCTGCCGGTGGCCGACCCGGACGCGGCGCCCTGGCTGCTGGAGCCGTTCACGGACCAGGACCCGACGTTCGTGCTGGTCCCGACCGGTCCGGGGACGCTGGTCTACCAGCGCCCCGGGCGCGAGGCGCGACTGCCGATCGGCGAGAACGGCGTCGCGCCGGTGGTCGAGCCCGGACCGAACCCGCCGACCGCGCGGGGCGCGGTGGTCACCGTCCTGGACGAGAGCGGCCACGAGCTGATGACCACCACCCTGCCGGCCGGTCCGCTCGACGACCCCCTCGCGCTGGCCACGGACCGATGACTTCCCGGGCTGTCCCGGGTCTGGTGTAGGACAGACCCGACACCGGACGAGGGAGACGCATGTCCACCACCCTGCTGCTCGTCGGCACCCGCAAGGGGCTGTGGACCGCCCGAAGCGACGACGACCGCCGCACCTGGCAGGTCGAGGGCCCGTCGTTCGTCATGAACGCGGTCTACGCCGTGGCGCTCGACACCCGCGGCGGCCGCACCCGGCTGCTCGTCAGCGCCGACAGCGAGCACTGGGGCCCGTCGGTGTTCCGGTCCGACGACCTCGGCGCGAGCTGGCAGGAGACCCCCGAGGGCGCCGGCCGCTTCCCGGCCGACACCGGTGCCGCGCTCAAGCGCTACTGGGCCCTGGCCCCTGCCCCGGAGGACCAGCCGGACGTCGTGTGGGCGGGCAGCGAGCCGTCCGCGCTGTGGCGCTCGGAGGACCGCGGCGAGACGTTCGAGCTGGTCCGCGGACTGTGGGACCACCCGCACCGGGAGCAGTGGGGAGCCGGCTTCGGCGGCCAGGCGGCCCACACCGTGCTGCCGCACCCCACCGACCCGGCCCGGATCTCGGTGGCGATGTCCACCGGCGGCTACTACCGCAGCAGCGACGGCGGCGGGTCCTGGGAGCCGGCCAACAAGGGCATCAAGGCCTATTTCTTCCCCGACCCGTGGCCGGAGTTCGGTCAGTGCGTGCACAAGGTCGACTTCAACCGGGCCAGGCCCGACCAGCTGTGGGCGCAGAACCACCACGGCGTCTACCGCAGCGACGACGCCGGCAGCTCCTGGATCTCCGTCGCCGAGGGTCTGCCCTCCGACTTCGGCTTCCCCGTGGTGGCGCACCCCCGGCGCCCCGGTGCGGCGTACTACTTCCCGCTCGTGGCCGACAGCGAGCGCCTGCCACCCGAGGGCAAGGCCCGCGTCTACCGCACCCTCGACGAGGGCGTGTCCTGGGAGGCGCTCACCGACGGTCTCCCGCAGCAGGACTTCTACGGCGCCGTCCTGCGCGACGCCATGTGCGCCGACGACGCCGACACCACGGGCGTCTACGTCGGCACCCGCACCGGCAGCGTCTTCGCCAGCCATGACGAGGGCGACTCCTGGTCGGCGCTCGCCCGGGACCTGCCGGACGTCCTCTGCGTCCGCGCCGCGACGGTGGGCTGACCGTGCCGGTCACCGTGGTCCTCCCGGGCGTGCTGCGCCCGCACGCGGGCGGCGCGCACGAGGTCGGGGTCGAGGGCGCGACGGTCGGCGAGGTCCTCGAGGCGCTGACCACGGAGCACCCGGCGCTGGGTCGCCGGCTGCGTGACGAGCGCGGCGACCTGCGCCGGTTCGTCAACGTCTACGTCGGCGACACCGACGTCCGGGACGCGCAGGGCCTGGACACGCCGGTGCCGGCCGGTGCCCAGGTCGTGGTCCTGCCCTCGGTCGCCGGGGGCTGACGGGCGCGGCGCGGTCAGGCTGCGCGGGAGAGCGCTGCGGCCGGCTCGGTCACGTCGCCCTCGAACGCGCCGACGGGTGCCGCGGCGGTCGCGGGCACCGGCTCCGGTGCCCAGGTCCGGGCCAGCCGGATGCCCACCGCGACGACGACCGCGCCCGCGACCGCGTCGAGCAGGTAGTGGTTGGCCGTCGAGACGACGACCAGCGTCGTCACGACCGGGTAGGCGACGCCCAGCAGCCGGACCCACCGACGACGGGCCAGCCGGTAGACGACCCAGGCGACCCAGACGGCCCAGCCGACGTGCAGCGACGGCATCGCCGCGAGCTGGTTGGTGAGCTCGCCGAGCCCGCGTGGGGCGCTGGCGTCGCTGCCCCACCAGCCGAGGCTGGCGGTGCTGGCGAGGGTGTCGACGAAGCCCGGCAGCATCCGCGGCGGAGCCATCGGCACCAGCGTGAAGCCGACCAGCCCGATGGCGGAGCCCACCACGAGGGAGTCCCGGACGTGGCGGTAGTGGCTGTGGTGGCTGCGGTAGGCCCAGATCATGACGGCCGGCGTCACGACGTAGTGCAGCAGCGAGTACCAGTAGCTCGCCGCGAGAGCGAGCGGTGGGACCGCCTGGAGGGCGGCGTTGGCCGGGCCCTCGATGTCCAGGTGCAGCAGCCGCTCGACGGCGAGCAGGTCACGGGCGTGGGCGAGCGCGGTCGGCATGGTGGCGTCGCCGAGGAGGCGCGCCGCGCTGTACGCGACGTACAGCAGGGCCAGCAGCCCGACCTCGCGCAGCCAGCGTCGGGGCCGGCCGGCGGTCGACGGCAGCCGGGCTCCTGCCCGGGCGCCGAGCTCGCACGTCGTCATGTCCCTGAGCCTCCGTCTTCCGCCGCGTCCGTGCCAGGGAGCCAGCCGCCTGGTCCCTGGTGGGGTTGTCCCCACCCCAGTGGACGGCAGCGCGCTTGCAGCCCGGTTGCGACCCACTGGTGACGCTCGCCGGAGACCGCTGGCGGCGGCCCCCTCCGGTGATCTCGTGGGCCGGGACACGGCCCGCGCGAGGTCACCGACAGTGGCAGCATCAGGGCGTGCCGACGCATTCCACCACGGACGGATCCGTTTCTCAGCCGGATATCAAGCCCCGCTCCCGGGACGTGACCGACGGCCTCGAGAAGGCGGCCGCCCGCGGCATGCTCCGAGCCGTCGGGATGGGCGACGACGACTTCGCCAAGCCGCAGATCGGGGTGGCCTCGTCCTGGAACGAGATCACCCCCTGCAACCTGTCCCTGGACCGGCTCGCGAAGGCGGCCAAGGACGGCGTGCACGCGGCCGGCGGCTACCCGCTGGAGTTCGGCACGATCTCGGTCTCCGACGGCATCTCGATGGGCCACGAGGGGATGCACTTCTCGCTGGTGTCCCGGGAGGTCATCGCCGACTCGGTCGAGGTGGTCATGCAGGCCGAGCGCCTGGACGGGTCGGTCCTGCTCGCGGGCTGCGACAAGTCGCTGCCCGGCATGCTCATGGCCGCCGCCCGGCTCGACCTGGCCAGCGTGTTCCTCTACGCCGGGACGATCCTGCCCGGTATCGCCAAGATGTCCGACGGCACCGAGCGGCAGGTCACGATCATCGACGCTTTCGAGGCGGTCGGTGCCTGCGCCAGGGGCCTGATGAGCCGCGAGGACGTCGACGCGATCGAGCGGGCGATCTGCCCGGGCGAGGGCGCCTGCGGCGGCATGTACACGGCCAACACGATGGCCAGCGCCGCCGAGGCGCTGGGCATGTCGCTGCCCGGCAGCGCGGCGCCGCCGGCCACCGACCGGCGGCGTGACGGCTTCGCCCGGCGGTCCGGCGAGGCGGTGGTCGAGATGCTGCGCCGCGGCATCACGGCCCGCGACGTCATGGTCAAGGAGGCGTTCGAGAACGCCATCGCCGTCGTGATGGCGTTCGGCGGCTCGACCAACGCCGTCCTGCACCTGCTCGCCATCGCCTACGAGGCGGACGTGGCCCTCGAGCTCGACGACTTCCGCCGGATCGGCGCGAAGGTGCCACACCTGGCCGACGTCAAGCCGTTCGGCCAGTACGTCATGACCGACGTCGACCGGGTCGGCGGCGTCCCGGTGGTCATGCGGGCCCTGCTCGACGCCGGGCTGCTGCACGGCGACGTCCTCACGGTCACCGGCCGGACGATGGCCGAGAACCTTGCCGACATCGCCCCTCCCGACGTCGACGGCAAGGTCCTGCGGGCCATGTCGGAGCCGGTCCACGCCACCGGGGGCCTGACGATCCTGCGGGGCAGCCTCGCCCCGGACGGCGCCGTCGTGAAGACGGCCGGCTTCGACGCCGACGTCTTCGAGGGCACTGCGCGGGTGTTCGACCGCGAGCGGGCGGCGATGGACGCCCTCGCCGACGGCACCATCGCCGCCGGCGACGTGGTGGTCATCCGCTACGAGGGGCCCAAGGGCGGGCCCGGCATGCGCGAGATGCTCGCCATCACGGCGGCGATCAAGGGCGCCGGGCTCGGCAAGGACGTCCTGCTGCTCACCGACGGCCGGTTCTCCGGCGGGACGACCGGGCTCTGCGTCGGGCACGTGGCCCCGGAGGCGGTCGACGGCGGTCCGGTCGCGCTGGTCCGCGACGGCGACCGGATCCGGCTGGACGTCGCGGCGATGACCCTCGACCTGCTCGTCGACGAGGACGAGCTGGACGGGCGGCGCACGGGGTGGCAGCCGCTGCCGCCGGTGTACACCTCCGGCGTGCTGGCGAAGTACACCAAGCTGGTCGGCTCCGCCGCCGCAGGCGCTGTCTGCACCTGAGGGCGACCACTTCTGCATGATCACCATGAGAACCCCAGGGTGATCATGCAGTTCCGGTCGGGCTACCGGGCGCCGGACGAGTCAGTGGCCGAGCAGGCCGCCGAGCAGACCACCGCTGCCGCTCTTTCCGGAGCCCGAGCCGCTGCCCGAGCCGGAGCTCCCCGAGCCGGAGCCGCCCGAGCCGCTCGAGCCCGGTCCGCTGTTCGGGGAGCCGGAGCCGCCCGAGCCGAGCAGGGTGCCCACGGTCCCGGTCACCGTGCCGGTCACCGTGCCGACGGTCCCGGTCACGGTGCCGACCGTGCCGGTCACGGTCCCGACCGGGTCCGTCACCGCGCCGGTCACCGTGCCCACCGGGTCGGAGACGACGTTGCCCACGGTGCCGGTCACGGTCCCGGTGACCGTGCCGACCGCGTGCGTGGTGTCGTCCACGACGGTGGAGACCGGGTCCTTCGTCGACGGGGCCTTGGGTGTCGGGGCCGTCGTGGGGGCGGCCTTCGTGGGTGTACCGCCCGGGCTCGCGGCGGTGGGCCCGCCGGCAGCCGGCGGCGCGACGTGGGCGGCGGCCGCGCCGGTCGAGCCCGCCACCGGCTGGTCGGCCGGGGCGGCGGGGCCTGCTGCCGCGTCCGGTGTGGTCGCGGCACCGCGTGCAGGAGCGGGGTCGGCGACCGGGTCGCCGGCGGGGGGCAGGTCGGTGGCGCCGTGGCGGCCGGTCGTCCCGGGGGACGTGGCGGACGGGCCGGCCGCCCCGGCTGTCGGCCGCTCCCGGGCGGCCGAGGAGATCGACGTCGCCGCCGCGGCCGCGGGGGTGGCCGTCGGCAAGGCCATGGCGGTGGCGCCGGTCGTGACGGCGGAGGTGGCGAGCGCACTCGCTCCCACCACTCGCGCGAGCGTGGACGCCGGCACCGCGCCGGCGACGAGCGGGATGTCGGCGAGCCAGGCCACCGCGCCCTGTGCGCGACGCAGCCGTGGGGCGCCGACGGCGACCATGGCACGGACGACCTGCGGGTCGAACTGCGTGCCGGAGAAGCGGATCAGCTCCTGGAGGGCGGCGGCCCGGGAGACCGGCCGCTTGTAGGCGCGGGCCGCGGTCATCACGTCGTACGCGTCGGCGACGGACACGATCCGGGCGCCGAGGCTGATCCGGGCGCCGGCCAGCCCGGTCGGGTAGCCCGTGCCGTCGTAGCGCTCGTGGTGCTGGATGATCACGTCGGCCCACTCGCCGAGCCAGGGCAGCAGCCCGGCGGCCGTCTCGGCGCCGTCCGCAGGGTGGGCCTTCAGGACGACCCACTCCTCGTCCGTGGGCTTCCCGGGCTTGTTCAGCAGCGCTGCCGGCACCCGGAGCTTGCCGACGTCGTGCAGGATCGCCGCCCACCGCAGCAGGTCGCGGTCCCGGCTCGGCAGCCCGAGCTGCTCGGCGAGCAGGTCGGTGAACATCCGGACCCGTTCGGCGTGGCCGCGGGTCGGCTTGTCGTGCGCGCTGAGCGCCGCGACCAGGGTGAGGATCTCGCGGGCCACGGCACCGGGGTCGGCGCCGGCGTCGCGGACGCGCGCCAGCTGCTCCTCGATCGGCCGGCGGCGGATCGCCTCTCGGGCGACCTTGACACGGGACGGCGCCCGGTCGGGGAAGAGCATGCTGAGGTCGAGCAGCGTCACCAGTGGCAGCAGCCGGCGGCCGAGCCGGTCCACGACGAGCAGGGCGAGCGTCGAGACGGCGACGAGCACGACCAGGTGCCAGACCCGGTCGAGGTTGCTCGCCACGGGCGGGAGCAGCCGGTGCACGCCGTACGCCGCCGCGAAGGAGGTGACCACCGGGCCGCACAGGACCGCGAGGCGCAGCGCTGCCGCCTGGTGCGCCCGCCGGCGCCACCGGCCCAGCTCGCCGTCGTCGTGCTGGTGCATCCCTTGTCCCCCCAGCCCCTTGGCCGTCCTTTTACTCTTCGGTCGTCCGGGCGCGACTTCCGATGCTCCGCCCGGGTGATGACGCCCGGGCGGAGACGGGCGTTCAGGGATGATTCGGGCGCCAGGACACACCTCGAGCCGGCTCCCGTCCGAGCCGTGACGGTCAGGGACCCGCCACGAGGCCCGGGATGCGAGACGGCACGTGCCACCCGTTGACACCCGTGGGGCCGATGGTGAGGCTGTCAGCGTGCCCCGCCCCGTCGTACTTCGCCTGCGCGCCGCCTGACGCCCCGTCAGCCGAGCGCGCGACCCCTCGCTGTCCGATCGTGGACCGGAGGGGTTTTTTGTTGCACCGAACCGCCACCCCGAGAGGTCCTGACATGTCCGAGCAGCCGAGCGAGTCGATGTCCGGTGCCCAGAGCATCGTCCGGTCGCTGGAGTCGGCCGGCGTGGAGACGGTCTTCGGGATCCCCGGCGGCGCGATCCTCCCGCTCTACGACCCGCTCATGGACTCGCCGCGGATCCGGCACATCCTGGTGCGGCACGAGCAGGGCGCCGGTCACGCGGCGACGGGCTATGCACAGGCCACCGGGCGGGTCGGCGTCTGCATGGCGACCAGCGGCCCGGGGGCGACCAACCTGGTCACGCCCATCGCGGACGCGTACATGGACAGCGTCCCGATCGTCGCGGTGACCGGCCAGGTGCCGAGCGCCTCGATCGGCACGGACGCCTTCCAGGAGGCCGACATCCGCGGCATCACGATGCCGATCACCAAGCACAACTACCTGGTCACCGACCCCGCCGAGATCCCGCGCACGATCGCGGAGGCCTTCCACATCGCGTCCACCGGCCGGCCCGGCCCGGTGCTGGTGGACATCGCCAAGGACGCGATGCAGGCGATGACGACGTTCACCTGGCCGACGACCGTCGACCTGCCGGGCTACCGGCCGGTGACCAAGCCGCACGGCAAGCAGATCCGTGAGGCGGCCCGGCTGATCGTCGGCTCGCGACGGCCGGTGCTCTACGTCGGCGGCGGCGTGCTCAAGGCCCGGGCCTGGGCCGAGCTGCGAGCCCTTGCCGAGCTCAGCCGGATCCCGGTCGTGACCACCCTCATGGCGCGCGGGGCGTTCCCGGACAGCCACCCGCAGCACCTCGGCATGCCCGGCATGCACGGCACCGTCGCCGCCGTGACCGCTCTGCAGAAGTCCGACCTCATCATCAGCCTCGGCGCCCGGTTCGACGACCGGGTGACCGGCAAGCTGTCCAGCTTCGCGCCGGACGCCAAGATCATCCACGCCGACATCGACCCGGCAGAGATCTCCAAGAACCGGTACGCCGACGTCCCGATCGTCGGCGACGCCCGCGAGGTGATCGCCGACCTCGTCGTGGCGCTCAAGGCCGAGCACGACGCGGGCCACGTCGGCGACTTCGAGGCGTGGTGGGAGCAGGTCGACCGGTGGCGCACGACGTACCCGCTGGGCTACGAGAAGCCGGCCGACGGCTCGCTCGCCCCGCAGTACGTCATCGAGCGGCTCGGCTCGATCGCCGGGCCCGACGCGCTGTACGTCGCCGGGGTCGGGCAGCACCAGATGTGGGCAGCGCAGTTCATCGGCTACGAGAAGCCCGGCACCTGGCTCAACTCCGGCGGCCTCGGCACGATGGGTTACGCCGTGCCGGCGGCCATGGGTGCGAAGGCCGGCCGGCCGGACGCCACCGTCTGGGCGATCGACGGCGACGGCTGCTTCCAGATGACCAACCAGGAGCTCGCCACCTGCGCCATCAACGACATCCCCATCAAGGTCGCGATCATCAACAACGGCAGCCTCGGGATGGTCCGGCAGTGGCAGACGCTCTTCTACAACGAGCGCTACTCCAACACCGACCTCGGCGGCGCCGGACGCAATGCAGCGCGCGCCGGGTCGCGGGTCGAGCACATCCCGGACTTCGTCAAGCTCGCCGACGCGTACGGCTGCGTGGGCCTGCGCTGCGAGAAGGCCGAGGACGTCGACGCCACCATCGAGCAGGCGATGGCGGTCGACGACCGGCCGGTCGTCGTCGACTTCACGGTGCACCAGGACGCGATGGTGTGGCCGATGGTGCCCGCCGGCACCAGCAACGACCAGATCCAGGTGGCCCGCGACATGGCCCCGCAATGGGACACCGAGCCCGGAGAGGCACGCTGATGAGCAAGCACACCTTGTCGGTGCTGGTCGAGAACAAGCCCGGCGTGCTGGCCCGGATCGCGGGGCTGTTCTCGCGTCGCGGCTTCAACATCGACTCGCTGGCCGTCGGCCCCACCGAGCACCCCGACGTCTCGCGGATGACGATCCTCGTCAACGTCGAGGAGCTGCCGCTCGAGCAGGTGACCAAGCAGCTCAACAAGCTGGTCGAGGTCCTCAAGATCGTCGAGCTGGAGCAGTCGAACTCGGTCCAGCGCGAGCTGCTGCTCGTCAAGGTCGCCGCCGACAAGTCCACCCGCTCGCACGTGCTCGAGACCGTGCAGCTGTTCCGTGCCAAGGTCGTCGACGTCGCACCCGATGCGGTGACGATCGAGGCGACGGGGAGCACCGACAAGCTCGAGGCGCTGCTGCGCGTCCTCGAGCCCTACGGCGTGCGCGAGCTCGTGCAGTCCGGCATGGTCGCAGTCGGGCGCGGGTCGCGCTCGATGACCGACCGGTCGTCCCGCTCGAGCAGCGTCACGCCGATCGCCCGCTGATCGCCGAACGCATCACCCCTTCCGCACCGCACGAGGAGACGAGAGAACCGTGGCCGAGCTGTACTACGACGACGACGCCGACCTGTCCGTGATCCAGGGGCGCAACGTGGCCGTCCTGGGCTACGGCAGCCAGGGCCACGCGCACTCGCTGTCGCTGCGCGACTCCGGCGTCGACGTCCGGGTCGGGCTGCCCGAGGGATCCAAGAGCCGCGAGAAGGCCGACGCCGAGGGGTTGCGGGTCGTCACGCCGTTCGAGGCGTGCGAGGAGGCCGACCTCGTCATGGTGCTCGCGCCGGACCCGGTGCAGCGCACGCTCTATGCCGAGGCGATCGAGCCCAACCTCGTGGACGGCGACGCGCTGTTCTTCGGTCACGGCCTCAACATCCGCTACGACCTGATCAAGCCGCCGGCCGGCGTCGACGTGTGCATGGTCGCGCCGAAGGGCCCGGGCCACCTGGTCCGCCGGCAGTTCGTCGACGGCCGAGGCGTCCCCGTGCTCGTCGCCGTCGAGCAGGACGCCACCGGCAGCGCCTGGGACCTGGTCAAGTCCTACGCGAAGGCGATCGGCGGCACCCGTGCGGGCGCCATCAGGACGACGTTCACCGAGGAGACCGAGACCGACCTCTTCGGTGAGCAGGCCGTGCTCTGCGGCGGCCTCTCCGAGCTCATCAAGTCCGGCTTCGACACGCTCGTCGACGCCGGCTACCAGCCCGAGGTCGCGTACTTCGAGTGCCTGCACGAGGTGAAGCTCATCGTCGACCTCATGTACGAGGGCGGCATCTCGAAGATGTACTGGTCGGTCTCGGAGACCGCGGAGTACGGCGGCTACACCCGCGGCCCGCGTCTGGTCACCGACCAGACGCGCGCCGAGATGAAGAAGATCCTCGGCGAGATCACCGACGGCTCGTTCGCCACCGAGTGGATGGCCGAGTACGACGCCGGGCTCCCCAACCACAAGCGGCTGTACGAGGAGAACACCCAGCACCGCGTCGAGCAGACCGGCGCGAAGCTCCGTCCGATGATGAGCTGGATCGGCGAGGACGACTGACCCCTTCGTCGCGGTCAGCAGCAGTCGTTCATGCCGTGGGGGACAGCAGGGGAGTCGAGCACGACGACGAGGTCACCGGCCGGGTCGGCGCCGAGCAGCGGGTGGTGCTGGGTCGCCCGGCGCCACAGGACCCTGCCGGACCCGGGGTCGACACCGGCGTAGGACGTCGCGTCGTCCACGACGAGCGTGCTGCCCACAGCGACGGGTCCTGACGACGCGGCGCCGAGCCGCCACCGGTCGCGCCCGCTGCGCAGTGCGACGGCGACGACGGCCGCGCCCGTCGGGACGACGGCGACGTCGCCGGCGGCCGCCCACGCCGCCCGTTCGTCGCCCCGGAGGTCGGTCCGCCGCCAGAGCTGGGCGCCAGTCGCGAGGTCTATGCCGGCGACGCCGTCGTCGCCCACCTCCACCGCGAGCGCCGTGCGCCCCACGGCCCGCAACCGGCCGTAGCCGAGCGCCGTGCCGGCCGGCGGGACGACCCGCCAGACGACCTCGCCGGTGCGTGGGTCCAGCCGGTACACGGAGCCGTCGCCCGCGACCACGGCCAGCACGCCGTGCGCCTCGACCGCCTCGACCTGACCGGTCGAGGCCAGGTCGGCCCGCCACGTCTCGCGCCCTGCCGAGGGGTCCAGCGCGGCGACGCCGCTGTCGACCACGAGCACCAGGTCACCGGCGAGCGTGACGTCCGACCAGGCAGGTGTCGAGCTGCCGCGGAAGCCGGGACCGCCGAGGAGCGGCACCGCCGTGACGTCGCCGCGCACGGACGTCACCAGGTGTCCGTCGGCGAGGCCGAGCACGCCCGACTCCTCACGTTGCCGGAGCACGCGTGTGCCGTCGTTCGCGTCGAGGACCAGTACGCCGCAGCCCCGGAGCAGAGCTGCACCCCCACCCAGCTCGGGGCGGTCGTCCCGCGGGTGCGCGAGCTCGCGGTGCCACAACCGCCTGCCTGTAGCCGCGTCGACCCCGGACACCGCGCTGCGGGTGGCGGCGCAGCTGCCGTCGTACGTGCCGTGGCGGGACGGGGTGCACCCGGAGAGCAGCGCGCCGGCCAGCGCGGCGACGGCCAGCACGGCGGGAACGCGGAGGAGCACGGCGATCGGACGCCGCTCCACGACGTCCGGTTCCGTCAGGTTTGAGCGGTGAGCCCCGTGAGCAGGTTCCGGGCGCTGTTCCCTCCTGACCTGCGAGGTGCTCCGTGGACGGACTGAGGCTGGACCTCAACGCGCTCGACTACGTGATCCTCGGGTGCTACTTCCTCACCGTCCTCGGCATCGGCGTCCTCGCCCGACGCAGCATCTCGTCGAGCATCGACTTCCTCATGTCGGGGCGTGCGCTCCCGGCCTGGGTCACCGGCCTGGCGTTCATCGCCGCCAACCTCGGGGCTCTCGAGATCCTCGGCATGGCGGCCAACGGCGCGCAGTACGGCATCGCGACGACGCACTACTACTGGGTCGGCGCCGTGCCCGCGATGGTCTTCCTGGGCATCGTGATGATGCCCTTCTACTACGGCTCCGAGGTGCGCAGCGTCCCCGAGTTCCTGCGGCTGCGGTTCAACAAGCAGACCCACCTGCTCAACGCGGTCAGCTTCGCCGTCTCCGCGGTGCTCATCGCCGGGGTCAACCTCTACGCGCTCGCCATCGTGCTCGAGGCGCTGCTGGGCTGGCAGCTCTGGATCGCGATCGTCGTGGCCGCCGCACTCGTGCTGGCGTACATCACCCTCGGCGGACTCTCGTCCGCGATCTACAACGAGGTCCTGCAGTTCTTCGTCATCCTCGCCGGACTGATCCCGCTGGTGGTCGTCGGACTGAACGACATGGGTGGCTGGGGCGGCCTCAAGGAGAAGGTGGCGGCGAACAAGGCCGGCGGCGAGGGCTTCCTGCACGCGTGGCAGGGCACCGCGATCGGTGACGTCACCAACCCGATCGGCGCCAACTGGTTCGGCATCGTGTTCGGACTGGGCTTCCTGCTGTCCTTCGGCTACTGGACGACGAACTTCGCCGAGGTGCAGCGCGCCATGTCGGCGCAGAACATCAGCGCCGCCCGGCGCACGCCGCTGATCGGCGCGTTCCCGAAGCTGTTCATCCCGTTCCTCACGATCATCCCGGGGCTCATCGCCCTGGTGGTGTTCCCGAAGCTGGGCGCCGACAAGGGCACCTACACCTACACCAACGCGATCCCCCTGCTCATCGAGCGCTACCTGCCCAATGGCGTGCTCGGCATCGCGGTCACCGGTCTGCTGGCGGCGTTCATGGCCGGCATGGCGGCGAACGTCTCCAGCTTCAACACGGTCTTCACGTACGACATCTGGCAGACCTACGTGAAGAAGGACCGGGACGACGCCTACTACCTGCGCACCGGCCGGGTGGTCACCGTCGTCGGGATCCTGATCGGCATCGGCACGGCGTTCATCGCGGCCGGCTTCAGCAACATCATGAACTACGTGCAGGTGCTGTTCTCGTTCTTCAACGTGCCGTTGTTCGCGACGTTCATCATCGGCATGTTCTGGAAGCGGATGACGGCCTGGGCGGGCTTCTGGTCGCTGCTGACCGGGACGCTCGGGGCGCTGGCGACGTACCTGCTCTACAAGCAGGACGTCATCAGCTTCAACACCGACCTCGAGGAGTCGTTCTGGGGGTCGGGCGTCGCCTTCGTTCTCTGCGTCGTCGTCACGGTCGTCGTCACGATGATGACGACCCCGAAGACCGACGAGGAGCTGCAGGGACTGGTGCGCGGCGTCGGCGCCACCGACCTGAGCGCCGGCGAGCTGGTCGGCGACCGCACCTGGTACCGCAACCCGGTGCTCCTGGGTGGCGTCGCGGTGGCCCTGGCGGCGTTGCTGTACATCCCCTTCTTCTGACGGACCCGAGACCCGAGGAGGTCGGCAGATGTCCGAGCACGACGAGACCCGGCACGACAGCGACCGCGACGACAGCGTGGCGGACCGCGACCGCGAGATCGAGCAGACCGAGAAGGCCGGCTCGGCGTCCGGGTCGAGGCTGTTCGACATCCGGCAGGTGATCGGCGGCCTCTTCACGCTGTACGGCGTCCTCGTGACGGGAGCGGGCATCGTCGACGGCGACGCCTCCCGGAAGAAGGCGAGCGGCATCGACATCAACCTGTGGACCGGACTCGGGATGCTGGCCCTCGGCCTGGCGATGCTGCTCTGGATGCGCCTCAGCCCGCACACCGGCACACCCACCGACGGCGACACCGAGGCGGCCGACGACGAGCGGCGCCCCGCCCACTGACCCTGCACGCTCTCGGGGTCACGGGTCCAGGTCCTGGACGGTTGTGAAAGCGTTCACAAGCACCGTCCTACGATGAGCGGGTGACTGCAGACACCACCCCTGGCACCCGTCGCCCCGTCGTGCTCATCGCCGAGGAGCTCTCCCCGGCGACGATCGCCGCGCTGGGCCCCGACTTCGAGGTGCGCGAGGTCGACGGCACGGACCGGCCGGCGCTCCTGGCCGCGGTGGCCGACGCCGACGCCCTGCTGGTCCGCAGCGCCACCCAGGTGGACGGCGAGGTGTTCGCGGCCGCCAGGGGTCTGCGCGTGGTCGCCCGGGCCGGCGTCGGCCTCGACAACGTCGACGTCAAGGCCGCCACCCAGGCCGGCGTCATGGTCGTCAACGCGCCGCAGTCCAACATCGTCAGCGCCGCGGAGCTCGCCGTCGGGCTGCTGCTGGCCGCCGCACGCAACATCGCGCCCGCGACCGCGGCACTCAAGCAGGGGGAGTGGAAGCGCAGCAGGTACAGCGGCGTCGAGCTCTACGAGAAGACTGCCGGCATCGTCGGGCTGGGCCGGATCGGCGCGCTCGTCGCGCAGCGGCTGTCGGCCTTCGGCATGAACGTCGTCGCCTACGACCCGTTCGTCGCTGCCGGCCGGGCCGCGCAGATGGGTGTCCGGCTGGTCTCGCTCGACGAGCTGCTGCGCGCCTCCGACGTCATCTCGGTGCACCTGCCCAAGACCGCGGAGACGGTGGGCATCATCGGTGCCGAGCAGCTCGCCACCGTCAAGCCGTCGATGATCCTGGTCAACGCGGCGCGCGGCGGCATCGTCGACGAGGCCGCGCTCCACTCGGCGCTCAAGGAGGGCCGCGTCGCCGCGGCGGGCCTCGACGTCTACGCCAAGGAACCGTGCACCGACTCGCCGCTCTTCGAGCTGGAGAACGTCGTCGCGACGCCGCACCTCGGCGCCAGCACCGACGAGGCCCAGGAGAAGGCCGGCGTCTCGGTCGCGAGGTCGGTGCGGCTCGCGCTGGCCGGCGACCTCGTGCCGGACGCCGTGAACGTGCAGGGCGGTGTCATCGCCGAGGACGTCCGGCCGGGCATCCCGCTCGCCGAGCACCTGGGCCGGTTCCTCACGGCGGTCGCCGCCGCCGTCCCCGCGCAGCTGGACATCGAGGTGCGCGGCGAGATCGCGGCGCACGACGTGCGGGTGCTCGAGCTCGCGGCCCTCAAGGGGCTGTTCACCGACGTCGTCGAGGACCCGGTGTCGTACGTCAACGCGCCGGTGCTGGCCGCCGACCGCGGGGTGCAGGTCAGCCTGCGCACGGACGCGGAGTCGCCCGACTACCGCAACCTCGTCGCCCTGCGCGGCACGCTCTCCGACGGCACCCAGGTCTCGGTCGCCGGCACCCTGACCGGAACACGGCACGTGGAGAAGATCGTCGAGATCGACGGCTTCGACGTCGAGGTGGCCTTGTCCGAGCACATGGCCGTGTTCCGCTACGAGGACCGTCCCGGCATCGTCGGCACCGTCGGGCGCGTCCTCGGCGAGGCCGGCGTCAACATCGCGGGCATGCAGGTCAGCCGCGACCGCCGCGGGGGTCACGCCCTGGTCGCCATGACGGTCGACTCCGCCATCCCGACCGGAGTCCTCGACGACCTCGCCCACGAGATCGGCGCCGAGAAGGCCCGCCAGGTCGACCTCGGCGAGTAGCCGGTCTCGAACCAGCAACTGCTGATCGGCTGGTCAGGTGACGCGGTCCAGCATCCGGAAAGTGGCGCCAATGGGCGAGACATCGCTGTGACACCGGGCTTACCGTGAGGGACATGGAGCGGCAGATCCTCGTACTTCGCTGCCGCGGCGGGGCCCGCTAGCAAGGGCCGGCTCCCCGTCGCGGAGACCGGCGCTGGCCCGCCCACGCGACCTTCCACGAGGAGCCCCAGTCATGACTCGCACCCATCGCGCGACCCGCGCCTCCGCGCAGCAGAAGCAGGCCGTCCAGCAGGCCGTCCAGGAGTCCATGGACCGGCGTGACAACGGCGGCGAGACCGGCCACTGAGCGTGCCCACCCCCACGGCGCTGCGCATCGCGCTCGTCCCCGGCGACGGCATCGGGCCCGAGGTCGTCGCCGAGGGCGTGCGCGTCCTCGACGCGGTGACCCGCGCCTCCGCCGTCAAGCTCGAGACCACGGAGTACGACCTGGGGGCCCGCCGCTGGCACGCCACGGGGGAGACCCTCCCGGACGGCGTGCTCGAAGAGCTGCGCGGGCACGACGCGATCCTGCTCGGCGCCGTCGGCGACCCGTCGGTGCCGAGCGGGGTGCTGGAGCGCGGCCTGCTGCTCAAGCTCCGGTTCGCCTTCGACCACCACGTCAACCTGCGTCCGGCGAAGCTGTACCCCGGCGTCACGTCCCCGCTCGCGGACAGCCCCGACATCGACTTCGTCGTCGTCCGGGAGGGCACCGAGGGGCCGTACGTCGGCAACGGCGGCACGATCCGCGAGGGCACGCCGCACGAGATCGCCACCGAGGTCAGCATCAACACGGCGTACGGCGTCGAGCGGGTCGTGCGCGACGCGTTCCGCCGCGCGGAGGCCAGGCCGAGGAGGCACCTCACCCTGGTGCACAAGACCAACGTCCTGGTGCACGCCGGCGGGCTCTGGGCGCGCACCTTCGCCAGCGTCGGTGCCGAGTTCCCCGACGTCACCACCGACTACCTGCACGTCGACGCGGCCTCGATCTTCCTGGTCAGCCAGCCGCAGCGCTTCGACGTCATCGTCACCGACAACCTGTTCGGTGACATCGTCACCGACCTGGCCGCCGCGGTGACCGGCGGTATAGGCCTCGCCGCGAGCGGCAACCTCGACGTGAGCGGCACCCATCCGTCGATGTTCGAGCCGGTGCACGGCTCCGCCCCGGACATCGCCGGCACCGGCACGGCCGACCCGACCGCCACGATCCTCTCGGTCGCGCTGCTGCTCGAGCAGGTAGGACTGCCGGACGCCTCGTCCGCCGTCGAGCAGGCCGTCGTGGCCGACCTCGCCGAGCGGGGAGACGCCCGGCGGAGCACCCGGGAGGTCGGCGACGCCGTCCTCCAGCGCCTCTGACCGACCGGCCCGGGGGGCATTGCCGACCGCACAACGCGCGCCGTCGTCGAGTGGAGGTGGGACCCAACTGCGTCCCGGGAGGTACCGTCGGATCATGAGCGACCTGACCATCGAGCTGAGTCCGTCGACGTCGCCGCGCTCGGCCGAGGAGCGCGCCGGCCTGCTGCAGAACCCCGGTTTCGGGCAGGTCTTCACCGACCACATGGTCGCCGCGCGGTACGCGCCCGACCTGGGCTGGCACGACGCCCGCCTCACGGCGTACGCGCCGCTGACCCTCGACCCGGCGACGTCGGTGCTGCACTACGGGCAGGCCATCTTCGAGGGGCTCAAGGCCTACCACCAGCCGGACGGCTCGGTCGCGCTGTTCCGGCCGGAGCAGAACGCCCGTCGCTTCCAGCGCTCGGCCCGCCGCCTCGCGATGGAGGAGGTGCCCGAGCAGCTCTTCCTCGACGCCATCACCGCCCTGGTCCGGGCGGACCGCGACTGGGTGCCGGAGAACCAGGGTGAGGCGCTCTACCTGCGGCCGCTGGAGTTCGCGCTCGACCCGTTCCTCGGCGTCCGGCCGTCCCGCGAGTACCAGTTCCTGCTGTTCGCCTCGCCGGCCGGCGCCTACTTCCCGGGCGGCGTGCAGCCGGTCACGGTGTGGCTGTCCACCGAGTACACCCGGGCCGCTCCCGGCGGCACCGGCGAGGCGAAGTGCGCCGGCAACTACGCGGCGTCCCTCGTGGCGCAGGCGCAGGCCGCCGAGCAGGGCTGCGACCAGGTCGTCTGGCTCGACGCGGTGGAGCACCGCTTCGTCGAGGAGATGGGCGGCATGAACCTCTACTTCGTCATGGCCGACGGCCGCCTCGTCACGCCGGCCCTCACCGGCACCCTGCTGCCCGGCGTCACCCGCGACTCGATCCTCCAGCTCGGCGCCGACATGGGCCTCGAGGTCGAGGAGCGCCGGATCTCCACCGACGAGTGGGAGTCCGGTGCCCGGGACGGCACGATCGCCGAGGTCTTCGCCTGCGGCACCGCCGCGGTCGTGACACCCGTGGGCACGGTCAAGCACGCCGCCGGCACCTTCGAGGTCGCCGACGGTCAGCCCGGCGCGGTCACGATGAAGGTGCGCGAGGCGCTGCTCGGGATCCAGCACGGCACCGCCTCGGACCCGCACGGCTGGATGCACCGGATCGCCTGAGCGACTGCCACGAGCCGCTGACCTGGGGTTTCGCGGGCGATTTGCCAGGTTTGCGCGGCGGGGGAAGGCTGAGGGATCCCTGGTACGGCGGGTCCCACCCGCCGGCACCGCCCGAGGAGAGGACCGCCTGGCATGACCGCGCCCCTGAACAGCTCGCCCGACGGCCAGCAGACCGAGGCCGTGATCGCCGCCGGCATGGCGTCCGGTGACACCGAGTCCGTCATGCGTGCGGTGGCCACGGCCGAGATCGTCGTGCCGCAGGCCGCCAGCGCCGATGTCGACGGGGTCCCGGACGGTTCGATCTCGCTGCCCGTCATCGAGCAGGACGGCACGTCGTACGTCCCCGTCTTCACCTCGGAGTCGACGATGGCGACCGCCGCCCCCGACATCGAGGACGCCGTCTCCGTCAACGCCGCCGAGCTGGCCGCCAACTGGCCGGACGACGAGCTGTGGCTGGCCGTCAACCCCGGCACCGAGGACGGCCTCACCCTCCCGCCGGACGCCGTGCGCTCGCTGCCGACGTACGTCGACCCGCTGGCCTGACCGTCTGAGCAGACACCGGCGCGCGGGTGGCGGCGTCGGTGGGTGCGGGCCGGATGGTGAGACGGCGGTATCGGTGGGCGGGCGACGTCGGGCACCCTGGACCAGTCATGCGTACGACTTTCTGCATTACGAGCTGAGCGCGCCCGCCGGCGCTGCGACCCCGCACCCGGCCGACGCGCAGACCTCCCGCGACCGCGGGGGGTCTTTTTGTTTGTGGGAGAACCCGATGAGCAGCACCACCCCGAGCCCGTCCGCCGGCGGCGTGGACGACACGTTCCACGTCTACGACACGACGCTGCGCGACGGCGCCCAGCAGGAGGGCCTCGCGTTCAGCGTCGAGGACAAGCTGGCCGTCGCCGCGCACCTGGACGACCTCGGCGTCGGGTTCATCGAGGGGGGCTGGCCGGGCGCCAACCCCAAGGACACGGAGTTCTTCCGGCGGGCTGCGACCGAGCTCGACCTGAAGCATGCGCAGCTCGCCGCGTTCGGCGCGACCCGCCGACCCGGTGCGAAGGCCGCCGACGACCCCCTGGTGGCCGCCCTGCGTGACTCCGGAGCCGGGGTGGTGACGCTGGTGGCCAAGAGCCACGCCCGCCACGTCGAGCTCGCGCTGCGCACCACCCTCGAGGAGAACCTCGCGATGGTGCGCGACTCGGTGACCCACCTGCGCGAGTCGGGCAAGCGGGTCTTCCTCGACGCCGAGCACTTCTTCGACGGGTACGCCGCCGACCCGGCGTACGCGCTCGAGGTGCTGCGGGTGGCGGCGGAGTCGGGTGCCGACGTCGCGGTGCTGTGCGACACCAACGGCGGGCGGCTGCCCGACGAGGTGGCCGGACGTCGTGCACGCCGTGCGCGGGGCGACCAGCGCGCGGCTCGGGATCCACTGCCACAACGACGCCGGCTGCGCGGTGGCCAACTCGCTGGCCGCCGTCGACGCGGGCGCCACCCACGTGCAGGGCACGCTCAACGGCTACGGCGAGCGCACCGGCAACGCCGACATCCTCACGGTGGTCGCCAACCTGCGAGCTCAAGCGGGCCCGTCAGGTGCTGCCCGAGGGCCGGCTGCGCGAGGCCACCCGGGTCACGCACGCCGTCTCCGAGCTCGCCAACGTGCCGCCGTACAGCCGCCAGCCGTACGTCGGGGCGTCGGCGTTCGCGCACAAGGCCGGGCTGCACGCCAGCGCGGTCCGCGTCGACCCGATGCTGTACCAGCACGAGGACCCCGAGTCGGTCGGCAACGACATGCGGATGCTGATCTCCGACATGGCCGGCCGGGCCAGCATCGAGCTCAAGGGTCGCGAGCTCGGCTACGACCTCGCGGGCAACACCGACGTCCTCAGCCGGGTCACCGCGAAGGTCAAGGACCTGGAGGCGAAGGGCTACACCTTCGAGGCGGCAGACGCGTCGTTCGAGCTGCTGCTCCGCGCGGAGGTCGAGGGCGGCCCGCCGGACTTCTTCCGCGTCGAGTCGTGGCGGGTCATCGTCGACGCGCACACCGACGCGCACACCGAGGGCAGCTCGGCCACGGCCGAGGCGACCGTGAAGGTGTGGGCCGGCGGTGAGCGGGTGGTGGCGGTCGGCGAGGGCAACGGTCCGGTCAACGCCCTCGACCACGCACTGCGGTCGGCGCTCGCGCCGGCGTACCCGGAGCTGGCCAAGCTCGAGCTGATCGACTACCGGGTGCGCATCGTCGACGCCGCGCACGGCACCGACGCCGTGACGCGGGTGCTGGTCGAGACGTCGGACGGCGAGACCTCGTGGGAGACCGTCGGGGTCCACGCCAACATCATCGAGGCCTCCTGGGAGGCCCTGCTCGACGCCGTGACCTACGGCCTCCTGCGCCACCGCGGCGTGGTGTCCTGAGCCGGGCCCGTGGCGCCTCAGCCCGGTCCAGCCGAGCCAGGCCTCGCCGGCAGCTGACGAAGCCCCACCAGAACGCGCCGCCGAGCACCGGCACGGCCAGCACCCAGTACGACCGCGCGCCGCGCCAGCAGCACTGCGACGACGACCAGTACCACGAACAGGACCCACAGCAGGAACAGCCACGGGCCGGGCACGAGCAGCCCGGACGCCGCGTAGAAGAAGCCGACCGGCGCGAGCAGCAGGAACGCCACGACGGCGGCGACGGCGGGCCACGGCCCGCGCTCCTGGTCGGGCTGCGGAGACCCGTCGGCGACAGGGGAGGTCGTCATGGCGGCAGCATGTCAGCCCGGGGGGCACGACCGCCTGAGTGCGCGGCAGCTGGCCGTCAGTAGCCTCCAGGGGTGCGCATCGCGAGGTTCACCACAGGAGACGGAGCGGCGTTCGGCGTCGTCGAGGGCGATGCCGACGGTGCTGGCGACGCGCTGACGATCCGGCGGATCGACGGGCACCCGTTCGCGCCGTTCCAGGTCGTGGGCGACCCGGTCCCGCTCGCCGACGTCCGGCTGCTCGCACCGGTGCTGCCGAGCAAGGTCGTCGCGGTGGGCCGCAACTACGCCGAGCACGCGCGCGAGATGGGCGGCACGGCCGACCCGTCGACCGAGCCACCCGTGGTCTTCCTCAAGCCGTCCACGTCGGTGATCGGCCCGAACGAGGCCGTGCAGTACCCGGTCGGCGTCTCCGCGGAGGTGTCGTACGAGGGGGAGCTCGCAGTCGTCATCGCCCGCCTGTGCCGCGAGGTGCCGGCCGAGCGGGTGCGCGACGTCGTCCTCGGCTTCACCTGCGCCAACGACGTGACGGCGCGCGACCTGCAGCGCACCGAGAAGCAGTGGGGGCGGGCCAAGGGCTTCGACACGTTCTGCCCGATCGGCCCATGGGTCGCCACCGATGTCGACCCGTCGGACCTCGCGATCACCACGACCGTCAACGGCGACCTCAAGCAGTCCGGCCGCACCGCCCAGATGGTGCGCGGTGTCGACGAGCTCGTCGCCCATGTGAGCCATGGCCATGACGCTGCTGCCGGGTGACGTCATCCTCACCGGTACGCCAGCCGGCGTCGGGCCGCTGGCCGTCGGCGACGAGGTGTCGGTGACCATCGAACAGGTCGGCACGCTGACGAACCGGGTGGTGGCCCGTGGCTGACACCGCTGCATCCGTGCCCGGTGCGGGTCCGTGTCGCGCCGTCGCCGACCGGTGACCCGCACGTCGGCACGGCCTACATGTCGCTCTTCAACCTGGCGTTCGCGCGGCAGCAGGGCGGCCAGTTCCTGCTGCGCATCGAGGACACCGACCGGGCGCGCTACGTCGAGTCCAGCGAGCAGCAGATCTTCGACACCCTGCGACTGGCTCGGCCTCGACTGGGACGAGGGCCCCGACAAGGGCGGTCCCTACGCGCCGTACCGGCAGTCCGAGCGGTCGGCGACCTACACGCAGCACGTCGACCGGCTGCTCGCGAGCGGCCACGCCTACCACTGCTGGTGCTCGACGGAGCGGCTGGCGCAGATGCGCGAGGAGCAGCAGAAGGCCAAGCTGCCGACGGGCTACGACCGCATGTGCGTCGGCAAGACACGTGACGAGCGCGCGCAGCTCGACGGCTTCAGCGACCAGCCGGTCGTGCGGATGCTGATCCCGGACGACGCACCGCTGGTCTTCGACGACGTCATCCGCGGCGAGGTGAAGGCGCCCCGTCCCGACGACCAGGTCATCGTCAAGGCCGACGGCTTCCCGACCTACCACCTGGCCAACGTCGTCGACGACCACGAGATGGGCATCACGCACGTCGTCCGCGGCGAGGAGTGGATCTCCTCGACCCCCAAGCACGTGCTGCTCTACGACTGGCTCGGCTGGGAGCGCCCGAAGTTCGCGCACATGCCGCTGCTGCGCAACACCGACAAGTCGAAGATCTCCAAGCGCAAGAACCCGGCTGCCCGGCTGCTGTGGTTCCAGGAGCAGGGCTACCTGCCCGAGGCGCTGCGCAACTTCCTCGCCCTGATGGGCTACTCGCAGCCCGACGGCGCGGAGATCTTCACCTTCGACGACATGGTCCGGGACTTCGACTGGGCCCGCGTCAACACCGTCGGCCCGGTGTTCGACCTCGACAAGCTCGGCTGGCTCAACGGTCACTACCTCCGTCAGCTGTCGGTACCCGACCTCGCCGGCCGGATCACCGAGCACCTGGTGCGGGTGGGTGCGCTGCCGGCCGAGCCGACCGAGGAGCAGGTCGCGCTGGTGCTCGCCGCCACACCCCTGGTGAACGAACGGATGCAGGTGCTCTCCGAGGCCGAGTCGATGCTCGGCTTCCTGCTCGTGGACGACACCGAGTTCCGGGTCGACCAGGACGACGCCGCGAAGTTGCTCGGTCCGGACGCGCGGCCGGCACTCGAGGCCGCGATCGCCGCGCTGTCCGACCTGCCGTCCTGGGGCTACGAGGAGATCGAGGCCGCCCTGCGGGCTGCCTTGGTCGAGGGTCTCGGCCTGAAGCCGAAGGTGGCGTTCGGTGCGGTCCGGGTCGCCGTCACGGGCCGCCGGGTCTCACCGCCGCTGTTCCAGTCGATGGAGCTGCTCGGCCGCGACCGGTCGCTGGACCGGCTGCGCGCCGCGCTCGCGATCGCGGACGAGTAGGCACGGTGTGAGCGAGCCGGGCCCGGCGTACGGCGAGTGGCCGCCCCCGACGCTGCCAGCGCTGGGCGCGGACCCGCACCCGCGGCTGCTCAGCACCCCCCGCGCGCGCTGGTGGCGGCCGGTGCTCGGGCTGCTGCTCGCGGCCGGCGTCGTGACGGTCGCCTCGGTGATCATCGTGCTGGTCGCGACGCTGCTCGTGGGGTCGGGACCGGTCGAGCAGCGCACCGAGGACGCCCTGGATCCCGGGCACCTGGCAGGGCCTGCTCGCCAACAACCTGGTGATCCTCACGATCGTGCCGGCCGCCGTGCTGGCGGTCCTCGTGGTGCACGGGGAGCGGATCGGCTGGCTGGCGTCGGTGACCGGGCGGCCGCGCTGGGGACTGCTGTGGCGGTTCTTCCTCGTCGCGGTCGCCGTCGTCGTGGTCTCCTTACGCGCTGTCCTTCCTGCTCCCGACCGACACCTCGCTGGACGCGCACGACCCCGACGACGACCGCGCTGGTGGCGACCCTGGCGGTGATCCTGCTCACGACGCCGCTGCAGTCGATGGCGGAGGAGGTCGGCTTCCGCGGCTACCTCACGCAGGCTGTGGCGTCCTGGGCCCGCCGACCGAGGTGGGCATCGCTGCCGGCGCCATCGTCAGCGCGACGCTCTTCGCGCTCGCGCACGGCGCGCAGGACCCGTGGTTGTTCACCGACCGCTTCGCCTTCGGCCTGGTGGCCTCCTGGCTGGCCTGGCGGACCGGCGGGCTCGAGGCGTCCGTCGCGCTGCACGCCGCGAACAACCTGGTCAGCCTCGGCGCCGGGGCGGTCGCGGGGACGCTGTCCGACTCCCTCTCGCTGTCGTCGCTCGAGTGGCAGTTCGCCGTCCTCGACGTCGTGTCGATGCTCGCCTTCGCCGCAGTGGCGGAGCGGCTGGCCCGGCGATGGGCGCCGCAGCGCTTGCGGGTTTTGTCCCCTGCGCCGCCGGTCGGCTATTCTGAGCGGCGCCCGTCCACCCCGTCGCCAGCGGGGGACGACGCAAGCCCATGGGGTATGGGGTAATTGGCAGCCCGACTGATTCTGGTTCAGTTAGTCTTGGTTCGAGTCCAGGTACCCCAGCTCGGCAGGTCTGCGGAGCACTCCGGTAGAGTTCCTGCTCGCGTGAACGGCCCTGACAGGGTCGCAGCGCATCCATCGTGGCCCCGTTGTGTAGCGGCCTAGCACGCCGCCCTCTCAAGGCGGTAGCGCGGGTTCGAATCCCGTCGGGGCTACCAGCAAAGGCCCAGGTCCACGACCTGGGCCTTTGTCATCCACCACCTCCTGCCGGGCCGCAGGACGCGACCTGGCCGCCCGCCCTCCCGGAGGTGCCTCCGGCGGGGCGTCCCGACGGGCCCCTGGGACCCCTCTCCTAGGGCTTTTGTCTCACTTGTACCTCCTCCGAACGTTCCCACCTCACGCCGACGTCGACGTCGCTCCTACAGGTGGGCGCGCGTCGCACCGATGCTGCCGGTGAACCTCCCCCTTCCGCCCAGCCTGAGGACCTTCCGATGAACGCATGCTTCCCACGCCCCGGGAAGCCCGGCCCGGCCCGCTTCCGGCGCGGTCCCGCTGTGCTGCTCGCTGCCGCCCTGGCCATGTCGGCCTCGGTGCTGGCTGCTCCGGCCGCCAACGCGGCAGCGCTGACCAACGTCAGCTGGACGGTGTCCAACAACCAGGTCAGTGCGGCGAACGTGACCTACTCGTACTCGTTCAAGACCGCGAGTGCCGGGACCATCGGCAAGATCGTCTTCACCGTCTCGGGCGCTGGGCTCGCGGGGGTCCCGACGATCGTCAAGAACTACGGCGTCCCCGCGGGAACGGTCGCACGGGTGAATCAGGTCATCACGTACACGGTGACGACGCCCGTGGCGGTGGCCGCAAACGTCCCGATCTACATCGAGCTCGCCGGACTCACCAACAGCAGCACCACCGGCTCCTACACGACCGCGGTCGCCACCCAGACAGCGGCCTCGGGCGCCATCGACTCGGGAACCACGAACGCGATCCTGCTCGCCGCCAGCAACACGGCTGTGACCGTGACGGTCGCCAAGAGCACGACGTTCACCCTCGACACCACGGCGTTCACCCTGGCGATGGACCCCTCGCTGCCGGCCCTGGCCGACCAGAGCCAGACCGTCGGGCTCTCCGTCCAGACCAACGCCAACTCCGGCTACACCCTGACCGTGGCCGACAGCGCGACCGGCCTGCAGAGCTCCTCGGCGGGGAACCCGACGATCGCCAAGGTCTCGGCGGGCAAGGCGGCCTCGCTGGCGTGGCCGGGGCCCAACAAGTTCGGCTACACCGTGACCACCACCGGCGCCACCGCCGACGCGGCCTTCGCCTCGTCGAAGTACGCCGGGTACACCGCGGCCGGTGAGCAGGTCGCCAGCCGGACGAACGCCACCGGTGGTACGGCCGACACGATCAGCATCGTCAACAGGGTGGCCATCGACTACTCGGCCCCCACCGGCGACTACACCGACACGATCACCTACACAGTGGCGCCTAACTACACCTGAGTGCCGGACAGGACACACTGAGCCGATGAGCTGCCAGGACAAGGCCGACTCTCGGGCCCGCAGGCAGCGGCGCTGGCTCGCGGTCGTCGCGGCGGGGCTGGCGATGGCCGTCGTCGGTCCGGCCGCCGCCCTGGCGGCCACCGGACCGGCACCGCGAGGACTCGCGGTCTCGGTGCCCCCGGAGCCGGCGCCGGCTCCCAAGGGGGAGACCCAGCGCATCCCGATCCGGGTCGTCAACCCCGGCAACCAGCCGGTGAGCGCGACCATCTCCCAACGCCAGATCCGTCTCGGCGACAACGGCGAGGTGACCGTCGGCACCGGCGCCGACCCGGTCTGGGGCAGTCGGGTCACCTTCACGCCGTCCACGGTCACGCTGCCGGCCCGGGCGTACGCCGACGTCGTCATCTCGGTCCAGGTGCCGGCCGACATCGGCTCGGACCTGCACTTCGTCGGCTTCCTGGTCAGTCCGGTCGCCAGCGCTCCGGGCCAGGTCGCGGTCATCAACCAGATCGGCTCCTTCGTCACGCTCGATGTCCCGGGGCCGCGTCAGGCCCGGCTCCGCGTCGCGTTGCAGATTCCCGGCTTCCACCTCGGCCGCCAGGCAGAGGGAACCGTCCAGGTCGCCAACGCCGGGCACTCGTCGGTCCGGTTCTGGGGCGAGACCGACATCACCTCGTGGCCGGGCGGGTCGGTGCCCGACCAGCAGCGGATCGACTCCTCCCTGGCCCCGGTCGGCACCAGGAGGTCCCTGGTCGTCACCGCGCGACCGGCCTGGCCGATCGGGTTCGTCCGGGTGCGCGGCCAGATCGTCTGGCCGACCGCGGACCAGTCGTCGACCAAACAGGTCGTGTACGAAGGGCGGGTCCTCGTCGTCGCCCCCTGGGTGGTCGTCGCGGCGGCAGCGGTGCTGCTGGCCGTCGTGCTCCTCGCCGTCGTGCGACTGCGGCGCCGTCGGCGGACCGCGACGGTGCCGGCGGAGCCGTCTCGGCACCCAGCGGCAGCCGGCCGAGCCGGCTGAGAGCGCGACAGTCGGCCGACGTGCCGACGTGCCGACGCGTCGTGCGCGGGTCGGCACGTCGGCCTAGCGTAGGAGCGACCCACGAAAGGGGTGCGACGTGGCCGTCCAGGACGAGGTCGAGCTCGAGGTGCTGCGTGCGGTCGAGCGCGAGGCGTGCGTGCACGTCGCCGGGATCGCGCAGGCCTATCCCGGCATCGAGGCGGGTGACGTCGCCACCGCACTGGACCGCCTGGTGTCCCAGGGCCAGGTCGCCGCGGCCGATCTCACCGTGCACCGCGGTGAGGTGCACGACGTGATCCTCACCGAGAGCGGCCAGAGCCGGCTGGCCGCGAGCCGGCCCGACGGAGACCCGCACTGACGGTCCTCCCGGACGTGCACCAGGGCAGCTCTGCTCCCTGAGCGCGCCCGGTCAGGCCCGCGCGGCGGTCGCCCGCCCCGGCGCCGTCCCCGGTGACGCGGCCGGCTTGCCGTCCGGGCTGGCCCCCGCAGCCGCGGCGGCCTGTGCCTGCTGCTGCGCCTGCTGGTGCTGCAGCACCTCGCTGAGCTTGGCCGCGGCGGCGCAGACGATCTGCGCGTGCAACCGGCCGGGCTGGCGGCTGAGCCGCTCGATGGGGCCGGACACCGAGACGGCGGCGACGATCCGGCCGCCCGGTCCGCGGACCGGGGCCGACACGGAGGCCACGCCGGGCTCGCGCTCGCCGACGCTCTGCGCCCAGCCGCGCCGGCGTACGGCGGACAGCTGGGTGGCGGTGAACTTCGCCTCGCGCAGGCCCCGGTGCAGCCGGTCGGGCTCCTCCCAGGCGAGCAGGATCTGGGCCGCGGAGCCGGCCTTCATGGTGAGGGTGGCTCCCACGGGCACCGTGTCGCGGAGTCCCGTGAGCCGCTCGGCGCCGGCGACGCACACCCGGCTGTCGCCCTGGCGGCGGTAGAGCTGCGCGCTCTCGCCGGTGATGTCGCGCAGCCGGGCCAGCACCGGGTTGGCCGCCTCGAGCAGCCGGTCCTCGCCGGCGGCGGTCGCGAGCTCGCGCAGCCGCGGGCCGAGGACGAACCGGCCCTGCAGGTCGCGGGCGACCAGGCGGTGGTGCTCCAGCGCCGTGGCCAGCCGGTGCGCGGTGGGCCGCGCGAGACCGGTGGCGGCCACCAGGGAGGCCAGGCTGGCGGGGCCTGCTTCGAGGGCACCCAGAACGATGGCGGCCTTGTCCAGGACGCCGACTCCGCTAGAGTTGTCCATGTACCGATACTGCCGTCTCAAGCGTCGAGACGCAAGTCGATCGCCGTCTCAAGGGGAGAAACCGTGCCGCGCACGCTGGCCGAGAAGGTCTGGGAGTCCCACGTCGTCCATCGCGCCGAGGGTGAGCCGGACCTGCTGTACATCGACCTGCACCTGGTGCACGAGGTCACCAGCCCGCAGGCCTTCGACGGCCTGCGGGTCGCGGGGCGCCCCGTCAGGCGCACCGACCTCACCCTCGCGACGGAGGACCACAACGTCCCGACGGAGGACATCGACCAGCCGATCGCCGACCCGGTGTCCCGGATCCAGGTCGACGCCCTGCGGGCCAACTGCGCGGAGTTCGGCGTCCCGCTGCACCGCCTCGGCGACCGCGACCAGGGCATCGTGCACGTGGTCGGCCCGCAGCTCGGCCTGACGCAGCCGGGGATGACGGTCGTCTGCGGGGACTCGCACACCTCGACCCACGGGGCCTTCGGAGCGCTCGCGTTCGGCATCGGCACCAGCGAGGTCGAGCACGTGCTCGCCACCCAGACGCTGCCGCTGACGCCGTTCAAGACCATGGCGGTCACCATCGACGGCGCGCTGCCGGCGGGCGTCACCGCGAAGGACCTGATCCTCGCGGTGATCGCCGAGATCGGCACCGGAGGTGGTCAGGGCTACGTCATCGAGTACCGCGGCGAGGCGATCCGCAGTCTCTCGATCGAGGCGCGGATGACCGTGTGCAACATGTCGATCGAGGCCGGGGCCCGCGCCGGGATGGTGGCGCCGGACCAGACCACGCTCACCTACCTCGAGGGCCGGCCGCGCGCTCCGAAGGGTGCTGACTGGGAGGACGCCGTCGCCAGCCTGGCGGGACCTGCGCACCGACGACGACGCGACCTTCGACAAGGAGGTCGTCATCGACGCGTCCTCCCTGGCGCCGTTCGTGACGTGGGGGACCAATCCCGGACCAGGGGCTCCCGCTCTCGGCATCGGTGCCGGACCCGGCGTCGTACGACGACGAGCACGACCGAGCGGCCGCCGAGCGCGCGCTGGAGTACATGGGACTGACCGCCGGCACGCCGTTGCGCGAGATCGCGGTGGACACCGTCTTCCTGGGCTCGTGCACCAACGGCCGGATCGAGGACCTGCGCGCCGCGGCCGACGTGCTGCGGGGGAGGCGGGTCGCCGACGGGCTGCGGGTGCTCGTCGTGCCGGGCTCCGAGAGGGTCCGGCTGGCCGCCGAGGCCGAGGGTCTCGACATCGTCTTCAAGGAGGCCGGGGCGGACTGGCGGCACGCCGGGTGCTCGATGTGCCTCGGGATGAACCCGGACCAGCTGGCCCCGGGAGAGCGCAGCGCGTCGACGTCCAACCGCAACTTCGAGGGCCGGCAGGGCAAGGGCGGTCGGACGCACCTGGTGTCGCCCCTCGTCGCCGCGGCGACCGCGGTGCGCGGCACCCTGTCCTCGCCCGCCGACCTGCCGCCGCTGGCCGGAGCCGGCGTCGAGGAGGGGAGCTGACGTGGAGCCGATCACCGTCCACACCGGCACCGCGGTGCCCCTGCGCCGCAGCAACGTCGACACCGACCAGATCATCCCGGCGGTCTACCTCAAGCGGGTCGCCCGCACCGGCTTCGAGGACGGGCTGTTCGCCGCCTGGCGCAACGACCCCGACTTCGTCCTCAACCGTCCGTCGTCGCAGGGGGCGTCGATCCTCGTCGCCGGGCCGGACTTCGGCACCGGCTCGTCCCGCGAGCACGCCGTGTGGGCGCTGCGCGACTGGGGCTTCCGGGTGGTCGTGTCGGCGCGGTTCGCCGACATCTTCCGCGGCAACGCCGGCAAGGGCGGGCTGGTCACCGCCCAGGTGGAGCAGAAGGACGTGGAGCGGATCTGGTCGGCGCTCGAGGACGACCCGTCCGTGGCGGTCACCGTCGACCTCGCGGAGCGGACGGTGTCGTGGACGGCAGGTGACGCCCGCGACTCGGCGTCGTTCGACATCGACGACTACACGCGCTGGCGGCTCATGGAGGGCCTCGACGACGTCGGCCTGACCCTGCGCCACGAGTCCGAGATCACGGCGTACGAGGGTCGCCGACCGTCGTGGCTGCCGACCACTGTCTGACCGCACGGCTCCCAAACCTCGTCGCGAGGACAAATTCCTTTGGGATACAACGGGAAACACGCCCGTCGGTGTTTGTGGTTACGGCCTTCTGCGCCTAACGTCGCCCACGAATCGAGCGAGTGCTCGACCTCCGAAACTCATAGGGGTTCTCCGTGAACAAGGCTCAGCTGATCGACAAGCTGTCTGCGCAGCTCGGCAGCAGGAAGGCCGCAACCGACGCGGTCGATGCCGTCGTCGACACCATCACCCGCTCCGTGGCGGCCGGCGAGCGCGTGGCCATCACCGGCTTCGGCGTCTTCGAGAAGGTCGCACGCCCGGCGCGCACGGGCCGCAACCCGCGCACGGGCGAGGCAGTCAAGATCAAGAAGACCACGGTGCCGAAGTTCAAGGCCGGCCAGGGCTTCAAGGACGTCGTCTCCGGCGCCAAGAAGCTGCCGAAGGTCGCGGTCGCCACCGCGCGCGCCGCCACCGGCACGGCCGCACCGGCCAGGAAGACGGCCAAGAAGGCAGCACCGGCCAAGAAGGCGGCCGCCAAGAAGACGACGGCCAGGAAGGCGCCCGCCAAGAAGGCACCGGCGAAGAAGAGCACCGCGAAGAAGACGGCAGCGCGCAGGCGCTGACGCCCACCCGCAGCACTCCGGCCCGGTCGCCCTTCCGAGGGCGGCCGGGCCGTCGGCTTCCCGGTCAGCGGCGGTCGGGGAGGGTGGCGATCGTCAGGTACGTGACCCGGCGGACGCCGCCGTCGTCGTGCACCTCGACGCGGACCCGCTGACCGACGCGCAGCAGCCGGACGTCGCCGGAGTCGAAGGCCGCCGTGTCGTAGCCGAGCTCGACGCCGTCGTCGAGGAGAACCGTCCCGGACCGGGTGACCGGGCTGAACGTGCGCACCGTTGCCTGCACGGTTCCGACGCTACCCCGCCTGGGATCGGCTGCCGAGCCCGTCGAGCACCCGGCTGGTCCGGCTGCCGACGCCCAGCGCCAGGGCGGCGTCCAGGTCGGCCGCGGTGTCGACGTCGCGACGCACGGAGGGCAGCCGGGCGGCCGGGATCTCCACGGCACCCGAGCGGGCGTGCCGGTCGGCCGAGCCGGCCCCGAACATCGGCCGGAGGTCGTCCGGGTCCCGCGCCAGGAGCAGTGTCGTGCCGGTGCCCTGCGCGTCCCGGACGAACGACCGTGGGTGAGCCGATGCGGTGGCGAGCAGGACGGCGAGCTCGCCGGGTCGCAGAGCGGGGAGGTCTGCTGCCACCGTCCCCACGGCCGTTCCGGGATTCGTCCGCGCCGCCAGCGCGGCGCCGTACGCCAGGGCCGGGTTGAGCCCCGCGTCCGGGTGGTCGCCCGTGACGACGGCACCCACCGCGGCCAGCTCGGCGGCGGCCTGGGCATCGTCGGTGACCACCTGGACGCAGGCCACCGTCGGGCAGGCCAGCGCTGCGACGGTGGTGTCGAGCGCGAACGCCAGGGCCAGCGACCGCCGGTGCTCGGCGTACGGCGGGCCGAGCCGGGTCTTGGCGACGTCGAGCCGCTTGACCGGCAGCACGAGGCACCAGCGCCGGGACGGGTCCACCCGGCCAGCCTGCCACCCGCGCAGGCCCCCTGCTCGACACGGTCGCGCGGCGGACGGGAGGATGTGGGCCGGGTCAGGTGCAGGAGACGATCAGAGGAGCCGCGTGAGCCGGACGAGGGCGCGGCGGCAACGACCGCGGCGGATCGGCTTCTGGTACCGGCTGGCCGTCGTCATCCTCAAGCCCCTGCTCCTCGCACTGACCAGGCGGGACTGGCGCGGGGGCGAGCACCTGCCGGAGGCCGGCGGCGTCGTCGTCGTGACCAACCACGTGTCGCACGTCGACCCGCTGACCTTCGCGCACTTCGTCTACGACAACGGCCGCCTGCCGCGCTTCCTCGGCAAGGAGGTGCTCTTCCGGATCTTCTTCGTCGGGGCCGTCCTGCGCGGTGCCAAGCAGATCCCCGTCTACCGCGAGTCGGCCGACGCCTCGCGCGCCTTCTCGGCGGCGGTGCAGGCGGTCCGCGACGGCGAGTGCGTCGCGATCTACCCGGAGGCGACGCTGACCCGCGACCCCGACCTGTGGCCGATGGTCGGCAAGACCGGCGCGGCCCGGGTCGCGCTGGAGACCGGTGCCCCGGTGGTGCCGGTCGCGCAGTGGGGGCCGCAGCAGCTGCTCGGGCCGTACGCCAAGCGGCCGAACCTGTTCCCGCGCGCCACCATGCACGTCTGGGCCGGACCGCCAGTCGACCTGGCGGAGTTCCAGGGCCGGCCGATCGACGGCCCGCTGCTGCGCCAGGTCACCGAGCGGATCATGGCCGCCATCACCGAGCTCCTCGAGGACATCCGCGGCGAGCAGGCGCCCGACGTACGGTTCGACCTGCGGAGCACCCGGCTGCCGCGCACCGGCGACCCCCGACGCCCGAGGAGTGCTTCATGAGTACCCCACCAGACCGCCCGGTGCCGGATCTGCGCATCCGACCGAACTCGCGGCGCTCTGGCGGGGACCCCACATGACGCGAGTCGCTGTCTTCGGCACGGGCTCGTGGGGGACCGCGTTCTCGATGGTGCTTGCCGACGCCGGCACCGACGTCGTCATGTGGGGCCGTCGCCAGGAGCTGACCGAGGCGATCACCCGTACCCACGAGAACCCCGACAACCTGCCCGGCATCCCGCTGCCGGACTCCATCACCGCCACCCACTCCCACGACGACGCGCTCGCCGGGGCCGAGGTGGTGGTCTTCGCCGTCCCCTCGCAGACCTTCCGGGCCAACCTGCAGGCCTGGGCGCCGTCCCTGCCGCCGGACGCCGTGCTCGTCTCCCTGATGAAGGGCATCGAGCTCGGCACCACCAAGCGCATGAGCCAGGTGATCGGCGAGGTGACCGGGGCGCCCCCGGAGCGGATCGCCGTGGTCTCCGGCCCGAACCTGGCCAGGGAGATCGCCCAGCGGCAGCCCGCTGCCACGGTGGTCGGGTGCGCGGACGAGGCCGTCGCCGAGAAGCTCCAGCAGGTCTGCGCGACCGCGTACTTCCGGCCGTACACCAACACCGACGTGGTCGGTGTGGAGCTCGGCGGGGCGGTGAAGAACGTCATCGCGCTCGCCGTCGGGATCGCCAAGGGCATGGGCATGGGCGACAACTCGCAGGCGTCGATCGTCACTCGCGGCCTGGCCGAGATCACCCGGCTGGGACTCGCACTCGGCGCCGACGCCGCGACCTTCGCCGGCCTGGCCGGTGTGGGCGACCTCGTCGCGACCTGCCTCTCCCCGCTGTCGCGCAACCGGACCTTCGGCGAGAAGCTCGGTCAGGGCAAGACCGTCGACGAGATCGTGGCGTCGACGTCGCAGATCGCCGAGGGCGTGAAGTCGGCGGAGTCGATCCTCGAGCTGGCGCGCGCGCACGACGTCGACATGCCGATCGTCGAGCACGTGGCCGCGGCGGTGCACGACAGCCTGCCGCCGGGCGAGATCGTCCGTCGCATCATGAGCCGCTCGACCAAGGCCGAGACCGAGTAGGACCGCAGCCGGTCCGCGGCGGTGCGCCGTCCGGGCAGGCAGACTGGTGCGGTGGACCTGCTCGACACGGACCCGGTGGCACCGGACGGGACCGCGCTGGCTGCGGTCGCCGACCTGGTCGCGGCCGGCGACGTCATGGTGCTGTCCGGCGCCGGGCTGTCGACCGAGTCCGGGATCCCCGACTACCGCGGACCGACGGGTGCGCTGCGGAAGTCACTGCCGATGACGTACCAGACCTTCACCCGTGACCCCCTGGCCCGTCGGCGCTACTGGGCGCGGTCCCAGCTCGGCTGGCGGGTCATCGCCCGGGCGGAGCCCAACGGCGGCCACCGGGCGGTGGCGACACTGCAGCAGCGCGGTGCGCTGTCCGCCGTCGTCACGCAGAACGTCGACGGGCTGCACCAGGCCGGGGGCGCGGACGACGTCGTCGAGCTGCACGGCAACCTCGAGCGGGTGGTCTGCCTCGGCTGCTTCGCGCGGACCTCGCGCGACGACCTCGACGTCCGGTTGCGTGAGGTGAACGCGGACTGGGAGGCCGTCGCGACGGCCGTGAACCCCGACGGTGACGTCGCCCTCGACGAGGCTGCGGTCGCGGCGTTCGAGGTCGTCGACTGCCTCGACTGCGGCGGGGTCCTCAAGCCGGACGTCGTCTTCTTCGGTGAGAACGTCCCGCCGGCGAAGGTGGCGCACTGCTACGACCTCGTCGACCGGTCGCGCTCCGTCCTCGTCCTCGGGTCGTCGTTGGCAGTGATGTCGGGGCTGCGGTTCGTGAAGCGCGCAGCCTCCCTGGGCCGGCCGGTCGCCATCGTCAACCAGGGCTGGACCCGCGGCGACGAGCACGCCACCTGGAAGCTGCACGCCGCCCTCGGCCCGACCCTGACCGCGCTGGCGGGCACTGCCTGACCCTGCGCCGCCTCCCGCCGTTCGCCGTTCTGTCAGAGCGGCCAGGACAGGGAGCCGGGTGCCGGGTCGGCCGCCGTCCGCGAACGCGCCACCGTCCGCTAGGAAGATCGTTTGCGACCTCAATCCCCGACACGCCGACGGCACCTCGGCGTGTCGGGGATCCAGGTCGCAAACGATCACCGTCGGCGTGCACTGCGGTCGGCTGCGGGCCAGCCGCGGACGGCGAGAAGCCGGCAGCCCGCTGCGCCGTCCTGGCCGCCCTGACCTGCACCACGACGGCGGGCCAGCCGCGGAAGGCCAGCAGCGTCAGGCGCGGGGGAGCGCCTGGGACAGATCGGCCCACAGGTCGTCGACGTCCTCGACGCCGACCGACAGCCGGAGCAACGTCTCGGGCACATCGGTGCTCTCGCCGCTCCACCGGCGGCGCCGCTCGAGCGACGACTCCACGCCGCCGAGGCTGGTGGCGTGCACCCAGATCTCGGTGGATTCGCAGACCAGCTCGACGGCCTGGGGCGCGGCTGCCAGCTCCACCGACAGCATCGCGCCGAGCCCGGGGTAGTGGACGGCGGAGACGCCCGGGTGGGCCCGGAGCCGATCAGCCAGCTCGGCCGCGTTGGCCGAGGCCCGCTCGACCCGCAGGTGCAGGGTGCGCAGGCCGCGCAGGGCGAGCCAGGACTCGAAGGTCCCCGGGATCGCGCCGAGCACCGAACGCACCTCGACCAGCCGGGTCGCGACGTCTGCGTCGCGTGCGACCGCCACCCCGAGGAGCAGGTCGGTGTGACCGGAGAGGTACTTCGTAGCGCTGTGCACCACGACATCGGCGCCGAGGTCGAGCGGCCGCTGCAGCACCGGCGTCGCGAAGGTGCTGTCGACGGCGAGCACCGCGCCGGCGGCGGCACACCGCTCGGCCAGGGCCGCGATGTCGACGACCTTGAGCATCGGGTTGGTGGGTGTCTCGGCCCACACGAGGTCGGCGCCCTCGACCGCCTCGGCGGCCGTGGCCAGGTCGGTGAGGTCCACCCGGCGTACCGACATCCGCCCCTGCGCCTCCAGCCGGGACAGCACCGCGAGCGAGCCGAAGTACGCGTCCGGCGGTGCCACCACGGTGCCGCCGGGGGGCACCAGCTCGAGGACGGCCGAGACCGCCGCGACGCCGGACGCGAACGACGTCCCGACCCCGCCCTCCAGGGCGCCCACCGCGGTCTCGAGCATCTCCCACGTCGGGTTGCCGTAGCGGCCGTAGCCGACGTCGCCGCCCGCGTGGTACGTCGACGCCATCACGAGCGGCGGGTTGAGGGGCCCGTCCGGCATCCGTGGTGGCCGGCCGGCGGAGACGGCGATCGTGGCCGGGGCCAGAGACGGCTCGTGCGAGGGGGACATGCCGACGAGTAAACAGGTCGGGGAGGGCGCGCTGGGTACCGTTGGCAGAACCATGACTGACGCCACCCCCGACAAGCCTCGCCGCAAGCCACGTGTTGCCGTCGTCTTCGGCGGCCGCAGCACCGAGCACGCCGTGTCCTGCGTCTCCGCCGGCAGCGTCCTCTCAGCCATCGACCGCGAGGCCTACGACGTGGTGCCGGTCGGCATCTCCCACGAGGGTCGCTGGGTGCTGGCTCCTGACGAGCCGGAGCGGCTGGCGATCACCGGCGACAAGCTGCCCGAGGTCGAGTCGACCGGCGTCGCGGTGGTCCTCGCTGGCGACCCGACGCACAAGGGCCTCACGGTCCACGAGCCGGGGCAGGTGCCGGAGGAGCTCGGCGAGGTCGACGTGGTCCTGCCGCTGCTGCACGGGCCGTACGGCGAGGACGGCACGCTCCAGGGGCTGCTCGAGCTCGCCGGGGTGCCCTACGTCGGCTCCGGGGTGTTCGCCTCAGCGGCCTCGATGGACAAGGGCCACATGAAGACGCTGCTGCGCGGCGCCGGGCTGCCCGTCGGTCCGTACGCCGTGGTGACCCCGCGCGCCTGGGCGACCGACCCCGGCGCGGTGCGCGAGACGGTCGCCGCGCTCGGCTTCCCGTGCTTCGTGAAGCCGGCGCGCGCGGGCAGCAGCGTCGGCATCAGCAAGGTGCACGGCGCCGCCGAGCTCGACGACGCGATCGACCTGGCGCGCAGCCACGACCCGCGAGTCGTCGTGGAGGGCATGCTCGAGGGTCGTGAGATCGAGTGCGGCGTGCTCGAGGGACTCGACGGCGGCCCGCCGGATGCCAGCGTCCCCGGCGAGATCCTGGTGGGCGGCGACCACGAGTTCTACGACTTCGCCGCCAAGTACCTGCCCGACGAGGGCACCGACCTCGTCGTCCCCGCCGACCTGACCGACGACCAGGTGGCCGAGGTGCAGGCACTGGCCGTGCAGGCGTTCGAGGCGCTTGCCTGCGAGGGCCTGGCGCGGGTCGACTTCTTCCTCACGGCGTCCGGGTTCGTGGTCAACGAGGTCAACACGATGCCCGGCTTCACGCCGGTGTCGATGTTCCCGTTGATGTGGAAGGAGTCCGGGCTCGACTACCCGGCGCTCGTCGACCGGTTGGTGCAGACCGCCCTGGCTCGCGACCCCGGCCTGCTCCGCTAGGGATCCGGCCGCAGGGGCAGGCTGCGCTTGACGGGGCCGGCGAGGTCGACCAGGGGAGCGGTGGCGGACGTCCGGTCGACCGACGACGGGACCCGCAGCTGCAGGTAGGCGCTACGTCCGGTCGCCGTGAAGACGTACGCCGACGGGCGCTCGTCGAGGAACCACGCGACGCCGTTCACCTCGACGAGCTCGGACGTCGGCGTCAGACCCGCAGGGCGCGCGACGCCGCAGCGGAGCACCACGGCGGGGGAGCCCCAGGCGGCCGTGCGCGTCGAGGTAGGGGTGGTGCCGCGCGAGGACCGGCCGTCGACCTCGGACGGCAGGGCGTGGTGCAGCGCGGCGCAGCCGCGACCCGGGCCGTCCGGGGGTGCGACGTGGGCCGCGGGTGACGAGCAGCCCGCGAGCACCACGGCCGCCAGGCCGGTCACGGCTGCGGCGGAACGCCACGAGCGCTGCAGACACGCAGAGCGGGCGGGCCGCATCTCGGGGTGCCGGGAGCGCTCGCGGAGGTCGTCCCTAGAGGTGGACGACGGGGCAGGTCAGGGTGCGGGTGATGCCGTCGACGCTCTGCACGCGGGCGACGACCATCTTGCCGAGCTCGTCGACGTTCTTGGCCTCGGCGCGGACGATGACGTCGTACGGGCCGGTGACGTCCTCGGCCTGCGTGACGCCCTTCACCTCGGCGATCTCGCGGGCGACGGCGGCGGCCTTGCCCACCTCGGTCTGGATCAGGATGTAGGCCTGGACAACCATCGTGGGCCCCTTCCTTCGTAGAGTCTGGCGGTCGCGTGCGTCGCCAGGAGGCGTCGCTCGCGAGCGAACCTACCGGAAGGGGATGCGCGCCCATGTCGGCCCCTGTGACAGGCCAGCTGAACGGCACCGTCGCCGACGTCGGCGAGGTGGCCCTGATCGCCGCGGTCACCGCACGCCTCGACAGCAGCGACGCCGTCGTGCTCGGGCCGGGCGACGACGCGGCGGTCGTGGCGGCCCCCGACGGCCGGGTGGTCGCGACCACCGACGTGCTGGTGGAGGGCCGCCACTTCAAGCGCGACTGGTCCAGCGCGACCGACGTCGGCGTCCGTGCCGCCGGCGCCAACCTGGCCGACATCGCGGCGATGGGAGCCGTTCCCACGGCGCTGCTGGTCGGCCTCGCCGTACCGCTCGACCTGCCCGCGCAGTGGGTGCTCGAGCTCGCCGACGGGATCGGCGAGGAGGCAGCCCGGGCCGGTGCGGCAGTGGTCGGCGGCGACCTGGTCCGTGGCGACCTCGTCACCGTCTCCGTCACCGCGCTCGGCACCCTCGAGGGCCGTGACCCGGTCACCCGCGGCGGCGCCCGGCCAGGAGACCTCGTCGCCGTCGCCGGGCGGCTGGGCTGGTCCGCCGCCGGCTTCGCGGTGCTGTCCCGCGGCTTCCGGTCACCCCGCACGCTGGTCGACGCGCACCGGCGCCCGCAGCCGCCGTACGACGAGGGACCGCGCGCCGCCGGCCTCGGCGCCACCGCGATGGTCGACGTCAGCGACGGACTGGTCAGCGACCTGGGCCACGTGGCGCGGGCCAGCGGGGTCGCGATCCGGCTGGAGACCGACGCCTTCCACGTGCCGCAGGAGTTCGTCGACACCTCGCGGGCCCTCAACGCCGACCCGTTGCAGTGGCTGCTCACCGGGGGCGAGGATCACGCGCTCGCCGCGACGTTCCCGCCGGACGTCGACCTGCCGATGGCGTGGAGCGTCATCGGCCGGGTCGAGGCCGGCGAGGGCGTCCTCGTCGACGGCGCGCCGTTCGAGGGCCCGGGCGGCTGGCGGTCGTTCTGATGCCGACCCTCCACCCGGACGACTGGCTGCCGCGGGCGGCGGCGCACGAACGGCGGGTCGACACCTGGGTCGGGCCGCACCTGCAGCGGCGCAGACGCGGCGAGAAGCACCCCGTCGAGGACTTCCTCTTCGACTACTACCACCTGTCGCCGGCCAGGCTGCGGCGCTGGAGCCCGGGGCTCGGCACCGTGCTGCTCGGCACCGACGCGATCTCCCGGTACGCCGACCTGGCCGACTGGACGGTGACGGCCGACGGCCTCGGGGCCACCCCCGACCCGGCGCGCGTCGCCCGGCACTCGCGACGGCTGGCGGACGTCCGGCGGCTGCTCCAGGCCACCGCGGGACGGGCCCCGTCGTACGGCTGCTTCGGCCTGCACGAGTGGGCGATGGTCTACCGGCTGCCGCCCGACGCGGTCCGGCACGAGCAGCTCCCCCTGCGCCTCGGCAGCGCCGGGACCGACGCCGTGGTCGAGGGGCAGGCACTGCGCTGCACGCACGTGGACGCGTTCCGGTTCTTCACCGACGAGGCAGTCCCGCGCAACGCGACGGTCCCGACCCGCGAGAGCCAGCCCCGCGACGAGCAGCCGGGCTGCCTGCACGCCGGCATGGACCTCTACCGCTGGGCGGCGCTCTTCGCGCCGTTCGTCCCCGGCGAGCTGGTCGCCGACTGCTTCGCCCACGCGCGGGAGATCCGCGAGGTCGACATGCGCGCCTCGCCGTACGACCTGAGCGGCCTGGGCCACCGGCCGATCGCGGTCGAGACACCCGAGGGCCGGGCGGAGTACGTACGCCACCAGCGGGTCTTCGCCGAGCGCGGCGCCGTGCTGCGGGAGCGGCTGCTCGTCGCCCTCGGCGAGCTGACCGCCGTGACCGACCCCGGCGCTGAGACGACGACGGCCGGCCCCCAGCGGGGACCGGCCGTCGGAGTCGGGGCGCAGCTAGCGCGTGACCTTGCCTGCCTTGATGCAGGAGGTGCACACGTTGAGCTTCTTGGGGGTCTTGCCGGTCTTGCCGACCATGGCGCGCACCGTCTGGATGTTGGGGTTCCAGCGGCGCTTCGTGCGCCGGTGCGAGTGGGAGATGCTGTGACCGAAGCCCGGACCCTTGCCGCAGACGTCGCAGTTGGCAGCCACGGTGAACAACTCCTCGATGGTTCCCGATCGGTGTGATCGTCAGGCGGGCGCGCGGCGGCGCGGGCCGCGACGCAGACGGGGGGCGCCCGGGCGTCCGGGCAACCGCAGAAGCGTAACCGACCGGCGCGCCCGGACCCAAACCGGCGACGGCGCCCCGCTCGGCCACCGACACCGTGCCGGCGCGCCGTGTCCGGCCCGGTGTCCAGCAGGGACACTAGATTCTCGCTCGTGACCGCCACCCTGGCCCGCCTCGACGGCGGGTCCGTCGCGCGCTGGGCCACGGCCGCGCGCGACGCGCTCGAAGCGGCCCGTGACGAGATCGACGAGCTCAACGTCTACCCGGTCCCGGACGGCGACACCGGCACCAACCTGCACCTCACCCTGGCCGCGGCGGTCGAGTCGCTGACCGGCTCCTCGCTGCGGGGGGAGGACACCGAGACGCCCACCCCGCGTCGGCTGATGTCCGCCCTGGCCCACGGCGCGCTGATGGGGGCCCGGGGCAACTCCGGGGTGATCCTGTCCCAGCTTCTGCGCGGGATGGCTGACGCGGTCGAGGACGTCACCGGCGCGGTCGACGCCGCCGGCCTGTCGCAGGCGCTCACGGCCGGGGCCAAGGCGGCGTACGACGCCGTGGCGCACCCCGTCGAGGGCACCATGCTCACCGTCGCGCGAGTCGCCGCCGAACGGGCCGCCGGTGCTGTCGACGGCGGTGCCGACGACACCCGGCTGGCCGCGGTCGTCACCGCCGCCGCCGAGGGTGCCCGGGTCGCGCTCGCCGAGACCCCGCAGCAGCTCGACGTCCTGGCCCGGGCCGGGGTCGTCGACGCGGGTGGCCGGGGGGTGTGCGTGCTGCTCGACGCCCTCGCGTCGGTCGTGACCGGAGCGGCCCCCGCCGCCATCGACACCCGGCGGCCGCCTGCCGAGACCGAGGCGGCGCGGCCGCGCAGCGGCCTCGACGTCGAGGACCCCGATGCCCACGGCCCGACGTACGAGGTGATGTACCTCCTCGACGCGCCGGCCGACGCGATCCCGCCGCTGCGCGCTGCCCTCGGGCCGCTCGGCGACTCGCTCGTCGTGGTCGGCGCGGAACCGACGTGGAACGTCCACGTGCACGTCGACGACGTCGGCGCCGCCGTGGAGGCCGGGATCGAAGCCGGCCGGCCGCACCGGATCCGGGTCACGCACTTCCGCGAGGCCGCCCGGGCCGCCGTGGGCGAGCTGCCCGGCGACAGCCGTGGTGTGGTGTCGGTGGTGGCCGGTGACGGCCTGGCCGCGCTGTTCGAGGCCGCCGGGGCGACGGTCGTCCACGGCGGTCCGGGCCGGCGGGCGTCCACCGCCGAGCTGCTCACCGGACTGCGGCAGGCCCGTGCGCGAGACCTGGTCGTCCTGCCCAACGACGCCGACAGCCTCGCGGTCGCCGAGGCCGCTGCCGGCAAGGCCCGCGACGAGGGCCTGCGGGTCGCCGTGATCCCGACCCGGGCCAGCGTCCAGGCGATCGCGGCGCTGGCCGTGCACGACCCCGACCGGCGCTTCGAGGACGACGTGGTCGCCATGACCGCGGCCGCCGGCCACTGCCGCCACGGCGGCGTGACCGTCGCCGCCCGTGAGGCGGTGACCATGGCCGGCGTCTGCCAGCCGGGCGACGTGCTCGGCATCGTCGACGGCGACTTCGCCGTCATCGGCGACGACCTGGCGACGGTGGCGCGCACCGTGGTCGACCGGATGCTCGGCTCCGGGGGCGAGCTGGTCACCCTGGTCACCGGCCTCGACGCCGACCCGGCCCTGGCGGAGGCGGTGGCCGACCACGCCCGCGACGGCCGACCGGCCGTCGACACCGTCCTCTACGACGGGGGCCAGCCGCGCTACCCGCTGCTCATCGGGGTCGAGTGACGCCGATGGTCTCCCTGCAGGCACCGGTGAAGTCGGTCGTCGGCGGTGCCACGGCCAAGGAGCTCACCGACAAGCTGGGCATCGCCACCGTCGAGGACCTGCTGCGGCACTACCCCCGTCGCTACTACGAACGCGGCGAGCTGACCGACCTCTCGGCGCTGCGCCCCGGCGAGATCGCCACCGTCCAGGCCACCATCCACTCGGTGTCCGGCCGGCAGCTGAAGCCCAAGCTGCACAAGCTCGACGTCGTCATCACCGACGGCCGAACGAAGATCACCGTCACCTTCTTCAACCAGCGCTGGCGCGACAAGGACCTGCACGCAGGGGCGGAGGCGTTCTTCGCGGGCAAGGTGGAGGTCTTCCGCAACCGCCTGACCCTGACCAACCCCGAGGTGGCGGTGGGCGACGACGCCGAGGACTTCGCCGGTTCGCTCATGCCGGTCTACCCCGCGACCGCCAAGATGCCCTCCTGGCGGCTCATCAAGGCCGTCCGGGTGGCGCTCGACGTCGCGCTCGCCGACGAGGCCGCCCTGCCCGACCCGCTGCCGCCCGAGGTCCGGCTGCGCCGCGGGTTGATGGGCCTGGCAGACGCCCTGCGGCTGGTCCACCGGCCCGACACCCGCGACGACGTACGCCGGTCGCAGCTCCGGCTGCGGTTCGACGAGGCGTTCGTGCTGCAGGCGGTCCTGGCACAGCGCCGCGCCGACGTCATGGCCGAGCCGGCCACCGCCAGGGTGCCGCGCACCGACGGGCTGCTCGCGGCGTTCGATGCACGCCTCCCGTTCACGCTCACCCGCGGTCAGGAGGAGGTCAGCGCGGCGATCTCGGCGGACCTCGCCCGCGAGCACCCGATGCACCGGCTGCTCCAGGGCGAGGTCGGCTCGGGCAAGACCGTCGTGGCGCTGCGGGCCATGCTCGCCGTGGTCGACGCCGGTGGCCAGGCCGCGCTGCTCGCACCCACCGAGGTCCTGGCGCAGCAGCACCACCGGTCGATCTCCGCGATGCTCGGGCCGCTCGCCGAACGCGGGCTGCTGGGCGGCTCCGACCTCGGCACCCGGGTCGCCCTGCTCACCGGGTCGCAGAACACCGCCGCCCGGCGCACCAACCTGCTCGAGATCGTCAGCGGCGACGCCGGCATCGTCATCGGCACGCACTCGCTGATCCAGGACACCGTCGACTTCCAGGACCTCGGGCTGGTGGTCGTCGACGAGCAGCACCGGTTCGGCGTCGAGCAGCGCGACGCCTTGCGCGCCAAGGCGAAGGTCCCGCCCCACCTGCTCGTGATGACCGCGACACCCATCCCGCGCACCGTGGCGATGACGGTCTTCGGCGACCTCGACGTCTCGACCCTCACCGAGCTGCCCGCCGGCCGGTCGCCGATCACCTCGCACGTCGTCCCGGCGGGGGAGAAGCCGCACTTCCTCGAGCGGACCTGGGCCCGGGTGCGCGAGGAGGTCGACGCCGGCCACCAGGTCTACGTCGTGTGCCCGCGCATCGGCGGCACCGAGACCGACGCCCTCGACGACGGCGCCGGCGGCGAGCCCGCCGACGCCGACGAGGCCACGACCGCGCTGCGGCCGGCGCTCGCCGTCCTCGACGTCGCGCCGATGCTCGCCGACGGCCCGCTGGCCGGCCTGCGGGTCGAGGTCCTCCATGGCCGGCTGCCACCCGAGGCCAAGGACGACGTCATGCGCCGGTTCGCGGCCGGCGAGGTCGACGTCCTCGTCGCGACCACCGTCGTGGAGGTCGGGGTCGACGTCGCGAACGCCACGGGCATGGTGGTCCTCGACGCCGACCGGTTCGGCGTCTCGCAGCTGCACCAGCTCCGCGGCCGGGTCGGCCGGGGTGTCGCGCCCGGCCTCTGCCTGCTCGTCACCGACTCCGAGGCCGGCAGCCCCGCCCGCGAGCGGCTCGACGCCGTGGCCGCGACCCTCGACGGCTTCGAGCTGTCCCGGCTCGACCTCGAGACCCGCCGCGAGGGCGACGTGCTCGGTGCCAGCCAGTCCGGCCGGCGGTCCAGCCTGCGGCTGCTCTCCGTGCTCCGCGACGAGCAGGTGATCGCCGACGCGCGCGAGGACGCCACGGCGGTGGTCGCGGGCGACCCACGGCTGCAGCGGCACGACGCGCTGCGCGACGCGGTGGAGCGGGTGCTCGCCGAGCAGAACGCCGACTACCTCGAGAAGGCGTGACCACCGCGGTGCGCGGAGTCCTTCGCGCTCGGGGGACGAGGGTCGGCCGGCCTCTCAGACGACGTCGTCCCGGCCGCTGTCCAGGACGTCGCCCTGCACGGAGACGAACCGCCACGAGAAGGACGACTTCTCCAGCGTGAGCTCCAGGACCCCCTCGGTCATGTCGCTCTCGGCCTCCCGGCCGGTGCATCGCGGCCGCAGGGGGTACAGCGCCGCCCCGCCGGTTCCCACCACGAACTGCCGTAGACCGCCCGACGACGGTTGTCCTTCCGCGGTCTGTCGACGAAAGCGTTCATACGCGTGGTTGTCCCCGGAGAGGACGAGCTGGCCGTTGCCGGCCTGCAGGGCTTCCCAGAGGTCGTCGAGCCGACGCGCCGGGGGATGTCTGGTCGAGCAGGTGAACAGGGGGCTGTGCACGGCCGCGAGGGCAGGTCGTGCGGCATGCCGAGCCAGGTCGCGAGTCAGCCAACGCAGCTGTGGGGAACCTCTCCCGCAGTCGATCTCGCAGTTCAACGCGTAGATCCGCCACGGGCCGGCGTTCCAGGCGTAGTACTCACGATCTCCGACCTGCCGGCGGAAGTACTGGAAGTAGCCCGCTGCGTGCGGGGTCTTGTACTCGTGGTTGCCAGGAATCGGACGCGTGATCTTCTTGAACGCCCCCCAGGTGGGGTCGTAGTTCTCCCGGTACTCCTCCGCAGACCCCCGGTCGTACGCCGTGTCGCCGAGCGCCAGCACCGCGGCCGGGGACAGGGAACGGACGAGTCGCGCGGTGCCGGCTCCGTCCGCCGGTGTCCGGGCGATGTCGCCGGCCGCCACGACCTTCACCGTCTCGTCGGCCTGGGCCACGCCTGCCAGGGACCTCCCGGGTTGCCGGGTGGGGTCGGCCCCGCCCGGCGCGGACTCCGCGCCGGTGCACGATGCCGAGAGCAGGCAGACCACGAGCGCGGAGGCGACGCCGAGCCGCGGACCTCTCACTCTCCTACCAGTCCTCATCATCGGCCCAACCTAGGCGCCGAGTGCGGCGAGCCGGAACGGGCGAAGTCCGAGGGCCCGCGGGCATGGCGCAGACACCAGGTGCTGTGCTTGAGTCCGGGTGTCGGATCTCACATGGGGGATGGCCATGAAGCGTCTCTTGGCAGTACTCGGTACCTCGATGATCGTCACGATGCAGCTGAGTGGGGTGGCGACGGCAGAAGACGCGCCGCTGTGCGGACCGCCGGGGGAGGAGCAGCCGGCCACCATCGTCGGCTCCGGGACGGTGCTCGGCACAGCGGGCGACGACGTCATCGTCACCGGCGACGGTGACGACATCGTGTGGGCGCGCGGTGGTGACGACGTCGTCTGCGCCGGTGCCGGGAACGATGTCGTCTACGGGAATCTCGGCGACGACGTGTTGATCGGCGACGGCTTCGATGCTCCCCCGTTCGCGCCGTCCGACGGAGCCAACGACGACACGCTGGTGGGCGGCTATGGCGACGACGTCCTCGCCGGCCTGGGTGGCGACGACGTCCTGCGCGCCGGGGCAGGCGACGACCAGGTCATCGGGATGGGTGGAGACGACGACGTCCGGGGCGCAGCCGGGAACGACGTCGGTTTCGGCGGCCCAGGTGACGACCTGATGCGCGGTGACCGTGGAGACGACACGCTGTGGGGCAACTACGGCAGCGATGTCATTCGTGGCGGTGCGGGAGCGGACTCCATCGACGGCGACAACCCCAGCCCGCCGCCGCCCGGGCCGCTGCCGTTCCCGCCGGGTGGCAACGACGACAGCTGCTTCGGTGGCCTCGGAGCGGACACGATCGTCAACTGCGAGAACCTGTAGCGCGGCCGAGAAGCGGCCGACCGGGTGGCGTTGGCGGTCCTCATCGAATGACCCGCACCGCCCGCTCTCGCGACGCGGTCGCGCAGTGACCCGGGTCGTCGCCGGCGCGGCCCGGGGCCGCCGGCTCGCCGTCCCGCCCGGCGACGGGACGCGGCCCACGTCGGACCGCGCCCGGGAGGCGCTCTTCTCCAGCCTCGCGTCGCTCGTCGGTGCCTGGGCCGGCCGCCGGGTCCTCGACCTCTACGCCGGCAGCGGCGCCGTCGGCCTCGAGGCGCTCAGCCGCGGGGCCGCGCACGCCCTGCTGGTGGAGTCCGACCCGCGGGCCGTCCGGACCATCACGGTCAACGTCGAGACGCTCGGTCTCCCGGGCGCGGTCGTGCGGCAGGGACGGGTCGAGCGGGTCGTCGCCGACGGCCTGCCCGGCCCGGCGTACGACGTGGTGTTCGCCGACCCGCCCTACGACCTGCCCGACGAGGACCTCCGAGCGGTGATGGCCGACCTCCGGCCGCAGGTGACGGGCGACGCCGTTGCCGCCGTCGAGCGCTCGACCCGCGGCGGCGACTGGGCGTGGCCCGCGGGCTGGGCCGGCGTGCGCTCCCGGCGGTACGGGGAGGCGACCCTTTGGTACGGTCGCGCCGCCGAGGCCGGACCGGAGCGGGGCGAGAGGACGCAGTGACCTGTGAGCACTCATCGCCGTTGCGTGTGCCCCGGGTCCTTCGACCCGGTCACCAACGGCCACCTCGACGTCGTCGAGCGGGCCAGCCGGCTCTACGACGAGGTCACCGTCGCCGTGCTCGTCAACACCTCGAAGGCCGGCCTGTTCGAGGTGCCGGAACGCATCGAGATGCTGCAGGAGGTCACGGCCGGGCTCGGCAACGTCAAGGTCGACTCGTTCCAGGGGCTGCTCGTCGACTACTGCCGGGAGCGCGACATCCCGGTCGTGGTCAAGGGGCTGCGCGCGGTGAGCGACTTCGACTACGAGCTGCAGATGTCGCAGATGAACAACCGGCTCACGGGCATCGAGACCCTGTTCGTCGCGACCAACCCGGAGTACTCCTTCCTCTCGTCTAGTCTCGTGAAGGAGGTCGCGAAGTGGGGCGGCGACGTCGCCGGCCTGGTCCCGGACGCTGTGCTGCCCCGTCTCCGCGCCCGGCTCGACCGCACCTGACGCACCGGCGGACCCCCGCCCGCCCTGCACGACCCGTCCGACCTCATCGCGGAGGCAGCCGCCCGTGGACGTCCACGACAAGCTCGACGAGCTCATCGCCGTCGTCGAGAACTCCCGCGCGATGCCGATGTCGGCGTCCTGCATCGTCAACCGCGGCGAGGTCCTCGGCCTGCTCGAGGAGATCCGCGGCCTGCTCCCCGAGGACCTCCGGCACGCCCAGATGCTGCTCGCCGACCGCGAGTCCGTGGTCGACGAGGGCCGCCGCGAGGCCGCCCGGATCATCACCAAGGCCGAGGAGGAGCGGGTCGCGCTCACCGCGGAGACCGAGGTGGTCAGCGAGTCGCAGCGCCAGGCGGCCAGGATCCGGCAGGAGGCCGCCGACGAGGCCCGCACCATGCGCGGCGAGGTGGACGACTACGTCGACACCAAGCTGGCCAACTTCGAGGTCGTGCTGGAGAAGACGCTCACCGCGGTCCGGCGCGGCCGCGACAAGCTCAGCGGCCGCAGCACGGTCGGCGACCTCGAGGAGTTCCCCGCCGAGGACCCCGATCACGACCCCTTCGGGACCGAGCACCACTCCTGACCGCTGTGGATCATCGAACGGTGACGATGTGACTGGGTCCGGCACGGTCAGGTAGCCTTTCCGGCGGTCCCGCCAGGGGCCGAGACCGTCACACCCGACCTGAGCATGCCCGAAGAGAGCAGGAGAGCCACGCCCCGCCTCGACCCCCGCTCGCCCCTTGTTCTCGACACCCGGGAGCTGGGGCGACGGCCAGGGTCGATGCGCCCGGTCTCCCGCTCTGTTCCGGCACCGGCCCATCTCGGCAACGACGTGCTCGGCGTCCGGGAGGGGTCGCCGCTCGAGCTGGACCTCCGGCTCGAGTCGGTGGTGGAGGGCGTCCTCGTCTCCGGCACGGTGTCCGGCACCGCGTCGGGGGAGTGCGTGCGCTGTCTCGACCCGGTCACGGTCCCGGTCGTGGTCGACCTGCAGGAGCTCTTCGCCCACGCCGGGCAGGAGCGCGACGAGGACGACGACACCGATCCGCTGCCGGAGATGGACGGAGTGCTGCTCGACATCGAGCCGGCGCTCCGGGACGCGGTGGTGCTCGCACTGCCGCTCCAGCCGCTGTGCCGGGACGACTGCCCCGGTCTGTGCCCGCGGTGCGGGGCCCGACTGGCGGACGACCCCGAGCACGAGCACGACGAGGTGGACGCCCGGTGGGAGGCCCTGCGGGGCCTGGCCACCGGGACAGAGAACGACAGCACGAGCTGAGCACCGCCCGGCAAGCAGCACCGACGAGCGGACGAGCACGACCGACAGGCACGACCGACGTACCGAGAGCAGGAGAGATCACCCGTGGCCGTTCCCAAGCGGAAGATGTCGCGCAGCAACACGCGCTCGCGCCGGGCGAACTGGAAGGCGACCGCCGCGCCTCTGGTGGCCTGCAAGCGCTGCCGTGAGCCCAAGCTCGCGCACGTCGCCTGCCCCACCTGCGGCACCTACAACGACCGCGACGTCCTCGACGTCTGAGCGGTCCGTGACCGCGCAGCCGGCCCACGGGGACGACGACCTCCCGGGGCGCCTCGCCGAGGCGATCGGTGTCAGCATCGACCCCGCTCTGGCCCAGCGCGCGCTCACGCACCGCTCGTACGCGTACGAGAACGGCGGGCTCCCGACCAACGAGCGGCTGGAGTTCCTCGGTGACTCGGTCCTCGGGCTGGTCGTCACCGACACGCTCTTCCGCACCCATCCGGAGCTGCCGGAGGGCCAGCTGGCGAAGCTTCGTGCCGCGGTCGTCAACATGCGTGCGCTCGCCGACGTCAGCCGTGACCTCTTGCTCGGCGACGTCGTCCGGCTCGGCCGAGGCGAGGAGACGACCGGCGGCCGGGACAAGTCCTCGATCCTCGCCGACACCCTCGAGGCCGTCCTCGGCGCCGTCTACATCGACCAGGGGCTCGCGGTGGCGGCCGAGCTGGTGCACCGCCTGTTCGACCCCCTGATCGACCAGGCCGCGACGCTCGGTGCCGGCCTCGACTGGAAGACCAGCCTCCAGGAGCTCACCGCCACCGCCGCGCTCGGCGTGCCGGAGTACGTCGTCTCCGAGTCCGGCCCGGACCACGAGAAGGTGTTCACCGCTGTGGTCCAGGTCGGCGGCGAGGCCTACGGCGAGGGCAGCGGCCGGAGCAAGAAGGAGGCCGAGCAGGAGGCGGCCGCGACCGCGTGGCGGCACCTCCGCGCCCAGGTGCCCGAGGAGTCCAGGACCAGCGACGTCCCGGACCCCCAGGCCTCTCCGGACCCCCTGACCTCCCCGGACCCCCACACCTCGTAGTGCCGGAGCTGCCCGAGGTCGAGGTCGTCCGCCGCGGGGTCGAGCGCTGGGTCGCCGGCCGCACGATCTCCACCGTCGGTGTCCACCACCCGCGCGCCGTACGGCGGCACGTCGCCGGCGGTGCCGACTTCGCCGCCCGCCTCGCCGGACGGACCATCACCGGCGCCAGCCGCCGCGGCAAGTACCTGTGGCTGCCGCTCGACGGCCACCACGACGCGGTCCTCGCCCACCTCGGCATGAGTGGCCAGCTCCTGGTCCAGGAGGCGGCCGCGCCGGACGAGGCGCACCTGCGGGTCCGGCTGACGTTCACCGACGGCGGCCCGGAGCTGCGGTTCGTCGACCAGCGGACCTTCGGCGGCCTCGCGCTGGTCGACCTGGTCGACGGCGTACCGGTGCCGGTGGCCCACATCGGCCGCGACCCGCTCGACCCGGCCTTCGACGAGGCGGCCTGGGTCACCGCGCTGCGCCGCCGGCGTACCGGGATCAAGCGCGCCCTGCTCGACCAGACGCTGGCCTCCGGCATCGGCAACATCTACGCCGACGAGGCCCTGTGGCGGGCCCGGCTGCACTGGGCCCGAGCGACCGACTCGCTGCCCCGGGCGAAGGCCCGCGAGGTGCTGGCCGCCGCGCGCAGCGTGATGGTGGCCGCCCTGGCCGAGGGCGGTACGTCGTTCGACTCGCTGTACGTCAACGTCAACGGCGAGAGCGGCTGGTTCGACCGCCGGCTGCGGGTCTACGGCCGCACCGGTGAGCCGTGCGACCGCTGCGGCGCTCTGGTGGTCCGCGAGCACTTCATGAACCGCTCGTCGTTCCGCTGCCCTCGCTGCCAGCGGACGCCCCGTCACGCGCACTGGTGACCTGAAGAGCCCGCGGTGTCGGGCCGACCCGCGATACTGCGCAGCATGCCGCCGGACCAGCCGGACGACGTCGTCGGGCAGGGCTCCGACGACGCCTCGGGATCCCCTCCCAGCCGGCTCCGCCGCGCCGGCGTGGCGGTCGGTGCGGTGGTCGTGGTCGTCGCGCTCTCCCGGTCCGGTCTCCTGTCGTCGGACGAGCCGGCACCGCCCGAGCCGACGCCGTCGGGCTCGACGACGACGCCCGGCACGGTGACCGGCCCGCGCCTGGTGGCCCGGGTCGGTGACCTGCTGATCATGGACGCGCGAGGCCCGGACCGCGCCGGTAGCCGGCTCCCGGCCGGCCTGCCCGCGGACGCCCCGCTGGTCCCGGTCCTGCCCGGCGGCACCGAGGCGGCGACGGCGTCCGCACAGCCTGGACCGGTGGTGGGCGTGCACGACGGGTCGCTGTTCCGCGCCGACCCCGCGCGCGCCCGGTGGCGCGACCTGGCTCCGGCCGATGCCGTCCTCGCCGCCGGGTACTCGGCCGCTCGTGCGCTCGTCGTGCGCGACGGGGCGCTGCAGGAGGTGGAGGTGTCGACCGGCGGCACCACCGACCCCGCGCCCTTCCCGGGCTTCCGGCCCGGGCGGTGGACGGCTCGGGGCCTGCTGGGCGGTGCCGGCGTCGGGGCACTCGTCATGACCCGCCCCGCGCCCGGGGGGTTGACCCGCTACGCACTGGCCTACCCGCGGCTGCTCGTCGAGTCCGGCACCCGGGAGCGGGTCCGCGACCTCGGCAACCATGGCGAGCTCTTGTCCCTGGCCGACGACTGGCTGCTCATTCTCGGCGCGGACTGCCCCGGCCCGTCCTGCCGGCTCGACGTGGTCAGCGTCTCCCGCGACGCCGCGCTGTCCCGGGTCGTCGCGCCGCCGACGGGCTGGACCTTCGTCCAGGGGGCCGCGGCCGGGCGCACCCACGAGGCGCTGGTGCCGGTCCACCGGCTCGGCGACGCCGACACGCCGGACGACGTGGCCCTCGCGCGGCTGGTGCCCGGCGGCGACAACGCCCTGCTCGTCCAGGGCACCGACCGGGTGCGGCTGGCCGCCGGGCTCGTCGACGGCGCGGGCGGCTCGGTCTACCTGCTCCGCGACCCGGATCGCGGTGGCGACCCCCGCGCGGTGGTGTGGGACCCGGACGCACCCAACATCGCGGTGCCGCTGCGTCCCGCGACCAGCTTCCCCGCCGACTCCCGGCTCGTCTGCGTGTGCGGGTGAGCCGATCTACCCTCGTGGTCGTGCGGGGCGGACGAGCAGCGACCTGGGCCGGTCGCGTCGCGACCGGGTGCGCGCTCGCACTGCTCGTGACGGGTTGCGGTGGCAGCGACCCCGCCCCGCAGCCGCCGCCGAGGTCGGCGCCGGAGCTGTCCGCCGAGCTGGTCCAGCTGCGGCGCGACGAGGTCCTCCAGCGGGTGGAGGTGGGCATCACCAACCACGCGAAGGTCCCGGTCGAGATCCAGACCATCGACCTGCGCGTCCCGGGCTACTCCGGCGGCGGGCCGCAGGCGAAGGACGAGCCGCTGCCGCCGGGCCAGGCGGTCAACCTGCCCACGCCGTACGGCGAGGTGACCTGCCCGGACACGGGTGACGTCCAGGTCGGTGAGCCGACGGTCGTCGTCCAGGTCCGCCGGGTGTCCGACCCCACGTCGTACACCGTCGAGCTGACGCCGACCGACCCGCGCAACCTGGTGCGCGGCATCGCGACCTCGACGTGCCTGACGCAGCGGCTGACCCGTGCGGTCGCGTTGTCCTTCGGCCCGTGGCGCCGGTCGGGGAGCGGCGACGCCACGGTCCTGCACGGCATCCTGCACGCGCGGCTCACGGCGGACACCCCGTACGACGTCACGCAGCTGGCCGGCACGGTGATCTTCGACCTGCTGCCGGGGGACCCGTCGGCCAGCCCGCTCGCCCACCTCACCCCGGCGGCCCGGCGGGCCGACATCCCGGTCCGGCTGCGGCAGTCGCGCTGCGACGGCCATGCCGTCGGGGAGGTCAAGAAGCCGTACGCGTTCCTCGTCTGGCTGGGACCGCCGGGCGGCGAGCAGCGCGCCGTGAACCCGCCCGTCGCAGACCGGGACGCGGCCGCGTTCGAGGCCGTCTGCCACCTCGGCTGGCACTCCTGACCCACCAGTACCCAGCCGTCGCGAGCGACCGCGACGGGGCTGCTGACCTGCGCTTTCGCAAAGACTTCGCCGCGAACCGGTCGGTGTCCCCGTGGCGATCCACCCGATCGGGCTACCGGACCGCTGTCACCTCCCTGTGACCTCTTGACCCTGCCGAGGTCGGGTGTCACCCTGGATTTCGAGCCCCCACGCCGCCCCGCCCGGTGACAAGACCCAGCCGGTGCGTGCGAGGCAGGCCGGAACGACCCAGACGTCCCGCAACGAGGCGGGCCGGACGCAGGTGGAGGAACCCGCATGGCGAAGGCTCTCATCGGTCATGTCGGTGGCCCCGACACTCGCGTGATCATGGAGATGCGGCGTCTGCAGGAACGAGTACGGACCCTCGAGACCGAGGTTCTCCGGCTCCGCGCGGAGAACGACCGGCTCGCAGCCGGCGTCACCGACGAGCCGCTGATCTCGCTCGACGTCAAGGAGCCCGCGCTCGCCTGAGAGGCAGCACCCCGCAGCAGCGGCTGCACCGCACGACACCGCAGAACCCGAGGGGACGTCGCCCGCGACGTCCCCTCACCCATGCCCGGGAGGAGGACAACCCGGGCGGCGCGCCGTCGCCGCCTGGCGTCGCCCGCGGGGAGCGGCCGGTAGGCTCTGTCTCGGCCTTCCCCGCCGACGTACCACCCGACGTACCCCGTCCGCCCGTTCTGGCGCGGCCGGCCGTGCGCGGGGCCGAGGAGTTCCGCTCGTGCACCTGAAGAGCCTCACCCTCAAGGGGTTCAAGTCCTTCGCCTCGGCCACCACGTTCCACTTCGAGCCGGGCATCACCGCGGTCGTCGGCCCCAACGGCTCCGGCAAGTCCAACGTCGTCGACGCCCTCGCCTGGGTGATGGGCGAGCAGGGCGCCAAGTCGCTGCGGGGCGGCAAGATGGAGGACGTCATCTTCGCCGGCAGCGCCGGCAAGGACGGTGCCGCCGGCCGGGCTCCGCTCGGCCGCGCCGAGGTCGCGCTCACCATCGACAACACCGACGGCGCGCTGCCGATCGACTACGCCGAGGTGACCATCTCGCGGATCATGTTCCGCAACGGCGGCTCGGAGTACTCGATCAACGGCCAGCCGTGCCGGCTGCTCGACGTCCAGGAGCTGCTGTCCGACTCGGGCATCGGCCGTGAGATGCACGTCATCGTCGGCCAGGGCCAGCTCGATGCCGTCCTGTCGGCCGGGCCGGAGGAGCGCCGCGGTTTCATCGAGGAGGCGGCCGGCGTCCTCAAGCACCGCAAGCGCAAGGAGAAGGCGCTGCGGAAGCTCGACGCGATGCAGGCCAACCTCACCCGCGTGCAGGACCTCACCGTCGAGCTGCGCCGTCAGCTCAAGCCGCTGGGCCGGCAGGCCGAGGTGGCCCGCCGCGCCGCCGTCATCCAGTCCGACCTGCGCGACTCGCGGCTGCGCATCCTCGCCGACGACCTGGTCCAGATGACCGCCACGCTCGAGGCCGAGGTGGCCGACGAGACCGCCCTGCGCGAGCGCCGCGCCGAGGTCGAGGCCGCGCTGGCCGAGGCGTCCGAGCGCGAGAGCCTGCTCGAGCAGTCGCACGCCGCCGAGGCGCCGACGCTGGCCCGGGCGCAGGAGACGTGGTACCGCCTGTCGTCGCTGCGCGAGCGGTTCCGCGGCACCGGGTCGCTGGCTGCCGAGCGGGTCCGGCACCTGGCAGCGCCCGACGACCCGGCGGACGACCAGCGGGCCGGCGGCCTGCGCGACCCCGACCAGCTCGAGGCCGAGGCCGAGCGGGTCCGGGCCGAGGAGGGGCAGATCCAGGCCGGCGTCGACCGCGACCGCGGCCGGCTCGCCGAAGCCGTCGCCGCCCGGCAGCAGGCCGAGGAGGAGCTGGCCGCCGAGCAGAAGCGCGTCGCCGTCGCCGCTCGTGCCGCCGCCGACCGTCGCGAGGGTCTGGCCCGGCTGGCCGGACAGGTCGCGGCCCGTCGGAGCCGGGTCGAGGCGGGCGAGGCCGAGGTCGGCCGGCTCACCCCCGCGCTGGACGAGGCCGCCGAGCGGGCGCGCGTCGCGCAGCAGGAGTTCACCAGCCTGGAGACGCAGGTCGCCGGTCTGGACGCGGGCGAGGAGGACCTGGACTCCGACCACGAGGAGGCCGCGCTGCGGCTGGCCGCGGCCGACGACAAGGTCACCGGGCTGCGACAGGAGGAGCGCGACGCCGAACGGGAGCGCGCCGCCCTGCAGGCCCGCAAGGATGCGCTGGAGCTGGGCCTGGCCCGCAAGGACGGCGTCGGCACCCTGCTCGCCGCCAGCGACCGGCTCTCCGGGGTGCTGGGATCGGTGGCCGCCCTGCTCAGCGTGGAGAACGGTTTCGAGACCGCGGTCGCCGCCGCGCTCGGCGCGGCAGCCGACGCTGTCGTGGTCAGCGACCTCGGCGCGGCCGAGGCCGCGATCCGGCTGCTCAAGGACGACGACGCAGGCCGGGTCGGGCTGCTGGTCGACGCCGCCCCCCCGGACGACGACGCCGATCACGCAGCCGCACCGGCGCCCGCCGGCGCCCGCCCGGCGCTCGACGTCGTCTCGGTGCCGCCGCCGCTGCGCTCCGCGGTCACCCGCCTGCTCGCCGGCGTCGTCGTCGTCGACGACCTGCCGGCCGCCCGGCGGGTCGTGGAGCAGGAGCCCTCGCTCGTCGCGGTGACCCGCGAGGGAGACGTGCTGGGCCGCGACAGCGCCGCCGGCGGGTCCGCCTCGGCGCCGAGCCTGCTCGAGGTCCAGGCCGCGGTCGACGAGGCCGCCGGCCAGCTCACCGAGGCCGGTCACCGGCTCGACCGGCTGCGCTTCCAGCTGCAGGCCGCCGTCGACGAGCAGGCCGTCACCACGCGTGACGTCCAGGCCGCGCTCGACCGGCTGCACGAGTCGGACGCCCGCATGTCCGCGGTGGCCGAGCAGCTCGGTCAGCTCGGCGCCCAGGCGCGCGCCGCCCGCGGCGAGTCCGAGCGGCTGGAGCGTCAGGTCGCCGCGGCCGCCGAGGCGCTCGAGGTGGACCGGGCGGCCGTGGCCGAGCTCGAGGAGCGGCACGAGGCTGCCCTGTCCGCGCCCGAGGAGGGCGAGCCGGACACCAGCCACCGCGACGAGCTCGACGAGGCCGCGCGGGCCGCCCGGCACGGCGAGATGGACGCCCGACTCGCGGTACGTACCGGGGAGGAGCGCGTCCGGGCGCTGTCCGGCCGGGCCGACCAGCTGGCCCGCGCCGCCGCCCAGGAGCGCGAGAACCGGGCGCGTGCTGCGACGCGTCGCGAGCGGCGGGCTCGCGAGGCGGCCGTCGCGCAGGAGGTCGCGCTCGCCGCGCAGGCAGCGCTGGGGCACCTCGAGCACTCGCTGTCCCGTGCGGCCGAGGCCCGGGAGGCGGCGGAGCGGGCTCGTGCGGAGCGCGACGCCGAGATGGGTGCGCTGCGGGGCCGGCTGCGCGAGCTGGGTGCCGACCTCGAGCGGCTGACCGACAGCGTGCACCGCGACGAGGTGGCCCGCGCCGAGCAACGGCTGCGCATCGAGGCGCTCCAGGAGAAGGCTCTCGAGGACCTCGGCGTCGAGCCGGAGGCACTCGTCGAGGAGTACGGCCCGCACCAGCTGGTGCCGCCGTCGCCGCCCGCCCCCGACGAGGAGCGCGAGGTCGAGCCCGACCCGACGCCGTACGTCCGGGCCGAGCAGGAGAAGCGGCTGCGCGCCGCCGAGCGGGCCCTCGCCCTGCTCGGCAGGGTCAACCCGCTGGCGCTCGAGGAGTACGCCGCGCTGGAGGAACGGCACCAGTTCCTCGCCGAGCAGCTGGAGGACCTCAAGGCCACCCGGCGCGACCTCATGGACATCATCCGCGAGGTCGACGAGCGTGTGGAGCAGGTCTTCACCGCGGCCTTCCACGACACCGCACGGGAGTTCGAGGGCGTCTTCGCCCGGCTGTTCCCGGGCGGCGAGGGCCGGTTGGTCCTCACCGAGCCCGGCGACATGCTCACGACCGGCATCGAGGTGGAGGCCCGCCCGCCCGGCAAGAAGGTCAAGCGGCTCTCGCTGCTCTCCGGCGGCGAGCGCTCGCTCACCGCGGTGGCCCTGCTGGTGGCGATCTTCAAGGCCCGGCCGAGCCCGTTCTACGTCATGGACGAGGTCGAGGCGGCCCTGGACGACACCAACCTGGGCCGGTTGATCGCCCTGCTCGAGGAGCTGCGCGAGGCGTCGCAGCTCATCGTGATCACCCACCAGAAGCGCACCATGGAGGTCGCCGACGCGCTGTACGGCGTGTCCATGCGGGGCGACGGGATCACCACCGTGATCGGCCAGCGGCTCCGCGAGGCCGAGCCCGCGTAGCGGTCACTGACCCACCGTCGTGCGTGCGGGTCAGGTCAAGGGCGGCTGACGTATGTCGTCCGACCTGACCCGCCGTCGTGCGTGCGGGTCAGGTCGAAGGCCGCTTCGGAGGAGGGCGGTCGCCCGGCCGCCTGCCGCAGCTCGCCGCCGTCCATCCGGTGAGATCGGCCGCCCCCCAACAGGTGGGTGCTCCCCGCAACAGGCCCACCCACCTGTTGCGGAGGGCACCTGCCTGTTGTCGGCCGCGGGATCCCAGATGGCGGACGGTGGGATCGCCGGGACAGCGCCGGCCCCCTGCTCCCTCCTCCGGGCGCCGTTGATCTGACCCGGCGCCACGACGGCGGGTCAGGCTCGAATCACCGCTCACAAGTCCCACCTGTCCCACCCGTAACACGCCTGGGACCGCTCTGTGACGTTTCCGGTGCTGCTGCGCCGGTAACGTGGAGGGAGTGCAGACCCTCCTGATCGCCCACCTCGCCCTCGGACTCGTGGCCTTGCTCGTCGTCGGCTTCGTCGCCTTCCCCTACCGCGGGCGTGCCGTCCCGCGTGCCGGGCGGCTCTCCGAGAAGGTGGTCGACCTGCGCGACCGGGTCGACCCCGGGGAGGCACCGCCGCTTGGCGTCCTGACGAACACCGAGAAGTCCCGTGCGATGTCGGCGCGCTTCGAGCGCGTCGAGCGCCAGGTGAAGAAGGTCGTCACCGCCGGCCGCGGCTGACCCACCGAGTCGGCCCCGCACTCGCTCACCCAAGGTCGTTTGCGACCTGAGTCACCCGACACGCGGGGTTGCCTCGGCGTGTCGCGTGATTCACGTCGCAAACGATCTTTCCGCGGCGGGAGGGGCCGACGGCGCCGGGCCGGTGGCCGGTGCCGCCCGTCCTGACGGGTCTGACCTCAGCCGACGACGGCGGGCTCGTGAGCAGCGGCGGACGGGTCGACCAGGTGGGCGCCAGCACCTGAGAGACTGGCGGCGATGGACACCCTCACCCTCATCGTCGTGATCGCCGTCGCCGGCGTCGTCGTCCTCGTAGGCGGTGGCCTGGCCCTCACCCGCGGCCGGCGGTCCAAGGCGTCGCTGCCGCCGCTCACCGACCTCGAGGAGCGCCCCGGCGAGCGTGCCGCCGAGCCGTCCGGCGACGTCAAGATCCTCACGCCGGACGTCCCGGACGTCGCGGCGCCTCCCGCCCCGGCCCTGGAGGAGCCGGCCCCGGTCGCCGGCCGGATGGCCCGGCTGCGGTCCCGGCTCGGCCGGTCGCAGGGGACCCTCGGCAAGGGGCTGCTCGGGCTGCTCTCCCGCGAGCGGCTGGACGAGGCGACGTGGGAGGAGGTCGAGGACGTCCTGCTCTCCGCCGACGTCGGCGTGGCGCCGACCCAGGAGCTGGTCGATCGGCTGCGTACCCGCGTCAAGGAGCTCGGCCGTCCCGAGGAGACCGCGATCCGCAGCCTCCTGCGCGAGGAGCTGCTGGCGCTGGTCGGTCCCTCGACCGACCGCTCGCTGCGCACCCAGGGCAGCGACGGCCGGCCGGCCGTCGTGCTCGTCGTCGGGGTCAACGGCACCGGCAAGACCACGACCGTCGGCAAGCTGGCCCGGGTGCTGGTCGCCGACGGGCGCTCGGTGCTGCTGGGTGCCGCCGACACGTTCCGGGCCGCCGCGGCCGACCAGCTGACGACGTGGGGCGAACGGGTCGGCGCACCGGTCGTACGCGGACCCGAGGGCGGTGACCCGGCGAGCGTCGCGTTCGACGCCGTGAAGCAGGGCGCCGACGGCGGCTACGACGTCGTGCTCGTCGACACCGCCGGCCGGCTGCAGAACAAGGTCGGCCTGATGGACGAGCTCGGCAAGGTCAAGCGAGTCGTCGAGCGGCACGGCCCGGTCGACGAGGTGCTGCTCGTCCTCGACGCCACCACGGGTCAGAACGGCCTGATCCAGGCGCGCGTCTTCGCCGAGGTCGTCGACGTCACCGGCATCGTCCTGACGAAGCTCGACGGCACGGCCAAGGGCGGCATCGTCGTGGCGGTGCAGCGCGAGCTCGACGTCCCGGTCAAGCTCGTGGGCCTGGGGGAGGGTGCCGACGACCTGGCGCCGTTCGACCCGGAGGTCTTCGTCGACGCGCTGCTCGGCGACTGACCGGCCTGACCGGCATCCGGACAGGCCCGCGGGGCGAAACCGCCCCGTAACACGGGCGCGGACATCGTCACACGGCCGAAACGTGCCGCGCGCGGTGCGGTAACCCGTCACGACCAACCTCCTGGGCAGAACCACCGGCTTCCCCGCCGCCCACCTTGGAGGAAATCCCGTGACACCCAGCTCCGGCGACACCGCCTGGGTCCTCACGAGCGCCGCTCTCGTGCTGCTCATGACGCCCGGTCTCGCGCTCTTCTACGGCGGCATGGTCCGCGCGAAGAGCGTCCTCAACATGATGATGATGAGCTTCGGCGCCCTCGGGCTCATCAGCGTCCTCTGGGTCCTCTACGGCTACTCGCTGGCGTTCGGCAACGACGCCGGCGGAGGACTCGTGGGCAACCTGGACTTCGTCGGGCTCAAGGGCCTGCTCTCGGCCGACCCCCTGGGCGGAGTCGCGGGTGAGGCGGCCGGCATCCCGCCCCTGGCGTTCGTCGGGTTCCAGGCCGTCTTCGCGATCATCACCGTCGCCCTGATCAGCGGGGCGATCGCCGACCGCGCCAAGTTCGGCGCGTGGATGGTGTTCGCCGGCGTCTGGGCGACCGTCGTCTACTTCCCGGTCGCGCACTGGGTCTTCGCCTTCGACGGCTACACGGGCGAGGTGGGCGGCTGGATCGCGAACGACCTCAAGGCGGTCGACTTCGCCGGCGGTACGGCGGTGCACATCAACGCCGGTGCCGCGGGCCTGGCGCTCGCGCTCGTCCTCGGCAAGCGGATCGGCTTCGGCAAGGAGGCCATGCGCCCGCACAACCTGACGCTGGTCATGATCGGCGCAGGGCTGCTGTGGTTCGGCTGGTTCGGCTTCAACGCGGGCTCCGCCCTCGGCGCGGGCAACACGGCCGCGGTCGCCTGGATCAACACGATGGCCGCCACAGCGGCGGCATCGCTCGCGTGGCTCGCCACGGAGAAGATCCGTGACGGGCACGCGACCTCACTCGGCGCTGCGTCCGGCGTGGTCGCCGGTCTGGTCGCCATCACTCCCGCCTGCTCCGCGGTCAACCCGTTCGGCGCGATCCTCGTCGGCGCGGTCGCCGGCGTGCTGTGCGCCCTCGCCGTCGCGCTGAAGTTCACGTGGGGCTACGACGACTCGCTCGACGTCGTGGGCGTCCACCTCGTCGGCGGCATCGCCGGCACCCTGCTCATCGGGATCCTCGCCACCGACAAGGCCCCGGCCGGCGTCAACGGCCTGTTCTACGGCGGTGGCGTCGACCAGCTCTGGCGGCAGGCCGTCGCCGCGGGTGCGGTGCTCGCGTTCTCGTTCGTCCTCGCGTACGTCATCGGCACGATCATCGACAAGACGATGGGCTTCCGGATCGACGAGGAGTCCGAGGTCACTGGTGTCGACCTGAGGACGCACGCCGAGTCGGCGTACGAGCTCGGGTCGTTCACGGGCAGCGGCTTCCACACCGGTGCCGGTGTCGGCACCACGAAGGAGAGGGTCGACGCATGAGACTCATCACCGCCGTCATCAAGCCGTTCAAGCTCGACGACGTCAAGAGCGCGCTCGAGTCCTTCGGGGTCCACGGCATCACCGTCACCGAGGCCAGCGGGTACGGCCGGCAGAAGGGCCACACCGAGGTCTACCGCGGCGCCGAGTACACCGTCGACCTGGTGCCGAAGGTGCGCCTCGAGGTGCTGGTGGACGACGCCGACGCGGACGACGTGATCGAGGTCATCACCAAGTCGGCGCAGACGGGCCGCATCGGCGACGGCAAGGTCTGGTCGGTGCCCGTCGACACGGTCGTCCGGGTCCGCACCGGCGAGCGCGGCGTCGACGCGCTCTGACCGCGCAGACGCCGGCACCATCCGACGGCAGGGCGAGGAGGGCGGGGGATGACCGTTCCCACCTCCGCCCTGCCGTCGGACTACGCGGCCCGCCGCCGGGAGCTGCTCGCTGAGGGCCGCACCTCCGGCCCCGGCTCCGGCAGCGTGATGCGCCGCCGCGGCCTCGCGGCACTCACCGACTCATGGCTGCGGCAGGTGTTCGCCGACGCTGCCGCGGACGCCGGCGTCGCCCCGGGCAAGGCCGCGCTGGTCGCGGTCGGCGGCTACGGCCGCGGCGAGCTGGCGCCGGGCAGCGACCTCGACCTCCTGCTGCTGCATGCCGACCGGAGCACGGTCGGCGCCCTGGCCGAGAAGATCTGGTACCCGGTCTGGGACACGGGCGTGCAGCTGGACCACGCGGTGCGCACGTTCGAGGAGGCCCGCCGGCTCGCCAGCAACGACCTCGCCGTCCTGCTCGGGCTGCTCGACGCACGGCCGGTCGCCGGCGACGCGGCGCTCGTCGGCCGGCTGCGGACCGCGGTCCTCGGCGACTGGCGCGCGGCCGCACGCCGCCGGCTGCCCGACCTGCGGGAGGCATGGGACGAGCGCGGCGCCCGGTCCGGCGACCTCCGGCACGACCTCGAGCCGGACCTCAAGGAGGGCCGGGGCGGGCTGCGCGACGTCGTCTCGCTGCGCGCCGTCGCGGCCTCCTGGGTCGCCGACCGACCGCATCGCGACGTCGACGAGGCCGTACGCCGGCTGGCCGACGTCCGCGACGCCCTGCACCTCGTCACCGGCCGGCCCGGCAACAAGCTGCTGCTCCAGGAGCAGGACCACGTCGCCGCGGACCTCGGGCTGGACGGCGCCGACGCGCTGCTCCGGGAGGTCGGTGCCTCCGCGTCCGCGGTGACGCACGCGGCCGAGGTGACCTGGCGCCGGGCCCTCCAGGCCACCCGGCCGCAACGGTCGCGCTTCGTCCGTGGCCGGCGGCCGGTGCTCCGGCTGCTCGGCGCAGGCCTCGCCGAGCACGACGGCGAGGCGGTGCTGACCGCGCAGGCGGACCCGCGGTCCGACCCGCTGCTCGCGCTGCGGATGGCTGCCCGGGCGGCCCGCGCGGGGCTTCCGCTGTCGCCGAGCTCGGTGGACCGGCTCGCGGCAGACAGCCCGCCGCTGCCCGAGCCCTGGCCGGAGAACGCGCGGCACCTGTTCGTCGAGCTGCTCGGCGCCGGCCCGCCGATGGTGCCGGTGTGGGAGGCGCTCGACCAGGCCGGACTGCTGCCCAGACTGCTGCCGGAGTGGGACCGGGTGCGGCACCTTCCGCAGCGCAACGCGGTGCACCGCTACAGCGTCGACCGGCACCTGCTCGAGTGCGCCGTGCGCGCGGCGGCGCTGGTGCGCGACGTGCACCGCCCGGACCTGCTGCTCGTCGGCGCACTGCTGCACGACATCGGCAAGGGCTCCGACGGCGACCACAGCGAGGCGGGGGAGCCCCTCGCCGTCGCGGCCGCGACGCGGATGGGCTTCGACGCCGACGACGTCGCGGCGCTGGCCCTCGTCGTACGGCACCACCTGCTGCTGGTCGACAGCGCGACCAAGCGCGACCTCGACGACCCCGCGACCGTCACGGCCGTCGCGGACGTGCTGGGCACCACCGAGGTGCTCGAGCTGATGTCGGCCCTGACGCTGGCCGACGCGTTGGCCACCGGACCGGCGGCCTGGAGCGAGTGGAAGGCGGCCCTCGTGGAGGACCTCGTACGCCGGACCGCCCTGCGACTGCACGGAGCACCACCGCCTCCGCCGCCACCGCTCACCCCGGCGCAGGCCGGTCTCGTGCAGGCCGGCCGGCTGGCGGTCGTGGCCGAGCCCGACGAGGCGGTCACCTGGACGGTGACCGTCGCCGCGCCGGACCGCACCGGGCTGTTCAGCACCATCGCCGGCGTGCTGGCGCTGCACCGGCTGTCGGTGCGCTCCGCACAGGTGCGCACCGAGGACGGCATGGCGCTCGACGTCTGGACCGTCGTGCCCGACCGCGACCACGAGCCGCGCGCCGAGGCCCTGCGCAACGACATCGCCCGGGCGCTGGACGGCGACCTCGACGTCACCCAGCGGCTCTCCTCCCGGGACGCCAGCCGGCGCCAGCCGGCCGTCCCGCCGCCGCCTGCCCGGGTCGACGTCGTCGAGGCGGCGTCGGAGACCGCGACGGTCGTCGAGGTCCGGGCGAGCGACCGGTCGGGCCTGCTGTACCGCCTCGGCCGGGCGCTGGCCCTGATGGGCGTCAACATCCGCGGGGCGCGCGTCGTGACGCTCGGCGCCGAGGCGGTGGACGTGTTCTACCTGCAGGACGCCGCGGGCCGGCCGCTGGCCGACCAGGCCGCCCGCGAGGCGGTACGGCTGCTCACGGACGCTGCGGGCTGAGCTCCGGCTCGGGCGCCGGTGCGCTCGGTCCCGACGGAACGCCCGGGTCCGGCGCCGGCAGGCGGGCCGAGAAGGACGCGGCGACCAGGCAGATGGCGCCGGCGACGTACCAGACCGGGCCGTACGTGCCGAGGTGGTCGCGCGTCAGGCCGGCGGCGGTCGCGGCGATCGCCGCACCGACCTGGTGTGAGGCGAACACCCAGCCGAAGACGACCGGTCCCGCCTCGCCGAAGTACTGCCGGCACAGGGCCACCGTCGGCGGGACCGTGGCCACCCAGTCCAGACCGTAGAAGAGGATGAAGACCAGCATGCTCGGGTGCGGCGACGCCGCGAAGAGCTGCGAGACGACGAGCAGCGAGAGCCCGCGGCCGGCGTAGTAGCCCGCGAGCAGCAGCCGTGAGTCGACCCGGTCGGTGAGCCAGCCGGACGCGATGGTCCCGGCGATGTCGAACAGCCCCACCAGGGCGAGCAGCCCGGCGGCCGTGGTGGTCGGCATGCCGTGGTCGTGCGCCGCGGGGATGAAGTGCGTACCGACCAGGCCGTTGGTCGTCGCGCCGCAGATCGCGAACCCGCCCGCGAGCAGCCAGAACTGCGACGTGCGCGACGCCGTGCGCAAGGCGTCCAGCGCGGCGGTCGCGGCGTTGCCGGTGCGGGGCGGCGGCACCACGAGCTCGTCCCCGCCGTACGGCGGCAGCCCGACGTCGTAGGGGTGGTCGCGCATGAGCAGCAGGACGAGCGGCACGACGGCGAGCGCACCGCCGGCGACCACCAGCGCCGCCGAGCGCCAGCCGTGGTGCTCGGCCAGCCAGGCCACGACGGGCAGGAAGACGAGCTGGCCGGTCGCGCCGCCGGCGGTGAGGATGCCGGTCACGAGGCCGCGCCGCTTCACGAACCACCGGCCGGCGACCGTCGCCACGAACGCCAGGGCCATCGACCCGGTTCCGAGACCGACGAGCACTCCCCACAGCAGCACCAGCTGCCAGCTCGACTGCATGAACACCGTCAGGCCCGACCCGGCCGACACGAGCAGCAGCGCGCAGGCGACCACCCGGCGGATGCCGAAGCGGTTCATCAGCGCCGCCGCGAACGGCGCGGTGAGACCGAACAGCAGCAGGTTGACCGAGACCGCGAACGAGATGGTGCCGCGCGACCAGCCGTACTCGGACTGCAAGGGGTCGATCAACGCGCCGGGCGTCGAGCGGAAGCCGGCCGCGCCGATCAGGGCGACGAAGGCCACCGCTGCCACCGGCCAGGCGCGGTGGAGCCGGGGGCGCGCCGGGACCGGCATCGTCGTCACCCGGCGATCCTGACGCTCGGTGCTCCGTCGCACCAGTGGCCGGACGGCCACCATGTGCAAGAATCGGGCCATGCCCGACGTCCGCGACCCGTCCGACCCGCTCGTCGGCACCCCGCACCGGGTGGCGGTGCTCGCGCTGGACGGGGTGGTCGGCTTCGACCTCGGCACCCCGACCCAGGTGCTGGGCTCGGCACGGGACGGCTCCGGGCGCCGGCTGTACGACGTGCGCGTCTGCGGTCCGGACGGCGCCGGGCGGCCGGTGCAGTCCGCGTCGGGCTTCACGGTGCTGCCGGACCACGGGCTGGAGGCCCTGGCCTGGGCGCAGACCGTCGTCGTGGCCGGCGTCGAGGGTCGGCGTACAGCGGGACCCTTCCCGGCGGCGGCCCTCGACGCGCTGCGCCACACGGCCGGGCGGGAGCGGACGGTGTCCATCTGCACCGGCGCGTTCGTCCTCGCGGCGGCAGGGCTGCTCGACGGCCGCCCGGCGACGACGCACTGGCTGTGGGCGGAGAAGTTCCGCGGGCTGCACCCCGGCGTCCGGCTCGACCCGGACGTGCTGTTCGTGGACGACGGCGACGTCCTGACCTCGGCGGGTGTGGGCGCAGGCGTCGACCTGTGCCTGCACCTGGTCCGCAGCGACCACGGTGCCGCCGTCGCCAACCGGACGGCCCGCCGCTGCGTCGTGCCGCCGTGGCGCGCCGGTGGTCAGTCGCAGTACATCGAGCGGGCCGTCCCGGCGCCGGCCGAGGCGTCCACGGCGGCAGCGCGGGACTGGGCGCTCTCGCACCTCGACGAAGCGGTCGACCTGGCGGCTCTGGCCTCGCGGGCGCACATGAGCGTCCGCACGTTCACCCGCCGGTTCCGGGACGAGACCGGGATGAGCCCGGCGCGCTGGCTGTCGCAGCAGCGGGTCGACCGGGCCCGGCACCTGCTGGAGACCACCGACCTGCCGGTCGACCAGGTGGCCCGGCACGCGGGTTTCGGTACGACCGCGGCGCTGCGGGCCCAGATGGCTGCCGCGGTCGGCGTCCCCCCGAGCGCCTACCGCAGCACCTTCCGCTCCGCGGTCTGAGCCTCCGCCGTCAGCCGACGCCGGCCACCGCGGCGTCGCTGACCGTCACCGCACCGAGGAACCGCCCGAGGGTGGCCTCGTCCCAGCCCAGAGAGAGCGGCGCCTGCGCGCGCAGGCCGGTGCCGTCGGCCTGCGGCACCCAGACCTGCAGGCCCGAGTCGTCGGCGCGGATCGCGTAGCCGGTGCGGTCGCCGACCGCGACCTCGACCTTGGTCGACAGCGACTCGTGGGGGATGTTGTTGGCGTCGACGTAGACCACGAGCTTGCCGCGGAAGTCGTCGACCGACGTGTCGTTGCCGGGCGGCGCGATCACGAGCGCGTACTCGCTGCCGTCGACGCTCCAGCCGTCGGGGACGACACCGGGGGAGATCGGCTTCACGGGTGCCTGGGCGTCGAAGTCGACGAGGTCGACACCGGGGTTCGGTGCGTCCGCGACGGACACCGTGCCGCCGGCGGCCGGGCTCACGACCCGCACCTGCTGCTGCCCCGTACCCAGCGCTCCGGGCACGGCCACGGCAGCCGCGCCGACCGCGGCGACGCCGGCGACGGCCAGCCCGGCGCGGGTCCAGCGACGGTGCAGCAGGGCGCGTCGGCCGCGGGCCAGGTCGGCGCCGACGACGTCGGGAGCCGGTGCAGGGTGGTCACCGGCGGCGGAGTCGAGCAGGTCGGCGAGATCGGTCATCGGGTGCTCCCGGAGCTGGTCGTGACGGTGAGGTCGTCGGACAGGAGGAGGCGCAGCCGGTCGAGGCCGCGGGCGGTCTGGCTCTTGACGGTGCCCTCGCTGCAGCCGAGCAGCTGCGCGCACTCGGCGACGTCGTAGCCGAGCCAGTGCCGCAGCACGACCGCGGCCCGCATCCGGGGGCCCAGCTCTGCCAGCGCCGCGCGGACGGCGTCGCGGTCCTCGGCCGAGCCGCCCTCGGCGGTCGGTACGTCGGGCAGCTCGGCGCGGCTCGACTCGCTGCGGCGCCAGGCGCGCCGCCGCTCGTCGACGACGGCGTTGACGAGGATGCGTCGGCAGTACGCCTCGGCCCCCTGGTCCTTCTCGACCCGCCACCACGCGACGTACAGCCTCGTGAGCGCGGTCTGGACCAGGTCCTCGGCCAGGTGCGCGTCGCCGGCAGCGAGCAGGGTGGCGAGCCGGAGCAGCTGGGGTCGACGGGTGTGCACGAACGCGCCGAAGTCGGCGTCCCGCCCGCCCGTGTACCTGCTGCCGCCGTCCGTCTGCGTCACCCGCGCCCCTCCGGTGTCGGTTGCTCCTCTACCTCTCACTACGGAGCATCGCTGCGCAGGGTTGCACGGCCGGTGCCGCGGGTGCCGGCGTCTAGGCTGGGTACCTGCTCGACCGGGCCCGACCCACCCGGTGCCAGCCCGACCACTCGCCGTACGCCCGAAGGACTCGCGTGTTCGCCACCCTCTCCGACCGCCTCGCCGCCACGTTCAAGACCCTGCGCGGCAAGGGCCGGCTGACCGACGCCGACATCGACGCGACCACCCGCGAGATCCGGGTCGCGCTGCTCGAGGCCGACGTCGCGCTGCCGGTGGTCAAGGACTTCATCGCGGCGGTGCGCGAGCGGGCCCGCGGTGCCGAGGTCAGCCAGGCGCTGAACCCCGCCCAGCAGATCGTCAAGATCGTCGACGAGGAGCTCGTCGCGATCCTCGGCGGCGAGACCCGCCGGCTGCGGTTCGCGAAGAACCCGCCGAGCGTCATCATGCTGGCCGGCCTGCAGGGCTCCGGCAAGACGACGCTGGCCGGCAAGCTGGCGTACTGGCTGAAGGGCCAGGGGCACCAGCCGGTCCTCGTCGCCGCCGACCTCCAGCGGCCGAACGCCGTCACCCAGCTGCAGGTCGTGGGCGAGCGCGCCGGCGTGCCGGTGTTCGCGCCCGAGCCGGGCAACGGCGTCGGCGACCCCGTCGCGGTGTCGCGGCTGGCGATCGAGCACGCGAAGCAGAAGCAGTACGACGTCGTCATCGTCGACACCGCCGGCCGGCTCGGCGTCGACGCCGAGCTGATGCAGCAGGCCGCCGACATCCGCGACGCGGTCAGCCCCGACGAGACGCTGTTCGTCGTCGACGCGATGATCGGCCAGGACGCGGTCGTCACCGCGCAGGCGTTCCTCGACGGCGTCGGCTTCGACGGCGTCGTGCTCACCAAGCTCGACGGCGACGCCCGCGGTGGAGCCGCGCTGTCGGTCGCCAAGATCACCGGCCGGCAGGTGATGTTCGCCTCGAACGGCGAGAAGCTCGACGACTTCGACACCTTCCACCCCGACCGGATGGCCCAGCGCATCCTCGGCATGGGCGACGTCCTCACCCTGATCGAGCAGGCCGAGAAGGCGTTCGACAAGGGCCAGGCCGAGGAGATGGCGGCCAAGTTCGGCCGCGGCGACGACTTCACCTTCGAGGACTTCCTGGCGCAGATGGAGAGCGTCCGGAAGATGGGCTCGATGTCCAAGCTGCTCGGGATGCTCCCCGGCATGGGCGCGATGCGCGAGCAGATCGAGAACCTCGACGAGCGCGAGATCGACCGCACCACCGCGATCATCAAGTCGATGACGCCGGAGGAGCGCCGCAACCACAAGATCCTCAATGCCTCGCGCCGGCAGCGCATCGCCCGCGGCTCCGGCCGCGAGGTCTCCGACGTCAACGGCCTGGTCGAGCGGTTCACCGAGGCGCAGAAGATGATGCGCCAGCTCGCCGCCGGTGGCGGCATGCCCGGGATGCCGGGGATCCCCGGCATGGGGCGCGGCAAGAAGGCGAAGGGCAAGCAGGCCGCGCCGAAGAAGGCCAAGGGGGGCCGGTCCGGCAACCCGGCCAAGCGCGCGCTGGAGCAGCGTCAGGCCGAGGCCCGGGCCAACGGCGAGGTCGTCCCCGGGCTGCCCGACCTGCCCGAGGACTTCGAGCTGCCCGAGGCGCTCAAGGGCCTCCTCCCGCCCAGCAAGAACTGACGCATGCGCGGTCGGCCCGCGCCAGGTTGCCGGATCATGAAACGCACGGTGATCCACACCGGATCCGTGTGGATTTTCCGCACACATCCGGTGTGGATCATGAGAGTCGACGCACCGATCCGGTGTGGATCACCGGAACTCCCGGGTGGCAGGGTGGCGGGCATGGCTGCTGAGCGCGGGACCGTGACACCGCTGCACCTGCGGGGCGTCGTGCTGCCGGACGGCGAACGGCGCGACCTGTGGGTCGACGACCGCGGTCTGCTGCGCGACGACGAGGTGCCCGGCGCGCAGACCGTCACGGCCGACGGCTGGCTGGTGCCGGGCCTGGTCGACGCGCACTGCCACGTCGGGCTGGACGAGCAGGGGGGCGTCGACGAGACGACCACGGAGGAGCAGGCGCTCGCCGACCGCGACGCCGGGGCACTGCTGCTTCGCGACGCAGGCGTGCCCGTGGACACGCACTGGATGGACGACCGCGACGACCTGCCACGGGTCATCAGGGCCGGCCGGCACATCGCACGGAGCAAGCGCTACATCCGCAACTACGGCGCCGAGATCGAGCCCGGCGACCTCGTGGTCGAGGTCGAGACCCAGGCCGCGCGCGGCGACGGCTGGGTCAAGCTGGTCGGCGACTGGATCGACCGCGACGCCGGCGACCTCACGCCCTGCTGGCCGGCGGACGTCGCGGCGGCCGCGATCGCGCGGGCGCACGAGCTCGGCGTCCGGGTGACCGCGCACTGCTTCGGCGAGCAGTCGGTCGCCGACCTGGTCGCCGCAGGCATCGACTGCATCGAGCACGGCACCGGCGTGACGCCGGAGGTGGTCGACGCGATGGCCCGGCAGGGCACCGCGCTGGTGCCGACCCGGGTGCAGATCGACAACTTCCCGGCGTACGCCGAGCAGGCCGGCGCGAAGTTCCCGGCGTACGCCGCGCACATGCGGGCCCTGCACGGCCGGGCGGACGCGACGCTGCGAGCGGCGCACGAGGCGGGCGTCGCGATCTACTGCGGCACCGACGCCGGGGGAGTCCTGCCGCACGGCCTGGTCGCCCGCGAGGTGCTCGCCCTGCACCAGCAGATCGGGCTGCCGGCCGAGGTCGCGCTCGCCGGCGCCTCCTGGGCGGCGCGGGACTGGCTCCGGGCGCCCGGCCTCACGCCGGGGGAGTCCGCGGACCTCGTCGTGTACGACGCCGACCCGCGCGCCGACCTCGGGGTCCTCGCGCATCCGCGGGCCGTCGTGCTCCGCGGCCGGGTGGTCGCCTGACCGCCGGATTTCGGCAGGTGGCGGCCGGTCTGGCATGATGACCCGCTGTACTCGGCGTACGACGGGCCCTCTCATCCCGGCGCGCGCCGCGTCCCCCGGCCGGGAACGTCCGCACCCCACGCGGCCCGTACCGCCACCCCGCTCGCAGAAGCAGGAGCTTCCTCCACCGTGGCTGTCAAGATCAAGCTGATGCGCATGGGCAAGATCCGTGCGCCGTACTACCGCATCGTCGTCGCCGACTCGCGCACCAAGCGTGACGGTCGGGCCATCGAGACGATCGGGAAGTACCATCCCACCCGCGAGCCCTCGCTCATCGAGGTCGACTCGGAGCGCGCGCAGTACTGGCTCTCCGTCGGCGCGCAGCCGACCGAGCCCGTGGCCGCCATCCTCAAGGTCACCGGCGACTGGCAGAAGTTCAAGGGCCTGCCGGGCCAGGAGGGCACCCTGCGCGTCGCCGAGCCGAAGGCCGACAAGAAGTCGGTGTTCGAGGCGGCCGCGAAGGACTCTGCCGGCGAGCCCAAGGACGGCGCGACCACGCCGAAGAAGCGGGCCGCCAAGAAGGCCGTCGCCGCGCCCGCCGACGCAGCCCCCGCCGAGGCGGCTGCGACCGACGCGGCTGCGACTGAGACCGAGGCGCCCGCCGCCGAGGCCACCGTCGTCGAGGAGCCGAAGACCGAGGACGCCACCGCCGCGCCCGAGACGGCCGAGGCCGCCGAGGCGACCGAGGCGCCCGCCGCCGAGGCTGCGCCCGACGAGTCCGTCAAGGACGAGGCGTAGGTCGTGCTCGAGGAAGCCCTCGAGCACCTGGTCCGCGGCATCGTCGACCACCCCGACGACGTCTCCGTCCGCGACCGCAACAACCGGCGCGGTCGCACCCTCGAGGTGCGGGTGAACGCGGAGGACCTGGGCAAGGTCATCGGCCGCGGCGGTCGGACCGCCAAGGCTCTGCGCACCGTGATCGGCGCGCTGGGCAACGGCACGAACGTCCGCGTCGACTTCCTCGACGTCGACGAGCGCTAGCAGCCGACCTCCGGTCGGTCAGGCGGTGGAGGGCTGATGGAGGTTGTCGTCGCGCGGATCGGCCGTCCGCACGGCATCCACGGCGAGGTGTCGGTGGAGGTGCGCACCGACGACCCGGAGGGCAGGCTCGCCCCCGGTTCGACGGTGCGCACCGACCCGGCGTCCGCCGGCCCCCTCACCATCACCGACGGCCGGGTGCACTCCGGCCGCCTGCTGCTCACCTTCGAGGGGTACGCCGACCGCGGCGCCGCCGAGGGGCTGCGCAACGTCTTGCTGCTGGCCGACGTCGATCCGTCCCAGCGGCTCGACGACCCCGACGAGTTCCTCGACTCCCAGCTGGTCGGCCTCGCCGTGCGCACCGTCGCGGGCGAGGAGGTCGGCGAGCTGGCCGAGGTGCTCCACCTGCCCGGCCAGGACGTGCTGGCGGTACGCCGACCGGACGGCACCGAGGTGCTGGTGCCCTTCGTCGCGGTGATGGTCCCGACCGTCGACCTCGACGGCGGTGTGATCCTCCTCGACCCGCCCCCGGGCCTGCTCTCCGAGCTCGACCAGGACCTCGACGGCGTCGTCGACGACCAGCCGGCCGAGTGACCTGACGTGCGCGTCGACGTCGTCACGATCTTCCCCGAGTACCTCGCACCGCTGCGGCTGTCGCTGATCGGGCGGGCCGTCGACGACGGCCGGCTGGACCTGCGCGTCCACGACCTGCGCGACTGGACGTCCGACCGGCACCGCACCGTCGACGACACGCCGTACGGCGGTGGACCGGGCATGCTCATGCGCCCCGAGCCGTGGGGCGACGCCCTCGACGCCGTGCTCGGGGACGCCCCGGACGCCCGCGTGGTGGTCCCGACGCCGGGTGGCGTGCCGTTCACCCAGGCGCTCGCGCACGAGCTGGCCACCGAGCAGCGACTGGTCTTCGCCTGCGGGCGCTACGAGGGTGTCGACCAGCGCGTCCTGGACGAGGTCGGGCGACGGGCCCGCGTGACCGAGGTCAGCCTCGGCGACTACGTGCTCAACGGCGGCGAGGTCGCGGTGCTGGCGATCGTCGAGGCCGTGGCCCGCCTCCTGCCGGGCGTGATCGGCAACGCCGACTCCCTCGTCGACGAGTCGCACGCCGGGGGCCTGCTCGAGGCGCCGGGCTACACCAAGCCGGCCACCTGGCGGGGTCACGAGGTGCCGGCGGTGCTGCTCTCCGGCGACCACGCGCGGATCGCCCGCTGGCGGCGCGACGAGTCGCTGCGGCGGACGGCGGCCCGCCGGCCGGACCTGCTCACAGCGCTCGACGCCGCCGCTCTGGACCGCGCGGACCTGGCGACACTGGCCGCCCTGGGCTGGCAGTCCGGCGCCGACGGACGATTGGCCCGCACCGACGGCCCTGTGGCAGACTGACACGCCGGTCCGCCGCGAGCGCCCCCGCCACAGGGAGGGCGCTGCTCCACGACAGGACCGACCACAACTGCACCCCACCCACCGTGGGTGACCTGTGGCACCGCGAGAGAAGAGAACCCGATGCAGACGCTGGACGCCCTCGACGCCGCAGGCAAGCGCTCGGACATCCCCGAGTTCCGCCCCGGCGACACCCTCAAGGTCCACGTCAAGGTCATCGAGGGCACTCGCTCTCGCATCCAGGTCTTCCAGGGCGTCGTCATCCGCCGCCAGGGCTCGGGCGTTCGCGAGACCTTCACGGTCCGCAAGGTCAGCTTCGGCGTCGGAGTCGAGCGCACCTTCCCGGTGCACACCCCGGTGATCGACAAGATCGAGGTCGTCACCCGTGGTGACGTCCGCCGCGCGAAGCTCTACTACCTGCGCGAGCTGCGCGGCAAGGCCGCGAAGATCAAGGAGCGCCGCGACACCCCCGTCGCCCGCTGACCGCTGTCCCCGACGCCGTCGCGCCTGCTCCGCCACCTGGCGTGGAGGACGCGGCACCGTCGCACCGGGACCGCCGCCGCGGCTGGTCGACCCGCTCCTGGGTCGACCTCGTCGTGCTGGTCGTCCTCGCCGTGCTGGCCACCTGGCTGGTCCGTACCTACCTCGTCGCGCCGTTCTCCATCCCCTCGGGGTCGATGGAGAACACTCTGCGCCCCGGTGACCGGATCCTCGTCGACCGGCTGTCGTACCGCCTGCACGACGTACGACGGGGCGACGCCGTCGTCTTCGACGGCACCGAGGCCTTCGGCTCGCTCAACGGCGGCCGGACCACCGACTACGTGAAGCGGGTCGTCGGCCTGGCCGGCGACCACGTGGTCTGCTGCGACGACCAGGGCCGGATCACGGTCGACGGCCGGCCGTTGGACGAGACCGCCTACCTGCACCCCGGCGACGTGCCGTCGGAGCTGCGGTTCGACGTGACCGTCCCCGCCGGGAAGCTCTGGCTGATGGGCGACCACCGCTCCGACTCGCTCGACTCGCGCGCACACCTCGGCGACCCGGGGGGCGGATTCGTGTCTGTCGACAAGGTCATCGGCAAGGTGCTGGTCGTCGTCTGGCCGCTGGACCGGCTCGGTGCCGGCGCAGGTGCCGACGTAGGCTTCGCCCCGGCGCGCCCGGCATCTCCGGGCGCGGCGGGGACCTCGGGGGCGGAAGGACGGACGCGATGACGACCGAGGACGGTCCGCGCCACGCCGCAGACCCTCGACCGGCGTCCAGGTCGGACAGCAGCGCCAGCAGCACCGGTACCTCACGCCGGGGCAGCAGGACCGGCAGCCGGGCCGCCGCCTCCCCGGTGCGCACCCGACGCCCCCCGCAGCGCAAGTCGTTCCTGCGCGAGCTGCCCGGCATCGTCATCACCGCGCTGGTGATCTCGGTGCTCATCAAGACGTTCCTGGTCCAGGCGTTCTACATCCCGTCCGGGTCGATGGAGAACACCCTGCTCGTCAACGACCGGGTGCTCGTCAACAAGCTCGCCGACAAGCCGGACGAGATCCACCGCGGCGACGTCATCGTGTTCCGCGACCCGGGCGGCTGGCTCGCCGGCGCCGAGGCCTCGACGCACGGCAGCCTGGTCAACGCCGTCCGCGACGGGCTGGTCTTCGTCGGCCTCGCCCCGGCCGCCGGCGAGGAGGACCTGATCAAGCGGGTCATCGGCGTCGGCGGCGACAAGGTCGCGTGCTGCGACGACGCCGGGCACATCACCGTCAACGGCCAGCCGCTGGACGAGCCGTACGTCTACCCCGGCGACGAGCCGTCCGGCGAGAAGTTCTCCGTGGTCGTCCCTGAGGGCCAGCTCTGGGTCATGGGCGACCACCGGTCGGTCTCCGAGGACAGCCGCGCCCACCGGCAGCAGCCCGGGAAGGGCTTCGTGCCCGTCGACGACGTGATCGGCCGTGCCTTCACCATCGTCTGGCCGCTGGACCGCGCCCGGATGCTGCACCGACCGCCGACCTTCAGCCAGCCCGGGCTCGCCGCAGCCGGTCACTGACCGGTCCGGCACCGGCACGGTCGTAGAGTCCTCGCGATGGGGATGGTGCGGAAGTTCGTCGTACGGCGGGAGGGCGGCCTCTACGCCTACGAGAAGGCGCTCGAGCGCGCCGGCCTGACGCCGGTCGCCGGTGCCGACGAGGCGGGCCGGGGCGCCTGCGCCGGGCCGCTCGTCGTGGCGGCCGTCGTGCTGCCCACCGGCCGCCGCGGCCAGGTGCCCGGCCTCGCCGACTCCAAGCTGCTCACCCCGGCCGCCCGCGACCGGGTGCACGACGAGGTCCTCCGTCGCGCCGCGGCGTGGTCCGTGGTCGTCGTACCGGCGCAGGAGGTCGACCGGATCGGCCTGCACGTGTGCAACGTCGAGGGCATGCGGCGCGCGCTCGCGCAGCTCGCGGTGGCGCCGTCGTACGTCCTCACCGACGGCTTCCCCGTGCGGGGGCTGCCGGCGCCGGGTCTCGCGGTCTGGAAGGGCGACCGGGTCAGCGCGTCGATCGCCGCCGCGTCCGTGCTGGCGAAGGTCACCAGGGACCGGATCATGGCGGGGCTGCACGAGCAGTTCCCCCACTACGACTTCCTCGGGCACAAGGGCTACGTCACGCCGGTGCACGACGCCGCCCTCGACGCGCACGGTCCGTGCGCCGAGCACCGGTTCTCCTACGTCAACGTGGCTCGTCGGGTCCCGGGCGACGAGCGCGTCCCGGCGCGCACCGTCGCCCGGCTGGAGGAGGGTCCGGTGCGCGACGACGAGGTCGTGGACGTCACCGCCGTCGACTACGTCGTCGACGCCGCCGACACGGAGGTCTACGCAGGATGAGCGCCGAGGACCTGGAGAAGTACGAGACCGAGATGGAGCTCCAGCTCTACCGCGAGTACCGCGACGTGGTGGGGCTCTTCGGCTACGTCGTGGAGACCGAGCGACGGTTCTACCTGACCAACGCAGTCGAGGTGACGCCGCGCAGCACCGACGGCGGCGACGTGTACTTCGAGGTGACGATGTCCGACGCGTGGGTGTGGGACATGTACCGGCCGGCGCGGTTCGTGAAGAACGTACGGGTGCTGACGTTCAAGGACGTCAACGTCGAGGAGCTGGCCCGCCAGGAGCTGTCCGTCGAGCTCCCCGAGTAGCGCGTCTGCACCATGACCGGCGCGCTGCACGAGGACGATCTGCTGGTCGACGTCGCGCTGGTCAGGGCGCTGGTGGACGACCAGCTGCCGGCGTACGCGCCGCTGCCGCTGACGCCGTTGGGTGCGTCGGGGTCCGACAACGCGCTGTTCCGGCTGGCTGACGAGCTGCTCGTCCGCGTGCCGCGGCAGCCCGGCGGGTCCCGGACCATCGACCGGGAGGCTCAATGGCTGCCGGTGGTCGGCCCGTTCCTGCCGGTCGCAGTGCCGGAGGTGGTGGCGATCGGCGAGCCGGCCCTCGGCTACCCGGAGCGGTGGTCGGTCGTGCGATGGATCGACGGGTCGACGCCCAGGGGTGCGGCGAGCGGCGCTGCGGGAGCGGCGCTGGCGGCCGACCTCGCCGCCGTGGTGACCGCCCTGCGCGCTGCTCCGGTCCCGGACGCCGCGCTGGACGATCCCGAGCTCCGGCTCTACCGCGGCCTGCCGCTGGTGTCGCGCGACCAGGGCACCCGGGAGAGCATCGAGCAGTGCCGGGGGATCGCCGGGCTGGACCTCGACCTCGACGCCGCCCTCGCGGTGTGGGACGCGGCGGCCCGGCTGCCGAGCAGCTCCCGGGTCGCCGAGCCGCGGTGGCTGCACGCGGACCTGGTGGCGGAGAACCTGCTGGTCCGCGACGGCCGGCTGGCCGCGGTGCTGGACTTCGGCGCTCTCTCCGTCGGCGACACGACGGTCGACCTGATCGTCGCCTGGGACGTGCTCGACGCACCGTCCCGCGAGGCGTTCCGCGCCGCGGTCGGTGTCGACGACGAGACCTGGCTGCGCGGCCGCGCGTGGGCACTGTGCCTCGCGCTGATGACGTTCCCGTACTACTGGGACTCGATGCCGGAGCGCTGCGCGAACCGGCTCGCGGTCGCCCGGGCGGTGCTGGCCGACGGCAGTGCCTAGCCCGGTCGCGGCACCCGGGCCAGTGCCTGGTCCTGGTCGAGACCGGTGAGCTCGAGCAGGTCCACGACCATCGAGCGCACCTGCGCCAGCACGACGACGGCCGACATCACCTCCGAGTGCGGAGCCGCCGACGAGGCCCGGGCCAGCCGCTCGAGACCCGGCCGCACGTCGGCGGTGCGGCCGCGCTCGGTCAGGGTGTCGGCCAGCTCGCCGACCTGCTCGGCGAGCTCGTCCACCAGGTCGAGGTACGCCGGCGGCACCGACTCCCGGTAGCGGACCGCGGCGGCCACCCGGCGGACCAGCACCCGGGAGTTGCGCACGGCGCGGTCGATCGGCTCGGCGATCTCGGCGACCCGCTCGACCTGCGCCCGGTGGCGGCGCCGGAACGGCGAGCTGCGCACGACCTCGAGTCCCTCGGCTGCCGCGGACCGGAGGTCGTCGAGGGCCTGGTCGGTCGCGCGCGCCCGGGCCAGCGCCTGCTCGGCCCGCTCGATGTCGCCGGCGCGGGCGGCGTCGGTCGCGTCGTGCAGCAGGTCGGAGAGCTCGTCGAGGACGCGCGCCGCCTCGATCCGCGGCCGGCGCAGCGGTGTCTGCGGGGCGACCGCAGCGGCGGCCACGGCGACCGTCCCGCCGAGCACGGCGTCCAGCCAGCGGCTGAAGCCGGCCGAGGGCATCGGCAGCAGCGTGGTGACGATCACCGACTGCACGGCGGCCTGGGTCACCACCAGCGCCCCGCCGTCGAGCAGGACCGCGACGCTCATCGACAGCACCACGACCAGAGCCACCTGCCAGGTCCCGGTGCCGATGACGCGGACCAGCAGGTCGGCGACGAGCACCCCGACCGCCACTCCGACGGTGATCTCGCCGACCCGGCGCAGCCGCTGGCCGTACGACAGGCCTAGGCTGACGATGGCGGCAACCGGCGCGAAGAACGGCCGGGGGTGGCCCAGCACCTCGTGCGCCAGGTACCACGCGACCGCGGCGGCGACCGCGACCTGGCAGATGAGGAAGACCCGCTGCCGCAGCCGCAGCACCCGGGTCTGCACGCTGGTCCGGCCACGGCGCGCGACCCGCCGGCCCAGCGCTGCCGAGCGTTCCAGCCGACGCGGGTGCGGTGCCTGCCCACTGTCGCCCGGTCCCGCCACGACGTCATCGTGCCCGTCGTCCCCGCCGACGACTCCCGGGTGTCCGTCCACAGGGACGACCATGTCGCCGGGCTGTCCACAGACCCGCCTCGCCACGAACGTCGGCCGCGACCGGGGGCACAGGCTTGACGACGTGACGGACGGACGAGTCGAGCGAGCGGTACGGGCCAAGGACGCGCTGGGTGCCTACGGCGAGCGGGTGGCCGCCAACCACCTGCGGGCGGCCGGCATGACGGTGCTGGAGCAGAACTGGCGCTGCCCGCTGGGTGAGCTGGACATCGTGGCCCGTGACGGCGACGTGCTGGTCGTCTGCGAGGTCAAGACCCGGTCCTCCACGCTGCGCGGTCATCCGCTCGAGGCGGTGACGGCCGACAAGGCCGCCCGGCTGCGCCGGCTCGCGGCGGCCTGGATCGACGAACGGCGGGTGCACCCCGCCGATGTGCGCGTCGACCTCGTCGGCGTCGTCCGCGGACGCACGCGGTGGCCCGGCGACGGTCGAGCACGTCCGCGGGGTCGCGTAGTGGGCCTCGCGCGCACCCTCGGTGTCGCCCTGGTCGGCGTCGAGGGGCACCTCGTCGAGGTCGAGACGGACCTCGGGATCGGGGTCCCGTCGTACACGCTGGTCGGCCTTCCGGACGCCTCGCTCGCCGAGTCGCGCGACCGGGTGCGCGCCGCGATGGTCAACAGCGGGCACGACTGGCCGGCCACCAAGCGCGTGACGGTCAACCTGTCGCCGGCGTCGCTGCCCAAGCGGGGAAGCTCGTTCGACCTGCCCATCGCCGCGTCGATCCTCACCGCGCAGGAGGTCGTGCCGGCCGCGGCGTTCGAGGGCACTGCGCTGCTCGGCGAGCTCGGCCTCGACGGCCGGGTCCGCCCGGTCCGCGGCGTGCTGCCGTCCGTGGTGGCGGCGGCCCGCGCCGGGGCGACCGCGGTGGTGGTCCCGCAGGGCAACGCGGACGAGGCGGGGCTGGTCCCCGGCGTCCGGGTCACCGGCGTGCGCACCCTGGCCGGGCTCGTCGCGCGGGCTCGCGGCGAGGAGCTGCCCGACGTCGAGCTGGTCAGCGACCCCGACGTCGAGCCGCCGGCGGAGCAGCCGCAGCACCGCCCCGACATGTCCGACGTCCTGGGTCAGGCCACCGCGCGGTACCTCGTCGAGGTGGCCGCCGCCGGCGGACACCACCTGCTGATGACCGGACCGCCGGGGGCCGGCAAGACGATGCTGGCCGAGCGGCTGCCCGGCCTGCTCCCGCCGCTGGACCGGGCGTCCGCGCTCGAGGTGACGGCGGTGCACTCCGTCGCGGGGATGCTCGACGACGGCTCCGGCCCGCTGGTCGACCGGCGCGCCGTACCAGGCGCCGCACCACACCGCGTCGGTCGCGGCGATCGTCGGGGGCGGCTCGACCCAGGTGCGCCCCGGTGCGGCGTCGCTCGCCCACCGCGGGGTGCTGTTCATGGACGAGGCGCCGGAGTTCGCGCCGGCGGTGCTCGACGCGCTGCGCGAGCCGCTGGAGTCCGGCGAGATCACCGTCGCCCGGCTGGCGGCTCGGGTGCGCTTCCCGGCCCGGTTCCAGCTGGTGCTCGCCGCCAACCCGTGCCCGTGCGGACTCGCCGTCACCGCGCCGGGACAGGTGTCGGCCTGCAGCTGCGCGCCGATGGCCCGGATCCGCTACCTGGGCCGGCTGTCCGGCCCGCTGCTCGACCGGGTCGACCTGCAGATCCAGATGCTGGCGGCCGTCCCGGGCCGACCTGCGCGCCGCACCGGGCGCGGCGGAGAGCACCGCCACCGTCGCCGAGCGGGTGGCGGCGGCGCGGGAGCGGATGGCGGCCCGGCTGGCGGGCACGCCGTGGCGGGTCAACGGCGAGGTGCCCGGCCACGTCCTGCGGCGCCGGTGGCGGCTGCCGTGGGAGGTGGTCGCCGAGGCGGAGCGGCTGATGGACCGCGGCGCGCTGACGGCCCGCGGCGTCGACCGGGTGGTGCGGGTCGCCTGGACGGTGGCCGACCTGGCCGGCCGCGACGTGCCGGACGCCGGCGACGTGCGACTGGCCCTGGACTGCCGCGGCGTCACGGGGCGGGCGGCGTGACCACCGGGCCGGCGCCCACGGGCGAGGCGTCCGGCGACGACCGGGCGGCCCGGGCCGCGCTGGCCCGGCTGGCGGAGCCGGGGGACGCGTGGTTGGGCCGGGCGGTCGCCGGCATCGGGGCGCCGGCCGTGCTGGCCCGCGTGCTCCGGCCCCGTGACGGTGAGCCCGAGCGCCTGGCGCAGTACCGGGTCCGGATCCCGTCGGTGAGTGCCGACCCGGAGCTCACCGAGCGCGCCGGCGCCCGCGTGGTGGTGCCCGGCGACGACGAGTGGCCCTTGGCGCTGGACGACCTGGGCGACCGGGCACCGTTGTGCCTCTGGGTCGCCGGTGCGGTGCTGCTCTCCGACGCGCTCGGCCGGGCCGTGTCGGTCGTCGGTGCCCGGGCCGCCACCGACTACGGCGAGGTCGTGGCGGCCGAGCTGGCGTCCGGCCTCGGCGACCGAGGCTGGACGGTCGTGAGCGGTGGCGCGTTCGGGATCGATGCGGCGGCGCACCGTGGTGCGCTGGCGGTCGAGGCGCCCACCGTGGCGGTGCTGGCCTGCGGGGTCGACGTGGCCTACCCGCGGGCGCACGACGGCCTGTTCCGCGCCGTGCGGTCCGTGGGCGCTGTGATCTCCGAGCTGCCGCCCGGGTCGCACCCGACCCGGGTGCGGTTCCTGGACCGCAACCGGGTCATCGCGGCGCTCGGCCGCGGGACGGTGGTGGTCGAGGCCAGCCGCGCGGAGCGGGGCACTCAACACGGCGGGTCACGCCGGGCAGCTGAACCGGGTCGTGATGGCCGTGCCCGGGCCGGTCACGTCGTCGACCTCGGCCGGCTGCCACAAGCTCGTGCGGACCCTCGGCGCCTCGCTGGTCACGTCGGCGGCCGACGTCGTGGACCTGCTCGCCCCGGTGGGGGAGGACGTGAGCGAGCCGGAGCGCGGCGCCGCCCGGCCGCACGACGGGCTCGACCCGGTGACCCTGCGGGTGCTGGAGGCGCTGCCGCTGCGCCGCCGGGCCGCACCGGACAGCGTCGGCCGGGTCGCCGGGCTCGACCCGCCCACCGTGCTGCGGGCGCTCGGGCTGCTCGGGGCGCTCGGCCTGGCCGAGGCGCACGAGGGCCGGTGGCGACGGCGGACGGCAGGAGGTGGGGCCGTGGTGCGCTGACCTCGACGGGTGGCGTCGCACGCCTGAGCCGCAGTCCACGTGACAACCAGGAATGCCTTCCGGCGCGCCGTGCTTGCATGGCGCACGACCACCGGTCACGGTGTCGCATGTGGCGGGAGGGGGTGGTGCGGCGATGGCCGAGGACGGTGAGGCCGGGCTGCCGCCTGCGCTGGCCGACGCCCTCGCGGGCTACGTCCGGCACCTGCGCTCCGAGCGCGGCATGAGCGAGCACTCGGTCCGCGCCTACCGGGGTGACGTGCTCACGCTGCTCGAGCACGCCCGCCGGATGGGCCGGACCGTCCCGGCGACGCTCGACCTGCTGGTGCTCCGGAGCTGGCTGGCCGGCCAGGCGTCTCGCGGGATGTCCAAGCCCACGCTGGCGCGGCGGGCCGCGGCCGCCCGTGGGTTCACCGCCTGGGCACTGCGCGACGGCCTGGTCGAGAAGGACGCCGGGGCGCTGCTGGCGACCCCACGCTCCGGTCGCAGCCTGCCCGGCGTCCTGCGCCGTGACGAGGCCGAGGTCCTGCTGCAGGTCGCCGGCCTGGCTGCCGACGACGACAGCCCGACCGCCGTCCGCGACCTGGCGGTGCTCGAGGTGCTCTACGCCTCCGGCATCCGGGTCGGCGAGCTGTGCGGGCTGGACCTCGACGACGTGGACCGCAGCCGCCGCGTGCTGCGGGTCCTCGGCAAGGGGTCCAAGGAGCGGACGGTGCCGGTCGGGGCGCCGGCCCTGCGCGCGGTGGACCGGTGGCTGGCTGCCGGGCGGCCGCCGCTGCGCGGGCCAGGGAGCGGCGACGCGCTGTTCCTGGGTGCCCGGGGCGGCCGGGTCGACCCGCGCACCGTGCGCCGGGCGGTGCACGCACTGCTGGCGCACGTCCCGGGGGCACCCGACCTGGGGCCGCACGGCCTCCGCCATTCGGCTGCCACCCACCTGCTGGAAGGTGGAGCCGACCTGAGAAGCGTTCAAGAGCTTCTCGGCCACGCTACGCTCGCCACGACGCAGATCTATACCCATGTGTCCGTCGACCGGCTGAAGGCAACGTATGACCAAGCGCACCCACGGGCCTGACGGCGCCGCCGCCTCGCCCTCCGGGGGAGTGGGCGCCGCCGCAGGCGACCTCGTCGTCGACGAGGCCGCCGAGAAGAGCGCCGCCGAGGCAGCGCTGCGCGAGCTCTGGCAGGACTTCAAGAAGACCGGCGAGGGAGCGCTGCGCGAGCGGCTGATCCTGCACTACTCGCCGCTCGTGAAGTACGTCGCCGGCCGCGTCGGGGTCGGTCTCCCGCCCAACATCGAGCAGGCCGACCTCGTCTCGTACGGCATCTTCGGGCTGATCGACGCGATCGAGAAGTTCGACCTCGAGCGCGCGATCAAGTTCGAGACCTACGCGATCAGCCGGATCCGCGGCGCCATCATCGACGAGCTGCGCGCCATCGACTGGATCCCGCGCTCGGTCCGCTACAAGGCCCGCGAGGTGGAGAAGGCCTACGCCTCCCTCGAGGCCCAGCTGCACCGCACGCCCAGCGAGGCCGAGGTCGCCGCCGAGATGGGCATCAAGCTCGAGGACCTGCACCAGATCTTCAGCCAGGTGTCGTTCGTCAACGTGGTCGCCCTCGACGAGCTGCTCAGCGTCGGCGGCGAGAAGGGCGACAAGCTCAGCCTGGTCGACACCCTCGAGGACACCAAGGCGGAGGACCCGGTCCTCGCCTTCGAGTCCGAGGAGACCAAGTTCCTGCTGGCCAAGGCGATCAACACCCTCCCCGAGCGGGAGAAGATCGTCGTGACCCTCTACTACTACGAGGGCCTCACGCTCGCCGAGATCGGCCAGGTCCTCGGGGTCACCGAGAGCCGGATCTGCCAGATGCACACCAAGGCGGTCCTGCAGCTGCGCGGCAAGCTGGCCGAGAGCAAGGACTGACCCGGCGGCGGCCTGTGGGCCGACGGCACGTCACAGCCGGCCGATGGCCGACCGGGGTCCCATGACGATCACCGGGTGCTGCGCCGGGTCCAGCCAGCGCAGGGTCTGGCGCATCGTGGCGCGGGCGACGGAGACGCAGCCGGCGGTCGCGCCCGGGCCGCTCACGTGCAGGAAGATCCCGCCGCCGAGCCTCGTGTCCGCCGGCTCGGCCGCGACAAGCTGGCCGTCCGCCGCCCGGGTCACGCCGGCCGGCAGGTTGAAGTCGAGCACCGCGACGTAGCGGTACTGCCCGCCGTAACCGGACAGGTCCTCGGCCCACGACCGGCGCCAGGCGGACGCGGCCACCCGCCGCGGCTGCAGGACGTTGTACGTGCCCGGGTCCTGCGGGTCGTAGACCCACCAGTCGGACCGGTCGACCACCCGGTACGGCAGGGCCGTCCCCGGGTCCGGCCCGTTGCCGAACGCCGAGACCAGCCCGAACGTCCCGGCCGGGCTGGTGCCGGACCGCTGCCGCCGTTCGGCGGCGCGGACGAAACCGTTGCCCCCGACCCGGGCCGGCACCGCGTCGCCGACCCGCAGCCACCGCCCGTCGGGCGTGCGCTCGTACCGGCGGAGCACCGCGTGGCTGGAAGACCAGGAGCGGCCGGTGACGACGACCACCTGACCGGCGTCGCCCAGGTGGCTCAGCCGGCTCGGGTGGTGGGACGGGACGTGCCCAGCGCTCGCCGTGGCAGGAAAGAGCGGGAGGACCAGCGCTGTCGCGGCGCCGAGGAGCAGGGCTGCCCGGCGCGCCGGCCGGCCTGCGGACGGCCGGCCGCGGCGAGACGCAGCCTGGGCGGCGGGGGGCTCGACCATAGGGTTGCCATCATGCCCGCCGAGCCCTCCACCGCGACGGACGACGTGCCGAACCCGCTCTGGGGCGACGACTGGCCGCAGGTCCGGGAGCTCTGGCCCCTGGAGCAGACGGTCGCGCACCTCAACCACGGCTCCTACGGTGCCGTGAGCACACCGGTCCTCGACGAGCAGCAGTCCTGGCGCGAGCGGATGGAGTCCAACCCGGTCCGGTTCTTCGCCCGTGAGCTGCCCGGCGCGCTGGTGACCGCGCGGGCCGAGGTCGGGGAGTTCCTCGGCGCGGGCGAGGGCTCGCTCGCGTTCGTCCCCAACGCCACCACCGGTGCGAGCACGGTGCTGTCCGTGTTCCCGCTGGAGCCCGACGACCACGTCCTCCTCACCGACCACAGCTACGGCGCGGTACGGATCGCGGCGGAGCGCTTCGTCCCGGCGCGCGGCGCGGTCGTCGACACGGCGCACGTGCCGCTGGCGGCCACCGACGACGAGGCCCTCGACGCCGTGCTCGCGGAGCTCACCGACCGCACCCGGCTGGTCGTGCTGGACCACGTCACGTCGCCCACCGCGCGCCTGCTGCCGCTGGCGACGCTGGTCCCCGCGCTGCAGGAGCGCGGGGTGGCCGTGCTCGTCGACGGGGCGCACGCCCCGGGCATGCTCGACCTCGACGTGGAGCGGATCGGCGCCGACTTCTACGTCGGCAACCTGCACAAGTGGGCCTGCGCCGCCCGGGGGACAGCGGTGCTGCACGCCGCCGCGCGCTGGCGCCCGGTGCTGCGCCCGCTGGTCGCGTCGTGGGGCGAGGCCGAGGGCTTCCCGCTCGCCTTCGACGAGACCGGCACCGAGGACCCGACTCCGTGGCTGTCCGCGCCGCGAGCGCTGCGGGTGCTCGGCCAGCTCGGTCCGGACCGGCTGCGGCGGCACAACGTCGAGCTGGCCGTCGCCGGCCAGGCGGAGGTCGCCCGGGCGATCGGCGTGCCGGCCGCCGACCTGCCGCGTGACGCGGCGGTCTCGATGCAGCTCGTGCCGCTGCCCGACGGGGTCGCGGCCACCCGGGACGCCGCCGCCGCGCTGCAGGACCGGATCGGTGAGGAGTCGGCGGTCGAGGTCGCAGTCACCTGCTGGAACGGCCGCGGCTTCGTGCGGCTGTCCGCCCACGCGTACAACGCGCCGGCCGACTACCGCCGGCTGGCCGCCGACCTGCCGTCCCTGATCTGACCGGTCGTCAGACCACCCGGCGCTCCGCCGTGAGGTGGCTCGGGGTGTCACCGGTGTTGACGGTCTCGCTGGGCTCCACGAGCAGCACGTCGGCACCCCCTGCGGACCGCGGCCGGTGCGGCACGCCGCGCGGCACCACGTAGAGCTGACCCGGCGCGAGCTCGACCTCGGCGTCGTCCAGCTCGATCGTCAGCGATCCGCTCAGGACGAGGAACACCTCGTCGGTGTCGGGATGCGTGTGCCGGGTGAACTCGCCGAGGGTGTGCACCACGCGGACGTCGTAGTCGTTGAGCGTGGCGACGGTCCGTGGCTGCCACGGCTCCTCGACGGACGCGAGCACAGCTGCCAGGTCGACCGGTTCCGGCACGGGTGTCATGGCGCCCAGCATGCCCGCCGCCACCGTGGTCACGGCGACGCGCGCCGGCGCCAGCACCTGCGGCAGGGTGGCGGCGGGTCCAGGGCGGTCGCCGACCACACCGGCAGCAGCCTGACCCGCACGGTGCCCAGCTGACCCATCGGGTCCAGGTAGTCCGCTCCCCGGCGCAGCCCCCAGTGCAGGCAGGCGGCGGGTGGGCAGTGACCTCCGGTGCCCGTCAGCAGACCCAGCACCGATCCCGCGGCCACCGCGTCGCCGGCGTGCACGACCGCCTCCACCGGCTGGTAGGTCGTGCGTAGCCCGCCGGGATGGTCGACCGACACGACCCCGCGGCCGGCGACCCGGCCGGCGAACGCCACCACGCCGGCGGCCGCGGCGAGCACGCGCGCCGCCGGGGCGGCAGCCAGGTCGACGCCGCGGTGGCCGGGCGCGTAAGGGCCGGCCGGGGCGGCGAACGCCGCGACCACCCGCGGCCGGCCGTCGAGCGGCAGCCGCCAGGCCGGCCGCCCCGCGGCGGCCACGGCCGGCGCCGCCGGCAGCACGGCCAGCGCCGCGTAGGCGACCGGGACGAGGCACAGCAACCACAGCAGGCACACCAGCCACGGTGCGCGCCGGGGACCGGTGTCGTCGGGGACGTCCATGGGCTCGAGCCTGGCCCTCGACAGCCCGCCAGCAGGGCGACCCCGGACCTTCTGTGGACTCCCCGGCCGGTCGCCGCGGCTGTGGACGACGCGCGGGGCGTCCAGCGGATCCTGAGACGACACGCCGCTACGGCCTCGGCGTGTCGTCTCGAGATCCGCCGATTCGGTCGCGCCGGCGCCGCGGCGTACACTGCTGGCAGCGACCCGTCTCGGCGGGTCGACTTCGCACGCTCGCATCCGCCACCGGACAGCCCCGCGAGGGGTCGCCCACCGGCGGGGGCACGCTCACCGGTCCACCCGACTCACGACGAGAGACGGTGGCGAGCGCGCTTCCGGGCGTCAGGGACGCGGAAGGCCGACCGGCCCTCCGCCAGGAACCGACGCGCGCCTCCGCGCACCCGCGTGAGCGGGCCGGGGCGCCACGAGAGGCAGGCACGACCGTGGCCAACCAGGTCGTCTCCATGAAGCAGCTGCTCGAGAGCGGCGTGCACTTCGGGCACCAGACCCGCCGTTGGAACCCGAAGATGAAGCGATTCATCTTCACCGAGCGCAACGGCATCTACATCATCGACCTGCAGCAGTCGCTGTCCTACATCGACCGCGCCTACGAGTTCATCAAGGAGACCGTCGCCCACGGCGGCTCGGTGATGTTCGTCGGCACCAAGAAGCAGGCCCAGGAGGCGATCGCCGAGCAGGCGACCCGCGTCGGCATGCCCTACGTCAACCAGCGCTGGCTGGGCGGCATGCTCACCAACTTCCAGACCGTGCACCAGCGGCTGCAGCGCCTCAAGGAGCTCGAGCAGCTCGACTTCGACGACGTGCCCGGCTCGGGCATGACCAAGAAGGAGCTGCTCGTCCTGCGTCGCGAGAAGGACAAGCTCACCAAGACCCTCGGCGGCATCCGCGACATGACGCGCGTCCCGAGCGCGGTCTGGATCATCGACACCAAGAAGGAGCACATCGCCGTCGGCGAGGCTCACAAGCTCAACATCCCGGTCGTCGCGATCCTCGACACCAACTGCGACCCGGACGAGGTCGACTACAAGATCCCGGGCAACGACGACGCGATCCGCTCCGTCACCCTGCTCACCCGTGTGATCGCCGACGCGGTCGCCGAGGGCCTGATGGCCCGGGTGCGCACCCAGGTCGACGGCGACGAGAAGCCCGAGGGCCTCGCCACCGACGAGCCGCTGGCCGCCTGGGAGCAGGAGCTGCTCCGCAGCGGCACGGCGGCCAAGGGCACCCCGGCCGAGGGCGAGACCGTCGAGGAGGCCGGCGCCGAGGCACCGGCCACCGCCGAGGCGCCCGCTGCCGAGGCAGCGGCTGAGGCCGAGCCCGTCGCCGAGGCAGCCGCTGAGGCCGAGCCCGTCGTCGAGGCACCGGCCGGGGCTGTCGTCGAGGCACCAGCTGCCGAGGCCGACGCGCCGGCCGCCGAGGCCCCTGCCGCCGAGGGCGACAGCACCACCCAGGCCTGAGCCGCAGCCACCCGGCCGGTGGACAGCGAGCAGGCAGATTCCAGATCAGCCCGGGCAGCCCGCCCGACCCCCACGACCTGAAGGGAAGACCATTCACGTGACCTCCATCACCGCCGCTGAGGTCAAGAAGCTCCGCGACGCCACGGGCGCCGGGATGATGGCTGCGAAGAAGGCCCTCGAGGAGGCCGCCGGCGACCAGGACAAGGCCGCCGAGCTGCTCCGCATCAAGGGCGAGACGAAGGTCAAGGAGCGCGGCGCCGAGCGCAGCGCGACCAACGGCCTCGTGGCGGCCGCCGACGGCGCCATGATCCAGCTCAACTGCGAGACCGACTTCGTCGCGAAGAACGAGCAGTTCCAGCAGCTCGCCGCCGACATCGTCGCCCACGCCGCCAAGACCGGCACCGGCGACGTGCAGGCGCTGCTGGCCGAGACGCTGGCCGACGGCCGCACCGTGCAGGAGAACATCGACTCGGTGGCCGCGGTCATCGGCGAGAAGCTCGAGCTGACCGCCGTCGTCGTCCTCGGCGCCGAGGGCCGCCAGGTCGCGTCGTACATGCACCGCCGCTCGTCGGACCTGCCCGCGCAGGTCGGCGTCCTGGTCGAGTTCGAGGGCTCCGACCTCGAGGCCGCCCGGGCCGCCGCGATGCAGGTCGCGGCCATGCGGCCGCAGTTCGTCACCCGCGACGAGGTCCCGACCGACGTGGTCGAGAACGAGCGCCGGATCGCCGAGGCGACCGCGCGCGAGGAGGGCAAGCCCGAGCAGGCGCTGCCGAAGATCGTCGAGGGCCGGGTCAACGGCTTCTTCAAGGACGTCGCGCTGCTCGAGCAGCCGTCGGTGCTGGACAGCAAGAAGACGGTCAAGGCCGTCCTCGACGCGGCCGGCATCACCGTGAAGAGCTTCTCCCGGTTCGAGGTCGGCGGGGCCTGACCGGCGATCCGCACCTGGCAGACTGACCGCCGGAACGCCCCAGGAGCAGCGCACCACGACGAGGAGGCCGCGATCGTGCAGGGACCCACGGAGGACACCGACACGGTCGCGGCCTCGTCCCCCTCGGGGCGCACCGAGCCGCACCGTTATCGGCGGGTCGTGCTCAAGCTCTCCGGCGAGGTGTTCGGCGGCGGCAAGCTCGGTGTCGACCCCGACGTCGTGGCCGGGCTGGCCCGGCAGATCGCCGACGTGGTGCGGACCGGCGTGCAGGTCGCCATCGTCGTCGGCGGCGGCAACTTCTTCCGGGGTGCCGAGCTGTCCCAGCGCGGCATGGACCGGGCGCGCGCCGACTACATGGGCATGCTCGGCACGGTCATGAACTGCCTCGCGCTGCAGGACTTCCTCGAGAAGCAGAGCATCGAGACGCGGGTCCAGACCGCCATCGCGATGGGCCAGGTCGCCGAGCCCTACATCCCGCGCCGTGCGATGCGCCACCTCGACAAGGGCCGGGTCGTCATCTTCGGCGCCGGCGCCGGCATGCCGTACTTCTCCACCGACACGGTCGCCGCCCAGCGCGCGCTCGAGATCGGCGCGCAGGTGCTGCTCATGGGCAAGAAGGGCGTCGACGGGGTCTACGACGCCGACCCGGCGAAGCATCCCGATGCCGTGCGCTACGACCAGCTGTCCTACGACGAGTTCCTCGCGCGCGGCCTCAAGGTCGCCGACGCGACGGCGATCAGCCTGTGCCGCGACAACAGGCTCCCGATCGTCGTGTTCAACATGACCGAGGACGGCAACATCGCGCGCGCCGTCCACGGCGAGAAGATCGGCACGATCATCGGCCCGGACGCCTGACCCGAGAGACCAGCCAGGCCGGACGAGACAGCACCCGACGAGACCGACGCAGGAGACCGACGTGATCGACGAGACGCTCTTCGAGGCCGAGGAGAAGATGGAGAAGGCCGTCTCCGTCGCCAAGGAGGATCTGGCCGCGATCCGCACCGGCCGCGCCAACCCGAGCATGTTCCAGAAGATCCTGGTGGACTACTACGGCGCGCCCACGCCGGTGAACCAGCTCGCGTCCTTCCACGTCGCCGACGCCCGCATGCTCACGCTCACGCCGTTCGACAAGAGCGCGATGGGCGCGATCGAGAAGGCCATCCGCGACTCCGACCTCGGCGTCAACCCGACCAACGACGGCGCGATCATCCGGGTCGTCTTCCCCCAGCTCACCGAGGAGCGCCGCAAGGAGTTCATCAAGGTGGCGCACAAGAAGGCCGAGGACGCGCGGATCTCGATCCGCAACGTCCGCCGGCACGCGAAGGACGAGCTGGACCGGCTGGCCAAGGACGGCGAGACCGGTGAGGACGACGTCACGCGGGCCGAGAAGGAGCTGGAGAAGGTCACCCAGAAGCACGTCGCCTCCGTCGACGAGCTCGTCAAGCACAAGGAGTCCGAGCTCCTCGAGGTCTGAGGGCCCGGCACACCGAGGACCACGGACCAGATGACGACCGACCAGCAGGCGGAGGGCGGCTCCCCGCTCGAACCCGTCCCGATGCAGCCGGTGCCGCCGCCGGAGCGGCGCACCCGGGCAGGCCGCAACCTGCCTGCGGCCATCGGCGTCGGTCTCGGGCTCGGCGTCGTCATCATCGGCACGCTCTACGTCTGGAAGCCCGCCTTCGTCGTCGTCGTGGTCGCCGCCGCGGTGCTCGGCGTCTGGGAGCTGGGCCACGCGTTCGCCGAGGACCGGGTGCGGGTCCCGCTCGTGCCGCTGTCGGTGGGTGCTGCCGCGATCGTCGTGTCGGCGTACGCCGGCGGCAGCGAGGCGATGCTCGTCGCGCTGACCCTGACCGTGCTCGGCACGATGCTGTGGCGCGCGCCGGAGAACGCCAAGGGCTACGTCCGCGACGTCACGGCCAGCACCTTCGCCGCGCTCTACGTGCCGTTCCTCGCCGGGTTCGCCGCGCTCCTGCTGCGGCCGGACGACGGCCCCGACCGGGTCGTCGTGTTCATCGTCCTGGTGGTGCTCAGCGACGTCGGCGGCTACGCGGCCGGCGTGCTCTTCGGCAAGCACCCGATGGCGCCGACGGTCAGCCCGAAGAAGTCCTGGGAGGGCTTCGGCGGGTCAGCGCTGTTCTGCGCCGTAGGCGGCGCCGTCGCCGTCCCCACCCTGCTGAACGGCGAGGCCTGGCAGGGCGCCGTGATCGGGTTGGCGCTGATGGTCACCGCCACGCTGGGCGACCTCGGTGAGTCGATGATCAAGCGAGACCTGGGCATCAAGGACATGGGCCGCCTGCTCCCAGGTCATGGCGGCATCATGGACCGCCTCGACTCCCTGCTGCCGGCGGCGCCGGTGGCCTACCTGCTGCTCGCCTGGCTCGTCCCGGCCTGAGGAAGAGAAGGACAGTGCCTGTCGCCCCCGGTGAGCTCGTCTTCGCGGCACCGCGCCGTGCGAAGCCGCCGCGGCACCTCGCCGACCTGGCTCCCGCAGAGCGCCGTGACGTCGTGAGCGAGCTGGGCGAGAAGCCGTTCCGCGCCGGGCAGCTGGCGGCGCACTACTTCGGCCGGCTCGGCGAGGACCCGGAGCAGATGACCGACGTGCCGAAGGCGTCGCGGACCCTGCTCGCCGACGCCCTGCTGCCCTCGCTGCTCACGCCGGTGCGGCACCTCGACTGCGACGGCGGCCGCACCCGCAAGACCGTGTGGCGCCTGTTCGACGGGGCGACGGTCGAGAGCGTGCTCATGCGGTACCCCAGACGGGTCACCATGTGCGTCTCGTCGCAGGCCGGCTGCGGCATGAACTGCCCGTTCTGCGCCACCGGCCAGGCCGGGCTCACCCGCAACATGTCCGCGGCCGAGATCGTCGACCAGGTGGTCGCGGGAGCCCGGATGCTGCAGCGCGGCGAGATCGCCGGCGGCCCGGCCCGGGTCTCCAACGTCGTGTTCATGGGCATGGGCGAGCCGATGGCCAACTACAAGGCCGTCATCGGCGCCGTGCGCCGGATCACCGACGCCGCGCCCGACGGGCTGGGCATGTCGCAGCGCAACGTGACCGTGTCCACGGTCGGCCTGGTCCCGGCGGTGGAGAAGCTCACCGCCGAGGGCCTCAGCGTCACGCTCGCGCTGTCGCTGCACGCACCGGACGACGAGCTGCGCGACGAGCTGGTCCCGGTCAACACGCGGTGGAAGGTCGCCGAGGTGCTCGACGCAGCGCATCGATACTTCGAGGTCACCGGTCGCCGGGTGAGCATCGAGTACGCCCTGATCCGCGACGTCAACGACCACCGCTGGCGGGCCGACCTGCTGGGCACCGAGCTCAACCGCCGCGGTCGCGGCTGGGTGCACGTCAACCCCATCCCGCTGAACCCGACGCCCGGCTCGAAGTGGACCGCGAGCGACCCGGAGGTCGAGCGCACCTTCGTCGAACGGCTGCGGGCGCACGGCATCCCCACGACGGTCCGCGACACCCGCGGCCGCGAGATCGACGGCGCCTGCGGCCAGCTGGCTGCCGTGACCCCCGCGGGCGAGGTGACGCGGTGAGTCACAAGCGGTTCCGTCGGGTGGGACGGCTGCGCAAGGGCTACCACTGCCGCCAGGTCGACGCCTTCCTCAACCACGTCGAGGTGTCGCTCGGCGGCGTCTTCCCACCGCCGACGGCGTCCGAGGTGCGGCAGGCCGGCTTCGAGCTGGTGCACCACGGCTACGTCGTCGAGCAGGTCGACGCCCACCTCGACCAGCTCGAGGAGAAGGTCGTCCTCGCGCAGGGCATGACGAGCGGCCGGCGCGGCAAGGCCGACCCCGACAGCGAGGCGGCCTACCTCCGCGAGCAGCTCACCGCGTCGTACATGAAGCGGTTCCCGCGCGCCGGCATGCTGCACCGCGGCTATTACGTCGACGACGTCGACGAGTTCGTCGACCGGGTGGTCGGAGCACTGGACGGGCAGGGCTCGCTCACGCTCGAGGAGGTGCGGGCGGTGCCGTTCCGGCCGAAGCGGGGCGGCTACCGCGAGGACGCGGTCGACGAGGCGATGGACCGCGTCATCGAGCACCTGCTGCTCGTCCGCCGGCTCGGCGCACCGGCACCGCCGCCGCAGCCGGCCACCTGACCCTCGGTCGCTGGTTGGTCTGGCGCGCTGCTCTGCGGCCGACGAAGATGCCGGGATGGGCGACTACCGGGAGACCTACCGGCGCAGCATCGACGACCCGGACGCGTTCTGGGCCGAGGCGGCCGGCGCCGTGGACTGGCGGACCCCGCCGACGACGGTGCTGGACCGGAGCAACCCGCCGTTCTACCGGTGGTTCCCCGACGGCATCCTGAACACCTGCGAGAACGCCCTCGACCGGCACGTGGCCGCCGGCGCGGGCGACCGCACCGCACTGGTCTACGACAGCCCGGTCACCGGCACGAAGCGCACCTACACCTACCGGCAGATGCTCGACGAGGTGGCCACCTTCGCCGGGGCGCTCGCCGGCCTGGGTGTCGGGGCCGGCGACCGGGTCGTCCTGTACCTGCCGATGGTCCCCGAGGCGGTCGTGGCGATGCTCGCCTGCGCCCGGCTAGGCGCCGTCCACTCGGTGGTGTTCGGCGGCTTCGCGGCGGCGGAGCTGGCGGCGCGCGTGGACGACGCGAAGCCGAAGGTCGTGGTGTCGGCGTCGTGCGGCATCGAGGTGTCGCGCATCGTCGAGTACAAGCCGCTGCTCGACCGGGCGCTCGACCTGGCGTCGCACGTCCCGGAGCACGTGGTGCTGCTCCAGCGTCCGCAGGCGGTCGCCGCGATGACGGCGGGCCGCGACCTCGACTGGCACGAGCTGGTCGCCGCTGCGGAACCGGCCGAGGCCGTGCCGGTGGCCGCCACCGACCCGCTCTACATCCTCTACACCTCGGGTACCACCGCGAAGCCGAAGGGCGTCGTGCGCGACAACGGCGGGCACGCCGTCGCCCTCGCCTGGTCGATGGTGAACGTCTACGACGTCGGCCCGGGCGACGTGTGGTGGACCGCCTCCGACGTCGGCTGGGTCGTCGGCCACTCCTACATCGTCTACGCACCGTTGCTGGTGGGCGCGACGACCGTGCTCTACGAGGGCAAGCCGGTCGGCACGCCGGACGCCGGCTCGTTCTGGCGGGTCGTGTCCGAGTACGGCGCCAAGGCGCTGTTCACCGCGCCCACCGCGATCCGCGCGGTGAAGAAGGAGGACCCCGAGGGCAAGCTGCTCGCGCCGTACGACATGTCCTCGCTGCGGACGCTCTTCCTGGCCGGCGAGCGGCTCGACCCGGACACATGGCAGTGGGCCAGCGACGAGCTGGGGGTGCCGGTGGTGGACCACTGGTGGCAGACCGAGACCGGCTGGCCGATCGCGGCGAACCTGCGTGGCCTCGAGCCGATGCCGATCAAGCCGGGCTCGCCGACCGTGGCCGTGCCGGGGTACGACGTGCGCGTGCTCGACCCGGCCGGCGACGAGGTGCCGCGCGGCACCGAGGGCGCCATCTGCATCAAGCTGCCGCTGCCGCCGGGCACGCTGCCGACGTTGTGGGGTGACGACGACCGCTTCGTCGCGTCCTACCTCGCGGCCTTCGACGGCTACTACCTGACGGGTGACGGCGGCTACGTCGACGACGAGGGCTACCTGTTCGTCATGGGCCGGACCGACGACGTCATCAACGTCGCCGGGCACCGGCTGTCGACCGGGTCGATGGAGGCCGTGGTCGCCGGCCACCCGGCGGTCGCGGAGTGCTGCGTCATCGGCGTGCGCGACGACCTCAAGGGCCAGGTACCGCGCGGGCTCGTGGTGCTCAAGGCCGGCGCGGACATCGACCCGGAGCAGCTGCGTACCGAGCTGGTGCAGCGGGTCCGCGACGAGATCGGCGCGGTCGCGTCGTTCCGTCAGGTCGACGTCGTGGCGGCGCTGCCGAAGACCCGGTCGGGCAAGATCCTGCGGCGCTCGCTGCGGGCGATCGCCGACGGCGTCGACGAGCCGGTGCCGTCGACGATCGAGGACCCCACGGTGCTGGACACGCTGCGGCCCACCCTGCGCAGGGCCTGACGATCAGGTCGGCCGGGCCATGAGACTCGGTGCCCACCTGCCACTTGCCGACCTCGGCGGCGGCCTGCCGTCGGCCACCGACCTGGCGACGTACGCGCGGGTGGCCCACGAGCTCGGCTACTCGACCCTCGCGGCCAACGACCACCTCGTCTGGAAGCTCCCGTGGCTGGACGGCCCGACGACGCTGGCGAGCGTGGTCGCTGCGGCCGACCGCATGGTGCTGGCCACCACCGTGGCCCTGCCGGTGGTGCGGCACCCGGCCCCGGTCGCCAAGATGCTCACCTCGCTCGCGGCCCTCTCCACGGGACCCGTCGTCGGCGCCCTCGGGCCCGGCTCCGGCCGCGCCGACTACGACGCCGTCGGCATCCCGTTCGAGGAGCGGTGGGCCCGCTTCGACGAGGCGCTCCGTGCGGTCCGCGCGCTGGTGCACGGCGAGGCGGTGGAGGACGCCCGCTGGTACCCCGTGACGGCCGACCTGTCGCCGCGACCGCACCCGCCGCCGCAGATCTGGTTCGGCAGCTGGGGCTCCGACCGGCGGATCGCCGCGATGGCCGGGGTGGCCGACGGCTGGCTCGCGTCGGCGTACAACGCCACCCCCGACCAGTTCGCCGAGGCCCGCACCCGGCTCGACGGCCACCTGCGAGCCGCCGGCCGCGAGCCTGCCGCGTTCCCCGACGCCGTCGCCACCGCGTGGCTGTTCGTCACCGAGGACCGGAGCGAGGCCGAGCGTGTGCGCACCGAGGTGCTGGCACCGACCCTCGGTCGGGACCCGGCCGGGCTCGCGCACCTGCCCATCGGCGGTGCCGAGCACTGCGCCGAGGTGCTTGCCGGCTACGCCGCCGCGGGTGCCCGCGAGGTCCTGGTCTGGCCGCTGCGTGACTCCCTCCACCAGCTCGAGCTGTGCATGGCGTCCGCGGTCTGACGGGCCCGGGTCAGGAGAGCGCGACCAGGGCGCCGAGGGCGAGGCCCAGGGCGAGCAACCAGAGCAGGGTCGGCAGCGATCGCGCGGTCATCGTGAAGCCCCCAGGGTGATCTCGCCGTCCGCCACCGTGACGTCGACCGGAGCCAGCCCGGTGGTGGCCGGGCCCTGGACCACCTTGCCCGTCGTCGCGTCGAACGCGCTGCCGTGGCAGGGGCAGGTGATCCGGCCGTCCGTCACGGCGCCGACCGTGCAGCCCTGGTGGGTGCAGGTCGCGGAGAAGGCGTGCACGTCGTCGCCGGACCGGGTGAGGACGACGTGCTGGTCGCCGAGCACGAGCCCGCCGCCGTCCGGTACGTCGGCCAGCGCCGCGAGCGGTTCGCCGCCGGCCGACGCCGGCGACGGGCCGTAGCCGTTGGCGGCGGCACCGGCCGGTCCGGTGGCCCGCGCCGCGTCGCTGCGCCGGGCCAGCGCGAAGCCGAGCACCGCCCCCACGACGACGACGCCGGAGCCGCGCATCACCGCGCGACGGGTCAGGGTGGCGGTCATGTCAGCGGCACCCCCGACCGGGTGAAGAACCACAGGGCCGACGTGAGCCAGATCAGGACGAGGGCGCTGAGCACCGTGCCGCCGAGCACCGGGAGCGACCAGCCCGGCAGCCCGCGCACGCGCAGGCCGAGCATCTTCGCGGCGTAGGCGCCGTAGAACAGGCAGCCGGCCAGGCCGTGCACCAGCACCCGCGGGCTGCTGGTGGCGAAGCCGAGGGCCCACATGCAGTGCAGCGCCACCGGCAGCGTCACCGTGAAGGCGGCCGCACCGGACCAGCGGTGCACCGGGGCCACCCAGCCGGGCGCGCGGTGCGAGGCACCCGGCAGCCGCCCCCACATCCACAGCGCCGTCGTGAGCTGGACGAGCAGCAGGACGGCGGCGGCCGTGCTCAGCCACGCCTTCATCTGCAGCATCCCGGAGAAGCCGAACGTCTCGAACGGCCGGCCGGCCGGCTCGTGCAGGCCGGCGTAGGTGCCGAGCGCCACGGCCACCAGGGCACCGAGGAGGACGACCGTCACCCCGGCCGGCCGCTCGGCCGCGACCCGGTGCTGCGTGGGAACGGCCACCGGCATCACCTCGACGATCACTGTCGACCGTGTCCGCCGGATCCGCAACGGGGGCATACCTCGACGATCGCGGCATTGGCCACGAAACCGCGCCAGGCCCCGGTCCGGCGCGCGGCCGTCAGACCGGCTCCGGGAGGGTCCGGGCCACCGCGTCCAGCAGGCCGCGGCACGACCGCTCGACCTGGTCCAGCACCTCGGCGAAGTCGCGGTCGTCCCCCAGGTACGGGTCGGCCACCTCCGCGCCGTCCGGCGCCTCGGCGTCGAACGACCGCAGCAGCCGCACCTTCGCCCGCTGCTCGTCCGTGCGGGCCAGGGCGCGCAGCTCACGCAGGTGGCCACGGTCGAGCGCCAGGACGAGGTCGCGGTCGTCCAGCCAGCTGCGCTCGAACACCCGGGCGCGGTGCGCACGGCCGTCGTAGCCGCTGCCGCTCAGCACCGCGACCGCCCGGCTGTCCGCCCGCGCACCCACGTGCCAGTCGCCGGTCCCCGCCGAGTCGACGTGAACGAGCTCGGTGAGCCCAGCGTCGGCGACGAGCCGCTGCATGACGACGGCCGCGATCGGCGAGCGGCAGATGTTGCCGCTGCAGACGAAGCACAGCCGGTACGTCGGGCCGGCGGGCGACGGGAGGTCCGCGCGCTGGCTCATCCGGACATCGTCGCGCATCGGCCGCGGGCTCAGTTCGGCCCCCTGACGTGCCGATGTCCTCCAGGTGACGTCGTTCTTCCCCGAGCCGCACGAGCAGCCGCCCGTCCGGTTCCAGATCCCCGGAGAGGGCGCCAACGGCCTGGTCGCCGCCGGCAGCCCCCTGATCCGTCCGCCGGCGCCGCCGAGCAGCCGGTGGACGCGGTCCGCCACGACCTTCGGCCCGGTCGGCCGGATGGTCGGCACCGTCCTGCTGCTGACCGTCGGGGTCTGGCTCGCGGTCTTCGCCCTGGTGGGCGCCGCCGTCTGGTGGTTCGTCGTGGTGCCGTGGGCGCTTCGCGACCTGTGGCGGCCCGGCCGCCGCTGACCGCTGACGGGTCGTCAGGCGGCGGCGTCGCGGGCGGCCTCGAGGCCGGCGACGTCGATCTTGGACATCTGCAGCATCGCGGCCATCACCGCCTCGGCGACCTTCGGGTCGGGGTCGTTGAGCAGCTCCATCAGCATCCGCGGCACGACCTGCCACGACAGGCCGAACCGGTCCTTGATCCAGCCGCACGGCCCCGGGTCGCCGCCCTCGGCGAACGCGTCCCAGTAGTGGTCCACCTCGGCCTGGTCGGCACAGTCGATCATGAACGACACCGCCTCGGTGAAGCGGAAGTCCGGGCCGCCGTTGAGACCGGCGTACCGCTGGCCGTCGATCTCCCACTCGACCGTCATCACCATGCCGGCGGGTCGGGGGCCGGCCTCGTTGTACCGCTGCACACCGGTGATGCGGGAGTTGGGGAAGAGGCCGACGTAGAAGTTCGCCGCTTCCTCCGCCTCGGTGTCGAACCACAGCCACGGCGTCGTCCTCGGCATCTCGGTGTCCTTCCGTCGTCCCGGTCCTGTCACCCGGGCAGACCCGAGCGCCGCGGCGTACTCATCGGTCGGGGGTGTGGTCAGTGCCCGAGCAGGCGCTCCATCAGCGCGGCCCGGCGAGACGGCCGACCCGTCCTGGCCTCCTCGGGGTCGGCCCCCGTCATGACCTTCAGCAGGAGGTTGGCCCCCAGCCACCGCAGCGGCTCCGGCTCCCACCGGCGCGACCGGTGGCCCACCCACGGCAGGTGCACCAGGTCGGAGTCCCGCTGGAGCACCAGGTCGGCGAGCGTCCGGCCGGCGAGGTTCGTCGTGGACACGCCGTCGCCGACGTAGCCGCCGGCCCAGGCCAGGCCGGTGGCGCGGTCCAGCCCCACCGACGCGCACCAGTCGCGGGCGATGCCGAGCGGGCCGCCCCAGGCGTGCGTGAAGGCGGCACCCTCGACCGCAGGCAGCAGGTCGACGAGCGTCCGGTGCAGCGCCGCGAACACGTCCGGGTCGCGGTCCTGCCCCGGCCGGATCCGGGAGCCGAAGTGGTACGGCGCCCCGCGACCGCCGAAGGCGAGCCGGCCGTCAGCGGTGCGCTGGCCGTAGACGATGAGGTGCCGGAAGTCGCTGAAGGTCTCCCGGTCGGCGAGCCCGACCCGGTCCCAGACGTCGTCGGGCAGCGGCTCGGTGGCCACCATCAGGGAGTAGACCGGCGCGATGGCACGGCGCAGGCCGGGCAGCCGCGCGGTGAACCCCTCCGTCGCGCGGACGACCACCTCGGCGCGGACCCGACCGTGCGGGGTGACCGCGACGTGCGGCTCGATCGCGGTCACGGGAGTCCGCTCGTGGAGCGTGACGCCGCGGGCCTCCACCGCGCGGGCCAGCCCCCTGGCCAGCCTCGCCGGGTGGATGGCGGCGCAGTGCGGTGTGTACGTCGCACCCAGCACCTCGCTCGCCTGCAGGCGGGTGCGCGCCTCGTCGGCGCCGAGCAGCGCGATGTCGTCCTCGCCGAAGCCCCACTGCCGGGCGTGCGCGACCTCGGCCCGCGCGCGGTCGAGCTGCACCGCGTTGCGCGCTGCGACGACGGTGCCGCCCTTCGCGAAGTGGCAGTCGATGCCCTCCGCCGCTGCCACGGCGCCGACCTCGTCGACGGCGCCCTGCATGGCGCGGTGCTGGGCGACGGCGCGCTCGCGGCCGTAGCGCTTCGCCAACCAGGACACGGGTGCCGGGAACAGCGCCGAGCACCAGCCCCCGTTGCGTCCGCTGGCCCCGAACCCGGCGACCTCCGCCTCCAGCACGGCGATCCGCAGCGACGGGTCGGTCGCCGCCAGGTAGTACGCGGACCACAGCCCGGTGTAGCCGGCGCCCACGACCGCCACGTCGACGTCGAGGTCGCCGGCGAGCGCTGGTCGCGGCGTGAGGTCGTCGTCGACGGTGTCGTGCCAGAGCGAGAGCCGGCGGTAGTCGGTCACGACGGGCTCAGCGGGTCCACGACGCGACGTACGACGGCACCGGGGGAGCGCCACGCAGGTCCGGCGCCGGCTGCGGCGCGCCGGCCACCTCCTGCAGCGGCACCACGCCGGCCCAGTACGGCAGCTCCAGGTCCTCCTCCGCGTCCTCGGGCGGGCCGTCGCTCACCTTCACCGACCACTCCGAGAGCGGCAGCGAGAGGACCAGCGTCGCCGAGAGCTCCTTGCGGTTGGGCTGCCTGGCGTCGGCCCACCGGCCGGGCAGCAGGTGCTCGGTGACCCGCTCCAGCGCGGCCAGCTTGGCGTCGTCCTCGAGCACGGTCGCGGTCCCGAGCACCATCGCGCACCGGTAGTGCATCGACGACTCGAACACGGACCGGGCCGCGAGCAACCCGTCGAGCAGCGTCACCGTGAGGCAGGTCGGCGCGCCGCCGGCCAGGCTCCGGAACAGCCGGCTGCCGGTGGAGCCGTGGAACAGCACGGCGTCGCCGTCGCGGGCGTAGGCGACCGGCACCACGTAGGGCTGGCCGTCGTCGTCGTGGACGGCGACGTGCGCGACGCGGCCGGCGTCCAGGACCGCGTCGAGCACCGCGCGGTCCCGGACCTGCTTCTCCGGCAGCCGCCGGACCGTGGTGCGGGCCGACGGTCCCGAGGGCTCCGTCAGAGCCGGCTCCACGCCTCGGTGAGCACCGACCGCAGGATCTGCTCCATCTCGTCGAAGTGCGACTGGTCGCAGACCAGCGGCGGCGAGAGCTGGATGACCGGGTCGCCGCGGTCGTCGGCCCGGCAGTAGAGCCCGGCGTCGAAGAGGGCCCTCGACAGGAAGCCGCGGAGCAGCCGCTCGGACTCGTCGTCGTCGAAGGTCTCGCGGGTCGCCTTGTCCTTCACCATCTCGATGCCGAAGAAGAAGCCGTCGCCACGGACGTCGCCGACGATCGGCAGGTCGTTGAGCTTCTCCAACGTCCGGCGGAAGTCGCCGGTGGTGTCGCGGACGTGCTCGTTGAGCTTCTCGCGCTCGAAGATGTCGAGGTTCGCCAGCGCCACCGCGGCCGACACCGGGTGACCGCCGAAGGTGTAGCCGTGCGCGAACGACGCGTGGCCCTGCAGGAACGGCTCCATGATCCGATCGGTCGCGATCATCGCGCCGATGGGGGAGTAGCCGGAGGTCATGCCCTTGGCGCAGGTGATGATGTCCGGCTGGTAGCCGAACCGGTCGGCGCCGAAGTAGTGGCCGAGCCGCCCGAAGGCACAGATGACCTCGTCGGACACGAGCAGCACGTCGTACTTGTCGCAGATCTCGCGGACCCGCGCGAAGTAGTTGGGCGGCGGTGGGAAGCAGCCGCCGGAGTTCTGCACCGGCTCGACGAACACCGCGGCCACGGTCTCGGGACCCTCGAACTCGATGGCCTCCTCGATGCGATCGGCCGCCCAGAGGCCGAACGCCTCCAGGTCGTCGGCGTGCTGGGGAGCGCGGTAGAAGTTGGTGTTGGGCACCTTGTGCGCGCCCGGCACGAGCGGCTCGAACATGGCCTTCGCGGCGGGGATGCCGGTGATCGACAGCGCGCCGTGCGGGGTGCCGTGGTAGGCGACGTTGCGGCTGATGACCTTGTGCTTCATCGGCTTGCCGGTGAGCTTGAAGTACTGCTTGGCGACCTTCCAGGCCGACTCGACGGCCTCGCCGCCGCCGGTGGTGAAGAAGACCCGGTTGAGGTCACCGGGCGCCAGGTGTGCCAGCCGCTCGGCCAGCTCGACCGCCTTCGGGTGCGCGTAGGACCACAGCGGGAAGAACGCGAGCTCGCTGGCCTGCCTCGCGGCGGCCTCGGCGAGCTCGGTGCGCCCGTGCCCGGCCTGCACGACGAAGAGCCCCGCGAGGCCGTCGAGGTACCGCCTGCCGTTGGCGTCCCAGATGTAGGGGCCCTCACCGCGGGTGATGACGGGGACGTCGGCCTGCTGGTAGGCGGACATCCGGGTGAAGTGCATCCACAGGTGGTCGCGCGCGGAGGCGGCGAGCGCCGACGCGTCGACGGCGGTGGTGGGTTCGGTGGTCAAGGTCATCTGGTTCCCCAGTTGTAGAGCTGCTTGCGGAGCTTGAGGTAGACGAACGACTCGGTGCTGCGCACCGAGGGGACTGCACGGATGCGCTTGGAGATGAGCTCGAGCAGGTGGTCGTCGTCCTCGCAGACCACCTCGACGAGCAGGTCGAAGCTGCCGGCGGTGATGACGACGTAGTCGACCTCCGCCATGTCGGCGATCTTCTCGGCCACGGCCTCGACGTCGCCCTCGCAGGAGATCCCGATCATGGCCTGGCGCGGGAAGCCCACCTGGAGCGGGTCGGTCACCGCGACGATCTGCATGACCCCCGCGTCGAGCAGCCGCTGGACCCGCTGCCGGACGGCTGCCTCGGACAGGCCGACGGCCTTGCCGATCGCCGCGTAGGCGCGCCGGCCGTCCTCCTGCAGCTGCTCGATGATCGCCTTGGAGACGTCGTCGAGGACGACGCCGCTGCCCCGTTCCTTGGCTGCCATGCCCGCGATCCTCGCCCTTCGTCGGGGTCGTTGGCAAGTGATTCCGTGGCGAACACGGTCGGATTTTGCTGAATCTGTCGTCCGGGCGCCTCATGACTGTTGAGAACGGTTCTCCGCGGCTAGGCTCCCGCGAGAACCGCTCGACGTCCCCACAGACGTCCCGCTCACCCGCGAGGAGCTCCCGTTGTCTGACACCCGCACCCTGCGCAACTTCGTCGGCGGCAAGCCGGTCGACCCCGTCGACGGCCGGACCTCCGAGCTGGTGGACCCGAGCACCGGGAAGGTCTTCGCGCACGCGCCGGTCTCGTCCGCCGAGGACGTCGACGCGGCGATGTCCGCGGCGGCAGCGGCGTTCGAGGGCTGGCGCGACAGCACGCCCAGCGAGCGGCAGAAGGCCCTGATCCGGATCGCCGACGCGATCGAGTCGCGGGCCGAGGAGCTCGTCGCCGCCGAGAGCGAGAACACCGGCAAGCCGCTGGCGCTGACCATGTCGGAGGAGATCCCGCCGATGGTCGACCAGATCCGGTTCTTCGCCGGCGCGGCACGGGTGCTCGAGGGCCGGTCGGCGGGGGAGTACATGGCCGGCCACACGTCGTACGTCCGGCGCGAGCCGATCGGCGTCTGCGCCCAGGTCACGCCGTGGAACTACCCGATGATGATGGCGGTCTGGAAGTGGGCGCCGGCCATCGCCGCCGGCAACACCGTGGTCCTCAAGCCGTCCGACACCACTCCGGTCTCGACCCTGCTGATGGCCGAGCTCATGGCCGAGTTCCTCCCCGAGGGCGTCTTCAACGTCGTGTGCGGCGACCGCGACACCGGCCGCGCCCTGGTCGAGCACCGGACGCCGCAGATGGTGTCGATCACCGGTTCCGTCCGCGCCGGCATGGAGGTGGCCGGGTCGGCCGCCACCGACCTGAAAAAGGTGCACCTCGAGCTCGGCGGCAAGGCGCCCGTGGTGGTCTTCGACGACGCGGACCTGGAGGCCGCGGCCGAGGCGATCGCGGTCGCGGGCTACTTCAACGCCGGCCAGGACTGCACGGCCGCGACCCGCGTCATCGCCGCCCCGCGCATCCACGACGACTTCGTCGCCGCGCTGGCGCAGCAGGCGCGCGACGCGGCGAAGACCGGCCGGCCCGACGACGAGGACGCGCTGTTCGGCCCTCTGAACAACGCCAACCAGCTCGACCGCGTCATGGGGATGCTGTCCCGTGCGCCCGAGCACTCCTCGGTCGCCGCCGGCGGGCACCGGGTCGGCGGTGACCTGTCGGAGGGCTTCTTCCACGAGGCCACGGTCGTCAGCGGGCTGAGGCAGGACGACGAGCTCGTGCAGGACGAGGTGTTCGGCCCCGTCATCACGGTGCAGCAGTTCTCCGACGAGGACGAGGCGGTCCGCTGGGCCAACGGTGTCCGCTACGGCCTGGCGTCGTCGGTGTGGACCAAGGACCACGGCCGGGCGATGCGGATGGCCAAGCGGCTCGACTTCGGCTGCGTGTGGATCAACACCCACATCCCGCTCGTCGCGGAGATGCCGCACGGCGGCTTCAAGCACTCCGGCTACGGCAAGGACCTCTCGATGTACGGCTTCGAGGACTACACGCGCATCAAGCACGTGATGTCCAACATCGAGGCCTGAGAGACCGCTCGGGTGAGCGTCGACCTCGTCCTGCACGGCGGGACGGTCGTCACCGGGCTGCCCGGCGGTCCGCGGGCCCGTGCGGTCGCGGTCCACGACGGCTACGTCGTCGCTCTGGACGACGACGCCCTGGGGCTGGTGCCGATCGCGAGGCACACGATCGACCTCGAGGGCGGCGCGCTGCTCCCGTCGTTCGGCGACGGGCACGTCCACCCGCTGTGGGGCGGGGTCGAGCTGGCCGGCCCGGAGGTCCGCGACGCGACCACGGTCCCTCAGGTGGTCGACGCGGTGCGCCGGTGGGCCGGGACGCATCCGGAGGTCGAGTGGGTGCAGGGCGGCCCGTACGACCCGACGCTCGCCCCGTCCGGCCGCTTCGACGCGCGCTGGCTGGACGAGGCCGTCCCGGACCGGCCGGTGGTGCTGCAGTCGACGGACCACCACTGCGCCTGGGTGAACTCCGAGGCGCTGCGCCGGGCCGGCGTCGACGGCAGCACGCCCGACCCGCCCGCGGGCGAGGTGGCACGACGTCCCGACGGGTCGGCCATGGGGACGCTCGTCGAGTGGACCGCGATGGACCTCGTCCTGCGGCACGCGCCCCGGGCGACCCTGGCCGAGAAGCGCGAGGGACTGCTGCGCGCGGCACGGCTGTTCGCGGCGGCCGGGATCACGTGGGTGCAGGAGGCGGCGCTGTCGCCGAGCGACGTCGAGGTCTACCTGGCTGCGGCCGCCACGGGCCGGCTGGCCGTGCGCGCCAACATCGCTCTGCGCGCCGACCCCGACCGATGGCGCGCCCAGCGTGGCGACTTCCTCGCCGCCCGGCACTCCGCCAGCGTGTCGCCCGCGGCCAAGGACGTGTCGGTCCGCACCGTGAAGATCTTCGCCGACGGCGTCGTCGAGGCCGGTACGGCGGCGATGCTCGCGCCGTACGACGGGACGCTCGGGGACCCACCGGGCTCCGTCGGGCACCCGGTGTGGACGGCCGACGAGCTCGCGGCGGCAGCCGCCGCCTTCGACGCCGACGGCTTCCAGCTGCACGTGCACGCGATCGGCGACGCGGCGGTGCGCACGACCCTCGACGCGCTGGCCCGGCTCCCGCAGGTCAACGGCCCGCGCGAGCGCCGGTCGGTCGTCGCGCACACGCAGTGCGTCGACCCGTCCGACGTGGCGCGGTTCGCCGAGCTCGGCGTCATCGCCAACCTCGAGCCGTTGTGGGCCCAGCTCGACCCGCTGCAGGTCGACCTCACCCTGCCGCGGCTGGGTCACCACCGGGGGAGGCTGCAGTACCCGATGGCCTCGCTGCTCGCCTCCGGCGCGCTGCTGTCCTTCGGCAGCGACTGGCCCGTCAGCTCCTACCGGCCGCTCGAGGGGCTGGCGGTCGCCGTCACCCGGCAGACGAAGGACGGCAGCCCGGCCGGCGGCTGGGTGCCCGACGAGCGGCTGCCGGTGCCCGCCGCCCTGTCGGCCTACACCCAGGGCGTCGCCTACCAGGCCTTCGAGGAGACGGTGTGGGGCACGCTCTCGGTGGGCCGCCGCGCCGACCTGGTGTGGCTGGCCGCCGACCCCGCCGCCGTGGAGCCGCTGCGCTGGCCGGGCATCGCGGTCCGCGGCACCTGGCTGGCCGGCCGCCGCACCTGGGACCCGGACGCCCCGTAGCTGCGGTCGGGTCGGCCCACGTGACCCGCCGTCGTGAGTGCGGGTCAGAGCGGCCACGACGAGGACGCCGCCCCGTCGCTCGTCCCGCCGTTGGTCCCTGACCGCCCCCACGGCTGCCAAATGATCACGGCCTCGTGGTCAACATGACCGAACCGCGCTGAACTCACCACGGCCGGTGGCAAATGATCACGGTCCCGTGATCATTTGCGGAGATCGACCGGAGGGTGCGTCGTCGCGGACGGCGGCGGATGGTCGGAAGGCCCGCAACAGACGGTTCTGACCGCGTGATTTCGTGGTCACGATCCGGTATCGCCACGGAATCGCTTGTCCACGACGATCTCCTCTGTCAGGATCGTCCACGGCCCAGCGGCTCGACCACCAGCCGCCTGCGTCGACGAGCACAACCACCTCAGGAGCCGCCCGCGTGCACCAGTTCATCGCCGGGAGCCGCCGCCGCGGCGGGTCGGGGGAGACCTTCGACGTCACCGACCCGGCGACCGGTGAGACCGTCGAGCAGGTGGCCCTCGCGGGACCGGCCGACGTCGACGCCGCGGTCGTGGCGGCACGCGCGGCGTTCCCGGAGTGGTCGGCCGCGCCGCCGGTCGAGCGGTCCGCGGCACTGACCCGGCTCGCCGCACTCCTCGACGAGCGCGCCGACGACCTCGCGCGCACCGAGTCGCGGCAGACCGGCAAGCCGATCCGCCTGGCCACCGGCTTCGACGTCCCGGGCACCGTCGACAACGTGTCGTTCTTCGCCGGCGCCGCCCGAGCGCTGGAGGGCAAGGCCGCCGCGGAGTACTCCGGCGACCACACGTCGTACGTCCGGCGGGAGGCCATCGGTGTGGTCGGCTCGGTCGCGCCGTGGAACTACCCGCTGCAGATGGCGGCGTGGAAGATCCTTCCGGCGGTGGCCGCGGGCAACACGATCGTCCTGAAGCCGGCCGAGCTGACGCCGCTCACGGCCCTGATGTTCGCGGAGGCCGCCCAGGACGCCGGCATCCCCGACGGGGTCGTCAACGTCGTCACCGGCACCGGCCGGGTGGCCGGCGAGGCGCTGATGAGCCATCCCGACGTCGACATGGTGTCCTTCACCGGGTCGTCCGGGGTCGGCCGCCGCGTGATGGAGCTCGCGTCCGTCGGACCCAAGAGGGTGCACCTCGAGCTCGGCGGCAAGGCGCCGTTCGTGGTCTTCGACGACGCCGACCTCGACGCCGCGGTCCAGGGCGCGGTCGCGGGAGCCCTGATCAACACCGGGCAGGACTGCACCGCCGCGACCCGTGCCTACGTCCAGCGCCCGCTCTACGACGCCTTCGTCGCGGGGGTGGCAGACGTCATGGGCACCGTCGTGCTCGGCGACCCGATGGACGAGCGCACCGACCAGGGCCCGCTCGTGTCACGCCTCCAGCAGGAGCGGGTCGCCGGGTTCGTCGACCGGGCCAGGGCCGCCGGTGCCAAGGTCGTCCGCGGTGGCGTCGCGCCGACGGGGGAGCTGGCCCGTGGCGCCTACTACGAGCCCACGCTGGTGGTCGACGCTGCGCAGGACTCCGAGATCGTCCAGAGCGAGGTCTTCGGCCCCGTCCTCGTCGTCCTCCCGTTCGACGACGACGACGAGGGACTGCGGCTGGCCAACGACACGCCGTACGGCCTGGCGGCGTCGGCATGGACCCGCGACGTCTTCCGGGCCATGCGGGCGACCCGGGAGATCCGGGCCGGCTGCGTGTGGGTCAACGACCACATCCCGATCATCAGCGAGATGCCGCACGGCGGCTACAAGGCCTCGGGGAATGGCAAGGACATGTCCCAGTACTCCCTCGACGAGTACACACTGATCAAGCACGTCATGTACGACGGGACGGCCGCGGTGCGCAAGGGTTGGCACCGGACGGTCTTCACCGGCACGACGACCGACCACCCCTGACACCGTCCCCTGCCTCTGAGCTCCGAGGAGACCCCACGTGACTGACCGTCGACAGGACCCGATGTTCCGCGAGCTGGTCCGGGCCCAGCTGTCCCGGCGATCCGTGCTCCGCGGGGCGGGCGGTGCCGGCGTCGCCGCCGCGCTCGCCGCGTGCGGCACCGGGGACACGGGTACCTCGAGCAAGCCGGACCCCACGGTCAAGGACAAGTCGGCGACCGACAAGGTCGTCCGCTGGGCCAACTGGCCCGCCTACCTCGACTACGACGACAAGACCAAGAACTACCCGACCCTGGACAAGTTCCAGCAGGAGACGGGCATCAAGGCCACCTACGCCGAGGACATCGACGACAACGACTCCTACTACGGCAAGGTGCAGGGCCAGCTCAAGAACGGCGACGACATCGGCAAGGACGTCATCGTCCTCACCGACTGGATGGCCGCCCGGATGATCCGCCAGGGCTACGTCCAGGAGCTCGACCTCGCGAAGATCCCGAACTCCAAGAACCTCAACCCCAAGCTGCAGGACGTCGACTTCGACGCCGGGCGCAAGCACTCCCTCACCTGGCAGAGCGGGTACGCCGGCATCGGCTACCGCAAGGACAAGGTCGGTCGCGAGCTCAAGACCCTCGACGATCTCTGGGCCCCCGACCTCAAGGGCAAGATCGTCGTGCTCTCCGAGATGCGCGACACGGTCGGGCTGATCATGATGTCGCAGGGCGTCGACATCTCCCAGGAGTTCTCCGAGGACGACTTCAACAAGGGTCTCGACGTGCTGCAGAAGCAGGTCGACTCCGGGCAGATCCGGCAGGTCAAGGGCAACTCGTACCTCGACGACCTGCGCAGCGGCAACGCCATCGCGGCCATCGCCTGGTCCGGCGACATCCTGCTCGCGCAGTTCGAGGAGGAGGACCCCAACTACGTCTTCACCCTGCCGGAGACCGGCGGCACCCTGTGGTCGGACAACCTCATGGTCCCGATCGGGTCGCCGCACAAGGCGAACGCCGAGAAGCTGATGGACTTCTACTACCGGCCGGAGATCGCCGCCGAGGTCGCGGCCTACGTCAACTACATCTGCCCGGTCGACGGGGCCAAGGCCGAGATGGAGAAGATCGACCCGTCGCTGGTCGACAGCCCGCTGATCTTCCCGACCGAGGCGGACCTGGCGCAGGTGAAGGTCTTCCACAGCCTGACTCCGCAGGAGGAGACCACCTACAGCGAGGCCTTCCAGAAGGTGATCGGCAACTGATGGCGAGCGAGTCCGGCGCCGCGGGCCAGGACCTGCGGCTGGAACGGGTCACGAAGCGCTTCGGCACCTTCGTGGCGGTCGACGACCTGTCCCTCACCATCCCGTCCGGGTCCTTCTTCGCGCTGCTCGGCCCGTCCGGGTGCGGCAAGACGACCACGCTGCGGATGGTGGCCGGGCTCGAGGAGCCGACCGAGGGGACCATCCACATCGGCGACCGGGACGTCACGGACGCCAAGCCGTACAAGCGGCCCGTCAACACCGTCTTCCAGAGCTACGCGCTCTTCCCGCACCTCGACATCTTCGAGAACGTCGCGTTCGGCCTGCGCCGTCGCGGCACCAAGCAGGTGAAGAACCAGGTCGAGGAGGCCCTCGAGCTCGTGGAGCTGGCCGGCATGGCACGTCGCAAGCCGGCGCAGCTGTCCGGCGGGCAGCAGCAGCGGGTGGCGCTGGCCCGGGCGATCGTCAACAGGCCGGCGGTGCTGCTGCTCGACGAGCCGCTCGGCGCGCTCGACCTCAAGCTGCGCCGGCAGATGCAGATCGAGCTCAAGCGGATCCAGACCGAGGTCGGCCTCACCTTCGTGCACGTCACGCACGACCAGGAGGAGGCCATGACCATGGCCGACACGATCGCCGTGATGAACGGCGGCCACATCGAGCAGCTCGGTGGGCCTACCGAGCTCTACGAGGCGCCCAACACCACCTTCGTCGCGAACTTCCTCGGCCAGTCCAACCTCGTGCACGCCAGCGTGTCCGGGACCGACGGCGACAACCTCGTCCTCGAGGTGCAGGGCCAGAAGGTCGCGATGCCGGCGGCCCGCCGCACCAGTGGCGACGACGACCTGCTCATCGGGGTGCGTCCGGAGAAGATCCAGCTGGTCCGGCCCGAGGACGACGCGTCCGAGGCCGGTCGCAACGTGCTGCCCGGAGGCGTCGTCACGGACGCCAGCTTCACCGGGGTCAGCACGCAGTACCTCGTGCGGATGCCGTGGGGTCAGGAGCTGATGGTCTTCGCGCAGAACCTCGGCACGCTCGGGGTGCTCCCGCCGGGGACGATCGTCGACCTGCACTGGGACCCGGCCCACACGTTCGCCCTCGACGGCAGCGGTGACGTCAACGCCGGTGCCGGGATCGACGACGGGGCCGACCCGGTCCCGGTCGGCTGAGGTGGGCTCGTGAGCGCGGCCCAGGGCATCGGGGTCGGCGAGCGGCAGGCCGACGACCGCCAGCCACCGTCGGGCAGTGCCGGGCGTCCGGGCCGCAGCCGCATGACGCCGTACCTGCTGCTGCTGCCCGGCATGCTGTGGCTGACGGTCTTCTTCCTGGTGCCGATCCTCAGCCTGGTGTCGACGTCGACGCAGACCGCGCCCCCGGGCGCCGACATCGGCGTCTACACCCAGACCTTCCGGCTCGCCAACTACGTCGACTCCGTCTCGGAGTACCTCACCGTCTTCGGCCGGTCGTTCCTCTACGCGTTCATCGCGACCGTGCTCGCCCTCGCGATCTCCTACCCGCTGGCCTATGCGATCGCGTTCAAGGCCGGCCGCTACCGCAACATCCTGCTGGTGCTCGTCGTCGCGCCGTTCTTCGTCAGCTTCCTGCTCCGGACGGTCGCGTGGAAGCAGATCCTTGCCGACGAGGGCTTCGTGGTGTCCGCGATGAAGAACCTGCACCTGATCGGCGAGCAGACGCACATCATCAACTCGGCGCCCGCTGTGGTCATCGGCATCACCTACAACTTCCTGCCGTTCATGATCCTGCCGATCTACGCCTCGCTGGAGCGCGTCGACCCGCGGTTCATCGAGGCGGCCGGCGACCTCTACGCCAACGCGCTCACGACGATGCGGAAGGTGACGTTCCCGCTGTCACTGCCGGGGGTCGTCGCGGGAACACTGCTCACCTTCATCCCGGCGGCCGGCGACTACGTCAACGCTGCCTTGCTCGGCAACCGTGACACGACGATGGTCGGCAACGTCATCGACTCGCGGTTCCTGCGGATCGTCGACTACCCGACCGCTGCCGTCCTGTCGGTGACCTTGATGGCGTCGATCCTGCTGCTCGTCGGGCTGTACATCCGCCGGGCCGGCACGGAGGAACTGGTATGACTTCCCCACGAGATCGCTCGCTCGCGCGCCGAGAAGCTTGCTCACCCGTCATGGTTCGCTCACGATCCCGCGGGGGCCCCGAATGACCAGTGCGGTGACGAGCGGGACGGCGCGGACGACGCAGCAGGTCACCTCCGGGCCGGTGCCGGAGCGGCACAGGTCGCCCGGCCAGCAGGTCGCCCGGTGGCTCTCGCGCAACGCCATCCGGATCTACGCGGTGCTCGGCTTCACCTACCTGTTCGTCCCGGTCGCCTACACGCTGGCGTTCTCGTTCAACAACTCCGGCAAGTCGAACATCGCGTGGAAGGGGTTCACGCTCGACAAGTGGAAGAACCCGTGCGGTGCGCCCGACGTGTGCAACGCCCTGGGCAACAGCCTGAAGATCGGCTTCATCGCGACGCTCATCGCGACGATCCTCGGGACGATGATCGCGTTCGCGCTGGCCCGGCACCGGTTCCGGGGCCGCACCGCGACCAACCTCACGATCTTCCTGCCGATGGCCACTCCCGAGGTCGTGCTCGGCGCCTCGCTGCTCGCGCTGTTCCTCAACCTGCGCATCAACCTCGGCCTGAACACGATCATCATCGCCCACGTCATGTTCTGCATCTCGTTCGTCGTCGTGACCGTGAAAGCGCGGATCGCGAGTCTCGACCCGCGGCTGGAGCAGGCGGCGATGGACCTCTACGCCGACGAGTGGCAGACCTTCCGGCGCATCACGCTGCCGCTTGTGGCACCGGGGATCATGGCGGCGGCGCTGCTCGCGTTCTCGCTGTCGTTCGACGACTTCATCATCACGAACTTCAACTCGGGCGCGGTCAACACCTTCCCGAAGTTCGTCTACGTGTCGTCGCTGCGGGGTATCCCTGCGCAGGCCAACGTCATCGCGTCGTTCATGTTCTTCCTCGCCCTGGTCGCCGTCGTGATCGGCCAGGCCGTCGGCGGACGGCGGAAGTCGAGCTAGGCAGTGTCTACCCCGGACGCCCACCAGGCGGCCGCCGCCCTGGTCGACGTCCGGCACCTGCCGTACTGGCTGGACGGCCCCGCCCCTGACCCGTGCCCGGCACTCGCCGGTCGTACGACAGCCGACCTCGCCGTGGTCGGCGGCGGCTACACGGGACTGTGGACCGCACTGCTGGCGAAGGAGGCCGACCCGGGCCGCGACGTCGTGCTCCTCGAGGCCCGCACCGCCGGCTGGGCGGCGTCGGGTCGCAACGGCGGGTTCTGCTCGGCCAGCCTGACGCACGGGCTGCGCAACGGGCTGGACAGGTTCCCGGCCGAGATGGCGACTCTCGAGCGGCTCGGCCGGGAGAACCTCGACGGCGTCGAGGCGGCGGTGGCGGAGTACGACATCGACTGCTCCTTCGAACGCACCGGTGAGCTCACCGTCGCGACAGCCCCCTGGCAGGCCGACGAGCTGCGCGAGGTGCCGGCGCTCAGCGCGCAGGTCGGCGGATCGGCCGAGTGGCTCGACGCCGACGCGGTGCGCGCCAAGGTCGACTCGCCGACCTACCTCGGCGGCGTGCTGGACGCCGACGGGTGCGCGATGGTCGACCCCGCCCGCCTGGCCCGCGGGCTGCGCGCGGCCTGCCTGCGGTCGGGCGTCCGCATCCACGAGAACACCCCCGTCGAGGGGATCGACGACGCCGGTCCCGTCATCGTCCTGCGGACCTCGTACGGTCGGGTGACGGCCGGCCGGGTCGCCCTGGGCACCGGCGTCGTGCGCCGGCCGCTGCTGCGCCGCCTCTCGTCGTACGTCGTGCCGGTGTGGGACTACGCCCTGATGACCGAGCCGATGAGCGCGGAGCAGCGCGCGGCGGTGGGCTGGGCCGACCGGCACGGCCTGTCCGACGCCGGGAACCTGTTCCACTACTACCGCGTCACCGACGACTGGCGGATCCTGTGGGGCGGCTACGACGCCGTCTACCACTTCGGTGGCCGCACCGACGACCGGCTCGAGCGCAGTCCCGAGACCTTCCTGACCCTCGCCGAGCACTTCTTCTCGACCTTCCCGCAGCTCGAGGGGCTGCGCTTCAGCCATGCCTGGGGCGGCGTCATCGACACCTGCTCCCGGTTCAGCGCGTTCTGGGGCACGGCCCACAAGGGTCACGTCGGGTACGTCGCCGGCTACACCGGCCTCGGCGTCGGGGCCACCCGCTTCGGCGGGCAGGTCCTGCTCGACCTGCTCGACGGGCGCGCCACCGAGCGCACGGAGCTGGAGATGGTGCGCCGCAAGCCGCTGCCCTTCCCGCCGGAGCCGGCGCGGTGGGCCGGCGTGGAGCTGACCCGGCGGGCGGTCGCGAAGGCGGACGCCCGCGACGGCCGGCGCGGCCCGTGGCTGCGAACGCTCGACAAGATGGGGATGGGGTTCGACTCATGAGCAGGTACGGCCCGATGTTCGGCCCGGACATCACGTTCCTCGGGGTGGAGCGGTGCGACCTGGACGACCCGGCGACCTTCGCGGGCGCCGACGTCGTGGTGATCGGTGCGCCGTTCGACGGCGGCACCTCGCACCGGCCGGGGACCCGCTTCGGCCCCCAGGCGATCCGGTCGACCGACTACCTCCCGCACGACGGGTCGCGCCCGCACCTCGCGCTGCGCGTCGACGGGCTGCGTGACCTGCGTGTGCTGGACGCCGGCGACGTCGAGATGCCGCCGGGCGACATCGAGCGGTCCCTGGCCGCGCTCACGGAGGCGGTGGCAACGGTCGCCACCAGCGGTGCCGTACCTGTCGTCCTGGGTGGCGACCACTCCATCACGCTCGCCGACGTCACCGGGGTCGCCCGGCAGCACGGCGACGGCCGGGTGTCCGTGGTGCACTTCGACGCGCACGCCGACACCGGCGACATCGAGTTCGGCTCGCTCTACGGGCACGGCCAGCCGATGCGCCGGCTGATCGAGTCGGGTGCGGCGCGCGGCGACCGGTTCCTGCAGATCGGGCTCCGCGGGTACTGGCCCGGGCCGGAGACGCTGGACTGGATGGCCGAGCAGCGGATGCGGTCGTTCGAGATGACCGAGATCGGTGCGCGCGGGCTGGACGACTGCCTCGACGAGGCCTTCACCGTCGCGGTCGACGACTGCGACGGCGTGTTCCTGTCCGTCGACATCGACGTCGCGGACCCGGGTCACGCGCCGGGCACCGGCACCCCGGAGCCGGGCGGCCTGTCCGCGCGGCAGCTGCTGGACGCCGTGCGCCGGGTCTGCCTCGAGCTGCCCGTCGTGGGCGTCGACGTCGTCGAGGTCTCCCCGCCGTACGACCACGCGGACATCACCGCCGCGCTGGCCAACCGGGTGGTGCTCGAGGCTCTCTCCGGCATCGCGGCCCGCCGGCAGCGACTGACCGTCGACCCGCGGCGCCCGCTGCTGGCGAACCGTTCCACGGACGAGGAGAACTGATGCGGATCCTGCTGGTGGGCGCCGGAGGCGTGGGGTCGGCTGCTGTGGGCATCGCGGCGCGGCGCGACTTCTTCGAGTCGATGGTCGTGGCCGACTACGACCAGGCCCGCGCCGAACGTGCCCTGGAGCGGCACGCGGGAGACTCGCGGTTCGTCGCGGCCCAGGTCGACGCGTCCAGCGCCGACGCCGTCGCGTCGCTCTGCCGCGAGCACCGGATCACGCACGTCTTCAACGCCGTCGACCCCCGGTTCGTCATGCCGATCTTCGACGGAGCGTTCGCCGCCGGGGCCGACTACCTCGACATGGCTATGTCGCTGTCGCGGCCGCACCCCGAGGCGCCGTACGAGAAGACCGGCGTGATGCTCGGCGACGAGCAGTTCGCCAAGGCGGCGGAGTGGGAGGCCGCCGGCCGGCTGTGCCTCGCCGGAATCGGCATCGAGCCGGGACTCTCCGACGTCTTCGCGCGGTACGCCGCCGACCACCTGTTCGACGAGATCGACGAGATCGGTGTGCGGGACGGTGCCAACCTCGAGGTCGACGGCTACGACTTCGCGCCGTCCTTCTCGATCTGGACGACGATCGAGGAGTGCCTGAACCCACCGGTGGTGTGGGAGAAGGACCGCGGCTGGTTCACCACCGCGCCGTTCAGCGAGCCCGAGGTCTTCGAGTTCCCCGAGGGCATCGGCCCGGTCGAGTGCGTGAACGTCGAGCACGAGGAGGTGCTGCTCATCCCGCGCTGGGTCGACGCCCGGCGGGTCACCTTCAAGTACGGGCTGGGCGAGGAGTTCATCACCGTCCTCTCGGTGCTGCACAAGGTGGGTCTCGACCGCACCGACAAGGTCCGGGTCGGCGGCGCCGAGGTGTCACCTCGCGACGTGGTGGCCGCCTGCCTGCCCGACCCCGCGACCCTCGGCGACCGGATGCACGGCAAGACGTGTGCCGGCACCTGGGTGACCGGGCGCAAGGACGGCACGGAACGTCAGGTGTACCTGTACCACGTGGTCGACAACGAGTGGTCGATGGCGGAGTACGGCTCGCAGGCCGTCGTGTGGCAGACCGCCGTCAACCCGGTCGTGGCCCTCGAGCTGCTCGCCGCCGGCACCTGGAGCGGCGCCGGCGTGCTCGGGCCCGAGGCGTTCGACCCGATGCCGTTCCTCGACCTGCTCACCGCGTACGGCTCACCCTGGGGTCTTCGCGAGGGCGGATGAGCCGTCCCGCGCGGCGCGGGGATCCATCCCGTCGTTGTGCAGCAGGTTCTCCAGGACGGGGCCGGCCACCGAGGCAACCGTGCGGGCCGCACGGATCTGGTTGCGTCGCCAGGGCGTCGGTTCGCGCAGGTGCGCCTCGAACAGCCCCACCACCCGGCCGCGCGAGCGCACAGGGAGCATGAGCAGCGAGCCGATCCCGTCCTCGATCATCCAGGTCGACTCGTCGGGGTCGGCGTCGGGCGAACCGAGCACGACCTGCGCGGCGACGTCCTCCTCGAGCACGTGGCGGGTCAGCGGAAGGTCGTCGAGGTGGTAGCGGACGCCCTTGAAGAGCGAGGCGGTGTCGACGACCGCCTCGACGTAGGTCCGGGCGTCGTCGAGGTAGGACAGCTCGACGGCGTCCGCACCCAGCGCCGGTGCCACGCCGGCCAGCGCGCGGGCCAGCCCGTCGAGGCTCTCCGCTGCGCTGACCTGCAGCAGCGCGTTCACCAGCTGCCCGGTGACGCTGACGTCCTGCCGGGTGACGGCCTCGTGCATCGTCCGGCGGCACACGTCGAGGGCCTCGGGCGAGGTGGTCGCGAAACCGTCCGCGGGCCGACCGATGAAGAATCCCTGGCCGAGGCGGACGTCCAGGTCGGCAAGGACGGACAGCTCGTCCGCGGTCTCCACACCCTCGGCACAGACCACCGCTCCGGTCCGCGCCGCGAAGTGCACGATGGCCTCCACGAGCGCCGCCTGCCCAGGTCGTCGGTCCACCCCGGTGACGAGGGAGCGGTCGACCTTCAGCACGTCCGGGCGGATCCGCATCACCCGCTGCAGCCCGGCGTATCCCTCGCCGACGTCGTCGACGGCGATCCGCCCACCGCGGCTGCGCAGCTCGGCGAGCGCTGCGAGGAACGTGTCCGCCTGCTCGATCACCTCGTGCTCGGTCACCTCGACCTGCACGCCGGTCAGGTCCGGCGGGAGCTGGTCGAAGACCGTGGGGTCGCTCAACGACGAGGGGCTGAGGTTCACCGACAGCGTCGTGCCGGCCGGCCGCGCGCTGCCGGCCTCCAGGGCCCGGCGGACCGCGAGGACCTCGAGCTCGAAGCCGCGACCTGTGGCAGTCGCCAGGTCGAACACCTCGTCGACGCGGAGGCCGGGCACGTGCATGAAGCGGGAGAGGGCCTCGTAGCCGGTGACCTCCCCTGTGCTGAGGTCGACGATCGGCTGGAAGACGATGTGCGGGTCGCCGGCGCGCAAGGCCCTGTGCAGGGTCAGGTCGGAGGGCGGCGGGACTGCCGCAGCAGCCGCCGGGTCGACCAGGGCCATGGTCTAGACGTCGACACCCGGACACGCCGACCCGATGGCTCGAGCGAACTAGTCCGGACGGGTGACGTGCACCGCGTCCGGCACTCCGCCGGAGCTCGCGCGTGGGCGGTTAGGGTTCGTCCGTCCGTCCTCGCAGTCCCCGGGAGAGAACCGCATGCCGCACGAGGTGCAGGGTGTCGTGGCCATGGCCAAGGGCCGGCCGGTGTCGCTGGAGACCGTGATCGTCCCGGACCCGGGGCCGGGGGAGGCCCTGGTGCAGGTGCAGGCCTGCGGGGTGTGCCACACCGATCTGCACTACCGCGACGGCGGCATCAACGACGAGTTCCCGTTCCTCCTCGGGCACGAGGCGGCGGGCGTCGTCGAGGCGGTGGGTGAGGGCGTGACCGGCGTCGCCCCGGGCGACTTCGTGGTCCTGAACTGGCGAGCGGTCTGCGGGCAGTGCCGGGCCTGCCTCAGGGGCAAGCCGTGGTACTGCTTCGCCACCCACAACGCCACCCAGAAGATGACGCTCGCCGACGGCACGGTCCTCAGCCCGGCACTCGGCATCGGCGCCTTCCTCGAGAAGACCCTGGTGGCCGCCGGGCAGTGCACCAAGGTGGACCCGGAGGCGCCCGCCACGGCCGCCGGCCTGCTCGGCTGCGGCGTGATGGCCGGCTTCGGGGCAGCGGTCAACACCGGCAACGTCGGCCGCGGCGACAGTGTCGCGGTCATCGGGTGCGGCGGCGTGGGCAACGCGGCGATCGCCGGCTCGCGGATCGCGGGGGCGACGACGGTGATCGCCGTCGACGTCGAGGACCGCAAGCTCGAGTGGGCCCGTCGGTTCGGCGCGACCCACACCGTCAACAGCCGCACCGAGGACGTCGTCGCGCGGATCCGAGAGCTCACCGGGGGCTTCGGTGCCGATGTCGTGGTCGAGGCGGTCGGCCGGCCGGAGACGTACGAGCAGGCGTTCTACGCCCGCGACCTCGCCGGCACCGTCGTGCTGGTCGGGGTGCCGACGCCGGACCTGACCATCGAGCTGCCCATGATCGAGGTGTTCGGCCGAGGCGGTGCGCTGAAGTCGAGCTGGTACGGCGACTGCCTGCCCAGCCGGGACTTCCCGATGCTGGTCGACCTCTACCGCCAGGGCCGGTTCGACCTCGACGGCTTCGTCTCCGAGACGATCGGGCTGGGCGACGTCGAGGCGGCGTTCGCGAAGATGCACCGCGGCGAGGTCCTGCGGTCCGTCGTGGTCCTCTGATGCCGGCCGGGGTCGAACGTGTGGTCACCGCGGGGACGTTCGCACTCGACGGCGGCGAGTGGGCGGTCGAGAACAACGTCTGGCTCGTGGGTGACGACACGGAGGTCCTGGTCGTCGATGCCGCGCACGACGCGGGCGCGATCCTCGCTGCGGTCGGCGACCGCCGCGTCGCCGCGATCGTCCTGACCCACGGGCACAACGACCACGTCAACGCCGCCGTCGAGGTGGCAGCGGCCAAGGACGCCGAGATCGCCCTGCACCCGGCCGACGCGATGCTGTGGGCCGCGGAGTACGGCGACGACCTGCACCCGGACCTGGAGCTGGCCGGCGGTGGCTCGTTCGAGGTGGCGGGCACCCGGCTGGCCGTGCTGCACACCCCCGGGCACTCACCGGGTGCCGTCTGCTTCTACGCCCCGGACCTCGGAGTCGTGTTCTCCGGCGACACGCTCTTCCAGGGCGGGCCCGGCGCGACCGGTCGGTCGTTCAGCGACTTCCCGACGATCATCGACTCGATCAGGACGTCGTTGCTGAGCCTGCCGGCGGCCACCGTCGTGCACACCGGACATGGCGACGACACCACGATCGGCGCGGAGGCGCCGCACCTCGCCGAGTGGGTCGCGCGTGGCCACTGAGCACGTCTTCCATCTCGCACTCGCCTCGGACTGGGAGACGGCGCAGGTGGCCGGCGACTACCGGGTGTCGACGCTCGGAGTGTCCCTGCAGCAGGAGGGCTTCCTGCACGCGGCCTTCGCCCACCAGTGGGAGGGCGTGCTGGCGCGGTACTACGCCGACGTCGAGGAGCCGCTGGTCCTGCTCACTGTCGACCCGGACCTGCTCGACGTGCCGCTGGTTGTCGAGACCCCGGAGGGCGCCAACGAGGCGTTCCCGCACATCTACGGGCCGCTCCAGGTGGCCGCCGTCGTGGACGCGCGACCGGTCACGGCCCGCGGCTGATGCTGGCGGCTGTCTCGAGTTTCTGACGGTGCTCGTCGGCTGATGTCAGATCGGCCAGGACGAGGGCACCCTGTCCGGTGGGTGCTTGTGGCCACCGGCCGACTTCCGTCTTCGTGGCCGACCGAAACTCGCCGAATCCGTTGTGGACAAAGGGTTTCCTTGGGTCCGAGGGTGCGGTAGACTTCGAACATACGTTCGATGCAGGAGGTCGGGGATGCGTGAGGCAGGCGGGGTGCTGGTCGACCCGGTGCTGCCCGTCGACCCGGACGCCGACTTCTGGGACCACCCGGCTGCGATCGGGGCGATGCTCGCGCGCGAGCCGTGGCCGACCGACGAGACGGACGACCCCACGGGGGAGGTGCTCGCCGCTCTCGCGTGCGACGACGAGGTCGTCGACGGGTGCTGGCCGCCGGCGGGGTTGCTGGACGAGGTGGAGCCGGGGCCGTTGCTGGCGGCCCTGGTCGCCGAGACCGACCTGCTGTCGTGCAGTGATGCGGATCTGGTGGGTGTGGTGGCGGCCGCGTACCGGTTGCAGTCGTGGGCCGCGGCGCTGGAGGTGCGGGCGACCAACGTCCTGGTGGACCGATGTGCGTCGTGGCGCGGGGTGGTGCCGGAGGGCGAGCAGGTGTCCTCGGAGTCGGTGTCGGCGGACCTGATGGCCTCGGTGGAGATCGGCTGCGCGCTGGACCTGGCGCCGCAGACCGCCCGCGGCCGGGTCGCGTTCGCTGGGGACCTGGTGCGGCTGCCGGCGACCCGGCTGGCGCTCGCGGCCGGGGTGATCGACGTGCCGAAGGCCAGGCTGCTGGTCGACGAGCTGCGGCCCTTGTCCGACGCGGACGCGCAGGCGATCGAGCAGCGGGTGGTGGCCGCGGCGGCCGGCCGGACCCGGGCGCAGCTGGCGGGCCGGCTGCGCCGCGCCGTGCTCGCCGCCGATCCGACCGCGGCCGAGCGGCGGCAGGAGAAGGAGAAGGCCGACCGCAAGATCGAGACCTTCCTGCTCACCGACGGGATGGCCGGGCTCACCTACATCGACACAGCCGACAAGGTCCAGGCCCTCGACCTGTGGCTGACCGCCAAGGCGACCGCCGCCAGGGGCCCGGCGGGCACGGATGACCGGACGATGGACCAGCGGCGCGCCGACGTCCTGGGTGATGTCGGTGTGCACGGGCTGGCCAGTGAGGATCTGCCGGTGCGGCACGGTCGCCGCCCGCAGATCCAGGTCACCGTCGCGCTGACCACGCTGCTGGGGCTGGACGACCAGCCGGGCGAGCTGGCCGGCTACGGGCCGATCACCGCCGAGACGGCGCGGCGGATCGCCGCCGACGGGACGTGGCGGCGGCTGCTGACCGACCCGCGGACCGGCCGCTTCGACGAGCTGTCGGTCGACTCCTACGAGCCGCCTCAGGACCTGCGCGACCACGTCATCGGCCGGGACGTCACCTGCCGGGGGTTCGGCTGCCGTACCCCGGCGGCCCGCTGCGACCTGGACCACCGCGTGCCTCACCCGCGCGGCCCGACCAGCGCCGGCAACCTCGACCCGCGCTGCCGCAGCCACCACCAGGTCAAGACCCACACCGACACGGTGATCACCAGCGACGGCGACGGCGGGCTGCACCTGACCCTGCCCTCCGGCCGCAGCTACCACCGCCCCGCCGAACCCGTCCTCGGAGACGACTCAGACGACCTCCCACCCTTCTGAACCGGGGGGTGGCGGGATCCGGTCAGCCGGGCGACGTCCGGTCCGCGGCTACGTCGTCCTGTGCGGCTCGGGGTGCTGGTGGTGCGGCGGGGCCGGCCATCCGCCTCGCCGCCGTCTCCCGCCGCCCTGTCGCCGGCACCAGCCGACCGACCTTGCCGAGTCCTCGCGCGGGCATGCCGGAGTAGATGGCCTCGTAGGCGCCCGCTTCGACCCGGAAGGTCTCGTGCCAGATGCCGACGTCGCCGCGGTGGCCGCGGACCTGCTGGTTGAACGCCCTCCAGGCCGGCCAGTGCTCGTGGTCGCGGGAGTTCGCGTAGCGCTCCAGGTCCTCGAAGGTGCGCCAGTACTGGACGATCGTGCCGAGACCTCCCTCGGCGCCGAGAAAGCCGCTGGCCGGGTCCTTGTCGAGCTCCTTGAGCATCCGGGGCATCGCGACGAACGTCGGCACCCAGGTTCGGACCTTCCAGGGCTTGTTCACCCGCATCCCGATCAGGAACACGACGAACGGGCCGTCGATCTCCGCGGCGAGCCGCTCCGGTCGCACCGTCCTCATCAGCTGGCTCCCTCCGTCGCCCTCGTCCGAGGATGCGCCCGGCCGTCGGCGCGGTCCACCCCGGACGACCGCGACCACGTCCGGACCAACTTCCGTCCTGCCGTTGACGAACGCCTGGGTCGGCCCCAGCATGAAGCCGTGGCTGCGGTCCTGGAGGCCGACTACCTCGTCGTCGGCGCAGGAGCGGCGGGGATGGCGTTCACGGACGCCTTGGTCGACCACGCCGACGTCGAGGTCGTCATGGTCGACCGACGGCATGGTGCCGGTGGGCACTGGCTGGACGCCTACCCGTTCGTCCGGCTGCACCAGGCGTCCGCGTTCTACGGCGTGCCCTCGACCCTGCTCGGGGGTGGCCGCATCCAGCAGGAGGGCCCCGAGACCGGTCTCCACGAGCGGGCGACGGCTCCGGAGATCTGCGCCTACTACGCCCGCGTGCTGCAGGAGCGCCTGGTCGGATCCGGTCGCGTGTCCTTCCACCCGGGCTGCGACTACGTCGGCGACGGCCGGTTCGTGTCGCAGCTGACCGGCGAGCAGACCGAGGTCCGCGTCCGGCGCCGCGTCGTCGACGCGCGTTACCTGTCCCCGCAGATCCCCGCCCGGACCCCGCCGCCGTTCGGTATCGCTGACGGTGTGCACGTCGTCGCGGTCAACGACCTCGTCGACGTCGCGGGGGCGCCGTCGCAGTACGTGATCGTCGGGGCCGGGAAGACGGCGACCGATGCGTGCATCTGGCTGCTCGACAACGGCGTCGACCCCGACGCCATCTGCTGGGTGCGGCCGCGCGAGCCGTGGATGCTCAACCGCGCGGTCGTGCAGCCGGACCCCGCCGTCTTCATCGGGATGGCGGCCGACGTCCTGGAGGCAGCGGCCTCGGCCCTGTCGCCCGACGACATGTTCCTCCGGATGGAGGAGGCCGGCGTGATGCTGCGCGTCGACCGGTCCGTGACGCCGACGATGGCCAAGGCACCGACTCTCGCCCAGTGGGAGCTCGACCGGCTGAGGACGATCGAGCACGTCGTCCGGCTCGGGCACGTCCGAGGGGCCGAACCCGGACGGCTGCTGCTGACGGAGGGCGAGGTCACGACCGCGAGGGACGCGGTCGTCGTCCACTGCGCGGCCGCCGGCCTGCAGTACCGGCCGCTGGTGCCGATCTGGGGACCGGAAGAGATCACCGTGCAGCCGATCCGCAGCGGGTTCCCGTGCTTCGGGGCGGCGCTGGCTGGTTTCGTGGAGGGCACCGTCGAGAGCGACGAGGAGAAGAACCGGCTGTGCCCGCCGTCCCCGTACCCGGACACACCCACCGACTGGGCCCGGATGCAGGTGCTCGGCGGCCGGGCGGCGATGGCGTTCTCCTCGCACACCGGCATCAAGGCCTGGGCGGACAGTGTCTCGCTCAACCCGGCCCGCACACCACCGGAGATGGCCGGATCGGCCGGGCTGAGGGACGCCACGGAACGGTTCCGCAAGCACGTCGGACCCGGCATGTCCCGGCTGGCCGAGCTCGCCGGGATGCTGCCGGACCCGTGACGCCGGCCGCCGGTCAGACCAGGTCGCGCAGGCCGCGCTTGGCGAGCTGGCCGGCGATGATGACCCGCTGCACCTCGCTGGCCCCCTCCCAGATCCGCTCCACCCGCAGCTCGCGGTAGAACCGCTCGGCCACGTTCTCCCGCATGTAGCCGCGTCCGCCGAAGACCTGCACGGCGCGGTCCGCGACCCGGCCGGCCATCTCCGAGGCGTAGAGCTTGGCCATCGAGCACTGCGCGTGCGCCACCTTGCGATCGGCACCGTCGTCGATCGCGCGCGCCACGGCGTAGACCAGCGTGCGGGCGGCGAGCAGCTCGGTCACGCTGTCGGCGAGCATCGCCTGCACCAGCTGGTAGTCCGCCAGCGCCTGACCGCCCACCACCCGGTCCTGGGCGAAGCCCGACGCCTCGTCGACCAGACGCTCGGCGGCACCCAGGCAGCGTGCGGCGACCATCAACCGTTCGAAGCGGAACCACTCGTGGGCGAACGTCATGCCGTCGCCCTCCGCGCCCACCCGGTGGCTCGCCGGGACCCGGACGCCCTCGAACGCGACGACGGGGTGGTGGTGGCCGATCGTGTGCGAGTACGCCGGGGTGCGCACGACGCGGACCCCGGGGGTCGGCAGGTCGACGAAGAACATCGCGTGCTCGCCGTCGTGGTCGCCGCCCACCAGCCGAGCCTGGAAGAACGCGTACGTCGCCTCGTTGTACGACGTGACGTGCCACTTCTCGCCGTCCAGGACGTAGTCGTCGCCGTCCCGCCGCGCGGTGGCCGCGAGGTCGGCGACGTCGGACCCGGCGTGCTCCTCGGTGATGGCGTAGCACTCCGTCGCATCGCCGCGGACCGAGGGGAGCAGCCACCGCTCCCGCTGGTACGGCGTCGCCACCGCCGGCAGCCATCCCGGGGGAGTGGCCATGCACCAGGCGAGCGCGTTCGTGACCCGGCCGCCCTGCTCCTGGACCAGCACCTGCTGGAGGGTGCTCAGCCCCCGGCCACCGTCAGATGCCGGGATGTTCGTCGCCGTGAGGCCCAGCTCGCGGGCCCGGGTGCGATGTGCCGCCTCCACGTCCGGAGCCAACCGACCGTCGTGCAGCTCGGCCTCGACCTCGTGCGGGATCAGCTCCTCCGCGAAGGCTCGTGCGACGGCCTGGACCTCGAGGTCGGACTCGGTCAGACGGTGCACGGTGCCTCCCGGCGACAGCCTCTTGACTGACTGTTCAGTCTATGCCAGCGTGCCTGGTCGTGACCAGCAGCAGGGCCACGGCGGACGCGGTGGTCGTCGGCGGCGGCACGATCGGCGCCTGGTGCGCGGTCTTCCTCAAGGCCGCCGGCCTGGAGCACGTCGTCCTCCTGGAAGCAGGCAGGCTCGGCAAGGGTGCAAGCAGCCGGGCGGCCGGGATGGTCCGGGCCCAGGGTGGCACCGAGCACGCGGTGCGCCTCGGCCTGTGGACGCGAGACTTCTACGCCCGCCAGAGCAGCGAGCTGCCCTTCGACTCCGGCTTCGTCGCGCAGGGCTACTGCATGCCCTGCTTCACCGACGGCGAGGTCGAGCAGGCGCACGCCCGGATCGCCATGCAGCAGGCCCTCGGGCTCGAGGTCCGCTGGCTGACCGGGGCGGAGTTCGACGAGCTCAACCCCGCGGTGGCTCCCGGCCGCACGCTCGGCTCGTCGTACGCGCCGGGCGACGGGTACATCGACCCGCCGCGCAACGTTCTCGCCTACACGGCCGCGTTGGTCAGCAGCGGTGTCGACGTGCGCGAGGGAGTGGCGTTCACCGGGCTGCGCACCGACGGCGGACGGGTCGCCGCCGTGGCGACGAGCGAGGGGGACCTCGCAACCGACCGGGTGGTGCTGACGGGAGGTCCACAGCTCGCCGAGGTAGGGCGCCTCGCCGGTGCCCGGGTCCCGGCCGGTGGGACCCGGCACCAGGTCGTGGTGACGGAGCCGCACCCCGACCTGGCGCCGGACCGGTTGCCGATGGTCTTCGACGTGCAGGCCGGCATCTACTGGCGCCCGGAGGAAGGCGGTCTCCTGTGGGGGATGAGCAACCCCGAGGAGCCGCCAGGTGTGGCCCGGGAGTTCGACCACGACTACTTCACCCTGATGCGCGCCCGTGTCGCGGACTTGGTGCCGGTCACCGGCAAGCTCGGGTTGCGCCGGACCTGGGCGGCGACGATCGACTTCACTCCTGACCACCTGCCGATCCTCGGGCCGCTGCTCATCGACGGCGGGCCGGTCGACGGCACCGTCGTCGCTGCCGCCGGCGGCCACGGGATGATGTGGGGCCCGGGCGTCTCCCGAGCGGCTGCCGACCTCACGCTCACCGGCCGGACGGACGTCGTCGACGTCACCGACCTCGGCCTGGACCGCTTCGACGCCGAGGGACGCAGCCGGCTGGCGCCGGACCCGATCGCCCTGCCCTTCCCCGAGCGGACCTGACTGTCAGCGGGGGACGACGAGGACGTCGGCCGCCACGGCGCCGCCGGGACCTGCGACGAGCGGGTTGATGTCGAGCTCTCGCACCTGGTCGCCGAGCTCGAGTGCGATCGCTCCCACCGCGACCACGGCGGCGCGGACGGCCGCCTGGTCGGCGGCAGGACCGCCGCGCACCCCGGCCAGCAGCTGCCGCACCCGCAGCCGGGCCAGTGCCGAACCGGCCCGGCCGTCGTCCAGCGGAGGTAGGAGCACGGCCCGGTCCGCGAGCACCTCCACGAGCACACCACCCGCGCCGACCACCACGAGCGGACCGAGCAGCGGGTCGTCGGTCAGCCCGACCGACAGCTCGACGCCGGGCGGCGCGGTCGAGCAGACCAGGACCTCGGGACCCAGCCGCCGCGCGAGGTCGTCGTAGGCGGCTGCGACCGCGTCCGGTCCGAGCAGGCCGAGCCGGACCCCGCCGACCTCGGACTTGTGCGCCGCTCCCGCGTCGGTCTTGAGCACCACCGGCCCGTCCAGCGCCGCGGCCGCCGCGACGGCGCCATCGCGGGAGGTCGCTCGCTCCACCCGCACGGTCGCGACGCCGTAGTCACGCAGCAGCGCGAACGACGCCATGGCGTCCAGGGACCCGCTGGCGAGCTCGTCCTGCCACCGGCGCTGCCGCTCACTGTCGACCGTGAGCTCGGCACTGACGGGGCGCGGCGTTGCCAGCCACAGAAGGTGGCCGAGCGCGCGCAGCCCGCTGCGCGTCCCCTCGAGCACCGGGACGCCAGACCTCCGCAGCGCGTCCGCCCAGGTCTGGTCGACCGCGCTGGTGACGTTGGTCAGCACGACGACCGGCGCGTCGGTCGCGGCAGCCGCGTCCAGTGCGGCCCGCGGGTACGAGTCGTCGCCGTCGTACTCCTCGACCAGGTCGACCGCGAGCGCCACCACCGAGACGTGCGGGTCGTCGGCCATCGCGGTCAGGCAGGCCGCGAACAGTGGCCGGGTGTCGTGCCCGGTGCCCCACACGTCGAGCGGGTTGCCGACCCCGAGACCGGCGTCGAGCAGCCCGGCCAGCCGGGTGGTGGTGGCGGGGGACAGCTCGGCGAAGGGGACACCCTCGCGGTGGGCGAGGTCGGCGACGAGCACCCGCTCCGCTCCGGAGTCGTGCACGGTGGCGATGCCGGCGCCCGGTCCCGTGCGGGTGACGCGTCGGCGGGCGGTGAGCAGCTCGAGCAGATCGGCGAGCTCGTCGAGGTCGTGCACGCGCAGCAACCCGTAGGCCTCGGTCAGCGCCTCCCAGGTGGCGTCGGCGCCGGCCAGGGCGCCGGAGTGGGCCGTCACCAGGCCGGCGGACGCGGTGCCCCCCACTGCGAGCAGGGCCACGGCCACGTCCTGCCGGTTCGCGCGCTCGAGTGCGGCTCGCAGCCGGCCCGGCTCGCGCACCGTCTCCAGCACCAGGGCGACGGCACGCGTCTCCGGGTCGTCCAGCGCGTGCTCGACGTAGTCGGCCGTCGTGGTGACGAGCTCCTGGCCGGACGACACCGCCGACGTCCAGCCGATCCGCCGTCGGGTGCGCAGCAGCGCCGAGAACGCCGACCCCGAGTGCGACACGAGGGCGACCGGGCCGCGCGGGAGGTCGGGGCGCTCGAGGTAGCCGAGGGCGCGGACCCCGGTGGTCAGGTCCACGAAGCCCATGCAGCCGCCACCGCAGACGGCCATGCCTGCGGTCCCGGCGATGCCGGCGAGACGCTGCCGCAACGTCGGACCGTCCCCGGCCGGCGACCAGGCCGAGCCGAACACCACGGCCGCGCGGTCGCCGCGGTCGGCAGCCACCTTCAGCTGGTCCTCCAGGACGTCGTCGCCGACGGCCAGCAGCACCAGGTCGACCGGTCCGTCGATGTCGGAGAGCGACGGCAGGCAGGGGCGCCCCTGCACGTCGGACCACCGTGGGTTGACCAGATGGACCGCAGGTTCGCCGGGGCTGCGGCACACCTCGGTGACCACTCGGTCGCCGAAGCTCCCCGGCCTTGCGGAGGCACCGACGACAGCGAGCGAGCGGGCTCCCAGCATCGCCCGGACGGCGTCGGGATCCGTCACGCGTCACGCGTGCAGGTCGTCATCAACTGCTCCGAACGTGGTTGACTGACTGTTCAGTCTAGGCAGTGCTAGCCTGCCCCGACAAGGGGGCCGGCGAGGTGCGCGGCCACGGACGAGGGGAGCGCGAGTGGCTGGTGCGCAGGCCCCCGGGCCGCCCGACCTGCGCCGCGAGCAGATGCTGCACGCGGCCGCCGAGCTGATCGGTGAGCGCGGCTTCTCCGAGACCCGGATCGCCGACGTGGCCCGGCGCGCGAACGTCAGCCCGGCACTCGTCATCTACTACTTCAGCACCAAGGACGAGCTGCTCACCGAGGCGCTCAGGTTCTCCGAGCGGTCGTTCTACGCCGACGTCGCCGGCCAGCTCGAGCGGCTGCGCACCGCCCGCGAGCGTCTCGAGATGCTGGTCCGCACGACCTGCGTCCCGGCGGGTGAGGGCGAGATCCCCGGCTCGTGGGGGCTCTGGTTCGACCTCTGGGCGCAGGCGTTCCGGCATCCCGAGGTGAAGAAGGACCGGATCGAGCTGGACCAGCGCTGGCGGGACACGATCGCGCAGGTCGTCCGGGACGGCCAGGCCGCCGGCGAGATCGGCCGGTCCGTCGACGCCGACGACTTCGCCATCACGTTCTCCGCGCTGCTCGACGGCCTGTCGATCCAGGTCGCGCTGGACGACCCGGTCGTCGACGCCGGCCGGGCCTTCGCGATCGCGATGGCCTTCGCTGCCAGGGACCTCGGCGTCGGCTGGCGGCCGCGCCGGACGACCGCGTCAGGCCGGGCGCGCGCTCGCTGACGCCCGCTGGTCGGGCAGAGCCTCGGTGGCGCCGCCGACCTCGTCACCCTCACCGGTGAGCAGCCGCGCCGCTTCCGGCGGGAAGCTGGCGCGCACCGCGCGCCCGGTGACGAACGGCGACGACATCGGCTCGCCGGTGTTGGGGACGGCCACGAGCAGGGTCTGCCCGTCCGCCAGCCGCACCACGACGTGCGTCGCCGGCCCGAGGTAGACGACGCGGTCGACCAGGCCGTGGAACGTGTTGTGCCCCTTGGCGACAGGGGCCGTGTCCTCCACGGGTACCAGGGAGATCCGCTCCGGACGCACCACGACCTTCCGCGCGCCCGCGTGCGACGTGCCGACGGCGCGCAGCTCGAGCCCGCCGAGCCGGCAGCCCACGGTTCCGGTGACGTCCTGGCCGAGCGCCTCGACGTCGAGCACGTTCGCGGAGCCGAGGAAACCGGCGACGTACGCCGTGTCCGGCGCCGCGTAGACCGCTTCGGGTGCGCCGAGCTGCTCGATCCGGCCGTCGCGCATCACGGCGAGCCGGTCGGACATGGTGAGCGCTTCCTCCTGGTCGTGGGTGACGTAGACGAACGTGACCCCGACCTCCTGCTGGATCGACTTCAGCTCGAGCTGCAGGTGCTTGCGCAGCTTGGCGTCCAGGGCGCCGAGCGGCTCGTCGAGCAGCAGCACCCTCGGCTGCAGCACCAGCGCGCGGGCCAGAGCCACCCGCTGCTGCTGGCCGCCGGAGAGCTGACCGGGTCGGCGGTGCGCGTGCTCGGACATCTGGACGAGGTCGAGCATCTCGCCGACCCGCCGGCGCCCGGCGGCCTTGTCGACGTGCTGGTAGCGCAGGCCGAACGCGACGTTGTCCCAGACGTCGAGGAACGGGAACAGCGCGTAGGACTGGAACACCGTGTTGACCGGACGCTTGTGGGCGGGGACCTCGACGAGGTCGTCGCCGTCGAGCAGGATCTGGCCGGCGGTGGGGGGCTCGAAGCCGGCGATCATCCGTAGTGTCGTGGTCTTGCCGCAGCCCGAGGGCCCGAGCAGGGAGAAGAACTCGCCGGCGTGGACGTCGAGGTCGATGCCGCGCACCGCGTGGGCGTCGTCGAAGGACTTGGTCAGCCCGACCAGCCGCACCGCGCCGCCGCGCGCCTGGGGATCCGCCACGCCTGGTCAGCCCTTCACGAGTCCGGCGAACGTCGCCACGTTGGCGACGAACCTGTCGGCATCCTCCTCCTGGTGCTGCACGGACAGCAGCCACTGCTCCACCTTGCCCCACGGCGGCAGGAAGACGCCGCCGTTGTGCTGGACCAGCCAGTGCAGGTGGCCGAGCCGTTCGTCGATGTCGTGGAAGTCGCGCAGGTGGCGCACCGGCCGGTCCAGGAAGCTCACGCAGCCCTTGGCGCCGATCGTCACCACCTGCCACGGGAGCTCGTGGTCGACGAGGACCGCCGTCACCTGCTCGTGCAGCCGCCGGCGCAGCCGGTCGACGTGCGCGTACGCCTCGGGGGTGAGCACCTCCAGCAGGGTGGCCCGGGCTGCGGCCATCGAGAGCGGGTTGCCGTTGAAGGTGCCGACCTGCTCGTACGTGCCGTCGGCGATGAGGCCCATCACCTCGGCGGTGCCGCCGATCGCGGCCACGGGCAGCCCGCCGCCGAGCGCCTTGGCGAGGCAGATGATGTCGGGCGTCACGCCGAGGGCGGCGGTCGCACCGCCGGGGGAGACCGTGAGGCCGGTCTTGACCTCGTCGAAGGCCAGCAGGGCGCCGTGCGCGTGCAGCAGGTCGCGGACGGCCTCGAGGTAGCCGGGGTCGGGCGGGATGATGCCCGCGTTCATCATCACCGGCTCGACGATCATGCCGGCCACCCGGCCGGGGTTCTCGTCGAGCACGCGGGCGACGGCCGCCGCGTCGTTGAAGCCCACCACGGCGACCAGGTCGACGATCGCGCGGGGGATGCCGGTGTTGCCAGGGACCGCGACCGGCCGGTCCGCCGGGCCGGCCTCGTCGGCCTCGGGGAGGATCGAGACCTCCACCGAGTCGTGGTGGCCGTGGTAGCAGCCCTCGACCTTGATCACGAGATCGCGGCCGGTGGCGGCGCGCATGAGGTGCACCGCGTCCATCGTGGCCTCGGTGCCCGAGTTGCCGAACCGCCAGAGAGGCAGGCCGAACCTTCGCGCGAGCTCCTCCGCGACCACGACGGCGTCCTCGGTCGGCTGCGCGAAATGGGTGCCGCGCGCGACCCGTTCGCCGACCGCACGCACGATCGCCGGGTGCGCGTGACCCACCAGCGAGACGCCGTAGCCGCCGTGCAGGTCGACGTACTCCGTCCCGTCGACGTCGTAGATCTTGGAGCCCGCGCCGTGGGTCAGCCAGACCGCCTGCGGCTGGGCGATCTGCCAGTTCGACGTCGCCCCGCCGGCGAGCGACCGGCGGGCCCGGGCGACGAGCTCGGCGGACCGTGGCTGCCGGCGCAGGAAGACCGCCTCCTGCTCGGCGATCCGGGCGTCCAGCCCGGTGTCCAGGAGCTCGGGGCCGGTGGCGCTGGTGACGCTCATGGGAACCTCGATCTGCGCACGGCGACGGCCGTCGCGGCGGGCGCCGGGCACTGTTGACTGAGTGTTCAGTCTATGCAAGCGTGACGGAGCCGAGTCAAGCACCGAGGAGGCGGCTCCGTTGCCCGACGCGCTGCCCGAGAGACGACGCACGCCGATCCCGAGGCGGACCTTCCTCAGCCGGATGACGCTCGCCGCACTGGCCGGACCGCCGGCTCTCGGCACCCTCGCCGCGTGCACCAAGCAGCAGCCCGGCGCGGTGTCCGGCCCGTCCGGGTCGACGGCACCGCCGCTCAAGATCGCCAGTCCCGCGACCCCGGTGACCTGGCCGGTGGACAAGGCCGCCCTGATCGGGGACGGGCTGGTGCCGGAGAAGGGCGCCACCCTCCAGCTCTACAACTACGCCGACTACATCGGCCCCAAGGTCGTGAAGCGGTTCGAGAAGAAGTACGCCGCCTACGACGTCAAGGTGCGGGTGTCGACGTTCAACGACACCGACGAGGCGCTCACCAAGATCCGGGGCGGCAGCTCGGGCTACGACATCTACTTCCCGAGCTACGACCAGATCGCGAAGATGGTGAGCGGGAAGCTGATCCGGCCGCTCAACCAGAGCTACATCCCGAACATCGCCAACGTCTGGCCCGACTTCAGCAACCCCTGGTACGACGGCGACTGGCACTACACCGTGCCGTACAGCGTCTACACGACCGGCATCGGCTGGCGGGCGGACCGCATCACCGACGACATCTCGGGGATGTCGAACCCCTACGACGTGTTCTGGGACAAGGACTTCGCCCGTCGGCTCGCGCTGATCGACGACTGGCACACGGCGATGTCGCTGGTCGCGCTGCGCGCCGGGATCACGGACATCAACTCCACGAACGAGTCCGACCTTGCGAAGATCAAGGACGAGATGTTGCAGATGCAGTCCGCCACCAGGCCCAAGGTCACCATCACGATGTACAACGACCTGCCGGCGGGACAGCTCGACCTGGCGCAGATGTGGTCGGGCGACGTCGTCAATGCCCAGTACTACCTGCCCAAGGGCGTCGGCCCGGAGGTCCTTGCCTACTGGTACCCGGCGGACGGCAAGGGGATGGTCGACAACGACCTCATGGTGATCCTTTCGCAGGGCCGCAACCCGGTGCTCGCGCACCTCTTCCTCGACTTCATGCTCGACGAGGCCAATGCCCTCGACAACTTCGGCTACATCGGCTACCAGCCACCGCAGAACAATCTCACCGCGGACGGCATGATCAAGGACGGGTACGTCCCCGCGAACCTGCCGACGGCGATCGTCAAGCAGGAGTGGTTCGCCGAGGGCTACCGCCTGCTGGAGCTGCCCCCGGAGACCGACGCGGCCTGGCACCAGGTCTGGCAGCAGTTCAAGGCCGGCGCTTAGGCCGTGCTTCAGCGCAGCCCGCGGGCGCGCCGGCAGCGCGGCAGCCTGCTCTGGCCGGCACTCGCCCTGCCGGGCACGGTGTGGCTGCTGCTGCTCTTCGTCGCGCCGCTCTACGTCGTGCTGGCCATCGTGTTCGGTGGCATCGACCCGGTCTTCCGCACGCCGGTGCCGGTGTTCAACCCGCTTCAGTGGAACACCGAGCAGTTCACCGACGTGTTCCGGCACATCGTCGGGTCGGACGGCTACTTCGGGCCGGCGTTGCTCCGCACCGCGGTGTACGTCGCCGTCGCCAGCATCCTCTGCCTGCTCATCGCGTACCCGGTGGCGTACTACGCGGCACGGATGGGCGGCCGGCACCGCAAGCTGTTGCTGGCGCTGCTGATCGCACCGTTCTGGATCAGCTACATGATGCGGATGCTGGCCTGGGTCAACCTGCTCCAGGACGACGGGCTCGTGAACCGCGCGCTGGAACTGGCCGGGCTGGACGCCGTCGCCGTCGACTGGCTCGACGGCCGGGGCCTGGTCGTCGTCCTCGGCCTGGTCTACGGCTACGTGCCGTACATGATCCTGCCGCTGTACGCCGGGCTGGACCGGCTGCCCACCCACGTCCTGGAGGCAGCGCGCGACCTGGGGGCCGGGCGCCTGGAGACGTTCCGCCGGGTGACCCTGCCGTTGTCTCTCCCGGCCGTCACGGCCGGCGTGCTGCTCACCTGCCTGCCGATGCTGGGTGACTACTTCACGTCGGACCTGCTGTCCGGCTCGCCGCGGACGGCGATGGTCGGCAACCTCATCAACAACACCGTGCTGACGCCCGGTCAGACCGGGCAGGCCGGCGCCTTCGTGCTGCTCGTGCTCGTCGTGTCCCTGGTCCCGATGCTGCTCTACGTGCGCAGCGCCCGCTCCGAGGGGCTGGCGTCGTGACCGGGCCCGTCCGCTGGTGGCGCAACCCCTGGCGACGGCCGCGGGTGCTGCAGGCCGTGGTCGCCGGCTACCTGGTCTGGTCGCTGCTCCCGGTGCTCATCGCGGTCATCTTCTCGTTCAACGCCGGGCGGTCCCGCTCGCTCTGGCAGGGCTTCTCGTTCCGGTGGTACTGGGGGGACCAGGAGCGGTCGGTCTGGCACGACGCCACCCTGCACACCGCCCTCACGCACACGTTGCTGCTCGGGGTCCTGGTCACTGTCATCACTGTGCCGCTCGGGGTCGCCTTCGCGCTCGGCGTCGACCGGTGGCGCGGCCGGCTGCCCGAGGGCGCCAACCTCGTGATGCTGCTGTCGTTCGTCATCCCCGAGACCCTGCTCGCCGTGGCGCTGCTCTTCCTCGTCACGCAGATCGTGACGCCGTTGACGCTCGGCACGTCCGCGCAGGTCGCCGGTCTGGTCACCTTCCAGCTGTCGTACCCGGTCGTCATCGTGCGGGCCCGGCTCATGACGATCGGCAAGCAGTACGAGCAGGCCGCCATCGACCTCGGCGCCTCGCCCATGACGGCGATCCGCCGGGTGCTCATGCCGATGCTCACACCGGCGATCTTCGCCAGTGCCGTGCTGGTCTTCGCCGACGTCATCGACGACTTCGTCATCGTGCGCTACCTGTCCGGCGACTCGTCCACCGAGCCGACGTCGGTGAAGATCTACAACACCGCCCGCGCCGCGCCGACCCCGGCCCTCAACGCGCTGGCCACCCTGATGCTGCTCGCGTCGTTCCTGGCCGTCGTGGTCGGTCTCCTCGCCTACCGCCGGCTCAGCCGCGGCGAGCGCGACGTGTCGAGTCTCGAGAGCTTCGCCGGAGGTCTGTGATGACCCTGCACCGTCTCGGCAACGTGATCGGGGCAGAGACGCGGCCGGCGGTCGCCGGTGGGTACCTGGTCTCGTGCGACCCGGTGACCGAGCAGCCGTGGGCCGAGGCGCCCGACTCGGGGCCGGCGGACATCGACGCAGCTGTCGGCGCCGCGACCTCGGCGTACGCGTCGTGGCGCCGGACCCTGCCGCGCGAGCGTGCCGACGCCCTGCTCGCCGCGGCGGCCGTGCTCGCCGCGCACGCGGACGAGCTGGCCGGGCTCGAGGTGCGCGACACCGGCAAGCCGCTCCGGGTGGTCGTCGAGGAGGAGATCCCGCCGACGCTGGACCAGCTGCGCTTCTTCGCCGGTGCTGGGCGGTTGCTGGAGGGCCGGGCGGTGTCGGAGTACGAGGACGGCGTGACGTCCGGCGTGCGCCGGGAGCCGGTCGGGGTCTGCGCCGGCATCACGCCGTGGAACTACCCGCTGATGATGGCGGTGTGGAAGTGGGCGCCAGCGGTGGCTGCCGGGAACACGGTGGTGCTGAAGCCGTCGGAGCTGACGCCGGCCTCGACCGTGCGGATGGCCGAGCTGTTGGCCGGCGTGCTGCCCGCCGGCGTGCTCAACGTGGTGTGCGGCGGGCCGGACTCCGGGGCTGCCCTGGCGGCGCACCCGGGTGTCGCGCAGGTCTCGCTCACGGGCAGTGTCCGCGCCGGCCGGGCGGTCGCCGCCGCCGCCGCGGAGCGCCTGGCCCGCACCCACCTCGAGCTCGGCGGCAACGCACCGGCCGTGGTGCTCGCCGACGCCGACCTCGCAGCCGCGGCCGAGGGGATCGCCGCCGGGGCGTACCTCAACGCGGGGCAGGACTGCACCGCCGCGTCCCGGGTGCTCGTGGCCCGCAGTGCGGCGCCCGAGCTGGTCGACGGGCTGCGGGCCGCCGCCGAGGCCACCCTCGTCGGCGGCCCGGAGCAGCCGGACGCGGTCCACGGGCCGCTGATCAGCGAGGCGGCACTCACCCGCGTGGAGGGGCTCCTCGACCGGCTGCCGGCGCGGGCCGCCGCGGTCACCGGCGGGAAGCGGCTGCCCCGACCGGGCTGGTTCCTGCCGCCCACCGTCGTCGTCGGCGTGGAGCAGGACGACGAGATCGTCCAGGCCGAGGTGTTCGGCCCTGTCGTCACCGTGCAGGTCTTCGACGACGACGACGTGGACGAGGCGCTGCGCCTCGCCAACGGGGTGCCGTACGGCCTGACGGCCAGCGTCTGGACCCGCGACCACGCCGCCGCGATGCGCTTCCTGCGGGACCTCGACTTCGGGGCGGTCTCGGTCAACACGCACGCCCCCATGGCCGCCGAGATGCCGCACGGCGGCTTCGGCCTCTCCGGCTACGGCAAGGACCTCGGGCTGTACGGCTTGGAGGACTACACGAGGATCAAGCACGTCGCCCACGCCTGGTAGCTGTCAGATCAAGGTCAAGGTCAACGTCAAGAGCGCCTGGAGGAGCGTGCGGGGTCACTCGCCGTCCGTGCCTGACCCGGGGAGTGATCGTTTGCGACCTCAGTCCCCGACACGCCTAGCCGGCCTCGGCATGTCGGGGATTCAGGTCGCAAACGATCAACAAGTCACGGGTCAGCGGCGGACGACGAGGGGCGGACGACGAGGGGCGGGCGACCTCCTTCCCGAGCCGCTTTGCCTTGACAGAACCACCCACGGCCTGGAGGTCTGGACGTCGGCGACCAGCCCTCCTATCCTGACTGTGTGGTCAGTCAAGATGGTGTGACGGCACCGATCGACCCGTCCCGTCTGGCGGCGGCGCTGGAGCCCCTCGGGCGCAGCCGGATGCTGCCGCGCGAGGCGTACGTCGACCCGGCGGTCCTCGCCTGGGAGCAGCGCACGTTCTTCGGCGGCTGGGTCTGTGTCGGCCGGTCGACCGAGCTGGCGGAGGTCGGCACCCAGCGTGCATTCCGGCTGGGCGGTGCCGGTGTCCTGCTCACCCGGGCCGAGGACGGCGTGCTCCGGGCCTTCGCGAACACCTGCCGGCACCGCGGTCACGAGCTGCTGCCGTGCGGGGGGAGTGCCCAGAAGCGCGGCATCGTCTGCCCGTACCACGCCTGGTCGTACCGGCTGGACGGGTCGCTGCTCGGCGCGCCGAGCTTCCGCGACGTCGAGGGCTTCGATCCCGAGCAGTACGGGCTGGTCGGGCTGCCCTGCCGGGAGTGGCACGGCTGGGTCTTCGTCGACGAGTCGGGCCGGGCCGGCGACTTCGCCGACCACCTGGGTGCGCTGGAGGGGATCGTCGCGGCGTACCGACCGGGTGAGCTGACGGTTCTCGCCACCCACGAGTACGAGATCGCGGCCAACTGGAAGGTCATCGTCGAGAACTACCAGGAGTGCTACCACTGCTCGATGATCCATCCGGAGCTGTGCCAGGTGAGCCCGCCGGAGAGTGGCGCCAACCTCGACCTGCCCGGCGACTGGGTCGGTGGCTGGATGTCGCTGCGCGACGAGGCGGACACCATGTCGCTCGACGGCGGCTCCGCTGGCGTCCCGATCGAGGGGTTGTCCGACACCGAGCTGCGCACCGTGATGTACGTCGCGCTGTTCCCCAACCTGCTGATCAGCCTGCACCCCGACTACGTGATGACGCACCGGCTGCAGCCGCTGGCCGAGGACCGTACCTACGTCGAGTGCGCATGGCTGTTCCCCGCGGCCGCCGCCGACCGCGCCGGGTTCGACCCGTCGTACGCCGTGGACTTCTGGGACCTCACCAACCGGCAGGACTGGGCGGCCTGCGAGGCGGTGCAGCGCGGCCTGTCCAGCGAGCACGCCCGGCCGGGACCGCTCGCGCCGGAGGAGGACGGCGTGCAGCAGTTCGTCGCCCGCGTCGCGCGCGGCTACCTGGGGCGGTCGGAGGCGAAGACCAGCTCGCCCGCGAGGTAGGTCGCCGCGACGGTCGCGTCCGCGATCTCCTCCGCCGGGCCGGCGAACGGGTCCCGGTCGAGCACCGCCAGGTCGGCCAGGAAGCCGGGCTCGAGCCGGCCTGTCGTGGCTTCCAGACCGTTCACCCACGCGCTTCCCGAGGTGTACGCCGTGAGCATCGTGCCGAGGTCGACCCGGTTGCGCGGGTAGAGGGGCTCGGCCGCTGCGCCGGTCGCGCCGGGCAGCGCGCGGTTGACGGCCACGTGGGCGCCGTGCAGCGGGTCGGGGCTGGTGACCGGCCAGTCGCTGCCGGCCGCGAGGTGCGCCCCGGCGGCGACCAGGTCGGCGAACGGGTACTGCAGCGCCGACCGCTCGTCGCCCAGGAAGGGGATGGTGAGGTCGTCCATCTGCGGCTCGTGCGCGGCCCAGAGCGGCTGCACGTTGGCCGCGACGCCGAGCGCTGCGAAGCGCGGGATGTCGTCGGGGGCGACGACCTGCAGGTGTGCGAGGTGGTGCCGGCCGCCGTCCGGCCCGTTGGCCGTGCGGGCGGCCTCGACCGCGTCCAGCGCCTCGCGGACGGCACGGTCGCCGAGCGTGTGCACGTGCACCTGGAAGCCGAGCCGGTCGAGCGTGCTGACGTGCGACCGCAGCGCCACCGGGTCGACGAAGCTGAGGCCGTGGTTGCCGGTCTCGGCCCCGCAGGCGTCGAGGTACGACGACAGCAGCCCGGCCGTGAAGTTCTCGACCACGCCGTCCTGCATGATCTTGACCGAGGTGGCACGGAACCCGGCGGCGGCAGCCTCGGCGCGCCGGGCCACCAGGTCGTCGACCTGCTCGCCACCGCGGTCGCGGTCCCACCACAGTGCGCCGACGACGCGGGCGCGCAACCGTCCCGACCGCTGCGCCGTGAGGTAGACGGGCAGCGAGTCCGGCTGCCCCCACAGCGCCCCGACGGCCGCGTCCTGCCACGCCGTGATGCCGACCGAGAACATGACCTCCTGCGCCGCGAGCAGCCCGGCCAGCTGGTCGTCGGCGGTGGGCATCGGCGCGATGCGCTCGACCATCGCGGCGGCACCCTCGTGCAGGGTGCCCTGCGGGCTGCCGTCCGCGGTCCGCTCGACCCGCCCGTCGGGCGGGTCCGGGGTCGAGGCGTCGATCCCGGCCAGCGCCAGGGCGCGGCTGTTGGCCCACATCCCGTGCCCGTCGCGGTTGCTGAGCAGTGCGGGGCGGTCCGGGACGACCGCGTCGAGCTGCTCCCGGCTCGGGCAGCCGCGCTCGAAGTCGCCCATCGACCAGCCGGACCCGAGGATCCAGGGCAGGTCCGGGTTCGCCTCGGCGTAGGCCCGGACCCGGGCCAGCACGTCGTCCGCCGAGCGGCTGTCGTTGAGGTCGCAGCGCAGCATGTCGACGCCGGCGGCCATCGGATGCGCGTGCGCGTCCTGGAAGCCCGGGAGCACCAGGCCGCCCGACAGGTCGACGACCTCGGTGCGCGGACCGATGGTCGCGCGCACCTCGTCGTCGGTGCCGACCAGCGCGATCCGTTCCCGGATCACGGCCACCCCTCCGGGCCGTGAGCCGCCGTGGCGGAAGACGCTGCCGCCCACGAGGACGGTGTCGGCGTGCTCCTGGTTCACCTCGCCGTCAGCCGATCGACGCGAAGGCCTTCTCGAGGACACCGAGCCCCTCGTCGAGCAGCGGCTCGGGCATCACGAGGGGCGGCAGCAACCGCAGCACGTTGCCGTAGGTGCCGCAGGTGAGCACGACCAGACCGTCGGCGTGGCAGGCCTGCGCGACGGCGGCCGTCGTGGCGGCGTCCGGCTCGCGGGTGCCGGGTCGGGTCAGCTCGATCGCGACCATGGCGCCGCGGCCGCGGACGTCGCCGATCACGTCGTACGTCGACGCGAGCTCGCGCAGCCGCGCGGTCATGACCCCGCCGATCCGCCGTGCCGAGGCGCACAGGTCCTGCGTCTCCATCGTCTCGATGCTGCCCAGTGCGGCGGCGCAGGCGACCGGGTTGCCGCCGTAGGTGCCGCCGAGCCCACCGACGTGCGGGGCGTCCATGACCTCCGCGCGCCCGGTGACCGCGGCCAGCGGAAGGCCACCGGCGATGCCCTTGGCCGTCGTCACCAGGTCGGGGACGACCCCTTCGTGGTCGCAGGCGAACCAGTCGCCGGTGCGGGCGAAGCCGGTCTGGATCTCGTCGGCGACGAAGACCGCGCCGTTGGCGGTGCACCACGCGGCGAGTGCCGGGAGGAAGCCCGGGGCGGGGACGACGAAGCCGCCCTCGCCCTGCACCGGCTCGATGACGACGCACGCGACGTTGTCGGCGCCGACCTGCTTCTCGACGAGGTCGAGCGCACGAGCCGCCGCCTGCTCACCGGTCATGCCCTCGGGGTCCCGGAACGGGTAGGACATCGGGACCCGGTAGACCTCGGGCGCGAACGGTCCGAACGAGTGCTTGTACGGCATGTTCTTGGCCGTCAGCGCCATCGTCAGGTTGGTTCGGCCGTGGTAGCCGTGGTCGAACACGACGACCGCCTGCCGCTTCGTGTGCGCCCGGGCGATCTTCACGGCGTTCTCCACCGCCTCGGCGCCGGAGTTGAACAGCGCCGAGCGCTTCTCGTGATCGCCGGGCGTCAGCCGGTCCAGCGCCTCGCACACGTCGACGTAGCCGTCGTAGGGCGTGACCATGAAGCAGGTGTGCGTGAACCGTGCCACCTGCTCCTGGACGCGGCGGACGACGGCGTCGGCGCTGTTGCCCACGCCGGTCACGGCGATGCCGGAGCCGAAGTCGATGAGCGAGTTGCCGTCGACGTCGACGATCACGCCGCCACCGGCGCGGTCGACGAAGACCGGGAGCGTCGTGCCCACCCCGCGAGCCACCACCGCTGCGCGCCGGGCGAACAGCTCGGTGGAGCGCGGACCCGGGATCGACGTCACCAGCCGTCGTTCCTGAGGGAGGCTGGGACCACCGGAAACAGTCATGGACGGCAGGGTACTGTGACGTCCTCGTGCGCAACAGTGCTGCCGAACGACGAAATCCGTAGTGGGAGTGGCGGGGATGGCTGACGTCTGGACCGGCTGGGTGGGCGGCGTCCGGCTGCCCGTGGACGCGTCGTCAGCCGGCGACCGGCTGGTGGTCCGGCACCCGTACGACGGCGTGCCGGTGGCCGAGGTCGCCTGGGCCACGCCCGAGCAGGTGGAGCGGGCCGTCGCGGCAGCCCACGACGGGCGGCGGGCGGTCGGCGGCGCGGCCGCGCACGTCCGGGCCGAGGCGCTCCTGCACGTCTCGGCCCGGCTGGCCGAGCGCGCCGAGGAGGTCGCCCGGCTCATCACGGCCGAGAGCGGCAAGCCGATCAGGTGGGCGCGGGTCGAGGTGGACCGGGCGGTCTCCACGTTCCGCTGGGGCGCGGAGGAGGCCCGCCGCTTCGGGGGCGAGCTGCAGCGGCTGGACACCGACGCGGGGGCCGACGGCCGGGTCGGGCTGGTCCGGCGGTTCGCCCGGGGGCCGGTGCTGGGCATCTCGCCCTTCAACTTCCCGCTCAACCTGGTGGCCCACAAGCTCGCGCCCGCGGTCGCCGTCGGTGCTCCGATCCTGCTCAAGCCGGCACCCAAGACACCGCTGTCGGCGCTGCTGCTCGGCGAGCTGTTCGCCGAGACCGACCTGCACCCGTCGGCCGTGTCGGTGGTGGTCGTGCCGGACTCCTCAGCGCCGGACCTGGTGTCCGACCCCCGGCTGCCGGTCGTCTCGTTCACCGGGTCGGCCGGCGTCGGGGCGCGGATCCAGCAGGCGGTCCCGCACAAGCACGTGACCCTCGAGCTCGGCGGGAACGCCGCTGCCGTCGTCTGCGCCGACTGGTCCTCCGACACCGACCTCGACCGCGCCGCGTCGCGGGTCGCGACCTTCGCCACCTACCAGGGCGGCCAGTCCTGCATCTCGGTGCAGCGGGTGCTCGTCGACTCGTCGCTCGTCGACGCACTCCTGCCGCGGCTGGTCGCGGCAGTCCAGGGTCTCGGCACCGGAGACCCGGCCGACGACGCCACGGTCGTCGGGCCGCTCATCGACGAGTCGTCGGCCGCCCGCGTCGAGGCCTGGGTGCAGGAAGCAGTCGACGCCGGCGCGCGCGTCCTGACCGGGGGCACGCGGCACGGCACGACGTACGACCCGACCGTCGTGGTCGACGCACCTGCGGACGCCAAGGTCGTCCGCGAGGAGGTGTTCGGCCCGGTGCTCGTGGTGCAGGCCTTCGACGGCGTCGACGCGGGCCTCGCGCTGGTCAACGACTCCCGCTACGGCCTGCAGGCCGGGGTCTTCACGCACGACCTGCAGGTCGCCTTCCGGGCGCACCGTGACCTCGAGGTCGGCGGCGTGGTCATCGGCGACGTCCCGTCGTTCCGGGCCGACCAGATGCCGTACGGCGGCGCCAAGGACTCCGGGGTCGGACGTGAGGGCGTGCGCGCCGCGATGGAGGACCTCACGTACGAGCGGGTGCTGGTGCTCACCGGTATCGACCTCTGACGGGACGACCCGCCGTCATAGGGTCGAGGACATGCGACTGACGAAGTTCGGCCACGCCTGCGTCCGTCTCGACACCGACGGCGGGTCCGTCGTCCTGGACCCCGGCACGTACTCGCCGGACGCCGACCTCGACGGCGTCACCGACGTGCTCGTCACCCACGAGCACGCCGACCACCTGGACGTCGACCGGCTGGTGCCACTGGTCCGCGAAGGCCTGCGGCTGCACACCAACGCCGCGGTGGCGGAACAGCTGCGCGCGGACCACGGCGTCGAGGTGCACGCCGTCGCGCCGGGCGACTCGTTCGACGTCGCCGGCCTCGAGGTGCGCGTCGTGGGAGGCGAGCACGCCGAGATCTACGACGGCCTCCCGGGCTGCGCCAACGTCGGCTTCGTGCTCGGGGGGGTCTACCACCCGGGCGACTCGGTGCACGTGCCGGACGCCGAGGTCCGCACCCTGCTGCTCCCGGTCAGTGCGCCGTGGCTGAAGCTGGCCGAGGCGCTGGACTTCGTGCGCGCGGTCGCGCCGGCGCGGGCGTTCCCCGTGCACGACGCGATGCTCAGCGAGATCGGCGCCGCCGGTGTCGACCGCTGGGTCGAGATGAAGGGCGGCACGGACTACCGCCGGCTGGCGCCGGGGGAGTCCGCGGACGTGTAGGTGGCGACCGGGTCAGCGGCGGGAGAGCCAGCGGCGCATGTCGGCGACCGCGACCATCCAGTCGCCGCGCACCTGGCTGGCCACCAGCTTGCGGTCCCGGACCGCGTCGGTGACGACGAGCAGGTCGACGCGGGCCATCTGGGCCACCTCGTGCAGGGACAGCAGCGTGTCCGGCTGGTGCCGGGCGAAGTCGGACATGGTCTGAGTGATCGGCCTGATCACCGCGGACCTTGACCTGGGTCAGGCCGCCGGCGGCGTCGTGAGCTGGCGGCGCATGTCGGCGAGCATCGCCTCGAACATCGGCTCGGCGTCGCTGAGCGCGAAGCCGAGGTGACCGAAGACCTCGATGGTCACGGCGCCGTAGAGCCGGACCCAGCCGGACAGGTAGGCCGCCAGCGCGCCGAGCGGCAGGACGCCCCCGGCGTGCCGCGAGAACGTCCTGAGCTGCGTGACCAGGCGGTCCGGCAGGTCCTCGTCGGCCGGGGCCGCGAAGGGCCCGGCCTGCCAGATCTCCACGAAGATGCCGAGGAAGACCGCGCCGAACGACAGGTCGTCGTCGACCTCCTCGTGCCCGGGCCGGGGTGCCTCGCCCCGGCTGGCGAACAGCAGCTGGAACTCCCGCGGGTGCGCGAGCGACCAGTCACGGAAGCCCCGGCAGGCAGCCATCAGGCGCCCGATCGGGTCGTCGGTCCCCACGGTGTCGCGGGCCTCGCTCCAGGGTGGTGGTGATCTCCGCGAGCACGTCCAGGCAGAGCCCGCCCACGATCTCCTCGTGGCTGCCGAAGTAGCGGTAGAGCGCGGGTGCCGTCATGCCCATCTCGCGGGCGATCGCCCGCAGCGTCAGCGAGTCCGGGCCGTCGGCGACGAGCAGCCGCCGCGCCGTCGCCTTGATCTCGGCGGTCGTCGCGTCGCGCAGCCGGGACCGCCGGGTCGGCGACGCAGCGGTCGCCTCCGACGCCGCGGCGGGTGGCCGGACCGGCACGGCAGCCTCCTGGGAAGACTCTGGATGAACATCATTGACAACTGTGAACGCCGTCAGCATAGTGAACAATGTTCACGCAGACAACCATCGTTCACAGACTAGGGGACTCCGCCATGTTCGACCGGTTGGGCCACGTCACCTTCCGCCACCGCCGCGCGGTCCTCGCGCTGGCCGGCGTCTTCCTCGCCGTGGGCGCGTCCTGGGGCACCGGCGTCTTCGGCTCGATGATCAGCAGCGGCTTCGACACGCCCGGCAGCGAGTCGGCCCGGGCCCTGGCGCGCACCGAGGCCAGCGTCGGGCGGGGCGGTGCCGACGTGGTCGTGCTCTACCGCGACCGCAGCGCCGGCGCCGGCCTGGTGGTCGACGACCCGGCGTTCCGGGACGCGGTCGAGCAGCACCTGGCCGGGCTGCCGCGCGACCTGGTCGCGTCGGCGACGACGTACTGGACGGCAGGCGCGGAGGCCTCGCGGCTCGTCTCCACCGACGGCCGGTCGACGTACGCCGTGGTGCAGCTCCGCGGGGACGACGAGGACGCGCGCATGGACGCCTACACCGAGCTCGAGCCGGCGCTGCGCGACGCCCCCTCGGGGCTCGACGTACGGCTCGGTGGCGACGAGGCGATCAGCAGCGACATCACGTCCCAGGTGAGCGAGGACATCGCCCGGGCCGAGCAGATCTCGCTGCCTGTCGTGCTGGTGCTGCTCGTCGTCATCTTCGGCGGCCTCACCGCCGCCGCCCTGCCCCTCGCCGTCGGAGGCCTCGCGATCCTCGGCGCGTTCACGATGCTGCGCGTCCTCAGTCTGACGACCGACGTCTCCATCTTCGCCGTCAACATCGTCACGATGCTCGGGCTCGGCCTGGCCATCGACTACGCGCTGTTCGTCGTCAGCCGGTTCCGCGAGGAGATCCGGTCCGGGAAGGACACCGAGCAGGCGCTGCGCGCGACGATGTCCACCGCGGGACGCACCGTCGCGTTCTCCGGCCTGACGGTCGCGATCTCGCTCGCGTCGCTGCTCTTCTTCCCGCAGGTGTTCCTCCGGTCGATGGGCTTCGGCGGGATGGCCGCCGTCCTCGTGGCGATGGTGGGTGCGCTGACCGTGCTGCCCGCGCTCCTGGCGGTCCTCGGGCCGAAGGTCGACTCGTTGCGGGTGCCGTTCCTGCGGCGCCGCCGGGCGACCGACCCGGACGCCGCACCGCACGGCGCCTGGTACCGGCTGGCCCGCAGCGTCATGCGCCGGCCGGTCGTCTACGTCGCCGTCATCGTCCCGGTGCTGCTCCTCGCCGGCCTGCCGTTCCTCCGCGTGGAGTTCGGCGGCGTCGACCACCGCGCGCTGCCCGCCGGGTCCGAGAGCCGGGTCGTGTCAGAGACCCTGCTCACCGACTTCCCCGGCGGCGGCACGACGTCGATCGACCCGGTCGTGACCTTCCGCGACGGGACCGTCGACGAGCCGGAGCTCGAGGCGTACGTCGGCCGGCTGACAGCGCTGCCGGGCGTGGAGTCGGCCGAGGTGACCGCCGAGGCGGACGGCACCGCCCTGGTCTCGGTGCGGCACCGCTTCGAGGGGCTGTCGTCGGAGGCGCGTGACCTGGTCGGCGAGGTTCGCGACGCGCCCGGGCCGGCGGCTGCCGAGGTGCTCGTCGGCGGCCGGGCCGCCGACCTGCGCGACCTGCTCGCGAGCCTCGGAGCGACGTTGCCCTGGATGGGACTTTTCGTGGTCGGCGTGACCCTCGTGCTGCTGTTCCTGGCGTTCGGCTCGGTCGTGCTGCCGCTCAAGGCGGTCGCGATGAACGTGCTGTCGCTGTCGGCGTCGTTCGGTGCGCTGGTCTGGATCTTCCAGGACGGCCACCTGTCGTCGACGCTGGGCTTCACGAGCACGGGCGCGATCGAGGCGACCCAGCCGATCCTCATGCTGGCCATGGCGTTCGGCCTGTCGATGGACTACGAGGTGTTCTTGCTCTCCCGGGTCCGGGAGCAGTGGGACCGGACCGGCGACAACACGGTCGCCGTGGCGACGGGGCTGCAGCGCACCGGCCGGATCATCACCAGCGCCGCGCTGCTGCTGGTCGTGGTCATCGGCGCGTTCTCGACGTCCGGCATCGTCTTCATCAAGATGATCGGCGTCGGGATGGTGATCGCGATCCTCGTCGACGCGACGGTGGTGCGCGCGCTGCTGGTGCCCGCCACCATGCGGCTGCTGGGCCGCTGGAACTGGTGGGCGCCGGCGCCGATGGCACGGTTCTGGTCCCGGCACGGCCTGCGCGAGTCCGACGACCTCGTCAGCCTGCCGGAGGCCCGTCGCCCGGAGCCCGTGGTGCGGGTGTGACGGGCCGCCGGACCTCCCGCGGTCGCGCCTGGCGCAGCCGCTCGTCGGTCCAGTAGGCCTCGACGTCCGCGGACGGGGTGGTCACGTCATGCGTGACCACCCCGTCCGCGCCGTGGCGCCGCGCCCGGAGCAGGCGCAGCAGCCACGACGCGGCGCGGTGCATCAGCTGGTCGACGCCGTGCTGTAGGCAGACTGGATCTGCGAGCCGAAGTACGGCCCGAACATGACGTTCTTCACCGACGTGTAGCCGAAGCTGTTCACCGAGTTCAGTGTCGAACCGCCCGTGATCCAGCCGCCGCCGCTGGAGCCGCCCGTCATGTTGCAGGGGATGCCCTGGCTCTGCGTGCCGCCGTAGGTGTCGTCGAACGCCGTGCCGGAGCAGGACTGCAGGGTCTCGCCGGTGAACGGCGGAGCCGCCGGGTAGCCGTAGGCGGTGTACGTGAGGTGCCGCGCCAGGTTGAAGCCGATGCCCTGTCCGCCGACGACGTCGGTGAGGTGCTGGCCGTCGAGGGTGTTCATCACGGCGAACCCGCCGTCGTAGTTGATGTCGCCCTGGTTGGCCCAAGCGCTGGTGGTCACCAGCGTGCGGGCGGTCCAGGTGCCGTACGGGCGGCTCCCGTTGCTGTACGCCGGCACGAACGCCCAGTTCGTCGCGAACGCACCGGGTCCCTCGTTCACGCAGTGCCCCGCGGTGGTGACGACGTCCCGGTTGGCGCTGGACGTGGCCGTGCCGGAGCAGACGTAGTTCACTCCGCCGAGGGTGAAGAAGACCTTGCCTGTCGTGGCGACGGCCGAGGCGGCGGGAACGGGCCCGCCCGGCTTCTTGGCCGCGACCGTCTTGGAGGTGCCCCGCTCGACGGTCGCGGACGACGCGCCGGCCGCGGAGGGCGTCGCCGGCGCCTGGGCGTCGCGCATCCGGTTCGGTGTCCAGTAGTCGGAGACCTGGTCGGCCGAGGCGTGGGTGGTGGCCGCGGCGTGGGTCTCGACGGCGCCGCCGGTGGCACCGGACGCGGTCGACGGGGCGGTGATCGAGAGCGCCCCACCGAGGGTGACGGCGAGAGCGGTGAGCAGGGTGCTGCGACTTCTCCGCATGGGCAAGGTCCTCCGAGTGGGGCAGGCACGGGGTGTGCCCGCCGGGCAAGCGGCAGCCGGTGGTGTCGACGGCCTGCGGCGACGGTAGGCAGTGCATGTCCGAAATGTCTGTCTTCTGGACCCTTGTCTTCTGACCCGTGGGTCGGGTAGAGGACGGGTGCCCGACACTGGTCGCGTGAGCAGCACCCCCCGCGAGGTCGTCGTCCTCGGGTCCACCGGATCGGTCGGCACCCAGGCGCTCGACCTGGTGCGGCACGCGCCGGACCGGTTCCGGGTCGTGGGGCTGGCCGCGGGCGGCGGCGACGTCGAGCTGCTCGCCCGGCAGGCGCTCGAGCTCGGTGTCGAGGTGGTCGCGGTCGCCCGGGCCAGCGCCGCCCAGGACCTGCAGCTCGCGTTCTACGCCGCGGCCAAGGCCGGCGGCTGGTCGGCGGGCAACCATCGGGTCCCGACCATCCTGGCCGGTCCGGACGCCGCGACCGAGCTGGCCCGCCGGCCCTGCGACGTCGTCCTCAACGCCGTCACCGGCTCGATCGGCCTCGGCCCGACGCTCGCGGCGCTCGAGGCCGGGCGCACCCTCGCGCTGGCGAACAAGGAGTCGCTGGTCGCCGGAGGTCCGCTGGTCCGGGCCGCGGTCCAGCGTCCGGACCAGATCGTCCCGGTCGACTCGGAGCACTCGGCGCTCGCCCAGTGCCTCCGCGGCGGCACCCGGGCGGAGGTACGCCGGCTGGTGCTCACCGCGAGCGGCGGGCCGTTCCGCGGCCGCAGCCGCGACGAGCTGCACGACGTGACCGTCGAGCAGGCGCTGGCCCATCCCACCTGGGACATGGGACCGGTCGTGACGATCAACTCCGCCACCCTGGTGAACAAGGGTCTCGAGCTGCTCGAGGCGCATCTGCTCTTCGACGTCCCGCTGGACCGGGTCGACGTGGTCGTCCACCCGCAGTCGGTCGTGCACTCGATGGTGGAGTTCGTCGACGGCTCGACGCTGGCGCAGGCCAGCCCGCCCGACATGCGCCTCCCGATCGCCCTCGGCCTCGGCTGGCCGGACCGGGTGCCCGGCGCTGCCGCCGGCTGCGACTGGACCACGGCGTCGACGTGGGAGTTCCTCCCCCTCGACGACGACGCCTTCCCGGCCGTCCGGCTGGCGCGGGCGGCGGGGGAGGCGGGCGGCACGGCTCCGGCCGTCTACAACGCCGCCAACGAGGTCTGCGTGGCGGCGTTCGTCGCCGGCCGGTTGCGGTTCACAGGTATCGTCGACACCCTCGCGCAGGTGCTCGACGAGCACGTGGTGGGGAACATCGGGAGCGTCCCGGACGTCCTCGACGCCGAGAGCTGGGCCCGGGACCGGGCCGCCGTGCTGACGAGCAGCGACACGAAGGACCGGGCATGAGCTTCTGGATCGGGGTGCTGATCTTCGCGCTCGGCATCCTCGTGTCGGTCTGCCTGCACGAGGCCGGCCACCTGCTCACCGCCAAGCGGTTCGGCATGAAGGCGACCCAGTACTTCGCCGGCTTCGGGCCGACGCTGTTCTCCTTCCGCCGCGGGGAGACCGAGTACGGCCTCAAGGCGGTTCCCGCCGGCGGGTTCGTGAAGATCGTCGGCATGACCCCGCTCGAGGAGGTCGCTCCGGAGGACCGGTCGCGGGCCTTCTGGCGGTTCCCGCTCTGGCAGCGCACGGTCGTGCTCGTCGCCGGCTCGGCCACCCACTTCCTGCTCGCCCTCGTCATCTTCTACATCGCCGGGCTCACCACCGGTCTGCCTCGCCTCGCCGCGCAGGACTACGACCTGATGAAGGCCAAGCCGGTCGTCGGCACGGTGTCGCAGTGCGTCGTCGTCGGCTTCGACCTGACCAAGGACCGCCGCCTGCGCGACTGCCGAGCCGGCGACCCGGCCGCCCCGGCGCGCGCCGCCGGGCTGCAGAAGGGTGACCGGATCCTCGCAGTCGGCGGCACGCCGGTCGCCACGTACGGCGCGTTCGTCCGGGCCGTGCGCGGCACGCCGCCCGGCATGGTCGAGATCACCTACCGCCGAGCCGGCGAGACGCGCACCACGAGTGCCGACCTGGTCGCCACCCAGCGGCCGCCGATCGACGACCCGGGCGACACCAAGCACCTCGCGACGGTCTCGGCCATCGGGCTGTCCCAGAAGCTGCCGAGGTTCATCGACCACTACGGCCCGGTGGCCGCCGTGGGTGGATCCGTCTCCTTCCTCGGCAGCAACGTGCAGCAGACCTTCGCCGCGGTCGGCAAGTTCCCGTCGAAGATCCCGAAGCTCATCGACGCCATCGGCGGCGCCCAGCGTGACCCGGAGACGCCGATCAGCGTGGTCGGCGCCAGCCGGGTCGGCGGCGAGGCGATCGAGATCGGCGAGCCGATCTTCTTCCTCGTCCTGCTCGGCGGCCTCAACGTCTTCATCGGCGTCTTCAACCTCTTCCCGCTGCTCCCGCTCGACGGCGGCCACGTGGCCGTGGCCTGGTACGAGCGGGTCCGCTCCTGGTTCGCGGCCCGCCGCGGCCGCCCCGACCCGGGCCGGGTCGACTACAACAAGCTGCTCCCGGTGACCTACGTCGTGATCCTCATGTTCGGCGGGCTGACCCTGCTCACGCTGGCCGCCGACATCGTGAACCCCATCACGCTGCAGTAGCCACGGCGGCGTGAGTCGTCGGTCGGGGCGATACTGGGGACATGAGCACCGTCTCCCTCGGCATGCCCGAGACGCCGCCACGGCCGTTGGCGACCCGGCGGGTGTCCCGTCAGATCGACGTCGGGGGAGTCCTGGTCGGCGGCGACGCCCCGGTGTCCGTGCAGTCGATGACGACGACGCCGACGACGGACATCAACGCCACGCTCCAGCAGATCGCCGAGCTCACCGCGACCGGCTGCCAGATCGTCCGGGTCGCCTGCCCCAGCCAGGACGACGCCGACGCGCTGCCCACGATCGCGAAGAAGTCGCAGATCCCGGTCATCGCCGACATCCACTTCCAGCCCAAGTACGTCTTCGCCGCCATCGACGCCGGCTGCGCGGCCGTCCGGGTCAACCCGGGCAACATCAAGGCGTTCGACGACAAGGTCAAGGAGATCGCGAAGGCCGCGGGCGACGCCGGGATCCCGATCCGCATCGGCGTCAACGCCGGCTCGCTCGACAAGCGGCTGCTGGCGAAGTACGGCAAGGCCACGCCGGAGGCGCTGGTCGATTCGGCGCTCTGGGAGTGCTCGTTGTTCGAGGAGCACGGCTTCCGCGACATCAAGATCTCGGTGAAGCACAACGACCCGGTCGTGATGGTCAACGCCTACCGGCTGCTCGCCCAGCAGTGCGACTACCCGCTGCACCTCGGCGTCACCGAGGCCGGCCCCGCCTTCCAGGGCACCATCAAGTCGGCGGTCGCGTTCGGCGCGCTGCTGGCCGAGGGCATCGGCGACACGATCCGCGTCTCGCTGTCGGCTCCTCCGGTCGAGGAGGTCAAGGTCGGCAACCAGATCCTCGAGTCGCTCGGCCTCAAGCAGCGCGGCCTGGAGATCGTGTCCTGCCCGTCCTGCGGCCGCGCCCAGGTCGACGTCTACACCCTGGCCGACCAGGTGACCGCCGGGCTCGAGGGGCTCACCGTCCCGCTGCGGGTCGCGGTGATGGGCTGCGTGGTCAACGGTCCCGGGGAGGCGCGGGAGGCCGACCTCGGCGTCGCGTCCGGCAACGGCAAGGGCCAGATCTTCGTCAGGGGCGAGGTGATCAAGACGGTTCCGGAGTCGCAGATCGTCGAGACGCTCATCGAGGAAGCCATGCGGATCGCCGAGGAGATGGAGCTCGAAGGCGTAGCCTCTGGCGAACCGGCGGTGAGCGTCAGCTAGGTGTTCCCGCACGACCTGGAGGAGGCCGGGATGCTGCGCAGCACGTCGCTGCGCGTCCTGCGCCCCGAGGACCTTGCTGCCGTCACCGAGGTGCTCTCGGTCGACCCGGTGGCCGATGTGTTCGTGGCGTCCCGGGTGCAGGCCGTCGGCCTCGACCCGGCCCGGCTCGGCGGCGAGATGTGGGGCTACGAGGTCGATGGCCGCCTCAGAGCGCTCTGCCACGCAGGCGCCAACCTGGTCCCGGTGCAGGCCGACGACGAAGCCGTCGCGGCGTTCGCCGACCGGGCCAGGCGGCTCGGGCGGCGGTGCGCGTCGATCGTCGGCGAGCGCGCCGCCGTCGCCGCCTTGTGGCAGGAGCTCGAACCGGCGTGGGGACCGGCCCGCGACGTGCGCGACCCGCAGCCACTGATGGCGATCAACGGGCCGCCGGCTGTCGCGATCGACCCGCTGGTGCGGCGGGTGCAGATGTCCGAGCTCGACGTGCTCGTGCCCGCCTGCGTGGCGATGTTCACCGAGGAGGTCGGCGTGTCGCCGGTCGGCACGGACGGCGGCGCGTCGTACCGGTCCCGGATCGCGGACCTGGTGCGCTCAGGCCGTGCCTTCGCCCGCATCGACGGCGGCCGTGTGGTGTTCAAGGCGGAGATCGGCTCGTCCAGCGCGGCGGCCTGCCAGGTGCAGGGCGTCTGGGTGCCACCGGACCTGCGCGGCCGCGGCCTCGCCGCGCCGGGCATGGCCACGGTCGCCGAGGTGGCGCGGCGCGAGATCGCGCCGGTGGTCAGCCTCTACGTCAACGACTTCAACGAGGCCGCCCGGGCGACCTACCGCCGGGTCGGCTTCACCGACGTCGGCGAGTTCATGTCCGTGCTCTTCTGAGGCGCCGTGCCTGATGCTGGCCACGTGACTCGGGAGCGGCTGCGTGACGATGCTGACTTCCGGCGGTTCCTGGTGTCGAGGCTGGTGTCCCTCGCGGGGACGTCGGTCACCCTCGTCGCCTTCCCGGTCGTCGTCTACTCGCTGTCGCGCTCGCCGCTCCTGACGGCACTGGTGTCTGCGCTCGAGGCGCTGCCGTACCTGATGTTCGGCCTGGTCGCGGGCGCGCTCGCCGACCGGTTCGACCGCAAGCGCGTGATGGTCGGTGTCGACCTGCTCAGCGCGCTCGTGCTCAGCTCGATCCCGGTGGCGCACTGGTTCGACGTGCTCACCGTCCCGCACCTCCTCGTTGCGGCGTTCGCCGTCTCCGGGCTCTGGGTGTTCTTCGACGCCGCGGACTTCGGAGCCCTCCCGACGCTCGTCGGCCGCGACCGCATCCCCTCGGCCAACAGCGCGATGTGGTCCAGCAGCACCGTCGTGGAGACCACGGTCCCGCTGATGGCCGGCGCGGCGTTCGCGGTTGTCGCACCGGCATCGCTGATCGCCCTCGACGTGCTCAGCTACCTCGCCTCCGCCTACTTGGTGCGCGCCATCGTCCGGCCGCTGTCGGACCCGGCCCGGAAGGTCGCCGGCCGCCTGGACCGGACAGCCCTGGTCGCCGACGTGAAGGAGGGCCTCCGGTTCCTCTGGAACCACCGGACGGTCCGCGCGATGACCGTCGTCGGCGCCGCCCAGTCGATCTCCGGGGGAGCCTTCGTCGGCCAGATGGTGGTCTGGGCCGACCGCGACCTGGACGTCCGCGAGGGCGACTGGCGCCTCGGCGTCGTGTTCTCCGCCTGGGGTGTCGGGGTGCTCGTCGCGAGCCTCGTCGTGCCGCGGCTGGCGCGACGGGTCGGTGCCGCCCGCCTGACCCTCACCTTCCTCCCCGCCAGTGCTGTCCTCGCGGTGCTGACGACGATCTCCGGCCAGTGGGTGGTGGGCAGTGTCGCGATGGCCGCGTGGGGCGTCGCGTACATGGGCGTCGTCCTCAACACCATCAACTACCGCCAGCAGGTCACCCCCGAACCGCTGATGAGCCGGGTGAACACCACCGGGCGGATGCTGTCGTTCGGGCTGGGCTGGCCGCTCGGCTCGGTCCTCGGCGGCGCGGTGGCCGAGGCGTCCGGCCCTCGTGCGGGGATGCTCGCCGGAGCGGCGGTCCTGGGGCTCGGCTGCTGCTACGCCTGGCTCTCACCGTTGCGCCACCAGGGCCCGCTCGCGTCGGAAGCCGGGGCCGCGCGCGCCTGAGCCGGGAAACCTGGTCGGGGACGACCCCCTCGGCTCGTTATCCTCGGCCGCATGCTGCTGCGGATGTCGACCCTGTTCCTCCGAACCCTGCGCGAGGACCCGGCCGATGCGGACGTGCCGAGCCACCGGCTGCTCGTTCGCGGCGGCTACATCCGGCGGACCGCGCCGGGCGGCTACTCCTACCTGCCGCTCGGCTGGCGGGTGCTGCGCAAGATCGAGGGCATCATCCGCGACGAGATGGACGCCATGGGCGCGCAGGAGGTGCACTTCCCGGCGCTGCTGCCCAAGGAGCCCTACGACAAGAGCGACCGCTGGACCGAGTACGGCGACAGTGTGTTCCGGGTCAAGGACCGCAAGGGCGCGGACTTCATGCTCGGGCCGACCCACGAGGAGTTCTTCACCCTGCTGGTGAAGGACCTCTACTCGTCGTACAAGGACCTGCCGCTGTGGATCTACCAGATCCAGACGAAGTTCCGTGACGAGGCGCGGCCGCGGGCCGGGCTGCTGCGAGGTCGCGAGTTCGTCATGAAGGACTCCTACTCCTTCGACGTCGACGACGCCGGGCTGGACCGCTCGTACGCCGCGCACCGCGAGGCCTATATCCGGATCTTCGACCGGCTCGGGCTCGACTACGTCATCGTCGCGGCGCTGTCCGGCGCGATGGGCGGCTCCAAGAGCGAGGAGTTCCTCACACCGGCCGGTGTCGGCGAGGACACCTACGTCCGGTGCACGACCTGCGACTACGCCGCGAACGTCGAGGCGCTGCGCACCCTGGTGCCACCAGCAAGGACGTACGACGACGTGCCGGCCGCGCACGTCCAGGACACCCCTGACACGCCGACCATCGAGACCCTCGTCGCGCTGGCCAACGCGCGCGACGACCTGCGCCGGGCCGACCGCGAGTGGACCGCCGCCGACACGCTGAAGAACGTCGTGGTCAGGCTGCGCCACCCCGGCGGCAAGACCGAGCTGCTCGCGATCGGCCTCCCCGGCGACCGAGAGGTCGACGCCAAGCGCCTCGAGGCCGTGGTCCATCCCGCTGTGGTCGAGCCGTTCACCGAGGCGGACTTCGCCGACAACCCGGGTCTGGTCCGCGGGTACATCGGGCCGTCCGCGCTCGGCTCCGACAAGCCGGCTGCGGTGCGCTACCTGCTCGATCCGCGCGTCGTCGAGGGCACCCGCTGGATCACCGGTGCGAACGAGCCCGGCCGGCACGTCTTCGACCTGGTCGCCGGCCGCGACTTCACCGGCGACGGCACCATCGAGGCGGCCTCGGTGTTCGAGGGCGACCCGTGCCCCAACGACGACGGCGGCAGCCTGGTGGCCGCCCGCGGCATCGAGATGGGTCACATCTTCCAGCTGGGCCGCAAGTTCGCTGACGCGCTCGACCTCAAGGTGCTCGACGAGAACGGCAAGCAGGTCGTCGTCACGATGGGGTCGTACGGCATCGGCCCGTCCCGCGCCATCGCGGCGATCGCCGAGGCCACGCTCGACGACATCGGGCTCTGCTGGCCGCGCGCCGTCTCGCCGGCCGACGTCCACCTGGTCGCCACCGGCAAGGACGACTCGGTGTTCGACGCCGCGCAGGCCCTCGCGGACGAGCTCGTCGCGCAGGGTCTCGACGTCCTCTACGACGACCGCCGCGGCGTCTCGCCCGGTGTGAAGTTCAAGGACGCCGAGCTGCTCGGCATGCCGACGATCGTCGTGGTCGGCAAGGGTCTGGCCGACGGCACGATCGAGGTGCGCGACCGGCGCAGCGGCGACCGCGAGGACGTCGCCGTCGACCACGCGGCGGCGCGCGTGCTGGCCGCGGTCCGTGGCTGACCCGACCACAGGGGTCGAGGCGGTCGTCTTCGACTGGGGCGGCACGCTCACGCCCTGGCACACGCTCGACCTGCACGAGCAGTGGCTGCGGTACGCCGAGGTCCACTTCCCCGACGACGCGGCTGCTGCCGAGGACCTCGCCGGCCGCCTGCTCGCTGCCGAGGAGGAGGCCTGGCGGGCGGGTCGCGACCACCAGCGCTCGGCCACGCTCGACGGCATGCTGCGCGAGGCCGGCGTCGACACCGCGGACGAGCGGCACGAGCAGGCGCTGGCGGCGTACCACGCGTTCTGGGAGCCGCACACCTGGACCGATCCCGACGTCCCCGGCCTGCTCACCGGGCTGCGCGAGCGCGGGATCAAGGTGGGCGTCCTCTCGAACACGCTGTGGACCCGCGAGCACCACGAGGCCGTCTTCCGCCGCGACGGTGTCCTCGACCTCATCGACGGCGCGGTCTACTCCAGCGAGATCCCCTGGACCAAGCCCCACCCCGACGCGTTCCGGGCCGCGCTCGACGCGGTCGACGTGGCCGAACCGGCGCGAGCCGTCTTCGTCGGGGACCGTCCCTACGACGACATCCACGGTGCCAAGCAGGCCGGCATGCGCGCCGTGCTCGTGCCGCACAGCGCGATCCCCCAGTCGCAGAGGGGCCACGTCGAGGGCGATCCGGACGCCGTGGTCGACCGGCTGGCCGACCTGCTCGACGTCGTCGACTCGTGGCGCTGACGGGCTCCCGGTCGTGCCCGAGCTGCACGAGGTGCTGCTGCTCTGCGTCGCCGCGGGCTTCGCGGGCTGGGTCGACGCCGTGTCCGGTGGCGGCGGGCTGGTGCAGCTGCCGGCGCTCCTGATCTGGTTACCGGGGGCTGCGCCGGCCACGGTCCTGGCCACTAACAAGCTGTCGTCCGTGTGCGGAACGGCCGCCGCTGCCCTCACCTACCAGCGGCGGGTGCGGCCCGACCTGCGCACCGCGCTCCCGATGGCCGCCGTGGCGCTGGTGGGCGCCGCGGCCGGTGCGGCCTGCGCCTCACTGCTGCCCCGCGAGGTGTTCCGGCCGCTCGTCCTCGTGCTGCTCGTCGCCGTCGCGGCATGGACGGTCGCCCGGCCGCGGATGGGGTTCGAGGAGCGGCTGCGCTTCGACGGGCACCGGCACCACCTGGTGGCGGCCGCAGCGGGCGGGTCGATCGGGTTCTACGACGGCATCTTCGGCCCCGGGACCGGGGCGTTCCTCGTCGTGGCGCTGGTCGGCCTGCTCGGCTACGCCTTCCTCCAGGCGTCCGCCACCGCCCGCATCGTCAACCTGGCCACGAACGTCGGCGCCCTGCTCGTGTTCGTCCCGCAGGGCGCGCCGCTGTGGGGGCTCGGCCTGGCGATGGGCGCCTGCAACGTGGCCGGCGGCTGGCTCGGCGCCCACACCGCCATCCGGCGGGGGAGCGGCTTCGTCCGGGTCGTCTTCCTCACCGTCGTGACCGCGCTGGTGCTGCGCCTCGGGTACGACGTCCTGCGCGACAGCTGACGACTGGCTGCCGCCTGGCTGCCGCCTGGCTGCCGCCTGCGGACGTGACCCGCCGTCTGGGCGTCTCTCAGAGCGGCAAGGACGCGGACGCTGCGCCGTTGGGCTGCTCGCCGTCGGTCCCTGACCGCATCGTGAGACAGAACAGGCGCGGCTGCTGCTTGTCGGGGCGAACGGGTGCTTGTCGGGGCATCGATGCCCCGACAAGCACCACTTCGCCCCGTGAAGCGCGCGAGATCGCCCGGAACTGTCCACGGAGCGAGACCGGCGGACGGTGGCCGGCCGCGCCCCTCCTCCCGAGCCGATCTGACCTGTACCGACCACCGTGGAGCACCGGCGGGCCAGGTCCGATCCGGCCCAGCCTTCCCCTCGTCCGAAGCCGCTCTGACCTGCACGCACGACGGTGGTCACGGCTCCCGTTCGTCCACCCGACGACTGCGGGGGACAGCCCGGCAGGGCCGCACGCTCACCAGATCGGAAGTTCACGGCGATTACCGCAGACAGCCAAGAAGCCGGCAGTTCATGATCTCTTGACATCTTCGTGACTAAAGCGGTTTATTGACTCCATGCCCCGCCGCCCGACCATCGACGACGTCGCTCGCGACGCGGGCGTCTCGAAGGGCGCGGTGTCCTTCGCGCTGAACAACCGCCCGGGTGTCGCGCCCGCCACCCGCGACCGCATCCTCAAGGTCGCGTCCGACCTCGGCTGGACGCCGAGCCACCGGGCCCGCGCGTTGGCCGCCGACCGGGCGCTGGCCGTCGGTCTGGTGATCGCGAGACCGCCGGAGACCCTCGGGGCGGACCCGTTCTTCCCGGCGTTCATCGCCGGCATCGAGGCGGCGCTGGCCCCGCTCGGACAGTCCCTCCTCCTCCAGGTCGTGCCCGACCGGGAGCGCGAGCTCGAGGGCTACCGCCGGCTGGCGGCCGACGGCCGGGTCGACGGCGTGTTCCTCACCGACCTGCGCATCGACGACCCCCGGCCGGGCCTGCTCGACGAGGTCGACCTGCCGGCCGTCCTGGTCGCCCCGTCCTGCGACGACCACCAGGGCGGCGCCTGCGTCTGCGTGGACGACCGACCGGGCATCCGGGCCGTCGTCGAGCACCTGCTGGGGCTCGGTCACACCCGCATCGCGCACGTGGCCGGCCCCGCGGAGTTCGTGCACTCGGCGTCCCGGCTCGAGGCCTGGGCGGGCGCGCTGCAGGCCGCGGGGATGCCTGCGGGTCCGCTGGAGCGGGCCGACTTCTCGGCGCGAGGTGGCGCGCTCGCCACCGAACGACTGCTCGACCTCCCGGAGCCGCCGACCGCCATCGTCTACGCCAACGACCTGATGGCCATCGCCGGGTCCGCGGTCGCCGCCGGACGCGGTGTCGACGTCCCGGGCGACCTGTCGATCACCGGATTCGACGACGCCGAGGTCACCGCCCACGTCCGGCCGCCGCTCACCACGGTCCGCACCGACGCCTTCGCCTGGGGCCGCGCAGCTGCGGTCCGGTTGACCTCGCTGATAGCAGGAAACGACGCGCCCGCGATCACCTTGCCGAGACCCCTCTTGGTGATCCGGGACTCCACAGCAGTACCGCGACCCTCCGGGTCGCGCCCACGCCATCGATCGGAGCACTGATGAATCGCACAGCAACTGCCGCCGCCCTCGTCGCGCTGGCCCTCGGCGCCAGCGCGTGCGGAGGCGGCAGCGGCTCGTCCTCTGCCTCCGGCGACCTCGCCGTCAAGGGGCCGATCAAGATCTGGCTGTCGAACAACCCCGAGGAGCTCGCCTGGGGCAAGGCGATGGTCACGGACTGGAACGCGAAGAACCCCAAGGAGAAGGTCACCGCGCAGGAGATCCCGGCGGGCAAGAGCTCCGAGGAGGTCATCGGGGCGGCGATCACCGCGGGCAACGCGCCGTGCCTGGTCTTCAACACCTCGCCGGCGGCCGTGCCGCAGTTCCAGAAGCAGGGCGGACTGGTGGCCCTCGACGACTTCCCGGGCGGCGCGAAGTACATCGAGGACCGCACCGGCGCGACGGCGGACCAGTACACGTCGCCGGACGGGAAGTACTACCAGATGCCGTGGAAGTCCAACCCGGTGATGATCTTCTACAACAAGGACCTGATGAAGAAGGCCGGCGTCGACCCGGAGAACCCGCCGCTCTCCACGTACGACGACTTCCTCGCCACCAGCGAGAAGATCGTGTCCAGCAAGGCCGCGCAGGCGGCCATCTGGCCGGCGCCCAGCAGCGAGTTCTTCCAGTCCTGGTTCGACTTCTACCCGCTCTACGCGGCCGAGTCCGGTGGCAAGCAGCTGGTCGAGGACGGCAAGGCCACCTTCGACGACGCAGCGGGCAAGGCGGTCATGGACTTCTGGGCCACGATGTACGCCAAGGGGTATGCGCCGAAGGAGAAGTACGCCGCCGACTCGTTCGGAGACGGCAAGGCGGCGATGGCGATCGTCGGCCCGTGGGCCATCGCGGTGTACGGCGACAAGGTCAAGTGGGGCGCCGCACCGGTGCCGACGTCGACCGGCATGTCTGCGGACGAGACCCACACCTTCTCCGACGCCAAGAACGTGGCGATCTACTCGGCCTGCAAGGCCAAGGGCACCGCATGGAGCGTGCTGAAGTTCGCCACGAGTGAGGCCCAGGACGGCTCGCTGCTCGACAAGACCGGCCAGATGCCCCTGCGCTCCGACCTCGAGACAGCCTTCCCGGACTACTTCGGGTCCCACCCGGAGTACAAGGAGTTCGCCTCGTTCGCGTCCCGCACCGTCGAGGTTCCCAACGTCGACAACTCGATCGAGATCTGGCAGAAGTTCCGCGACGCGTACAGCTCGTCGGTGATCTTCGCGAAGACCTCGGTGGACGACGGCCTCTCCACGGCCGCCAGCGAGGTCGACAAGCTCGCCGGTCAGTCCTGAGCCACCGGCCATGACCACGGCAACCGCTCCCGCTCCGGCCCCGGCCCCCCGCCGGGCGCCGGGGCGCCGGAGCACCCTCTCGCGCGTCCTCGGTCGCCAGCCGCTGGGGATCGCCTTCGCGGCTCCCTACGCCCTCTTCCTGGCGGCCGTGTTCGCCTACCCCCTCGGGCTGGCGGTCTGGATCAGCTTCCACGACTACTTCTTCACGGCTCCGGGCGCGAGCGTGGCCCGTCCGTTCGTCGGCTTCGACAACTACGCCACGGTGCTCGGCGACCCCGACGTGCGTCGCTCGTTCTACAACGTGGGGATCTTCCTGGTCATCAACGTGCCGCTCACGGTGGTGCTGGCCCTGCTCCTGGCCAACGCCCTCAACGCCCCGATCCGCGGGCGGACATTCTTCCGGTCCAGCTTCTACGTCCCCTACATCACGGCGAGCGTGGCCTGTGTCGCGGTGTGGCTGTTCCTGTTCTCCGAGGGGGGCATGGTCAACCAGGTCCTCGGCAAGCTGGCGCCGGACCCGTCCTGGCTCGTGAACTCCACGTTGGCGATGCCGTTCATCGCCGTCTTCGTGACCTGGAAGCAGCTCGGCCTCTACATCCTCCTGTATCTCGCAGCGCTGCAGTCGGTGCCCAAGGAGCTCTACGAGTCGTCGTCCGTCGATGGCGCCTCCAAGTGGCAGCAGCTGCGCAACGTCACCATCCCCGGGGTCCGGCCGGCCACGACGCTGGTCGTGATCCTGGCGACCATCACCGGCGCCAACCTGTTCACCGAGCCCTACCTGCTGACGAACGGCGGTGGCCCGGACGGCGCGTCGGCCTCACCCGTGCTGGTGATGTACCAGAAGGGCATCGAGCAGGGGAACCCCGACGTGGCGTCCGCCATCGGCGTGCTGCTTGTGGCCGCGGTGCTGGTGATCTCCCTCATCAACAAGAAGCTCCTGGAGAGGGACTGAGATGGCACACACAGTCGTGACCGGGACGGCGGTCCCCGAGGAGGTCACCCGGCCCACACCGGTCCCGGAACCTCGCGGGCTCGGCGTGCGGACCGTCGCCCGGTTCGTGGTCCTTGCTCTTGGTGCGGTCGTCTTCCTGTTCCCCTTCTACTACATGCTCGTCGGCTCGTTCCAGGCCAAGTCCGACACGTCGATCGGCGGCGCGTTCCCGATCGGCGGCTGGACCCTGAACAACTACCGGGAGATCAACTCCCGGGTCGACCTGCTGCAGTCGCTGGCCAACTCGGGGATCGTGACGGGTGGCGTGATCCTCGGGACGGTCGTCCTCGGAGTGCTCGCCGGCTACGCCCTGGCGGTACTGCACTTCCGCGGCCGCGGCATGCTGTTCGCCTCGATGCTGCTCGTGCAGCTCGTCCCGTTCCAGCTGCTCATCATCCCGCTGTACGTGATGATCGTCCGCAGCTACGGCCTGGCCGACTCCTACCTCGGCATGATCCTTCCGTTCGCCATCAACTCGACGGCGGTCTTCATCTTCCGGCAGTTCTTCCTGCAGCTGCCCGAGGACCTCTTCTCCGCGGCGCGCATCGACGGTGCCGGTGAGCTCCGGATCCTCTGGTCCATCGCGCTGCCACTCGTGCGACCTGCGCTGCTGACCGTGACGCTGCTGACCTTCATCGGACCGTGGAACGAGTTCCTCTGGCCGTTCCTCATCACCAAGGACAACAGCATGCAGCCGCTCGCGGTGTCGCTGGCCAACTACCTGTCGAACGTGGCGGGCCGGGCCAGCAACCCCTACGGGGCGATCCTCGCGGGGGCGGTCGTGCTCGCGGCTCCCGCCGTCGCACTGTTCGTGGCGTTCCAGCGGCACTTCACCTCCTCCGACCTCGGCTCCGGCGTGAAGGGATGACCGTTCCTGACGGCACCACGACCACCACCTCCACGGACGTCCCGTACTCCCTGACCAGGCTCGGCGTCGTCATGACGCCGGAGCCCGGTGCACCGTTCGAGGAGCTCGGGGTCCTCAACCCGGCCAGCGGCCGAGCACCGGACGGCACGCTGTACCTGCTGCCTCGTCTCGTCGCTGCGGGCAACGTGTCGCGGGTCGGGCTCGCCGAGGTGGTGCTCGAGGACGGTGTGCCCGTCGGCGTCGAGCGCCGCGGTGTGGTCCTCGCACCCGACGAGGGCTGGGAGCGTGGCGCCCACAACGCCGGCGTCGAGGACCCGCGCACCACCTGGGTCCCGTCGCTGGGCCTCCATCTCATGACCTACGTCGCCTTCGGACCGCTCGGTCCCCGGCTGGCGATCGCGGTGTCGGCCGACCTGCGCGAGTGGCGCCGGCTCGGGCCGGTGCAGTTCGCCTACCAGCCGGACCTCGACACCGACCTGTGCATGTTCCCCAACAAGGACGCGGTGTTCTTCGCCGAGCCCGTTCCGGACCCGCACGGCCGGCCGTCCTACGCCATGCTGCACCGGCCGATGTGGGACCTCGGCTGGTTCCGTGAGGGCGAGACCGTGCACCTTCCCGCGGGGCTCACCGACCCGCGACCCGGCATCTGGATCTCCTACGTGCCGGTGGACGAGGTGCTCGCCGACGTGCGGGCCCTCGTCCGGCCCCGCGACCACCGCTGCGTCGCGCTGTCGGAGCACCCGTTCGAGGAGCTGAAGATCGGCGCCGGGCCGCCGCCGCTGAGGGTGGACGAGGGCTGGTTGCTGCTGCACCACGGCGTCACCGGGGAGTCGCCTGTCGGCTTCGACCCGACGGCCCAGAAGGTGGAGTACTCCGCCGGCGCGATGCTGCTCGACCCGGACGACCCGTCACGCGTGCTGGCCCGGACGACGACGCCCGTCCTCGAGCCGGAGACCGACGACGAACGCTCCGGCACCGTCCCCAACGTGGTCTTCCCGACCGCGGTGGAGGAGGTCGACGGTCAGCGGTTCGTGTTCTACGGGATGGCTGACTCCAAGATCGGCGTCGCGCGCCTCGACCGCACGTGAGCGGGACGCTGGGCCTCGGGCTGGTCGGAGCCGGCCGGTTCGCCGCGTTCCTCGCGGCGGCCGCGGCCGACGTACCCGACCTCGAGCTCCGGGCGGTCGCGGATCCGGACGGCGACCGCGCCGACGCGCTGGCCGCGGAGCACGGCGTGACGGCAGCCCGGCGCTGGGAGGACCTCCTCGACGACGGCAGCATCGACGCGGTCGCGGTGGCGACGCCGCCGTCCACGCACGCGACCGTCGCGCGGGCGGCCCTGTCCACCGGCCGGCACGTGTTCTGCGAGAAGCCGCTCGCGACCGACCTCGACGGCGCGCGGGACGTCGCAGCGCTGGCGGCCGCGACCGGACGAGCACTCGTGGTCGACCACGTGCTGCGCTACAACCCGGTGCTGGCCGCCCTGGTCGTGCTGCGCGACGAGCTGCTCGGTCCGGTGCAGCGGTTCGCCTTCGAGAACGACGCGAGCGACGAGGACCTGCCGGCCGGTCACTGGTTCTGGGACCAGGCCCAGAGCGGCGGCATCTTCGTCGAGCACGGAGTGCACTTCTTCGACGCCGCCCACCTCCTGCTCGGCACCGAGCCGTCCGTGGTGTCGGCCGCCTCCGCCGCGCGCTCCGACGGCACCGTCGACCTGGTGAGCGCCACCGCGGTGCACCCCGGCGGCGCACTCGCCAGCCACAGCCACGGATTCAGCCACGCCAGCAGGTGCGAGCGCCAGACGATGCGGCTCGACCACGGCACCGCGCAGACCCTCGTCGAGGGCTGGATCCCGCTGCGGGCCCGCGTCGACGCCTGGACCGACGACGCGGGCGCTGCCGTGGCCCAGTCGCTCCCGGAACGCGCCGCGCAGCTGCTCGACGTCCCCGGCCACCGGCTCCTCCCCGGCGCCGGGATCACCGCCGTCGTGCACCGGGACGCGGCACCGGCAGCCGCCCGTGGGCGCGGCAGGGACCTGCACGTGCCGCACCGGGTCGAGCTGCACCTCGTCCTCGGCGGAGACGACGCCAAGCCGCACGTCTACGCCGAGAGCGTGCGCGCCGCGCTCACCGACCTCGTCGCCGCTGCCGGCGGCTCCGTGCCGCGGTCCGGTGGCCCCGAGGCGGTCGCCGCGCTGGCCGTGGCGCTCGCGGCCGCACGCGCCGCCGTCCAGGGCCGCCACGTCCGACCCGACCTCCACGCCGCATGACCACCACGAGCAGGAGACCCTCATGACCGCACGACACGTCCGCAGCACCGTCGTCGCCGCAGTGCTGGCCATGCTTGCCGCCCTCGTGGTGGCGCTGCCGACAGCGACTCCGGCGACCGCCGCGACACCGCTCACGAACCTGGCCCATCTCGACTTCCTGCAGGCCGACGTCGCGCCCCCGGCACAGGACGGCCACACGACGTACCGGCTGGCGGAGGAGCCGTCGATCGGCGTGCTGTGGACCTACGCCGACCGACAGCCCGACGGCACCTACAACCGCGTCGGCGGCGGGACGCTCGACCCGGCCACGAACACGTGGGGCCAGGGCGCCTTCAACCAGGACGACATCACCCGCGCCGCGGTCGTCTACCTGCGCCACTGGCAGCAGACCGGCAGCACGACGAGCCGGCAGCGGGCCTACGAGCTGCTCCGCGGTGTCACCTACCTGCAGACCGCGACCGGCCCGAACGCCGGCAACTCCGTGCTGTGGATGCAGCCGGACGGCACCCTGCACGCCAGCGTCCCCGGCGACCTGCCCGACCCGTCCGACAGCGGGCAGTCCTACTGGCTGGCCCGCTCCATCTGGGCGCTCGGCGAGGGCTACGCGGCCTTCCACAGCGACGGCAGCGACCCCACGTTCGCGGCGTTCCTCGCGGACCGGCTCGACCTGGCGGTCGCGGCGCTGCAGCGGCAGACGCTCGTGCACTACCCCGACCACGTGGTCGTGGACGGTCGCAGCACCCCGGCCTGGCTGGTGGTCGACGGCGCGGACGCGAGTGCCGAGGCGGCCCTCGGGCTGGCGGCGTACGTCCAGGCGGGTGGCCCGGAGAAGGCGAGCACGGCGCTGCGCCAGCTGGCCGAGGGCATCGCGGAGATGTCGGACGGCGACGCGCGCAGCTGGCCCTTCGGCGGCGTGCTGCCGTGGGGACTGTCGCGCAGCGACTGGCACGGCTGGGCGTCTCAGATGCCGGCCGCACTGGCCCGGGCCTCGACGGCGCTCGACGACGCCTCGTTCGCACGGGTCGCGGCGCGCGACTCCGGCACCTTCGACCCGTGGCTGCTGACCTCCGGCGGGCCGGACAACGGCCGGCTCCCGACGCGGCTGGACACCACCCAGATCGCGTACGGCGTCGACTCGCGGCTGCAGTCGCTGCTCGCCACCGCGGACGCGACGGGCTCGTCCGGTGCCGACCGGTTGGCCGGCATGGTGGCGGCCTGGTACTTCGGTGCCAACGCGTCCGGTCAGCCGGCCTACGACCCCGCGACCGGGCGGACCATCGACGGCATCGCGGGCGACGGCACCGTGAACCGCAACGGCGGAGCCGAGTCGACCATCCACGGCTTGCTGTCGATGCTCGCTCTCGACGCGCACCCGGCGGTGGCCGAGCTGGCACGCACCGCGATGGTCCGCGAGCGGGTCGGCACCCGCACGGTGCAGGCCGAGGACGGCAGCCGCACCGGCGGTGCCCACGTGGTCGACCTGGCCGACAACTGGACCGGCGAGTCCCTCTTCGGAGGTCTCGGCTACGTCGGGATGCCCGACGGCGCCGGCCTCACGCTGGCCGTCGGCAAGGGCGAGCCGCGACTCGTGATGCCGGTGGTCGACCTGCAGCAGGGCAGCACAGCGGTGACCACGTTCACCGCCGGCGACACGGTGCTCGGCCGGGTGCGGTCCGGCGACATCGGCCCGCAGGGCGTCTCACCTGCCTTCGGCGCGCTGCTCCCGGTCACGCTGCCCGTGACGCTGCCTCCCGGCCAGACCTCCGTGCGGGCGAGCACCACCGCCTCCGGTGCTGACGAGACGCGGCTGGACGCGCTGATGGTGGAGCCGCTCGTCTCCCGCCTCGTCCTCGGGGGCGACGGCCACGGCACGGCGCTGCTGCGCAGTGCCGCGTCGACGGACCGGCACACGACGGTGTCGGTGCCCGGCAGCGGTCCCGCGACGGTCGAGGTCTACGACGGCCTCGGCGGGCTCGTGGCCCGCAGCACCTCCAAGGCGGCCGGCGCCGTTCCTGTGCTCGTCGCCGCCGGCGGGTTCACGATCGTCCGGCGCTGAGCCGGGGGCGGGCACGGGTCGAGGCATGATCGACCCGTGACCGCTCGTCGGGAACCGCTCGAGATGCCGCAGCGGCTGGTCGAGTCGCTCGCGGTGGACGAGGCCGACGACCGGCGCGAGTGGGCAGCGGCGCTTCCCGAGCTGGTGCCGGACGTGGCCCGTCGGTGGGGTCTGACCCTCGGGTCACCGTTCCAGCCCGGCGGCATGTGCTCGTGGGTCGCACCGGCGCGCACGGCCGCGGGTGAGGACCTCGTCCTCAAGGTGGGGTGGGCGCGGGGCGAGAGCGAGCACGAGCTCGAGGGCCTCCGGGTCTGGGACGGCGCCGGCACGGTGCGGGTGCACCGCGGCGAGAAGGTCGGGTCGACGACGTCCCTGCTGCTGGAGCGCGGCGTCGAGGGTCGTGAGTCGAGGGTCGTGACCTGTCGGGTCGGCCGGAGGAGGAGCAGGACGAGGTGGTGGCCGGCCTGCTGCAGCGGCTGTGGGTGCAGCCGCCGCCGGCTCATCCGTTCCGGCCGCGGGCCGACCCGCCCGGGCTGGTCGCGCGGATGGCGGACCTCTGCGGCGTCGACCGGGAGCGCCTTCGGCTGTGGGTGTTCGCGCGCTGCGTCGTGGAGTGGCTGTGGTTCGACGTCGACGGAGTGGTCGAGTCGCTTGCGCCCTGGAAGGGTCACCCGGACGGCGTAACTTGCCGTAGTTGGCTTGCCACTGAACGTAACATTACCCATTCTTGACCCGATGGCAGTGCAGGACCCGCCTTCCCCGGGTCCGCGATCGGGAGGTCAGGATGTCGAGGTTCCGTCGGACGCGGTCCGCGTCGGTCGCGGCCGCGGCGGCGCTGGCCCTCACGCTGGCCGGTCCCCCCACCACCGCGCACGCCGGGCTCATCGACGGGCTGCTCGGAACCGTGGTGGGGGTGGTCTCCGGAACGACCCAGCTGCTGTCCGGCACCGTCGCCAGCCTCCTCGGCCCCACCGGCTGGATCGTCGAGGACGGCCAGACGGACCTCGACCACGTGGCCACCGTCATCGGTGCCACCTCGATGTACCAGCGCGGCTACGACGGACGCGGCGTCGGCGTCGCACTGATCGACACCGGCGTGGCGCCCGTCAAGGGCCTGACATCCGGCAACGTCGTCAACGGACCGGACCTGTCCTTCGAGAGCCAGTCCGACAACCGCTACCTGGACACGTTCGGCCACGGCACGCACATGGCCGGGATCATCGCGGGCAACGACCCGCGCACCCTGCTCGGCGGCGCCCGCTTCCAGGGCATCGCCCCCGGTGCGCGGCTCACCAGCGTCAAGGTGGCCAGCGCCGACGGGGCCGTCGACGTCTCGCAGGTCGTCGCAGCGATCGACTGGGTCGTGCAGCACCGCAACGACGACCCGCGCAACCCGGTGCGCGTCCTCAACCTGAGCTACGGAACCGACGGGACCCAGGACTACCGGCTGGACCCGCTCACGCACGCCGTCGAGAACGCCTGGCGGGCCGGCATCGTCGTCGTGGTCGCCGGCGGCAACGCGGGCGCGGAGCAGCCGAGCCTCAACAACCCGGCGTACGACCCGTTCGTGCTCGCCGTCGGCGCTTCGGACACCCGCGGATCGATCGCCGCTTCCGACGACCTCGTACCCGACTTCAGCAGCCGCGGCAACGCGAGCCGGCGGGTCGACCTGGTGGCGCCCGGCCGGTCGATCGCGTCGCTGCGCGACCCCGGCGGCTACCTGGACACGGCGTACCCGAGCGCACGCGTCGGCACCCGCTTCTTCAAGGGCAGCGGCTCGTCCCAGGCCGCCGCCGTGGTGTCCGGGGCGGTCGCGCTGCTCCTGGACAGTCGCCCGGACCTCACTCCCGACCAGGTGAAGGCCCTCCTTCGCCAGTCGGCCGAGTCGATGCCGGCCGCCGATGCAGCCGGCCGCGGCGCGGGCGAGCTGGACGTCTACCGCGCCTTCCAGGCCGCGGCCGCACGCACGACGCAGAGCTGGACCCGCTCGAGCGGCCTCGGCTCGCTGGAGAGCGCCCGTGGTACCCAGCACGTGGCCGACGAGGGCGTGGAGCTCACCGGCGAGCAGCAGGTCCTGGGTCCCTTCGACGCACGGCGCTGGGCCCCCGCCAGCGCTGCCTTCACGGCCTGGAACGGCGGGACCTGGGCCGGCGGGGAGCTCACCGGGGCCTGCTGGTGCGAGGCCGCGTGGTCGGGCAAGTCGTGGTCGGGCAAGTCGTGGTCGGGCAAGTCGTGGTCCGGCGACGCCTGGTCGGGCAAGTCGTGGTCGGGCAAGTCGTGGTCCGGCGACGCCTGGTCGGGCAAGTCGTGGTCCGGCTCGGCGTGGACCGGCAAGTCGTGGTCGGGAACGTCCTGGTCATGACATGAGCGACGCGCTCGACGAGGCGGCGGAGCAGCGGTCCGGAGGCAGACTCCGGGCGCTGCTCCTCGCCATGGCTGGGGCCGGTATCGCCCTGCCGGTGGTGGCCGTCGCGGTGGCGTCGGCGTCGTCCGCTGCGCTGCCGTCGGTCGGGGTCCCGACACTCGTCGTGCTCCTCGTGCTCGCAGCAGCCTTCGCGATGTCCGAGCTCGCGGTCGTGCACGTCCCGGCGGGACGCAACAGCTGGACGCTCTCGCTCAGCGACGTCCCGCTGGTCGTCGGGCTCTTCGTCCTCGCGCCCGTGCCCCTTCTCGTGGCCCGGCTGGCCGGCGCCGTCATCCCGCTCGCCGTCCGGCACCGCGGGAGCCACCACAAGCTCGTCTTCAACGTCTCCTGGTACAGCGTCGAGGCGTCGATCGCCCTGCTCGTGTGGCACGGCGTGCAGGCGGGGGACCACGAGCTGGGACCGACCACCTGGCTCGCCGCGGCCGCGGTGACCGTGGCGACGGACCTGGCCGGCACGGCGCTCATCGGCCTCGCCATCGCCGCCGACTCCAGCAGCCGGTTCGCGCCACGGGAGGTGCTGTCCGAGGCCAACCCGCTCGTCGCGCTGGTCAATGCGAGCGCCGCGCTGGTCATCGTCTACGTGGTCACGGTCGACTGGCGCGCGCTGTGGACCGTCGGCGTGCTGGTCGCGCTGCTGGGTTTCGCGCAGCGGTCGCACAACCGGTTGCGGCGGCGCACGGACAGCCTCGAGGAGCTGAGCCTCTTCACGGGTCAGGTGGGCGCCGAGGTCGACGTCGAGTCCGCGACGCGCACCGCGCTCACCTGGATGACGACGGCCCTCAAGGCCGAGGTGGCCGAGCTGACGCTCACGGCGGACTTCGCGGGCGACGACCATCGGTGGACGGCCCGCTTCGGCGGTGCCGCCGAGGAGGCTCCGGGGTCGGGGCTCGCCCACGAGCTGTCGGCGTGGGCCACCGCGGGGCCGACCCTCGCGCGACGCTCGACCAAGGACCGGGCGCTCGCCGCTGCGCTGCGGCGGGCCGGCCTGCGGGACGCGATGGTCATGCCCCTGCAGGGCGACGGCGAGCCGATCGGAACGCTGCTCGTCGGCGACCGGCTCGGCGACGTCGAGACCTTCGGCGGCAGCGATCTGCGCGAGCTCGTGGCCGTCGGCAACCACCTCAGTGTCGCGCTGAGGAACGCCCGCCGCGCCGACGCGATCCGGGAGCACGCGGAGGAGCAGCTGCGGCGGTCCCTGGTCGACGAGCTGACCGGCCTGCCGAACCGGCGCTGCCTCGAGGAGCGGGTGCTCGCGGTGTCCGGGCAGGGGAGTGCGGCGACCGCGATCCTGCTGGACCTCGACAGGTTCAAGGACATCAACGACACGCTCGGTCACCCGACCGGTGACGCGCTGCTGCGCATGGTCGCCGAGCGCCTGGACGCCAGCGTGCCGGCCGACGCCCTGGTCGCGCGGCTCGCGGTGGACGAGTTCGCCGTCCTGATACCGCGAGGCGACGACCCGACCACGGCGTCGGTGGTCGCCCTGGTGCGGCACGCCTTCGCCCGGCCGTACCAGCTCGACGCGCTGCAGGTCACGGTCGAGGCCAGCATGGGGGTCGCCACCACCGCAGCCGGGGGCGACCCGACCCACCTGCTCCGGCACGCGGACATCGCGATGCACGCGGCCAAGTCCCGTCGCACCGGTGTGGAGTCCTACCGCCAGGAGCTCGAGGTCGGTGGGCCGTCGAGGCTCACGCTGCTCACCGACCTCAAGGACGCCATCGTCGGCGGCGACCTGGCGGTCCACTACCAGCCCCAGCTACGGCTGTCCGACGGCGAGGTGGTCGGCGCGGAGGCGTTGGTGCGCTGGATGCACCCGACCCGCGGTCTCATCCAGCCCGACGAGTTCATCCCGGTCGCCGAGCACAGCGGTCTCATCGGTCCGCTCACCTTCGCCGTCCTCCGTCAGGCACTGGCGGCCTGCGAGGGCTGGCGGCGCGCCGGCCGGCCGTTGGGCGTCGCGGTGAACATCTCGCCGCGAAGCCTTGTCGACCCGGCGTTCGTCGACGAGGTGGCGCGGGTGCTCGCCGCGGTCGAGGTGCCGGCGTCGGCGGTCACCCTGGAGATCACCGAGTCGAGCCTCATGTCCGACCCCGAGCGGGCGATCGACTCGCTCGAACGGCTGCGGTCCCTCGGCGTCCGCCTGTCCATCGACGACCTCGGCACCGGCTACTCCTCGTTGGCGTATCTCCAGCGGCTGCCGGTGACCGAAGTCAAGATCGACAAGTCCTTCCTCCGCCCCGGTCAGGACGCCACGGAGGCATTCGCCATCGTGGGCGCGATCGTCGACCTCGGCCACCGGCTCGGCCACGAGGTCGTCGCGGAGGGTGTCGAGGACGAGGCCACCTGGCACCGGCTGCACCAGCTCGGCTGCGACTCCGCGCAGGGGTACTGGATGAGCCGCCCGCTGCCGGCGGCCGACTTCACCGCCTGGCTCGAGAGCCGGCCGCGCGAGGGCGCCCGGCCGCTGCGCATCCTCCGCTGAGCCTCAGCCCCGCTCCGGCATCCCGGGGAACGGCACGCTGCCCCCTCGCCACCGGGCCGCGGCCACCGCTGCGTCGGTCAGCCCGCCGACGGCGTACGCCCGCAGGGCGCCGGTCAGCCCGGCCACCGCGTCCGCCCACGACGCGGCGAGGCGCTCCTCGAGCAGGGTCGCGAGGGTCCGGGCGTCCGCGGCGGTGCGGACCGGGAAGGGCAGCGCGTACGACGCCCCGGGCGGCACCGGGGAGCCGCCGAGATCGGCGATCCGCGTGACCAGGTCGTCGCGGCGCGCCCGGTGGGCGGTCCAGGCGCGGTCGGCGCGGTCCCGGGCCGCGCCCCGCAGGCGGGCGCCCGCGACGCCGTAGCCGTAGACCACCGCGTGCTCGGCGGCGAGCAGGGTCTGCAGCACCCGGCGGTCGGCGGCGCGGGTCATGCCGGGCGGCCGAGGAGCACGGCGTGCACCGACTCGCAGGCGCCGACCGACGCGAGCAGGCGGGCGAGGTCCGGGCCGGCCGTCGCGGTCTGCCGGTCACGGCGACGGGCCGCGCGGCGCTCGAGGCCGGCCAGCCAGGTGACGGTCGCGGCGCTGCTGCCGGGGACCTCGGGACCCGCCGGCGGGGTGGCCGGACCGCCGGCGCCGGCGCTGGAGGTGCCGCTCGGCCGGGGTCCGCGCAGCGCGGTGGCGTGTGCCTGGTGCTCGGCGGCGAACGGCGCCAGCCGGTCCGTGAGGCCCGGGTGGGCCTCGGTCGCGGCGGCGTAGGCGCGGACCAGCTCGTCGATCTCGGCGGCGACCCGGTCGCGCAGCCGCAGGTCGGGGTCCGGAGCCGGCTCGGGCTCGTTCGTCGAGCTCACGCAGCCGGCGAGCGCGACGGCCCCCGCCGAGACGAGCACCGCCCGCCGCGAGGGGTGCGCCTCGCGCATGGCGGTGACCCCTCTCGTGCGTGCGGTGCCGGCTCGCACCGACGTACGGCGTGATGATGGCACGGCCCTCGACCGGCTACTCTCGACCTGCCGGGTGCGCCGCGAGGCGCCCGCACCGCACGACGACAACAGCAGAGCGAGGAGGTCCCGATGGGCAAGGCGTCGGACCGCGACTCGCTCCTCACCCTGCTCGCCCCCGTGGTCTCCGCGCAGGGGTTGGACCTCGAGGACGTCACCGTCACCCCCGCCGGGAAGCGGCGGCTGCTGCGCGTGGTCGTCGACCAGGACGGTGGCGTTCCGCTGGACACCGTGGCCACGGTGAGCACCGCGGTGGCCGCCACGCTCGACGAGTCGGACGCGATGGGCGGCACGCCGTACGTCCTCGAGGTGACCTCGCCCGGCGTCGACCGACCGCTGACGCTGCCGCGGCACTGGCGCCGCAACCTGACCCGGCTCGTGAAGGTGTCGACCGCCGAGGGCACCTCGCTGGAGGGCCGGCTCGTGGAGGTCGACGACGACGGCATCGGCGTGCAGTCCGACGGGGACCTGACCCGGCTCGGCTGGGAGCGCGTGGCCTCCGGTCGCGTGCAGGTCGAGTTCACCAGGCCGTCGGGCAAGCCCGGAGCGGCCGAGAGCCTCGAGGAGGGCTGAGCCGTGGACATCGACATGAGTGCCCTGCGCGGGCTCGAGCGCGAGAAGGAGATCTCGTTCCCCCTCCTGGTCGAGGCCATCGAGTCGGCCCTGCTCATCGCCTACCAGCGCACCGAGGGGCACCAGCCCAAGGCGCGGGTCGAGCTGGACCGCAAGACCGGTCACGTGACGGTCTGGGCGGCCGAGACGGACGACGAGGGCACCGTCCTGCGGGAGTACGACGACACCCCGACGGGCTTCGGCCGGATCGCGGCGACCACCGCGAAGCAGGTCATCCTCCAGCGGCTTCGCGACGCCGAGGACGAGCAGACCTTCGGCGAGTTCTCCGGCAAGGAGGGCGACATCGTCAGCGGCGTCGTCCAGCAGGGTCGCGACACGCGCAACGTCTACGTCGACCTCGGCCGGATCGAGGCCGTCGTACCGCCGCCCGAGCAGGTGCCGGGGGAGACCTACGAGCACGGGATGCGGCTGCGCTGCTACGTCGTGCAGGTCCGCAAGGGGGCGCGCGGCCCGTCGATCGTGCTGTCGCGCACGCACCCCAACCTGGTGAAGAAGCTGTTCGCCCTTGAGGTCCCCGAGATCGCCGACGGCACCGTCGAGATCAAGGCGATCGCCCGCGAGGCCGGCCACCGAACCAAGATCGCCGTGCACTCCACCCGGTCCGGCGTCAACGCCAAGGGCTCGTGCATCGGCCCGATGGGCGCCCGGGCCCGGGCCGTCATGGCCGAGCTGCACGGCGAGAAGATCGACATCGTCGAGTGGTCCGACCAGCCGTCGACCTTCCTCGCCGAGGCGCTCCAGCCGGCGCGGGTGAGCAAGGTCGTCATCGTCGACGCCGAGGCGCGGTCGGCGCAGATCATCGTGCCGGACTACCAGCTGTCGCTGGCCATCGGCCGCGAGGGTCAGAACGCCCGGCTGGCCGCCCGTCTCACCGGCTGGCGGATCGACATCCGCCCGGACGTCGTCGCCGAGCCGGCCGCCGGCGCCGCACCCGTCGCGGACCCCGCGGCGGAGTGACCACGCCGGTCCGCACCTGCCTCGGCTGCCGGCAGCGGGCCGCGGCCGACGAGCTGCTCCGGGTGGTGGCCGTCGAGGGCACGCTGGTGCCCGACCCGTCCCGCCGGCTGCCCGGTCGCGGGGCGCACGTCCACCCGGTGGTCACATGCCTGGACCTCGCCGAGAAGCGCCGCGCCTTCCCCCGCGCCCTGCGGGTCCCCGCGCCCCTGGACGCGTCCGCCGTCCGGGCTCACGTGGCGTCGCGCCGGCCTCCCGCTCTGCCGGGCTGACGTGAGGACGGCCGCGGAGGAGGAGGGTGGCCAGCTCGCCGTCGCCTGCTGTCTCACATCGCGGGAGGGCCCATACGGCAACAGGTGGCTGCCTCCGACAACAGGCGTGTCGGCCTCTTGTGGGATGCACTCACCTGTTGCGGTGCGATGGATCCCACATGCTGGACGGCGTGACCGACGGCGGGTGGGTTAGTCGCAAGTGTCCGCGTCCGTGGCGCTCTCACGAAGAGCCGCGCACCTCGTGGATCCCGCGCACCGCGCCTCGTGAGCATCCAGCGGAACGGTGCGGTTGATCGCATGCACGCGAGCGTCGTTCAGTCAGCCCGGGTGTCCGCGACGGTCAGTCGGGGGAGCAGGGGCTGGACGAGCGGGCCGATGGCGACGGCGTAGAGCACGGTGGCCACGCCGAGGGTGCCGCCGAGCAGCCAGCCGGTCGCGACCACGACCACCTCGATCGTCGTACGGACCAGCCGCACCGAGCCGCCGGTCCGGGCGACCAGCCCGGTCATCAGGCCGTCGCGCGGGCCGGGCCCGAGGCGCACGCCGATGTAGGCAGCGGTGGCCACGGCGTTCAGCGCGATGCCCACCGGCACGAGCAGCACCCGGACCGCCATGGCGTCCACGGACGGGATCACCGCGAGCGCGGCGTCGACCGAGAGCCCGATCACCACGACGTTGCTCACCGTGCCGACGCCGGGACGTTGGCGCAGCGGGATCCACAGCAGCAGGACGAGTGCACCGACCACGGCGGACACCAGTCCGAGGGAGCCGCCGAGGGTCCGGGAGATGCCCTGGTGCAGCACGTCCCACGGCATGACGCCGAGCCCGGCGCGGACGAGCACGGCCATCGAGACGCCGTAGAGCGCCAGGCCGGCGTAGAGCTGCACCAGCCGTCGGCCGAGCCGCCGCGGCCGGCCCGCGGGCGCGGCGGGGTCGACGGGAGCGAGGTCGGCGGCCACGACTCCATGGTCGGGCATCATTGGACTGGCCGGGGCAGGCCAATCGCGAGAGGGTGGCTGGTGTGAGCACGCTCGCGACCGCCCGGGTGCGGGACCTCGTCGGCGACGTTGCTGCTGAGCGATCGCCGGCGTACGTCAGCCTCGCCGGCCGGATCCGGCTCCTGGTGGCCGACGGTCGGCTGCCCGTCGGCGGCCGGCTGCCGGCCGAGCGCGAGCTGGCCGCGGCGATGCACCTCAGCCGAGCGACGGTCGCGGCGTCGTACCGGCTGCTGCGCGACCAGGGCTGGGCGGACGCCCGGCAGGGCTCCGGCACGTGGACCCGGCTGCCGGTCGGTCCGGACCGTGGCGCCTGGCTGCCGGAGCCGGCCCGGCCCGGCGTGATCGACCTCGCGCACGCCGCGCCGCCCGCGCCGCCGCAGGTGCCGGCCGCGTTCGCTGCGGCGCTCGACGACCTGCCGCGGCTGCTGCCCGGGCACGGCTACCACCCGCAGGGCCTGCCGGAGCTGCGCGCCCGGATCGCGCAGCGGTACGCCGACCGCGGCCTCCCGACGACGCCCGAGCAGGTCCTCGTCACCGGCGGAGCACTGCACGGTGTGGCCGTCGCCGTCGAGGCGCTCAGCCGGCGCGGCGACCGCGTGCTCGTCGAGCACCCCACCTATCCGAACGCGCTGGACGCGGTCCGCGTGCGCGGCCGCCGTGCGGTGCCGGTGGCCGTCGACGCCGACGACCCGGCGGCCGTGGTGCGCGACCTGACGCGCGCGGCGCGGGCCACCAGCCCGGCGCTGGCGTACGTCATGCCGGACTTCCAGAACCCCACCGGGCTGCTCCTCGACGAGCCGGACCGCCGCCGGCTCGCCGTGGGGCTGGAGCAGTCGGGCACGGTGGCGGTCGTCGACGAGACCCTGGTCGACCTGGGTCTGGACCGGCAGCCGCCGGTGCCGCTGGCCGCCGTCGCGCGACCCGCGACGGTCGTGACGGTCGGCTCGCTGAGCAAGAGCGTGTGGGGCGGGCTGCGGGTCGGCTGGCTCCGGGCCGAGCCCGACGACGTACGCCGGCTGGCGGCCGCCGCGGCGCACACCCAGCTGTCCGGTCCGGTCCTCGAGCAGCTGGCCGCCTGCCACCTGCTGGACGCCGAGGCCGACGTCCTCGCCGCCCGGCGGGACGTCCTCCGGAGCGGCCGGGACGCGCTGGTGGCGGCGCTCGGCCGCGCGCTGCCGGACTGGGACGTGCGCTCGCCCGCCGGCGGGCTCGTCCTGTGGTGCCGGCTCCCCGGCCGGTGGTCGTCCGCGCTGGTCACCGCTGCCGAACCGGCCGGTCTGGCCCTCGCGGCCGGTTCGCGGTTCGGCACCGGGCACGCCTTCGAGGACCGGCTGCGGCTGCCGTACACCCAGCCCGTCGCCGTGCTCGAACGGGCCGTCGGGCTGCTCGCCCAGGTGGTCGCGGACCTGCACCCGGAAGGCCCGCGCCGACGCGGCGCCGCCCGTGACGACGTGGTGGTCTGAGCGGATCTTGAGACGACGCGCAGCGCCCACACCGGCGTGTCGTCTCAAGATCCGCATGTGGGTGGAGCGCGAGCGCGCGGGGCTGGAGGGGCGGCCGGTGGTTGCCGGGATGCTCCCGCGGAGTCAGCGCGTTAGGATGGACAAGACCGCGAGCACACCCGCGCCCAAGGCGCGGTTGACGCGTGCCCGCGTCGAGCCAGTGCACGACCGTCCAAGTCCGGAAGCGAGTCGAGACGCCATGAGCACCCGATGAGCACGCACTAATGAGTGCCCCCGTGCAGTAACGATGGTCCGCCGCCGGTCCTGATCCGGCCCGGACCTCAGACAGGAGAGATGTGGCTAAGGTCCGGGTCTACGAGCTCGCCAAGGAGCTCGGGGTCGAGAGCAAGACCGTCATGGCCAAGCTGAACGAGCTCGGTGAGTTCGTGCGGTCGGCCTCCTCGACGGTCGAGCCCCCCGTCGTACGCAAGCTGCGGGACGCCCTTCCCGCCGCCGCGCCGTCCGTTCCCGCGGACGCCAACGGTGGCGCGACGAAGGCTCCCGCCAAGAAGGCTGCCGCCAAGAAGGCGGCTCCTGCCCCGCAGGAGGCTCCCGCGGCTCCTGCGCCGAAGCCGGCCGAGGCGCCGGCACCCGCAGCCGAGGCGCCAGCCCCGGCCGCCCCCACACCCGCGCCCGCTGCCCCGGCCCCCGCGCCCGAGCAGCCGGCTCCCGCGCAGCCGGCCGAGCGTCCGGCTGCCGCCGCCGCGTCCGCGGCGGACGCGCCGCCGCGCCCGGCGGCACCCCGGCCGGCCGGCCCGCGGCCGGGCAACAACCCGTTCTCGTCCGGCGGCTCGACCGGCATGGGCCGGCCTGCCGCCGCACCGCGGCCGGGCAACAACCCCTACTCCACCGGTGGTGCCACCGGCATGCCGCGCCCAGGTGGCGGCACCCGGCCGGCCCCGCGTCCCGGCGGCGCTGGCGGTCCCGCCGGTCCCGGCGGCGCCCGTCCCAACCCCGGCATGATGCCGGCGCGTCCCGCGCCCGGTGTCGGCCGGCCGACCGGCCCCGGTGGCGGCGGCGGGCGTCCCGGCGCTCCCGGCGGCCGCGGTCGTCCGGGTGCTCCCGGTGGCGCCGGTCGTCCCGGTGGTGGCGGCGGCTACGGCGGCGGCGGCGCTCCCGGCGCCGGTCGTCCCGGTGGCGGCGGCTTCGGCGGCGGCCGCGGCGGCGGCCCCCGGCGCGGCGGTACGGCGGGTGCCTTCGGGCGTCCCGGCGGCCCGCCCCGGCGAGGCCGGAAGTCGAAGAAGCAGCGGCGCCAGGAGTTCGACAACATGGCGGCGCCGACCATCGGCGGCGTGCAGGTCCCGCACGGTGACGGCGAGACCGTCGTGCGGCTGGCGCGTGGCTCCTCGCTGACGGACTTCGCCGACAAGATCGACGCCGTGCCGGCGTCGCTCGTGACGGTGCTGTTCCACCTCGGCGAGATGGCCACCGCGACCCAGTCGCTGGACGAGGACACCTTCGCCCTGCTGGGCGCCGAGCTGGGCTACAAGATCCAGATCGTCAGCCCGGAGGACGAGGACCGCGAGCTGCTCGACTCGTTCGACATCGACTTCCTCGGTGAGGACTGGGACGACGACGACCTGGAGGCGCGCCCGCCGGTCGTCACCGTCATGGGCCACGTCGACCACGGAAAGACCCGACTGCTCGACGCGATCCGCAAGACCGACGTGATCTCCGGCGAGGCCGGCGGCATCACGCAGTCGATCGGTGCCTACCAGATCCACCACACCACGCAGGAAGGCGTCGAGCGCGCGATCACCTTCATCGACACCCCGGGTCACGAGGCCTTCACGGCCATGCGTGCCCGCGGTGCCAAGGTGACCGACATCGCCGTCCTCGTGGTCGCGGCGGACGACGGTGTCATGCCGCAGACGATCGAGGCGCTCAACCACGCCCAGGCGGCCGACGTCCCGATCGTGGTCGCGGTCAACAAGATCGACAGCGACGGCGCCAACCCGGCGAAGGTCCGCCAGCAGCTCACCGAGTACAACCTGGTGGCCGAGGAGTACGGCGGCGAGACGATCTTCGTCGACGTGTCGGCCAAGCAGGGTCTGAACATCGACCAGCTGCTCGAGTCGATCCTGCTCACCGCGGACGCCGCGCTCGACCTCCGGGCCGTCGCGGACGCCCCGGCCCGTGGCGTGGCGATCGAGGCGCACCTCGACCGTGGCCGCGGCCCGGTCGCGACCGTGCTCGTGCAGCGCGGCACCCTGGCGGTCGGTGACTCGATCGTCGCGGGTGACGCCTACGGCCGGGTCCGCGCCATGCTCGACGAGCACGGCGAGAACCTCGACGTGGCGCTCCCGTCCCGTCCGGTGCAGGTCCTCGGCTTCACCTCGGTGCCCGGCGCCGGCGACAAGTTCCTCGTCGCCGACGAGGACCGGATCGCGCGGCAGATCGCCGAGAAGCGTCAGGCCATGCAGCGCAACGCGGCCCTCGCCAAGGCCCGCAAGCGCGTCTCGCTCGAGGACTGGCTCGAGCAGAGCAAGGTCGACACGCTCAACCTCATCCTCAAGGGCGACGGCTCCGGTTCCGTCGAGGCCCTCGAGGACGCCCTCCTCAACATCGAGGTCGGTGACGAGGTCGAGCTGCGCGTCATCGACCGTGGCGTCGGTGCGATCACGCAGAACGACGTCAACCTGGCCGTCGCGTCGGAGGCCGTCATCATCGGCTTCAACGTGCGGCCGGCCGAGCGCGTCAACGAGCTCATCGAGCGCGAGGGCGTCGACGTCCGGTACTACTCGGTCATCTACCAGGCGATCGACGAGGTCGAGGCGGCCCTCAAGGGCATGCTCAAGCCGGAGTACGAGGAGGCCTCGCTCGGCACCGCCGAGATCCGCGAGGTGTTCCGCTCCAGCAAGTTCGGCAACATCGCCGGTGCCCTGGTGCGCAGCGGGGAGATCCGCCGCAACGCCAAGGCACGCCTCATCCGTGACGGCGCCGTCGTCGCGGAGAACCTCACCGTCGAGTCGCTCAAGCGGTTCAAGGACGACGCGACCGAGGTTCGCGAGGGCTACGAGTGCGGTATCGGTCTCGGGTCGTTCAACGACATCAAGGTCGACGACGTGGTCGAGACCTACGAGATGCGCGAGAAGGTCCGCGCCTGAGCGAGCAAGGTCGAGGGACGGGTGTGCTGAGGTGTTCATCGGCAGCATGTCCCTCGACCTGCTGCTCGGCGACGTCCGGTCGCTGAAGCAGAAGCGCTCCCTCGTGCGGCCGCTGGTCGCCGAGCTGCGCAGGAAGTACGACGTGAGCGCGGCGGAGGCGGGTCATCTCGACCTGCACCGTCGCGCTCTCGTCGGGGTGGCCGTGGTGGCCGCCGACCGTGCGCACTGCGTCGACGTCCTCGACGCGTGCGAGCGGCTGGCGGCCGGCCGGCCGGAGATGGACCTGCTGTCGGCACGGCGGCAGGTCGTCAAGAGCACCGACGAGCTGGGAGACGAGTAGCCGTGGTCGACGCAGCGCGGGCGCGCAAGCTGGCGGACCGGATCAAGGTCGTGGTCGCCGAGACCCTCGAGATGCGGGTGAAGGACCCCCGGCTCGGCTTCATCACCATCACCGACGTCCGGATGACGGGTGACCTCCAGCAGGCCACCGTCTTCTACACCGTGTTCGGCGACGACGCCGAGCAGGCAGGCACCGCCGCGGCGCTGGAGAGTGCGAAGGGTGTGCTGCGCTCCGAGGTCGGCAAGCAGACCGGCGTACGGCACACGCCGTCGCTGACCTTCGTGGCCGACGCGGTTCCCGAGACCGCGGCCCACATCGAGGACCTGCTCGCCAAGGTCGCCGCTGCGGACGCCGAGGTGCACCGCGCCGCGGCCGGCGCGACCTACGCCGGCGAGCCGGATCCCTACAAGGCGCCGCGCGTCGAGCTCGACGCGGACGACGAGGTCGACGATGTCGGCGAGGTCGACGGGGACGACGCGAAGGCATGAGCACGTCCGACGGCCTCGTCGTCGTCGACAAGCCGGGGGGCCTCACCTCGCACGACGTGGTGGCGCGGACGCGGCGGCTGGCGGGGACCCGCCGGGTCGGCCACGCCGGCACCCTCGACCCGATGGCCACCGGTGTCCTCGTGCTCGGGGTCAACCGGGCGACCCGGTTGCTGGGTCACCTCACCCTGACCGAGAAGGCGTACGACGCCACCATCCGGCTCGGCGCGAGCACGGTCACCGACGACGCCGAGGGCGAGGTCGTCGCGACGGCGGACGCCTCCGGTGTGACCGACGACGCCCTGCGGTCGGGCATCGGCCGGCTCACGGGCGCCATCGCGCAGGTCCCGTCGGCGGTCAGCGCGGTGAAGATCGACGGCAAGCGCGCCTACACGCGGGTGCGGGAGGGAGAGGACGTCGTGCTCCCGCCGCGTCAGGTCACCGTGCGCACCTTCGACATGCTCGCGAGCCGGCCCGACGGCACGTTCCTCGACGTCGACGTCCGCGTCGAGTGCTCGAGCGGCACCTACGTCCGGGCGCTGGCCCGCGATCTCGGCGCCGGACTCGGTGTGGGTGGGCACCTCACCGCACTGCGCCGCACCCGCGTCGGTCCGTACGCCCTCGACGTCGCGCACACGCTCGACGAGCTCGCCGAGGACCTCGTCGTCCTCCCGATCGCCGACGCTGCCCGGTCTGCCTTCCCGGCCCGCGACCTCGACGCCGACGAGGCGGCAGTCATCTCCCACGGCGGACCCCTGCCCGCGACCGGCACCGACGGCCCGGTGGCCGTCTTCGGTCCGGACGGCACGTTCCTCGCCCTCGTCGAGGACCGCGGCGACACCACCAAGGCGCTCGCCGTCTTCGTCTGACCGCCGTGGCCACGAGGCGGGTGCAGCGTGGGGGGCGACCGGGGCGCTCTGCAACCAGATGGTTGACAAGAGGCTCGGAGGACCCTAGGTTCAGTTGTCAACCAGACGGTTGACGAAGGGGAGGCCATGGCCGACCAGCTGTCGCGGGTGTTCGCGGCCCTGGCCGACCCGACGCGCCGCGACATCGTCGCCCGGCTGACGGTCGACGACGCGACGGTGGGTCAGCTGGCGGCGCCGTACGACGTGACGGTGCAGGCGGTGTCCAAGCACCTCAAGGTGCTGCAGGACGCCGGTCTGGTGTCGCGCAGTCGCGACGCCCAGCGCCGGCCGGTCCATCTCGAGGCGGAGGTGCTCGACCTGATGACCGCGTGGATCGAGCGCTACCGCCGCCAGGCCGAGGAGCGGTTCCAGCGCCTCGACGCGCTGCTGGCCCGCACGGACGACGAGCAGGAACGAGGAGCCTCATGACCACCACCAGCAGCACGACCGGCCGCGAGGCGCAGGTCGTGGCCGACCCGGACATCCCCGTCATCACCATCACCCGCGAGTTCGACGCACCCGCCGACCGCCTCTTCCGCGCCTGGGAGGACCCCGAGCTGGTCCGGCTGTGGATGGGCCCGCGCTCGGTCGAGATGGACATCACGACGTGGGACTGCCGCACCGGCGGGAGCTACCGGTACGCCGCCCACCGCGACGGGGAGGAGATCGCCCGCTTCTACGGCTCGTTCCACGAGAGCCGGCCGGGCGAGCGGCTCGTCCAGACGTTCACCTACGAGGGCTCCCCGGACGGCGTGTGCCTGGAGACCACGACGTTCGAGCCGCTGGCGGGCGGGCGCAGCCGGATCGTCAGCGTCGCCGTCGTCGACTCGATGGAGGCGCAGCGCGGGATGCTGGCCAGCGGCATGGAGGTCGGGATCCGCGAGGGCTACGAGAAGCTCGACGAGCTGCTCGCCGCGGGCCGGGCGTGAGCGGCATGGCTCCCGCCGAGGAGCACCGCTGGGTGGCGGCCGGGTTCACCGAGCGCGTCACAGGCGCGGTCGACTGGGATGCGCCGGCTCCGGTCGAGGGGTGGGTCGCGCGTGACGTCGTCCGCCACCTCGTCGAGTGGTTCCCGTCGTTCCTCGAGGCCGGCGCCGGCGTCGTCCTCCCGCGCGGGCCGTCGGCCGACGACGACCCCGTCACCGCGTGGCGCATCCACGCCGACGCGGTCCAGGAGCTGCTCGACGATCCCGGTACGCCGTCGAAGGTGCTGACCAACCCGCACCTCGGCTCGGTGCCGCTCGACCGGGCGGTCGACCAGTTCTACACGTCGGACGTCTTCATGCACACGTGGGACCTCGCCCGCGCGACCGGCCAGGACGAGACCCTCGACCCCACCAAGTGCGGCGAGCTGCTCGCCGGCATGGAGCCGATCGACGACCTCCTGCGACAGAGCGGTCAGTACGGCGCGAAGGTCGAGGTCCCGCCGGACTCCGACGTGCAGACGCGGATGCTCGCCTTCATCGGCCGCAACCCGCTCTGACCCGCGTCAGCAGCGGGAGAGTTGTCGACCGCCGGCTCGTCAGGCGTCGAGGTGGCGCAGGTGGGGCCACGCCCGTGACCACGAGCCGGCCGGGCCGTCGCACACCCAGACGCCGTTGCCGCCCTCCTCGTTGTCGACGCCCGTCCGCAGGGTCGCTGCGCGCCGGCAGCCGGTCAGCTGGTCGGCGTCCGGTCGGGCGAACCCGACCCAGACGACCGGGCTCGCGCCGTCGGGTGGCGGGCCCCAGTCCGCGAACCCGTTGTGCCCGCTGTAGACCGGCAGGCCGACGCCGTACCAGTCCGCGGCGCCGCCCTCGCCGTAGTTCTGCGTCACCACCACCGCCGTACGCCGCTGTGCAGCGGGCAGCGCGTCGACGACACCTCGCACCGTCGACGTGACGGCGGGCCACCCGATCGTCTCGAGCTGGTCCTCGTTCAGAGCCGGCCAGAAGGTGTCGTCGAGGGTCTGCGCCGGCAGCACCGGGAGCAGCGCGGGAAGCGGGAACAGAGCCGTGGCGGCGACCCAGACGCCGAACCGGCGCAGCCGGCCGGGCGACCACTGCTCGGCCGCGACCACGGCACCGGCCGCGGCCAGCGGCGGCAGCAGGCCGAGCAGGTAGTAGTTCTTGCCGCCGGTCAGCACGAACACGACGAGCAGCAGCAGGTACGCGACCGGGACCGGCCGGAAGTACGCCCACTCCGGCCGGCGCAGCGCGGCCCGCCCACCGATCCAGGCGAGCACGAAGCCGAGCGGGTTGACCATGACGACCTGCAGCAGCACCAGCTCGGCGATGCCGCCGGGGGTGCCGTACTCGTCACGGATGTCGGCGGCCAGGTCGACCTGCGGCCAGCCGTGCCGCGCCTGCCACATCAGGTTCGGCAGCCACAGCAGCAGGGCCAGCAGCGCCCCGGCCCAGGCCCACGGCGAGCGCAGGTGGTGCCGCAGCGGCGGCGTGACGACGATCCCCACGACGAGTCCCGCGGCCAGGAAGCCGACCAGGTTCTTGTTCTCCAGCCCGACGCCCAGCACCAGGCCGACGACCAGCCACCACCGTTGCCGGTCGTGCTGCAGGACGGCCACCACCAGCCGCACCACGACCGTCCAGAAGAGCAGGTCCAGGGTCGCCGTGGAGAGCAGGTGGCCGATGGCGAGCAGCCCCGCGCCGGTCGCCGTCGCGACGGCGGCCAGCACCTGCGCGCTGCGGCTGCCGCCGAGCGCCCGCGCGAGGTCCGTGGTCACCAGCACGACCACCCCGACGACCAGTGCCGACACCAGGCGCAGGGCGAGCAGGGAGCCGGGTGCGACCGCGTCGGCGGCCGCCGCGATCAGCGGAGTCATCGGCGGCTGGTCCGGGTAGCCCCACTGCGGGTGCTCGCCGGCGACGACGAAGTACAGCTCGTCGCGGTGCGGTCCGTACCTGCCGGAGAGCGCGAGCAGGACGACGCTGACCGCCCCGGCCGCGACGTACGCCGGGCGGGGCAGTCCTCTCACGAGCGCCCCGGCCGTCGCGTCACGCGCCCATCATGGCGCCGCCCCGCCCTGCGTAGGGTGCGATGCGTGGACCTCACCGACGCCCGTGCCCGGGCCGTCGCGCTCGACGCGGCCGACCCGCTGGCGAGCGCCCGCGACCGGTTCGTGCTCCCGGCGGGTGCGGTCTACCTCGACGGCAACTCCCTCGGTGCCCTCCCGGCAGGAGTCCAGGACGCGCTCCGCGACGTCGTCGAGCAGCAGTGGGGTCGCGACCTCATCACGTCCTGGAACGTCCACGACTGGTGGGACGCGCCACGCCGGGTCGGCGCCCGGCTGGCGCGGCTGGTGGGAGCCGACGACGACGAGGTGCTCGTCGTCGACTCGACGTCGGCCAACCTCTTCAAGGTCCTGGTGGCCGCGGCACGGCTGCGCCCGGGACGGGACACGCTCGTCATCGAGCCGGGCAACTTCCCGGCGGACCTCTACGCGGCCGAGTCGGTCAGTGACCTGCTCGGTCTGCGTCTGGTCCGCGTCGAGCCCGCCGAGGTGGCCACCGCGCTCGACGCCGACGTCGCAGCCGTGTGCTTCTCGCAGGTCGACTACCGCACCGGCCGGGCGCACGACATGCCCGGCATCACGCGGGCCGTGCAGGACGCGGGCGCGCTGGCGGTGTGGGACCTCTCGCACTCGGCCGGCGCGCTGGCCGTCGACCTCGGCGGGTGCGGGGTCGACCTCGCCGTGGGGTGCGGCTACAAGTACCTCAACGGCGGCCCGGGCGCGCCGGCGTACGTCTACGTGGCCCGCCGGCACCAGGAGGACGTGCGCTCGCCGCTGACCGGCTGGACCGGGCACGCGCGGCCGTTCGCGATGGAGGAGACCTACCAGCCGGCACCGGGCATCGACCGGATGCGCAACGGCACCCCGCCGATGCTGTCGCTGCTGGCCATGGAGGCGGCGCTCGCGGCGTTCGACGGGCTGGCCATGGCCGACGTCCGGGCCAAGAGCCTGTCGCTGACGTCGTTCTTCCTCGAGCTGGTGGACGACGTGCTCGTGCCGCTCGGGTTCGAGCCGGTGACGCCCCGCGAGCCGGCGGAGCGCGGCAGCCAGGTGTCGCTCCGCCACGAGGTGGCGTACGGCGTGGTGCAGGCGCTGATCGTGCGCGGCGTGGTCGGCGACTACCGCGAGCCGGACCTGGTGCGTCTCGGGTTCGCCCCGCTGTACGTCCGGCACGTCGACGTGGTGCAGGCCGTCGCGCAGACGGTGGCCGTCGTCGAGGGCGGCGAGCACCTCGACCCGCGGTGGTCCCGCCGCGGCACCGTCACCTGACCGTGCCGGCCCGGCGCATGCTGGCGAAGCCCGCGCGGCGCCACCGGCTCGGCGGTCTCTCGTACGGCGCGTAGGCCCAGATCCGCTCCCACCCGTGCCGGGCCAGTCGGGTCCGCGGCCCGTAGCGTCCCCACGCCACCCCGTCGCCGACCTCGCGCTGCCGCAGGTCGACGAACGTCCAGGCACTGCCGAGCGGTCCGGCGAACTCGCGCAGCGCTGCGTCCGCGGCCATCGCCCCCTCGTACGACACGGCACGCGGGCGGCTGGACCAGACGTGCCCGGCCGCGTCGTCGGGGAGAAGGCCGTCCACCGCCTGCTCGACGAAGGTGGCGAGGTCCGGTGCCACGTAGACCAGCACGGCCGGGTCGTGCCCGAGGTAGAACACCGGCGCGCTGTCCACGGTGTCGGGAGTGAGGTCCAGCAGCCAGAAGTTGCCGGCGCCGTCGGCGGCGACCGGGTGCCCCGCCGGCATCAGCTCGCTCGCCTCGACGTCGTGCCGGGCCCCGCTGAGGTCGAGGTCGAGCAGGCCGCCCACGCCCGACATGAGTGCGCTCAGCCGCACCAGCTCGGCGGGCAGCGGGACCGGGTAGCCCGCCTGCACGCGGGCGACCTCCGCCGCCGCGAGCGGCGGAGCGGCCTGCAGACCCGCGGCTCGCAGCCGCTCGAGCACGTCCATGTCCCCACGGTAGGTCGCCGCCTCTACCCTTGCCGCGTGCTGGTCTGGCGATCCCTCGACGAGGCCGGTGGCGGCGACGAACGCGAGCCGCGGTCGGTCGTCACCATCGGCAACTTCGACGGCGTGCACCTCGGCCACCAGCACCTGCTCGAGGGGGTGGTGGCCCGGGCCCGCGCGACCGGCGAGCGCTCGGTGGTCACCACCTTCGACCCGCACCCGATGACGGTCGTGCACCCGGACTCCGCGCCGCCACGGCTGACGACCCTGGAGCACCGGCTCGAGCTGCTCGCCGGCTGCGGTGTCGACGCGGTGCTCGTGCTGCCGTTCACCCGTGAGCTGTCGCAGTGGGAGCCGGCCGAGTTCGTCCGGCGGGTCCTGGTCGACGGTCTGCACGCCCGCGAGGTGCACGTCGGAGAGAACTTCCGGTTCGGCCACCGCGCGGCCGGTGACGTCACCACGTTGCGGCACGAGGGCGCCGCAGCCGGTGAGGGTGGCTTCGTCGTGGTGGCGCTGCCCCTCGCCGGCGACACGACCCGCTGGTCGTCGACGTACGTGCGGCAGTGCCTCGCCGAGGGCGACGTGGCCAGCGCGGCCACGGCCCTCGGCCGGCTGCACCGGGTCGAGGGGCCGGTGGTCGAGGGTGACAAGCGCGGTCGCGAGCTCGGCTACCCGACCGCGAACCTCGACCTGCCCGACGGCACCGCGATCCCCGCCGACGGCGTCTACGCCGGCTGGCTCACCCGGGCGGACGGCACCCGGCTGCCGGCGGCGATCTCCATCGGCACCAACCCGACGTTCGGCGGCACCCAGCGGCGGGTGGAGGCGTACGTCCTGGACCGCGACGACCTCGAGCTGTACGGCGAGCACGTCGCGGTCGACTTCCTCGCCCGGCTGCGCGAGACGATCACGTTCGACGGCATCGACCCGCTGCTCGTGCAGATGGCCGACGACGTGGCCCGGAGCCGGGAGCTGACCGCCGCGCCCCCTGCGTCGCACGGGTCGTGACCGTCGACGGGCACGAGCGGGCGACCGCCGAGACCGAGCAGTGGTTCCTCCGCCACGGGCTGCCGTTCTTCGTCGAGGGCCGCCGGATCTCGGTCGACGACCTCGCGCACGGTCGCTCGGTGGTGGTGCTGGCGCTCGCGTTCGTCGGCTCGCTGGTGGTCGCCGTACCGCCGGACCGCTCGTGGCCGGTGCGTCTGGGGCTCGCCGCTGCCGGACTGCTGGCTCTGGTCTCGGTGTGGGCGGTCGCGAACCTCGCCCGCCGGCAGCGCGCGCTGGAGCGACCGCGCCGGATCGGGGTCGTCGAGGTGGCGCTGTTCGCCCTCGGGCCGGCGGCCGTCGTGGGGGCGCTGCGGCAGGACGCCGACCTGACCCTGGCGGTGCTGCTGGCCGACCTGACCGTGCTCGGCGTCGTCGCGGCCGCCGAGGTGCTCGACGTCGGGCCGATCGCACGCTGGGCGCTGGTGCGCACGTTCGCGGAGGTCAGCTCGCTGTTCCGCCTGGTCACCCGCGCCCTGCCGATGCTGCTGCTCTTCATGACGTTCCTCTTCATCAACACCGAGGTGTGGCAGGTCTCCTCGGCGCTGTCCCGGCCGGTCCTGTGGCTCGCCGTCGCGTTCTTCGGCGTGCTCGCCCTCGGCTTCCTGCTGGCCCGGCTGCCCGAGGAGGTCGCAGCGGTCAACGACGACCTCGACCCGGAGGTCGTCCAGCGTGCGGTCCGCGGCACCCCGCTGGAGCCGCACCTCGACGATCTCGACGACGTGCACGCCGAGCCGCTGGACCGTCGTCAGCGCACCAACCTGCTGCTCGTCCTGCTCATCACGCAGGCCGCGCAGGTGCTGGTGCTGTCGGTGGCGGTGTGGGCGTTCTTCCTGGCGTTCGGCCGGGTCGCGATCGACGACAGCGTCGTGCACAGCTGGGTCGGCGACGGTGCGCCGCACTTCCCGCGGCTGCTGGGCGACCTCGGCTTCTCCCGCGAGCTGCTGCAGGTCTCGATCTTCCTGTCGGCGTTCTCCGGCCTCTACTTCACGGTGTACGCGGTCACCGACTCGACGTACCGAGAGCAGTTCTTCCACGAGATCACCCACGAGCTGGAGCGGGCGGTCGGGGTGCGCGCCGCCTACCTCGCGCTGCGCCGCGACGCCGCCTGAGCCGCGGCCAGGCGGCGTACGTAGGGTCTCGGGCATGGAGTACCGCACCCTCGGCCGCAGCGGCACCGTCGTGTCGACCCTCGCTCTCGGCACCATGACGTTCGGCAAGGAGACCGACGAGGAGGGCAGCCACGAGCAGCTCGACCTCTTCCTCGAGGCCGGCGGCACGCTGGTCGACACCGCCGACGTCTACACCGCCGGTGCCAGCGAGGAGATCGTCGGCCGCTGGCTCGACGACCGGCCGTCGGACGTCACCGACCGCGTCGTCCTCGCGACCAAGGCGCGGTTCCCGATGGGTGACGACCGCAACGACCTCGGGCTCTCGCGCCGGCACCTGACCCGCGCGCTGGAGGCCTCCCTGCGCCGGCTGCGGGTGGACTGCGTCGACCTCTACCAGGTGCACGCCTGGGACCCGCTGACGCCGGTCGAGGAGACGCTCGGCTTCTTCGACGACGCCGTCCGCTCCGGCAAGGTCCGCTACGCCGGCCTGTCGAACTACGCCGGCTGGCAGGTGCAGAAGGCCGTCGACGTCGCGGAGCACCGGCACCTGCCGCGGCCGGTGACGCTCCAGCCGCAGTACAACCTGCTCTCCCGCGAGATCGAGTGGGAGATCGTCCCGGCCTGTCTCGAGAACGGTCTCGGCCTGCTGCCGTGGTCGCCGCTCGGCGGTGGCTGGCTGACCGGCAAGTACACCCGCGACCAGAGACCCGAGGGCGCCACCCGGCTGGGGGAGGACCCGGCGCGCGGGGTGGAGGCGTACGACAAGCGGTCCGCCAGCGAGCGGACCTGGGCCGTGGTCGACGCCGTCCAGGCCGCCGCCGAGGCGTCCGGGGTGCCGATGGCCTCGGTGGCCCTGTCGTGGGTGCACGACCGGCCGGGCGTCTGCTCGGTCATCCTGGGCGCCCGCACCACCGAGCAGCTCACCGCCAACCTGTCGGCCGCCGGCGTGCACCTCGACGAGGCGACGACCGCCGCGCTGGACGCCGCCAGCGACCCGTCCCCGGCCGACTACCCCTACGGCCCCGCCGGCCTCGAGCAGCGCACCCGCACGGTCTGAGCCTCCGTGCGGCCCCGCCCCACCGTTCGCTGAGCTGTCGGAGCGCTCTGGAGGAGGGATCGGGTCCTCGCCGTCCGCGGCGGCCGCGAACTTTCGATGATCCACACCGGATGTGTGCGGAAAAACCACACGGATCCGGTGTGGATCACCTCAATCGGGCGCCGTCCGCGAGCCCGACCCCGAGATCATGAAACGCGCGACGGTGGGGGACGTGCGGGCGGCGGGTGGTGCTCTCCCTCCTCCCCAGCCGCCCTGACCCGCACCAGCAACGTCGGGACAGGGCCGCGGGAGGGGGGTCGCCTTCACCCCCCTCACCTGCGCCGATTCGGCCGGGACGGGCTCCGGCTGGTAGCCTCGGTCACTGCCGTTCGCACGGCGTGAGTTCCCCATGTCTGCCCGTGAATCCGACCAGGCAGCGCTCACCAGATCCCCTCAGGGAGAGTTTGTGTCGCTCGACACCGCCACCAAGAAGCAGATCATCGACGAGCACGGCAGCACGGGCACCGACACGGGTACCCCTGAGGTCCAGGTCGCGCTCCTCTCGCGGCGCATCGCCGACCTGACCGGACACCTCAAGGAGCACAAGCACGACCACCACTCGCGTCGTGGCCTGCTCCTGCTCGTCGGCCGGCGTCGCCGGCTGCTGAACTACCTGGCCAAGACCGACATCAACCGCTACCGCGCGTTGATCGAGAAGCTCGGCCTGCGCCGCTAGTTACTCACTCGGAGGAGCGGCTCGCCACGGCGTCTGGTCCTCGGTAGTGGCCGGCGGACCCGGCGGTCCTCGCGGCATCAGCCGCTCCACCGTCCCGCAGGCTTCCATCGAAGATCCGACTGCCTCTCCGGGCGACCTGCTCCTCATCATGAAGGAACAGGAGACACCCAGATGGATGGACAGTCTGTCCACACCGCCGAAGCCGTCATCGACAACGGCACGTTCGGCACCCGCACCATCCGCTTCGAGACGGGCCGGCTGGCCCGCCAGGCCGCCGGCTCCGTCGCCGCCTACCTCGACGACGACACGATGCTGCTGTCGGCCACCACGGCCGGCAAGCACCCCAAGGAGAACCTCGACTTCTTCCCGCTGACGGTCGACGTCGAGGAGCGGATGTACGCCGCCGGGCGCATCCCCGGCTCGTTCTTCCGGCGTGAGGGCCGGCCGAGCGAGGACGCGATCCTCACCTGCCGCCTCATCGACCGCCCGCTGCGCCCGACGTTCGCCAAGGGCCTGCGCAACGAGGTCCAGGTCGTCATCACCGTCATGGCGCTGGACCCCAAGGACCAGTACGACGTGGTCGCGATCAACGCCGCGTCGGCCAGCACCCAGCTCTCGGGCCTGCCGTTCAGCGGCCCCGTCGGTGCGACCCGCGTCGCCCTGATCGACGACCAGTGGGTGGCCTTCCCGACCCACGAGCAGCTCGAGACGGCCGTGTTCGACATGGTCGTCGCGGGCCGGATCGCCGGCGACGACGTCGCGATCATGATGGTGGAGGCCGAGGCCACCACCGCCGCGTGGCACCTCATCAAGGACGACGGCAAGACCGCTCCCACCGAGGAGATCGTCGCCCAGGGCCTCGAGGCCGCCAAGCCGTTCATCAAGTCGCTCTGCGAGGCGCAGCAGCAGCTCGCATCGGCCGTCAACAAGCCGACCGCCGAGTTCCCGCGCTTCCTCGACTACCAGGACGACGTCCTGCAGGCCGTCACCGACCTGGTCCAGGACGACCTGGGCCAGGCGCTGACCATCGCCGCCAAGCAGGAGCGCGAGACCGAGATCGACCGGATCAAGGACTCCGCCAAGGAGAAGCTGGCCGGCCAGTTCGAGGGTCGCGAGAAGGAGATCAGCGCGGCCTACCGGTCGGTCACCAAGTCGCTCGTCCGCCGTCGGATCCTCAAGGACAAGGTCCGCATCGACGGCCGTGGGCTCTCCGACATCCGGACGCTCTCGGCCGAGGTCGAGGTGCTCCCGCGGGTGCACGGCTCGGCGCTGTTCGAGCGCGGCGAGACCCAGATCCTCGGAGTGACGACGCTCAACATGCTCCGCATGGAGCAGATGATCGACACGCTCAACCCCGAGAACCGCAAGCGGTACATGCACAACTACAACTTCCCGCCCTACTCGACCGGTGAGACCGGCCGCGTGGGCTCGCCGAAGCGGCGCGAGATCGGCCACGGCGCGCTCGCCGAGCGGGCGATCCTGCCGGTGCTGCCGGCCCGCGAGGAGTTCCCCTACGCGATCCGCCAGGTGTCCGAGGCGCTCGGCTCCAACGGCTCGACGTCGATGGGTTCCGTCTGCGCCTCGACGATGTCGCTCATGCAGGCCGGTGTGCCGCTGCGCGCGCCGGTCGCGGGCATCGCGATGGGTCTGATCTCCGACACCGTCGACGGTCAGACCGAGTACGCCGCCCTCACCGACATCCTCGGCGCCGAGGACGCGTTCGGCGACATGGACTTCAAGGTCGCCGGCACCCGCGAGTTCGTGACCGCGATCCAGCTGGACACGAAGCTCGACGGCATCCCGGCCTCGGTGCTCGCCTCGGCGCTCACCCAGGCCAAGGAGGCCCGGCTGCACATCCTCGACGTCATGCACGAGGCGATCGACGCCCCGGACGAGATGTCGCCGTACGCGCCGCGGATCATCACCATCAAGATCCCGGTGGACCAGATCGGTGCTGTCATCGGCCCCAAGGGCAAGATGATCAACCAGATCCAGGACGAGACCGGCGCCGAGATCACCATCGAGGACGACGGCACGATCTACATCGGCGCGACCGACGGCCCCAAGGCCGAGGCCGCCCGCACGATGATCAACGGCATCGCGAACCCCACGATGCCGGAGGTCGGCGAGCGCTACCTGGGCACCGTCGTCAAGACCACGACGTTCGGCGCCTTCGTGTCGCTGATGCCGGGTCGTGACGGTCTGCTGCACATCAGCAAGCTGCGGGCGCTGGCCGGCGGCAAGCGGGTGGACAACGTGGACGACGTCGTCAAGGTCGGAGACAAGGTCCAGGTGCAGATCGCCGAGGTCGACTCGCGCGGCAAGCTCTCGCTGGTCCCGGTCGAGGCCGACGGTGACAAGGGAGCCGAGTCCGGCGCCGTCGACGCGCCGGCCGAGGCCTAGACCCCTTGGGCCGACAGGCCACCCGCACGCTCCACCGGGCGGACGGCGGTGGCGGACTCGTCCGCCACACCGTCCTGCCCGGTGGGTTGCGCGTCGTCACCGAGGCGGTCCCCACCGTCCGCTCGGTGACGTTCGGCGTGTGGGTCGGAGTGGGCTCCCGCGACGAGGCCGCCTCGCTCGCCGGTGCCTCGCACTACCTCGAGCACCTGCTCTTCAAGGGCACCCGGAAGCGCGACGCGCTCGCGATCTCCGCCGCGCTCGACGCGGTCGGCGGCGAGATGAACGCGTTCACGTCGAAGGAGTACACCTGCTTCTACGCGCGGGTGCTCGACGACGACCTGCCGCTCGCGGTCGACGTCGTCGGTGACCTGGTGACCTCGTCGATGATCCGCGCCGCGGACGTCGACGCGGAGCGTGGCGTGATCCTCGAGGAGATCGCCATGCACGAGGACGACCCGACCGACATGGTCCACGACCAGTTCGCGCAGGTCCTCTTCGGCGACGGCCCGCTGTCGCGTCCGGTGCTCGGCAGCGTCGAGTCGATCGAGTCGATCGGCCGAGCCGCCATCAACGGCTACTACCGACGCCGCTACCGGCCGCAGGACATGGTCGTCGCGGTCGCCGGCAACGTCGACCACGCCACCGTCGTCCGGCTGGTGCGCAAGGCGTTCGGCGCGGCCGGCATGCTCGACGGCGCTGCGGAGCCGACCCTCCCGCGCGCCGGGCGCCTGATCCGCACCCACAGCGGCACGCGAGTGGTCCGGCGTACCACCGAGCAGGCAAACGTCGTGCTCGGCGGCCCCGGGGTCGCCCGCACCGACGAGCGGCGGTTCGCGCTCGGCGTCCTCAACGCGGCGCTCGGCGGCGGCATGTCGTCGCGGCTCTTCCAGGAGGTCCGGGAGAAGCGCGGCCTGGCCTACTCGGTCTACAGCTACCACGCGCAGTACGCCGACACCGGCCTGTTCGGCGTCTACGCCGGCTGCGTGCCGCGCAAGATCGACGAGGTCCTCGCGATCTGCCGCGACGAGATCGCCAAGGTCGCGGCGACCGGGCTCACCCTCGACGAGATCCAGCGCGGCAAGGGTCAGCTGCGCGGCTCGCTGGTCCTCGGGCTCGAGGACACCGGCTCGCGGATGAGCCGCATCGGCAAGGCCGAGCTCGTGTACGGCGAGCAGCTCTCGGTCGACGAGGTGCTGGCCAAGATCGAGGACGTCACGCCGGACGAGGTGTCGGCCGTCGCGGCCGACCTGCTCACCGAGACAGCGACGCTCGCGGTGGTGGGCCCGTTCGACGAGGACCGCGACTTCGCCAGAGCCATCGCATGAGCGTCCGGGTCGCCGTGCTCGGTGCCGGCGGCCGGATGGGCTCGGAGGCCTGCCGGGCGGTCGAGGGTGCCGACGATCTCGAGCTCGTCGCGCGGGTCGGCTCGGCCGACCCGTTGCCGTCTCTGGTCGACAGCGGCGCGCAGGTCGCCGTGGACCTCACCCGGCCGGACGCCGTCATGGACAACATCAGGTTCTGCGTCGAGCACGGTGTCCACGTCGTCGTCGGCACCAGCGGCGTCGACGAGGAGCGCCTCGCCACGGTCCGCGGCTGGCTCGAGAGCGCACCCGGCGTGGGCGTCGTCGTGGCGCCGAACTTCGCGGTCGGCGCGGTGCTGATGATGCGGTTCGCCGCACAGGCCGCCCGGTTCTTCGAGTCGACCGAGATCGTCGAGCTGCACCACCCGGACAAGGCCGACGCACCCAGCGGCACCGCGCGCCGTACCGCCGAGCTGGTCGCGCGGGCGCGCGCCGCAGCAGGCCTCGCCGCCCAGCCGGACGCCACCTCGACCGCGCTCGACGGGGCGCGCGGGGCCGACGTCGCCGGCGTTCCGGTGCACTCGGTGCGGGTGCGGGGCCTGGTCGCCCACCAGGAGGTGCTGCTCGGCACCGCGGGCGAGACCCTGACGATCCGGCACGACTCCTACGACCGGGCGTCGTTCATGCCCGGCGTGCTGCTCGCGGTCCGTGAGATCGGCTCACGTCCGGGTCTCACCGTCGGGCTCGAGCCCCTCCTCGGCCTCGACTGACGGTCAGGTCACCAGCCGCAGCAGGGCTGCCGTGAGGGCGGCGGCCGCGACGACGACGATGAACGGTGCCCGCAGGACCAGCGCGACCGCCGCGACCGCAACCCCCGCCATTCGGGCGTCGGGGTGCACCTCGTCACCGATGGCGAGTGCCTGGACGGCTGCGAGCGCGGCCAGCAGTGCGACGGGCAGCAGTGTCATGACCCGTGCGGTCCGCCCGCCCTCGAGCCAGCGCTCCGGCACGAGCAGCCCGGCCAGCTTGAGCAGGTAGCAGCCGGCGGCGGTGGCCAGGACCGCGGCCCAGGTCACGCCCGGACCTCGCCCGGGCGCCGGCGCCCTGCCAGCACCGCGACCACGGGCACCAGGGCGGCGACGAGCACCGGGACCCCGGCCGGCACCACTGGCACCACGGCGACGGCGACCAGTGCCGCGACGAGTGCCGTCACCCATGCCGGTCGGCTGTCGAGGCGGGTGGCCAGCAGCGCGAGGAAGGCGGCCGGCGCGGCGGCGTCGAGGCCGTACCTCCGCGGGTCGCCGACGGCCTCGCCCGCGACGGCGCCGACGAGCGTGGCGACGTTCCACAGGACGAAGAGCGCCAGGCCGGTGAACCAGTAGCCGAACCGACCGGCCCGGGTGGCCAGCTCGCCGCCGGCCGCCTCGCCGGTGAGGGCGACCGCGGTCGTCTCGTCGATGACCAGCTGCGCACCCACCACCCGCCGCAGACCGCGCAGGTGCAGCAGCGGCGCCAGCCGGACGCCGTACACCAGGTTGCGCGCGCCGAGCAGCACGGCCGACGCGGTCCCGGAGACGGCGCTGCCGCCGCCGCTCAGGACGCCGATCAGTGCGAACTGCGAGCCGCCGGTGAAGACCAGCACCGAGAGCGCGCAGGTCTGCAGCACCGAGAGGCCGCCGGCGGTGCTCAGGGCGCCGAACGACAGCCCGTACGCGCCGCTGGCCACCGCGATGGACAGGCCCATCCGCGTCAGACGCCCGCGGACGTCCTCCCAGCGGGTCCCCGGGTCGGCCGTCACAGCTCGACGAGTGCCGTCCGGAGCCGGGACTGGTCGACCAGGACGGCGCCGTCACCGACCAGGTCCAGCCTGCGGGTCGCCCCGTCGGCGGCCCAGCCGGCGCCGACGAGGAACGCGCGCAGGTCCTCCTCGGCGTCGGAGAGCCAGGCGTGCAGGTGCCCGACGCCGTCGATGCGGGCCAGGTCCGCCGCCGCGTTGACCAGCCGGCTGCCGTGCCCGCGGCCCGTCTCGGCCGGGTCGACGCACAGAGCGAGCAGGTCGCCGTCCAACGACGGGATGGTGTCGGGGTCGGACGCCGGTGCCAGGGCTGCGAAGCCGACGACCCGCTCGCCGGCGAGCGCCGTCAGCACCCGGTGCCGTGGCGACGGCGGGTCGGTCGCGGCCATGGCCCACTGCTCGGCGGCCTCGGCCGAACCGACGGCCTCGAGGACGGCCGCGGGCAGGTCGCTGTGCACGCCGGCCCAGACGGTGGCCTGGATCCTGGCGATGTCCGCGGCGTCCGCGGCCGTGGCGGGTCGCACGCTCGCATCAGCCATGCCGCGATCCTGTCAGAGCCTGCAGGCGTCCCTCCGCCGCGTCGGACGCCGGGTGACCGACGGTCCGGCCTACGATCGGGACCGTGGCTGTCGACACCCAGTACGAGGACCTGCTGAGGCACGTGCTGGAGCACGGTGCCAGCCGTCCCGACCGCACCGGCACCGGCTCGCGCAGCATCTTCGGGCACCAGATGCGCTACGACCTGTCGCGCGGCTTCCCGCTGATCACGACCAAGCGGGTGCACTTCCGGTCCATCGCCTACGAGCTGCTCTGGTTCCTGCGCGGCGACGGCAACGCGCGGTGGCTGCAGGACCGCAAGGTGACCATCTGGGACGAATGGGCTGCCGCGGACGGCGAGCTGGGCCCGGTCTACGGCGTCCAGTGGCGGTCGTGGCCGACGCCGGACGGCGGTCACATCGACCAGGTCAGCCAGGTCCTCGAGCAGCTGCGCAGCGACCCGACCTCGCGCCGGATGATCGTGTCGGCGTGGAACGTCGCCGACGTGCCGCGCATGGCGCTGCCGCCCTGCCACCTGCTGTTCCAGTTCTACGTGGCCGACGGCCGGCTGTCCTGCCAGCTCTACCAGCGCAGCGCCGACCTCTTCCTAGGGGTCCCGTTCAACATCGCGAGCTACGCGCTGCTCGTGCACCTGGTGGCGCAGCAGGTCGGGCTGGAGCCGGGCGACTTCGTCTGGACGGGCGGCGACTGCCACATCTACGACAACCACCTCGACCAGGTCCGCGAGCAGCTGTCGCGCGAGGCGTACCCCTTCCCGCGGCTCACGGTGCGGGCGGCGGCGTCCCTGTTCGACCACGACTACGAGGACCTCGAGGTCGTCGGCTACCAGCACCACCCCGCGCTGCGCGCACCGGTGGCGGTGTGACCCGGAGGTGATCGGGCTCGTCTGGGCCCAGGCGGCCAACGGGGTCATCGGCCGCGACGGCGCCCTGCCGTGGCAGCTGCCCGAGGACCTGGCCAGGTTCAAGGCGCTGACGACCGGTGCCACCGTGGTCATGGGCCGCACGACCTGGGAGTCGTTGCCGGCCTCGGTACGCCCGCTGCCCGGCCGGCGCAACGTCGTGCTGACCCGGCAGGACGGCTGGACGGCCGACGGCGCCGTCGTCGCGCGGTCGCTGCCCGAGGCGCTCGACCAGGACGGCGACGTCTGGGTGATCGGCGGCGCGACGGTCTACGGCGCCGCGATGCCGTACGCCGACGTGCTCGTCGTGACCGAGCTGGACCGGGCCGTCGAGGGGGACACGGTGGCGCCCCCGATCGGCCCGGACTGGCAGGTCGCCGAGGTCGACCCGCCGACCGGTCTGCACGCCTCGCGGAGCGGTCTCGGCTATCGCGTAGTCACCTGGCGTCACCGCGCCGGCGCGTGACGTCGGCGGCCAGGTGGTGCATTCGCACCACTGCGGTTGCAGCGTGTAACACCGCCGACCCGCGGCCCGATACGTGGGACGAGTCCCGTCGCTGCCCGAACCCCCGAGCGGGTGGCGGCGGGGCTCACTGACGTCGGCGACCGGTAGTTTGAGCAGCATGCCGAGCACAGCAGCGGCGACGGCCTTCGGGCGCGTCCTCACCGCCATGGTCACCCCGTTCCGAGCCGACGGCTCGCTCGACCTGGACGCGGCCCAGCGTCTCGCGACCCACCTGGTCGACCACGGGCACGACGGCCTCGTGGTCAGCGGCACGACGGGGGAGTCGCCGACGACCAGCGACGACGAGAAGGAACGGCTGGTCAGGGCCGTCGTCGAGGCGGTCGGCGACCGGGCCCGGGTGGTCGCCGGGTCCGGCACCAACGACACCCACCACACGATCGAGCTGTCCCGGGCCGCGGAGAAGGCCGGGGCCCACGGTCTCCTGATCGTCACGCCGTACTACAACAAGCCGCCGCAGGAGGCGCTGGTCCGGCACTTCGTCGCGGCGGCCGACGCCGTCGGCCTGCCGGTGATCCTCTACGACATCCCCGCCCGCACCGGCACCCCCATCGAGCACGACTCGCTGGTCCGGCTGGCCGGGCACGAGCGGATCCTCGCCGTGAAGGACGCCAAGGGCGACCTGTTCGAGGGGTCCCGGGTGATGGCGTCCACGGACCTCGAGTACTACTCCGGCGACGACCCGATGAACCTCGCCTGGCTGACCCACGGCGCCACCGGCGTCATCTCGGTCGTCGGTCACGTGCACGGCGACGACTACGCCGCCATGGTCGCCGCCGTCGACCGGGGCGACCTGCCGGCCGCGCTCGAGATCCACCGCCGGCTGATCCCCGCCGTTCGCGCGATCATGGACCGGTCCTCGCAGGGCGCGATCCGCGCGAAGGCAGCGCTGCAGATCGCCGGGGTGATCCCCGAACGCACCGTACGGCCACCGCTCCTGGACGCCACCGAGGACGAGGTGGCCCGTCTGCGCGAGGCCCTCGGGACCATTTCGTGAGCCACCCGCACCCCGAGCTCGGGCCGCCCCCCGAGCTCCCGGAGGGCGGCCTGCGCATCGTCGCCCTCGGCGGCCTCGGCGAGGTCGGCCGCAACATGACGGTGTTCGAGCACGCCGGCCGGCTGCTGGTCGTCGACTGCGGCGTGCTGTTCCCCGAGGACTTCCAGCCCGGCGTCGACCTGATCCTCCCCGACTTCGACTACATCCGGGACCGCCTCGACCTGGTCGACGGCATCGTGCTCACGCACGCCCACGAGGACCACATCGGCGCGGTGCCGTACCTGCTGCGCGAGAAGGCCGACATCCCGGTGATCGGGTCCCGGCTGACGCTGGCCATGGTCGAGGCCAAGCTGCAGGAGCACCGGATCAAGCCCTACACCCTCGAGGTGAAGGAGGGCGACCGCGAGCAGATCGGACCGTTCGGGTGCGAGTTCATCGCGGTCAACCACTCCATCCCGGACGCGCTGGCGGTGGCGATCCGCACCGCGGCCGGACTGGTGCTGCACACCGGCGACTTCAAGATGGACCAGCTGCCGCTCGACGGCCGGCTGACCGACCTGCGCGCGTTCGCGCGGCTCGGCGACGAGGGCGTCGACCTGCTGCTGGCCGACTCCACCAATGCCGAGGTGCCGGGGTTCACCACCCCGGAGCGTGACATCTCACCGGTGCTCGACCGGGTGTTCGCGCAGGCCCGCAAGCGGGTCATCGTGGCGTCGTTCGCAAGCCACGTGCACCGCGTGCAGCAGGTGCTCGACACGGCCCAGAAGCACGGCCGCAAGGTCGCCTTCGTCGGCCGGTCCATGGTGCGCAACATGGGCGTCGCCCGCGACCTCGGCTACCTCAGCGTGCCGGGCGGCCTGATGGTGGACGCCAAGGCCCTCGACGACCTGCCCGAGGACAAGGTCGTCCTGGTCTGCACCGGCTCGCAGGGCGAGCCGATGTCGGCGCTGTCCCGGATCGCCAACCGGGACCACGCGATCCGCGTCGGCGAGGGCGACACCGTGATCCTCGCGTCGTCGCTCATCCCCGGCAACGAGAACTCCGTCTTCCGGGTCGTCAACGGCCTGTCCCGCTGGGGCGCCACGGTGGTGCACAAGTCGAACGCCCTCGTGCACGTCTCCGGCCACGCGTCGGCCGGCGAGCTGCTCTACGTCTACAACATCGTCCGGCCCAGCAACGTCATGCCCGTGCACGGGGAGTGGCGGCACCTGCGAGCCAACGCGGACCTCGCGGTGCAGACCGGCGTACCCCGCGACCGCACGGTGCTGGCCGAGGACGGCGTCGTGGTCGACCTCGTCGACGGGCGGGCGCGCATCGTCGGCAAGGTGCCGTGCGGCTACGTCTACGTCGACGGCTCCAGCGTCGGCGACGTGACCGAGTCGTCCCTCAAGGACCGTCGGATCCTGCGTGACGAGGGCTTCATCTCGGTGGTGGTGGTGGTCGACTCGGTCACCGGCAAGGTGCAGGGCGGTCCCGAGATCCACGCGCGCGGCTTCGCCGAGGACGACAGCGTGTTCGACGACGTACGGCTCAAGGTGGAGCAGGCGCTCGACAAGGCCGCCTCCGAAGGCATCGGCGACAGCAGGCAGCTCGAGCAGCTGGTCCGGCGCACCGTCGGCAAGTGGGTGAGCGACACCTACCGGCGGCGGCCGATGATCATCCCGCTCGTGGTGGAGGTCTGAGCGTGCCGGCAGGAGTCGACGAGGCGGGGGTGCGTCGGCTGCTGTCGGCGCTGGAGGACATGCGCGACGGCCGGTTCCGGAGCCGGCTCCCCGAGACGGGCGAGGGTCTGCTGGCCGAGCTCGCGGTGGCGTACAACGAGGTCGCCGAGCGCAACGCCCGGCTCACCGCGGAGCTGCGCCGGGTCCGTCGTACGGCGGGACGTGACGGCCGGCTCACCGAGCGGCTCGACGGCGCCGGCGCCGAGGGCGCCTGGGCCGAGGCCTACGACGACGCGAACGCCCTGCTCGACGACCTGGTCCGGCCGGTGACCGAGGTCGCGCGGGTCATCGAGGCCGTTGCCGAGGGCGACCTGTCGCCGCGCATCGAGCTGCGCAGCGGCGACCGTCCGCTGCGCGGGGAGTTCCTGCGGATCGGCCGCACCGTCAACGCGATGGTCGACCAGCTCGCGCTGTTCACCGCCGAGGTCACCCGGGTCGCGCGCGAGGTCGGCACCGAGGGCAACCTCGGCGGCCAGGCGAAGGTGCGTGGCGTCTCGGGGAGCTGGAAGGACCTCACCGACTCGGTGAACTCGATGGCGTCCAACCTCACCAGCCAGGTGCGCGACATCGCCCAGGTCACCACCGCGGTCGCCAACGGTGACCTCTCGCGCAAGATCACGGTCGACGTGAAGGGTGAGCTGTTCGAGCTGAAGAACACCATCAACACGATGGTCGACCAGTTGTCGGCCTTCGCCGACGAGGTGACCCGGGTGGCCCGCGAGGTCGGCACCGAGGGCAAGCTCGGCGGCCAGGCCCAGGTGCCCGGTGTGGCCGGCACCTGGAAGGACCTGACCGACAACGTCAACGGCATGGCCGACAACCTCACCGGTCAGGTGCGCTCGATCGCGACCGTGTCCACCGCGGTGGCGCGCGGCGACCTGAGCCAGAAGATCACGGTCGACGCCAAGGGCGAGGTCGCGGCGCTGGCCGACACGATCAACACGATGGTCGACACGCTGCGGGCGTTCGCCGACGAGGTGACCCGGGTGGCCCGCGAGGTGGGCACCGAGGGTCAGCTCGGCGGCCAGGCCCGGGTGCCTGGCGTGGCGGGGACCTGGAAGGACCTCACGGACAACGTCAACGGCATGGCGTCCAACCTCACCGGCCAGGTCCGCAACATCGCCCACGTGACCACTGCCGTGGCGCGCGGCGACCTGAGCCAGAAGATCACCGTCGACGCGCGCGGGGAGATCCTCGAGCTGAAGAACACGATCAACACGATGGTCGACCAGCTGTCGTCGTTCGCCGACGAGGTGACCCGGGTGGCCCGCGAGGTGGGCACCGAGGGTCAGCTCGGCGGCCAGGCCCAGGTCCGCGGCGTGGCGGGCACCTGGAAGGACCTGACCGACAACGTCAACGGCATGGCCGACAACCTCACCGGTCAGGTGCGCTCGATCGCCAAGGTGTCGACAGCGGTCGCCCGCGGTGACCTGAGCCAGAAGATCACGGTCGAGGCCAAGGGTGAGGTGGCGGCGCTGGCCGACACGATCAACACGATGGTCGACACGCTGCGGGCGTTCGCCGACGAGGTGACGCGTGTCGCGCGCGAGGTCGGCACCGAGGGTCAGCTCGGTGGCCAGGCCCGGGTCCCCGGCGTCGCAGGCACGTGGAAGGACCTCACCGACAACGTCAACGGCATGGCGTCCAACCTCACCAGCCAGGTGCGGGCGATCGCCAACGTCACCACTGCGGTCGCCAACGGCGACCTGACCCAGAAGATCTACGTGGACGCGCGCGGGGAGATCCTCGAGCTGAAGAACACGATCAACACGATGGTCGACCAGCTGTCGTCCTTCGCGGCAGAGGTGACGCGCGTCGCCCGCGAGGTCGGCACCGAGGGTCAGCTCGGCGGCCAGGCCGAGGTCGAGGGCGTCTCCGGCACCTGGAAGAAGCTCACCGAGAACGTCAACCAGCTCGCGAGCACACTGACCAACCAGCTGCGCGCCATCGCCGAGGTGTCCACCGCCGTGACCCGTGGCGACCTCACCCGTCAGGTCGCCGTCGATGCGAGCGGCGAGGTCGAGGAGCTCAAGGACAACATCAACCAGATGATCGCCAACCTGCGTGAGACCACGCGGGCCAACCAGGAGCAGGACTGGCTGAAGACCAACCTGGCCCGGATCACCGGCCTGGTGCAGGGCCGGCGCGACCTCTCCGACGTGACCGACGTCATCATGCGCGAGCTCACGCCGTCGGTGGCCGCCCAGCACGGCGCGTTCTTCCTCGCCACCGGTGCCGACTCGGAGGGCTGGCTGCGGCTGGTGGCGGCGTACGGCTACACGCCTCAGCCGAACATGCCGACCGCGTTCCGACCGGGCGAGGGGCTGGTCGGGCAGGCGGCGAAGGAGCGACGCCGGATCCTCATCGGTGAGGCGCCGGCCGACTACGTCCGGGTCGGCTCCGGTCTGGGTGGTGCGACGCCGGCCAGCATCGTCGTCCTGCCCGTGCCGTTCGAGGACCGGGTCCTCGGCGTCATCGAGCTCGCGTCGTTCGCGCCGTTCACCGAGGTGCACCTCGACTTCCTCGACCAGCTGATGGAGCTGATCGGCGTCTCGCTGAACGCCATCATGGCCAGCTCGCGGACCGAGGAGCTGCTCGGCGAGTCGCAGCGACTGGCCGGCGAGCTGCAGGACAAGCAGGCCGAGCTGCAGTCGCAGCAGGAGGCGCTCGAGGAGCGAGCCGAGCAGCTCTCCCAGTCCAGCCGCTACAAGTCCGAGTTCCTGGCCAACATGAGCCACGAGCTGCGCACACCGCTCAACAGCCTGCTGATCCTGGCGAGGCTGCTCACCGAGAACACCGACGGCAACCTCACCGACAAGCAGGTGGAGTTCGCCCGGACCATCCACAGCTCGGGCACCGACCTGCTCCAGCTCATCAACGACATCCTCGACCTGTCCAAGGTCGAGGCCGGCAAGATGGACGTGCACGTCGGCGCGGTGCCGATCACCCAGATCGTCGAGTACGTCGAGGCCACGTTCCGGCCCCTCACCAGCGAGCGGTCGCTCGGCTTCGAGCTGACTGTCGCGCCCGGCCTGCCCGACGCCGTACGCACCGACGAGCACCGGCTGCAGCAGGTGCTGCGCAACCTCGTGTCCAACGCGGTGAAGTTCACCGAGCAGGGATCGGTGCGGCTGACGGTGGCGCCGTCCCCGCGCCCCGGCGTCCTCGCGTTCACCGTCGTCGACACCGGCATCGGCATCGCCGAGGACAAGCTGCGGGTCATCTTCGGGGCCTTCCAGCAGGCCGACGGCACCACCAGCCGGCGCTACGGCGGCACCGGCCTCGGTCTCTCGATCAGCCGCGAGATCGCGCACCTTCTCGGCGGCGAGATCGAGGCGACGAGCGTCGTGGGGGAGGGCAGCACCTTCACCCTGCTGCTACCGGTGGACGCCTTCGGGGACACCGCGGGGGCCGTCCCCGAGCAGGGTGTCCCGCGGTTCGAGCCGGCGCCGCGGCCGTCCCGCGACGCCGCTCTCCTGGACGACGACGCGTTCGCGGGCAAGAAGGTCCTCATCGTCGACGACGACGTCCGCAACGTCTTCGCCCTCACCAGCGTCCTGGAGCGGCGCGGCATGAAGGTGGTCTACGCCGAGAACGGCCGCGAGGGGATCGCCGCCCTGGAGGGCAACGAGGACGTCGACCTCGTCCTCATGGACGTGATGATGCCCGAGATGGACGGCCACGCGACGACCGAGGCGATCCGGGCGACCGCGCGCTGGGCCGAGCTGCCGATCATCGCCCTGACGGCCAAGGCGATGGAGGGCGACCGCGAGAAGAGCCTCGCGTCCGGCGCGTCCGACTACGTCACCAAGCCGGTCGACATCGACCAGCTGCTGTCGACGATGCGGGTCTGGCTGTCCCAGCGCGAGGACTCCGGGGCGTGACCCGGCCGCCGACGCCGTCGTTAGGCTGACGTGGTGCCGAACCCGAACGGTGAGGTCGCGCCGGCGCGCATCCTGCTCGTCGACGACCGGCCGGAGAACCTGCTGGCCCTCGAGGCCATTCTCGGCACGCTCGGCCAGGAGCTGGTCCGGGCGTCGTCCGGCGAGGAGGCGCTCAAGGCGCTGCTCGCCGACGAGTACGCCGTGATCCTGCTCGACGTGCAGATGCCGGGCATGGACGGCTTCGAGACCGCCACCCACATCAAGCGCCGGGAGCGCACACGCGACATCCCGATCATCTTCCTCACCGCGATCAACCGGGAGCCGCAGCACGCCTTCCGCGGCTACTCGGCCGGGGCCGTCGACTACCTCGCCAAGCCGTTCGACCCGTGGGTGCTCCGCGCCAAGGTCGCGGTCTTCGTCGACCTCTACCGCAAGACCCGGCAGGTCCGGGAGCAGGCCGAGCTGCTGGCCGGCCAGGTCGTCGGGCTGGGCGACCCCGAGGTCGTGGAGGACGTCGCCCGGCACCTGTCCGCGGTCGAGCAGCAGCTGGCCGAGGTGGCCCGCGCCGACGCCGCCGCCCCGGCCCGGATCCCTGCCGTGACCGACCTGGTCGCCGCCGTCGCCGCCCTCCGCGTCCGCGTCGACTCCCTCCGCCCCTGACGGTCCGGGCGACACGCGGGGGCTGGTACGGCTGTGACCTGTGGTGCAGGGGTGACTGGCAGGTAGCCTCGCGGCATGGCCACCCGTACGCCCACGCGCCCCCGCGCCACCGGTTCGCGCGGCGCCGCGAAGCCGGCGGCACGGAAGACCTCCCGCTCGGCCGCGCGCAAGCCGGCCCGCCGCTCGGCCGCCCGCAGGTCGGCCCGCACCGGGCCGCCGTGGCCGCTGCGGATGGTGCGCGGCCTGTGGCTGGGGATCGCCCACGTCCTCGGCGGGCTGGCCCGCCGGATCGGCAGCAGCGCGCGCGACCTCGACCCGGCGCACCGGCGCGACGGCATCGGGCTGCTGCTGACCGGCCTCGCGACGGTCGTGGCCGCCGTCGAGTGGTGGGGCCTGCAAGGACCGGTGGGCAGCGTCGTGCACGCCATCGTGTCCGGCACCTGCGGCCGGGTCGGGCTCGTCCTGCCGCTCGTGCTGCTCGGGCTGGGAGTCCGGATCCTGCGGCACCCGCAGGACGCCGAGGCCGGTGGCCGGATCGGCATCGGCCTGGGCGCCCTGGTGCTCAGCGTCCTCGGCCTGGTGCACATCGCGCGTGGCCTGCCCGACCCCGGCAAGCACGACGAGCTGCGCGAGGCCGGCGGCTACCTCGGCTACCTGGTCAGCTCGCCGCTCGTGTCGGCCGTCTCGGTCTACGTGGCCGTCCCGCTGCTCGTCCTGCTCCTGGTGTTCGGCCTGCTGGTGGTCACCGCCACCCCGCTGCACGCCCTGCCGGAGCGCGGCAAGGCCGTCCTCGCCTGGCTCATGCACCGCCCGGAGGAGGACACTCCCGAGGCGGCCACCACCGACGTACTCCTGACGGCCGAGCCGCTGGAGCCGCTCACGCGCCGCCGGCCGCGCCGCCGTCAGGGCACGATGGCCGGCGACGAGACCGGCGACGACTCCGACGCGCCGTACGACGACTCAGTGGTGGCGCGGGTCGACGGAGAGGCGCTGCACGCCGCCGGCGCCACCGACCCGGAGCCGTCCTCGGGGGACAAGACCCCGCCGTCGCACTCGCCGATGCCGGTCCGCGTCGAGCAGCTGCTGCTGTCCGGCGACGTCACCTACGCCCTGCCGCCCGCCGACACGCTGCAGGAGGGCTCTCCGCACAAGGCCCGCTCCACGGCGAGCGACCTCGTGGTCGAGTCGCTCACCGAGGTGCTCGAGCAGTTCGGCATCGACGCGCAGGTCACCGGCTACACGCGCGGCCCGACGGTCACCCGCTACGAGGTCGAGCTCGGCAACGCTGTCAAGGTCGAGCGGGTCACCGCCTTGTCCAAGAACATCGCGTATGCCGTCGCCAGCGCCGACGTCCGGATCCTCTCTCCGATCCCCGGCAAGTCCGCGATCGGCATCGAGATCCCCAACGTCGACAAGGAGGTCGTGAGCCTGGGCGACGTCATGCGCTCGGCGGTCGCCCGCAACGACCACCACCCGATGCTGGTCGCACTGGGCAAGGACGTCGAGGGCGGCTTCGTCGTCGCGAACCTCGCGAAGATGCCGCACCTGCTGGTGGCCGGCGCCACCGGCTCCGGCAAGTCGAGCTTCGTCAACTCGATGATCACGTCGCTCCTGCTGCGGTCGACGCCCGACGAGGTGCGGATGGTCCTCGTCGACCCGAAGCGCGTCGAGCTCACCCACTACGAGGGCGTGCCGCACCTCATCACGCCGATCATCACCAGCCCCAAGAAGGCGGCCGAGGCGCTGCAGTGGGTCGTGCGCGAGATGGACCTGCGCTACGACGACCTCGCGGCCTTCGGCTTCCGGCACGTCGACGACTTCAACAAGGCCGTCAAGAGCGGCAAGGTGACGCCGCCGCCCGGCAGCGAGCGGGTGCTCGCGCCGTACCCGTACCTGCTCGTGGTCGTCGACGAGCTCGCCGACCTCATGATGATCGCGCCGCGCGACGTCGAGGACTCCATCGTCCGCATCACCCAGCTGGCCCGCGCCGCCGGGATCCACCTGGTGCTGGCCACCCAGCGACCCTCCGTCGACGTCGTCACCGGCCTGATCAAGGCAAACGTGCCGTCGCGGCTGGCGTTCGCGACCAGCAGCCTCGCCGACAGCCGGGTCATCCTCGACCAGCCGGGGGCCGAGAAGCTGGTCGGGCAGGGCGACGGGCTGTTCCTCCCGATGGGCGCCAGCAAGCCGATGCGGATGCAGGGCGCCTGGGTCACCGAGGCCGAGATCGTCTCGGTCGTGGAGCACTGCAAGGCCCAGCTGCAGCCGACCTACCGCGACGACGTCACGGCACCGCAGTCCGCCCGGCGCGAGATCGACGAGGAGGTCGGCGACGACCTCGACCTGCTCTGCCAGGCGGCCGAGCTGGTCGTCACGACGCAGTTCGGCTCGACGTCGATGCTGCAGCGCAAGCTGAGGGTCGGCTTTGCCAAGGCCGGCCGGCTGATGGACCTGATGGAGAGCCGCGGGATCGTCGGCCCGTCCGAGGGCTCCAAGGCCCGCGACGTGCTGGTCCAGCCCGACGAGCTGGACGGCGTGCTGTTCACCCTCCGGGGCGAGTGATCGACTGCGTGTCACCGCTACCCTGGGACCACAGCACGGGAGGAGTACGACGGTGTCCATCGGCACGACCCTCGCGCAGGCGCGGGAGTCTGCCGGACTGAGCGTCGACGAGGTCGCACACGCGACCCGGATCCGCCGCACCCTGCTCCTGGGCATCGAGAACGACGACTTCTCGGCGTGCGGCGGCGACTTCTACGCCCGGGGGCACGTCCGCACCATCGCGCTCAAGCTGGGTGTCGACCCGGTGCCGCTGCTGCACGAGTTCGACGCCGCACGGCCGCCGGAGTCGCCGCGGACGACCGACGTCTTCGAGCCGGAGCGGGCCCGCCCGGAGCGCCGCGGGCCCAACTGGAGCGCAGCGATGGCCGCAGCGCTGGTCCTGGTCGTGGGCTTCGGCGTCGTCCAGGCGTTCACCGGCGGTGGCGGCAAGGACGACAGCCCGCAAGCCGGCGGCAGGAGCACGTCCAGCACGTCGTCGTCCGCGCCGCCGTCGAGCTCGCCGAGCGCGAGCGGGACCGGCGGCGGTGCCGTCGCCCAGGCGCCGCGGAACAAGGTGGAGGTCGACGTCCACGCCACCGAGCGGAGCTGGGTCCAGGTCACGACCGGCACCGGGCAGGAGCTCTACCAGGGGCTGATGGACGTGGGGATGACCAAGTCGTTCACCGACAAGCGTCAGCTGCGGGTGGTCATCGGCAACGCCGGCGGCATCCAGCTCACCGTCAACGGCACCGACATCGGGGCCACCGGCCGGCGCGGTCAGGTCGCGCGGCTGCAGTTCACCCCGCAGGACCCGTCCGGAGCGTGAGCGCCGGACCGGGTGCATCGGCGGCCGCGCGGGCGGGCTGCGCCGGAGACACGGCCTAGGCTGCCGGGCATGGCCACCTCGTCCGGCCGGCGCGTCGCGCTGGTCACGCTCGGCTGCGGCCGCAACGAGGTCGACTCCGAGGAGCTGGCCGGGCGGCTGGCCGCTGACGGCTGGGAGCTGGTGCCCGAGGCGGCCGACGCCGACGTCGCGGTGGTCAACACGTGCGGCTTCGTCGACGCCGCCAAGAAGGACTCGATCGACACGCTGCTCGCCGCCGCGGACCTCAAGACGCCGGGCAGCCGCACCCAGGCCGTCGTGGCCGTCGGCTGCCTCGCCGAGCGCTACGGCGACCAGCTGGCGGCGTCGCTGCCGGAGACCGACGCGGTGCTGTCCTTCGACGACTACGCCGACATCTCCGGCCGGCTGCAGTCGATCCTCGCCGGCGAGGCGCACGTGCCGCACGTGCCCAGGGACCGTCGGAAGCTGCTCCCGCTGGCCCCGGCGGACCGGGTCGCCGCCCGGCCGGCCCTCGTGGCCGCCGACCTCTCCCGGCCGGACCTGCCCGAGGGGCTCGCGCCGGCCGCCGGGCCGCGTCCGCTGCGGATGCGGCTCGGCGACGGTCCGACCGGCGCCCTCAAGCTGGCCAGCGGCTGCGACCGCCGCTGCACCTTCTGCGCGATCCCCGCGTTCCGCGGCGCGTTCGTGTCCCGCCGGCCGCCGGAGCTGCTCGCCGAGGCGGCCTGGCTGGCCGACCAGGGCGTGCGCGAGCTGGTCCTCGTGAGCGAGAACTCCACGTCGTACGGCAAGGACCTCGGCGACCTGCGGCTGCTCGAGACGCTGCTGCCCGAGCTGGCAGCCGTGCCGGGCGTGGCCCGGGTCCGGGTGAGCTACCTGCAGCCGGCCGAGATGCGGCCCGGGCTGGTGGCGGCCATGACGTCGACGCCGGGCGTGGCGCCGTACTTCGACCTGTCGTTCCAGCACAGCAGCGCCACGGTGCTGCGCCGGATGCGCCGGTTCGGCGACACCGACCGGTTCCTCGAGCTGGTCGACTCGGTGCGCGCCGCAGCCCCGGACGCCGGGCTGCGGTCCAACGTCATCGTCGGCTTCCCCGGCGAGACCGAGGACGACCTGGCGGAGCTGGAGCGGTTCCTCACCGAGGCGCGGCTCGACGTGGTCGGCGTGTTCGGCTACTCCGACGAGGACGGCACCGAGGCGGCGACGTACGACGGCAAGCTCCCGGACGAGGTCGTGCGCGACCGGGTGGAGCGGGTCACGTCCCTCACCGACGAGCTGGTCGCCCAGCGCGCCGAGGACCGGGTCGGCCAGGTCGTCGAGGTGCTGGTCGAGGAGGTCGACACCGCGGCCGGCACGGCGGAGGGCCGCGCGGCCCATCAGGGACCGGAGGTCGACGGCAGCACGACCCTGCTCGACGCCGGCCATCTGGTCGTCGGCGCCATGGTCGTCGCCACCGTGGTCGGGTCGGAGGGGGCCGACCTGGTGGCGCGGTGCGCGTGAGCGGGACCCCGGCGACGCCCCCGCAGGCCAGCGCGTGGAACGTCGCCAACGCCCTGACCATCCTGCGGCTGGTGCTCGTCCCGGTCTTCCTGGTCACGCTGTTCCACGACGACGGTCACGACGACGCGTGGCGGGTGCTCGCCTGGCTGGCCTTCGCGGTGGCCTCGGTGACCGACCGGATCGACGGCGAGGTCGCCCGCAAGCGGGGCCTGGTCACCGACTTCGGCAAGATCGCCGACCCCATCGCCGACAAGGCCCTGATCGGTGCGGCACTGATCGGCCTCTCGCTGCTCGACGACCTCCCCTGGTGGGTCACCGTGGTCGTGCTGGTCCGCGAGATCGGGGTGACGCTGCTCCGGTTCTTCGTGATCCGGCACGGTGTCATGGCGGCCAGCCGCGGCGGCAAGGTCAAGACCCTGCTGCAGGCCGTCGGCATCGGGCTGCTCGTGCTGCCACTCGGCGGTGTGCTGCACGCCGTGGCGCTGCTCATCATGTACGTCGCCGTGGTGGTCACCGTCGTCACCGGGATCGACTACGTGCAGCGCGCGCTGCGGCTGCGGCAGACCTCGGACCGCGCGGTGCTCAAGCGGGCCCGGCGCGCCGAGCGCCGGTGACCGACCCCGCAGCCGACGCGCTCGCCCGGCAGGTGCACGACGCACTGCTGGCGCGTGGTGGGACGCTCGCGGTCGCCGAGTCGCTCACCGGGGGCGCCCTGGCGGCCACCGTCACCGCCGTGCCCGGCGCGTCCCGGACGTTCCGCGGCGGCGTGGTCGCGTACGCGACCGAGCTCAAGCGGGACCTGCTCGGCGTCCCGGCCGACCTGCTGGAACGGCACGGCCCGGTGCACCCGCTGGTCGCGGCCGCGATGGCGGCCGGTGCGCGGCTGCGGCTGGGGGCCACGTACGGCCTGGCGACGACCGGGGTGGCCGGACCGGACCCGCAGGACGGGCACCCGCCCGGGGAGGTCTACCTCGGGCTGGCCGGCGGCGAGCCGCTCCGGCTGCTGCACCGGCGGCTGGACCTCGTCGGCGACCGGGCGACGGTCCGGGCCGGCACCGTCCGGGCGGCGCTGGGGTTCCTGCACGAGGTGCTCAGGAACGGGAACGCAGCGCAATGATTACGGCGTTACACTCGGAGAGCCCGGCCGGGTGACCCGATGCGGGTCGCTCGCACCGGGGGACGCACCACCGGCTACGGTGATCACCTCAGCCGCCGACGGACCGAGGGAGGGCCCGCGATGATCCTGCTCCGCCGCCTGCTGGGCGACGTCCTGCGGGAGCGTCGCCGCGAGCAGGGCCGCACCCTGCGCGAGGTGTCCTCCGCCGCCCGCGTCTCCCTCGGCTACCTGTCCGAGGTCGAGCGCGGCCAGAAGGAAGCCTCGTCCGAGCTCCTCGGCTCGATCTGCGAGGCGCTGGACGTGCCGATGTCCGAGCTCCTGCGCGAGGTGAGCGACAACCTCGCTCTCGCCGAGGCCGTCTCCACCGTCGAGCAGCTCGAGCCGTTCGCGCCGGCCGCTCCGATGCAGGTCACCAACCTCGCCGCCTGAGCGGAGATCACGCTTTCAGGCATGACCCGCGGCCTCGCGGGTAGCAACTGGTCCAGGTCGCCCGTCCACCCCACGTCAACGGGGGTGTGGACGGGCGTCCTTCGTGCTCCGTCTCCGCCGTCCGGCCGGGCAGCTCCTCCCTCCGCTGCGTGGCCGCTCACCCGCCGTCGAGGGTGCGGGTCAGAGCAGCTGCGGAGGAGGATGCGGCCACCCGCCGTCCGTCGCTTACCCGCCGTCCGTTCGTCTCGGTCCGTGGACGATTCCGGCCGGAGCTCCGTGCTTCACCCGGCTTAGTGATGCTTGGCGTGGCATCGACGCCGCGCCAAGCACTCGTTCGCCGCGCCAAGCAGGACGGCCCATCCCATCGGTCTCATCCTGCGGACTGGGACCGACGGCGAGCGGGCAGAACCGCGCAGCGTCCGCGTCGTGGCCGCTCTTGACCTGACGTGTCAGCCGCGACTGCCACCCATGACACGCCTTCGTCAGGGCCGGTAGCGCGTGCGGCCCGTGGGTCGCTCGGCGCGACGCGGCGGCCGCCGTGGCTCCGGTGCCGGGCCCGGCTGGCAGACCGGGCACCAGTAGGCGATCCGCTGGTACGGCGCCGCGCCCTGCTCCGCCGTCGCGACCGGTGTCCCGCAGCGCAGGCAGGGCCGGCCCTGGCGTTCGAAGACCCAGTGGTCCCGGCCACGACGCTGCACTCCGGTCGTGGTCTGCCACACGTGGTCCTTGTTGAGCTCCAGCAGCCGGTGCGCCCGGTCGACGACGGCCGCGAGGTCGACGTCGCGCACCGGCGTCCACGGCGAGACGCCCGCGAGGTGGAGGACCTCGCTCTTGTAGAGGTTGCCGATCCCGGCCAGGTTGCGCTGGTCGAGCAGCGCCGGGCCGATCTCCCGGTCCGGGTCGGCAGCGAGCCGGCGTACCGCCTCGACCAGGTCCCAGTCCGCACCGAGCAGGTCCGGCCCCAGGTGCCCCACGGCCTCGCTCTCGCGGTCCCGGGGGAGCAGCTCCACGACCGGGAGCCGGTAGCCGACCGCGTCCCACTCCGCGTTGCCGAGCAGCACCCGCACCTGCCAGTCCGGCCCACCGCGCCAGGTCGCGCCCGGGCGGTAGAGGTGCCAGGTGCCGTCCATCCGGAAGTGCGTGTGCAGGGTCAGGTCGTCGTCGACCCGCGTGAGCAGGTGCTTGCCGCGGCTGACCACCTCGGTGACCGTCCGGCCGGTGAGGTCGACGGTCGCGAGCTGCGGCACGCGGAAGTCCGAGGTGGTCAGCACCCGGCCGGCCAGCGCGTCGTCGAGCCGGCGGCCGGCGAGCCAGACGGTGTCTCCCTCAGGCATGGTGTGAGCATCGTCTCCCGCACGCGCGGGAAGACACCTGCGGGGTCCGATGCTTCCGAGGGGGTGAGCCTCCTGTCCCGCACCGCGGAGCCGGTCACCGTCACGGTGGCGCGGCGGGTCGCTGCCGGGCGCGAGCGCGAGTTCGAGCAGTGGTACGACGGCATCATCGGTGCGGCCTGCCGCTTCCCGGGCTTCCTCGGCTCCGGTGTCCTGCGCCCGCACACGGCCGGCCAGGACTGGCACGTCGTCTACCGGTTCGCCGACCCCGACTCGCTGGCGCACTGGGAACGGTCACCCGAACGCGCCGAGTGGCTGCACCAGGCGGAGGACCTCGCGCAGGAGACCGGGGTAAGCCACGTCACCGGCCTGGAGACCTGGTTCGCCATGCCCGGCCGGACCGCCCCGGCACCACCGCGCTGGAAGATGTTCCTCGTCACGCTGGTGGCGATCGTGCCGCTCGTCCTGCTGATGAACGTGCTCGTGCTGCCGTACCTCAGCGGCTGGCCGCTGGTGGCACGGGTCCTCGTCTTCTCCGGCACCCTGACCGGGTTGATGACCTGGGCCGTCATGCCGCGGGTCACCCGGCTGTTCCGCCGGTTCCTCTACGGTGGTCGCTGACCCCGTCGCGGAGGAGGCGCAGTGCCGGTGGACTTCGGCGTCGTCGAGGTGCTGATCGTCGTGATCTTCGTGATCTTCGTGATCATGTTCGTCGGCATCGTGCTCTTCATGGCGCTCGCGGCGGCGCGCAGCAAGCGGGCGCTGGAGGCCGGTGGCCTCGACCCGCTCGCGGCCGAGGCACAGCTGGCCGCACGCGCGGCCAACAGCAACCTGCTCGCCCCGCGCCGGTCCCTCGAGGACCGGCTGGCCGAGCTCGACGACCTGCGCTCCCGAGGAGTCATCTCCGAGGACGAGCACGCCACCGCCCGCGCCAAGGCACTGGCCGAAGGCTGATCGGCAACGGCCTTGCCCACCGGCCGCCCGGCCTGGTTGGTTGAGGCCGTGGCGGGGACCGACGACGACGAGTCCGGACCCCACGCGAGTCCGGAGCAGGCCGCCGAGTTCGCGCGTGCCTTCCTCGGCTTCCTCCGGTGGGCCCACACGCATGCGGAGGACGACCGCAGCAACCCGGTCGTCGCAGCGGTGCGCGATCACCTGGGCGACGGCGTCTCGCAGTCCGTCCTGACGAACGAGCTGCCGCTCTTCGAGCACGTGAACGTGCAGACCGCCCTCGACCACTGGGCCGCCTCCGACGGTCGGACGGTGACGGTCCACGGCGTCTCGGTGCCGCCGCACTACCAGGCGCCCTGGCTGCAGCACCTCGTGCACGGCGAGGTCGCAGGGCCGGTACGGCTCGCCGCCCCGGACCTGGTCGACCTGCCGTCCGGCCCGGACCGGACCACGGCGTGCCTGCGCCGGGCGCTGCTCCTGGTCGAGGACGACCGCGGCCGGTACGTCGTGATGGTGCGGGGGCCGGATCGGCACGAGGAGCCGGTCCTGGCCGTCGAGGTCGCCGGTCTTCCCACCGGGACTGCGCAGGAGGTGCTGCGCGAGCTCGCCGAGCTGCGGCTGCGGCTCAACGTCTACCGCGGCCAGGTGGTGGAGCTCGTCCCGGGGATGGGCGGACTGTCCGTCCGGTTCCCGGTCCTCCCTCCGACCGCCCGCGCCGACGTGGTGCTGCCCGCCGAGACCCTGCGCCGGGTCGAGCGGCACACCCTCGACGTCGTGGCTCATCGGGACGCCCTGCGGCAGGCGGGTCAGCACCTCAAGCGCGGCTTGCTCCTGCACGGCCCGCCAGGGACCGGCAAGACGCACACCACCCGCTACCTCGTGCAGCAGCTGCACGGAGCCACCGTGCTCATGCTCTCCGGCCAGTCCTTGCACGCCGTAGGCCCGATCACCCAGCTGGCTCGCGACCTCCAGCCGTCGGTGCTCGTGCTCGAGGACGTGGACCTCGTCGGCGAGGACCGCGGCTACGGACCAGGGCCGAGCCCGGTGCTGTTCACGCTGCTCGACGCGATGGACGGGGCCGCGGCGGACGCGGACCTGCTGTTCCTGCTGACGACCAACCGGGCGGACCTGCTGGAGCCCGCGCTCGCCGCCCGCCCCGGCCGGGTCGACGTCGCGGTCGAGATCCCGCTGCCCGACGAGGACGGCCGAGCACGGCTCCTCGACGTCTACACCCGAGGGCTCGACGTTGCGCTGGACGACGAGCAGCTCGCCACCGTCGTGTCCCGTACCGAGGGCGTCACGGCCTCGTTCGTCAAGGAGCTCGTTCGACGCGCCGTCCTGGAGTCGCTGACCCGGGGCAATGGCCCCGACGCGCCGTTGACGTGGGAGGTCTTCTCCGCGGCTCTGGACGACCTGCTCGACGCGAGTCAGGGCGTCACCCGCGCGCTGCTCGGCGCCGGTGGCGGTGGGGCGCCCGGCGGCCGGGCCGAGGGCGGCCACGCCGGCGCTGCCTGGCTCGGCATCGCGAGCCCAGGGTTGTCGTACGGCGCGGGCGTGGCCTACGGCAGCTCGCTGGAGGTCTACCCGGACGAGTGAACCCTCGGGCCCGTCGTGGGCTACCCGCCGTCCGTAGGGCGGCCGGCAACTCGGTCGACACCTGTCGGACCGGTCCGGTTGGGTGGTCGGTGTGAGCATCCGCTGGCAGTGCGTCTGCGTCGACTCGACCGACCCGGCTCGGGCCGCGACCTTCTGGGAGCAGGCCCTGGGCTGGCGGCGCACCTACGACACCCCCGACGAGGTGTGTCTCGAGCCGCCGGCGGGCAGCCCGGAGGACGGCGTCTCGCCGGACCTCCTGTTCCTCCGGGTGCCGGAGCAGAAGTCCGTCAAGAACCGGCTGCACATCGACCTGCGCCCCGACGACCAGGCGGCCGAGGTCGCCCGGATCGAGGCCCTCGGCGCCACCCGGGTCGCTGTAGGGCAGGGTGGGGACGTCTCGTGGGTCGTGCTCGCCGACCCGGAGGGCAACGAGTTCTGCGTGCTCCGCGCGCTGACACGGGAGGAGCTGGCGCAGTGACCGTCATCGAGGTCCAGGACCTTCGACGTACGTACCAGACCCGCGCCGGCATCCTCAAACGCACCGCCAAGGAGGTCGAGGCGGTCCGCGGCGTCTCCTTCTCGGTCGAGAAGGGTGAGCTGTTCGGGCTGCTCGGCCCCAACGGCGCCGGCAAGACCACCACGATCAAGATGCTCATCACCCTGCTGCTGCCGACGTCCGGCTCCGCCCGCGTCCTGGGCCGCGACGTCGTCGAGGAGCCGCGCGAGGTACGCCGGCGGGTGGGCTACGTCTTCGGCGGCGACCGCGGCCTCTACGAGCGGTTGTCGGGGCTGGACAACCTGCGCTACTTCGCCGAGCTGTACGGCGTACCGGCGCGCGAGCAGAAGGCCCGGATCGGTGAGCTCCTCGAGCTGGTCGGGCTCACCGGCCGCGAGAAGGAGCGGGTCGAGGGCTACTCGCGCGGCATGCGGCAGCGGCTGCACGTGGCGCGGGGACTGCTGCACAAGCCCGAGGTGCTGTTCCTCGACGAGCCCTCCATCGGCATCGACCCGGTCGGGGCGCGTGAGCTGCGCGCGACCGTGGCCGACCTGCGCGCGTCCGGCACGACGATCCTGCTCACGACCCACTACATGTTCGAGGCCGACGAGCTCTGCGACCGCATCGCGGTCATCGCGGGCGGCAGCATCGTCGCCGAGGGGACGCCCGCCGACCTGAAGCACCGGGTCGGCGAGGGCGCCGTCGTCGAGGTCGAGGTGTTCGGCGACGCCGGGTCGGTTGTCGCCGGCGTCGAGAAGCTCGAGGGCGTGCGCTCGGCGGGCGTGGAGGAGCGCGGCCAGGCGCAGCTGCTCGTGGTGCGGGCCCACCCCGGCGCCGAGGTCACGCAGGCGGTGCTGGGCTGCCTGGACGGGGTCCGGCTGGGCCGGGTCGCGACCCGCGAACCCACGCTGGAGGACGCCTACGTCGAGCTGGTGGGCGGCGCGTGAGGCCGAGCCTCGTCCTGCGCGTGCTCGGCATGGGGTGGTGGTTCCACCTCAAGATGCTGGCTCGCTCGGCCTTCGACGGGATCCTCGGCATCCTGTGGCCGCTGTTCTTCGCCACGATCGCATTCCTGATGTACGGGCTCAACGGTGACGACAAGAGCCTGCTCTACGCCGGCATCGGCGCGAGCGTCCTCGGTGTCTGGTCGTCGGTCAGCACCTCGGGCAGCAGCGTGGTGCAGCGCGAGCGCTGGCAGGGGACCCTGGAGCTGCTCGTCGCGGCACCGGTCCCGCTGCCGGTCGTGCTGCTCCCGGTCACCGTCGCGATGGCGACGATCGGGCTCTACTCGATGGTCGCGACCCTCCTGTGGGGCCACTTCCTGTTCGGCATCGACGTGCCCATCCACCACCCCTTGCTGTTCGCGCTGTCGGTGCCGGTGACCGTCATGTCGATCGGCGCGCTGGGCTTCGTGCTCAGCGTGACCGTCGTGCGCTACCGCACCGCGTGGGCTCTCGGCAGCTCGCTGGAGGAGCCGGTCTGGCTGGTGTCCGGCTTCCTGGTGCCGCTCAGCGTGCTGCCCGACTGGGTGCGTCCGATCTCGTGGGTCCTCGCCCCCACCTGGGGCGTGAACGCGATCCGGGAGTCCGCGCTCGGCGGCAGTCCGTGGCCGGACCTGCTCGCCTGCGCCGGCCTCGGTCTGGTCTACCTGCTCATCGGCGTGCTGTGCGCCGAGACCGTGCTGCGGTCCGCCCGGCGGCACGCCACCCTGGCACTCACGTGAGCGGCGGCTTCGTCAACGGTGCGCGGGTGCTGGTGCTCGGCGGCATCACGAGCTACCGGGCTCTCTTCAACTGGATCACGCCGTGGATCCTGATCCCGACCTTCCTCATCGGCCCGATCACCCAGATCCTGCTGTTCGCCTATCTCGGCCGAGCAAGCGGCGTCGGGTCCGACGAGTTCTTCGTCATCGGCAACGCGCTGCAGTACGCCGCGATCCCGTGCCTGTTCGCCATGGGCAACACGATCGGCAACGAGCGGCAGACCAAGACGCTCGGCATCATCCTGTCGACGCCCGCGGCGCGGATCCCGTTGTTCGTCGGCCGGGCGCTCCCCGTCATCCTCAACGGCTGGGTCGTGGCGGTGTTCGCCCTCGTCGCCGGCGGCGCGATCTTCTCCATCGACGTGCCCACCTCGGCGTACGTCCCGATCGTCCTGGTGAGCCTGCTGGCGTCGTTCTCCTGCACCGGGCTCGGTCTGGTCGGGGCCGCTCTGGCGCTGCGGGTGCGGGAGACGGCGGTGCTGTCGAACGTCATCTTCGGCGTGCTGCTCATCTTCTGCGGCGTCAACGTCCCGATCGACCGGTTGCCCGACTGGATGGCGTCGGTATCGCCGTGGCTGCCCCTGACGCACGCGATCGAGGCGGCTCGCCGCTTGGCCGACGGCGTCGCGTTCGGCGACGTCTCCGGTCTGCTGCTGCGGGAGATCTCCGTCGGCGCCGGCTACGTCGTGATCGGGATGGCGATGCTGTCCTACTTCGAGTGGGAGAGCCGGCGGCGCGCGACGCTCGAGGTGTTCTGACCTGACCCGTGAGACGCGCGCAGACGCGGCACCTCCGGTCGGGCAGGATGGCCTCGCCCTGGACATCCACCGGAGGTGGCGACCGTGACGGTTCTGCTGGCCTACATCCGCACGCCTGAGGGCGACGCCGCACTGGCGGCCGCCGCCGAGGAGGCCGCCCGCCGGTCGACCGGTGTCGTGGTCGTGAACGTGACCCGGCCGGCCGACCAGGTCGACGCGCCGTACTCGGCCGAGCAGCTGCTGGACGCCGCGGCCGCGCAGCTCGGTCGGGCGGGCGTCGAGGTCGAGGTGCGCCAGCTGCCCGGCGGTGTCGACACCGCGGACGCGATCGTCGCTGCCGCCGACGAGATCGGCCCTGACCTGGTCGTGATCGGGCTGCGCCGCCGGACCCCCGTCGGAAAGCTGATCATCGGCAGCACGTCGCAGCGGATCCTGCTCGGGGTGGCCTGCCCGGTGCTCGCCGTGAAGGCGCCGCACTGACCGGCGCGCCCACCGTCCGGGCGGCCGTCGACGACGACGTGCCGCGGCTGACGGAGATCTACAACCACTTCGTGCTGCACACCAGTGCCAGCTTCGAGGTCGAGCCGTGGACCGTCGAGGCGCGACGCGAGTGGCTCGGCCACTACGGCACGAGCGGGCCGTACCGGCTCCTCGTCGCCGAGCCCGACGGCGTCGTGCAGGGTTTCGCCACCAGCAGCCGGTTCAGCGGACGGGCGGCGTACGCGCACTCGGTCGAGACCAGCGTCTACTGCGATCCTGCCGGTCTGGGCCGAGGCCTTGGGACGGCGCTGTACACCACCTTGTTGGCCGAGCTCGCCCGCGAGGACCTGCACCGCGCCTTTGCCGGCGTCGTCCTGCCGAACGACGCCTCCGAGTCCCTGCACCGACGGTTCGGGTTCCGCGCGGTCGGCACGTACACCGAGGTCGGCTACAAGCTCGGCCGGTGGTGGGACGTCCGCTGGTACGAGCGTCCACTGCCCTGACGCGCCCCTCTACTGTCGCGTCCCCGCTCGAAATTGACGGCAATGTTCGTCACGACTTCAGTCGGACGTCTCGCGAACCCACGTCAACCGTGACATGCAGTCGTGCAAGAGACGTTTCCGTGGAATCGCTTTCGTTCGTCTCCGCCCGCACGACGGGCACTCCGACCCGGCCAGTGAGCGCTCGGTCGTGCCAGCTCACGCCACGCAGGAAGTTCCGACGTTCCCTGCGCCTCGCCCCCGCCAGCGACATGCCTTCGACCTCGGGGTGGTCCGAGACTGGGCCGAACCGCAAATGCCGCATAAGGTCCTTGGGTCACGAACCGCCCAAGAGAGGGACCCGCATGCCCCGCACCACCCGACCAGCCACTGCGACCGCGAGCGCCGCCCTGCTGCTGTTGGGCTTGGGTCTGGGCGGTGTCGCTGACGCCGCGGACGCACCGTCGTGCAACGGACTGACCGCCACGATCGTGGGGACTGAGGGCGCAGACACCATCGAGGGGACATCCGGCCCCGACGTGATCGTCGCTCTGGGCGGTGCCGACTACATCTCCGCGGGCGGCGGAGACGACTCGATCTGCGCTGGTGACAACGTCGCGCTTGGTCCGCGCGAGGTGGACGATGCGCACAGTTGGGACCACGTCGGCGCCGGCGCCGGCGACGACTGGGTCGACGGCGGACCCGGGCTCGACGTCCTGCTCGGTCACGACGGCAACGACTACATCAGCGCCGGCCCGGCCACCTCGCTCGACGGCACCGGCTACGTCGGGGAGGGCGAACAGCTCGACGGCGGAGCCGGCCGCGACGCACTGCTCGGCAGCGAACTGGCGGATCATCTCGACGGTGGGGCGGCCCGGGACACGCTGCGAGGATTCGCAGGGGTCGATGAGCTCTTCGGGCGCACCGCAAGCGACCTCCTCTACGGAGGCAGCGGCGGCGACCGCCTGTTCGGCGGTCGCGGCGATGACTACCTGATCGGGCGTGCCGGCGCCGACATCCACCACGCGGGCACTGGCTGGGACCTGTGCCGTAGCCCCCGTCTCGGTGCCGGCTGCAACCACTAGGCCGTCGACGAGCAGATGCGCATCGTCACCTGACGACGGACGGGACGAGAAGTGTCGTTCCGCATCGGTCGCGCCGTCGGCCGACACAACCGATCGGTAGGGCCAGGTCCGGCGCTGCGCCGGTGACGCGAGAGGGAACCAGCAGCGGCGCCGGCTCCATACGGTCCGCACTCGCGGATCCTGGGGCCTGACCGGCCGGAGCCTGCCTCAGCGATCGGGGGCTCCCCTGGAGATCCCACGCGCCCTATGCTGCCGTGCACCGAGCCGACGCCCGCTCGAGCCAGGAGCACCGCATGACCGAACCACCGACCAGCTGGCAGTTCGACACGATCACGTACTCCGGTGGATCGCAGGACGGGCCGCGGGCCAGCGTCCAGCTGACCCGCCAAGGGAAGCACGTGCACGCCGAGGGGTCCGGTAACGGGCTCATCGACGCCGTCTGCGACTCGATCTCACAGGCGACAGGGGTGGCGGCGCGGGTAGTCGCGTTCCGCGCATACTCAGTCGGACCGGGGAGCGAGGCCGTCGGCGAAGTCGAGCTCGAGGTAGAGATGCCCGGCCGCCGGGTCGCGGTCACAGCGTCGTCCACGGACGTGGTGGAGGCTGCCGGCCGGGCCTTCCTCGCAGCCATCAACCAGCACGGCTCGAAGGCGCAACAGGTGCGCTGAACGACCCAGAAGAACAGAGACGCGGTCCGGCCGGACAACGGACACGTCATCAGTCCCGTTCACCGTGCTGGCGACCTGACGCCGCGGCACTCGGGTGCCCAGAACTGGCGACCCGACCGCTTTGTGGCAGGGCGTCTCACGACTGCTCACGTACGCGGGAGGATCGAACATGAGCACACGCGTTCGGCGCATCGAGCCTGGTCGGATCCTGTGGGCGGCGTTGGTCGTCTCGACGATCGGCCTTGCCGGGTGCGGCAGCGACGCCGACGCTGACAAAGACGAAGGAACGGTCGCCGTCCCGGATGCCACGAGTCCATCATCGGTCGCCACCAGCGCCCCACCAGACGCCGATGGCAACTCGGAGGTCCCCGTCCTGAAGGGGGACGCGATCCTCATCCTTGACCAGGTGACCGACATCAATGGCGGCACGGTGCGGCGCGGGTCCTACGTAGGCGACTCGGCGTTCTGTCCCGGTGGGTCCATGAAGCACGAGCCTGGGCGCCCTGGCGTCGGGACGGGGATCGCGACGTTTCGATGCCGCGACGGCAGCCTGAGCATCGGATTCACACCGTTGCCCGCCCCTGCTCTCATCCAGAGCAGCCCGTGGAAGGTCGTGAGCGGCACCGGCAGCTACCAGGGCATCCGCGGCCAGGGGTGGATGGTCGTCAGGTTCGAAGGGGGAGATTCGGAGGAAGGCAGGGAGACGTTCGTCGGAACTGTCACCCGATAGCACGGGTCAGCGGGGCAGGTAGGTGTCGAGGAAGGCGTTGCCGAAGACGTCGTCGGGGTCGAGGTCTCGGCGCAGTGCGCGGGCGTCGTCATGCCGCGGGTAGAGCGCGGTGACGGCGTCGGGGTCGGTCGTGAAGACCTTGCCCCAGTGCGGCCGCGCGTCGAACGGCGCGAGGGCGGACTCGAGCGCGGTGACGACGGGTAGGACGGCGTCGGGATCGGCGCGCCAGGTGAAGTGCACCGCGAGGCTGTCGCGGTCGTACGCCGGGCTCAGCCAGAGGTCGTCGGCGGCGACGGTGCGCAGCTCGGACACCATCAGCAACGGCGCGATCCGCTCGGCGACACCGGCCACGGCATCCAGCGCGTCGACCGCGCGCGTACGCGGCACGAGGTACTCGGTCTGCAGCTCGTCGCCGTGGCTCGGCGTGTGGTCGAGGCGGAAGTGCGGGAGCCGCTCGTGCCACGGTCCGGGACGGCCGAGCTGCTCGGTGCACGCCGACGGGTCCATGGTCGGCACGGGGTGCTGGGCGCTCGTGGCGGGCCGGCCGCCGAGCCAGTCGTCGTCGAGCGGCGTCCAGGGCCGGTCGGTGCGTCGCTTCACCCAGAGCCGCACCGGGTCGCCATGTCCCCAGGTCGCGAAGGCGCTCACGCTGTCGCCCGCGGCGAAGACCTCGTCGAGGTGGGTGCGCACCGTGCCCGGCGTCAGGCCCTCGACGACCTGCTGCGTGACGTCGTACGCCGGCTCGACCGCCAGGGTCACGGCCGTGACGACGCCCAGCGCACCGAGTGCAACGACGGCCCCCGGGAAGCGGGGCTCGGACCGGTCGAGGTGCAGCAGGTCGCCGGACCCGGTCACCAGGTCGACGCCGAGGACCGCGGTGGCCAGACAGCCGAGGGCGTCTCCGGAGCCGTGCGTGCCGGTGGCGGCAGCGCCCGCCACGCAGATGTGCGGCAGCGACCCGAGGTTGTGCAGCGCGAGGCCGGCGGCGTGCAGCCGCGGCGCCACCTCGCCGTAGCGCAGGCCGCCGCTGACGGTCACCGACCGCCGGTCGTCGGCCACGTCGATCCTGGCCGGGAGGCCCGCCAGCGTCAGGAGGTCACCGTCGGTGTCGGCGACCCGGCTGAACGAGTGACCGCTGCCGAGCGCGCGGATGCGGCGGCTGCTGGAGACGAGCTCCTGCACCTGCTCGAGGGACGTCGGCCGGTGCAGCCGAGCCGCGGCGTAGGTGACGTTGCCCGCCCAGTTGCGCAGGGTCACCGGTCCCACGTCTCGCCCGCGTCGAGCCGCAGCGCCAACAGCTCGGCCAGTGGCATCGACTCGCCGTCACGGCCGCCGACGCCGACCACGAGCGGCGGGTCGCTCGGCGGGACGTCAGCGCCGCGCAGCCGGGCGGCCAGGCTGGGCGGCGCCGACAGCACGTAGAACAGGCCCTCCTCGTCCACGGCAAGGGTGCCGTTGCGCTTGAGGTACCACCCGGTCAGCGCCGTGCGGTAGACCGCGCGACCGTTCGTGGCGCGCGCCTTGAGCGACACCGTCGGCAGGCCGCGCTCCCGGGCGTCGCGGACGAAGCCGGTCAGCAGCACCCTGGCCTGCTCGGTCTCGGCGGCGCGCACGCGGTCGAGGCGGGCGACCTGCTCGGCGGCGGCGTCGCCCCGCCGGGCAGACCAGTCGTCGTCGCTGCTCATCGGGGTGACGCTCATGCCCGCAGTCTGAGGCCGCGCGGCGTCGCGTGGAAGCCGGCCTCCTCCAGCGCCAGCCCGAGCGGGGAGTGCAGGACGCCGGCACCGTCCGCCCGCTCGACCGTCAGGCGGCCGAGCAGGCCGTCGCGGACGGCGAGCGACAGGGCGTCGACCGCCGGCTGCAGGACCGCCGGGTCCTCGGCCCAGGTGAGCAGCGTGCGGCCGCCGCGCTCGACGTAGAGCACCAGGCTGCCGTCGACGAGGACCACCAGCGCACCGGACTTGCGGCCGGGCTTGTGGCCGGCGTCCTCGCCGCGGCCCGGCCACGGCACCGCTGCGCCGTAGGGGTTCGCCGGGTCGGTCGCGGCGAGCACCACGGCCCGCGGCACGTCGGGGACCGCCGCCCTCGGCACCGGCTCCTCACCGGCCCGCTCGAGCGCCGCCGAGACGGCTCGCAGCCGGTCGACAGCGCCGGGCAGCGCGAACTGCGCGGCGCCCAGGCCCTCGACGAAGTAGCCGCGCCGGCAGCGACCGGTCTCCTCGAACGTCGCGAGCACGCGGTAGACCGCGGCGAAGCCACCGGGTGCCCGCTCCGCCTGGACGGCGCCGCGGACCACCACGCCGTGCCGGTCGAGCAGCACCTCGGCCAGCGTCGCCGCCCGTCGGGTCGGGTCGGTCTCGACGTCGGGCAGCAGCGACCAGCGTCCGACCGCGCTGGGCGGCCCGGTGCGGGTCGGCCCGGCGGGTCGTCCGGGCCGGGTCCGGCCGTAGCGGCCGCGCGGCGCCGCGCGGCGCGGGCGGTGCGCTCCGCGGCCCCCCGCCACCAGCGTGCGCAGCGGCGCCAGGGTGTCGTTGCTCAGGTGCCCGGACCACACGAGGTCCCACAGCGCTGTCACGAGCGCCTCGTCGTCGGTGGACTCGACGACGTCGGACAGCCGGCGGAAGAAGAACGCGCCGCCGCCGGCCAGGGCACCGAGGACCGCCTCGTGCAGGGGAGTGGTCACCACGGCGGCGTCCGGTTCGGGCATGGTGAGGTGGGCCGAGTCGGCGAGGTGCAGCGACACCCAGCCGTCCGACCCGGGCAGGGCACCGTGCCCGCGCCAGAGCACCTCGCCGGCGGCGCACAGCTCGTCGAGCAGGGCCGGGGCGTAGTCGGGCACCCGGGATGGAAGGACCAGCGACTCGAGCGCCGACGCCGGGACCTGACTTCCCTGCAGCTGCTCGACGACCCGCAGCACGCCCTCCGCCCCGCGCAGCCGGCTGCCGACCTGCTGCCAGGACGGGAGGAACGACGCCAGGGCCTCGACCGGGACCGGCTCGACCTCCTTGCGCAGCACGGCCAGCGAGCGGCGGCGCAGCGTGCGCAGGACCTCGGCGTCGCACCACTCCGGACCGGCGCCGCCGGGAAGGAACTCGCCGGACAACACCCGGCCGCTGGTCGCCAGCCGCTGCAGCGTCTGCTCCACGACGGCGACACCGAGCCCGAGCCGGCTCGCGACGTCGGCGGTCGTGAACGGCACGTGGGTGCGGGCGTAGCGGGCCACCAGGTCGCCGATGGGGTCGCGGACCGGCTCGAGGAAGGCGTGCGGGATGCCGACCGGCATGGGGGTGCCGAGCGCGTCGCGGAGCCGGCCGGCGTCCTCGACAGCAACCCAGCGCTCCTCGCCGGCGACGCGCAGCCGCACAGCCCGGCGGGCCTCCTCGAGATCGGCCAGCCAGGCGGGCCGGGCGCCGCGCTCCACTGCCTCGGCGGTGGTGAGCGGGCCGAGCACCCGGAGCAGGTCGGCGACGCCCTCCGCGTCGCGGGCCCGGCGTTCCTCGGACAGCCGCTGCAGGTCGGCGGCAAGGGACGCGATCGCCGCGGGATCGAGCAGCTCACGCAGGCCGCCGTAGCCCTGCTGCCCGAGCAGCTCGGCCAGCAGGGTCTGGTCGAGCGACAGCGCCGTGGCGCGGCGCTCGGCGAGCGGGGAGTCGCCCTCGTAGAGGAACTGCGCGACGTAGCCGAACAGCAGCGACCGCGCGAACGGTGATGGCTGCTGGGTCTCGACCTCGACGAAGCGCACAGTGCGCTCCTCGACCTCGCGCATGAGGCCGACCAGCCCCGGGACGTCGAAGACGTCCTGCAGGCACTCGCGCATCGTCTCGAGCACGACCGGGAACGAGCCGTAGTCGCTGGCCACCGAGAGCAGCTGCGCCGATCGCTGCCGCTGCTGCCACAGGGGTGTACGACGACCGGGGTTGCGTCGCGGCAGGAGCAGCGCACGCGCCGCGCACTCGCGGAACCTCGACGCGAACAGCGCAGAGCCACCGACCTCGGCGGTGACCAGCGGCTCGACCTCGTCGGGCTCGACGACCGCCATCTCGGTGCCGGTGCGCGCGGCATCGCCCTCGTCGAGCTCGACGTCGGGCAGCCGGAGCACGATGCCGTCGTCGGCGTGCATCGCCTGCACGTCGACGCCGTAGCGCTCGCGCAGCCGCGCCGCCACGACGAGCGCCCACGGCGCGTGCACCTGCGACCCGAACGGCGAGTGGATCGCCACCCGCCAGTCGCCGAGCTCGTCGCGGAACCGCTCGACGACGATGGTCCGGTCGTCGGGCAGGTGGCCGGTCGCCTGCCGCTGCTCGTCGAGGTACTGCAGCAGGTTGTCGGCGGCCCAGGTGTCGAGGCCGGCGGCCATCACCCGGGTGCGTGCGGCGGTGGCGGACAGTCCGCCGAGCTCGCGGGTGAACGCGCCGAGCGCCCGGCCGAGCTCGACCGGGCGACCGAGGGTGTCGCCCTTCCAGAAGGGCAGCCGGCCGGGCTGACCGGGCGCCGGCGTGACGAGCACCTGGTCGTGAGTGATGTCCTCGATCCGCCACGAGGTGGATCCGAGGGTGAAGACGTCGCCGACCCGCGACTCGTAGACCATCTCCTCGTCGAGCTCGCCGACGCGACTTTTCTTGTCACCGACGAGGAAGACGCCGAACAGCCCGCGGTCGGGGATGGTGCCGCCGCTGGTGACCGCCAGGCGCTGCGCGCCCGGGCGGCCGGTGAGGGTGCCGCCGACCCGGTCCCACACCAGCCGTGGCCGCAGCTCGGCGAACTCGTCGCTCGGGTAGCGGCCGGCCAGCATGTCGAGCACCGACTCGAAGGCGCTGCGGGGGAGTGCGGCGAACGGCGCGGCGCGGCGCACCACGTCGTACATCACCTCGACCTCCCACTCGTCGACGCTGACCATCGCGACGACCTGCTGGGCGAGGACGTCGAGCGGATTGCGCGGGTAGCGGGTGGTCTCGATCTGCCCGGCACGCATCCGCTCGGCGACCACCGCGGTCTGGACGAGGTCGCCGCGGTACTTCGGGAAGATGACGCCGCGCGACACCGCGCCGACCTGGTGACCGGCGCGACCGACGCGCTGCAGGCCGCTCGCCACGGACGGCGGCGACTCGACCTGGATGACCAGGTCGACGGCGCCCATGTCGATGCCGAGCTCGAGGCTGGACGTCGCGACCACGGCCGGCAGCCGGCCGGCCTTGAGCGCCTCCTCGATCTGGGCCCGCTGCTCCTTCGAGACCGAGCCGTGGTGGGCGCGGGCGATCTCCGGGATCGCGGCGTCCGGGCGCGCGACCGTGGACCCGGCCTGGGCCATCACCTGCGCGGGCTGCTGGCCGCCCGGCTCGGGCAACGCCTCGCCGGTGGCGCGTTCGTAGGCGATCTCGTTGAGCCGCGCGCACAGCCGCTCCGCCAGCCGCCGCGAGTTGGCGAAGACGATCGTCGACCGGTGGGCCAGCACGAGGTCGACGATCCGCTCCTCGACGTGCGGCCAGATCGACGTACGGCGCTCCTCGCCCGCGGCCGACCCGCTGACCTCACCGGTCGACTGGCCGAGCTCGGCGAGGTCCTCGACCGGGACGACGACCTCGAGCTCGACGGTCTTGCTGCTCGGCGGCTGCACGACGTCGACGTCGTGCGGGCCACCCAGGAAGCGGGCGACCTCCTCGACCGGGCGGACGGTCGCGGACAGGCCGATCCGCTGGGCCGGCTTCGCCAGCAGGCGGTCGAGGCGCTCGAGCGTCAGGGCGAGGTGGGCGCCGCGCTTCGTGCCCGAGACCGCGTGCACCTCGTCGACGATCACCGTCTCGACGCCGCGCAGCGACTCGCGGGCCTGCGAGGTGAGGATGAGGAACAGCGACTCGGGGGTGGTGATGAGGATGTCGGGCGGCGTGCGGCCGAACCTGCGTCGCTCGTCGGCCGGCGTGTCACCGGAGCGCACGCCCACCGTGAGGTCGGGCTCGGGGAGGCCGAGGCGGGTCGCGGCGTGCCGGATGCCGGCCAGCGGTGCGCGCAGGTTGCGCTCGACGTCGACGGCCAGCGCCTTCATCGGGCTGACGTAGAGGACCCGGCAGCGGCGCTGCGGCTCGGCCGGCGCCGGCTCGGCGGCCAGCCGGTCGATCGACCACAGGAAGGCGGCCAGCGTCTTGCCGGACCCGGTGGGCGCGACGACCAGGGCGTTGCGGCCGGCGGAGACGGCGTCCCAGGCCCCCTCCTGGGCGGAAGTCGGCGCGGCGAACGAGGCGTCGAACCACGCCTGCGTCGCCGCCGAGAACCGCGGCGTCGGTGCTGCCTCGCTCACCGGGCCATCCTCGCCCACGGGTCCGACATCCGCAGGCGCCGGGCGTACAGCGTCGAGTGGCGAGGTCGTGGGTTGCCCACGCCTGCCGCCCCGACGGTCAGAGCGCAATGACGGCGGAGGTGGCGGGCGGGCCGGCCGCCGTCCGCGGCTCTCCCGCCGTCCCCGACCTTCCAGGCAGTACCGACCGCGGTGAGCCGCCACCGGGCGCGGTGAATTCACCACTGTCGGCGGAGGTTGATCACGTTCACGTGATCAACATCTCGACCGGGGGGGGGGGTGGTGGGTCAGAAGCCGACCATGCCGGCGCCCCAGCGGTTGGCGACGTCGCGGTTCGGGTCGCCGCTGGGGTCGAAGGGCGCCGCGCTGGTGTCGACCTCGCCGACGGTGTCCTCGAGGGCCACCCGCGGCGGGAGCCTCCGGTACGGGCTCGCGGCCCCGCCCGTCCCGTCGACGTCCTCGGTGTCCTCGTCGTCGCCGGCCCACTCGGCCCGGTCGGCCTCGGTCACGGGGAACTCCGCGGGGACCTTGCCCCAGAAGCCCTCGTGGTCGTGCTTCCAGCCGTCCCGCTCCTCCATACCGCCAGTGTGCGGCTCGCGAGTGGCGGGGACAACGGCTACCGCGAAACGGGGATGAGACGTGTCGGGGGCTCGGTCTAGGGTCGTGGACCGTGCCGGGACGAAGCGACAGCCAGCCGATGATCGAGGCCCGGGGCCTCGTGAAGCACTTCGGCGAGTTCACCGCGGTCGACGGGATCGACGTCCGCGTCGAGCGCGGCGAGGCGTTCGGGTTCCTGGGGCCCAACGGTGCAGGCAAGTCCTCGACGATGCGGATGATCGGCTGCGTCTCGCCGGTCACCGGCGGCACGCTGCGGGTGCTGGGTCTCGACCCCGCGGTCGACGGGGCTCGCATCCGGGCCAGGCTGGGCGTGGTGCCGCAGGAGGACACCCTCGACGTCGAGCTGACGGTGCGGGAGAACCTGCTGGTCTACGGCCGCTACTTCGGCCTGTCGCGGGCCGAGGTCGGTGAGCGGGCCGACCGGCTGCTCGACTTCGTGCAGCTCGCCGAGCGCGGCGCGAGCAGGGTCGAGCCGCTCTCCGGCGGCATGAAGCGCCGGCTGACCATCGCCCGGTCGCTGATCAACGACCCCGACATGCTGCTCCTCGACGAGCCGACGACCGGTCTCGACCCGCAGGCCCGGCACGTGGTCTGGGACCGGCTGTTCCGGCTCAAGCAGCGGGGCGTCACCCTGGTGCTGACGACGCACTACATGGACGAGGCCGAGCAGCTCTGCGACCGGCTCGTCGTGATGGACGGCGGCCGGATCGCGGCCGAGGGGTCGCCGGCAGCGCTGATCCGCGAGTGGTCGACCCGCGAGGTGGTGGAGCTGCGGTTCCCGCCGGGCGACAACGAGGCCGCGGGCGAGAAGGTCGAGGAGATGGTGGCCTCGCCGGAGCGTCCCCTGCACGCGCTGGTGTCCCGCGTCGACGTGCTGCCCGACCGCGTCCTGCTCTACGCCGACGACGGCGACCTGGCGGCGGCGGAGGTGCACCGGCACGGCCTCGCACCGCAGTCGGTGCTGGTCCGCCGCAGCTCCCTCGAGGACGTCTTCCTGCGCCTCACCGGACGGACTCTGGTCGACTGACATGGCCCAGACCACCTCGACCCCGCAGACCGGTGCGCCGTCGTCGCTGCCGTCGACGCGGGCGCTCGTGCTGCGCGCGTTCGGCTTCTGGCTCACGCAGTACCGCCGGGTCTGGCGGGGCACGGCCATCTCGACGATCGTCGAGCCGCTCGGCTTCCTCGCCGCGATGGGCCTCGGTCTCGGGCTGCTCGTCGACCAGGGGCCAGGGGCCGCCGACCCTCGACGGCGTCAGCTACCTGGAGTTCATCGCGCCCGGTCTGCTGGCGGCCTCGGCGATGCAGATGACGTCGTTCGAGTCGACGTACCCGGTGATGGGCGCCATCAAGTGGAACCGGCAGTACCACGCGATGCTCGCGACACCGCTGCGCGTCGTCGACGTCCTGGCCGGACACCTGCTCTTCATCGTGCTGCGGCTCTTCATCACCACCACCGTGTTCCTGGTCGATCATGGTGGCCTTCGGCGCGATCTCCTCGCCGTGGGCGGTGCTGTGCATCCCGGTCGGCATGCTCACGGGGCTCGCCTACGCGCCGGCGATCTTCGCGTTCTCGGCGACACGGGAGAACGACAGCGGCTTCGCGATGCTGTTCCGGTTCGGCATCGTGCCGATGTTCCTGTTCTCCGGCACGTTCTTCCCGGTCTCCCAGCTGCCCGACTGGCTGGAGCCGGTGGCCTGGGCGGTCCCGCTGTGGCACGGCGTCGACCTGTGCCGCGCGCTCGCCCTCGGGACGCCTGCCGCCGGCTCGGCCCTGGTACACGTGGGCTACCTGTGCCTGTGGGCCGTCGTCGGCTTCGTCGTGGCGCGGAAGACGTTCGAGCGGCGGCTGGTGACGTGACCACCCTCGACCTGCGGGTCGCACCGCCCGGCCTGGGCCGCCGGCTGGTCGGCACCGGCGGCGCGCGCTACCTGATCGAGCGCAACGTGCGGGTCTACCGCACCGGCTGGCCGGTGCTGCTCTCCGGCATCTTCGAGCCGATCTTCTACCTGTTCTCGGTCGGCGTCGGGGTCTCCCAGCTGGTCGGCGACGTCGAGCTGCCCGGCGGCGAGCTGGTCAGCTACACCGTGTTCGTGGCGCCGGCGATGCTCGCGTCCTCGGCGATGAACGGCGCGCTCTACGACGCGACGTTCAACCTGTTCTTCAAGCTGAAGTACAACAAGCTGTACGACGCGGTGCTGGCGACGCCGGTCACGCCCGTCGACGTCGCGGCCGGCGAGATCGGCTGGGCGCTGATGCGCGGGGCCTTCTACTCCGCGGCGTTCCTCGTCGTGATGCTCGTGATGGGGCTCATCGTGTCGTGGTGGGCGCTGCTCGCGCTGCCCGCGGTGGTGCTCATCGGGTTCGCGTTCGCCGCGATGGGCACCGCGTGCACGACGTACATGAAGTCGTGGCAGGACTTCGAGTACATCACCCTCGTGACGCTGCCGCTGTTCCTGTTCTCGGCCACGTTCTACCCGATCGACGTCTACCCCGACTCGCTGCAGTGGGTCGTGCGCTGCTCGCCGCTCTACCACGCGGCGACGCTGCTGCGGGAGCTCACCACCGGCACGGTCGGACTCGGCTCGTTCGTCCACGTGGCGGTGCTGGTCGGCCTCGGGGTCGTCGGACTGCTCGTCACCGGCCGTCGGCTGGAGAAGCTGCTCCTGACGTAGCTTCCGCTACGGCGTCGCGATGTCGAGCTGCCGCCACGTCTCGGCCCCGTCGTCGGTGCGCCAGAGCGCGGACCCGACGATCGCGTAGCCGACGTCGCGGGTGGTGAACCCGAGGTAGCCCACGTCGCCCTCGGTCGGGGGGTCGGCCACCGCGGAGACCTTGCCGGTGACGTCGAGGCGGGCGACCGGCTGCGTCGGGACGGCGAGGACTGCCTCGCCCGTGCTGCGCGCCCCGACGGTCACGGTGTTGGGCAGTGACCCCTGCCCGGTGTCGACCGGCACGCCGGTCCAGGTGAGGCCCTCGTCGTCCGAGGTGGCGAGGTGCGCCGCCGTCCCGGTCACGCAGGTCGCCCACAGGCTCCCGGACCCGGTGATCCTGACCTGCACACTGCTCGCGCACGGGTTGTCGCTGCGCCGGAAGTCGCCGCTGTCATTGGTCCAGGCAGCGTCACCGGTGCCGAGGACGACGACCCGCTTCCCCTGCACGGCGAGGTCGGCCGGCCCCTCGACGTCGACGCCGTCGACCCGCTGCCAGTCGTCGTCGCCGACGTGGGAGCTCCAGAGCTGCTCCTGGCTGTTGCCGATGTCGACGAGGGCCCACACGGTGCCCGCGGCGGCCTCCAGCCGGTAGACGCCGCCCGGGACGTCGACGGCCGTCCAGGTGAACCCGCCGTCGTGGGTGGACCAGAGGCCGCCGCCGAACAGCCAGCCGTCCTGTCCGCTGCCGAAGCGGGCGTAGGCAGCCGTCCCGGACCGCGGGCCCTCGACGTCGTCGACGGAGCGGGCGTCCGCGGGCACGGGCAGTGCAGCCCAGGTGCGGCCCTTGTCGTGCGACTCGGCCATCCGCAGACAGGTCGCACCGCAGGCGCCGGCCGTGCGTCCCACGGCGACCAGGGTCTTCGTGCTCGTCGCCGTGACGGCGGTGACCTCGGCGCCGGCCCACGCCGGGCCGACGAGGTCCGGCAGCGGTGTCGTGGCGGTGCTGCCGCTGGCGCTGCTCGTCGGCTGCCCGCTCTGGTCGCCGGACGTCGTCGTCGTACCTGCCGGCTGTCGCCCGAGGCGGTCGGGGTGTGCGAGGAGGGCGCTGCCGGCGACCGCTGCCACCACGACCGCTCCCGCGACCGCGGTGACGGCGGCGCGCCGGTGGCGACGCCGGGTCGCTCCGGCCCGGATCGCGTCGATCCCGACCCAGTGGCTGGGCAGGGCGAGGCGGTCGTCGGTCAGCAGGTCGCGCAGGTCGCGCTCGAGCGGGTCGCGGTCTAGCGGGTCCATGTGCGCACCCCCTCGGAGTCGGTGGTGGAGCGGTCGCGCAGCTTCGCGAGCGCACGGAACGTCTGGCTCTTGACCGTGCCGACGGAGCAGCCCATCGCGGCGGCAGTGTCGGCCTCGGAGAGGTCCTCGTAGTAGCGGAGCACGAGCACCGCCCGCTGCCGTGGCGGAAGCGTCGCCAGGGCGGCCCACAGGTCGGCGTCGAACGCGCGCTCGGCGGACCGCGGGTCGTACGGCGTGTCCGGCGTGTCCGCGACCAGCCGCTCACGACGCTGCCGCCGCCAGACGCTGACGTGCCGGTTGACGATGGCCCGGCGGACGTACGCCACCGGGTCGTCCTTGCGCACCACCCGTTCCCAGGACATCAGGGTGCGTTCCAGGGCGTCCTGGACCAGGTCGGCGGCGCGGTGCGGGTCACCAGTCAGGACGTGGGCAAACCGGAGCAATTCGCGCATCCGGCCGCGAGCGAACGCGTCGAACGCGTCGAACGCTCCTGCTCGTCGGCCATCACACCCCCAGCGACGTCCGAGCGACCCGGAAGGTTGCCCGGTCGCAGGGTGCATATCGGATGGCCCTCGCCCGGACCCTCCGGGATGATCGCTCGATGGGGAGCCGGGCGGCAGCGACAGATGGGCTCGTGCTCCGCGCGGCGGGTCTGAGCAAGACGTTCCGCGGTCGCCGGGGCACCTCGGTCGAGGCCGTGCACGACCTCACCCTCGACGTCCACGCGGGGGAGCGGTTGGCCTTCATCGGCCCGAACGGCGCGGGCAAGTCGACCTCCCTCAAGATGCTCACCGGCATCCTGCACCCGACAGCCGGCGAAGCGACGGTTCTCGGCCTCGTGCCGTGGCGGGAGCGCCGTGCGCTGGCTCAGCGGACGGGGACGTTGTTCGGTCAGCGCTCGCAGCTGTGGTTCGAGCTGAGCCCGCGCCAGTCGCTGCGGATGCTCGCCGCGGTCTACGGGCTGGACGCAGCCGCCGAGCGGCGTCGCGTCGCGGAGGTGGGCGAGCTGCTCGACGCGTCCGACCTGTTCGACGTGCCGGTGCGCAACCTCTCGCTCGGACAGCGGATGCGGTGCGAGCTGGCGGCCTGCCTGCTGCACGAGCCGGACGTGCTCTTCCTGGACGAGCCGACGATCGGCCTCGACCTGCTGGCCAAGCAGCGGTTCCGCGACCTGCTGGTGACGCTCAACGAGGTCTCCGGCACCACGGTGTTCCTCACCTCGCACGACGTCGCCGACATCGAGCACGTCGCTCAGCGCGTCGTCGTGATCAGTGCCGGCTCGGTGATCTACGACGACCCGGTGACCGTGATGCGCCGCACGCTGCTGTCGACGAAGCTCGTCGAGGTGGGGCTCGAGCACCCGGTCCCCGAGCTGGTCCTGGACGGCGTCACCGAGCTGTCCCGTACCGACGTCGCGGCCCGGCTGTCGGTGGACACCGACCGGATCTCGATCAAGCAGGTGCTGTCGGCTGTCCTGGAGCGTTGGGACGTCAACGACATCTCCGTGGTCGACCCACCGCTCGAGCAGGTCATCGCGCAGATCTACACCAGGTCCCGTCGATGAAGGTGCGGCGGCTCGGCGTTCCCGCCGAGGTGTCGGGCCGGCGCCTGCTCGCCGACCGCGACGCGCTCGTGGTGGCCGCGCTCTTCTACCTCCTCGTCTCCGGCGTGCTCGGGTCGCTGTGGCGGGTGGCGGCCGGCGAGCACGGCGCGATCGCGGGCTACTCGGGCCTGGCGCTTACCTGGTACGTCGTGACGAGCGAGGCGGCGGTGTGCGCGCTCAGGATCCGACTCATCGAGGAGGTCGGTGACGACATCGGCAGCGGCGCGGTGTCGGTCGAGATGCTGCGGCCCCTGCCGGTGGTCGCTGTCCGGCTCGCCGTGGAGACCGGCCGCACGCTGGTCGGGCTCGCGGTGCTCGTGGTCCCGGGTGGGGTGCTCGCCTGGCTGACCGCGGGCGGGCCGCCGTCGTGGGCAGGAGTGGGTCTGGCGCTGCCGTCCCTGGTGCTCGCGGTGGCGGCGAACCTCGGCCTGCAGCACGCGCTGGCCGGAGCGGCCTTCTGGTTGCGGGACACCAGGTCGACGTGGTTCCTCTACCAGAAGCTGGTCTTCATCCTCGGCGGGATGCTGCTGCCGATCGAGGTGCTGCCCGACGGGCTGCAGCAGGCCGCCCGGTTCCTGCCGTTCGCTGCGATGGCGTACGCCCCGGCCCGGCTGGCGTCCGGCCACGTCGAACCGTGGCTGCTGCTCGAGCAGGTGGGCTGGGTCGTGGCCATGGTCGCGCTGGCCGGCTGGGTGTTCGCCCGGGGGCAGCGCAGGCTCGAGGTGGTGGGCGGATGAGCCGACGCCCGACCACGGCAGTGCTGCGCACCGCGTTCGCCGACGCGGCCGCCCGCCGTACGGCGTTCTGGTCGCAGATCGTCGCGATGGTCGTCAACGACGTCGCGTGGGTGCTGTTCTGGCTGATCTTCTTCCACCGCGTGCAGTCGGTCCGGGGGTGGGACACGCACCGTGTGCTGCTGCTGTTCGCCGTGCTGACGACGTCGGCGGGCCTCGTGCTCGGCCTGCTGTCCAACTGCCGGCGGATCCCGGCGGCGATCGAGTCCGGCGCGCTCGACGAGGTGCTGACGCTGCCCGTGCACCCGCTGCGGTTCCTCCTCGTACGGCGGATCGACCCGATCAACCTCGGCGACGTGGCCTTCGGCATGGTGCTGTTCCTGCTTGCGGCGCGGCCGACGCCTCAGCACGTGCTCGTGTACGTGGTGGGCTCCCTGGCCAGTGCCGTGCTGCTCACCGGGTTCCTCGTCCTGACCGGGTCCCTCGCGTTCTTCGCCGGCCGCGGCCAGGCGTCGGACCTCAGCCTGCACTCGGTCCTGCTGCTGGCGTCGTACCCGGCCGACGTCTTCTCCGGCGCGACCAAGGCGCTGCTCTACAGCGCAGTGCCGGCAGCATTCGTCAGTGCGGTTCCGGCCCGGCTCATCGACGAGTTCAGCGTCACCGACGGCCTCGTGCTGCTCGGTGCGGCGGCAGCGTTCGCCGTCCTGGGCTGGGCCGCGTTCACGGCCGGCCTGCGCCGCTACACGAGCGGCTCGGCCTGGGCGCGAGGCTGACGTCAGGCCACGCGGCGCAGCAGAAGGGTGTCGAGGTCGTAGACGAACCCTCCCACGGCGACGCCCTTGAGGTAGGGCCAGGAGTGGATGCGCTGCACGTCGTCGCGCAGCGCCTCGTCCTGGTCCTCGGTGGTGAGGAAGGAGATGCTGCGGGTGTCGGGCCCGCCGGCGTCCTGGATCGCCTGGTGGACCTTCGACTGGTCGCCCGCCGCCATCGCGCAGCGGGTGTGCGCCACGACCATGACGCGGTCGACGCCGAGCAGGTAGTGCGCCAGCACGAGGGTCCGCAGCACGTCGTCGGTGACCCGCGCCCCGGCGTTGCGCAGGATCTTGGCGTCCCCCGGCACCAGCCCGAGCATCCGGAGCGGGTCGATGCGGGAGTCCATGCAGGTCAGGACCGCCAGCCCGCGCGCGGCGGTGGCCTCCAGGTCGGGCGGCTGCACGCTCCGCGCGAACTGCCGGTTGGCGCTGATGACGTCGGCGAACGACGGGTCGTGCGCAAACCCGTCGTCGGCCACAGGAGGAGTGCTCGGCACCCGACGAGCGTAGGGCGTGCCGGACACCCGGCGGCGACGTGTCCGGCGTCCGGCGATACTGGGTGCGTGCGGCTGACGGACTTCTACGAGCGGATGGGCGAGGCCTTCGGCCCGCACGCCGAGTCCGTCGTCGAGCTGCACGTGCTGCGCGAGCTGGGCAACCGCACGCCGGCCCAGGCGCTGGCGGCGGGGGAGTCGACCCTGCAGGTGTGGCGCGCCGTCTGCGAGGGCCACGACCTCCCCGCCCACCAGCGCTGAGCCTGCGACCCGCTACGAACCGGACCGGCTTCGTCCGGCGTTTCGCCGGGCCGTACCGGTCCGCTGCGACTGGTGACATGCGCCCGGCCGACGGGCCTCGACTCGTACGGCGTGTCGGGACGCCGGGTCGAACACCTGTTCGGTAGTGTCCACAGGTGTCGGACCTGGTGCTCCTGGTCCACAGCCTGGTCCCGAGACCGAGGTTGTGTCCGGGGCCGGATCTAGGTTCGAGCACGTGACGACGACATCGCGAACCTCCTCCACCGGGACGGCACCCATGGCTCCTGCAGCAGACCGCGACAAGGCCCTCGACGCCGCGCTCGCCCAGATCGACCGGCAGTTCGGCAAGGGCTCGGTCATGCGTCTCGGCGACGACGTCCGGGCGCCGATCGAGGTCATCCCGACCGGCTCCATCGCCCTCGACATCGCGCTCGGCATCGGCGGTCTGCCGCGCGGCCGGGTGGTCGAGATCTACGGTCCCGAGAGCTCGGGAAAGACCACCGTCGCCCTGCACGCGATCGCCAACGCACAGAAGGCCGGCGGCATCGCGGCCTTCATCGACGCCGAGCACGCGCTCGACCCCGACTACGCGCAGAAGCTCGGTGTCGACACCGACGCGCTGCTGGTCAGCCAGCCGGACACCGGTGAGCAGGCGCTCGAGATCGCCGACATGCTCATCCGGTCCAACGCGCTGGACATCATCGTCATCGACTCGGTGGCCGCACTCGTGCCGCGCGCCGAGATCGAGGGCGAGATGGGCGACAGCCACGTCGGCCTCCAGGCCCGGCTGATGAGCCAGGCGCTGCGCAAGCTCACCGGCGCCCTGCACAACTCCAAGACCACCGCGATCTTCATCAACCAGCTGCGCGAAAAAATCGGAGTCATGTTCGGCAGTCCGGAGACCACCTCCGGCGGCAAGGCGCTGAAGTTCTACGCCTCGGTGCGCCTCGACGTGCGCCGGATCGAGACCCTCAAGGACGGCCAGGAGGCCGTCGGCAACCGGGTCCGCGTCAAGGTCGTGAAGAACAAGGTGTCCCCGCCGTTCCGGCAGGCCGAGATGGACCTGATGTTCGGCTCCGGCATCAGCCGCGAGGGCGGTCTCATCGACGTCGGTGTCGAGCAGGGCTTCGTCCGCAAGGCGGGCGCCTGGTACACCTACGAGGGCGACCAGCTCGGTCAGGGCAAGGAGAACGCGCGGGCCTTCCTGCGCGACAACCCGGACCTCACCGACGAGCTGGAGAAGCGCATCAAGGAGAAGCTCGGCATCGGTGCCCAGGTCGACGCGCCGGCCGAGGACCTGCCGGCCGTCGTGCCCAGCGACATCTGAGGCCGCAGCGCATGACCGCCACCCGGCGCCGGACCCGACGCACCCTCGGGTCCGGCCCGGACGGCCCGACACCCGGCAGCGGGGCGGACGACGCCCCCGAGCCCGACCCCGCGTCGGTGGCGCGCAGCATCGTGCTGCGCAAGCTCACGGTCGCGCCCAGGTCCCGTGCCCAGCTGGCGGGCGACCTGGCCGCCCGCGACGTCCCCGACGACGTCGCGGCGGCCGTGCTCGACCGGTTCACCGAGGTCGGCCTGGTCGACGACGCGGCGTTCGCCGAGGTGTGGGTCCGCACCCGGCACGCCGGACGCGGCTTGTCACGCAGCGCCCTGAGGCGCGAGCTGCGGGCCAAGGGCGTCGACGACGAGACGGTCGCCGACGCCGTCGAGTCCATCGACGACGACGCCGAGGCGGCCGCGGCCCGGGCCCTGGTGGCCCGGCGGCTGCCGGCGATGCGCGGCCTGCCCGCGGAGGTGCGGATGCGGCGGCTGGTGGGTCAGCTCGCGCGCAAGGGCTACTCGGGCGGGCTGGCCATGCGCGTGGTCCGGGAGGCTATGGACGGCGACGACCCCGGGTCGTAGCCTCCCAGCACGGGCCAGTCGGCAGTCGGCGTGCCCGGCGACCGCCCGGACGAGGAGGCGGCCGTGGGTGACGTGGCACCGGTGGTCCTGTCGGTCGCGATCGCGGCCGCGGCCGCGGCCCTCCTGGTCCTCGCGGTCCTGCACGCCGGCCGCAGCCGCCGCCTCGACCTGGACCGCCGCGAGCTGCGGCTGTCGGCACGCGAGGAACGACTGGACACCCGCGGGCACCAGCTCGACCAGCGCACCGAGGACCTGACCCGGCGGGAGTCCGCGCTCGTCGACCGGTCCCGCGAGCTGGACCGTTTGGCCGAGGCGCGCCGGCAGGCCCTCGAGGCGGTGGCCGGCCTGACGGCCGACGAGGCGCGCGCCGGGCTCGTCGCGGCCGTCGAGCGGGACGCTCTGCGGACGGCGGCACTGGCTGCCCGCGAGGTCGAGCGCACGGCCCGGCTGGAGGCCGACCAGCGCGCCCGCGAGATCGTCGTCGGCGCCGTCCAGCGGCTGGCGTCGGCCCACACGACCGAGTCGGTGGTCGCGTCGGTGCCGCTGCCCGGTGAGGACATGAAGGGCCGCATCATCGGCCGCGAGGGCCGCAACATCCGCACCTTCGAGTCGGTCACCGGTGCGAACCTCATCGTCGACGAGACCCCCGACGCCGTGCAGGTGTCCTGCTTCGACCCGGTGCGCCGGGAGGTGGCCCGGACGGCGCTCGCCGCGCTGGTGCTCGACGGCAGGATCCACCCGAGCCGGATCGAGGAGGCACACCGCCAGGCCACCGCCGAGGTCGACGCGCGCTGTCTACGGGCCGCCGAGGACGCGCTGCTCGAAGCCGGCGTCACCGACCTGCACCCCGAGCTGGTCCGGCACCTCGGCCTGCTGCGGTTCCGTACGTCGTACGGGCAGAACGTGCTGGCCCACGTGGTCGAGACCGCGCACCTCGCCGGCCTGATGGCGGCCGAGCTCGGGCTCGACCGGGCCGTGCTGCGCCGCTGCGGCCTGCTGCACGACCTCGGCAAGGCCGTCACGCACGAGGCCGACGGGTCGCACGCGGCGGTCGGCGCCGACCTGGCCCGTCGGTACGGCGAGCACCCCGATGTAGTGCACGCGATCGAGGCCCACCACGGCGAGGTCGTCCCGGGGACGGTCGAGGCGCTGCTCACCCAGGCCGCCGACGCGATCAGCGCGGCCCGCCCCGGAGCGCGGCGCGAGTCGACCGAGTCCTACCTCACCCGGATGCACCGGCTCGAGGAGATCGCCGCGTCGTACCCCGGCGTCGACCGGGCGTTCGCGATGCAGTCCGGGCACGACCTGCGCGTGATGGTGCTGCCCGAGAGCGTCGACGACATCCAGGCGCAGGTGCTGGCCCGCGAGATCGCCAAGCAGGTCGAGCACGACCTGACCTACCCCGGCCAGGTGAAGGTCACCGTGGTGCGCGAGTCGCGCGCCACCGAGGTCGCCCGCTGACGAGCCGCTCGTCACCATGGCGACGTAGGGTCGCCGGGTGAGCAGCCCGTGGCGCGACCTGGCCACCCGAGCACTGCGCGTCGCCGTCCGCGAAGCGCCCCGCCTGATCCGGCACACGAGGTCGCAGCAGGCGCGGCGCCGGCCCGCACCCGACGCGACACCTCGTCCTGACGGCTCGACCGCGACGGTCCGCGCGCCCGGCGCGCCGCCTGGGCGGCACCTGGACTACGCGCCGGACCTGGACGGCCGGGCCGACCCGGGCGAGGTGGTCTGGACCTGGGTGGCGTTCGAGGAGGACGCCTCGCAGGGCAAGGACCGGCCCGTCCTCGTGGTCGGTCGCGACGGCGGCACGGTGCTCGGCCTGATGCTGTCCAGCCAGGCGTACCACCAGGGGGACCAGGACTGGTTCGCCCTCGGCTCCGGTGCGTGGGACGGCGAGCACCGGCCGAGCTGGGTGCGGCTGGACCGGGTCATCGAGGTGCCGGAGGACGGCATCCGCCGCGAGGGGGCCGTGCTGGACCGGGGACGGTTCGACCAGGTCGCCGCCCGGCTGCGCAGCCAGCACGGCTGGCGCTAGCCCGGCCGCACCCGTGGCGCGGCGACGCAGTCAGTGCTCGCGGTAGCCGAAGAAGCCGCGCTTCTTCACCAGGTCGGCGACCTCCGCCGGCACCTTCTGCTCCCAGCCGTCCTCACCGGCACCGATCTCGCGCAGCACGTCGCGGCTCAGGATCGGTAGGTAGTCGGCCTTGTAGTTGTCCAGGTCGACGAAGCTGCCGCGCCGCGACAGGTAGTCGTAGAGCGGCTGGAGCTCGTCGCCGACCGCGAGGTTGTGGATCGTCGTCACCTCGCCGTCCCGCAGCATCGGGTAGACGAACAGCCGCAGGTCGTTCTTGAACAGCCGGCCGAAGGCCTCGAGGATGCCGCCCGGCAGGTCGGAGTACGACGACTCGTCGAACTGGTCCATCAGGCTCGGGACGCCCATGACCATGCCGATGCGGCCCTCCGTCCGCCACGCGAGGTAGGCCGCGAGCCGGTGGTAGGCGACGTAGTCGGAGATGAGCACCGTCATGCCACAGGCCGCGAGCAGGTCGGCGCGGGCGAGGAAGTCGCGGCGGTCGACCTTGCCGGCACCGGCCATCAGGTTGGCCATCGTCAGCTCGGTGAGCACCAGCACCTCGCGGCCGGCGACCTCCGGGTCGGCCTCGAACTTCTGCCGGGCGCACTCGAGCATGTCGATGTTGACGACGGTCGGGGGACGGAAGCTGCCGCGCTCCACGAGGATCGCCTTCTTGCGCAGCACCTCGCTCGGCTGCAGCACCTGCCGGTCGGCGCCGAACATCGCGACCCCGGACAGCCCGAGCTGCACGAGCTTGAGCGCCAGCACCCGGTTGTCGACCGAGCGGAACTCGATGCCCGTCATCTGGATCATGTCGATCTCGATGCGGCCGGTGGTCAGCCGGTCGAGCAGCGTCTCGAGCAGGACCTCGGGCTCGTGGTGGTGGAAGAACGCGCCGTAGAGCAGGTTCACGCCGACCACGCCGAGCGCCTCCTGCTGCAGCGACGCCTCGGCGTCGAGCATCCGCACGTGCAGGATGATCTGGCTCGCCTCGTCGTGCTGGTGGGACTGGAACTTCACGCCCATCCAGCCGTGGCACTCGTTGCCGCCCTGGTAGCTGCGCGCCACGACGGTGTCGGCGAACGCGAAGAACGCGTTGTCGTCGCCACGCTGGTCGTCGAGCCGTTCGATGTTGAGCTGGAACTCGTGGTCGAGCATCGCCTGCAGCCGGCCCATGGAGACGTACCGGTCGGACTTGCCGTAGACCGCGTCGCTGACCGCCATGTCGTACGCCGAGATGGTCTTGGCCACCGTGCCGGCCGCACCGCCGGCCCGGAAGAACCACCGCGCGACCTCCTGGCCGGCGCCGATCTCGGCGATGGTGCCGTACCAGCGCGGGTCCAGGTTGATCCGGAGGGCCTTCTGCAGGGTGTCGGCGGCTGCTTCCATCGACGGGTCCTTCCCCCTCGGAGCGGCACCGTGCGGTCGGTCGAGAGCGTACTCAGGGCGGGGCCCGCCGGTGCGGCGTCAACTACCCTGGTCCGCGCCATGAGCGCCATGACCGGACCCCCCGACACGGCAGCCGCCGCACGGACCTACCAGGTCCGCACCTACGGCTGCCAGATGAACGTGCACGACTCCGAGCGGCTGTCCGGCCTCCTCGAGGCGGCGGGCTACGTCCGCGCAGCTGCCGACGCCGACCTGCCGGCGGACGTGGTGGTCCTCAACACCTGCGCGGTCCGGGAGAACGCCGACAACAAGCTCTACGGCAACCTCGGCCACCTCGCGCCGGTCAAGAAGGCCCACCCGGGCATGCAGATCGCTGTCGGCGGCTGCCTCGCGCAGAAGGACCGCGGCGAGATCACCCGTCGTGCTCCGTGGGTCGACGTGGTGTTCGGCACCCACAACATCGGGTCGCTGCCGGCCCTGCTCGAGCGCGCCCGCCACAACCACGAGGCGCAGGTCGAGATCGCCGAGTCGCTCGAGGTCTTCCCCTCGACACTGCCGACGCGACGCGAGTCGCCGTACGCCGCCTGGGTCTCGGTCAGCGTCGGGTGCAACAACACGTGCACGTTCTGCATCGTGCCGTCGTTGCGCGGGACCGAGAAGGACCGCCGGCCGGGCGACGTCCTCGCCGAGGTCGCGGCGCTGGTCGCCGAGGGGGTGCTCGAGGTCACGCTGCTGGGTCAGAACGTCAACTCCTACGGCGTGGAGTTCGGCGACCGTCTCGCGTTCGGCAAGCTGTTGCGTGCCTGCGGCGAGGTCGACGGGCTCGAGCGGGTTCGGTTCACGTCTCCGCACCCCAAGGACTTCACCGACGACGTGATCGCCGCGATGGCCGAGACGCCGAACGTCATGCCTTCGCTGCACATGCCGCTGCAGTCCGGCTCCGACGCCGTCCTCAAGGCGATGCGACGGTCGTACCGCCGCGAGAAGTACCTCGGCATCATCGACCGGGTCCGCGCCGCGATGCCGGACGCGGCGATCACCACCGACATCATCGTCGGCTTCCCGGGCGAGACCGAGGTCGACTTCGCCCGGACCCTGGAGGTCGTCGAGGAGGCACGGTTCGCCGGCGCCTTCACCTTCCAGTACTCCCCGCGACCCGGCACGCCGGCCGCGACTCTGCCCGACCAGGTGCCGAAGCAGGTCGTGCAGGAGCGCTACGAGCGCCTGCTCGCCCTGCAGGAGCAGGTGTCCTGGGACGAGAACACGCGCCAGCTCGGACGCACCCTCGAGGTGCTGGTCGCCGAGGGCGAGGGCCGCAAGGACGGCGCCACCCACCGGCTCTCCGGCCGGGCTCCCGACAACCGGTTGGTGCACTTCGCCGTCCCCGCGGACCTCGCCGCGCCACGGCCGGGCGACGTCGTCACCGTCGAGGTGACGTACGCGGCACCGCACCACCTGGTCGCCGACGGGACGTTCGGTGGCGTGCGCCGGACCCGCGCCGGCGACGCGTGGGAGCTGCGCCAGGGCCTCGGGCCCGCCGGTTCCGGCGTCCTCCTCGGCATGCCGACGGTGGGCGCTCCGGCGCCTCCGCCGGCCGTGCCCGCCTGCGGCTAGCGCCTCGTGCTCGTCGCCGCCGCCGTCTCCCCGCACCCGCCGCTGCTCGTCCCGGGTGTCGGCGCCGGCGCGACGGGTGAGCTCGACGGACTGCGCGCCGCGTGCGACGCAGCGGTCGACAGCCTGGCGGCCGCGGCACCGGACGTCGTCGTCGTGGTGGGCGGCGCCGGCGCCGTCGGGCCGGTCCCTGACGGTGCGTGGGGGAGCCTGGCGGCGTACGGCGTGCGCGTCCCCGTCGGCAGCGGTGAGGGGCCGCCGACCCTGCCGCTCGCGCTCACCCTCGGCCGGTGGCTGCTGGACCGGAGGTCGGGGACCGTGCCGGTAGTGCTGTTCGGCGTGGAGCCGGACACGGCGACCGACCGGTGCCTGGCTCTCGGCGAGGCGCTCGCCGACCGGGCCGGCCGGGTCGCGCTGCTCGTGATGGGCGACGGGAGTGCGCGGCGCAGTGTCAGGGGCCCGGGGTACCTCGACCCGGACGCCGAGCCGTTCGACGCCGCCGTCGAGGCGGCACTGGCCGCCGCCGACCCGGCCGCCCTCGCGGCGCTCGACCCGGAGCGCGCGGCGGGGCTGCTCGCGGCCGGGCGGGCCCCCTGGCAGGTGCTCGCCGGGGCGGCCCGGAGCGGCACCTGGACCGGCGCGGTCACCTGGTCCGGCGCGCCGTACGGCGTGACCTACCTCGTGGCGACCTGGCGGCCGAGCTCCTGACGCAGGCTCACCTCGTCGCGGCCGGCCGGCTGGAACCGGCGCGGCGTCAGGCCTTGCGGGTCCTGCCGTTCGGGATGTCGTCGTCGCGGCCGTCGAGCTTGTCCAGCGCGTCCTTCGCCTTCGAGGTGCCGGACGCGATCTGGCCGTGGTGCTTGCCGCCGGTCTTCTTGTCGGCCATCGCCGCGGCCTTGTCGATGCCGTCGGCGATCTGACCGCCGTGCTCGTCGACGGCCTTGGTGGCCTTCTTCTTGAGGTTGTCGAACATGCCCATGCGCACACCGTAGTCCCCGGGTGCGCGACACTCCCGTCCGTGGAGCCGCCCGTCGTCGCCGTCGTCGGCCCGACCGCGGTCGGCAAGAGCGACCTCGGCCTGGCCCTGGCGCGTGCACTGGGCGGCGAGGTGGTCAACGCCGACTCGATGCAGCTCTACCGCGGGATGGACGTCGGCACGGCCAAGCTGACCGAGGCCGAGCAGGGCGACGTCGTCCACCACGTCCTCGACGTGTGGGCCGTCACCGACGAGGCCAACGTCGCCGACTACCAGCACATGGCCAGAGCCGCCTTCGCCGCCGCCCGTCTGCGCGGAGCCCGGCCGGTGCTGGTCGGTGGATCCGGTCTCTACGTCCGGGCGGCGCTCGACCGGCTGGAGTTCCCCGGCACCGACCCGGCGGTACGGCGCCGGCTGGAGGCCGAGCTCGCGGCGGACGGCCCGGGGGCCCTGCACCGGCGGCTGGCCTTGGTGGACCCGGCGGCGGCCATCGCGATCCTGCCGAGCAACGGGCGACGCCTGGTCCGAGCCCTGGAGGTGGTCGAGCTGACCGGCCGGCCGTTCACCGCGTCGCTGCCCGAGCACGGCTACGAGGTCCCCGCGGTGCAGGTCGGGCTCGCGCTGCCCCGCCCGGAGCTGGACGCCCGGATCGCCCGACGCGTCGACGTGATGTGGCAGCGCGGGCTGGTCGACGAGGTACGCCGGCTGGTCGACGCGGGCCTGCGCGAGGGACGCACCGCCAGCCGGGCCCTCGGCTACGCGCAGGTGCTCCGGCATCTCGCGGGGGAGTGGACCGAGGAGCAGGCCCGGGACGAGACGGTGCGGGCCACCCGCCGGTTCGCCCGCCGCCAGGAGTCGTGGTTCCGCCGCGACCCCCGCGTGGTCTGGCTCGACGCCGAGAACCCCGACCTCGTCGGCCGGGCGCTCGCCGAGGTCTCCGGGGTGTCCGATTTACACCGTTCCTGACAGAGTGTCGGGATGACCGTCCTCAGCACCCGCCGGGTCCGCCGCACCGCACTGACCAGCTGCTGCCTGGCAGCCGCGCTCGCCGTCCCCGCCGCGCTCCTCGCCGCCGCTCCCGGTGCCGGTGCCGCCGACGCGGCCAGCGCCGGCCGGGCCACCGCCAAGCACGCCACCGCGGTCGGCCGCGGCGGCGCCGTCTCGACGGTGGATCCCGAGGCGACCCGAGCCGGCCTGCGGGTGCTGCGCCACGGCGGCAACGCCGTCGACGCCGCGGTCGCCGCGGCCGCGACCCTCGGCGTCACCGAGCCGTACTCCACCGGTATCGGCGGTGGCGGCTTCTTCATGTTCTACGACGCCGAGGCCGAGAAGGTCCGCACCATCGACGGCCGCGAGACCGCGCCGTTGTCCACCACGGCCGACACCTACCGGGGTCTCACGTTCGACGAGGCGGTCAACAGCGGGCTCTCGGTCGGCGTCCCCGGCAGCCCGCGCACGTGGAACAAGGCGCTGCGCAAGTGGGGCACCCTGAGCCTCGGTCAGGCGCTCGCGCCGGCCGAGCGGGTGGCCCGTCGCGGCTTCGTCGTCGACCAGACCTTCCGCGACCAGACCGCCTCGAACGAGGCGCGCTTCCGCGACATCACGCCGACCAGCGCGCTCTTCCTGCCCGGCGGGCAGCTGCCAGTCGTCGGGTCGGTGTTCCGCAACCCGCAGCTGGCGGACACCTACGACACCCTCGGCCGCAAGGGCGTGGACTGGCTCTACGACGGCAAGCTCGGCCGCGAGATCGTGCAGACCGTCCAGCAGCCGCCGAAGGACCCGGCGTCCACCCGCAACGTGCGCCCCGGGCTGATGACGACGCAGGACCTCGCCCGCTACACGGCACCGCGCCGGCAGCCGACCAGCGTCGGCTACCGCGGGCTGAAGATCTGGGGGATGGCCCCGCCGTCCAGCGGCGGCACGACAGTCGGCGAGGCGCTCAACATCCTCGAGGTCGTCGACCTCGGCGGCATCTACCGGACCGACAAGACCAAGGCGCTGCACGACTACCTGGAGGCAAGTGCGCTGGCGTTCGCCGACCGTGGTGCCTACGTCGGAGCTCCCAGCGCCATGAAGCCGGGCGTGGTCCACGAGCTGCTCTCGCAGGACTACGCCGGCGAGCGGTTCTGCGCACTCGACCAGACCAAGGCCGCGACCAAGCCGGTCCCGCCCGGCACGCCCAACGGGTCTTACCCTGGCACCTGCCCGGCGTCCTTCGCCGCGGCCCCGAAGGCGGACAACGAGGGACTGTCGACCTCGCACCTCACGGTGGTCGACCGCTGGGGCAACATCGTCACCTACACGCTGACCATCGAGCAGACCGGCGGCAGCGCGCTCACCGTCCCCGGCCGCGGCTTCCTGCTCAACAACGAGCTCACCGACTTCGACCTGGCGCCGACCTCCGCCGACGTGCCCAACGCGCCGGGCGGTGGCAAGCGGCCGCGGTCGTCGATGTCACCGACGATCGTCACCGACCCGTCGCAGCACGGCCGGCCGGTGCTCGCCACCGGGTCGCCGGGCGGCTCGACGATCATCACGACGGTGCTGCAGGTGCTCCTCAACAAGCTCGACTTCGGCATGTCGCTGCCGCAGGCGGTCGCGGCACCGCGCGCCAGCCAGCGCAACACCGCGGACGTGCAGGCCGAGCCGACCTTCGACCGCACCGGCCTGGCGGCGTACGGGCACACCTTCGTCGACCCGCCGGCACCGGGTGAGATCGGCGCCGTGACCGCGATCGCGCTGAAGCGCCACGGCCGGCTGGTCGCGGTGGCCGAGCCGGTACGCCGCGGCGGCGGCGACGCGCGGGTGGTGCGGCCGGGCGGCTGAGCCGCCCCGCTCGTACCCTGGTGGGGTGGCAGCGTTCGTCAAGGGGCACGGCACGGAGAACGACTTCGTGCTGCTGCCCGACCCGACGGCGCACTGGCCCTCACCGCTGAGCAGGTGCAGGCGGTCTGCGACCGGCGGGCCGGGATCGGTGGCGACGGTGTGCTGCGCGTCGTGCGCACGGCGGCGGACGGCGAGGCGCGGGCGCTGCCCGGGGCCGACGGCACCACCTGGTTCATGGACTACCGCAACGCCGACGGCTCGGCCGCCGAGATGTGCGGCAACGGCATCCGCGTGTTCGCGCGGTTCCTCGTCGACGAGGGGCTCGCCGAGGCGGGCGAGATCCCGGTGCTCACCCGCGACGGCGTCAAGCTCGTCCGGCTCGGTGCGACCGGCGACGTCACCGTCGAGATGGGTCCGGCCCGGCTGCCGGGCACCGAGCGGAAGGTGCGCCTCGACGGGTCCGGCCCGGCACTCGACGGCTGGCTGCCGGCCGTCGAGGTCGACATGGGCAACCCGCACGCCGTGGTGTTCGTCGACGACCTGTCCGAGGTCGGGGAGCTGCGGACCGCTCCGGTCGTCGAGCCCGCGTTCCCCGACGGCGTCAACGTCGAGCTCGTCGCACGTCGCGGCGAGCGCCACGTCGCGATGCGGGTGCACGAGCGCGGCGTCGGCGAGACCCGGTCCTGCGGCACCGGTGCGTGCGCGGCCATGGTGGCGGCAGCTCGCCAGGACGGCGTCACCGGCGGGTCGACGTACGTCGTTGACGTCCCCGGCGGCCGGCTGGTCGTCTCCGAGCGCGCCGACGGGCAGGTCGAGCTCACCGGCCCCGCAGTCCTGGTGGCGCACGGGGTGACGGAGCTGGTGTGACCGACCACCACCTCGTCAGCACCGCGGACGCCATGGCGGGCCTGCGCCGGTCGTCGCACGACCTGCGCGCGTCGACCTCGCACGACAAGCAGCTCGCGGCGGAGACGCTGCTGGACAACGCCACTGCGGCTCTGGACGAGGGCGACGTCGCCAGGGCGCGGAAGCTCGTGCAGCGGGTCAAGGCGCTCGGTCACGACGAGCACGAGGACGCCGAGGTGTGCTCGATGGCCACGCACATGAGGCTGTTCACGCTCGTCATGCGACGTCCTCGAGGAGGAGGAGCCGATGGTGTGGCTCCAGGTTGCCGACGCGGTCCTGCCGTCGTTGCGACGGTGCCGCCCGGACCGAGCTTCTGGGAGTCCTGCAGATCCTCGACGACGAGACGCGGATGGAGGCGTCGGAACGCGCTGCCTTGCGACGGCTGACGCGAGGCGCGGAACGGCAGGACTCGGTGTTCGAGGGCCGCATCCTCGACGTCGACGACGTGCTGCAGGTCCTGGCGGCCACGGCTGCGTACGACGACGCGGTGGACGCGCTGCAGGGTGAGCCGTGACCGATGCGCCGGCTGAGCGGAAGGTTCACCGGCGCCCAGGCGTTATGGAGGGGACGCGGCCGCCCGAGCCGTGCGACCCTGGAGCACGATGACTTCTGCTGACGACCACGTCGACGACCTGCCGGACCTGCTCGACGACGAGCACCCGGCTCCCCTGTACACCTCGGACCCCCGCGACCACGACGGCGAGCAGCTGGACCTGGCCGATCGCCAGGCGCTGCGCCGGGTCGCCGGCCTGTCGACCGAGCTCGAGGACGTCACCGAGGTCGAGTACCGGCAGCTCCGGCTCGAGCGGGTCGTGCTGATCGGCGTCTGGACCGAGGGGTCGTCACAGGAGGCCGAGAACTCCCTCGCCGAGCTGGCCGCCCTGGCCGAGACCGCCGGCTCGCTGGTCCTCGAGGGCCTCATCCAGCGACGCGACCGGCCCGACCCGGCCACCTTCGTCGGCTCCGGCAAGGCCAAGGAGCTGCGCGACATCGTGGTCGCGACCGGCGCCGACACCGTCATCTGCGACGGCGAGCTGACCCCCGGCCAGCTCAGCCAGCTCGAGGCGGTCGTCAAGGTCAAGGTCGTCGACCGCACCGCCCTGATCCTCGACATCTTCGCCCAGCACGCCAGCAGCCGCGAGGGCAAGGCGCAGGTCGCGCTGGCGCAGATGGAGTACATGCTGCCGCGGCTGCGCGGCTGGGGTCAGTCGATGTCCCGGCAGGCCGGTGGGGCCGGTGGCTCCGCGTCCGGCGGTGTGGGCACCCGTGGCCCCGGCGAGACGAAGATCGAGACCGACCGCCGCCGGATCCGGTCCCGGATGGCCAAGCTGCGCCGCGAGATCACCGCGATGAAGTCGGCTCGCGACACCAAGCGCAAGGAGCGCAAGCGGCGCGAGGTGCCGTCGGTGGCCATCGCCGGCTACACCAACGCCGGCAAGTCGTCGCTGCTCAACCGGCTGACCGGCGCCGGTGTCCTGGTCGAGAACGCGCTGTTCGCGACGCTGGACCCCACGGTCCGCCGGGCCAGCACGCCGGACGGCCGGGACTACACGCTGGTCGACACCGTCGGATTCGTGCGGCACCTGCCGCACCAGCTGGTCGAGGCGTTCCGGTCCACCCTCGAGGAGGTCGCCGAGGCGGATCTCATCCTGCACGTGGTCGACGGGTCGGACGCCGACCCCGAGGCGCAGCTCGCGGCGGTCCGGTCGGTGCTGGCCGACGTCGACGCGCAGGACGTGCCCGAGCTGGTCGTCATCAACAAGGCCGACCAGGCCGACCCGCTCGTCGTCGACCGGCTCCGGCGCCGCGAGAAGCACTCGATCGTGGTCTCGGCGCGCACCGGCGAGGGGTTCGACCAGCTCGAGCTGCTCATCGCACGCGAGCTGCCGCGGCCGTCCGTCGCGGTCGACGTGCTGCTGCCGTACGGCCGCGGCGACCTGGTCTCCCGGGTGCACGACGAGGGCGAGCTGCTCGAGCAGGACCACCGGGCCGACGGCACCTGGGTGCGCGCCCTGGTGCCCGCCGCGCTGGCCGGTGAGCTGGCGCCGTACGGGCGCAGCACTGCGCCGACCGGGTGACCCGCCGCTGAGGCAGCGTGGCCGCCGGGTCCGGTGGACTCACGGGGCAGGCCGAGCGAAGTTCCCCGGGACGCCGGGTTCACCTCGGCCCACGCGGTGACGATGCACTAGGCATGCCGAGCTCGACCTGGGGGCGGCTCGCCGTGCCGCCCCTCGTCCTCGCCGTGCTCGCCGTGCTCGTCCTCGGCGCCACGGCGGCCCTGGCGCTGCCCCACTCCGGTGCCCCGGGACGGGCGCCCACCGTCGGTCTGGCCGCCCTCCTGGGTGCGAGCCTCGTCGCCGTGGTCGCCCTGGTCCGCCGTGGCATGGTCGCCGCGGGGAAGGACCGGCCCGCCTGGCTGCTGCTCGCCGTCGCCGCCCTCGCGCAGGTCGCCTGGGTCGTCGCGGTGCGCGACGGCGAGGGCAGCGCTGCCGGACTGCCGGTCCACCTCGTCCTGACCGCCGTGATCGGTGCGGGGCTCTGGCTGCTGCCGTCCGCCCAGGACTCCTCGCGCGGCGGGCTGCGGACCCTGATGGACGCGGCCGCTGCCGGCTTCGCCCTCGCCGTGCCGGCCGCCGAGCTCGTGCTGCCGGGCGACCTCTCCCGCGTCCTCGACCCGGGCGGGTCGGGCCTGCACCCCCTGGCCGACGTCGTCCTCGCGACGATCGCCGTCGCCGTCGTCTCCCGGTCGCGCCGCGCCGGCGGGCTGGCCATCGCGCCCACGCTGAGCCTCACCCTCGGCGCCGTGCTGCTGTCCGTGGCCGACCTCCTCGAGCACGACGGCGCCTCTCGCGGGACGGTGCTCGGCCTGCTCGCGCTCGGGATGGCGTCCTGGGCCATCGGCGCCACGCTGCCGTCCGACGGGGCCGAGACCGAGTCCGAGATGGTCTGGCGCGAGCGCATCGCGGTGCTGGTCCCGCTCGCGCCGCTGTCCGGCGCGGCTGCCCTGGTCCTCGGCTCGATCGTCTTCCACCAGCCGGTGTCGGCCGTCACCACCGCTGCCGCGGTGCTGCTCACCGCGACCCTGGTCGCGGGTGGCGTGCTCGCCCGGCTGGACAACCTGGCCACCGAGCGGTCGCTCGACGAGCTCGTGCTCAAGCGCACGATGACGCTGGGTACCCGCGAGAAGTGGTTCCGCGCACTGGTGCAGAACTCCTCCGACGTCATCACCGTCGTCGACGTCCGCGGCGTCGTGCGCTACCTGACGCCGTCGGTGCACAAGATCCTCGGCCACGACCCGCAGCAGCTGGTCGGGACGCGGATCACCGGGCTGCTCCGACCCGGCGACGGACGCCGCCTGGAGGCGGCGCTGGCCTCGGCTGCTCGCAGCCCCGGTCGCCCCATCACGCTGGAGTTCCCGATCTGGAGCAAGTCCGGGGCCTGGTGCGAGACCGAGACGACAGTCACGTCCCTGGTCCACGACCCCGACATCCGCGGGCTGGTCCTCAACACGCGCGACGTGTCGGAACGCCGCCGGCTGGAGGAGCAGCTCACCCAGCAGGCGTTCTCCGACGGGCTTACCGGGCTGGCCAACCGGTCGCTGTTCCGCTCGAAGGTGGAGACCGCGTTGAAGGTCGCGCTGGCCCGCGGCGAGGTGGCCGTCCTCTTCCTCGACCTCAACGGCTTCAAGGCGGTCAACGACTCGCAGGGCCACCACGTCGGCGACGAGCTCCTCGGGATCGTCGCCAAGCGGCTCACCAACTCGGTGCGCCCGGGTGACGTCGTGGCCCGGTTGGGCGGCGACGAGTTCGCCATCCTGGTCACCGGCCCGGACGCGCAGGAGGGCGCGATCTGGGCCGCCGAGCGGGTACGCGGCGCGCTGGCCGCGCCGTTCGTCCTCGACGGCCGCGAGATCGCGCTGGGGGCGTCCACCGGCATCGCTGTCAGCGACTCCGGCGACGAGACCGCCGACCAGCTGCTGCGCAACGCGGACCTGGCGATGTACCGCGCGAAGAGCCGGCGCGACCAGTCCTACGTGAAGTTCGAGGCGCAGATGCACGACGCACTGCTGGCCCGGATGAAGGCCGAGTCGGACCTCCGGCACGCCGTGAGCGGCGGCGACCTGGTCCTCTACTACCAGCCGGTGGTCGAGCTCAGCAGCGGCCATGTCGTCGGCGTCGAGGCGCTCGTGCGCTGGCGGCACCACGAGCGCGGCATCATCTCGCCGGCCGACTTCATCGACCTGGCCGAGGAGACCGGCCTGGTCGGGGAGATCGGCAAGTGGGCGCTCGAGGACGCGTGCAAGCAGGGGGCGCGCTGGCAGCGGTACGCAGCGCCCGGGGGTCACTTCAAGATGGCCGTGAACGTGTCCGCGCGCCAGCTCGACGCGACTCTGCCCCGGCTGGTGCGCGACATCCTGGCCACGAGCGGCATGCCGGGTCCGGCACTCACGCTGGAGATGACCGAGAGCGTCCTCATGGACCGCACCGAGGAGGTCGTCGAGCTGCTCCGGCGGATGAAGACGCTCGGCCTCAAGGTGGCGGTCGACGACTTCGGCACCGGCTACTCGTCGCTGTCCTACCTGTCGCGGTTCCCGGTCGACATCCTCAAGATCGACAAGTCGTTCGTCCAGCACATCGGCAACGACTCGGGCAAGGGCGAGCTGGTGCACACCATCGTCCGGCTCGGGGAGTCGCTCCGCCTCGACACGGTCGCGGAAGGCATCGAGACCGCCGCCCAGCGCGACGCGCTCACGGCGATGGGCTGCACCTACGGCCAGGGCTACCTCTTCGCCCGGCCGCTGCCGGTCGAGGACGTCGACGTCCTGCTGGCCGAGCAGGCCACCCGCACCGGCGTCGGTGCAGCGGCCGCGGCCCCGACCGCCTGACCCGTTGCCGGTGGACGGGCCGCGGGCCGGGTGGCCGGGGCGTCGGTAGCCTCCACAGGTGACCGGGCCCGCCGACGACGACTCCGCGGCGGAGCCCTCGGTCCGGGTGCTGCTGGCCGCCGCCGTCGAGGCTCTCGGGGGAGCCGAGCGCCCCGGCCAGGTGCAGATGGCCGAGGCGGTCGAGGCGGCGATGTCGGAGGGCCGGCACCTGCTGGTCCAGGCCGGCACCGGCACCGGCAAGTCGCTGGCGTACCTGGTCCCGGCCGTGGTGCACGGCGAGCGGGTCGTGGTCGCGACGGCAACCATCGCGCTGCAGCAGCAGGTCGTCGACCGGGACCTGCCCGCGCTCGTCGACGCGGTCGAGCCGGTCCTCGGCCGCCGCCCGACCTACGCGATCCTCAAGGGCCGGGCCAACTACCTGTGCCGCAACAAGCTCCTCGGCGGGATGCCCGACGACGACCAGGACGGGCTGTTCGACCCGTCGCCCACGACGCAGCTCGGCCGTGACGTGGTGCGCCTGCGCGAGTGGGTGGACGAGACCCCGACCGGCGACCGCGACGAGCTCGACCCGGGGGTCTCCGACCGCGCCTGGCGGCAGGTCAGCGTCTCCGCCACCGAGTGCCTGGGCGCCCAGAAGTGCCCGTACGGCAGCGAGTGCTTCGCCGAGCTGTCCCGCGAGCGGGCGGCGCAGGTCGACGTCGTCGTCACCAACCACGCGATGCTCGCGATCGACGCGCTGGAGAGCTTCAGCATCATCCCCGAGCACGACACGGTGGTCGTCGACGAGGCGCACGAGCTGGTCGACCGGGTCACCGGCGTCGCGACCGACGAGCTCACGTCGGCGATGGTCGAGCGCGCTGCGTCGCGGTCGCGACGCCTGGTCGACGACACCGACGACCTGGCCGACGCCGCGGCGGCTCTCGAGGCGGTCCTCGCCGCGATGCCGGAGGGCCGGGTCGTCGACCTGCCCGAGGCGCTGCTCACCGCGGTCGCGATGGTCCGGGACGCCGCGCGCGGCGTCGTGTCGGAGATCACCCAGGCCAAGGGTGCCGACGACGCGCAGCGCCGGTTCGCGCTGTCGGCAGTCGGGGCCGTGCACGAGACCGCCGAGCGGGTCGCTGCCCACTCGCCGTACGACGTCACCTGGGTGGCGCACGAGCCGCGGCGCGGCCCGGTGCTGCGGGTGGCGCCGCTGTCGGTGAACGGGCTCCTGCGGGAGGCGCTGTTCGGTCAGCGGTCGGTCGTGCTCACCTCGGCCACCCTGGAGCTGGGCGGGTCGTTCGACCCGGTCGCCCGGATGGTCGGGCTCACGGGCGACGACGCCCCGGAGTGGACCGGGCTGGACGTCGGCTCGCCGTTCGACTACCCGACGCAGGCGATTCTCTACGTCGCCCGCCGGCTGCCGCCGCCCGGGCGGGACGGCGCGTCGCCCGCAGCGATGGACGAGCTGGCCGCACTGGTCGAGGCCGCGGGCGGCCGGACGCTGGGGCTGTTCTCCTCGATGCGTGCCGCCGAGGCCGCCGCCGCCGAGATGCGCGAGCGGCTGGACGTGCCCGTGCTCTGCCAGGGCGACGACCGGACCGCTGCCCTGGTGTCGGCGTTCGCCGCCGACGAGGAGACCTGCCTGTTCGGCACGCTGTCGCTGTGGCAGGGCGTCGACGTCCCGGGTGACGCCTGCCGGCTGGTGGTCATCGACCGGATCCCGTTCCCGCGGCCGGACGACCCCCTGATGTCGGCGCGGTCCCAGGCGGTCGAGGACGCGGGCGGCAACGGGTTCGTCACCGTGTCCGCCACCCACGCGGCGCTGCGGCTGGCCCAGGGGGCCGGGCGGCTGGTCCGCCGGTCCAGCGACAGGGGCGTCGTGGCCGTCCTGGACTCGCGGCTGGCCACCGCCCGGTACGCCGGGTTCCTCCGGTCGTCGCTGCCGCCGTTCTGGTTCACCACCGACCACGACGTGGCGGTCGGCGCCCTGCGCCGGCTGGGCCAGGCGACGGAGACCCGTCCGGGGGGTGTCGGTAGTGCGAACGGCGCAGGACAGAACCGCGCAGAACCCCCCAGACCCTGGACGTCCGGCGCTCGGTGACGTAGGTTTCGCGCACCTGACGGGCCCAGTGACTACGTGGGCGTGATCCGCCCCTGGCCTGACGCGGTCCGTCTCTCGTGTCCACGAAACGGAGAACGCGCATGCGCGCAGGGCGTCGCAGCCTCGTCGGAGCCGCCGGGGCACTTGCCCTGTCGGCCGGGTTCCTCGGAGCGGCGCCGCCCGCACAGGCGGCTGGTGCCGGACCGGTCGTGATCAACGAGGTCTACGGCGGCGGCGGCAACTCCGGGGCCACCTACAAGCAGGACTTCGTCGAGCTGGTCAACGTGAGCTCCCAGCCGGTCGACCTGTCCGGCTGGTCGGTGCAGTACGCCGCGGCCTCCGGGACCTTCTCCGCCGTGACCGCGCTGAGCGACGTCCTGCCGGCCGGCGCCTCGTACGTCGTGCGCGAGTCCCAGGGGAGCGGCGGGACCACGGACGTCCCCAGCGACGTGACCGGGACGATCGCGATGTCGGGCACCGCGGGCAAGGTCGCTCTGGTGGACACCAGCGGGGCGCTGACCTGTGGCGCCGACTGCGACTCCGCTGCTGGTGTCGTTGACTTCGTGGGGTACGGGAGTGCGGCTAACGACTTCGAGGGCACTGGCCCCACCGCGGCACCCAGCAACACGACGTCGGTGTCGAGGAGCAGCAGCCACGCGGACACCGGGAACAACGCAGCTGACTTCACGGCCGGCGTGCCATCGCCGACCGCCTGTGGCGCGGCGTGCACAGGCCCACCGCCGGACGATGCGCCGACGGTGACGCAGACGACGCCGGCCAACGGGGCATCGAACGTCTCCGCGTCGGCGAACCTCTCCGTGACGTTCTCCGAGTCGGTCGGGACAGGCCCTGGTGCGTTCACCCTTGCCTGCGGTGGGACCGACCAGCCACTGACCGTCAGCGGCACCGGCACCTCACGCACCGTGGACCCGACGTCCGACCTGCCGGACGGTTCCTGCACGCTGACCGTGCACGCGGCGAGCGTCACCGACACGGACACCAACGACCCGCCGGACGCGATGACGGCCGACAAGACGGTGACGTTCTCCACGGGCTCCGGCTGTGGGCAGGCCTACACCCCGGCATGGCAGATCCAGGGCAGCGGCGAGACCTCGCCGCTGGCCGGCACCAGCGTCACCACCCAGGGCGTCGTCGTCGGCGACTACGAGGGTGCGTCACCCGCGCTGCGCGGCTTCTACATCCAGGACCCCGGCAGCGACGGCAACGTCGTGACCTCCGACGCGGTCTTCGTCTTCGAGGGCAGCAACGCCGACACGGTGCACCTCGGGGACCTGGTCCGGGTCACCGGCACCGCGAGCGAGAACCAGGGGCAGACGCAGGTCAGCATCGGCCTCACCCCGGAGGTCTGCACCACGGGCAACACCATCGTCCCGACCCAGGTCGAGCTGCCGTTCGCGTCGGCGGACTTCCCGGAGCGGTACGAGGGCATGCTCGTGAAGATGACGCAGACCCTGACCGTCACCGAGCACTTCCAGCTCGGGCGCTTCGGCGAGGTGCTGATGTCGTCCGGCGGGCGGCTCCCGCAGCCGACCAGCATCGTCGCGCCCGGAGCCCCGGCGCAGGCGCAGCAGAACGCCAACAACCTCAACCAGATCCTGTTCGACGACGCGTCGCAGGCGCAGAACCCCGACCCGATCCTGTTCGGCCGGGGTGGCCAGCCGCTGTCGGCGAGCAACACGCTCCGCGGCGGGGACACCGCGACGAACACCGTCGGCGTGTTCACCTACACCTGGGGCGGCAACGCGGCCAGCCCGAACTCCTACCGGCTCCGTCCGATAGGTGCGCTGGGAGGCGGCGTGCCGGACTTCCAGGCCGTCAACGCGCGGCCGACTTCTGCCCCCACGCGGGCCGAGGGCACGACGGTCCGGGTGGCGGGCATGAACCTGCTCAACTTCTTCAACACGTTCACGGGCTGCGCGAGCGGCACGACCGGCGGACCGCTGGACTGCCGCGGCGCTGAGAACCAGGCCGAGTTCGACCGGCAGTGGCCGAAGACGGTGGCCGGCATCGTCGGGACCGGTGCCGACGTCATCGGGATCAACGAGATCGAGAACGACGGCTACGGCCCGAGCAGTGCGATCCAGTTCCTCGTCGACAGACTGAACGACGAGGCGGGAGCCGGGACGTACGCGTTCATCGACGTCGACGCAGCGACGGGTCAGGCGGACGCGGCCGGCAGCGACGCCATCAAGGTCGGCGTCCTCTACAAGCCCGCTGTCGTGACTCCGGTGGGCGACACCGCGGCGCTCAACTCCGAGGCGTTCGTCAACGGCGGCGACGACGCGCCGCGTGCCCGCCCCTCGGTGGCGCAGGCGTTCGAGGAGAACGCCAGCGGCTCTGTGTTCGTCGTCGACGTCAACCACCTCAAGAGCAAGGGCAGCGCGTGCAACGCCCCGGACGCGGGCGACGGCTCCGGCAACTGCGACGAGGTCCGCAACAACTCCGCGGCAGCGCTTGCTGCCTGGCTCGACTCCGACCCGACGGGCGTCGACGACCCTGATGTCCTGCTCGTGGGCGACTACAACTCCTACGCCATGGAGCGCCCGGTCCAGACCCTGGAGACCGCCGGCTACAAGAACCTGATCCGTGACCGGATCGGGCCCGACGCGTACTCCTACGTGTTCGACGGCCAGTGGGGCTACCTCGACTACGCCTTCGGGTCGCTGTCGGTGCAGCCGCAGGTAGTCGGTGTCTACGAGTGGCACATCAACTCCGACGAGCCGTCGGTGCTCGACTACAACACCAACTTCAAGACGGCGAACCAGCAGTCGACGCTGTACGCGCCGGACCAGTTCCGCATCTCCGACCACGACCCGGTCATCGTCGACCTGGCGCTGACCCCGGCGGCCGAGTCGTCGACCACGACGCTCGGCGTGACGCCGTCCTCGCAGGTCTACGGCACCCAGACGCCGGCGGCCTGGTCGGCACGGGTGACGCTCAGCCGTGACGGCGACCCGGCGGGCACGGTCGAGCTGCTCGACGGCAGCACGGTGATCGCCACCGCGACCGTGTCGGACGGGACCGCCACCGGCAGCGTGCCGGCCTTCCTCGCGGCGGGGAACCACACCCTCCGGGCGCGGTTCGTGCCGGCGGACACGGACGACGCCACCGGGTCGACGTCGGACCCGACCGCGTTCAGCGTGACCAAGGCGCACTCCACGACGTCCGTCTCGGTCCAGGTCGGCAAGGTGAAGGGCAAGGGCGGACCCCAGGAGTTCGTCGCGGACATGACGGCGAGGGTCGCGCTCGAGAACGGCCGGTCGCCGGTCGGCACCGTGACGTTCCGGGTCGACGGCGTGCAGGTGGCGACGGCCGCCGTGTCCGGCGGCTCGGCCCGCGCGGTGGCCACGGTGTCCAAGGGGACCCACGTCGTCACGGCGACGTTCAGCCCGACCGACACCGACAACCATGTCGGGTCGGACAGCCCCCCGGTGACCGTGCGGGCGAAGTAGCGACGCGGTCCTGACGACAGGCCGGGCACCGCATGTCGGTGCCCGGCCCTCGTCGTCCTCCCGGCGATGAGGTACCAAGGACGCGTGAGCCCGGACCCCGCGCTGCCGCTGGTCCGGCCGATGCTGGCCACGGCCGGCGAGCTCCCGCCGCCCGAGCAGGAGAGCCGCTGGGCGTTCGAGATGAAGTGGGACGGCGTCCGCGCCGTGGTGTACCTGGACCGCGGCGACCTCCGCGTGATGACCCGCAACGACCGCGAGGTCTCACGCACCTACCCCGAGCTGCAGGCCCTCGCCACCGAGCTCGACGGGCACCGGCTCGTCCTCGACGGCGAGCTGGTGGCGTTCGACGAGGCTGGCCGGCCGAGCTTCGGTGAGCTGCAGAACCGGATGCACGTCCAGTCGCCCGGCCGCGACCTGCTCGCGCGGGTCCCCGTGAGCCTGCTGGTCTTCGACCTGCTGCACCTCGACGGCACCAGCCTCGTCCCGCTGCCGTACGACGAGCGGCGCGCGGCGCTCGAGTCGCTCGAGCTCGCGGGTGGCCGGTGGGCGGTGCCGCCGGCCTTCGACGGTCAGGCGGCGGACGCGCTCGCGGTGTCCCTGGAGCGGGGGCTCGAGGGCGTCCTCGCGAAACGCCACGACTCGCCGTACCTGCCGGGGCGACGGTCACCGACCTGGACCAAGGTCAAGCACCTGCGGATGCAGGAGGTCGTCGTCGGCGGCTGGTCGCCCGGCCAGGGCCGTCGCGAGGGCGGCATCGGGTCACTGCTGCTCGGGGTGCCCGACGGCGACGGGCGGCTGATCTACGCCGGCCACGTCGGCACCGGCTTCTCGGACCGGGCCCTTGCCGACCTGGGCACGCGGCTGCGGCCGGACGAGGTCGACGAGTCGCCGTTCGCGGAACCGGTGCCGCGGATGCACGCCCGGCACGCGCACTGGGTGCGGCCGCGGCTGGTGGGCGAGGTCGTCTTCACCGAGTGGACCCGGGACGGCGCGATGCGTCACCCGGTGTGGCGCGGCCTGCGCGCGGACAAGGAGCCGTCCGACGTCGTCCGCGAGAGCTGAGCCGGTGGGCGGGGTCAGCCGGCGGTGCGCGGCCCGGGCAGGTCGCGCACGAAGTCCGTCAGAGCCGCTGCCACGCGATCCGGGCGCTCCCACAGCACCAGGTGGCCGGTGTCGTCGTAGATGACGAGCCTGGAGCCCGGGATCGCCGCCGCCAGCCGGCGCTGCTCGTCCGGGCCCAGCAGCGCGTCACGGCCGCCGCCGATGACCAGTGTCGGCGCCGTGATCGTCGCGGCGTCGGTGGGCGGCACGGCGTCGTACAGGCCGGCCAGCGCCGCGCTCCAGACGTGGGCGGGCACCCGGACCCCGTCCGTGACCCGGTCGTCGAGGTACCAGTCGGGGACGTCGTGGCTGAGCGGGTACCAGGAGAGGGACTGCATCACCCATGCCCGGTCGACCGGGTCCGTGAGCCGCTCCACCTCGTCGGCGAACGACGGCCTGCCCCGGAGGCTGCGCGGCGATCCCACCAGCACGAGACCGCAGACCCGTCGTGGGTGGCGAACGGCGACCTCCTGCGCGACGTACCCGCCGCTCGAGGAGCCGAGCAGGACCGCAGTGTCCACACCGACTGCCGCCATGAATGCGTCGACGTCGTCGGCGAGCTCCTCCAGCGAGTAGCCGTCCACCGGCTTGTCGGACTCGCCGTGCCCGCGCTGGTCGACCGTGAGGACATGGATCGTCGGAGGCAGCAGCGGCAGCAGCCGGTCGAAGCACCGCGCCGACTCGACCCACGGGTGCAGCAAGACGACTGCGGTTCCCCGGGCGTCACCGTGGCTGGCGTACCGGAGGGTCAGGCCGGACGACAGCCACACCGGGCGCAGGGGGCCGTCAGGAGTCACACGTCGAGGCTAGGCCGATCGCGCAGGACCTGGCGGTCAGTAGACGGTGACGTGCACGTGGTCGTAGTGGTTCGCCGTGGTGGAGCCACGGTCGGACATCGCGCGCCACCCCTCACTGCTGCGCTGCACGGTCCAGATGTGCTGGGACCAGATGACGTAGGAGACGCCGAGATCGCTGTGGTGCTCCCGGACGTACGCCGCGATGGCGTCGCCCAGCGAACCGGTGCACATGATGTCGAGGGCGTGCCCGCTGCCGTGGTCGCCGCCGGAGCCGGTGCGGCCGCCCCACGACGACACGGCGGGGAAGGCCGCGCACACGGCCCGGTAGACCTTGATCGCGTTCGTGGTCAGCCCGCTCTCGACCGACGAGCCGTCGGGGCAGGGCTCCCCGGCGACGCCGGCCGGGACGTGCCCGGCGAACGTCAGCGTCGCCCCGGAGGACGGGTCGGTCGCGGTGGCCGGCTCGTCGCGGGTGAGGCCGTTGCGGCGGACCCACACGAGCTGGTCGTCGTGCGCGACCTGCGCCCACGGGCCCTGGACGGCGCCGGTGACGAGGACCTTCTGGCCGTCCCTGATGTGCAGGAGGACGCGGGAGCCGGCACCGGCCTCGCTCCAGACCACCAGGTCGTCGGTGGCCCAGCGCGGCGAGAGCGCGGCCCGGTCGGTCGCCACCGCGGCCTCGGCGATGCCCTCGACGTCGGCGAGGTGCGGGGGAGGCGTCTCGGGCCGCTGCCAGGACCGGGAGACGGTGCGCGCCTCGGCCCGGACCGGCAGGGCCGGGCCGTCCGCGGAGGCCGACACGTCCGTGCGGTCGGCCCCGGTCGACTCGAGGGCGCTGGCGACCGGCACCGCCACGGCGGCGAGCGCCAGGACCGGGACGGTCACGGCACCCCAGCGACGCAGCCGTACGGGGAGCGGCGTGGTCTTGCGGCGGCGGCCAGCGGGCACGCGTGATCACTCCGGTGCGGGTCGGTGGCGGGCAGGGGGAAGTCAAGCACAGGTGGCCTACCCGGTCGGGGCGTGGCCCACCCGTCGGCGGGTCGTCAGGTGCCTGCCCGCTCGTGCGCGGTCAGGTCGATCCGGCCCGGTCGCCCGAGCAGGTACCCCTGGCCGTAGGAGCAGCCGAGGCGGGACAGCATCCGGCGCTGGTCCTCGTCCTCGATGCCCTCGGCCACGACGTCGATGTGCAGCGCCCGGCAGAGCGAGACCACGGCCTCCACGATCGCCGTCGACGCGTGCGAGCCGGTCATCCGGCCGACGAACGACCGGTCGATCTTGACGTAGCTGGCCGGCACGTCGACCAGGTGCGTCAGGGACGAGTAGCCGGTGCCGAAGTCGTCGATCGCCAGCCGCACCCCGAGGTGCACCAGGGTGTCCAGCTCGCTGGTGGCCGTGGGCGTGACACCGAGCAGCGCGGTCTCGGTGAGCTCGAGGGTGAGCCGGTGCGGCTCCAGGCCGCTGCGGCTCAGCGCGCGCGCGACCAGGCCCGGCAGCAGCCCGCGCCCGACGTGCCGGGCCGAGATGTTGACGCTGACGTTCGGCGCGTCGGCGCCGCCCCAGCCGGCCGCGTCCGAGCAGGCACGGAGCAGCACGTACCGGTCGATCTCGAGCACCAGGTCGCTCGCCTCGGCCACCGGCAGGAACGAGTCGGGTGCGAGGACGCCGCGCTGGGGGTGCTGCCAGCGGACCAGCGCCTCGTACGCCGCGATGCTGCCGTCGCCCAGCCGGCGGACCGGCTGGTAGTCGAGGAACAGGGCTTCGGCGCGCATCGCCTCGCGCAGGTCGTGCTCCAGGCCGAGTCGGCGGGTGGCCCGCTCGATGAGCTCCGGCACGAAGAGCGCGTGCCGGTCCCGGCCGCCCTCCTTGGCGCGGTACAGGGCGGCGTCGGCGTTGCGCAACAGCTCGGCCGCCGTCATGCCGGGATCGGCGAGGGCGATGCCGATGCTCGCGGTCATGCTCACGTTGTGCGCGTTCTGCATCGGCCGGGTGACGTCGTCGATCAGCCGCTGCGCGAGGCGCTCGGCGTGCTCGCGTGACGGCACGGCGTGACAGAGGACGGCGAACTCGTCGCCGCCGAGCCGGGCCACCAGGTCGCCGTCCCGGATCGACGCGCGCAGCCGCTCGGCGGTCTCGACGAGCACCGCGTCGCCGGCCTCGTGGCCGCGGCTGTCGTTGACCAGCTTGAAGTGGTCGAGGTCGCAGAGCAGCAGGGCCACCGGCCGGTCGCCGGGCAGCGCCCGGTGGAGCGCCTCGCCGGTGGCGGCCAGCAGCGTGGCCCGGTTCGCCAGCCCGGTGAGCTCGTCGTGCGCCGTGTGGTGCACGAGCGCCTCGGTGGCGTCCCGCTCGGCGGTCACGTCCTCGACCATCGACAGGAAGTACGCCGGCCGCCCGGCGGCGTCGCGGGCCAGCGCGACGGTCAGCTGGGCCCAGATCGGCGCTCCCGAGCGGGTGAGGTACCGCTTGACCATCTGGTACGTCTCCGCACCGCCGGCCAGCAGCATCTCGACGTGCGCGACGTCGATCGCCAGGTCCTCGGGGTGCGTGAGGGCCTGGAAGGTGAGCCCGGTCAGCTCGCCGTGTCCGTAGCCGAGCAGCCGGCAGAACGCGTCGTTGGCCTCGAGCAGCACGCCGTCCAGCGCCACGATCGCCACGCCGATGGGCGCGTGCCGGGTGGCCAGCCGGAAGCGGTCCTCGGCAGCGGCCAGCGCGGCCGCCGCCTCGTGCTGGGCGGTGACGTCGGCGACCGCCACCAGCGCGGCGGGCGAGTCGCTCCTGGCGGTGGCGTTCACGCGCAGCCAGCGCCGGCCGCCCGGGGTGTCCAGCCCGACCACCACGTCGCGCACCGGGCCCGCCGCGAGGGCGACGGCCCAGGGGCGGCGGTCGGCCGGGATCGGACGGCCCTGGTCGTCGACCAGCCGGGTCAGCCGGTCGGCACCGCCGACCAGGTCGCGGAAGGTGTCGGTCGCGTCGAGCACCACGCCGCCGGCGTCCAGGGACGCGACGCCCTCGTGCAGGGCGTGCAGGACATGCCGCAGCGCCAGACCGGCGAGCGCGCCGGCTCGCGGGCCCGGCAGATCGGCAGAGTCCCCCGTGAGCCCTTCGGTGACGATGCTCACGATGCGGGATCGGAGCAGCAAGACCGGCGCTTGACCCGCTTGACCAGGTCTTGACCCGCTGGGCCCGTCGAGCCGCCCGTTCGGCCCCGTCAGACCCGGCGCAGCACCGCGGTCACCCGGCCGAGGACCGTCGCCTCGTCGCCCGGGATCGGCTCGTACGCCGGGTTGTGCGGCATCAGCCAGACGTGGCCGTCGCGGCGCTTGAACGTCTTCACGGTGGCCTCGCCGTCGATCATCGCGGCGACGATGTCGCCGTTGTCGGCCACCTGCTGCTGGCGCACCACCACCCAGTCGCCGTCGCAGATCGCGGCGTCGACCATCGAGTCGCCCTGGACCTGGAGCAGGAAGAGGGTCCCCTCGCCGACCACCTGCCGGGGGAGCGGGAAGACGTCCTCCACCGCCTGCTCGGCGAGGATCGGGCCACCCGCAGCGATCCGGCCGACGAGGGGCACGTAGGCGGCCGCCGGCCGCGCGTCGCCGCTGCCGGTCTCGAGGTCGTGGACGTCGCCCCCGCCGTCGTAGGACGGCGCGTGCACGGGCCCCGCCTCGGGGCTGCGGACCTCGATGGCGCGCGGCCGGTTGGGGTCGCGGCGCAGGAAGCCCTTGCGCTCGAGGGTGGCGAGCTGGTGGGAGACGCTGGAGGAGCTGGTGAGTCCGACGGCCTCGCCGATCTCGCGCATGCTCGGCGGGTAGCCGCGGCGCTCCACCGAGGACCGGATCTCCTCGAGCACCCGGCGCTGCCGCGGGGTCAGGCCGGCCTCGTCGGGCGGGCCGTCGGGGATCTCGGCGACCACCGCGCCGGGGGAGCCGCCGGCTGTGCTGCCCGCAGTCCCGCTGCCGTCCGTGTCCCGTCGCGCCACGGGTGCCTCCTCGTCCGCCGGTCCGCCGGGCCGCCGCCCGGTGGTTGTGTCCGACCCCCCGAGGACGGTGCGGCCATGACCACGACGTGCTCGCCGAGGGCCCGGCCGACCGCTCCCGCAGGGGTGCGTCCGAGACGGAACGTTAGCGATTCCCGGCGTCCCGATCAAACACATGTTCGAAGTGTCGCTGGATTTTCCCGCTCCGATGGGGTACAACTCGTACAGGTGTTCGATCGAACAGGTGTTCGTCCGCACGAGAGCCGGGAGGCCGCCATGAGCACGATGACCCTCAGCGCCGGGCTGGGACGCCCCCGCGTCCGGCGGCCGGCGACGGCTCCGGTCACCCGGCTCACCCGGCGCGGCCGGCTGTTCGTCTCCCTCGCCGTGCTGTTCCTCGCCGTCACCGGCGCCGTGCTTCTCACCGGCGGCGGCGCCGCCCTGGCCGGCACCGACCGGCCCGCCGTGAGCCACCAGCAGGTCACCGTGCAGCCGGGCCAGACCCTGTGGCAGATCGCCGAGCGCACCGCGCCGGGCGCCGACCCGCGCGAGACGGTCCAGCGCATCCTCGACCTCAACGGCCTGCAGACCTCCGAGGTCCAGGCCGGCACCGCATTGCTGCTGCCCTGACCTCTGGCTCCCCGAGGGTCGGCCGTGTCAGAGCCACCCGAGCCACGCGCAGACCGCGCGACTGGTCTCGCGCACCGGGCGGTCGCCGGGCAGGGCGAGGTCCTCGAGCCCGACGCCGCGCCCGGAGGCCAGCCACTCGCGGGCCACCCGCAGGTCGTCCACGGCCCGCTCCTCGGTCGGGTCGCCCGCCAGCCGGGCGGTCACCAGGGCCTCGTCCACCTCGAGGCGCACCACCCGCAGCGGCACGCCGACCGCCGACCGCACCTGCGCGAGCTGCTCGGCGTCGCCGACCGACCAGGCGAGGGCCAGTCGCTGCGCGCCGTGGTCGAGGAAGGAGGCCGCCACGTGGCGCAGGTTGCCGAGCACCACCTGCCGCTGCACGACGCGGTCCTGCCCGGCGTCGAACCAGGCGAGGAAGTCGACGTCGAGCAGCCCGTACGGGACCTGGTGCTCGCCGAGCAGCGCGCCGATGTCGGCGACCACGGTGCTCTTGCCGGCCCCGTAGACGCCGGTGACGAGGACGGCCGACGCCGTCGGGTCGCGCACCCCCCGGACGCTAGCCCCCCGGCGACGACGGCCGGGAGGGCGCGACACGCCGCTGTCGCGACCTCCGGGTCTCCTCCCGCGACCCCGGGTCGGCCTCCTGACCTGCAGCGATGCGCCGGCCGGCCCGGCCCGGGGGGCGGGCCGAGAAATCAGCCGAACGGATGGCCCCGGACTACTTGCACATGTGGTGGTCCCAGGCATACCGTGCCACTACATCTTGTGAATGACACCGGTGTAGTTATCCACATGTAGTCCCCAGGATCTGGCCCGGATCCACAGGTTCTCCCCGGTCCGGTCCCCAGTTCCGTCCACAGCCAGATCCGTCCACAGCCGGCCCGGTTCCGCCGCCCGGCCCGTCCGCCCCGAGGGGAGGCCACCCGCATGCACTGCCCCTTCTGCCGGCACGGCGACAGCCGGGTGGTCGACAGCCGCGCGTCCGACGACGGCACCTCGATCCGGCGCCGCCGGCAGTGCCCCGAGTGCGGGCGACGGTTCACCACCGTCGAGACGGCGTCACTATCGGTGACGAAGAGGTCCGGGGCCAGCGAGCCGTTCAGCCGCGACAAGGTCCTCACCGGCGTCCGCAAGTCCTGCCAGGGCCGGCCGGTCAGCGAGGACGACCTGGCGCTGCTGGCCCAGCGGGTCGAGGAGACAGTGCGGTCCAGCGGCGTCGCCGAGATCGAGGCGCACGAGGTCGGGATGGCGGTGCTGGCGCCGCTGCGCGAGCTGGACGAGGTCGCGTACCTGCGGTTCGCCTCGGTCTACCGCGCCTTCGACGACCTCCAGGCGTTCGAGGCCGAGATCGCGCTGCTGCGGGCCGAGCACGACCTCAGCGACGCCTCGGAGAACCACCCCTAGAAGTCCGCCGGGGGACCCGTGGACGTCCGCGTCCGGGATGACCTGTCGGTGCAGAAGTGTTGAATTCATGAGCAGTTCGGGAGGAGCAGGGATGACGGAGACGTCGCACGACAAGCCCCAGGTGGTCCGGCAGGGGGCCGGTCAGGGCGCCCAGGGCGGTCGCGCCAAGGGCCTCACGATCGAGCGGATCTACACGACCGCCGGGGTGCACCCCTACGACGAGGTGACCTGGGAGCGACGCGACGTCGTCCAGCAGAACTGGAAGACCGGCGAGACGATCTTCGAGCAGCGCGGGGTCGAGTTCCCCGACTTCTGGTCGGTCAACGCCTCGACGATCGTCACCACCAAGTACTTCCGCGGCGCGGTCGACACCGACGCCCGCGAGAGCGGCCTCAAGCAGCTCATCGACCGCGTCGTGCTCACCTACCGCCGGGCCGGCGAGGAGCACGGCTACTTCGCGACCCCCGACGACGCCGAGGTCTTCGAGCACGAGCTGACCTGGGCGCTGCTGCACCAGGTGTTCTCGTTCAACTCGCCGGTCTGGTTCAACGTCGGCACCGCGAGCCCGCAGCAGGTCTCGGCCTGCTTCATCCTCGCGGTCGACGACACGATGGACTCGATCCTCAACTGGTACCGCGAGGAGGGCCTGATCTTCAAGGGCGGCTCCGGTGCCGGGCTCAACCTCTCGCGGATCCGGTCGTCCAAGGAGCTGCTGTCCTCCGGCGGCACCGCGTCCGGCCCGGTCTCCTTCATGCGCGGCGCCGACGCGTCGGCCGGCACCATCAAGTCCGGCGGCGCCACCCGGCGCGCGGCGAAGATGGTCGTGCTGGACGTCGACCACCCCGACGTCGAGGAGTTCGTCGAGACCAAGGCGCGCGAGGAGAACAAGATCCGCGCGTTGCGCGACGCGGGCTTCGACATGGACCTCGGCGGCAAGGACATCACCTCGGTCCAGTACCAGAACGCCAACAACTCGGTCCGTGTCACCGACGAGTTCATGCGCGCCGTCGAGCAGGGCACCGACTTCGGCCTGCGGGCCCGCAGCACCGGCGAGGTCATCGAGACCGTCGACGCCCGCACGCTGTGGCGCAAGATCGCCGTCGCCGCCTGGGAGTGCGCCGACCCCGGCATCCAGTACGACGACACCATCAACGACTGGCACACCAATCCCGAGACCGGCCGGATCACCGCGTCCAACCCGTGCTCGGAGTACATGTCGCTGGACAACTCGTCCTGCAACCTGGCCTCTCTCAACCTGCTGAAGTTCCTCAAGGACGACGACACGTTCGACGCGCCGACCTTCGCGAAGGTCGTCGAGCTGGTCATCACCGCGATGGACATCTCCATCTGCTTCGCCGACTTCCCGACCGAGGCCATCGGCGACACCACCCGCAAGTACCGCCAGCTCGGCATCGGCTACGCCAACCTCGGCGCGCTGCTGATGGCGACGGGCCGCGGCTACGACTCCGACGGCGGCCGCGCGCTGGCCGCGTCGATCACGTCGTTGATGACCGGCACGTCGTACAAGCGGTCGGCAGAGCTCGCCGGCATCGTCGGCCCCTACGAGGGCTACGCGCGCAACGCCGCTCCGCACAAGCGGGTCATGCGCAAGCACGCAGCCGCCAACGACGCGATCCGCACCTACGAGACGCTGGACAAGGACGTCCAGGCCGAGGCCAACAAGGCCTGGGACGCGACGATCAAGCTCGGCGAGAAGAACGGCTACCGCAACGCGCAGGCCTCGGTGCTCGCACCCACCGGGACGATCGGCTTCATGATGGACTGCGACACGACCGGCATCGAGCCGGACTTCTCGCTGGTCAAGTTCAAGAAGCTCGTCGGCGGCGGCTCGATGCAGATCGTCAACCAGACGATCCCGCGGGCGCTGCGCAAGCTCGGCTACACCGAGGAGACCGTCGAGGCGATCGTCGAGTACATCGCCGAGCACGGCCACGTCATCGACGCCCCGGGCCTGCGCCCGGAGCACTACGACGTCTTCGACTGCGCGATGGGCGAGCGTGCCATCGCGCCGATGGGCCACGTCCGGATGATGGCCGCGGTGCAGCCGTTCCTCTCCGGTGCGATCTCCAAGACGGTCAACCTGCCGGAGACCGCGACCGTCGAGGAGATCGAGGACGTCCACTTCCAGGGCTGGAAGCTCGGCCTCAAGGCGCTCGCCGTCTACCGCGACAACTGCAAGGTCGGCCAGCCGCTCTCCGACGGCAAGGCGAAGGCCGCCACGACCGACGAGCCGACGGTGGAGAAGGTCGTCGAGTACCGGCCGATCCGCAAGCGGCTGCCGAAGAAGCGCCCGGCGCAGATGACGTCGTTCGCCGTCGGCGGCGCCGAGGGCTACATGACCGCCTCGTCCTACCCAGACGACGGTCTCGGCGAGATCTTCCTCAAGATGTCGAAGCAGGGCTCGACCCTGGCCGGGGTCATGGACGCGTTCTCGATCGCGATCTCGATCGGCCTGCAGTACGGCGTGCCGCTGGAGACGTTCGTCTCGAAGTTCGTCAACATGCGCTTCGAGCCGGCCGGCCTCACCGACGACCCGGACGTCCGGATGGCGCAGTCGATCATGGACTACGTCTTCCGCCGGCTGGCCCTGGACCATCTCGACTTCGACACCCGCTCGGCCTACGGCATCTACTCGGCCGACGAGCGGTCCCGTCAGCTCGAGACCGGGTCCTACCTGCCGGAGGAGACCGACGACGAGGTCGAGGAGGAGCTGGAGTCGCTCGCGCAGTCCGCGCCGGTGACCGAGGCGCCCAAGGCCGAGGCGAAGCCCGCCGATGTCGAGTCTGCAGCGGTCAAGGCTGCTCCGGCCGAGGCGCACTCGTCGGCCGAGCTGCTCGAGGTCATCACCGGCCAGGTCTCCGACGCCCCGCTGTGCATGACCTGCGGGATCAAGATGCGCCCCGCCGGCTCCTGCTACGTCTGCGAGGGCTGCGGCAGCACCTCCGGCTGCAGCTGACCCAACCCACCGCACGACCGAGCCCGGCCTCGTTCTCGAGGCCGGGCGCCGTCGTGCAGCCATGGTCGTGTGAGCGGTCGACCGCCTTCGAGCGCCGAACCCGCCACGGCGTGCGAGGTTCGCGCCCTCCCATGTTCCTGAGTGCGCAGTCAGCCGCCGCAACCGCTCGCTGGTGACGGCATTGTTCGGCCGCTCAGGAGGAGTCGGGCCAAGCGCTTGGTGAAGTGTGCCGGAGGGGCCGCGGGCCGGCGCGCACGGGGGATGCGCCCAGCCCGCGGCGGTCAGAGGGGCAGACCTGGCCTGAGCCCTGCGCGGTCGGCGTAGGTGGCAGTCGGGCTGATGGCCTGCTGGGCACCTCCGGCCCCAGCCAGACCAGGAACGCGTGAGTATTCGCGGTCTCGGCCCGTGCGCGGCCATCGCACCGCGAGCGCGTCACCAGAATGGGCACGGTGTGCGTGCGACTGGCCAGCGGTGTGGTGGAAATGCCGCCTGACGTCGTCTAGGCGACTTCCGTCCTGAGAACTTGGCGGAGGCCGACGGCGAGAGGGATGACCAGCCAGAAGACTGCCGTGAAGCCGATGTTGGCCCACTGCTCACCCGTTACGGCACCGTCGAACATGAACAGCGGCGCCTGAGCGAAGTTGACGTCGATCCAGGCACGCGAGTCGTGGAACCAGGCTTGGCTGTTGGCGAGAAGTATGAACAGCGGCGTCAGCGCGAATGTGTAGACGAAGTAGGCGACGATGGCGCCTGGTGAGTTGCGGATCAGTACGCCGAGCATGAAGCCGCTCATGAGGCCAAGCAGGTTCCCGAGCACGATGGAGGAGCTCTCGGCGAGCGAGACGTCCCATGCTGCGGGCGTGCCGGTGATGGCGGTGCCCACCAGGTTGCCCAGCGCACCGATGGCCAAGGCGAGCACCATTGAGGCGACGCCGATGGAGATCGAGGCGACTGCCTTCGCCGTGATCACTCTCCCGCGGTGCGGGACCAGGGTGAAGGTGGTGAGGCCGCTTCGCTGACTCCATTCGCTGGTGACTGACAACAGGGCGATCATCGGAAGGATGACCAGCATCGGGTAGGCGATGGCCTTTCCGAACGATGCGTACGTCAGCTCGTCATCGGGTGCGAAGACGATCAGGGCGATCGTCGCGGTCAGAGCTGAGATGACGATGCTTGCCATCAGCCAGAAGCCCGATCTGGTGTCGAACATCTTGCGCAGCTCGACTGCGGTCACGCGGGACAACGGAACTGGATCGGCGAGAACTCGTGCGCTCGGCGCACGGTCAACTGTGGTTGCAGTCATGCTGCTGCCCCTTCACGTTGGGTCGTAGCGGTGAGTTCTAGGAACATCTCTTCCAGGCCGGCAGTGTCCGCGGTTCGCAGCTCGGTGAGCGCCACCCCCGCCTTCCGCGCAATCTCGCCGACCAGGCCCAAGTCAGCGTCGGTCCGCAGGGCGCCGTCGCCGGAGCGCGTGGCTCGGACACCGGCGGTCCGGATCGCTTCTTCGAGGGCAGGCAGGTCGGGCGTCCGGACGACAGTTCCGGCAGCCTGCAGGAGCTCCGTCTTCGTGCCCTGGGCGACGATCCGGCCGTTTCCGATGACCACGAGGTCGTCGGCGATGATCTCGATCTCGTGGAGCAGGTGCGAGGACAGGAGCACTGTGCCGCCGCGATCTGCGTAGCCGCGAAGCAGATCCCGCATCCAGCGGATGCCGGCAGGGTCGAGCCCGTTGGCGGGTTCATCGAGGATGAGCGCTTGCGGCTCACCGATGAGTGCCGTGGCAATGCCGAGCCGCTGCCGCATCCCGAGGGAGTAGTTGCGGACCCGACGCTCCCCCTCGGCGCCGGTGAGGCTGACGAGGTCCAGCATCCGGTCGACGCAGTCCGTCGGGAGCCCCATCGTCCGGGCCGCGATGGTGAGGACCTCTCGGCCGGTCCGCCCGGCATGCTGGGCCGAGGCATCAAGCAGCACTCCGACCTCACGGCCAGCGTTCGGTAGGTCGACGAAGCGGCGTCCGTCGATGGTGGCTGTCCCGGAGGTCGGGCGGGTCAGGCCGACCACCATGCGCATCGTCGTCGACTTCCCTGCACCGTTGGGACCGAGGAAGCCCGTGACGCGGCCGGGTCGTGCCTGGAGGGAGACGCGGTCCACGGTGAGGTGGCCGCCGTACGCCTTGGTGAGTTCGTTGGTGGTGATCATGCGAGCAGCCTCATGGGTGGTCCTCCTTGGTCGTTGGCGTCAGCGCGACTGCCATGCCGTCAGCGTGGTGGCGGGACTCGGACGGCACATCGGCCGCAGGGCGCCGGTCTTCCCGTTCTCCGGGAGGGTGCGCGTCTGGTCCTTTCGGCCGAAGCGCGGCGCCGGCAGATCCCTAGGCTGGGGTCGTGAACAGCAACGTGGTCAGGTGGCTGCGAGACGAGCCACGAGCCGCTGCGCCCCCGCCACGGGACTGGCGGGACTGGGCACTGGTCGCTGTCCTGGTGTTGACCGCCGTGCTCGAAGGCATCTTCCGTGACGATGTCCCGTGGCGGCCAGTCGCGATCGTGCTCGCCGTGGCGTTGGTGTTCCCGCTCCTGTGGCGGCGGACGCACCCGCTCGCCGTCGTCGCCGTCGTCTTCGGCACGGTCATCGTGCTGAGCCTCGTCGAGATGATCAATGGTCCGGACACCTCCGTCGGGCTGAACACGATGGTCTACGTGGTGCTGTTCCCCTATGCATTGCTGCGATGGGGATCTGGCCGCGAGGTCCTCCTCGGGCTGCCGATCATCGTGGTCGCCGGCCTGCTCGGTATCGCGAGTGACTACACCAACCTCGGCGAGGCCGTGGGCGGCTTCCTGTTCCTGATGTTCCCCGCAGTTCTCGGCGCCCTGGTCCGGTTCTGGATGACCGCGCGGACCCGGGAGATCGATCAAGTCAGGCTGCGCGAGCGCGAACAGCTCGCCCGGGAGCTGCACGACACCGTCGCGCACCACGTCTCGGCCATGGTCATCCGGGCGCAGGCAGGACGCGTGGTGGCGGCGGCCGACCCGGGTTCGGCGATCGATGCGCTCCGGGTGATCGAGGAGGAAGGCTCTCGTACTCTTGCCGAGATGCGGACGATGGTCGGCGCCCTTCGCGAACGTGAGGACGCCGACCTCACCCCGCTGAACGGCGTCGCCGACATCGGGCGGCTCGCGCGCACCATCGACCACGAGCCCCAGGTGCACGTCGGCCTCACCGGCGACCTCGACGGGCTCGGGCCCGCGGTCGGGGCAGCCACCTACCGGATCGCGCAGGAGTCCGTGACGAACGCGCTGCGGCACGCACGCAACGCCACTCGGGTCGACGTGCAGGTCAGAGGCGATCAGGACGCCGTCCGGCTGACGGTCCGAGACGACGGCGATCAGGTCCCTGCGTCGAGCGTCCATGCCGGCTACGGCGTCGTCGGGATGACGGAACGGGCCGCACTTCTCGGCGGGACTCTCGAAGCAGGCCCGGGGCCCGACCATGGCTGGGTGGTCGACGCGCGACTTCCGCGGACACGACCGACGCGATGACCATCCGCGTACTTGTCGCCGACGACCAGGAGCTGGTCCGGACCGGGCTGCGCATGATCCTGGACGCGCAGCCTGGCATCCAGGTGGTGGGTGAGGCGACGAACGGTCGGGAGGCGGTGTCGCTGGCCCGGGAGCTGCGGCCCGATGTGTGCCTGTTCGACATCCGGATGCCCGAGCTCGACGGGCTGAAGGCCACGCGCGCGCTAGCCGGGCCGGACGTCCCGGACCCCCTCGCGGTGGTGGTCATCACGACGTTCGACCTCGACGAGTACGTTCACGGCGCGCTCAAGGCGGGCGCACGCGGCTTCCTGCTCAAGGACGCGGGACCTGAGCTGCTCAGCCAGGCGGTCCATGCCGCCGCCAACGGTGAGGCACTGATAGCTCCCAGCGTCACCGTCCGCCTGCTGGCTGCGTTCGCCGACCTACCGACGAGTGAGCCGCTGCGCCAGCCGATCGAGCCGTTGACCGCGCGGGAGGAGGAGGTCCTGGTCACCGTGGCTCGGGGCCTGACCAACGCCGAGATCGCCAGTGCGCTCCACATCAGTCTCAGCACCGTCAAGACCCACCTGGCCAGCCTCATGAACAAGCTCGGCGCGAGGAACCGGGTCGAGATCGCCATGTATGCCTATGAAGCGAAGCGCATCAAAGCCTGATGCCTATCGAAAGTGGCGCGCATCGCGTCCCGTGCACGGCAAGTCAGCAATATCATCACGAACCGACCAGGTTGTGGCACACGTGGCGGACATGCCCAAGAGCGACAGCGATAGGCATCCGCTCATGCCGCTGAGTAGCCGGTTTGGAGACCTGCACCGCCCTCAACCGAATCGAGCGGTGGCACTCCACAGTGCCCTGGTGAACCCTGATCCTGTGGCCCAGGCACCGAGCGCACGGCGAGGTCTTCATGTGGATGCAGCTCCTCTATGGATAGCACCGCCACACCCGTGGAGCAGTACCGGCCACCCTTCGACATCCCACAGCTCGGGTCAGTGACCGGATCGGGCCGATGTTCGGACGGCTCGATTCGCCTCATCGCGAGCGGAACACCAGAGTTTCGTGAAGCGTCGGTCGCCCTAGCGCTGGGCTGAAGGAAGCGACCGCGACCGGCCGAAGACCAATGGATACTTGCCAGGTTGGAAAGTGACGAGCATACTTTCCACCATGGAAAGTAGCCATGCGCAGCAGAATCCTGGCGATCCCCGTTCCGAGCTCGCTGTGGCGGATCAGGCGCGCCAACGACTGACCGCGGGCCTGCGACTGCCCACCGGCCTGCACCCAGTACTGGCCGCCGCTGTCGCGGTTCAGGTGGGCGCCGGCGCCTATGGGATCGCCGCTCAAACGACCGCCGGGCTCGCCGTGGCGCTGGCTGGGGTTGCGGTCCTCATGGGCGTGGCAGCGCTCTTGCTTTACCAGTTCCGGCGGATCAACGGCGTCAGGGTCGATGGTCTATCCAGCCAGATCGTCCTCGGGACTGGGGGCACGTCAACGCTGATCTACATGGTTGGATTCGGGGCCGCGACGTGGGCCGCCTTCGAGTCGCGCTGGTGGCTCGTCGCGGCAGCGGCCGTGGCCGCGGGAGTGAGCTACGCGTTCGGCACCCTCCGGTGGTGGCACGTCTACCGGGACGACCCGTCCGGCCACGCGAGTGGCGCCTCGCCGCGGGTGTTCGCCGCCCTCGCTGCGCTCGCGTGTTTGGGGTTCGTTGCGCTGCTGATCGCCGGCTGATGGCCGAGCTCGACCCGCTGATCCACGCCCCGGCCCGGCTGCAGCTGCTCACGACGCTGTCTGCGGTGTCGGAGGCGGAGTTCTCCACGCTGCGGGACGCTCTCGAAGTCAGTGACTCGGTGCTGTCGAAACACGTATCGACACTGGCTGACGCCGGCTACGTGCGCAGCCGGAAGGGCGTTCGGGCGGGGCGACGCACGACGTGGATCGGGCTGACCAGCGCCGGCAGTAAGGCGCTGCGGGATCACGTCGCAGCACTGCGCCGGCTGATCGACGTGGTCGACTGATCCCCACTCCACGCCCGGAGGTCTTCGCACATCAAGATCCACTAGACGTGTCGCCACACGATCTCGACCAACGTCCCTGGGCAGTACACCTTGGGCGTCCTACTTCGGTGGTCGGAACACCGTTCGGTAGTGCCAATTTCGTTGCGGCTATAGCGGATGTGGCATCGATGTGTCGCGAGTCAGGTGTTGCCGCTGAAGTGGTGACGGTGGTCTCCGGGTGTGGTGTTGAGCCGGCGCCGGAAGGTGCGGTTCATGGTCTCGGGGGTGCCGAAGCCGCAGGTCTTGGCAACCTTCTCGATCGAGCTGTTCGTGGTCTCCAGCAGACGGCACGCGGACTCGAGGCGGACGGCTTCGACGTGGTCTGCGGCTGTGGTTCCTACTTCCGCCTTGAAGACGCGGGTGAACTGGCGTTCGGACAGGTTGATCTGCCGGGCCAGGGCGGCCAGTGACAGATCGGCGTCGAGGTTGTCGCGCAGCCAGGACAGCAGGTCGCGGATGGGCTGGGTGTCGGCGGCTTGGCCGGCCATCACGGCGGAGAACTGGGCCTGGCCGCCGGAACGCTGGAGGTAGACGACCAGGTGCCGGGCCACCGTGGCAGCGGCTCGGTGGCCGTGGTCGTCGGCGACTAGCGCGAGTGTCAGGTCGATGCCGGCGGTCACGCCCGCTGAGGTCCACACGTTCCCGTCGTGGACGTAGATCGCGTCGGGGTCCACGGTGACTGCGGAGTAGTTGGTGCCGAGCAGGTCGCATGCGGCCCAGTGAGTGGTGGCTCGCCGCCCGTCCAGCAGGCCTGCCGCCGCGAGCACGAAAGCGCCGGAGCACACCGAGGTGACTCGCCGGGCGCCGCCGGCCAGCCGTCGCACGTGGTGCAGCAGATGGTCGTCGGCCACCGCGGCGTACATGCCGGTGCCGCCAGCGACGACCAACGTGTCGATGGGGGTACGCACCTGGGAGATGGGTGACGACGCGAACTCCAGGCCGCAGCTGGCGCGCACCAGGCCGCCCGGGGCGCTGACGACCTCGGTCTGGTAGCGCACGCCGGGCACGAACCGCGAGGCGCTGGAGAACACCTCCAGGGGCCCTGTGACGTCGAGGATCTGGGCCGAGTCGAAGGTCACGATCACGACCCGGGGGTCGTTCACCGGGTGTCCATGCGCGCAGCGTAGGCCCGCCGTGGATGGCCGGCATCGTCAACAGCGTGTCCTTGTGGCTCGTGGGCTGGGGCCACACGCTCAGGTCATGAGATCGCGCAGCTGGACATCCCCGTGACGCACTCGGTCTTTGCCCACTCTCTCCGCGCGGACAACGAGGCGCTCCGGCCCCTGCCTGCCCGACCTGCCGGGCGTCGAGGCCGACTGGTTCTGACGGTTCTTTCCGTCGTCGTGTTCGTGGCTGCGCTGCTTGCACTGGGACTGGACGGGCTGATCCCGTGTGGTCTGCTGCTCGCCTTGAGCACCGATTCCGACGGGGACGACAGTGGGCGGGGGGTCAGCCTGACCCTGCGGAATCTCGGGCTGGCCGCAGCCATGTCGGCCGCCTTCGCTGGGTTCTGGCTGTGGCATCTCGAACTCACCGAATCGACACTCGTGGTGCTTGCCGCCGCCCTGATGGCCATGCCGCTCGCGCTTCAGGTCTCCGCCGGCGATGCCCCGCAGCGCACGGTCGTGGTGACCAGACGCAGCTTGATCCTGGCCCTCTGGGGCCTGGTGGTCTTCGTCGATCTCCACTACGCGTATGGGCAGAGCTTCAACGAGATGACGGCGGTGTGCGTCGTTGTGCCCCTCACGCTGGCTGCGTCCCGAGCCTGGGGCATTCGCCGGGGGCGGATCGAGTTTGGGTTGCTGCACCACCCGCTTCGCCGGGACCTGCGGGCGCACCTGCTGCAGGGGGTGAACATCTGGCTGTGCTGCGCGTTGCTCTTCGGGGTCCTGACCGCCGGCGGTGCGCACTTTGCCCGGATCGGGTTCTCCTTGACCGTTGCCCAGTTCGACGCCGTGATCACGGTCTTCGCAGCCGGTCTGGTCCTGATGGCAGGGCTGGCGGCCTTTCCTCGCCGCCGCGTGCACGTCGCCACCAACCTGGTCGTCGCTCTGCTGTCGGGTTACCTCGCGCTCCAGCTCGTCCAGATAAGCGGGCCTCCCACTGATGCGGTTGTGCTCGACTCGCCACTGGCCGGCGAGTGGTTCGTGTTCAACGGAGGCCGCAGTGTCCTGCTCAACGGTCACTCCCCGAACGAGAGCAACGCTGTCGACTTCGTCCGTCTCGGGGTCAACGAACGCACGCACACCGGCGGAGATGCTGCTCCCCTCGACGGCTACGCGGGCTTCGGGATGTCAGTGCTCGCGCCGGCCGACGGACGGATCGTCGACGTGACCGACTCCTACCCCGACACACCACCCGGCACGAACGGCGACCACGCCAACCACCTGCTGCTGGACATCGGCGGCGGCCGTTACGTGTCGATGGCCCACCTCGGGCAGGACAGCGTCATTGTCAGCGTCGGCGACATCGTGCGTCAGGGCCAACCGCTCGCAGCCGTCGGCAACAGCGGCCACTCGAACCAGCCGCACCTGCACCTGCAGGTCCAGGACTCACCGGCGGGCGCGGACGCCGAGCGTACCTACCCCATCGTGTTCCGAAGTGTCCACATCACTCGAGGCGGTGCCTGGCCCTGGGGAGACGACCGTGGGGTTCGCACCGGTGACCTCGTCCGAGCACTCGCGCCGTGAGATCGAACCTGGTCGGTCGGTTCGGCGCATGGCGGGCAGCCAGCCAGCTGGCGGTGGCGGCATTCTCCGGCCTTCTTCTGGCGGCCTGCGGCGGCTCGCCGACTGAAGCGCCTGCCCGAGCCGGCGATCTCTACCACGTCGACGGCGAGACGGCGCACCTGCAGTGCCAGGGGGCCGGCTCGCCGACGCTGGTCCTCCTCGGCGGCCTCGGCTTCACGACGACGACCTGGGCCAAGCTCCGCACCGCACTCGGGCCCGATGTCCGGACCTGCGCGTGGGACTACCCCGGCGTGGGGCATTCCACCGGGGCCTCGATGATGACCGCCGCCCGGGCAGCGTCCTCCCTCGACGGCACGTTGACTGCCGCAGCAGTGCCGAGGCCGGTGATCCTGGTCGGCCACAGCATCGCCGGCCTCACGATCCGCCTCTATGTCGGCGAGCACCCCGACGACGTCGCCGGTGTCGTGCTCTTCGACCCCACCGTTACCTCCTTCGCCAGGAAGTTCGATGACAGAGAGTTCAGACCCGAATGGGACGGCTCCACCAGCGCCGACCAGGCCGGGCAGATCACCACGTGGCCAGACATTCCCTTCGAGATCCTCCGGCACGATCCCGCCGTGTACGCCGCCGGCAGGGTGTGGAGTCCGAGGGTGGAGGCGCGTTGGGGCGCCGACCAGGCGGCGTTCGCGGCGCTCGCCCCGCACGGCACCGCCACCGTCGTGTCCGGGTCAGGTCACAACGTCTACCAAGATGTGCCAGCTGTCTCGGTCGCGACCGTTCGACGCGTGCTAAGCGCCGTGGTCAGGAACCATTGAACAACTGCTGGGATTCAGCCAGCTGGGTTACTGGTGCGGCCCGGTCGAGGAACGCATGGCGTGGATCCTGAGCGCGCGGGCGGTCGAACGGATCGGTGGTGCCAGGACTGTCGGGCGAAGTACGTCGGGCCGGCCTTGCGCCGATCACGTGGACGCTTGACGTCGCCCATCGGTTGCCCTATCACGGGGTGAGCGCATCCCTTTCCACGTCCGTGATGCCGACGGCCGACGTTCTCATGTTTCGATCGGACCACAGGGCGTGCGCGGATGTTCATGGGACGAAGGGGCTGGACATGGGCGACCACGCCGAGACCGCAGTCCTCGCTGGAGGTTGCGCCTGGATCATGCAGCAGTTGCTGCGCCAGCCTGACGGAGTCATCGCGACCCGAACGGGATGGACCGGCGGCACGGGCGACAACCCTACGGAGGAAGTCAGCGGGGGTCATGCCGAAGCCGTAGAAGTGATCTTCGATTCACAGCGGCTTTCCTACCGGGGACTGCTCGAGGTGTATTTCCTCGTCCACAGACCGGATCTGGAAGCAGAGACTGTCGGCTCGATCTATCGCTCCGAGATCTTCTACACAAGCGTCGACCAGCAGCACGAGGCCGAACAGATGATCCGCGACGTCGACGCGTCCGAGCACTGGCTCGGGAAGACGACGACACGCGTCACGCCATTCGATCGGTTCTGGGAGATGGAGCCGGAGGACCAGGACTACCTGCAACGATTCCCTAGCGGCTGCACACCGCCGTTTCCACGCCGCGAGGAGAACGCCCAGAGCCACGCCTCGGTGTAAGGCGGGCAGAGGTGCCGCGCTCGATCGGTCGCGTCGGCAGGGGCAACCGATCGGTAGAGCCAGGTGTGTTCTTGGATGCACGCACCGGCGACGGCTCGCCCGGGCAGATCGCGTGTCACTCGACGCGACGGCCCCGGTCTGCTCGTGAGACCGGGGCCGTCGGCCACGCAGCGAGAGTGTTGCCGCTGCTCAGCTGACGATGATGGTGCCGCTCATCATCCCGCCGTGGACGGCGCACGCGTACCGGAAGCCCTTCTTGGGCGACACGCGCATGAACCTCAGGTCGTACGGCGCGGTGGTCAGCCCGTCAGGGCCAGCAACTCCGGACGACCGCAGGCCGGTGTTCTTGCCGAAGAACTTGTGACCGCCCTGCGGGAGGATCCCGATCGCCCGGACCTCGAACTCCACGTTCTGCGCACCGGAGGAGCAGAACGTCGGCGGTGGTGCGTCAGGGGCGGTGTCGCCGGTCGGGCTCTCGCACCGCACGTTCTCGCCGGCGAAGTCCGTGTCCGCGAGGGCGACGGCCGTCTTCCTCGGGAACGTCACCGTGTGCAGGTTGCCCAGCAGCTGGGCGAAGTGCCAGCGCACCCGGTCACCCTTGTGGATGCGCAGGGTGGTCGGGAACATGGCGTTGAGACCCCAGCCGTCGCCGTCGAAGCCGGAGTAGGCGTCCCACACGACGCGTCCCGAAGCCGTCTTGTGGTGCGTCGGCTTCTGGAGGCGCTTGATGACTGCTGCAGCCTCGTCGCGCTGCTGTGCGTTGACTGCAGCCTCGGTGCTGTCGATCTGCGCCTGCGTGGTGGTGGCCGTGGTGTCCGGCACGACGCTGACGCGCATCTGCATCATCGAGTGGATGATGCAGACCACCCAGAACGTCGTCCCCGGGTTCGCGTCCACGGTCACGCTGAACGTCGGCGCCGCGAGCGGCGCGCCCGAGTTCACGACCGCGTTCCCCTTGTAGCTGCACGGTGCGGCCGTGGTCCCGCAGGTCTGCGAGGTCGGGAAGAGCACCGCCTTGTTGAACTCGAACGCGGGCTGCGGGTCGTCGGCGTCGCTCTGGATCACCGCGTAGTCGCCACCCGGCCCGGTGTGGTCCATCCGCCAGTCGTCGGCACCGACACCGGCGGGGATCAACGTCGCCGTGTGGAAGCCCTGGAAGTTGAAGGTGAGGACGTCACCCTTGTGCACCGTGATCGCGTCCGGTGCCCCGAACTTCATGCCTTCCAGGACGACACCGTGCACGGAGGCTCCGCTGCCCACGTTGATGCTGAGTGTGGCGACTGCAGCCTGCGCCCCTGTCCCGGGCGCCAGGACCAGTGCCGCTGTTGTCCCTCCAGCGAGCAAGGCCGCCATCAGTCGGGTACGTGCTGCTCTCACAACCCCTCCTCGAATCGAGCCGGCCTTCGCCGGGTCTCCCTGCGAGGCGCCGCCGAGTACGGCATGAGCCGCCCACCTCCGACCCCGGCGCCTGCATCCCGCACCGTCCACCCGCACGCCTCCGCGGTCAACCTCCGGGAACACGTTGCTGTCGGACGTCTCGACGACATCGCCGGATAGGTGCAATTTGCCTCGAAGGCCGGTGGGTCAGAAGACGACCTCGGTGCGACGCAGCGATCGCTCCGGGTCCACGGCCGAGAGGTAGCCGGCACCGGCGGGGCGCTTCTCGATGTGCAGGTGGCAGCCGTCGGGCGCCGCGAGCTTGCCCGACCGGGCGATCACCTGACCCGGACGGACGCGGTCGCCGGGCCGGACGAGCAGTCGCCGGGCGTGCCCGAGGACGTAGTCGAACCGCCCGGACCGGATCTTCAGCCCGTACCCGCCATAGGCCGGCCCGAGGTTCGGCCGGACCACCCGACCGGTGACGGCGGAGCGGATCCGGGTGCCGCACGGCATGAACATGTCGATCCCGTGGTGCTTCCCTGGCCGGGCCCGAGGGCAGGACGCGTCGCGCGGGTAGTACGGCGCGCGCGTGCAGCCGAACGGGATCATCTCCTGCCACGCGCCGTCGTACCAGGGGGAGGCGTAGTAGCGGTGGTCGGTGGTGAACACCGTGCTCGGGTCGGGGGACCGAGGTGTGCCGCCGGCCTCGACGGCTGTCGCACCCGACCCGGTCGACACGGCGGCGACGACAGCGATCACGGCGACGACCCGGCGGGCACGGCCGCCTCTCCGCACGGTCACACCCGCGAGGGTAGGCACCGGTGGTGCGCCGGGCGACCCGGTGCCTAGATATGGTCGGGCCGGTGCCGATGCCCGCTGCCCGCGCTGCCTGCGCACTCGTGGTGGTCGTGTCGGCACTGCTGGCAGGATGCGACGGCGTGGAGAAGGCGCGCCAGCCCACCACGTCTGCCACGGCCGCACCGACGACCACCGCGTCGAGCGAGTCGCCGCTGGTCGCTGCGGCGGGTCGTGGCGACTGGGAGACCGTCGGCCGGCTGGTCCGCAGCGGCGGTCTCGACGGTGACCGGGTCGGCCAGGACGCGCTCGGCGCCGCTCTGCAGGGAGACGGCAGCCCGCCGTACGTCGACACCGTTCGGGTGCTCGTCGCAGCCGGCGCCGACATCGGTGACCCAGTGGGTGACCGGCTGCTGACCGCGGCGGTCGGGGAGGACGACGAACCGGTCGAGCGCCGAACGGCTGAGCGCCGGCTGCTGCGCGCGGCCGGCTCCGGGGACGCGGACGGCGCCGCGTTGGCGCTGCGCGCCGGCGCTCGGACCGATGCGCGTGACGGCCACCGCCGGACCGCACTGCTGCGCGCCGTCATCCGCGACCAGGTCGCCGTCGCCCGGGTCCTCGTCGCGCTGGGCGCCGACCCCGACGCGGTCGACGTGCAGCACGACACCCCGTGGCTGGTCACCGGCGTGACCGGCAGCGTGCCGATGCTGGAGGTGCTGCTGCCGGCCGACCCGGACCTCACCATCCGCAACCGGTACGGGGGCCTCTCGGTCATTCCGGCGAGCGAGCGCGGTCATGTGGCGTACGTCCGCCGGGTGGTGCGCACCGGCATCGACGTGAACCACGTCAACGACCTCGGCTGGACCGCCCTGCTCGAGGCCGTGATCCTCGGCGACGGGAGCCGCCGGTACCAGCAGATCGTGCGGATCCTGCTCGACGCCGGTGCCGACCTGTCGATCGCGGACCAGAACGGCGTCACCGCGCTGCAGCACGCCGAGCAGCAGGGCCAGCGCGCCGTCGCCCGGGTCCTCCGCGCTGCCCGCCCCACCTGACCGCCCGCCTGCCACACTGCGGGGATGCCGCGCTGGTTCCGCGTGGGTGTCCACCTCTTCGTCGCGTACCTGGTCCTGTCGATAGTCGCCGGGTTCGGGTGGGACAAGGAGCGGGGCCAGCCCTCCGGGACCTGGACGGTGATCGGTCTCGCGGCAGCCGCCGCGGCGTTCCTGACCCTCGAGCTGTTCGCCCACCACCGGGCGACCGGTCGGTGGCTCGGCAGGTCCGTTGCTGGCCGGAGCAGGGCGGCACGCGGTGGCCGAGGTCACGGCACGTCGAGTCCTTGACGGGCCTGGGGGCGCCGACGATGCTCGGGTCGCCCACCCGCCTACGAGGGGAATCGTCGGTGCTCTTCCACGTCGAGCAGGTCCACAGCCCGGAGAACTGCCCCTACGGCCGTGGTGGGTCGCGGTCGCTCATCGACGAGAGCGTGACCGGCGTGACCCTCGTCGCCGCGTACGGCGCCTTCTCGGCGCACACGATGTACCTCGTCGTGGAGGCGGACGACGTCGAGCAGGTCAACCTGTTCCTGCTGCCCGGCATGAAGGTCTGCACGTCGACGATCACGCCCGTGAGCGACCGGCCGCTGCCGACCGGGTCCTGAGACACGCCCTCGTCGCAGACGCGCGGGCGTCGCCCCGGGTACCGTCCCCAGATGGTCGATGTGATCCAGGCACCGCCGGCGAAGCCGGTGATCCTCACCGTCGACGACGACCCTGAGGTCCTCGAGTCGCTGACCCGCGACCTGCGCGGGCAGCACGGCGCCGCGTTCCAGGTCGTCCCGGCGGAGTCGGGGACCGAGGCGGTCCGGGTCCTCACCCAGCTCGCCCTGCGGGACCGTCCCGTCGCGCTGATCGCCACCGACCAGCGCATGCCGCAGATGACCGGCATCGAGCTGCTGGCCCGGGCGCGGGAGATCGCGCCGGGCGCCAAGTTCCTCCTCCTCACGGCCTACGCCGACACCGACGTGGCGATCCGCGCCATCAACGAGGTGGGACTCGACTACTACCTCTCCAAGCCGTGGGACCCGCCGACCGCGGAGCTGTTCCCGGTCGTGGAGGACCTGCTCGGCGACTGGTTGCAGGAGTACCCGCAGGACCCGGCGGTCGTGACCGTGGTGGGGCACCGCTGGTCCGAGCGCAGCCACGAGCTCAAGACGTTCCTGGCCCGCAACCACGTGCCCTACCGGTGGCTGGACCTGGACCGCGACGAGAAGGGCCGGCAGCTGCTCGAGCTGGCCGACGCCGGCGTCGACGACGTCCCGCTCGTCCTGGTCTCGGGCCGTGAACCGCTCAGGTCGCCGACCACGCTGGCTCTCGCGGACGCCCTGGGTCTGCGCACCCGGGCCGAGCAGCCGCTGTACGACCTGTGCATCGTCGGCGCCGGCCCGGCGGGCCTGGCCGCCGCGGTCTATGCCGCCTCGGAGGGGCTGCGCACCGTGGTCGTCGAGCGCGAGGCGCCCGGCGGCCAGGCCGGCCAGAGCGCGTCGATCGAGAACTACCTGGGCTTCCCCAAGGGGCTCTCCGGCGCCGACCTGACGCACCGCGCCGTCGCCCAGGCGTCGCGCTTCGGCGCCGAGATGGTGCTGGCCCGCGACGTGGCCTCCCTCGAGGTCCGCGGGCCGGTGCGCGCGGTGGTCTTCGCCGACGGCGGCCAGGTCGAGTCGCGGGCGGTGCTGGTCGCCACCGGAGTCTCGTACCGCCGCCTCGACGGCGACGGCGTCGAGCAGCTCACCGGCCGCGGCGTCTACTACGGCGCCACGGCCAGCGAGGCGGCCCAGTGCGAGGGCGACGAGGTGTACGTCGTCGGAGCCGCGAACTCGGCCGGTCAGGCCGTGCTCAACCTGGCGAGGTACGCCAAGCGGGTCGTCCTGCTGGTCCGCGGCGCCGCGCTCGAGGACACCATGTCGCTCTACCTGGTGTCGCGGATCCGCGCCGCGCCGACCATCGAGGTCCGGCTGCGCACCGAGGTCGTCGCGGCACACGGGACCGACCACCTCGAGGCGGTCACGCTCTCCGACCGCGACACGGGTGCCCGCGAGGAGGCGCCGACCAGCTGGCTGTTCGTCTTCATCGGGGCCACCCCGCGCACCGACTGGCTCGGGTCGGCCGTGGCGCGTGACGCGAAGGGCTACGTCCTCACCGGCCCGGACGTGCTCGCCGCCGAGGACCCGCCGCGGTGGACCCTGGCCAGGCCACCGCTGGCGCTGGAGACGAGCGTCCCGGGGCTGTTCGCGGCGGGCGACGTCCGCCTCGACTCGATGAAGAGGGTCGCCTCGGCCGTGGGGGAGGGCGCCATGTCGGTCTACCTCGTGCACCGGTACCTGGCGACGATGTGAGGGCGACGACGTGACCGGGACCGCGACGTGATCAGCGTCGAGGAGCTGCGGCCGCTGCCGTTGTTCACCGGGCTGTCCGACGCCCAGGTCGGCGAGCTCGTCGAGGCGGGCAGCGAGGTGGAGTTCGCGCCGGGCGACATCCTCTTCGTCGAGGGCGAGCCGGCGTCGTGGTGGTGGGTGCTGGTGTCGGGTCAGGTGGAGCTGGTCCGGCACATCGGGCGCGAGGAGACGGTGCTCGGCACGATGGACGTGCCCGGGCGATGGGCGGGTGGCTTCCGCGCCTGGGACGAGAACGGCGCCTACCTCGCCACCGGTCGCGCGTCGTCGTCCGGCCGGGTCCTGCGGGTGCCGGCCGCGGCGCTGCGCGAGCGGTCGGACGCCTGGTTCCCCTTCGGCGGTCACCTCATCCAGGGCCTCTTCCGCACGGCGCGCACCTTCGAGTCGGTGACCCGGCAGAAGGAGGCCCTGGTCGCGCTGGGGACGCTGGCGGCCGGGCTGGCGCACGAGATCAACAACCCGGCCGCGGCAGCGACCCGCACGGTCGAGACGCTGACCGCGAGCTGCGGGACGCTGCTCTCGTCTCTGGGCCGGCTGGCCGAGGGCTCGGTCACCGCAGCCCAGTTCGCGGCCCTGGACCGGCTGCGGCAGGAGATCGCGCCGGCCGGCCCCTCCGACCCGCTCGAGGCCGCGGACCGCGAGGAGGCCGTGTCCGGCTGGCTGGTGGCGCGCGGGGTCGAGGAGGCCTGGACCATCGCGCCCACGCTGGCGGCGGGCGGCGTCGACGTCGCGTGGTGCGACCGGGTGGCGGGGGAGCTGAGCGACGACACCCTCGGGCCGGCTCTGACGTGGGTGGCCAGCACCCTGTCCGTGACCACCCAGCTCGGCGTGCTGCGCGAGTCGACCCGGCGCATCTCGGCGCTGGTGCACGACGTGCGCACCTACTCCCAGCTGGACCGTGGCTCGGTGCAGCGCAGCGACGTGCGGGAGGGACTGGCCAGCACCCTGACCATGCTGGGCCACCGCATCCCGGCCGGCGTGACGGTCGTGCGCGAGCTGGCCGACGTACCGAGCCTCGAGGTCGTGCCGGGCGAGCTCAACCAGGTGTGGACGAACCTCATCGGCAACGCCCTCGACGCGATGGGCGACCACGGCACGCTGCGCCTCGCGACCCGGCCCGACGGTGCCGGTGGAGTGGTGGTGGAGATCGGGGACACCGGTCCGGGCATGTCGGCGACGACCCGGGCGCACGCGTTCGAGCCGTTCTTCACGACCAAGGGCGTCGGCAAGGGGACCGGCCTCGGGCTGGACATCTCCCGTCGGATCGTCGTCGACCGCCACGGCGGGGACATCACCATCGAGTCCGAGCCGGGCGCGACGGTGCTGCGCGTCACGCTGCCCCCGCAGCCGCCCCGCTGACCCGCACCGGCGGGTCAGACGGCGTGCCGCAGGTGCAGAGCGACCATCGGGCTCGTCGCGGTGTGCGCGAGAAGCGTCTCGGGTGCGACGGCGGTCATCCAGTCGAGCTGGTCGAGGGTCGGGGTGTCCAGGACTCGCTGCAGGACGGCCGTCTCGAGCAGCCGGCCCGGTGCGTACCTTGCCCAGGCGCTGACGAAGCGGCCGTCGAGCAGCCGGTAGGTCGTGCCGTCGTGCACACCGAGGACGTACGCCGCGAGCTGCCCGTCGATCGTGAGCCGGGCCATCTCGAGGCCCATGCCCAGCAGTGCCTCGGCGCGGCGGTGCCAGAGTGCGGCACCCGCGGGGTCGTCGACGGCGCTGTCCCTGCCGTGGGCGTGGTCGCGGGCCTGGTGGTGACGGGCCAGCTCCGGGAGCCAGCCGCGGATCGTGGACTGGTCGGTCACGACGTCGGTCGCGGTGGTGCGCCCGTCCGCCCGGAGCCGGTTGCCGGCCTTGCGCAGGGTGCGTCGCATCCCGGGGGTCAGGTAGTCGACGACGTCGAGGCTGCCCTGCGCCACGACCGGGATCGGGTCGGCCGGGACGACGTCGACGATCGCCAGGCCGGTCGCGAACGCCGGTACCCGTCGATCGCCCGCCTGGAGCGGGCCGAGCTGGACCGAGCCGAGGTGTGGCCTCGCCAGCAGCGCCGCCCCCAGATGCGTTCCCAGGTCGTACGCCGCTGTCTCGTCGTCGGCGAGGATCGCGCCACGGTGCACACTGTCGGTGCCGAGCAGGGTCGTGCGCAGCCGTCCGTCCGCGGCGGCCTCGTCCGCGAGCAGCACGACGCCGCGCAACTGCCCGGAGGGGCCGTGGAGGGCGACCCCCCACGGCTGCTGGTCGCGACGGGTGGACATGCCGGCCATGAGCCACTCGGCTCGGGCGGTCATCGGCGCCAGCCAGCGGCCGGTATGGCGCGGCAGCTCGTCCCGCACGACACGGATCAGCTCCGGCCCGCGAAGCAGCTCGGCGCGTGTGTCGCGGGTGCGGGCGGTCGTCAGCGCGGCGTCTACAGTCACGCGTCACCGCCGGTCGCTGCCAGGCGCAGCGGCGCAGTCGGTGGGCGGACCAGGGTGTGCCATCGGTCGACCCATGACTCGAGCTGTGCGGCGGGCAGCGCCTGGGAGAAGAAGAAGCCCTGGACGGTGTCGCATGCCGAGCCGGCCAGCCGGTCGGCGGTCTCCTCGTCCTCGACGCCTTCGGCCACCATCGTCATGCCGAGCGCGTGGGCGAGGTCGATCGTGGACCGGACGATGGCGGCGGCGCGCGCGTCGCCCGCCATCGGCTGGACGAAGGAGCGGTCGAGCTTGAGCTCGTCGATCGGGAGCTCGCGGAGGTAGCTCAGGGACGAGTAGCCGGTGCCGAAGTCGTCGACGGCGATGCGGACCCCGAGGGCACGCAGCTCGCCGAGGATGTCCCGGGCGCGCTCGCGGTCGGACATCAGGAAGTCCTCGGTGATCTCCAACTCGAGGACCTCCGGGCCGAGGCGTCGCTGCATCAGCGCTGTCCGGACCCGCCGTGGCAGCTCGATGTCGACGAGCGAGGACGCGGACAGGTTCACGGCGACGCTGAGGACGCGGCCCTGGCGCTGCCAGTGCGCGACCTGGTCCAGCGACTGCTCGAGGACTGCCTCGGTGAGGTCGTGCATCAGACCGGAGTCCTCGACCAAGGGCAGGAACGCGGCCGGCATCAGCAGGCCACGGACCGGGTGCTCCCACCGGACGAGCGCCTCCACGCCGGTGACAGCGCGCGTGATGGCGCTGACCTTCGGCTGGTAGTGCAGCACCAGCCTTCGCTCGCTGATGGTCTGCCGCAGCAGCTCGACGTCACGTAGTCGCTGGCTGTCCCCGAACGCGTCGGTGCCGACGTCGTACAGGATCGCGTCGCAGGACGCGGCCTTCGCCTGGTACATGGCGACGTCTGCGCGTCGCAGCAAGCCGCTCGGTCCGTCGCCGTGCTCCGGGTAGAGAGCGATGCCCACGCTGGCGCTCACGCGGACGGTGACCCCCTCCAGGTGGAACGGGGTCGAGAGCACCTCGCGCAGCTTCGCCGCGACCCGCAGCGCGAGCGGACCGTCGGCGTCGGCGACGAGGAGAGCGAGCTCGTCGCCTCCCAGCCGGACCAGCAGGTCCTTCTCGCCGCACATCGCGGCGCTCAGCCGGGTCGTCAGCTGCTGCAGGAGGGTGTCGCCTGCGTGGTGGCCGAGGCTGTCGTTGACCTCCTTGAACCGGTCGAGGTCGAGCAGCAGCAGCGCGCCGGACTCGTCTGCTGCGAGCCGCTCGCCGAGCGCCTCGTAGAAGGCGCGCCGGTTCCCGAGGCCGGTCAGCTCGTCGGTCAGGGCCAGCCGACGGCTGTCGGCGAGCGAGTGCGCCTCGCGGAAGGTGACGATGAGCCGGCCGAGGGCCAGCACGATCGTTGCCGTGCAGAGGGCGATGGCCAGCGGGTGCAGCGCGTGGTCGTGGTCGTAGACGAGAAGGGCGAGAGCGGCGAGCGTGGACACCACGGGGAACCCGAGGGTCGCCCAGGTCGGCAGCGCGATACCCGTCGGCCGGGTGCTCTGACCCGCGGAGAACGCCATCACCAGGGTCGCGAGGACCCAGACCGCGTCCACGGGTCCGCCGGGCTGGTAGGTCCCGGCCGAGGCCGCGAACAGGTAGACCGCGTCCGCCACCGAGAACAGGGCCAGACCCGCGGCCATGCACCACAGGCCGACCGGCGGGCGCCACCGGAACAACGCGAGCAGCGCGGTCACGACCAGTAGCAGCAGCACGTCCAGCAGCGGGTACGCGAACGTGGTGACGACCGCGGCGACGCTGCCCCCGGTGAGTGCCAGGACGGGCCCGAAGAACGCGGCAGCGACCCCGGCGACGGCCAGCCCGCCGACCACGCCGTCCAGCCACAGGCTCAGCGGCACGTCGTCGGCCAGCTCGCGCAGGATGAGGTACAGGGCGATGAACGCGCACGGGTAGAAGCTCAGCCAGAGGCCGTCGGCGGGGGACGGGAACGGTTCCGGGTCCTGCGTGCGGACGAAGACCGTCCACACGATGTTCCCCAGCCCGTAGAGCGTGAGGCCGATGCCGAGGACGTGGAAGCTCCGGCGGTACGCCTGCACGTCCCGGGCCCTCAGCAGGCACACGGCGGCGCTGCCGAGGTAGGCGAGGTTGTTCAGGACGCCGTCGAGCACGAGGTTGTAGCCGGCCGTCGGCCGAACACCAGGGACCGTGGACACCAGGAAGGCGACGTACACGGCCCCCACCGCGACGTAGGCCCACTGGTGCCGCCGTGGAAGGACCATGCACCCCCGGAGCACGTCCGCAACACGCGTTGAGCTGCGCACGCCGACTCCTCTTGACTATGGCTTTACCCGCTCGTGACCATCGGACCGCCGCGCGACCGCCTTGAACCGCCCGGGGGCGAGCCACCCGACTGGCGTAGGTCGAACGGTGGACGGCCAGGCGTGCCGGTGCAGAACGGGGCGGGCTCGGATGTCGCGAAACCCGATGGCCGCTAGTCCTCGTACTCCTTGTGCTGAGGAGGAACTGATGTCACGACAGCACATCGCACGACATGCCCCATCCCGCTACGGCGGGGCCGGCGCGGCGCTCGTCATCGCCGCCGCCGTGCTCGCCGGGTGCGGCTCGAGCTCCGGAGGCGGCAGTACGTCGACGTCCGGGGCTCAGGCACCCGCCGTGAAGGCGACAGGCACCCTCGCGGTCGCGAAGACCGCCGCCGGCATGGTGCTGGTCGACCCGCGCGGACGCACGCTTTACGCCTTCGCCGCCGACAGCAAGGGCCACTCGTCCTGCACCGGATCCTGCGCGACCTACTGGCCGCCGACGCCGGCCGGTTCGCTGCCGGGCAGCACGCCCGACGGGGTCACCGCGACCCTGGGTGAGACCACCCGGCCGGACGGCACCATGCAGCTCACCGTGGACGGATTCCCCATGTACACCTACGTGGGCGACTCGAAGCCCGGGCAGGCGAAGGGCCAGGGGCTGAACGAGTCCGGTGGCCTGTGGTGGGTCGTCTCGGCCTCCGGGTCGTGGGTCAAGGACAGCAAGCCCTCCAGCGCGCCGGCCGACGGCGGCGGCCTCGGCTACTGATCGGCTGCCGCCCGGGACTCAGTCGGGGACGTAGTCGAACCGGTCCGGGTGGGGCCCGGTGCGACCGCTCTCGCCCTTGTCCAGCGCGCTGATCGCGCGCACGTCCGCGTCGTCGAGCTCGAAGTCGAAGAGCGCGAAGTTCTCCGCCATCCGCTCCTTGCTCGACGACTTCGGGAAGACGACGTCACCGCGCTGGAGGTGCCACCGCAGCGTCACCTGCGCCGGTGTCCGGCCCAGCTGCTCTGCGACCTTCAGGATGGTCTCGTCGTCGAGGACGGCGCCCTGAGCGATCGGTGACCAGGCCTCGGTCACGATGCCGTGCTCGGCGCCGTACGCCCGGACCTCGTCGTTGGTGAAGTACGGGTGCGCCTCGACCTGGTTGACCGACGGCACCGTGCCGGTCTCCGCGGCCAGCCGCTCGAGGTGGGCCGGCTGGAAGTTCGAGACCCCGATCGACCGGGCCCGGCCGTCGGCGGCGAACTCCTCCATCGTCCGCCACGTCGAGACGTAGTCGCCGTCGTAGAGGGTCGGCAGCGGCCAGTGCACGAGGAACAGGTCGACGTGGTCCGTGCCGAGCGCGGCCAGCGTGCCGTCGAAGGCCCGCCGCGCGTCGTCGGGCCGGTGGAAGCCGTTGTTGAGCTTGCTGGTGACGAAAACCTCGTCACGGGCCAGGCCTGACGCCGCCAGCGCACGTCCCACGCCGGCCTCGTTCTGGTACATCTCGGCCGTGTCGATGTGGCGGTAGCCCACCGCGAGGGCCTGGGACACGGCCTCCTCGGTCTCGTCCGGGGGGATCTGGAAGACGCCGAAGCCGAGCTGGGGGATCTGCGCGCCGTCGTTCAGGGTGATCAGGGGGACTGCGGTCACGGTGGCTGACGTCCTTCGTCTCTCGGGGACTCGGTACGCCGGGAGCCTGCCCCGCGTTCACGGGTCGGAACCGACGAGACGCCGGCTCACCGATGAGTTCTGCCCGCCCGCCCGGTCTGCACCACGTCGGACCGGTGCCGCGGTCGAGGCAGGACGCAGGAGGCCGAGCATGACCCAGCAGCGCAGCGACGAGGACTTCCTCCAGGTGGCGGCGCCCTACCGGCGCGAGCTGACGGCGCACTGCTACCGGATGCTCGGGTCGGTGCACGACGCCGAGGACCTGGTCCAGGAGACGTACCTGCGCGCCTGGCGCTCGTACCACGCGTTCGAGGCGCGCTCGTCGCTGCGCACCTGGCTCTACCGGATCGCCACGAACGTCTGCCTCACCGCCCTGGACAGCCGGGCGCGCCGCCCGCTGCCCACCGGCCTCGGCGCCCCCAGCTCGGACGCCGCCGACCCGCTGTCCACCGTGGACCTGCCCTGGCTGGAGCCGGCACCCGACGCCCTGGTGGGGGCGGCCGACGATCCGGCGACCGTGGTGGCCGGCCGGGCCGGCGTCCGGCTCGCCCTGATCGCTGCCCTGCAGACCCTGCCGCCCCGGCAGCGCGCCGTCCTCGTCCTGCGCGACGTGCTGCAGCTGCGCGCGGCCGAGGTCGCCGAGGTCCTGGACACCACGACCGTCGCCGTCAACAGCGCCCTGCAGCGGGCCCGGGCGCAGCTGGACGAGGCGGGCCTCACCGAGGACGACGTGGTCGAGCCCACCGACCTCGCGCAGCGTCAGCTGCTCGACAGGTACTGCCGGGCGCTGGAGAACAAGGACGTCCCCGCACTGATCGCAGCGTTCACCGAGGACGCCGTGTGGGAGATGCCGCCGTTCGCCAGCTGGTACCGCGGACCCGAGCAGATCGGGCGGCTGGTGGACACGCACTGCCCGGCCGCGGCCGGCGACATCCGCCTCGTCCCCACGCACGCCAACGGCCAGCCGGCGTACGCGCTCTACCGGCGCGTCGCCGGGCGTTGGGAGGCGTTCCAGCTCCAGGTCGTCGCGCTGCGCGGCGGTCGCATCGCGCACGTCGTGGCGTTCTTCGATCTCGACCTCTTCGACACCTTCGGCCTGCCGCGGGTCCTGGCCGCTGACGAGCCGGTCCTGCTCGCGACGGCATGACCACGAGCAGCAGCCTTCCGGCTGTGCTCACCGACGGGGTGGCGCTCCTGGAGCGTTCGATGAGCTTCACCCTCGGTGGGCTGCTGCTGGTGACCCCGGCTGACATGACCAACCCGACGCCGTGCGCCGAGTGGGACCTGCGCCGCCTGCTGCTGCACATGAACGAGTCGCTGCAGGCGCTGCACGAGGCCATCGCCGTCGGGCACCTGGAGCTGGACCCGGCCGCGGACCTCAGGGCCGCGCACGCCGACTACGGCGACCCGCTGGTCGACCCGGTGGCCGCCCTGAAGAACCGCGCCTGCACCATGGTCGGCGCCTGGGTCCGTCCAGGCGGCCCGGGGACCATCACGGTCGCTGACCGGTCCCTGACCTCCGAGGTGGTGGCCGCGGCCGGTGCCGTCGAGGTCGCGTTGCACGGCTGGGACGTGGCGCGGGCCTGCGGGGCCGACCGGCCGGTGCCGTCCGCGCTGGCCGAGGAGCTGCTCGCCCTCTGCGCCGTCCTCGTCGACGAGGACGACCGCCCGCACCGGTTCGGGCCCACGGTCGCCGTCGACCCGCGCGCACCGGCCGGCGACCGGCTGGTCGGCCTGCTCGGTCCGCCGACCGCGCTGAGCCGTCTCGGGGCGGTTCAGCGCGGTCAGCTGCTCTTCTTCGCCGTGGCCCGGCCGCCCTTGCGACCGGCCTCCTTCTTCTGCGCGGTGGTCCCGCCCTGCTTCGGGTTGCCGCCCTTGCCGGACTGCTCACCACCGTGCTTCGACGCGTCCGGCGAGTTGGCGATGCGCGCGGCCCGCTCCTTGGACATCCCCTTGTCCTTGAGCGCCTCGTACTGCTTCTCGTTCTTGATGCTGGACGACGGCACGGTGCCTCCTCGGTCCCAAGCCGGGACCTGTTGCCCCGACGTCGGTGCGGTACCCGGTGCGGTGGCGGTCCAACGTGCCGCGGGTGGGGAAGTGGGCGTCGCACGGCGGCCACCGGAACACCGCCCGACCACATGTCGGCCCCGTGCTCGATCCGGAGGGGCGGCGGAGAGGGAAGAGCCTGCACCGACCTCGTGCGAGGCTCGGCGGCCGCTCGAGGCGGGGACCGCGCGATGACGTACACGCCACCCGGTGCCCGGGATGCGCCGACGGGTACGGAAACGACCTCGAGCGAGGGCGTACCCGCGCCTGACGCCGCGCTACGACCGGGCGCCGGTCTGCCGTAGCCGTGGCAGTACCTCGTCGCCGTAAAGAGTGAAGAACTCGCGGTAGTGCGGCCCCATGTTCGCGACGTAGACGTCGTCGAAGCCGGCCTCGGCGTACGGCCGGAACGCTTCGACGTGGGCCTCGGGGTCGTTGCCGCAGACGGTGGACTCGCGGGTCATCTCCTCGGTGACCAGCTCGCTGGCCTGCTCGAAGTGCTTGGGCGACGGCAGCACCTGGGACAGCTCGCCCGGCAGGCCGGCATTGGCCCACAGCCGGTGCGCGATCTGCACACCCTCGTCCTCGGTGGCTGCGACGCACACCTTGTAGCCGGCCTGGGCCGGCTTGTCGGCCCCGGCCTTCGCCTTCCACTCCCGTACATGCTCCGCGTCCGGCTGGGTGGTGATGAATCCGTCGCCGATGCGCAGCGCGAGGTCGAACGACTTCTCGCCGAACGCCGACACGAAGACCTGTGGCGGCGTCTCGGGGCGGGTGTAGATGCGTGCGTTCTCGACCGTGTAGTGGCGACCGTGGTGGTAGGTGAACTCGCCCTTCCACAGCTCGCGCATGAGCCCAACGGCCTCCTCGAGCATGTCCAGGCGGACGTCCTCGCTGGGCCAGCGGTCGCCGAGCACGTGCTCGTTCAGCGCTTCCCCGGTGCCCACGCCGAGGGTGAAGCGGCCGTCGAGCTGCACGGCAGCGGTGGCCGCCGCCTGCGCCACGATCGCCGGGTGCAGCCGCACGGTCGGTGCGGTCACAGCGGTCGTCACCGGCAGCGAGCAGGCCTGCGACAGGGCGCCGATCACACCCCAGACGAACGGGCTCTGCCCCTGCTCGTCGTTCCATGGGTGGAAGTGGTCGCTGATCCAGAGCGCCTCGAAGCCGGCCTGCTCGGCGAGCACCGCCTGCTCGACCAGCTGTGTGGGGTCGTACTCCTCGCTGCTGAGGAAGTATCCGATCCGCATGACGTCTCCTCCTTCGTGCCGCATCCCGTGTCAGATCCGTGTCAGGTCTGCTGGTCTGCCCCGGCCGATGCAGCTCGGCGCCGTACCTCCGCGACCGTGCCGACCGCGGCCGCCGCCCCTGCCGCGGTGACCGCGCGGAGCCAGTGCCGGCCCCAGCGGCCGTGCAGCGCGTCGCCGTCCGGCCGCGGCTCGAACACGTTGCCGTCGTGCGGCTCGACCGGCTCCCGCGACAGGCCGCCCGCCCGCATCAACGGTCCGACCAGCAGGTCGAACACCGGTGGCAGCAGGGTGAAGCCGGCCCGGCTCACGAGGTTGGCCGCCCCGACGGACCGTCGCGGCCGGTGGTCGCGCAACGTGCGCACGACGGCGCGAGCCACCTTCTCGGGGGAGTCGACCGGCGGCGGCGGCCGGCCGACGAAGCCCGCGTAGTTCGCCGCCTGCAGGTAGACGGGGGTGTCGACGCCGCCCGGCGAGACGATGCACACGTGCACGTCCGGAAGGTCCCGGGCCTCGATGGCGAGCACCCGCGCGAGGCCCCGCACCGCCCACTTCGACGTGACGTAGCTGCTCATGTACGGCGTCGCGATCTCGCCGAGCAGCGAGCCGGTCAGCACCAGCGTGCCGTGCCCCTGGTCGCGGAAGTGGCGCAGCGCCACGCGAGCGGCGTGCACCGAACCGTGCACGTTGGTGTCGAGGACCCGCCGGAACGTCTCGGACGGCACGTCCTCGAAGCGCCCGTACGCCACCACGGCGGCCGTGTGCACCCAGCCGTCGACGCCGCCGAACCGGGCGGTCGCGGTGTCCAGCACCCGCTCGACGTCGGCCTCGTCGACGACGTCCGCCACGACGGTGAGCACCTCGGCGCCGAGTGCGCGGCACTCGCCCGCGGCTGCCTCCAACGAGCTCGGCCGAACGGGCGGACAGCACCAGGTCGGCGCCGGAGCGGGCCAGCTCCAGAGCGGTGGCGCGGCCGACGCCGCTCGAGGCACCGGTCACGACCACCACGCCGGACGTGGGATCCGTCACGGCGCGAGGACGACCTTGATGCAGTCGTCCTGCTTCTTCTGGAACACCTCGTACATGTGCGGGGCCTCCTCGAGCGGCACCCGGTGGGTCGTGAGGTCCATGACGCCGAGGGGGTCCGCGTCGTCCGAGACCAACGGCAGGATGTCGTCGATCCACCGCTTGACGTGCGCCTGGCCCATCCGGAGCTGGATGCCGCGGTCGAACATCTCCATCATCGGCATCGGGTCGATCTCGCCGCCGTAGACACCCGAGACCGAGACGGTCCCGCCACGGCGGACGCCCTTGAGCGCGGCGAGCAGCGCGTCCATCCGGTCGATCGCGATCTTGTCGGTCAGGGTGCGCGCCATCTTGTCGGGCAGCAGCCCCACGGCCGACTGCGCGACCTTCGCCGCGCTGCTCTTCAGTGAGCCGTGCGCCTCCATGCCGACCGCCTCGATGACGGCGTCCGGGCCCCGGCCGCCGGTGCGCTCGATCAGCGCCTCGGCAACGTCGCCGACCTCGCGCATGTCGAGGACCTCGACGCCGTGCCGGGCCGCCATCTGCAGCCGGGCGTCGACCGAGTCGACGCCGATGACGCGCTCGGCGCCGAGGTGGCGGCCGATCCGGGTGGCCATCTGTCCGATCGGGCCCAGGCCGAGCACCGCCAGCGTGCCGCCCGTGGGCACGTCGGCGTAGCGCACCGACTGCCACGCCGTCGGCAGCACGTCGGAGAGGAAGAGGAACCGCTCGTCCGGGGTGCCCTCCGGCACCTTGATCGGGCCGAAGTGGGCCTGCGGGACCCGCAGGTACTCGGCCTGCCCGCCGGGGACGGACCCGTAGAGCGAGGTGTAGCCGAACAGCGACGCGCCCTTGCCCTGGTCCCGGTTCTGCGTGGTCTCGCACTGGGCGAACAGCCCCCGGTCGCACATCCAGCACGACCCGCAGGAGATGTTGAACGGGATGACGACGCGGTCCCCGGCCTTGATGTGGGTGACCTCGGGGCCGACCTCCTCGACGACGCCCATCGGCTCGTGGCCCAGGATGTCGCCGGGCTTCAGGTACGGGCCGAGCACCTCGTAGAGATGCAGGTCGGACCCGCAGATCGCGGTCGACGTGATGCGGACGATCGCGTCGGTGGGCTGCTGGATCGTCGGGTCGGGCACGGTGTCGACGCGGACGTCGCGCTTTCCCTGCCAGGTCAGTGCTCGCACGGTGTGGCTCCTCAGCGGTTCTCGGGTGACGCAGCAACGTCTCGAAGCACGGCGCGTACCCCCCGCGCCGCGACTCACGCACCGATCCCGGTTCGGTGGCCCCGCGATGGGCAGGGCAGGGTGGACCGAGGAGGTCGACGACGTGGCGCACAGGTACGACGCGGTGGTGGTGGGGGCCGGGCCCAACGGCCTGGTCGCCGCCAACCTGCTCGTCGACGCGGGCTGGAGCGTCGTGGTGCTCGAGGAGCAGCCCGAGCCGGGCGGCGCCGTCCGCAGCGCTGCCGACCACCCCGCGGCGGGGTACACGGCCGACCTGTTCAGCGCGTTCTACCCGCTCGCCGCGGCGTCGCCCGTGATAGCGGCGATGCGGCTCGACGAGCACGGTCTGGCCTGGGAGCACGCGCCGCTCGTGCTCGGGCACGCCCTCGACGACGGGCGGGCCGTCGTCCTGTCCCGGGACATCGACGTGACCGCCGGCAGCGTGGAGGAGTTCGGCACCGGCGACGGCGACGCGTGGCGGGGCTGGGTCCGGCGCTGGCAGGAGGTCGAGCGGCCGGCGCTGGACGGGCTGCTGCGGCCGTTCCCACCGGTGCGGCCGGCGCTCGCGATGGCCCGCCGCCTCGGCCCCGCCCGCGCGCTGCGTACGGCGCGGTTGGGCGTGCTGCCGGCGCGGACGTTCGTGCGCGAGGAGTTCCGCGGCGACGGTGCCGCGCTGCTGGTCGCCGGTAACGCGATGCACACCGACCTCGGGCCCGAGTCGGCCAGCAGCGCGGTCTACGGCGTGCTGCTGGCGATGCTCGGTCAGACCAGGGGCTTCCCCGTCCCGCGCGGCGGGGCGGGCCGGCTGACCGACGCGCTGGTGTCGCGGCTGCGGTCCCGCGGCGGCGAGCTGCGCTGCGGCGCGCGGGTGACGTCGGTGCTGGTGGGCGCGTACGGAGCCGAGGGGGTGGAGCTGGCGGGCGGCGAGCGGCTCGCTGCGGGGTGCGTGCTCGCCGACGTGCCGGCGCCGCAGCTGTACCGCGAGCTCGTGGGTGAGGCGCGGCTGCCGGAGCGGCTGCGGCGCGACCTCGAGCGCTTCCACTGGGACAGCGGCACCGTCAAGGTCAACTGGGCGCTCTCGGGTGCGATCCCGTGGCGCAGCCCGTCGCTCGCCGGCGCCGGGACGGTGCACCTCGGCGGCGGGCTCGACGAGCTCACCCGGGTCGCGGCCGACCTGGCCACCGGCCGGGTGCCGGAGCGGCCGTTCGTGCTGCTCGGCCAGATGACGACCACGGACCAGACCCGGTCACCGGCCGGCACCGAGTCGGTGTGGGCCTACGCGCACCTGCCGCACGGCGACCACCCGCCGGAGGTCGTGGCCGGCTACGCCGACCTGATCGAGGCCGAGGTCGAGCGCGCGGCCCCGGGGTTCCGCGACCTCGTCGTCGGCCGGTCCGTGCAGGAGCCGGGTGGGCTGCAGGACGCCGACCGGGCGCTCGACGGCGGGGCACTCGGCGGTGGCACGTCAGCGGTCCACCAGCAGCTGGTCTTCCGGCCCACGCCCGGCCTCGGCCGGCCCGACACGTTCGTCCCCGGGCTGTTCCTCGCCGGCTCCTCGGCGCATCCCGGCGGCGGGGTGCACGGTGCCTGCGGCGCCAACGCCGCGCGCGCCGCGCTGCTCCGGGCGAAGGTCGGCCGGCGGGCGTACGACGGCGTGCTGGGCTGGGCGCAACGCCGGCTGGGCTGACCCCGCTGCGGGTCAGCCCGTCGTCGCGCGCCCTTCGACGAGTCGGCGCAGCCGGTCGAGGCACTCGTCCAGCCGCCGGGTCAGGACCATGTCGAGCACCGGGTTGTGCACCCAGGCGCCGGGGCCGTGCGTCGGTTCCTCGAGCATGCCGATCCGGGTGACGTCACCCTCGGCGTGCAGCACCAGCTCGACCCGGGCCTCGCCGGCGGGCCAGCCGCGCGCCTGCATCACCAGCCGGTGCGCCGGCTCGCACTCCAGGACCTCGCTGTCGTCCTGGATGAGCAGGGGCCACGCGCCCACGGCGTGGTGCAGCTTGCTCCCGACCGCCGGCCACGTCGCGTCGGCGTCGCGGATCTTGACGGTGCCGACGACCCAGGTCGCGTACGACCACGGGTCGGCGAGCACCGACCAGACCTCGTCCGGGGTGGCGGCGACGTGCGTGCTCGAGGTGGCCATGGCTGCTGCCTGCCCACCCTGCGCCGCGGCATGCGCGACGAGGGCCTGTCCCGGCGCCCGCGGATCGCGCATGCTGGACCGGGTGACGAGGGTTCTCGGGGTCCTGCTGCTCGCGATGGTCGCCGGCTGCTCGGCCGGCAGTGGCGGGGAGCGCGCGGCGGATCCGTCGGGCAGCGGCTCGGCCAGTGCGTCGCCGGACGCCGGTCCGACGGGCAGCGACGCACCGTCGGCCAGCCCGACCGCGAGCGCCCCCTCCACGACGGAGCCGTTGCCGGCAGTCACCGACCCGGTCTCGCTGCCGGCGCTGATGGCGCAGGAGTACGACGGCCGGGCGCTGCGCACCCGCGGGGTGCTGGCCCGCACCGCGGCGTACACGCGGTACGGCGTGACGTTCCGCAGCGGCAGCCTGCGCATCTCGGGAGTGATGAACGTGCCCACGGGCGAGGGCCCGTTCCCCGTCGCGGTGCTGCTGCACGGCTACATCGATCCGAGCGTCTACGTCACCGGTCAGGGCCTCATGCGCGAGCAGGACTACCTCGCCCGCCGCGGCTACGTCGCGCTGCACGTCGACTACCGCGGGCACGCCGGGTCGGACCCGGCGCCGGGTGCCGAGGAACGGCTGCGCCTGGGCTACACCGTCGACGCCATCAACGCGGTGCACGCCGTACGCCGGTCGCCGTTGCCGTACCTCGACGGCGACCGAGTCGCGCTGGTCGGCCGGTCCATGGGCGGCGGCGTCGTCTACAACGTGCTGGTCGCGCAGCCCGGCCTCGTCGACGCGGCGGTCGCCTTCGCGCCGGTCAGCTCGGACACCGTCGACAACTTCGAGCGGTGGACGCGGCCCGAGCGCAGCGACGTCGCGCGCCGGATCCTCGCCCGGCACGGCGAGCCGGCGGACGCACCGGACTTCTGGCGCGGCGTCAGCCCGCGGACCTACTTCGACCGGATCACCGAGCCGCTGCTCGTCCACCACGGCACGTCCGACGACAGCTGCCCGATCCGGTGGAGCCAGGACTCGGTGCGCGCGCTGCGGGCGGACGGCGCGGACGTGCGGCTCCTCGTGTACCCGGGAGAGGAGCACGCCTTCGGCCCCCAGTGGCCGCTGTCGATGCGCCGCACCGTGCGGTTCCTCGACCGTCACCTCGCGGCCTGACCGCTCGGCTCGGCTCCGTCCCGCGGCTAGAGTCCGGACATGGGCCTGTACGGCGACCACGTGCTGCCGCGCATCGTCGACCTGACCTGCGGGATGGCGTCGAACGCCCGGCACCGGCAGCGGGTCTGCGCCGGCCTGACCGGTGAGGTGGTCGAGATCGGCTTCGGGTCCGGGCACAACGTGCCGTACTACCCGGCGGCGGTCACCTCGGTGGACGCGATCGAGCCGGCCGGCGCCGGCTGGCGGCTCGCGGGCAAGCGGCTGGCGGCGTCACCGGTACGGGTGCGCCAGGCCGGGCTGGACGGCCAGGTGCTGCCGTTCGCCGACGACTCGTTCGACTCGGCGCTGTCGACGTGGACGTTGTGCACCATCCCCGACCCGGCGGCAGCCCTGCGCGAGCTGCGACGGGTGCTGCGGCCGGGCGGGCAGCTGCACTTCGTCGAGCACGGTCTCGCCCCGGACGCCGACGTGCAGCGCTGGCAGCACCGCTTCGAGCCGGTGCAGAAGACGCTGTTCGGCGGCTGCCACCTCACCCGCGAGGTGCTGCCGATGCTGCGTGCCGCCGGCTTCGACGTCGTCGCGAGCGAGGCGTTCTACGAGCCGAAGGCGCCGCGGTTCCTGGCGGCCGAGACCCTCGGGGTCGCCGTCTCGCCGTAGCCCGTTTCCCGGTCGCCGTCGGCCGGCTTCCCCCATCGGCGTGACCACGGAATCGTGGGAATCCGTTGTGGACAAGGGGGTTTCATGTGTCCGACCCTGCGGTAGACTTCGAACATACGTTCGAGTCGGGAGGCCGGGGATGGGTGAGGCGGGCGGGGTGCTGGTCGACCCGGTGCTGCCCGCCGACTCGGCTGCTGACTGGGACTGGGCCGCGTGGGACCAGGCTGACTGGGAGGCTTCGGTCGAGGCGATAGCCACCGCGGGGACGGCGGCGCTTGGCTGGGTCGCCGACCCCGCGTGCGACGACGAGTGCTGGCCGCCGGCGGGGTTGCTGGACGAGATGGAGCCGGGGCCGTTGCTGGCGTCGCTGGCCGCCGAGACCGACCTGTCGTCGTGCAGCGATGCGGATCTGGTGGGGGTGGTGCGGGCCGCGTACCGGCTGCAGTCCTGGGCTGCTGCTCTCGAGGTGGCGGCGACCAACGTCTTGGTGGATCGGTGCGTGTCGTGGCGTGGGGTGGTGCCGGAGGGCGAGCAGGTGTCCTCGGAGTCGGTGTCGGCGCAGCTGATGGCCTCGGTGGAGGTCGGTTGTGCGCTGGACCTGGCACCGGCCACCGCCCGCGGCCGGGTCGGGTTCGCTCGGGACCTGGTGCGGCTGCCGGCGACCCGGCTCGGGTTGGCGTCGGGCGTGATCGACGTGCCGAAGGCGCGGCTGCTGGTCGACGAGCTGCGGCCCCTCGCGGACGCCGAGGCGCAGGCGATCGAGCAGCGGGTGGTGGCGGCGGCGGCGGGGCGGACCCGGGCGCAGCTGGCCGGCCGGCTGCGGCGCGCCGTGCTCGCCGCCGACCCGACCGCGGCGCAGGCGCGGCAGGAGCGGGCGAAGGCCGACCGCAAGGTGGAGGTCTTCCCGCTCTCCGACGGGATGGCCGGGCTGACCTACGTCGACACCGCGGACAAGGTGCAGGCCCTCGACCTGTGGCTGACCGGCAGGGCGACCGCCGGCAAGGGCGCGGCGGGCACCGATGACCGGACGATGGACCAGCTGCGCGCCGACGTCCTGGGTGACCTGGGTGTGCACGGGCTGGCCAGTGAGGATCTGCCGGTGCGGCACGGTCGCCGCCCGCAGATCCAGGTCACCGTCGCGCTGACCACCCTGCTCGGTCTGGACGACCAGCCCGGCGAGCTGGCCGGCTACGGGCCGATCACCGCCGAGACGGCGCGGCGGATCGCCGCCGACGGGACGTGGCGGCGGCTGCTGACCGACCCGCGGACCGGCCGCTTCGACGAGCTGTCGGTCGACTCCTACGAACCACCTCAGGACCTGCGCGACCACGTCATCGGCCGGGACGTCACCTGCCGGGGGTTCGGCTGCCGTACCCCGGCGGCCCGCTGCGACCTGGACCACCGCGTGCCTCACCCGCGCGGCCCGACCAGCGCCGGCAACCTCGACCCGCGCTGCCGCAGCCACCACCAGGTCAAGACCCACACCGACACGGTGATCACCAGCGACGGCGACGGCGGGCTGCACCTGACCCTGCCCTCCGGCCGCAGCTACCACCGCCCCGCCGAACCCGTCCAAGACGACCTCTTCAGCGACCTCCCACCGTTCTGACCGTCGACCCGTCGACGACGTCGACTCCGCCTAGCGCCGAGCGGATCGTCAGGAGGCGGCTGACGCCGGGAAGACCAGGGGCCAGCAGACACCCATCGCGGCGGCGATGGACACGAAGTCGGACCGTGGCACCTCGAAGAGCCCGCGCCGGAACGGCAGTCCCCACCGGCCGGGGTCGGTGACGAACGAGAGCCGGCCCACGAGCGGCCGCGCCGGGGTCGGCTCGGAGGCGAGGAAGTCGACGGCGACCCGCCACGGCCGGAAGTCGGCGGCCATCTCGACCTGGTAGGGCTCGTCACCCGCGACCACGCCCAGGGCGGTGAACTGCTGCAGCGGCTCCCCGTCGTGGAAGGCCGTCCGCGGCGAGTAGAAGACCAGGCCGTCGCCGGGGCGCAGGCGGGTCAGCCGGGTGCTCGCGCCGTGGTCGGCCTGGGTGAAGCCGCCCTCCACGCCCCGGCGGACGTGGTCGAGGCTCACGGTGTTGACCCAGCAGCGGGCGGTCGTCGGCACGACCCGGTTGTACCTCGCGGGACCGACAACCGACCGGGAGACCTCGCCCCGACGGTCTGCTCCGGGCGGGCTGCTCAGTGGCCGAAGCGGCCCAGGATCGTGGCCCGCGCGAGCGTGTGCTGCGAGAGGTTGAAGCCGAGGTACGCCGGGCTGGCCTCCTTCGGCAGGCCGAGGCTCTCGACGTCGACCGCGTGCACGACGACGTAGTAGCGGTGCGTGCCGTGGCCGGGCGGCGGTGCGGCGCCGACGTACCCCTCGATCCCGGCGTCGTTGCGCAGGGAGAACGCGGGTGACGGCAGGTTCCCGCCCTCGCTGCCCGCTCCGGCCGGCAACGACGTCACGTCGGCGGGCAGGTCGGTGACGGCCCAGTGCCAGAAGCCGCTTGCCGTCGGCGCGCAAGGGTCGTAGACGGTCACGGCGAAGCTCCGGGTGCCGTCCGGGAAGCCGGACCAGGACAGCTGCGGCGAGCGGTCCTCGCCGCCGGGGACGCCCATGGCGCCTGACCGCTGCGGCGGCGGCATCTCGTCGCCGTCGGCGAAGTCGTCGCTGGTGACGGTGAACGACGGCACCTGCTCGAGGAGCTCGTACGGGTTGGGGAACGTGTCGGCTGCACTCATGTGCCGAAGCCTGCCCGGCGCCCGTCGCGGCGTAAACGCCGGGTGTGTGAGAGTCGGGGCGTGGCGACGACGACCGACCCCGGCGAGTTCGCCGGCTTCCCGGACAGGGGCCTCGAGCTGTACGCCGGGCTCGAGGCGGACAACAGCAGGACGTACTGGACCGAGCACAAGGGAGTCTGGGAGTCGGACGTGCGCGACCCGATGCGCGCACTGACGGCGGCGCTCGCCGACGAGTTCGGCGAGGCGAAGCTCTTCCGCCCTCACCGGGACATCCGCTTCAGCAAGGACAAGACGCCGTACAAGACCCACCAGGGTGCCTTCGTGGGTGAGGGCACGGTGGGGATCGGCTGGTACGTGCAGGTCGACAAGGACGGGCTGACGGCCGGCGGTGGCTGGCGGGCGCACGAGTCGGGGCAGGTGACCCGGTTCCGCGAGGCGGTCGACTCGGACGCGACCGGGCCGGAGCTGCAGCGGCTGGTCACCGCGCTGCGGGCCGACGGGTTCGAGGTGCACGGCGACGAGACGAAGACCCGGCCGCGCGGCTACCCGGCCGACCACCCTCGGCTCAACCTGCTGCGCTGCCGCTCGCTGATGGTCTTCCGGCAGTACGGCGCCCCGGACTGGCTGGCCACGCCGCGGGCGCTGGACGAGGTGCGGGACGCCTGGCGGGTTGTCCGGCCGCTCACCGAGTGGGTCACCCGGCACGTCGACGCCTGAGCGCACGCCGATTCCCGGAAGCGCACCGTCAGTGGACCGGCCTAGGGTGGGTCGGGAGGTCGCAGGGTGGAGCAGGCCGCCGGGCGCCTCGTCGTACGCCGAGGAGGCGCACCGATGACCGACACCGCACCCCAGCCGGCCGTCGAGGTCACCGACACGGGGCCCGAGGCCGTCACCGGCCAGCTCGAGTCGCACCGGATCGAGCTCACCGGCTACTGCTACCGGATGCTCGGCTCGTCGTTCGAGGCCGAGGATGCCGTGCAGGACACGATGGTCCGGGCCTGGAAGGCCGCCGACCGGTTCGAGGGCCGGTCGTCGGTGCGGTCGTGGCTGTACAAGATCGCCACCAACGTGTGCTTCGACATGCTCGACGGTCGGCAGCGCCGGGCGCTCCCGATGGACATGGGCCCGGCGACCACGGCCGACTCCAGGCTCGGCCCGCCGCTGCCCGAGGTCGCGTGGCTGCAGCCGGTGCCCGACGTCCGCGTCATCCCGAGCGGTGCAGACCCGGCGGAGATCGCCGAGCTCCGCGACACCATCCGGCTGGCGTTCGTGTCCGCGCTGCAGCTGTTGCCGCCCAACCAGCGCGCTGTGCTGATCCTGCGCGAGGTGCTGCAGTGGTCGGCCGCCGACGTCGCCGACCTGCTCGGCACGTCGGTCCCCTCGGTCAACAGTGCCCTTCAGCGCGCCCGCGCCACCCTTGCGGCACACGAGACCGACCCCGATCGCGCGGCGGCGGTCCCGCTCGACGACGAGAAGCGCGAGCTGCTGCACCGCTACGTCGAGGCGTTCGAGTCCTACGACATGGCCCGGCTCACCGCGCTGCTCGCCGAGGACGCGTCGTGGTCGATGCCACCGTTCGAGCTGTGGCTGCAGACCCACGACGACATCGTGAAGTGGTGCCTCGGTCCGGGCTACGCCTGCGAGGGGTCGAAGCTGGTGCCGATCTCGGCCAACGGCGCGCCGGCCTACGCGCAGTACAAGCCCGACCCCGAGGGCGGTTTCAGCGCCTGGTCGCTGCAGGTGCTCGACCTGGGACCGGAGCGCATCGAAGGGATCATGTTCTTCCTCGACACCCCGCACATCTTCCCGATGTTCGACCTGCCCCTGCACATCGACGGCTGACCCAGCTCACGGACCCGGGACCGCACCTCCCGCCGTCCGCGCGCTTCCGAGCAACCACCACCGATGAGTCCCGGACGGCGACCCGGTCTACCTCCCTGACCGTACGAATCACCACCGATCAGGGAGCTCCCGATGACGCTCGACACACGCAGCCGGTGGATGGCACTGGGCGTGCTGTGCCTCGGCAACCTGATGATCGTGCTCGACACGACCATCGTGAACGTGGCGCTGCCCTCCATCCGGGCCGACCTGGGCTTCTCCGAGTCCTCCCTGGCGTGGGTCGTCAACGCCTACCTGCTGACGTTCGGCGGCTTCCTGCTGCTCGGCGGCCGGCTGGGCGACCTGCTCGGTCACCGCCGGATGTTCGTCACCGGGATCGCCGCCTTCACGGCCGCATCGGTGGCCTGCGGGCTGGCGGGTTCGCCGACCGTGCTCGTGGCCGCCCGCGCGGTGCAGGGTCTCGGCGGCGCCGTCGTGTCGGCCGTCGCGCTCTCGCTCGTCATGACGCTCTTCACCGAGCCGGCCGAGCGCGCGAAGGCGATGGGCTTCATCGGCTTCGTCGCGGCAGGCGGCGGCAGCGTCGGCGTCCTGCTCGGAGGAGTGCTCACCGACACCCTCGACTGGCACTGGATCTTCCTGGTCAACGTCCCGATCGGTGTCGCCGTGTACGCGCTGTCCCTGCGGCTGCTGCCCGCGGCCTCGGACGACCGCCACCGGCCGCGGCTCGACGTCGCGGGTGCCGTCACCGTCACCGTCGCGCTGATGCTGGCCGTGTTCGCGATCGTCAACGGCAACCAGGCCGGCTGGACCTCGGGCCAGACCGTCGGACTGCTCACCGCGTCGGCCGCTGTTCTGCTGGTGTTCCTCCGGATCGAGGCCGCCGTCGCCGCACCGCTGGTGCCGCTGGGCCTCTTCCGGGTGCGCAACGTCGCGGTCTCCAACGTCGTCGGCGTCCTGTGGGCCGCCGGGATGTTCGCGTGGTTCTTCCTCTCGGCGCTGTACCTGCAGCTGGTGCTCGGCTACAGCCCGCTCCAGGTCGGGCTCGCCTTCCTCCCCGCGAACCTCGTCATGGGTGCCTTCTCGCTCGGTCTGTCGGCCAAGCTGGTCATGCGCTTCGGGATCCGCGCGCCGCTGATGGTAGGTCTGCTGCTCGCGGCCGCCGGCCTGCTGCTCTTCGCCCACGCACCGGTGGACGGCAGCTTCACCGTCGACGTCCTGCCCGCGATGCTGCTGCTGGGCTTCGGTGCCGGCATGGCCTTCAACCCGGTGCTGCTCGCCGCCATGAGCGACGTCGAGCCCCAGGACGCCGGGCTCGCCTCCGGCGTCGTGAACACCTCGTTCATGATGGGTGGCGCCCTCGGCCTGGCGGTCCTCGCCAGCGTCGCGGCGGCACGGTCCGGCGAGCTCACCGCCGCGGGGGAGCAGGCAGCGGCCGCGCTGGCCGGCGGCTACCACGTCGCGTTCGTCATCGGTGCGGTGTTCGCCGCCGCAGCCGGCGTGCTCGGCGGGACGCTGCTGCGGATCCCCGGTCCGGCCGACCAGCCGGTGGTCGACGACGTCTCCGACGACGAGCCGGTGCCGGCACCCTGCTGACGACCTGGCAAAGGCTGCTCTGATCGAGCCGCGTGGCCTGGCCGCCGATGCCATACTCCCGCCATGCCGGGCCGTCCCGCGGCGCGACGCCGCCCCCAGTTGCGCTCGGTCTCGGTCCTCGCCCTCGTCGTCGCCCTCCTCGGCACGGCGGTGGCCGTCTGGTTCGCGACGCTCGTGGTCGACGACCAGCAGGACCGGCTGCTGACCGAGCGGACCGACGAGGTCGCCCTGGTCTTCACCAGCGCGATCGCGGCGATCCCGGCGCAGCTGAGCGCCCAGGGCGGCATCCTGCGGGCCACGAACGGGTCCCGGCCGGCGTACGAGCGCGCGGCGACGGCCGACCTCGCAGCCTCGCCGAACCCGCAGACCGGGCAGACCTTCGCCTGGCTCCGGCGGTCCCCGGACGGGACCTACCAGGTGCTCGCCGCGGCCGGACCGCAGCTGACCGTGGGCGACGTCGTCACCGACCCCGCGACCCGCAGGACCCTTGACCGCGCGATGCGCACCAGGACCATGGTGGCCACCCCGGTCCACGGCGCCGACCGGCTGCTCGGCTTCGCCCTGGGGCCGCCGGCAGCTCCGGCCGGGACGCTCCTGTTCCGCCAGTCGGCGCTCGGCCCGGTGCAGCCGCCGAGAAACGCCGGCACCGCCCCGTTCTCGGAGCTGGAGGTGGCCCTCTACGCGAGCCCCACGGTGCGCGACGGCCAGGTCCTCGTCAGCACGACCGGCGACCTGCCCATGGAGGGCGACATCCGCACGAAGGCGATCGCCGCGGGTGCCAGCACGTGGCTCCTCGTCGTCACGTCGCGCGGCCCGCTGGTGGGGCGGCTGGCCGACTCCGCGCCCATGGCGATCCTCGTCCTCGGCCTGCTCGGGTCGCTGCTCATCGTCGCCGTCATCGAGAGCGCCGCCCGCCGGCGCGACGCCGCCCTGACCCTCTACGCCGGCGAGCACCAGCTGGCCGAGACGCTGCAGCGCAGCCTGCTGCCGCGGCTGCCGGTCCTGCCGGGTCTCGACCTGGCGGCCCGCTACCTCGCCGGCGGGAGCGGCCAGATGGTCGGCGGCGACTGGTTCGACGTGTTCCCCGTACGCGGTGACCGGGTCGGCATCGCAGTCGGCGACGTCATCGGCCACGACCTCGAGGCCGCGAGCGCGATGGCGCAGATCCGGGCCACGTTGCGGGCGTACGCCGTCGACGGCGACCCGCCCGTCACGGTGATCACCCGCCTGGACCATCTGGTCGACACGTTCGCCCTGACCCAGCTGGTGACCGTGATGTACGGCGTCCTGGAACCACCCGCCGTCGACGGCAGCCGGGTGCTCCGCTGGACCAACGCCGGCCACCTGCCTCCGCTGCTGCGGCAGCCGTCCGGGCAGGTCGAGCCACTGGTCGGGGGCGAGTCCGTGGTCGTCGGCGCACCGATCGCAGCAGCGCACACCCAGGCCGAGTGCGTCGTCCAGCCCGGCTCGACCCTGGTGCTCTTCACGGACGGTCTCGTCGAGCGGCCCGGCGGCTCGCTCGACGACACACTGCAGCAGCTCTCGGACTCGGTCGCTGCAGCGGGTGGGGACGCGGACGCCCTCTGCGAGCACGTGCTCGGCGAGCTGTCCGTCCCGCTGCTCCGGGACGACGTCGCCCTCCTCGCGGTACGGCTCACGGGCGTCGAGCAGTCGCCGGTCGTGAGGCCCACGGTGCCGGCCGTCCGGTCCGCCGCCGCCGACGACCTCGTCGAGGGCTGACCCGGTCAGCCGACCGGGGTGGCGAGGCCGTCGACGACCTCGGCGCCGGGCAACGCGGCCAGCGCCGCGCCCGGTAGGACGATCTTCGACCGGCGCACGCCCGAGCCGACCACCACGACTGGTGCCGCGTCGACAGCGGCGTCCACCAGCAGCAGCCAGCCGCCGGGCAGGCCGAGCGGGGTGATGCCGCCGTACTCCATGCCGGTGAGCGCGACGGCATCGTCCATCGGGGCGAACGACGCCTTGCGCGCGTCCAGCCGGCGGCGGACCACGCCGTTGACGTCGGCCCGCGTGGTGGCCAGCACGACACAAGCGGCGTAGCGGGTGTCGCCGCTGCGGCGGCCGGCGACCACGACGCAGTTCGCGGAGGCCTCGAGTGGCACCTGGTAGCGCTCGCAGAACGCCGCTGTGTCGGCCAGCCCCGGGTCGATCTCGGCCACCCGGACGTCGAGTGCAGGGTGGGCGGCGACCGAGGCCGCCACCGGCTCGGCGAGCAGGTCCGGCCGGCCGGCCGCCGGGTGCAGGTCCAGGAGTCCGGTCACGGCGACCGACCCTACGGCTCCCAGCCGTCCCGAGTGCCGGACGTCACGGCGGACGGCGGAATGCCACGCGCCCGTCACGTCCTTGCACCTCACGGAAACACGCGTCCGGCACGCTGGACCGACCGCCGCCGCTCCACCCGGAAGGACCTGACATGCCCACGCGCCAGCTCGCGGCCACGCCGCGCGCCGGTTCCGACGCACACCCTGACGTGGTGCTGCCGCTCCCGGAGCGGCCCGCCGCGACGTTCCGCGGCCGCGACGTGCCGCCGTGGGTGAGCCTGCTCGCGCTGGCCGTCGGCGGGTTCGCGATCGGCACGACGGAGTTCGCGAGCATGGGCGTGCTGCCCGACATCGCTCGCGACCTGGGCGTGACCATCCCGACCGCAGGGCACGCCATCACGGCGTACGCGCTCGGTGTCGTCGTCGGGGCACCGACCTTCGCGATCCTCGGCGCCCGGCTGCCGCGCAAGGGCCTGCTGCTCGTCCTGATGGCCGCCCTGACGGTGGCCAACCTGGCCTCGGCCGTGGCGCCGACGTACGGCACGTTCGTGCTGGCGCGCTTCGCCAGCGGCTTCCCGCACGGCGCCTACTTCGGCATCGGTGCGGTCGTCGCGTCCTCCCTGGTGCCGCGCGAGCGCAGGGCCCGGGCCGTCGCGACGATGATGATGGGTCTCACTGTCGCCAACGTCGTCGGTGTCCCGCTCACCACGTTGCTCGGCCAGGCGGCCGGCTGGCGCAGCACGTACCTCACCGTGGTCGTCATCGGCCTCGCGACGCTGGTCGCGGTCGAGCTGTTCGTCCCCCGCATCGTCGTCCACGAGGACGCCAGCCCGCGCCAGGAGCTGTCCGCGCTGCGCCGCCCGCAGGTGTGGCTGACGCTGCTGGTCGGTGCCGTCGGGTTCGGCGGCTTCTTCGCGATCTACAGCTACGTCGCGCCGACGCTCACGGAGGTGGCCGGCTTCGGCGAGGGCGGCGTGCCCCTCGTGCTGGCGCTGTTCGGTGTCGGGATGACGCTCGGCACCATGGTCGGCGGCCGGCTCGCGGACTGGTCGGTGCTCAGGACGCTGGTGCTGGCCCCGGTCGCCACGCTCGCGGTTCAGCTGCTCTTCACCGTGACGGCGCACGGTCGGGTCACGGCTGCTGCCACCCTGCTGGTCCTCGCCTTCACCTCGTCGCTGAGCCTGCCGGCCATCACCGCGCGGCTGCTCGACGTCTCCGGGGACGGCAAGGCGCTGGCGTCGACGCTCAACCACTCGGCGCTCAACATCGCGAACGCCCTCGGTGCCTGGCTGGGCGGCGTGGTCATCGCTGCCGGCTTCGGCTGGACGTCACCTGCCCTCGTCGGCGCCGTCCTGTCCGCCGCGGGCCTGGTGGTGCTGGCCGGCTCGATCGGGCTCGAGCGCCGCGACCGGCGCCGCACTGACGCCGCGGTCGACGAGCCGCTCGTCGCCTGACGCGGCAGCCGGCGCCCGGCCGCTAGTCTCACCGCCCGTGGCAGCGCCGAAGTGGACCGTGGAGCAGGTGCTGGACCAGCTGCACGCGACCCCGGTGCAGCTCCGGAAGGTCGCGCGCGGCGTCTCGCCCGAGCTGCTCCGGAGGCCACCGGGACCGGACGCGTGGTCGGCCAACGACGTGCTGGCGCACCTGCGCGCGTGCGCCGACAAGTGGGGCGACTGCGCGACGAGGATCGTGCAGGAGGACCAGCCGCAGCTGCGCGGCACCGAACCGCGCGTCTGGATCACGAAGACCGACTACCCGGACCTCGAGTTCGCGGCATCGCTGCGCGCGTTCGTCCGCCAGCGCACGGCGCTGCTCGCCGTCCTGGACGAGCTGCGGCCGGACGAGTGGCGGCGCACGGGGACCCTGGTCGGCACCCACACCGAGCGGGCTCTCGACGACCTGGTGCCGCGGTGGATCGCCGGGGCGTGGCCGTTCCGGTCGCCGCGCTACATCGGGGTCGGGCCGCACCGCGACCTCACCTTCGCCGACCGGCTGGCCCCGCCCGACGTCGACAAGGACTGACCACCCCCGCGAGCGCTCCCGACCCGCCGGCAGGGGCCTTGGACTCTCGGCGTGTCTGCAGCGCTCGCGGAGGTCAGGGGCCGGTCAGCCGCCGGATCCTGCTACCCGGCCCAGACGGTCGCCGAGGGACTTCTCGTCGGCCGTCGGCTCCGCCGGGCCGGAGTCGAGCAGCTGCCAGTCGGTGGCCGTGCCGTCCGGTCCGGCCTGGCGACCGGTGCGCAGCGCGGCGTCGAGCAGGCGGCGCACGTCGGCCTCGTGCTCCGGGCGGGCCCGGAAGACGGTGCGCAGCGTGGTCAGACCGTCGGCGGCACCGGTGGCGCTGTGGTGCGGCCACACGCAGGGCCCGTCGTGCTCCCAGGAGCCGCAGAGACCGACCGTGGCGGCCCCGCCGAGGGCTGCGGGGTCCCCGCCGGGCTCCAGCCGGGCCCGCGCGGTGTGCACGAAGGTCCGCGTCTCGCCCACCCGGCGACCGTACCGGGCCGGAAAGCAAGGCGACCCTCCGTCCGCTTGGTCAAGTTTTACCCACTTGTGGGACAAGAGGGGTTCAGGTGACGGCTGGGACGGCCGACCATGATCCAGATCGTCTGCAGACCGCCTCCAGGAGTCGACGTCCCGATGCCGTGGGTCCACCGCACCGTCCGCCTGCGCCGCACAGCCACCCGTGCCCTCACCGGTGCGCTCGCCGCGGCGCTGCTGATGGGGACGGTGGGTGCCGCCGGGGCGCAGGCCGCGGTCGCCGACCCGGTCGCGCCCGAGCCGGCGCCGGCCGCCGTCGAGGGCTTCGCGCCCTACCTCCCGCAGGTGTCCTGCGACCCCACCGTCAAGCCCGGGCTGGACGCGCTGCGCAGCACCCTGCTCACGACGTACGGCGGCCGTGACCTCGGTGTCACCCGCGGCTGCGACATCGGGGCGACCAGCGAGCACAAGGAGGGCCGCGCCTGGGACTGGGGCCTGAGCGCCGCGGTACCCACCGAGAAGGCGCTCGCCGAGCAGTTCCTCACCTGGCTGGTCGCGCCCGGGCCGAACGGCATGGCCGCGTACAACGCCCGCCGGCTCGGCGTCATGTACGTGATCTGGGACGGCCGGATCTGGAGCTCGTACCGCGCGGCGGAGGGCTGGCGGGCCTACAGCGGCGGCGAGTCGCACGCCGACCACATCCACATCTCGCTCGCGTGGACCGGCGCGATGAAGCGCACCTCCTGGTGGACCGGCAAGGCCGCCGAGGTCGACTACGGTCCGTGCCGCGCGGTCGCGGGCATGCCCGCGCCGGTCTACAGCGGTCCGCGCAGCACGCCATGCCCGGAGCCGGTCGATCCCTCGTCCCTCACGGAGACGCCGCTGCTCAAGCAGGGCGACACCAGCCCGTACGTCATCCAGCTGCAGCGGCTGCTGGCGGTGACCCCGGTGACCGGCTTCTTCGGCCCGATCACCAACACCGCGCTGCTGACGTTCCAGAAGGCACACGGCCTCGATGCCACCGGCACGACGACGCCCGCGACCTGGGCCGCCGTACGCGGCCAGCCGGCCGCCGCTCCGCCGGCGCCGGCGCCCGCGCCCGTCACCAGCGGCACCCAGACCGTCACCGCCGCGCGGTCGCTGCCGTCGGCGATGCGCTACTCCGTCCGCAAGGGCGACTCGCTGAGCCGGATCGCCACCACCTGGCGATCGTCGGTCGGCGCCATCAGGAGCGCCAGCAAGCTCACGGGCGACACGATCCGGGTCGGCCAGGTCCTCACCGTCCCGGTCCGCTCCGGCATCACGAAGTTCACCTGGACCACGCTGCACAAGGGTGACAAGGGTGTCGCCGTCAAGGCCTTGCAGACGGCGCTCCGGATGAAGGCGAAGTACCGCACCGGCGTTTTCGGCACCATCACCAAGGGCCGCGTCAACGCGCTGAAGGCGGCCCGCGGCTGGCCGGCCGACGGCGTCGCCGGGCCGGGCGTCTGGCGGGCGCTCGGCGCCTGACCCGCCGTCGGGCGTACCCCTAGGCTCACCGCATGACGGACAGCGCGGTCGAGACCCAGCGCACCACCTACCTGGTCGTCGACGGCGAGAACATCGACGCCACGCTGGGCATGTCGGTGCTCAACCGGCGGCCCAACCCCGACGAGCGGCCGCGGTGGGAGAAGGTCCGGGAGTTCGCCGAGGCGCGCTGGGGCCAGCCGGTCAAGGGGCTGTTCTTCCTCAACGCCACCAGCGGGCACGTGCCGATGCCGTTCGTCTCGGCACTGCTCGCGATGCAGTACCGGCCGATCCCGCTGTCCGGCGACCCCGGGCAGAAGGTCGTCGACATCGCGGTGCAGCGGACCCTCGAGGCGATCGAGAACGTGCCCGGCGACGTCCTGCTCGCCAGCCACGACGGCGACTTCCTGCCGCAGGTCGAGGCGCTGCTCGGCGGCGACCGGCGGGTCGGCCTGCTCGGGTTCCGCGAGTTCGTCAACCTCAGGTTCGCGGAGCTGGCCGAGAAGGGGCTGGAGGTCTTCGACCTGGAGGACGACGTGCGGTGCTTCACCGGCGTGCTGCCGCGGGTCCGCATCATCCCGATCGACGAGTTCGACCCGGTTCGTTTCCTCTGAGGGCAGGACTCGCCGGCGCGATGCAACCGGCCGGGTGGCTCGCGAGTCATCACCTCTGAAGCGTCCGGGAGGAGCCCGGGCGACACCGGCCCGGCCCGGGCTGTCACAGATCCTCAGAGGAGACCGAGATGTCCCGCAACACCACCCGCAGCCGCCGTCCCGCGACGCTGGCCGCCGCTGTCCTCGCCACCACCGCCGTCGCGTCCGGTGCCGTCATCGCCGCAGTCGCCGGCCCCGCCGTCGCCGACGAGGGGGCCAGGGCCGTCGTCACGACCGCGGTCGACCCCAACGACGCCCTGCTCGGCAAGAGCCAGATGCCGGTCGTGAACGACGTCCAGGACTGGTCCCGTGTCGCCGTCCGGCACATCCGGGCCAGCACCGCCCAGCCCACCGCGCTCAAGGCGCTCGGCTTCGAGGACAAGGCCCGCCGCGACTTCACGATCCCCGGCGGCTCCGCCACGAACGTCGTCCTCACCTTCGCCGACACGGCCGACGCCAAGGGCGCGTACGCCGAGATCAAGGGCTGGCGCTCGCACACCGGGGACAACGTGCCGGCCGGTGGCGCACTGCTCTTCACCGACAAGACACGTCCCGTCGACGTCGAGGCCGGGCGTGGGGCGTACTTCTCCTTCGTGTTCAAGAAGGACAAGAACGCCGACGAGGGCACCTTCGAGTGGCTCGGCGTCACCCGGCGCGGCGACACGGTGTCGCTCGTCGTCTGGCGGATCGATGGCCAGGACGCGACGTACGAGGTCGACCCGACCATCGCGTCGGTGCAGACCGCGAACGCGAAGCTGGCCCGCCTGGGCTGACGAGCCCGCACCCCGCAGGGGCGCACCCTGTACGCCGGTGCGCCCCTGCGGGTGCGTCGACCGGACCGCACCGTCGCGGTCCTGGCACGATGGCGGCATGGAACGTGTGCTGGGGATCGGCGGGTACTTCCTGCGGACCACCGACCCGGCCGCTCTGGGCGCCTGGTACCGCGACTGCCTCGGCCTGGACGCCGACGAGAACGGCCTGTGGCGTCCGGAGGCGGGGCCGACGGTGTTCGCGACGTTCGAGGCCGGGACCGACTACTTCGGGTCGCGCGCGCAGCAGACCATGCTCAACTTCCGGGTCCGCGACCTGGACGCGATGCTCGCCCAGCTGCGCGCCAAGGGCGCGGACGTGGCCGAGGAGACGGAAGACATGGACGGTGTGGGTCGGTTCGGCTGGGTCACCGATCCTGCGGGCAACCGGATCGAGCTCTGGCAGCCCGTCTGATCGCGCCTTCACCCGTGCCGCTCCGTCGATCAGCTCCTGTCGGTGGTGGGCGGTAGGAACAGCACGGTGCACCAGCGCCTTCCGCTCCCCGCTCACGATGAGGATCATGACCTGATGGCCGCCGATCCCGACGCGTACAGCACCCGCCCCCTGTCCCCGGACACCTGGGACGACTTCGCTCGTCTCGTGGAGGCCAACAACGGCGTCTGGGGCGGCTGCTGGTGCATGGGCTTCCACAGCGACGGGCTGACCCGAGACCGGGCTGCCAACAAGGCGGCCAAGCAGGCGCACGTGCGCGCCGGCACGGTGCACCAGATCCTGGTCTACGACGGGGACGAGGCGATCGGCTGGTGCCAGTACGGCTCGCCGGCCGAGGTGGCCACCATCAAGAACCCGGCGGCGTACGAGAAGGAGCTCGTGGAGCTGCCGGACTGGCGCATCGGCTGCATCTTCACCGGCAAGGGTCACCGAGGCAAGGGCGTGGCCCGAGCCGCCGTCTCGGGCGCGCTGGACGCCATCTGCGCCGCGGGTGGTGGCCTCGTCGAGGCCTACCCGGAGCAGGTCGAGGGTCGCCCTGAGCAGCGGGGCGCGTACTTCCACACCGGGCCCGAGACGTTGTACGAGGAGCTCGGCTTCACCCGCGACCGTCGGATCGCCAAGTGGCGCTGGGTCATGCGCCTCCGGGTGGACGCCTGAGCCCTTCGAACGTCAGCCCGGCAGCTGGGCGGGGTCGGTGTCGTCCGAGTCGTCCGCCGTCCACGCACCGTCGAGCCGGTCGACGGCGGTCACGGTGACGACCGCCGCGCCTGCCTCGTCGGAGGCGGCCAGGTCGATGCGGGCCGTGATGCCCCAGTCGTGGTCGCCGGCCGGGTCGTGGAGCGTCTGGCGCACCGTCCAGGCGGCCGCGCCCTCGGTCACCTGGAGCAGGGCCGGGCCGCGTGCGTCGGCGTCGGTGAGCAGCGCGTCGTGGTCGTCCCAGAAGCCGGCCATGGCGTCGGCCCAGGCCGCCGCGTCGAAGCCCGCCTCGGCGTCCAGCTCGCCGAGCAGGTCGTAGCGGCGCAGGGCGGCGAGCTCGACCCGGCGGAACATCGCGTTGCGCACCAGGACGCGGAAGGCACGCACGTTCGACGTGACGGCGGGTGGCCTCTCGTCGCGCACCAGCGACCGCTCGTCCACCACCTCGCTCGGTGCGGTCAGCCGCTCCCACTCGTCGAGCAGGCTGGAGTCGACCTGCCGCACCAGCTCGCCCAGCCACTCGATGAGGTCGCGCAGCTCCTCGGTGCGCGCGGTGTCCGGCACCGTCTGGCGAAGCGCCTTGTACGAGTCCGCGAGGTACCTCAGGACCAGGCCCTCGGAGCGAGCGAGGTTGTAGAACCCGACGTACTCGGTGAACGTCATGGCCCGCTCGCTCATGTCGCGCGCCACCGACTTCGGCTTGAGCTCGTGGTCGGCGACCCACGGGTGGCCGGTGCGGTACGAGTCGTACGCGTGCTGCAGCAGGTCGTCGAGCGGCCGCGGGTAGGTCACGTCCTCGAGCAGCTCCATCCGCTCCTCGTACTCGATGCCCTCCGCCTTCATGGCGGCCACCGCCTCGCCGCGTGCCTTGCTGCGCTGCGCCGACACCACCTGCCGCGGGTCCTCGAGCGTCGCCTCGACGACGGACAGGGCGTCGAGGGCGTACGTCGGGGAGTCGCGGTCGAGCAGCTCGAGGGCGGCCACGGCGAACGGCGACAGCGGCTGGTTCAGGGCGAAGTCCGGCTGCAGGTCGACGGTGAGCGCCCACCGTCGGCCGTCCGGGGCCGGCGGGTCGACCCGCTGCACGACGCCGCCGGCGATCAGCGCGCGGAAGATCGCGATGGCGTGCCTGATGTGCCTCAGCTGGGCGGCGCGCGGCTCGTGGTTGTCCTCGAGCAGGTGCCGCATCGCGAGGTACGGGTCGCCCGGGCGGGCCAGCACGTTGAGCAGCATCGCGTGCGTGACACGGAAGCTGGACCGCAGCTGCTCCGGCGGCGCGGCGACCATCCTCTCGAACGTCGGCTCGCCCCACGACACGAACCCCTCCGGCGCCTTCTTGCGCACCAGCTTCTTCAGCTTCTTCGGGTCGTCACCGGCCTTGAGCCGGAGCCGCTCGTTCTCGACGTCGTGCTCGGGCGCCTGCACGACGACCGTCCCGGCGGTGTCGTAGCCGGCCCGACCGGCCCGCCCGGCGACCTGGTGGAACTCGCGCGCCGTGAGGTGCCGCACCCGCGTGCCGTCGTACTTCGCCAGCGAGGTCATGAGCACGGTGCGGATCGGCACGTTGATGCCCACGCCGAGGGTGTCGGTGCCGCACACCACCTTGAGCAGCCCGGCCTGGGCGAGCGTCTCGACCAGCCGGCGGTAGCGTGGCAGCATCCCGGCGTGGTGCACGCCGACGCCGTGCCGCACCAGCCGCGACAGCGTGCTGCCGAAGCCGGACCGGAACCGGAAGGCACCCAGGGCGGTCGCGATCTCGTCCCGTTGCGTGCGGCTCGCGACGTTGATGCTGGTCAGCGCCTGGGCGCGCTCGAGCGCCGCCGCCTGCGTCGGATGCACGACGTAGACCGGTGCGCGGTCGGTGCTCAGCAGCTCCTCGAGCGTCTCGTGCACGGGGGTCTTCGCGTAGTAGTACGCGAGCGGCACCGGCCGGTCGACCGACTCGACCACCGACGTCGTCCGGCCGGTACGCCGGGTGAGGTCGTCACGGAAGAAGCTGACGTCGCCGAGCGTCGCCGACATCAGCAGGAACTGGGCGCGGGTCAGCTCCAGGAGCGGCACCTGCCAGGCCCAGCCACGTTCGGGGTCGGCGTAGTAGTGGAACTCATCCATCACGACCAGCCCGAGGTCGGAGGTCGGACCGTCCCGCAGCGCATGGTTCGCGACGACCTCGGCGGTCGCGGTGAGCAGGGGCGCCTCGGGGTTCACCGCGGCGTCACCGGTGAGCATGCCGACGTTCTCCGCCCCGAAGACTGCGCAGAGCGCGAAGAACTTCTCCGACACCAGCGCCTTGATCGGCGCCGTCCAGACCGCGCGCCGGCCCTCGGCGTACGCCGCGAACATCGCACCCGTCGCGACCAGGCTCTTGCCGGAGCCGGTCGGGGTCGCCAGCACGACGTTGCTGCCGGAGACCAGCTCGATCAGCGCCTCGGTCTGCGCCGGGTAGAGGTCGAGACCCTCGCCCGCGGCCCAGCCGGCGAAGGCGTCGAACATCGGGTCCGGCCCGGGGGAGTCCGGCAGCCGGTCCAGGAGACGCACCGCGCCGACGATACGGGGCCTGCCCGCCGCACCGGAGGTTCACCCGGCCCCGCGTGGATGACAGGCTGGGCACCATGACGTCGTACGGCGAGGTGGAGCGCGAGCTCGCGGTGCTCCTGCGCCGGGCCCGGGCCTGGAACCGCGACGTCGCCACCGAGGTGCACCCGGACCTGCAGCCCACGGCGTACGCCCTGCTCTCGCGGGTCGACGAGCTGGGCAGCGTGCGCGCCAGCGACCTGTGCGACTACTTCGGCATCGACAAGGGCGCCGTGAGCCGTCAGGTGGCCCTGCTGGAGCGCACGGGCATGGTCGCCCGCGAGCCGGACCCGGGGGACGGCCGGGCCCAGCTGCTCGTCGTCACCGGCGAGGGGCGCAAACGGCTCGCGCACGCGCGCGGCGGCCGCCGGCGGGTGGTCCGCGAGCAGCTCGACCGCTGGCCCGAGGCCGACGTGGCGACCTTCGCCGAGCTGCTCGGCCGCTTCAACACCCAGATGGACGCGGCGCTGGGCCGCGGCGACGGCGACTGATCCGGCTCGGTCGCGCCGGGCGGGAAGGGATCCGGCGTGCGGTGGGTTGGCACCGGCGATGACCACCACCGGAGACACGCCCGAGGCCACCGCCCCTACGAAAGCCGCGATCGGCTTCCGCTCCGAGCGCGGGCCGGTGCTCGTCGCCGTCATGCTGGCCACCGCACTCGTCGCCCTGGACGCCACGATCATCGCGACGGCCGTGCCGTCGATCGTCCGCGACGTCGGCGGCTTCTCGCAGTTCCCCTGGCTGTTCTCGATCTACCTCCTGACCCAGGCCGTCACGACACCGCTCTACGGCAAGGCGTCCGACGTCGTGGGCCGCAAGCCGGTCCTCTTCCTCGGCATCGGTGTCTTCCTGGCCGGCTCGGTGCTCTGCGGCGTCGCCTGGAGCATGCCGACCCTGATCATCGCGCGAGCCGTCCAGGGCATCGGCGCGGGCGCCGTCCTGCCGGTGACCATCACGATCGTCGGCGACCTCTACTCCGTGCAGGAGCGGGCCAGGGTCCAGGGCTACATCGCCAGCGTGTGGGGGCTCTCGTCGGTCATCGGTCCGACCCTGGGCGGCGTGTTCTCCGAGTACGTGAGCTGGCGGTGGATCTTCTTCATCAACCTGCCGGTCGGCGCCATCACGATCTGGATGCTGTGGCGCTCCTTCCACGAGAAGGTCGAGCGCCGCAAGCACGACTTCGACGTCCTCGGTGCCGCCCTTCTGACCGTGGGTTGCAGCCTGGTCATCCTCGGCCTGCTCGAGGGCGGCGTGGCATGGGACTGGGGATCGGCCGTGAGTCTCATCGTCTTCGTGATCGGCGGCGCATCCCTGGTCGCGTTCGTCCTGGTCGAGCGCCGGGCCACCGAGCCGGTGCTGCCGCTCTGGGTCTTCCGCCACCGGGTGCTGGTCGGCGGCAACCTCGCGTCGATGGCCATCGGCGTCACCCTGATCGGACTCGTCTCGTACATCCCGACGTACGCGCAGGGCGTGCTGGGCACCGGCGCGCTGGTGGCCGGCTTCGCGGTGGCCGCCATGACCCTCGGCTGGCCGATCGCCGCGTCGCTGTCCGGCCGGATCTACCTGCGGATCGGCTTCCGGGACACCGCGCTGATCGGGGTGGCGGTCGCCGTGGCCGGCACGGTGCTGGTCGCCCTGCTGGCCGCCGACTCGTCCGTGCTCGCGGTGGCGGTGGCCTGCTTCGTCGTGGGCGTCGGGCTCGGGCTGTGGTCGGCGCCGACCATCGTCGCCGTGCAGTCGGTGGTCGACTGGCAGCGCCGGGGGGTCGTCACCGGCACCAACATGTTCTGCCGCAACCTCGGCAGCGCGGTCGGCGTCGCCGTGTTCGGTGCGGTGGCCAACGCCACCCTGTCCGACCGGTTGTCGCACCCGCCCGCCGACGTCGCCGGCTCGCTGCCGGACAGTGCCGACGCCGAGCGGCTCGCGCTCGACGGCGGGCTCACCGGGGCGGCGGAGGCCATCGTCCGGTCCGCGCTGTACGACGCCTCGCACCACGTCTTCCTGGGCGTGGTGGTCGCCGCCGTGGTCGGCGCGCTCGGCATCTGGCTGGTGCCGCGCCGTACCCAGCCCCTGGACGCGGCCGCCGCTGACGCCGCCTGAGCGGCCGGGGCCTGCGACTCTCCGCCGTTGTCGCTGGCCGTGAAGAGCGGCAATGGACGGCGGAGCAGCTGCATGGCGTGGCGTCGTCCGCGGGTGCCCGCCGATGTCGAGCCAAGTGGCCCCGTGGAGGGCCTGGAATCCGACCTCCTAGCGGGGCCACTTCGCTGTGTCCCACGACGGTGCTCGGCAGGCGGACGGGCTGCCACACGCATCTCCGTCTAGGCGCTTGTGACCCTTGTCAGGGCATGCGTGCGGTCAGCGTCGCCGTCCCGTCGCCGGTCAGGCCGTCCAGGCCGGCCCGGCGACCGGACAGTGCGAGCAGCAGGTCGATCGCGCGGCCGGACACCGTGGGCCCGGCACCGTGCTCCCAGCCGACGTCGTCGGCGACGAGGTGCAGACCCTCCGAGCGCTTCCGGCCGCCGATGAGGGGCTGTGCCTGCCGGTAGAAGTCCAGGCTGGCGACGAGCGCCTCCGGGGAGCGGTCCACGGTGCGGCCGAGCGGCCGGGCGACGTCCTCGGAGTGCACGACGACCTCGGACAGCGGCACCGGCGGCGGCCCGGGTGGTGCGGTCCGGCGGGCGGCCGTGGCCCGGGTCCTGGCGACCAGGTCGGCCGGGGTGCCGGCGCCGTACTTCCTGATGTTCTTCGCGTTCATCACGTGGAAGCGGAAGCCCGAGCCGGCCATGGCGAGCAGGAACGACGGCTTGGTCATCTGGGCCGTCGCGAGGCAGTGCCCGGCGACGTCCTTCACGGTCCACCCGGCAGCGAGCGACGGCGTCGCCCACTCGTCGGGCCGGAGGGCCGCGAGCAGGTCGGCGAAGCGCTCACGCTCGCGCCGGGTCAGGGGCCAGAGGTCTGCCGAGGCGGCCATGCCCGCACGGTAGACCGTGGGGCCGCCGTCAGGAAACGGCGTCGTCCATGGCGCGGTAGATGCGCTTCTCGGACACGGAGTACGGCGTGCCGAGCTGCTGGGCGAACACGCTGACGCGCAGCTCCTCGAGCATCCACGCCACCTCGCGCACGGCCGGCTCGCACCGGCGCTCGGGGCGGAGCCCGGCCAGCCACCGGGCGTGCTCCTGCTCGACCGCCTCGATCCGGGCGAGCCGTTCGCGGTCCCGGCCCGGTGCGCCGGCGAGCAGGTCCAGCCGGCGCAGGTCGGCCGTGAGGTAGCGCTGCAGGTCGTCGAGCCGGGCCGCGCCCGTGGCGCTGACGAACCCGGGCCGCACCAGCCGGGCGACGTGCCCGCGCACGTCGAGGACCGACGGCAGCGCCGCGGGTGCCGTGGTCCCGCTCGCGCGCCGGCCGACCTCGCCGGCCGTCGCGAGGACCTTGGCCACCGCGCGCACCACGTCGTACGCCCCGTTGGGCAGGTCCGCGCGGACCGCGTCGCGCAGCGCACCGAAGCCGGCCTCGTCGGCCGGCGGGCCACCGTGCCGCTCGAGCAGCAGGTCGAGGGCGGCGGTGACGCAGTCGTCGAGCAGAGCGGGTACGGCGCCGTAGGGGTTGTCGCCGAGGGCCAGCTTGCTGGCGTTGTCCAGCCGTCCGACGACGCCCCTCACCGGGGACGGCACGGAGAGCGCGAGCAGCCGGCGCACGCCGGACCAGGTGGCGGCCCGCGCCTCGCCGGCCGACCCCAGCACGCGGAGCGCGACGGTGGTGCCCTCGTCGACGAGGGCGGGGAAGCCCTCGACCGTGCGGCCGGCCAGCTCGCCGGCGAACGTCGCGGGCAGCTCGCCGAACGACCAGGACGTCAGCCCGGCCCGCTCGACGTCTGCGGCGGCCAGCGACACGGTCGCGCGGACGGCAGGAGCGAGCTCACGTCGTAGCGCCTCGAGGTCCTTCCCCTCCGCGGCGACGGTGCCGTCGTCGCGCTCGACCCGGACGGTGACGCGCAGGTGGTCCGGGACCTTGTCGAGGTCCCACTCGTCGTGCCGTACCTCCACGCCCGTCGCGTGGCGCAGCTCGCGGCCGAGGGCGTCGGTGAACGGCTCGTCGCGGACCACCGGCCCGATCCGCGCGAGCGCCGACGCGGCGCTGTCCGGAGCCGGGACGAACGCCTTGCGCAGCTGCTTGGGGAGCGCCCGCACCAACGCGGTCGCGAGGTCGTGCCGCAGCCCGGGGACCTGCCAGTCGAACCGGGCGTCGCCCAGCCGGTTGAGCACGGCCACCGGGACGTGCACGGTGACGCCGTCCGCCGCGGTGCCGGGCTCGAACTGGTAGGTCAGCGGCAGCCGCAGGTCGTCGTGCGGCCAGACGTCCGGGTAGTCGACGGCGCTGACGCGGTCCGCCTCGTCGCGCACGAGCATCGCCGGGTCGAAGGTGAGCAGGTCCGGCTGCGACCGCCGAGCCTTCTTCCACCACGCGTCGAAGTGCCGGGCGGACACGACGTCGGCCGGCAGCCGCTGGTCGTAGAACTCCACGAGCGTCTCGTCGTCGACGAGGATGTCGCGGCGGCGGGCGCGGTGCTCGAGGTCCTCGACGTCGTCGAGCAGCTCGCGGTTGCGGTGGAAGAACTCGTGGTGGGTCCGCCACTCGCCCTGCACCAGCGCGTGCCGGATGAACAGGTCGCGCGACGCGACCGGGTCGATCCGGCCGTAGGCAACCCGGCGCTGCGCGACGAGCGGCACGCCGTAGAGCAGGACCTTCTCGTACGCCATCGCCGCGCCGCTCTTCGCCGACCAGTGCGGCTCGCTCCAGCTGCGCTTCACCACGTGCTCGGCCAGCGGCTCGACCCACTCCGGCTCGACCCGGCCGAGGTCGCGGCCCCAGAGCCGTGAGGTCTCCACCAGCTCGCCGGCCATCACCCAGCGCGGCGGCTTCCTGAACAGCGCGGACCCCGGCCACGGTGCGAAGCGGGCCCCGCGCGCACCGGCGTACTCGCGCTTCTCGGGGTCCCACAGCCCGACGTGCGACAGCAGGCCTGGCAGCAGCGACTCGTGCACCGGCCGCGGGTCGTCGCCAGGTGCCGACAGCTCACCGCGCGCGTCCAGGCCGATCTGACGGCAGACCTGCCTGAGCTGGCCGACCAGGTCCTGCCACTCGCGGATCCGCAGGTAGTGCAGGAACTCCTGCCGGCACAGCCGGCGGAAGGCGCTGCCGGACAGGTCCTTCTGCTGCTGGCGCAGGTAGAGCCACAGGTTCCGGTAGGCGAGGAAGTCGGAGCGGTCGTCGACGAAGCGACGGTGCTTCTCGTCGGCCGCCTGCTGGTGGTCGGCCGGCCGCTCACGAGGGTCCTGGATCGACATCGCCGCCGTGATGACGAGGACGTCGGGCAGGCAGCCGTTGGCGTCGGCGGCCAGCACCATCCGTGCCAGCCGCGGGTCGACGGGCAGCCGGGCCAGCTTCTTGCCCAACGGGGTGAGCCGGCGCACCGGACCGGTGGCGGTGGTGTCCAGCGCGCCGAGCTCCTCGAGCAGCGCGACGCCGTCCTTGACCTGCCGGTGGTCGGGCGGCTCGACGAACGGGAAGGCGGCGATGTCGCCGAGCCCGAGGGCGGTCATCGCGAGGATCACGGACGCGAGGTTGGTGCGCAGGATCTCGGGTTCGGTGAACTCCGGCCGCTCGTCGAAGTCGGCCTCGGTGTAGAGCCGGACGCAGATGCCGTCGGAGGTCCGTCCGCACCGGCCGGCGCGCTGGTCGGCGCTCGCGCGGCTGACCCGTTCGATCGGGAGCCGCTGCACCTTGAGCCGGTGGCTGTAGCGGGACACCCGGGCGGTGCCGGCGTCGACGACGTAGCGGATGCCCGGCACCGTCAGCGACGTCTCGGCCACGTTGGTGGCCAGCACCACCCGGCGTACGGCGTGCGCGGCGAACACCTGGTGCTGCTCCGCGGCGGACAGCCGCGCGTACAGCGGGAGCACGTCGACCTGCTCGCGCCGGTGCGTCAGGTGCGCACGCAGCCCGTCGGCGGTGTCGCGGATCTCGCGCTCGCCGGAGAGGAAGACCAGGACGTCGCCGGGACCTTCGGCGCAGAGCTCGTCGACGGCGTCGAGGACCCCCTGGACCTGGTCCTTCTCGTCGTCGTCCGGCCGGTCGGGATCGGCCAGCGGGCGGTACCGCACCTCGACGGGGTAGGTGCGCCCGGTCACCTCCACCACGGGTGCGTCGTCGAAGTGTGCGGCGAACCGTGCCGTGTCGATCGTGGCCGAGGTGACGACGAGCTTGAGGTCGGGCCGCCGGGGCAGCAGCTGCTTGAGGTAGCCGAGCAGGAAGTCGATGTTGAGGCTCCGCTCGTGCGCCTCGTCGATGATGATCGTGTCGTAGCGGCGGAGGTCGCGGTCCCGCTGGATCTCGGCGAGGAGGATGCCGTCGGTCATCAGCCGGACCGCCGTGTCCGGGCCGGCCTTGTCGGTGAACCGCACCGAGTAGCCGACCAGGCCGCCGAGCGGCACCGAGAGCTCCTCGGCGATCCGCTCGGCCACCGTCCGGGCGGCGATCCGTCGGGGCTGGGTGTGCCCGATCAGGCCCGACTGCCCGCGGCCGAGCTCGAGGCAGATCTTCGGCAGCTGGGTGGTCTTGCCCGAGCCGGTCTCACCCGCCAGGACGACGACCTGGTGGTCACGGATCGCGGCGGCGATGTCGTCCCGACGAGCAGCGACCGGGAGGTCCGGGTAGGTGATCGGGGGGACCACGACACGAGGTGCGGGCGTGTCCGACCGGTCGGTGCCGGCCGGTTCGGTGGTCGTCGGGCGCATGCCGCGTCGAGCCTAACCGGCGGGGTCTGCCCCGGTCGCGGCAGAAAGGTCCCGCGGGCGGGCCGACGGGTGTCGATCTGCGGCTGCGCCGTCCGTCGGAGTGGTGTCACAGTCGCAACCGGGGCCACCGGTCACGAGAGGGAGACGCGCATGAGCCAGTACCTCATCCTCATCTACGAGGACGAGAAGGGTTACGCCGAGGGCGGCGACGCCGCGTGGGTGTCGGGCATGGAGGCCCATGGCCGGTTCGCGGAGCAGGTCGCCGAGCACGGCGCCAAGATCGTGGGCGGCAACGCCCTGGAGCCGACCCCGACGGCGACCTCGGTGCGCGGTGACGTCGTCACGGACGGACCGTTCGCCGAGACCAAGGAGGCGCTCGGCGGGTACTACCTGATCGAGGCGACCGACCTCGACCAGGCGCTCGAGATCGCCAAGCTGTGCCCGGCGCCGTTCGGCGGCGTCGAGGTGCGGCCGATCAAGGAGTTCCCGGACGAGTGAGCCGAGGCCACCGGTGACTCCTGACGTCCCGGAGGACGTCGAGGCCGCTGTCGCCGAGGCGCACCGCCGCGAGTGGGGCTTCGTCCTCGCTGCGACGGTGCGCGTCGCCGGCAGCATCGACCTCGCCGAGGAGTGCGTCCAGGACGCGTACGGTGCCGCCCTCGACACCTGGCGCCGGCAGGGGGTGCCGCGCTCGCCCGGGGCCTGGCTCACGACCACCGCCCGGCGCCGCGCGCTCGACGTCCTGCGCCGCGAGCAGACGCTGCGCCGCAAGCTGCCGATGCTCGTCGAGCCCGACGTGACGGAGGGGCCGGAGGACGCCGTGGATGCTTCCGGCAGCCCGGACGGCGTGCTGACCGACGAGCGGCTCCGGCTGGTCTTCACCTGCTGCCACCCGGCGCTGGCCCGGGAGGCGCAGGTCGCCCTCACGCTGCGGCTGCTCTGCGGGCTCACGACGGCGGAGATCGCGTCGGCCTTCCTGGTACCCGAGGCGACCATGGCGGCACGGGTGACCCGGGCGAAGAAGAAGATCGCCGCGGCCCACATCCCGTACCGCGTCCCCGGCGCTGCCGAGCTGCCGGAGCGGCTGGACGCCGTGCTCACGGTCCTGCACCTGGTGTTCACGACCGGGCACACGGCGCCGTCGGGCGACGAGCTGGTCCGCACCGACCTGGTCCAGCGGGCGCTGGAGCTGGGCCGGGTGCTCGCCACCCTGATGCCGGACGAGCCGGAGGTGCGCGGCCTGCTGGCGCTCATGCTCCTCACGGACTCCCGCAGCGCGACGCGCGTCGATGACGCCGGCCGGCTGGTGCTGCTCCGCGACCAGGACCGCGAACGGTGGGACCGCGCGGAGGTGCTCGAGGGCATCGGCCTGGTGCAGGACCTGCACCACAGCCGGGTGGGGCGGTTCGGCATCCAGGCGGCCATCGCGGGTGAGCACGCGCTCGCCACGTCGTACGACGAGACGCGCTGGACCAGGGTGCTCGCGCTGTACGACGCCCTGCTGCGCGAGTGGCCGTCGCCCGTCGTCTCGCTCAACCGGGCGGTCGCGCTGGCCGAGGTCGCCGGGCCGGAGGCGGCGCTCGCCGAGGTGGACCGGCTGGCCGCCGACGGCAGGCTGGCCGGCTACCGCTACCTGGCCGCGACCCGCGCCGACCTGCTGCGCCGCCTGGGCCGGGCCCAGGAGGCGGCCGCGGCGTACCGCGAGGCCCTCGGCCTGGCCGACAACACCGCCGAGCGCGACTTCCTCGAGTCCCGCATCGCCGAGACCCGCGGCAGGTAGATCTCGCGTCCTGCCTGCAGCGCGCCGCCCGCCGTCGTACGCGCGGTCCCGGACGAGCCGCGGTCAGTGGTCAACCTCCGCCGGTAGTGGCCAATCCACCACTACCGGCGGAGGTCGATCACGTGCACGTGATCAACCGGCTGGAGGTCAGGTCACGTCCGGGCAGCGGCCGGCCTGGGACGGCGGGGGAGCAGGGCGACCAGGGCCACCGAGAACACGGCGGCAGCGGCGACCTCGACGGTGAAGCGGTGCACCTCCTCGTCCTGGATCCGGGCGTGGACGGCGTCGAACCAGCGCGGGAACGGCGACCGGTCGAAGAACTGGCGGCCGGGCTTGTCGAGGTCGGGCAGGCAGGCGCCGGCGATCCCGGCGAGGACGGGGAGCAGCTTGTCCCGGGGCGTCGCCCGGGCGATCACGCCGATCGCCGCCAGGCCCAGCAGCCCGTCGGGCACCGCGACCTTCATCAGGTGCTCGTCGTCGACGCCGAAGTGCGGCAGCCCGTCGAGCACGAAGTGCGAGAGGAACCCGAGCGAGGCGGCCTGGCGTACGTCAGGGGCGACCGCGCCGATCACCGCACCCGACAGGACGTGGTTGGTGATCAGCACCCTCGAAGGGTGCCAGAAAGTGCGCCCGGTGGGGGTACTAGCAGGCAGCGCGGCAGGGGTACATGTACCAGGCCCGGAGGTCGCCCTTCGGGTCGTACAGCCAGGCCCCGTCGCCCATGAACGTCCGGCCCTCGGTGACGTTGGCGAAGATCGGGATGCTGAGGCCCCAGTAGCGGACGCTGTCGCCGTCGCTGCCGTGACCGACCTTCAGCCGGACCCTGTCGCCAGGCGCCACCACGGTGCCGGCGGGGAAGGTGTAGCCGTGGGCCTTGTACCCGCGGTACGCCGCGTCGCGGACCCACCAGCCGGACAGGTCGACCGGGTTGACGCCGAGGTTGGTGACGTCGACCCACTCGCCATTGACGTTCTCGCCGTCGTTGCCGTCGGCGTCCCAGTTGACGTCGACCTTGACCTGGTCGTCCTGCGACGGGCCGATCCCGCAGCGGCTGGACGAGCCCCAGAACCCGGCGCCGAGCGCGGCGGCGGTCTGCGCGCGCTGGGAGTAGTCGAGGTTGTGGCTGTACTCGTCCGGGATGAGGTCGGGCAGCACGAGCCCGGCGTCCAGCTGCATCGCGCCGACGTCGGTCCAGACGCCGTTGACCTGGACCGCCACGAACCGCCGCGGCCGCACGTTGTGCGTCGAGGCGCTGCTCTCCTTGCGCGCGGTCAGGCGGACCTGCTTCCCGGCGACGAGACGGTGCAGGTTCTTCGCGGCGTCGACGCCCCAGCACTCGCCGCGCAGCTTGGAGAGCGTGTGGCTGTAGACGTGCAGCTCCATCGCCTGGATCCCGATGAACCGGACCCGGATCGGCTTGCTGGTCCCGTCACCCTTGAGATCGACGTCGATGGTGTCGCCGTCGTCGACGAACACGACCTTGCCGTACTGGAGGGCGCCTGCCGCGTGCGCGGGCAGGGTGGTCAGCAGCATGGGGGCCACGAGACCGGCGACAGCGGTGAGGGCGGCGGCGGCCACGCGCAGCGGGCGGCGGTGGTTCGTCATGGTGGCGAAGGCTCCGTACAGGGTCGGGTTCGGTGTCTCCCCTCACTGTCGGAACGTCATGGGACGGTCTTGACTCGGCCAAACGGACGTCGTGACCCGCGGTGAGGCCGGTCACGGGCGACACGTGCCCGAACGGCCTAGCGGTGGTGCCCCGTGAGGTCGTGCGGGTGCCCGTCCGGGTCGGCGTGCACCAGGGCGGCGTGCAGCCGCGGCACCTGGTGCAGCAGCCGGTGCTCGGTCGCCTCGGCCACCCGGTGCGCGGCCACCACGCTCAGCGCCGGGTCGACGACGATCTCCAGCTCGGCCCGGAGCCGGTGCCCGATCCAGCGCAGCCGTACGTCGCCGACGTCCCGCACGCCGTCGGTGCCGCGCGCGACGTCCTCGACCCGGTCGACCAGCGCCGGGTCCACCGCGTCCATCAGGCGGCGGTAGACGTCCCGGGCGGCGTCCCGCAGCACGGCGAGGACGGCCAGCGTGATGCCCAGCCCGACGAGTGCGTCGCCACGCTCGAACCCGGCCCAGGCGAGACCGGCGCTCAGGACGACGCCCAGCGACGTGAAGCCGTCGGTGCGGGCGTGCAGCCCGTCGGCCACCAGCGCCGCAGAGCCGATCTCCCGTCCCACCGCGATCCGGTACCGCGCCACCAGCTCGTTGCCGAGGAAGCCGATGACGCCTGCGGTCGCGACCAGCCAGAGGTGGTCGAGCTCGCGAGGGTCGGCCAGCCGGCGGACCGCCTCGTACGCGGCCAGCACCGCCGAGACCGCGATGACGAGGACCACGACGATGCCGGCCAGGTCCTCGGCCCGGCCGAAGCCGTAGGTGTAGCGCCGCGTCGCCGCCCGCCGCCCGAGGGTGAACGCGACGGCGATCGGCAGGGCCGTCAGGGCGTCGGCGACGTTGTGCAGCGTGTCGACGAGCAGCGCGACCGAACCGCTGACCAGGAAGACGACCGCCTGCAGCGCCGCGGTGACGCTGAGCGCCACGAACGACAGCAGCAGCGCGCGCATCCCGCGGCGGCTGGCCTCCAGCTCGCTGTCCATCGACACCGCGGCGTCGTGGCTGTGCGGGGAGACCAGGTGGCGCAGCCGGCCGAGCAGCCCAGCAGGCGCGTCGTGGATGTGACCGTGCTCCTCGCCGTCGCGTGCGTGATCGTCGCCGTCCTGGGCGTGGACGTGGACGTCATGGTGGGCGTGGTCCTCGTGGCTCGTGGTCGTCGTGGTCCTGGTCGTCGTGACCGTGGTCGCCGTGCGGGTGGTCGCTCACGGCCGGACGTCACCGCCGACGTCGTGCAGGTGGTGCACCCAGTCGTGGGCGTAGTACCGGCCGAACGTCTCGACGGTGAACCGCGCCCCGTCGCTGCGCCGGCCGGTCCGCGCCCACCCGTCACCGGACACGGTGTCGAACCGGTCCGCCATGACGCCGGCGGCGGCGACCAGCTCGTCAGCGACCGTCGCCGGGTCCTGCTCGCCGTACCGGTCGCGGACCGCCGTCTCGTCCTGGTCCCAGCTGGCGAACAGCGGGTCGTCCTCGGTGAGCATCCGCTCCAGCCGCTCGCCGAAGACGCGGTGCACGTCGCGCACGTGGCAGGCGTACTCGAGCGGGGACCAGACGCCCGCGGCCGGCCGGTCGCGGGCGCCGGGGCGCGCGAGCACCGTCCGCCACGCGGCGGCGTTCCCGCGGGTGCGCCCGGCCACCTCGGGGCCGGGGAGACCGGCCGCGTCGAACCCGCACTCCGGGCACTGCTCGGCCAGCACCCAGGTCCAGTCCTTGGTGTCAGGTACGACGGCGTCCTGGCGGTCGTCCTGGGGGTCGGTCTCGGCAGCCATGCGCGCACGATACGACCGGTCGGGTCGGGCCGGCCGGGGACGCGCGAGAGGATGGTGGTCGTGCCGCCGTCCGTCTTCGTCGCCCTCGGCGACTCGTTCACCGAGGGGCTCGAGGACGACCTCGGTCCCGCGGGCCGACACCTCGGCTGGGCCGACCGGGTCGCCGCCGCGCTGGCGACGCGCGACGGCGGGCTGCGCTACGCGAACCTGGCCGTGCGCGGCCGGCTGCTCGACCAGGTCGTGGCCGAGCAGGTGCCGACGGCGCTGGCACTCGGTCCGGACCTGGTCTCGTTCCACGCCGGGCCCAACGACGTGCTGCGGCCCGGGCGCGACGTCGACGCGGTCGTGGCCCGGTACGCCGACGCGGTGGCCGGGCTGCGCGCCGCGGGCGTGCAGGTGCTGCTCTTCACCGTGATCGAGCGGGCCGGCGGCACCGGCCGGACCGCGGCCCGGCTGGCCGCCAGGTTCGCCCGGTTCAACGCAGGCGTCCGGCGCGCTGCGGCGGACACCGGTGCGCTGGTCGTGGACGTCGGCTCGGTGCCCGCCCTGCAGGACCGGCGCCTGTGGAACGAGGACCGGCTGCACCTGGCCCCCGAGGGGCATGCCCGGGTCGCGGCGGCGGTGCTCGACGTGCTGGGGGTGACCGACCCGGGCCTGCTCGGCGGCCCGGCGCTCTGGTGGCGCGAGCCGCTGGCGGCCGGCGTCCGGCCCGGCCGGCGCGCCGACCTCGTCGCCGACGTCCGGTGGGTCCGCCGGCACCTGACGCCATGGGTGCTGCGGCGGCTCCGCGGGCGCTCGAGCGGCGACGGGCTCTCGCCCAAGCACCTCGAGCTCGTCGACCTGGTGCCCCGCGACGACGGCTCAGCTCGCGGCTGACGCGATCCGCTGCTGGTAGAGGCGCAGCGCCAGCACCCTGGTGGCGGCCTCGCTCAGGCGGGCCGACGGCAGCCGACCCGACCCGACTGCCGTGACCAGCGCGCGACGAGCCCGGCCGGGGTAGGGCGAGTTCAGGACCAGGTCGTCGCCGGCCAGGATCGACCGGACCGCGCCCTCGGCCGAGTTGTAGGGCCCGTTGATCGGGCCCATCCCCTGCGAGTCGGTCACCGCGACCCCGTCGAAGCCGAGGGTGTCGCGGAGCAGGCCGGTGACGACGCCCTCGCTGATCGAGCCCGGCATCCCCGGCTCGACGGCGTCCACGGCGACGTGCGCCGTCATGACGACGGGCGCCCCCGCGTCGACCGCGGCCGCGAAGGTGACCAGGTCGGTCCGGCGCAGCTGCGCCAGCGACTTCCCCTGCTCCGGCAGCGCGTGGTGGCTGTCGCCGGACACCGAGCCCAGGCCGGGGAAGTGCTTCACCACCGGGACCACGCCGGCCTCGAGGTACCCCTTGACCGTCGCGGTGACCATCCGGGCCGCGACGTCGCGGTCGGGGGAGTAGGTGCGCGACCCCATCACCGAGCGGCCGTCCGGGTCGACGTCGGCGACCGGGGCCATCACCATCGTCACGCCCAGCCGGCGCAGCGTCCGGCCGTTGTCCCGGGCCACCTGCCGTGCGTACGACGGGTCGCCGCGCTGGCCGATCGACGCCGCCGACGGCACGACCGGCACGCCGACCTGCAGCCGCTGGACGACTCCACCTTCCTGGTCGATGGAGATGAGCAGCGGCAGGCCGCCGGGCCGGTCGCCGGCGTCGTGCAGCTCGCCGGTGAGGGTGTCCACCTGGTCGGCGTCCGCGATGACCTCGGGTCGCAGGAACACCCCGCCGAACGGGTGCTCGGCCAGCGCCTCGTCCGCCGATCCGACGCCGTGCATCACCTGGTTGCGCTCGGCTTCGGCCGCTGTGGGCTGGTCGGCGTCGTAGCCCCAGAAGCCCGGCATCAGGACGGTGCTGGCCTTGTCGCCGGTCGACATGGCGGCGACCAGGTCGCGAGCCCGCGCCAGCTCGCCCTGGGTCGGGCCCCAGCCGGTGGGCGCGGCAGGGTCGGCCGGCTGGCTGGGTGCGGCCGAGCCGGCGGAGGGGGAGCCCGATGCGGCAGCAGGAGCGGGGCGGGACCCGTCCGAGGAGCCGGTGCACGCGGAGAGGACGAGTGCGAGCCCGGCGGCCGCGGCGAGGGTCGGCGAGGTGGTGGTGCGCATCGTGGCCCACTGTGTCATCCGGCCTGCGACGTCGCTCTCGTAGGCTCCGGGCGTGCCCGACCCGCTGGCGCCGCGGGCGCTGACCGAGCCGCACCCCACGCGGCTGCCGGCAGACGTCCCGGGCCGCGACGCGGTGCTCGCCGCGCACGCCGCCGCCCTGACCGCGGGGCAGTCCGGGTACCTCGACCCGACGTCCGGCCTCTTCGTCCTGACGGCGCGCTTCCTCGCCGATCGTGGCACCTGCTGCGGCCGGGGGTGCCGGCACTGCCCGTACGTCGACGACTGACCCCACCCGCCCGGACCGACCGGCGGCAACCGGGCACCGGAGGCCCCCGCCGGGTCCTGCACCGTGTCCGGATGCTGGACATGCCGGGCGCCTCCTGTGGATGGACCGGTGGACGACGCGGTGGACAACCGGAGCTGTCGGGGGACAACTCCACCCACAGCTGTGGACTGTCCTGTGGACGCCTGAGATCGTCGAAAAACCTTCGGGAAACCCCTTGTGGCTCTTGCCGGACGGCCAGTAGAAATCTCCCTGTCACCGGGAACGGGGACCGGCCGGGAGGGCGACCTCCTGGACGAGGAGGGCAGCGGGAGACCGCGGCTCACCTCGGGTTCACGGGTACCGGAGATGGGTTCCGAGGTATGGACAGGCGAGCGATCGTCGGCACCGCCTCGGTGACCCGCTCCGCGACGGCGGGTCCTGAGCGATCAGGGCACGACGAGGCGGGGCAGTCCCGCGCTGGCGGGCCCTGAGCGATCAGGGCAGAGCCGGCGGGACACGGTTCCACCCAGGTGCCGAGCCCGAGCGATCGGGAGCGGAGGGCCAGGCGGGACACGTCCCACCCAGGTGCCGAGCCCGAGCGATCGGGAGCGGAGGGCCGGGTGGGGCAGCTCCACGGAGGTGCCGGGCCCGAGCGATCGGGCACGGTCACCCACCGGGAGCACCGCTTCGCGCAGGCGGCGGACCCGAGCGATCGGGACCGCAGGCCACGAGGAGCGCGCTCCGCGCAGGCGGCGGACCCGAGCGATCGGGACCGCAGGCCACGAGGAGCACCCGTTCCGCGACTGCGGGCGCCGAGCAATCGGAGCTCGTGACGACGCGGGGCAGCTCGGCGAAGGCCGGCGGTCACCTCGGTGGCGGCAGGGCACGTCGGGCCGGCGGAGCCCCTCCATCTCATGCATGGAGGGGCTTTCGTCGTTCCCGGGTACGGGGTTCTGGGGCTCAGGCGTCCACCACCCGGCCCGACCGTCTGCCGTACTGGTGGGACCGGCGCAGCGACCACACAGGGTTCTCCCAGGGACCGGCCCGATGCTCGCTGCCATGACCGCGATGCTCCCGACCGCCGCCGGACGGCCCGTTGCTGAGCGCCCGACCCCGGTGACCCGTGACGTCCGCGGCGCGCGGGGTGACGTGGTGCTGGCGCTGGTCGGTCTCTCCGTCGTGGCGGCGGTGGCGCTGTGGCTGGCCGGCCGCGGCGGTCAGGACCTGTTCGGCAGCGGCGCGTTGACGCTCACCTCGCTCGGCAGGGTCACCGGGCTGGTCGCGTCCGACCTGCTGCTGGTCCAGGTGCTCGCGATGGCCCGGATCCCGTGGGCCGAGCAGGCCTTCGGGCAGGACCGGCTGGCCCGCTGGCACCGGCTGCTCGGCTTCACGTCGTTCCACCTGATGCTGGCGCACGTCGTTCTCGTCACGCTGGGGTATGCCGGCACCGCGCACACCGGGTTCCTGCCGGAGCTGTGGTCGCTGGTCTGGACCTATCCCGGGCATGCTGCTGGCCACGGCAGGGACCCTGCTCCTGGTCATGGTCGTCGTCACGTCGATCCGGATGGCCCGCCGCGCGCTGCGCTACGAGTCGTGGCACCTGCTGCACCTGTACGCCTACCTGGGCGTCGGGCTCGCGCTGCCGCACCAGATCTGGACCGGGACCGACTTCGTCTCCACGCCGTGGGCCCGAGCGTACTGGTGGACGCTCTACGGCGTCGCGCTGGTCGGCGTCCTCGTCTACCGGCTCGGGGTCCCGCTCGTTCGCACCCTGCGGCACCGGGTCGTCGTCTCCCGCGTGGTCCGCGAAGCGCCCGGCGTGGTGAGCCTGCACCTGAGCGGGCGGGACCTGCACCGGCTGCCCGCGCGCGCCGGACAGTTCTTCGTCTGGCGGTTCCTGGACGGTCCCGGCTGGAGCCGGGGTCACCCCTACTCGCTGTCGGCCCGGCCGCACCGGTCGATGCTGCGCATCACGGTGAAGGATCTCGGCGACGGCAGCAGGTCGCTGGCCGACATCCGGCCGGGCACCAGGGTGCTCCTGGAGGGTCCGTACGGCGCCCTCACCTCCGACCGGCGCACCCGGCCGGCCGCCACCCTGATGGCCGCCGGCATCGGCATCACGCCGCTGCGGGCCCTGCTGGAGGAGCTGCCCGCCAGGTGCCACCCTGCTGTACCGCGCCCGGGACGAGTCCGAGCTCGTCCTGCACGCCGAGCTCGACGCGCTGGCCGCGGCACGGGGCCACCGGGTGGCCTATCTGCTCGGCCGCGCGCGCCTCGGACACGTCGTGGCTGCCCGAGTCCTGGTCCCACGTCGACGACGCCGCCGCGCTGCACCACCTCGTCCCGGACATCGCCGAGAACGACGTGTTCGTGTGCGGCCCGGACGCCTGGGCCGACGCCGCGATCGCCGCCCTCGCGGCTGCCGGGGTCCCCCAGGCCCAGGTCCACCTCGAGCGCTTCACCTACTGACCGCCCGTCACACCCCTGGAAGGAACCGTCGTGCGCAAGATCGTGGTCGCCGTCATGGGCACCGTCTCCGGCCTGATCATGCTGTTCGGCTACCACACCTCGCTGGGCGCCGGCGGCTCCGTCGCGCTCGACCCGGTCGGTGCCGGGACCTCGACGACCACCGGCAGCGGCGGCGCCACCACCGACGGGTCCGGCTCGAGCAGCTCGGCGGGGTCCTCAGGGTCCTCGGGTTCGTCCGGCACGGTCACCGGGGACACCGCGCAGACCCGGTGGGGTCCGGTGCAGGTCCAGATCACCGTCGCGTCGGGGCGGATCACCGCCGTCGACGCGGTGCAGTACCCGAACGGGAACGGCCGCGACCAGGAGATCAACTCCTACGCCCTGCCGGTCCTGGCCCAGGAGGCGATCGCGGCGCAGGGCGCGGACATCGACCTCGTGAGCGGCGCCACCGTCACCAGCGACGGCTACGTCCAGTCGCTGCAGTCGGCGATCGACAAGGCCAACCTGTGAGCACCGCGGCGACCGTCCCGGTCCTCGCCGCCGTGCCCGACCGCCGCGCCTGGGTCGACCAGGTGATGGGGATGCCGGTGAGCGTCCACCTCCGCGGCCCCGGCGTGCGGTCGGCCGCGGCCGAGGCGCGGGTGAGCGCGGCGTACGACGAGCTGCGGGCCGTCGACGTGCTGTTCTCGCCGTACCGGGAGGGCAGTGACGTGAGCCGGATCGACCGGGGCGAGCTCACGGTCGGCGCGGCGCACCCTCTCGTCGGCGAGGTCGCGGCGCTGTGCGACACCGCACGGGCGCTGACCGGCGGCGCGTTCGACGCGTGGCGGACCGACGACGCCGGCCGGCTCCGGTTCGACCCCACCGGGCTGGTCAAGGGCTGGGCGGTCCAGCGCGCCGCCGACCACCTCGCGGCCGGCCTGGAGTGCGACGTCTCCGTCAACGCCGGCGGCGACATCGCGGTCCGGCCGGGCCGGGACGCGCGGCCGTGGCGGATCGGCGTCGAGGACCCGCGAGACCTGTCCCGGGTGCTCGCCGTGGTGCCGATCGTCGGCGGTGGCGTGGCGACGTCCGGCACGGCGCACCGCGGCCCGCACCTCGTCGACCCCCGCTCCGGCCGCGCCGCCGACGAGGTGCTGTCGGTCTCGGTCGTCGGCTCGTCCCTGCTCTGGGCCGACGCGCTGGCGACGGCGGCCTTCGTCCTCGGCCGCGACGGCCTCGACCTGGTCGAGACCGTCGCGGGCTACGAGGCGCTGGTCGTCGACCGGCACGGGGTCCGGACGACGACCGGCCTGCGGGCGGCTCAGGCCCGCACGGAGGACATGTCGGCGTAGCGGTCGCCGACCGCCGCGCCCTGCGGGGCCACCTCGTCGAGCCGGGCCAGGTCCTTGTCGGTCAGCTCGACCTGAGCCGCCGCGGCGTTCTCCTCGAGGTAAACCACCCGCTTGGTCCCGGGGATCGGGACCACGTCGTCGCCCTGCGCGAGCACCCACGCCAGCGCCAGCTGGCTCGCCGTCACGCCCTTCTCGTCCGCGATCTCTCGGACCTTGTCGACCAGCTCGAGGTTCCTGGCGAAGTTGTCGCCCTGGAACCGCGGGTGGTGCTTGCGGAAGTCGTCGTCGGCGAGGTCGTCGACACTGCGGATCTGGCCGGAGAGGAAGCCGCGACCGAGGGGGGAGTAGGCGACGAAGCCGATCCCGAGCTCGCGCACCGCGGCGAGGACGCCGTCGTGCTCGACGTCGCGGGTCCAGAGCGACCACTCGGTCTGCAACGCGGTCACGGGGTGCACGGCGTGCGCCCGGCGGATCGTGTCGGGGGCGGCCTCGGAGATGCCGACGCGCCGGACCTTGCCGGCCCGGACCACCTCGGCGAGAGCGCCCCAGGTCTCCTCGATCGGCACCGAGCGGTCGACCCGGTGCTGGTAGTAGAGGTCGACGTGGTCGACGCCGAGCCGCTGGAGCGAGGCGTCGATCGCCGTGCGGACGTAGTCGGGGCTGCCGTTGATGCCGATCCGGCTGCCGTCCTCGGCGCGCTCGTTGCCGAACTTCGTGGCCAGCACCACCTCGTCGCGCCGCCCGTTGATGGCCTTGCCGACGAGCTTCTCGTTGGTGAACGGCCCGTACATGTCGGCGGTGTCGAGGAAGGTCACGCCGAGGTCGAGGGCGCGGTGGATCGTGGCGATGGACTCTGCCTCGTCGCCCGTGCCGTAGAACTCGGACATCCCCATGCAGCCGAGCCCGAGGGCGGACACCTCGAGGGCGGCCACGCCGGAGCCGAGCGTGCGGGTCTGGGTCACTGCGGGAGCATCTGTCATGACTCCTGCCTACCCGCCCGGGTCGGCGATCGCACCGCGGAGAGCGTGCCGTCCTGGTGTGGGTCCGGTCACGAGGCGTCGACCATCCGCAGGGTCGGGCGATCGTTCGCCACCATCCGGAGCAGCCCGCGGTAGGTCTCGACGAGCTCGGCCGGGCTGCGGCCCAGCCGGTCGCCGGCGGCGTCGGCGAGTGCCGCACACAGCTCGGCCAGCTGCAGGGCGGTGTCGAGGAGCACGGCGGGATGCCGCTGGATCTCGGCCAGGGCCTGCTCGCGCCCGGCCCGGGCTCCGTCGTCGGCGAGAGTGTCGTCCAGGTGGCCGCGGACGAGGTCGAGGACGGGGTCGTGCGTGTCGTGGGTCATCCCGGGAGCGTGCCGCGCACCCGGGACACAACCCGGGCCGCGCGCCCGCTCGGCTCCCTCGGCCGCTCACAGCGACCTCACAGGTAGTGTGCAGGTGCCCGCCAGCCCGCTCGCCGACGATCGCGCCATGAGCGCGACGACGACAGAGGGACGACCCGTGACCACAGCGACAGACCGCACGCCCGAGGCGAGGCTGCTCGTCGTCGACGACGAGCCGAACATCCTCGAGCTGCTGGCGACCAGCCTGCGGTTCGCCGGCTTCGAGGTGGCGACGGCCACCAACGGCCGGGAGGCGCTGGCCGAGGCCCGCCGGCTGCGTCCGGACCTCGTGGTGCTCGACGTGATGATGCCGGACATGGACGGGTTCGCCGTCGTACGCCGGATGCGCGGCGAGGGCACGACGGCGCCGGTGCTGTTCCTCACGGCCCGCGACGCCACCGAGGACAAGGTCACGGGCCTCACCGTCGGCGGCGACGACTACGTGACCAAGCCCTTCTCCCTCGAGGAGATCGTCGCGCGGATCCGCGCTGTGCTGCGCCGCACCTCGGGCAAGGCCACCGTGAACGACGACCGGGCCCGCCTCGTCTTCGCCGACATCGAGCTCGACGACGACACCCACGAGGTGTGGAAGAACGGCGAGCTGGTGCCGCTGTCACCCACCGAGTTCAAGCTGCTGCGCTACTTCATGCAGAACGCCGGCCGCGTCCTGTCCAAGGCGCAGATCCTCGACCACGTGTGGCACTACGACTTCGGCGGCGAGGCGAACGTCGTCGAGTCCTACGTGTCGTACCTGCGGCGCAAGATCGACACCACCGACCCCCGGCTGCTGCACACCCTGCGCGGCGTCGGGTACGTGCTGCAGGGTGCCGCGCGGGTGAAGCTCGTCGAGTCGTCGCGCTCCGTCCTGCAGCGGGTCCCGCTGCGGGTCACCCTGGTGGTCGCGCTCGTCGTGCTGGCGGCCATCGGCCTCACCGCCACCGGCGCGGTGGTCACGGCCCAGCTCAGGGGCTACCTCGTCGACCAGGTCGACCAGGATCTGTCCCAGCTGGCGAACCGGCCACCGCGTCCGGGAGACCTGCTGGGTGACGACGGCCGCGACCCTTTCCAGACGAGCCGCGACGAGTTCCTCGCCCTGGCGAGTGACTCCGGGTCGATCGCATCCGGCAACCAGGGCACGACGAACGATGCGGCACCGCCGGCCCTGACAGCAGCAGCGATCACGTCTGCCGGACGGGAGCCCTTCACCGTGGCGTCCGTCGGTGGGGGATCAGAGTGGCGCGTCGTGGTCAGACCAGCCACGAACACCGCCACGGGTGAGTCCGTGTTCGTGGTGCGTGGCATCTCACTGGACGACGTCGAGGACACCACGCACCGTCTGGTGCTTGTCGAGCTGCTCGTCGGTGCGGTCGTCCTGACGCTGCTCGGCGGCCTGGCGTACGTCGTGGTGCGCACGTCCCTCAAGCCCCTGCGCGAGGTCGAGGCCACGGCCGCCGACATCGCGGCCGGCGACCTGACCCGGCGGGTGCCCGAGAGCGACCCGCGCACCGAGGTCGGCCGGCTGTCGCAGGCGTTCAACGCGATGCTCGGCCAGATCGAGCAGGCGTTCCGGGCGCGGGAGGCGTCGGAGACGTCGGCGCTCGCCTCGGAGAAGCGGATGCGGCGCTTCGTGGCCGACGCCAGCCACGAGCTGCGGACCCCGCTCACGTCGATCCGCGGCTTCGCCGAGCTGTACCGCCAGGGCGCGGTCGCCGGTCCGGAGGACCTCGACCGGGTCATGGGCCGGGTCGAGCAGGAGGCCGCCCGGATGGGCCTCCTCGTCGAGGACCTGCTGCTGCTCGCCCGGCTGGACCAGCAGCGGCCGCTCGAGCAGGAGCCGGTCGACCTGCTCGGCGTCGTCGGTGACGCGGTGCACGACGCCCGCGTCCTGGCGCCGGACCGGACGATCGGGCTCGAGCTCGGCGACGGCGCCCCGGTGGTCCTCGGCGACGAGGGCAGGCTCCGCCAGATCGTCACCAACCTGGTGTCCAACGCCCTCACGCACACCCCCGCCGGGACGCCGGTGACCGTCTCGCTCGAGGTGACCCCGTCGCCGGACGACGGTCCCGACCGGGTGCTGCTCGCGGTCGCCGACCAGGGGCCGGGGATGTCCGAGGCCGACCGGGCGCAGGTCTTCGAGCGGTTCTACCGTGCCGACCCGTCGCGGACCCGCGCCGCCGGCGGCAGCGGGCTGGGCCTGTCGATCGTCGCGGCGCTGGTCGCGGCGCACGGTGGTCGGGTCGGGGTGCAGTCCGCACCGCGGTCCGGCAGCCGGTTCCTCGTCGAGCTGCCGCAGCACCACGGCGACGAGATCTCCTCGCCGGGACTGGCAGCCGGCGCACAGCCTGGTCACAGGTTCCCGGAGCATGATCAGGAGGACGTCCGCCCCGTCTGAGCCGAGGAGCCCCCGGTGTCCTTCCCCGAGCCGCCCCCCGCGTCGCGTCCTGACGCCGACGACACGACCGTGCTCTTCGGCCCCCCCGACGCGCTCGACTCGCACGCCGGACCGCGTCCGTCCGGTCGGCGTCGCGTGGTCACCGCGGCTCTGGCCGTGCTCGGCCTGGCTGCTGCCGGCGTCACCGGCGTGGCGCTGGCCCGCGACGGCGGCGGCGAGCAGGCGGCCCTGGCCGCGGCCACCTCGTCGCCGTCGGCAGGCACCGACGACAAGGGCGGCCTCGAGCGGCACGGCTTCCGGGGCGGACCGGGCCTGCTCGGCATGGGCGGCGCGATCCACGGCGAGCTCGTCGTGCCGGACGGCAACGGCGGCTACCGGACCGTCGTGGTGCAACGCGGAACGGCCAGCAAGGTGGGCTCGGACACGATCACGGTGAAGAGCGACGACGGCTTCACCCAGACCTACGACGTGCCCGCCGACACCGGCGTCGGCGCGCTCCGCGAAGGGCTGGGCAGCATCAAGAGCGGTGCGAACGTCGTCGTCATGGCGGAGCAGAAGGGCAGCTCCCTCACGGCCACCCACGTCATGGACCTCGACAGCATCGGGGCCCGCGGCGGCTTCGGCTTCCACCACCGCGGCGACGGTGACGGTGACGGTGACGGCATGCCGCCCGGTGCCCCGGTCCCGTCGCCCAGCGGCTCCGCCGAGGGCAGCTCCTACGGCGTCTGACCACCGGCAGGAGACGCGTGCACCGCTGACCCGCCGTCTGGGCAGAGGTCAGGGCGGCCAGGACGGGACGCCGCAAGCTGCCCGCGTCTCGCCATGGGTCACTGCCGCTCGGCTTGACCGCTCCAGAAGACGCGAGTGCACCCGACAACAGGCGTATCCACCTGTTGCCGGCGGCACCCGCCTGTTGTGGACCGGTCAAGTCCGCGATGCGGCCCGGACCGACGGCGGGCAACCGGCTACGAGCCGACTGCCGTCAGGGACCGACGGCGGGCAACCGGCCACGGAGCGGCGTCCTGGTCCTGGCCGCTCTGCCGGCACCACGAACGGCGGCACGCGAGACCACCGGCGGGAGACGCGCTCTGCGTCTCGTAGGGTCGGCGGCGTGACTGCACCTGCCGCCGGCCCGACCGCCGCGACGTCCTCGGGCGTCCTCGTCCGCTACCGGGTGATGGCCTACGTCACCGGCGTCGTCCTGGCGACGAGCTGCCTCGTCGGGCTCAGCTTCTGGCCCTGGTACGTCGGCGAAGGGGCCGCCGGCGTCCTCTGGACCGCGCACGGCTGGCTCTACGTGCTGTACGTCGCCGCGGCCTTCCACCTGGCGTACCGGCTGCGTTGGAAGCCGGTGCGCACAGTCCTGGTGCTGCTCGCCGGGACGATCCCGCTCATGTCGTTCGTCGCGGAACGACGAGTGACGGCGGACCTGCGTCGTCAGGAGGAGCCGGCAACGGCTCCCGCTGCTCCTGCACCGCCCGCCTGAGCACCACCCACCAGAAGAACACCGCGGCACCGGCGAACAGCCACCACTGCAGGGCGTACGCCAGGTTGCGCCACCGTCCGACGCCACCGGAGGACACGTCCTGGGCGGCGACCGGCACCGGCGCCGCCGCGGCCGAGCGACCGGGCGGCTCCGCGCGCAGCGCCAGGTATCCGTCGTAGAGCTCGGCCGCGGGGTAGGGCAGCGCGTCGAGGACGGTCACGGTGGCGACGTACGGCAGCTGCCCCGCACCGGCGTCGACCGGTCCGCCGTCCGGTGGTCCGTCCTCGGAGCGTTGCAGCAGCCCGGTGATCTCGATCCGGCCGAGGGGCGGCTCCTCGGCGGCGGACCGGGCGTCCTGCGACCAACCTCGCACCACGGGCAGGATCCCCGCGGCGGTCCGGAACGGTGTGACGACGAGGTACCCGGTGCGGTCACCACCGGGCTCCCGAGTCACTTTAGCCCGATCCCCCCCCCGGGGTGACCTCGGCTAGGCCAGGATG
>CAVVAH010000007.1:0-13100 GCA_963746175.1 uncultured Actinomycetota bacterium | reverse complement strand
TCCACCGGGCCGGCCCCGCCGACGACTCGATGGATGCCATCGACCTGCTCGACACGGCGGGACTGCCGCTGCTCAAGCGGCTCGCACCGGTCATCGCCGGACTCCTGGTCCTGCTGGTCCTCTGGCGGTTGCTGAGCCGACGGCGCTGAGCCGAGCCGACCGACTCAGTCGCCGGTGGCACCGTCGATGACTTCGCGGAGCAGGTCGGCGTGGCCGTTGTGCCGGGCGTACTCCTCGATCATGTGGGTGTAGATCCAGCGCAGCGTGTAGCGCGTGCCGCGCGGCGACTCGGCCTGGTCCAGGTCGAACGCTCCGGCCGCCGCCCGGATCCCCTCGATCTCCCTCCGGTAGGTGGCGAGGTCCGTCGCGACGTCCGCATCGTCGACGTCGAAGTCTCCGTCGGGATCGTCGTCGGTGCAGTAGAGCTCGGACGTGTCCAGACCGAACCGGTCACCGAACCAGCCACGCTCCACTTCCGCCATGTGCCGGACGAGGCCGATCAGCGACAGCTCGGAGGGCGGGACCGCGCGGAGGCGCAGCTGGTCGTCAGTGAGACCTTCGCACTTCCACAGCAGCGTCCGTCGGTGGAACTCGAGCCACCCGTCGAGCGTCGTGCGCTCATCGACGTCGTACGCCGGCTTGACGCGATCGGCCGGCTCGGGCTGGTGCGGCATGGTTCACGAACCTACCCCCCGCACCGTCGGGACGTGCGACGCCTCCGACCCGACAGCTCGAACACTGCCGAGAGGGACGGCCGGCTTCCACCGCGAACGGCGCCGACTACCGCCGTACGGCGGTACCTGTCCGCCCTGGGTGAACGACTCTGGCGGGTCGCCGCGGTGTCGGCCAGGATCGGACCATGCCTGCACTCCTCGTCATCGGCGGCACGTCGTTCCTCGGCCGGGCTACTGCCGACGACGCGTTGGCGCGCGGCTGGCAGGTCACCACGTTCAACCGCGGGAAGAGCGCGCCGGACGCCGACGGCGTCGAGGCCCTGCGCGGCGACCGCGACGACGACGACGCGCTGCGACAGCTCGACGGGCGCTCGTTCGACGTCGTCGTCGACACGTGTGGCTTCGTTCCCCGCGTCGTCGGGAAGTCGGTACGCGCCCTCGCGGAGTCGGGCGCGCACTACGTCTTCGTGTCCAGCATCAGCGCGACCACCACCTGGCCCGGGCAGCCGACGCCGGACGGCCTCGACGGGCAGGACTGCCCGTCCGACGCCGGCCCGGACGACGGCGACTACGGCAAGCTCAAGGCGGGCTGCGAGCGGGCTGTCACCGAGGTGTTCGGCGACCGGTCGACCATCGCGCGGGCCGGCCTCATCCTCGGCCCGCACGAGAACGTCGGCCGGTTGCCGGCCTGGCTGATCCGGATGGACCGCGGTGGCGAGGTGCTGGCGCCGGGCGACCCCGGCGTCCCGACCCAGCTGGTCGACGCGCGCGACCTCGCACGGTTCCTGCTCGACTGCGGCGAGCACGGCCCGCCGGGCACGTTCAACGCCACCGCGCCGCCCGCCAGCTCGACGTACGGCGAGCTGCTGCAGCACTGCGTCGAGGTGACCGGCGGCGACGCGCGCCTCACCTGGGTCACCGACGACCTGCTGCTCGAGCACGACGTGGAGCCGTGGACCGAGCTGCCGCTCTGGATGCCGCCCGGCCAGGACGGCGACGCCGTCTGGCTGGCGGCCACCGACCGCACCCAGGCGGCCGGGATGCGGAACCGGCCGCTGCGCGAGACGGTCGCCGACACCTGGGTGTGGTTGGAACCGCTGCTGCGCTCCGGTGCAGGAGCACCCGCCCTGCCGGACCGCGACTACGTCAAGGCCAACGGCATCGACCCGGCCAAGGAGGCCCGCATCCTCGCCGCCTGGCACACCCGCGTCCCCTGACCGCAGTTGTCAGCCCCTCGTCGCCAGATACGGCGACCTACGGCTGACAAGTCGTCAGAGGAGGGCGAGGACGGTCTCGAGGTCGTCGGCGACGGACGCGGGGTCGGCGAGCATGGCGAAGTGGCCGCCCGGCCGGTCGTCAGGCCCCAGGACACGCGGCCAGCCCCGTTGACCGGCCAGCCGGGCCGGGTCGTCGTACCCGGGTGACAGCCGCAGGAAGCCGCACGGTGCGTCCGGCCAGTCCGGCGCCACCGGCAACGCTTCGGTGAAGAAGTCCGCACCCCGCCGCCGCAGCCCCGCGACCAGCGCGGCGCGGAGCGCGTCGTCCGGCACCAGGTCGCGCAGGTCGTCGCCGGTCCAGTCCGGGAAGGTCCCCCCGCCGGCCAGGTGCGGGCCGAGCTCGTCCGCCAGGTCGGGCGCCTCGGCCCGCAGCAGGTCCAGCCGCGACGAGGGCCGCGACGGCGGCAGCCCGGCGTCGAGGAAGACGTACGCCGCCACCGGCGCCCGGGCCGACCGGCGAGCGGCGCCGAGCAGCGGCAGCAGGTAGCCCGCCCCGGAGTGCCCGACCAGCACCGTGCGCGCGTCGTCGCAGGCGTCCCGCACCTGCAGGGCCGCGCGGGCGACGTACCGCGAGGCGAACGGCGCTGCGTCGTCGTCACGGACCTCGACCACGACGACCTGGTGGCCGCGGCGGCTCAGGTCGGCCGGCAGCGCACCCCACGCCTCCGGCCCGGTCAGCGGGCTGTGCGCGAGGACGAGTACCGCCGCCGTCACGCCGGCCTCAGGCACCCCAGGGACCCGGCAGCGCCACGACCGCGTCGACCTCGACCAGCAGGTCCGGCCGGAACAGGGCAGCGACCTGCACCAGCGTGCTCGCCGGGTTGGGCTGGTCGCCGAGCGCCGGCCGCAGGACGCCGTCCCGCGCGTCGCGCACCTCCTGCACCTGGCTCGCGTCCACGACGTACCAGCCGAGCTTGGCGACGTCGGCCCAGGTCACGCCGAGGCCGTCGAGCACCCGGCGGACGTTGGCCAGGCACTGCTCGGTCTGCGCGCCGATGTCGTCACCGCCGACCAGGTTGCCCGAGGCGTCCAGCGCGACCTGTCCCGAGACGTATGCCGTGCGGCCGCTGGTGACGACCGCGTGCGAGTAGCCGTTGCCGGGGGCCAGCCCGTCGGGTGCGGTGAGGCGTTCGTGCGTGGGCATCGGTGGGCTCCTCGAGGCTGCGGCTGGCGGGTCGTCGTCTACGCCGGCGGGCGGCGCACCACACTGTCCTAGGGCGCGTAGCCCCACCCCATCACGGCTCGCGCGCCGATGCATCCCGCCCGGCGGCGTTGTCGTTCGCCCCGCGTAGAACACCGCTACGCGGGGCTCCTCCGCCTCGCCGGATCGGGCGCCTCGACACGCTCACAGGTCGAGAGCGGGTGGGGAGACACGCCCTAGCATCGCGACCATGACTGCGCGCGACGACCTGCTGACCCAGATCACCGACAAGGCCGTCGTGCACGGCCGGGTGGTGCTCTCCTCGGGCCGGGAGGCGGACTACTACGTGGACCTCCGCCGCATCACCCTCGACGCCGCGGCGGCGCCGCTGGTCGGCCAGGTGATGCTCGACCTCACCGAGGACCTCGACTACGACGCGGTCGGCGGGCTGACCCTCGGTGCCGACCCGGTGGCCACCGCGATGCTGCACGCGGCAGCCGCTCGCGGTCGCCGGCTGGACGCGTTCGTGGTGCGCAAGGAGGGCAAGGCGCACGGGTTGCAGCGCCGGATCGAGGGGCCGGACGTCACCGGTCGCCGCGTGCTGGCCGTCGAGGACACGTCGACGACCGGTGGCTCGGTGCTCACCGCGGTGCACGCCCTGCGCGAGGCCGGTGCCGAGGTGGTCGGCGTCGCCGTCATCGTCGAGCGTGGCGCCGCGGGCAAGGTCGAGGCCGAGGGCCTGACCTACCGGGCGGCGTACCAGCTCGACGACCTCGGGCTCGACTGACCGCGGCCTCATGTCCAGCACCCTGCTCTTCGTCCTCTTCGGTCTCGGCGCCGTCGCGGTCGCCGTCGGTGGCTACCTGCTGGAGCAGAAGCGCCGCGAGCGGATGCTGCAGTTCGCACGCAACCGCGGCTGGCAGTACACGGCCGAGGTGCCGGCGCTGTGCGACCGGTGGCCGGGTACGCCGTTCGGCAAGGGCGACCACCAGCGGGCGCGCAACGTGCTCTCCGGCACCGAGTCCGGCCGGCCGTTCACGGCGTTCGACTACTCGTACCAGACCCACTCCACCGACTCGAAGGGCAACCGCACCACGAGCACGCACCACTGGGCCGTCACCGTGGTGCCGATGCAGGGCTACCTCGGCCGGGTCGAGGTGCAGCGCGAGGGCGTGATGGACCGGATGGCCGGTGCCGTCGGGCTGGTGCAGGACATCGACCTGGAGAGCGAGGACTTCAACCGGAAGTTCCGGGTCAGCGCGACGTCGGCCAAGCTGGCCAGCGACGTCCTCACGCCGCGCACGATGCAGTACCTGATCAGCATGGACGCCGAGGGCTGGCGCACCTGCGGCTCGGACCTGGTCGGGTTCGCCGAGGGCCGGCTCGACCCGGCCGAGGTGGTCAAGACGTGTGCGGTGCTCGGCGCCGTGCACGCCGGGATCCCGACCTTCGTCTGGAAGGACCACGGCGGCGACGTCTGACAACTGGGGTGGGCGATCCCTATGCTCACAGGCATGACCGTGGTGTGGATCGTCCTGGCAGTGGTCGTGCTCCTCGCGATCTACGTCGTCATCGCCTACAACCGCTTCGTCTCGCAGCGGAACCTGGTGCAGGAGTCGTGGCGCCAGATCGACGTCGAGCTCAAGCGCCGGCACGACCTGATCCCCAACCTGGTCGAGACCGTCAAGGGCTACGCGACGCACGAGCGCGAGGTCTTCGACGCCGTCACCAAGGCCCGCGCCGCAGCGGCGAGCCCCGGCTCGTCACCCGCCGAGCAGGGGCGCCAGGAAGGCGTTCTCGGTCAGGCGCTGGGCCGGCTGTTCGCGGTCGCCGAGGCCTACCCCGACCTCAAGGCGAGCACCAACTTCCTCGAGCTCCAGCAGCAGCTCGCCGAGACCGAGGACCGGATCGCCGCCGGCCGGCGCTTCTACAACGCCAACGTGCGGGCCTTGAACACCCGCGTCGAGTCGTTCCCCTCCAACCTGGTGGCGAGCTCGTTCGGCTTCCACAAGGAGGAGTACTTCGAGGTCGAGGACGAGGCGGTCCGCGCCGCACCGACCGTCGACTTCTCCTGACGTACGGGCGGCCGGCCGGTCAGCTCCGTGACGACCGGGTGTGCCGGATCAGGCCGAACCCGACCGGGACGACCGAGACCAGGACGCCGGCGAGGAGCAACAGCTCGATGTTGTCGGCGATGAAGGCGACGTTGCCGAGGAAGTAGCCGAGCATCGTCACCGAGACGGTCCACAGCAGGCCGCCCAGCACGGTGTACGTCGCGTAGGTGCGGAACTGCATCCGGCCGGCGCCGGCCATCACGGTGATGAACGTGCGCACCACTGGCACGAACCGGCCGAGCACGATCGCGAGGGCGCCGTAGCGGTCGAAGAACGCCTGGGTGCGCTCGACGTAGTCCGGCTTGAACAGGCGGGAGTCCGGCTTGTTGAAGACGGCCGGTCCACCGCGGCGGCCGATCTCGTAGCCGACCAGGTTGCCGACGATGGCGGCGACCGCCTCGACGGCGATGACCAGCCACAGCGGCTGGTCGAAGGTGCCCTTCTTGACCAGGACCCCCGCGGCGAACAGCAGCGTGTCGCCCGGGAGGAAGAAGCCGACGAGCAGCCCGCACTCGGCGAAGAGGATCAACGTGACCCCCAGCAGACCGAAGTCCGTCACGATCGAGTTGGGGTCGAGCCAGGACGGGCCGAGGGCCGTGACGGTCAGCGTCTGCACCGCCTGAGGCTACCCAGCGGTACCTGTACGCGAACTGACCGCCGCCCCCGGGTCCGTCACTTCCGGCGGACGGTGAAGACCTCGGTCTGGCCGGACGGACCCGGCTTGCGAGGCTTGCCGTTGACGACGAACCGCACCGCGGCCGGCCGGCCGTTGACGACCTGCAGCACCTTCTTGTCGTACGACGCCTTGGCGCCGGCCTTGAAGAGCTTCGACACCAGCGACACGCCGCCGGGCACGCGCACGGTGATGTACGCCGGGTACTTCACGGTGAACGCCAGCGTGGGTGGCCGCTTCGCCGGCGTGGCGGCCGACGTGGTCGACGGCGAGGCCGACGGCGACGCGGCCGGAGCCGAGCTGCTGGGAGCCGCGGCGCCGCTGCTCGTCGTCGACGACGGCGTGGAGCTCCCGGTGGGCTCGCCGGCCGTCTGGACGCCGTCGTCGCCGCCGGTGAACCTCAGCACGGCGTAGCTGCCGACCAGGACCAGGACGACGGCCGCGACGGCAAGTCGCACCCAGAACCCGCGGTCAGGTTCCGGAGTTCCGCTGCCCGGGGTCGTGTGTCGGCCCACGCCAGCGACGCTACTGCCTGGCGAGCCGCCGACGTCGGACCCAGCCGACGACACCCGCGACGACCGAGCCACCGACGAACAGCGCCGCGACGACGTACGACGCGTGCCGCAGCGCCGGCTCCGACGCCGCGACGTGTCCGAGCACCGTGAGGCCGACGGCCCAGCAGAGCGCGCCGGCGACGTTCGCCGACAGGAACCGGCCGTACGCCATCCGGCTGGCGCCCGCGAGTACCGGCGTGAACGTGCGGATCCACGGGACCCAGCGCGCGACGACGACGGCCCACCAGCCCCACCGGACGAAGAACGCGTCGGCCCGCTCGAGGTGGCGTCGTTCCAGCCGACCGGCCTCGACCCGCTGCTCGAGGCGGCCGCGGCCGAGGCGGCTGCCCAGGGCGTAGCCGACCGAGTCGCCGGCGACCGCTGCCGCGAAGGCGGCCGGTGCGAGCAGCGCGATCGACACCCCCGAGCCCGGGTGGCCGGACACCACCCCGGCGCCGAACAGGATCGTGTCGCCCGGCAGGAAGAATCCGACGAGCAGGCCGGACTCGGCGAAGACGAAGCCGAGCACGACGACGTAGACCGCCGTAGCGGTCAGGGTGTCGAGGTCCGGCGACAGGTCCGGCAGGACGTCCAGGACCGCGTGCACCTGCCGACTGTAGGGCGCGGCCTAGGGTTCACCGCGTGGACGAGGTCGGCGCGGACGTGGTCGGCGTGGGCGTCGGGCCGTGGCCGGGGCCCTGGCCGGACGACCCGCGCTACGACCCCGAGCTGCTCGAGAACGGCGACCGGCGCAACGTCGTGGACCGCTACCGGTACTGGCGCCGCGAGGCGGTCGTCGCCGACCTCGACTCACGGCGCCACGACTTCCACGTCGCCGTCGAGAACTGGCAGCACGACTTCAACATCGGGTCCGTCGTGCGGACGGCGAACGCGTTCCTCGCCCGCGAGGTGCACGTCGTGGGCAACCGGCGCTGGAACCGGCGCGGCGCGATGGTCACCGACCGCTACCAGCACGTCCGGCACCACGCCGACGTCGAGGAGCTGGCCGCGTGGGCCGCAACCGAGTCGCTCCCGGTGGTCGGGGTCGACAACCTGCCTGGCTCGGTGCCGCTGGAGTCGACCCGGCTGCCGCGAGCGTGCGTGCTTCTCTTCGGCCAGGAAGGACCAGGCCTCTCCGGGGCTGCGCGGGCCCACGCCTCGACCGTCGTGTCGGTCGCGCAGTTCGGCTCGACCCGGTCGATCAACGCCGGCGCCGCGGCCGCCGTCGCCATGCACGCCTGGGTCCGCCAGCACGTGCTCGGCCACCCGATCTGAGCGCCCGTCGGTGCGTGAGCTGCTCCTCCGCCGGGACGTATCGCGCGTGCCCGCGGCGGGTCAGGTCCCTAGTGTCAGCAGGATGAACGACAGGACGGCGCCAGCTCTTTCCGACGAGTCGCTGCTCGCGACGTACGACCGGCAGATCCGTCGGGTGCCCGACCCGCAGCCGGGGTTCGAGGTCGAGCTGCTCGACGACCCCGCACCGGTGCTGCGGATGACCGCGGTGGGCGGCGACGACGCGTGGGGCGGTGGCGTCTTCTGGTGCGACCTCGACGAGTCGACCGCGGACGCGGCGATCGAGGCGGCAATCGCGCACTTCGGGCCGCTCGGCCGCGAGTTCGAGTGGAAGCACTACGGGTACGACCGGCCGTCCGACCTCCCCGACCGGCTGCGTGCGCACGGCCTCCAGCCGGACGAGGAGGAGGCGCTGGTGATCGGCGAGGTGGCCGTGGTCCGCGACCGGCTCGCGGCTGCGTCGGAGCCGGAGGGCATCGCGTTCCGCCGGCTGCGGACCGACCCCGACGGCGCCGCCGAGGACTGGCAGGGTGTGAACGCCCTGGGCCGGGCGGTGTGGGACGAGGACACGACCGGCATGAACGCCGCCATCGCCGCGAGCATCGCCGCCGACCCGGAGGGCACGTCGATGTGGCTCGCGGTCGCCGACGACGGCACCGTCGTCTGCGCGGCACGGGCCAACTTCCACCGCGGCACAGACTTCGCGTCGCTCTGGGGCGGCGGCACGCTGACCGAGTACCGCGGCCGCGGCATCTACAAGGCGCTGGTGTCCCGGCGCGCCGACGAGGCAGCCGAGCGCGGCTTCCGGTTCCTCCAGGTCGACGCGTCACCCGACAGCCGCCCGATCCTTGAGCGACTAGGGCTGCGCACCCTGACGTCGACGACCCCGTGGATGTGGCGGCCCGCGCCGTAGTCTCGCGACCATGGGCGAACGGGTCGTGGTGGTCGGGGCCGACGCGGCCGGCATGTCTGCGGCGTCGCAGGCCAAACGGCTGCGGGGCGACGACCTCGAGGTGGTGGCGCTGGAGCGGGGCCACCACACGTCGTACTCCGCGTGCGGGATCCCCTACTGGGTCGGCGGCGAGGTCGACTCCATCGACCGGCTCGTCAGCCGCACCGCGGAGCAGCACCGGGCCAACGGCATCGACCTGCGGATGCGGTCCGAGGCCACCGCGCTCGACATGGAACGCCGCGAGGTCGAGGTGCGCGACCGCGACGGTGGCTCGACGTACCGGCTGGGGTTCGACCACCTGGTGCTCGCCACTGGAGCCAGGCCGCGCCGGCCCGACGTCCCTGGGGCCGACGCCGACGGGATCCACGGGGTGCAGACCCTGGACGACGGCCAGCGGTTGCTCGACGAGCTGGCCGGCTCGCCCCGCCGAGCGGTGGTCGTGGGCGGCGGCTACATCGGCATCGAGATGGCCGAGGCCATGGTCAACCGTGGTCTGGCGGTGACGGTGCTGACACGGTCGGCCGAGCCGATGGCCACCCTCGACCCGGACATGGGCCGGCAGGTGCACGAGGCGATGGAGGGTCTCGGCATCGACGTGCGCACGTCGGTGACTTTGCGCGGCTTCGAGATCGACGACGCCGGTCACGTCCGTGCGGTGTCCACCGACGAGGGGACGTTCGACTGCGACCTCGTCGTGCTCGGCACCGGCGTCGGCCCCGAGACGACGTTGGCGCGCGAGGCGGGCCTCACCGTCGGCCGGTGGGATGGCCTGGTGACCGACCTGCAGATGCGCGTCTTCGACAGCGAAGGCGTGTGGGCCGCCGGCGACTGCGTCGAGTCTCTGGACCGCATCTCCGGCAACCGCGTCCACGTCGCCCTGGGCACGCACGCGAACAAGCAGGGTCGCGTGCTGGGCACCAACCTCGGTGGCGGCTACGCGACGTTCCCCGGCGTCGTGGGCACCGCGGTCAGCAAGGTGTGCGACCTGGAGATCGCGCGCACCGGGCTCAAGGAGGCCGACTGCGAGGTCGTCGGCTTCCGCTGGCTCACGGTGACCGTGGACTCGACCACCCGCGCCGGCTACTACCCGGACGCCCAGCCGATCACGGTGAAGCTGGTGGCCGAACGACGGACCGGCCGGCTGCTCGGCGCGCAGGTCGTCGGCCGCGAGGGGGCGGCGAAGCGGATCGACACCCTCGCCGTCGCGCTGTGGAACCGGATGACGGTCGAGGACGTGGCCATGCTCGACCTGGGCTACGCGCCGCCGTTCTCCCCGGTGTGGGACCCGGTCCTGATCGCCGCCCGCAAGGCCGCCGACGCCGTCCGCGCGGCAACCGGCTGAGCCCGCTCGACGCGCGCTCGACGCCCGCTCGGTGCGGCCCCGGCCCAGTCCGTGGCCGCCCGCTCCCGCCGTACGGTCCGGTGTGGTGGGATTGACCGACAGCCAGCCTGAACGACAGCCGGCACGGAACCGACGGAGCCCGCCATGCCCATCGCCACCCCCGAGGTCTACGCCGAGATGCTGGACCGCGCCAAGGCCGGCGCGTTCGCCTACCCGGCGATCAACGTCACGTCGTCGCAGACGCTGAACGCGGCGCTGCAGGGCTTCACCGAGGCCGGCAGCGACGGCATCGTCCAGGTGTCGACCGGCGGCGCGGAGTACCTGTCCGGCCCGACGGTCAAGGACATGGTCATCGGCGCGCAGGCGCTCGCGGAGTACGCGCACCACGTGGCGAAGAAGTACCCGGTGCAGATCGCGCTGCACACCGACCACTGCCCCAAGGACAAGCTCGACGGCTACATGCGGCCGCTCATCGAGATCTCCGCGCAGCGGGTGGCGGAGGGACGCAACCCGCTGTTCCAGTCGCACATGTGGGACGGCTCGGCGGTCGAGCTCGAGGAGAACCTCCAGATCGCGCGCGAGCTGCTCGAGAAGTGCGCCGCGGCGAAGATCGTCATGGAGCTCGAGATCGGCGTGGTCGGCGGCGAGGAGGACGGCGTCGACAACGAGATCAACGACAAGCTCTACACGACCCCGGGCGACGCGGTGCGCACCGTCGAGGTGCTCGGCGCACCAGGCGAGGTCGGCCGCTACATCCTGGCCGCGACGTTCGGCAACGTGCACGGCGTCTACAAGCCGGGCAACGTCAAGCTGCGGCCGTCGGTCCTCAAGGAGATCCAGGACGAGGTGGGCAAGAAGCTCGGCACCGAGAAGCCGTTCGACCTGGTCTTCCACGGCGGCTCGGGCTCGCTGCTCGAGGAGATCCGGGAGACCCTCGACTACGGCGTCGTGAAGATGAACGTCGACACCGACACCCAGTACGCCTTCACCCGCCCGGTGGCCGGCCACATGTTCAGCAACTACGACGGCGTGCTCAAGGTCGACGGCGAGGTCGGCAACAAGAAGCAGTACGACCCGCGCGCCTGGGGCAAGGCCGCCGAGGCCGGCATGGCCGCCCGGGTCGCCGTCGCCTGCGAGGACCTCCGCTCCACGAACACCACCCTCGGCCCCCAGTAACCCGACCGACCTCCCAGGTCCCGCACCCGCCGAAGGAATCGACCACGTGAGGTAGGCGGGTGCATCCCACAACAGGCGGATCGGCCCGTTGCGGCATGCACTCGCCTCTTGCGGTCCTGGCCGACGGCTGGTCTCCTCCGTCCACAGCCGCCGTCCGGGCAGGGCAGGGCTGAACCTTCTTGTGGATGGTGCGCCACGGCCGTTGGCCGGGCTCACGCTGTCGTCATGGCAGCAGAGTTCGCCGTACCGCCTCGGCTTCAGGAGATGATCGTCCTCAACGGCGGAGCCTTCACTGCTCAGCAGGCCTACGACGCCGGTGCGACCGTGCGAGAGGTGCAGGACGCCCGCGAGCGAAAGAACCTGGTCAACCTGCGCCGCGGTGTGTATGCGGTTCGGTCGACGTTCGATGAGCTTTGTCCGGAGGCTCAGTACCGCGTCCATGCCCACGGTGCGCTCCTTGTGTTGAAGCCTCCGGTGACCATCAGCCACGAGACGGCGGCCATCTGGTGCGACCTGGAGCTGCTGCGGCCGGAGCTCGACCTTCTACACGTCACCAGGCCCGAACTGCCCGCGTCCCGGGTCGAAGCCGGGATCCATCACCACCCCGGAGCGTTGCCTCCGGCCCATGTCAACATCGTGCGCGGGGTTCGCGTCACGAGCGAGGCGCGGACGGCGGTGGATATCGCCCGCGGTCATGATTTCGCCACAGGTCTGGCCGCTGCGGACTCGGCCCTCCGGGCAGCGGCGACCCACCCGCAGCTCGTGGACGTGATGAACTTCTGCCGGGCATGGGCCGGCGCCCGTGGCGCCTCACGAGCGGTCTCGGAGGCCGACGGGCGAGCCGCGAACCCTGGCGAGAGCCTGTCGCGCGCTGTGCTCATCGAAGCCGGGTTGGGACCCACCGACCTGCAGGTCGAGCTGCGAGACGGTCGCGGCCTGGTCGGGTACGCCGACTTCGGCTGGTTACCCCTCAAGGTCCTCGGCGAGTTCGACGGACGCGGCAAGTACGGCGCCGACGGAGCGACCGCTGCTGAGGCTGTCTGGGCGGAGAAGATCCGGGAGGACCGCCTCCGAGCTCTCGGCTACTCCGTCGTGCGATGGACGTGGGCGGACCTTCTCTCACCGGACCGGCTCGCGAGTCGCATCCGGCAGGCGCTGGCGGCCGCGCGAGCAGCCTGACCTTCCCGCCGCAACACCTGACCTTCCCGCCGCAACAGGTGGATGCCACCCACAACTGGTGGATCGGCCTGTTGTCGTGGGCACCCGCCTACCTCACGTGGTCGATTCGCCCGCGGGTGGGAGGATCGGCGGCATGACGCACCAGAACCTGCTCGGGGAGCCACCGCCCACGCTGCTGCCGGACGAGCCGGAGCCGCGGGAGGCGCTCGCCGCCGGGACGCCCGCGTCGGAGGTGGCCGCCGCGCACCCGACGTCGTCGCTGGCGTGGGCCACGCTCGCCGAGGAGGCGCTGGCCGACGGGCGCACCGTCGAGGGCTATGCGTACGCCCGCACCGGCTACCACCGCGCGCTGGACGCGCTCCGCCGCAACGGCTGGAAGGGTCACGGCCCGGTCCCGTGGGAGCACGAGGCCAACCGCGGCTTCCTGCGGGCGCTGCACGCCCTGGCCACCGCGGCGGCCGCGATCCACGAGGACCCGGAGGCGGAGCGCTGCCGGCAGTTCCTCGCCGACAGCAGCCCGACCGCCGCCCGCGAGCTCGGCTGACCGCCACGTGCGTCAGCTGGCGGGCGGTGGCCCGCGAGCGACGCTCAGGGTGGCCACGACGCGCTAAGCGAGGCAGGTGGACGGCGGCGCGGGTGCGGACGCCGGCCGGCGCGCCCTCGTCCTCGGCGGCACTGAGGGCCACGCCGACGGCGGGTCAGGGGGAGTGATGCGGGGCGGACAG
>CAVVAH010000006.1:0-13672 GCA_963746175.1 uncultured Actinomycetota bacterium | reverse complement strand
TTGAGCAGGAATCCCACGGCTCCGCAGCGCAGAGCGCCGAAGACGTACTCGTCGATCGCGAATGTGGTCAGGACGATGACCCTGACGTGCCCGCATCGGGGACGGGCGAGGATCCGTCGGGTGGCCTCGATGCCATCCAGCACCGGCATCCGGACGTCCATCAGGACGACGTCGGGGAGCACCCGTTCCACCAGGCGGACGGCCTCCTCGCCCTGGCCGGCCTCGCCGACGACTTCGAGGCCAGGGCTGGAGCTCAGGAGCGCCACGAACCCCGCACGCACGAGCTCCTGGTCGTCGACGACAACGACACGGGTGGTCACGTGGTCACCGGTTCCGCCCTGACGACGCCCGGCAGATGCGCACGCACCCTGAACCCGCCGTCGCTGATGGGTCCTGCTTCGAAGTCGCCACCGAAGAGGCCTACTCGCTCGCGCATGCCCAACAGCCCGAAGCCTGGTTCCGTGGCGTTCGAGGGGACGTCGGTCGCGCCAGTGTCGACGACAACCGTGATGTCTCCGGCGGTGGCGGCCAGGCTGATCCGCACCGGTGACCGCGGAGCGTGCTTGCGGGCGTTGGTCAGCGCCTCCTGCACGATGCGGTAGACGGTCAGCAGGACGCTCGCAGGCATCTGCTTCAGGGAGGGATGGATGGCCAGCTCGACCGGTCCGTACGACTCTCGGTGCCGGGCCACCAGCTCCTCGACGTCGTCGAGGGTCGGGGACGGCGCCAACCGGTGCTGGGTACCGTCCACCTCTTCACTCGGTGGCTCCCGGAGTACGCCGAGCATCCGACGAAGGTCGTCGAGCGCGGTCCGGCTGGCGCTTTCGATCGCTTCGAGCGCCGGCTGGACTCGTTCGGGCTGAACCCTGGCCAGGTGACGGGCCACTCCTGACTGCACCGCGATCACCGACAGTGTGTGGGACACGACGTCGTGCAGCTCACGGGCGATGCGCAGTCGCTCGGCGAGGACTGCACGCTCCGCTGCCGCGGCCAGCTGCCGCTCGGCAGCCAGAGCCTTGGTGGTCGCCTGTTCGCGCAGCAGGCGCTGCCGGCGTACCGACAGGCCGATGCCCCATGGCACGCAGAAGACGAAGGTGCTGAGGACGCCAGCGGGGTTGTCGAAGAACGGCGCTCCCATGAAGGCGAACAGCACGAACATGCCCAGGACGGTGCCCAGGCCTGCCAGGGAAACCGCGAAGCGGCGGTACACGGCGAGGGAGTAGAGCAGCACCAGCGTCCCCAGCGGCGTCACTCCCTCGTTCCACCGCAACGACATGATGACGGTGATCGAGGCGGCCGAGACCAGGAGCGAGGTGTACGGATACACCCGGCGCAGGGCGAGCGGGAGGGTCGAGCCGATGGCGAGCAGGACGAGCTGTGAGTTCGCGGGTGGATAGTCGTAGGCGACGGTCGGGTCCTTGGTGAGCACACTGCTGACCCCGATGACCGTGGCCACAGCGGCAAGCACGCAGTCGAGCCAGCGGTCTCGGCTGATCGCCGGCGCCTTCATGCCCATCAGGCTACGCCCGGCCAGTGCGTTGCCGACTCCCTCTCGAGACGGGCTCGACGTTCCCTCCCGAGGCGGAGCCCGGTCCCTTCCTCAGCCTGTCGGAGGACCTGATGATCGAGACCTGCGGCGGTGGGCCGGTGCGTTCGAACGCGCGAGCCTGGGATCACCGTGACCACACCACGTGGTCCCCGGCTCGAGGAGCACCCTTGTCCGCAATCGCTCTCGACGACGATGCCCAGTCTGGCACTGTGCGGTACGGCCTCGTCGCCACCACAGCCCTCGTCGGGGTCGTGGCTTCTGCTGCGTTCATCGCCGGCTTCGTCCTGCTGAGCGAGCTGAGCTTTCGCGAGGCGGCGCGTAGTCCGTACCAGGTCGCTGTCAACGTCTTGGCAACCTTGGCTTTCGGCGGGCTTGCAGCGGCCATTCCCGGCCTTGCTCGCGCGATCGACGTACCTCGCTGGACCGTCTACGTCAGCGCGGCCGCTTGCGCGGGGATCTCGGCCATGGCATGGAGCCTGGCCACCGTCGCGCCCCACTTCACGAGCTATGTGAGCGACGACGAGTACCTGGAGTTCAGTCCATGGCTGCTGTTGCTCCCGGCCCCGAAGATGATCCTCGGCCTCGTCGGTTTCGTTGCGTTGGCCGTGATCGGCTGGCGGCGCCGCGCCATCCCCCGGGGTGCCGCCGTGATGCTCGGACTCGCCGGAGCGGCTTCCCTCTGGTGGGCCTACCCCCCCGGCGCGCTACTGGCCGCGCTGGCCTTCGCCTGGATCGCCAAGACCGCCGAGCGAGAGTCAGCCCTCACTCGAGACCGCCAGAGCTCCCTAGGGCTGGCACCTAGCGGAAACCCGGGCTCGTACTGAGGTGCCGGGCCGGTGGATGGCGAATCGTGGAACCACTCCCGGGACGCTGCAACCGCGCGCCCCGCAGCAGCGGCCGAGGAAAGGAGCCCAACGATGAGGCCCAGCGCCCAGATCCGGGCCAGCGCGCTGCTCGTCTGCGCAGTGCTGTCCCTCACGGGGTGCGGGTCCGACTCCTCGACCGCGGAGCCGTCTGCCACTCGGGCCGCGTCGCCGTCCACGTCTGCCACGCCCAGCACGCCGACGACTGCCGACGAGGCCGCCCAGGGCAGGGAGCTGGTCGACGTCGGAGCCCACGCCCTGTCCGCCGACTGCCCGGACGCAGGCGAGGGCCCGACCGTGGTCTTCCTTCACGGGCTCGGCGGCAGGGGTGCGGACTGGGGACCCACCGCGCGTGTACTCGGCGGCGTCCGAAGCTGTACCTATGACCGCCTCAACGTCGGCGGCAGCGACAGCGACGAAGGCAGGCACACCGCCCTGGACAGCGTCGAGGACCTGCACGCGCTCCTGGACCAGGTCGGCGAGCCCCCGTTCATCCTGGTCGCGCACTCCTACGGGGGGCTGATCGCGGAGATGTACGCGGCGACGTACCGCGACGAGGTCGCGGGGCTGGTGCTCGCGGACAGCACCCTCACCCTGGAGACCAGCCTGGACCCGCCGTCGTCCGTCGACGACGTGCGCCAGGACATGGACAGCAACGGCGAGAACCTCGATGCCTATGAGGGCTATGCGCAGGCGAGGGCGCTCGAGCCGAGACTGCCCGACATCCCGATCCACTACATCCTCGCCGAGCAGGGCGAGCTGCCGGTCGAGTGGGACGCCGACGCCTATGACCGCCGGTTGCGCGCCTGGATCCGCGCGCTCCCCCAGGGGCAGCTGCTCCGGTGCAGCTGCCCGCACGAGATCCCCGCGGCGGTCCCGGGCGTCCTCGCCGACCAAGTGCGGGCGGTCATCGCCGAGGCCTCTCAGGCACGGCGGTGAAGCCACCTGCCACCCGTTCGTCGCGCGAGACCCCCGGCCCGGGCTGCGCACCATGTCACTGACCACGTTCGGAGGGATCATGTCGCGGATGGCGCCGGACGGGTGCGGCGGGGATCGCGGCCTGGCGGTCACGGTGCTGCGTCGTGGTTGCGTGGTGATCGCGCTCGTTCTGGCGGCCAGTGGGTGCAGCCGCAGCACGCCCCACCCGACGTCCGACGTCTCACCCGGTGTGTCGTCGGTGCCGTCGGCTCGTCCGGCGAGCGGCCGCCCGGTGGGGCCATGGCTGGCCTACCAAGCGCCCGGTCGTGACGGAGACGGCATCTTTCTCGTCCAGACCGACGGGGAGGGGGCGCACCAGATCCTGACCGGCGTCCCCGGCTATCAGATCCATCCGGACTGGTCTCCGACGGGCACGGAGTTGGCGTTCATCGTGGTCGAGGACACCCAGGAGGTCTGGATCTCCGACGCTGACGGGTCACATGCTCGCCGGGTCGCCGCGTGCACGGGAGCCTGCCTGGGCTACGACTACGTCGCGTGGATGCCGTCCGGTCGCGGCCTCCTGATGATGCGATACGACGGCCCGGAGACCGATTCCGGGGTTCCGGCCTCGTCGTCCCTCGAACTCCTGGACCTTCCCGCCGGGAGGAGCCAGGACGTCTCCACGTCGGCTGCGCACGAGCTCTTCAGCGCCCCCCGGGTGTCACCGGACGGTGCGTCGTACTGCGTCACCACGGAGATCGGCGATGTCGGTGCTGGCCCCACAGGCTCGGCGGTGGCGGTAGGGAAGATGACCGGCGGGCCGACACGCAGGTTGTCCGGGCCCCGCGAGTGGGGGAGCTACTGCGACTGGCGTCCCGGTGCTGCTCGTCACGTCGTGTACACCGACCATGACCTCAGCTTGTTCGCGGACATGTCGGTCTCCTCCAACCTCCACACGGTCCGTGCGGATGGCTCGCACCGCAGGCAGATCACGCACTTTGCCACGGGGGTGATGCGCTCTACCCAGCCACGCTGGACACCGGACGGCACACGCATCCTCTTCACCGCCGTGAAGGGCGACGGAAGCCTGGCGAACCGCCACATGGTGTCGATCGCCTACCACGGCGGCCAGGTCGAGTCGGCCACAGGAAGCCGGTTCCTTGTCGGGACCCACCCGACGCTGCAGCCGCTCCCCTGAGGGCGCCGCTCCACAGCTCCCGACCCGGCTCGCGGCGCCACTCTCACGCTGCAGGAGCCGGTCGAGCGCCCCTAGCCGCGCAGAGGCGCGCAGGCTGCCGTGAGATGAGTCCGTTGTGGAGGGTTCTGCCGTTTTCGATCAGGGTAGGTCGGCGCCGCCTGTCCGGTGCCGAGGAGGACCCATGCGCAGAGTGCTGACCGCCGTGATCGCGACCGCGCTGGCAGTCCTCTGGGCGGTGCCCTCGGCTCCGGCCGAGGCCGACGGCGCCCGGGCCGCCGACACCGGCACCCACGCCGCCGATGCCACCCTGATGCGCTACGCCGAGAACACCTGGGCGTCGTTCACGGCGATGGTCGACACCGACAGCGGCCTGCCGACCGACCAGCTCTTCGACGACGGGCACACCGACGTGCAGACGTCGACGACCAACATCGGCGCGTACATGTGGAGCGCGATCGCGGCCGAGAGGCTCGGCATCATCGACCACGCCGAGGTCGTCAGCCGGCTGACCAAGACCATCACGACGGTCGAAGGCATGGAGACCTACGAGTCGACCGGCCAGTTCTACAACTGGTACGACCACCGCAACGGCGCGAAGCTCACCAGCTGGCCGCCGACCGGCAAGCCGCTGGACCCGATCCTCTCCTCGGTCGACAACGCCTGGCTGGCGACCGGCCTCAAGATCGTGCACAACTCGGTCCCGGAGCTCGCCGCCCGCGCCGGGGCGATCTACGACTCGATGGACTTCGGCTTCTACTACGTCCCGGACAAGAACCGGGTCCTGTTCCACTTCAAGCCCTCCACCGGTGACGGCCCGTGCTGCTACGACACCGTCCTCTCGGAGTCCAGGATCGTCGACTACATCGGCATCACCAAGGGCGAGCTGCCGCGCAAGGAGTACTACGGCCGCTGGCGCTCCTTCCCGGACACCTGCGACTACTCCTGGCAGGAGCAGAAGCCGACCGGCTACTGGGCCAGCTACGACGGTGTCGACGTCTACGACGGCAGCTACACGTACAACGACACGAAGATCACGCCCAGCTGGGGCGGCTCGATGTTCGAGGCGCTCATGCCCTCGCTGTTCGTCCCGGAGGAGACCTGGGGTGCCGGCTCGTGGCGGCAGAACCACCCGCTCACCGTCGACGCGCAGATCGACCACGGCATGAACGTCGCGCAGTACGGCGTGTGGGGCTTCTCGCCGTCGAACATCCCTGAGGGCGGGTACAGCGCCTACGGCGTCGACCTGGCCGGGATGGACCCCAGCGGTATGCCCTCCAACGAGGACAACACCCTGGTGGACCACGGGTTCCCCGGCTGCGACGGGCACCCTGCGGTGGCCGACCCGCCGCCCAGCGCGTACACCAACGGCGTCGTGACGCCGCATGCCGCGTTCCTGGGCCTGCGCTTCCGCCCGGTTCAGACGATCGCGAACCTGGCGCGGCTCGAGGCGATGCCCGGGGTCTTCGACAAGTGGGGCTTCGCGGACTCGGTCAACGTCGGCACCGGCCACCCGTCGGCGTCGTACCTCTCGCTCGACCAGGGCATGATCATGGCCGCGCTCGGCAACTACCTGGGTGGCGACGTCATGCGCACGTCGTTCTCCTCGCCCGACATCGTCAAGGCGGTCCGGCCGGTGCTCGGCGTCGAGGAGTTCAACACCCGCCCGCGCGCCTGCACCCTGACCGGCACCTCGGGCCCGGACCGGCTGGTCGGCACCAGTGCGGTCGACGTGATCTGCGGCCTCGGCGGCAACGACCGGATCGAGGGGATGGGTGGGGCCGACGTCCTCTACGGCGATGACGGCGTCGACCGCGTCGTCGGCGGTTCCGGCGACGACACCCTCTACGGCGATGCCGGGGACGACCGGCTGGACGGCGGTGACGGCGCCGACGTCCTGTCGGGCGGGGCCGGCACCGACAAGCTCGTCGGCGGGCTGGGTGCCGACCACGCCGAGGGCGGCCTCGGCACGGACAGCTGCGTGACCGACGCCGCCGACGACCAGCCTGGCGGCTGCTGACACCGGGAGCGCGCACGGGACCGGACCACGCTGACCCGCGTGGTCCGGTCCGTCTGCAGGAGGAGCGATGAGTTCCTGTCGGTCCGCGCGTCTACCGTCGCGACACCGGACGACGGGAGACCTCCATGAGCACCAGCACGACGACTCTCGACCTGGCAGCCCTGCGCGCCTCCGTGCGCGGCAGCGTGGTCGGCCCGGACGACGCGGGCTACGACGCGGCACGCGGCACGATGTCCGTCGCGGCCGCGGACCTCCGCCCGCTCGCGGTCGTCGCACCGGCGGACGCCGCCGACGTCGCGCACGTCGTCCGGCTGGCTGCCGAGCATGGCTTCGACCTCGCTGTGCGCAGCGGCGGCCACAGCGCTGCCGCCCACTCGACGGTCGACGGCGGTGTCGTCGTCGACCTCCGGTCGCTGGACGGCATCGAGATCGACGTGGACGGCCGCTCGGTGTGGGCCGGCGCCGGCCTCACCGCCGTCGCGCTGTCGACCGCCACCGCGGAGCACGGCCTGGCGATCGGCTTCGGCGACACCGGCTCGGTGGGGATCGGCGGCATCACGCTCGGGGGTGGCGTCGGGTACCTGGTCCGGAAGCACGGCCTGACCGTCGACAACCTGCTGGCCGCCGAGGTGGTGACCGCGGCCGGCGACGTCGTGGTGGCCGACGATCAGTCGCACCCCGAGCTGTTCTGGGCGCTGCGCGGGGGCGGCGGCAACTTCGGCGTCGTCACCCGGTTCCGCTACCGGCTGCACGAGGTCGGCACGGTGTACGGCGGGCTGCTGGTGCTGCCGGCCACCGCGGAGTCCGTCGCAGGTTTCGTCGTCGCGGCCGACGCCGCGCCGGAGGAGCTGTCGACCATCGCGAACGTCATGAGCTGCCCGCCGATGCCGTTCATCGGTGCGGAGCACCACGGGACACCCGTGATCCTCGCGCTGGTCTGCTGGTGCGGCGAGCCGGCCGAGGCCGAGGGTGCAGTCGCCCCGCTGCGCGCGCTGGCCGAGCCGCTCGCCGACCTGCTGCACCCGTCGACGTACCCGGAGCTGTTCCCGCCGGAGGACCCCGACTACCACCCCACCGCGGTGAGCCGGACGATGTTCGCCTCCGGCATCGACGCGGCCGCGGCTGCGACCGTCGTGGACCGGATCGCGTCGTCCGACGCCCCGCTCCGCGCGGTCCAGATCCGCGTCCTCGGCGGTGCCTACGCGCGGGTCGCGGCCGACGCCACGGCGTACGCCCACCGGGCCAGCCGGCTGATGGTCAACGTCGCCTGCTTCTACGTCGGTGACGACGACAAGCCACGGCGGCAGGCGTGGGTCGACGAGCTGTCGACGGTGCTGCACGACGGCGACGACGCCGCGTACGTCAACTTCGTCGGTGACGAGGGAGACGACCGGGTCCGCGCGGCCTACCCCGGCGCCACGTGGGAGCGGCTGCGCGGCGTCAAGGCGCAGTACGACCCCGCAAACCTGTTCCACCGCAACCACAACATCCCGCCGGCCGACGCGACGGTGCCCGGCGCGCGCCGGTCCTGACGCCCCTCGTGCGGTGCCGCGTCAGCCGAGGACGCGGGCGAGGAAGTCGTCGACGGTCGAGCGGACCTGCTGCTGCTCCGGGCCCTCGAGCATCGCGACCCCGTGGTCGGAGCCCGGCAGCATGAGGACGGTCTCCGGGCCGGGGTGCAGCACGCGCAGCTGCCGGGCGTTCCGGCTGTCGAAGTAGCCGTCGTCCCTGCTGCTGATCTGCAGCAGCGGGCCGTGCCACCTCCTGATGCCGGGCCGGCCGTCGAAGCCGGGCAACGTCAGCTCGCCGCCGAACGACAGGACGCCCGCGAGCCGCGGCCGCACCCGGTGCGCCTCGGACAGCGCGAAGGCACCGCCGAGCGAGGCGCCCGCGAGCACGACCTTCTCGGCGCCCGCCGTCCGTAGCGCCTCGACCGCGAGCAACGGCACCTCGGCGCGCGGCTCCTTCCAGTCGAAGAGCGCGACCCGGTAGTGCCTCGCCAGCTCCGTGGCGTACGGCAGCCACTGGCAGATGTCGCCGTCGCTCTGCGGCCCGAGGACGACCCCGCCGGTGCCGCTGCCCAGCAGCAGGAACGCGACGCCGTTGCCCTCGCTGGTCGTGGTCCGCACGAAGTCGCCGCCGGCGTCGGCCGCGCAGTCCGGCCTGTCGGCGAGCGGGAAGCCGTTGGGGTCCAGCTCCCGGGTGGGCGACGCGCTCGCGCTCGGCGACGAGGCCGACGGCGAACCCGTTCCGCCCGCCCGGGTGCCCGCGTCGCTGCTGCCCCCGCAGCCGGCCAGCAGCACGACCGCCAGCACCGGTGCGACCCGTCGGACGATCATCCGCCACTATGGCACGTCTGACATAGTCGGGTCGATCGTCCCGAGGTCACGGAAGGGGTACGGCGGTGCGCACCCTCGACTTCGCGGTGCTCGGCCTGGTGGCCCGGGTGCCGTCGACCGGCTACCAGCTCGCGGCGCGGATGAAGCGGCCCGTCGCCTACTACTGGGCCGAGGGGCACAGCGGCATCTACCCGTCGTTGCGCCGGCTGACCGAGGCCGGCTGGGTCACGGTCGCTGCCGAGGCCGGGCCGGGGCCGCACGGCAAGAAGGTCTACTCGGTCACGCCGGCCGGCCGGCAGGCCCTGGGGGAGTGGTCCGTGCAGCCCCCGGTGGACCCCGCCGCGCGCGACGAGCTGGTGCTCAAGGTCTCGTCGCTGTGGGCCGCCCGGCCGACGGCGGCGATCGTCATGCTCGCTGCCGAGGCCCGCCGGTGGGAGGTCCAGCGGACGGAGCTGGCCGACGTCGTCGCCCGGCTGGAGGAGGCGGGGGACCCCGTCGGCTCCGCGGGCTGGTTCAGCCTGCAGACCGCCCTGCGCGGTCGCGACTACGCGCGCGGCCGTCGCGACTGGTGCCGACGGGTCGCGAGGGGCCTCTCGGGTGACGAATGATGACCGCGGGGTACAAGGGGCGTAGCGTGTCCCACGGATCGCCGCGAGGTGGTCAGAGCACGAACCGCGTCCGGGACACGACAGGACCCGGCTGAGCGACCGCCCCGCCGCCTCTTCCTCAGGAGATCGCGCAATGACTGCACAGTTCCCGGGCACCCAGCGGGCCGATCTGCAGGTGGTCCGTGACGGTGAGCCCTCGACCGGCGGCGACACCACGGCGCAGGCTCTCGGCCTGCTCGAGAACGCCCGCAAGGTCGCCGACTCGACCGTCGCCGAGGCCCGCGACGAGGCCGAGCGGCTGCTGACCGCGGCCCGCGAGCGGGCCCAGCAGGTGCAGCGTGACGCCAAGGAGCTCGGGCAGAAGCTGCGTGCCGACGCCGAGCGCGACGCCGCCCAGGCCCGCCACCAGGCGTACGGCGAGTCGGAGCGGATCGTCGGCGAGGCGCGCACCGAGGTCACCACCCTGAAGTCGTCGGTCTCCGGGCTGCGCGAGGAGCGTGACGCGGCCGAGGCCGCCATGCGCGAGCTGGCCGGCCGGCTGCAGAACGCCCTCGAGCGCTACGCCGACCAGAACCCCCAGCAGCACGACGGCGAGCAGCACGAGCAGCACGAGGACCACGGCTACCAGGGCTGAACGGCCCCGCCCGACCGCGCTGAACCGCCGTACCTGACCCGCCGTCCGCGCTGAGGTCAGGGCGCCCGGACGAGCGGCGGCAGTCCGCACCACCCGCCGCCCGCGTCCTCACCCCCGAAGAAGATCGTTTGCGACCTGAGTCCCCGGACACGCCGGCGGCCCACGGCGTGTCGGGGAGCCAGGTCGCAGACGATCATCAGCAGGCGTCTCGGGGGTGCTTGACGGGTCGTTTCGTGGCGGTTTGCCCTGTCTCGGCCCGAGCCGGACACTTGACGGGGCGGGTGTGACAGGTGTTCTCTATCGGGGCTGTTGTGGCGTCAATCGACCGACAGCCCGACGCCACCTCCCGGGTGGCGCGCGAGAGGAGACGGCCGATGGCGCAGCCCGCCCGCCGTCGCCTGCCGTCCGGACGCCGGCCGCGTACCGCGCTGCTCGTCGCGGCCGCCGTCCTGGCCGCCGTCAGCCCCTTCGGCCCGGCCGCGCTGGCCGCCGACCACCCGGTGTTCCCGAGCCGGTCCGAGGTCGACGCCAGCAAGGCCCAGGCCGCGTCGACGGCCGACCAGGTCGGCCAGATCGAGGCGCAGCTGGCGGCCGCGAGCACCCGCGCCGACCGGCTGGCGACCGAGGTAGCCCAGGCCGTCGAGGCCTACAACGGCGCCCGGGTGCAGCTGGACGCGGCGGTCGCGAGGGCGGCGCAGGCGCAGCGTGACGCCGACGCGGCGCAGCAGCGGGTCGCGGCGGCCCGGGACGAGCTCGGCCGGTTCGCTGCCGCCGCCTACCGCGCCGGCGGTGACCTCGGCGGGCTGTCCGCCTTCCTCTACGCGCAGAGCCCCCGCGACCTGCTGAGCCGGGCGTCGGCCCTGCAGTCGATCGGTGACAGCCGGCGGACCGCGCTCGAGGGCTTCCGGTCCGCGCAGGCGTACGCCACCGTGCTGGACCACCGCGCGACGCACCTGGTGGCCGAGCGCCGGGCCGCCGCGCGCCAGGTGGCCGCGGCGAAGGGTGCGGCCGAGTCCCGGCTGGCCGGGCAGCAGCAGGCGGTCGGCGAGATCGCGACCCAGCGCGAGACGCTGGTGCGCAAGCTCGCCGCGGTACGGCACACGACGGTGCGGCTCGAGCGGGACCGCCAGGCCGGCCTCGAGCGCGCCCGCCAGGAGGCGCTGCGCCGGGAGGCGGAGCGACAGGCCCGCGAGGCCGCGCGGCAGGCCGAGGCGGCGAGGGCCGCCGCCGCGGCGAAGGCCGCCGAGGACGCCAAGGCCGCCGCCGCCGCGAAGGCCCGCAAGGACGCCGAGGACGCGAAGGCCGCCGCGGACGCCAAGGCGGCGCAGGACGCCAAGGCGGCCCAGGACGCCCGGGACGCGTCGTCGGGCGGCAACGGCGGCAACGGCGGCGAGGGCAGCGGCGACGCGACCGGCTCGGGATCGGGCGGTGGCGGCAGCGGCAGCGGTGGCGGCGCGCCGGACCCGCCGCCGACCGGGACGTCGTCCGGCAGCAGCGCCGGCGCGCAGGCCGCGATCGACTACGCGCGCGCGCAGATGGGCAAGCCCTACCAGTGGGGCGCCGACGGCCCGTCCACGTTCGACTGCTCCGGGCTGGTCATGCGGGCCTGGCAGCAGGGCGGCGTCTCGCTGCCGCACTACTCGGTCGCGCAGTACGAGCAGTCCCAGCAGATCGGGCTCGGCGACCTGCGGGCCGGCGACCTCGTCTTCTTCGCGAGCAGCTCCGACTACCACTCGATCTACCACGTCGGCCTCTACATCGGCGGCGGCCAGATGATCGAGGCGCCGTACACCGGTGAGTCGGTACGGGTGTCCAGCATCTACCGGTCCAGCCTGTTCGGCGCGGCCCGGCCATGACCGGTGGGTTCGCCGGCTCGTACGGCGAGCGGCACGGCCGGGCCTTCGGCGGCTGGCTGGTGCTCTTCGCGATCGGCTACGTGGTCCTGCACCACGCCGGCACGATCTTCGACGGGCTCGGTGAGGTCGGGGACACGCAGACTCGCTGGGCCGACTGGATCGACCTGCTCACGCCGTACGTCGTCGCCGGCACCGCGGGCGGCGCGCTGCGCGGCGGCGGTGCGAGCCGCGGGACGTGGACGGCGTACTGGTTCGCCGCGGTCCTCTACACCCAGGGCCACGGGATCCACCTCGCCGCCAACAGCATCAACAACGCGCTGCCCGGCAGCCCCGAGCCCGGCTACCTCTGGGACGAGCACGTCGGGCACTACCTCTGGTACGTCGGCTTCTACCTGCTCGTGCTCGCCCTGGCCACCGGGCTCGCCGACCGGCGCACCCGCGGTGGCCTCGCCGGTCACCTGCTCGCGCTGCTCGTCGGCTTCACCAACTTCACGAACTCCGTCGAGGGCCAGACCCCGTGGCTGGGAATCGGCGCCGCCGCGGTGTTCGCCGTGTGGGGGCTCCTCACCCGGGACGGCATCGGCCGCCTGCTGCTCACGGCGTACGGCTTCTCGCTGGTGCTGTTCGCGGCGTTCGGGATCTGGCAGGGCGGCTTCCCCGAGTTCTCCGAGCTCGGCTGGATCTAGCCGAAGGTCCCGGTCACGCAGCGGCCGGCCCGACGGCCGGCTCCGCCGCTAGTGAGCCTCGCCTCGCGACTGCGCCTCGGCCAGCCGCTGCCGGGACGCGATGATCTCGGCCTCCGCCTCGACCCGCCCGGTCCAGGTGGCGCCCTCGACCGACTTGCCGGGCTCGAGGTCCTTGTAGACCTCGAAGAAGTGCTGGATCTCGAGGCGGTCGAACTCCGGCACGTGGTGGATGTCGCGCAGGTGCTCCGACCGCGGGTCGGTGGCAGGCACGCACAGCACCTTGTCGTCGCCGCCCGCCTCGTCGGTCATCCGGAACATGCCCAGGGCGCGCGCCTTGATGAGGCAGCCCGGGAAGGTCGGCTCCTCGAGCAGCACCAGGGCGTCCAGCGGGTCACCGTCCTCGCCGAGGGTGTCCTCGATGAAGCCGTAGTCGGCCGGGTAGCGCGTGGACGTGAACAGCATCCGGTCCAGCCGGATCCGCCCGGACGCGTGGTCGACCTCGTACTTGTTGCGCTGCCCCTTGGGGATCTCGATGAGGACGTCGAACTCCACGCCAGAGCCTCCTCGCTCGTCGCCGTACGCCGGCCGTCGCGCCGCTGCTCGGTAGTGTCGCGTACGCCGGGGTGGGCAGCGAACCCGGCAGGTGCCGACCAGGAGCGAGGTGAGCACGTGGCCCCGCGTCGCGCGCTCGCCGTGACGGCGACCGCGGTGCTCGTCGCCGGCGCCGTCACCGTCGCCGGCCTGGACCTGACCGGTCACCTGCGCGGCGGGCTGGTCGCCGATCCCGCGTCGTCGGCCACACCGTCGGCGGCCCTCGACCCGCCGCGCGCACCGGCCGCCGACGTCCTTGTGCCGGAGCCCACGTCCGGTGCCGCGGCCGCGCCGGCCCTCGACGTCCCGGCGCTGGAGGCGGCGCTGCGGACCCCGGCCCTCGGGCCGTCGGCCGGCGCGGCCGTCGTCGACGTCGCCACCGGTGACCTGCTGCTCGACCAGGACGCGAGCAC
>CAVVAH010000005.1:0-14332 GCA_963746175.1 uncultured Actinomycetota bacterium | reverse complement strand
GCGGCGCCCTTGATCTGCCAGGTGCCGAAGCCGAGCAACGGCATCCGGCCGCCGCTGTCGAGGACGGCTGCGTCCGACGGGACGCCGCTCACGCGACCGTCACCCCGGCGGACCGCATCTCCTCCACCGCCCGGCCCGTGTCGCCGACCTCGAGCTCCACGAACCTGGTCAGGGCCAGCGGCACCTCGACGACGTAGTCGAGTCGGATGCCGTCGAGCGCGGTCTCCTTGACGCAGTAGTCACCCGCGAGCCCGACGACCACGAGACGCTGGATGCTCGGGTCGAGCAGCGACTGGAGCTGCGTCGGCGCCGCGGCGCCGGTCACCGGGTCGCGCACCGAGAAGCCGGAGTAGCCGTCCTCGCCGGACGTGCCCTTGCGGACCACCGGTCCGTGGACGAGGAGGTTCGGGTGCAGCTCGGCGCCCCACGTGTCGGCGACGCAGTGCACCGGCCAGATCCCACCGTCCTTCTCGAAGTGCGGCGTCGACGCGGGGTGCCAGTCCTGGGTGTAGACGAGGGTGGCGCCGGCGTTCTGCGCGGCGGTCACCTGCTCGTTGGCCAGGGTGATGAGCGACTCCCCGTCGCGGACGTAGAGGCCGCCGCCCGGGTCGGCGAAGTCGTTCTGCACGTCGACGACGAGCAGGGCGGTCGAAGCGTCGTAGCGGACCTCAGGCATGCGGCTCCTCGTACGTGGTGGGGATCGCGGGCTCGCCGCGGGACAGCGCCAGCCCCTGCCAGGGCAAGGTCGTGAGCACGCGCTGCAGGTGCGCGCGGGACTCGTCCAGCGTGGGTGCGGCGAGCAGGTCGCCGGCCCGGACCTTGGTCACCTGCAGGGCACGGTCGCCGTCGCGGGGGACCGGGGCGCCCTGCGAGTGGACGACCTCCTCGGTCGCTGTTCCGGAGGCCCGGTGCCGGCGGACCGCGGTCTTCCGGCCGCCGTGGGTGATCTTGTCCTCGGAGCGCTTGGCCACGGCACGGCCCTCGACCTCGACCAGCTTGTAGACGAAGCCGGCCGTGGGGGCGCCCGAGCCGGTGACCACGGAGGTGCCGACGCCGTACGCGTCGACGGGTGCGGTCGCGAGGGCGGCGAGGCCGTACTCGTCGAGGTCGCCGGAGAGCACGATCCGCGTGCCGGTGGCGCCGAGCTCGTCGAGCTGGGCGCGGGCCTGGTGGGCGAGCACCGCGAGGTCGCCGGAGTCGATGCGGATGGCGCCGAGCCCCGGCCCGGCCACCTCGACGGCGGTCCGGATCCCGGCGGCGATGTCGTAGGTGTCGACCAGCAGCGTGGTGCCGACCCCGAGCGCGTCGACCTGCGCGCGGAACGCGTCGGCCTCCTTCTCGTGCAGCAGGGTCCAGGAGTGCGCCGCCGTGCCGGCCGTGGGGACGCCGAACCGCTTGCCGGCGGCGAGGTTGCTGGTGGCCGCGAAGCCGGCGAGGTACGCCGCCCGGGCCGCGGCGACGGCCGCTTCCTCGTGCGTGCGGCGCGAGCCCATCTCGATGCACTGGCGGTCGCCGGCGGCGTACGCCATCCGGGCGGCCGCCGACGCGACGGCGCTGTCGTGGTTGAGGATGCTCAGCGTCAGCGTCTCGAGCAGGACGGCCTCGGCGAAGGTGCCCTCGACGGTGAGCACCGGCGACCCGGGGAAGAACAGCTCGCCCTCGGCGTAGCCGGTGACGTCGCCGGCGAACCGGTAGTCGGCCAGGTAGTCGCAGGTGGCGGTGTCCAGCACGCCGGTGTCGCGCAGCCGGGCCAGCTGCTGCTCGCCGTAGCGGAAGTGCGGGACCGCCTCGAGCAGCCGTCCGGTGCCGGCGACCACGCCGTAGCGGCGCCCCTCGGGCAGCCGGCGGGTGAAGACCTCGAAGGCGCAGCGCCGGTCGGCGGTGCCGTCGCGGAGCGCCGCCTGGAGCATGGTGAGCTCGTAGTGGTCGGTCAGGAGACCGGTGTCGGCCGTCACGGGCGCCAGCCTATGTGCCCAGCGCGGGGCCGTAGATTGGGCGCATGTCCGTGGCCCCGGTGGAGACGACGCGGCCGGACGAGGACATCGACACCAGCTCGGTCGTGGTGCCCGACAAGCCCTGGGTCGCCATCGTCTGGAACGATCCCGTCAACCTCATGTCGTACGTCGCCTACGTGATCCAGAAGCACTTCGGCTACTCGCGGGAGAAGTCGCACAAGCTGATGCTCGACGTGCACGAGAAGGGCAGGGCGGTCGTGTCCAACGGCACGCGCGAAGAGATGGAGCGCGACGTGGAGGCGATGCACGGCTACGGGCTGTGGGCGACCCTGCAGCACGACGAGTAGGCGGGCGGACGAGGTGGTGGCGAGGTTCCGCCGGTCCGGCAAGGGCGGCGCGGCGGTGACGTTCAACGCCGGCGAGCACCGGGTCTTCCGGCACGTCCTGGGCGAGATGCTGGCCCTGCTCGGCGACGCGGACGAGGCGGCGGGCGTCGAGGACGACCCGCTGGCGCGCGCCGTCGGCATCGGCACGGCCACCGAGGTGCCGTCCGACCCGGCACTGGCCCGGCTGTTCCCCGACGGCTACACCGACGACCCGGAGGCCTCGGCCGACTTCCGGCGCTACACCGAGCCGGGCCTGCGGTCGGCGAAGCAGCAGGGCCTCGAGACCGCGCTGGCGACCCTCGGCGACGAGCCGGGGAGGATGGTCCTGGACGCCGAGCAGGCGCAGGCCTGGCTCGGTGCGCTCAACGACTCGCGGCTGGTGCTGGGCGAGCGGCTGGGGGTCACCGAGGACCTCGAGGCGCTGGTCGAGTCGCTCGGGGAGGACGACCCGCGGCTGCCGCTGCTCTGGGTCTACGACCGGCTGAGCTACCTGCAGGAGAGCCTCGTCGACGCGCTGTGGGCCGACGCGTGACCGGCACCGCCTAGGCTTTCCGCGTGCTGGAGATCGCGCGCTCGACGTACGACGAGATCGTCGCGCACGCCCGTCGGGACCACCCGGACGAGGCGTGCGGGGTCGTCGCGGGGCCGGTCGGGTCGGGGCGGCCGGAGCGGTTCGTGCCCATGCTCAACGCGGCCCGGTCGCCGACGTTCTACGAGTTCGACTCCGCCGACCTGCTGAGGCTCTACCGCGAGATGGACGACCGCGACGAGGAGCCGGTCGTCATCTACCACTCGCACACCGCCACCGAGGCGTACCCGTCGCGCACCGACATCTCGCTCGCGATGGAGCCCGGCGCGCACTACGTGCTCGTCTCGACCCGTGAGCCGGACTCGGCGGAGTTCCGCTCGTACCGGATCGTGGACGGCGAGGTCACCGAGGAAGAGGTCCGGCTCGTGGCGGCGTTGTGACTGCGCGGCTGCGCGTTGGTCGTTCCGCCTGGTTGTCCGGTTGTCGTCTTGTGAGGAGCACCCTGCAGTGAGCATCGAGGTCCGGATCCCGACGATCCTGCGCCAGTACACCGGCGGCGAGAAGGCCGTGGAGGGCGCGGGCGGCACGCTGGCCGCGCTCATCGACGACCTCGAGTCCCGGCACGCCGGCCTGCGCGACCGGCTGGTCGACGAGAAGGGGCTGCGCCGCTTCGTCAACGTCTACCTCAACGACGAGGACGTGCGTTTCCTCGGCGGTCTCGAGACCGAGGTCAAGGACGGCGACAACGTGACGGTGCTGCCGGCGGTCGCGGGCGGCTAGGCCCGTCATGCGGTACGACTCGCTGCTCGACTCGGTCGGCAACACCCCGCTGGTGGGGCTGCCGCGGCTCTCGCCCTCGCCCGAGGTACGGCTGTGGGCCAAGCTCGAGGACCGCAACCCGACCGGTTCGGTCAAGGACCGCCCGGCGCTGTTCATGGTCGATCAGGCCGAGAAGGCCGGGCTGCTGCGACCGGGCTGCACCATCCTCGAGCCGACCTCGGGCAACACCGGGATCTCGCTGGCGATGGTCGCTCAGCTGAAGGGCTACCGGCTGGTCTGCGTCATGCCGGCCAACACCTCGGTGGAGCGGCGGCAGCTGCTGGAGATGTGGGGCGCGGAGATCGTGTCGTCCCCGGCGGAGGGCGGCTCCAACGAAGCGGTCCGCGTCGCGAAGGGCCTCGCCGAGGAGCACCCCGACTGGGTGATGCTCTACCAGTACGGCAACCCCGCGAACGCCGAGTCGCACTACGCGACCACCGGGCCCGAGATCCTGGCGGACCTGCCGTCGATCACGCACTTCGTGGCCGGGCTGGGGACGACCGGGACGCTGATGGGGGTCGGGCGCTACCTGCGCGAGCAGGTGCCGGGGGTGGAGATCATCGCGGCCGAGCCGCGGTACGGCGAGCTGGTCTACGGGCTGCGCAACCTCGACGAGGGCTTCGTCCCGGAGCTCTACGACGAGTCGGTGCTCACGTCGCGCTACTCGGTCGGCCCGCGCGACGCCGTACGCCGGGTGCGGGAGCTGCTGGACAACGAGGGGATGTTCGTCGGCTTCTCGACCGGCGCGATCCTGCACGCCGCGCTGGGGATCGGGGCCAAGGTCGCGCAGGCCGGGGGCCGCGCCGACATCTGCTTCGTCGTCTGCGACGCCGGCTGGAAGTACCTCTCCACCGGCGCCTACGCCGGCACCCTCGACGAGGCCGAGGCCAACCTCGACGGCACCCTCTGGGCCTGAAAATCGCGGATCTTGAGACGACGCGCCGGGATGAGCTCGGCGCGTCGTCTCAAGATCCGCGAGGGGGAGCGTCGGCGGGGTGACAGAGCGGCGTCCGGGGGTGCCGTTAGCCTCGCTCCCGTGGCGGACGCTCCCATCGGCATCTTCGACTCGGGGTTCGGGGGCCTGACCGTGGCGCGGGCGGTGCTCGACCAGCTGCCGCACGAGCCCGTCCTCTACTACGGCGACACCGCGCGCCAGCCCTACGGCCCGCTGCCGATCGCCGAGGTGCGCGCCTACGCCCTCGAGTGCCTCGACCACCTCGTCGACCAGGGCGTCAAGATGCTGGTCATCGCCTGCAACAGCGCCAGCGCGGCGGTGCTGCACGACGCCAGGGAGCGCTACGAGGTGCCTGTCGTCGAGGTGATCCGACCCGCCGTACGCCGAGCGGTGGCCGCCACCCGCAACGACCACGTCGGCGTCATCTCCACCGTCGCCACCAAGACCAGCCGCGCCTACGAGGACGCGCTCGCCGCCGCGCCGCACATCGAGGTCACCACCCAGGCCTGTCCACGTTTCGTGGAGTTCGTCGAGCACGGCGTCACCGGCGGTTCCGAGCTGCTGGACGTGGCGCACGAGTACCTCGACCCGGTCGCGCGCGCCGGCGTCGACACGCTGATCCTCGGCTGCACGCACTACCCGTTGCTGACCGGCGTCATCGCCTACGTCATGGGCGACGGCGTGACGCTGGTGTCCAGCGCCGACGAGACGGCCAAGGACGTCTACCGCACCCTCGTGGCCGAGGGGCTGGAGCGGGCGACAGGGCTGCCGGAGCCGGAGCACCGGTTCCTCACCACCGGCGACCCCGGCGTCTTCCTCGACCTGAGCCGCCGGTTCCTCGGCCCCGAAGCCGGCGGCGTGGAGAAGGTGGCCTGAGCGTGACCACCCCACGACGTCGCTCCGCCGCCTACGTGCGCACGCCGCCGATCACGACCACGACGTCGCGGGGGCCCGGGTGAGGCTCACGGTCGTCGGCTGCTCAGGATCGTTCCCCGGACCGGGGAGCGCGGCGTCCTGCTACCTCGTCGAGGCAGCAGGGTTCCGGATGCTGCTCGACGTCGGCAACGGCGCCGTCGGCGCGATGCAGCGTCACGTCCAGGTCCGCGACCTCGACGCGGTCCTGGTCAGCCACCTGCATCCCGACCACTGCATCGACCTGCTCGCGCTCTACGTGGCGCGCACCTACGACCCGCGCCGTTCCTACCGATCGCTCCCGGTGCACCTGCCCGCTGGTGGGGCGGCCCATCTCGCCCGGGCCTACGGCCGCGCCGACGAGCCCGGCCTGGCCGGGGCGTTCGAGTTCGTCGAGTGGAGCGCGGGCAGCCACCGGGTCGGCCCGTTCACCGTGACGGTGGCGCGGATGGCGCACCCGGTGGAGACCTGGGGCATGCGGGTCGAGCACGACGGCCGGGTCCTGAGCTACAGCGCCGACACCGGGCCGTGCGGCAACCTCGTCGAGCTGGCGCGCGACGCCGACCTCGCCCTGTTCGAGTCGTCCTTCGAGGCCGACCGCGACACCCACGCCCCGAAGGACCTGCACCTCACCGGCGGCGAGGCGGGCGAGGCGGCCAGCCTGGCCGGAGCGCGACGGCTGGTCCTGACCCACCTCCCGCCGTGGAACGACCCGGCGGTGTCACGGCGCGCCGCCGAGGCGGCCTTCGGCGGCGCGGTCGACCTCGCCGAGCCGGGCGCGACGTACGACGTGTGAGACCCCGCATCTAGGGTCGTCGGCATGGCTCGCATCGACGGACGGACCCCTGACCAGCTGCGCGACGTGCGCATCACCCGCGGCTGGCTCGACCACGCCGAGGGCTCGGTGCTCGTCGAGTTCGGCAAGACCCGCGTGCTGTGCGCCGCGTCGGTCACCCAGGGCGTACCGCGCTGGCGCAAGGGCAGCGGCCTCGGCTGGGTCACCGCCGAGTACGCCATGCTGCCGCGCTCGACCAACACCCGCTCCGACCGCGAGTCGGTCAAGGGCCGTATCGGCGGCCGCACCCACGAGATCTCCCGCCTGGTCGGCCGCTCGCTGCGCGGCGTCATCGACTACAAGGCCCTCGGTGAGAACACGATCGTCCTGGACTGCGACGTGCTGCAGGCCGACGGCGGCACCCGCACCGCGGCCATCACCGGTGCGTACGTCGCGCTGGCCGACGCCGTCGGCTGGCTGCGCGGCAAGAAGGCGCTGGCGGGCGAGCCGCTCACCGGTTCGGTGGCCGCGGTCTCGGTCGGCATCGTCGGCGGCGTGCCGCTGCTCGACCTCTGCTACGAGGAGGACGTCACCGCCGAGACCGACATGAACGTCGTCATGACGGGCGACGGCGGCTTCATCGAGGTGCAGGGGACGGCGGAGGGCGCGCCGTTCGACCGGGCGCTGCTCGACCAGCTGCTCGACCTCGCGGCCGCCGGCTGCGGCACGCTGACCGGGATGCAGCAGAAGGCTCTCGCCGAGTGACCACCCGGCTGGTGCTCGCGACGCGCAACGCGAAGAAGCTGCGTGAGCTCGAGGAGATCCTCGCCGAGGCCGGCCTCGACGTCACCCTGGAGCCGTTGCCCGACTCCGCTCCCGACGTGGTGGAGGACGGTCTGACCTTCGCGCAGAACGCCGTGAAGAAGGCACGCTCCGCGGCCGAGGCGACCGGGCTTCCCGCTGTGGCGGACGATTCCGGGCTGTGCGTCGACGCGCTCAACGAGATGCCCGGCGTGCTCTCGGCACGGTGGGCGGGCTCCGGCAAGGACGACGCCGCCAACCTGGCGCTCGTGCTCGACCAGCTGCGGGACGTGCCCGACACCCACCTCGGCGCACACTTCGCCTGCGCGATGGCGATCGCCCTCCCGGGCGGGGAGGACCGCGTCGTCGGGGGCCGGATGGACGGCTCGCTGGTGCGTGAGCCCCGCGGCGACGGCGGGTTCGGCTACGACCCGGTCTTCCTCCCGGACGGCCACGACCTCACCACGGCCGAGATGCCGGCCGCGGAGAAGCACGCGATCTCGCACCGCGGCCAGGCCTTGCGGGCGCTCGTCCCCGTGCTGCGCGAGCTGCTCGGATGAGGGGATGACCGCGGCGGCGTGGTCGGAGCTGGCGGCGGCCGCCGACGCCGACCCCGCCGTCGTGGGGCTGGTGCTCACCGGCGGTCGCGGCAAGGCGGTCTCCAGCCATCTGTCCGACTGGGACGGGCTGCTCGTGGTCGCTGACGACGCGGTCGCGCGCTGGCGGTCCGCGGTGCCCGACGCGCTGGACGTCTCCGTGGTCCCGGCGTCGGAGTGGACGACGTACGCCGAGCCGGGCACGTCGTTCTCCTGGCGGGCGTACGACCTGGCTCACCTCAACGCCGCGGTGGACCATGGGGGTTTCCAGAAGGCGTTGCAGCGCAAGGGCCGCCGGCCGCCGGCGCAGGCGCTCGAGGTCGCCTCGGCGGGTGTCGGCGCCGCACTCAACCACCTGTACCGGGCGGCCAAGAGCAGCCGCGGCGGCGACCTCGGTGCGGCCCGGCTGGACCTCGCCGAGATGGTGGCGGCGTTCCTCGAGGCGGTGTTCGCGCTGGAGGGCCGCTACCGGCCGTACAACGTGCTGCTCGCCTGGGAGCTGACCCAGCACCCCCTGCGCAGCGTGTCGTCCGGCGTGCTCGGCGACCTGCGCCGGATGCTCGAGGGCGACCTCGAGGCGGCCTGGCGGGTCGAGGCGGTGCTGGCGGCGGCCTGCCAGGACGCCGGCGTCACGGACGAGCTGGACGGCTGGGCCGACCACCTGGCCGAGGTCCGCCCGACCTGATCAGTCGTCGTCGTGCGGGAGGGGGGACTCGAACCCCCACGCCCGAAGGCGCGGCGCCCTAAACGCCGTGTGTCTGCCGATTCCACCACTCCCGCGACGCGCGGCAGTCTACGAGCCCCTCCGCGAGCGCTGCGGACACGCAGAGCTTCTCGCCCGATTTCCCTGCGTGTTCGCAGCGCTCGCGGAGGTCGGTCGGCGGTGGCGGTCAGTCGAGGCCGAGGTCCCGCCGCAGCTTGGCGACGTGGCCGGTGGCCTTCACTCCGTACATCGCCCTCTCGACCACGCCCTGCTCGTCGAGCACGAAGGTGGAGCGGATCACGCCGATCACGGTCTTGCCGTACAGCTTCTTCTCGCCCCACGTGCCGTACGCCTCCAGCACCTCGCGGGACGGGTCGCAGAGCAGCGGGTACGGCACGTGCTCGGCCTCGGCGAACTTCTTCTGCTTGACCTGGCTGTCCGGCGAGATGCCCAGCACCTCGTAGCCCGCTCCGCGCAGCGACGCGATGTTGTCGCGGAAGTCGCACGCCTGCGTCGTGCAGCCCGGCGTGGACGCGGCCGGGTAGAAGTAGACGACGATCTTCCGGCCGCGCAGCGAGGACAGCGAGACGTCGGTGCCGTCCGCGTCCGGCAGCGTGAAGTCGGGGGCGGTGTCCCCGGGGGAGAGCTTCGTCATGCCCGCCACGCTAGCCACCGGCGGTCGGCCGCGACGCGGCGAGCGGCAAGGGGGAGGCGACACGGGGGAGGCTTGCCGGGCAGGATCAGGGGCAAAGCACCAACGACAAGGCAACTTCCCGCAGGAGGTCCGACGTGACGAACGCCACCACCGTCCCCGGTGGGCTGGAGGCGCGCCAGCCGGTGCCCCCGCCCGCGCGGACACCCGCCGAGATCGAGGCCGAGATCGAGGCCACCAGGGCCCGGCTCGCCGGCACCGTGGACGCCATCGCCTACCGGGTCAAGCCGGCGAACGTCGCCCGCCGCGGCGTCGAGTCGGCCAGGGCGCAGGTGGTCGACGAGCGCGGCAACGTGCGCGCCGACCGGGTGGCCGTGCTCGCAGCCGCCGTCGCCGGCGTGGTGGGCCTGGTGCTCTGGCGGCGCTCCCGCTAGTGCGCGCCGGACCGCTCCGCCGGCTCGAGCCCGGCCCCGGGCAGGAGTCCGTCTGGGACTACCCGCGCCCGCCACGCGTCGAGCCGACCGGAGAGCTCGTGCGCGTCGAGCTCGGCGGCGTCGTCGTCGCCGAGACCGGTCGGGCGCTGCGGGTGCTGGAGACCAGCCACCCCCCGACGTACTACCTGCCGCGGGACGACATCGCTCCCGGCGCCCTGCTCGACGCCGGGCCCGGCACGACCTGGTGCGAGTTCAAGGGCACGGCGACCTACCTCGACGTCGTCGGTGGCGGACGGACCGCGCCCCGGGCGGCCTGGACCTACCGCAGCCCCTCGCCCGGTTTCGAGGCGCTGCTCGGCCACGTCGCGCTGTACCCCGGCCGGCTGGACCGCGTGACCGTCGACGGCGAACTGGTCCGGCCCCAGGAAGGTGGCTTCTACGGCGGGTGGATCACCGACCGGGTCGTCGGACCGTTCAAGGGAGCCCCGGGATCGGCCGGTTGGTGAGCCGGCCACCGGTCCCTGGGCGATAATCGGGCGGTGACACCCCGCCCCCAGCCGGTTACCGGCCCGTCCGCCGTGCCCGTCGGCAGGTCGGACGACCGTGACCACGGCACGTTCGGCAGCCCGCTGCCGGTGCGGATGCTGCACGACCGGCTGCTGGTCGACCTCGACGGCGAGCCGGGGGAGCGGCGGTCCAGCGGGGGGATCGTGATCCCCGCGACCGCCCAGATGGGCAAGCGGCTGGCCTGGGCCCAGGTCGTCGCCGTCGGCGCCAACGTGCGTTCCGTCGAGGTCGGCGACCGGGTGCTCTTCGACCCGGAGGACCGGGCCGAGGTGGAGGTCCGCGGTCACGACTACGTCCTGCTGAGGGAGCGCGAGGTGCACGCCGTCGCGGCCGAGCGGCTGCAGGACGACCTCGCGCCCGGGGACCAGACGGGGCTGTACCTCTGAGCACCCTGTCGACACCGTCGCCGCTCCGTCCGCTCGTGCTCCGCCGGCCGGGGCGGCTGCTCGGCGTCCTGCTGGTGGCGGTCGGACTCGTGCTGGCGGCCCTGGCGCCCGGCGACCTGCGGCTGCCGCCTGCGGGTGCGGTCGCCGGCGTCGACCACCCGCGGCCCAACGTCGTCCTCATCGTGACCGACGACCAGCGCGCCGACACCCTGGCCGGGATGACCGAGGTCAACGAGCGGCTCGCCGCGAAGGGGGTCCGGTTCACCAACGGCATGGTCCCGACGAACCTGTGCTGCCCGTCCCGGTCGACGATCCTCACCGGGCTCTACTCGCACCACACCCGGGTCTTCGGCAACGGCGACGTCGGGGGCTCACGCTTCGGCGGCTGGGCGCAGTTCCACCGGCGCGGCATGGAGTACCGCACCATCGCGACGGCGCTGTCGGCGCGCGGCTACCGCACCGGCTTCTTCGGCAAGTACCTCAACGACTTCTCGAAGCTGTCCCCGGACGGCTACACCCCACCCGGCTGGGACACCTTCACCGCCTTCAAGTACTCCCGCGGCGCCTACTTCGGGTACCGGCTGACGGACGGCACGTACCACGGCCTCGACGAGCACGACTACTCCACCGACGTCCTCGCCCGCCGGACGAAGCGGTTCGTGCGCAACACGCCGGACGACCAGCCGCTGTTCGTGATGTTCGCGCCGTACGGCCCGCACAGCCCGTACGTGCCGGCGCCGCGGCACGCCGGCGAGGTGGGCGAGGTCCCGGCCGACGTGCTCCCGCAGGCGCTGCGTGCGCAGGTGGCGCCGACCGAGGCCGAGCTCGCGGCGATGCCACGCTGGAAGCGCCAGCGCCAGTCGCTCCAGGACGTCCAGGACGCCATCCGCAGCGGCCAGACCATCACGCTCCGCTCCGTGGACGAGGCGGTCGGGTCCATCGTCCGCACCATGCGGCGCGAGGAGCGGGCCCGCGACACGCTGTTCGTCTTCATGTCCGACAACGGGTACCTGTGGGGCGAGCACGGCCTCGTCGGCAAGGACAACCCCTACGACGCCGGTATCCGGATCCCGCTCGTCATCCGGTGGGACGGTCACGCCCGGCGCGGCGTCGTCGACGACCGGCTGGCGCTCAACGTCGACATCGCCGGCACCATCGCCCGCGCCACCGGGGCCACGATGCACACCGACGGCATCGACCTGCTGACGTCGGAGAGCCGGAGCGGGTTCCCGCTCGAGGCGATGGCCGGCTACCGGCACCGTCCGGCGTACTGCGGCTGGCGCACGCAGCGCTGGATGTACGTGCGGTACGACAGCGGGCGCAGCGAGCTGTACGACTACCAGAACGACCCGTTCGAGCAGCACGACCTGGCCGGCGACCCGGCCGTCGCCGACGTCCAGGCCCGGATGCGGGCCCAGGCCACCGCGCACTGCAGCCCGGAACCACCCGGTTTCGACTGGTAGCCGGGCGCGCCACCGAAGATCACGGTCCGGCAAAGCGCGGCGCTGCCGAACCAGGCACGTGACATCCGCGTCGTACTGTCCAACGCGGCCGTCAGCGGGAACTCGTGCTCCCGGCCGCCACCACACGAGGGGACCCGCGCCGATGCTGTACCGCGCCACCCGGTCACGCCTGCTCGGCTCCTGCGGTCCGGCAGGGGTCGTCGCGGGGCTGGTGCTGGTGCTGATGGGACCGGGTTCGTCGTCCGCGGCCCCCGACGTGGCGGCCGCGCCCGCCGCGCCCGCCGCGGGCTCCGCGGCCGGCGTGACCTCGTCCGCCTCAGCGCGTGGCGCGGACCACCGGCCGAACGTCGTGCTGATCCTCACCGACGACCAGCGGTTCGGCACGTACCAGACCATGCCGAACGTCAACAGCCTGCTGCGCGCCCGCGGCACGACGTACACCCGGGCGATGGTGCCCACGTCCCTGTGCTGCCCGTCGCGCTCGACCATCCTCACCGGGCTGTACGCGCACAGCAGCCGGCTGTTCGGCAACGGCGACGTAGGCGGCGCGCGATACGGCGGGTGGCGCCGGTTCCACCGGCTGGGCCTCGAGGACCGCACACTCGGTCCGGCGCTGCAGGGCGTCGGCTACCGAACCGCGCTGATCGGGAAGTACCTCAACTACTTCGGCAAGTACGCACCCACGGGCTACACGCCGCCGGGCTGGGACACGTTCGCGGCGATGCTGTCCAACCACGGCTCGTACTACCAGTACCGGCTGAGCGACGGCAGCCACTACGGCACCGAGCCGCAGGACTACTCGACCGACGTGCTCGCCTCGCGGGCGACGCAGTTCATCGCGACGACACCGGCCGACCAGCCGCTGTTCCTCTACTTCGCGCCGTACGGCCCGCACTCGCCGTACAAGCCGGCGCCCCGCCACCTCGGCGCGCTGGACGGGCAGCTCGAGCAGTACACCGCGCCGACGCTCTACCAGCCGCTGAGGTCCATGCCGCGCTGGATGCGCGAGCGGACGCACTTCACCCAGGCCGACGTCGACCTGACCCGGCAGCGGCAGCTCGAGACCCTCATGTCGATCGACGACGCGGTGGGCTCGATCGTGCAGGCGCTCGCCGCGACCGGGCGCGAGCGGGACACGCTGTTCGTCTTCATGTCGGACAACGGATACTTCTGGGGCGAGCACACGATCATCGGCAAGGACTCGCCGTACCAGGACTCCACCGCGATCCCGATGGTGCTGCGCTGGGACGGCCACACCGAGCCCGGGACCACGAGCACCCGGATCGTCCTGAACGTCGACATCGCGCGCACCATCGCCACCGCGACCGGTGCGTCGATGCGCACGGACGGGCTCGACATCCTCGGCCGCAAGCAGCGCAAGGGCTTCGTGCTCGAGGCCATGGACGGCTACAACGACCGCCCGGCGTACTGCGGCTGGCGCACCCGGCACCGGATGTACGTGCAGTGGGACACCGGTGAGCAGGAACTCTTCGACTACCGGTCCGACCCCGCCGAGGCACACAACCTGGCGCACCTGAAGAGGTGGCGCGACGTCCGCGACGCGATGCGCGCGAAGGCGTACGCCGCGTGCAGCCCGAAGCCGCCGCACTTCCACTGGCGCGGCTGAAGGCCCTCCGCGGTGTTGCCAGCCGGTTGCCAGGTCGCTCGGCGCCGGCCGACAGGTCGCGTCACGAACCTCCTCTCAGACCGGCCGACCGACGGCCCGGACGACGAGAGGACCCAGACATGGACGACCAGCAGACCCCCGACGCCGATCAGCCCAGGAGCGCGCTCGCCCGCTGGGGGCGCCCCGGAGCGTTCGCCGCGGCCGGGCTCGTGGCCGGCGGCCTGCTCGCCGGCTCGCTGACCGCCAGCGCCGCCGACTCCACCGGCACCACCACGCCGGGCTCCACGTCGAGCAGCCAGTCCGGAACCCCGCCGAACGGGACCGGTAGCACCGACCCGTCGCAGCCGCAGCGCAGCGACGAGACGCTGCTCACCGGCACCACCGCGGACAAGGTCGAGAAGGCCGCCCTCGCGAAGTACCCGGGCGCCACCGTGGTCCGGATCGAGACCGACTCCGACGGCGTCTACGAGGCGCACCTCACCAAGGCCGACGGCACCCCGGTGACCGTCGAGGTGGACAAGTCCTTCACCGTCACCGGCATCGAGCAGGGCGGCTTCGGCGGCGGCCACCGCGGCGACGGCGACGGCGACGGCCCGGCCGCCGGGTCGGAGAGCGGCACCACCACGAGCGGCTACGCCGCCTGAGGGCCGCCGCGCGCGAGGGGTCGCTCGGTTTCCTGGCACCCCGACCCGGCTGGTAATCTCGTCCCCGCTCACGCGCCGCTAGCTCAACTGGCAGAGCAGCGGACTCTTAATCCGCGGGTTGGGGGTTC
>CAVVAH010000004.1:0-1548491 GCA_963746175.1 uncultured Actinomycetota bacterium | reverse complement strand
GACGAGCTGCTGCGCTACGACACGCCGGTGCAGTTCTACGCGCCGGGTCACCACGGCCGACCTGGACTTCGGCGGCCAGACCATCGAGGCGGGTGTCTTCGTGCTCACGTGCCTGGCGTACCCGCCAACCGCGACGCCCACCGGTGGGGCGACGACGCCCAGTCGCTCAACGTGACCCGCGCCGGTGCGGCGCAACACCTGGCCTTCGGCTCGGGCATCCACCACTGCCTCGGCGCCTCGCTGGCCCGCCTCGAGGGCCGCCTGGCCATGGGCACCCTGATCCGGCGGTTCCCCGGCTCGAATTGGCCGACGACAGCCCCGCCTGGAACGGCCGCCTGGTCCTGCGGGGGCTGGACCAGCTCCCGGTCAGCCTGGAATAGTTGCGAGCGCAACTAGGTGAGAGCGGGCACACCCCCGAGGAGGCCGCCATGCCTGCTGTGACTGTCGAAAACCCATTGGTCCTCCCCCGTATCGCCCGCCCCGACGTGACCACGACGGTGGCGCGGCCCGTCGACACGGTGATCCCGGCCACCCACACCGTGGAGGGCGCCGGCTTCGAGGTCTGGCGTCCGTTCCCGGGCGGCCTCTCGCTGTCGATCACCGACCCCTTCCTCCTGCTCGACCAGCTCGGGCCGGTGGAGTACGGGCCGAACGAGGCCAAGGGCGCACCGTGGCACCCGCACCGCGGGTTCGAGACCGTGACCTACGTGCTCGACGGGGAGATCTCCCACCACGACTCGAACGGCGGTGGCGGCCTCATCGCCGAGGGTGACACCCAGTGGATGACCGCCGGCGGCGGCATCCTGCACGACGAGGTCCCCAGCGAGCGTTCCCTCCGCGACGGCGGTCCCGCGCACGGCGTGCAGCTGTGGGTCAACCTCCCGTCCCGACTGAAGTTCACGCCGCCCCGCTACCAGGCGATCACCGGCGACAACCTCGTGTTGCTCTCGTCCGCACGACGGCGGCGCACTGGTACGGCTGATCGCGGGCGATCTCGCCGATCACCCGGGTCCCGGCGCCACGCACACGCCGATCACCTATGCGCACGCGACGGTGTCCCCGGGCGCGGAGCTCTCCGTGCCGTGGAACCCCGCGTACAACGCGCTCGCGTACGTGCTGCTCGGCCAGGGCTACGCCGGTCCGACCGGCCGGCCGATCAAGGACCACGAGCTCGTGGTCTTCGGTCAGGGCGACGCGCATCACGCTCGCGGGCCGCCGAGCACCAGGACGGTCCGTCACCCGCGCTCGAGGTGCTCCTGCTCGGCGGGCTCCCGATCCGCGAGCCCATCGTGCACTACGGACCGTTCGTGATGAACTCCCGCGACGAGATCATCCAGGCCGTCGACGACTTCAACGCCGGCCGCATGGGCACGATCCCCGCCATCGACCTCGGGACCTGACTCCGGGAGCGCCCGGCTCTGCGAGCAAGTGTCGCTCCGGTGTCGTAGAGACACCTCGAACGACACATGCTCAGTTGGGGTGCGCGGCTCAGGGTGTGGCGGCGGCTTCGAGCCACAGGGCGGCGACGCCGGCCTGGTCGAGGGCGGCGAGGTCGAGGTCGCGTGCGACGGCGAGGTGTTCCATGGCCTCGAAGCGGCGGCGGTAGCGCGCCGCCCAGCCGCGCAGCGCCGACTCGGCATCGATGTTGCCGGCGCGGGCGATGATCGACGGCGGCGGCGAGCACCTGGGCGAGATCGGCTTCGAGGTCGGGATCATCCGGCGCAGAGCCGTTCGACCGCGGTGTCGATGCGGTCGAGCGCTTCGTCGAGCGTGCCGGGGTCGAGCCCGAGCGACGCCGCCTTCCGGAACAGCTTGTTCGTGTAGAGCAGCGACGGCAGGCCCTGGGTGATGCCCTCGACGATCGACGTCGTGCCCTTCTCGTCCTTCTTGATCTGCTCCCAGTTGCGCACGACGTCGGCGGTCTCGTCGGCGACGACGTCGCCGAACACGTGGGGATGCCGGCGCACGAGCTTGTCGTGGATGCCACGGGCGACGTCGGCCATCGTGAACTCGCCGGTCTCCTCCGCGAGCACCGCGTGGAAGACCACCTGGTAGAGGAGGTCGCCGAGCTCGTCTTCGAGCGCGGCGTACGCGGGCGTCGCCGCAGCTCGGGTTCGGCGCAGACCGTCGAGCGCCTCGACCACCTCGTAGGCCTCTTCGAGGAGGTAGCGGGTGAGCGACTGGTGCGTCTGCTCGGCGTCCCACGGGCATCCGCCCGGATCCCGCAGCCGTTTGGCGAGCAGCAGCAGTCGCACGATCTCGCGCGCCGCGCCCGACGCCGGGCGCCGACCTCGACGAACAGCGTGGTGAGGTGATCGGGAACGACGGTCGCGGTCGAGCTCGGCGAGCGGACACCGCGTCGACCCGCTCGTCGGGCAGGCCCAGGCGTTGGAGCACGGTGACCGGCGTGTCGGGGTCGAGCTGCTCGAGCAGCGTGAGCTTCACGTCGGAGAGCACGAGCGCGTGGTCGCACTGCGCGACGAGCATCGGGCCGCGCGAGCTCGACGGTGTCGATCGCACGGGCGTCGACGACGCGCGCGTCGCGCGCCATCGGGTCGACGCCCGAGCCGCGTCCACGCCAGCTCAGCGAACGACAATCCCGGCACGACATCGAACGCGACGCCGCGCTCGTACAGCAGCGCGACCGTCGCGCTCGGCGACCGCAGGGTTGCCGGGCACGGCGTACACCACCGTCGTCGTGCGCGCGCCGCGTCGACCAGCGTGTCGACCATGCGCACGTACGCCGTCTCCAGATCGGCCGCGGCGTCGTAGACGTCGTCGAACGACGTGAAGGTGATGCCCTCGGCCTCGAGCTCGGCGACCCCAGGATGCCGCGCGTGCACGCGTACCGGTGCGCGCCGACCCGAGTGCCGCGCGCGCCACCGGCAGCAGGTAGTTGGCCCCGGCGGGTCCGAGCCCGACCGCGATGATCCGGTCCGCCATCGTCGGTGTCCTAACCGGTCGCCGCGCAGCCCGTCGGCGGGCAGACGCCGTACCGGGGGTTCCAGAACCCGTACCGGGGATTGACGTACACGTCGGCCCGTGGGAACTGACGGGCGAGGAACACGTTAAGGGCGTCGGTGTCGGCGAGGCCCGGCGCGCCCGCGTACCCTGCACGTCGGCGACGAGGTCGACGTAGCTCTGCGGGTACTTTTGGCGTCGTCACCGAGCGTATTCCGCACGGCGGCGCGGTCGGCCTCGGTCACCGTGGCCCCCGCTTCGCGGCGACGTCGCGCATGACCTGACGGGCGACGTTCAGCGTCATCACCTGCCCGCCAACTTCGAGTCGACCGCGCCGTCCACCCCGGGCAACGACCGCCTGATCCTTCGTGGTGTCGTTGTGGGCGAGCTCGCGGAGCTGGCCGTCGACCGTCTCCTGCGGCACGCGGGTGCCGTTCACCTCGTAGGCGAGGGCACTACCGCCGGCGGCGACGGCCAGGACCGACACGCCGACCAGGCAGAGCACGGTGACGACGGCGATGCTGGCGAACGCGATGCGGCGACGGCTCATGGCGTTGCGGAGGCTGGCAGGGCGCCGCGCCGGCCGGACCTTCGGAAGGAGGCCTTGGCGGGTGGTGGGAGGAGCTTTCGCGGAGCAGCTCCACCAGCGCGGTTGCCACGTCGGCCGGGGGCACGTTCACCGGCGCCACCAGCTCGTCCTCCTTGGCCACCGCCTTCGCGCAGCGAGGCAACGGAGCCGCACCTTCTGCGACTCCTTGAGCGACACCCCCGTGATGCGGGCGGTGTTGCGTTGCACGGTGATGCTGCGGATCCCGGCGCCGTTCCACTTCGCCACCGAGCGGGGCCTCGCGCTCGGCGACCCGGTCGATGCGCTGCACGAGGCGTACGGCGACACGGTGCCGGTGCGTACCGCGACACCGGGACCGGGACAGCCGCCGACCGCCGTGTTCCGGGTCACCGAGCAGGGCGGCACCCTGTCCGGGGTCCTCGAGGGGGCCGGGGGTTCGGCGACGGTGGCGTCGATCTTCGCGGGAGACCTCTGCTGACACCGCCGCCGAAACCCGTCGGGCTACAGCGGCGCCGTCCAGATGGTGAAGCTCGGCCGGTCGGTCATGCCCGCCTTCCGGTAGAGCCGCAGCGCGTCGGTGACGTTGGCCGCGTCGACGTCGAGCTTCCCTCGGGCGAGCCCGCGCCCCGCGAACTCCTCCAAGCTGCGGTCCAGCAGTGCGTACCCCACGCCGTGCCCGCGCCAGGCGGGCCGGACGCCGAGCAGCGACACGTACCCGTGCTCGCCGTCGTCGTCGGTCGCCACCTTCGTCATGCTGAAGCCGGCGACCGTACCGTCCTCGACGGCCAGGAACCACATCGACGGGTCGAAGCCGGCGTCGGCGGAGTCGCGGTGGTCGTACCACCACGACTCCGGCGACTCGGCCTCGAAGCCCCAGTGGTCGGTGAACGCGTCGTTGAACGCCGCGAAGAGCGCGTCCTCGTCGACGCCCGGCCGGAAGGTGCGCAGCGAGAGGGCCCCGCCGAGCCGGCGCCCGGGTCGCGGCGCGTCCAGGCCCGAGACCATCTGGAGCACGAAGCGGGTTTCCTCGAACCCGTTCGCCCGCAACAGGGCAGCAGCGGTGGGGTCGAGAGCCGGCGTGGTCGTGGTGAGCGACCCCGGGCCGCCGTCGGCGTCCACCCCGTGCCTGCGGGCGCGAGCCAGCAGCTCGCGCACCAGGACGGTGCCGACTCCCCGGCCGCGGTGTGCGGGATGGACCCGGCCGAACGCCCGCGCCTCGTCGGTGCCGGTCGGCCACGTGTGGCCGAAGGCCAGCAGGCAACCGTCCTCGGCCGCCACGACCACGGTGTCCTCCGCCGGCGAGGCGCCGGGCTGGGCCAGCCGGTCGGCGACCGCCGACTCGGAGGTCGGCCGGTTGTCCCACTGCTGCGAGCAGGCGTCGAGGACCCCGGTGATGTCGGCGAGGTCGCCGGGCGAGGCGGCGCGGACCACCAGGCCTGGTACGCCGTGACTGTCTGACGTTGTCGAAACGTGCATGTGTGAACCACCCATTCTCAAAAGCGGTGAGAGCTGTCACCGCCGTGCGGGTGTCGGGCCGGCCGTCAGGAGACTCGGCCGGCGACCGGACGCGGGCAACGGCGGAGCGGGGTCCTCGTGACACTCATCGCTCCACCTCCCTCGTCAACTGCGCCGCAGCCAACAGCGGGTGCACCTGCTGCACCGAGAGCACTACTCACTCGACGCAGAACTCGTTCCCTTCCGGGTCCTGCATCATCACGAGGTCGGCACCGTCGCGCAGCACCGTCGCGCCGAGCGCGACCAGCCGTGCGACCTCCTCGGCCACCGAGCCCGGCGCCCGCAGGTCGAGGTGCAGCCGGTTCTTCGCGACCTTGGGCTCGGGCACCCGGACGAACCACATGGCCGGCCCGCCCCACCCGGGCGGCTCCACGTAGGCCTTGTCCGAGGTCGAGTCCTCGTCGACGTCCGAGCCCAGCGCCGCAGCCCAGAACCGCGCGCCGACCAGGGCGTCCGCGCAGTCGACCGTGACGCTCTTGACGAAGGTCACCACGCTCCACCCTCCCGTCGGGCAGCGTCTTCGGCTGCACCCTCGCAGAGTCCGGAGCCGCGCCGGGCTCCCGAATTGTCCGGCCGGCGCCGACGGCCCCGTTGCAGCACCCTTGCAGCACGGTTGCACCGGTTCGTTCCGCGCAGATCCCGACGACCCCATTGCCCCCCGGCCGACCGCACCGTACGGTCCGGTCGAGATCATCGGTTGGTGCAGACCCGGGCGAACTGCCCGCCACGTCGGGTAAAGACGAGGCAAAGCGCGGTCGATGTAGACAGGGTGCCGGGCAGGGGCCCGGTGCACGGGGCGTCCAGAGACGGCGCTCACGGGGGGACTGGGAGGTCGACCGCACGGTGAGTGACGTCAGCCTGCCCGCGATGCGGGAGCTGCAGCGACTGATCCTGCGACTGTCCGCGGGGTCCGACCTGCAGTCGACCCTGCGCGCCGTCGTCGACGGCGTCGTGGAGGGGCTCGGCTTCGGCGTCGCGGTGGTCAACCTGGTGCAGGACGACGGGTCGGTCGAGGTCGTCACGGTCGCCGGGCCCGCGGAGGCCAGTGAAGCGCTGCTCGGCCAGTCCAGCGACCTGGCGACCTGGCAGGCGGAGATCGACCGTGCCAAGCCGCTGGGCCAGCTGCGCTACCTGGCGTTCACCGAGCCGGACAACGAGGCGATCACCAGCTGGGTCCCCGACATCCCCGTCAGCGACGACCCGGACGCCTGGCACCCGCTCGACGCCCTGTTCGCTCCGCTGTACAGCATCTCCGGGACGCTGGTCGGCGTCCTTTCTGTCGACCTGCCCGCGAGCGGCCGCCGCCCGGACGACGTGCAGCGCGCCCTGTTGGAGATGTTCGCCACCCAGGCCGGCATCGCCATCGACAACGCCCGACTGATGTCCCGCGTGCGGGCCAGCGAGGAGTCGTTCCGGATCGCGTTCGAGAACGCACCGATCGGCATGTCTCTGGTCGACTTCAGTGCCGACAACGCCGGCCGCTTCCTGCGCGTCAACGAGGCGATGGCGCGGATGACGGGCCACTCGCGCCGGCACCTCGAGACGCTGAGCATCGGCGACATCACGCACCCGGCCGACCGGGCCACCGACGCCGAGGTCGTCCGCCTGGTGATGGCCGGCGAGATCGAGCGCTACCAGCTCGAGAAGCGCTACGTGCATGCCGACGGGCACCACGTGTGGATCTCGCTGCAGACCTCGGTGGTGCGCGACAGCGAGGGCACCGCGGTCTACGGCATCAGCCAGTTCGAGGACATCGGCGACCGCCGGGCGGAGCACCAGGAGCTCACCCGCCGGGCGAGGATCGACCCGCTCACCGGCCTGCTCAACCGGTCGGCACTGACCGAGCGGGTGCAGCACGCGGTCGACGCCGCGCGCCGTACCGGCCAGCTGGGTGCGGTGCTGTTCTGCGACCTCGACGCGTTCAAGCCGGTGAACGACACACTCGGCCACGCGTTCGGCGACCAGGTGCTGGCGATCATCGCGCACCGGCTCGAGGCCCAGGTCCGCACCGGCGACACCATCGCGCGGTTCGGCGGCGACGAGTTCGTCATCGTCACCGACGACCTCGGCGACGCCGAGATGCTCGACCTGGTCGAGCGGCTCCAGCTGGCGGTGTCGGCACCGGTCGACATCGGCGGTGTCGCGGTGACACTGGCCGTCACGGTCGGCCGGACCCGGGTCACCGGCGAGCCGGACGAGACCCCCGACGGTCTGATCGCCGCGGCCGACGTGGACATGTACCTCCGCAAGCCGAGCGCGCACGGCACTCGCGACCTCGAGGCGGACAGGTCCGCGCGCCAGTCGGACCGCTCAGACCGGTCCTAGGCGGACTCGGCCGCCGGCAGGTGCCGCAGCTGGTCGCGCACCCGGCGCTCGACCAGGATCGGCAGGTACGTCGTGACGTTGGCCGGCAGCAAGCGGTCCAGCGCCTCGTCGATGAGGCGGTCGACGTCCTGCGGAGCCGCGACGCCGACGAGGCGAGGGCGTACCGACTCGACGACCTCGAGCCGCTCGACGGAGGGCTCGACACCGGGATGAATGGCCATGGCGCAAGTGGAGCACCCACCCGGCCCGACACGCCATGGGCAGCCGGCCGGCGAGCGTCACCGTTCCGCGAGTCGACGCCCGCCGTTCACCTCCCGTTCACCTGACGCCTGGTCCCGGCAAGGTGAGGAGGGCACCATGGCGGCGTGACCACCGCACCGGCCTGGACCGACGACGTCGAGCCGGAGCCCCCGCGCTACGCGGACGAGAGCGCGGAGGAGATCGAGGACACCGCCGTCGCCTCGGAGCCGGACACCTCGCGGCTGCCCGCCGACCGGTTCCTCGACCGCACCGCGAGCTGGCTGCAGTTCAACGAGCGGGTCCTCGAGCTGGCCGCGGACCCCACGGTGCCGCTGCTCGAGCGGGTGCGCTTCGTGGCGATCTTCTCCCGCAACCTGGACGAGTTCTTCATGGTCCGGGTGGCCGCGCTGCGCAGCCGGGTGGCGGCCGGTGTCACGACCCCCGGCCCGTCGGGTGCGACGCCCAAGGAACGCATCGACCGGGTCGCCCGGATGGCGCACGACTTCGTCGACCGGCAGGGCCGGCTGGTCACCGAGGAGCTGCTGCCCGCGATGGCCGAGGCCGGCCTTGCGGTCGTGCACTGGGGCGCCCTCGAGGACGACGAGCAGAAGCGACTCGGCGACCTGTTCACCGAGCGGGTCCACCCCGTCCTCACGCCGCTGGCCGTCGACCCGGCGCACCCGTTCCCGTACATCTCCGGGCTGTCCCTCAACCTCGCCGTCGTCGTCGCCGACGAGGCCACCGGCGCCGAGCACTTCGCCCGGGTGAAGGTGCCGCCGCTCCTCCCCCGGCTGGTGCCGGCCGACGAGGCGGGCACCCGGCTGGTGCTGCTCGAGGACGTCATCGCTGCGCACCTCGACCAGGTCTTCCCCGGCATGGCCGTCATGGAGGCGTCCTCGTTCCGGGTGACCCGCAACGAGGACCTCGAGGTCGACGCCGACGTCGACAACCTGCTGCACGCGCTCGAGCGCGAGCTGGCGCGCCGCCGCTTCGGTGCCCCTGTCCGGCTGGAGATCGACGCCGCGATGAGCGACCGCGTCCTCGACCTGCTGGTGCGCGAGCTCGGGATCACCGGCGACGAGGTCTACCGGAGCGACGCGCCGCTCGACCTGTCGGCGCTCTGGGCCGTCGCCGAGACGGATTCGCGGCCGGACCTGCGCGCCCCGGCGTTCACGCCGCGCGTGCACCCGGCGTTGCAGGGCGAGGGCGGCGCGGTCGGCGACGTCCTGGCCGCTCTGCGCGGTGGTGACGTCCTGCTGCACCACCCCTACGACTCGTTCGCCACCAGCGTCCAGGCCTTCATCGAGCAGGCCGCCAGGGACCCCGCGGTGCTCGCCCTCAAGCTCACGCTCTACCGGACCAGCGGCGAGTCACCCATCGTCGACGCCCTCGTCGACGCCGCCCGCTCCGGCAAGCAGGTGCTCGTCGTCGTGGAGATCAAGGCGCGCTTCGACGAGCAGGCCAACATCCGGTGGGCGCGCAAGCTCGAGCAGGCCGGCTGCCACGTCGTGTACGGGCTGGTCAACCTCAAGACGCACTGCAAGCTGGCTCTCGTCGTGCGGTCCGAGCCGGACGGCCGGCTGCGTCGCTACGTCCACGTCGGCACCGGCAACTACAACCCGAAGACCGCCCGGACCTACGAGGACCTCGGCCTGCTGACCGCCGACCCGGCGGTCGGGGCCGACGTCGCCGACCTGTTCAACCACCTGTCCGGCTACACCCGGCACCGCAAGTACGACACCCTGCTCGTCGCGCCCGACGACCTGCGGGCCGGGCTGCTCGCCCTGATCGGCCGCGAGACCCGCCGGGCCCGCAAGGGCAAGTCCGCAGGGATCTCGCTCAAGGTCAACAGCCTGGTCGACGAGGCCGTCATCGACGCGCTCTACGACGCGTCGCGGGCCGGTGTCCCCGTCGATCTGTGGGTCCGCGGCATGTGCGCGCTGCGCCCCGGCGTACCCGGCCTGTCCGAGACGATCCGGGTGCGCAGCATCCTGGGCCGGTTCCTCGAGCACTCGCGGGTCTACCGGTTCCTCGCCGGCGGCGACGACGAGGTGCTCATCGGCAGCGCCGACCTCATGGACCGCAACCTCGACCGGCGGGTCGAGGCCCTGGTCCGGGTCAGTGACCCGGCGAACCGCCGGTCGATCACCCGCCTGCTCGAGATGGCGTGGAGCGACGACGTCGACCACTGGGCGCTGTCCCCCGACGGCGAGTGGGCCCGGACACCGCGCCGTGACGGCCTGGTCGACCTGCAGAGCCTGCTCGCCGAGCGAGCGCTGGACGCCTGACCGTGGTGGGAGCCGGGGACGCGCAGGTCGAGGCCGCCGGCGGCGTGCTGTGGAGAGGTGATCCCACCGATCCCGAGGTCTGCCTCGTGCACCGTCCGCGCTACGACGACTGGTCGCTGCCCAAGGGCAAGCTCGACCTCGGCGAGCACCCGCTGCTCGGTGCGCTGCGCGAGATCGAGGAGGAGACCGGGTGCTCGGCCCGGCCAGGCCGTCGGCTGGGCAGCCTGCGGTACGCCGTTCCCGAGGGGCCGAAGCGGGTCCGCTACTGGGCGTGCGAAGCCGTCGGCGGCGACTTCACCGCCAACCGTGAGGTCGACGAGCTTTGCTGGCTGCCGGTCAGCGAGGCGTTCGACCTGCTGTCGCCCACCCACGACGGCGGAGTCCTCGAGCGGTTCGCGACCGACACCCGGCGGACCCGCGCGCTCGTCGTGGTCCGGCACGCCTCCGCCGGGGACAAGAAGGGCTGGACCGGCTCGGACGCCGACCGCCCGCTGGACCTGTCCGGCCGCGGCCGCGCCGCCCTGGTCGCGAGCCTGCTGCAGGCCTACGCCGTACGCCGGCTGGCCGCTGCCGGCGTCGTCCGCTGCCGCGACACCCTCGCGCCGTACGCCCGCAACGCCGGTCTCACGATCACGGAGCTTCCCGCGACCACCGCCGGCGCCTACGAGCAGGACCCCGCCGCCGGGGCCGACGCGGTGGCGCAGCTGCTCGACGGCGACGGGAGCGCCGCCTGGTGCGGCCAGCGCGAGGTGATCCCCGACCTCGCGGCGGCCCTGGCCGCCCGCCTCGGCGGCACGGTCGACCCCGACGACCTGGGCGACCTGCGCAAGGGCGCCCTGCTGCTGCTGCACGTCGGTGCCGACGACGGGAAGCTGGTCGCCGTGGAGCGCCTCCCCGGCTGAGCGCGCCGTCCGCCCGTCTGCCGGGCAGCCCGCCGTCGGTCCGTCTCCCATCGTCGTTGAAATGATCACGGTCCCGTGATCAACACGACCTGACCGTGGCGAATTCACCGCGGTCGGCGCCAAGTGATCACGGTCCCGTGATCATTTGCGGACACCCCGGAAAGGGCGGGACCCCGAGGCCGGGGGGAGGCTTCGGGGTCCCTGTGCGGACTAGCGGGGGGGAGGCCAGCCCGCACGGCTCCGGGGCGCGGTGCGCCCAGCGGGTGCGCGGTCTAGAGCACCCGGCCGTACGACACGTTCGTGGTCCAGGCGCGGTGCAGGCCGACGCCGACGCTGGGGTTGGCCGCCTCCCACCAGTAGCCGCCGCCGGCGTAGATCGCGACGTGGCCGACGCTGCCGCCACCGCCGTTGTAGACGAACACGAGGTCGCCGGGCTGCGGGCTGGACACGCTCTGCACCATCGACCGCTGCGCGGACGACGAGTGCGGCAGCGAGATGCCCATCTTCGAGAAGACGTACATCGTGAAGCCGGAGCAGTCGAAGCCGCTCGGGCCGGCGCCGCCGTGGGCGTAGTAGGCGCCGGACGCGGCGTCGCGGGCGATCTCGAGGGCGTGCGAGGCGGAGGCGCTCATGCGCTCGACGCCGCGCGAGACGGACGTGAACGTGCGGGCCGCGCTGGCCTGCTTGGCGGCGCGGCGCTCGGCGGCGCGCTTCTTGGCCAGCTCGCGACGGCGCTCGGCGCGGGCCTTCGCCTCGGCGACGGCCTCGCGGCGGTCCTGGAAGGCCTGGTCGACCGCGGTGTGCAGCACGGCCTGGGTCGTCGTCGACGAGACGTCGGAGGCGTCCCGGACGAACGAGGCCTTCGCGGCGTGCGCGGCGCGCTGAGCTTTGCCGGCCTGGGTGCTGCCGTCTGCCGCGACGGCGACCATCGTGCCGGTCACGCTCAAGGTGCCGGCGACACCTGCGGCGACGCCGAGCTGGAGGGGACTACGGGCGGCAAGGGTGCCGAGGCGCTGGACACGCGTCGGCCGGCGGTGCTTGGACAAGCGTCGGTCCTCTCCCACGCCTACGAGGTGAGCTGTCGGGTTCGGGCGGGAAAGTGCCCGGCCGACCGGTCGGGACCGGTGCGGCTTCACCCCAAGGACCTCTGCGAGGACCACGTACGTGGGTCCCCCGCTCCTGCCAGGCGGCTGTCGTCCAGCTGCGCGTGCGGGGCAGGATTCGGCGGCCGCACGAGCGCCTCCACCGTTCGGAGGAGGCGGACGGAAGGTTACGGGACGGCCAACGAGGACTCAAACCCAAGGGGCCCCGCGAGTCGCGCAACACCCCGAATCGGTGCAAAGGCACTACGACAGTCCGGGGTCAGGCCTCGACGGGGTAGCCGGCCATCAGCCAGTCGCGGGTGCCGCCGTCGACGTTCACGGCGTCGACGCCGTGCTGGGCCAGGAACATCGCCGCCTGCGCGCTGCGCGCCCCCACCGCGCAGACGAGGTACACCGGCTCGTCGGTCGGCAGCTCCCCCACCAGCCCGGGCACGGTCTGCAGCGGGACCAGGCGGGCGCCGGGCACGTGCCCCTGCGCGAACTCGTCGGGCTCCCGGACGTCGACGACCAGCGGCTCGCCGTCGTCCAGGGCGGACCTGAGCTCGTGCACCGACACCGAACGCATGCGGCTCAGGCTCTCACGCGTCGGCGGCGCCTCAGCGCGCGGTGACGAAGACGTGCGAGGCGACCTCGCCGCTGATCTCGGTGGTCTCGCCGCCCGAGCCGACGAGCAGACCGCCGGACGACGGGCCGACGGTGATCGACGCACCCGGCCGGACGCCGGCCCGGCGCAGCCGCGACATCAGCGCGGTGTCGCTCTGCAGCGGCTCGGCCAGCCGTCGCACCACGACCGGCCCACCGCCGCCGACCTCGACCCGGTCGAGCGTCACCAGCCCCTCGCTGTCGCCGAGCGGGTCGCCGTCGCCCTCGCCCAGCTCGTCCAGGCCCGGGATCGGGTTGCCGTACGGCGACACGCTCGGGTGGCCGAGGACGTCCAGCAGCTTGCGCTCGACGGTCTCGGAGATGACGTGCTCCCAGCGGCAGGCCTCTTCGTGCACCAGCTCCCAGTCGAGTCCGATGACCTCGACGAGCAGGCACTCGGCGAGCCGGTGCTTGCGCATGACCCGGGTCGCCAGGACCCGGCCGTGAGCGCTGAGCTCGAGGTGGCGGTCGCCCTGGACCGACAGCAGGCCGTCGCGCTCCATCCGGGCCACCGTCTGCGACACCGTCGGGCCGGACTGCCCCAGCCGCTCGGCGATGCGGGCGCGCAGCGGGACGACGCCCTCCTCCTCCAGCTCGAAGATCGTGCGGAGGTACATCTCCGTGGTGTCGATGAGGTCGTTCACGCCTGGCATTCTGGCGCACGTGGCCAGCCCGCGCCTTTTCGTCTCCGTCCGGCCGGGAACGGGACCGGGATGACGGCCGCCGACTTCGTCCCGGACACCACCAACCTCGACGAGCTGCGCCGCGCCGCGGCGGACTGCCGAGGTTGCGAGCTGTGGGAGCACGCCACCCAGACGGTGTTCTCCGCCGGACCCAGGAAGGCCCGGATCGCACTCGTCGGCGAGCAGCCCGGCGACATCGAGGACCAGCAGGGCAAGCCTTTCGTCGGGCCGGCCGGCCGGCTGCTCGTCCAGGCGGTGGACGAGGCGGGCATCCCGCGGGACCTCACCTACCGCACCAACGCCGTCAAGCACTTCCGGTTCACCCAGTCCGCGCCCGGGAAGCGCCGGATCCACCAGACACCGGACCTTGCGCACCTGACGGCCTGCCGCCCGTGGCTGGTGGCCGAGATGCAGCTGGTACGCCCCGCCGTCGTCGTGTGCCTCGGCGCCACCGCCGTGCGGTCGCTGCTCGGCAGCCAGGTCAAGGTGATGCGCGACCGCGGCGCCATCATCACGCGGGAGACCTCGTTGGGCAGCACCGACTTCCTCGTCACGCTGCACCCGTCGGCGGTGCTGCGGGCCGACGACCGGGACACGGCGTACGCCGGTCTGGTGGCCGACCTGCGGGTCGTGACGACCCATCTCGGGCTCGGCGGCTGACGGTGGCTGAGGCGCGGTGACGAGCCTTCGTGAGGTCGCACTGCTGCGGCTGGCCGCGCAGCGCCTGGTCGGCGAGCCGCACGCGACGCCGGCCGACGTGGTCCGCTTCGCGACCTGCACCCAGGCGCAGGACTTCCCGGCCGCGCTGTCCGCCGTGGCCCTGCGGTGCATCGACCGGTCGGTGACGGCCGTGACCCGTGCGCTCGACGCGGGCGAGGTCGTGCGGTCCTGGCCGATGCGCGGCACCCTGCACCTCGTCGCTCCGGAGGACCTGCGCTGGATGCTCGCGATCGGTCCGCCGCGCGTCGAGACCTCGGCGGCGAAGCGGCGCCGCGACCTGGGCATCGACGACACGACCCTCGGCCGCGCCCGGGACGCGACGGTCGCCGTGCTCGAGGGCGGCCGGCGGATCGGGCGCCAGGCGCTGATGGCGGTGTGGCGGGAGGCCGGTGTCGACACCGACGGGCAGCGCGGCGCTCACCTGTTCGGCGCGCTGGCGGTCGAGGGGTTGATCTGTCTCGGGCCGATGGGCCGCCGCCGGCAGGACGTCGTCCTCGTCGACGAGTGGGTCGCGCCCGCTCCCGAGCGGGATCGGGACGAGGCCGTCCAGGAGTGGGCGGTGCGGTACTTCCGCAGCCACGGCCCGGCCACCGAGCGCGACTTCGCGTGGTGGACCGGCCTCACCCTGACCGAGGTGCGCCGCGCGGTCTCCGCGGTCCGCGGCGGCTTGGCGCGGCTCGAGGTCGACGGCGTCGAGCACCTGATGGCCCCGGAGACGCCGGCGCTGCTCGGCGGCTGCCGCCGCGAGGCCAAGGGCGTCCTGCTGCTGCCGGCGTTCGACGAGCTCGTCGTGGGCTACGGCGAGCGGTCGGCCGTCGTCCCGCCGGAGCACGCGCGGAAGGTGGTGGCCGGCGGGATGTTCCTGCCGCCGGTGGTCGCGGCCGGGGCAGCGGTGGGCACCTGGCGCCGGCCGCAGCCGGCCGACGGTGCGCCCGAGGTCGCGCCGCTCACCGCACTGACCAAGACGGTGGCCGCCGCCGTTCCCGCGCGCTGGGCGGCCTACCCTCGCCTCGCATGACCACCACCGAGGGCCCGAACCTCGTCGTCGCCGCGCGGTTCTGCGGGCCGACGGGCAGCGGGAACGGCGGGTACGTCGCCGGCCGCCTCGGCGACTTCGTCGACACCGACGGCCCGGTCGAGGTGACGCTGCGCGAGCCACCGCCGCTCGACGTGGACCTCGACGTCCGCCCGGCCGACGGTGGCCGGACCACCCTCGGGTTCGGCGGCGCCGTCATCGCCGAGGCACGCCCCGCCGAGCTGGCCGGCCACCTCGTCGACCCGGTCGACCACGAGACCGCCCTCGCCGCCATGGCCCGCTACACCGGGGCCGACAGCCACCCGTTCCCGGAGTGCTTCGTGTGCGGCCCGGACCGGCCGGCGCCGGACGGGCTCGGCCTGCGGCCCGGCCGGCTGCCGGACCGCGACGGCACGCAGGTCGCGACGGCGTGGACGCCGGACCGTGGGTTCGCCGGCGACGACGGGCGGGTGCCCGCGTACCTGGTGTGGGCCGCGCTGGACTGCCCGGGCTTCTGGTGCGGCGACCCGGCGCGACAGCCGATGGTGCTGGGCCGGATGACTGCGGCGGTCGACGTACGGCCGCGGGCCGGCGACCCGTGCGTCGTGGTGGCCCGCCTGATCGGCGAGGAGGGCCGCAAGACCTTCGCCGCCACCACCTTGTACGACGCCGACGGCCGGGTGCTGGGCCGGGCCGAGCAGGTGTGGATCACCTTGCGGACACACCAGGGGTAATCCGTTGTGATCGCCCCGCCCGGGTCGTAGCGTGGAGGTACACGGAAGGGAGGTGATCCGAGGATTTGAGTACTTCTTGGACGCGTGAGGTGGCTGCCAGCTAGCGCCACGTGCAGCACCGACGCCGATCGGATCACCGGTTGTACGTGCCGGCGAATCCCAGGCAGTCACCCGACCCCCGGGCTGCGGAGGACACGTCCCCTCCGCTCAAGGCCCGGGGGTCGCTGCATGTCCGGGCCCGGGTACGCAGCGGTCAGGGGGCGAGGCGCTCGACGGTCCAGGGGGCTACCGGTGCCGTACGGCGGTAGCGGACCCGGTCGTGCAGCCGACCGACCCGGCCGGCCCAGAACTCCCAGGTCGCCGGCACGACGAGGAACCCGCCCCAGCCGGGCGGCGCCGGCACCTCGCCGGGGAACCGCTCGTCCGCGGCGGCCAGCGCCGCGTCCAGCTCGGCTCGCGAGCCCACCACCGACGACTGCGGGCTGGCCCACGCCCCGAGCTGGGACTCGCGCGGCCGCTGCGCGAAGTACGCCTCGACGGCGTCCCGCCCGAGCCGCACCGCCTCGCCGGTCACCCGCACCTGGCGGGCCAGGTCGTGCCACGGGAAGACCAGCGCGCAGCGCGGGTCTGCCGCGAGGTCGGTGGCCTTGGCCGAGCCGAGGTTGGTGAAGAACCGCAGCCCGTCGTCGCCGTACCCCTTGAGCAGGACGGTCCGCGCCGTGGGGGCGCCGCCGGGACCGACGGTGGCGAGGACCATCGCGTTGGGCTCCCCGACGCCGGCGGCCGAGACCTGTGCGAACCACCGGGCGAAGGCGGCCACCGGGTCGGGTCCCAGGTCGGCCGGGTCGACGCCGACCCGCTCGTACGCGCGGCGCATGGCCGCCGGGTCCGGCCCCGGCGCAGGCGTCTGCGGAGGCTGCACGTGTCTCACCCTGCCACGCTGCGGGCCCGCCCCGAGGCGACAGCGGCGGCGTCCTCGGGTCAGAATGCTCGCGGATTGTTTCGAACGAGTCCGACGGCGGCGCCACCGTGCCCTGGACGACACCGGACAGACGCCCGGCCGACACCTGCGCCGCGCAGCGAGGAGCACCGATCCATGACGAGCGTCAGCGACCCCGACTTCAAGCCCGGCCTCGAGGGCGTCATCGCGTTCGAGACCGAGATCGCGGAGCCGGACAAGGAGGGTGGCTCCCTGCGCTACCGCGGCGTCGACATCGAGGACCTCGTCGGCAAGGTGTCGTTCGGCAACGTGTGGGGCCTGCTCGTCGACAACGAGGTCAACCCCGGCCTGCCGCCGGCCGAGCCGTTCCCGCTGCCCGTGCACTCCGGCGACGTCCGCGTCGACGTGCAGTCCGCGCTCGCGATGCTTGCGCCGGCCTGGGGCTTCCGGCAGCTGCTCGACATCGGCGAGGACGAGGCCCGCGACAACCTGGCTCGCGCCTCGGTGATGGCGCTGTCGTTCGTGGCCCAGTCCGCCCGCGGCCAGGGCCGGCCGATGGTCCCGCAGTCCGAGGTCGACAAGGCGCAGACCATCGTCGAGCGCTTCATGATCCGGTGGCGCGGCGAGCCGGACCCGCGGCACGTCAAGGCGGTCGACGCCTACTGGACCTCCGCCGCCGAGCACGGCATGAACGCCTCGACGTTCACCGCGCGGGTGATCGCCTCGACCGGTGCCGACGTCGCGGCCTGCCTGTCCGGCGCGGTCGGCGCGATGTCGGGGCCGCTGCACGGCGGCGCCCCGTCCCGAGTCCTGCACATGCTCGACGGGGTGGAGAAGACCGGCGACGCGCAGGCGTACGTCAAGGACGTGCTCGACCGCGGCGAGCGGCTGATGGGCTTCGGGCATCGCGTCTACCGCGCGCAGGACCCGCGGGCCAAGGTGCTGCGGCGCACCGCGCAGGAGCTCGGGGCGCCGCGCTACGAGACGGCGGCCGCCCTGGAGAAGGCTGCGCTCGAGGAGCTGCGGACCCGCCGGCCGGACCGGGTGCTGGAGACCAACGTGGAGTTCTGGGCCGCCGTGGTCCTCGACTTCGCCGAGGTCCCGCCGCACATGTTCACGCCGATGTTCACCTGCGCCCGGACCGCGGGCTGGTCGGCGCACATCCTCGAGCAGAAGCGCACCGGCCGGCTGATCCGGCCGTCGGCGCGCTACGTCGGCGAGGGCCCGCGCACGCCGGACGCCGTCAAGGGCTGGACCGTCTGACCGGTCTCACCGCTACACGCCCGTCGTCGTGGGCACGTCGACCGGGCCGCGCTGCCGGCCGACGAGCTCGCGCAGGTCGAACTCGTCGTCGGTGACCTCGTGGCCCTCGACGTGGACCTGCGGCAGCAGCCGGTCGAGCCATGCGGGGAGCCACCAGTTGCGGTCCCCGAGCAGCTCCATGGTGGCCGGGACGAGCACCATCCGGATGACCGTGGCGTCGATCAGGATCGCGGTGGCCAGCCCGATGCCGAACATCTTGCCGAGGACGTCGCCGCCGAGGACGAACGAGCCGAACACGGTGACCATGACGGCGGCGCCCGCGGTGATCACGCGAGCCGACTTGGCCAGGCCGTCGGCGACCGCAAGGGCGTTGTCGCCGGTGCGGTCGTACTCCTCCTTGATGCGGGACAGCAGGAAGATCTCGTAGTCCATCGAGAGGCCGAAGAGGATGGCGAAGATGCCGATGGGCAGCTGGATCGGGATGGGTGTCTCCTCGGGGATGCCGACCAGGTCGCCGAGGGGGCTGCCGCTCACAGCGTAGGCGAGCACACCGAACGCGACCGCGGTGGCGAGCAGGTTCATGGCCACGGCCTTGAGGGGCACGACGACCGACCTGAACACCAGCATCAGCAGCAGGAACGACAGGAGCAGGACACCGCCGAAGAAGTACGGCAGCCGGTCGACGGTGCCGCGGGTGGTGTCGAGGTCGGCGGCGACCGACCCGCCGACGTGGACCGTCAGCCCGGCGCCGGCGGAGGCGGCCGGGATCGCGTCGTCGCGCAGCGCGTCGACCAGGCCGGCCGTCGCCTCGTCCTGCGGGGCGGTGGTGGGGACGACGCGCAGCAGCGCGGTGTCCCCGGCCGGGTTGACGACGGCCGGCTCGACCGCAGCGACACCCTCGACCTCACTCAGACTGCTGCCGACGGCGTCGGCGGCAGTCTGCAGGGCCGGGCCGGACTGCCCCTGGACGGTGAGCAGCAGCGGCGCGGAGAAGCCCGGACCGAAGCCGTCGGCGAGCAGGTCGTACGCCTGGCGCGTGGTGTAGCTGGGCGGGTCGTTGTTCGCGTCCGGGAACCCGAACCGGATCCCGAGGAACGGCGCCGCCAGAGCCAGCAGGAGGACGAGACTGCCGCCCGCGGCGAGTGCCGGCCGGCGCTGGATGAACCGGCTCCACCGGTACCAGCGAGACGCGTCGAAGGCGCGGACCTCCCGGCTGACGAACGGCACGTGCCAGCGCTCGATGCTGCGACCGGCGAACCCCAGCATCGCGGGCAGCAGGGTGACTGACGCGGCCATCACGATGAGCACTGCAGGGATGACCGAGAACGCGAAACCGGTCATCGACGGCTGGTCCATCAGCAGGATGCCGAGCAGCGACACCACCACCGTGAGCCCGGCGAAGATGACCGCGCGACCGGCGGTCGTGACGGCGCTCAGAGTGGCGCGTCTCGGGTCCAGACCCTGGGCCAGGCCGCTGCGGAAGCGCGTGACGATGAGCAGCGCGTAGTCGATGCCGACACCGATGCCGACCATGGCCGCGACCGGCGGCGCCCAGTCGGGGACGTCGACCACACGCATGATCAACCCGCCGACGGCGGTGGCGAGGCCGAGGCCGAAGAGCGCGGTCAGCAGCGGCAGGCCCATCGCCACGGCAGAACCGAAGGTGAGGAGGAGGACGACGACTGCTGCGAGCAGCCCGATGGCCTCGGAAGCCACCGGCGCCGCCTGGGACAGCTTCGCGACCGGACCGCCGACCTCGACCTGCAGGCTCTTGCTGCCGGCGGCGAGCACCGGCTCGACCAGTGCCTTCGCCTGCGCCACGGTGAACTCGTTGTCCTTGAGGTCCAGGGCGACCACGGCGTACGCGGTGGTGCCGTCCTCGGAGATCTGTCCCGCGCCGTCGGGCGAGAACGGGCTGGTGACACCCACGACGTGCTCTGCCCGGGCGACGGCCGCGAACACCGACTCCGCGCGCGACCTGACCTCGGGCGAGGTGACGCCGTCAGTCGAGTGGACCACGACCTGGACGGTGTCTCCGGCCCGCCCGGGGAAGCTCGTGGTGAGCGTGTCCGAGGCGGCCTGCGAGTCCGACCCGGGCTGCAGGTAGTTCTGCTTGTACTCGCCGCCGAACGCTCCGGCCAGCGCGAAGGCACCCACCAGGGCGACGAGCCAGAGGGCGAGGACGAGGCGACGTCGGCGGTAGCACCAGTCGGCAACATGGACCAGCATCGTCGTGCTCCTCACAGTGGTGGGGCGGTGCGGACCTGGGAAGGCTGCACGCGGCGACGCAGCAGGCGTGCCAGAAGTCAGCGCAGGCCCGTGAGCGCGCGACGGCGTACGACGCCAGGTACGGCGCGACGATGCGGAGGCGGGTGAGCCGCCGCGCGGGCGGTGCCCCTGACGCCAGAGTTGCGGCGGGTGCCGGTGGCGTCTACGGCCACCATCGACTGGCTCACGCCTCGGGACAAGTTCTGTTGCCGTTCCTGGGAATCTCCTCGGGCGATGAGTTGCCGCAGGCCCGTCGGTCGTACCAGCATCGACATACACCGAGGAGGCGTCATGGGACGGATCGTCGTGACCGAGTTCATCTCGCTGGACGGGGTCATCGAGTCACCGGGTGGTGACGAGGACTTCAAGCACGCTGGCTGGACCTTCGAGATCGACCGTGGTGACGAGGGCAACCAGTTCAAGGTGGACGAGACGATGGGCACGGCCGCCCTGCTCCTCGGCCGCCGGACCTACGAGGGCTTCGCGGCGGCGTGGCCTGGGCGCGACGGCGAGTTCGCCGACAAGTTCAACAGCATGCCGAAGTACGTCGTGTCGTCGACGCTGCGCGACCCGTCGTGGGCCAACACGACCGTCCTCGACGGTGACCTGGTGGACGAGGTCACCAGGCTGACGAAGGAGCAGGACGGCGACATCGCTGTGCACGGCAGCGCGCAGCTCGTCCAGGCGCTGGTCGAGAACGACCTCGTGGACGAGCTCCACCTGATGGTCTTCCCGGTCGTGCTCGGTGCCGGCAAGCGGCTGTTCGGCGAGACCACCGACAAGAAGCGGCTGCAGCTGTCGTCGTCGACGGTCGTCGGCGACGGCATCGCCATCCAGGTCTACACGCGCCCCTGAGAGCATCCCGTGATCATGAAGGATCCTGAGGGATGGACCGCCGACCTTCCTTCATGATCACGGTGGTCTGGGGCGGACGGCGTTAGAGGTCGCGGCGCTGGAAGACCATGCCGGCGAGGCCCAGCACCAGGACGACCCAGACCAGGGTCCAGCCGAGGTACGTCGGCGTGAGCGCGGCCTTGCTGAAGAACGGGAAGCCACCGTCGGCCGCGGGGCCGCTGAACTGCGCCAGCGCGGACGGGTCCTGGAAGGCGTGCATCGCGCCGCGCCACAGTCCGTCGGTCGGCAGCAGCATCCGGGACACGGTGCCGACCTTCGCGACGCCCTCGTTGCCGACCGCGACACCGACGCCGCCGACCACGCCGGCGATCCACGTGGCGCAGAACAGCCCGACCGCCACGATGCCCGACGCCATCGGCGAGATGACGGTGGACAGCAGCAGCCCGAGGGTGAGCAGCACGGTCGTCTGCGCGGCGAGCAGGGCGAGCCCGACGACGGGCTGCGGCGGCCAGTAGCCGACGGTCACCTGGACGACGAGGAACTGCGCGAGACCGGCGAGCACCACGAAGCCGCTGCCGAACGCCACCAGCCCGAGCCACTTGCCGACCAGCACGTCGGTCCGGCGCACCGGCCGCGCCAGGACCGACAGCGCCATCCCCGACTCGATCTCGCCCGACAGGGTCGGTCCGGCGAGGAACGCCGTGCCCAGCGCGGCGATCATGCTCATGCCGAACATCACCAGGTTGAGCACCTGCGCGGCCACCAGCTTGGCCTCGCCGGTGGTCAGCGAGCCGAACTCGGACTCGAGTCCGCCCCCAGCTTGGCGAAGCCCCACGCGCTCAGTCCGAGCAGCGCGAGCATCAGCCCCGCCAGCGCGCGCAGCACCTTGCGGCGGGACGCCTCCCGCACCGTGAGGTGCGCGACGGTGAGCACAGTCCGGAGGGTCATCGGTGGTCGCCTCCGTGGTCGCGCAGGATGCCGAGCAGCCGATCCTCGAGGCTGATCCGGGTGGGCTCGACCGCGTGCACGCGGACGCCCAGCGCGACCAGGTCGGCCACCAGGTCCGGCACGGCGGTGGCCTCGGTGTCGGGGGCCAGCTCGACCGTGAACGTCTCCCCGCTGCGGGTGTACCGGCCGGCTGCGGCCATCCGTCGCTCGGCCGCGGAGCTGACGTCGTCGAGCCGCAGGTGCAGCTCGCGACCGCCGAGCAGCTCGAGCAGCGAGCCCGAGGCGGCGACCTGGCCCTTGTCGAGGATGACGACCCGGTCGCACACGCGCTCGACCTCACCGATGAGGTGCGAGTTGAGCAGCACGGCGACGCCGCGCTCCTTCAGCGCCAGCAGCAGGTCGCGGACGTCGGCCCGGCCGATCGGGTCGAGGGCGCTGGTGGGCTCGTCGAGGACGACGAGCTCCGGCCGGGCCACCAGGGCGACCGCCAGCCCGAGGCGCTGCTGCATGCCCTTGGAGAAGCCGCCCACCCGGTCACCCGCGCGGGCGGCCGAGGCCGACCGCCTCGAGCGACTCGCGCCGGTCGTCGGCGGACACGTCCGCGCCGGCGAGGCGGACGTGCAGGGTGAGCACCTCGGCGGCAGTGAGCCACGGCTGGTACCGGAACAGCTCGGGCAGGTAGCCGACGCGGGCCCGTGCCTGCGGCTCGCGGGCCGGCCGCCCGAGCAGCAGGACCTCCCCGGCGTCGGGGCGGACCAGGCCGAGCAGCATCTTGATGACGCTGGTCTTGCCCGCGCCGTTCGGCCCGAGCAGACCCATCACCTCGCCACGGGCGACGGTGAACGACACCCCGTCGACGGCGACCTGCCGGCCGTACCGCTTGTGCAGGCCGGAGCACCACACTGCCGGCGAGGACGGCAGCTCGGCGAGCAGCCGCTGCGCGGCCGTCTCGGGAGCCGCAGTCACCGCAGCCCGCGCGCGACCGACAGCACCTCGTCCGTACTCAACGTGCCGGCCACCGCGGTCACCATCCCGTCGTCGACCCAGACCACACCGGACATCGTGCCGTCCTTCGACCGGAACGCCGTGGCGGGCACGCCGCCGACATCAGCGGTGGAGCTCGTCACCTCGTCGGCCGGCAGGGGCAGCGGCAGCGTCGACCCGTCCGCCGACAGGGTGCGCAGCTGGTCGGCCACGCGCTCCGGCATACCGGGCAGCGAGAGCAGGTAGTCGCGCGCGGTGTCGAACGGGATGCCCGACGAGTCACCGGCCGGTGCGACCGCGCGGGCCACCACCAGCGCCGGCAGGCCCGACGACGCCGACCAGACCGAGGCCAGGCCCGGGCCCGCCGGTCAGCCGGAACTGGCTGCCGTCGAGGCCCTCAGGCGGTGGCGGCAGCTCGTCGCCGGCCCGAGCCGCGGCGCGGGCCGCCTTGTCGGCGGAGAACGTGAACAGCACCTGCAGCTGGCCACCGACCTGGAAGGTCCGGTCCCCCGTCACCCCGCGCGGCAGCTCGTCCACGGCGGGAACCGTCAGCCCGGTGGCCGCCTCGGCCGCGGCCGCGTCGGCGACCTGGTGGACGCCCGGCTCGTCCACGACCTCGACGTCGCCGTACGCCGACAGGTCGGGCAGGTCGACGAGGTCGGACTCGGTGACGGACACCGCGGCGATCCGCTCGGTCCGGAAGATCGGCAGCCAGTCCGCGGCCGCCGCCGCACCCGCGCCGGCCAGCAGCGCGGCGACCCCCACCGCCGCGACCACCGGGCTGCGCAGCCCTGCCCGCCAGCGGCGGGACGGCGCGCGCGCCGGCACCGCTGGCACCTTGGCGCGCTCCGCGTCGCCGGACGCGGTCACCAGCCGCTGCCACGCCGCGTCCACGTCCGGGGCGACGTCGAGGGCCAGCGCCGCCGCGGTCAGCGCGGCGTCCTGCTGCGCGTCGGCGAGCCCGGACAGGCACTCGGCGCAGCTCGCGACGTGCTCGCGGTCCATGTCGGTGACGCCGTCGGGCTCGTCGATGAGCCGGCGCAGCGTCCCGTCAGACGGATGGCGCATGAGGGTTCAACTCCTCGCGTAGCGCGGACTCGGCGCGTCGCACGGTGGTGCCGACGCTGCCTGGTGAGAGATCGAGGGCGGCGGCGACCTCGGCATAGCTGAGGCCGCTGTGCCGCAGGACGAGGGCGACGGCCTGCCGCTGCGGCAGCCGCGCCAGGGCGGCGCGCACCCGGCGGCGCTCGTCGAGGGTCACGACGGCGTCCGCGACGTCCGGTGCGACCGGGTCGACGGCGCCCGCGGTCTCCTCGCGGGAGACCCGGCGCCGGCCGGAGCGGAGGTGGTTCAGCGCGGTGTGCGCCGTGGCGACGGAGAGCCAGCCGACCGCCTCGCCGGCCGGCACCGAGCTGCGGCCGAAGGCCAGGAAGACCTCCTGCGCCACGTCCTCGGCCTCGTCCCGGGAGCCGAGGACCCGGGCGGCAACGGCGACGACCCGCGGGTACGCCGCGCGGAAGACCTCCTCGAGGTCGGCCCGGACCGCTCCGCGGCGAGGTGGGCCCGGCACCGTCATCCGCTGCTCCGCCCGCACGGCGACCGGCCGGGCTTGGGCAGGGGCGACTCCCCCATGAGTGACGACGTCCACACCAGGAGAGCACCGCCGGGACCGGGAAGGTGACACCGCCCGCCGACGGATGCCGTACGGCGCCGGACCCCGTCGCAGGCTCGCTCGTTCGCGACATGGTTCCCCGACACGCCGAGGCTTCGCCCGGCGTGTCGGGGACTGAGGTCGCAAACGATCATCGTGTGCGGGCGGCGCCGTCGGGGCGTCACTGCGTGTCCGGGCCGGTCAGGCCGGACTGGATCGCGAAGACGACGAGCTGCGCGCGGTCGCGGGCAGCGAGCTTGAGCATGGCGCGGCTGACGTGCGTGCGGACGGTGTCGGGGCTGACGACCAGGGCGGCGGCGATCTCGTCGTTGGACCGTCCGGTCGCCACCCAGCCGACGACCTCGCGCTCACGGTCGGTGAGCCGGCCGAGGTCCGGGTGCGGTGCCGCGGCGACGGCGCCCTGACCGGCGAACCGCGCGATCACGCGCCGGGTCACCGTGGGCGACAGCAGCGATCCGCCGTCGGCGACGACGCGCACGGCCTGCAACAGCTCCGCAGGGTCCGAGTCCTTGAGGATGAAGCCGCTCGCCCCGTGCCGCAGCGCCTCGAAGACGTACTCGTCGAGCTCGAAGGTCGTGAGCATCACGACCCGCACCGCGACCAGGGCCGGGTCGTCGGCGACCTCGCGGAGCACCGACAGCCCGTCGAGCACCGGCATCCGGATGTCGAGCAGCACCACGTCGGGCCGGGTCCGCCGGATCACGTCCAGCCCCGCGCGCCCGTCCGCAGCCTCGCCGACGAGGTCCAGGTCGTCCTCGCTGCCGAGCAGGGTGCGCAGCCCCATCCGCACCAGCGCCTGGTCGTCCACGACGACCACTCGGACCGCGGTCACCGGACCTGCTCCGCAGCCCGTGGCTCGAGCGGCAGGCGGGCCACGACCCGGAAGCCGTCAGTGGTGGGGCCGGCCTCGAAGGTCCCGCCCAGCGCCGCCGTCCGCTCCCGCATCCCGCGGATGCCGGTGCCGTCGCCACCCGGGTCGCCGCCGCGGCCGCGGTCGGTCACCGCCACCACCAGCTCACCGTCCGCGGACCGGACCGTGACGCTCGCCCGCTCGGCGTCCGCGTGCCGCAGCACGTTGGTGAGCGACTCCTGCACGATCCGGTACGCCGCTGCGCCCACCTCGGTGAGCAGCTCGCGGGCTGCGAGGTCGGCGCCGACGTCGAGGCGGACGTCGACGCCACCGGCCCGGATCCGGGCGACCAGCAGGTCGAGGTCGGCGAGGCCGGGCAGCGGCCGGCGCTCGGGAGCGTCGCCCGCACCGGCGCGCAGCTGCGCCAGCTCGGTGCGCAGCCCGTCGAGCGACTCACGGCTCATCGTGCGGATCGCCTCGAGCGACTCGCGGGCCTTCTCCGGCTCACGGTCCAGCACGTGCAGCGCGACGCCGGCCTGCAGCGCGATGACCGCGAGCCCGTGCCCCACGACGTCGTGCAGCTCCTGCGCCATCCGCAGCTGCTCCTCGGACGCGGCGCGGCGCGCCTGCTCGGCGCGCACGCCGGCCCACGACTCGCGCCGCACCCGCGCGGTGGCACCGAGCGCGAAGGCGGCCGCCACGACCGGCGCCCACACCAGCCAGCCCCGCGCCAGGTCGGCCCACGAGCCTCCGTCGTCGAGGGCGGTGACGCGCAGCACGCTCGCGGCCAGGACGACGAGCACCTCGCCCCCGACAGCGACGACCGCCCGCCGTCGCGGCCAGCGGGCCGCGAGCCCGAACGCCACCACGGGGACCGTCAGCAGGATCGGCCCGAACGGGTAGCCCACGGCGAGGTAGGTCGCGACCGCGACGGTGTTGACCACGACGGTGAGCCACGGCACCCGGCGCCGGGCCAGCAGCGACAGCACGGCCACGACCACCAGCAGGTAGGCCCAGTGGTCCAGCGCGCGCGGCGCGTCCACCTGGGCGTCCCCGGCGCGCCGGCTGCCGAAGAGCCCGATCAGCAGCAGCGGCACCGTGATCCGGGCGTCGACGACCCAGCCGGGAGGTCGGGCGAACGGCGGCACGACCCGACCCTAGGTCGAACACCGCCCGACGGTCGTCAGCGTGGTGGTGACCCGGCGTACGCAGGACTGCGTACTGCAGGAGCCGCCGCGACGCTGACGACGCGGGACGCCGCCGCTCCGACGATGGGGCACGTCAGCCCATCCCGTCACGAGAGGCCCGTCATCATGACGCTCGACACCATCCACAGCACCGTCCTCGCACAGTCCACCGTCCTCGCCGACCACTGGGACGGACCCGGTCACTGGTGGCCGATCTTCCCGCTGGTCTGGCTGCTCGTCCTGGCCACCTTCGTCACGCTGTTCGTCCGTGGCGGCCGCCACCGGGCCCGCTTCTCCGGGCAGCGGGCCGGCGAGCGGGCGCTCGCCGAGCGGTACGCGGCCGGCGACATCGACGACGCCGAGTACCACCGCCGTCTCGGCGTCCTGCGCAGCACGAACAGCGCGTGACGGCGATGGCGGCCGCCCGCACGACGCAGGTGGTGACCACGACGCACCTCGGCACCGGGCGTCCACTCGCTGGGCGCCCGGGCCGTCGCTCCGGCCGGCCCGCCTACCCTTTGCCGGGTGAGCGACATCGTGATCCCGGACAGCATCAAGCCGCGCGACGGGCGGTTCGGCTCCGGCCCGTCCAAGGTCCGCCCGGAGGCGCTGGCGGCGCTGGCCGCGAGCGGCACGTCGTACCTCGGCACCTCCCACCGGCAGAAGACCGTGAAGAGCGTCGTGGGCCGGGTCCGGGCCGGGCTCACCGAGCTGTTCACCGTGCCCGACGGCTACGAGGTGGTCCTCGGCAACGGCGGTACGACCGCGTTCTGGGACATCGCCGTCCTCAACCTGGTGCGTGAGCGCTCGCAGCACCTCGTGTTCGGCGAGTTCTCCTCCAAGTTCGCCGCCGCGACGACGGCAGCGCCGTTCCTCGCCGGCCCGAGCATCGTGGCGAGCGACCCGGGCACCCACCCGCTGCCGCGCCCCGAGGCCGGCGTCGACGTCTACGCCCTCACGCACAACGAGACGTCGACCGGTGTCGCCATGCCCCTCCACCGCGTCGACGGCGCGGACGACGACGCGTTGGTGCTCGTCGACGCGACCAGTGGCGCCGGCGGCCTCCCGGTGGAGGTCGGCGAGACCGACGTCTACTACTTCGCCCCGCAGAAGTCCTTCGCCAGCGACGGCGGCCTGTGGCTGGCACTGATGTCGCCGGCCGCGATCGAGCGGGTGGCGCAGGTGCAGGCGACCGGCCGGTGGGTCCCGGCGTTCAGCGACCTGCAGATCGCGATCGACAACTCCCGTCTCGACCAGACGTACAACACACCAGCGCTGGCCACGATCTTCCTGCTGGCCCACCAGGTCGAGTGGTTCAACGGCCAGGGCGGCCTCAAGTGGGCCACCGAGCGCACCGCCGAGTCCAGCAGCCGGCTCTACGGCTGGGCCGACAGGTCCGAGTTCGCGACGCCGTTCGTCGCCGACCCGGCGCAGCGGTCCGCGGTCGTCGGCACCATCGACTTCGCGGACGGCATCGACGCCGCCGCGGTCGCGAGGGTGCTGCGCGCCAACGGGATCGTCGACACCGAGCCCTACCGCAAGCTCGGCCGCAACCAGCTGCGCGTCGCGATGTTCCCGGCGGTCGACCCGGACGACGTCGAGGCGCTCACCGCCTGCATCGACCACGTCGTCGCCGCCCTCTGACGCTTCCGACCGCATCGGTGAGGCTGCAGCGGGACCGGCGCACCTGGCTGACCTACGGGCAGCTCGGCGTCTACGGCTGGTTCCTCTACGGCTTCGGACCGGCGCTGACGCTGCTGCGCGACGAGCAGGGCTTCAGCCGGACCGTGGCCGGGCTGCACGGCACGGCGCTGGCCGTCGGCGCTCTCGTCAGCGCGCTGACCGTCGCGGCCCTGGTCAGCCTCGTCGGCCGGGTCACGATGATCTGGGCCGGCCTCGTCGTGGTGTGCCTGGGCATCCTGCTGCTCACCTCGCTGACCGCGCTGCCCGCCACGCTCGGCGGGGCGTTCCTCTGCTCGTTCGGCGGCTCGTACGTCGTCACCTGCACGTCGACGGTGCTCGCGGCGTTGCACGGCCCGAGCGGGCCGGCCGCCATCACCGAGGCCAACGCCGTCGCCGCCGGCGTGGGGGCGGTGTCCCCGCTCGCCGTCGGGGTCGCGGTCGCGCTCGGCTCCTGGCGGCCGGCGCTGCTCGTCCTGCTGCCCGTCGTCGGCGTGCTCGCGGTCCTGTCGCGGTCGGTCCCCGTGCCCGCCGACCGTGGCCCGCGGCGCGGCGACACCGCCGGGACGCGACTCAGCCGGCACTACTGGGTCACCTGGGTGGTGGTCACCGCCGGCATCGGCGTGGAGTTCTGCCTGACCCTCTGGGCCGCGGACATGCTGGCCCGGCGGACCACGCTCACCGCGGCCGAGGCGTCGGCGGCCGTGACGGCACTGGTCGCCGGCATGTGCGTCGGCCGGCTCGTCGGCGGGCGCCTCGCCCTGCGGCTGCCCGTCGACCGGCTGCTGTACGGCGCACTCGTGCTCAACGCGGCGGGCTTCGCACTCTTCTGGCTGAGCACTGCTGCGCCGTTCGCCGTGCTCGGCCTGCTGCTCTGCGGGCTGGGGGTCGCCCTCTACTTCCCGCTCGGGCTGTCCCGCGCCATCGCCGCGTCCGACGGCCAGCCGGACCGCGCCAGCGCGCGTGTCGGCATCGGGGCAGCCGTGGCCTCCGGAGCCGGCCCGTTCGGCCTCGGTGCGCTGGCGGACGCGACGACGATCCACACCGCGATGCTCGTCGTGCCCGCCCTGCTCGTCGTCGCCGCCGTCGGGATCCGGCTGGCGCCGGCCCGGACCGCGGTCACAGCGGCGGGCTGACCACCCGGATCCGGATCTCGGGACGACACGCGGGCTCCAGAGCGGCGTGTCGCCTCAAGATCCGCGAGACCTGCGCCGGCGGCGGCTGACGGCGACCGCCGCGAGGACGCCGAGCAGCGCGAGGCCACCGACGGCGGCGTAGGCCGCCGGGTGCGGAGGCCCGGCCGGGTCGTCGGCCCGCCGACCCGGCTGCGACGCCGGCGTCGAGGCGCCCGGCGGCGTCGACGACGGTGCCGGGCTCGGCGTCCCGGCACCGCCGGGGACCGGCACCGCGAGCACCTGGGAGTGCACGCCTTCGCTGCCGACGAGCAGCCGGTCGCCGTCGGCGGCGATCGACTCGCCCTGCTGCTGCCCGGGCAGGTCGGCACGCGCGACCTCGTGGCCCGGCCGGTCGTAGACGAACACCGCGGAGTAGGTGCGCAGCACGAACCGGCCGTCCGGGAGGTAGGCACCGTCGGTCACCAGCGACGGCACCGACGCGATGCGGCGCAGCCGGTTCGTGCCCTCGTCCTCGGTGACCAGCTCCCGCGGGGCGCGGTAGAGCCCCTGCCCGGAGATGCCCTTCGTCGCGACCATCAGGCGCCCGTCCGGGGCGACGAGCAGCGCCTCGGCGTCGTGCGGCCCGTCCGGGTAGGCGAACCGGTACCACGTCACCTCCGCCGTGCTGTCGCCGAGCGAGGCCGGCTCGTCGAACCGGAACACCGAGATGTCGGGTCGCTCGCGCAGGTTGTCACCGGTGTCGCCCAGGAACAGGGCCGGCTCGCCCTCCGGGCCGCGGCCGGGGGCCAGCGCCTCGGGGTCGTAGGGGTCCACACCGGCCAGCGTCACGGTCGCCGCCGTCGCGCCGTCCCGGTCGATGCCGAACACCTGCGCGACGGCGCCGCCGTCGTTGTGCGTCCACACCAGGTCCTGGCGGACTGCCGAGGCCGCGAGCCCGCTCGACTCGTCGATCGCCGGGTCCTGGAAGGCGAGCACGACGACGGGTCCGGGCGCGGCGGCGAGCAGGAACCCCGCGGCCGCGACGACCGCGCTAGCCGCGGCCGGCAAGGTCGTCGGCGAGCAGCGTCTGCAGGTGCGGCGTCACGCCCCAGGAGGCGACCAGCTCGTCGTACTCCGCGTCGGCGCCGGGCCGCGGGCCACCGTGCTGCCGGACCGCCCGGATCATCGTGTTGCGCGGGGTGTACTCGGCCGAGACGAACTGCACCACCTCGACCTGGTAGCCCACCCGGCGCAGCAGGGCGGCCCGCACCGCGTCCGTGAGCACGTCGCCCAGGCGCTCGCGCAGGATCCCGTGCCGGGCCACCAGGCCGTACGGCGCCGGGGCGCTGCCCGCGGACATCTGCCGCTGCATGTCGTGGTGGCAGCACGGCGACGCGAGCACGACGGTGGCGTGCGAGTGCACGGCCCGGGCGAGCGCGTCGTCGGTGGCGGTGTCGCAGGCGTGCAGTGCGAGGACGACGTCGACCTCGCCGAGGTCGTCGGACGAGTCGGCGATCGCGCCGGCGACGAACTGCACCCGGCCCGACCAGCCGAGCTGTTCGGCGATCGCACTGTTGCGCTCGCGCATCTCCGGTCGCTGGTCGACACCGGTGAGCCGGACGTCCCGGCCCCCGGCGAGGAACCGGTAGGCAGCGAAGCTGAGGTAGGCGTTGCCGCACCCGAGGTCGACGACGTGCAGCGGCCGGTCGGCCGGCAGGTCGGACGCGGCGTCGGCGACGGCGGCCTGCAGCACGCGGAGGAACGCGTCGACCTGGCGGCGCTTGCCGGCCCCCGCGCCGAGCACACGGAACAGCGGATCGCCCGGGTCGATGAGGTGCTGCGCCGCGCGGTCGTGGCCGGTGCTCTGCTCCGCGGTCGCGGCGGACCGGTGCAGCTGCGCCAGCCCCTTCTTGGTGACGCGCAGCTGGACGGTCTCGTCGGTGGTCTGCACGTGCCAGTTGCCGAACGGCTGCGCGAGCAGCGCGTCGACCTCGGCCGCGGCCGCGTCGCCGTACGCCTGGTTGGTGGTCGTCGCCTGCCGGTCGTCGTACGTCACCACCTGCAGGTGACGGCCCTCCTTGAGGTCGACCGGGCGGATCTCGACCCGGCGCCAGTCCGGGACGGCGGAGCGCCGCTTGCCGGCGGCCACCGCGCGCACGAGCGCGTCGGGGTCCAACAGCAGGCCGCGCACCTGGAGCAGGGCGCCGTCGAGGTCCTCGGGCATCTGCCTAGTGTCCCTGGTCGCGCACCGGCCGTGCGTTGCCCGCCAGCGCCACCATGCCGGCGGTCAGGGCCACGACGACCCACAGGGCGTGGTCGAGGCCGACGGCGTGGGCGAAGGTCCCGATCAGCGGAGGGCCGACGAGGAAGCCGGAGTAGGCGATCGTCGCCACCGTCGCGATGGCCGACGGGCCGCGACCCGGCGTCTCGCCGGCGGCGGTCATGGCCAGGGGGAAGCCGATCGCGATGCCCAGCCCCCAGAGCAGTGCGCCGACGTAGCTCACGGCCAGCACGGGCACGGTGAGCAGGAGGACGACGCCGACCGCGGCCACAGCGGCCCCGACACGCAGGGATCGGACCCGTCCGAACCTGGTGACGACGGGCGTCCCCGCCAGCCGGCCGAGGGTCATCGCCGTCGCGAAGACGGCGAAGCCGGCGGCGGCGAGCGCGCCGGACGCGTCGCGGTGGTCGTGGATCATCAACGCCAGCCAGTCGTTCGCGGAGCCCTCCGCCCACGCCGCGAAGAAGCACATGACGCCGAGGCCGAGCAGCCGGGGGTCCCGGATCAGGGGGCCGACCGGCGAGACGACGTGGTGCTCGCCCTCGGCGTTGTCACCCGCTGTCTCGTCCCTGCCATCGGGCATGACGCGCACGCAGTACAGGCCGCCGACCAGCACCAGGGCGTTCATGACCGCGAAGTGCCAGAACGGGTCGACACCGGCATGGGCCGCCAGGGCACCGACGCCCGCGCCGAGCACGGTGCCGATGCTCCACGCGGCGTGGAAGCCGGGCATCAGGTCCTTCCCGGCTTCGCGCTCGACGACGTGGCCGGACACGTTCATCGCGACGTCCCAGACGCCACTCCCCGCACCGATGACGAGCAGCACGGCCGACAGCACCGCGAGGTCGGGCGCGAGCGCGAGCGCCGGGTAGGCGAGGCAGCACGCTGCGATGCAGGCGACGAGGACCGCGCGCGCCCCGACCCCGGCGACCAGCCGGCCGGAGAACGGCATCGCGACCAGCGACCCGACGGCGATGAACAGCAGCGCGAAGCCGAGGCCACGCTCGTCGGCGTGCAGGTCGTCCCGCACCGCCGGGATGCGGGACGCCCAGGTGGCGAACAGCATCCCGTTGGAGGCGAACACGACCCGGACGGCCCACGCCTGTCGTCGTACCGAGGCCGGGGCATCGGTGGTGGTGCTCACCGGAAGAGCCTAGGGCGACCTGCGCGAGGACCGCGACGGCCGGCTCGCCGAGCCGGTCAGCCCCTGCGGAGCAGCGCACGCACAGCGACGCCGAGGGCCATCACGACCAGACCGGCCACGACCGACGGACCCGGCAGCGAGACCACGAGCGCCAGGCAGCCGGCAGCCCCGAGCACCTGCAGCGTCCGTGGCCAGCGACGTTCGGCGTCGGGCTGCCGGAGTGCGGCCACGTTGGCGACGAAGTAGTAGATCAGCACGCCGAAGGACGAGAAGCCGATCGCACCGCGGAGGTCGCCGATCAGGACGAGGACGACCACGGCGACTCCGATCGCCAGCTGCGCGTGGTCCGGCACCCGCCGTCGCTCGTCGACCGAGGCCAGCCAGCCCGGCAGGTCCCGTTCGCGCGCCATCGCCAGGGTGGTGCGACCGACGCCGGCGAGCAGTGCGAGCAGGGCACCCAGGCTCGCGGCCGTCGCACCGGCCCGGACCACCGGCTCGGCCCAGGCGGCTCCGACCGCCGCGACGGCCGCGGCGACCGGCGTGCGGGTGGCTGCGAGCCGCGCGCCGAGGACGTCGACCAGGGTGATCCCGACGGCGAGGTAGAGCGTGACAGCGGCGCCGAGTGCGATCAGGATCGCCCGGCCGATCATCTCCGGGCGGCGCACCTCCTCGGCGAGGGTGGCGATCCGGGCGTAGCCGGCGAAGGCGAAGAACAGCAGGCCGGCGGCCTGGAGCACACCGAGGACACCACCGGTCGACGGCAGCGGTGCGGGCTCGGCGGCCGGGCCGCGGGTCCAGGCCAGTGCGACGAAGCCGACCAGGACCACGGCGGTCACCGCCAGCAGCCACCGGGCCGTCAGCGTCGTACGCGTGACGCCGCGCAGGTTGGCGGCGGTGAGGGCAGCGACCGCCGCGGCGGCCGCAACGCGCTGCCACCAACCGCCGACCGGCACGGCGTACGCCGCGAACGTCATCGCCATGGCGGCGCACGACGCGGTCTTGCCGACCACGAATCCCCAGCCCGCGAGGTAGCCCCACCAGTGGCCGAGCACGACCCGGCCGAAGAGGTAGGTCCCGCCGGACGACGGGTGCGCGGCGGCCAGCTGCGCGGAGGCCACCGCGTTGCAGAACGCGATCACCGCCGCGACGCCCAGCCCGACGAGCAGCCCCGAGCCGGCTGCCGCGGCGGCCGGGCCGTAGACGACGAACACGCCGGCGCCCAGCATCGCGGCCGACCCGACGACGACGGCGTCGCCGGTGCCGAGCTCGCGGGCGAGCCGGGTCCCCGTCACCCGAGCGCCTGTCACGCGCCCATCCGCGCGGCCAGCTCCTCGGCCGCGACCCGCAGCTCGTCGTCGGTGACGTTCGGCAGGACGTCCTCCCAGAGCGGGAGCATCGCTCCCGCCGCCTCGAGCATCCCCAGCGGGCGCGGCATGAACCAGACGTGGAAGTGCGCGCCGCCGTCGCCCCAGCGGTAGAGATGGACCCGGCCGACGTCGCCGCGCGCCATCAGCGCGGCGTCGACTCGGGCGCACAGCGGCCCGAAGGTCGCCTGCGCCCCCGCAGGAAGGTCGGCGAAGGAGTCCACGTGCACCTTCGACGCGGCCCACACGGTGCCCGGCAGGCTGCCGCCGACGGGTGGGTGCAGCGTCCAGTGCTCGTCCTCCCAGACCTTCGCGATGGTGTGTCCCTCGCAGACGCCGCAGGGCTCGCCGCCGGGCTCGCCCCGTCGGGGCGGCTCCGGGACCACGGGCTCGCCGGCCTCGATCGGTGTGTGGGGTTCGGCGTAGGGCAGCTTCACGGCTCTCCTCCTCGGCGGGACTACACCCAGCCTCGGTGGCACCGGACACGCACCGCTTGATCGAGGTTGCGCTCCTCAGGCCGAGGGGCGCGCGAACCACTGCTTGGGGTCGCCGAAGCCGAGGTCGTCGATGCCGTGCTCGCGCAGCTTGGCCACCGCGATCAGCCGGTGGTGAGCGGCGAAGGTCAGCACGTGGGCGACCATGGCGCCGTAGCTGAGCACCACCGGCTCCGGGCTGAACGCCTCGACGAACGTCTCGTCGAAGCGACCCTCCTCGGCGTAGGTCCGGACGTTGGCGAGGAACTCGGGGCCGGCTACCGCGAGCCGCTCACGCATGGACGCGACCGGCTCGGCCTGCTCGACGTCGAAGTCGTACTCGCGGTCACCCACCGCCGCGTTCCACATCGCCATCTGACCGACCAGGCGGGACAGAGCCCAGCGCAGAGTGCCGCCGTCGATGCCCGGGACGGTCCCGGAGAACGGCTCGTCGAGGCGGGCGTCGTCGAGCCCGGCAGCACGGTCGACCAGCTCACCCACCAGCCAGACGTGGTGCTCGACCATCTCGACGACCAGGGTCATGCCGTCCATCCTGTGCCGGGCCGGCAGCCGGAGGCCACCAGGCGGGTGGAAGTGCACGTCGTTGGGGGCGGCGATCTGGAACCTGGTGGGTCGGTCGCGCCAGACGGACGGTGCGACGCCGTACTCACGGCCGAAGGCCCGCGTGAACGCCTCGTGGCTGCCGAAGCCGGCAGCGACGGCGATGTCGAGAAGGGTGTCCTCGGTCGTGATCATCCGGTAGGCCGCCCGCTCCAGCAGGACCCGGGAGCGGAACCGGGTCGGGCTCTCCCCCGCGACTGCTTTGACGACCCGGTCGAAGTGGAAGCGCGAGAGGTGGGCCTGGGCCGCGAGCGCCTCCGCCGTGGCAGGTGCCGCGTCGAGATCGGCAGCCAGCCGGTCGACCAGGCCGACGAAATGGTCGGGCGCCCCCATGCGGCCAGTATGTCGACCGGACATCAGCGCAGCCCGTACCTGGTGGGTTGTTCTCCGCCGCGCCGGGGGCAGGATCGAGGGATGGACTACACCCACCTGGGCCGCAGCGGCCTGTCCGTCAGCCGGCTCTGCCTCGGCACCATGAACTTCGGGCCGGAGACCTCCGAGGACGACTCGCACGCGATCATGGACCGGGCGCACGACCTCGGCATCAACTTCTTCGACACCGCCAACGTCTACGGCTGGAAGAAGGGCGAGGGCGTCACCGAGCAGATCGTGGGCCGATGGTTCGCCCAGGGCGGGGGCCGCCGTGAGAAGACCGTCATCGCCACCAAGCTCTACGGCTCGATGAGCGACTGGCCCAACGACACGTTCCTGTCGGCCCGCAACATCCGGCACGCCGTCGAGGGATCGCTGCGCCGGCTGCAGACCGACCACATCGACCTGTACCAGATGCACCACGTCGACCTGGAGACGCCGTGGGACGAGATCTGGGAGGCGTTCGACGTCCTGCGCGCGCAGGGCAAGGTCCTCTACTTCGGATCCTCGAACCATGCCGGGTGGCACATCGCGAAGGGCATGGAGGAGGCCCGCCGGCGGCACTCCACCGGGCTGGTCAGCGAGCAGTCCATCTACAACCTGCTGACCCGCGACATCGAGCTCGAGGTGCTGCCCGCCTGCCGCGACTACGGCCTCGGCGTCATCCCGTGGTCGCCGCTGCACGGCGGTCTGCTCGGCGGCATCATCCGCAAGACCGAGCAGGGCAAGCGCCGGCTCAGCGGTCGCGCCAAGGACGGCCTCAAGGAGAACCGCAAGGCGATCAAGGCGTGGGAGGACCTCTGCGACGAGCTGGGCGAGAACCCCGCCGACGTCGGGCTCGCGTGGCTGCTCGCCCAGCCGGGCGTCACCGGGCCGATCATCGGGCCACGGACCATGGAGCAGCTCGACGGCTCGCTGCGGGCGCTGAAGATCCGGCTCACCAAGGACGTGCTCGCCCGACTCGACGAGATCTTCCCCGGCCCCGGCGGCCCCGCCCCCGAGGCCTACGCCTGGTAGCCCGCAGCCCTCCAGCGCCCCCACCCCGCCGGCGATCGACCACGTAAACGTGGTCAACACGTGCTTGTCGTGGTGTACATGCCCCGCCAAGCACTCGTGCGCCACGACAAGCGGGGGCGGCGCGGGTGCCGGGGCGTCAGAACAGAGTGCCGGCGACGACGAGGACGACGAGGACGACCAGTGCGCCGAGCACCACCAGGCGCCGCGTCCTCGGGTTCACCAGCCGACCCTACGACGGAGCCGCGAGCGGCCAGGTCCCGATGTCGTCGTACGTCGGGCGCGGTCCCGGCTGCGACCGGACCAGGTGCACCTCGTCGACGGTCCACGGCGGCCCGGCGTACGACGACAGGGCTCGCACCGCGCCGGCCGGGTCGGTGCCGCCACGCAGCCGCGCGACGGTGAGGTGCGGCTGGAAGGCCCGGTCCTCGAACGTCACGCCGTACGCCGCGCGCTGCAGCACGTCGACGTCGCCGACCACCCCGAGCCAGATGGCACGGCGGGAGAACGTGCCGGCGCCGGCGAGCGACAACGTCATCGGCGGCACGTCGGCGAGGCCCCGGTCGATGTGCCGGGTCAGTCGCGGGAGCCCGCGCTCGTCGACGTCGCCGTAGAACGCCAGCGTCAGGTGCCAGCGCTCCGACGGCACCCAGCGTGGCCCCGGCTCGGCCGCCCGCACGAGGTCGACAGCCGCGGCGGCGTGCTCGAGCGCCTCCGCCGACGGCCGGACCGCGGCGAACAGCCTCACGCGGGCCGGACCTGCGCGACGCGCAGCGGGTCGAAGGTGCTCAGGTCGAACCGTGTGCGCCCCTCGGTCGCCAGGTCGGCGAGCGCCTCGCCGAGCACCGGGGTGAACTTGAAGCCGTGACCCGAGAAGCCGCACGCCAGCACCACGCGGTCGGACTCGGGGTGCGGACCGACCACGAAGTTCTCGTCCGGCGTCAGCGTGTACCAGCAGGCCGCCTCGCGGGTGTGCCGGGACCCCAGCCCCGGGAACAGCTCGCCGAGCATCGCCGCGAGCTCGTCGACCTGCCACGCGTCGGCCGGTCGCTGGGTGGAGAAGTGCACCGCGGCCTTGACGTCGTCGTGGCCGTCCTGGGCCGGCGCGCCGTACATCGAGGTGCCGTCCGCGCGGTCCCAGATCCAGACCGGCAGCCGCCCCGGCCGGAAGTCGTCGACCACCGGCGGGGCGAACCAGTGCTGCACCCGACGCTCGACGACCAGCGGCAGGTCGAGCCGGACCAGCTCGGGTGCCCACCGCCCCGGGGCGAGCACCAGGGCGCCCGCCTCGACGGTGCCCCGCGAGGTCTCGACGCGGACGCCGCCCCCGGTCGCGGACCAGCCGACGACCGACTCGTCGTGCCGCAGCTCGGCTCCCCCGGCGACGGCCCGGCGCAGGTGCGCGGCGACGGCAGCCTCCGGCCGCACCGCGCCGGCCTGCGGCTCGTACAGCGCGGCGACCCCGTCAGGCGGGCGCACCGCCGGGAACCGCCGGTGCACCTCCGCCGCGTCGAGCACCTCGTGCTCGAGGTCCCAGTGCTGCGCGGTCTCCAGGCTGCCGCGGAAGACCCGGGTGTCGGGCCGGCCGAGGAACAGCCCGCCGGTGCGGTGCAGCAGCGGCGCGCCGTTCTCGTCGGCGAGCTCGGCCCACAGCTCGTACGTACGCCGGAGCAGCGGCACGTACGTCGGTCCCTCGAAGTAGACCTGGCGCACGATCCTGGTCTCGCCGTGGCTCGAGCCCTCCGCGTGGGCCCCGGGTCGTGGGTCGAGGCCCAGCACGCGGACCCCACGGGTCGCGAGGTGTGCGGCGGTGGCGCTGCCGAAGCCGCCGAGGCCGGCGACCACGACGTCGTACGTCGGCACGCTGCCCTACTGGGTGACGACGTGCAGGCGCGCGCGCAGCCCGGCCAGTGCGTCGGCGTCGCCCTCGAGCTGGACCGCGGAGTCGGGTCGCCGACCCCAGAGCCACAGGTACAGCTCGGAGGCCTCGCCGCTGACCACGGCGTCGGCCGCCCCGGGCAGCCGCGCGATGTCGACGCGGTCCGGGCGCAGCGTGAGCCGCCAGATGCGGTCGGCCGTGCGGACCGCGACGGTGCCTCGGCCTGGGGCGTCGGTGCCGACGTCGTCCGACTGGTAGACCAGGAACCAGTCGAGGACCTCGTCGACACCGTCGACCGCGAGGTCGTGGTCGACCGGCGACTCGGAGCCGGTGCCGCTCTCGACGTCGACGCGGTGCACCGCCGCCTCCTGCGCCATCCGGCGCTGCCAGAACGCGACGTCCTGGTGGTCCTCGTGCCAGGTCCAGACCTGCTGCCCGGGGTCGCGGGACTCCAGCTCGCCCAGCAGCTCGTCGCGACGCTCGCGGAACCAGCCGAGCGTCGCGTCGAGGTCGGCCGAGTCGGCGGGGCCCTGGTCCCAGTCGGACTCCTCCCGCGGCCGCCCGACCCGTATGCAGGCGACCTTGTGGCTGAAGACGGACCCGGTGTGCACCAGCGCGTCCCGCACGGTCCAGCCGGGGCAGGTCGGCACCGCGGCGTCGAGGTCGGTCACGACCGCCAGCATCCGGTCGGTGTCGGCCCGCAGGTGGCGCAGGAAGTCGGTGCTCGTGAGTGCGTCGCTCATGCGGCCATCCTGTCCACCGACGCCGACCCGCGCCAGCGCGACCCCGGTCAGCCCTGCTGGACGCTCTCCCGCGACTCCGCCAGCCGCGGGTCGTCGAAGGGTGCGACCACGGACACCCGCAGCTCGTCGCGCAGCACCAGGCCGCGCCGGCGGGCCAGCAGACCGCCCGCGACGAGGGCCGCCGTGGCCGACACGGCGCCGCCGCCGATCAGGCTCCAGCGGGCGCCGAACGCCTCGGCCAGCGCGCCGATCAACGGCGACCCGATCGGCGTACCGCCCATCAGGACCGCCATGTAGAGCGCCATCACCCGGCCGCGCATCGCCGGGGCGACGGCCAGCTGCATGGTGGCGTTGGCGGAGTTGAGCATCGTCATCTGGCACAGCCCGAGCGGGATCAGCGTGGCCATGAACGTCCAGTACGACGGCATCAGCCCGGCGACGATCTCGACGACACCGAAGGCGACAGCGGCCACCACGATGAGCCGGAGGCGGGGCCGACCACGCCGGGCCGCGAGCAGCGCACCCGACAGCGACCCGATGGCCACGATGGTGCCGAGCAGCCCGTACTCCCCCGCTCCCTTGTGGAACACCTCGGTGGCCATCAGCGCCGAGGTCAGCTGGAAGTTGAGGCCGAAGGTGCCGACGAAGAACACGATGACCATCACGGTGAGCAGGTCCGGCCGGGCCCGGATGTAGCGAATGCCCTCGAGCAGCTGCCCGCGCCCGCGGCCGGCCCGTGGCACCGGCATCAGCTCGGCCGGCCGCATCTTCACCAGCGCGAAGATGACCGCGCCGAACGACGCCGCGTTGATGAGGAAGACCGGTCCGGTGCCGACCAGCACGATGAGGAATCCCGCGACCGACGGGCCGATGACCCGGCCCAGGTTGAAGGAGGCGCTGTTGAGGCCGACGGCGTTGGACAGGTCGTCGCGGCCGACCATCTCGATGACGAAGGACTGGCGGGCCGGTGCGTCGCACGCGGCGCCGACGCCCAGCAGGAGCGCGAGCACGTAGACGTGCCACACCTGGACGGCGCCGGTGACGTCGAGGACACCGAGGACGAGGCCGACCGTGGCCATGAACGCCTGGGTGGCGATGAGCACCTTGCGCTTGGAGTAGCGGTCGGCCAGCGTCCCGGCGAACGGGGCGAGCACCAGCATCGGGAGGAACTGCAGGCCGGTGGTGATGCCCAGCGCGACGCCGCTCTGGCCGGACAGCTGGAGCACCAGCCAGTCCTGCGCGACCCGCTGCATCCAGGTGCCGGTGTTGGACACGACGCCACCGGCGGCGTAGTAGCGGTAGTTGCGGTTGCGCAGCGACTGGAACGTCGGGCTCATACGGACCTGGTGAGGCGGTCGAGGAGTGGTGCCGCCGCGCGGAGCAGGTCGCGCTCGTCCTGGGTCAGCTCGGCCAGCCGACGCGACAACCAGGCGTCGCGGCGCCGGCGGTCCTCCCGGAGGAGCGCCTTCGCGTCCACGGTGAGGGCGACGAGGTGCTGGCGACCGTCGGTGGCGTGCGGTGTGCGGGTGATGAGGCCGAGCTCCTCGAGCGCCGCGAGGGTGCGGGTCATCGAGGGCGGCTGGACGTGCTCGTGGTCGGCCAGCTCGCGCGGGGTCAGCGGGCCGTGCCGGTCCAGCGTCGCGAGCGCGGCCGTCTGCGTGAGGGTCAGGTCGTGGTCGGCGCGCTCGGTGCGCAACCGACGGCTGAGCCGCATCACCGACACCCGCATCGTGCTCGCCAGCTCGGCGGTGCGGGTCATCGTGGACATGACCCTCAGGCTACCTCGATATCGTTACTTCCGCTAACGAACATTCCGGGATGCGGAAGGGAAGTCGCCGCGACGGGACCTCGACGCTGCCCATACAGAACGGCACCTACCGAGCGGTCAGAAGGTCGCAACGTCAGGCAGGCAGGGCACGGCCAGGTTGCCGCTCAAGCTACGGTGGAAATGACTGACCGAATGGGAGGTGGCTCATTGGACTACGCCCTTCTTGGGCCGACTGGGGTCAGGGTGTCGAAGATCTGCCTGGGCACTGCCACGTTCGGGGTGGCACCGACCGAGCGGGACGCGAGTCGCGTGGTCCAGGCAGCATTCGACCTCGGCATCAACTTCTTCGACACGGCCAACGTCTATGGCAACATGCCGACCTTCGACCGCCCCGGCGCCCCGCCGGCGGCCGACCGCAAGCCGGCAGAGCTGATCCTCGGTCGCACACTCGCCGGCAGGCGGGACGAGCTCGTGATCGCGACCAAATCCTCCGAACCCGTGGGTCCCGACCCGAACGACCGCGGGCTTTCGCGCCGGCACATCATCAAGCAGGTCGAGAACAGCCTGCAAAGGTTGGGAACGGACTACATAGACCTGTACTACGCCCACCGCCCCGATCCCGACACGCCCTTGGAACAGACCCTGGCGGTGTACGACGACCTGGTGCGGCAAGGCAAACTGCGGTATGTCGCACTGTCCAACTATCCAGCCTGGCAAGTTGCACACGCACTGTGGATCGCAGACTCCCGGCGGCAGCACGCTCCCGTCTGCGTCCAGGTGAAGTACAACCTCATCGACCGCGCCGCGGAAGCCGAACTGGCGCCCGCCTGCCACCAGTTCGGGCTCTCCATCGTCCCCTTCGCGCCGCTGCACGGCGGCTTGCTCGCCGGCATGCACGTCGTGGAGAGAGGTGTCTCCGGGGATGTGCGCTTCGGGGGGCCGGGGTTCTCCGACGCGGAGCTACGGGTCGGCCGGGAGGTGGAGCGATTGGCCCAGGATTGGGGCTTGCGGCCGCACCAGATCACCTTGGCTTGGTTGCTTTCCCGCCCAGCCGTCGCATCAGTGATCGTCGGCGCTGAGTCGGTGGAAGAGCTCACGGCCAACGCCTCGGCGGCGGAGATAGTCTTGAGCCAAGCGCAGCTAGATGAGTTGACGACGTTGGCGGATGCCACCCCCACTTGACTACGCCAGGCCGCGATCGACACTGCCCGGTTACCGTGCGGTCGTGTCAGCCACCGGGACCGGTGCGGCACCTGTCGAAGACGCCTTGCATGGCGTCGTTTGGCCGTGCGTGCTTGGCCGCGTCACTGGCAGACGGGGGCTGGTCCGTCCCCGACCTTCGTGGGCCTTAGTGGTCGAGCGGCGGCGCTGCGGCGTATGCCTGGTCGGTCACGGGCTCGAGCCAGTTGACGACGTCGTGCTGCTCGTCGCCTTCGTTGATGGCCAGGTGGACCATGAGCCGGTTGGTTCCGGCGCCGTGCCAGTGCTCCTCGCCGGCCTCGAAGAGGACGCGGTCCCCGGGGCGGATGACCTCGATCGGTCCGCCGCGGCGCTGGCACAGGCCGACGCCCTCGGTGACGAACACGGTCTGGCTCAGGGGGTGGCGGTGCCAGTGGGTGCGGGCACCGGGCATGAAGTGCACCAGATTCGCGGTGACCCGGGAGGGTGGCGGCGCGGCGGCGACCGAGTCGATGTAGACGTCGCCGGTGAACCAGTCGTCGGGGCCTTTGGCGGTGTCGATGGAGCTGCGGGTGATCTGCATGGCTTCTTTCTGGTTGGCGGCTAGTTGGTGCGGGTGGGCGCGCGTTTCGACGCCGCCCAGGAGGCGAGCAGGTGGAGCCGTTCGGCGGAGGGCGATCCGGGTTCGGCGGTGTAGACCAGGAGCACCAGCCCCGGCTCGGCGGTGATCGCGAGCTCTTCGTAGGCCAGCGTGAGCTCGCCGACGACGGGGTGGTGGAAGCGCTTGGTGCCGGCGCCGTGGCTGCGGACGTTGTGGTCGGCCCACAGCCGCCGGAACACCTCGCTGCGGGTGGACAGCTCACCGACCAGGTCCTGCAGGCCACGGTCGTGCGGGTCGCGTCCGGCCTCGGCGCGCATGATGCCCACGCACATCTCGGCGAACAGCTCCCAGTCGGGGTAGAAGTCGCGGGAGGCGGGGTCGAGGAACTGGAAGCGCGCGAGGTTGGGAGTGCGGCCGCCGGCGCCGATGACCGGTGAGTAGAACGCCCGGCCCAGCGTGTTGGTCGCCAGCATGGTCTGGCGAGGGTCGCGTACGAACGCGACCCCGTCGGTGATGGCCTCCAGCGCCCACTGCAGGCTGAGCCGTGACGCGGCCTTGGTCGACGTGCGTCGACGCGATCGACCCGAGGTGGGAATCCCGTCGGCGGCCCGAGCGAGGTCGAACAGGTGCGTCCGTTCGGTCTCGTCGAGCTGCAAGGCGCTCGCCAGCGCCTCGAGCACACCGGAGGAGGCGCCGGCGATCTGGCCACGCTCGAGCCGGGCGTAATACTCCACGCTCAACCCGGCGAGTGCCGCGACCTCGCTGCGCCGCAGCCCGGGGACTCGGCGAGCGCCGGTGGTCGGCAGACCGACCTGGTCCGGGGTGATGCGGGCGCGACGGGTGGTCAGGAACTCGCGCACCTCCATGCGGTTGTCCACGACCTCAAGCCTAGGTCGGGCCCGGTCGTCGACGGGTGCCCGACGGGTGCCCTGTCAGTGCACCCAACGACAGGGACTCCCACAGCGGCGGCGCGCCGGGTTCACTCGATGACGTGGCGGCATCGTGCCACCACCACTGCGAACACGAAGAGCCGAGGAGCCGAAGGCGATGCGTCAGGTTGTCATGTACGAACCGGGGGACGTGCGGGTCGAGGACCGCGAGGACCCCAAGATCATCGAGCCCACCGACGCCATCATTCGGCTGTCCGCGACCTGCATCTGCGGCAGCGACCTGTGGCCCTTCCGCGGTGCCGAGCCGGTCGACCACCAGGTGATGGGTCACGAGTACGTCGGCGTCGTGGAGGAAGTCGGCGCTCAGGTGCGCACCGTCAAGGTCGGCGACTTCGTCGTCGGTTCCTTCTGGGCCTCTGACAACACCTGTGAGATCTGCAAGGCCGGCTACCAGGCGTACTGCGTGCACCGGGTGCTGATGGGCAGCATCGGCACCCAGTCCGAGCTGGCCCGCATCCCGTTGGCCGACGGCACGCTGGTCGCCACGCCGGCGATGCCCGAACCCGACCTCATTCCGTCGCTGATGGCCGCCTCCGACGTGCTCGGGACCGGCTGGTTCGCCGCGGTCGCCGCCGAGGCCGGACCCGGAAAGACCGTCGCGGTCGTCGGCGATGGCGCGGTGGGACTGCTCGGCGTCCTGGCCGCCCGGCAGCTCGGTGCCGAGCGCATCATCGCGTTCAGCCGACACGCGGACCGGCAGGCGCTGGCGCGTGAGTTCGGCGCGACCGACATCGTCCAGGAGCGCGGCGAGGTCGGTGGCGGCCGGGTCAAGGAGCTCACCGGCGGCCTGGGCGCGCACTCGGTTATCGAGGCCGTCGGCACCCAGGAGGCGATGATGCAGGCGATCTCCTCCACCCGGCCCGGTGGACACGTCGGCTTCGTCGGCGTCTCCCACGACGTCGCCATCCCCGGCGACGAGCTGTTCATGGCTGGCGTGCACATCCATGGCGGACCGGCCCCCGTCCGGCAGTACCTGCCCGAGCTGATCAGGCTCATCTGGGACCGCACGATCGACCCCGGCAAGGTCTTCGACCTCACTCTCCCGCTGGACCGGGCAGCCGAGGGCTACCAAGCCATGGACCAGCGCACCGCCACCAAGGTCCTGCTCACCCTGTGAGCCTGATGCCTCTTTCGAGGACGATGCTGACCGCCCTGCCGACCGTCGCGCTGACCGTGCTCCTCGCTGCCGGGTGTGGCGACGGCAGCCCCACGCGCAGCGATCCAGGCCCTGTCGGCCGCGAGGCCACCGCCCCCTCAGCGACCGCCCAAGACATGCCGCGCGGCCCTGCCAGCAACCATGCCAGCACCCAGAAGGACCCCGTGAACATCCAGATCACCATCGACGATCAGAGGTTCGAAGCCACCCTCACTGATAGCGCCGCAGCGCGTGATCTCGTCGCCCAGCTGCCCGTGATCGTCGACATGATCGACCACGGCGGGGTCGAGAAGACCGGCCCGCTACCCGCACCGCTCTCGCTGGAGGGCCAACCCGAGGGCGCCGAACCTGACGTGGGCGATCTGGGTTACTACGCGCCTGGGAACGACCTTGTCCTCTACTACGGTGACCAGTCCTACTTCCCCGGCATTGTCATCCTCGGGCGACTGGACGTTGACGCCGCGGAGCAGATCGCGGGCATGGTCGGTCCGGTCACGGCGACCGTCGAGGCACGGTGACCGCGATGCAGCTGCAAGAGTTCCTCGACCATGTGAACAGCGGCGCGCCGATCGAGGGCGGCTCGCCGCAGCACCGGTTCATGCACGACGCGGCGCAAGACGCGCTCCGGATCATTGCCGAGATCAACAACGGGTACCGGGCGCCAGAGGAACTGCGCCTCCTGGTCGGCAAACTCACCGGCAAGCCGGTGGACGACTCCGTCGTGGTGTTCCCACCGCTCTACAGCGAGTTTGGCAAGAACCTGACCCTCGGCAAGAACGTCTTCATCAACCTCGGATGCCGCTTCCAGGACACCGGAGGCATCAGCATCGGCGACGGCACACTCATCGGGCACGGAAGCACCCTGACGACGCTCAACCACGATGTCGACCCGAACAGACGCGCGGACATGATGCCGGCACCCATCGTGATCGGCCGCAAGGTGTGGCTCGGCGCCGCCGTGACGGTCCTACCCGGCGTCACGATCGGCGACGGGTCAATCATCGGCGCCGGCGCCGTCGTGACCAAGGACGTCCCCGCCAACGTCATCGTCGCCGGCGTCCCCGCCACGCTCATTCGCATGACCGGGTTCGAAGCGGTGCCGACCTGAACGCCGGGCCGCCCGCCAAACCGCAAGGGAAGTGCAGCCCGAATACCCGCTCGGTCATGCCGGATCTGTTCGCCGGTGGTGCGCTCGGCGTCGTCGACAACTCCCCCGGTTCAGAAGGGTGGGAGGTCATCTGAGTCGTCTCCGAGGACGGGTTCGGCGGGACGGTGGTAGCTGCGGCCGGAGGGCAGGGTCAGGTGCAGCCCGCCGTCGCCGTCGCTGGTGATCACCGTGTCGGTGTGGGTCTTGACCTGGTGGTGGCTGCGGCAGCGCGGGTCGAGGTTGCCGGCGCTGGTCGGGCCGCGCGGGTGAGGCACGCGGTGGTCCAGGTCGCAGCGGGCCGCCGGGGTACGGCAGCCGAACCCCCGGCAGGTGACGTCCCGGCCGATGACGTGGTCGCGCAGGTCCTGAGGTGGCTCGTAGGAGTCGACCGACAGCTCGTCGAAGCGGCCGGTCCGCGGGTCGGTCAGCAGCCGCCGCCACGTCCCGTCGGCGGCGATCCGCCGCGCCGTCTCGGCGGTGATCGGCCCGTAGCCGGCCAGCTCGCCGGGCTGGTCGTCCAGGCCGAGCAGGGTGGTCAGCGCGACGGTGACCTGGATCTGCGGGCGGCGACCGTGCCGCACCGGCAGATCCTCACTGGCCAGCCCATGCACACCCAGGTCACCCAGGACGTCGGCGCGCAGCTGGTCCATCGTCCGGTCATCGGTGCCCGCCGCGCCCTTGCCGGCGGTCGCCCTGCCGGTCAGCCACAGGTCGAGGGCCTGCACCTTGTCCGCGGTGTCGACGTAGGTCAGCCCGGCCATCCCGTCGGAGAGCGGGAAGGTCTCCACCTTGCGGTCGGCCTTCGCCCGCTCCTGCCGCGCCTGCGCCGCGGTCGGGTCGGCGGCGAGCACGGCGCGCCGCAGCCGGCCGGCCAGCTGCGCCCGGGTCCGCCCCGCCGCCGCCGCCACCACCCGCTGCTCGATCGCCTGCGCCTCCGCGTCCGCGAGGGGCCGCAGCTCGTCGACCAGCAGCCGCGCCTTCGGCACGTCGATCACGCCCGACGCCAACCCGAGCCGGGTCGCCGGCAGCCGCACCAGGTCCCGAGCGAACCCGACCCGGCCGCGGGCGGTGGCCGGTGCCAGGTCCAGCGCACAACCGACCTCCACCGAGGCCATCAGCTGCGCCGACACCGACTCCGAGGACACCTGCTCGCCCTCCGGCACCACCCCACGCCACGACACGCACCGATCCACCAGGACGTGAGTCGCCGCCACCTCGAGAGCAGCAGCCCAGGACTGCAGCCGGTACGCGGCCCGCACCACCCCCACCAGATCCGCATCGCTGCACGACGACAGGTCGGTCTCGGCGGCCAGCGACGCCAGCAACGGCCCCGGCTCCATCTCGTCCAGCAACCCCGCCGGCGGCCATAGCACTCGTCGTCGCACGCGGGGTCGGCGACCCAGCCAAGCGTCGCCGTCCCCGCGGTGGCTATCGCCTCGACCGAAGCCTCCCAGTCAGCCTGGTCCCACGCGGCCCAGTCCCAGTCAGCAGCCGAGTCGGCGGGCAGCACCGGGTCGACCAGCACCCCGCCCGCCTCACCCATCCCCTGGCCTCCGACTCGAACGTATGTTCGAAGTCTACCGCAGGGTCGGACATATGAAAGCCCTTTGTCCACAAGGGATTTCGGTCCAAGGTCCGGCCGGTGCTGCGTCACCCTCGCCGCGACCTGAGCCGGACGGACGACGTGGCAACCGAAATCGGGTCCGGTACGTCGTAGCGGCATGCGCTCCCGACCGGCGGCTGCCGCCGCGCTGCTCGCCGCGGTCCTCGCGGTCGTTGCCGGCTGCGGCTCCCGGCCCGCACCCGGTGCGCCGTCCTACAGCGCGTCGGGCAGCTGGGCGGAGGTCGCCGAGTCGCCGCTGGGTCCGCGGGAGTCCGCGACCCTGGTGTGGACCGGCCACGAGGTGCTCGTCCTCGGTGGCAACACCAGCCCGTGCCCGCCCGCCGCCGACTGCATCGCCCCGACGGACAGCCCGCGCGAGGTCGCGGCGTACGACCCGGCCTCGGACACCTGGCGCGAGGTCGCGCCGATGCCGTTCTCGCCGCAGTGGCCACGGGCCGTGACAGCCGGGGACACGGTCTTCGTCCTCGACGGCGGCGGGGACCAGCCGGTCCGGTTCCTGTCGTGGACGCCGGAGGGCGATGCGTGGCAGGAGCTGCCGGCGCCGCCAGAGCAGCCGACCGGTCTGACCGCTGTCGGCGACCGGCTGGTGGCCTACCAGACGACGCTCGAGAACGGGCCCGCGCCGGACAGCGTCTTCGACCCGGCCACCGGGGCATGGACGCCGCTGCCAGAACCGCCCGGGACACCGGCCTTCGACCGGACAGTGGTCGCGGTCGACGACGACACCCTCGCCCTGCTGGACGTGGAGCTGGTGCCCAACCCCGGTGCCGACGGGCCGACCCTCTACCGCGCCGCCGTCCTCGACCTCACCACCTCGACGTGGACACGGCTCCCCACGTCGGACGTCGCCGGCCTGGGGGGTGGCTGGCACCCGGTGGGCGACCTGCTCGTCAACGCCTCGACGCAGACCGTCGACGGCGGCGAGGTCGGGAACTACGGCCGGGACGTGCCGACCGGCGGCATCCTGGACCCCGCCACGGGCCGGTGGTCGACGCTGCCCGCGCGCGCCGACAGCGCACCCGGTCCGTCGGCCGGCGACGTCGCGGGTGACGACGTCGTGGTCTCCGAGGGCTGGGCCCTGCACGTGGCCGACGACCGCTGGGAGCGGCTGCCCGACCTCGACGCGCTCGACGGCGTCGGCGGCCAGGCATCGGTCTGGGCCGGCGACCGGCTGATGGTGTGGGGCGGCGCCCGCTTCGACGACACCACCCCCGCCGGCGAGCTGCTCGGGACCGGCTGGACCTGGCAGCCCGCGGACGCTGTGGTCGGCCGGTTGCGCCGATCGGAGTAGTCCGCCGTCAAGACCGCCGCCCTCGCTGCCGACCCTTTCCAGGTGGACGACCTGACCTCGCGCGCCGCTCGCCCGCTGCGGCCGTGGCTGGCGCTCGTGCTGGACCGCGCCGTCCTGGGGGCTGCCCGGTTCGGCGGCCTGATCGGCGAGAGCGTCGAGCGCCGCCGCGCGCTCCGCCGCTGACGACACCCGTCCGTCACCCGGTGAGCGCCGAACCCACCGCCCAACCCAGCGCGCAGACCGTGAGTCCGACCGCGACGCTGAGGCCGACGTAGGCGCCAGCCACCCGCGACGAGCCCTCCTCGACCATCCGTACGGTCTCGAACGAGAACGTGGAGAACGTCGTCAGGGCACCGCAGACGCCCGTGCCGACGAGCGTGAGCAGCCAGCCCGGCCCGTCGGCGTCGCTCACCGCGCCGGCGACCACGCCGAGCACCGCACAGCCGGCGACGTTCACGACGAAGGTGCCCCAGGGGAACGCCGACGCGTGCCGGGCCTGCACCCAGCGGTCCACCAGGTAGCGGCCCGGCGCGCCGACGGCCCCGCCCACGAGGACCAGCAGCACCGTCACGCGACCAGCCGCCGGGTGGCTCGGAGGCCGACCACGACGGCCACCAGCCCCAGCACCAGCGTCCCGCCGACGTACAGCACCGCTGCGACCGTCCGGTCGTGGACGAGCAGGGTCCTGGCGTCGAGGGCGTACGCCGAGAACGTGGTCCAACCGCCCAGCAGACCTACCCCGGCGAACGGCCGCAGGTAGCGCGAGCCCGGCCACACCTCGGCGACCAGCACCATGAGCACGCCGAGCGCCAGGCTGCCGGACACGTTCACCACGAGCGTCGCCCACGGGACGGAGCCCGCCGCCGTGCCGGCGGCCTCCCCCAGCCCCCACCGGCCAAGGCTCCCCAGCGCACCGCCGAGGGCGATGACGGCGAGGACGTCCCATCCGGCGGGCGGGTCGCGCGGGTCGACGTCCGGATCGACCGGCAGGTCGTGGTCCACGCTCATCCGCGGCAGTCTGCCGCAGTACGCCCGAACGGCTGAGCCCAGGCGGAGTGAAGGTCCCTACGCCCCGTGCCGATGCAGACAGAGGGGAACCGCACGCGGCTGTCGACGTGCGGAGCCGGCCGACGCCCGCCGAGGAGGCTCTGGTCATGGCCAGGGAGCGCACCGCCACCGAGGAGCAGGTCGCCGACCTGCTGCGCACCGCGAAGGACGGCCTCAACCTCTCCGTCGCGTTCCTGTCCCGGCTGGACGGGACGACCCAGCACCTCGAGGTCGTCGAGTCGTCGGTGCCGTTCCTCTTCCGGGAGGGCGTCACGCAGCCGCAGGCGACGACGTTCTGCCAGGCCATCCTGGACGGGCGGCTGCCCGCGGTGATCCCGGACGTGCGCAAGTACCCGGAGGCGATGCGGCTGCCGGCCGCCAGGATGCCGCGGATCCGCAGCTACGTCTCGGTGCCGGTGGTCCTGAGCGACGGCGAGGTGTACGGCACGTTCTGCGCCGCCGGGCTGACGACGGACAAGGCGCTGTCCAAGCGCGACAAGGCCCTGATGGACGTCCTCGCGCGTGCGGCCGCCCTCGTCATCGAGCCCGGCGTGCGCGAGGCCGCGCGTCGGGAGGCCGTCGAGGGCCGCCTGGTCCCGGTGATGGCGGCCGGCGGCCCGGTCGTCGTCCTTCAGCCGATCGTCGAGCTGGCCACCGGCGACCGGGTCGGTGCCGAGGCGCTCAGCCGGTTCCCGCAGGAGTGGGGCATGGCACCGGACGTGGTCTTCGCCGAGGCCCACAGCGTGGGTCGCGGCCACCGGCTCGAGCTGCTGGCGCTGGAGCGTGCCGCCGATCACCTCGTCGCGGTCGACGGCTACGTGTCGATGAACGTCTCTCCGGCAACACTGCTCACCCCGGAGTGCAGCCTGCTGCTGCAGGGGCTGCCGCTGCCCCGCATCCTGCTGGAGCTGTCCGAGCACGACCAGGTCGAGGACTACGACGCCCTGCGCGCCGTCCTGCGGCCGCTGCGCGAGCAGGGGATGCGGCTCGCCATCGACGACGTCGGCGCCGGCTTCTCGTCGTTGCGGCACATCGTCCTGACCACCCCCGAGGTCATCAAGCTTGACCGCACCCTCGTCGACGGCGTCTCCACGGACCCCGTGCTGCGCACCCTCGTGACGTCCCTCGTCGACTTCGCGCACGGTTGCGACGCGTCGGTGGTCGCCGAGGGTGTCGAGACGGCCGAGGACGCGGCCGTCCTGCTCACCGCCGGCGTCGACCACGGCCAGGGCTGGCACTTCGGCCGGCCCGGTCCGGCGTCCGACCTCGGACTCGTCCCGCTGCGCGAGCAGCCTCCCGCGCAGCGGGACGACCTCACCGGCTCGAGCCTCCCCGGCGTCAGTCGACGCCGAGCAGCTGCTCCAGCGGGTTGAGGGCGAAGTACACGACGAACAGCGCGGCGACGATCCACATCAGGGTGTGCACCTTCTCCGCCTTGCCCAGCACCACCTTGATCAGCACGTACGTCACGAAGCCGGCGCCGATCCCCACGGTGATCGAGTAGGTGAACGGCATGAGGACGATGGTGAGGAACGCCGGGATGGCGATCTCGAGGTCCTCCCAGTCGATGCCGCGCACCTGCTGCATCATGAGGAAGCCGACGACGACCAGCGCGGGCGTCGCCGCCTCGTAGGGCACGATCGTCACCAGCGGCGACAGGAACGTCGCGAGCAGGAACAGCACCCCGGTCACGACGCTGGCCAGGCCGGTGCGGGCACCTTCGCCGACACCCGAGGCCGACTCGATGTACGACGTGTTGCTCGACACCGACCCGGCACCTCCCGCCGCGGCCGCGATCGAGTCGACGATCAGGATCCGCTGCGCACCCTGAGGTGCACCGGTCTCGTCGAGCAGACCCGCCTCGGAGCCGATGGCGGTCATCGTGCCCATCGTGTCGAAGAAGTCGGCGAGCAGCAGGGTGAAGACGAACAGTGCCGCGGCCACGACACCGACGCGGTCCCACGAGCCGAGCAGGCTGAAGTTGCCGAGCAGGCCGAAGTCCGGGGTGTCCGCGACCGAGTCCGGCAGCTTCGGGACGTTCAGTCCCCACCCGTGCGGGTTGATCTTCCCCGGAGCGATGAAGCTCGGACCGATGTCGGCGACGGCCTCGATGATCACCGCGAGCACGGTGGCCCCGACGATCCCGAGCAGGATGGCGCCCTTCACCTTGCGCACCACCATCACGATGATCGCGAGCAGCCCGAGCACGAAGACGAGGGTCGGCCAGCCGGCCAGCTCGCCGCCTGCCCCGAAGCCGACCGGTACCGGCGTGTTGGAGGCGTCCGGGTTGCGCCGGACCACCCCCGCGTCGACGAGGCCGATGAACGCGATGAAGAGCCCGATGCCCACGCTGATCGCGACCTTGAGCCCCGGTGGCACGGCGTGGAAGACCGCGGTCCGGAAGCCGGTGAGGACCAGCGCCAGGATGATGAGGCCCTCGATGACGACCAGCCCCATCGCGTCGGCCCAGCTCATCTCCGAGGCGATCGAGAAGGCCACGAAGGCGTTGAGCCCGAGCCCGGTGGCCAGCGCGAGCGGGAAGTTCGCCACGACGCCCATGAGGATCGTCACGACTCCCGCGACCAATGCCGTGCCTGCGGCGACCAGCGCGAGGTCGGGGACGTCGCCGCCCCCGAGGAACTTCCCGTCGGCGTCCGGGACGGTGCCGATGATGAGCGGGTTGAGCACCACGATGTAGGCCATCGTGAAGAAGGTGACGAAACCGCCGCGGATCTCGGTGCTCACCGTCGAGCCGCGCTCGGTGATGCGGAAGAAGCGGTCGACGCCGGAGGTGGGGGCGGGCGCGTCCGGCCGGGCCGGGGCCTCGGACGAGGCGGACATGGGACCTCGCAGGGGTGGGAGGGACACGGGTCGGCGCCTCAGCGCGCTGGCGCACAGACTGCCAGAGCGGGAGTCCTCACAAGGCCGTTTGAGCCCCGGCGCGCGGCCGCGTCCTCGACTCCGGCAGGGGCACTAGCCTTCCGGGTGTGACCGAGCCGGACCGCCGCCGCCGCCCCGCCCCCGAGCCGATGGAGACGGACGAGGTCCGCGTGGTCGCGGTCGGCACGGCGCTGTTCGCGGTCGGGCTGGTGCTCACCGTGGTCCTGCACGGCCGGCTCGAGGACGACGGCCGCGGCGACTGGGTGTGGGTCGCAGCTGCTGGTCTCTTCCTGGGCCTGGTGGGGCTGCGACACCTGCGCCGGCGCCGCGGAGCGGCAGGAACGAGAAGCCCTGGCGACCCAGACGGTCCGGTGACGCCGTCCGCTCCGTGAGGCGGATGACCAGCAGTCGTTCCGCGGTTCAGGCGGCCGCGCGTGGGTAACGCTCGCTAGCCGGGCGTTCAGACCAGTCCATGCCGAGCCCCGCTTCGAACCCAAACCAGTAGGTCGGCCGAACCCGGCTGTCCAGGAAAGGACCTCTCCATGAGCAACATGACCCGCGGCCGTACCGGCCGCCTCACCGACTCGCCGAACCGTCTCGTCGCCGCCGTCTTCGGCGTCGTCTACCTGCTCGTCGGACTCCTCGGGTTCGCCGTCACCGGCTTCTCCGACTTCGCCGGGACCAACACCGGAGACAAGCTGATCGTCTTCGAGATCAACCCGCTGCACAACATCGTCCACCTCGCCATCGGTGCGCTGCTGCTTCTCAGCAGTCGCGCGGTGGCCACCGCCAAGGGTGCCAACACCGCGGTCGGCGCGGTGTACCTGCTGGTCGGCATCATCGGCCTGTTCGTCCTGGACAGCTCGGCGAACATCCTGTCGCTCAACAGCGCCGACAACGTGCTGCACCTCGCCAGCGCCATCGTGCTGCTGGGCGTGGGTCTCTCGCAGGACAAGAACGTCCGCGCCGACGTCCCGGTCGTCTGACCGGACTGGCGACCAAGGGCGTCACATGACACGCAGCAACGGTCTCGGCCGTTCGGACGTGGCCCGGTGCTGGGCGAGCTTCGCCTCGCTCGGCGCCGGGCTCGTCCACCTCGCCGTCGTCCAGGAGCACCTTCAGGAGTGGTGGCTCTACGGGGTCTTCTTCGCCGCGGTAGGCGCCGCCCAGATCGGCTGGGCACTCGCGGCGCTCGCGCGGGACCGCGCCCCGTTCCTGCGGACGGTGGTCTACGGCAACCTCGCCGTCGTTGCCCTGTGGGCGGCGACGCGGACTGTCGGGCTGCCGATCGGTCCCGAGCCGTGGCAGGTGGAGGCCGCCGGCCGGGCCGACGTCCTGTGCACGCTGCTCGAGGTCGCGGTCGCCGGCGCCCTGCTGGTCGCCGCCCGGTACGGCACCCGTCGGGCACCCGCCGGACGGCCGGTGGGCCGCGTCGTCGCGCTGCTGTTCGCCGGCGCACTCGCGGTCTCCGCGGTGACGACGCCGGCGCTGGCGGCCACCCCCGCTGGCGGGCACGCGCACCACCATCTCGAGAGCCACTGACCGCAGCGACGCTGCCGTCGAGCGGGTCGACGTGGTCGAGGTGGTGGTACCACCACACTTCGCGCGATCGGGTGCAGGCACCGCAACCGGGTGGCAGGGTGACGCGTCATCCCGTCAGGACCGCGCGGAGACGCCGCGCGCACCGGACCCTGGAGACCGCCGTGCCCAGCACCCGTCGTCGCGTCATCGCCCTCGCGGGCGTCGCGCTCGCCGCCGCCCTCGCCCCCGTCCTCGGCACCGCCGGACCGTCGGTCGCCGCCGACGCGCCGTCCGCGATGTCGCTCGTGCGCGGGATGGCCGACGACGGCGTCCGCCTGACCCACCGCCGGGACGAAGGCCCCGGAGCCCTCGTCGCCGACGGCCTCTGCAGCCACCTCGCCGAGGGTGGCTGCGTCGAGGGGCTCATCACGAAGGACGCCTCGCTGCTGCTCTTCGACACCGCGCAGCACGCCGCCGACTTCGCCGGGTGCGGCGACGACCAGACGGACCGCTTCGGGCGCCTCCTCGTGTCGTACGGAAACCCGCCCCGCGTCGGTGCCGCCCGCCAGCAGCGCTACGCCGCTGCCGTGCGCCGGTTCCGGGAGAACCACCCCTCGGCGCGGACCGATCTCGACAGGATCCAGCAGGCACTGATGCGCCGCGGGCTGCCGATGCGCGACGCGCACGCCGACCTGGGCGAGACCCGGACGGGCCTCGCGACCGGCGTCCCCGGCGCCGTCGACATGGCGTCCACCACCCAGCTCGACGTCATCGTCTTCGGCATCGCGCAGGCCGCCGAGGACTACGCCGGTGCGGCGGACGACCAGGTCTACCGCCGTGGTCGCGTGGTGCTGTCCTTCGGCAACCCGGCCCTGCTCGACGACACCCGGCAGGCCGCGTACGCCCGTGCTCTACGGCACGCGATGACCGCGCCGGCTCAGTCGTTCAACGCCGCCGGTCCAGCGGCCGCGGCGACGCCGTCCGACGTCCACGGCTGCGGCGGCTGACCGAGCCATCACGCCCTGAGACTTGTCAGCCGCAACTGCGGGTCAGTCGGTCGGGGCGCGCAGGTCGACCAGGTCGAGGTCGGGGTCCTCCGCGACCGGCGGGGCGACCTCGACCGGCGGCGGGAGCTCGGCGACCTCGGAGTGCGCGCCGCAGCCGTGGTCGTACGACACCACGCGACCGTCGCTCGGCGACATGGCGTTCGCGCAGACCCCGAAGACCCGGCGGAGCGACCCGCCCAGGGCCACCACGAAGCCGCAGGTCGAGCAGTGCGCGGGCGCCGACTCGGCGATCGGGGCGGCCGGCCCGTGGTCGCCGGAGTACCACCGGTCGACCGCGTCGTCACGGCCGACGGGTGACAGCACGCGGACCCGGCCGAGACCCAGCTCCCACAGCGCGACCCGGTCGGCGTCGTCGTCGACCGGGTCCGTGGCGGTGTCGCCGTCGGAGCTGCCGCCGGTAGTCCCGGTCTGCTGGTAGCCGGGCTCGAGCCGCTCGTCGTCGGGATCGCTGGGCAGCAGGTCGCCGACGCCGAGGTCGCCGGGGGCGAGCCGCTCGGACCAGGGCAACCACTCCTGGGAGAGCAGTGCCTCGTCGCCGGGCAGCAGCACCGCCTCGCAGACCGTGACCGAGCGGCCGCGCGGGACGCGCGCCACCGTGACCGCCCACATCCAGCCGCGGTACGCCGGGTCGGCGGACGCGAACCGGTGGGTGGCCAGCCGCTCGTCCTCGGCATCGACACCGAGGTGCTCGCCGACGTGCTCGGGACGGGACGCGATCTCGACCGCCGCCGCCCGGGCCTCGTCGACCGCACCGGTGAGGACGGCGTCGGCAGCAGGTCGTCTGGTGGTGGCGTGGGTCACGAGACCTGATCCTCCCATCCCGGAGCGCGGGCAGTGAACTCGCCGGTCGCGAGGGCGTGATGACCCAGCGCGCGGCCTGCACCGCTTTTGCCCCGCCGGTGGGCGTGCCCGTCCCGGGTACCCGGCAGGATGGGTCCGTGGTCGAGACCGGGCGGGAGCGGTTCACGCGGGTCCCGCGCGTGGCCGCGCGACTGACCCGCTCCGGCGCCGTCCGCACCGCGCGTGGGGTCCGCCGGGTGACGCACAGCAAGGGGGCCGGCGAGTCCGGCCTCGGCCGGCTCATCGAGCTGCACGCCCTCAACACGGCCGGCGACGCGATGGTCGCGGTCGCCCTCGCCAACACGCTCTTCTTCTCGGTGCCCACTGGCGAGGCGCGCGGCCGGGTCGCCCTCTACCTGCTCATCACCATGGCGCCGTTCGCGGTGCTGGCGCCGGTGATCGGGCCGCTCCTCGACCGGTTCCGGCACGGCCGCCGCTACGCGATCGCGACCACGATGCTGGTCCGCTGCTTCGCGACGTGGGTGCTGGCCGGTGCGGTCGCCGACGAGGGCTTGTCGCTCTACCCCGCGGCGTTCGCCTGCCTCGCGGCGTCCAAGGCGTACGGCGTCAGCCGGGCGGCCACGGTGCCGCGGCTGCTGCCCAAGGGCGGCACCCTCGTCGAGGTCAACTCGCGGATCTCGCTGGCCGGCATCGTGGCAGCGACGCTCGGTGCCGGCCTCGCCGGCCTGCTGTCGCTGATCGGGCCGGAGTGGTCGCTGCGCGCGACGTTCGTGGTGTTCGGCGTCGCCGTCGTCTTCTCCCTGCGGCTGCCCGCCCAGGTCGACTCCACCGAGGGCGAGACGCCCACGACGCTGTCGCTCGACGACACCGGACCCATCGTCCGCCGCACCACGGTGGGCTCGTCGGTGGTCATCGCGCTGCGCGCCAACGGTGCGCTGCGCGCGTTCTCCGGCTTCCTCATCATGTTCTTGGCGTTCCTGCTCCGGGAGCACCCGATCGGCGGCCTCGACGACACGGTGGCGCTCGGCCTGGTCGCCGGCGCGGCCGCCGTGGGCAACGCCACCGGGACCACGATCGGTTCGCGCCTGCGGACCCGTGCCCCGCTCACCGTGATCGTGGTGGTGCTTGCCATCGTGAGCGCGGCTGCTCTCGCCGGGGCGCTCTGGTACGGCGTGGTGACCGTCGTCGCGGTCGCGTTCGCCGCCGGCCTCGCCCAGTCCCTCGGCAAGCTCTCCCTCGACGCGATCGTGCAGCGCGACGTGCCGGAAGCGGTCCGGACCTCCGCCTTCGCCCGGTCCGAGACGCTGCTGCAGCTGTGCTGGGTCGTCGGCGGTGCGATCGGCATCGCCCTGCCTCTCGACGGACAGGTGGGGCTGGGGATTGCCGCCGCAGGTCTCGTGGGCATGCTGGCTGTCACAGTGCGGACCGCCGCACGCCGTCGTCGTACGGAAGGACGCTGACCATGGAACGCCGCCGCCTGGGCCGTCTCGGCCACGAGAGCTCGGTCCTCATCTACGGCGCCGCCGCCCTCGGCGAGGTCACCCAGGACGTCGCCGACGCCTCGGTGCAGGAGGCGCTGGACGCCGGCATCAACCACCTCGACGTCGCCGCCAGCTACGGCGAGGCCGAGCTGCGCCTCGGGCCGTGGATGCCCCGGATCCGCGAGCAGGTCTTCCTCGCCACCAAGACCGGTGACCGCGACGCCGAGGGCGCCTGGGCGTCGGTCAACCGCTCGCTGGAGCGGCTGCAGACCGACCACGTCGACCTCATCCAGCTGCACGCCGTCGGCGACCTCGACGAGCTCGACAAGGTCACCGGCAAGGGCGGCGCGCTGGAGGCGGCGCTGCGGGCGGTCGACGAGGGGCTCGCCGGCGCGGTCGGCATCACCGGTCACGGCGACCAGGCGCCCGCCACCCACCTCGAGGCGTTGCGGCGCCACCCGTTCGCGACGGTGCTCACCCCGATGAACGTCGTGCTGCACCAGGACGCGGCGTTCCGGGCGGCGTACGAGGAGCTGGCCGACGAGGTCGCCCGGCAGGACGTCGGCCTGATGCTCATCAAGACCGTCGCCCGGCAGAACTGGCCGGCCCCTCCCGGTGAGCACTCGACGGCCGAGGGCCACGAGTACACGACCTGGTACCAGCCGTGGGACGACCAGCGCACCATCACCGCCGCGGTGTCGTGGGCGCTGTCGCTGCCTGGTGTGACCGGCCTCGCGACTCCCGGCGACGTGCGGTTGCTCGGCATGGTCGTGGCAGCCGAGCAGGACCGGGTCGAGCCGGACGACGGCGCGCGCACGCTCGGTGCCGAGCCGGCGTACAGCTCACCGTTCGTCGACATGCCGATCTGAGCCGCCAGGCCCCGGGGCATACTCCTGGGATGCACCACGGGGGTCTGCGTCATGTCGTGGCCACGGTGGCCGCGGCTGTCCTGCTCGCCGGGCTGATGGTCTCGGGGGCTGCGCCGGCGTCGGCTGCCGCGACCTGCGGGTCCCGCACCGGGACGGCCTACACCGTCAGCGTGTGCCTCGACCCGGCGCTCGACGGCAGCACGCTCACCGGCACCAGCCAGGTCACGGCCGCGGTGACCGTGACGCCGGCCGGTGCGGTCCCGATCGACCGGGTGGCCTTCTTCTGGAACGGCGGCGACGCCCTGCTCGCCGACCACGACCCCGATCCCGGCACCGGCACGTATCGGATGACGCTGCGCAGCGAGCGGCTGACCAACGGCACCGGCACGTTGTCCGCCCGCGCGTTCGTGGACGACCCCAGCAGCACGACACCCCGACCGACAACCCTTTCGACGGCGGCCGCGACCGTCTCGAACGCAGCGCCACCTCCACCGGCCGGCCCGTTCGTCGCGCGCACCGCAGCGCCCGGTCCGGACGGGCGGGTCCGGCTCGCCGTCGTCGGCGACGGGGTCGACGGCTCCCCCGAGAGCCTGGCCGTCGCCGCGCAGATCGCGGGCATGGACCCGGACGTCTTCGCCTACCTCGGCGACGTCTACGACAACGGCACGCCGTTCGAGTTCGACACCTGGTACGGCGACCCGGCCGGCTACGGGCAGTTCCGAGGCATCACGAACCCCGCGATCGGCAACCACGAGTACGGGACCGACGGGGCGAGGCCGTACCTCGAGTACTGGGGCGGGGTGCCGCACTACTACAGCTACGACGTCGCCGGCTGGCACCTCGTCGTGCTCGACTCCACCACCGAGTTCGCCGAGGCGACCGGGGTGGACAGCCAGCTGGTGCCCGGTTCGGCGCAGTACGACTGGCTGGCCCAGGACCTGGCTGCCCACCACGGCAGCTGCACGATCGCGTACATGCACCACCCTCGCTACAGCAACGTCGAGACCGTCAGCCGGGACGGCCTGGCCGCTGTCTGGCAGCTGCTCGTCGACCAGAACGTCACCATGGTCCTGGCCGGGCACGCGCACACCTACGAGCGCTGGTCACCGCTGGACCGGAACGGCACCGCGGCGCCGGGTGGCATCACGCAGTTCGTGGTAGGCACCGGTGGCCGCGAGATCATGAACCCGAAGGGCAGTGACCCGCGGGTCGCGGCGCAGACCATCCAGCCGGCCGCCGGGGCGCTGCGGCTCGACCTCGGGCGGGACGACGCCACGTTCGGCTACACCAGCACCGACGGGACCTTCACCGACTCCGGGACGGTGCCGTGCCGGCACCCGCCCCCTCCGCCGGACACGACCGCGCCGTCGGTCCCCACGGGGGTGGCCGCACGCGCCGTGTCCCCGACAGCGGCGGACGTGTTCTGGACCCCGTCCTCCGACGCGGTGGGGGTCGCCGGCTACACCGTGCGCCGGGACGGCGTCGCGGTCGCGACCGTGCCGGCGGACGCGACCTCCTACCGGGACGCGGCGCTGGCCGCGGAGCAGCCGTACGCCTGGACGGTCGAGGCCACCGACGCCGCCGGCAACACGTCGTCGCCGTCGGCCGCCGCGACCGCATCGACGCCGTACGTCCGCCGCAGCAGTCGCAGCCTGCTCGGGGAGCTCCGCCGCGCGCCGGAGCGGGACCGCGGGCTCACCGCGTCGTCCTTCCCGGGCTGGCGGGACGCGGACGGCGACGGCTGCAGCACGGCGGCCGAGGTGCTCGTCGCCGAGGCGCTGCGCCCGCCCAGGGTCGGGACGGGCTGCGCGCTCACGGGCGGCCGCTGGCGCTCGCCGTACGACGGCAGGTACCGGACCCGCACCAGCAGGCTGGTCGTCGACCACGTGGTCCCGTTGCGCGAGGCCTGGCGGTCGGGGGCACGCGGCTGGCGGCCGGCACTGCGCCGCCAGCTCGCCAACGACCTCGGCTACCCCGCGACCCTGCTGGCGGTCACGGCGTCGGCCGCCAGGGCGAAGGCCGGCCGGGAGCCGCAGGACTGGCTGCCGCGGTCGGCGTACCGGTGCACGTACGTCGCCGACTGGGTGGCCGTGAAGTGGCGCTGGCGGCTCGCGGTCGACAAGGCCGAGGCCCGGTTCCTCACCCGGACGCTGCGCGGCTGCGGGTGGCCGCAGGTGCGGGCACCCGGCCGCGCCGTGCCGTGACCGCGGTCACCGCTCGGGACGGACGCCCACCTCCTCGAGGCGGCTGAGCATCTCGGCCGGGTCGGCGTAGACCCGGTAGGCGCCGGACCGCTCCAGCTCCTCTCGGCCGTAGCCGCCGGACAGGAGACCGATGCCGAGTGCACCGGCGCGCTGTGCCGCGAGCAGGTCCCACACGCTGTCGCCGACCACGAAGCAGTGCCGCGGGTCGATGCCCAGCGCCTTCGCCGCGGCGAGGAAGAGGTGCGGGTCGGGCTTGGCCCGCGCGACGAGGTCGCGGGTCACGACCGGCACGTCGGCCGGCAGGTCGAGCAGGGCCAGCGCCGAGCCGGCCGTGTGCTGGGCGCCGCTGGTCGCGATCGCGAACGGCACCGACCGGGCATGCAGGTGCGCCAGCAGGTCGCGCGCGCCGGGCAGCGGCACGACCGAGTCCTTGCGCTGCAGGTACGCCGCGGCGTGCAGCTCCTTGAGGCGCTCGGCCATCGTGTCGTCGAGCGGGAAGCCGGTCTCGCGGCGCAGCGCGTCGAGGAACAGTCCGCCGCTCATCCCGATCCGCCGGTGGATCCGCCACACCGACAGGTCGATGCCGCAGGCGGCCAGCGCCTCCTGCCAGGCGATCACGTGCTGGTAGACGGAGTCGACCAGGGTGCCGTCCAGGTCGAACAGCAGCCCCGGCTGCGGCACCTCGACGTCCACCTGGTCGCTCACATGACTCTCCGTGTCCGGTGTCCTACGGCCCGCGTCCCTCGGGTGCGGATATGGCCACAACGGGCTATGTCCGACCTTCGGCCGCTCGTCCCACGATGGCACGGTCCGAGCCCGGCCGAGCACGCCGGGTCGCGCTCGCCAGGGGGACCCATGCACAGGATCGTCACCGTCGTCGGCACCGTCGCGCTGCTGGCGGGTGTCCTGCAGCCGGGATCGGCGGCAGCGGCCACCATGACCGCCACGACCACGCCGGCGACCGGCATCACCTCGACGTCCTTCACGGCGCACTGCGCGGTGGACACCGCGATCCGGACCCAGGTGTTCGTCAAGTCCGGCAAGGTCGGCGCCACGCAGGTCAAGTCGACCGTGCAGTACGTCTTCGGTCCCGCACCGGACGTGGCCTTCGCGCTCACCGGGCTGACGCCGGCGACGGCGTACTCCGTGCAGTGCAAGGCGTACAACTCCCAGAACGGCACGGCGACGGGCGCGAAGATCACCGTCACCACGGCGACGGGCGGCCCCCCGCCGCCGCCGCCACCTCCCCCGCCACCGCCCGGCGACGGCACCCGGATCGTCGCCGTGGGCGACATGTGTCTGCCGAACCCGGTGACCTCCTGCAACGCGACCGGCAACATCGCCTCGAGCCTGTCCCCGGCCCTTTACGCGCTGATCGGGGACACCCAGTACGAGAACGGCACGGCGGCCGAGTACGCGAACGGGTACGCGAAGTCGTCGTGGAACGCCCTCCAGCCTCGCAGCTACCCGGCGATCGGGAACCACGAGATCCAGTCGGGCAACGACACGGCGTACTGCGCGTACTTCTCGCAGGCGCACTGCGTGGGCGCGGCGCGGTGGTACGCCTATGACATCGACGCCAGCTGGCGGGCCGTGGTGCTCGACTCCAACCAGCCCAGCAACGCGGCACAGCTCAGCTGGCTGGACGGCGAGCTCTCGCGGGTCGGGTCACGGAACCTGCTCGTCTACTGGCACCATGCCCGGTGGCGCAACAGCGGCGCCAGCGGACACAACCAGGGAAGCGTCGACGTCCTCATGCGGCGCGTGTACGCGGCGCACGCGGACATCCTGCTGTGGGGGCACGACCACATGTACACCCGCTGGGCGAAGGTCGGCCCCACCGGACCGGCCGCCGACGGCGCCCGCGCGTTCACCGTCGGCACGGGCGGCACCACCCTGAACAGCACCGTGACGTCGAACCCGTTCCCCGGCACCCAGCTCAACCTCCGGGAGAAGGGCGTGCTCGAGCTGACCCTGGCCGCGGGCAGCTACTCCTGGCGGTTCGTGTCGACGACGGGCACGGTGCGCGACAGCGGCAGCGACACCGTCACGCGATAGGGGAGGGTCAGCCGCCGCTCGCCAGCTCGCGGCCACGGTCCCGGGCGGCCTCCAGCGCCGAGAGCATCGCCGCCCGGACACCGTGGTTCTCCAGCTCGCGGATCGCGTTGATCGTCGTGCCTGCCGGGGACGTGACCGCCTCGCGCAGCATCACCGGGTGCTGCCCCGAGTCGCGGAGCATCACGGCCGAGCCGATCGCGGTCTGCACGATGAGGTCGTGCGCCACCTGCCGGGGCAGGCCGAGCAGGATCCCGGCGTCGGTCATCGCCTCGACCAGGTAGAAGAAGTACGCCGGCCCGCTGCCGGAGAGGGCGGTCACCGCGTCCTGCTGCGACTCGGGGACGCGGATCGTGCGACCCACCGGCGAGAAGATCGCCTCGGTGCGCACCAGGTGGTCCTCCGTCGCGAGCGCACCCGCGGAGATCGCGCTCATCGCCTCGTCGACGAGCACCGGGGTGTTGGACATGACCCGGACCACCGGCGTGCCGGCCGCCAGCCGGGCCTCGAGGAACGACGTGGTGATGCCGGCCGCCGCGGACACGACGAGCCGCTCCGGCGGCGTGTGCGGGGCCACCTCGGCGAGCAGCGCCGCCATGTCCTGCGGCTTCACGGTGAGGATCAGGGTGTCGGCGCGGGCCGCCGCCTCGGCGGAGGACACGACCTCGACGCCGTGCCGCTCGCGCAGCTCCGCGGCCCGCTCCGGGCGCCGCGCGGTGACGAGCACGTCCGTGGTCGCCGTGCCGCCACGCAGCATTCCTGAGAGGAGGGCCTCGCCCATCTTGCCCGCGCCGAGGACGGCGACCCGTCCTGCTGCTGCGTCCATCGGCGCGCCCCCTCGGTCTGGTCGGTCGGCCTAGCCCTTGGTCAGGGTCGAGCGTAGGAACAGCGCGAGGTTGGCGGGCTTCTCGGCCATCCTTCGGACGAGGTAGCCGTACCACTCGTCGCCGTAGGGCACGTAGACCCGCATCCGCTGACCGGTCGCGGCGATGCGCTCCTGCTCGTGCGGGCGGATGCCGTAGAGCATCTGGAACTCGTAGCTGTCGTGCGCGCGGTTCTCGCGGCGCGCGACCTCCTCGCCGATGGCGATGAGGCGCGGGTCGTGGGTCGCGAGCATCGGGTACCCCTCGCCTGCCATCAGCACCCGGAGGGCGCGCACGTAGGCCTTGTCGACCTCGCGCTTGCCCTGGAACGCCACCGACTCCGGCTCCTTGTAGGCGCCCTTGCACAGGCGCACCCGCGACCCGGAGTGCCGCAGGTCCTTGCAGTCCGCCTCGGTGCGGTGCAGGTAGGCCTGCAGCACCGCCCCGGTCTCCGGGAAGTCCTGGCGGAGCTCGCGCAGGATGCCCAGCGTCGAGTCGGTGGTGGTGTGGTCCTCCATGTCGAGCGTGACGGTCGTGCCGGCGGCGTGCGCCGCCCCGCAGATGGCCCGCGCGTTCTCGAGAGCGACCTTCTCGCCGTCGCCGGCGAGCGCCTGGCCCACGGCGGAGAGCTTGACGGACACCTCGGCCCGGTCGGTGAGGCCGTCGCGGCCGAGCAGCTCGAGCAGCCGGAGGTAGGCCTCCTTGGTGGCCGTCGCCTGCTGCACGTCGAGGGTGTCCTCGCCGAGGTGGTCCAGCGAGGCGAGCAGACCCTTGTCGGCCAGGACCCGGGTCGCCTCGACGGCCTCCTCCGCGCTGGTCCCGGGCACGTAGCGCGCCACCACCGAGCGGGAGACCGGAGCCGTCTCGACCAGGCGCCGGAGCCGCTGGCTACGGGACATCGACAGCAGCACACGCCGCAGCAACGGGACTGACCTCCTCGGACCGGCACGACCGCGTCGTCGTACGACCGGTCAGGCTAACGCCCGGCCCCGCGTCACCCCGCCGCGGTCTGCCGACGTCGTGGCGTCCATGTTTCGGCCGGGCCCTTCCGGGCACCACCGCGGGTGTCCCCTGCGCCCGCTCAGTGGTCGCAGCACGAAACGGGAGGCCGCACCATGAGCGGTGTTCAGACCGGCACCATCAAGACCAACATCCCGGCGCGGATGGACCGGCTTCCATGGTCACGCTGGCACTGGCTCGTCGTCATCGGGCTCGGCACCGTCTGGATCCTGGACGGGCTCGAGGTCACGATCGTCGGCTCGATCGCCGGCCGCCTGACCGAGAAGGGCAGCGGCCTCTCCATCACGGAGAGCCAGATCGGTGTCGCCGCCGGCGTCTACGTGGCCGGCGCGTGCCTGGGTGCCCTCTTCTTCGGCTACCTCACCGACCGGCTCGGCCGGAAGAAGCTCTTCATGATCACGCTGGCGGTCTACCTGGTCGCCACCGTGCTCACGGCCTTCTCGATGAACCCGATGTGGTTCTTCGTCTGCCGCTTCTTCACCGGCGCCGGTGTCGGCGGCGAGTACGCCGCCATCAACTCCGCGATCGACGAGCTGATCCCCGCGCGGGTCCGCGGCCGGGTCGACCTCATCATCAACGGCTCGTTCTGGCTCGGCACGGCGTTCGGCGCGGCCCTGTCGGTCTTCCTGCTCAACGAGAACTTCTTCGCCAAGGACGTCGGCTGGCGCATCGCGTTCGGTCTCGGCGCGATCCTCGGCATCGGCATCCTCTTCGTCCGCAAGAACGTCCCCGAGAGCCCCCGCTGGATGTTCATCCACGGCAAGGAGAAGGGCGCCGAGCGGATCGTCCGCGACATCGAGGGCCAGGTCGAGGACTCGACCGACGAGCGGCTCCCGAAGGCCGACGACAGCGACGACTACATGACGGTCCGCCAGCGCAAGACGATCGGCTTCGGCGAGATCGCCAAGACCGCGTGGCAGCGCTACCCGAAGCGGTTCGTCCTCGGTCTGTCGCTGTTCATCGGTCAGGCGTTCCTCTACAACGCGGTGTTCTTCACCTTCGCCCTGGTGCTCACCGACATCGTGAAGGTCGACACCGCCAAGGCGCCCTGGTACCTGATCCCGCTCGCCATCGGCAACTTCCTCGGGCCGCTGCTGCTCGGTCGCCTGTTCGACACGGTCGGCCGGAAGGTCATGATCAGCTCGACGTACATCCTGTCGGGCCTCGTCCTGATCCTGACCGGTGTGCTGTTCCACAACGGGTCGCTGTCGGCGAACACCCTCACCCTCATGTGGTGCATCGTGTTCTTCTTCGCCTCGGCGGGTGCCAGCGCGGCGTACCTCACGGTGTCGGAGATCTTCCCGATGGAGACCCGGGCGATGGCGATCGCGTTCTTCTACGCGGTCGGCACCGGCATCGGCGGCATCGTCGGGCCGATCCTGTTCGGCAGGTTCATCGAGCAGGGCAAGGACCAGGTGATCAACGGCTACTACATCGGTGCCGGCCTGATGATCGCCGCCGGGCTGGTGGCCGTGTTCCTCGCGGTCGACGCCGAGCAGCGGTCCCTCGAGGACGTCGCAGAGCCGCTCACCGCTCAGGACGCCGACGAGCCGGCGGCCGACCGCGGCGGTGACCGGGACGAGATCGACCTGCGCGACCGCGACCGGGAGACCGTTCCTTCCGGCCCGGCGGCCAGCTCGATGCGCCGCTACCACTGACCGACCGGCACGTTCGTCAGCCGCTGGACGAAGTCGTCCAGCGGCTGACGCATGTCGGAGCCTGCGCCGAGCGGACGGCGGGGGCGGGTCAGGCAGAACCCGCGGGCCGCGGGTCGACCGCGACCCGACGGTCCTTGCCGGTGCCCAGCGTGGCGTGCCCGGCGCCGATGTGCACCTCGCACCGCTCGACGCGCAGCACCCACAGCCGCAGGTCCGCGTCGCCCGCGACCTCCTCGGCCTCGAACCGCCGGCCCCCGCGTCGTTCCGGGTCGAAGGCGACCGGCAGGTGCTGCTCGAGCTCGTCGTCGCGGATCTCGCGCGCCGCGCCGGTCACGTAGACCGCCGTCGTCTCCCCCGGTGGCCGGGACGAGTCGAAGACGACGCCGCTGACCCGGGGGTCGCGATGCAGGTTGTGCGAGTGGTGGGTGCCGCGGTCCGAGACCCAGTAGAGGTCCGCGTAGCCGTGCGGGGTGAAGTACACCGGCGAGGTCCGCGTATGCCCGTCTTCGTCGATCGTGCTCAGCACGACGTACCGGACGGAGTCCAGGACGTCGCGGGCCATCTGGTCCAGGTCAGGGGCGGCGGATCGTTCACTCATGACTCGTACGACCTGCTGTGCCGTGACAACTCATCGATGAGCGTCACACGACCGTCCATACTTACCTCTCGTGCGGTCCCTCGCCTGCCTGCTACACCAGGAGCTCCCACTCCTTGACGCGCAGGACGTGCCCCGCCTCGTCCTCGTCATCCGTCTCCCCGATCATCGAGAAGCCCGCCTTCTCGAGAACGCGGCCGCTCTGCGGGCGCTCCAGCGGAGTGTGCGCCAGGAGGCGACGCACCTCAGCGGCCGCACGCGCCTTGGTCACGAGCGCCTCGGCCGCCGCCGTCGCGTATCCGCGGTTCCTCTGCGACTCGACGATGGCGTAGCCGATCTCGATCGAGCCCTGCTCGTCGACGAACGCGCCACCGATCTCGCCCACGACGACATCGTCGTCAGTGCGGTGGACCAGGAAGGGACCGAACTGACCCGCAGTGCCTACGAACTGCGCCACGCTCACGGAGAACTCCGTCGGATAGTCCCGGGCCACGCGGACGTCATGGGGCGAATCACCCGCGAGGATCGCATCGGCCGCCTCGCGGACATCTCGCGAAGCCTGACCGTCATCCGGCGATCCTAGGGCGGTGGTGCCCTTCGACGACTGGGTGCATCAACGGCTCGTCACCGCGACCGGCCCGAACCCTCTTCCGCGCTGAACGACGCCCTGAGCTCGCCGCGAACGGCGCGAGGTATCGCCGAAGATCATCACCCGGCCGTAGGCAACGAGAACGTCACAACACCGTGGCCTCGCCTGGTCCGAGGCGAGCGGCTAGGCCAGCCGGTAGACGATCTCCTCGATGGCAGTCGTCTCGCGGTCGACCTCGATGAAGCCGCCTCGCTCGAGGACCCTCGCCGACCCGGCGTTCGTGACCGCGACGTGGGCGAACAAGGGCCGCTCGGTGACGTCGTCGAGGAAGGCGGCAAGCGCCGCGGTGGCGATGCCTCTCCCCCACACCGCGCGGTCGTACCAGTAGCCCACCTCGCGTCGTTCGTCGCCGAAGCAGCCGATCCAGCCGACGACCTCGTCGTCCACCACGACCGTGCGACGGATCAGGGTCGGGTCGGACCGGATCTTGCGTCGTGCGCCACGAAGGCGTCCCAGTCGCGCGCCGCGAACATGGCCATCTCGTTGGCGACCGGGTCGCGCTGGTGCTCGAACAGGATCGGGAGGTCGTCGAGCGTCATCTCGCGGAGCACCAAGGTCACGCGGCGACCCTACGACCGCACACCGACGGGACGTCGTGTCCTACGGCGCGGTCGGTACTCGGACAGCTCGTGGACCAGGTCATCGCGTGGAGGGCCGCACTGGCACAGCTTCGCGAAGTGCGCCAGGCTGACTAGCCAGGCACAAGGAGGAACCGATGCCGAACTTCCGCATCGTCTACGGCGACGGCGAGCAAGTCGTTCGCGAGACCTTCAACGACGTCGAGCTGCAACGCGAGGACGGCTGGCTCGTGATCTTCCGCGGCAAGGACGCGATCGCTCCGGCCCGCGAGGAGCACGTCCAGTCCGTCGAAACCCTCGACGACCCGCCGTGAGTCACGCTCCTACGCCGGCGCTCACGGGCCGGGTCGTACTGGCGAGCGAAGGCGCTTCCGCGGAACGTCTCTTGCACGGATGCATGTCACCGTTGACGTGGGTCCGCGAGGCACCCGACTGGATTCGCGACGAACGGAACCATCACTACCGAGCACGCCTCGTGACGCAGGTGCGCCCGCTAGGCAGTTCGACGGCGGAGCGTTGCAGGGCGCCGGTGCGAAGGCTAGGCAGTTCGGCGGCGGAGGGTTGCTGCGCCGAGGCCCAGCGCAAGAAGCACCGACCCGACGACGACGCCGAGGTCGACCCACGTGCCCGAGGCGACCTCGGCGTTCGTCGTCACGTCGCGCAGTGCGTCCACGGCGTAGGAGAGCGGCAGCACCGACGAGACGGCGTGCAGGACGTCCGGCATCTGGTCCCGCGGCACGAGCAGGCCGCACAGCAGGAACTGCGGCAGCACGAACGCCGGCATGAACTGCACGGCCTGGAACTCCGAGCTCGCGAAGGCGCTGACGAAGAGTCCTAGGGCCGTGCCGAGCAGCGCGTCGGCCAGTGCCACCACGATCAGCAGCCAGGTCGGGCCGGCCACGTCGAGGCCGAACCACGTGAGCGACAGCGCACTGACCAGGCAGGCCTGCACGACGGCGACGGCGCCGAACGCCAGGGCGTACCCCACGAGCAGGTCGAGCTTTCCCAGTGGCATGGTGAGCAGCCGCTCCAGGGTGCCGGAGGTGCGTTCGCGCAACGTGGCGATGCTGGTGACCAGGAACATCACGACGAACGGGAAGATGCCGAGCAGCGGTGCGCCGATCGTGTCGAAGGTCCGGCTGCCCTGGAAGACCCAGGCGAGCAGGCCGACGAGGACGCACGGGACCACGAGCATCAGGGCGATGGTCCGGGGGTCGTGCCGCAGCTGGTGGAGCACGCGACCGGCGGTCGCGAGGGTGCGGTGGGCGTTCATGCCAGGCTCCCGGAGGTCTGGTCGTCGCGGGCACTGCGGTCGGTGTCGGCGTCGCGCTGGGCCCGGTCGACGAGGGCGAGGAAGGCGGCCTCGACGTCGTCGGCGCCGGTCCGGTCGAGCAGGCCCTGGAGGGTGTCGTCGGCGAGCAGAGATCCCTCGCGCATGAGCAGCAGGCGGTCGCACTGCGCGGCCTCGTCCATCACGTGGCTGCTCACGAGCAGCGTCGTGCCGCGGGCGGCGAGGCCGCGGAAGAGTGCCCAGAGATCACGCCGCAGCACCGGGTCGAGCCCGACGGTCGGCTCGTCGAGGACCAGCAGCTCCGGCTCCCCCAGCAGCGCCGCGGCCAGCGACACGCGAGCCTCCTGGCCACCGGAGAGCCGGCCGACGACAGCGTCGGCATGGCTGGCCAGGCCCACCTCGTCGATCACTCGGTCGACGTCCGAGCGGGGGGCGCCGAGAACGGCGGCGAAGTACCGCAGGTTCTCGCGGACCGTGAGGTCGGCGTAGACCGACGGCGCCTGGGTGACGTAGCCGACCTGGCGGCGCAGCGCGGCGGAGCCGGCCGGCCGGCCGAGGACGTCGACGCTGCCGCCCGCGACCAGCTGCACACCGACCACGGAGCGCATCAGCGTCGACTTGCCGCAGCCGCTGGGGCCGAGCAGCCCGGTGACGCTGCCACGGGCCACCTCGAGGGACACGTCGTCGAGCACCAGCCGCCCGCCGCGGACCACCCGCAGCCGGTCCAGCACGATCGCCGGGTGATTATTCATCATGTGATGAATATGCGCCGGGACCGGCCCTCGCGTCAACCCCTGGCGGTGGGTCAGCCGACCAGGTGGCGCTGCACGACCGGTGCGACCAGCGCGACGATCTCCTCGGTCGTCGCGGAGGCCATCGGCTCGATCCGGACGACGTGCCGCAGCATCACGACACCGACGAGCTGCGCGACCGCCGCCTGCACCCGCAGCGGGTCGGCCTGCCCGACGCTTGCCGCGACCCGCCCGAGCAGCGCCGAACCGACGAACTCGCGCAGCATGGCCGCGCCCTGCTCACCGGTCATGGCCGACCGCAGCATGCCGAGGATCGGCGCCCGGAACCCCGGCTGCTCCCAGACGCCCAGGAACATCCTCACCAGGCGTTCGCCGACACCGTCCGGGTCGCCGGCGAGGACCGCCGGGATCTGCTGCGCCGGGTCGAACGGCAGCTCCATCGCGGCGATGAAGACTTGCTCCTTGGTGCCGAAGTAGTGGTGCACCAGCGCCGGGTCGACGCCCGCGGTGCGGGCGATGCCGCGGACGCTGGCGCCGGCGTAGCCGCGTTCGGCGAACTGCTCGCGGGCGGCGTCGAGGATGGCCGTACGCCGGTCACCGCCGTCAGCCGGCCGGCCCGGACCACGTCGCGCCGCGCCCGTCACCTCCGACCGCCCGTCACGCCGTCATTGTGCGGGCGTCACAGGTCGACGTGCAGGCGGATGGTGACGGAGTCGCCGAGCTCGAGGCCCTCGGCCCGCCGGACGGCGTCCTTCAGCGGCACGACGTAGCCGCCGTCCTTGGGGTAGAGCGACGTGGTGAACGGTGTCTCGCCGACCTGCGCGAAGACGGGGATCATCCCCCAGCCGTAGGTGACCGACGACGCCATCGCCTCGAGGTGCGCGGCGTCCTCGTCGGGCACGGTCACGAAGTGGTACGGCGACGGCCCCCGCCAGTGCCAGATCTCCCCGCTGAACTCCAGGTCCATGCGCCCAGCCTAGGAGCGGCACGCGACGATCAGCGTCGCGCCATCACGGCGTACGTCGAGAACGGCTCCACGACGAAGCCGTCGGGGTGCTCGCGCGCCAGGTCGGCCACCTCGGCGGCCACCACGCCCCTGGCCGCCTCGCCGAGCGCGAAGACGTAGGACTTGGTCATGAGGTTGCGACCGAAGCCGACCACCGAGATGCGCCGGCTCCACGGCACCTCCACCGTCGCGACGTGCCGGTCCCACGGGGGGGCGGCGAGCATCGTCGCGAGCCACGACTCGTCCGTGTGACCGGACCAGCCGCACGCCGTGAACAGCCGCTCCTGGTGGCGGGCGAACCAGGGCACCCGGGTGTCGTGCCGGTTCCACCAGGCCGCGAAGACGCCTCCGGGCTTGAGGACGCGGAACGCCTCGGCGAGGGCGCGCTCCGGGTCGGTCCAGTGGAACGACTGCGCGTAGGACACCAGGTCGTACTGGGCATCGGCGAGCGGCAGCGCGTTGCCGTCGCCGACGACGGGGAGCACCCGTGACGTCGACCGCGCCTTGAGCACCTGCAGCACACCCTCGCCGGGGTCCACGGCTGTCACGGTCGCGCCGCGGCCGGCGAGGGCGCGCGACGAGATGCCGGTGCCGCACCCGACGTCGCAGACCGAGGACCACAGCAGCGGCTGCCCCATCGCCGACTCCAGCGCGTCGAAGAGCTGCGCCGGGTAGTCGGGGCGGAAGGCGTCGTACTCGGCGGCGACGACGTCGAACAGCTGACGGTTCGTCATCGACGCCGCCGGGTCACGGCGTGCTCCCCGCCGCCGCCGCGAGGTTGAGCCGCGCGAACGCCAGCCCCTCGGCGAGGTCGGCCTCGCGCTCGTCGCGGTTGACGGCCCGGCGGGTGTTGACCTCGAGGACGACGGTGCCCGACCAGCCGCCGTTCGCCAGCCGCTCCAGCACCTCGCTGCACGGCTGGCCGCCGCGACCGGGCACGAGGTGCTCGTCCTTGCTGGAGCCGGAGCCGTCCGCGAGGTGGACGTGCTGGAGCCGGTCGCCGAGCGCCTCGACGACGCGCACCGCGTCCGACCCGGAGGTGGCCGTGTGCGAGAGGTCGAGGGTGGTCGCCGGGTAGTCGAGCTCGAGGAGGTCCCAGTGCGGCAGGTACGCCGCGATCTCGCGGCTCCTGGCCCGCCACGGGAACATGTTCTCCACGGCGAACGTCACGTCGGTCTCGTGCTGCATCCGGTGCAGCCCCTCGACGAACCCGCGTGCGTAGTCGCGCTGCCAGCGGAACGGCGGGTGCACGACCACGGTCGGCGCGCCCACCCGTTCGGCGGCCGCTTGGGCGCGCTGCAGCTTGGTCCACGGGTCCGTGGACCACACCCGCTGGGTGAGCAGCAGGCACGGTGCGTGGATCGCGAGCACCGGCACGCCGTACCGGTCCGACAACGACTTGAGGGCGTCCGGGTCCTGGCTGACGGGGTCGGTCCAGACCATCACCTCGACACCGTCGAAGCCGAGGTCGGCCGCCATCTCGAACGCGGTGGTGCAGGTCTCCGGGTAGCAGGACGCCGTCGACAGGGCGACCTTCGCCCCCGGCACCTGCACCGTCCGCCTCACGCCGGCCAGCCTAAGGTGCCGTGATCCACGGGGCCGCGGCGGCGGACGCCGTCAGGTCTCGCCCCGCATCCAGTCGATCCGCCGCAGGATGATGCCCTCGCGCAGGGCCCAGGGGCAGACCTGCACCTCGTCCAGGTCGAGCAGGTCCAGGACGGACTCCGCGACGATCGCGCCGGCGAGCAGCTGCGGCGCGCGTCCCGGGGAGACACCGGGCAGCTCGGACCGCTCGTCGTACGACATCTCGGCGAGCTGCGGCACCCACTCGTGGAGGTCGTCGCGGGTGAGCAGCCGCGGCACGAGCTCGCCCTCCGACGACGACGGGGCGCCGGTGAGGCGGGCCAGCTGCTTGAACGTCTTGGAGGTCGCGGCCGCGTGGTCCGGCTCGCCCAGCGTCTCGAACGGGCGCAGGTGCTTGGCCACCTCGGTGCGCACGTGCTTGCGCAGCGCCTTCACGTCCTTGGCCGACGGCGGGTCGCCGGGCAGCAGCTCGCGGGTCAGCCGCCCGGCGCCCAGCGGCAACGACGCGATCGCGTCCGGCAGCTCGTCGATGCCGGCGGCGAGCTCGAGCGACCCACCACCGATGTCGAGCACCAGCAGCCGGCCCGAGGACCAGCCGAACCACCGCCGGACGGCCAGGAAGGTCAGCCGCGCCTCGTCGTCACCCGTGAGGACCTGGAGGTCGACACCGGTCTCCTGGCGGACCGCCGCCAGGACCTCGGAGCCGTTACCCGCCTCGCGCAGCGCCGACGTCGCGAAGGCCAGCAGGTCCTCGGTGCCCCGGTCGTCGGCGACGTCCAACGCGTGCTGCACCGACTGCACCAGCCGCTCGCGACCGGCGTCGTCGATGTGGCCGTCGGCAGTGAGGTGCTCGGCGAGCTGGAGCTCGGTCTTGTCGGAGCTGACCGGCAGCGGCCGGGCGCCCTCGTGCACGTCGACGACCAGCAGGTGCACCGTGTTGGAACCGACGTCGAGCACCGCCAGCCGCACGCCGTACCTCCGCCCGTCCGGGGACGCTCCCGGCACCGATGATCCCGTACGGCCACCGTCCTCACCACTGCGCGCGCCGTACGGTCTCGCGCGTCGACCTCACGGCCTAGGCTGAGCGGGTGCCCGAGGTACCTCTTGACTTCGCCCGCGCGTGGGTCGAGTTCCCCGACCCCGCTGACGCCGACCAGTCCTTCCGCTGCGACCTCACCTGGTTGACGTCGCGGTGGGAGTGCATCTTCGGCAACGGCTGCCAGGGCATCTACGCCGACCAGCCCGAGGGTGTCGGCTGCTGCACGCTCGGCGCGCACTTCTCGGACAAGGACGACGAGAAGCGCGTCAAGAAGTTCGTCAAGCAGCTCACGCCCGAGACGTGGGAGCACTACTCCCCCAAGGACTGGACCGAGAAGGACGAGGAGGGCGCACGCAAGACGAAGGTCGTCGACGGCGCGTGCGTCTTCGCCAACCGGCCCGGCTTCCCCGGCGGGGCGGGCTGCGCCCTGCACGGCCTCGCGCTGCGGACCGGCCGGCACTTCCTCGAGACCAAGCCGGACGTGTGCTGGCAGCTCCCGATCCGCCGGACCTTCGAGCACACCACCCGACCCGACGACACAGAGCACCTGGTGGTGGTCATCAGCGAGTACGACCGCCGCGGCTGGGGAGCCGGCGGCCACGACCTCGACTGGTACTGCAGCGGCAACACCGAGGCCCACGTCGGCTTGGAGCCCGTGTACCTGTCGATGCGCGCCGAGCTCGTCGAGCTGATGGGGCAGAAGGGCTACGACGAGCTGGCCACCTACTGCCAGGCGCACGACCGGCGGCGCCTGGTCCTGCACCCCGCCGACCCGCCCCGCCGCCGCTAGCCGCCGTCGGCCAAAGAGCCAAGTGGCCCCGCTAGCGGGGTGGAATCCACGACGCGACCGGGGCCACTTCGCTCGGAAGCATCGGACGCGGGCCGGGTCGCGAAGAGGCGTGCGCGACGGTGCGCGTCGGACTAGCGTCCGGCGCATGTCCGGTGACAACCCCCTCGGCACCATCTTCGGCGTGTGGGCGCACCCCGACGACGAGACCTATCTCTCCGCCGGCCTGATGACGCGAGCCGTGCGGGCCGGCGACCGGGTCGTGCTCGTCACCGCGACGCGCGGTGAGCTCGGCTCGCCCGACGAGGACCGCTGGCCGAGCGGCGCACCGCTGGCCGCCGTCCGCACCGCGGAGATGGAGACGGCGCTCGCGCACCTCGGCATCAGCGAGCACCACTGGCTCGACTACCCGGACGGCGGCTGCGCGGACGTCGACCAGGACGAGGCCCTCCGTCGGGTGACCGAGCTGATGGCCGAGGTGCAGCCCGACACCGTCCTCACCTTCGGCCCGGACGGCATGACCGGCCACGACGACCACAAGGCGGCCTGTCGCTGGTCCACCGAGGCGTTCGAGCGGGTCGGCAAGCCGGGGGCGGTCCTTGCCTACGCCACTCACACGCCGGACTGGGTGGAGCGCTTCCAGCCGGGGCTGGAGTCGGTGGGGGCGTACATGGACGACACCCGCACGCCGGTGACGCCGGTCGCCGAGCTGGTGCACGTCGTCCAGCTCGAAGGGGACCTCCTCGAGACCAAGCTGCGGGCGATCCGGTCGATGACGAGCCAGATCGAGCCGTTGATCGCGGCCCTGGGCGAGTCGTTCTTCCGCGAGGGCATGGTCGAGGAGGCCTTCCGGCTCCCCTGAGGCCGTGCCGGCGACATCGGATGTCCGTCGCAGCGTGCGCGGCGCCACTGCAGATGTCCGGTACGCGGAGAAACGGCCGCCGGAACGGAGGATCAGGGCCGGCACCAGCGGCAGTGCACACTCCTCCCAAGCCGCACTGACGGCCACCCGAACGGACCTGCACGTGTTCCCGCGCGTGCTCCCAGGTCGGCAGTCCGCGCGCCTCCGGGGATGTGTCCGGGGGCGGACCTACCGTCGGCGGCATGGTGAGCAAGGCTGCGACCCGCGACCGCCCCTCCTACCGCTGCGCCGAGTGCGGCTGGACGGTCGGCAAGTGGGTCGGGCGGTGCGGCGAGTGCCAGGCGTGGGGCACCGTCGAGGACGTCTCGGCGCCCACCGTCAGGACGACCAAGGCCGGGCCGGTGTCCGTGCCGGCCCAGCCGATCGCCCAGGTCGACGTGGAGGCGGCCCGCGCCGTCCCGACCGGCGTCGACGAGCTCGACCGGGTCCTGGGCGGCGGTCTGGTGCCGGGCGCCGTCGTGCTGCTCGCCGGCGAGCCGGGCGTCGGCAAGTCGACCCTGCTGCTCGAGGTGGCCGCGCGGTTCGCGGAGCGCGCCCGCGCGCTCTACGTCACCGGTGAGGAGTCGGCCGCCCAGGTGCGGCTGCGGGCCGAGCGGATCGGCGCCCTGCGCGACGACCTCTTCCTGGCAGCCGAGGTCGACCTGGCGGCAGTGCTCGGACACCTCGACGCGGTCAAGCCCGAGCTGCTCGTCGTCGACTCGGTCCAGACCGTCGCGAGCGCGGAGGTCGACGGCGCGGCCGGCAACGTGAGCCAGGTCCGGGAGGTCGCGGCCGCGCTGACGAGGGTGGCGAAGGAGCGCGGGATCGCCACCCTGCTCGTCGGGCACGTGACGAAGGACGGCTCGATCGCCGGGCCGCGCCTGCTCGAGCACCTGGTCGACGTCGTGCTGCACTTCGAGGGCGACCGCCACTCGAGGCTGCGGATGGTCCGCGGGGTGAAGAACCGCTACGGCCCGGCCGACGAGGTCGGATGCTTCGACCTCTCCGACGACGGCATCGTCGGCCTCCCCGACCCGAGCGGGCTGTTCCTCAGCCACCGCACCGATCCGGTGCCGGGCACCTGCGTCACCGTGACCATCGAGGGCAAGCGGCCGCTGGTCGCCGAGGTGCAGTCGCTGGTGGCGACGTCGGCGCTGGCGTCGCCGCGGCGGACGACGAGCGGGCTCGACGGCGGCCGCCTGGCGATGGTCCTCGCCGTCCTCACCCGGCGATCCCGGGTGAAGGTGGTCGACAAGGACGTCTACGCCGCCACGGTCGGCGGGGTCCGGCTCACCGAGCCGGCCACCGACCTCGCGGTCGCGCTGGCCGTGACGGGGTCGGCCACCAGCTCCTCGCTCGCGACCGGCCTCGTCGCGATCGGTGAGGTCGGCCTGGCCGGCGAGGTGCGCCGGGTGACCGGCATGGGTCGCCGGCTCGCGGAGGCCGCCCGGCTCGGCTTCACCCACGCGCTGGTCCCACCGGACCCGGGCACGGTCCCGGCCGGCATCACCGCCATCGAGGTCCCCGACCTCGTCTCGGCGCTCGACCTGGCGTTCACCGGTGCCGAGTCGATGCCTTTCGCGATGCGCCGCGCGGGCGACCCTTACATCGATCCCTGGCGAGACTCGTGACCGTCTCGTGACCCTTCGCGGCGGCGGTGCTCCGGCGGGAGCGCCGATACACTCCGCGTGACCAGCAACCGACCGGGGAGCAGGCACGTGGCACCAGCCGAGCGCACCGACGACCCGTTGCGCGCCACGCTCGCCGCGGTCGCCCCGGGCACCGCCCTGCGGGACGGCCTCGAGCGGATCCTGCGAGGGCGCACCGGCGCGCTGATCGTGCTCGGCTACGACCGGATGGTCGACAGCCTCTGCACCGGCGGGTTCGCGCTCGACATCGAGTTCAACGCGACCCGGCTGCGCGAGCTGGCCAAGATGGACGGTGCCATCGTCGTCGACGGCGCCTGCACCAGGATCCTGCGCGCCGCGGTCCAGATGGTCCCCGACCCGACGATCCCGACCGACGAGTCGGGCACCAGGCACCGCACCGCCGACCGGGTGCACAAGCAGACCGGCCTCCCGGTCGTGTCGGTGAGCCAGTCGATGTCCATCATCGCGATCTACATCGGCGGCGGCCGTTACGTGCTCGAGGCGTCCACCCAGATCCTGTCCCGTGCCAACCAGGCGCTGGCCACCCTCGAGCGCTACAAGCTGCGCCTCGACGAGGTGTCCGGCACCCTCTCGGCCCTGGAGATCGAGGACCTGGTCACGGTCCGCGACGTGTCCGCGGTGGCCCAGCGGCTCGAGATGGTCCGCAGGATCGCCGGCGAGATCGAGTCCTACGTCGTGGAGCTCGGCACCGACGGCCGCTTGCTCACCCTGCAGCTCGACGAGCTGGTCGCCGGCGTCGACCCCGACCGCGAGCTGATCGCCCGCGACTACCTGCCGCCGGCCACCGGCCGCAGGTCGCGCACCGTCGCCGACGTCATGACCGACCTCGACGGGCTCGACGCGCTCGAGCTGCTCGACCTCTCGTCGGTCGCCCGGGCCCTGGGCTACCACGGCGGCGAGGGTCTCGACGCCGCCGTCAGCCCCCGCGGCTACCGGCTGCTGGCGCGGGTGCCGCGCCTCCCCGGCCTCGTCGTGGACCGGCTCGTCGAGCACTTCGGCAGCCTGCAGAAGCTGCTCGCCGCGAGCATCGACGACCTGCAGACCGTCGACGGCGTCGGCGAGTCGCGGGCCCGCAGCATCCGCGAGGGACTGTCCCGGCTCGCCGAGTCCTCGATCCTCGAGCGCTACGTCTGAGCCCCGTCTGCGGGCTGTGATCCACAGCGGATCTGTGGGACTTTCTCCAGCGGATCCGCTGTGGATCACTGTGACGTTCTCACCATGCGGTCAGGGACTCCCCTGCCCCTCGCGACGGCTCAGGCCGGGACGAGACCGGCGAGGGCGCGCAGCGACACGACGAGCACCGGCCGTCCCGCGGGGTCGTGCCGGACCTCGAGGACGTACGGCGGCAGCCCGGCCGACCGCGGCGCGGCGGGCGGCAGGGGCAGCAGGTCGTCCTGGCCGACGACGGCGAGGACCTTGTCGACGGCGAGACCGAGGAGTCCGTCGGCCGTACCGAGCACCAGCACGTCGCCGCACCCCTCGGGGTCGGCGGCGGTGCGCAGGTCGACCACGGGCACCGGGGTGCCGCGCAGCTCCAGCAGGCCGCTCACCGGCGCCCGGCTGCCTGACAGCTCCTCGACACCAGTGGCCCGCACGACCTCGAGGACCTCGTCGAGCGCCCCTGCCAGCTCGCGGCCGGCCATCACGAACGTGACCCAGCCGCTCATGACGCACCCCCGGCGGTGACTGGCGCACCGTCGTGCGCGACGTCCGACGACCGCTCGGCGAGCCGCAGGCAGAGGTCGACGAGCTCGGCCAGGTCGCGGCCGCCGAACAGGTCGTCCAACGTGGCGGAGTCCAGCCGGTCGAGCGTCCCGGCGGCCGCCCGGTACGCGGCGGCAGCAGCGGCGTGCTGACCCAGCCGGGCGAGCGCGCCGGCGAGCAGGAAGTGCGCGTCCCCCGCGGCGGGCGCGAGGTAGACGGCCTTGCGCAGCGGGCCGACCGCGTCGGCGTCCTGGCCCACCGACGTGCGGGCCCGGCCGAGCACGACGTACGCCGGAGCGAGCAGCTGGTCGACCTGGACCGCGGCCTCCGCGGCGGACGCGGCACCCGGGTAGTCGCCGGCATCGATCCGCTGCCGGGCACGGGACAGCAGGTCGAGCGCCGCGGACGCGGGAGCGGGCTGCGCCGCATCGCGCCGCACGGCAGCGGGCCGCGCGGCGGCTGCGGGTCCGGCGGGACGCTCGCGCGCCGACGAGACCGGAGCACGCACCGCCAGCCGGCGGCGGCGGGGGGCACCAGGGCGCGCGTCGTGCGACCGCCGGTAGACGAACGCGTCGCCGACAGGTACGAGGGCGAAGTCGTCACTGACCTGCCAGAGCGTCTCCGAGTGCCCGAGCAGCAAGTAGCCGCCCTCGGCGAGCACGCCGTGGAACCTCCCGACGAGTGCGCGGGTGGTCGGCCGGTCGAAGTAGATCGTGACGTTGCGGCAGACGACCAGGTCGACCTCACCCGGCGCGAACGGCACCGGGTCGGTGACCAGGTTGTGCAGCTGCAGGTCCACCAGCCGGCGGACCGGCTCGGCGACCGCCAGCGAGCCGCCGGCACTCGGCTCGAACCACGCGGAGCGCGCCTCCGCCGGTGCGAGCTCCAGGGTGCGACCGGCGTACGTCGCGCGGCGGGCGACCTGCAGCGCGCGGGCCGACACGTCGGTCGCGACGATCCGCACCCCACCGCGCTCGGCCACCGCCGGCGCCAGCTCGAGCAGCAGCATGGCCAGCGAGTAGGGCTCCTCGCCGGTCGAGCAGCCCGCACTCCACACCGTCAACGGCCGCCCCTTCGCGGGCTGACTGGCGGCGCGGCGCAGGAGGTCGGGCAGCACCCGCCGGCGCAGCGCCTCCATCTGCGGGGCGTTGCGGAAGAAGTGCGTCTCCTGCACGGTGACGCCGTCGAGCAGCCGCTGCCGCTCGGCGGCCCCGGCCGGCGAGCCGATGAGGGCGAGGTACGACGCGACCCCCGGCGAGCCGGTCGCGGCCAGCCGCTCGGCCACCACCGCGGTGAGGGACGCCCGCCGGCTCTGGTCGAAGACCAGCCCTGCGGTCGCGAGCAGGTAGTCGCGCAGCGCACGGAAGTCGGAGTCCGCGAGCGGTGCCATCCCCTGCGGCCGGCCGCTGCCCGCGCGGGCGGTCACGGCTGCCTCGCGACCGGGGCGTCCGGGACGCGCACCCCGGCCTCGACGGCGGCGACGACCGCGGGCCCGATCTCGGTGAGCGGCAGCTCCTCCTCGACGGCACCCAGTGCGCGCGCGGCCGCGGGCATGCCGTAGACGACGCAGCTGGGCTCGTCCTGGCCGATGGTGAGCGCGCCGGCGTCCCGCATCACGCGCAGGCCGGCGGCGCCGTCGCGGCCCATGCCGGTGAGCAGCACCCCGATCGCGTGCGACCCGCAGACGGCGGCCGCGCTGGAGAACGCGGCGTCGACGCCGGGCACGTGGAACTGGCCGGCCGGCGGGGTGCGCAGCTCGATCCGCAGCCCCGGGCGCAGCACGGTGTTGAGCCCGGCCGGCGCGACGTGGACCACGCCGGGACGCAGTCGCCGGCCGTGCTCGGCCAGCACGACCGGGAGCGGCGACAGGCCGTCCAGCCAGGTGGCGAGGCTCTCGACGAACCCGTCAGCCATGTGCTGCACGACGAGGATCGCGACGTCCAGGTCGGGCGGCAGGTCGCAGAGCAGGGTGGCCAGGGCGGGCGGCCCACCGGTCGAGGCACCGATGACCACCGCGCGGACGTGGTGGCCCCGCCCGGACGGCTCGGGCCGCTGCCCGGGAGGACCGGCCCGCAGCGGCCGTCCGCCGGACGACGGCGCGGGTCGCGCCGGCTGCAGCGGACCGGCGACCGCCCGTGGCTCGTCGGGGCCGGACAGGCCGCGGACCCGCAGCCTGTTGCGCGGGTGGGTGATGACACGGACCCGGCTGGCGACCCGCAGGTGCCGGCGCAGCGCCGTGACGTACGCCGGGGAACCGGGCATCGCGTCCAGGGCACCGACGACGTCGACGGCCCCCGCGGCCAGGACCGCCTCGGAGTGCTCGGCGAGCAGCCCGCAGACCACGACCGGTGTCGGCCGGGTGCCCATGATCCGCTCGATGGCCTCGATGCCGCCCTCGGCCGGGTCGAGGTCGATGAGCACCGCCCCCGGCTGGTGCGCGACGACCGCCGCCTCGGCGGCCGCGGCCGTGGTCACCTCGGCGGCCACGTGGAAGCCTGGCGCGGACAGCAAGGTCCTCAGGGCACGCGTGCGCACCCGGGTGCCGCCGACGACGACGAGGACGAGCGGCGGTAGCGGCGTCACCGGCGGCGGGCGCGCCGGCGCCCGGCTCGCTGCGCCGGTCATCGACATCGGCGCAACCGCCACCCTCCGCAGCCGTGTAGGAGGCGGGTGCCGGTGCGCACCGCCTTGGGTCACGGATCGTCAGTCCGGGTGCCGACCTTGAGGCGGATCGTCCCCTCCCCCGGCGGTACAGGCGTCGTGCCGGGTGCGAGGATCGCGGGCGAGATGCCGTCCTCGCCGCTGCACGCTCCGGTCCTCGACTGGTACGCGGCGCACGCCCGTGACCTGCCCTGGCGGGCCCCCGGGACCGGCGCGTGGGCGGTACTGGTCAGCGAGGTCATGCTCCAGCAGACCCCCGTCGCGCGGGTCGAGCCGGTCTACCGGGCCTGGCTGGAGCGTTGGCCGCTGCCCGCCGACCTGGCCGCGGAGGCGCCCGGCGAGGCGGTCCGGATGTGGGGCCGGCTCGGCTACCCGCGGCGGGCCCTGCGGCTGCACGCCGGCGTCCGTCGAGGTCGTCGAGCGGTACGGCGGCGAGCTGCCGGCGTCGTACGACGGACTGCGCTCGCTGCCCGGCGTCGGGGACTACACCGCGGCTGCGGTGATGTCGTTCGCGCACGGCGCCCGGCACGCGGTGCTCGACACCAACGTGCGGCGGGTGCTGGCCCGCACCGTCGGGGGTGCGGGGCAGCCGGCACCGTCCCTACTCGGCGGCGGAGCGGGCCCGCGCCGACGCGCTCGTACCGGACGAGCCCGCGGTGGCGGCGCGGTGGGCAGTCGCGGTGATGGAGCTCGGCGCACTGGTCTGCACCGCGCGGGCGCCGCGCTGCGACGACCTGCCCGCTGCGCGACCGGTGCGCGTGGCGGCTGGCCGGCTCCCCGCCGTACGGCGGGCCGGCCCGCCGGGTCCAGGCCTTCGCAGGAACGGACCGGCAGGTGCGCGGGCTGCTGATGGCGGTGCTGCGTGACCGGACCGGCCCGGCCGAGGCGGAGGAGCTGGCGGCGGTCTGGGCGGACGGCGAGCAGCGCGAGCGCGCGCTGGCCGGCCTGTCACCGACGGCCTCGTCGTCGCGGACGGCGGCTCCTACCGGCTGCCGTGACCCCGGAGACCGGCGTAGGGTCTCGCTCTTGTGTCCGTCAGCCACCCGCCCCAGTCCGTGGGCGAGTGGATCCGGCCACCGCTGGCGCTCGCGGGGGCCGGCTACCGGCGGTGGTCCAGCTACCGCCAGGCCGCGGTGGCCGGCGTCTTCGTCAACACCGTCTTCGGGGTCATCAAGCTGTCGATCCTGCTCGCCGTCGCGGACTCGGCCGGCGGCACGGTGGCGGGCTACGACGACGCCAGCCTGTCGACGTACGCCTGGGTGTCGCAGGCGATGATCGCGGTCGTCATGATCTTCGGCTGGTCCGAGCTGGCCGACCGGGTCCGCACCGGGGACATCGCGGTCGACCTGGCCAGGCCGGTCGACCTGCAGCTGTCCTGGCTGGCCGCCGACCTCGGCCGGGCCGCGTGGGGTCTGGTCTCCCGCGCCGCCGTCCCGATCCTCTTCGGTGCCGTCGTTCTTCGGCTTCCACTGGCCGACCGACCCGACCGCGGTGGCGCTGCTCCCGCTGTCGATGCTGCTGGCGGTCTGCGTCTCGTTCGCGCTCCGCTTCATGCTCAACCTGCTGGCGTTCTGGCTCACCGAGATCCGCGGTTTGGTGCTGCTGTACGTGCTGGTGTCCGGGCTGCTCGGCGGCCACCTGGTGCCGGTGCAGCTGTTCCCGGGATGGCTGCAGACCGTGGCGTACGCCACGCCGTTCCCCGCGATGGTGCAGTCGACCATCGACCTGGTGACCGGCCAGGCGACCGGGATGGCGGCCGTCGGCAGGGTGGCGGCCCAGCTGGCGTGGGCAGTCGGCCTGCTCCTGGCCGGCCGGGTGGTGCTGGCGCGGGCCACCCGGCGGCTGGTCGTGCAGGGTGGCTGAGACCGCGGTGACCCCGCCGGCGACGACCGCGGCGCCGACGGTCGCGCAGGCGTACCTGGCGATCATCCGGTCGCGGATCGCGGCGCAGGCGTCGTACCGGGCGTCGTTCGCGATCGAGCTCGGCTCCCAGGTGCTGCTCGTGCTGGTCGAGTTCGTCGAGGTCTACGTCGTCTTCCACCAGGTCGACCGCCTCGGCGGCTTCGACTACGCCGAGGTGGCCGTGATGTACGGGCTGGCCGTCGCGAGCTTCGGCGTGGCCGACCTCGCCGTGGGCCACGTCGACGGGCTGCCGGCCTACCTGCGGGCCGGCACCTTCGACTCGTTCCTGCTGCGCCCGCTCTCGGCCCTGGGCCAGCTGGTCACCAGCGACTTCACGCTGCGCCGCCTCGGCCGGGTCGGGACCGGTGTCGTCGTGCTGGGCGATCGCGCTGCACGCCGCCGACGTCGACTGGACCCTCGCGCGCGCGGGTCTGCTCCTGGTGACGCCGGTCGCAGGTGCGCTCATCTTCAGTGCGGTGTTCGTCGCCACCTCGACCATCGGCTTCTGGGTGGTGGAGGGCATGGAGTTCGCCAACGCGTTCACCTACGGCGGCAACTACCTGTCGTCGTTCCCGTTCACGGTCTTCGGCACCGCCATCCGGCGGTTCTTCACGTTCCTCGTCCCGGTCGGCTTCGTGGCGTACCTCCCGGCGCTGGCCCTGCTCGGCCGCGACGACCCGCTCGGGCTGCCCGGCTGGCTGTCCTGGTGCTCGCTGCCGGTGTCCCTGCTCGCGATGGCCGGCGCGCTGCTGCTCTGGCGGACCGGGCTGCGGCGGTACGTCGGAGCCGGCTCGTGATCGTCGACGTCGAGGACCTGCGGCGCGAGTTCGTCGTACGCCGGGCGGCCGGCCGGTTCCGGCGTACCCGCGACGTCGTGGCCTGCCGTCGACGGGGTCACGTTCGCGATCGAGCCCGGCGAGTGCGTCGGCTACATCGGCGCCAACGGCGCCGGCAAGTCCACCACCATCAAGATGCTCACCGGCATCCTGGTGCCGACCTCCGGCCGGGTGCGCGTCTGCGGCCTCGATCCGGTGTCGCAGCGCACCACGCTGGCGCGCCGGATCGGGGCCGTGTTCGGCCAGCGCAGCCAGCTGTGGTGGGACCTGCCGCTGCGCGAGTCGTTCCAGCTGCTCGCCGCGATCCACCGGCTGCCGGGGCCGGCGTGGCAGCCGCGGCTGGCCGAGTGCATCGCCCTGCTGGAGATGGAGCCGTTCCTCGACACCCCGGTGCGGCAGCTCTCGCTCGGCCAGCGGATGCGGGGCGAGGTGACCGCGGCCCTGCTGCACTCCCCCGACCTGCTCGTGCTCGACGAGCCGACGATCGGCCTCGACCTGCTCAGCAAGGAGCGGCTGCGGGGCTTCCTCGTCCGGGAGCGCGCCGAGCGGGGCACCACCGTGCTGCTCACGACGCACGACCTGCCCGACATCGAGCGGCTCTGCGACCGGATCCTCGTCGTCGACCACGGTCGGGTGGCGTTCGACGGCACTCTCCCCCGCCTCGTCGCCCGGGTCGGCGCGGAGCGGGTGCTCGTGGTCGACCTGGCCGAGCCCGGGCCGCCGCTGACCGACGTCCCCGGCACGACACTGCGCGAGGTGGAGGCCGACGGGTTGCGCCAGCACCTCGCGTTCCGCTCCGAGGAGACGAGTGCGGCCGCCGTCGTCGCGGCCGTGACCGCCCGGGTCGAGCTGCGCGACCTCAGCATCACCGAGCCCGACATCGAGGACGTCGTCCGCCGTCTCTATCTCTCCTGAGCGGGGACGCGGTACGGCTCGGTCCAGCCGTTCTGCTTGGCGTGGTACATGGCCCGGTCGGCCTCGGCGAACAGCGCGCCGGGCGACACCGTGCCGGATGCGGAGCACGCGATGCCACAGCTGACGCCCGGCGGGTGCGGCAGCGCCCGGACCGCAGCCATGAGGCGGCTGACCGCAGCCTCGACGAGCTCGACGTCTGCGGTCGGGGCGACCAGGCAGAACTCGTCGCCCCCGGTCCGTGCTGGCAGCGAGCCCGGCAGCTCCTCGGACACGTCGGTCAGGACCCGGGCCACCGCACGCAGCAGGCGGTCCCCCGCCGCGTGGCCCTCGCGGTCGTTCACCGGCTTGAGGTCGTTGACGTCCAGCGACACCACGACCAGGCCGGCCTGGGTCGCCACCATGCCGGCGGCCGCCTGGTCGAGCCGCCGGCGGTTGGCGAGACCGGTCAGCGGGTCCTGGTAGGCGAGCTCCGTGAGCGTGCTCTCCCGCACCGCCCGCGAGATCCCCGCCGCGAGGATCGCGGCCAGCGTCTCGACGTACGCCAGGTCGGTGTCGTCGAACGCCGGCCGTTCGAGGTGCCGGGTGAAGTAGAGCTCGCCCCACAGCTCGCCGTCGACCACGACGGGAGCACCCAGGGACGCCCCCTTGTCCAGCTCCACCAGCAGCGCCAGCTCCTGAAGGTCGGGGTTCTCGTCGGTCCGGGCGCAGGTCCAGGGCCGGAGGTCACCCACGACCTGGCTCAGCTTGGGGAAGCCCGCGAGCTGATAGGTCTCGTCCCGCGGCCGCGGCTCCTCGGAGGGACTGAGGTCGCCGACGTTCACGAGCACCCGTACCAGGCCCGCGGGACGGTCGAGCACGCTCACCGATCCCGAGTCGGCGTCGACCACCCGACATCCCTCGGACACGGCCCGGTCGAGCACGTCGAAGAGGTCCCTGGAGAACCCGAGGGCGCGTGCCATCGAGGCAAGGCTGCGGAGCCGCTCGCCCTCCGCGGTGCTCACCGGGGGCAGCGCGGGACGTGACATCACCCGGTCCACCTTCTCTTGTCGGCAGGACGGCACGGCAAGTGAACCGGAGACCGGGCGATCCGCGCCGGCGCCCGACGCCGGCCCCGTACGCCACGGAGGAGCAGCCGTTCTCGCCGCGTCGGGTCATCCGGTGCGCTGCCGGTGCTCGCGGCGGATCTCGCGCGCCCGGGCGCGCATCGGCGCGGGCAGCGCAGCGACCACCGGCCGCAGCCAGCTCGGCGTCTCGCGAGCCGCCCAGCCGTACGCCGTCGCGGGGGAGCGCCGGCCGTCGGCACGGGCCGCGGCCTCCCGCAGGGCGCGCAGGTCCTGCGAACGCATCGGCCGGTTCTCCAGGGTGGGGCGCGGCCGGTCCACCCAGTCGATGCCGTCGTGGCACCGCCGCAGGGCCGCGAGGTCCTCGCCGGTGGCGAGCATCCGGTAGCCGGGCAGCCCGGCGCGCAGCGACCTCGTCGGCGCGGGCACGGCGACGTCGTAGCCGAGCAGGGCGGCCAGTGCATGGGTCTGCCGGTGCAGCAGCACGCGGTCCGCCTCCTCGACGGCGAGCGTCCAGCGCGCGATCCGGCTGGCGTCCATCGGACGGTCGGACCTGGTGCGGCCCTCGACCTCGGCGTCGGTGCCCCGGTCGCGGTGCACCTCGTGGAACGCGAGCACCCGGTCCTCCCACGGCTCGCCGAGCCAGTCGAAGAGCTCGCGCAGCGGCGGCTCCGGCTCGGCGACGAGGTCCTCGTAGCGACACAGCAGGAAGCGGTCGCCGATCTCCGACCCGCGGTAGACCAGCTCGGTCGTCGACCGCACCCAGTGCCGCACACCGGCCTGCCAGGTGAAGCCGAACCGCTCCCGCAGCGACAGCGCGACAGCCCCCGGGTGCCGCACGGTCCCGACGAAGACGGCGTCCGGGAACACCCGGGCCAGCCGCGGCACGTGCCAGGTGTGGAACGGCGTCTTGTCGCCCCAGCGGACCGCGCCCCGCCGCTCGGCGAACCGGCCGTACAGCCCGCCGTAGAAGGCCCGCAGCTCGGCGTCGAGCTCGTCGCGGGTCAGGCCGAGCCGGCCGTACCACTCGCCCCCGAACTTCCAGAACGGCACGTGCTCGTGGGCCAGGATCAGCCGCCCCAGCCCGGTCTCCGGCGCCAGCGCCAGGCGCGAGTGGCTGTCCAGCACCAGCCGCATCAGCGTGGTGCCGGACCCCATCGGCCCGACCACGAACACCGGCCCCTGGCCGTGCGCACGCGGTCCCTGGCCGTCACTCGCACCGAGCACGGGCTCAGCCATGTCGCTCCCTGTGGTGCTTGTCGTCGAGGAGCTCGGCGAAGAGCTCCTCCCAGCGGGCACAGATCGCGTCAAGGTCGTGGTCGCGCGCCCGCGCGACGGCGGCGCACCCCATCCGGCCCCGCCGCGCCGGGTCGGCGAGCAGCGCACTGATGGCCTCGGCCAGCGCGCGCACGTCGCGGTCCGGCACCAGCAACCCGTCCCGCGCGTGCCGGACGATGTCCGACGGTCCGTTGCGGCAGTCGAAGCTCACCACCGGGAGGCCGACCGCCATGGCCTCGAGCAGGACGAGCGGGAAGCCCTCGCTGCGGGAGCTCATGACGTACAGCGAGGCGGCGGACATCTTCGCGAGCAGGTCGTCGGAGTACCCCATCAACCGGACCCGGCCGTCGAGGCCGAGCCGGTGCACCTGGTCGGTCAGCGCGTCCTTCTCGGGGCCGGCGCCGTAGAGGTGCAGCTCCCACCGCGGGTGCCGCCGCGCCACCTCGACCCAGGCGTCGACGAGCAGGTCGAACCCCTTCTGCCGCACCAGCCGCCCGGCCGCGACGACGACCTCGGCGGTCCCGCAGCTGCGCAGCTCGGTGCGCGGGGCGGCGTTGGGCATCCGCACCACCCGGGTGCTGTCCCCGAGCAGGCGGCGGTAGTCCTCGGCGTCCCGCTCGGTGAGGGCACTCACCGCGTCGAGCCGCCGGTAGCCGCGTGCGATCCGGCGCTGCAGCCGCGGCGGGTGGTTGTCGAGGTACATGTGCTCCTGCCCGACCCGGACCGTGGTCGCCGGCGCCAGCCTGCTCGCGGCCAGGTTGAGGCCGGGGCGGGTGGAGACCAGCACGCCACCGTCGAGCCCGCGCAGGTACGACGCCAGCTTGAGGTCCGTCAGCAGGCTGAAGTTGCGGTACCTGCGCTCGCTCGGCGGCACCAGGACGCTGGGCACCTTGCGCAGCACCTCGGCCGCTCCTGTGCAGCGGCCGTACGGGTAGAGCGTGGCCTCGCCGTCCGGCGGGACCTGGTCCGACAGCGCCCGCACCGGCACCGACGGGTCGGCGTCGAAGCGTGCCGATTCCCGGCGCCGGTAGACGCTGACGACCTCGACGTCGTGCCGACGTGCCAGTGCGGCCGCGGTGTTCAACGTGGTCCGGATGGTGCCGCCCATCGCGTAGGCGTTCATGAGAAGGAAGTGGATGTGCACGTGCGACACCCCCGTCCCCGGCCGGTGGCCGGGAAGAGCCGATGAGTGCCACGCGTCCGTCCGCCGGCGAAGCGTCCCCCGAATGTCGTGGTGCGTTGAAGACGCCCGGCGAGGTCGCTCGGTTCGGTCCGGCGGTGGTGGACCGTGCGCGCGGGTGCGGCAGGTCGACAACGCCGTCGCCGCCTCTTCCGCCGTCCGCTCCAGCAAGATCGTTTGCGACCTAGTTCCCCGACACGCCGTCACTCGGCCCGGCGTGTCGGGGACTCAGGTCGCAAACGAGCACTCCTCGGTGGACGGCGGGCGGGTGACGGCGGGACGTGCGAAGGGCCCCGACCGTGGTGGTCGGGGCCCTTCGTGGCGTGCGGGGTACTGCAGTCGGTCGGGCTACTCGGCGGGGCCGGTGGCCGTCTCGACAGGCGGGGCGTCGGGCAACGGGGCCTTGTCCTCGCCCACGAAGGTGAACGTGGTCTCGTCGCCCTCGCCGGTGGTGCCGACCAGGACGATCTGCCCGGGCCGCACCTCGCCGAAGAGGATCTTCTCCGAGAGCATGTCCTCGATCTCGCGCTGGATGGTCCGGCGCAGCGGCCGGGCACCCAGGACGGGGTCGTAGCCCTTCTTGGCGAGCAGGTCCTTCGCGGGCTGGGTGAGCTCGAGGCCCATGTCCTTGTCGCGAAGGCGCTCGTCGAGCTTCGCCAGCATCAGGTCGACGATCGTGATGATCTCGTCCTGGGTCAGCTGGTGGAACACGACGATGTCGTCGATGCGGTTGAGGAACTCCGGCCGGAAGTGCTGCTTGAGCTCGTCCTGGACCTTCGACTTCATCCGGTCGTAGCCCGAGTTGATGTTGCTCGAGTCCGCGAACCCCATGTTGAAGCCCTTGCTGATGTCGCGGGTGCCGAGGTTCGTGGTCATGATGATCACGGTGTTCTTGAAGTCGACGACCCGACCCTGCGAGTCGGTCAGGCGACCGTCCTCGAGGATCTGCAGCAGCGAGTTGAAGATGTCCGGGTGGGCCTTCTCGACCTCGTCGAAGAGGACCACCGAGAACGGCTTGCGGCGCACCTTCTCGGTGAGCTGGCCACCCTCCTCGTACCCGACGTAGCCGGGCGGCGAGCCGAACAGCCGCGACACGGTGTGCTTCTCGGAGAACTCCGACATGTCGAGCTGGATCAGGGAGTCCTCGTCGCCGAACAGGAACTCGGCGAGCGTCTTGGACAGCTCGGTCTTCCCGACGCCGGACGGGCCGGCGAAGATGAACGAGCCGCCGGGGCGCTTGGGGTCCTTGAGCCCGGCCCGGGTGCGCCGGATCGCCTGGGACAGCGCCTTGACGGCCTGCTCCTGGCCGATGACCCGGCGGTGCAGCTCGTCCTCCATGCGGAGCAGCCGCTGCGACTCCTCCTCGGTGAGCTTGAAGACCGGGATGCCGGTGGCGGTGGCGAGGACCTCGGCGATGAGCTCCTCGTCGACCTCGGCGACGACGTCCATGTCGCCGGCCTTCCACTCCTTCTCGCGCTGAGCCTTCTCCTGCAGCAGGGTCTTCTCGCGGTCGCGCAGCGACGCGGCCTTCTCGAAGTCCTGCGCGTCGATCGCCGACTCCTTCTCGCGGCGGACGCTGGCGATGCGCTCGTCGAACTCCCGCAGGTCCGGCGGTGCGGTCATCCGGCGGATGCGCATCCGCGAGCCCGCCTCGTCGATGAGGTCGATCGCCTTGTCCGGCAGGAAGCGGTCGGAGATGTAGCGGTCGGCCAGGGTGGCCGCGGCGACGAGCGCCCCGTCGGTGATGGACACCCGGTGGTGCGCCTCGTAGCGGTCGCGCAGGCCCTTGAGGATCTCGATCGTGTGGGCGAGCGTCGGCTCGGCCACCTGGATCGGCTGGAAGCGGCGCTCCAGCGCGGCGTCCTTCTCGAGGTGCTTGCGGTACTCGTCGAGCGTCGTGGCGCCGATGGTCTGCAGCTCGCCACGGGCGAGCATCGGCTTGAGGATCGACGCGGCGTCGATCGCACCCTCGGCGGCACCCGCACCCACGAGCGTGTGCAGCTCGTCGATGAACAGGATGATGTCGCCCCGGGTGCGGATCTCCTTGAGGACCTTCTTCAGCCGCTCCTCGAAGTCACCGCGGTAGCGGCTGCCGGCGACCAGAGCGCCGAGGTCGAGGGAGTACAGCTGCTTGTCCTTGAGGGTCTCGGGGACCTCGCCGCGGACGATGGCCTGGGCCAGGCCCTCGACGCAGGCGGTCTTGCCGACGCCGGGCTCCCCGATCAGCACCGGGTTGTTCTTGGTGCGGCGGGACAGCACCTGCATGACCCGCTCGATCTCCTTCTCGCGCCCGATGACCGGGTCGAGCTTCCCCTCGCGGGCGGCCTGCGTGTAGTTGCGGCCGAACTGGTCGAGGACCAGCGAGGTGGACGGCGCGCCCTCGGCGGGACCGCCGGCGCTGGCGGTCTCCTTGCCCTGGTAGCCGGAGAGCAGCTGGATGACCTGCTGGCGGACCCGGTTGAGGTCGGCGCCGAGCTTGACGAGGACCTGGGCGGCGACGCCCTCACCCTCGCGGATGAGGCCGAGCAGGATGTGCTCTGTGCCGATGTAGTTGTGGCCGAGCTGCAGCGCCTCGCGCAGGGACAGCTCGAGGACCTTCTTGGCCCGCGGGGTGAAGGGGATGTGCCCGGACGGCGCCTGCTGGCCCTGGCCGATGATCTCCTCGACCTGGGACCGGACGGCCTCCAGGGAGATCCCGAGGGACTCGAGAGCCTTCGCGGCCACGCCTTCGCCCTCGTGGATCAGGCCGAGCAGGATGTGCTCGGTCCCGATGTAGTTGTGGTTGAGCATCCGGGCCTCTTCCTGGGCCAGGACGACAACACGCCGCGCGCGGTCGGTGAACCTCTCGAACATGTTCTGCGCTCCTCACGAGAGCGGTCGGGCAGGTGGTGCGACCCGCCACTACAGCGGGTCACCTGTCCCTTGCATGCTAGACCGCACGCTGACCGATCTTGCCTACTTGTCCTCTCACCGTGACCTGATCGAGCCGGTCGACGTCAGTCCCGGTGCTACGTACTCGGAAGCAACTGCAGCCAGCATGACCCTGTTCCGGCAACTGGCTCGTTCCGGCTACGCCGCCAGCGAACGCCCCGGACGGCCGGGGGTCACCCGGCCGGGTGCATGATCGGCAGCGTGCCCGAGGTCCTCCGGTGCGCCCCGAGCGGGCGCGGTCGCGCGCTGGCCACCGTGGTCGCTGCCTTCGCCGCCGACCCGCTGCTGCGCTGGGTCTGGCCGGACGACGAGAGGTACGCCGCCTGCGCGCCCGGCTTCTTCGGCCTGCTCGTCGACGTCCGGCTGGAGGGCGGCGAGGTGTGGACGGCCGACGGCGGCGCCGCGGTCGCCATGTGGGACCCGCCCGGCGGGCTCTACCGGGAGGTCCCCGGCGAGCGCTGGACGGCGGCGCAGCGGGGCTTCAGCCAGCGCGAGCGCGACTGCTGGCACACCTACGACGACGCGATGTCGGTGCCCAAGGACGCCGGGCCGCACTGGTACCTGGGGGTCCTGGCCACCGAGCCGGCGCTCCAGGGCACCGGGCTGGGCCGCGCGGTCACCGCTCCCATGCTGGCCGCCGCGGACCGCGCCCGGCTCCCGGCGTACCTGGAGACGGCGAGCGAGGGCAACGTGGCGATCTACCGGCGGCTCGGGTTCGAGCCGGTACGGGACGCGACGATGCCGGACGACGGACCGACCTGCTGGCTGATGCGCCGGGACCCGCGAGAGGTGGTTGCGCAGTGAACGATCCTGTGGCGGCGGACGTCCTGGTGGTGGTCGCGGCCGGGCCCGGGCTCGGCCGGGCGGTGGCGCTCCGGTTCGCCCGCGAGGGAGCAGCGGTGGGGCTGGTGGCCCGCAGCACCGACAAGCTCGCCGACCTGGTGGCCGAGGTCTCGGCGGCCGGTGCGCGCGCGGTGGCGACGGCCGCGGGTGACGTCGGCGACGAGGCCGCGCTCCGGGGCGCGATGGGCGCCCTGCGCGCCGAGCTGGGCGGGGCGACCGCGCTGGTCTACAACGGCTCGGCGTACGTCGAGGGGTCGGTGACGGCCCTCCCCGCCGACCGGCTCCGGCTGGCCCTGGACGTCGGGGTGGTCGGCGCCCTGGTGGCTGCGCAGGAGGCGGTCCCCGCGATGCGCGCCGCCGGCCGCGGCACCGTGCTGCTCACCGGCAGCGTCGCCGCGGACCGGGCGTCCACCAGCGCCGCGGCGGTCGGCGTCGCCAAGGCGGCCCTGCGCAGCCTGGCCCGCTCGCTGCACAAGGAGGTCGCCGGCGACGGGGTCCGGGTCACGACCGTGACCATCGACGGGGTGCTCGCCGGACCGTCGGCGCTGGACGTCGACGAGATCGCCGACCTCTACTGGCGGCTGCACAGCCGGCCGGAGGCGCCGCCGGACGTCGTGACCTTCCCCACCTGACCGGTCCGGGTAGCGATCGCCGGGCCGGGTAGTCGACCTCGGTGCGCACCCTCCTCGTGACCCTCGTCGTCCTGCTGCTGCTCGCGGTCGGCGCCGACCGCGTGGCCGAGAAGGTCGCGACCGACCGGGCCGAGACCCGGCTGGTCGCCGAGGGGCTGCGGGACCCGCAGGTCGAGGCGGGTGGCTTCCCGTTCCTGCTCCAGCTGCTCGACCGGCGCTTCGACGACGTCCACGTCACGGCCGCCGCTCTCGAGGCACCGGCCGGCCGGGCCCGCGACCTCGAGGTCACCGCCACGTCGGTCGCCTGGCCGGAGAACGGCACGGCCAGCGCCGGCTCGGTCCGTGCCGCCGGGCTGGTGACGTACGACGAGGTGCTCCGCCGCTCCGGCGCGAAGGGCGTGCGGCTGGACCCGGTGTCCGGCGGGCGGGTCCGGCTGCGCGGCGACGCCGAGGTGCTCGGCCAGACGGTGCCCGTCGCGGCGGTGGGCCGGGTGCGCGCGGCCGGCCGGTCGATCCGCGTCGTCCCCACCGTCTTCGAGGTCGACGGCGTGCCCGTGGACAGCGCGGCGCTGCTGGACGCCCTCGGCGCCCGCTTCACGCTCACCTACCGCCTGCGCGGCCTCCCGGAAGGGCTGCGCGTCTCCGGTGTCACGGCGCGTCCCGACGGCTTCGAGGTGGTCGTGACCGGGCGCGACGTGGTGCTGCCGGCCGGCAGCTGACGCGACGACCGACGAGCTCGCCCGGACCTGACGACCGAACCGCGGGGCGCCGGAGTCCGTCGTCTTCTTCGCGGCCGCATCGAGGCGACCAGCGCGGGGACCGGCCCGCCATCGCGGCGCGGCCGGGTGCGAGAGGGGGTCGGAGATGACGTTCAGGATGAAGCTCCGGGGGTGGCGGATCGGGGTGACGGCCGCCGCGACGGGGGCTCTCCTCGTCGGGTCGCCGATGATCCCGGTGGCGACGGCGCAGCCGGCCGGGGTACGGGCGCCCAGCGCCACCAAGATCGGCAACACCTACGGCGGCGTGACGCCGCAGGGCCAGCCCCTTGTCCTCGACATGACGGCCGACCGCCGTCAGATCGTGCGGGCCGTGACCGTGCTGGAGATGACGTGCACGTCCGGTGACTCGGGTCTGCTCACCGACAAGTACCCGCGGATGTCTGTGAGCAAGAGGGGTCGCTTCCACTACGCGTTCGGTCCGTCGACCGAGCGGAACGACGACGGGACCACCACGGACTTCCAGGGTCGCTTCGCCGGCCGGCTCAACGACAGCCGGACGAAGGCGGCCGGCACCTGGTCGTACACGATCATCGAGCACGACGCGACGGGCGCGGTGACGGACACCTGCACGTCGGGGTCGGTCAGCTGGGTGGCCAAGCAGTAGCAAAGCTACGAGAGCGTCGGGCGGCTCCGGTCGCCCGACGCTCACCGGCGGTCAGCCGACGAGGACGACCCGCAGCGTGCGCGGCCCGTGCACGCCCTCGACGCGGTCCAGCTCGATGTCGCTGGTCGCGCTCGGCCCGCTGATCCACGTCTGCGGACGGGCCGGGTCGAGGGCCGCGACGGCGTCCGGGACGCCGTACCGGACCTGGTCCGCGCGGACGACGCAGACGTGCAGGTCCGGGACGAGCGACAGGGCGCGGCGACCCTGACCGGGCCCGTGGTCGAGCACGATCGTGCCGGTCACCGCGATGCCGACCGCGGCGGCCGTCACGACGGCCGCTGTCGCGTCCAGCTCGGCCGACGTCAAGCCGGTGTCCGGCACGCTCCCCGCCACCTCCCACGGCAGGTCAGGCGGCACGACTGCCCGGGCCCCGTCGAGGGCCGCGGCGATCTGCGCCCCGACGTCGTCCTCGGTGCAGCGCACGACCGTCGCCTGGTAGTCCGAGACGCGTTCGGCGAACAGCTCGAGCACGTCGACGTCCGGCACCGGTGCGGACCGGTAGTCCCGTGGCACCGGAGGTGCGGGCGAAGCCCCGGCCAGCGCCCGCCGGACCCGGCCGAGCACCTCGTCGCGGGTGCTCAACGGTCGCCCCCGGTACGCCGCCACCAGGCCCGGAACGACTCCGCCGGCGGCAGCGGCAGGTCCCGGGCCCCGGTCCAGCGCGCGCCCGGACCGGGCAGGCGCCCGAGGGCGGGACGCCCGCCGGGCAGCCGCCGGCTGAGCCGTCGGGCCAGCAGCGCGGACCCCGAGCCCGCCAGCCGGGCGAGGGTGCCGAACCGCCGGCCGTCTCCCAGCGACCAGCCGGCCGCCTTCATCGCCAGCGCCTCGGCCTTGGGCAGGCCGCGGTGGCCAGGCGTCGAGCGGTGGGCGTCGACGACCTGGGCGCGCAGGTCGACCAGCACCGTGGGGATGTCGATGCGGACCGGACAGGCCTCGAAGCAGGCCCCGCAGAGGCTGGAGGCGTACGGCAGCGAGTCGGTCTGCGGGTCGCTGCCCGGTCCCTTGAGCAGCGGGTTGAGGATCGCGCCGATCGGCCCGGGGTAGACCGAGCCGTACGCGTGCCCGCCGGTGCGCTCGTAGACCGGGCAGACGTTGAGGCAGGCGGAGCACCGGATGCAGCGCAGGGCCTGCCGGCCGACGTCGTCGGCGAGCGCGCGGGTGCGGCCGTTGTCCAGCAGGACCACGTGCACCTCCTGCGGCCCGTCTCCGGGGGTGACCCCGCTCCACGTCGACGTGTAGGGGTTCATCCGTTCGCCCGTCGACGACCGCGGCAGCAGCTGGAGGTAGACCTCGAGGTCGGCCCACGTCGGCACGACCTTCTCGATCCCGACGACCGAGACGAGCACCTCGGGCAGCGTGAGGCACATCCGCCCGTTGCCCTCGGACTCCACCACGACGAGCGTCCCGGAGTCCGCGACCGCGAAGTTCGCGCCCGAGACGCCGACCTTCGCACGGAGGAACTTCTCCCGCAGGTGGCTGCGGGCGGCCGCCGCCAGCACGGCCGGCTCGTCGGTCAGGTCGTCAGGGGCTGGGCGGCCCGCGCCGGCCATCCGGGTCAGGAAGATCTCGCGGATCTCGGCCCGGTTGCGGTGGATGGCCGGCACGAGGATGTGGCTCGGCAGGTCGTCGCCGAGCTGCACGATGAGCTCGGCCAGGTCGGTCTCCCAGGCCGCGATGCCCTGGGCCGCGAGCGCCTCGTTGAGGCCGATCTCCTGGGTGGCCATCGACTTCACCTTGACCACCTCGTCGACGCCGTGCGCCAAGGCGACGTCGGCGACGACGCGGCAGGCCTCGTCGGCGTCGCGCGCCCAGTGCACGACCGCACCGGCGGCGGTGAGCGACTGCTCCAGCTGCACGAGGTAGGTGTCCAGGTTCAGCAGCACCTCGTCCTTGATGGCGGCACCGGCCAGCCGGAGGTCCTCCCACTCGGGCACCTCGGCGACGACCCGGTTCCGCTTGGCCCGGATGGTGGCCGTCGCGTGGGCGAGGTTGCGCCGGAGCTGGGTGTCGGCGAGCGCGGCGCGAGCCGCCTCCGGGAAGGGCGGCATGCCGACGAACGTCGCGGTCATGCCGGCACCCCTGTCGTCCCGGTCGTCTCGGTCGACGCCAGCACGTCGGCGAGGTGCAGCACCCTGATCCCGCTGCGCTGCCGAGAGAGCAGGCCGCCGACGTGCATCAGGCAGGAGTTGTCCCCCGCGACCAGCACCTCGGCGCCGGACTCGACGACGTGGCGCGCCTTGTCCGAGCCCATCGCGACGGACGTGTCGGAGTTCTTCAGCGCGAACGTGCCGCCGAAGCCACAGCACTGGTCGGCGTCGGGCAGGTCGACCAGCCGGAGGCCGCGGACGGCGCGCAGGAGGCGCTCCGGCCGGTCCCCCACACCCAGCATCCGCAGCGAGTGGCAGGTCGGGTGGTAGGTCACCGTGTGCGGGAAGTACGCCCCCACGTCGACGACGCCCAGCACGTCGACGAGGAACTCCGACAGCTCGTACGTCCTCGGCGACAGCTCGGCGGTCGCCCGCTCGAGGGCCGCGTCACCGGACCTGCGGGCCACGATGCCGTGCTGGTGACGCACCGACCCGGCGCACGAGCCGGACGGCGTCACCACCGCGTCGTACCCGGCGAACGCCCGGGTGAAGTTGCGGACGACGGGCACCGCCTCGTCGAGGTAGCCCGTGTTGACCATGGGCTGGCCGCAGCAGCTCTGCTGCTCCGGGAAACGCACGTCGACACCGAGCCTCCGCAGCAGCCGCACCACCGCCTTGCCGGTGTCCGGGAACAGCGTGTCGTTGATGCAGGTCACCATCAGCGCGACCTTCATCGGACTGCCTCCGGCGCCGCAGCCGGCGCGTACGTCGTCAAGTCGTGCGTCCTCGCGATCAGCGCGCGCAGCGAGTCGAGGTCGCCGTCGACGGCGCCCAGGGACCGGGCCTGGACGAGGACGTTGCCCAGCGCCGTGGCCTCGACAGGGCCGGCCACGACCGGCAACCCGCTCCTGTCGGCGATCGCTTGGCACAGCATGGTGTTCTGCGCTCCGCCTCCGACCAGGTTGATGGTGCGGGCCCGGCGCCCGGACAGGGTCGCCGCCCGCTCGACCGCGCCGACCATACCCGCGGCGAGGCTGTGGACGATGCTGCGCACCAGGTGCAGCCGGCCGGCCGGCGCCGGCAGATCGTGCTCGCTGCACCAGGAGGCGATCCGCGCGGGCATGTCGCCGGGCGGGAGGAACCGCGGGTCCTGGACGTCGAACACCGTCACCGGGCCCGTCTCGGCTCGCGCCTCCGCGAGCAGGGCGGCGAGGTCGACCGGACGGCCGGTCTCCTCCCAGCGACGGATCGTCTCGGACAGCAGCCAGGTGCCCATCACGTTGGTGAGGAAGCGGGTCCGTCCGTCCACACCGCCCTCGTTGGTGAAGTTGGCGGCCCGGGCGGCGTCCGAGAGCACCGGCTCGTCGAGCTCCACCCCGACAAGGCCCCACGTCCCGCAGGAGATGTAGACGCTGTCGTCGCCGGTCAGCGGGACGCCGACGACGGCCGACGCGGTGTCGTGCGAGCCCACGGTGGTCACCACGAGCCCGGGGGCGCCGAGCTGCTCGCCGACCTCGGCGCGCACCGGTCCCAGCGTCGTCCCGGGGTCCACGAGCGCGGGGAACAGCTCGGGCGGTACGCCGAGTCGGGATCCCAGGTCGCGGTCCCAGTCATGGGTGCGGACGTCGAGCAGGCCCGTGGTCGACGCGTTGGTGCGCTCGGTGGCGGCCCGGCCGCAGAGCCACCAGCCGATCAGGTCGGGCACCAGCAGCGCCCGGTCCGCGTCCGCGACGAGCGGGTCTGCGGCGAGCTGGTAGAGCGTGTTGAACGGCAGGAACTGCAGGCCGTTGCGCCGGTACAGCTCCTCGCGACTGACCACGTCGTGCACGGCAGCGACGCCGGCGGCGGTGCGCTCGTCGCGGTAGTGGAACGGCCGGCCGAGCAGCTTCCCGTCGCGCAGCAGGGCGTAGTCGACCGCCCAGGAGTCGACGGCCACGCTCACCGGTGGCGGCGCGAGGGTGCCCGCTGCCGCGACGCGCAGCCCGGCAAGCGCCTGCCGGTACAGCTCGGCGACGTCCCAGTGCAGCCCGTCAGCGAGCCGCACCGGCTCGTTGCCGAACCGCGCGACGGCGTGCAGCCGCAGCAGGTCCCTCCCGACCTCGCCCACCATGACGCGCCCGCTGGACGCGCCGAGGTCGACGGCCGCGACGCTGACCGTCACGGCCGCTACCGCAGGAACGCCGCGGCGACGCCGGCGTCGACCGGCACGTGCAGCCCGGTGGTCTGGGTGAGGTCGGGCCCGACCAGTGCGTAGACGGCGCTCGCGACGTGCTCCGGCAGCACCTCGCGCTTGAGCAGCGTGCGCTGCGCGTAGAACTTGCCGAGGTCCTTCTCCTCGACGCCGTACACGGCGGCCCGGTTGGCGCCCCACCCGCCGGCGAAGATGCCGGAACCCTGGACCACGCCGTCGGGGTTGATGCCGTTGACCCGCACGCCGTGCTCGCCGAGCTCGGCCGCGAGCAACCGCACCTGGTGCGCCTGGTCGGCCTTGGTCGCGGAGTACGCGATGTTGTTGGGACCGGCGAAGACCGAGTTCTTGCTGGAGATGTAGACGATGTCGCCACCGAGCCCCTGCTCGATCAGGACCTTCGCCGCCGTCCGGGAGACGAGGAACGAGCCTCGGGCCATCACCGCGTGCTGCAGGTCCCAGTCGGCGACCGTGGTCTCGAGCAGCGACTTGGACAGCGACAGGCCGGCGTTGTTGACGACGAGGTCGACGCCGCCGAACGCCAGCAGCGTCTCGTCGAGCGCGGAGGCGACGGCCGCTTCGTCGCTGACGTCGACCTGGACCCCGATCGCGACGTCGCTGCCACCGATCTCCGCAGCCGCTGCCTGGGCCTTCTCCAGGCTGAGGTCCGCGATCGCGACCACGGCCCCCTCGGCCGCGAGCTTGTGGGCGATCGCCTTCCCGATCCCGGACGCCGCCCCGGTGACGAACGCGATCCGTGAGGCGAGCGGCTTCGGCGCGGGCAGCCGCTGCAGCTTCGCCTCCTCGAGCGACCAGTACTCGATGCGGAACTTCTCCGCCTCGTCGATAGGCCGGTAGGTCGACAGTCCCTCGGCACCGCGCATCACATTGATGGCGTTGACGTAGAACTCGCCCGCCACCCGTGCGGTCTGCTTGTCCTTGCCGAAGCTGAACATGCCCACGCCGGGCACGAGCACGATGAGCGGGTCGGCTCCGCGGATGGCCGGCGAGTCGGCCGTGGCGTGCCGGTCGTAGTAGGCCTGGTAGTCCGCCCGGTACGCCGGGTGCAGCTCGCGCAGCCGCGCGACCGACTCCTCGACGGTGGCCCCGGCCGGCAGGTCGAGCACGAGCGGCTTGACCTTGGTGCGCAGGAAGTGGTCGGGGCAGCTGGTCCCGAGCTCCGCCAGCCTCGGGTGCTCGGCGCGGGAGACGAAGTCGAGGACGACGTCGCTGTCGGTGAAGTGCCCGACCACCGGCCGGTCCTGGGACGCGATCGAGCGGATCGTCGGCGCCAGCGCGGCGGCCTTGGCCCGCCGCTCCGCCGCCGGGAGCGGGTCGTACCCGGCGAGGACAGGACCGAACGGCTCGGGTCGCGAGTGCTCCTCGATGTACGCCGCGGCCGTCTCGATGATCCAGAGCGAGCTCTGCTCGGCCTCCTCGCTGGTGCGGCCCCAGGCCGTGATGCCGTGACCGCCGAGGACGCAGCCCACGGCCTGCGGGTTCGCCTCCTTGATCGCGGCGATGTCCATCCCGAGCTGGAAGCCGGGGCGGCGCCACGGCACCCACACCACCTTGTCTCCGAAGACGATCTCGGTGAGCTTCTCGCCGTCGTCGGCGGTCGCGATCGCGATGCCGGAGTCGGGGTGCAGGTGGTCGACGTGCGGGGCGTCGACCAGACCGTGCATCGCCGTGTCGATCGACGGCGCCGCGCCGCCCTTGCCGTGCAGGCAGTAGTCGAACGCGGCGACCATCTCGTCCTCACGGTCGATGCCGGGGTAGACGTCGACGAGCGCCCGGACCCGGTCCAGCCGGAGCACCGCGAGACCCGCCTCGGTCAGGGTGCCGAGGTCGCCGCCGGACCCCTTCACCCAGAGCAGCTCGACGTCCTCGCCGGTGACCGGGTCGACCTCGGTGCCCTTGGCGGAGGTGTTGCCGCCGGCGTAGTTGGTGTTGCGCGGGTCGGCGCCGAGCCGGTTGGACCGGGCCACGAGGTCCGCGACGGCGGGGTTGCTCATGTCAGCTCCATCCTGCCTGGGCGCCGCCCACGCGGTCGGCCTCGATCTGCTCCTGGTAGCCGCTGGCGAGGTAGGCCGCCATCGGGTCGGCCGGGAGGCCGCGCTCCTCGCGCCAGCCGGCCAGCGCCGGTCGCACATCGGTGTAGAACGCGTCCATGAAGACCTGGTTGGCCGCCAGGACGTCACCCGCCGCGCGAGCCACGTCGAGGGCCTCGGTGTCGAGCAGCAGCGCCCGGGTCAGCATCTCCTGCACGTTGAGGACCGACCGGATCTGGCCCGGGATCTTCTTCTCCACGTTGTGGCACTGGTCGAGCATCAGTGCCACGTCGCTGCCGGGGCCGTAGCCGCCGCCGCGGACGACCTCGACGAGGATCCGGTACAGCTGGAACGGGTCGGCGGCACCGACGATGAGGTCGTCGTCGGCGTAGAAGCGGCTGTTGAAGTCGAACGAGCCGAGCTTCCCGAGCCGCAGCAGCTGCATGACGATGAACTCGATGTTGGTCCCCGGCGCGTGGTGGCCGGTGTCCAGGCAGACCACCGCCTTGTCGCCGAGCGCGCTCACGTGGGAGTAGGACGTGCCCCAGTCCGGCACGTCCGTGTGGTAGAACGCCGGCTCGAAGAACTTGTACTCGAGCACCAGCCGCTGGTCGTCGCCGAGCCCGGCGTAGATCGTTGCCAGGCTCTCCGCCAGCCAGTCCTGCCGCTGCCGCAGGTCGGCCTGGCCCGGGTAGTTCGTGCCGTCCGCGAGCCAGATCTTGAGGTCGCGCGAGCCGATCTGGTTCATGACGTCGATGCACGCCAGGTTGTGGTCGATCGCCTTCCGGCGCACGGCCGGGTCGGCGTGCGTGAGGCTGCCGAGCTTGTAGTCGTCGTCCTGGAACGTGTTGCTGTTGATGGTTCCGAGGGCGACACCGTGGTCGGCGGCGTAGGCCTTGAGCTTGCCGAAGTCGTCGACCAGGTCCCACGGGATGTGGAGGGCGACCGACGGCGCCAGCCCCGTGAACCGGTTCACGGTGGCGGCGTCGGCGATCTTCTCCTCGACCGTCCGCGGTGTCCCCGGGCTGCCGAACACCTTGAAGCGGGTGCCGGAGTTGCCGTAGGCCCAGGAGGGCACTTCGATCGCCAGGTGGTCCAGCTCTCCGCGGACCGCGTCGAACGTCGTCATCTCACTCACTCATCTCTGGCGCTGTGGTCGGCGAGCTGGTCCTCGAGGTGGAACACCTCGGCGAGCTGGAGGAACCCGGTGTCAGGTGCCGCACCGTCGAGGTCTTCGAAGTAGTCGGCCATCTCGGCCTGCCACCTCGCGTTGACCGGCTCGGCCTGCATGCCCGCCACGGCGTCGGCGAGCGACGGGGTCTCGAAGTAGCCGATGAGAAGGCCGTCGGCACGGAGGAACAAGGAATAGTTCCGCCAGCCGGTGGCCGCGAGGGCCCGGAGCATCTCCGGCCAGACCTCGGCGTGGCGCGCGGTGTACTCCGCGACCCGGGCCGGCTTGACCTGGAGCTGGAAGCAGACCCGTTCCATCGCGATCTCCTGTCAGGGTGCGGGTCCGGCGGGCGGGCGGGACCGTCCGCCCGCCGGACGTACGACTCCTAGAACTGGAAGTCGTCGATGTTCTCCGCGTTGAACACGAACGGGTCACCGAGCAGGACGGTCGCGTCGGGACCGACGGTGAACTCACCGAGCTTGCCGGCGGTGAACGTGTCACCCTCCTTGCCGGTGATGTCGCCGTCGACCAGCGCCTTCGCGGCGTACGCCGCCAGGAAGCCGAGGTCGCCCGGGTTCCACAGGGCGAACTCCTTGACGGTGCCGTCCTTGACGTAGTCACGCATCTGGTTCGGCGTGCCCAGCCCGACCAGCATGACCTTGCCCTTCTTGTCCGAGGTCGACAGGTAGCGGGCGGCGGCAGCGACACCGACGGTGGTCGGCGAGATGATGCCCTTGAGGTTCGGGTGCGACTGCAGCAGGGCGGCCGTCTTGTCGAAGGACGTCTGGTCGTCGTCGTCGCCGTAGACGGTGTCGACGAGCTTGATGTCCGGGTGCGACTTCAGCTCGGTCTTCATCAGCTCGATCCAGGCGTTCTGGTTCGTCGCGTTCGCGGTGGCGGACAGGATCGCGATCTCCCCCGCGTCGCCGATCTCGCCGGCGATGAGGTCGACCTGGTTCTTGGCGATGCCCTCGGCCGTGGCCTGGTTGATGAACAGGTCACGGCAGTCCGGGCTGGTGTCCGAGTCGAAGGTCACGACCTTCGAGCCGGCGTCCCGTGCGTCATTGATGGCGCTGCAGATCGCCTTCGGGTCGTTGGCCGACACCACGAGCGCCTTGACGCCCTGCTGGGCGGCGGTGTTGATGTACTGCACCTGGCCGTCGGGGGTGCCGGTGTCGGGGCCGACCTCCTCGTAGGTGCCGCCGAACTCCTCGACGGCCTCCTTGCCACCCGCGTCGCTCGTGTCGAAGTACGCGTTGCCGAGGTTCTTGGGGATGAAGGTGACCGTGATGGCACCGCCACTGTCACCGCTGGCGCTGCTCGAGCCCTTCGAGCCTGTGCTCGCGGTGTCGCTACTACCGGCGCAGCCGGCAAGGGCGAGCACCGCGGTGACGGCCATGGCGGCCGCTGCGGAGGTCCGCTTGCTGAACTTCATGGATGACTACCTTCCTGGGGTTCCGACGCCGGCTGCCGGCGTACGTGTGGGGGGTGGTGCGGAGGTGCGCTGGGGGAGCCTGGACCCGACCCAGCCGATGAGGCTGGAGGAGACGACTGAGGCCACGAGGAGCAGGCCGATGATGATGTTGATGACGTTGACCGTGACGCCCTCGAGACGCAGCGCGCTCGAGATGACTCCGATGAGCACGACGCCGGCGATCACGCCGTGCAGCCGTCCCCGACCCCCGAAGATCGAGACTCCGCCGAGCAGGACGGCGGCGATCACCTGCAGCTCCAGCCCGGTCGCGTTGTCGCCGCGGGCGCTGCCGAACCGCAGGGTGTAGAAGACGCCGGCCAGCGCCGAGACGGCGCCGGACAGGAGGAAGACGACGAACTTCGTCCGCTCCACGTCGACACCGGTGAAGTGAGCCGCTTCCTGGTTCAGCCCGATGTCGTAGACGCCGCGGCCGAACGCCGAGAAGTGCAGGAGGAGGACGAAGACCACCGCGAGGACGACGAAGAGGTCCATGACGACCGGGACGCTGGTCCCGGCGATCTTCGCCTTCGCCAGGTCGGTCCACCGCTCGGGGAAGTCGGTGACGGCGGTCGTGCCCAGGAGCCCGACGGCAAGCCCGCGGAACAGGGCCAGGGTGCCGATCGTGACGGCCAGCGACGGCAGCCCGACGTACGCGACGAGGAAGCCGTTCACCGCGCCGCAGAGCAGCCCGGCGAGCACCGCGATCAGTGCCGCCAACGGGATGGGCACTCCCGCCTTGTGCAGGTCGCCCAGCAGGACGCTGCTCAGCCCGACGACGCTGGCGACGGACAGGTCGATCTCGCCGGTGACGATCACCATCGTCATCGGCAGCGCGATGAGCAGGACCGGCGTGATGTCCAGCAGGAGATAGGTGAGGGTCAGCGGCCCGTCGAAGTTCGCGACGTTGACCAGCGAGTAGGCGACGACCAGGACCAGCAGCGCGATCACCGCGGACTCGCGGGTCACGAGCAGCCGGCGCCACAGCGGCTGCGACCAGGCGGGGTAGGTACGGGTCATGACTGCTCCCTCGCCTCGAGCAGCTGGTGCGCCCTGCGGGCAGCGAGCACCCGGTCGAGGACGATCGCGGCGAGGATGAGGCCGCCCCACACCGCGCGCTGCCAGAAGTCCGGGATGCCGAGGATCGGCAGCGCCCGGTTGATGGTGACCAGCAGGACGGCTCCCAGGGCCGCACCCCAGACGGTGCCGACGCCGCCGAAGATGGCGACCCCGCCGATGACGACCGCGGCGACGGCCTGCAGCTCGATGCCGAGGCCCGCACTCGAGCTCACCGTGCCGTAGCGCGCGGTGTAGAGGACGCCGGCCAGCCCGGCCAGCGCCCCGCTCAGGACGAACGCGGCGAGCACCCGGCGACGCACCGGCAGGCCGTACAGGACCGCCGCGTCCGGGTCGGACCCGATCGCGTACAGCTCGCGGCCGCCGCGGTGCGCATAGAGGTAGTAGCCGACCAGTGCGAGGACGACCAGCGAGATGAGGGTGAGGACGGGGACCGAGAGGATCGACTTCGTCCCGAGCGAGAGGAAGCTGCGCGGAAGGTCGCTCGCATTGATCCGGTCGCTGCCGGCCCAGCTGAGGACGACCCCGCGGTAGATGTACAGCGTTCCCAGGGTGATGACCAGCGCCGGGACCCGTGCCACCGTCACCAGCAGCCCGTTGACCAGGCCGAGCCCCGCACCCACGAGCAGACCCGCGGCGAAGACCGCGACGATCGGGATCCCGTCGACCCCGATGAACAGCCGCCCGGTGAGGTACGCCGTCAGCGCGAGGACCGAGCCGACCGAGAGGTCGACGTTGCGGGTGATGATGACCACGGCCTGCCCCGTCGCCAGCAGCAGCAGGAGGAACGGCGTCAGCAGCAGGTCGCGCCAGCTGTTGGAGCTGAACAGGAAGCTCGGGGTCTTGAGCGTCGCCGCGGCGATGACGAGCAGCAGCACGACCAGGATCGAGACCTCGCGCGACCGCAGCAGCGTCGTCACCGCGCGGCGCAGCGGCGACTGCTGGCTCGGCGCCACCAGCAGCGACGGCTGGTCGGACTGCTCGGTCGGCTGCTGCTCGGCGTGCGTGGCCGGGCTCATCGGGCCGCCTCCGCCGTGCGGGTGGCGGCGCGCATGACGCTCTCGGGGGTCGCCTCGTCGTGGGAGAGGTCAGCGGTGAGCCGTCCCTCGCAGACGACCAGCACGCGGTCCGCCATGGCGAGCACCTCGGGGAGCTCGGAGGAGATCATGAGGATCGCCAGCCCCTGGCCGGCCAGCTCCGACAGCAGCCGGTGCACCTCCGCCTTGGTCCCGACGTCGATGCCGCGGGTCGGCTCGTCGATGATCAGAAGCGTCGGGTCGGTCGCCAGCCACTTCGCGATGACGACCTTCTGCTGGTTGCCGCCGCTCATGGTGGCGGCGTTCATGTCGAGGGCGTTCGTCTTGACCTCGAGGCGCCCGGCCCACGGCCCGGCCGCCTTGCTCTCGGCACCCGCGGTGAGGATGCCGTACCGGGCCAGCCCGCCTCGGATCACGCCGGCCACGTTGCGCGCGACGGACGCCTCGGTGACGAGGCCCTGCTTGCGGCGGTCCTCCGGGATGAAGGCCATGCCGAGGCGGATCGCGGCCCGCGGGTCGTGCGCCGGCACGGGCACGCCGCCGAGCGTCACGGAGCCCGACTCGTAGCGGTCGACGCCGAAGACGGCGCGGGCGATCTCGCTGCGGCCGGCTCCGACCAGCCCGGCCAGCCCGACGATCTCGCCGGCCCGGACCGAGAAGCTCACGTCGTGGAACACGCCGGCCCGGTTCAGCCCGGACACCTCGAGCACCGGACCGCCGATCTCGGCGGCGGTCTTGGGGAACAGGTCGCCGACCTCGCGGCCGACCATCAGCGCCACCATCTCGTCGACGGTCGTCTCGGCGATCGGCTTGGTGGCGATGTACTCGCCGTCGCGCATCACCGTGACCGTGTCGCAGAGCGCGAACACCTCGTCGAAGCGGTGCGAGATGAAGATGAGGGCGCGGCCCTGGTCGCGCAGGCTCCGCGCGACGGCGAACAGCCGCTCGACCTCGACGCCGCTGAGCGCGGCGGTCGGCTCGTCCATGATGAGGAGTCGCGCGTCGAGGGAGATCGCCTTGGCGATCTCGATGATCTGCTGGTCGGCGATCGAGAGACCCATGGCGGGACGCCGCGGGTCGATGTGCACGCCGAGCCGGGCGAACAGCGACTCCGCCTCGGCGTACATCGCGGCGCGGTCGATCCGGTGGCCGTTGCCCAAGGGCTGGCGGCCCATGAAGAGGTTCTCCGTCACCGACAGGTGCGGGAAGAGGGTGGGCTCCTGGTAGATCACGGCGATGCCGGCGTCCTTGGCCTCGGCCGTCGAGCCGAAGTCGACGTCGCGCCCGTCCAGGCGCATCTCCCCCGCGTCCCGGCGCTGGACGCCGGCGACGATCTTGACCAGCGTCGACTTGCCGGCACCGTTCTCGCCGACGAGTGCGTGGATGGACCCCGCCTCGGCACGGATGCCGCCGGACCGGAGGGCGAGCACCGGGCCGAACGCCTTGGCCACGTCGCGCAGCTCCAAGGTCGCTGCGCTCGCCGCGGGACCAGCCATGCCGACCTCCGGGCCGTCGTGAATGAAAGGTTTCAACTTCTGGAGGAAGGTAGTGACCCGCGCCACATCCGTCAAGGGGGGGTTACCAGAAAGTTTCCTGAGCGTGATCGGCTCGGAGGGGCCGCCACGGACTACTCTGCGGCGCGGGTGAGACGTTTCAGGAGGTGGCGGGATGGCGGTGGAGCAGGCGGGCGGGCGCTCGGCGGGCGTGAAGGACGTCGCCGCCGCCGCCGGCGTCTCGCTGGGCACCGTCTCCAACGTGCTGAACCGCCCGGACCGGGTGAGTCCGGCGACCCGGGCGCGGGTCGAGGCGGCCATGAGCGAGCTGGGGTTCGTCCGCAACGAGTGGGCCCGCCAGCTGCGGGCCGGCCGGAGCAGCACGATCGCCTACGTGATGCTGGACGCCCGCAACCCGTTCTTCACCGACGTCGCCCAGGGCATCGAGGACGCCGCCGAGCGGCTCGACATGTCGCTCTTCCTCTGCAACAGCGACAACCGGCCGGACCGCGAGGCGTCGTACCTCACCCGGCTCCAGGAGCAGCGGGTCCAGGGCATCCTCATCACCCCGACCGACCCCGAGCACCCGACGCTGGAGGCGGTCGCTCGGCACGGAGTCCCACTCGTCGTCGTCGACCGGGTCCGCGACGACCCGACGTACTGCTCCGTCGCCGTCGACGACGCCTTCGGTGGCCGGCTCGCCCTCGAGCACCTCGTCGACCGGGGACACCGGAAGGTCGCGTTCGTGGGTGGGCCGCAGTCGCTGGGCCAGGTCCGGGACCGGTTGGCCGGTGGGCGCGCCGCCGTCGCCGCGGCGGGGCTGCCGGCCGACGCCCTGCAGGTCATCGAGTGCGTGGCGCTGACCGTCGACGAGGGCCGCAGCGCCGGCGAGCGGCTGGCGGGCATGGCCGCGGCCGCGCGGCCCACTGCGGCATTCTGCGCCAACGACCTGCTCGCCCTGGGCCTCCTGCAGCAGTGCGTAGCGCTGGGGCTTCGTGTCCCCGACGACCTGGCCATCGTCGGCTACGACGACATCGACTTCGCGGCGGCCGCCGCGGTGCCGCTCACCTCGGTGCGTCAGCCGCGGCGCGAGCTGGGACGGCGCGCGGCCGAGCTGCTGTTCGACGAGGCGACCAACCCGGACCACGTCCACGAGCAGGTTCTCTTCACCCCCGAGCTCGTCGCCCGCGCCTCCTCCCGCCGCGCCGGTTGACCCACGTCGGCTAGACCATGGGCAGGGCGGCCGTGAGCAGCTCTGCGAACAGGTCCTGCTCGTCCACGTCCACGCCACGGGCGACGAACCAGGTGCACACGTTGTGGCAGTCGCGCATGAGCAGGTCCATGCCTGTCGGGTTCGCGACGATGTCGACCGCCTGCGGCAGGTCGATGACCACGAGACGGTCGCCCGCAGCCAGGATGTTGTAGGGCGAGAGGTCACCGTGCGCGAGGCCGAGACCGGCAAGGACCGTCATGGCGCCTCGCACCTGGTCGAAGTACGACCGCAGCAGTGCCCCCTTCGGCCGCACCTGAGCGAGGCGCGGCGCCGCCGTCCCGTCCACGGACACGAGCTCCATCAGGATCTCCGTGCCGTCGAGCTGGACGGGGTACGGCACCGGCACGCCGGCGCACCACAGGCGTACCAGCACCTCCCACTCGGCCCGCGCCCACTGGCCGGCCGCCACGGTCCGGCCATGGGCCGTCTTCTTCGACAGGGCGCGGGCGTCTCGCGTGTTACGTGTCCGTCGCCCTTCGGTGTAGACGCTGCTGCGCTGGAAGCTGCGGTGGTCCGCGTCGCGGTAGCGCTTCGCAGCGAGCACGACGCCCTGGGTCGGATCGTCCGGCACGGCGCGTTCGAGCAGGAAGACGTCGGCTTCCTTGCCCGTCTTGAGGATCCCGAGCTCGGTGTCCACCGCCGCTGCACTGGTCACGACCCAGTGCGGCCGGGGCTCCGGACCGCGGCAGAGCGCCTCGACGTCGAGCCAGGTGGACCAGCGCTGACCCTCACCGGGGTCGTCGACGGCGGCGAAGTCGAAGGCGAAGAAGGGGTCGATCGCTGGGAACGGAGCTGCGGGCTGGCCCGCGTCGGGGTCAGGCAGCGGCAGCGCGGAGGTGTACGACATGGCTGGGACGGCTCCAGAAGAGTGAGGAGGACCTGGGACAAGGCACGGTGAAGCGGGCTGCACGCATGTCGGGCTCCTCTCTCGCTCTGGCGGCCGACGGCCGTCTCGGACAACACGGTCAGGGTGGCTGGCCTGGCGGCTCGACCACAACCGGATTTACGGGTGGACGGCTACGACCCGAACTGCGTCCACTGCCCCTCGGAGACCACCTCGACGGCGCCGTCGACGACCTGGATCGCAGTCTGCTCGTCGATGGCGTACGCGGCGCCGCCGATGTCCGCGGCCCACAGCTCCGCGTTGGCGGGAGTGTTGTCAGGGAAGGCGTTCAGGTGCGGGAAGATCGAGAAGTCGACGACGCCCAGGGTGCGGTCGTCCGGCGCGGCCGGCCAGCTGACGAAGTCCGCGCCGATCCGCGGCGTCATCACCATGCTCCCGGCGCTCACCCCGACCCAGACCTTGTCGGCCAGCGACGGCAGCAGGTCGGCCAGCCCGGACTCGCGCATCCAGTGGTGGAGGTACGTCGCGTCGCCGCCGTCGACGAGCAGCACGTCGGCCTCGCGGACCCACGGCACCCAGCGCTCGGCGCCGATGCTGGGCAGTGCTGTGAGCTCGAGGACGCCGAGCGACCCCCAGCCCAGGCCGGAGAGGCTCCGGAAGTCGGGCTCGTTCGCGATCAGGCCCCGCACCGACGACGGACCGCACGCCGGGTGCCCCCACTGCGCCGTCGGCACGAGAAGGGCGTGGCACTCCTCGATCGGCTTGTCGAGCAGGTGCACCAGCGCCGAGCGGATGCTCGGGTTCGTGACGCCGCCGGACGTGAGCAACAGCTTCACGGTGCCTCCATGGTCGTGCGCGGAAAGCTGGTTGTACCCGAGACCGGCTGCGGCGTGGGGACTCATCGGTCTCCGGACGCTCCGGTGCACGGGCACCGGCTCAGGTCCGTTGTCTTCGGGTGAGCGGGGTGATCCGGAACCGGTGGTGCTGTCTGGGTCTCTGTTGGGGGTCGATCGAGGTCGGGGGCACGAGTTCGGGGTAGCCGTTGGGGGCGAGGCGGATGGTCCAGCCTTCGCGGTGGATCTTCTGGTGGTGGAACTCGCAGGCGAGCGCGCCGTTGTCGACGTCGGTGGGGCCCCCGTTGTCCCATTCCTGCTGGTGGTGGACGTCGCAGTCGCTGGGTGGGCGGGTGCAGCCGGTGGCGGTGCAGCCCTGGTCGCGGACGATTATCGCCCGGCGTTGGGCGAGGCTGAAGCTGCGGCGGGTGCGGCCGAGGTCGAGGACCTGGGAGGTTCCGCCGAGCACGATCGGGGTGATCCCGGCATCGCACGCTAGCCGGCGGAGCTCGGCGGCGGACAGGGTGCCGCCGGTGTCCAGCATCCCGGCGCCGGTGATCTGGTCGCGCAGGGCGTCGAGGGTGGTGGTGACGTTGACGTGCACGTACGTCTTCGCCGCCGACTTCCGGTCGCTGCTGTGGGTGAGGGCGGCGCGCAGGGTGGTGACGAGGTGGTCGCCGCGGCGCTGCTCGCGGGGCCGGTCGTCCTCGAACCCGTCGTCGCCGGGATGCCGCACGTCGGCCTGCTTGAACCAGGCCGTCATCGCGGAGGCGTCTGTGGGGCGGATGGTGAACCGGCCGGTGAGGGTCCCGTCGGGGCGGTGCTTGACGGTCAGGGTGTTGGTCTCGGTGCGCTGCTTGGCGGCTTCGGCGGCCGCCAGCTCACGCGCCACGGCTTCCGCGTCGGCGGCGGTGTCGACCGAGGCGGTGCGGGTGAGGTGTTCGACCAGCCGGGTGGCGGCGACGGCGAGGTCCCGCGGTCCGAGGCCGGCGGCCTGGTCGACCAGGAACGTGGTCGCCTCGACCAGCTCGGCCGGCTCGATGCCTTCGAGCTGGTCGATCGCGTCGAGGGCAGTGGCGACCACGCCGGCCTGCTCCGGGGTCAGCAGCCCGGCGGCCAACGCCCGGTGGGCGGCCGGCTGGCCGGCCAGCAGCCGCGCCTGGTCCACCCGAGCCTTCGCGTCGCGGTGGGACAGCCGGAACCGGTCCTGCAGCCACCGCTCGACCGACAGCGCCCGGCTGCGGTCCTGCATCCCGCGCAGCTCGGCCCCGGCGACCAGCTCGGCGCGGTGGGCGACCAGCGCCGCCTCGGCGCGTTCGAGGTCGGCCAGGGCGGTGTCGACCTCGTCGTCCGACAGCTGCCACACCGGCGCGAGTGCAGGCCGGATCCGGGTGACACCCGGCCGGTCCTGCACTGTCGAACACATGTTCGAATCATAGCGCATGCGCGGACACTTGGGAACCCGGAATCCCTTTGTCCACAAGGGTTTCTGCGCATCTTTGCGAGGTCGTCATGTGCGGCGGGGAAGGTCGGCCGAAGGCGAGCAGTACGACCGTCACAGCGGCCATCGTCCTGGCCGCTCTGACGGTCGGCCACCACGCTACAGGCCTTCGTCCTGGCGATCTGAGATCAACCCATCACCCGCTGCACGAGCACGTCGTCGCCACGCACGCCCGATCCGCCCCGGTTGGTGGCGTTGTGCCGCCGTTGACGGTCGGGGACCGTCGGGCGCACGGTGAGTGGTGACCTCATGGGGGGCCACCACTTATCCACGGGAGGAACCGTGCCGACCACCATCACCCGCCTCGACGGCGCCACCGTCACGCTCGACGACGAGCGCATCACCGAGCTGCGCGGCAGCTTCCGCGGCGAGCTGGTGGTGCCGGGAGATGCCGGCTACGACGAAGCGCGGGCCGGGGGGTTCAACGAGCTGTACGCCGACCGGCGACCCGGTCTGATCGTGCGCTGCACCGGCACCGCCGACGTCATCGACGCGGTCGGTCTGGCGGCTGCCGAGGCCCTGCTTGTCGCGGTGCGCGGCGGTGGGCACAGCATCGCCGGCCACTCGAGCATCGACGGCGGGCTGCTGATCGACCTCGCCGCGATGAACGGCGTGTGGATCGACCCGGAAGCCCGGACGGTCACGGCCCAGGGCGGCGCCACGTGGGGCGACGTCGACCGGGAGGCGCAGGCATTCGGCCTCGCCGTCCCCGGCGGCATCATCTCCACGACCGGCATCGGCGGCATCACCCTGGGCGGGGGCATCGGCTGGCTGCACCGCAAGCTGGGCCTGGCCTGCGACACCCTTCGCTCGGCCCAGCTCGTCACCGCCGACGGCCGTCTGATCCGGACCAGCGCCAAGGAGGAGCCGGACCTGTTCTGGGCGCTTCGCGGTGGCGGCGGCAACTTCGGCGTGGTGGTGTCGATGGAGTACGACGCCCACCCCGTCGGTCCGATCGTGTTCAACGCCGCGCCGATCTACCCGATGGCCGCCGCGGCGGAGATCCTTCCGAAGTGGGTCGCGTGGACGCGCACGGCACCCGACGAGGCCACCAGCCGGGCGCTGTTCTGGACCTTCCCCGACGTCGACGCGCTGCCGCCTGAGCTGCGCGGCCAGGACGCCCTGATCCTCGCGGCACTGCACAGCGGATCGCCGGACGAGGGCGAGCGGGTGCTGCAGCCGCTGCGCGAGATGGGCGTCCCGCTCTTCGACCTGAGCATGGCGCTCCCCTACCGCGCCGCGCAGTCCAACTTCGACCCGTTCTTCGCCAAGGGAGTGACCAGGAGCTATTGGAAGTCCCTGTACCTCGACGACCTCGACGACGCGGCGTGCGACCTCATCGTGCGCCGGGCGATGGCCCGGCCGCACCCCCTGACCCTGGTGCACGTCCCGCAGATGGGCGGCGCGACGTCGCGTGTCGCTGCCGAGGACTCCGCCTTCGGCGACCGCAGCGCGGCGTACATGCTCAGCGTCGACGGCAACTGGATCGACGCGGCTGATGACGACAAGGCCATCGCGTGGACGCGCAGCTTCATCGACGATGCCGCGCAGCTCCCGTCGGCGCGGGGCATCTACCTGAACTTCAGCGGCGACGAGGAGATCGGCAGCGACCTGCGCGCCGCGGCTTTCGGGTCGAACCTCACGCGGCTGACGCAGGTGAAGGACAGGTTCGACCCGGCCAACCTGTTCCGCCTCAACAACAACATCCCGCCGTCCCGGACCATCGACCTGCCCGGCCAGCGGATCACGGTCACCTCGGAGAAGGCCAGCACCTCGTAGGTCAGCCGGCGACCGCCTCCGCGGCGGCGAGCACGGCGGTCACCGCCGTGACCGCCGCGGAGGCGTCGGTGCCGCTCGCCCGCACCCGCACGGTGCTGCCCGCGACGGCACCGAGCCCCATGACGGCGAGCACGCTGCGCGCGTCCACCTCGCGGCCCTCCCCTGCCGACAGGTGGACGACGGCGTCCAGCGCCGCGACGGCGCGCGTCACCTGACCGGCCGGCCGGGCGTGCAGGTCGGCGGGCAGGACGACGTCGGCGACGACCTCAGAGCTTCCGGACACCACGCGCCCCCTCAGCAGCCTGCACGACCTCCGCGAGCGAGGCACCGCCTGCCGCCGTCACGGCAGCGGCGACCGCGCCCTCGACGAAGGGTGCGTCGGCGATCACGACGTCGGCCCGGCGGTCCGGCTCGGTGAGGTAGGCCCGGGCCGTGAGGACCGAGCTGCCGAGGTCCGGCACGATGACGACCCCGGCTCCCGCGTCGACCTTCTCGACGGCCGCGACCAGCGCGTCGGCGCTGGTCCCCAGCCGGCCGTCGTCGGTCCCACCGATCCCGACCAGCCGGACCGCGCCGCCGCTGACCTGGCCGGCGACGTCGGCGGCCCCCTCCGCCAGGGCGCGGCTGTGGGAGATCAGCACGATGCCTACCGCGCAGTTGTCGCTCATGGCTCTATCCTCGTCCGTGTTCGACGATGCTGAACGCCTCGTGACAGCCGAGACGAAGGGACCTGCCGGTGATCCAGTCCGTGGACCGCGCGGCCCGGATCCTGCACGAGCTGGGGTCGGGCAGCCCGACGCTGGGCGTCACCGAGCTGGGCGCCCGGCTGGACCTCGCCAAGCCGACGGTGCACGGCCTGCTGCGCACCCTGGAGCAGAGCGGTCTGGTGAGCCAGGACGTGGCGACCGGCCGCTACTCGCTCGGTCCGCGGGTGCTGCAGCTGGGCAACGCGTACCTCGCGGGCTCCGAGCTGCGGGCCCGCTCGATGCTGCGGGCGGGCGCCCTCGCCGGCCAGGTCGACGAGGCGGTCTGGGTCTGCGTGCTCGTCGACGACGCCGTGATGGTGGTGCACCACGAGTTCCGGCCGGACGACGCCGTGCAGATCCTGGAGGTCGGCGCGACGGTGCCCTGGCACGCCACGGCGTTCGGCCACGCCATCGCTGCGGGCCTCTCCGAGCGTGAGCTGGAGGCGCTGCTCGACCTCCCGCGTCGCGCGCTGACCGGGCGTACCCGCACCGACGCCGCCGCGCTGCGCAAGGCACTTGAGGCCGTGCGGGACAAGGGCGTCGCGGTCGAGAACCAGGAGGCGAACGTCGGCGACGCCGGCATCGCGTCGGCCATCGTCGACCATGCCGGACGAGTCGTCGGCGCGCTGGGTGTGGTCGGGCCGGCCGAGCGGCTGCTCGCCCGGCAGGCGAAGTCGCGCCTCGCTCGCACCGTCACCGACACGGCGCGGGCGCTGTCCCGCGACCTCGGCGCCACCCGGACGCCTGCTGCCGACCAGCGCGTCAGGCACCGCGACCCCCGGAGCTGACGAGCGGACGCTGGTCCGCAGCGGCGGCGTGCACGAGCGCGCGCACGTGGTCCAGCCGGGACGGCGCGACGCTCAGCGTCGTCACCCCGGCCGCGAGCAGCAGCGGCAGCACCGTCGCGTCTGCGGCCGCGTCGCCGCACACCGAGAGCGACAGCCCCGCGTTCCCGGTCAGCTCCGCGGCCCGGGCGACCTGCACCAGCACCTCGGGCCGTGCGGCAGCCGCCGGACCCGTACGCGGGTCGGTGCGCGGGACGCCGAGCGTCGAGGCCGTCAGGTCGTTGGTGCCGAGCGAGAAGAAGTCGGCCGCGTCGAGGAGGTCAGGAAGACCGCTGATCGCGGCCGGCGTCTCCAGCATCGCGCCGAGCGGCGGCAGGGACGCGGCGCCGACGGTCTCCGCGGCGGCGGCCAGCGCGCGCCGTACGGCAACCAGCTGGGCCGGCGTCTCGACCATCGGCACCAGCACGTGCAGCTCGACCTCACGGCCGACGTCGAGCACCGCCTCGAGCTGGGCGGCCAGTGCGTCGGGATCGGCCAGCAGCAGGTCGAGGGACTCCTCGGACCGGCCGGCCAGGAACGGCGGGACCTTGTCGTGGGTGAAGTCCAGCAGCCGGACGGTCACCGGCCGGCCGGCCAGCTCGGCCAGGACGGGACGGAGTGCGCGGGCGTGCTCCGACCGGGTCGGCCAGTGCACGGCGTCGAGGTGAGCGAGCTCGGTGCGCAGCAGCCCGATGCCGACCGCCCCGCGCTCGACCGCGCGCCGCGCCTCGACCGCGGAGGCGACGTTGGCGAGCAGCCGCACCTCGTCCCCGTCGGGTGTCCGCAGCGGCAGCGCACGCCGCAGCGCGACCTCGGCCGGGTCGGACTCCGGCGGCAGCGAGGACGGCGCGCCGGGGCGGGGATCGGCGACCACCCGGCCGGTGTCGCCGTCGACGAGCAGCGGGAGCCCGTCGGGCAGGTCGAGCACCGCGGGGTCGACGCCGACGACCAGGGGGATGCCGAGCGACCTCGCCACGATCGACGCGTGCGAGCTCGGACCGCCCCGCACGGAGACGGCCGCGACCAGCTGCTCGGCGTGGGCCAGCAGGTCCGGGGCGGCCACCTCGTCCGCGACGAGCACGAGGGGTCCGGGCGGGGGAACCGCGGGTTCGCGCCCGAGCAGCCGGTCCTGCACGAACCGGGCCACGACCCGCACGTCAGCAGCGCGCTCGCGCAGCTCGGCCGAGGGCAGCGCCTCGAGCGCCGCCGCGTGCCGCTCCCCCGCGACCCCGACGGCCGCCACCGCGTCGTCGGCCAGTGCGGCGACGGCGGCGTCGGCGAACGACGGGTCGAGCGCGATCATCGCCTCGACCTCGAGGATCCCGGCGTACGTCGAGCCGCCGGCCGACCGATGGCCGGCCGCAGCACCCTCGAGCATGGCGGCGGTTGCGGCGAAGGCAGCCCGGACCTCCGCCGCCGACGCGATGACCGGGCCGGTCACCGGGTCGCGGCGCGGCTGCCAGGCGGGCGCGACCGCCGCGCCGGGTGAGCAGCCGCTGCCGCCGTGCTCCGAGGTCATGACTCCTGGCCCTCCAGCACGGACGCCAGGGCGCCCAGCAGCAGGGCGGTGGAGGTGGCACCGGGGTCCTGGTGGCCGACGCTTCGCGCCCCCAGGTAGCTGGCGCGGCCCTTGAGGGCCTGCATCGGGATCGTCGCCTCGGCCCCCTTCTCGGCCGCGGCCGCCGCGGCGGCGGCCGCCGCCCCGAGGGTCGCCCCGGCGGCCAGCGCCTGCTGGTAGGCACGGACCGCCGGGGCGAGCGCGTCGACCATCGTCTTGTCCCCCTCGGCGGCGGCGCCCAGCCCCTGGACGCCCTCCAGGGCCGCCAGCAGCGCCGCGCCCAGCGCTTCCGGCGCGACGTCGGGCGCGGTGCCCAACGCCTTGCCGGCGCGCCGGAACGCGGTGCCGTAGAGCGGGCCGGAGGCGCCACCGACCTTGGACACCAGCGCGTTGCCCACCGCGGTGAGCAGCTCGCCGGGCGTGGCCGGCTGCTTCTCGTCGAGCGCGACACCGACCGCCTGGAAGCCGCGCACAAGGTTGACGCCGTGGTCGGCGTCGCCGATGGCCGAGTCCAGGTGGGTCAGATGATCCTTGTTCTCCTCGATGTCGTGCGTGGCCTTGTCGATCCAGGCGCGGACGGTCGTGACGTCCACCAGCAGCACCCCTTCCATCGCCAGCTCCTCAGCGGCCCCACCGCAGCGCGGGGGTCTCCACCGGAGCGTCCCAGAGCGCGGTCAGGTCCGGGGTGAGGCGCAGCACGGTGATGGACGCGCCCGCCATGTCGAGGCTGGTGATGTAGTTGCCGACCAGCGAGCGGGCGATGGTGGCGCCCTTGGCCTCGACGATCTTCCGGACCTCCTCGAACACGATGTACAGCTCGAGCAGCGGCGTGCCGCCCATCCCGTTGACCATGACCGCCAGCTCGCCCTGCAGCGGCAGGTCGTCGTCGATCGCGCCGAGCGACACCTCGACGATCTCGCGCGCCGACCGGATCGGTCCGCGTACCCGACCCGGCTCGCCGTGGATGCCCACGCCGAGCTCGATCTCGTCGTCCGGCAGGTCGAAGCCGGGCTGGCCGGTCGACGGCGAGACGCACGCCGTGAGCGCGACGCCGAACGAGCGGGACCGCTCGTTGACCTCGCGCGCGACGTCGGCGACGGACTTCAGCTCCTTCTTCTGCTCGGCGAGCGCGCCGGCGATCTTCTCGACGAAGACCGTGGCACCGGTGCCGCGACGACCAGCGGTGTAGAGGCTGTCCTGCACCGCGACGTCGTCGTCGATCACGACAGAGGCGACCTCGATGTTCTCGTCGGCGGCCAGCTCGGCCGCCATCTGGAAGTTGAGGACGTCGCCCGTGTAGTTCTTGACGATGTGCAGCACGCCGGCCCCGCCGTCGACGGCCTTGGTCGCCGCGAGCATCTGGTCCGGCACCGGGGACGTGAACACCTCGCCGGGGCAGGCGGCGTCGAGCATGCCGAAGCCGACGAAGCCCGCCGTGCAGCGGCTCGTGGCCGGAGCCGCCGCCGGACACCAGGCCGACCTTGCCCGGCGTGGGACCGCCGGCCCGGGTGATGACCTTGCCCTCGACGTCGACCGCGAGCGACGGGTGCGCCGCGGCGATGCCCTTCAGGGCGTCGGTGACGACGTCCTCGGGTGCGTTGATGAGCTTCTTCATGCGGACACCTCCTGCGCGACGCGCGTGCCTTGGGCGGGGACGGCAGTTGCCGGCTTGGTCTTCGCGGCGAACAGGTACGCGAACGCACCGGCGGCGGCACCGGCGAACTCACCGATGAAGTACGCCGGCAGCTGAGACCACTTCACGGTCGCGTCGAACAGCTCGCCGGTGAACATCGGGCCGAGGTAGCGGGCCGGGTTGAGCGAGGCACCGGTCGCCGGACCGACGACGATGATGATGGCGAAGACGATCGAGCCGATCGCGAGCCCGGCCCAGCCGGGGACCGCGCGGCCGTCGATGACGCCGAAGATGACGAACGCGAGCAGCGCCGTGCCGATGAACTCCGCGAACGTCGCGCGGCCGAACGACGTGCTGTCGCCGTACGTCGTCATGCCGAGACCGAGGTCTGCGGCGGTCTTGCCGAGGGTGCCGACGATGGCGAGCGCACCCGCGGTGGCGCCGACGACCTGCGCCGCGACGTAGCCGGGCACGTCCTTCCACGGGAACTTCCCGGTCGCGGCCAGCGCGACGGTGACGGCGGGGTTGATGTGGCAGCCGGAGATGTGACCGATGGCGTAGACCATGCCCACGATCACGAGCATGAACGCGAACGAGATCATCCCGAGGTCGGCCATGGAGAACGGCACCTTGCCGGCGTTGCCGAGGATGAGGGTGGCCGGGACCGAGCCGGCCCCGATGAAGACGAGGAAGCCGGTGCCCAGGGCCTCGGCGAACCAGCGCTGGGCGACTGTGTTCTGTTCCATGCGGGCGTCCTGCCGGAGCCCGGCCGCTGCCGGGGCGGGTGGACTCCACCTCCCTGCAGGGTCGGACGAGGGGGATCCCCGTCACGGGGGGTGTTCGACGATGTCGAACGCTGTTTCGGTGAAGTTAGGCCGGACCGACGAGCGCTGTCAAGGGTTTCGAGGGGTCCGAACCGCACCGTGGACACGGGAAACCGGCGCTGCGGCAGGATGGCCGGCATGGAGCTGCGCTGGGACGCCGTGACGATCGACTGCCGCGACCCGGAGTCGCTGGCCGGCTTCTGGTCCGCGCTGCTCGGCGTCGAGGTGCGCGGGACCTGGCAGCAGTACGTCGGGCTGCGGCCGATGGCACCCGGTCAGCCGCGCCTCGTCCTGCAGCGCACCGACGACCCGCGGCCGGCGAAGAACACGCTGCACCTCGACCTGCACGTCCCGTCGGCCGACGACCTGCCGGCCGCGGTCGAGCGCGCCGTCGGGCTGGGCGCGACGCTCGTCGAGCCGAGCATCGAGCAGGACGGGCAGTCCTGGCGGACGCTCGCCGACCCCGAGGGCAACCTCTTCTGCCTCGTCGCCGACTGATCTCGCAGACAGGGTGGTGGTCGAGCTGGGTCCGGCGCGGGGAGGTGGACGAGGGGTCAGTGGGCCTTGTCGTAGGCCTCGACGACCGTGGCCGGGATGCGGCCGCGCTCGTTGACCTTGTGACCGTGGGACCGGGCCCACTCGCGGATCTGGGCGGTCCGGTTGTCGCCGCCCTTGCGGCGCGAGGTCCCGCGGCCGGCGGCGGCGCGGCCCCCGACCCGACGGGCCAGACCGACGTACTGCGCGAGCGAGTCGCGGAACCCGGCGGCGTTCTTGTCGCTCAGGTCGATCTCGTAGGCCACCCCGTCCAGCGCGAAGGACACGGTCTCGTCGGCGCTCCCGCCGTCGAGGTCGTCGACCAGGATGACCTGCACTTTCTGTGCCATGGGATATTTCTCCAGACGGGATCGGCAGTGGAAATGGAGTTCGCGGCGGAGTTTATCCGGAATTCGCGTCCCGGGGAAATGCAACCGACCCATTTGTCGACGATTTGGCAGCCTGCTCGCATTTCCCGGCAGTGCCGAGTTCCGCGCCCCGAAGAGTTAGTCCGCGGGCCCGACGTCCTACCTCCGAGATCGCCTGACGAGCACCCAGGGAGATGCACATGACCGCCATGCCGCCGATCGTCGACCGTGACACCTGGCAGGAGCAGATCGAGGCGCTCCGGGTGCGCGAGAAGGCGCACACCCGCGAGGGCGACGCGCTCGCCGCGGCCCGCCGGCGGCTGCCGATGGTCGAGGTCGACGCCTCGACACCCGTGGTCGGGGCGCACGGGAGCGTGCCGCTGATCGACGCCTTCGAGGGCCGGAGCCAGCTCGTCGCGTACTTCATGATGTGGTACGACGGCGAGACCGCGGCCCACCAGTGCGAGGGCTGCACCATGAACATCGGCCAGGTGCTGGAGCTGGGCTACCTGCACGCGCGGGACGTGACCTTCGCGGTGCTGTGCCAGGGGCCGTTCGACGAGAGCAACCGCTACCGGGAGTTCATGGGGTGGGAGATGCCCTGGTACTCGGTGCCGTCGGCGTCGGTCGACGCGCTCGTCGCGGGTCGGCACTTCGGCATGCGCGTCAGCTACCTGCGCGACGACGACCGGGTCTTCGAGACCTACTGGACCACCGCCCGCGGCCAGGAGGTGCTGGGCAGCTCCTACGGGTTGCTCGACACGACCGTCTACGGCCGCCAGGAGGCCTGGGAGGACTCCCCCGAGGGCTGGCCGCAGAAGTTCTTCAACACCACGTCCGCCCAGATGCGCACCGACGGCGACGGCCGCGCCGTCAACCGGCCCGGCGGGCGGCCCATCTCGCAGTGGTCCCGCCTCGCGGCCGGCCGCCCCGACGACCTCGGCTGAACGCGGTCAGCGCTCGTCGCGCTCCTCGCGACTCTCCCGGTCGGCGAAGCGCTTGACGCCGAGCAGGATGGCGACGAACGCCGCGCAGACGACGACGGGCGGCAGCAGGGCCTCGATCACGGACACGTCAGGTCCCTTCCGGCTTCAGCAGCGGGAACGCAATGGTGTCGCGCAGTGAGGGCACCCCGGTGAGCAGCCGGATCAGCCGGTCGATGCCCAGGCCCATCCCGCCCTGCGGGGGCATGCCGTACTCCATCGCCCGCAGGAAGTCCTCGTCGAGCTGCATCGCCTCGGGGTCGCCGCCCGCGGCCTTGACCGACTGCTCCACGAGCCGGCGGCGCTGCTCGACGGGATCGTTGAGCTCGGAGTACGCCGGCGCCAGCTCGACGCCGCCGACGATGAGGTCCCACGCCTCGACCAGGCCGGGCTTCGACCGGTGCGGCTTCGCGAGCGGCTTCACCGCGGCCGGGTAGTCGGTGACGAACGTCGGCTGGAGCAGGTGGTCCTCGACCAGCTGCTCGTAGAGCTCGACGAGAACCTCGGCGGCGTTCCAGGCCGGCTGCAGCGCGACGTCGTGCGTGTCGGCGAGCTTGCGCAGGACCTCGACCGGGGTGTCGACGTCGACCTCCTGCCCGACCGCGTCCGAGACCGCCTCGAGGATCGGCAGGTGCCGCCACTCCCCCTCGAGGTCGATCTCGCCGCCACGCCCGTCCGGGACAACGGTCGAGCCGAGAGCGCGAGCGGCGTCGACGACGATCTCCTTCGTGAGCTCGGCCATCGTGCCGTAGTCGCCGTACGCCTCGTAGACCTCGAGCATCGTGAACTCGGGGCTGTGCGTGGAGTCGACGCCCTCGTTGCGGAAGTTGCGGCCGATCTCGTAGACCCGGTCCAGCCCGCCGACGACCAGCCGCTTGAGGTAGAGCTCGATCGCGATGCGCAGGTACATCGTCTGGTCGAACGCGTTGAGGTGGGTCCGGAACGGCCGCGCCGCCGCACCACCGTGCAACGGCTGCAGCAGCGGCGTCTCGACCTCGAGGAAGTCGTGCCGGTCCAGGGTGGCGCGCACCGACTTGAGCACCGTGGCCCGGTTGCGGACCATCTGCCGGCTGTCGGCGTTGACGGCGAGGTCGACGTAGCGGAGCCGGACCCGCGCCTCCGGGTCGGTGAGGCCCTTGTGCTTGTCGGGCAGCGGGCGAAGCGCCTTCGCGAGCATCGTCCAGCTGGTGGCCTGCACCGACAGCTCGCCACGGCGTGAGCTGATGACCTCGCCCTCGATGCCGACGTAGTCGCCGAGGTCGACGTCGGACTTCCAGGTGGCCAGCGCGTCCTCGCCGACCCCGTCGAGCGACACCATCACCTGCAGCTCGCCGGTGCCGTCGCGCAACGTGGCGAAGCAGAGCTTGCCGCCGGTGCGCGACAGGACGACCCGGCCGGCGACACCGACCTGTACGCCTGTGTGCTCGTCGGGCTCGAGCCCGGGGTGCGCGGTGCGGAGGTCGGCCAGCGTGGTCGTCCGCGGGAACCAGACCGGGTACGGGTCGACGCCGCGCTCGCGCATCCGGTCGAGCTTCTCCCGGCGGACCCGCACCTGCTCGGGCTGGTCGGCAAGGACCGGCTCGGCGGTCGGCTCGCTGGGGGTCGGCTCGGTCACACGTCCCAGGCTACCGAGCCCTCCGCCGACCCTCCGTGAACGACCACCCCTGGCCGGTTGATCACGTCCACGTGATCGACCGGCACCGGTGGTGGCGCACAAGCCACTACCGGCGGAGGTTGATCACGTCCACGTGATCAATCTGCGGAGGACGGGAGCGGGCGTGCCAGCGGGTTCAGGACGGGTTGCGCTGGAAGACGAGGCGCAGGCCGATCAACGTGAGCCACGGCTCGTGGACGTCGATCGACGGCGGCGTCGTCGAGGACCAGCGGAGCCAGGCCGCCGGTGGCGATGACGGTGACGTCGTCGGGGTCGCCGCCGTCGCCGACGATCGCTGCGGCCATCCGCGCGACGACGCCGTCGACCTGGCCGGCGAAGCCGTACAGGATCCCGGACTGCAGCGCCTCCACGGTGGACCGGCCGATGACGGACCGCGGCCGAGCCAGCTCCACCCGGCGCAGCTGGGCGCCGCGGCTGCCGAGCGCCTCGACCGAGATCTCGATCCCCGGTGCGATCGCGCCGCCGAGGTACTCGCCCTTGGGGGACACGGCGTCGAAGGTCGTGGCGGTGCCGAAGTCGACGACGATCGCGGGACCGCCGTAGAGCTCGACGGCGGCGAGAGCGTTGACGATCCGGTCGGTGCCGACCTCCTTGGGGTTGTCGGTGAGCACCGGGACGCCGGTCCGGACACCGGGCTCGACGACGACCGCGGGCACGTCGCCGTAGTAGCGGCGGATCATGTCCCGCATCTCGTGCAGGACCGACGGCACGGTCGAGCAGAGCGCGATCCCGTCGACCACGTCGGCGCCGGCCGGTCCGGGGTGCTGCGCCAGCAGACCGCGCAGCACGACGGCGATCTCGTCGGCCGTGCGGTGCGCCTCGGTGGCGACCCGCCAGTGCTCGACGAGGTCGTCGCCGTCGAACAGACCGAGCACCGTGTGCGTGTTCCCGACGTCGATCGCGAGCAGCATCAGCGGTCCCGCAGGCTGATCGGCACGTTGTCGATCAGCCGGGTGGTCCCGACGCGCGCCGCGACGGCGAGCAGCGCCGGGCCGGCTGCGTCGTCAGGCACCTCGGCGAGCGTGGCCGGGTCGACCAGGGCCAGGTAGTCGAGGGCGATCGACGGCTCCGCGTCGAGCACGGCGTGCGCTGCCCGGCGTACGGCGTCGGCGCCGGCACTCTCCTCGGCCACGCCGGCGAACAGCGCGCGGGACAACGACAGTGCTGCGCGACGGTCGTCGTCGGTGAGGTAGGTGTTGCGCGACGAGAGAGCGAGCCCGTCCGGGTCGCGCACGGTCGGCACCGCGTCGACCTCGACGGGGAAGTTGAGGTCCTGCACCATCCGCGCGATGAGCAGCAGCTGCTGGGCGTCCTTCTGGCCGAAGTAGGCGACGTCGGGCAACGTCAGGTTGATCAGCTTGGCCACCACGGTGAGGACGCCGTCGAAGTGACCCGGTCGGGAGGCGCCCTCGAGGACGTCACCGAGGGGGCCGGCGTGCACCTGCACCTGCGGCCGGCCCGCGGGGTAGACCTCCTCCACCGCCGGGGCGAAGACGACGTCCACGCCCTCCTGCTCGCACAGAGCGACGTCGTCGTCCAGCGTCTTCGGGTAGCGCGACAGGTCCTCGCTCGGAGCGAACTGCAACGGGTTGAGGAAGACCGTGACGACCACCACCGCGCAGCGGGCGCGAGCGACGTGCACCAGCTCGCGGTGCCCGGCGTGCAGCGCGCCCATCGTCATGACGACGCCGACCTGGCCGTCGCGGTCCCGCCAGCGCGGCGCGCAGGTCGGCCCGGGTGTGCACCAGCCGGGTCACGACGGGCCTCCGGCCAGGACGTCGAGGAGGGCTTCGGCCGCCTCGGGCTTGAGCAGTCCGGCCGCCAGCGCGCGGTCCGCGGTCAGGCGCGCCATCGCGACGTACGCCGCCGCCGTGTCCGGCGAGACCTTGCGCAGCACCGCGACGTGGGCCGCCACCGTGCCGGCGTCGCCGCGCGCCACCGGCCCGGTCAGCGCAGCGTCCCCGGACCGCAGGGCGTTGTCGAGCGAGGCACCGAGCAGCGGCGCGAGCAGCCGCTCCGGCTCGGCGACGCCGCACTGGCGCAGCAGGTCCACCGACTCGTTGACGAGGGTGGCGAGGTGGTTGGCGCCACCCGCGAGGGCCGCGTGGTAGAGCGGGCGGGCCTCCTCGTCGACCCACTGCGGGTCGGCCCCCATCTCGACGACGAGCGCCTCGGCGATCGGCCGCAGCGGCTCGGGGGCGGTGATGCCGAAGCAGGCGCCGGCCAGCCGGGCCAGGTCTTCCTGCCGGCCGGTGAACGTCATCGCCGGGTGCAGCGCGAGCGGGAGCGCGCCCATGCCGGGTCACGGGATCGAGCACGGCGACGCCGTAGCGCCCGCTGGTGTGCACCATCAGCGCGCCGGCCCGTACGGCGTCGGAGGCCGCGATGCCGGCGACCAGCTCGGGCAGCACGTCGTCGGGGACGGTGAGCAGCACCAGCTCCGCGGCCTCGAGCACCTCGGTGGGGGGCACGACGGGTACGCCGGGCAGCAGCGCATCCGCCCGGCGGCGCGAGGCGTCCGAGACGCCGGACACCGCCACGACCCGGTGTCCCGCCTGCGTCAGCGCCGCGCCCAGGACCGAGCCGACGCGGCCGGCACCGACGACGCCGACAGACAGCCGGGCGGGCCGGTCGTCGACCGACGGCGTGCTGCTCATGAGGTGTTCCAGTCCTTGCGGGGGTACCGGACGGCAGCCAGCCTACGGCGTGGCGACGCAGCGTCGGGTCAGCGCACGGGGCGGTAGGTCGTCATGAGGACGCCGGTGGTGGTCGTGACCGAGCCGACCAGCTCCAGCCGACGGACCTGCTCAGCGTCGCGGAACAGCTTCTTGCCGCTGCCCAGGACCACGGGGTGGATGGCGAGCGCGTACTCGTCGACGAGGTCGTGCGCCATCAGGGTCTGGACCAGCCCGGGGCTGCCGAGCACCGAGATGGTCCCCTCGTCCTGCTGCTTCAGCTCCCGGACCTGGCTCTGGACGTCGCCGGACAGGATCGTCGTGGGTCCCCAGGTGGTCTCGGTCAGCGTGCGAGACGCGACGTACTTCTGGACGTGGTTCAGGTGGTTGCGCGAACGGATCGTCGTCGCCCTGGGTCGGCCAGAAGGCGGCCATCTTCTCGAACGTCTTGCGGCCGAACAGCTGGGCGTGCGTGCTCGCCATGCCCGGGCCGGCCTGCTGGAGGAAGATCTCGTCGAAGTACGGCCGCTGCCAGCCGCCGTGCTCGAAGCCGCCGTCGCGGTCCTCGTCGGGGTCGCCCGGCGCCTGCACGACCCCGTCCAGGGACATGAACTCGATGACCTTCAGCGTGCGCACGTCGTCCACCTCTCGTCGGCCTGCCGAAAGGAGTAGACGGGACGACTGCGTCGAAGTCATCGGTGGCAGGCTGAGGGACATGACGGGGCCGGCGGATCCGCACGACCTGCAGCGGTTCGTCGACGCGCAGGACGACCTGGGCACGTACGACACGGCCCTGGCCGAGCTGTGGTCGGGCCGCAAGCGCAGCCACTGGATGTGGTTCGTCTTCCCACAGCTCGCCGGGCTCGGCGTGAGCAGCACCGCAGAGCACTTCGGCATCCACGGCCTCGCCGAGGCGCGGGCGTACCTGGCGCACCCCGTGCTCGGTCCGCGACTGCGGGAGTGCGCACGCGCAATGGCCGACCGCGACGGGCACGACCCGGTCGCCGTCCTCGGCCCCGTCGACGCCCTGAAGCTGCGGTCGTCGATGACGTTGTTCGCACACGTCGGCTCCGGACGAGCCGGTGTTCCGCGCAGGTGCTCGAGCAGCTACTACGACGGCGTCGAGGACCCGGCGACGCTGGCGCTCCTCTAGCGGTCGCGCGGCCGGGAGGTCCTCGAAGACGTCGGTGAGCAGCCGGTCGCGTGCCGCCGCGGACGACGACGCAGTGCTCGCTGCCCGACGCTCCGCGCCCACTGCTCGTCGGTCGCGTCGGCGTTCGCGATGACGTGCCGCTGGCTGCGGTGCTCCTTCAGCCCCGTCACGATCCGCATCGCCACCGACGAGGTGTCCACGGTCAGCCCGATCTGGTCGTCGGGCACGCCGCGCAGGTGGTAGACGGCGGCGGGGTCCCAGGGGTCCAGCCCCACCGACCGGCGCTTGGCGTTCCACCGCTCCCACACCGAGCGCGGCATCGCCCCGTGGAGCAGCCGGTGCAGACCGGGTCCCGGAGTCGCGGCGACCCGCTCGAACGCCGCGTCGGTGGCCGCGCCGACCCGGACGTGGTCGGGGTGCCCCGTGATGCCGTCCGGCCCGAAGGTCGCGACGACGTCCGGCCGCTCCTCCTGCATGATCGCCGCGATCCGCGAGACCAGCTCCTCGAACGGCACGTCGGACACCGCGCCGTCGTCGTAGTCCAGCCACTCGTGCCGGTCCGGCTCCCGGCCGAGCACCCGCCAGGCCGCCTCGTCCTCCGCCCGGCGGACGGCGCCCAGCGTCTCGCGCGTTGCCGGGAAGCCCGGCGGGATCTCACCGGCCGCTCCGTCGGTGGCGTGCACCAGCACGTAGCGGAACCCGGGGTCGTCGGCGTGCAGCGCGACGCTGCCGGCCAGCCCGTACGCGTCGTCGTCCGGGTGCGCCACGACCATCATCAGCGTGCGCGGGTCGATCACCACGCAGGCATGATCGGCCGCCGGCACGGCCGGTGTCGAGGTCGCCGCCACCTGGTCTGCCACGATCCTGCTCTGATGGCCGACGAGACGACGTGGCTGCCGTGGCGTGCCGCCACCGAGGCGGCCCTCTACGGGCCGGACGGCTTCTACCGCCGGCACCGGCCGGCCAGCCAGTTCCGCACCTCGGTGCACGCCTCACCGCTGCTCGCGCAGGCCCTCGTCGCCCTGGCGCGTACGGCCGCCCTCCCGACCGTCGTCGACGTCGGGGCCGGCGGCGGCGAGATGCTGGTCGACCTGCACCGCCTGGCGCCGGAGCTGTCCCTCGTCGGCGTCGACATAGGGGGACGGCCGCCCGGGTTGCCACCTGCGGTCGGCTGGACCGACCGAACCGCCCGGCGACGTCGACGGGCTGCTCGTCGCGCACGAGATGCTCGACGACGTCCCCGTCGACGTCGTCGAGCACGACGGACGGGCGTGGCGGCGGGTGCTGGTCGACGTGGCCACCGGCGCCGAACGCGTCGGTGCGCCGGTCGGTGCCGACGACCTCTCCTGGTTGACCTCCTGGTGGCCGGCGACCGGTGGCGGGCAGCGCGCCGAGGTCGGGTGGCCGAGGGACGAGCGCTGGGCAGCGCTGGTCGGCTCGCTACGGCGCGGGCTCGCGGTCGCCGTCGACTACGCGCACGCACGCGACGACCGGCCGGCGTCCGGCAGCCTCACCGGCTACCGGGACGGCCGCCAGGTGCTCCCCGTCCCGGACGGCAGCTGCGACGTGACGAGCCACGTCGCCCTCGACGCCTGTGCGGCAGCGGGCGAGCGCGCCGGCGCGACCGCGACGGTGCTCACCACGCAGGCCACGGCGCTCACGGCACTCGGGGCAGGCGCCCCGCGGCCGCCGCACGACCTGGCCCGCAGCGACCCCGCGGCCTACGTCCGGGCGCTGTCGGCGATCGGCGAGCTCGCCGAGCTCACCGACCCGGCGGGGCTCGGTGGCTTCGGCTGGCTGGTGCAGGCGGTCGGCGTCGAGCTGCCGGAGCCGCTGCGCGGGCTCTAGGAGGCGACCGGCACCGAGCGGTAGCCGCGCAGGACGAACGTCGGCCGGCGCACGGGGTCGCCGGCCAGGTGCAGCTGGGGGCAGCGGCGGAGCAGCGTCGGCAGCGAGATCTGCAGCTCCATCCGCGCCAGCGGGGCACCGAGGCAGTGGTGCAGCCCGGCCCCGAAGCCGATGTGGGGGTTGGGGCGCCGCGACACGTCGAGCACGTCCGGGTCGGCGAACTGCGCCGGGTCGCGGTTGGCCGCACCGAGCAGTGCGGCGACCTTGGTGCCCGCCGCGACCTCGACGCCGCCGGCTGACGGGTCGCCGAGCACGACGTCCTCCTTGGCCGTCCGCTCGAACAGCTGCAGAGGCGCGTCGTACCGGATCATCTCCTCGATCGACCCGGCGACCACGTCGGCGTCGTCGACGCCGGCGCGCACCAGCGCCAGCTGAGCCGGGTCGTTCAGCAGTGCGACCACCCCGTTGCCGAAGGCGTTGACCGACGCCTCGTGGCCGGCGTTGAGCAGCAGGATCGCCGACGCCACCAGCTCGTCGCCGGAGAGGGTGTGCCCGTCGTCCTCGGCCGCGACCAGGTGGCTGACCAGGTCCTCCCCCGGTTCGCGCCGGCGGCGCCCGGCCAGCTCGTGCATGTACGCCGCGAACTCGGCCGACGCCGACACGGCACGCGGGCCGACGGTGCCGGCCCGCTCGTACTCGTACATCGCGACGATGTCCGCCGACCACGGCCGCAGCAGGTGCTGGTCCTCCTCCGGGATGCCGAGCAGCTCGGCGATGACCGCGACGGGCAGCGGCTCCGCGTAGTCGGCGATGAGGTCGAAGCCGGCCGGGTCCGCGGCGTCGAGCAGCTGCTCGGTGAGCTCGGCCACCCGCGGCCGGAGCCGCTCGACGTGACCGCGGGCGAACGCTGACGCCACGAGGGAGCGCAGCCGGGTGTGCACCGGCGGCTCGTTCTCCATCATCTGGTTGCGGTGCAGGGTGTTGAACGGCTCGAACTCGGCGGCCGGCTCCTTGTCGGTCCACAGCCGGCCGAACCGGCGGTCGCGCAGCACGGAGTTGGCAGCGGCGTAGGAGACCGCGAGCCACTGACGGGTCGGCTCGTGCCACAGCACCGGCGCGGTCTCCCGCAGCCGGGCGAGCGTGGCGTACGGGTCGTCGACGAAGCCCGGCTCGGTGAGGTCGAGATCGGCGTGAGGGCTGCTCGCTGCGGCGGTCACCGCTGCACAGTAGGTGCTGGTGCGGCAGCGGGAGGCGTCATCCACCGATCGGGGCCGGCGCTGGCGCGGGACAGGCGGGCCCGCTCCACCTCGGCGTCGACCATGGCGCGGGCCTCGTGCTGGTCCCGGTGCGCGGCGAAGGCCGTGACCGGTCCCGGCGTGGTGTCCAGGTGCACGCTGGCCAGCCCGAGCCGCCGCTGCAGCGGCCCCTGCACCAACCGGACGCTCTGCACCTTCTCGTGCAGGACGACGTCCGTGACGCGGGTCAGGCGGCCGCGGCGGGTGACCAGGACACGGTCGTCGGCGCCGACGCCGAGCCGCCGCCAGGCGAACGGGTCGAGGAAGCGGGCCGCGGCCGGCACACCGGACGAGCGGGACGGCGTCGACGTCGACACCGGGAAGCACCCTCGCCAGCACCCGCAGCGCCTCGGCACGCGGTGCCACCGGGCACAGCACCGACGCGTTCTGCTGGCCCTCGCCGACGTACCCGGCGACGTCGACCTCGACCCGGCACCAGCCCTGCGACCGCCACAGGAGCGGCTCGGTGAGCCGGACGGCCTGCACGCGGCCGGGCGGCACGGTCTGGGCGCGGGTCTCCAGGAGCCCGTGCCGCAGCCGGAGGCCGTCGGGCGACTCCGCGACCGTGAACCCGAAGTGCGTGACGACGCCCTTCACCACGACCGGTACGACACCGAACAGGAACGGGAAGACCAGCGCCAGCATGAGACCCGGCGCACGGTTCACCGCCGTGATGACGACGACGGCGATCAGCACCACCACGGTCATCAGCACGACGACCGAGCGCACCGTCGACTCGACCAGCCGGGACAGGGGCACCTCGAGCAGGACGCGCTCGGGTGCCTCGGGCGTCTCGTGGTGGAGGCCGGCAGCGCGAGCCAGCAGCTCGGCCCGCAGCCGGTGCGCGGCCTCGTCGGAGAGGTAGGCGAGTGGAGCCTCGGAGGACGAGCCGCCCGCCACCTCCAGCCGCAGCTCGGCCAGGCCCAGTGCGCGGGCGACGAACGGCCGCACGACGTCGACCGCCTGGAGCCGGTCCAGCCGCACCTGGCGTGAGCGCTTGTGCAGGATCCCGGTCTCCAACCGCAGGTCGTCGGCGCTGATCCGGTAGCGCGTCGCTCGCCAGGCCAGCCAGCCGTACAGCGCACCGACCGGGATCGAGACCGCGACGGCACCGACCAGCCACGGCAGCGACAGGTCGCCGTACGCCTGCTGGACGGCGATCGCGACGGCGGCGGCGAAGATCTTCCAGCCGCGCAGCACCGGGGTCAGCGGGTGCAGCCGGCGGAACCCGTCGTCGGCGGCGCCGAGACCGGTGGCGGGCGGCGGCCCGCCGGGGAGCACGTCAGACACCCGCGGCCCCGGCCTCGCCCCGTGCGGCCAGCCGGTCCCGCAGCCGGGCCGCCTCGCTCGGCACCAGGCCCGGGATCTGGGCGTCGGTCGCGGCGGCGGCGGTGTGCAGCTGCACGGTGGCCAGCCCGAAGCGGCGGTCCAGCGGCCCGGCGGTCACGTCGACGAACTGCATCCGGCCGTACGGCACGACGACCAGCCGGCGCCGGAGGATCCCTCGCGTGACCAGCAGGTCGTCGGCGCGCTCGGCGTACCCCCAGGACCGGACGCTGCGGCCCACCACGACCCAGCCCCACGCGAGCCCGACCAGGCCGGCGACCACTGCCACCACCGCCAGCCAGGTCGCGACGAGGTAGAGCGCGACCGCGGCCCAGGCAAGCAGCACCAGGCCGAGCGCGGTGCCGAGCAGTCGGCGCAGCGTGGCCAGCCGCGGCGAGACGCGGACCCAGGCCTCGCCGGGCGGGTCGAAGGGCTCCATGTCCCCGACGCTACCGAGTCGGTGACGCTGCCGTCGGGAGCGACCGCGGGTGGCAAAGGCTGGCAGACTCGGGCCTCGTGAGCATGACCGGGCGGACCGAGCGGGTCGTCGGCGTCGGAGCGGGTGCCGACGTCGTCGAGAGCGCGACGCGCGGCGACCACCTGGCGACCCAGGACATGGTGCTCAACATCGGGCCGCAGCACCCGGCCACCCACGGCGTCCTCCGGCTGCGGCTGGTCCTCGACGGCGAGCGGATCGTCAGCGCCGAGCCGATCGTCGGCTACATGCACCGCGGCGCGGAGAAGCTCTTCGAGGTGCGCGACTACCGGCAGATCATCGTGCTCGCCAACCGGCACGACTGGCTGTCGGCGTTCGCCAACGAGCTCGGCGTCGTGCTCGCGGCCGAGCGGATGCTCGGCATGGAGGTGCCGGTCCGGGCGGTGTGGGCGCGCACCCTGCTCGCCGAGCTCAACCGGGTCCTCAACCACCTGATGTTCATGGGTTCCTACCCGATCGAGCTCGGCGCCATCACGCCGATCTTCTACGCGTTCCGCGAGCGGGAGACCCTGCAGGCGGTCATGGAGGAGGTCTCCGGCGGCCGGATGCACTACATGTTCAACCGGGTCGGCGGCCTCAAGGAGGAGCTGCCCGCCGGCTGGACCGGCCGGGCCCGGCACGCGGTCGACGTGGTGCGCCGCCGGCTGCCCGACCTCGAGGACCTGGTGCTGGGCAACGAGATCTTCCAGGCCCGCACCCGCGGCGTCGGCGTGCTGTCACCCGAGCTGGTGTCGTCGTACGGCGTGAGCGGACCGATCGCGCGGGCCTCGGGGGTCGACCTCGACCTGCGCCGCGACGAGCCCTACCTGGCGTACGGCGAGCTGGACGTGCCCGTCGTGACGCGCACCGAGGGCGACTGCCTCGCGCGGTTCCAGGTGCTCGCCGCGCAGGTGCGGGTGTCTCTCGACCTGGCCGACGCGTGCCTCGACCGGCTCTCGGCCCTGCCTCCGGGGCCGGTCACCACCCGGCTGCCCAAGGTGCTCAAGGTGCCCGAGGGGTCGACGTACTGCTGGACCGAGAACCCGTTGGGGCTCAACGGCTACTACCTGGTGTCCCGCGGCGAGAAGACGCCGTGGCGGCTCAAGCTGCGGTCGGCGTCGTTCAACAACGTGCAGGTGCTCACCGAGCTGCTGCCGGGGACGCTGGTCGCCGACATGGTGGCGATCCTCGGCTCGATGTTCTTCGTCGTCGGCGACGTCGACAAGTAGGCAGAGCTCCGCGAGCGCTGCAGACACGCAGGGACGGAGCGCCCCGGTCCGGCGTGTCGGGAGCGCTCGCGGAGGTCAGGCGGTGCGGCGGTCCGGGGTGCGGGTCGCCTCGGCGAGCGGCTCGCGGCCTCCCGCGGAGTCGGTCGACGGGCTCCTGGTCGCGGTCGGCCGTCGGGTCCAGCAGCCGGCGCTCGGGGAGGTTGGCGAGCACGCTCCAGGCCAGCCGGTCCGCGGGCGGCAGGCTGGGCGCCAGCACCAGCTCGACGTCGACGGTGTCCTCGCCGCGGTCCGGGGAGGCGAGGGCGGCTGCGACGTCCGGGCCGGTGGCCACGGCGTCGGGGTCGCCGAGCGCCAGCTTGACCAGCGGCATCTGCAGGGTCACCCAGCCGATCTCGGCGCCCCTCGGCGACCACCTGCTCGGCGGCCGCCGGCTCGGCGACCACGACCTCGACGGACCGCAGCGCGGCCAGCTCGGCGCGGAGCTCGGCGACCGTGGCCCGCAGCGCCACGACCTCCGCCCGGAGCGCGGCGGTGCGCGCCTCGTCGCGGCTGCGCACCATGGAGGTGAGCAAGCGTCGCCATGCGGGGGGTCTGCGGTGACGGCCGGCCATGGCTGGGACCGTACGCCGGGTAGACCCTGAGATGGCGGCGCCACGCGGGAACGCCACACAAGTCACTCTCGTCACATGAGCCCCGAGGAGACCACCGAATGAGCCTGACCCTGCTGGCCTGGCGCCGAGCGGTGCACGCCCTCTACGCCGAGGTGCGGGCCACCACCGACCCGGCAGCCGCGCACCAGACCTGGCGGGTCGGGCGCGACGAGCTGCTGCTGCACCACCCGGACTCGCCGATCATGGCCGAGGACCGGCCCGGCTTCTCCGGCGCGCGGGTGGCGGCGTACGACCCGGCGTACCGGTTCGAGACGGAGCTGGACCCGGACGTGGAGCCGCACCGGCTCGAGGTGCCGACGGCGACCGACGGGGTGGTGCCGTTCGAGCGGATCGGCGTGCTGCACCTGCCGGAGGTGGGCGACCTGGACGTCTGGTGGCTCGACTCGTACGGCGGTGGCCTCTTCGTGCCGGTCAAGGACGCGCTCAAGGGCCGGCAGACCTACGGCGCCGGGCGCTACCTGCTGGACACGGTCAAGGGCGCCGACCTGGGTGGCGACGTCGACCTCGACGACCGGTCGCGGGACGCTGGTCGCCGACCTCAACTTCGCCTACAACCCGTCCTGCGCCTACGACCCGGCCTGGGCCTGCCCGTTGGCCCAGCCCGGCAACACGGTCCCGGTCGAGCTCCCGGTCGGCGAGCTCTACCCGGTCGTCGCCCCCGACGGGCAGTGATCACGGTCCCGTGATCACTGCCGCCGTGGACGGGCCGGACCGCTAGCCGGCGGCGAGCGCGGCGTCCGAGGAGAAGACCAGGGCGAGGGCGACCTTGCCCTGCTTGAGCGCGGTCTTCGACAGCGGGCCACCGGCGTCCAGCGAGGTGAAGCTGTCGAACGACAGGCCGTACTTGCTCTCGAGGCCGGGCTGGCAGAACGGGCGGTCCGGGCACTCCGGCGGGCCACCGAGCACCAGGCCGCTGGTGCACTTCGCGGCCAGGTCGGACAGCGTCTTCACGCCGTACTCGTCGGCGAACGCCGTCGTCACGGCGAAGGTGTTGCGGTCGTCGGCCGCGGCCGGGTCGCCGAACTTGAGGCCGACCTTGTCGCCCAGACCGGTGAGACCCTGCACCGTCGCGTCGAGGTCGCCGCTGGCGATCGGCTGACGCGTCGGCGCCGTTCTCGGCCTTGTTGATGAACTCGGTCAGTGTGCCGACGTACTCCGGCACGACCTGGAGCTGACCCTTCTCGAGCGCCGGCTCGTAGACCTCGCGGCTGCCCACGGTCTTGACGTTGGCGTCGAAGCCGGCCGCGTTGAGCACCTGGGCGTAGATGTTGGCCAGCGTCTGGTTCTCGGAGAAGTTCGCCGCACCCACGACGATCTTCCCGGACCCGCCGCTGAGGCCGTCGGCCAGGCCCTCGGCCGCGACGAAGTCCTTGGCGGCGTTGGGCGACGTGGTTCGGTCGATGTCGGTCGCCTTGTTGAGGGCGACCAGCTTGTCCTGCGTCAGCGTCGGCCGAGACCTTGTTGAGCGCGTCGAGCAGCGGCTGGGTCGCCGCCTTGGCGTTGACCGCCGGGATGATGTTGTCGACCGTCTGCAGCTTCTTGTCGTCGGTGAGGGCGACCAGCGAGTCACCGGCCTTCGCCTCGCAGGCCTGGCCGCCGGCGGCAGCGCTGTCCGACTTCGTCGGTCGCCGCCTTGGTGCCGGACTGCCCGCTCGAGCCGCACCCGGCGAGCGTGAGCGTGAGCAGCAGCAGGCCGGCGGTGCCGGCCGTGCGCAGGGTGCGAAGACTCATGGGAAGCCCGCCTTCTGTGTCCCGTGCCGCCGGGTCCCGGGCGACACGCGTGTCTGGCGGGCCTCGGTCCGGACCCGCGTGATCTGGCACCACCCCAGCACGGGGGTGTGACAACCGCAACCTGACGGGGGTCACGGAACGGTGACGGCGCGCTCCTCGTCCTCGGCCGGGTGCCCGGGGGCACCGCCGCCGTCGCCGACCGGGTCCGCCTCGGTACGACGCACGCCGGAGCAGCCGGCCGCCGTCCCGGCCCGGCGTCACCCGGTGCTGGACCAGCGCGAGCAGCGCCTCGACGACCAGGGCCAGCCCGGCCACGAGCAGGCCGCCGGCCAGGATCTGCGGCCGGTCCTGCTGGCCGAACCCGTCGTTGATGATCACTCCCAGGCCGCCGCCGCCGACGATGGCGGCCAGACCGGCGGTGGCGACCACCTGCACGGCGGCGGTGCGGACGCCGGCCGCGATGAGCGGGACGGCGAGCGGCACTTCGACGCGCAGCAGGACGGCCGCGCCGGACAGGCCCATCCCCCGCGCGGCCTCGACCACGTCCGGGTCGACCTCGCGGATGCCGACGTAGGTGTTGGTGAGCAGCGGGGGGATCGCGAAGACTGCGAGAGCCACGATCGTGGCGCGGTTGCCGAAGCCGATCGCGGTCGCCGCGAAGATCGTGAGCAATGCAAGCGTCGGGATCGCCCGCGACACGTTGGTCAGGGCGACCGTGAAACCGCCGCCGCGTCCGGTGTGGCCGAGCCCCAGCGCCAGCGGCATGGCGACCACAGCACCGAAGAACACCGCGAAGAACGAGATGTAGAGGTGCTCGTAGGTCAGGTGCGGGACCCCCTTCGGGCCCTGCCAGTTGAGCGGGTCGTTGAGCCAGAGGAAGGCGTCGTGGAGCAGGTTCATGCCCGCCTCCTCGACCACGGGGTCATCAGTCTGGTCGCCAGGGCGAGCAGCAGGTCGAACGCCAGACCCAGAGCGACCGTCAGGACGGAGGCGGTGACGATCTCGGCCCGGTAGAAGTTGTTGTTGAACCCGCGGAGGATCAGCTGCCCGAGGCCGCCCTCACCGACCAGCACGCCCACCGTCACCAGCGCCACGGTCGACACGGTCGCCACCCGCACGCCGGCCATGATGGTGGGCATGGCGACGGGCAGCTCGACCTTCCACAGCATCCGGTTGCGGCCGTAGCCCATCCCGCGGGCCGACTCACGGACGTCCTCGGGCACGCTCTGGAGGCCGACCAGCATGTTCCGGACGAGCACCAGCAGGGCGTACATCACGAGACCGAAGACGACCGTGCGCTTGCGCAGCCCGAAGACCGAGAACGGCGTGATGAAGGCGAACAGCGCGATCGACGGGATCGTGTAGAGCACGCCGGTCAGGCCGAGAACCGGCCCGGACAGCCGCCGGTAGCGGTAGCAGAGCAGGGCCAGCGGGAAGGCGATGACGATCGCGATGAGCACCGACTCGACGGTCAGCTCGACGTGGGTGATCAGCGCCTGCTTGAGGTCGTCCGAGTTGTCCTTGACGTACTGCCAGGTGAACCATGGGTTGGCCGCCTCGTCCGCGGCGAATACTGGACCAGAGGCGTGCACGAGCGGTGCACCGTACGGAAGGGCCACTCGTGGACGGTACCCCTGAGGTGTCACGCGAACCGATGATCCGTCTCGACGGCGTCGGCAAGCGGTACGAGGACGGCACCGTCGCCGTGCACGAGCTGGACCTCGACGTCCCCGAGGGTGAGACCGTCGTCCTCGTCGGGCCCTCCGGCTGCGGCAAGTCGACGACGTTGAAGATGGTCAACCGGCTGATCGAGCCGACCAGCGGACGGATCCTGCTTCGAGGGAGAGGACGTCACGCACGTCGACCCGGTCAAGCTGCGCCGGCGGATGGGCTACGTCATCCAGCAGACCGGGCTGTTCCCGCACCAGACCATCGCGGCCAACGTCGCGACGGTCCCGAAGCTGCTCGGCTGGGACCGCAAGAAGGTCGACTCCCGGGTGCACGAGCTGCTCGACCTCGTCGGGCTCGACCCCGCGCGCTACGCCAAGCGGTACCCGCACCAGCTCTCCGGCGGCCAGCGGCAGCGCGTCGGCGTGGCACGTGCCCTGGCGGCGGACCCGCCGGTGCTGCTGATGGACGAGCCGTTCGGCGCCGTCGACCCGATCGTGCGCGAGCGGCTGCAGGCCGAGTTCATCCGGCTGCAGCGCGAGGTGCGCAAGACGGTGCTGTTCGTCACGCACGACCTCGACGAGGCGGTGCGGATGGGCGACCGCATCGCGGTGTTCTCCGAGGGCGGCCACCTCGAGCAGTACGACGCCCCGCCCCGTCTGCTCGGCGCGCCGGCCACCGACTTCGTGGCGAGCTTCGTCGGGAGCGACCGCGGTCTCAAGCGGCTGTCGGTCACCCCGATCACCGAGAGGGACCTCGAGCACCCGCCGATCGTGCACGGCGACGACCACGTCGCCGACGCGACGGCAGCGCTGCGCAAGACCGGCGCCCGTTGGGGCGTCGTCCTCGACGAGCGACGACACCCTGCACGGGTGGTTCGCCGCCGACGAGTCCGGCGACGGCACGGTCGCCGACCGGGCGAAGCGGATGGAGGCGTGGCTGCCCACCGGCTCGTCGCTCAAGGCGGCCTTCGCCGAGATGCTGCAGCACGACGCGGGCTGGGTAGCCGTGCTCGACGGCGACCGCTACGTCGGCGTGCTGACCCCGGCCACCCTGCACGAGGCGCTGCGCCGGTCGGTCGAGTCCGACGTCCGCGGCGTCGACCCGGACGCCGTCGAGCTGGAGACCGTCCCCACCGCCTGACCCCCGTGACTTGTCCTCTAGGCGCGGGCGGCGGGGAGGTTGTCCTCGGTGTCGGCCGGGGGCACCCGGCACGTCCTCTCCAGCAGGAGGCCGGCCAGCGACAGGCCGACGGCGGCTATCAGCGCCACCAGGCAGAGGATCGCCCGCTCGCGCCGGGCGTCGATCTCCAGCCCGGGCAGCAGCACCAGCAGGTAGCCGGCGTAGAGGCCGCCGACGACCGGCCCCACGTGCGCACTGGCCTTGCCGAGCACGGCCATCCGGGCCATCGCCAGCGGGTGCGGGCGCTTCTCCGGCCGGTCCAGGCGGGACCGCAGCGCCAGCGTGGCGACGAGCACGACGACCGCGAGCAGCGCGACGCCCGCCGGGGCGGACCAGGTGAGCGGCGGCAGCGTGCTGCCGCGGTCCGACATGACCGCGAGCACCCCCCACGACACCGCACCGACGCAGACGAGCAGCGCGACCAGGGTTCCCACCCGGGTCGGTCTCACCGGCCGCCTCGCACGGCCGCCCCGGGCACTCGCCTCACGACGGGACGACCAGGTCCAGGTCGTCGCGGCGGCGCACGCCGTCCCGCCCGAGCCGTTCGACCAGCGCCGCGACCGGGCCGGCACCGGGCAGCTCCGCCGCCGCGTCGACGTCGAGCCACGGCACCAGGACGAACGCCCGCTCGGCGGCCCGCGGGTGCGGCACCTCCAGGTCCGGCTCGCGTACCTCGAGGTCGCCGACGGCGACCACGTCCACGTCGAGGGTCCGCGGGCCCCACCGGACCTCGCGCTCGCGATCGAAGGCGTCCTCGACGGCCAGCGCGCGCTCGAGCAGGGTCCGGGGCGAGTGCCGCCCCTCGGCCACGACGACGGCGTTGAGGTAGTCGGGCTGGTCCGGACCGCCCACCGGGTCGGTCTCGTAGACGGGCGAGACACCGACCAGCCGCAGCCCTGGGGTGTCGGCGAGCGCGTCGACCGCGCCCTGCAGCAGCTCGAGGCGGTCGCCGAGGTTGCTGCCGAGCGCCAGCACGACCCGGCGGACGGGCTCCTGGGCGTTCACGTGCGGATCCGCACGATCGTCACGGCGACGTCCTCGAAGGGGACGCCGACCGGCGCCTCCGGCTTGTGCACGGTCACCTCGACCTGCTCGACGAGCGGGTACGCCAGGGCCAGGTCCGCGATCCGCTGGGCCAGCGTCTCGACCAGGTCGACCGGGTCGCGGCCGACAGCGGCGACGACCTGCTTCGCGAGCTCGCCGTAGTGCACCGTGTCGGCGACGTCGTCGGAGGTGGCCGCCGGAGCGAGGTCGAGCGTCAGCACGACGTCGACGACGAAGGGCTGCCCGGCCGCCCGCTCCTCGGCGTAGACGCCGTGGTGGCCGAAGGCCTCGATCCCGCGGACGGCGATCCGGTCACTGCTCACGGTCGACCTCGATGTCGGCGTCCTGCCGGGTCAGCACCGGCGACGCGTGGTGCACCCAGAGCCGCCAGCCCGCCGGCGTACGGCGGAACACGTTCGTCGCGACCGCGCGGCCACCGGCGAGGCCGCCGATGTCGCCGCCGGTGACGTCGTCCAGCCCGGTGAGCATGTTCTCGCCGCAGGTGACGACGGCGACCTCGCCGGCCACGGTCACCTCCACGTCGGTGAGCACGAACTGGATGAACGAGGTGTTGGCCATGATCATCGTCCAGGACCGCAGCACCGTCTCGCGGCCGTGCAGCGGCGACCAGCCCGGGTGCACGCAGCTCACGGTCGCGGCGTCGGGACCGTCCAGCCACAGCGCGGCCATCAGGTCGGCGTCACCGGTCTCGAAGGCGTCGTAGAGCGACTGGTTGGCGCGCAGCACGGCCGTCGCGTCGGACGACGTCACGGCGCCGCCCAGCCGCTGCGCGCGGACGCGATCGCGGCCACGACCTCGACCGCGTCGCGGCTCGCCCGGGCCTGGTGCACCCGGACCGCCCACGCGCCGTGCGCGGCGGCGAGCGTCGAGACGGCGGTGGTCGCGTCCTCCCGCTCGGCCGCCGGGCGCGGGGTGCCGTCCGGGCCGGCGAGCAGCCGGCCGAGGAAGCCCTTGCGCGAGGCACCGACCAGCACCGGCCGGCCGAGGACGTCCAGCTCGGCGAGCCGCGCGAGGACCGTCCAGCTCTGCCCGGCGTCCTTGGCGAAGCCGAGGCCGGGGTCGACGACGACGCGGTCGAGGTCGACTCCGGCCGCCTCGAGCGCGTCCAGCCGGCCGCGCAGCTCGTCGACGACCTCGGTGGTGACGTCGGCGTAGACGGCCCGGCTGTCCATGTCGACGCTGTGGCCGCGCCAGTGCATCGCGACGTACGGCGTCCGCGCAGCGGCGACCACGGCGGCCATCCCGTCGTCGGCCAGACCGCCGCTGACGTCGTTGACCACGGACGCGCCGGCGTCGAGGCAGGCGGCTGCCACGTCGGCGCGCATGGTGTCGATGCTCACCACGACACCTTCGGCGACCAGCCCGCGCACGACCGGCAGCACCCGGCGCAGCTCCTCGTCGGCATCGACGCGGTGCGCGCCGGGCCGGGTGGACTCGCCGCCGACGTCGACCAGGTCGGCGCCGTCGGCGACCAGCTCGGTCCCGTGCGCCACGGCGCGGCCCGGGTCGAGGTAGTCCCCGCCGTCGGAGAACGAGTCCGGCGTGACGTTGACGACGCCCATGACGAGCGTCCGGCGGAGCCCGGTCAACGACGCGGGCAGCCCCGAGGGCGACCGCGGTGGGATCGCGGTGGTCGCACCGGTCATCGGGACACGATGAGGCTCATCGCCTCGGCCCGGGTCGTGGGGTCGCGCAGCTGGCCGCGGACCGCGGAGGTCACCGTGGTCGCACCCGGCTTGCGGATGCCGCGCATCGACATGCAGAGGTGCTCGCACTCGACCACGACGATCGCGCCGCGCGGCTCGAGGATCCGCATCATCGAGTCGGCCACCTGGGTCGTCATCCGCTCCTGCACCTGCGGCCGGCGGGCGTAGACGTCGACCAGGCGCGCGAGCTTCGACAGGCCGGTGATCCGGCCGTCGGCGGACGGGATGTAGCCGACGTGCGCCACCCCGAAGAAGGGAACGAGGTGATGCTCACACATCGAACGGACCTCGATGTCCTTGACCAGGACCATCTCGTCATGGCCGAGGTCGAAGGTCGTCGTGAGCACGTCCTCGGGCTCCTGCCAGAGCCCGCCGAAGATCTCGAGGTACGCGCGCGCCACCCGCTCAGGCGTCTGCTTCAGCCCGTCGCGGTCCGGGTCCTCGCCGATGCCGACGAGGAGGTCGCGGACGGCACGCCGAACGGCCTCGTGGTCGTACTCGCGGACCAAGTCCGCTCAGCCCTCGAACCCCAGCGGACGCCCGGGGACGTCGTCGGACGGCAGCGGGGAGTCGGGCACGTCGGTGGGCTCGGTGATGCCCATGCTGTGCTCCTTGTCCTGCCCGTTGCTGCCGTTCGGTGACGCGAGCTCCTTGGGCGTCATGATCGGGCCGGCCTGCGGGCTGCGCTTGGCGGAGCCGGTCCACGCCGGACGCGGCGGCCGCTTGCGGACGTGGGCGAAGACCTCGGCGACCTGGGCCTTGTCGAGCGTCTCCTTCTCGAGCAGCTCGAGCACCATGTCGTCGAGGATGTCGCGGTTGTCGACAAGGATCTGCCAGGCCTCGTCGTGCGCGGTCTCGATGAGGCGCTTGACCTCCTCGTCGACCACGCCGGCGACCTCCTCGGAGTAGTCGCGCTGGTGCCCCATGTCGCGACCGAGGAACGGCTCGGCGTTCTCCGAGCCCAGCTTGATGGCGCCGATCCGCTCGGTCATGCCGTACTGCGTGACCATCGCGCGGGCCACGCTGGTGGCCTTCTCGATGTCGTTGGCGGCACCCGTGGTCGGGTCGTGGAACACGATCTCCTCGGCCGCGCGGCCGCCCAGCATGTACGCCAGCTGGTCGAGCATCTCGTTGCGCGTCGTGGAGTACTTGTCCTCGTCCGGCAGCACCATCGTGTAGCCGAGGGCCCGCCCGCGGGACAGGATGGTGATCTTGTGCACCGGGTCGGTGTTCTGCAGCGCCGCGGCGACCAGGGCGTGACCACCCTCGTGGTACGCCGTGATCTTCTTCTCCTTCTCGCTCATGATCCGGGTGCGCTTCTGCGGCCCCGCGACCACGCGGTCGATGGCCTCGTCCAGCGCGTCGGCGTCGATGAGCTTCTTGTCGGAGCGGGCGGTCAGCAGGGCCGCCTCGTTGAGGACGTTGGCCAGGTCGGCCCCGGTGAAGCCCGGGGTCCGGCGGGCGAACGCCCTCAGGTCGATGCCCTCGGCGAGCGGCTTGCCCTTGGCGTGCACCTCGAGGATCTTGTTGCGGCCCTGGAGGTCGGGGCGGTCGACGGCGATCTGGCGGTCGAAGCGGCCCGGGCGCAGCAGCGCCGGGTCGAGGATGTCGGGCCGGTTGGTGGCCGCGATGAGGATGACGCCGCCCTTGACGTCGAAGCCGTCCATCTCGACGAGCAGCTGGTTGAGGGTCTGCTCGCGCTCGTCGTGGCCGCCGCCCATGCCGGCACCGCGGTGCCGGCCGACGGCGTCGATCTCGTCGACGAAGACGATCGCCGGGGCGTTCGACTTGGCCTGCTCGAACAGGTCGCGCACCCGGCTGGCGCCGACACCGACGAACATCTCGACGAAGTCGGAGCCGGAGATGGAGTAGAACGGCACGCCCGCCTCGCCGGCCACCGCGCGGGCCAGCAGCGTCTTGCCGGTGCCGGGCGGGCCGTACAGCAGGACACCCTTGGGGATCTTGGCGCCGATAGCCTGGAACTTGGCGGGGTTCTCGAGGAACTCCTTGATCTCCTCGAGCTCCTCCACGGCCTCGTCCGCCCCGGCGACGTCCTTGAACGTCGTCTTCGGGGTGTCCTTGCTGATCAGCTTGGCCTTGGACTTGCCGAACTGCATGACCCGGCTGCCGCCGCCCTGCATCTGGTTGAAGAAGAACAGGAACAGCGCGATCAGCACGATGATCGGCAGGAAGCTGAACAGGAAGGACACCCAGATGCTGCGCGTCGGCACGCTGTCGGTGTACTTCTCGGGCGGGTGCCGGTCGAGGGCGGCGATCAGCTCACGCTGGCGGGCCTGCACGTAGTCGGCCTGGATCTTGGTGTCGCTGCTGCCCGGCAGCGGCTTCTTGAGCTCGAGCTCGATCCGCTGGTCGCGGTCGACGAGCTTGGCGGTGTTGACGTTGCCGTCGTTGATCTGCGCGACGGCGATGGAGGTGTCGACCTTCTTGAACCCACCCGCGGCAGACGAGATGGAGGTCACCAGCAGTACGGCGACGATGACCAGCAGGACCCACACGACGGGCCCTCGGAAGTAGCGTTTGACGTCCATCGAACCGGGGCGGGTCGCCCCGTCCCTCCTGCCAGGCGTGGGTGAGTCGGACCTCGAGGGTACCCCGGCACATGCACGCGGGGTGACGCCGTCCGCCCTCTGCGGCCGGCGCCCGACACCCGCTCAACGCCCGGGCGACCGCCCGACGTTCCCGCGCGGTCGCGCCCACCCGTCCGCGCGGAGCGAACAGATCAGCCCGCAGCGACGTCCGGGCGCTGGGTCATGAGGAGGCTGGCGCCCCCTCAGGAGGAGTAGACGTGCGGCGCGAGCGTGCCGACGAACGGGACGTTGCGGTAGCGCTCGGCGTAGTCGAGCCCGTAGCCGACGACGAACTCGTTGGGGATGTCGAAGCCGACGTAGCGGACCGGGACGTCGACCTGCGCGGCGTCCGGCTTGCGCAGCAGGGTGCACACCTCGACCGAGGCGGGGCCTCGCGAGCCGAGGTTGGACATCAGCCACGACAGCGTGAGCCCGGAGTCGATGATGTCCTCGACGATCAGCACGTGCCGGCCGGTGATGTCGCGGTCGAGGTCCTTGAGGATGCGGACCACGCCGGAGGACTTGGTGCCCGAGCCGTACGACGAGACCGCCATCCAGTCCATCTCGACGTGCGACGGGATCGCCCGGGCCAGGTCGGCCATGACCATCACCGCGCCCTTGAGGACGCCGACGAGCAGGACGTCGCGGCCCTCGTAGTCGACGGCGATCTCGGCGGCCATCTCGGCCAGCCGGGTCCGTATCTGCTCCTCGCTGATGAGCACCTTCTCGAGGTCGGTGCCCAGGTCCTTCTCGTCCACGCGGGGGTGCTCCTCAGGTGCGGCGGGGTGGCCGGGAGAGCGTCAGCGTCCCACACGCCCGGGCGGCTGCGACGCCCCCCGGCAGGTCCAGCGGGCCCTGCCCGTGCCAGCCGGTCACCAGCCGGTCCAGGGCCTCGACGTGCCCTGCGGACAGGTCGGACGCCGTGGCGCCGGCCATGAGCGCGGCCAGCCGCAGCACCCGGGTCCGGACGGCCGACGGCAGGGCGGCAAGGGCGGCGACGTCGAGCCCGTCGTCGCGGGTCGCCTCGTCACGGGCCCGGGCTGCCCAGTCGTCGAGGGCGTCGGCGTCGGCGCGCAGCCGAGCCGCCGAGCGGGCCAGCGCGGCCGCGACGCCCGGGCCGAGGGTGCGCTCCAGCACGGGAAGCGCGCTGTGCCGGACCCGGCTGCGCGCGTACGCCGGGTCGGCGTTGTGCGGGTCGTCCCAGGTGGCCATGCCTGCGGCGGCGGCCCGCACGGTGTCGCGCGGCAGGTCGAGGAGCGGACGGCGGTAGCGGCCGCGCACCGCGGCCATCCCGGACAGGGAGCGTGCGCCGCTGCCGCGGGCCAGGCCGAGCAGGACTGTCTCGGCCTGGTCGTCGCGGGTGTGGCCGAGCAGGACGGCGGCCGCTCCGAGCCGGTCAGCGGCCGCCTCGAGCGCATGGTAGCGGGCTCGGCGAGCCGCGGCCTCCGGGCCGCCGGGTCCCCCGGCATCGACCGTGAGCACCTCGACCGGGTCGAGCCCGAGCGCGGCCAGGTCGGCCGCGACCTTGCCGGCACGGTCGGCCGACCCCGTCTGCAGCCGGTGGTCGACGGTCAGGGCGCCGGCCAGGACGCCGGCGCCGCGCGGACTGGTCGCCTCGAACGCCAGTGCCGCGGCCAGCGCCACCGAGTCGGCACCCCCGCTGCACGCGACGAGCACCAGGTCGCCGGGTCCGAGGTCCGCAAGCGCGGCGCGCACCGCCCGGCGTACGGCGGCGACCTCCGGCTGCGGACCCACGCCCCCATCCTGCCTCGCCCGCTCCCGAGGCCCGCCGCGAGCTTGTCGGGGCGAACGGGAGCTTGTCGTGGCATCGACACCCTGACAAGCACGCGTCGACCACGTATACGTGGTCGATCGCCAGGGGTGCTTGGGTCAGGCGGGGAGCTGCTTCTGCTCGGTCACGCGGGTGACCCAGGCGGCGGGGTCGGCGATCTCGTCCTTGGTCGGGAGGTTCGCAGGCCGGGCCCAGACCTGGTTGAAGCCGTCCATGCCGACCCGGTCGACCGCGCCGCGGACGAACCGCTCGCCGTCGCGGTACTGCCGCAGCTTGGCATCGATCCCGAGCAGCCTGCGGATCACGTGCTCGACCCGGGTCGCATCTCGGCGGCGGGACTGGAACTTCGTCCGGATCGTCGTCACGGACGGGACGACCGACGGGCCCACCCCGTCCATGACGTAGTCGGCGTGGCCCTCGAGCAGTGACATCAGCGCGGTGATCCGGTCGAGGATCTCACGCTGCTCCGGGGTCTGGACGGCCTCGACGAGCGAGCCGCCCTCGGCGTTGTCCGGGTCGAACCCGTCCTTGATGGCGCCGTACGCCGCCGCCGCGGCCGCCTTGAGCCGGGCGGCGACCGCTGCCGGGTCGACGTCGGTCGCGCCGACGAAGGCGCGGATCTCGTCCATCATGTGCGCGCGCAGCCACGGCACCGCGCCGAACTGCACCCGGTGGGTCTCCTCGTGCAGGCAGACCCAGAGCCGGAAGTCGCGCGGGTCGACGCCCATCTCGCGCTCGGCCGAGACGATGTTCGGGGCGACGAGGAGCAGCCGGCCCGGCTTGTCGCCGGGGTCCACGCCGTACGGCGGGAACAGCTCGTACTGGCCGAGGACCTTGGTCGCGAGGAAGGCCAGCAGCGAGCCGGTCTGGACCCCGGTGACCTTCGACCCGACGGCGTCCGACATCGGCGACGCGGTGCGCGGGCGGCGCTCCTGGATCTTCTCGACGAGCGGTTCCAGGACGGTGCGGAAGCCCGCGGCGTTGGCCTGGATCCAGCCGGGCCGGTCGATCACGGCCACCGCGGCGCCGTCGGTCGGCGCGTCCAGCCGGGTGAAGGCCGCCACGTGGCCGTGCGCCTCGGCGGCGAAGGCTCGCAGCTGGACGACGGCCTCCCGGGCCTCGCCGGGGCTGACGGTGGGACCGGCGCTGACCAGCCGGCGGCCGGTCGCGACGGCGAGGTCCCAGTCGACCATCGAGGTGCTCATCGGCTCACCGTACGTCGTGCGGCGGGTGCGGGTCGGCGGCGTGCGGGACGAGCCACAGCGGGAGACGAGGTCATTCCTGCTCATCGAGTTCGGGCACCGGGAAGTTCCCGGTGGATGCCGACGGCCGGGTCCGGTCCGCGGGTGCGGACCGGCCCGGCCGGCGGGACGGAGCTGTCGTGCAGTGGCAGGGTGCTACGCGCTAGTTGAAGACGCTGACGCCACCGGGGCCGACGAGCAGCGCCACGACGATGAGCACGATGCCCAGGATGACCTGACCACGGATGAGGGTGACGACACCCCAGATCCCGATCAGCAGGGCGAGGATCCACAGAAGCATGTGCATGGGTACTACCTCCTTGGTCGAAGGCGATGGTTCCCGTGATCAGCAGCGTCAATCTCCGTCGGCGCGGGGATTTTCGGCCCCTTCCGAGGCCAGCAGCGCCGCAAACCTGTCGAGGTCGTCCCGTGCCTGCAGGGTCGCGCCGACCGGCACCTGGTCGGCCATGGTGACGAGCACCGTCGGGCGACCGGCGACCGATGTCAGGCCGGCGAGGGCCGACACCCCGGTCAGAGTGCCGGTCTTCGCCCGCACCACTCCGGCGCCCGCCCGCGGTGCACCGGTCAGGTACCGCAGCTCGAGCGTGCCGCTGAAGCCGGCGACCGGCAGGCCGTCGACCAGCGCCGCGAGGTCGGGGTGCGAGCCGTCGGCCGCTGTCTGCAGCAGCCGCGCCAGGCTGAGCGGGGCCACCTGCGACCCGCGCGCCAGCCCGCTGCCGTCCAGCAGGACCGTCCCGTCGGTCGGTACGCCGAGCTCGCTCAGCGCCGCGGCGACCGCCTCGCGCGCGCCGTCGAAGGAACCGGGGCGGTCGGACGCCACCGCCGCCAGCCGGGCCAGCGCCTCGGCGAGGTCGTTGTCGCTCGTCTGGAGGGCGAGCTCGACGAGCTCGGCGACGGTCGGCGACTCGACCCGGGCCAGCTCGCGCGCACCTGCGGGGGCCGTGGCGCGTGCGACGTCGGGCGCCACGTCGACCCCCCGCTTGCGCAGCAGCCGGACCAGGTCCGCACCCGCCGCGAGAGCCGGGTCGGGCGACCGCGCGACCGACCCGGGCGACACCCGTCCGGCGTCGACCGACAGAGCGCTCACGGGCGACACGATCCCGCTGGGCAGGTAGCTGCTGCGCCAGGCCGGCGAGACGGACGGGCCGCTGAACAGCGAGTCGTCGACGGAGACGGTGACTCGTCCGGCGGTGCCGGTGAGGGCCGTGGCGGTGGCGTCGGCGAGCGCCGCGAGGCTGGCCCGCTGGGGCACGTCGGGCCCCTTCGGGCGGCGGGTGGTCAGCGTCGCGTCGCCGCCGCCGACCAGCACCACCTCGGCCGCCGTCGCTCCGGCGACCACCGTGGTGACGAGCCGGTGCTGGGATCCGGCGAAGTGCAGCACCGCGGCGCCGGTCGCGAGCTTGGCCACCGACGCGGGGACCCGTGCCGTGCTCGCGTCCTGGTCGAGCAGCAGGTCACCGGTGGCGACGTCGACGACGGCCGCGCCGGCCGACGGCCCGAGGGCCGGGGTCCGCAGCGCCGCCTCCAGCGCCGGGACGTCGAGGGCCGGCGCGGCCGCGGCACCGGACGTGGGCTCCGGCACAAGGACGTCGGCGGCCGGTGCGCGCGGCGGGTCGAGGGCCGCCGACGGTGTGGCCGACGACGCGGGATCGGCGACCAGCCCGCCGCGCAGGTGACCGGTCAGGTCCAGGCCGGCGACGGTGACGGCGCCGGCGACGAGCACCGCGGTCGCCGTCACGGCGAGCGCGCGACGCGGGGCCACGTGCTCACCTCGCTCCTGGTCGGCACCTGCCGGGTTCGCTGCCCACCCCGGCGTACGCGACACTACCGAGCAGCGGCGCGACGGCCGGCGTACGGCGACGAGCGAGGAGGCTCTGGCGTGGAGTTCGACGTCCTCATCGAGATCCCCAAGGGGCAGCGCAACAAGTACGAGGTCGACCACGCGTCCGGGCGGATCCGGCTGGACCGGATGCTGTTCACGTCCACGCGCTACCCGGCCGACTACGGCTTCATCGAGGACACCCTCGGCGAGGACGGTGACCCGCTGGACGCCCTGGTGCTGCTCGAGGAGCCGACCTTCCCGGGCTGCCTCATCAAGGCGCGCGCCCTGGGCATGTTCCGGATGACCGACGAGGCGGGCGGCGACGACAAGGTGCTGTGCGTGCCTGCCACCGACCCGCGGTCGGAGCACCTGCGCGACATCCACCACGTGCCGGAGTTCGACCGCCTCGAGATCCAGCACTTCTTCGAGGTCTACAAGGACCTCGAGCCCGGCAAGTCGGTCGAGGGCGCCACCTGGACCGGGCGGGTCGAGGCGGAGGCCGAGATCATCGCGTCCCGGCAGCGGCTGGCCGAGGCGCAGTCGCGAGGCGAGGCTCACTAGCGGCGGAGCCGGCCGTCGGGCCCGCGCCCCTCACGATCCTGTTCATGCCGGAGTCGGCGTACGGCCCGACCAACCAGTGCATCGGCCTCGGTGACGTGCTCGCCGCTGCGTGCACCGGGTCCTCTTCGCGGCCGAGGCGTCCTGGAGGGGCAGCTCGAGGCGCTCGGCTTCGAGGAGGACCTCGTCGACCTGGCCCCGCCGTCGGACGCCGACGCGTCGGCCAGGACGCCGGGCAGTTCTGGAAGGACTTCATCCGCGAGACCGCGCCGGAGTTCCGCAAGCCGACGGTCGAGCAGCTGTCGACGTTCGTCCTGCCGACGTGGCAGGCCCTGATCGCCGGGCGCGAAGTACTGCGAGCCGCGGCTGCGCGAGATCCTCGCGCGGGCCCGGCCCGACGTCGTCGTCCTGGACAACGTCGTCGGCTTCCCGGCGCTGCTCACGTCCGGCGCGCCGTACGTGCGGATCGTGTCGTGCAACCCGCTCGAGGTGGCGCGGTCCGGACGTGCGCACCAGTGTTCTCCGGCCTGCCGGCCGACGACCGCAGCGAGTGGGCGGCGTTCCGCACGCGAGTACGACCGCACGCACCGCGAGACGTGGGAGGCGTTCGACGTCTGGGTCGTGGAGCAGGGCGCGCCGCACCTGCCGGACCTGGAGTTCGTGCACCACGTCCGAGACGGCGAACCTCTACGTCTTCCCGGAGGAAGCCGACTACACCGACGCCCGGCCGCTCGGCCCGACGTGGCACCGGATGGACTCGAGCGTCCGCGGCACCGACGAGGACTACGAGCTGCCCGACGGCGTCGCGCGACCGGCCGACGGCAGCGCGCTCGTCTACCTGTCGCTCGGCTCGCTCGGGCAGCGCGACGTCGACCTGATGCGCCGTCTCGTCGAGGTGCTCGGTCGACACCCCCCACCGCTACGTCGTGAGCACCGGCCCGCTGCACGCGGAGTACGAGCTCGCCGACAACATGGTCGGCGCGGAGTTCGCTCCCGCAGACGCGGATCGTGCCGCAGGTCGACGCGGTAGTCACCCACGGCGGCAACAACACCGTCACCGAGTCGCTGCACTTCGGCAAGCCGATGGTGCTGCTGCCGCTGTTCTGGGACCAGTACGACAACGCGCAGCGGATGGACGAGCTGGGCTTCGGCGTGCGGCTGCCGACGTACTCCTTCACGGCCGAGCAGCTCTCGGCGGCGCTCGAGACGGTGCTCGACCCGTCGGTGCGGTCCCGCCTGGCCGCCGTCGGCGAGCGGGTACGGGCGAGGGACGGCCTGACGGCCGGTGCCGACGTCATCGAGCGCGTCGCCCGCGCGCACGCGGACGCCGTGGTTGACCGCGGTTTCGACGTGGCTGTCGGTGAGGATTCGGCTAGATCCAGCCGAGCTCGGAGAACTCGGGGAAGCCGCCCTGCCAGATCCCGAACGCCGCGAACAGCACCAGCGAGAAGCCGTACGCCGTGAGCAGCAGGCGGCCGATGCCGTCCCGGGTCAGGAGCCCCCACACGGCGAACACCGCGGCGGCGCCGATTCCCAGCCATGGGGTCTGGCCCTCGACGGAGTTCGTGAAGTTGGTGAAGCCGACGAGCAGCGCGAGCAGGTGACCGGCGAGGCCACCGCGGGTGCGCCGGTCGGCGAGCCCGGTGGCCAGGGCGAGCACGAGCAGGTAGAAGCCGACGTACCAGAGGTAGTGCCCGACGTGCTCGTCCCAGAGGTAGCCGGGCTCGGGGCTGCCGGGCAGCGCGTTGTTGATGCTGTTGGCGGCGAGGTGGATCCCGTGGCCCTGGGTGTAGAGGACCGCGGCGAACCAGTACGCCGTCCACGTCCCGCGGCTCGCACCGCCGCCGCGCAGCGCGCCGCCCGCGGTGCCGGCGACGACGTACGGCGTGAGCAGGTCGATCCAGTCGGCCCAGCGAGTCTGCGTGTCCCCGACCTCACCGAGCCCGTCGAAGATCGTGCCGGCGTGGTGCAGGACGACGTAGCCGATCGCGAAGAGCACCAGCCAGCCGCCGAAGGCCCGGCCGTGCCGCTCGCCGTACGAGCCGGCGAACCCACCGGTCATGGCCGGGCCGCGCCGAACAGGCTGGACCGGTAGATGCTGGACACCCGTACCGACTCACCGGTGTACGGCGCCTCGATCATCTGGCCGCCGCCGATGTAGAGGCCGACGTGGTAGATCGAGTGGTAGTCGGAGCTGCTCGCGAAGAAGACGAGGTCGCCGGCCCGCAGGTCGCCGAGCCCGATCTGCTGGGACTGCTCGTACTGCGCGACCGAGTAGTGCGGCAGCGAGACGCCGCCCTGCTGCCAGGCCCGCATGACCAGCCCGGAGCAGTCGAACGTGGACGGGCCGTCGGCGCCCCACTGGTAGGGCTTGCCCATCTGCGCGCGGGCGTAGTCGATCGCGGCCTGCGCGCCGGCGCTGCTGCCGGACGACGTCCCGGTCGGCGGCGGCTCGGGCGCGCCGCCACCGCCGTTCCCGCCACCGCCGTTCCCACGCCGTTCCCCCGCCTTGCCACCCTACCGCCCGAGCCCGAGCCGGTCGCGTCGCCGCTGCCCTCGCCGCCGTTGCCGCCCGACGACGCGTCCTGGGCCGCCTTGGCGTCCTCGGCGGCTTTCGCGTCCTCGGCGTCCTTGCGGGCCTTCGCGGCGGCCGCCGCCCTGGCGTCCTCGGCGGCCTTCGCCGCGGCGGCGGCCCTCGCCGCCTCGGCCTGCCGCGCGGCCTCGCGGGCCTGTCGCTCCGCCTCCCGGCGCAGCGCCTCCTGGCGGGCGCGCTCGAGGCCGGCCTGGCGGTCCCGCTCGAGCTGCACCGTCGTGTGCCGTACCTCGGCGAGCTTGCGCACCAGCGTCTCGCGCTGGGTCGCGATCTCGCCGACCGCCTGCTGCTGCCCCGCCAGCCGGGACTCGGCCGCACCCTTCGCCGCGGCCACCTGGCGCGCGGCCGCCCGGCGCTTGGCCACCAGCTGCGCCGCGCGGTGGTCCAGCACGGTGGCGTACGCCTGCGCGGACCGGAAGCCCTCGAGCGCGGTCCGCCGGCTGTCACCGATCGACTGCAGGGCCGACGCCCGGCTCAGCAGGTCGCGGGGGCTCTGCGCGTAGAGGAAGGCGGACAGCCCGCCGAGGTCACCGCCGGCGCGGTAGGCGGCGGCAGCGAACCGGCCGAGCTCGTCCCGGGCCGCCGCGACCCGCTGCTGCGCCTCGTCGGCGTCACGCTGCGCCTGCGCCGCCCTCGCGACCGCCGCGTCCAGCTGCACCCGGGCGCCGTTGTAGGCCTCGACGGCCTGGGCTACCTCGGTCGCCAGCCGGTCGGCGCGGGTGCTCGCGGCCGCCAGCTGCGCCTCGATCTGGCCGACCTGGTCGGCCGTCGACGCGGCCTGGGCCTTGCTGGCGTCGACCTCGGACCGGCTCGGGTACACCGGGTGGTCGGCGGCCAGCGCGGCCGGGCCGAACGGGCTGACGGCGGCCAGGACGGCGGCCGCGACGAGCAGCGCGGTACGCGGCCGGCGCCCGGACGGCAGGCGACGGCTGGCGGGCTGCGCCATCGGCCGTCTCCTCTCGCGCGCCACCCGGGAGGTGGCGTCGGGGCTGTCGGTCGATTGACGCCACAACAGCCCCGATAGAGAACACCTGTCACACCCGCCCCGTCAAGTGTCCGACTCGCCGAGCCATGGCACATCGCGACGAAACGACCGGGTCACGGGCGCACCCCCGAGATTGGCGCGACCCGTGATGATCCACAGCGGACCGTTGGGACAGGTCCAACAGATCCACTGTGGATCATCCGCAGATCCGCTGTGGATCACCGGTGGGCCGCCGCGGGCGGCGGGTGGCGTCGACTGCCGCCGCTCGTCCAGGCGCTCTGACGGCAGCGGCACGGCGGGTCAGGTGCGGCGGTTCAGCTCAGCGGGTGCAGCGTCAGGTCCTGCAGGGCCGTTCAGCCCTGGTAGCCGTGGTCCTCGTGCTGCTCGTGCTGCTCGCCGTCGTGCTGCTGGGGGTTCTGGTCGGCGTAGCGCTCGAGGGCGTTCTGCAGCCGGCCGGCCAGCTCGCGCATGGCGGCCTCGGCCGCGTCACGCTCCTCGCGCAGCCCGGAGACCGACGACTTCAGGGTGGTGACCTCGGTGCGCGCCTCGCCGACGATCCGCTCCGACTCGCCGTACGCCTGGTGGCGGGCCTGGGCGGCGTCGCGCTCGGCGTCGGCGCGCAGCTTCTGCCCGAGCTCCTTGGCGTCGCGCTGCACCTGCTGGGCCCGCTCGCGGGCCGCCGTCAGCAGCCGCTCGGCCTCGTCGCGGGCCTCGGCGACGGTCGAGTCGGCGACCTTGCGGGCGTTCTCGAGCAGGCCGAGAGCCTGCGCCGTGGTGTCGCCGCCGGTCGAGGGCTCACCGTCACGGACCACCTGCAGATCGGCCCGCTGGGTGCCCGGGAACTGTGCAGTCATTGCGCGATCTCCTGAAGAAGAGGCGGCGGGGCGGTCGCTCAGCCGGGTCCTGTCGTTTCCCGGACGCGGTTCGTGCATGACCACCTCGCGGCGATCCGGGGACACGCTACGCCCCTTGTACCCCGCGGTCATCATTCGTCACCCGAGAGGCCCCTCGCGACCCGTCGGCACCAGTCGCGTCGGCCGCGTGCGTAGTCACGACCGCGCAGGGCGGTCTGCAGGCTGAACCAGCCTGCGGAGCCGACGGGGTCCCCCGCCTCCTCCAGCCGGGCGACGACGTCGGCCAGCTCCGTCCGCTTGACCTCCCACCGGCGGGCCTCGGCAGCGAGCATGACGATCGCCGCCGTCGGCCGGGCGGCCCACAGCGACGAGACCTTCAGCACCAGCTCGTCGCGCGCGGCGGGGTCCACCGGGGGCTGCACGGCCCACTCCCCCAGGGCCTGCCGTCCGGCCGGCGTGACCGAGTAGACCTTCTTGCCGTGCGGCCCCGGCCCGGCCTCGGCAGCGACCGTGACCCAGCCGGCCTCGGTCAGCCGGCGCAACGACGGGTAGATGCCGCTGTGCCCCTCGGCCCAGTAGTAGGCGACCGGCCGCTTCATCCGCGCCGCGAGCTGGTAGCCGGTCGACGGCACCCGGGCCACCAGCCCGAGCACCGCGAAGTCGAGGGTGCGCACCGCCGTACCCCTTCCGTCACCTCGGGACGATCGACCCGACTATGTCAGACGTGCCATAGTGGCGGGCATGATCGTCCGACGGGTCGCACCGGTGCTGGCGGTCGTGCTGCTGGCCGGCTGCGGGGGCAGCAGCGACGCGGGCACCCGGGCGGGCGGAACGGGCACGCCGCCCTCGGCCTCGTCGCCGAGCGCGAGCGCGTCGCCCACCCGGGAGCTGGACCCCAACGGCTTCCCGCTCGCCGACAGGCCGGACTGCGCGGCCGACGCCGGCGGCGACTTCGTGCGGACCACGACCAGCGAGGGCAACGGCGTCGCGTTCCTGCTGCTGGGCAGCGGCACCGGCGGGGTCGTCCTCGGCCCGCAGAGCGACGGCGACATCTGCCAGTGGCTGCCGTACGCCACGGAGCTGGCGAGGCACTACCGGGTCGCGCTCTTCGACTGGAAGGAGCCGCGCGCCGAGGTGCCGTTGCTCGCGGTCGAGGCGCTGCGGACGGCGGGCGCCGAGAAGGTCGTGCTCGCGGGCGCCTCGCTCGGCGGTGCCTTCGCGCTGTCCGAGGCGCACCGGGTGCGGCCGCGGCTCGCGGGCGTCCTGTCGTTCGGCGGCGAGCTGACGTTGCCCGGCTTCGACGGCCGGCCCGGCATCAGGAAGTGGCACGGCCCGCTGCTGCAGATCAGCAGCAAGGACGACGGCTACTTCGACAGCCGGAACGCCCGGCAGCTGCGCGTGCTGCACCCCGGCCCGGAGACCGTCCTCATGCTGCCGGGCTCCGACCACGGGGTCGCGATGCTCGAGGGCCCGGAGCAGCAGCAGGTCCGCTCGACCGTCGACGACTTCCTCGCCCGTGTCCTCGGTCTCCTGACGCGGCACCGCACGAGGACCGTCAGGACCGGCGCGCGCCGGGCACCGTCGCGTCGGCCGGCGGGATGTTGTGGTTGCGGTGGAACAGGTTCGCGGGGTCGTACTGCGCCTTGACGCCGCGCAGCCGCTCCCACGTGGCGCCGGGGTAGGCCGCGCGGACCCGGTCGTCTCCCTCGTCACCGACGAAGTTGACGTACGCGGCGTCGTCGCCGTCGTGCAGCACCGTCGACAGCTCGTCGACCCACGCCTGCCGCCGTGGCTTGTCGTCGTCACCGACGTAGAAGCAGGCGACGTTGACCATCAGCCGGCTGGCCCGGTGGGCGTACGCCGTGGCGTCGGCCGCGACCCGCGCGTAGGCACCGCCGAGGACGCGGATCTGGACCGCGCGGAGCGCGGCGTCGGACGACGCGATCCGGTCCACGACGGTCGCAGCCGCGGCCGCGTCGATGCCGGAGGCGAACATCGTCCGGCTCACCGCGGTGGGGTGGTAGTCGGGGTCCTCCGGCGGGAACAGCTCCGGGTACGTCGACGGGTGCAGCAGGTCGGCGAGCGGCTCGGCCAGCGCGCGCAGCGGGGCGACTGCACCCTCGGCCTCGGCCGGCTCGCCGCACCAGCAGACCAGCGCGAGGATCACGGGCTTCCCGTGGTGCTCCGCACCGATGAACGGCATCGGCGGGCAGCTCATGACGTTCGCGATGGTCGACAGCTCCTCCGGCGCGGCGTCGGCCGCGACGACGAAACCTGCGACGGACTCCGCGGTGGCCGGCAGCACCAGCAGCCCGCCGTACACCGTGCCGACCTCGTGCAGCCGGTAGCGGAACCGGGTGACGACGCCGAAGTTGCCGCCGCCCCCGCGCAGCGCCCAGAACAGCTCGGGGTGCGACTGATCGTCGGCCACCACGACGTCGCCGGCCGCGGTCACCACCTCGGCGGCCAGCAGGTTGTCGACGGTCAGGCCGTGCTTCCGGACCAGGTACCCGACGCCACCCCCGAGCGTGATGCCGCCGATCCCCACCGAGCCGGTGTCGCCGAAGCCGATCGCCAGGCCGTGCTCCGCGGTGGCGGTCGACAGCGCGACGGCGGTGAGGCCGGCGCCGGCCCACACCGAGCGGCCGTCCACGTCGATCTCGATGCCGTCCAGCGACCGGAGGTCGAGGACGACACCGCCGTCGACCGTCGAGTGGGCGGCAGCGCTGTGGCCGCCGCTGCGCACAGCGAGGTCGAAGCCATGCTCGGCAGCCAGCCGGACGACGTGCGCGACGTCGGCGGCGTCCGCCGGTGCGACGACCGCGAGCGGGCGGAGGTCCGCGGCCGCGACGGACATCGTGCCGCGTGCCGCGTCGTAGCCCGCGTCGTCCGGGCCGACCACGCTGCCGCGCACGGAGGCGCGCAGGGCTGCCAGGTCGAGAGTCGTCGTGCTGGTGCTCATGGAGGTCTCCCGTCGTCCGGTGTCGCGACGGTAGACGCGCGGACCGACAGGAACTCATCGCTCCGCCTGCAGACGGACCGGACCACGCGGGTCAGCGTGGTCCGGTCCCGTGCGCGCGCCCGGTGTCAGCAGCCGCCAGGCTGGTCGTCGGCGGCGTCGGTCACGCAGCTGTCCGTGCCGAGGCCGCCCTCGGCGTGGTCGGCACCCAGGCCCGCCGACGAGCTTGTCGGTGCCGGCCCCGCCCGACAGGACGTCGGCGCCGTCCCCGCCGTCCAGCCGGTCGTCCCCGGCATCGCCGTAGAGGGTGTCGTCGCCGGAACCGCCGACGACGCGGTCGACGCCGTCATCGCCGTAGAGGACGTCGGCCCCACCCATCCCCTCGATCCGGTCGTTGCCGCCGAGGCCGCAGATCACGTCGACCGCACTGGTGCCGACCAGCCGGTCCGGGCCCGAGGTGCCGGTCAGGGTGCAGGCGCGCGGGCGGGTGTTGAACTCCTCGACGCCGAGCACCGGCCGGACCGCCTTGACGATGTCGGGCGAGGAGAACGACGTGCGCATGACGTCGCCACCCAGGTAGTTGCCGAGCGCGGCCATGATCATGCCCTGGTCGAGCGAGAGGTACGACGCCGACGGGTGGCCGGTGCCGACGTTGACCGAGTCCGCGAAGCCCCACTTGTCGAAGACCCCGGGCATCGCCTCGAGCCGCGCCAGGTTCGCGATCGTCTGAACCGGGCGGAAGCGCAGGCCCAGGAACGCGGCATGCGGCGTCACGACGCCGTCGGTGTACGCGCTGGGCGGCGGGTCGGCCACCGCAGGGTGCCCGTCGCAGCCGGGGAACCCGTGGTCCACCAGGGTGTTGTCCTCGTTGGAGGGCATACCGCTGGGGTCCATCCCGGCCAGGTCGACGCCGTAGGCGCTGTACCCGCCCTCAGGGATGTTCGACGGCGAGAAGCCCCACACGCCGTACTGCGCGACGTTCATGCCGTGGTCGATCTGCGCGTCGACGGTGAGCGGGTGGTTCTGCCGCCACGAGCCGGCACCCCAGGTCTCCTCCGGGACGAACAGCGAGGGCATGAGCGCCTCGAACATCGAGCCGCCCCAGCTGGGCGTGATCTTCGTGTCGTTGTACGTGTAGCTGCCGTCGTAGACGTCGACACCGTCGTAGCTGGCCCAGTAGCCGGTCGGCTTCTGCTCCTGCCAGGAGTAGTCGCAGGTGTCCGGGAAGGAGCGCCAGCGGCCGTAGTACTCCTTGCGCGGCAGCTCGCCCTTGGTGATGCCGATGTAGTCGACGATCCTGGACTCCGAGAGGACGGTGTCGTAGCAGCACGGGCCGTCACCGGTGGAGGGCTTGAAGTGGAACAGGACCCGGTTCTTGTCCGGGACGTAGTAGAAGCCGAAGTCCATCGAGTCGTAGATCGCCCCGGCGCGGGCGGCGAGCTCCGGGACCGAGTTGTGCACGATCTTGAGGCCGGTCGCCAGCCAGGCGTTGTCGACCGAGGAGAGGATCGGGTCCAGCGGCTTGCCGGTCGGCGGCCAGCTGGTGAGCTTCGCGCCGTTGCGGTGGTCGTACCAGTTGTAGAACTGGCCGGTCGACTCGTAGGTCTCCATGCCTTCGACCGTCGTGATGGTCTTGGTCAGCCGGCTGACGACCTCGGCGTGGTCGATGATGCCGAGCCTCTCGGCCGCGATCGCGCTCCACATGTACGCGCCGATGTTGGTCGTCGACGTCTGCACGTCGGTGTGCCCGTCGTCGAAGAGCTGGTCGGTCGGCAGGCCGCTGTCGGTGTCGACCATCGCCGTGAACGACGCCCAGGTGTGCTCGGCGTAGCGCATCAGGGTGGCGTCGGTGGCGGTCGTCGCGGCGCCGCTGGTCCCGTCCGCTTCAGCCGGTGCCGACGGCACCGCCCAGAGGACTGCCAGCGCGGTCGCGATCACGGCGGTCAGCACTCTGCGCATGGGGGGTCCTCCTCGACACCGGACAGGCGCCGCGGACCTACCCCCAGCGAAAGGGGCAGAACCCTCCGGACCGGACCGGTCTCACCGGATCGTCGCTGCAGGGGTCGGGGCCGGGAGATGACAGACATGCGCGATCCACCTCCGTCGTGGCCAGGGAGAATCGCGCATGCCGGAGCGGGTGGACTCGACGCCGGCCCTCGGCGACCGATGAGATCGGTGCGGCTGCGACGTCATAGTGCTGGCAGCCGCGCCCCGCGGCGCCCCACCCACGACGGAATCGAGCAAGCATGGCCACGTTCCTGACCATCGGTGACGGCGACTGCGCCGGGACCACGGCGACCGGACAGGCTGTCCGCGATGCGTGACCCGGGACCCCGGACGGGTGAGAGCGCGGGACGAGAGGGCTCGCCGCAGACCGTCACCCCGGTCCTCGTGGCCGAGCTGCTCGCCGAGGGCGAGCGGATGCCGGTCTACGTGCACGTCATCGACCATCCCGACGGGCGCGTGCTCGTCGACACCGGCATGACGCAGCTGCACCCGGCGGTGGCCGACATGGATCCGCGTCTGAGCCCACTGAGCGCGCAGGCCGACGTCGACCTGGCCAGCATCGACCTGGTCGTCAACACGCACCTGCACTTCGACCACTGCGGCGGCAACCACCTCTTCGCCGGCCGGCCGATCTACGTCCAGCGCCGGGAGCTCGACGACGCGCTTAGTCAGGACGACTACACGATCCGGGAGTGGGTCGAGGCGCCCGGCGTGCAGTACGTGCCGGTCGACGGCGAGCTCGAGGTGCTGCCGGGGCTCCGGCTCGTCCCGGCGCCGGGCCACACGCGAGGCTCGCAGGTGGTCGTCGTCGAGACGGGCGGGCCTCCGGTCGTCATCGCTGGCGACACGGCGGTCTTCTTCGCCGACCTCGACGAGCCGCGCACCGAAGGCCAGCGGCTGGTCCGCGCGCTCGATCCCGAGGCGGTCTGGCTCGCGCACGAGCACGAGCCCTGGCGGCCGCAGGTGGACCAGCCCGCCTGATCGGAGGTGGGCCTCGACGCGACTGAAGACTGGGGTTGCTGGGCGGAGCCGCCTGTCGGAATCGAACCGACGACCTTCTCATGACGAGGTGGGGCCTCGACGCGACTGAAGACTGGGGTTGCTGGGCGGAGCCGCCTGTCGGAATCGAACCGACGACCTTCTCATGACGAGGTGGGCCTCGACGCGACTGAAGACTGGGGTTGCTGGGCGGAGCCGCCTGTCGGAATCGAACCGACGACCTTCTCATGACGAGGTGGGCCTCGACGCGACTGAAGACTGGGGTTGCTGGGCGGAGCCGCCTGTCGGAATCGAACCGACGACCTTCTCATTACGAGTGAGACGCTCTACCGACTGAGCTAAGGCGGCGAGTGCCGCGACGGGTCGCGGCACGGCGAGGAAGTCTACAGGCTGAGGTGGCCCGGATCAGCCGCACCGGGCGCCGTCGGCGGGCACCGTGCCGTCGAGCAGGTAGGCGTCGACGGCCGTGTCGACGCACCTGCTGCCGAGCCGGTACGCGGTGTGGCCGTCGCCGTCGTAGGTGAGCAGGTGGCCGGAGTCCAGCTGCTCGGCCAGCGCCTGCGCCGACTCGTACGGCGTGGCCGGGTCGCGGGTCGTGCCGACGACCAGGATCGGTGCCGCGCCGGCGGCGTCCACCGGCTCCGGCTCGCCCTCGGCCGGGACCGGCCAGGTGGTGCACGTGAGGTTCGCCCAGACGATGTACCCGCCGAAGATCGGCGAGACCGCGCCGACCTCGGCGGCCTGGGCGCGGAACGCCGCGAAGTCGCCGCGCTCCGGACGGTCGAGGCAGTTGACGGCATAGATCGCCTCGCCGGTGTTCGTCGTGTACCTGCCGCCCGGGCCGCGATCGTTGTACAGGTCGGACAGCAGCAGCAACGACCGGCCGTCGCCCTCCAGCGCCTGGCTCAGCGCCTCGCGCAGGAACGGCCAGTAGCCCTTGTCGTACAACGCGACCGCGACGCCGTAGGTCGCCAGCGCCTGGGTCACGGGCCGGCTGCCGGTGCCCTTCAGCGGTCGGGCGTCGGTGGCGTCGAGCATCGCCTGCAGCCGCCGCTCGGCCGACGCCCGGGAGCCCTGGAACGGGCAGGAGGACCGTCGCAGGCAGTCGTCGAGGAACGCGTCGAGCGCCCGCTGGAAGCCGACGGCCTGGGCCCGCGCGTTGTCGAGGTCGGACGACGACGGGTCGAGCGGCCCGTCGAGGACCAGGCGGCCGACCCGCGCGGGGAACAGGTCGGCGTAGATCGCCCCGAGGTAGGTCCCGTAGCTCTTGCCGAGGTAGCTCAGCCGGTCGTCGCCGAGGACGGCGCGCAGCACGTCCAGGTCGCGCGCCACGTCCCGGGTGCCCATGTGGCCGACGAGCGCCGGGTCGTCCCGCTGGCAGCCGTCGCCCATCAGTCGGCCCTGCTCCAGCAGCCCCTCCTCCTCGGCCGGCGAGTCGGGCGTCCCGTCCTGGGCGTTGAACGCGTCCAGCTGCCGGTCGGTCAGGCAGTCGATCGGCCGGCTGGCGCCGACCCCGCGCGGGTCGAAGCCGACGACGTCGTGGTGCTCGCGGACGGCCCGGCTCACCGCGGTCTTCGCAGACCTCGCGTAGTGCAGCCCGGAGACCCCGGGGCCGCCGGGGTTCACGACGAGCGAGCCGCGGTGCTCACCGGAGGACGGCAGCCGGTTGACCGCGACGCGCATCGTCGCGCGGGCCGGCTCGGTGTAGTCGACCGGCACCGTCAGCCGGGCGCACTCGAAGCCACCGCTGCAGTCGTGCCAGTCGAGCTGCTGCTCGTAGAACCGCGCCAGCCGCGGCTCAGGCGCGCTGCTGCTGCCGGACGGACCGCCGGACGACGCGGACGGCGCGCTGCGGGGCTTCGCGGCACCGCCGGAGGACGAGCAGCCGACGACCAGGACGGCCGGGAGGACGAGGGCGAGGAGCAGGGCGAGGCCGGGTGGCGCTCGCCTCATGCGTGGTCCTCCGGGTCCGCCCAGGACCCGTCGGTCGAGCCCCCACGAGGGTAACCGCCGGGCTGCGGACGGCCCGACGGCGGCGGAACGCGCCACCTACGATGGCGCTCGGACGAGCAAGCCCCGGCACCGGAAGGCAGTGCGGACTCATGCGCGAGACCCCGGTCGGACCGTTCGCGACGACGAGCCGGCTCGGGCCGGCGGAGCGGCAGGCGGCGCTGGACGCGGCCCCGCGCGAGGAGCTCGACGTCGTGGTCATCGGCGGCGGCGTCGTGGGCGCGGGAGTGGCGCTGGACGCGGTGACGCGGGGACTCAGCGTCGCCCTGTTCGAGGGCCGGGACTGGGCGGCCGGCACGTCGTCGCGGTCCAGCAAGCTGATCCACGGCGGCCTGCGCTACCTCGAGATGCTCGACTTCGGCCTGGTCCGCGAGGCGCTGCGCGAGCGCGGCCTGCTCACGCAGCGGCTGGCGCCGCACCTGGTGCGCCCGGTGCCGTTCCTCTACCCGCTCAAGCACCGCGGCTGGGAGCGGCTCTACGCCGGTTCCGGCGTGGCGCTCTACGACACGATGGGGATGTCGTCGGGGACCTCGCGCGGCCTGCCCCATCACCGTCACCTCACCCGTCGCGGCGCCCTGCGCGAGTGCCCCTCGCTGCGCAAGGACGCACTGGTCGGCGCGATCCAGTACTACGACGCGCAGGTCGACGACGCGCGGCACACGATGTCGGTTGTGCGCACCGCGGCGGCGTACGGCGCCCTCGTCGCCAACCGGGCGCGGGTGATCGGCTTCCTCCGCGAGGGCGAGCGGGTGACCGGAGTGCGGGTGCGCGACTTCGAGTCGGACACCGAGATCGAGGTGCGCGCGCGCCAGGTCGTCAACGCCACCGGCGTGTGGACCGACATGACCCAGGCGATGGCCGGCGAGCGCGGGCAGTTCCACGTCCGCGCGTCGAAGGGGGTCCACCTCGTCGTACCGCGGGACCGGATCCAGTCCAGCACCGGCCTGATCCTGCGCACCAAGACCAGCGTGCTGTTCGTCATCCCGTGGGGACGGCACTGGATCATCGGCACCACGGACACCGACTGGGACCTCGGCAAGGCGCACCCCGCGGCGTCCAGCCGGGACATCGACTACCTGCTCGAGAACGTCAACGCGGTTCTCGTCACGCCGCTCACCCGCGAGGACGTCCAGGGCGTGTACGCCGGTCTGCGGCCGCTGCTGTCCGGCGAGTCGGAGTCCACCTCGAAGCTGTCGCGCGAGCACACCGTCGGCCACCCGGTGCCCGGCCTGGTCGTCGTCGCGGGCGGCAAGTACACGACGTACCGGGTGATGGCGAAGGACGCCGTCGACGCGGTCAGCCACGGCCTCGACGGCAAGGTGCCGGAGTGCTGCACCGACCGGGTCCCGCTGGTCGGCGCCGACGGGTACGCGGCGCTGTGGAACGCGCGGCACCGGCTGGCGACCCGGCACGGTCTGCACGTCGCGCGGCTCGAGCACCTGCTGCACAGGTACGGCTCACTGGTGCACGAGGTGCTCGCCCTGGTCGACGACGACGCAACCCTCGGCGAACCGCTCGAGGGGGCCGACGACTACCTGCGGGCCGAGGTCGTCTACTCGGCCGCGGCCGAGGGCGCCCGGCACCTGGACGACGTGCTGGCCCGGCGCACGAGGATCTCGATCGAGACGTTCGACCGGGGGGTCACGGCGGCGCCGGTGGCCGCTGCCCTGCTGGCGCCGGTCCTCGGCTGGAGCGAGGCCCAGGTGGCGCGCGAGGTCGAGCACTACCTGGCCCGGGTGGAGGCGGAGCGGCTGTCCCAGGAGCAGCCGGACGACCAGTCGGCCGACACCGCCCGGCTCGGCGCTCCCGAGATCGTCCCGCTGGCCTGACCGGTCCCGCGAGAGGCGCTTCCACGGCTTGGTGGTCCAGACGTCACGGTCGCCCCGCGGGCAGCGGGGCTCAGCCCTGGCGAAGGGTGACGGTCATCGCCTCCACCGCGAGCAGCGGCGCGACGTTCTTGCGGACACCGGTACGAGGGTCGGTCGCCGCGCCGATCGCGATCCTTGCCTTGAGTATCGCGTCGATCCGGCGCAGCGTCCGCTCCGCCGTGGATGACCGGGCGATGCCCGACACGGCGTCGCGCATCTCCTCGTTGACCAGCTCGACGTCTGCACCCGCCTGCACCGCGAGGACGTCGCGGTAGAACCCGGCCAGGTCGACCAGCGCGCGGTCGATGGAGTCCCGCTTGGTCCGCGTCGCCCGCTTCTTCTGCTCGCCCTCGAGCTCCTTGAGCGCCGCGGCGGCGCCGGCCGGCTGCTTGCCGCCGGCCCCGACGCCGAGCCCCCGCCGCATGTCGTCGGCCTCCGAGGTCGCCAGCGTCGCCGCCTGCTCGTCGGCCTCAGCGGTCGCCGCGTCGACGAGGTCGCCCGCGGCGCGCAACGCAGCGCTGAGCTCGTGCAACGACAGCGGCAGCCGCAGGACCGCGTGCCGCCGCAGCCGGGCGTCCTCGTCGGTGGCCAGCCGGCGGGCCCGGCCGATGTGTCCTTGCGCGGCCCGCGCGGCGAACGACGCCATGGCCGGGTCGACACCGTCCCGCCGCTGAAGCACCTCGGCGACGGCCGCCGTCGGAGGCGTACGCAACGACAGGTGGCGGCAGCGGGACCGCACCGTGGGCAGCACGTCGTCGACGGCGGGGGCGCAGAGCAGCCAGACGGTGCGCGGTGTCGGCTCCTCGATCGCCTTCAGCAGCGCGTTGCCCGCCTGGTCGGTCAGCCGGTCGGCGTCCTCGACGACCAGGACCTGCCAGCGGCCGCCCGCGGGGTGCCGGGCGGCGCGGGACACCATCTGGCGGGCGTCGTCGACGCCGATCGACAGCTTGCGGGTGTTGACCACCTCGACGTCGGCGTGGGTGCCGGCCAGCGCGGTGTGGCAGGCCTCGCAGTCGCCGCACCCGCCGTACGGGCACTGCAGCGCCGCGGCGAACGCCCTGGCCGCCGTCGACCGGCCGGAGCCGGGCGGACCGGTGAACAGCCAGGCGTGGGTCATGCCGGTGCCGGGCTCGCCGCGCAGGACGGCGGCCGCGGCCGCCGCGGCGGCGCGCAGCACCGCCACCGTCGGCTCCTGGCCGACCAGGTCGGCCCACACGCCCGACCCGGTGGTCGCGGCCTGCGTCACCGGTCGTCGCGCCGCTGCTCGACCCGTGGCAGCTGCACGGTGTGGTCGTCGGCGGAGTCCGGCGACGAGTCGTCGTCGACGGCACCGAACAGCTCGTCGACGAGGCTGACCTCACGGGTCGGCGGGTCGTCTCCGGCGACGCCGTGCTCGCGCCGGCGGCGGTGCGCCTCCTCGCGGTCGGCGCGGGCCTGCTCCTTGTGCTGGCGGCGTTCCTCGGCGTGCTGGGCGCGGAGCCGGGCGTGCTCCTCGCGGGCCCGCAGCGCGTCGGCGTCGTGCAGCGCGGCCAGCCGGGCGCGCTCGGCGGCCGCTGCCTCCTCGCGGACCCGCCGTTCCTCCGCCGCGACCGCCGCCTCCTGCTCCGCGAGCCGCAGGGCGGCCTCCGCCGCCGCCTCCTGAGCCTTGGCGCGCTCCTCGGCCTCGGCCCGGGCCCGGGCCTCCTCCAGCCGGCTGGCCTCGGCCGCCAGCCGGTCACGCTCGGCCTGCTCCGCGCGCAGGCGCTCGAGGTCGGCGACCTGGCTCGCGCTGAGCGGGAGGACCGGCTCGAGCCGCGCCTTGATGGTCTCGGTGATCTCGGCGGCGGGACGGGTGCCGTCGACGACGAGGTAGCGCGAACCACCTCGCCGGGCCAGCTCGAGGAACCGCTCCCGGACCCGGTCGTGGAAGTCGCGCGGCTCGGACTCGAGGCGGTCCGGCGCGTCGACGCGGGCCAGCCCGGCCTCGGCCGGGACGTCGAGCAGCACGGTGAGGTGCGGCAGCAGGCCGTCGGTGGCCCAGCGCGACAGCCGCGCCACCTCGGCGCCGGCCAGGTCGCGGCCGGCGCCCTGGTAGGCGACCGACGAGTCGAGGTAGCGGTCGGTGATGACGACGTGGCCGAGCTCGAGAGCCGGCCGGACCACGGTGGCCACGTGCTCGGCGCGGTCGGCGGCGAACAGCAGCGCCTCGGCGCGCGGTGACAGGTGTGCCGGCGTCTCGCCGGCGCCGCCCTCGACCGCTTCGGGGTGGTCGAGCAGCACGGAGCGCAGCCGGCGGCCCACCTCGGTGGCACCCGGCTCGAACGTCACGACGACGTCGTGGCCGAGCGACTCGAGCCAGCCGCGCAACGCGTGGGCCTGGGTCGACTTGCCGGCGCCCTCGCCGCCCTCGAGCGCGATGAAGAAGCCCTCCCGCGGGCCGCTCGTCCGCCGCCCCACCGGCTCGGACGCGAACGCGGCGGCGATGTCGGTGCCGAGCGGCACGCCGCGCCGGTCGTCCATGTGGCGGAAGGAGACGACGCCGAGGCCGGCCGCCAGCAGCCCGGCCGCCAGGAAGACGAACGCCGCACCGTTGTAGGTGAGCGTCATCGCCTCGGTGACCTCGATCTTGTGCCGTCCGATCGCGGCAGCCAGCAGCGGCGCCACCGCGAGGACCAGCACCAGGACGACGCGTGCCATGGTCTGCACGAACGCGAACGTCCGGCCGCGCAGGGCGTCGGTGACCTCGAGCCCGAGAAGGGTGTAGCCGGTCACCCACGACACTCCGGCGAAGGCGCCGATCACGAGCGTCACGAGCACCGCGACCACGAGGTGGGGGATGAGAGCCAGCACCGCCAGTGCGAGACCGGCACCGCCCAGCGACAGGCCGAAGAGCCGGCGCCGGCTGAAGTCGGGCAGCAGGCGCGGCCCGAGGAACATGCCCGCCGCGAGCCCGAGGAAGACCGTGCCGAACAGCAGGCCGTAGCCCGGGTCGCCGCCGCCGAGGTCGGTGACGAAGGTGCGCGCCAGCCCGACCACCGCTCCGCCGGCCGCGAAGGCCCCGAGCATGCCGACGACGAGGCCGCGGATCAGCGGCGTCTGGCCGACGTACTTCCAGCCCTCGACGAGCGTGTGCCAGAAGCTGGGCCGGTCCTCGCGCGCCATCGCCTCCCGGGCCGGGATGTCCGTGAGCCGGAAGATCGTGGCCGCGCTGACGAGGAACGTGGCGGCGTTGACGTAGAGCGCGAGGTCGGCCTCGTCGATCTGCGGCAGGGAGTTGTCGATCATGCCGGTGATCAGCGCGAGGCCGGCGAACAGCGCCGCGGCGACCGGTGCCGAGCCGTACGTCGTGAACAGGCTGAGCTGGTTGGCCGTCTCGAGCCGCTCCCGCGGGACGAGGTTGGGGACGGTCGCCTCCTTGGCGGGGATCCACATCAGGCTGCAGACCTCGATGAGGAACGTCGCGACGAACAGCCAGGTGAGGGTGCCGACGAGCGGGATCGAGAGGAACAGCGCGAACCGGCAGACGTCGCAGACCACCATCGTCCAGCGCCGGTCCAGCCGGTCGGCGACGACGCCGGCGACCGGTCCGACCAGGATGGCCGGCGCCAGCCGGAGGATGAAGACACCCGCGACCGCGAGGTTCTGTGCCGCGTAGCCGTCCTTGGCCAGCCGGGGCGCCAGGGCGGTCAGTGCCAGCAGGCCGAGCCAGTCGCCGAGGCTGGAGAGCGACAGAGCGGTCCACAGCCGGCGGAACGCGTCGATGCGCAGCACGCCCCGCAGGTCGTGATCGGGGCTGACCGGCTGGCGCGGCGCGACGACGGTGCTCACAGGGGCCTCACGTGGTCAGCGTATCCAGCGCCCTGGACCACCACCGCCCGCCGCACGGGCGACGGTCGTACGGCGCCTGCCGCCGAGCCGCGCCGCCGTTGTCCCACCAGAGGCTGGCCCGCCGTCCGGCTGCTGTCACGCTTGCCGCCGGTGGCCGACCAGAAGCTGGCCCGCCGTCCGGCCGGCGGTCAGAGCGGCCGTGGACGAGGACGCTGCGTCTGCCGGGCCGGCAGCCGTCGGTCCCTGATCCGTTGCCTCGCTGAGAATGATCACGCTCCCGTGATCAACACCATCTCACCGCGGTGAATTCACCACTACCGGTGGAGGTTGATCACGTCCACGTGATCAACCGGCCAACTGGCGTGGCGGACGGCGGGTGAGCCGGCAGCACGCGGCCCCTCCACAGCCGCTCTGAGCTCAGCTGGCGACGGCGGGAGAGCGGACAGCACCTGCGGCGGGAAAGCCGCGCGCGCGGCTACTTCTTCGCCGCCGTCTTCTTCGTCGTCTTCTTGGCGGTCTTCTTGGCAACCGTCTTCTTGGCCGTGCGCTTCTTCGGCGCCGGTCCCTTGGCGCGCTTCTCGGCCAGCAGCTCGGCGGCCCGCTCGATGGTCACGGACTCCACCGAGTCGGCCTTGCGCAGGGTCGCGTTGGACTCCCCGTCGGTGACGTACGCCCCGAATCGGCCCTCCTTGACCACGACCGGCAGGCCGGTCGCCGGGTCGTTGCCGAGCTCCTTGAGGGGCGGCGCCGCCGCCCGGCGCCCGCGCTGCTTGGGCTGGGCGTAGATCGCCAGCGCCTGCTCGAGGGTGATGTCGAACATCTGCTCCTCGGTCTCCAACGACCGGGAGTCGGTGCCCTTCTTGAGGTACGGCCCGTAGCGGCCGTTCTGCGCGGTGATCTCGCCGCCGTCGCCCGGGTCGACGCCGACGACCCGCGGGAGGCTGAGCAGCCGCAGCGCGTCGTCGATGGTCACCGTGTCGAGCGACATCGTCTTGAGCAGCGAGCCGGTGCGCGGCTTCGCCGACTTCGGTGCGTCGTCGGGCAGCACCTCGGTGACGTACGGCCCGTAGCGACCGGCCTTGGCGACGACCTGCAGGCCGCTCGACGGGTCGGCGCCGAGCTCGCGGTCGCCGCTGGGCGCGGCGAGCAGCTCCTCGGCCTTCTCGACGGTCAGCTCGTCGGGCGCCATGTCCTCCGGCACCGACGCGCGCTGCGACGACTCCTCGCCGTCCGGTCCGCGCTGCACGTAGGGGCCGTAGCGGCCGACGCGCAGCACGATGCCGTCGCCGATGGGGATCGAGTTGACCTCGCGGGCGTCGATGTCGCCGAAGCCGGACACCAGCTCGTGCAGTCCGGGGTCGGTCCCGCCGAGCCCGTTGTTCGATGCGCTGTCCCCGCTGAGCCGCTTGTCCGGCTCGCTGCGCTCGCCGCTGAGCCGCTTGTCCGGCTCGCTGCGCTCACCGCTGAGCCGCTTGTTCGGCTCGCTGCGCTCACCGAAGTAGAACCGCCGCAGCCAGTCGACGCGGTTCATCGTGCCGTTGGCGATCCGGTCGAGGTCCTCCTCCATCGCGGCGGTGAAGTCGTAGTCGACGAGCGAGCCGAAGTGCTTCTCGAGCAGCCCGATGGTGGCGAACGCCAGCCAGGACGGCACCAGCGCCGACCCGCGCTTGAAGACGTAGCCGCGGTCGATGATCGTGCCGAGGATCGAGGCGTACGTCGACGGCCGGCCGATGCCCCGCTCCTCCAGCGCCCGCACCAGGGTGGGCTCGGTGTAGCGCGCCGGCGGCGAGGTGGCGTGCCCGTCGGGGCGCAGGTCGAGCACCGCGAGCGGGTCGCCCTGGCGCATCACCGGCAGCCGCCGCTCGGCCTCGTCGTCGTCGCGACGAGCGGCCTCGTCCTCGTCGCGGCCCTCCTCGTAGGCCGCGAGGAAGCCGCGGAAGGTGATGACGGTGCCGCTCACCGAGAACTCCGCGTCCCGCCCGTCGGCGCTGGTCGCGCCCATCCGGACGGTCGCGGTCTGGCCGCGGGCGTCGGCCATCTGGGACGCGACGGTGCGCTTCCAGATCAGGTCGTAGAGCGCCAGCTCGTCGCGGCTGAGCTCGCCGGCCACCTGGCCCGGCGTACGGAACGCGTCGCCGGACGGGCGGATCGCCTCGTGCGCCTCCTGGGCGTTCTTCACCTTGCGCTCGTACCGGCGGGGGACGTCGGGGACGTACTCCGGGCCGTAGATCTCGCGGGCCTGCGACCGGGCGGCGTTCAGCGCCGACTCCGACAGCGTCGTCGAGTCGGTACGCATGTAGGTGATGTAGCCGTTCTCGTACAGCCGCTGCGCGACCCGCATCGCGGTCTGCGCCGTCATCCGCAGCTTGCGGCTGGCCTCCTGCTGCAGCGTCGAGGTCATGAACGGCGCCGCCGGCCGACGGGTGTACGGCTTGTCCTCCACCGATCGCACGGCGAAGGACGACTCGCGCAACCCGGCCGCCAGGGACGTCGCCGCCGCCTCGTCGAGCTGCACGCCCTCGAACCGCGCGACCGGCCTGCCGTCGCTGCCGAAGTCGCGACCGGTGGCGACCCGCTTGCCGTCGACCGCGACCAGCCGCGCGTCGAACGGCTGGGAGCGCGCGTCCTCAGTGCTCGAGGTGTCGAACGTCGCCTCGACGTCCCAGTACGACGCCACGCGGAACGCGATCCGCTCCCGCTCCCGCTCGACGACCAGCCGGGTCGCGACGGACTGCACCCGGCCGGCCGAGAGCCCCTGCCGGATCTTGCGCCAGAGGACGGGCGACACCTCGTAGCCGTAGAGCCGGTCGAGGATGCGGCGGGTCTCCTGGGCGTCGACCATGTCCTGGTCGAGGTCGCGGGTCTGCTCGACGGCGGCGCGGATCGCGTCGCGGGTGATCTCGTGGAAGACCATCCGGCGCACCGGGACCGTCGGCTCGAGGACCTGCAGCAGGTGCCAGGCGATGGCCTCGCCCTCGCGGTCCTCGTCCGTCGCGAGGAAGAGCTCGTCCGCCTGCTTGAGGGCGCGCTTGAGCTCGGACACCTTCTTCTTCTTGTCGGCGTCGACGACGTAGAACGGCTCGAAGTCGGCGTCGACGTCGACCGCGAACTTCCCGAAGCGGCCCTTCTTCTCGGCGGCCGGCAGCTCGGACGGCGTGGGCAGGTCGCGGATGTGGCCGACGCTGGCCTCGACGTCGAAGCCGGGCCCGAGGTAGCCGGCGATCGTCTTCGCCTTGGCGGGCGACTCGACGATCACCAGCTTCCTGGTGCCGGTCTGCTCCTGGTCCTTCGCGGCCATCGGCTGCTCGTCCCTGCCTGTCCTGTAGTCGATCGTGCGGTAGTCCGGCCGGCTCGTGGGGCGTGCCGGTCGGCGGGCTCATGGTGCCCCGCCCTGTCAAGGGGATGGTGTCAGGACACCCGCCCCGACCATGACACGCACCTGTGCGAGCAGGTGCGAGGTCCCCCCTGAGGCGTGGTCGCCGAGCACCTCGCGCACGGCGTCGACCAGTCTGCCCACGCCGAGCGTCCCGTCGCACGCACCGACGAGCGCCGCGGTGCCCGTGTCGGCGGCGAAGGCACGCCGCAACCCGGTCTGCTGGCGCAGGACGACCTGCTCAGGGTCCTCGGCGCCGGGACGGCCGAGCTGCTCCTGGACGACGTCCGGCGCCAGCCGCACCGTTGCTGCTGCGAGCGCCTGGTCCGAGGCGTGGTCCGCGAGCCACCGCTGGCGGTCCAGCCAGGTCGCGAGGTGCGGCCCGAGCGGCTGCTCCACCGGGTGCGGCCAGTCGAGCGTGGTCACCCTCCGGTCCGCGCCGGTGCGCCGCAGCACGACGAAGCCCAGGCCCACCGCGGCCACGTGCTCGCGCTCGAGAGCGGCCAGCCAGGCGTCGTACCGCTCGACGTACGACGGGTTGCCGCGCTCACCCGCGTCGGCCAACCAGGTCGCGACGTACGCCGGCGGGTCCAGCAGCTCGCGCTGCACCACGAGGGCGTCGACGCCGCGCGGCGGCAGCCAGCCCGTGACGCGGTCCTGCCAGTCCTCGCCGTCGCGGTGCACCCAGTTGGCCAGCATGACCAGGGTGCCGCCGGCGGTCAGCAGGCCGGGCGCCTGCCCGGCGAGGCGGGCGCCGACGGTGTCGAGCGGCAGGCCGCTGTCGCGGTAGGTGCGCGACTCCGGCGCGCCGATCACGAACGGCGGGTTGCTCACGACGAGGTCGAACGACTCCCCCGTCACCGGCTCCAGCAGGTCGCCCTCGCGCAGGTCGACCTCGACCGCGGACAGTGCCGCGGTCAGCCCCGCGAGCTGCACCGCCCGCCGGGACACGTCGGTGCCCACGACCGTGCCGCTGTGCCGGCTCGCGTGCAGGGCCTGCACCCCGGAGCCGGTGCCGACGTCGAGGGTGCGGCCGACCGGGTCACGCGGCGTGAGCTGCGCGAGGGTCGTCGACGCACCGCCGATCCCGAGCACGTGCTCGCCGTCGAGCGGCCGGTGCACGCCGTCGAGGCCGGTCCCGAGGTCGGACACCACCCACCAGCGCTCGTCCGCGTCGGCGTCCTCCTCGGCATACGGTCGAAGATCCACGCGGGCGCGGACCGCGTCACCGTCGGCGCCGAGGACGCCGAGGGACACCGCGACGTCCAGCGGCAGCACGGCGGCGACGTCCGCCTGAGCAACCTCCTGCTGCAGCAGGAAGAGCCGCACCAGCGTCGCGAGCGGTCCGCCGTCCGCGGTGGCCCGCCGGGCCGGCACCGTCTCGTGCCGGCCCAGCGCGGCCTGCGCCGTCGGACCGAGCAGCTCCGCGACGCCGTCGACCGTGTAGCCGGCCGCCAGGAACGCCGCGCGCAGCCGGTCGGCGCCGGCGTACGACGCAGGACGGGTCGGCTCGTCGTCAGACCTGCGCGACGCCGGCTTCTTCCTTCTCCTCGGCGACCGCGATGCTCTTGCGCTTCGACCAGTAGACCGCGCCGGCGATGATCGCCACGGCGACCAGGGCCACGAGGATCCGCAGCGGCGTGCTCGAGTCGTCGCCGATCGAGAGCGACACGATGGCCGGCGCGATGAGCAGCGACACCAGGTTCATCACCTTGATGAGCGGGTTGATGGCCGGGCCGGCGGTGTCCTTGAAGGGGTCGCCGACGGTGTCCCCGATGACGGTCGCCTCGTGGGCAGGAGAGCCCTTGCCGCCGTACGCGCCGTCCTCGACGGTCTTCTTCGCGTTGTCCCAGGCGCCACCGGAGTTGGCCAGCAGGATCGCCATCAGCGTGCCGGTCGCGATCGCACCGGCGAGGTACGAGCCGAGCGCGCCGACGCCGAGACCGAAGCCGACGGCGATGGGGGCGAGCACCGCGAGCAGGCCGGGGGTGGCCAGCTCGCGCAGCGAGTCGCGGGTGCAGATGTCCACGACCTTGCCGTACTCCGGCTTGCCGGTGCCGTCCATGATCCCGGGGATCTCGCGGAACTGGCGACGCACCTCGAACACGATGGCGCCGGCGGCGCGGGTCACCGCGTTGATCGCGAGCGACGAGAACATGAAGACCACCGAGGCGCCGATGATCAGTCCGACCAGGTTCTTGGGGTCCGACACGTTGAGCACACCGGTGTACTGCAGGTTGCGCACGTTGTCGTCGAGCGTCGCCCCGGTGTCGTCGACTGCGGTCTGCACGGCATCGGTGAACGAGCCGAACAGCGCCGTCGCGGCGAGCACCGCGGTGGAGATGGCGATGCCCTTGGTGATCGCCTTGGTGGTGTTGCCGACCGCGTCGAGGTCGGTGAGCACGCGGGCACCCTCCTCGTCGATGTCGCCGGACATCTCGGCGATGCCCTGGGCGTTGTCCGAGATCGGGCCGAAGGTGTCCATGGCGACGATGACGCCGACCGTGGTCAGCAGGCCGGTGCCGGCCAGCGCCACGCAGAACAGGCCGAGGATGACCGACCCGCCACCGAGCAGGTAGGCGCCGAAGACGGCGCTGCCGATGAGCAGCGCGGTGTAGACGGCCGACTCGAGGCCGACGGTGAAGCCGGACAGGATGACGGTGGCCGGGCCGGTCAGCGAGGTGCGGACGATGTCCTGCACCGGGCGCTTGCTGCTCTCGGTGAAGTAGCCGGTGAGCAGCTGGATGACCGACGCGAGCAGGATGCCGATGACGACGGCGCCGATGGCCATCAGGCGCGGGTCGCGACCCGCGCCGGCGTCGTCGATGATCCCCTGGATCGCTGCGACGTCGCCGTTGTTCAGCCCGTCCAGCCGCGAGGGCAGGTAGACGAAGGCGGCGATCGCGCAGAGCACGGCCGAGATGGCGGCCGAGGTGAAGAACGCGCGGTTGATCGCCTGCATCCCGCTGCGGTCGGTCGGCCGCAGCTTGGTGAGGAACACACCGATGATCGCGGTGACGGCGCCCAGCGCCGGGACGATCAGCGGGAAGACGAGGCCCTCCTCGCCGAAGGCGGCCTTGCCGAGGATCAGCGCGGCGACCAGCGTCACGGCGTACGACTCGAACAGGTCGGCAGCCATCCCGGCGCAGTCGCCGACGTTGTCACCGACGTTGTCGGCAATGGTGGCGGCGTTGCGCGGGTCGTCCTCGGGGATGCCCTGCTCGACCTTGCCGACCAGGTCGGCGCCGACGTCGGCGGCCTTGGTGAAGATGCCGCCGCCGACCCGGATGAACATCGCGAGCAGCGCGGCCCCGAAGCCGAAGCCCTCGAGCACGGTCGGGGCGTCGCCCTTGTAGATGAGGACGACGGCGGCCGCGCCGAGCAGGCCGAGGCCCACGGTGAGGAAGCCCACGACGCCACCCGTGCGGAACGCGATCTTCATGGCCTGCGCGGCGCCGTCGGCCTCGCGGGCGGCGGCGGCCACCCGCAGGTTCGCGCGGGTCGCGAGCCCCATGCCGGCGTACGCGATGAACGACGAGAAGCCGGCGCCGACGAGGAAGAACACCGAGCGACCGATGCGGATCGACGCCGTGTCGGCGGGCAGCAGGCTCAGCAGCACGAGCGCCAGCACGGCGAACGCGGCCAGGGTCCTGAACTGCCGGGTGAGGAACGCGGACGCGCCCTCCTGCACGGCGGCGGCGATGCCCTGCATCTTCTCGGTGCCCTGCCCGGTGGCGAGCACGCTGCTGCGCAGCGCGACCGCGAACCCGAGCGCCACGAGGGCGATGGCGGCGACCACCACGACGTAGCTGATGTTGGCGCCGCTCAGATCGAGCGTGTCACCGCTGGCGGCACGGGTGAGCCCCGACATGCGTCCTCCTAGACAAACCACTGTCAGGCGCCACCGCAGGACGCGGCGAGCCACCCGGATGTTCGAGTCTGCGCAAGAGAGGCCGGACCTCTCCGTGGTCGGCCCCGGCAGCCCGAGACGCAGGCGTTCGGGCGGGGACGGACCCAGCGCGCCGGGAGTCTACGCAGCGCCGACGGCCGGACGCGAACCGGGCGACGGGACGGGGCTCTAGCCGGTGGGCCAGGTCATCCGGACGACCACGCCGGACTCGCGGCCGGGCTCGACCGCCACGTCGTCGACCAGACCGCTGATCACGGCCAGCCCGACGCCGGGCGGGACCGCCTCGGCGTCGACCAGGTCGGCGACGTCGGCGAGGGCGCCGAAGCCCTCGGCGCCGGGCTCGGCCGGTGCCTCGTCGGTCACCGCGACCCGGAAGGCGTCGTCGTCGTCGACCAGCGTGACCAGGACCGGGCGGTCCGGGCAGTGCCGGCGGTGCAGGTGCACCGCGCGCGAGCAGGCCTCGCCGACGGCCAGCCGGACCTCGTCGAGGACGCTCTCGTCCACGCCCGAGCGCCGGGCGACCGCGGCGGCGACCAGGCGGGCGGTGCGGACGTGCGCCGGCAGGGCGCTGAACCTCAGCTCAACCGTGGCCACGGGGGACCTTCCTCGGTGCGGTGCTCGTGGTGCCGTCTGTGCGCTCGGTGCCGGCCGTCACTCGGTGGCGCTGACCGCCTCGTCGACCGAGGAGTGGATCGGGAAGACCTTGGTGAGACCGGTGATGCGGAAGATCTTGAGGATGCGCTCCTGGGTGCAGACCAGGCGCAGCGACCCGTCGTGGGCACGCACCCGCTTGAGGCCGCCCACCAGCACGCCCAGGCCCGGTGGAGTCGAGGAAGTCGACCCGCTCCATGTCGACCACGAGGTGGTACTTGCCGTCGGCGACCAGGTCCACCAGCTGCTCGCGCAGCCGCGGGGCCGTGTAGACGTCGATCTCGCCGCCCACCTCGACGATCGTGCGGTCACCCTCGGTGCGGGTCGAGAGGGAGAGGTCCACGAAGTCCTCCTGCAGGGTTCAGCGATCGGGGCCGGACGGTTGTGCACGGGTCCTGCCCCGTGACCGGTCGCATTCAACCATCCCGGGCTCCCGCGATGCGCGGACGCCCTCGGACGGCCCAGCGCGGGCCCAGGGTCGTGTCCCGGCCCGGTGGCACACTCGCGGCGTGCCACCGCCCGAGCCCGGCGACGACCCGGCTGCCGACGTGGTCGCCGCGTCGGACGCCGACCGCCGGCTGGCCCGGCTGCTCGCGCCCGCCGGCCGGCGCCAGCGGCTGACGCACGTCGAGCGGGTCCAGGGCCGCGCCGGGCGTCCGGTCGGCTGGCCGGGCTGGGTGCATCCCGACCTGGTCGACGCGCTGGTGAAGTCCGGTGTCGAGGAGCCGTGGAGCCACCAGGTCGAGGCAGCCGAGCACGTCCGGGCCGGCCGCTCGACGGTGGTCGCCACCGGCACCGCCTCCGGCAAGTCGCTCTGCTACCTGCTGCCCGCGCTGACCGGGGTGCTCGACGCCGCCGACCGGGGCGGGATCGGGACGCCGCCGACGACGCTGTACCTCTCCCCCACCAAGGCCCTGGCCGCCGACCAGCTGCGGGCGGTGACCGGGCTGGGGCTCGAGCCGGTCCGCGCCGCGACCTACGACGGCGACACCCCGGGCGAGTCGCGCGACTGGGTCCGCCAGCACGCGTCGTACGTGCTCAGCAACCCCGACATGCTGCACCGGTCGATCCTGCCCGGACACCCGCGGTGGGCCCGGTTCCTGCGCGACCTCGAGGTCGTCGTCGTCGACGAGTGCCACCGCTACCGCGGGGTGTTCGGCTCGCACGTCGCGGCGGTGCTGCGGCGGCTGCAACGGGTCTGCGCGCACTACGGCTCCGACCCGGTGTTCGTGCTCGCGTCCGCGACCGTGTCCGAGCCGGAGGTGTCCGCCGGCCAGGCTGGTCGGGCGCGAGGTCGTCCCGGTGACCGACGACGGGTCGCCGCGGGGCGAGCTGCTGTTCGCGCTCTGGGAGCCGCCGCTCACCGAGCTCGCCGGCGAGCACCAGGCGCCGGTACGCCGGTCGGCGACCGCCGAGGTCGCCGACCTGCTCGCCGACCTGGTCGCCGACGGGGTCCGGTCGGTCGCCTTCGTGCGGTCCCGGCGCTCGGCCGAGACGGTGTCGTCCACCGCGCGGCGGCTGCTCGCCGAGGTCGACCCCGAGCTGCCCGGCCGGGTGGCCGCCTACCGGGCCGGCTACCTCCCCGAGGAGCGCCGGGCGCTCGAGGCCGACCTGCAGGCCGGCCGGCTGCTCGGGGTCGCCAGCACGAACGCGCTGGAGCTCGGCGTCGACATCGCCGGGCTGGACGCCGTCCTGCTCGCCGGCTGGCCCGGCACCCGGGCGTCGCTGTGGCAGCAGGCCGGCCGCGCGGGCCGGGCCGGGCAGGGCGCCCTCGCGGTGCTGGTGGCCCGCGACGACCCGCTCGACACCTACCTCACCCACCATCCCGAGACGTTGTTCGGCCAGCCGGTGGAGGCCACCGTCCTCGACCCCGGCAACCCGCACGTGCTCGCCCCGCACCTGTGCGCCGCGGCCTCCGAGCTCCCTCCGCTGCGGGACGACGAGCTGCCGCTGTTCGCACCGGACGCTGCCGAGGTGGCCGACCGGCTCGTCGACCGTGAGCTGCTGCGCCGCCGCCCGGCCGGGCTGTACTGGACCCGCAACGAGCGGGCCAGCGACCTCGCCGACATCCGGGGGGTGGGCGCGGGTCCGGTGGGCCTGGTCGAGGAGGGCACCGGCCGGCTGCTCGGCACCGTCGACGGCGCCTCCGCGCACGCCACCGTCCACGACGGTGCGGTCTACGTGCACCAGGGCGAGACCTACCTGGTCTCCTCGCTGGACCTCGCCGAGCAGGTGGCCCGGGTCGGGCGGGCCGAGCCGGACTGGACGACGGTCGCCCGGGACGTCACCGAGATCGACGTCGTGGAGACGGCGCACACCCGGTCCTGGGAGCACGTGACGCTGTCCTTCGGCAGCGTCCAGGTGACCAACCAGGTGGTCTCGTTCCTCCGCCGGCGCGTGATCACCAACGAGGTGCTCGGCGAGGAGCCGCTGGACCTGCCCCCGCGCCACCTCCGCACCCGGGCGGTCTGGTGGACCGTCGACGAGGCGGGCCTGGAGCGGGCCGGGCTGGCCACCGCCGACGTCCCCGGCTCGGCGCACGCCGCCGAGCACGCCTCCATCGGCCTGCTGCCGCTCTTCGCCACCTGCGACCGGTGGGACATCGGCGGGGTGTCCACCGCCCACCACCTCGACACCGGCCGGATGACGGTCTTCGTCTACGACGGGCACCCGGGCGGGGCGGGCTTCGCCGAGCGCGGCCACGCCGCGGCCGTCGCGTGGCTGCGGGCGACCCGCGACGCCATCTCCTCCTGCGAGTGCCTCGAGGGCTGCCCGTCCTGCGTCCAGTCGCCGAAGTGCGGCAACGGCAACGACCCCCTGGACAAGGCCGGCGCGGTCCGGCTGCTCGACGTCGTGCTGGCCGGAGCGCCGGGGTCGCCGATCGTGGCCTGAGCAGGTGTCACCCGTCCGCCGGGCATGAACCCGGTGCCGCGGGGGCATGGGTGCCTGAGCGAAAGGAGCCCTCCCCCATGGCGATCATCGGACTTCTCTTCATCCTGGGCGCCGGTGCGGTCACCGCCGGCGCCATCTACGACGGCGGCGAGTCCGCGACGATCGAGGTCTTCGGGCTCTCGGCCGACACCACGATCGGCGGCGTGTTCGTCACCGGTCTCGCCACGATGCTGATCTTCTTCCTCGGCGTCTGGCTGCTGTTCTCCTCGATGGGCCGGTCGCGCCGCAAGCGCGTGGAGCGCAAGCAGGCGCGCAACAGGCAGAAGGAGTCGGTCACCCAGATCGAGGAGGAGCGCGCGCAGCTGCGGGCCGAGAACGAGCGGCTCAACGAGAGGCTCGCCACCGAGCGCGACACCACCGCGGCCGGTACGACGGCGGGCACCGCCGGCGGCGCCGCCGGGACCGCGGCCGCCGACCGCACCACGTCGACCGACCGCACGACCAGCGAGGGCACGACGTCCGGCACCGCCACGGCGGGCAGCGCGGCCGACCGTCCGCAGCACGTCGAGGGCGACCGGGTCGTCGACCACGCCACCGACCTCACCGGCCGCGACGAGACCGCGTCCTCGACCTCCGGACGGCACCGCGACCTCTGACCGACAGACCTGGCCGACGGGATGCCACCCGCCGGCCACGAAGACACGGGGGTATCACGGGGGTACGCCGGCCCGGGCGCGAGCCCGGGCCGGTCCTGTGTGCAGCCACCCCAGTGGTCCACCCACCACCGGCCCGGGGACGGCGACGACCACTCCCGTGGAGCCGTCGAGCAGCGCCCGGCACGACTCCAGCCGGGCGCCGCCGGCCGCGGCCACCTCGGCCGCGACCCCGCACGGCTCGGCCGCCCCGAGCTCCGCAGCCCGTGCTGCCGCCAGCGCCGCGAGGTCGGCGACGCTGCCGGCCCGGTGCCGTGCGGTCACCACGCCGGCCCAGCCCACCGCGAGCACGGCCGACAGCACGACCAGCGCCGCGACCCAGACGGTCAGCAGCCCGGCCGAGCCGCGGTCGACTTCTTGCCAGGACCGTCGCGTCACGGCGGCAGCACCGCACCCGGCGCCGAGCCCGCGCTCTCGTCGAGAGCAACCGCCCGGTCGCCCACCGCGACACCGGGCCCGTCGCCTCCCCACAGCCCCGGCAGCGGCACCAGCACTCGCACCTCGACGACGACGAGCTCGCCGGCCCTGCCGAGCTCCACCCGGGCGCCGTGCGGCGCGACCTCCGCGACGACGCGACGCACCTCGTCGGCCGGCTCGCCGCGCGCCAGCGCCCGCGCCCCGACACCGGCCGCGTCGGTGCACCGCAGCTGCGCGGCGCCGACCAGCACGGCCCAGACCCCGAGCACCGCGAGCAGCACGACGGCCGGCAGCACGACCGCCAGCTCGGCCGTCGCGGTCCCGCGCTCCCGCCGCGGGCCGAGGTGAGTCACCGACCGGGGCCGTCAGAACGCCACACCGAAAGCCCGCTCGATCACGCCCTTGAGCAGCTGCACGACCTCGGGGCTGGTCAGGACCTTGTAGAGGATCCCGCCGAAGCCGCACGCCGCCACCGTGCCGACCGCGTACTCCGCGGTGGTCATGCCGGCCTCGTCGCCGACCGACCGCCGGCGTCCGGGCCGGCCGGTCCGCCGCGCCAGGTCCCTCGTGAACGTCGCCATCTCGCACCTTCGTCCGGTCCGTGCCGCGACCGGCGGCGCTGCGGGGAGCGGCGACTGCCGCGTCCGTCACCACCGTGGCCGGGCGGAAGCAACCCCCGGGGTCGTGGCCGCCGATCTGTGGACGACGCCGCTCCGGTCGCGGCTGTGGACGGTCACGACGGGCCCCGGAGGAGCGAGCCGGCCACGCCGGCGACCACCGGCACCACCCCCACCAGCACGAAGGCCGGCAGGAAGCAGGCCGCGAGGGGACCCACGGCCTGCACCCCTGCCACCCGGGCCCGCTCGGTGGCGGCCCAGCCGGCGCGTCGGCGCTCGTCGGCCGCCAGGACACGGACCGACTCGGCGAGCGGCGCCCCGGTGGTGGTCGCGCGAGCGAGCACGGCGACCAGCCGGTCGAGCGGGTCCGCGACCGGGAGCGTGACGTCGGGGTGGCCACCGGCGGCCAGCACGGTCGCGACCTCGCGCAGCCGGAGACCGACCGGACCGCCGACCGCGGCGGCCACCGCGCCGAGCGCCACAGGGGCGGGTGCCCCCGCATCCAGGCAGCTCGCGAGCAGCTCTGCCGCCCGCGGCAGGTCGGCCATCAGCCGGGCTCGACACCGCTCTGCGGTCCGGCGCTGCCGCGCTGCAGGCACTCCGGTCGCGACGGCCAGCACCGCGAGCACGGTCGCGAGCCCGCCCTGCGAGGTCAGTGCCGCTCCGGCGGCCAGCCCGGCAAGCAGCCGGGGCAGGTGTCGCGGGACCGCGCCGTCCAGCCGCACGGCGGGCCCGACCGGGTCGACGCCCGGGCTCGGGCCGCCCAGGCGGGCGAGGGCTGCTCCGCGCGGTGCCGGGGCGAGCAGGCCGGCCAGGGCCGCGAGCAGCACGGCCGCCGTGGCCGCGGTCACGGCGCCGGCTCCGCCCGCGCTGCGATCACCTCGGTCCATGCCCCGCCGGCTGCGACCAGCAGCACCGCGGCCAGCAGGCAGATCCGGCCGGGCCGGGCCTCGAGGAGGAAGCCGAGCGGGTCGGCGCCCAGCGCCGCGCCGAGGCCGACACCGGCCAGTGGCAGGCCGGCGAGGAGCGCGGCCGTCGCCCGCGGACCGGCGAGCTGAGAGGCCACCTCGCGGCGTACGGCGGCCTCGGCTCGGGCACCGGCGGCGACCCGGTCGACCACGCCGGCCAGCCCCGCTCCGGTGTCGGCGACCACCCGCCAGGCCACCGCGAGGTCGGCGAGCGCCGCCGCGCCCGGCTCGCGGGCGGCGAGGTCGAGGGCGGCCGCCGGGTCGGCGACGGGGCTGCGGGCCGCGGCGGCGACCGGGGCCAGCAGCGCCGGGACACTCGCGCTCACGACCGCCAGCGCATCCCGTGGCTGGCTCCCGGCCCGCAGCTCGGCGGCGAGCCCGGCCAGCAGGTCGAGCACCGCCGCGCGCAGCGCCTCCGCGCGACGGCGGCGGGCTCGCCCCGAGGCCGCCCGGACGGCGCTCACCCCGGCGACTCCGGCCGCCAGGGTGAGCAGGGCGGCACCGGTGGCCAGCGCCACCGCGATCGTCGTCGTGACCGCCGCGACGCGCAGGCCCAGCCCGTTCAGCGGTCTCACGCGGGACACCGCCGGCTGCAGCCGGTTCAGCCCGGCGGCCCGGTCGGGGACGAGCAGCACCCCGGCGGCAGCCGCGAGCAGCACGGCCGCAGCAGACCTCACGCGTCGCCGGCCGCAAGCAGCCCGTCCAGCGCGGCCGCCGCGGAGTCGTCGACGAGCCGACCGCTCTCCACGCGTACGGCGGGGACGACCCGGCACAGGCCGTCGGCGCCGCGGGTCAGGCAGCCGACGGCCCGGACCACGCGTGCCCCGTCCGCCCCGCGGGCCAGGTGCACCACGACCTGCACGGCCGCCGCCAGCTGGCTGTGCAGCGCCTCACGTGGCAGCCCGGCCGCAAGGGCGAGCGCCTCGAGCCGGGCCGGCAGCACGGCCGGCCCGGAGGCGTGCACCGTGCCCGCCCCACCGTCGTGGCCGGTGTTGAGCGCCGCGAGCAGCTCCACCACCTCGCCGCCACGGACCTCGCCGACGACGATGCGGTCCGGGCGCATCCGCAGCGACTCGCGCACGAGCGTCCGCAGGTCGACGGCACCGGCCCCCTCGACGTTGGCGTTGCGCGCCTCGAGCCGGACGACGTGCGGATGCGCGGGCGCCAGCTCGCCGGAGTCCTCGACCAGGACGATCCGCTCCTCCGGCCGGACCAGGGAGAGCAGGCTCGACAGGAGTGTGGTCTTGCCCGTGCCGGTGCCGCCCGTGACGAGGAACGAGGCCCGGCACCGGACGACGCGCTCGAGCAGCTCGGCGAGAGCAGGCACGAGGGTGCCGCGGTCGACCAGCTCGGCCACGGTGAACGCGCGCCGCCGGAGCACCCGCAGGCTGAGCAGCGTCCCCGCCGGCGACACCGGCGGCAGCACCGCGTGCAGCCGGACGCCGCCGGCCAGCCGGGCGTCGACGGTGGGCCGCGCGAGGTCCAGCCGCCGGCCGGCCGAGGCGGCGAGGCGCTGGGCGAGCCGTCGTACCGCCGCCTCGTCGCGGAACGTCACGGCCGCGCGGGCCAGGCCGGCACCGCGGTCGACCCAGACCTCGGCCGGTCCGTTGACGAGGACGTCGCTGACCCGGTCGTCGGCGAGCAGCGCCTCGAGCGGGCCGAAGCCGGTCAGCTCGGAACGCACCTCCGCGACCAGCGCCAGGGTGCCCGAGCTGCCGAGCACCGCTCCCTCCTGGCGGAGCGCTGCCGTCACGGCCGTGGTGGTGGGCTGCTCACCGGCGAGCGCGAGCCGCGCGGTCACCCGGGTCACCAGCGCGGCGTCGACGAGAGTCACGCCGCGCGTCCGAGATGGCCGACCAGGTCGACGAGCAGCGTCCGGCAGAGCTGGGCCAGCGGCCCGCGCGACCGCCCCGGCGGATCGCCGCGCTCGAGGGCGGCCGCCAGCCCGGGATCGACACCGACCCGGCCACCGAGCGGCAGGCCCACGGCGCGAGCCACCGGGCCGGCGGGGAGCCGGCGGGTCGATGTCTCGCGGACCACGACCCGGACGTCGGCGACCCGACCGGCCAGCCGGCCCGCGACCCGCGCCGCGGCGGCTGCCGACCGCACGTCGGCGGGGACGACGAGCAGCACGGCGTCGACGGTGGCCAGTGCGGCATCCGCGCCCGCGTCCGGGAAGCGAGGTACGTCGAGCACCACCAGGTCGTGGCCGCGCCGACCCGCGGCGAGCACCGACTCCACGGCCTCGACCGGCAGCGGCAGCACGACGCCGCGGTCCCACGACAGCACCGTGGCTCCGGCGACCGACGGGAGGGCGGCGCGCAGATCGTCGGGTGCGGCGCGACCGCGCGTGCCGGCGAGCGCCGGCCACCGCAGCCCGGGCCGGGACTCCGCACCCAGGAGCAGGTCGATGCCACCGCCGAACGGGTCGAGGTCGACGAGCATCGCGCGCACTCCCGGGACGACGCGGTCGGCGGAGACCGCCAGGGCGGCCGCGAGGGTCGAGGCCCCCGCACCGCCGGCACCGGGTACGACGGCGACGGTCCGCGCCACCGGCCCGTCGCCGGCACCCACGAGCCGGTCGACGACCAGGCCCTCGGCCTGCGGCAGCACCTGGACCGCCTCGGCCCCGACCCGGGCCGCCGCGTCCCACGCGGCCCGCTCCTCGGGACCGGTCCGCGGCACGAGCACGACACCGGGCCGGCGCGGGAGGGCGGACCGGACGAGCTGCGGCACCGCGTCGACGCCGAGCAGCACCACCGGCGCGCGGGACCAGGCCGGCCGGGCCGCGACCGGGTCCGGCGCGACCTGGACCTCGACACCGGCCGACGCCGACAGCCGCAGCAGGTCGTCGAGCAGCAGCGGGTCGCCGGTGACGATCAGGGGCCGGTCGGGCACGGGCACCTCCACGAGGACGGGGTCCTCACGGTGGCCCGCCGCGGCAGCCGGCAGTGGGCTGCCGGGGCCATCTGTGGACGTCCGGTGCGCGCAGCGGCGCTGTGGAGAAGCAGGTCCCACGACCGAGCGGGGACGTGCGACGGCCCCCGTCGGGGGGGAGAACGGGGGCCGTCTGCGAATCCGACCCGGGGGGGATGAGCCGGACGCGCTGGTGTGCTCTGCGGAGCAGGGCACGACGCCAGGATGTACCCGTCGAGGCCCGATGGCAAACAGTCGCAGCCGCCCGCGCGGCGGATTTTGCCGTCCCTATGCTCGGACGGGTGGCCGACCCCGCACCGCACCGCGCCGCCCCCGCCGGGGCCACCCGCACCGCTGCGTTCTTCGACCTGGACAAGACGATCATCGCGAAGTCGAGCACGCTGGCGTTCAGCCGCTCCTTCTACCAGGGCGGACTCATCAACCGCCGGGCCGTGCTGCGCAGCGCGTATGCGCAGTTCGTCTACCTCGCGGGCGGCGCCGACCACGACCAGATGGAGCGGATGCGGGCGTACCTCTCCTCGATGGCCACCGGCTGGGACGTCGAGCAGGTCAAGCAGATCGTCGCCGAGACGCTGCACCAGCTCATCGACCCGTTGATCTACGACGAGGCGGCCACGCTCATCGAGGAGCACCACCTGGCGGGCCGCGACGTCGTCGTCGTCAGCACCTCCGGCGCGGAGGTGGTGGAGCCGATCGGCGAGCTGCTCGGCGCCGACCAGGTGATCGCCACCCGGATGGTCGTCGGCGAGGACGGCCGCTACTCCGGCGAGATCGAGTACTACGCCTACGGCGAGACCAAGGCGGAGGCGATCCGCGAGCTGGCCGCCCACGAGGGCTACGACCTCGAGCGCTGCTACGCCTACAGCGACTCCGCGACGGACGTCCCGATGCTGTCAGCGGTGGGTCATCCCTACGCCGTCAACCCCGACCGCGCGCTGCGCAAGGAGGCGGCGACCCGTGGCTGGCCCGTGCTCGTCTTCAGCCGGCCGGTCCGGCTGCGCGACCGGTTCGCCGGCGTCTCGATGCCGCAGCCGACCACGCTGGCCGCCGTCGCGGTCGGCGCCGGTGCGGCGACTGCCGGCGTCGTCTGGCTGGCGACCCGGCGGCGCGGCACCTCGCGCGCCCTGCTCCCGCGTGTCGGTCGTACGACACGCCGCACTTCACGCGCGGGCAGGTAAAAGAGCGGTCCGGGGGCTTCCGATCACAGGGTCCGGTGCGTTACACAGAACATGAAGCACGGCAGCTGGGCACCCACGCGGCGACCTGCCCATGTACGGGCCGGCGAGCCAGGCTGGTCCTGGTCTCCCGACACACGGTGCACGCTTGGTAACCCACGCTGACGTGCCCTTGGACGGCGTCCCTTCGGGGGCGCCGTTCGCTGTCCCCACCCGGGTTCCTCGCCACTTGTCAGGCCCCGCGCTGGATCGCCTCGCACACCGCGACTCCTTCGCGGGCACCGAGCACGACCGCCTCGGCGCAGTGCACCAGCCAGCCCGCGATGCCGTCCGGCCCGCCGCTGACGTAGCCGTCCAGCGCCGCGACGTAGACCTCGCGACCGAGCTCGACGTGACCGACCTCGGGCACCGACACGGCCGTCGGGTCCAGGCCGCGCGCCACGAACGTCAGCCGGGCCGCCCCGCGCGCCACCACACCGGCACCGGCCGGGAAGGCGCCCATCGTCGCCAGCTCGGCGTGCACCACGGCCGCGACCACGAGCGCCGGCGCCGTGGTCGGCGAGGTCAGCAGCTGGCCCAGCGACGACATCCGCGTCGCCGCCGCCGCGGCCGGCCGGCCGAGCTGGTCGGCCGGCGCGAGGTCGGCCGCCGCCAGGGTGTGCAGCCGCGCGACGGCCTGCAGCGGCGCGCGGCCCCAGGTGCGCTGCAGCGGTCCGGTCTCGGCCGCCACCCGCAGGGCGCCCTGGACCACCGCCTCCTCCGCGTCCGGCAGCCGACCGCCGGCCGACACGGTCCGCCGTACGACGTCCAGCGGCAGGTCGGCACCGGCGAGCGCCGCCGAGGCGCGCGCCCCGCGCAGGGCCGACTCGGACGACACCCGCTCCGCCGACCGCCGCAGGACCCGGTGCCCGCGCAGGCCGTCGACCGCTGCCCTGGCGCGCTCGACCGCGTCGGCGACGCCGGGCAGCGCCGCGAGGTGGGCCAGCGGGTCCGTCGGGTCCGGCTGGCGGGTCGGCGGCGAGGCCTCGGATGTCACGCCGCCCGACGATACGGTCGGCGCCGTGAGCGGCACTCCGGCGGTGGTCACCGTGGCCCTGGTGGTCCTGGTGCTGGTGCTGCTCGCGGTGCCGCTGCTGCGCAGCCGGAGCGGCCGGTCGTTCGGCAGCTCGGCCGACCGGGCCACCTTCGCCACGCTGCACGAGGCCAGCCTGGCCGCGCCGCCGTTGCGCGCCGGGCTCACCGAGGCCGGCGCCAGCCGCGCGGTGCGGCACCTGCGGACGCTCCTCGGCACCCAGGCGGTCGCACTGACGGACGGTCAGCTGCTGCTCGCGTGGGACGGCGCGGGCGAGGCGCAGCACCGCGACGGCGCGGTCGGGCACGCGGCCGCGGCGACCGCGAGCGGCCGCACCGAGGTGCTCGGTCCCGGCACGGTCACCTGCGCCGACCCCGACTGCCCGATCCGGGTCGCGGTCGTCGCGCCGCTGACCGTCGAGGACCGCGTGGTCGGCAGCCTCGCGGCGTACGGCCAGAGCGCGAGCGCCGGCCTGGTGCGCGCGACGAACGAGGTGGCCCGCTGGGTCTCCACGCAGCTCGAGCTGGCCGAGCTCGAGTCGTCGCGCACCCGGCTGATGGAGGCCGAGGTACGGGCCCTGCGTGCGCAGATCAGCCCGCACTTCGTCTACAACTCGCTCACGGCGATCGCGTCGTTCGTGCGCACCGACCCGGAGAGGGCGCGCGAGCTGCTGCTGGAGTTCGCCGACTTCACCCGCTACTCGTTCCGCCGGCACGGTGACTTCACGACGCTGGCCGAGGAGCTGCGGTCGATCGACCGCTACCTGCTGCTGGAGCGCGCGCGGTTCGGCGACCGGCTGCAGGTCACCGTGCAGGTCGCACCGGAGGTGCTCCCGGTCACGGTTCCGTTCCTGTGCATCCAGCCCCTGGTGGAGAACGCCGTCCGGCACGGCCTCGAGGGTCGGCCCGGCCAGGGGCACGTGACGATCGTGGCGCTCGACCAGGGCAGCGAGGCGCTGATCTCGGTCGAGGACGACGGCGCCGGCATCGACCCCGACGCCGTACGCCGGACGCTGGCCGGCCGGCCCGACGGCGACAGCGTCGGCCTCGGCAACGTCGACGAGCGGCTCCGCCAGGTCTACGGCGACGACTACGGGCTGGTCGTCGAGACGGCTCCGGGCGCCGGCACCAAGGTGAGCCTGCGGATCCCCAAGTACCGCGCCGGGGTCCACATATGAGTGACCCCGGATGACGCCCCTGCGGGTGCTCGTCGCGGACGACGAGACGCCGGCGCGCGAGGACCTGGCCTGGTTGCTGGGCCGCGACCCCGAGGTCGGCGAGGTCCGCACCGCCGCGACGGGAGCCGAGGTGCTCCGGTCGTTGGAGGCGCACGACGTCGACGCGCTCTTCCTCGACATCCGGATGCCCGGTCTGGACGGGCTCGACGTGGCTCGCGTGCTGGCGCGGTTCAAGGCGCCGCCGAAGGTCGTGTTCGTCACGGCGTACGACGAGCACGCCGTCGAGGCGTTCGACCTGCGCGCGGTCGACTACCTGCTCAAGCCGGTGCGCGCCGAGCGGCTCGCCGAGGCGGTGCGCCGCGTCCGCGAGGCGCTCGGCGGGACCGAGCAGGCGGCGTCGTCCGAGCCGGCCGACGACGAGACCATCGCGGTGGAGCTCGGCGGCGTGACGCGGTTCGTCCAGCGCAGCGACGTGCGCTACGCCGAGGCGCACGGCGACTACGCGCGGCTGCACACGGACGACGGGTCGCACCTGCTGCGTGTGCCGCTGACCGTCCTCGAGCAGGACTGGGCCGCCGCCGGCTTCGTCCGGATCCACCGCAGCCACCTGGTGGCGCTGCACCACATCGACGAGATGCGTGTGGAGTCCGGCCGGTGGACGGTGCGGCTCGGCGAGGACGTGCTGCAGGTGAGCCGGCGGCACACCCGCGACCTGCGCGACATGCTGGTCCGCCGGGCCCGGCCGGGCGGGCCGTGACCGAGCCGACCGCGACACCGCCACAGCCGCCGCGACGGGTGCGGGTCGTGTCACCGCGCAGCAGTGCCGCCCGCGCGGCCGCGCACCGGCCGGTACGTCGCGAGATCGACGAGCAGACGATCGTCGGCGACGTCTACATGCGCTCGCTGGTCCGGCTGCAGCTGCGGCTCGCCGTCGGGGTCTGCCTCATCTTCGCCGTCCTGCTCGGCGGCCTGCCGCTGGTGCTCGCGCTGCAGCCGGAGCTCGCCTCGGTGCACCTGCTCGGCCTGCCGCTGCCATGGCTGCTGCTGGGCGTGCTCGTCTACCCGGCGCTGGTCCTGGCCGCGTGGCTGTACGTCCGGCAGGCCGAGCGCAACGAGCGCGACTTCTCCGAGCTGGTCCAGTGAGGGTCCAGGTGGACATGACTGTGGAGGCGTCATGAACGGCTCGGCGTACGGGGTCGTCGCGGTCGCGGTGGTGATCACGGCGACGGTGCTCATCGGCACGTTCGCCCTGCGGCTGTCCCGCACGACGAGCGACTTCTACGTCGCGTCGAGGTCGGTGTCGCCGGTGTGGAACGCGTCGGCCATCGGTGGCGAGTACCTGTCGGCGGCGTCGTTCCTCGGCGTCGCGGGGCTGATCCTCGCCTACGGCGCGGACATGCTGTGGTTCCCGGTCGGCTACACCGCGGGCTACCTCGTGCTGCTGGTGCTGGTCGCCGCGCCGCTGCGCCGGTCCGGCGCGTACACGCTGCCCGACTTCGCCGAGGCGCGTACCGAGTCGCGATCGGTGCGCCGGATCGCGAGCGTCCTCGTCGTCACCATCGGCTGGCTCTACCTGCTGCCGCAGCTGGTCGGCGCCGGTCTCACCGTGACCCTCGCGACCGGCGCGCCGGGCTGGGTCGGCGGCATGCTCGTCGCGGTGGTCGTCGTGTTCAGCGTCGCCACCGGCGGGATGCGCAGCATCACCTTCGTGCAGGCCTTCCAGTACTGGCTGAAGCTCACGGCGCTGGCCGTCCCCGTCCTGTTCCTCGTGCTGGCGTGGCAGTCCGACGGGTCGCCGAGCCCTGGCGACGGCGCCGCGACCTTCGCGGACCGCACCGTCGTCCGGCTCACCGACGACACCACTTTCGTGGTGCGCGACGCGGTCGTCGTACGGGTCAGCGGACGGCTCGGCCCGGTCGGCGGCGACGCCACGACGTACGACGGTGATCGTGTCCCGCTCGCGCCGGGCGCCTGGCGGGCGACCGACGGCAGCCGGCTGACGTTCCCGGCCGGTGCGGTGGTGCCGCACGTGGAGGGTCTCGCGCCGAGCCAGGGTGCGGACTGGTCCCGGCCGCTGTCCGGGGCCGGTGGCCGCGACCACCCGCTGTACGCGACGTACTCGCTGATCCTCGCGCTGTTCTTCGGGACGATGGGCCTGCCGCACGTGCTGGTCCGCTTCTACACCAACCCGGACGGGCGGGCGGCGCGGCGCACGACGCTGGTCGTGCTCTGCCTGCTCGGCGGCTTCTACCTGCTCCCGACCGTGTACGGCGCGCTGGCCCGCGTCTACACGCCCGACCTGCTGCTCACCGGACGCACCGACACGGCCGTCCTGCTGCTGCCGGAACGGCTGGTGGGCGGCACCGGCGGCCAGCTGCTCACCGCGCTGGTGACCGCCGGCGCGTTCGCCGCCTTCCTCTCGACGTCGTCGGGGCTCACCGTGTCGGTGGCGGGCGTGCTGTCGCAGGACATGCTGCGCGGCTCGGTGCGCGACTTCCGGTTGGCCGCGACGCTGGCCGTGACCGTGCCGTTCGTCCTGTCGTTGGGAGCCGCGTCGCTGAACGTCGCTGACGTCGTCGGTCTCGCGTTCGCGGTGGCGGCGTCGTCGTTCTGCCCGTTGCTGGTGCTCGGCATCTGGTGGCGCGGTCTCACCGACGTCGGCGCGATGGCCGGGCTGCTCACCGGCGGCGGCCTCGCCACGGCCGCCGTCTCCGCGACCATCTTCGGCGTCGACCGCGACGGGTGGGCGGGTGCCCTGCTGGCGCAGCCGGCGGCGTGGACGGTGCCGATCGCGTTCGCCGTGATGGTCCTCGTCTCGCTGCGCACTCCGCACCGGGTCGCCCCCGACGTCGCGCGGACCATGGTCCGGCTGCACGCACCCGAGTCGGTGGAGCTGCGGGACCGGGCTCGGCCGGCGAGGCAGGGCCAGTCATGAGACTGCCCGACCTCGGCGCCCCGTTCTGGCGGCTGTGGACGGCGTCGACCATCTCGGCGGCCGGCGACGGGCTCACCTTCGTGGCCCTGCCGTTGCTCGCCGCGCGGCTGACCCGCGACCCGGCGCAGGTCGCCCTCGTGCAGGCCGCGGAGCACAGCTCGTGGCTGCTGCTGGGGCTGGTGTCCGGTGCGCTCGCCGACCGCTGGGACCGGCTGCGCATCATGGCGGTCACCGACCTGGTCCGCTCCGTGCTGTTCGGCGCGTTCGCCGTCGCCGTCGTCGGCGGCTACGTCACGCTGCCGCTGCTGGCAGCCTTCGCGTTCCTCGTCGGCCTCTTCGGCGTGATGAACCTCAACGCCGCCTCGGCGTTCCTCCCCGCCGTCGTACGGCGCGAGCGGCTGGAGACCGCGAACTCCTGGCTGCAGGTCGGAATGACCGTGCCGAGCACGATGATCGGGCCGCCCCTCGGTGGCGTGCTGTTCGTCGCGGCCGTGTCGCTGCCGTTCACCGTCGATGCGGTGTCTTTCCTGGTGAGTGGTCTGATCGTGCTCAGCCTGCGCACCAGGGTGCAGCGCGCGCCCCGGACCGAGGCACCGCCACCACTGCGAGCCGCCCTGGCCGAGGGCGTCCGGTTCCTGTGGGGCTCGACCGTCCTGCGGACCCTGTGCCTGCTGCTCGCCGTGTTCAACGGCGTCAGCGCGGCGGTGATGGGGGTCCTGGTGCTCTTCGCCACCGACACCCTCGGCCTCTCCGAGCGCGGCTACGGCGTGCTGCTGGTCGTGTTCGCGGTCGGCGGGCTGGCGGGCATGGCCGCGTTGTCGCGGGTCCGGGCGCTGCTCGGGACGAGCCGCGTGGTCGTCCTGGTGCTGGCGGTCCAGGCGGCGGCGATGCTCGCCACCGGGCTGGCCCCGTCGGTGCCCGTGATGGTCGCCGGCTCGGCGCTGGCCGGCGCCACCAGCGGCATGTGGAACGTCGCGACCATCAGCCTGCGGCAGCGGATCGTCCCCGACGCCCTGCTCGGCAGGGTCACCAGCGCGTACCGGCTGGTCGCCTTCGCGGCCATGCCGGTCGGCGCCGCGCTCGGCGGCCTGCTGGCCCGGGCCTACGGGCTCGCGTCGCCGTTCACGGTGGCCGGCGTGCTGCTGGCCGGCTGCACCGTCGCCGCGCTGCGCTGGCTGCCGCCGTCCGCCATCGCCGCCGCCGAGGCATCGGCCCCCGCCCCGGCGCACCGCGCCCCGTGATCATGAAGGTTCGTCGGGCCTCTATCCCGGAGAAGTCTTCATGATCACGGGTCGGGTGGGCTCCGGCGGCGAGCGGGTGAGCGGGCGGTGAGCGGGCGGTGAGCGGTCGGCGGACGGCCGCTCGTCGCGCAGGACGACCGTTCGCCGCATAAGTCCCCGATGTCCCTTCACCTGGGAGTCCTTCGCTCGGGACAGTGCGGCCGAACGCCGCGCGCCGGCGCGGCCCAGCACCGGAGGTCACCTGTGAGCAGCTCCGTCGACGGCGGGCCCGGCCCGTCCGCGGTGAGCAGCAGCGCCTACGTCGAGGTCCAGCAGTCCGAGAAGTTCCAGGAGCTCCGACGTCGGCACCGCAGCATCGCCTTCCCGCTCGCCATCGCGTTCCTCGCCTGGTACTTCCTCTACGTCCTGCTGGCCGACTACGCGCACGACTTCATGGCCCACAAGCTGTGGGGCAACATCACCGTGGGGCTCGTGTTCGGCCTGCTGCAGTTCGTGTCCACGTTCGTCATCACGACGGTCTACGTGCGGTACGCCAACAGGCACCTCGACCCGGTCGCGGAGGAGATCCGCGAGGACCTCGAGGGGCGGGCCCGATGAGGAACATCGCTGCCGACACCGTGGGCGAGCCCGCGGTCAACATCACCATCTTCCTGATCTTCGTCGCGGTGACCCTCGTCATCGTGGCGCGCGCGGCCCGCAACAACCGGACCGCCTCGGACTACTACGCCGCGGGGCGCAGCTTCACCGGTCCGCAGAACGGCATCGCCATCTCCGGCGACTACCTGTCGGCGGCGTCGTTCCTCGGGATCGCCGGCGCCATCGCGCTCAACGGGTACGACGGCTTCCTGTACTCGATCGGCTTCCTCGTCGCGTGGCTGGTCGCCCTGCTGCTCGTGGCCGAGCTGCTGCGCAACACCGGCAAGTTCACGATGGCCGACGTCCTGTCGTTCCGGATGCGGCAGAAGCCGGTCCGGACCGCCGCCGCGATCACCACCCTCGCCGTGTCGTTCTTCTACCTCGTCGCTCAGATGGCCGGTGCCGGCGGGCTCGTCGCGCTGCTGCTCGGCGTCGAGGGCGAGAACGGCCAGCGCGCCACCATCGCGGTGGTCGGCATCATCATGATCATCTACGTGCTCGTCGGCGGCATGAAGGGCACCACGTGGGTGCAGATCGTCAAGGCCGCGCTGCTCATCACCGGCGCATTCATCATGACCGCCTGGGTGATGGGCAAGTACGGCCTCAACCTGTCGTCGCTGCTCGGCGACGCCGTCGAGAAGGGTGGCGAGTCCGGCGAGGCGCTGATCAGCCCTGGCAAGCAGTACGGCCTGACCGGCACCACCAAGCTGGACTTCATCTCGCTGTCGATGGCGCTGGTGTTCGGCACCGCGGGCCTGCCGCACGTCCTGATGCGCTTCTACACGGTGCCGACCGCGAAGGAGGCCCGCCGCTCGGTGGTCTGGGCGATCTGGCTGATCGGCATCTTCTACCTCTTCACCCTCGTCCTCGGCTACGGCGCCGCGGCACTGGTGGGACCGGAGACGATCGCGGCCGCACCCGGCAAGGGCAACTCCGCCGCACCGCTGCTGGCGTACGAGCTGGGTGGCACGTTCCTGCTCGGCATCATCGCCGCGGTGGCGTTCGCGACGATCCTCGCTGTGGTCGCCGGCCTGACCATCACGGCGTCGGCGTCGTTCGCGCACGACATCTATGCCAACGTCATCCACTCCGGCGCCGAGACGGCCGAGGGCTCGGAGGTGAGGGTCGCGCGGATCACCGCCGTCGTCATCGGCATCGTGTCGATCCTGGGCGGCATCCTCGCCATCGGGCAGAACATCGCCTTCCTGGTGGCGCTGGCCTTCGCCGTGGCCGCGTCGGCGAACCTGCCGACGATCCTGTACTCCCTGTACTGGCGGCGGTTCAACACGAGGGGCGCCCTCTGGAGCATGTACGGCGGGCTGATCAGCTGCGTGACGCTGATCGTGTTCTCCCCCGTCGTGTCCGGGAAGCCGGCGGCGCCAGGGACGACCGACAGCCTGTCGATGATCAAGGACACGTCGGTCGACTTCCACTGGTTCCCGCTCGACAACCCCGGCATCGTGTCGATCCCGCTGGCGTTCTTCCTCGGCTGGCTCGGGACCGTGACGAGCAAGGACCACTACGAGGAGAAGTACGCCGAGATGGAGGTCCGGTCGCTCACCGGCGCCGGATCGGAGAAGGCCCTGGTGCACTGACCGGCCGTCTCGTTCGTGGCCCACCGCCCGGTCGGAGCCCCCGCTCCGGCCGGGCGGTGCCGGTCGCACCACCCCTCCCGGATCCCGCTACCCGTGGGGTAGGAATGACGAGTCGGCCGGACCGTGCGTGACGGACACTGCGAAGGAGCCAGCCCGTGAGCAACGAAGAAGCCAAGTCGTCCGAGGCGCTGTCCAACCTGCTGCACGAGGAGCGGACGTTCCCGCCGAGCGAGGAGTTCGCCGCGGCCGCCGTCGCGAAGGCCGACCTCTACGACGAGGCCGCCAAGGACCGGCTGGGGTTCTGGGAGAAGCAGGCGGACCGGCTGGTCTGGCAGACGAAGTGGGACGACGTGCTGGACTGGCGGCCGCCGTTCGCCAAGTGGTTCGTCGGCGGCACGCTCAACGTGGCGTACAACTGCGTCGACCGGCACGTCGACGCCGGCCACGGCGACAAGGTCGCGCTGCACTGGGAGGGCGAGCCCGGCGACACCCGCACGCTCACCTACGCCGAGCTCAAGGACGAGGTCAGCCGGGCCGCCAACGCGCTCACCGACCTCGGCATCGGCGAGGGCGACGTGGTCGCGATCTACCTGCCGATGATCCCCGAGGCGATGGTCGCGATGCTCGCCTGCGCCCGGATCGGCGCCCCGCACTCGGTGGTGTTCGGTGGCTTCTCGGCCGGCGCGCTCGCGTCGCGCATCGACGACGCCAGCGCCAAGGCCGTCATCACCGCCGACGGCGGCTACCGGCGGGGAGCACCGAGCGCGCTCAAGCCGGCCGTCGACGAAGCGCTGGAGATGTCCGAGGGCAAGAGCGTCCACCACGTCCTCGTCGTGCGCCGGACCGAGCAGGACGTCGCGTGGACGGACGGCAGAGACGTGTGGTGGCACGACGCCGTCGCCGGGGCGAGCACCGAGCACGAGCCGCAGCCGTTCGACTCCGAGCACCCGCTGTTCATCCTGTACACGTCGGGAACGACCGGGAAGCCGAAGGGCATCCTGCACACCTCCGGTGGCTATCTCACGCAGTGCTCGTACACGTTCCGCAACGTCTTCGACCACAAGCCGGAGACCGACGTCTACTGGTGCACCGCCGACATCGGCTGGGTCACCGGCCACAGCTACATCGTCTACGGCCCGCTCTCCAACGGCGCCACCCAGGTGATGTACGAGGGAACGCCCGACACCCCGCACAAGGCTCGCTGGTGGGAGCTCGTCGCGAAGTACGGCGTGACGCTGCTCTACACCGCACCCACCGCGATCCGGACGTTCATGAAGTGGGGCGAGGAGCTGCCGAACGAGCACGACCTGTCGTCGCTGCGGCTGCTCGGCTCGGTGGGCGAGCCGATCAACCCTGAGGCATGGATCTGGTACCGCCGGGTCATCGGCGGCGACCGCACTCCGATCGTCGACACCTGGTGGCAGACCGAGACCGGCGCCATCATGATCAGCCCGCTGCCGGGCGTCACCGCGACCAAGCCCGGTTCGGCGATGACGCCGCTGCCGGGCATCAGCGCCGACGTCGTGGACGACGAGGCCAAGCCGGTGCCGGACGGCGGTGGCGGCTACCTCGTGCTGACCGAGCCGTGGCCGTCGATGCTGCGCGGCATCTGGGGCGACGACCAGCGGTACAAGGACACCTACTGGGCGCGGTTCGCGGATCTCTACTTCGCCGGTGACGGCGCCAAGAAGGACGAGGACGGACACCTCTGGCTGCTCGGCCGGGTCGACGACGTGATGCTCGTGTCCGGGCACAACATCTCGACGACCGAGGTCGAGTCCGCGCTGGTGTCGCACCCCAAGGTCGCGGAGGCCGCCGTTGTCGGCGCCACCGACCCGACCACGGGCCAGGGCATCGTGGCGTTCGTCATCCTGCGCGGCGACGCGGCCTCCGCGGTGGCGGACGACGCCGAGGCCGGCGAGGCGCTGATCCAGGAGCTGCGCGGCCACGTCGCCAAGGTGCTGGGCGCGATCGCCAAGCCGCGTCAGGTGCTGCTCGTCGCCGAGCTGCCGAAGACCCGCTCCGGCAAGATCATGCGCCGGCTGCTCCGCGACGTCGCCGAGCACCGCGAGATGGGTGACGTCACCACCCTGGCCGATCCCACCGTCATGAACCTCATCGGCGAGGGCCTCGACGCCGGCAAGGGCGACGACGACTGAGCGCACGGCTGTCCGGCAGCGGCCACTGTGACCACGTGCAGATGGGGCGACCTGTAGGCCGCCCCATCTCTCACCACTGTGCTGTCAGACGAGGACCGGCTCCGCGGTGCGCTCGGCGATCGGCGCCTTGATCTGTGCAGGCGCCCTCCCGGCCCAGACGAGACCCAGACCGGCGAGGATGATCGTGAGTCCGAGACCGGCCAGGATCGCGGCCAGCGCCAGGCCCAGCTGGAGCGCGGAGTGGGTCACTGTGCCCACACCGAGCTCGGCGATCAGACCGTGTGCAGTGCCCGACCATGCCTGGTCGCGAGCGATGGCCTCGATCGGGTTCGAGCGGTCGTAGCCCGTCCAGTACTTGCCGTTCGGGTTGAAGTCGTAGCTGCCGGCCTTGAAGACCTTGCCGTTGTCAGCCGTGACGTCCTCGGGGAGGACAACCGTCTGCGGGCGGGTGATGGTGTGGTAGGTGATCGTGGCCATCTGGTACATGTACTCAGAGGCGGTGTTGACCACCGGGTCGTTCGGGTCGAGGTCGGACGAGACGACCGGGTACTTCCAGTCATCCTTCAGCAGCGACATGATCGCCGTCGCTTCCTTCGTCGAACCGGTGTCGTCGGCGAGCTGGCCGTCGGCGTTGTACGTCAGCTCGACGTTCTGCGCCGCGCTGAGGGCGTGAAGGGAGGCGTATCCGGCCTGCACCTTGGCGTAGGCCACACCGGCACCGGCCAAGAAACCGAGACCGATCACCGCAAGCACGACGCCGAGGGTCTGCAGTCGCTTGGTCACTTGAACCACGTCCTTCGTTGTTGATGTAGTCCCATCGTCGGGTGGTCCGCGACCGTGTGACACCGGCCGAGGTCACAGCAGGAGGGGCCCTACGACCCTGATCGTCCCGACGTCTCCCAGGACCCCCCACTGCAGGAAGCCCGGCGCGGCACGACGACGTCGGCCTCGGCGTCAGCTGCCACCTCACGACGATCGGGCAGCCCACCCTGTGAAGACCAGGGACCGGGCTGCCCGGACGGCGACGAGGGGACAGGACGCGGGCCGGCCGTCAGCGGCCGATCATCACCTTGAGCGCCCGGGTGTGCGCAGCGTTGCCGAACGTCTCGTAGGCGGCGGTCATGTCGTCGAAGGTGAAGGTGTGGGTCACGAAGTCGTGGACCGGCAGCTTCTGCTGGGTGACGAGCTTCAGCAGCATCGCGAGCGACGTGGTGTTGACCAGCCCCATGCTGATGTTGATGTTCTTGATCCAGAGGTCCTGCAGCGCCAGCTGCACCGGAGCGCCGTGGACGCCGACGTTGGCGACATTGCCGCCAGGGCGCACCAGCTGGGTGCACATGTCGAACGTCGCGGGCACGCCGACGGCCTCGACCGCCACATCGACGCCGTAACCGTCGGTCAGGGCGAGGACCTGCTCCCGCCAGTCGGCAGCTCCGGAGTTCACGGTGTGCGTGGCCCCCAGCTGCTTGGAGACGTCCAGCCGGTTCTCGTCGAGGTCGATCGCGACGATCTGTGCCGCGCCGTAGAGACCGGCGGTGGCGACGACGGCCAGTCCCACCGGTCCGGTGCCGACGACCGCGACGGTGTCCCCGGGCTTGACCCGCCCGTACTGGACACCGATCTCGAACCCCGTCGGCAGGATGTCCGAGAGCAGCAGCGCCGACTCGTCGGCCACGCCGTCCGGCACGCGGTAGAGGGACGTGTCCGCGAACGGGATCCGCACCAGGTCGGCCTGGGTGCCGTCGATCAGGTGGCCGAGGATCCAGCCGATGCCCGAGGCGCCTTCCTCGGCGAGGCAGTGCGACGGGTTGCCGCTGCGGCAGTAGGTGCAGACGCCGCACGAGCTCACGCAGGAGATGATCACGTGGTCTCCGACGGCGAAGTTGCTCACCGACGAGCCCACGTCCACGACGGTGCCGACGCCCTCGTGACCCAGGATGGTGCCCTCAGTGACCGCGGGCACGTCTCCCTTGAGGATGTGCAGGTCCGTCCCGCAGATCGTGGTGGTGTCGACTCGGACGATGGCATCGGTGGCGTGGACGAGGACGGGGTCGGGGACGTCGTCCCAGCTCGTGTTGCCGGGACCGTGGTAGACGAGGGCCTTCATGGCTGCTTCCTCTGGTTGGCCGAAAATGTCTACCCATGTTGGTGAGCGCTGGTCACGCTCCGACAGAGCACAACGTCACGACTACCGGTTCGCGCCGCAACGAGCCACCCCGGGTCGGACGGGCGGAAGGTCAGCGCTTGACGCGGTAGGTGACGAAGGTGGCGTACGGCGACTGGCGGAGGCCGGTGTGCTCGAGCTCGACGTCCTGGGTGAACCCGTCGAAGAGCCGCTTCCCGCCGCCGAGCACGAGCGGTGCCGTGATGATCGTGAGCTCGTCGACCAGGCCGGCCGCGAGCGCCTGCCGGATGACGTCGGCACCGCCCGCGATGCTGACGTCCTTGTCGCCGGCGGCGTCGACTGCCATGGCGACGGCCTTCTCGACGCCGTCGACGAAGGTGAACGCGCCGCCCTCGGGCTGCTCCTCCGGGCGATGGGTCACGACGAACGTCGGGACGCCCCACGGGTTCTGGTCGCCCCAGTGGCCGGCCGCCTCGTACATCCATCGGCCGCAGACGCTGGCGCCGCCCCGCGCCATCGCCTCGTCCAGGAACGCCTTGTCCTCGCCGGTGGCCTCGGAGAACTCGTGGTCGTCGTACGACCAGGGGCCGCCGAACACCCAGTAGTGCAGCCGCTCGCCGCCGATCCCGAGGCCGGCAGCCGGGCCGTCGTCCGGGCCGGCGATGTAGCCGTCGACGGACTGGGTGATGGTCGCGTTCACAGTCATGTCAGGTGTCCTCTCCGTTGCCCTGTCAGACCAGCCCGCCGCGCAGAACTCATCGGACCCGCGCCTAGTCTCGCGGGATGCGCCTCGGTGTCGTCGTCCTGCCCGAGGAGCGCTGGGCCGACGCCCGCGAGCAGTGGCAGCAGCTGGACACCTGGGGCTTCCACTCGGCCTGGACCTACGACCACCTCGCCTGGCGGTCGCTCGCCGACGGGCCGTGGTTCGCGACCGTTCCGGTGCTCGCCGCCGCGGCGCTGGCCACCAGGACGATCCGGCTCGGCACGTTCGTCGCGTCCCCCAACTTCCGGCACCCGGTGCCGTTCGCCAAGGAGCTGATGACGCTCGACGACCTGTCCGGTGGCCGGTTCCAGCTCGGCGTCGGTGCCGGCGGCACGGGATTCGACGCCACCGTCCTCGGTCCCGAGGACCTGAGCCCTCGGCAGCGGGTCGACCGGTTCGGCGAGTTCGTCGCCCTCCTGGACCGGCTGCTCACGGCACCGAGCACGACGTACGACGGCGAGTGGTTCACCGCGCACGGGGCCCGGATGGTGCCCGGCTGCGTGCAGCAGCCGCGGCTGCCGTTCGTGGTGGCGGCCAACGGGCCGCGGGCGATGCGCGTCGTGGCACGGCACGGCCAGGCGTGGGTCACCACCGGCGCCACCCCGTCGGACGCCGGCGAGCAGGCGTGGTGGGCAGCCCTGCCCGGCGCGTGCGAGCGGCTCGACGACACGTTGCGGGCCGAGGGCCGCGACCCGAGCGAGGTCGAGCGCTACCTCAGCGTCGACTCGTCCGGCGCCTTCGGGCTGGACTCGGTCGAGCACCTGCGTGACGTTCTCGGCCGGGCCGGGGAGCTGGGCTTCGACGAGGTGGTGGTGCACCGGCCGCGGCCCGAGGGCGTGTACGCCGGCGACCTGGCCGTCCTCGAACGGGTAGCGGCCGAGGTGCTCCCGGACCTCGACCCCCGCTGAGTCCCCCGTCCGCCGCGCATCGTCGACGGATCTCGGGGCAGGATGGGCGCCATGACGGACACCAGCCACCCCCGCGCGCCGGGCACGCAGCCCGAGGAGACCCTCGGCATGCTCTTCGCCAACGCCAGCCGCGACCTGTCGGCGCTGGTGCACAGCGAGATCGCCCTGGCCAAGGCCGAGATCAAGGTCGACGTGAAGAACGCCGCCACGGGTGGGGCGATGTTCGGCGCCGCCGCCTACCTGGGTGTCGTCGCCTCGATCCTGCTGTTCATCACGCTCGCGCTGTTCCTCGCCTGGCTCGGCCTCGAGGCCTGGCTGGCGTTCCTGATCGTGACCGTGGTCCTGCTCCTGGTCGCCGGCGTCCTCGTGCTGGTCGGCAAGCGGGCCGTGTCGAAGGTCGGGCCGCCCGAGCGCACGCTGCGCACCAGCAAGGACACGGTCGCGTTCCTCAAGAGCCCGACCAGCAGCTGACCGGCCATTCGCCGCGCACCCTGCCGTCTGGTGGGATGCCTGGGTGAGGACACCCGCCGACCAGCCGCTCGACGCCTCGGTGGCGCGGGTGCCCGGCCCGTGGGAGCACCACATGGTGACGGCGAACGGCGCCCGCTTCCACGTCGCGGTCGCGGGTGAGGGACCGCTCGTCCTGCTGCTGCACGGCTTCCCGCAGTTCTGGTGGTCGTGGCGGCACCAGCTGCCGGAGCTCGCCGACGCGGGCTACCGGGTCGCCGCGATGGACCTGCGCGGCTTCGGCGCGAGCGACAAGCCGCCGCGCGGCTACGACCCGCGCACCCTCGCCGAGGACGCCTCCGGGGTCATCCGATCGCTGGGCGACCGCGACGCGGTCGTCGTGGGGCAGGGGCTCGGCGGTCTCATCGCCTGGACGCTCGCCGTCGTGCACCCCCGTCAGGTACGCCGGCTGGTGGCCGTGTCGATGCCGCACCCGCGGCGCTTCCGCCGGGCGCACCTCACCGACCCGCGCCAGGTGCGCGCCAGCCGGCAGGTGATCGGCTACCAGGCACCGGTGCTGCCCGAGCGGCGGCTGGTCGCCGACGACGCCGCGGCGGTCGGCCGGCTGCTGCACCGCTGGTCAGGCCCCGGCTTCCCCGACGAAGGCACCGAGGCGCGCTACCGCCAGGCCGCGCAGATCCAGGGCGTCGCGCACTGCGCGCTGGAGTCCTACCGCTGGCAGGTCCGCTCGATCCCGCGCACCGACGGCGTCCGCTACGTGCGACGGATGGCCAGCCCGGTGACGGTCCCCACCCTGCAGGTGCACGGCGCGCTCGACGGCTGCGTGCTGCCGAGCAGCGCGCAGGGCTCGCAGCGCTACGTCGAGGCGCCGTACCGCTGGCACCTGATGCCGGGCGTGGGGCACTTCCCGCACGAGGAGGACCCGTCGGCGTTCTCGACGGTGCTGCGCGACTGGCTGGCCGACCCGAGCGCCGAGCACGAGGTGGTGGGCGGATGACCGACGACCAGGGCTCTGCGGTGCCGCGCGACCGGGACCCGGCCGGCCGGGCCCGCAACGCCCGGCCGCGCGACGGGCTCGGCCGGCCGCTCCCCCACGATGCCGAGGGCGTCGAACGCGTGCCCGACGACCTCGTGCTGCCGCCGCTCGAGTCGCTGGCCGAGGCGCAGCGGCTGATCGACGCGGGCCGCCCGTTCCACGCGCACGAGGTGATCGAGGGCACCTGGAAGTCCGCTCCGGCGGCGGAGCGCGACCTGTGGCAGGGGCTCGCGCAGCTCGCCGTCGGCCTCACCCACCGGGCCCGCGGGAACCCGACCGGCGCGACCACGCTGCTGCTGCGCGGCGCCCGCCGGATCGCGCCGTACGCCGACGCGCCGCCGTACGGCATCGACGTGGCCGGCCTGGTCGCCGCCGCCGAGGCGCTGGCCGCCGAGCCGTCCGTGCCGGCCGAGCCGCCGCGCACCTTCCGCCTCCGCTCCTGAGGGACGACGTCCGGGGACGGGGCAGGATGGCGGCATGCCAGAGGAGGAACGGTCCGGCGTCCGGCTCACCAACCTCGACCAGCCGCTGTCCCCGGACGCCGGCGCCACGAAGCGCGACCTCGTCGACTACCTCGACGCCGTCGCGGACCGGTTCGTCCCGGTGCTGGCCGGGCGGGCGCTGAGCGTCATCCGGGTGCTGCGCGGGCAGCCGCCGTTCATGCAGAAGAACCTGCCGAAGTACGCGCCGGACTCGATCCCGACGCTCGAGGTGACGACGCAGGACGGGAAGCGCACGGTGCACTACCCCGTCTGCGACGACCGGCAGACGCTGCTGTGGTTCGCCAACCAGCGGGCCGTCGAGTACCACCCGACGCTGTTCCGGGGGCTCGCCGCCGACGGCCCGACACACCTCGTCCTCGACCTCGACCCGCCGGCCGGCTCGGACTCGTTCGCGCGCGCGGTGGCGGCGGCGTTCCTCGTACGGCACGCGCTGGCCGACGCCGGCATGTCGGCGCTGGCCAAGACCAGCGGCGCCAAAGGTGTGCACGTCTTCGTGCCCCTGCAGCCCGGTCAGTCGGCGATGGACGTGGCCGCCGCGACCCGCGCGGTCGCGGCCCGCGCGGAGCGCCTCGACCCGGCGCTGGCGACGACGGCGTTCGTCGTCGAGTCGCGCGAGGGCAAGGTGTTCCTCGACTCGACGCGAGCCGGCGGCGCCACCGTGGCGGCGGCGTACAGCCCGAGGTTGCGACCCGGCCTGCCCGTGTCGTTCCCGCTGCCCTGGGACGACCTCGCCGCCGCGTCACCGGCCGACTTCACGATCGCCACCGTGCCGGACCTGCTCGGCGACACCGACCCGTGGACCGCGCTGATGCCGGCGCCGCAGGTCGTGGACGCCGGGTTGGTGGAGGAGGGGCACACCATCCCGGTCGCCCGGGTGGCGGCCATGCACGAGGGCAAGCGCCGCGCGCGCGCCCGCCGCGCCGCCGATCCCGACGGCTGACCCCCCAACAGCTGCTTGTCGGGGCGGACGGGTGCTTGACGTGGCGTACACACCCCGACAAGCACGCGTTGACCACGTATACGTGGTCGATCGCCAGGAGACGGCAGCCGGGCTAGGCGCAGGTGTCGGTGTCGACGCGGGCGGTGGCGTCGCGGCCCTGGCGGACGACGGGTCGGGCCTCGGCCGCGGTCAGGGCGTAGCCGGTGGTCGCGTCGTCGAGGGACTTGGCGAAGATGACGCCGTAGACGTCGCCGTCCGTGCTGAGCAGCGGGCCGCCGGAGTTGCCGGGCTCGACGTCGGCGTAGAGCGAGTAGACGTCGCGGGTCACCTCGCTGCGGTGGTAGATGTCCGGGCCGGTCGCGTGGATCTCGTCGCGCACCCGGGCGGCCACGAGCCGGAACGGACCGCCGCCGGGGAAGCCGGCGACCACCGCGTCGTCGCCGGTCGACGCGGACCCGTCGAACGACAGGACGGCGGCCCGCAGGTCGGGCACGTAGAGCACCGCGAGGTCGCGATGGGAGTCGAAGACGACGACGCGCGCGTCGAGGCGCCGACCCTTGCCGCCGATCCGCACCTGCGGTGAGTCGACCCCGGCCACGACGTGCGCGTTGGTGAGCACGTGCTGCGGGGAGACGACGAAGCCGCTGCCGTCGAGGGTGCGGCTGCAGTCCCCGGCGGTGCCGGTGACCTCGACGACGCTCTGCGCGGCGCGGCGTACGGCGGCGTTGCCGGTGATCGTGCCGTCGGGCGCGGGCACCTTGCGGATCCGCTCCGGCGAGAGCCCGCTGAACACCGGCGGCAGCGTGGTGTCGTCGAGCACCCGGCGGAACGAGGAGAACAGCGTGCGGGCGCCGTCCGGCATCACCTCGTCCACAGCGGCGACGACCTTCGACCCGCCGATCTCGCGGGACAGCGACGGCAGCGGCCCGGGGCGCAGCGAGGACGCGAGGAACCACGCGACCACCAGCATCGCGAGCACGCTCACTGCGGCGCCGAGGCCGTTGTCGACGGCCCGTGCCGGTTGCCAGGTGATCCGGTTGCGTACCAGGGAGCCGACCCAGCCGAGCAGCACCTGCCCGACCGAGGCGGCGAACAGCACCAGCCCGACCGCGAGGATCGACTGCCCCAGGCCGGGGTCGAGCGACGACACCAGGGTCGGCGCGAGGAGCAGCCCGGCGACACCGCCGGCGAGGAAGCCGGCGAACGCGAGCACACCGGCGACGAAGCCCTGCCGGTAGCCGGAGAAGCCGAACGACACCGCCGCCACCAGCAGCACGAGGTCGAGCCAGTTCACGGGCGGGCGTCTCCTGTCCGGCGGAGCAGGGTCGGGTCGAGCGCCCAGGCCGGCAGCTCTCGCACGTCGGCGGCGTCCCACGGCTGCTCCCAGCCGGCCAGCCGCATCAGCCGGTCCAGCAGCCCCGCCGTGAAGCCCCACACGAACAGCCCGGCGACGTCGAAGGCGGGACCGAGCCAACCGCTGGGGTGCGACACGCGGTAGCGGTTCGCCGGGTCGAGCAGCTCGGCCAGCGGCACCCGGTGCACCGAGGCGACCTCGACCGGGTCGACCACGGACACCGGCGACGGGTCGCGCCACCACGCGAGCACCGGCGTGACGACGAACCCGCTCGGCGGCAGGAACAGCGCCGGCAGCGTCGCGAGCACCCGGACACCGGTGGGGTCCAGCCCGGTCTCCTCGGTCGCCTCGCGCAGCGCCGCCGCCACGTCGTCGGCGTCGTCCGGGTCGACCGCACCGCCCGGGAAGGCCACCTGGCCGGCGTGGCGGCGCAGGTCGTGCGCCCGCTCGATGAGCAGCACGTGGGCGCCGTCCCAGCCGCGGCCGTCGTCACCGAAGAGGATCAGCACCGCCGACTCGCGGCCGCCCTCGTCCGGCGGCAGGAACGGGCTGAGGTCCTCCGGCCGGACGTCCTGCGCGCGGACCGCGAGGGGGCGCAGCCAGCCGGGCAGGTAGTCGAACCAGCCGTCCTCGGCCGTGTCGCTCACAGCCGGACACCGAGGTACCGCCGCACCAGCTGGTCCAGCTGCCCGGCGGACCTGATGGCGCCGGGGTGCCGGCCGGCCAGCGTGCCGTCGGCGGCGTAGAAGAGGGTCTGCGGGGGCGCCGTGGTCCGCAGCGCGACCACGGTCTGGTCGCCATCGGTGTCCTGCACCGACGGGAACGCGACGCCGAAGTCCTTCGCGGACCGCTCGCCGTACTTCTCCGCCGCCTTGTAGTGCACGCCGAAGAACCGCACCCGGTCGCCGGCGCGCTGCATGCCGTCGGCGAGCACCGGCATCTCCTCGGCGCACGGCGGGCACCACGCCGCCCACACGTTCAGCACGGTGGGGGTGCCGCGCAGGTCGGCGAGCCGCACCTGCCGGCCACCGCCGAGGCACGGCAGCGTGAGATCCGGGAGCCCGCCCTTCACCGCCGCCTGGTGCGGCAGCCTCGGACAGGACGGCACGACGTACGACGACACCGGCTGGGCCGGGTCGGTCGGCATCGCCCGCATCGACGGGTCGCGGGCGCCGTCGTCGCCGTCGCTGCGATCACTGCTGGTGCTGCCGGTGCAGCCGCTCACGAGCACCGCGAGCAGGGCGGCCACCACGGCCGCCCGGCGCAGGTGCGGCCGGGTCACCGCGACGTCGCCACCTGGGCCGGCGTCTTGACGAGCTTCGCGGCCTTGACCGGGTCGAGCTCCCCCTCGCCGTACGACGGGCAGAGCCGGGCGACCGGGCAGGCGCCGCAGGCCGGCTTCTTGGCGTGGCAGCAGCGCCGGCCGTGGAAGATCACCCGGTGGCTGAGCATCGTCCAGTCGCGCTTGGGGAACATCGCGCCGACCTCGTGCTCGACCTTCACCGGGTCGTCCTCGGTGGTCCAGCCGAACCGGCGGGACAGCCGGCCGAAGTGCGTGTCGACCGTGATGCCGGGCACCCCGAAGGCGTTGCCGAGCACGACGTTGGCCGTCTTGCGGCCGATGCCCGGCAGGGTCACCAGGTCGGCAAGCTTCGCCGGCACCTCGCCGCCGTAGCGCTCGACGAGGGCCTGGCCGAGGCCGATCAACGAGTTGGTCTTGGCGCGGAAGAACCCCGTGGAGTGGATCATCTCCTCGAGCTCGGCCCGGTCGGCGCCGGCGTAGGCCGCGGCCGTCGGGTACCTCAGGAACAGGCCCGGCGTGACCTTGTTGACGCCGGCATCGGTGGACTGCGCGGACAGGATGGTCGCCACCACCAGCTCGAGCGGAGTGGTGAAGTCGAGCTCGCAGTGCGCGTCCGGATAGGTCTCCTGCAGCACCCGGTCGATCCGGCGGGCCCGGCGGGTCCGCGCCACCGGCGACTCCGCGGCGAACTTCGCAGCACGAGCGGCGGTGGGGCGGGCGGGCACACGCGAGAGCCTAAGCGGTGCGTCCGACGTGGCGAACGGGCGTCGACCGTACGGGTGACGAGGTCGTCAAGGTCCTCAAGGGACGGCGCACACCCGACGACCACGCTCAGTGACCGGCCCTGCGGACAGTCCGCCGGGAGCACCGGCCAGGAGGAGCACGTGATCACCAGCACCTCGTCGCGCGGTCCGGGGACCGCCACGACCCGCACCACCGGCCGGACCGCGTCGCGGACCGGCGCGGGGGCCTCCGGTCGACGCCCCGCCGCCGCGAGACGTCCGGTGCAGCGGGTCGCCCACCTCGCGCATCTCGACCTCGAGGCGCTGCGCGAGTACCGGCAGGAGCTCATCACCGAGGAGTCGCGTGTCTCGTACTGGCGGCGGCTCCTTCAGGCGCGGATCGACACCGCCGTCGGGTCCGACGTCGACGTCCCGGCCAACGGCAGGCTGCGCTCGGTGCTGACCGGCCACCAGGAGTCCAGCCGACGGCTGCAGGTGCTCCAGGTGCACGACGCCAGGCAGCTGCCGCCGCTGCCCGACCTCACCGCGCTCTGGGAGACGGTCGCCGCGGCCGACGGCACGGCCGACGAGCACGCCGTGCTGAACCGGCTCGCGGCCGCCGAGGCCGAGCTGTCGGCGTACCGCCGGAGCCTGCACGAGCGGCTCGACGACGCGACCAGCGAGCTCATCGCCCGCTACCGCGACGAGCCGGCGCTGGCCCTGCGCGCCCTCCCGGTGAAGGGCGGCTACCCCGCCGCCTGACGCTCGCGCACCGGCCCGGACGACGCCGGAGCGCCACCGCGGCTGCGGGTGCGGCAGACTGGGCGCCGCCAGTCGGGGGCACCCCCGCCGCGAGGAGGCGTCAGAGCATGGACGGCACGGGCGCAGCAGGTCCGGTCGACACCGAGGGGACGCCGTCCGGCGCCGCGGCCGAGCGGCCGGTGGACGGTCTCGGCCGGTCCCCGCTGTTCGCCGCTCTCGACCCCGCGCACCAGGACGAGCTGCGCTCCCAGATGGTCGAGATCCGGCTGGCGCGCGGGCAGGCGCTGTTCAGCGAGGGCGACCCGGGCGACCGGCTCTACGTCGTGCTCGACGGCAAGATGAAGCTCGGCCGCAGCGCCGTCGACGGCCGCGAGAACCTGCTGGCCGTCATGGGGCCGGGCGAGATGTTCGGCGAGCTGTCGCTCTTCGACCCCGGACCTCGCACCGCGACGGCCACCGCGGTCACCGACACCACCCTCCGCGGCCTCGGCAACGCCGCCCTGCAGCCGTGGCTGACCGAGCACCCCGAGGTCGCCGCCCAGCTGCTCGCAGCGCTGGCCCGGCGTCTCCGGCGGACCAACGAGGCGATGGCCGACCTGGTGTTCAGCGACGTGCCGGGCCGGGTCGCGAAGGCGCTGCTCGACCTCGCGAAGAAGTTCGGCGTCGAGGCCGAGGACGGTCTGCGGGTCACCCACGACCTCACCCAGGAGGAGCTGGCCCAGCTCGTCGGCGCCTCCCGCGAGACGGTCAACAAGGCGCTCGCCGACTTCGCCGGCCGCGGCTTCCTGCGGCTCGAGGGCCGCGGCGTCGTCATCCTCGACCTCGACCGGCTGCGCCGCCGCGCCGGCTGACCGCAGGCCGCTACGGGGGAGGTGGGTGCGGGTGGCAGCCGGTGGGCTGACGCTGGCCGCCGTCCGGCACCGCCCGCGACAGGCCGTGCTCGTCCTGATGCTCGCCGCGGTCGTGGGCGCCGCCGCGTCTCTGGGGCCGCTGTGGACCAGGGCAGTCGAGCAGTCCCTGCTCCGCTCCGCCCTGACCGGCGCCTCGCCCGCCGACCGCGACGTCGTGGTCGTCTCGCCGGGCACCGCCGGGCCGTCGCCGGCCGCCCTCGGTCGTGCGATGGCGGCCGCCGCTCCGCACCAGCTCGGCCGGCCGGTAACGGGTGCCGTCGTCCCGGTGTCGGTGTCAGCCGGGCCGGACCAGCCCCAGGGGACGGCCGTCGTGGCGACCCGCGGCGACCTCTGCCGGTCGGTCCGGGTGGTCGACGGCTCCTGCCCCGCCGCCGTCGGTGAGGTCCTGCTCAGCGCCAGCACCGCGACGTTCCTCGGCACGTCCGTGGGCGACCCGGTCACGCTCACCGACACCGCGGACCCCCCGACCGACGTCCAGGTCCACGTGGTCGGCACCTACCGGCCGGTCGACTCCGCACGCCACTGGTACGAGCGGGTGGCCGCGGCTCGCGCCGCCCCGGTGACGCCACCGGCCGCGGACGCGGACCAGGCGGTCCCCGAGTCGCTGGACCTGGTCTACGCGACGTACGCCACGGTGGCGGGCACGGCGACGTCGTCGCGACGCGTCTTCGCCGACCTGCCGCCGCGGGTCGCGGCCGCCCGGGTGGACGACGCCGCCACCCTGTCGTCGGCAGCCGAACGGCTGGCGTCCTCTGCCGCGCAGGACGGTGCCACCGTGAGCTCGCGGCTGCCGGACGTCGTCGCCGCGGCAGACGACCAGCGCGCGCAGGCGCGGCAGGTCGTGCCCCTGCTGGCGGCCCAGCTCGCGCTGCTGGCCGTCGTCGTCCTCGGCTTCGTCTGCGCCGCGGCGACCGAGTCGCGGCGGCCCGAGGTGGCGCTCGCCCGGCTGCGAGGTCTGCGGACCGGCGGTGCACTGACGATGCTCCTCGGCGAGCTCGGTGTCCTCGTCGTCGCCGGCGTGCTGCTCGGCGCCGTCGTCGGCGCTGCGGCGGCCGGGGTCGCGGCCGGCGGCTGGCTGGCGCCGGGCGTGACCCTGGAGCTCCGCGCGCAGGTGGTCGGCACCGTCCTGCTGGCGGCGCTGGTCGGGGTGGCCGCGGTCGCGCTCGCCGCCGCGCCGACCCTCCGCCAGCCACTGGTCGCGCTGCTCCGCCGGGTGCCGCCCCGAGCCTCCGCTCTGCGGCTCGGCGCGGTCGAGGGCGGCCTGGTCGCCGCCACCGCCGCCGGGCTGGTCACCCTGCAGTCGGGCGAGGACGCCGACGGGCCGGTGGCGCTGCTCGTGCCCGGTCTGCTCGCCGTGGCCGGCGGGCTCGTGCTCGGCCAGCTCGTCGTGCCGGTGGCGGCCGGGCTGTCCCGCGGTGCCTTGCGGCGCGGCCGGACGACACCGGCGCTGGCCGGCATCCAGGTCGCCCGGAGGCCGGCGCTGCGGCGCCTCATCGCCATCATCACGGTGGCGTGCGCGCTGCTCGTGTTCGCAGTCGACGCCTGGTCGGTCTCGGACCGAAACCGGGACGCCCGTGCCGAGCTGGCCGCCGGCGCACCGGTCGTGCTCACCGTCGAGGCACCGGACGCGACGGTGTTCCGGGACGCGGTGCTGGCCGTCGACCCGCGGGGCAGGTTCGCCACACCGGTGGTCCAGGCCAGGTCCGTGAGCGACGACGGGCCACGGACCACCGCCGTCGAGCCGCTGGCGTTCGGCCGGATCGCGCGCTGGGGCAGCGCCGCGAACACGCCGTCGACGAAGGAGCTGCGCGGGATAGTCCCCGACCTGGCGCCGCCGGTGCGGATCACGGCCGATCAGCTGGTCGCCCGGGTGGACGCGAAGGTGCGCGGCCGGGCGGTCGGCCGGGAGCCGCCGGCGGTGCTCGACAAGGACATCGACCTGGTGCTGCGGCTGCGGAACGCTGACGGCCACCTGCTCGTCGCAGACCTCGGGGCGCTGCGGAACGGCGTGCACACCTACCGTGCCGTCGTCGAGTGCCGTGACGGCTGCCTCCTGCGCCAGGTCGAGGCGCACCGGCAGGCCGACGACCGGGTGCGGGCCGACATCGCCGTGCACGTGCTCCGCTTGGCGGGCAGCACAGGGGGTGCCACCGCGGTGCCGTACGACCTGGGGCCCGTCGGCGAGTTCGCGGCCTGGCAGGCGGTGACGATCCGGATCGGCGACTTCTCCTACGTGCAGGTGCACCCGCGGACCCCGCTGGCGTTCTCGGCCGTCTCGGACGGCGAGTCGCTGACGGTGCAGCGCGGCGACGTGCCGGCGTCTCCACCGGCGCTGGCTGCCGGCAAGGTCGGCATGTCGACGAACCTCCTCCCGGGCGTGGTCGACACCGCCATCTCGCCGGGGCTCACCGGCACCCAGGCCGGCTACGAGATCGACGGGACGGTGCGCCAGGTGCCGCGGGCGGGTGGGCGCGGCGTGATCGTGTCGCTGGCCGGGTTGACCGGGGCGCCGGGGGTGGTAGCGCCGTCGACGGCGTACACCGTGTGGCTGGCAGCCGACGACGCAGCGCGGGAGCGCCGGCTCACCGCGGCGCTGGCCCGCCGCGGTGTCACGGTCACCGGTCGCGACACGATCGGCGCCCACCGGCTGACGCTGTCGCGGCAGGGGCCGGCACTCGGGCTGCGGCTGGGGCTGCTCGGCGGTGGCGTGGCCCTGGTCCTCGCGGCGACGGTGCTGGTCGTCGGCATCGCGACGTCGGGACCCTCGCGTGCCCGCGACCTGGCGGGGCTGCGCGTCGTCGGGGTGGGGGCCTCCGTCGTACGGCGCGCGGCAGTCCTCGAGCACGTCGGCGTCGCGACGCTCGGGGTGCTCGCCGGCGCGGCCCTCGGGCTGGTCGCGGCCCAGACCGCGCTGGGCCAGGTGCCCCTGCTCGCCGGCCAGGGACCGGAGCTGGTCCCGGTCCGGGACGCCGCCTGGCCCGCCGTCGCCGTCGTCACCGCGGCCGCGCTGGCGCTGCTGCTGGTGGTGTCGGTGCTCGTCGGCCGCTCGCTCGCCGCCGCCGCGGTCCCCGCCCGCCTCCGCGACGGCTCCTAACCGCGACGTGTCAGCCTGTGGACGCCGTACAGGGCGTTCACAGGCCGACAGTCTGGATCAGTGGTGGGTGGCGTCGGCCAGGTAGTCGAGCTGGGCGCGCACCGACAGCCCGGCGGCCGGCCAGAGCGCCGGGTCGACGTCGGCGTAGACCCGGCGGACCACCTCCTCGGGTGTGGTGTCGCCGGCCGCGAGCGCGGCGCGCACCTGGTCCAGCCGCTGCGCGCGGTGCACGAGGTAGGCCTGCGCCCGCTCCCGGGCGTCGCCGCCGGCCGGCCCGTGGCCGGGCAGCAGGGTGACCGGCAGGTCGAGGTCGCGGAGGGCGGCCAACGACCGCAGGTACGGCCCGAGCCGGCCGTCCGGGTGCGCGACCACCGTGGTGCCGCGGCCCAGGATGGTGTCCCCGGTGAGCAGGCCGGTGTCGTCGTGGGCGACGACGAAGCTCACCGAGTCGCCGGTGTGCCCGGGGGTCGCGAGCACCCGCACCTCGACGCCACCGACGCCGGTGAGCACGGCGTCGGCCGTCAGCGGCTCGGCGTCGGCGCAGAAGTGCGGGTCGGCGGCGACGAGCGGTGCACCGGTCATCTCCTGCAGCGCGAAGGCGCCGTCCGAGTGGTCCGGGTGCCCGTGCGTGAGCAGGATCAGCCCGACCGGCGCGACCCGGCTGACCCGCTCGAGGTGGTCCTCGTCCAGCGGTCCCGGATCGACGACCACGCCGAGGTCGGCGCCGGCGGCGTGCAGCACGTAGGTGTTGGTGCCCTCGAGCGTCATCGGCCCGGGGTTGTCGGCGCGCACCAGCGTCGCCCACGACGGCAGCGGGACTGGCGTCACGCGTCGACCTCGAGGCCCATCCGGTCGCCCACCTCGACCAGCCGGGGCATGACCGGCCGCACCTCGCGCGGTGCGGCGAGCACGTCGTCGACCGTCGCGTGGGTCGCGATGTCGCGCAACGACTCGATCGTCGGCGGCAGCATCGCCAGCTCACCCGCCTCGTGCGCCGCCACGGCGTCGACCACCGGCAGCCAGACCGTCGAGTCCGCCTCGCCGCTCACGTCGCGGGCCAGCTGACCGGGCGGCACCGCTGCGACGAAGAACCGGGTGTCGAAGCGCCTGGGCTCGAACTCCGGCGTGATCCAGTGCGCCCACGGCCGCAGCAGGTCGCTGCGCAGCACGAGGCCGCGCCTGTGCAGCACCTCGGCCATCGAGGCGCTCCGGTCGAGCAGCGCGAGCCGGTCGGACTCCAGGTCGTCGCCGGTCGTGTCCGCGACGACGGCGGCGCCGTCCGGCCCGGCGAGCAGCACCCCGGACTCCTCGAACGTCTCACGCACCGCGGCCCGCACCAGGGCCAGCGCCAGCGGTTCCGCGCAGCCCAGCCAGCCGGCCCACCGGGATGGTGCCGGCCCGGCCCAGGCGTCGGCCGGCTCGTCGTCGCGCGGGTCGACCGAGCCGCCGGGGAAGACGTACATCCCGGCGGCGAACGCCATCGTCCCGGCGCGGCGCAGCAGGTAGACCTCCGGCCCCGTCGCGGCGTCGCGGAGCAGCACGACGGTGGATGCGTCCCGAGTCGGTGCAACCGAAGCGGCCGCTCCCGCGTCGAGATAGGCACGGGCCCGCTCGCGCAACGAGGGTGGGACGTCCTGCACGTCGCGCATGCTAGGCGGTCGCCGGGCACCTGTACCGTCGGGACCCGGGGCCGGCTGTCGGTGCGCGGGCCGGGCCCGGCCAACGGTCGCGAGGCCGCACGGGAGGCATGGGGAACGACGTGAAGCGCGAAGGCATGACGGTGACCGAGCTCGCCGAGACCGTCGGCATGACGCCCCGCAACATCCGGGCGTACCAGTCGAAGGGGCTGCTCTTCCCGCCGACGATCCAGGGCCGGGTGGCCGTCTACAACGGCGCGCACGTGGCGCGGCTGGAGCTGATCGGCTCGCTGCAGCGGGAGGGGTTCACGCTGGCGGCCATCAAGCGGCTGGTCGAGAGCACCGGCAGCTACGCCGCGATCGTGGCCGACCGGCGCCGGCGGTTCCGCGACGGGTCGTCGGACATCTCCTCGACGGTCCCCATCCCGGAGGACGTCATCCGGGCCCGCAACCCCGACCTGCCCGACGACCTCACCAGCACCGGGCTGGCCTGGCGCGACGAGGAGGGTCGGCTCGTCAGCCACACCCTGCTCGTCGCCGTCGGCCGGATGCTCTCCACCCAGGGCCTGTCGGACGTCGCGCTGGCCCGCCTGCAGCTGGACGCCGCCGGCCTCGGCCAGCTGCTCGGTGCCTTCCTGCGCGTCGAGCTGGGGCACGTGCACGACGACACCCGCCGGGCCGACCTGGCCCGCGTCGCCGTCCAGCTCAGCGCGACGGCGTTCGAGATCGGCTTCCTCACCGCTGCGACCGACGCGAGCCCGCGCGACGACGCCTCCTGACTCGGCTGCTTCAGCCGGGGTCGACCTCGACGACGATCTCGACCTCGACCGGGGCGTCCAGCGGCAGTGCGGCGACCCCGACGGCGCTGCGCGCGTGCACCCCTGCGTCGCCGTACACCTGGTTGAGAAGCTCGCTGGCGCCGTTGATGACGCCGGGGTGGCCGGTGAAGTCCGGCGCGCTCGCGACGAACCCCACCACCTTGACGACCTGGCGGACCTTGTCGAGGTCGCCGACCAAGGACTTCACCGCCGCCAGGGCGTTGAGCGCGCAGGTCCGCGCATAGCCCTGGGCGTCGTCGGCGTCGACCTCGGCGCCGACCTTGCCGGTGGCGACGAGCTTGCCGTCGACGTTGGGCAGCTGGCCGGAGGTGAACACCAGGTCGCCGGTGCGGACCGCAGGCGTGTACGCCGCGACCGGGGCCGACACGGCGGGGAGCGTGAGACCGAGCTCGGCGAGCCGGTCCTCCGCCCTGCTCATTCGGGGCCCCCGCGGAAGCGTGAGTCCGAAGACGTTCCCAGCTGTGAACACACCCGCGAGCGCTTCCGTGGGGACTTCATGCCTTGGCCCGCTTGAGGTAGGCGACCACCTGGTCGCCGCCGCCGGGGCCGGGGACGACCTGCACCAGCTCCCAGCCGTCTTCGCCCCAGGTGTCGAGGATCTGCTTGGTCGCATGGATCAGCAGCGGCACGGTGGCGTACTCCCACTTCGTCATGGGCCGGACTCTAGGACCACGACGGAACCGCGTGGCAGCCGGTCTCCTTGACCCTGCCCGTCCTGCGTGCGACGGTCCGCGGGTGCCAGCTGCCCCCGCCACGTCCGACGTGCTGCGTACCGCCCTGGTGACCGGCGCCGGCCGCGGCATCGGCCGCGCGGTCGCGGTCCGCCTGGGCGGGCAGGGCTACCGGGTCGCGCTCGCAGCACGCAGCGCCGACGAGCTGCACGAGACCGCCGCGCTCGTCGACGGCGAGACCCTCGTGCTGCCCGGCGACATGCTCGACCCGGCCGCCCCGGACGCCGCCGTGTCGGCCGTCGAGGAGGCCTGGGGCGGCCTGTCGGTGCTGGTCGCCAACGCCGGCGCGGGCTCGTCGGCCCCCGTCGCCCGGCTGTCGGACGAGGCGTGGGCCCAGCAGCTGGAGCTGAACCTCACGGCCCCGTTCCGCGCCGTACGCCGGTCCGTGCCGGGCATGGTCGAGCGCGGCTGGGGCCGGCTGGTGGTCGTCGCGTCGATGGCCGCCAAGCGCGGCGAGCCGTACCTCGCGGCGTACTGCGCGGCCAAGCACGGCGTCCTGGGGATGGTCCGAGCCACGGCCGCCGAGCTGGCCACCACCGGAGTCACGGCGAACGCGGTCTGCCCGGCGTACGTCGACACCGCGATGACCGACGGAGCAGTCGGCGCGATCCAGAGGTTCACCGGCCGCAGCGCCGAGGACGCCCGGCGGTTCCTCGAGCTGAAGCAGCCGATCGGGCGGCTCATCACCGTCGACGAGGTGGCCGAGGCGGTGTGGTTCTGCGTCGCCAACGGCGGGTTCACCGGGCAGGGTCTCAACGTCGACGGCGGCGCCGTCCAGGGGTAGGCCGTGTCCGACGACGACGTCCTGGACCGGCCGGCGCCACCGCCCGACCTGTCACTGGCCTACGGCCCGCTGCCCGAGCACGTCGTCGATGTCCGGCTGCCCGCCTCGCCCGAGCCGGCGCCGATGGTCGTCGTCGTGCACGGCGGCTTCTGGAGGGCGGAGTACGACCGGGCGCACGCCGGTCCGCAGTCGGCCGGGCTCGCCGCGGCCGGTTACGTCGTGGCGACCGTGGAGTACCGCCGGGTCGGCCGCACCGGCGACGGCTGGCCCGCGACGTTCGACGACGTCGCACTGATGGCCGACACGGTCGTCGGGCTGGTCGCCGGCGCCGTCCCCGGTCGCATCGACCCGGCGCGGGTCTGCTTCATCGGGCACTCCGCGGGCGGCCACCTCGTCGCCTGGCTCGCGGCCCGGCACCGGCTGCCGGAGTCGACGCCGTGGCGGAGCTCCGCACCGCTCGCCGCGTCGGTCGTCCCGCTCGCGGGGGTCGTCGACCTGGCCGTGGCCGACCGGCTCGGTCTCGGCGGCAACGCGACCCGGTCGCTGCTCGGCGGACCGCCGCGACGGCACCCCGAGCGGTGGTCCGCTGCCGACCCGGCGCGGCTGCCGCCCACCGGCGTACGGACGGTCCTGGTGCACGGGACCGCCGACCCGGTGGTGCCGGTCGAGGTCGCCCGCTCCTTCGCCGCGTCGGCCCGGGAAGCCGGCGACGACGTCCGGCTGCGCGAGCTGCCCGGCGTCGGGCACTACGCCCTCATCGACCCGCTCGCGCCGGCCTGGCCGCACGTGCTCGCAGCCGTGGCGGAGGCACTCGGATGAGGGCCGCGAACCTCGGCGTGCGGTTCCTGCTCGAGCTCTGCCTGCTCGCGGCGCTCGCGGTCGTCGGCTGGCGGCTCGGCGGCCCGGTGGTGCTCCAGGTCCTGCTGGCCGTGCTGCTGCCGGCCGTCGCGGCCTCGCTGTGGGGGCTGTGGGTGGCGCCGCGGGCGAAGATCCGCCTCGCCGACCCGGCCCGCTTCGCCGTCGAGGCGTCCCTGTTCGCGGTCGCCTCCGCGGGCCTCGCACTCGTGGGTCACCTGGTGCTCGGCGGGCTGCTGGCCGCGGCGTACGCCGTCAACGTCGCCCTCGGCTTCGCCTGGCACCAGCGCGACCACTGACCAGTCGACCGGTCGGTGGCCTACAGCCAGCGTCGGACCCGCCGCCGGTAGTCGTCGTAGGGGGCCCCGAACCGCTCGTGCAGGAACCGCTCCTCGGGGTGGATCGCGCCCCAGAGGACGAGCAGCACCGCGACCGGGAACAGCACGAGCCCCCAGACCGTGGGTGCCAGGAGCGCCAGCCCGAGGTAGAGCGCGAGCAGGCCGACGTACAGCGGGTTGCGCGAGATGCGGTACGGCCCCTGCTCGATCATCGCGCTCGTCGGCTGCCCCGGCAGCAGCCCCGTTTCGTGCCTGCCGAAGAGCCACAGCGACCAGCCGTTCCACCCGGCGAACGCCAGCACCAGCAGCCATCCGAGCAGCACCCGCCACCCACCGAGGTCAACCGGGTCACCCCACAGCTGCGTGGCCAGCCAGCCGGCCACCAGGGGTGCGCCGATCGCGACCGGCGGCCAGAGCCGGAACGCGACGGTGTCCTCGGAGCCGTGCACCATGCCGTCATTGTCGCGGGTGGTGTCTTCGCCGGCTGGCTGGCTCAGGCTTGGCGCTCGAGGGTCCAGTGGCCGTCGGCCTCGCCGGTGAGGACGAAGCCGATCCGTGCCAGCAGCCGGCGGGAGGCCTCGTTGCCGACCTCGACGCGGGCCACGACCACCCGGACGCCGGGCACGGTGACCAGCCAGTCGACGAACGTGCCGACCGCCTCGGTGCCGATGCCCCGGCCGCGGTAGGGCGCCGCGAGCCCGTAGCCGATCTCGACCCGGCCGTCATCGTCGGGCGGGCCGAACGTGCCGAGGTCGCCCACCACCCGGCCGTCTCCCGACTCGTCGGGCAGCAGCACGAACCAGCCGCCGTCGTCCGGCCCGCCGTGCTCGACGACCATCCGCAGCGCGTCGAACGTGTCGGCGTGCGGGTATCCCTCGGCCAGCGGCAGCCCGGGGTCCTCGCCGGCGAGCAGCGCGCGGGCCGCCGCCATGGTCTGCGGGACGAGGACGAGGTGCGTGCTCTCGAGGCGCGGACGTGCGGTCACGAGCGGCGACGGTACGGCAGCCCGGGGCCGGCGCCGAGCCAGTTAGGGTCTCCCGCATGGCCGGCGACACCCCGCGGGGCGACTCCGACTGGGAAGGAGTCCGGCTGCACGTCGTCACCGGCAAGGGCGGCACCGGCAAGACCACGGTCGCCGCCGCGCTCGCGCTGGCCCTGGCCGGCGCCGGCCGACGGACCCTGCTCGTCGAGGTCGAGAACCGGCAGGGCATCGCCCAGCTCTTCGACGTACCGCCGCTGCCGTACGGCGAGCGCAAGGTGGCCGTGGGTCCCGGCGGTGGCGACGTCGCGGCACTGGCGGTCGACGCCGAGGAGGCATTGCTCGAGTACCTCGCCATGTTCTACAAGCTCGGCGGCGCCGGTCGCGGGCTGCGGCGGATCGGCGCCATCGACTTCGCGACGACGATCGCGCCGGGCATGCGCGACGTGCTGCTCACCGGCAAGATCTACGAGGCGGTCCGCAGGAAGGCCGACAAGCGGCCGGTCTACGACGCAGTCGTGCTCGACGCGCCACCCACCGGGCGGATCACCCGGTTCCTCGGGGTCAACGCCGAGGTGGCGGGGCTCGCCAAGGTCGGGCCGATCCGCAGCCAGGCCGACTCGATCATGGCGCTGCTGACGTCGCCGCAGACCGCGGTGCACCTCGTCACGCTGCTCGAGGAGATGCCGGTCCAGGAGACGGCCGACGCCGCGGCCGAGCTGACCGCGGCCGGGCTGCCGCTCGGCGGGATCGTCGTCAACGCGGTGCGCGCGCCGCTGCTCAAGGTGGCCGAGCTGACGGCCGCGGCCAAGGGTCGGCTGCCGCGCGCGGACGTGGTCGCAGGGCTGGTCGCCGCCGGCCTGAACGTCCGCGACCCCGGCGTCGACGCGCTGCTGGTGGAGGCGGGCGAGCACGCCGAGCGGGTCGCGCTGGAGAAGGCCCAGCGCCGCACGCTGAAGACGCTCGGCCGGCCGACGTACGAGCTGCCGCTGCTGTCGGAGGGTGTCGACCTCGGCGGCCTGTACGCCCTGGCGGAGCGCCTCTGCGCGCAGGGGATGGCGTGATGGCGGCCAGCAGCCCGCCGGCGCTCGACCTCGACACCGTGATCGGCGACCCGCGGACCCGCATCGTGGTCTGCTGCGGGTCCGGCGGCGTCGGCAAGACGACGACCGCCGCTGCCCTGGCGGTGCGAGCCGCCGAGCAGGGGCGGACGGTCGTCGTGCTGACCATCGACCCCGCGCGCCGGTTGGCGCAGTCGATGGGGCTCACCGCGCTCGACAACACCCCGCGCCGGGTGCGCGGCGTCGACGAGTCGGCGGGCGGGGCGCTCGACGCGATGATGCTGGACATGAAGCGGACCTTCGACGAGGTCGTGCTCGCGCACGCGGCGCCGGACCGCGCGGCGACGATCCTCGAGAACCCCTTCTACCAGTCGCTGTCGTCGAGCTTCTCGGGCACGCAGGAGTACATGGCGATGGAGAAGCTCGGCCAGCTGCGCGCCCAGCAGCGGTGGGACCTCGTCGTGGTCGACACCCCGCCGAGCCGGTCCGCGCTGGACTTCCTGGACGCCCCGAAGCGGCTCGGGTCGTTCCTCGACGGGCGCTTCCTCCGGATCCTGGTGGGTCCGGCGCGCACCGGCGGTCGGGCCTACCTCAAGGTGCTCGGGGCCGGGCTCGGGGCGGTCACCGGCGTGCTCACCCGCATCCTCGGCGCCCAGGTGCTCAAGGACGTGCAGACCTTCGTGGCCGCTCTGGACACGATGTTCGGCGGCTTCCGGGAACGGGCCGACGCGACGTACGAGCTGCTCAAGACCTCGGGCACGGCGTTCGTCGTGGTGGCCGCGCCGGAGCGGGACGCGCTGCGCGAGGCGTCGTACTTCGTGGAGCGGCTCGGCGAGGAGCAGATGCCGCTGGCCGGGCTGGTCCTCAACCGGGTGCACACCACCGGCGCGCAGGGCCTGTCCGCCGCCCGCGCCACCGCGGGTGCCGAGACCCTCGACGAGGAGGGCGGCCACCGGCTGGTCGCCGGGCTGCTGCGGCTGCACGCCGAGCGGATGCGGATCATCGAGCGTGAGCAGTCGCTGCGCGGCCGGTTCACCGCGGCGCACCCGCGGGTGCCGGTCGTCGACGTCCCGGCCCAGCCGGGCGACGTCCATGACCTGGCCGGTCTCCGCGAGGTCGGCGCCGCCCTCGGCGGCGGCTAGCGAGACCGCGGACCGGCCCGGAGATGCCGAACGGGGCGGTCCTCCCCTCCAGGACCGCCCCGCCGTCGCCCTCGTTGCCGGAGGGCCCCCGGTCGTACCGCTGGCTACATCGCCACCGGAAGCGTCGTCGGCGTCACGCCGAGGCTGCGCTCGTACTCGCTGCGGGCCGTCTCGAGCATCGCCCGCCAGGAGGTCACGTTGGGCCGGCGACGCAGCAGCGCACGGCGCTCACGCTCCGTCATGCCGCCCCAGACCCCGAACTCCACCCGGTTGTCGAGCGCGTCCGAGAGGCACTCGGTGCGCACAGGGCACCCCATGCACACGGCCTTGGCCCGGTTCTGCGCCGCCCCCTGGACGAACAGGCTGTCCGGGTCACTCGTGCGGCACGCCCCCCGGGACGCCCAGTCCTCTGCCCACGTCGTCATGCCGGACCGTCCTTCGTGCTCATGGTGCGGTGGTGCGTGCTCGAGATCTTCCTCGTGGGACGGTACGGAACGGGACGTGAGGGGCAACAGGACCGTTCGGTCCAATCTGACCTAGTCAGTACGGACTACGCGGGTCGGCCGAGTGAGGCGTCGTAGGCTGTCCGGGTGAGCCATCTACGACCGGACCGGGACGGCGGTTTCGTCTCCCGCCTGATCCTGTTCCTGCTCGTGAGCGTGCTCTGCGGCCTCCTGGTCGCCGGCGTGACCCTCCCCGTCGTCGGAGGGATGGGCCTTGCTGCCCGCGACAGCGCCGAGGGTTTCGAGTCGCTGCCCAACGAGCTCGAGATCCCCCCGCTGCCGGAACGCTCCCGCATCCTGGCGGCCGACGGCTCGCTCATCGCCACGTTCTACGACGAGGACCGGGTGTCGGTGCCCCTCACCGACGTCGCCCAGGTCATGCGCCAGGCGGTGGTGGCGATCGAGGACTCGCGGTTCTACGACCACGGCGGCATCGACCTCCGCGGCACGCTCCGCGCGCTGGTCAACAACTCGTCCGGCCGCGACGTGCAGGGCGGCTCGACGCTGACCCAGCAGTACGTCAAGCAGGTGCTGCTCGAGTCGGCCCGCGAGATCCCCGACGCGAAGAAGAGCGCGGCCGCGGTCAAGGCGGCCACCGAGCAGTCGTACACCCGCAAGCTGCGCGAGCTGCGCTACGCCGTCGCCCTCGAGGACAAGTACACCAAGGAGCAGATCCTCGAGCGCTACCTCAACATCGCGTACTTCGGCAACGGCGCGTTCGGCGTCGAGGCGGCTGCCCGCCGCTACTACAGCACCCACGCCCGCGACCTCACGCTGCCGCAGGCCGCGCTGCTCGCCGGCATCGTGCAGCAGCCGACGGCGTACAACCCGGTGCTGAACCCGGAGCGCGCGCTCGCCCGGCGCGACATCGTCCTCACGCGGATGGCGCAGGTGGGTCTCGCCACCGACGCGGAGGTCCAGCAGGCGAAGGCCACCGGGCTCGACCTCAAGCCGTCGAAGAAGTCGCTGCGCAACGGCTGCAGCGACTCGAACGTCGCCTTCTTCTGCGACTTCGTGCTCAAGACGATCCAGAACGACAAGGCGTTCGGCGCGACCCGGCAGGAGCGCACCGCGCTGCTGCTCCGCGGCGGGCTCACCATCACGACGACCTTGGACCGCGCGGCGCAGAAGAACGCGCAGGACTCGGTGGCCGCGCACGTGAGCCCCACCGACAAGGTGGCGTCGGCGCTGGTCTCGGTGCAGCCCGGCACCGGCCAGATCCGCGCGATGGCGGTCAGCCGGGACTACGGCGACCGGTCCAAGAAGGGCGAGATCCAGTTCAACCCCGCCACCGACCGCGCCTACGGCGGCAGCAGCGGCTTCCAGGCCGGGTCGACGTTCAAGCCGTTCGTGGCGGCGGCCGCCCTCGAGGAGGGCTACCCGTTCAGCTACTCGATCTACGCGCCGTACCAGGCGCACATCGGTGACGTGCAGGGCTGCAAGGGCGAGGTCCTCACCGACAAGTGGGACCCCTTCAACGAGACCCCGAGCGAGAACGGCAACTACACCCTCGAGACCGGCATCGAGGGGTCGATCAACACCTACTTCGCCCAGCTCGAGGAGCGCGTCGGCGTGTGCCGGCCGTGGCAGATCGCCACCTCGCTCGGCATGAACCGCGCCGACGGCAAGAGGCTGGTCGGGCCGTACAAGACGTTCACCCTCGGCGTCGACGAGGTGTCGCCGCTGTCGATGGCGGAGGCTTACGCGACGTTCGCGGCGCGCGGCAACCACTGCAACTCGATCGCGATCCTCGAGGTGACCGACCCGTCCGGCAACCGGCTCCAGGTGCCGCAGGCCGACTGCCAGCAGGTGCTCGACCAGAAGATCGCCGACGGCGTCAACGAGCTGCTGCAGGGCGTCGTCGAGCGCGGCACGGGTACCCGGGCAGCCATCGGACGGCCGGCGGCGGGCAAGACCGGCACCACCAACTCACGCGTCTCGGTGTGGTTCGTCGGCTACACGCCCGACCTCGCCACCGCCGTCTGGGCCGGCAACCCCAGCCCGCCCCGCGGCGGCTACCCGCTGAGCAACATCGTGATCGGCGGCACCTACTACGGCGACGTCTGCGGTGGCTGCCTCCCCGGCCCGATCTGGCAGCAGATGATGAGCCGCACCCTGGCCAACACCCCGGTCTCGTCGTTCACCTCGGCCGCCGACGACGTCAAGTCGGGCTCGGCGATCTCGGTGCCGACCGTCACCGGCAAGAGCGTCGAGCAGGCGAAGTCGATCCTGCGCAAGGCGGCTCTCGACCCGGTCGTCAGCGACAACCCGGTCTACGTCACCTACGCGCCGGCCGGGACGGTGGCGTACTCCTTCCCGGGTTCCGACGCGCAGGTCTACCCCGGCCAGCGGGTCGTGCTCTACGTCAGCGCCGGACCGCCTGCGCCGACCCAGCCGACCAACACCCCGACGCCGGACCAGACCCTCGGCCCGGGCGGCACCGGCACCGGGAACGACGACTGCGGCAACTCCAACCGCCCCGAGTGCCGCTGACGGTCGCCTCGGGCGGCTGAGCGTCAGCTGGCGGGCCACCTACGTCAGTCCGGTCAGAGCGGCCAAGGACACGGACGCTCCACCTGCTGGGATCCCTCCGTCGGTCGCGGTCCGTGGTCGTCGGTGCAGGTCAGCGCGGCCCGGGCACAGACGCTCCACCCGCCTGGATCCCGCCGTCGGTCCGACGGTGGTCGCGGGGTGGTCCGGATGCTGGGCTGTACCGGTCCACAACAGGCCGATGCCACCGACAACAGGGCTACCCGCCTGTTGTCGGGGGCTTTCACCCGCTGTAGACCGGTCACGTCCGCCATGCGGACAGGGACCGACGGCGCGCGGCCCGGCACGAGGAGCGTCCTGGTCCTGGCTGACCTGACCTCAGCCACGACGGCGGGAAAGGGCTCAGCCGTTCGCGAGCTGCTTCTTCACCTCGGCGGCGACCCGGCCGCCCTCGGCCTTGCCGGCGGTCTTCGGGCTGACGACCCTCATGACCTGGCCCATGGCCTGCGGTCCGGCGGCGCCCGTCTCGGCGATCGCGGCCGCGACGAGGTCGCGCAGCTCGTCGTCGCCGAGCTGGGCGGGCAGGTACTCGCCGATGACCTCGCCCTCGGCCCGCTCGCGCTCGGCCCGCTCCGGCCGGCCACCCTGGTCGAACGCCTCCGCGGCCTCCCGGCGCTTCTTGCCCTCCCGGGTGAGCACCGTGACCACCTCGGCGTCGTCGAGCTCGCGGGCCGACTTGCCGGCCACCTCCTCGGTCTTCACCGCGGTGAGGACCATCCGCAGCGTCGCGGAGCGCAGCTCGTCGCGCGCCTTCATCGCCGTGGTGAGGTCGGACTGCAACCGGTCCTTCAGAGCGCTCATGGGCCCATCCTCGCAGCGTCGGCGTGAGGGTGCCGCCCGGTGTGTCAGCATCGTCGGGTGCAGCCGCTCCCTCGCCGGATGACCGTGCCGCTCGGTGTCCTCGCCGGGGGTACGGCGGTCGGCGCTGCCTGCCTCGGCTGGGCGGCGGGCTACGAGGTCCACGCCTTCCGGCTGCGTCGCGCCGAGGTGCCGGTGCTCCCGCCCGGCCAGCGACCGCTGCGCGTGCTGCACCTGTCGGACCTGCACCTCACGCCGTACCAGCAGAAGAAGAAGGACTGGGTCCGCGCGCTGGCCGGCCTCGAGCCGGACCTCGTCGTCGACACCGGGGACAACCTGGCCCACGTCGACGCGGTGCCCGAGGTGCTGGACGCCCTGGGCCCGCTGCTCGAGCTGCCGGGTGCCTTCGTGATGGGCTCGAACGACTACTACGCCCCGATGCTCAAGAACCCGCTGCGCTACCTCGTCCCGGGCCGCGCCGGTCCGCCTGGGCGAGCGCCGGCTGCCGACCGAGGACCTGCGTGAGGGGCTGCTGGCCGCGGGCTGGGTCGACCTGGACAACGCCCGGGCCCGGGTCAAGGTCGACCACCGCGAGCTCGAGCTGGTCGGCACCGACGACGCGCACATCCGCGCCGACCGCTACGCCGAGGTGTCGGCGCCCGCGGACCCGTCGGCGGACCTCTCGCTGGGCGTGACCCACGCGCCGTACCGCCGGGTGCTGGACCCGATGGTGGCCGACGGCCTGGCACTGGTGGTCGCCGGGCACACCCACGGCGGCCAGGTCTGCGTCCCCGGCGTCGGCGCCCTGGTCACCAACTGCGACCTGCCCCGGCGGCAGGCCAAGGGCCTCTCGACCTGGCAGTCGGCCGGCCGTACCGCGTTCCTGCACGTCTCGGCCGGCCTCGGGACCTCGCCGTTCGCGCCGATCCGGTTCGCCTGCCCGCCGGAGGCGACGTTGCTCACGCTGGTCGCCCGGCCGTCCTGAACCCTGGTGAGGCGGGCTCGGCGGCTCGGCTAGACTTGCCGGGCTCCTCCGGGGTGTAGCGCAGCTTGGTAGCGCGCTGCGTTCGGGACGCAGAGGTCGTGGGTTCAAATCCCGCCACCCCGACACGAGGCAGTAGCGCAGCGGCCGGTCATCTCCACGGTGACCGGCCGTTCGCCTGCCCGTAGGCCACGCCGAGTGGTGGCTTGCGCATCACGATCCGGGCACGTCGGGTGCGGAAACCACCACTCCGCGACACGCTGGGCCCAGGGGAGGCAGCACCACGGACCTGCAGACAGGCATCGCGGCAGGCCACCGGCCTCGACGGTGGTCCGCTTCGACGACCCGTCAGGACCTCGCGCTGGTCCTCGGCATCCACGTCGCCGCCCGGCTCGTCACGCTGGCCGCCCTCGTCGTGGCAGGACTGCTGGTGCACCGCCCCGGGCTGCGGGCGCTGGAGCGCTGGGACGCCACCTGGTACCGCCGCATCGCCGAGCACGGCTACGGCCACGTCCACACGGTGCCGGACGGGCGCACGCTGGTCGACTACGCGTTCTTCCCGCTGTACCCGTGGCTCGAGCACGTCGTCGCGAACGTGACCACTCTGTCGACGATGCACGCCGGGCTGCTGGTCAGCGCGGTCTGCTCCTGCGTGGCAGCCCTCGGCATCTACACCCTCACGACGCAGGTCGCCGACGCGCGCGCCGGGCTGATCACGGCGGCCCTGTGGTCGGTCACACCCGTCTCGGTGGTCCAGTCGATGGCGTACACCGAGTCGCTGCTCACCGCCCTTGCGGCCTGGTCGCTCGCCGCCTGGCAGCGCGGGCGCTACGTCGTGGCCGGCGCGCTCGCCGCTCTCGCCGGCCTCACCCGTCCCTTCGGGGCCGCCGTCGCTCTCGCCCTCGTCGCGTCCGCCGTCGTCATGCTCGTCCGCGACCGGGGCGAGGCGCACCGACCGACCGGACGGATCGTCGCCGGCGCCGCGCTCGCACCGCTCGGCACGCTGGGCTACCTGGGGTTCGTCGGCGTGCGCGAGCACTCGGCGCGCGGCTACCTGGACGTCATGGGCGCCTGGGGCAACAGGTTCGACGGTGGAGCCGCGTTCGTCACGTGGACCGTGCAGATGCTGGCCCATCGGCCGGTGGCGGCCCTGGCCCTGGTCGCCGCGCTCGTCGTGCTGGTCGCGCAGGTCTGGCTCCTGTGGCGCGACCGGTACCCGCTCCCCCTGGTCGTCTTCACCGCTGTCTCGGTGGTGGCCGCGCTCACGACCTCGTCCTACTTCGGGTCGAAGCCCCGGTACCTGCTCCCCGTGTTCACGCTGCTGATCCCGGCAGCCGTGAGACTCAGCCGCTGGCCGGCGCGTCGGCTCGCGGTGCTCGGCTGCGCTCTTGGCGGCCTGTCGGCGTGCTACGGCGCCATCTGGCTGCTGGGCAGCGGCCCCCCGTGACCCACAGCGACCACGGAGCCCGAGCGGACGCATAGCGGCTAGGGGTCTCGCGCGTCAGGGACTATGTGACGCACCGAGCTGCAGCTGGGGGACGTTGATGGACGCCGACGACGAACGCAGCTTCCGCGACTTCGTGGCGGCGCGCGGTCCGGCGTTGATGCGGCTCGGCTACCTGCTGACCGGGGGTGACCAGCACGCCGCGGAGGACCTGGTGCAGTCGGCGCTCAGCCGCGCCGTGCCGCGCTGGGGCCGGATCGAGACGCCCGAGGCGTACGTCCGGCAGGCGATGTACCGGCACCAGGTGAGCTGGTGGCGGCGGCCGAGCAACCGCAACGAGCGCGCACACCCGCACGCCGACCTGCCCGAGTCCCCGACGCCGGACCAGACCGCAACGGTCGACCTCCGGCTGGCACTGCGGCAGGCGCTGTCCACCCTGACGAACCGCCAGCGCGCCGTGCTGGTGCTGCGTTACCTCGAGGACATGAGCGAGCGCGACGTGGCCGACACCCTCGGGGTGAGCGTCGGCACCGTCCGAAGCACCGCCCACCGCTCTCTGGCCCTGCTCCGCGAGCGCACTCCCGCTCTCTCCGACCTGACGCTGCCCGAGGAGGCCGCGCGATGACCGACACCACGCTCCTGACCGACGCCCTGCGCGACTGGTCGCAGGAGGCCGTCGTCCCGCACGACCTCGCCGACCGCGCCCTCGCCGGCCGACGGCAGGTACGGCGCCGCCGGGCCGTCCCGCTGCTGGCCGGGGTGGCGACCGCGACGGCGGTCGCAGTGGCGGTGACGGCCGCTGGCATCTGGGGACCGCTGGGCGACACCGCGCGGCAGGCGGCCCCTGCGCTGCATGACGACCTGTCCGTGAGCGCCGACACCGCGAACAACCCGCCGCGGGACCTGGTGGCCGCGGGTGACCTGGCCGTGTCCGCCATCGTCACCTTCGAGCAGACCCCCACCGGCGACGGCTGGCAGAGCATCCACCGGCACTACGCCGTGCTGGACCCGACCGCGGGCCGCTACCGGCCCACCGACTGGAGCTACGTCTCGGTCGCGCCGGGCGTCGAGACCGCTGCCGTCCTCGAGGGCGACCTGCCGACATCGCGGATCGGGATCCTCGACCTCGCCACGGGTGACGTGGTCCGCTGGATCCCGGTGGACCACCCGGTGGCCTCCCTCGTCTGGTCGCCCGACGGCTCCCGCCTCCTCGCCACGACCTACGACGGCGACCCCGACCTGGAGAAGCAGGTGGGGCCCGACGCCTACCGGGTCGGCCGCGGCAGCCGCACGGGGTTCCTCGTGGTGGATCCCACCGCCGGTACGTCGACCTGGTCCGCCACTGGCTCCGACCCGTTCAGCGGCCGGGCCGACCTGCACTGGACCCACGACGGCACCGGGGTCTTCGACACCGTCTCCGGTGATCTGGACAAGAGGTGGTTCCACCTCGACGGCACGCGGGCCGAGCCCGAGGACCTGGACACCTACCAGCTCAACCTCGGCCCGGACGTCGACCTCCCGCTCACGTCTCCCGACGGTCGCTTCACCATCACGCAGTCGTCAGGACTCCCGACAGCGATCACCGACAACAGCAGCGGCGAGGTCTACCGCCAGGACGCGCTGCAGGTGCTCGGCTGGGCCGACGACGAGCACGTCGTCACGATCGCCGGCTGCTCCGCGCCGTGCCGGGGCACCGACGAGTTCAAGAACGGGCTCGTCCTGATGCGGTACGACGGGACCGACCCGGTGCCGCTCACCGGCACCCGCACGGGCGACGCCAGCGACTGGTACGTCCAGCTCACGCCGCGCTGAGTGCTCGGCGCGACCACCGCTATAAAGGCCGACGTGGAGGAGGTCGAGGTCGTCGTCGCTCATCACGAGCGCGCGACCCTGCGCGTCGGTGACGTGTTCCTGAAGATCGACGCCGACCAGACCCGCACCGACGTCGAGGTCGAGGCGATGGCCATGGCGCCGATCCCGACTCCCGAGGTGCTGTGGCGGAGGCCGCCCGTGCTCGCGCTCGCCGCCCTCCCGGGGACGGCACTCGGCCGCCTCGGCGAGCCCTCGGTCGCGTCGTCGGCGGCATGGGCCGCGGCGGGTGCCGCCGTCCGGAGGCTGCACGACGCGCCGCTGCCGCCGTGGCCCGGCACGAGGAGCCTCGACGAGCTGCCGGCGCACCTCGACGACCAGTGCGAGTGGCTCGTCACGAACGTCGTCCTGCCCACCGACCTGGTCACGCGCAACCGTCAGGTCGCCGAGGCCGCACTCCGGCCGTGGACACCTGTGTTCACGCACGGCGACCTGCAGGTCACCCACGTGTTCGTCGCCGGTGACGAGGTCACCGGCGTGCTCGACTGGTCCGAGGCGGCCCCGGGCGATGCCCTGTACGACCTCGCCAGCGTGACGTTCGGGCACGAGGAGCACGTCGGCGACGTCGTCGCCGGCTACGGCACCGACGTCGACCTCGACGTGATGCGCGCGTGGTGGTCCGTGCGCAGCCTGCTGGCGATCCGCTGGCTGATCGAGCACGGATTCGACCCGTTCCTGCCCGGCTGCGAGGTCGACGTCCTGAGATCCCGCATGTAGGACGGCACGAGCCCGACCGGTGTGACCGCCCGTGCGGCTTCGCGCGCCCGTCGGTCGTCCCCAGGCCCGGGCTGCGGGGTGGACCGTCCACAGGTCTGCCGCGAGCGCGCCACCGCCACGCCGCCCGGCCAGGCTGGACGCATGGTGCTCGAGGTGGACGAGGGGTCAGACTGTGCAGATGGTGCCGACCGAGGTGCTGCTCACCGTGGTGCTGAGCGCGTTCGCGCTGCTCGGCGGGGCGTTCTACGCCGTGCTCCACGTGCTGGGTGCGCGCATCGACGACCTCGGCGGCCAGATCGGCAGCCGGATGGACTCGCTCGACGGGCGGATGGAGTCGATGGACGGCCGGCTCGGTGGCCGCATCGACGCCCTCACCGAGCAGGTGTCGGGCCTGCGGGCAGCCGTGGCCGGGCTGGACGCCCGGATGACGACCCTGGAACGCGGCATCGGCTAGAGCCGCGCTCGTCAGAGGCCGGCGGCGACGAGCTCGGCGATCTGCACGGCGTTGAGTGCCGCACCCTTGCGCAGGTTGTCGTTGCTCACGAAGAGCACCAGCCCGCGGCCGTCCGGGACGCCGGGGTCCTGCCGGAGGCGGCCGACGTACGACGGGTCGCGACCCGCGGCGTGCAGCGGCGTGGGGACGTCGGCGAGCTCGACACCCGGCGCGGCGGCGAGCAGGGCTTGCGCGCGCTCGACGGACAGCGGCCGGGCGAACTCGGCGTTGATCGACAGCGAGTGACCGGTGAAGACCGGGACCCGGACACAGGTCCCGGAGACGAACAGGTCCGGGATGCCGAGGATCTTCCGGCTCTCGTTGCGCAGCTTCTGCTCCTCGTCGGTCTCGAAGGAGCCGTCGTCGACGAGCGAACCCGCCATCGGGAGGACGTTGAAGGCGATCGGCGCGACGTACTTCTGCGGCGTGGGGAACTGCACCGCCGAGCCGTCGTGCACCAGGTCGGTGGCCCGGTCGACGACCTGGCGGACCTGCTTGTCGAGCTCGTCGACGCCGGACAGCCCGCTGCCGGAGACCGCCTGGTAGGTGCTCGCGACCAGCCGGACCAGGCCGGCCTCGTCGTGCAGCGGCTTGAGCACCGGCATCGCAGCCATCGTCGTGCAGTTGGGGTTCGCGATGATGCCCTTGCGGGCGTCGGCGATCGCCTCGGGGTTGACCTCCGAGACCACGAGCGGCACGTCGGGGTCCATCCGCCAGGCCGAGGAGTTGTCGACGACGACGGCACCGGCCTCGGTGTACCGGGGAGCCAGCGCCCTCGACGTCGCCCCGCCGGCCGAGAAGAGCGCGATGTCGAGGCCGCTGACGTCTGCGGCCTCGGCGTCCTCGACCACGACCTCGCCGTCGCGCCACGGCAGCGTGGTGCCGGCCGACCGCGACGACGCGAAGTAGCGGATGCGCCCCACCGGGAAGTCGCGCTCGGCGAGCAGCCGGCGCATCACCGTGCCGACCTGCCCGGTCGCACCGACGACACCGACGGTCAAGCCCTCGCTCTTCATCGGGGCCCCCGCGGCATCGTGCGCGCCGCAGTGACGCGCGGAGAAGAACCGAGCGCGCAGGACGTCGTGGGGATTCTCATCGGCCGGTGCCTCCGTAGACGACGGCCTCGGACTCGGTGCTGTCGAGCTCGAACGCCGTGTGCACCGCCGTCACCGCGGAGTCGACGTCGGCCCCGCGCACGACGACCGAGATCCGGATCTCCGAGGTCGAGATCATCTCGATGTTCACGCCGGCGTCGGCGAGCGCGCCGAAGAACGTCGCCGACACACCAGGGTGCGAGCGCATGCCCGCGCCGACGAGGGAGACCTTGCCGACCTGGTCGTCGTAGAGCAGGTCCTCGAAGCCGACCTCGTCGCGGATCCGGTCGAGCGCGGCCATCGCGGTGGCGCCGTCGCTCTTGGGCAGCGTGAACGAGATGTCGGTACGGCCGGTGGCGGCCGCCGAGATGTTCTGCACGATCATGTCGATGTTGATCTCGGCGGCGGAGACGGCGCGGAAGATCGCGGCCGCCTCGCCCGGCTTGTCGGGCACGCCGACCACCGTGATCTTGGCCTCGCTGCGGTCGTGCGCGACGCCGGAGATGATCGCCTGCTCCATGGAGTCGACCCCTTGCGGTAGATCGGTGACCCACGTGCCCTCGCGCTGCGAGAACGACGAACGGACGTGGACCGGGATGGCGTAGCGGCGGGCGTACTCCACGCACCGCAGGTGCAGCACCTTCGCGCCGGACGCCGCCATCTCGAGCATCTCCTCGTAGGAGATCCGCGGGAGGCGGCGCGCGGTGGGCACGATGCGCGGGTCGGCGGAGAAGACGCCGTCGACGTCGGTGTAGATCTCGCAGACCTCGGCACCGAGAGCGGCCGCCAGCGCGACGGCAGTCGTGTCGGTGCCGCCGCGGCCGAGGGTGGTGATCTCCTTGGTGTCCTGGGAGACGCCCTGGAAGCCGGCGACGATGACGATCGCGCCCTCGTCGAGCGCCGACCGGATGCGACCCGGCGTGACGTCGATGATGCGGGCCTTGCCGTGGCTGGAGTCGGTGATGACGCCGGCCTGGCTGCCGGTGTACGACCGCGCCTGGTGGCCCAGGTTGGCGATGGCCATGGCCAGCAGCGCCATCGAGATCCGCTCACCCGCGGTGAGCAGCATGTCGAGCTCGCGGCCCCCGGGCAGCGGACTGACCTGCTGGGCGAGGTCGACCAGCTCGTCGGTCGTGTCGCCCATCGCCGACACGGCCACCACGACGTCGTGGCCGGCCTTGCGGGTGTCGACGATGCGCTTGGCGACCCGCTTGATCCCGTCGGCGTCGGCGACGGACGAACCGCCGTACTTCTGCACGACCAGGCCCACGGGAGCGTCCTCTGCGAATCGACGAGCTGTCCACAGCACACTGTACGGAGGCCGGTCGGGTGACCCGGGCGCGTTCCGGCACCCGGACCGGCGCGGGGTGCGCCATGATCGGGCGCATGGACGCGGCCGGAGGCATCGTCGCCGTCGGCGTCCGCCGCAGCTTCGGCAGCGTCGAGGCGGTCCGCGACATCGACCTGCACGCCCCGGCCGGGCAGGTCACCGCGCTCGTCGGACCCAACGGGTCGGGCAAGACCACGCTGTTCCTCGCGCTGGCGACGCTGCTCGTGCCGGACGCCGGCCGGATCTCGGTCGCCGGGCACGACCCGGTCACCGAGCCGGACGCCGTCCGCGCCCTGCTCGGCTGGTCCCCCGACGTCTTCGGCGTCTACGACACGCTCACCGCACGCGAGTACCTCGAGCTGTTCGCCGCCGCGTACCTGGTGCCGCAGCACGCCGCCATCCCGCGGGTCGTCGAGCTGCTCGAGCTGATCCACCTCGAGCCGTACGCCGACACCCCGGTCCACGTGCTGTCGCGCGGCCAGAAGCAGCGGCTCGGGCTGGCGCGTGCCCTCGTGCACCGGCCGCGGGCGCTGATCCTCGACGAGCCGGCCGGCGGCCTCGACCCGCGCAGCCGGGTCGACCTGCGCGAGCTGCTCCGTGCCCAGGCCGCCGACGGGGTCGCCGTGCTCGTCTCCAGCCACGTGCTGTCCGACCTGGAGGAGGTCGCCGACCGGGTGGTCTTCATCGAGAGCGGCCGGACCGTCGGCGAGCACGCCCTGCACGAGCTGCCTCAGGCGCGGACCCGGCCGTGGCGGTTGCGCGCGCTCGACGACGCGGGGCTGGTGTCGACCCTCGACGAGATGCGGCTGGCGCACAGCACCCCGGGGCCGGGCGGCGTCGAGGTCGAGCTCGGCTCCGACGAGGAGGTGGCCGACCTCGTGGTCGCGCTGGTTCGGGCCGGCGTCCGGCTGGTCACCTGCGCGCCGAGCGGCGGCGACCTCGAGGCGGCGTACCTCGAGCTGACCCAGGAGCGCCGGTGACGACCCTCGAGGCGCCCGGTCGGACGCCGTCCCGGGGCCTCGTCCAGCCGTGTCGGTGCACGGCGTGCTGACGGTCGCCAGGCAGGAGTTCCGGCTGCGGATCCGCGCCGGCCGGTGGCGGTGGCTGCTGGGAGCCTGGACGGCGGTCGTGCTGCTCTTCGCCGTCCTGGTCCGGCTCGGGCTCGGCACGGCCGGGGGGACCGACGAGGGACGCGACGCCGGGCCGCCGCTGTTCGGCGCCACGATGCTCTTCGTCCTGGGGCTCGCCCTGCTGGTCGCGCCCGCGCTGGCTGCGCAGTCGATCAACGGCGACCGCGAGCGCGGCACCCTCGCCGTCATGCAGGTCACCCGGCTCACCGCGGCCGAGCTGGCGCTCGGCAAGCTGGCGGCCGCCTGGGGCACCGCGCTGGTGTTCCTCGGGCTCACGCTGCCCGTGGTCGTGTGGGCGATGGCCGAGGGCAGCCTGCCGATCCTGAACGTCCTCGTGACGCTGCTCGTCGTCGGCCTGCTGCTCGGTGTCGTGGTCGCGATCGCGCAGGCCCTGTCGGCGCTGCTCGCGCGCAGCATCACCTCGGCCCTGCTGTCGTACGTCGCGGTGTTCGCGCTCACGGTCGGCACCCTCATCGCGTTCGGCCTTGCGACAGCGCTGTCCACCGAGGCCGTCGAGCAGGACCTCGGCAACGGGCAGACCTACACGTACCACGAGGCCCGGCCGGACCGGGTCTGGCCGCTGCTGGCGCCCAACCCGTTCGTGGTCCTGGCCGACGCCGCGCCGCGGCTGCCGTCACCGCGGGACGCCGACGGCAACGAGCTGACCCGTCCGCTGGACCCGCTGGGCGACCTCGGCGACACGATCCGGGACATCCGGCGACCGCCGGTGGTCCGGGACGTCCGGCAACCGCCGGCGCCGTCCGACGGCGAGCACCCGCAGCGTCCCGAGGGCGGCCCGGTCTGGCCCTACGGACTGGCGTTCGACGTGCTGCTCGCCGTCGGCGCCGTGGCGATCACCATCCGCCGGCTGCGCACCCCCGTGCGCCGCCTGCCCCGGGGCGTGCGAATCGCCTGACAGCCCGCCCCGCTGCGTGACCACGTAAACGTGGTCATTGGGTGCTTGTCGGGGCGTCGAGACCCCGACCAGCAGCACATGACCACGTAAACGTGGTCATGTGCAGGAGGAAGGGTCAGGGTTTGTGGACCTCGGAGACGGTCTCGGCGAGCAGCCGGTCCTCGACCTTGATGGTGTCGTCGATCGGGGTGTCCAGCCGGACGTGCGAGACCACCGAGTGCAGGGCGCGCAGCACGGACGAGGCGGTCGAGCCCCAGTTGGACAGGTAGGAGAACTGCCACCACCACAGCGCCTCGGTGCCGCGGCCGGCCCGGTAGTGCTGCAGGCCGTGCAGCAGGTCGCTCATCACATCGGCGATGTCGTCGGACAGGCGGGAGGTGAAGACCTCCGGGTCGTCGCTGTACGGGTCGAAGAGCGCTGCGTGCTCGTCGATCGGCTCGAGCAGGTTGGCCAGCGAGTCGCGGATGCCCTCGACGTCGGGGTCGTGGCCGGTGTCCGGCTCGAACCGCTCGTCCGGCACGACGTCGGAGATGGCGCCGAGCCGACCGCCGGCGAGGAGCAGCTGGGAGGTCTCCAGCAGGAGCAGCGAGATCGCGTAGTCGGGGTCCTCGGCAGCGGCGATCTCGCGGACGGCGACGCAGAAGCTCTCGACCTGGTCGGCGATCTCGATCGTGAAGTCCCCGAGGTCATCGGTGGTGGTCATCGGGTCTTCCTCTCCGTGTGGTGCGGACGGTGGCAGGAGCGAGCAGGGTCACCGGTCGGCTCAGACGTCGAGCAGCCGGCGGCCCTCGAAGGCCCGCCCGAGGGTCACCTCGTCGGCGTACTCGAGGTCACCCCCGACCGGCAGGCCGCTCGCGAGGCGGGTGACGCGCAGGCCCATCGGCTTGACCAGGCGCGCAAGGTAGGTGGCGGTCGCCTCGCCCTCGAGGTTCGGGTCGGTGGCGAGGATGAGCTCGGTGACGGTGCCGTCGGCGAGCCGGGTCATCAGCTCGCGGACCCGCAGGTCGTCCGGCCCGATGCCCTCGATCGGGCTGATCGCGCCGCCGAGCACGTGGTAGCGACCGCGGAACTCGCGGGTCTTCTCGATCGCGACGACGTCCTTGGACTCCTCGACGACGCAGATCACCGAGACGTCGCGTCGCGGGTCGCGGCAGATCCGGCACTGCTCGGCCTCGGCGACGTTGCCGCAGGTGATGCAGAACCGCACCTTGTCCTTGACCTCGGTCAGCGAGTGCACCAGCCGTCGTACGTCGGCAGGGTCGGCCGCGAGCAGGTGGAAGGCGATCCGCTGGGCGCTCTTGGGACCCACGCCCGGCAGCCGGCCGAGCTCGTCGATGAGGTCCTGGACCACGCCCTCGTACATGTCGCCTACAGCCCCGGCAGTCCGAGGCCGCCGCCGAGCCCCTGCGCGAGCGGTCCCATCGCCTGCGACTGGAGGTCCTGGGCCGCCCGGTTGCCGTCGCGGATCGCGGCCAGCACCAGGTCGGCGAGGCCCTCGGCGTCGGTGGGGTCGATCGCGGTCGGGTCGATCTGCAGGCCGACGACCTCGCCGGCTCCGGTGACCGTCGCGCGCACCAGGCCGCCGCCGGCGGTGCCGACGACCTCTGCCTGGGCGAGCTCCTCCTGGGCGGCCATCAGCTGCTGCTGCATCTGCTGGGCCTGCGCCATCAGCGAGGACAGGTCAGCCCCGCCGAGACCGCCGAGAGGACCGGCGCCGTCGGTCGGGCCGTCCTGGTCGTCTGGGTGCACGGTCGTGGCTCGCTCTCGGCTCTGGTCGTGGGACCCGTCGTCGCTGCGGTCGGGCTGGGTTGCGAGCCTACGTGGTGTGCCGCTGCGGGAGGTGCTCCGCCGGGCCGCGACCGCAGGTGGGACGGCGCTCAGCTGGCGTCGTACTCCCCGATGACCTTGGCGCCGAGCTCGCGGGCCAGCAGGTCGTGGTGGGTCATGTCGCGGTCGTCGGCGTCCTCGTCGTCGACCGACGGGGTGTCCTCGACCCGCGGCCCGGCCGCCTCCTCCGCCGCCACCGCTGCCTGGGCGGCGGCCCGCCCCGAGGGCGCGGGTGCGGCGGTGGGCGCGGCCGCCGCGACGGGCGCCGGTGTCGCCGACGGGTCGACGATCGCGTCGACCTTCCAGTCGACCCCGAGCACCCGGACGAGCGCCTCGCGGACGATCTCGTCGCTGCCGCCGCGCAGGAAGCTGTCGCGAGCCCCGGCGTTGACCATCGCCAGCGTGATGCGCGAGCCGTCGAGCGCCGCCACCTGTGCGTTGTGGCTGAGCAGCGTCCAGGTGAAGCGGCGCAGCGTCTTGACCTCGTCGAGCACCAGGGGCCACTGCCGCCGTACGGCGACCAGGTCGAGCGCGCCCTCGGCCGCCGGCTCCGCGGCTGGTGCGGCGACCGGCTCGGCCGCAGGCTCCCCCTCCGGCTCGGCGCTCTCCGCGGTGACGGCCGGCTCGCCCGGTGCCACCGCCGCCGGCTCGGGTGCCGGCCGCGGCGACGGCTCCGGAGTCACCACGGGCACCGGGTCGGCCGCCGGCGTCATCGGTGCCGGTGCCGCCGTACGCCGGGGAGCGGGTGCCGCCTCGGCCGGTGCCGCCTCGGCGGCCGGCGCTCCGGCGATCGACGCGCGACGCTCCAGCCGGTCGAGCCGGGCGGCCAGCCCGCGGGCGCCGTCGTCGGCTGCGGGCAGCAGCACCCGGGCGCAGATCAGCTCGAGCTGCAGCCGTGGCGCAGTGGCACCGCGCATCTCGATGAGCCCCTCGTTGACGATGTCGGCGGCGCGGGACAGCTCGGCGGCGCCGAAGTGCGCGGACTGCTGGCGCATCCGGTCCAGCTCGTCGGCCGGGTGGTCGCCGAGGATCGCGCCGGCCGCGTCGGGCACCGCGTCGAGGACGATGAGGTCGCGCAGCCGCTCGAGCAGGTCCTCGGCGAACCGCCGTGGGTCGTGGCCGGCCTCGACGACCCGGTCGACCACCTGGAAGACGGTCGCGGCGTCGCCCGCGGCGAACGCCTCGATGGTGTCGTCCAGCAGCGTCGCGTCGGTGAGGCCGAGCAGCCCGGCGGCGTACTCGTAGGTGATGCCGGAGTCGGGCGCGCCGGAGATCAGCTGGTCGAGGATGCTCATCGCGTCGCGGACCGAGCCGCGGCCGGACCGCACCACGAGCGAGATGGCCCCCTTGTCGGCGGTGACGCCCTCCTTCTCGCAGACCTGGGCGAGGTACGCCGACAGCTCGCCGGGCGGCACCAGCCGGAACGGGTAGTGGTGCACGCGCGAGCGGATGGTCGCGATGACCTTTTCCGGCTCGGTCGTCGCGAAGACGAACTTCACGTGCGGCGGCGGCTCCTCGACGATCTTGAGCAGCGCGTTGGCCGCGTTGGCCGTCAGCATGTGCGCCTCGTCGACGATGTAGACCTTGTAGCGCGACGACGCCGGGGAGAAGAACGCGCGCTCGCGCAGGTCGCGGGCGTCGTCGACCAGGCCGTGGGTGGCGGCGTCGAGCTCGATGACGTCGAGGCTGCCCCCGCCTCCGGGCGCCAGCGCCAGACAGGAGTCGCACTCGCCGCACGGCGTCGGCGTCGGGCCCTTCTCGCAGTTGAGGCAGCGGGCCATGATGCGCGCGCTGGTCGTCTTGCCGCAGCCCCGCGGGCCGGAGAAGAGGTACGCGTGGTGGGTCCGGTCGGACGTCAGCGCCTGCGCCAGCGGACCGGTGACGTGGTCCTGTCCGATCACCTCGGCGAACGTCGCCGGCCGGTAGCGGCGGTACAGCGCTTGGGTCACGCATCGACCCTAGTCGGCCGCACCGACCCCCTGACGGGCCTGTCCCGAGGACAGAAGTGACCCCTCGCACACCCGCCAGAGCCTGCCTACCCTTGCTGCCTTCCGGCCCTGGGGGAGTTCAGCGGGGTGACGCCGCACGAGGGGTCGCGGACGAGTCTACCGACGGTCGGGAGGGCCCACATGCTCCGGTACCCTCGTCCGCGGAGGATTCGCCTAGTGGCCTAGGGCGCACGCTTGGAAAGCGTGTTGGGGGCAACCCCTCAGGGGTTCGAATCCCCTATCCTCCGCCAGACCTTCCGGTGCCATGACCCTTCGGTGGTCAGGCGGCCTGGAAGGAGCGCTTGGACAGGCCGAGGAAGTAGCCCTCGACGGTCGTGGTGACCGGTGCCTCCGGGTCGGCGGCCGCGCCGAGAGTGACGAAGAGCGGGCTGAAGTGCTCGACGGTCGGGTGCGAGTACGGCATGCCCGGCGCGCGGGTGCGGAAGTGCTGCAGCTCGTCGACGTCGCCGCGCGCCAGTGCCTCCTGCGCCCAGAGGTCGAAGTCGACCGACCAGCCGGGCGGCGGTGAGTCGGGCCGCCAGTCGATGAACGGCAGGCCGTGGGTCATGAAGCCGGAGCCGATGACGAGGACGCCGTGATCGCGCAGCGGCCGCAGCCGCTCCCCCAGCCTGAGCAGGGTCGTCGTGTCGTGCGTCGGGATGCTGAGCTGCAGGACCGGGACGTCGGCCTCGGGGTACATCGTCTTGAGCGGCACCCACGCCCCGTGGTCGAGGCCGCGGTTGTCCTCGTGCAGCGGCTGGCCGTCCGGCATCAGCGACCGCACCAGGCCGGCGAGCGCGTGCGCGGCCGGCGTCGGGTACTGCATCCGGTAGTACAGCTCGTGGAAGCCGCCGAAGTCGTAGACCAACGGCGTGCCGGCCTCGGGCGAGGTGATCGACAGCGGCGCGCTCTCCCAGTGCGCCGACACGATGAGCACCGCGGTCGGTCGCGGCAGCGCGCGGGCCCAGCCGAACAGCTGGTCCATCCACTCCAGGTCCTCGAGCAGCGGCGGGGCGCCGTGGCTGAGGTAGAGCGACGGCAGGGCGCCGTCGTCCGGCGTCCAGGCCCGGTGGTCGCCGGCGGCGGCCACCCGCTGCAGGTGCGCGGAGTACGGGTGGCTCGCCGGGGTGTCGTCGTGGACCAGCGTCATGTCGAGAACATTACTTGAGAGTTCAACAACTCGCAACCACAGATCACGTGATCATGAAAGTTTGTGTACGCACTTGCATGGAGACACCTTCATGATCACGGAGTTCTAGCGGCTGCGGGTGCCGAAGATCGAGCGGGCGATCTCGCGACCGATGACCGTGGCGGCCGACCGCGCGGCCGACCGGAACGCTGAGGACTGGATGACCTTCTCGGCGGTGGACTTCTCGGGCTTGGGTGCCCGCGTCGACCGCGTCGGCCGCTCCGTCGACCTCTTCGGGGCATGGTCGGCCTCGGCCTCCGGGGCGGGTGCCGCGTCGACCCGCTTCGCCAGCCGCTCGTACGCCGAGTCGCGGTCGACGGCCTCGGCGTACTTCGCGTGCAGCGGCGAGCCGGACACGGCCGCGGTGAGCACCGCCGGGTCGGCCGGCGCCATCTTCGACTGCGGGGCGCGCAGCCGGGTCCACGCCACCGGCGTCGGGGCACCACGGTCCGAGAGCACGGTGATCATCGCCTCGCCGATGCCGAGCTGCGTGAGCGCCTCCTCGAGGTCGTAGGAGGAGTTCGGGAACGTCGAGGCCGTCGCCTTGAGCGCCTTGGCGTCGTCGGGCGTGAACGCGCGCAGCGCGTGCTGCACCCGGTTGCCCAGCTGCGCGAGGACGTCGGAAGGCACGTCCTTGGGGGTCTGGGTGACGAAGAAGACGCCGACGCCCTTGGACCGGATCAGCCGCACGGTCTGCGCGATCGCCGTGAGGAACTCCTTGGACGCGTCGTCGAAGAGCAGGTGCGCCTCGTCGAAGAAGAACACCAGCTTGGGCTTGTCGACGTCGCCGACCTCGGGCAGCTCGTGGAACAGGTCGGCGAGCAGCCACATGAGGAACGTCGAGAACACCTTGGGGCGGTCCTGGAGCTGCGGCAGCTCGAGCAGCGACACGATGCCGCGGCCCTGCGCGTCGACCCGCATCAGGTCCTTGGTCTCGAACTCCGGCTCACCGAAGAACTGGTCCGCGCCCTGGTCCTCGAAGGAGATCAGCTCGCGCAGGATCACGCCGGCGGTCGCGCGCGACAGACCGCCGAGCTCCTTGAGCTCGTCCTTGCCCTCGTCGCTGGTGAGGAACTGCACGACGGCGCGCAGGTCCTTGAGGTCGAGCATCGGCAGGCCGGCCTTGTCGGCGAAGTGGAACACCAGGCCGAGCGACGACTCCTGCACCTCGTTGAGATCGAGCACCTTCGCGAGCAGCGTCGGCCCGAACGACGTCATCGTGGCCCGCAGCGTGAGCCCCTCGCCCTGTCCCCCGAGGGCCAGCAGCTCGACCGGGAAGCCGACCGCGGTCCAGGCCTGGCCGACCTCGGTGGCCCGGCTCGTCGTCCGGTCGCTGGCCTCTCCCGGCTCGGCGATGCCCGACAGGTCGCCCTTGATGTCGGCGGCCATCACGGGCACGCCGGCAGCCGACAGCTGCTCGGCCATCAGCTGCAGCGTCTTGGTCTTGCCGGTGCCGGTGGCGCCGGCGACCAGGCCGTGCCGGTTGAGCATCCCCAGTGGGATCCGCACCGCGGCATCCGGGTGCGCCGTCCCGTCGACCACCAGTGCGCCGAGCTCCAGCGCCGGGCCGTCGAAGGCGTATCCCTTCTGCACGTCCCCGACGACGTCAGTGCTCGCACTGTCCTTTGCCGACATGAGACCTCTCCCTGCGCCTGGCCGATGCGGCGGCCAGCCTATGCTCGCGAGGGTGATCTTCAAGGGCGTCGGTGACCACAAGCCGTACCCGGACCACGGGTACAGCCAGCGCCAGTGGGGCGAGCTGGCGCCGACCCAGGTCCGGCTCGAGGACCTGGTGACCACCAAGCGCGAGCTCGACCTCGAGGCGCTGTTCGCCGAGGACTCGACGTACTTCGGCGACCTGTTCGCCCACGTCGTGCAGTGGCGTGGCGACATGTACCTCGAGGACGGCCTGCACCGCGCCCTGCGCGCGGCGCTCGCCCAGCGCCCGGTCCTCCATGCCCGCGTCCTCGAGCTGCCCGACTGAGGCTGCGCCACCGTGTCGATGTTCACGCCTCCCGGCGCGGGTGGTCGCAAGCCGGTACGACGGGGCGCGCGACGGTCCCGGCCGGGCGTCCTGCTGCTCGCCGTCGTCGTCACGGCGGCGCTGGTCGTCGGCGCATGGTGGTGGCAGTCGCGCCCGACGGAGGCCGAGTTCACGTCGGGGCCGCAGGCGATCTGCCCGTCCCCGAGCCCGACGCCTACCGTCGTGCCGGCCACTGCCGTGAAGGTCAACGTCTACAACGCGACCGAGAAGCGCGGCCTCGCCTCCCAGGTCGCGACCCAGCTGCGCAAGCGGGGCTTCACGGTCAAGCGCGTCGACAACGACCCGCTGGATCGCACGGTCACCGGTGCGGCCGAGGTGCGGTCCGCGGCTCTCGGCGCCGGCGCGGCCCGCACGGTGACCGCGCAGGTCGCCCCGGCCGGTCAGGTGGGCGCCGCGCTGGCCGTGACCGCCGTACCGGACCAGCGCAAGGACGCGACGGTGGACCTCGTCATCGGAGCCGCCTGGAACGGGCTGCGGCCGCCGGCCGACGCCGCGGCCGCCCTGTCACCCACCCCGCAACCGGTGCCCTCCGGCTGCTGACCGCATTCCCGGCGCGGGCCGGTGCAGGTCCTCGACGCCGACGCGGCCCCGCGAGCGCTCCGAACACGCAGGACGAACGGCGCACATCCTCCGCGTGTCTGCAGCGCTCGCGGAGGTCGGTGGGGGCGGCGGGCGTGCCGCCGGTCGTCGCGGGGAACGAGCAGCCGCATGCGACTTCCCATCCCCGGCCCTGCCGCCGTGCTCGGCGGCGCCGCTGCCGCCGCCGACGCCGTCGAGACCGCCCTCGGCCTGGTGCCCCGTGCGGCCGAGGCGATGGACAGGGTCGAGGCGTTGCTCGACCGGGCCGAGGCCGTCGCGACACGCGCCGACCAGGTGGTGACCCGCGCGGACGAGGCGACCGCACGGACCCACGCGATCCTCGACACCGCCGAGATCGTCACGCGGGACGCCGGCCGGACCGTCGACGGCGCCACCGGCGTGCTCGACCGCGTCGACCACTCGCTGGTCAGCTGGGAGCCGACCCTGCGCAAGCTCGCCCCCGCGGCCGAGCGGTTCGCCGACGGGCTCGACGAGGCCGAGGTGACCGCCGCGATCTCGTTGGTCGACCGGATGCCGGTGGTCCTGGACCACCTGGAGAACGACGTGCTGCCGATGCTGCAGACCCTGGACCGGGTCGGGCCCGACCTGCACGAGGTGCTCGAGGTGGTGCAGGACCTGCGCCGGGTCGTCACCGGGCTGCCCGGCATCGGTCTGCTGCGCAGGCGTGGCGAGGAGGAACCACCGCCGGTCGAGGGCAGCCTGCACGACGACTGACCGCACTCACCGACTCAGTCCCCGGCCGGCTGCTCCGTCCCCAGCTCCTCGGCCGCAAGCTCCTCGCGGTCCTTGCGCGCCCGGCGCCGAAGGTCGGCGGACCGGGCCCGGTCGGTGGCCGAGCGGCGCCGGTCGTCGGCCGCGTCGTGCCGGTCGAAGGTGGCACTGTCCCGGTCGACGGTCGACCAGTAGTGCTCGACACCCGGGTCCCCCACGGGGCGCCCGGCGTCCTCGGCGTCGCGGCGGGCGATGTCGCGGGCATGTGCGCGGACGTCGCGCTGGTCGCCGTCGGCGTCGCGGGCCTCCGCGAGCCGGTCCCAGCTGTCGGCGTGCCGGTCGCGGTCGTCGGCAAGAGCGTCGGTGGCGTCAGCCAGGCTGCGGAGAGCGGCCAGGTCTCGCTCCGCGCGCGGGGTCGCGTCGTGACGGGTCTGCTGGGCGTCCAGTGCGGCCTGGCGCTCGTCGAGCTGCCCGGCCTCCTCCTCGAGCCGCTCCCGCGGGTCGTCGGTGCTCACGAGAGCCTCGTTTCCCCGCACTCGCCGGATCTGAAACCGCCGACCTGACGACCCGAACGGCGGGGTGAAGAATGGCGGTGGGGGCGGGAGGTGCACCCACGGCGGGGCGCCCGTCGGGATGCAAAGGATGTGGCGGTGGCGGTGGGATTTGAACCCACGGACGGCTTGCACCGTCACACGCTTTCGAGGCGTGCTCCTTCGGCCGCTCGGACACGCCACCGCGGGAGAGATTACCGGACCACGGCCGGTGGGCCGAACCGGGCGACGACCCGTTCTGGTCCCGGCTCAGGTGCGCTGGTCGCGGAAGAACGTGCGCAGCAGGTCGGCGCACTCGGCGGCCAGGATCCCGCCGACGACCTCGGGCCGGTGGTTGAGGCGGCGGTCGCGGACGACGTCCCAGAGCGACCCGACGGCCCCGGCCTTGGGGTCCTCGGCGCCGTACACCAGCCGGTCGACGCGGGCGAGCACGAGCGCGCCCGCGCACATCGTGCACGGCTCGAGGGTGACGACGAGGGTGCAGCCGGCCAGCCGCCACTCCCCCAGCGCGGCCGCCGCCTCCCGCAGGGCGCGCACCTCGGCATGACCGGTCGGGTCGCCGTCCGCCTCCCGCACGTTGTGGCCCCGGCCGACGACCACGCCGTCCGGGCCGACGACGACCGCGCCCACCGGCACGTCGCCGCTCGGCAGCGCGGCCCGCGCCTCGTCGAGGGCGAGCCGCATCCAGCCGTCGTACGCCGTGGTGCTCACGGCGAGCAGGGTAGGTCAGCGCAGGGCGTCGAGGACCTCGGCGAAGCCGGCGGCCTCCGCCACCGTCGCAAGGGCGTCCATCGGCAGCACCTCGTCGTCGCACATCTCCTGCAGGGTGTCCGGCGGCGTCCCCAGGTCGGCGAGGACGTCGAGGTCGCCGGCGCAGCCCGGTTCGGGCACCTCGTCCTCGGCGACGGCGACGGCGAGCACGTCGGCGTACGGCGAGGCGGCGGCACCGGCGAGGTCGGACACGAACACTCTCGGGTCCTCGTCGCCGTCGACACGCACGACGGCCCACCAGGCGTCCTCGCGCTCGACCAGGACGAGCACCGGCTCGTCGCCGTCGACCAGGCCGCGCAGCTCGGCCGTGAGCTCCCCGAGGTCGTCCGCACCCTCGACCTCGAGGTCGTGGGTGGTCCATCCCTTGCCTTCACGGGCCAGGACGGCGGTGAAGTACGACAACCCTTCCTCCGGAGGTCTGCTCGGCGGGACCGGTGTTCTCGTGGGCGGGTGGGTACGGCGTGCGGGTCGTGCGGGTCGTGCGGGGTCGTGCCGTTCGGTCAGGTGAGGTCGTCGGCCATGGCACGCTCGAACTGCGGGCCGAAGCCGATCCGCGCCGCGACCTGGTCGAGCATCTCGTCGGGGTAGAGCTCGAGGTCGGAGCAGAGCGCCGACAGGTCCATGGCGTCCATCCCGAGGTCGCCGAAGATGTCGAGGTCGCCGGCCGGCTGCACCTCGTCGTCCTCGTCGGGGACCGGCTCGTCGAGAGCCTCCAGCACCTCGGCGGCGATCGGCCACTCGTCGGCGGCGGTGGCGTCGGACAGCATCAGCCGGATGTCGTCACCGTCGGGCCGGATCGCCAGGAAGAAGTCGTCGCCGTAGGAGCTGACCGCGAACCTGGGACCCTCGGTCGGCTGCTGGCGGACCGCGGCGACCATCCCCTCGAGGGTCTCGGCGGCCCGGTGCGGCAGCGAGCCCACCTGCCACTGCCCCTCCTCGCGGAACACGACCACGGCGAAGTCCACCAGGGTGTCCATGGTGTCGCCTCCTCCGTTGCCCGTGTGCGGGTCGTGCCTGGGCCGGCGCAGGACGCGCCTGTCGCGCATCGTCGCAGAGATCAGCGGCGAACGGCAGGGGCATTCTGCGCCGTACGCCGGTGGGGTCCGGCGGTCGCGGCTGGGCCGGCCCCACGGCTCCGGGCTAGGTTGTGCTGCCATGCGGACCCACGTCGCCGACCACCCGCTCATCGCGCACAAGCTGACCGCCCTGCGCGACGAGAACACCGACTCGCCGACATTCCGGCGGCTGGCCGACGAGCTGGTCACCCTGCTCGCCTACGAGGCCACGCGCGACGTCCGGACCGCGCCCGTCGAGATCACCACCCCGGTGGCGCCGACGACCGGCGTCCGGCTGGCCGCCCCCAAGCCGCTCGTCGTCCCCATCCTGCGGGCCGGCCTCGGGATGCTCGACGGCATGGTCCGGCTGCTGCCGACGGCCGAGGTCGGCTTCCTGGGCATGATCCGCGACGAGGAGACCCTGCAGGCCTCGACGTACGCCACCCGGCTGCCCGACGACCTGTCCGGCCGGCAGTGCTACGTGCTCGACCCCATGCTGGCCACCGGCGGCACCCTGGTGGCGGCCATCACCTTCCTGCTCGAGCGCGGCGCCGACGACATCACCGCGATCTGCCTGCTCGCCGCTCCCGAGGGCCTGGCCGCGATGGATGCGGCGTTCGGCGCCTCGTCGGTCCCGGTGCAAGTGGTCACCGCCGGCCTGGACGAGAAGCTCAACGAGCTCGGCTACATCGTCCCCGGCCTCGGCGACGCCGGCGACCGCCTCTACGGCGTCGTCTGACCCCCGCTGCGCCCTCCCCCACCGCGGATCTTGAGGCGACGCGCCGCGTCGGGTCCGGCGTGTCGTCTCAAGATCCGGGGATGTGGAAGCGCCTCCGGGTCAGGGGCGGAAGGCGTCGGTGGCGCCCATGGCCATCGCGACGAGCAGCCCGACGACCACCAGGGCGAGGACGGCGATCGCCACGCCCGCGTTGCGGTCCTGGGACCGGTGGTCCTCGTCCGGCCGGCCGGCGCGCTCGATCTCGTCGCGCAGCCCGTCGTGGTCCTTGCCCATGTGCGCTCCTCCGCAGGTGGTGGTCCTGCCCAACGAGTACGCCGGATCCGGGTCACGCCACCGTGAGGGGGGTCACGGCCCGTCGTAGGGTCCTCCGGTGGCCGACCTCACCTTCCGCACCGCGACCGCCGCCGACGTGCCCGCGGTGACCGCGCTCGTCGAGCGGGCGTACCGGGGAGCGGTGGCCGCGACCGGCTGGACCACCGAGACCGAGCTGCTCACCGGGCCCCGTACCAGCGAGCAGCACGTGGCCGATCTCGCCGCGGAGCCCGGCAGCCGCTTCGTGCTGGCCGAGGCGGACGGGACGCTCGTCGGCAGCGCGCTGGTCCAGGCACCGGAGGCGCCGGGCGGGCCGGCGTACCTCGGGATGTTCGCGGTCGACCCGGGCTACCAGGGCGGCGGCGTCGGCCGGGCCGTCGTCGCTGCGGCGGAGCGCGCCGTCCACGAGCTGTGGGCGGCGCCGGCCGTCCGGCTGACGGTGATCTCGCTCCGGGCCGAGCTGATCGAGTGGTACGAGCGGCGCGGCTTCGTCCGCACCGGGCGGCACCTGCCGTTCCCGTTCCACGAGGCGTCGGGCGCGCTGCGCACCGACTTCGACCTGGTGGAGATGCAGAAGGACCTCGCGGTCTAGACCGACTTGAGGGACTGCAGCACCTTCGTCAGCGAGTCCTTCGCGTCGCCGAAGAGCAGCGTCGTGCCGGGCTCGTAGAGCAGCTCGTTCTCGATGCCGGCGAAGCCCGGCCGCATCGACCGCTTGAGGAACACGACTGCCTTCGCGTCACCGACGGTGAGGATCGGCATGCCGTAGATCGGGCTGCCCGGGCTGGTCTTCGCGGCCGGGTTCACGACGTCGTTGGCGCCGACCACCAGGGCGACGTCGGTGGACGGCAGCTCGGAGTTGGCCTCGTCCATCTCCTTGAGCTGGTCGTACGGCACGTTGGCCTCGGCGAGCAGAACGTTCATGTGGCCCGGCATCCGGCCGGCCACGGGGTGGATGCCGTAGACGACCTGGACGCCCTTGGCCTGCAGCATCTCCACCAGCTCGTGGATCGTGTGCTGCGCCTGCGCCACAGCCAGTCCGTAACCCGGGACGATGACCACCTTGCGGGCGTACGCCAGCAGGATCGCGACGTCCTCGGGGGTCGCCGAGCGCACCGGCCGGTCGGAGACCTCGGTCGAGCCGGCTGTCGAGCCGCCCTGGAACGCGCCGAACAGGATCGAGGCGGTGGACCGGCCCATCGCCGAGGCCATCATCCGGGTGAGGATCGTGCCGCTCGCCCCGACCAGCGTGCCGGCCACGAGGAGCAGGACGTTGTCGAGGACGTAGCCGCTCGCCGCGACGGTGAGGCCGGTGAACGCGTTGAGCAGCGAGATGACGATCGGGACGTCGGCGCCGCCGACCGGCAGCACGAAGAGCACTCCGACGACGAGCGCCACCAGGGCCAGGAGCAGGAGCAGCCACGGCGAGACGACCCCGTCGCGGGCATCGACGACGACACCGGCCCCGAGACCGACACCGAGCAGCGTCGCGCCGGCCATCGCGACCGGACCGCCCGGGAAGACGACCGGCCGGGTGGTCATCAGCTCCTGCAGCTTGGCGAACGTCACGCACGACCCGGAGAACGAGATCGCCCCGACGAGCACGGTGAACGCGCCCGCACCAGCGGCCAGGTAGGTCGACGTGGTGGCCGAGAGGTGGACGGCGTCAGCACCCAGGGGGAAGAAGCCTGCGTTGCCGTGCAGCGCCAGGGCCGGGACGGACCCGCCACCCGGGAACGAGATCCGGTCGGAGAGCTCGAGGGCTGCGACCAGCGCGGCCGCTGCACCGCCGACGCCGTTGAACAGCGCGACCAGCTGCGGCATCTGCGTCATCGCGACCCGACGCGCGGCGGGGACGCCGAGGGCGGTGCCGACCGCGATGGCGACCAGGATCGGGACGACGTGGTCGAGGTCCTCGGCCAGGAAGACCACGACGCAGGCCAGCACGGCGCCCGCGGCACCCAGCCAGTTCCCCTGGCGGGCGGTCGCGGGCGACGACAGGCCCTTGAGCGCGAGGATGAAGCAGACGGCGGCGAGCAGGTAGCCGAGCGCCTCGACGGTGGGCGACAGGACGTTCACGCGTCGCCCTTCCCCTTCGGCTTCTCGTGCCGGCCCGGTCGGTTCCGCCCGAACATCTCGAGCATCCGGTCGGTGACCACGAAGCCGCCGACCATGTTCACCGTCGCGAGCACCACGGCGACGAGACCGAGGGTCAGGGCGAGGCCCGAGTCGGCATGCCCGGTCACGACGACGGCGCCGACGAGGATGACGCCGTGGATCGCGTTCGCGCCGGACATCAGCGGCGTGTGCAGCACCGACGAGACCTTCGACACCACCTCGAAGCCGACGAAGACCGCGAGCACGAAGAACGTCAGCAGCGTGGTGCCGTCCGTCATGCGGTGCCCTCCGGCGTCTCGGGTCGGGTGACGCAGGAGGCCGCCACGACCTCGTCGTCGAAGTCCGGCACGACCTGCCCGTCGGCTGTCATCAGCAGCAGCAGGCTCACGATGTTGCGGGCGTACAGCTGGCTGGCGTGCACCGGCATCGACGACGGTACGTCGGCCATGCCATGCACCAGCACGCCACGGTGCTCGACGTCCTGACCGGCGACCGACAGCTCGCAGTTGCCGCCGCTCTCGGCGGCCAGGTCGATCACGACCGATCCCGGCCGCATCGCCTCGACCATCGGTGTGATCAGCAGCAGCGGAGCCGGTCGGCCGGGCACCGCCGCCGTCGTGATGACGGCGTCCGAGGCGCCGACGTACGGCGTGAGCAGCTCGCGCTGCCGGGCGGCACGCTCCTCGCCCATCTCGCGGGCGTAGCCACCGGAGCCCTCCAGGGAGTCGAGCCCGAGGTCGAGGAACGCGGCGCCCATCGACCGGACCTCGTCGGCCGACGAGGGGCGCACGTCGTACGCCTCGACGACGGCTCCGAGGCGGCGGGCGGTGGCGATCGCCTGCAGCCCGGCGACGCCGGCGCCGAGCACGAGCACCTTGGCCGGCGCCACCGTCCCGGCGGCCGTCATGAACAGCGGGAAGAACCGCGGCAGCCGGCCGGCGGCCACGAGGGCCGCACGGTAGCCGGCGACCAGCGCCTGAGACGACAGCGCGTCCATCGACTGTGCGCGCGAGATGCGCGGCACCTGTTCCATCGCGAAGGCCAGCACCTGCCGCTCGCGCAGCACGGCGAGGAGGTCGGCGTTCGCACCGGTCGGGAGGAAGCCGAGGGTGAGGGCCGCGGGGCGCAGCCGGCGGGCCTGGTCGGTGGTCAGGGGCGAGACCGTGAGCACGACGTCGCTGCTCGCGAGCACGTCGTCGACGACCTCGGCGCCGGCCTCGCGGTAGGCCTCGTCGGTCGCGAACGCGTGGGCGCCGGCGCCCCTCTCGACCGCGACCTCGAGCCCGGCCTCGAGCAGCTTGCCGACGGCGTCCGGAACCAGCGCGACCCGGCGCTCCCCGGCGCGCTGCTCGGCAACGACTCCGACCCGCACGATCGCCGACCCTAGGGCACGCGACCGTCGCCACTGCGGACGACTCGGGGTCGTGGTCGCCCGGTTTCACGCTCAGCGCACGCCGACGGTCGGGCCGGCTCCTCCCCTCCGGGGCGCCGTCCCGACCGTCGTCGGTGCGGGTGTGGTTCCGCTCAGGGCCGGCAGCGCTGCCCGGCCCCGGGGACGGGAGCGTGGCTCCCGACCCCGCAGCGGTCAGCGGGCAACCTCGCGCGCGTGGCGCGACTGCTTGGCCCGACGCAGGCGCTCGATCTCGATGGCGCGCAGCACGTCCTGGTTCAGTCCGGACACTGTGCTCCCCTCCCCTCACTGTCTCGATGTCTCGCCTGCTGCGACGTCTGTCGCTGCTGGGCTGGTGCGAGAACAGTGGCCGGAGCCGCTTGTGGGTTACTTGCGAGCCGCTTGCTGCCTCGGGCGCGCAGGGCAGGCCACGTCACGCCGCGGCACCGACGGAGCCCGACGGGCAGAGGTCAGCGCAGCGAGATCGCCGCCAGCGCTGCGTTGACCACGGAGCCGCTGTCGAGGTCGTGCAGCGCGTAGAGGTCGGCGATGGTGCCGGACTGGCCGAACCGGTCGACGCCCACCGGCACCGCCGGGACACCGAGGGCGGACCCGACCCAGGCCATCGCGTGCGATGCACCGTCGTGCACGGTGACGACGGGCGTCCGGTCGGGCAGGACCGCGCGCAGCGCGCCGGCGACAGACGGCGTGGTCGCCGTCCGGATCGCCTGCCGGAGGGTGCGCTGCCAGGCCGTGTAGAGCCGGTCCAGCGACGTCACGTCCACCACGTGCGCGGCGATGCCCTCGTCGGCGAGCTCGGCCGCGGCGGCCAGCACCTCGGGCATGACGGCGCCGGACGCGACCAGGCTGACCTGCGGAGCGCCGCCCGCCGCGGCCTCCGTGGCGTCGACCAGCCGGTACGCGCCCGCGAGGACCTGGCGGCGCAGCACGGCGTCACCGAGCCGGCTCCGCGCCGCCTCGAACGGCGACTGGTCGAGCGGCCGCGTCGTGAGCCGGAAGTAGTACGCGCCGTGCTCCTCCGCCTCGGCCGCGGCCGAAGACGGCGCTGGCGACGTCGCCGGCCCGGTCGCGATCCGGCCCAGCGCGTCGCACAGCAGCCAGTCCAGCGCCACGGCGTACGCCGGCTCGATCAGCGTGACCTCGGGCAGCTCCAGGCCGACCGACGGCGTGATCGTCGACTGGTGCGCGCCGCCCTCGGGGGCCAGCGTCACGCCGGACGGCGTCCCGGCGACGACGAACCGGGCGCCGGAGTAGACGCCGTAGATGAAGGCGTCGAGACCACGCAGCACGAACGGGTCGTAGACGGTGCCGACCGGCAGCAGCGGCTGGCCGGACAGGTCGCCGGCGAGCCCGAGCTGGCCGAGCAGCAGGAACAGGTTCATCTCGCTGATGCCGAGCTCGATGTGCTGGCCGGTCGGCCCCTCGGCCCACTTCAGCAGGGTGTCGGTGCCCCAGCTGCGGCGCGCGTCGGGAGCGAAGACCCCGGTGCGGTTGATGAAACCGGCCAGGTTCGTCGAGGTCGCGACGTCCGGCGCGGTGGTGACGAGGTACGGCGCCACCTCGGCGTTGCGCGAGAGGTCGACCAGGACCCGGCCGAACACCTCCTGCGTCGAGATCGGCCTGGCAGCCCGGACGCCCGTCTCCTTGGGCACCGTGACGCCGAGGGCCCTCGGCGCCGGCGGGATCGCCAGGTGCTCGCGGCGGGACGCCGCCCACTGGCCGGCGGCCGACGACGGCTCGATCCGGTCCCACTCGGTCGACTCGTCCAGTCCGACGACCGTGCGCAGGTCGGCGATCTGGTCGCCGGTCAGCAGCGCGGAGTGGTTGCGCGGGTTCCCCGCGGTGGGCAGTCCCCAGCCCTTGACGGTGTAGGCGAAGACGACGCTCGGCCGGTCGGTGACCGCGTCGCACTCGTGGAAGACGTCGAGCAGGCTGGCGAGGTCGTGGCCGCCGAGGTCCACGACCGTCGCCGCGAGCGAGTCGTCGTCCCACCCGCCGCAGAAGTCCCGCACGTCCTGCGGGGCGCCGTCGAGGAACGTCGTGCGCACGTCGGCGGGGCCGAGCCCGAACAGCGCCTGGTACTGCTCGTTCGGCATGTCGTCGATCCACCGGCGCAGGGCGTCACCGCCGGGCTGCTCGAACGCAGCCCGCAGTCTCTTGCCGTACTTCACGGTGGCGACGTGCCAGCCGGCGGCAGCGAACTGCTGCGTCCACTGCTCGATCCGGATGCCGGGGACGACCCGGTCCAGCGACTGCCGGTTGAAGTCGACGATCCACATCACGTTGCCGAGGCCCTGCGTGGCCGGGTCCGCGATGGCCTCCCACACGTTGCCCTCGTCGAGCTCGGCGTCACCGATCAGCGCGACGAACCGGCTCCGGTCGCGCGGCCCGAAGTGCGCATCGACGTACCGCCGGGTGACGGCAGCGAACAGCGGCGCCGCGGCACCGAGCCCGACCGATCCGGTGGAGAAGTCGACCCGGTCAGGGTCCTTGGTGCGGCTCGGGTACGACTGCAGGCCGCCGCGGGCGCGCAGCGTCGTGAGGTACGAGCGGTCGAGGTCACCGAGCAGGTAGTTGATCGCGTGCAGCACCGGTGAGGCGTGCGGCTTGACCGACACCCGGTCCTGCGCCGCGAGGTGGGCGAACCAGAGCGCGGTCATCACCGAGACGAGCGAGGCGCTGGAGGACTGGTGGCCGCCGACCTTCACACCGTCGCCGGTCTCGCGCTCCCGGTTCGCCGCGTCCACGATCCGCACGGCCAGCCACAGGACCCGCCGCTCGATCTCCTCGAGCACCTCGAGGTCGACGGCCGGGCGCTCGGCAGGCTGGTGGTCCACGATCCCGCACGGTACCGGCGCCCACCACGGCGCCTGCACCCGCTCGCCGCCGTCGCAGCCCCGTCAGAGCGGCGTGGGAGGAGGAAGCGGCCTCGCCGCCGTCCGCCGCCGACCCACCGCGAAAATGATCACGGGCCCGTGGCTAGCACGACCTGACCGAGGCGAATTCGCATTTCAAATCTCTCGAGTGCTACGGGGAGCCGCGGACGGCGGGCGGCCAGGCACCCGGCTCCGTCGTCCTGGCCGGTCTGACCGGTCCGCCAACGGCGGTCAGGGACCGGTCACTTCCTCCTCGAGGGCGCCGAGGAACTGGGCCTGGTACAGGGCGAAGTACGCGCCGCGGCGGGCGAGCAGCTCGTCGTGCGTGCCCTGCTCGACGATCTGTCCGTGCTCCATGACGAGGATCAGGTCGGCGTCCCGGATCGTCGACAGCCGGTGGGCGATGACGAAGCTGGTGCGGTCGGAGCGCAGTGCGGCCATCGCGTGCTGGACGAGCGCCTCGGTGCGGGTGTCCACCGAGCTGGTCGCCTCGTCGAGGATGAGCAGCGTCGGGCGGGCCAGGAAGGCCCGGGCGATGGTGATGAGCTGCCGCTCGCCGGCGCTGACGTTGCCGGCCTCCTCGTCGATGACCGTGTCGTAGCCGTCCGGCAGCGAGTGCACGAAGCGGTCGACGAAGGTGGCCTGCGCGGCCTCGAGGATCTCCGCCTCGGTGGCGGCCGGCCTGCCGTACGCGATGTTGTCGCGGATCGTGCCACCGAACAGCCAGGCGTCCTGCAGCACCATGCCCGTGCGGCTGCGCAGGTCGGCGCGGCTCATGGTCGCGATGTCGACGCCGTCCAGCGTGATGCGACCGGCGTCCAGCTCGTAGAAGCGCATGACCAGGTTGACCAGCGTCGTCTTGCCGGCCCCGGTCGGGCCGACGATCGCGACGGTCTGCCCCGGCGCGGCGACCAGCGACAGGTCCTCGATGAGCGGGACGTCGGGCTCGTAGCGGAACGACACGTGCTCGAGCTCGACCCGGCCCCGGGCATCCGTCGGCGACGCGGGGGTTGACGGGTCGGGCACCTCCTCCGACGCGTCGAGCAGGGCGAAGACCCGCTCCGCCGAGGCGACGCCGGACTGCAGCAGGTTCGACATCGAGGCCACCTGCGTGAGCGGCTGCGTGAACAGGCGGCTGTACTGGATGAAGGCCTGCACCTCGCCCAGCGACATCGACCCAGACGCGACCCGCAGGCCGCCGATCACGGCGACGAAGACGTAGTTGATGTTCCCGATCAGCATGATCGTCGGCATGATGATCCCGGAGAGGAACTGCGCGCCCCAGCTCGCTGTGAAGAGCTCCTCGTTGCGCTCCCGGAACTCCTCCTCCGCCTCCTGCTGGTGCCCGAACACCCGCACCAGCGCGTGACCGGTGAAGGTCTCCTCGATCGTGGCGTTCAGCCGGCCGGTCTGCGCCCACTGGGTCACGAACCTGGGCTGGGACCGCTTGGCGATCTGACGCGTCACCACGACCGACAGCGGCACCGACACGAGCGCGACCAGGGCGAGCAGCGGCGAGATCCAGATCATGATCGCAAGGACGCCGACCAGCGTGAGCAGCGAGTTGAGCAGCTGGCTGAACGTCTGCTGCATCGTCTGCTGCACGTTGTCGATGTCGTTCGTGACCCGGCTGAGCAGCTCGCCACGCGGCTGGCCGTCGACGTAGCCGAGCGGCAGCCGGTGCAGCTTCTCCTCCACCTCGTCGCGCAGCCGCAGCACAGTCCGCTGCACCACACCCGCCAGCAGGTAGCCCTGCAGCCACATGAGCACGGCGGAGGCGACGTAGAGGAGGAGGACGAGCACCAGCACGTTGCGCAGCGCGCCGAAGTCGACGCCCGCGCCGGGCACGACGTCCATGCCGGAGAGCAGCTTCGCGAACCCGTCGTCGCCCCGGGCCCGTGCCGCGTCGACCGCCTGCTGCTTGGTGGTGCCGGCCGGCAGCTGCTGCCCGATGACCCCGTTGAAGACGATGTCGGTCGCGTGCCCGAGGATGCGCGGCCCGACGACCGACATCAGCACGCCGCCCAGGGTCACGGCGAGGACGCCGCCCACCATGGGCCGCTCGGGACGAAGCATGCCGAGCAGCCGCTTCGCGGACGGGCCGAAGTCGAGGGACTTCTCGGCCGGCATGCCGGCGCCCATCATCGCGCCGGGGCCGCGCATCGGCGGCGGCCGGTTGGGCAAGCGGGCCGGAGCGGCCTCGGTGCGCGGCCCGGTCATGCCGCTGACTCCGCGGGCCGTTGCGACTCGACGATCTCCGCGTACGTCGGGCAGCCGCTGAGCAGCTCGTCGTGGGTGCCCAGACCGACGATCTCGCCGTCCTCCAGGACGACGATCTGGTCGGCGTCCTCGATGGTGCTGATCCGCTGGGCCACGACCACGACGGCCGCGTCCGCCATGACCGGGCGCATCGCGGCACGCAGGCGGGCGTCCGTGGCGAGGTCGAGGGCGGAGAACGAGTCGTCGAACAGGTAGACCTCCGGCCGTCGCACCAGGGCACGGGCGATCGCGAGCCGCTGCCGCTGCCCGCCGGAGAAGTTGCTGCCTCCCTGCGACACCGGTGCGTCGAGACCTTCGGCGAGGTCGGCGACGAAGTCGGCCGCCTGCGCGACGCGCAGCGCCTCCCACAGCTCGTCGTCGGTGGCATCCGGCCTCCCGTAGCGCAGGTTGCTCCTGATGGTTCCGGTGAACAGGTACGCGGTCTGCGGCACGAGGCCGATGACGCCCTGCAGCACCTCGGGGTCGAGCTCGCGGACGTCGACGCCGTCGACCAGCACGGCGCCGCTCGTCGCGTCGACGAGCCGCGGCACGAGCGACAGCAGAGTCGACTTGCCGGCGCCGGTGCTGCCGATGATCGCGGTCACCTCCCCGGGGCGCGCCACGACGGACACGCCACGCAGAACCGGGAGCTCGGCCCCAGGGAAGGTGAAGGACACGTCGCGCAGCTCGACCGTGGCCTGCAGCCGCAGGTCGGTCACCGGTCGGTCGGGTGGCGGCACCGACGACTCGGTGTCCAGCACCTCGGTGATCCGCTCCGCGCTCACCGACGCCCGCGGCAGCAGGACCAGCATGAACGTCGCCATCATGATCGACATGAGGATCTGCATGAGGTAGGCGAGGAACGCCGTCAGCTCGCCCACCTGCATCTGGCCGGCCGCGACCCGGTGGCCGCCGAACCACAGCACGGCGACGCTCGACACGTTGCCGACCAGCATCGCGGCGGGGAACATCAGCGCCGTCAACCGGCCGGTACGCAGCGCGGTCTCCGCCAGGGACTCGCTGGCGGTGGCGAACCGTTGCCGCTCCACCGGCTCGCGCACGAAGGCACGCACCACCCGGATGCCCTGGATCTGCTCGCGCAGCACGCGGTTGACCTGGTCGATGCGCGTCTGCATCAGCCGGAACGCCGGGACCATCCGCCTCACGACGGCGCTGATCGCCAGCACCATGACGACCACGCTGACCGCGACCAGCCAGGACAGGCCCAGCTCCTCGCGCAGCGCCATGACGATGCCGCCGACGCACATGATCGGCACCGCGACCATGACCGTGCACGTGAGCAGCACGAGCATCTGCACCTGCTGGACGTCGTTCGTCGTCCGGGTGATCAGCGACGGTGCTCCGAACGTCGTCACCTCGCGTGACGAGAACGTGCCGACCCGGTGGAACACCCCGGCCCGGACGTCGCGGCCGAAGCCCATGGCGATGCGCGATCCGAACCACACCGACGCGATCGAGGCGGCGACCTGCACGAGCGCGACGAGGAGCATCAGCGTCCCGGTCCGCACGATGAAGCCGGTGTCACCCTGCGACACGCCGTCATCGATGATGTCCGCGTTCAGGCTGGGCAGGTAGAGGCCGGCGAGGGTCCCCACGAGCTGCAGCGCGACCACGGCGGCGAGCCACGAACGGTAGGCAGACAGGTACCCCCGCAGCAACCGGACCAGCACCCCGCGTCCTCCCTCACCGCGCGACCCCGACCGTCTGCAGGACGCGCGCCCACCACCGTACGCCCGTGGTGATCACGGAGCGGGAAGCCCGACCGCTCTGCAGCGGCCGATGGGCCGTTCGGGTCGGGCTCGGGGTCACCTGCGGGTGAGCGGGCTAGATTCGTGACATGAGCAGTCCGGGGCTGGCTCCGCTCGGCCAGGCTGCCGGGCGGCTGGTGCTGCTGCGCCGCCTCACGGGCGCGCTGGCCGACGTCCTGACGCCGGACGACGTGGCTCGCGCGACGTTCGCGCACGTGCTCGACATCGACGGGGTCGTGCGCGCCGGTCTGGCCACCAGCGAGAGGGCCGGGCGGGACCTGGCGTTCGTCGCCAGTGACGACGACTCGGTGACGCCGACCGCGGTGCGCTGGTGCCGGATCGAGGGCCAGGCCGACGTGCCGCTGGCCGAGGCAGTGCGCACCCGCGTCCCTGTCGTGCTGCCGTCGTCGGACGACCTTGCCGAGCGCTACCCGCACATGCATGAGCGGCAGGTCGGCCTGGGCACCCGCCGGATGGCCGCGCTCCCGCTGCTCTCCGACGACACGGCGATCGGCGGGCTCCTGCTGTCGTTCGGCACGGCCGCGGACTTCGACGAGGACGAGCAGGCGTTCCTCGGCGCGGTCGCTGCTGTGGTGGCCCAGGCGATGAAGCGGGCGCTGGCCTTCCGGGTGCAGCAGACGACCTCGCAGCTGCTGCAGCGAAGCCTGCTGCCGGAGTCGCTGCCGGACCTGGACGGCCTCGCTCTCGGTGCCTACTACGAGCCCGGCGGGCCGGGCGTGGACGTCGGCGGCGACTGGTACGACGTCGTCCCGCTCGCCGACGGCCGGGTCGCCGTGGCGCTGGGCGACGTGATGGGCAAGGGCGTCCCCGCGGCTGTCGTGATGGGGCAGGTTCGCGCCGCGCTGCGCGCCTACGCCCTCATCGACCCCGACCCGGGCCTGCTGCTGCAACGGCTCGACGCGCTGGTCGCCTCGCTCGGCATCGCGGAGCAGATCGTCACGGTCGCGTACGGCGTGCTCAGCGCCGACCGGCACACGATGGACCTCGGCGTGGCCGGCCACCCGGCGCCGCTGCTGGCCCGGCCGGGCCGGGAACCGCACGCGGTGGCCGTCCCACCCGGACCAGCGCTCGGGCTGCGCGGCGAGGGCTGGCAGACGACGACGGTGGCCGTGCCGCCCGGTTCGTTGCTGCTGTTCTTCAGCGACGGGCTGGTCGAGACCCGCAGCCTCGAGCTCGACGACGGCGTCGAGGAGCTGGCGCAGCGGCTCGCCGGCACGGAGGCGCGCCGGCGTCATCCGCGCGAGCTGTGCCCCCGGCTCGCCGGCCAGATGCGCAGGCACGACAGCGACGACGACGTCGCGCTGCTCGCGGTCCTGAGCACCGTCGGCATGCACCTGCAGACCGCGAGCACCGAGCTGCCCGCCGACAGCAGCGCGTCGCCGCTCGCGCGGCGCACGCTGGCCAGATGGCTCGCAGCCTGGGACGTCGACGACGACGTGGCCGAGACCGCCGCCCTGTGCCTGTCCGAGCTGGTGACCAACGCCGTCATCCACTCCGGCACCAGCCCGCGCGTCACCGCGCAGCTCGACGACGAGCGACTGCTCGTGTCGGTGCAGGACCGCGGGAGCAGCGGCACCGCCCGGCGTACCGAGGACCACGAGCCGACCGACATCTCCGGACGGGGGCTGATGCTCGTGGAGGCCCTGGCGACGGCGTGGAGCGCGGAGCACAGCGCGGACGGCACGACGGTGTGGTTCGAGCTGGACACCGGCATGCCGCGAGCCGGCTGAGGCCAGCGGATGGAGGTCCTGCGGTACGCCGCGTTCACCGACGACCCAGCGGGTGGCAACCCCGCCGGTGTCGTGCTGGACGCAGGCGGGCTCGACGACACCACCATGCTCGCGACAGCCGCCGAGGTCGGCTACTCGGAGTCGGCCTTCCTCGCGGCGCAGGCGGACGGGCGGTTCGCGGTGCGGTACTTCAGCCCGCTCGCCGAGGTGCCGTTCTGCGGGCACGCCACGATCGCCACGGGCGTCGCGTGGGCCGAGCGTCACGGCGCCGGCACTGATGCTGCTCGACACCCGCGCCGGCGAGGTGCGCGTCGAGACCACGTCCGCGGGCGCGCTGACCACCGCGACGCTGACGAGTGTCCCGCCGCGCGTCGCCTCGCTCTCCGACGAGCTCGTCGCGCGGTTGCTCGCCGCGCTGCGCTGGTCGGCCCACGACCTCGACACGTCGTTGCCCGTGCGTGTCGCGTACGCCGGCGCGTGGCACCCGGTCGTCGCGACGGCCACCCGGCAGCGGCTGGCCGACCTCGCCTACGACTTCGACGCCCTCGGTGGGCTGATGGCGGAGCAGGACTGGACGACGGTGCAGCTCGTGCACCGCACCGGGCCGACGACGTTCGACGTGCGCGACCCGTTCCCGCCGGGCGGGATCGTCGAGGACCCGGCGACCGGCGCCGCCGCGGCGGCGCTCGGCGGCTACCTGCGCGCGCTGTCGCTCGTCGAGGTGCCCGCGACGCTCTCGCTGCGGCAGGGCGACGACCTCGGCCGCCCGAGCCGGCTCACGGTGACGATCCCGGCCGGTGACGGCGGCATCTCGGTGACCGGCACCGCCGTCGCGATGTGACGACGACAGAGCTGCCCGTCAGTGGATGACGACGGTGGCGCCGTAGGTGCCGCACGCCCGCTCGCTGCAGACCTCGTCGTAGAGCTCGTCGACGTCGAACCCGGTGAACCGGATGACGGCCCGGCCCGGCGGCGCCGTGCCGGGGATCCGGACCCGGGCGCGGAAGGTGCCGTCTCGTTCCACCGGGAAGCTGCCGCCGAAGTCGACCTGGTCGCTGCCGTCCCCGGCACCCGCCGCGGGGACGAGCTCCAGACCGTAGACGGCACCCCGGTGGAAGCTCCGGGCGCAGTCGAACGCCGTGGCCCGCACGACCACCCGCTCCCCGGCCTCGACCGAGGCCGGCGCCGCGTGCGGTCGGCCCGGGAAGCAGGACCGGTCCCGCGTCCCGTACCGCACGGCACCCGCAGCGGTGACGAGCAGCACGATCGCGAGCGCCACCTGCAGGAACGACCACGTCCGTGGGTCCCAGCGGTTGCGCCTCATCCCACCCGCTTGCTGAGGCGGACGTCCTCGTCGCGGTAGCCGAGCGCGCCGTAGAAGCCGCGGGCCGCGGTGTTCGCCGCACCCGTCTCCAGGGTGAGCCGGGACAGCCCCCGGTCGGCGGTCCACTGCTCGGCCGCAGCCATCAGCGCTCTGCCCACTCCGCGACGTACCCAGCCGCCTGCGACCACGAGCTCGCCGACGTAGCCGTCGACCTCACCGGTGAAGTGCTCGCGCTGCCCGCAGGTGACGAACCCCAGCACCATGCCGTCGTCGTCCGCGACGAAGACGGCGTGGTCGTCGACGGCCGCCGCGGCGACCGAGCCGGTCACCCAGTCGAGGACGGCGGCGCGGACGGCACGCCGGTCGCGCCATCCCGCCACACCCTCGGTGAGCCGTGGTGCCAGTGCGATCACGGATGCGCGGTCGGCCTCGGCGTAATCGGCGTACCTGCATCGGGTCAGTCTCGGCACCGCCGGCCGATCTGTAAACAGCACGATCCTGCAAGTCACGCCGCGGCTGGCCGGCAGCGGTCAGCAGCCACGATGAGGCATCGAGCAGAACACCGTCGGGCACCCCCTGCGGGTGCGCGGGGTGACCGGGCGGCCTGGTCAGTCGAGGAACGTGCGGACGGCCGCGACCCCCCACGGTGAGACGTAGACCGCCAGCCCGGCCACCGCGGAGAGCAGCACCACGACCTCGAAGGGGTCGCGGGACGCGCGCCGTGCCCACCGCGACACGCTCCCGAAGGCGACGAGGCACGCCACTGCGGGCAGCGCCATCGCCACCACGTACGCGGCGACTCCTAGCGCGGCCGGCACGTCGGGGAACGGCTCCGACACCTCGGCCCTCAGGGAGGGCAGCAGCACCCCGGCGACGAACACCACGTCGGTCGCCACCATCACCGCCAGCTGCCAGATCGCGTCGGTGTGCACGCGGCGCTGCACGTGGCGAGCACCCTTCGTCGTCTCCACCAGGCCGGTTGTCACCAGGCATGATGGGCACGGGCCGCGCAGACGCACAACCCTCCCGAGGTCGGCACCCTCAGGCCGGTCAGGTGAACGCCGACGGGAAGGCGTCGCGGTAGCTGCGGATCGAGCCGGCGGGTGTGTCGGTCGTCGTCGCGGCGAGGACGCCGTGCACGACCGCGCGGGTCAGCACGTCCCCCGCGGCAGCGAGCAGCTGGTGGAACGCCATCGGGTCGGGTGCCTCGCGCTCGCAGGTGGCCAACGCGAAGACGGTGTCGCCGTCGAACATCGTGTGCACCGGGTCGATCGCGCGCGCCAGCCCGTCGTGGCCGATGCCGGCGAGCTTCTGGCACTGGGCCTTGGTGAGCGTCCGGTCGGTCGCGAGGACGCCGATGGTGGTCGCCAGCGACGGGCCCGGCTGCGGCTGCCCGGCTGCGGCCTCCAGCGCCGCAGCGAGGTCGCCCGGCGCCGGAGCCACCAGGCCCGGGACCTCGCCGGGCAGCAGGTGCCGCGCGCCGAAGAGCTCGCCGGTCCGCAGGTCGACGGCCGACCCCACGGCGTTGACCACGGCGAGCGCGGCGACCGTGGTGCCGTCGTCGAGCACGGCGCTGGCCGAACCGACGCCGCCCTCGAGGCCGCCGACGCGAGTGCCGGTGCCCGCGCCGACGCAGCCCTGCAGGACAGCGTCACCGTGCGCCGCGTCGTACGCCGCCTCGCCGAACGAGCCGTCCGGGGTGGCGCGCACGTCACCACCGCGACCGAGGTCGAAGACCACGGCGCCCGGCACGATCGGCACCACCACACCGGCGTCACCGACGGGATAGCCGAGGCCCGAGGCCGCCAGGCGGCGTACGACACCATCGGCTGCCGCGAGGCCGAAGGCGCTGCCGCCGCTCACGACGACGGCCTGCACCCGCTCCACGAGGTTGCGCGGGTCGAGCAGGTCCGTCTCCCGGGTGCCCGGCCCGCCACCGCGCACGTCGACACCGCCGACCGCACCGGCGTCCGGCGCCAGCACCACGGTGGTCCCGGTCAGCCACCCGTCGCCGACCCGCTGGTGGTGCCCGACGCGGATGCCGGCGACGTCGGCGAGGCTGTTCGTCGCACCCGTCCTCACGACGACGCCCCGGTGAGGAAGCGCCGTGCCGTCTCGGCGTAGACGTTCGCCGCAGTGACGATGTCGGCGACCTCGACGTACTCGTCGGCCTGGTGGGCGATCCACTTGCCACCGGGACCGTAGACGACGGTGGCGAGGCCGGCGTCCCGGGTGAGGATCGTGCCGTCGGTGGCGCCCGGCACGCCGCCGTAGCGCGCCGGCTCGCCGGTGACCGCCTCGTGCGCGGCAGCCAGCGCGACGACCACCGGATGGTCGAGCGGCGTGTCGACGGGTGGCCGGTCGTCGAGCACCCCGAGCCGTACGCCGACACCCGAGGCCGCCGCGACCGCCTCCGCCGCGCGCCGTACGGACTCGGCGACGGTCGCATGGTCGACGCCCGGCACGGTGCGCACGTCGACGCAGAGCACCGCGGCCGCCGGGATCACGTTGACCTGGTCCTCGTCGCCGGCGAGCAGCACGGTCGGTGTCAGGTAGCACTGGCCGAGGTGCTCGTGGACGCCGTGCTCGGCAAGCAGCGCCGCCTCGAGCTCGGCGAGCGCCGCGACCGTGCCCGCGGCCGCCGGCACCGGGTTGCGGCCGTGCTGCGGCATGGCACCGTGCGCCATCGCGCCCGTGAAGGTCAGCCGCAACCGGACCGCGCCCTTGGCGACGGCGCAGACCTCCCCCTCCTCCGGCTCGCACACCACGACGCCGTCGATGCTGCCACCGACCAGGTCCGACCAGGTCGCCGCGAAGTGCTTGGCGCCGAGCATCAGGCCCTCCTCGTCGGCCAGCGCGGCGACGACCACCCGGCCCGGGAACGGTCCGGCGACCTGCAGCGCGCGGACGCCGTGCAGCATCGCGGCGAGCCCGCTCTTCATGTCGGCGCTGCCGCGGCCGTGCACGCGGCCGTCGCGCAGCTCGGCGCCGTACGGGTCGACCGTCCACGAGGCGCCGTCGCCCTCGGTCACGACGTCGGTGTGCCCCTCGAACATCAGCGTCGGCCCCGGGCCGCCGCCGCCCTCGACGACGGCCACCACGTTCGGGCGGCCCGGCGCGACCTCGACGACCGTCGGCTCCCAGCCGAACGCCCGCATCGTCGCCACCACCAGCTCGGCGGCGCCGGCCTCTGCGGTGCCCGCAGCCGGGTCGTGGACGCTGCGGATGCGGACCAGGGCACGGGTCAGCTCGACCACCGCTGCCTCGTCGACGCGCACGCCTGCGAGTGTGCCCCGATCGGGTGGCTGCTGGCAGAACGCCCCCCGAAGATCGTGTGCGACCAGGTGGCGGGTGGTGGCCCGAGGCAGGCCGTTCGGCCGGGACTTGACGTCGACATAGTTCCGATATATCGTCGACCTGTCGCCGTACGGTCGAGAGACGCTCGGCGACCTACGGACACAGATCCACGCACGAGAGGAGTCCTCCCATGAGGACCACAGCACCTGAGACAGAGACCGGCCGCCGTCGAGGCGGCCCCCGAGGGCGTCGTTCCGACGCCCGCACCGCCTGGGTCATGGCGGAGGGCGAGGGCCGCGGACGCGGCGGACGTGGGCCGGGCGGCCGGGGCCGCGGCGGCCACGAGCACGGTCCCGGCGGCTTCGGCCCGCTCGGCCCCGGCGGGTTCGGCCCGCCGCGGCACCGCGGTGGCGGCCGGCGTGACGGCCGTGGCGGCCGCGGCGACGTCCGGGCAGCGATCCTGCTGCTGCTCACCGAGGAGCCGATGCACGGCTACCAGCTGATCCAGCAGATCACCGACCGCAGCGACGGGGTCTGGACGCCGAGCCCCGGGTCGGTCTACCCGGCGCTGAGCCAGCTCGAGGACGAGGGCCTGGTGGCCTTCGACCGGCTGGAGGGGCGCAAGACCGCGACCCTCACCGACGAGGGCACGGCGTACGTCGAGGCGCACCGGGCCGAGCTCGGCTCGCCGTGGGACGACGTGGGCGGCGGCGTCACGAAGGAGTGGCGCCAGCTGCGCAGCGAGCTCGGTGCGATGGTCGGGGCGGCCCACCAGGTCGCACAGGTCGGCACCCGCCCGCAGGTCGCGAAGGCCGCGGAGACGATGGCCGAGGCGCGCAAGGCGCTCTACCGGATCCTCGCCGAGGACCAGCCGGCGTCGTAGCCCGGCCGCGGGGAAGACTGGCCGCGTGACAGCTCGGATGCCGCGCTTCGTCCTGCACGACCACCGGAAGCCGCAGCCGCACTTCGACCTGCGGCTCGAGGAGGACGGCGTGCTCCGGTCGTGGGCGGTCCCCCGCGGGCTGCCCGACGACCAGGCCCACAACCGGCTCGCGGTGCAGGTCGGCGACCACGACCTCGACCACGTCGACTACACCGACGAGCACAAGTCGATTGCCGACGAGGGCACCTGGGAGGAGCACGACCGCACCGACCGGCGGCTGCTCTTCACCCTGCACGGCCGCGCGGGCTCCCGGCGGTACGCGCTGATCCGCACCGGCTCGGACTGGCTGCTGCACCTCACCAAGGACCAGCCACCCGGCTGAGCCCGCAGCCACGCTTTGTGTCCAGGCCCGCTGCCAGAGTCGCCCCGGGAGGCGACATGGGCGGCGACATCGCGATCTGTCCGGGCTGCGGAGAACGCCGTGCAGCGGCGGACTTCCCCGCTCGCGGGACCGCGCTGCCTCGACTGCCGGCGTGCGGCCGGCAGGGCGCACTACCGGGCCAACCGCGCCTACTACCTGGCCAAGGCCCGCCGTCGGCAGCCGCGCGTGGTGCAGGAGACGAGGGCCTGGCTGCTGAGCTACCTGCGCGAGCACCCCTGCGTCGACTGTGCGAACTCCGACATCCGGGTCCTGGAGTTCGACCATCGCGACGGGGCCACCAAGGTCCGCGCCATCGCGCTGCTGGCGGGACAGGGCTTCAGCCTTGCGCGCGTGCAGGCCGAGATCGAATCGCGCGTGCAGGCCGAGATCGAACTGTGTGACGTCCGGTGCGCGAACTGCCACCGGATCCGGACCCCACGTCCAGCGCGGATGGTGGGGGAAGGACGTGGAGCCGGACGTGTGACGAGTGGGCGCGCCCGAGAGGACTCGAACCTCCAGCCTTCTGATCCGTAGTCAGATGCTCTATCCGTTGAGCTACGGGCGCTCGGCCGCTGAACGGCCTCGGAGCAGGGTACAGGCGACCGCGGGCGTGCCCCAAACGCGTGACAGGGGATCCGACCGCTCGGTGATCGGGAGGCTAGTTGCCCGGGGTCTCGCTGCTGCTGACGCTGACGTCCGGCTTGTCGATCTTGACGTCGACGTCGGCGTCACCACCGAAGTAGTAGAACGCGCCGATGCCGACCGCGGCCAGGATCAGGACGGCGACGAGGATGCCGGACAGGACACCTCCGGCGTCACGGGGCAGCGGGCTCGCGGACGGGTGCAGGGCTGTGGGGCGCATGATCGGCTCCGGGATCGGGGTCAGGACGGCGTGCGTTGTGGGTACCCCTCCGGGGACGGCGCGAACCGGACACGGGCTGTGAGCGCGCGCGGAGTGTGCGCCACAACCGTTCCGTTGGCAAGGTCTGGTGACCAACGTCTCACGGCCGCCCCCTGCCGCACGCCCGTGACCTGGGGTTACGGTGAGCCACCCCCACGGGCCCAGGTGACCACGGAAAGGGACCTCTCGGCGATGACGGCGAGCGCGACGGAAGCACCGACCACCCACCAGCGGCTGCTCGACTGGGTCGCCGAGGTGGCCGAGCTGACCCGGCCCGACCGTGTCGTGTGGTGCGACGGCTCCGACGAGGAGTGGGCTCGCCTCACCGACGAGCTCGTCGACGCGGGGACCCTCGTCCGGCTGGCCGAGGACAAGAAGCCGAACTCGTTCTGGTGCGCCTCCGACCCCAGCGACGTCGCTCGCGTCGAGGACCGCACGTTCATCTGCTCCCGCGACGAGGCCGACGCCGGCGCGACGAACAACTGGATGGACCCGGCCGAGATGAGGTCGGTCATGACCGACCTCTACCGCGACTGCATGCGCGGCCGCACGATGTACGTCATCCCGTTCTGCATGGGCCCGCTCGAGGCCGAGTCGCCGATGTTCGGCGTCGAGATCACCGACTCGGCGTACGTCGTCACGTCGATGCGGATCATGGCGCGGATGGGCACCAAGGTCCTCGACCGGATGGGCGCCGACGCCGACTTCGTCCCGTGCCTGCACTCCGTCGGTGCGCCGCTCGAGCCCGGTCAGCAGGACGTTCCGTGGCCGTGCAGCGACACGAAGTACATCACCCAGTTCCCCGAGGAGCGCACGATCTGGAGCTACGGCTCCGGCTACGGGGGCAACGCGCTGCTCGGCAAGAAGTGCTTCTCGCTGCGCATCGCGTCGGTGATGGGTCGCGACGAGGGCTGGCTCGCCGAGCACATGCTCATCCTCAAGCTGACGTCTCCCGAGCAGCAGACCTACTACGTCGCCGCCGCCTTCCCGAGCGCGTGCGGCAAGACCAACCTCGCGATGCTCGAGCCGACCATCGAGGGCTGGAAGGTCGAGACGCTCGGCGACGACATCGCGTGGATGCGCTTCGGCGAGGACGGCCGGCTCTACGCCCTCAACCCGGAGTACGGCCTGTTCGGCGTCGCGCCGGGCACCGGCTGGCACACCAACCCGAACGCGATGCGCACCATCGCCCGCGGCAACTCGATGTTCACCAACGTCGCGCTCACCGACGACGGCGACATCTGGTGGGAGGGGATGACCGAGGAGCCGCCGGCCCACCTCACCGACTGGAAGGGCCGCGACTGGACCCCGGAGTCCGACGAGCCCTCGTCGCACCCCAACTCGCGGTTCTGCACCCCCATCACGCAGTGCCCGATCATCGCCCCGGAGTACGACGACCCGCGCGGCGTCCCGATCTCGGCCATCTTCTTCGGCGGCCGGCGCAAGACGACGATCCCGCTCGTCTACGAGGCCCGCGACTGGGTGCACGGCGTCTTCATGGGCGCCACCCTGTCGTCCGAGACGACGGCGGCCGCCACCGGTGAGGTCGGCGTCGTGCGGCGCGACCCGATGGCGATGCTGCCGTTCATCGGCTACAACGCCGGCGACTACTTCAGCCACTGGATCGAGATGGGCAAGGACGCCGACTCGGTCAAGCTGCCCAAGATCTTCTACGTCAACTGGTTCCGCCGCGACGCGGACGGCGGCTTCCTCTGGCCCGGCTACGGCGAGAACGGGCGGGTCCTCAAGTGGGCCATCGAGCGCATCGAGGGACGCGCCGCCGCGGTCGAGACCGCGATCGGCCTGGTGCCGACCGTCGAGTCGCTCGACGTCGACGGCCTCGACGTCACCACCGAGCAGCTCGAGGCGGCCCTCGCCGTCGACCAGGACGAGTGGCGCGAGGAGATCCCGCAGATCCAGGAGTGGTTCGCGAAGATCGGCACCGACTCGGTGCCCGCGATGCTCATGACCGAGCTCGACGGTCTCCGCGCCCGCCTCGACGTCCTCTGACCCGCTCCCTCCTGCCCGCGTCTCCCCTCCCCCTCGGCCGGTTGATCACGCTCACGTGATCAACCTCCGCCGGTAGCGGCCCATTCACCACTACCGGCGGAGGTTCACCGCGTGCGGTCCCACGCGCCAGGCGGTGCGGGCCGTCGCCCTTCACTCAGGCGAGGATGCGCGCGGGGTGCTCGAGCAGGTCGACGAGGGTGCGCAGCCAGTCGGCACCGGCCACGCCGTCGACCGGGCGGTGGTCGACCGACAGCGTCAGCCGCATGACCGTGGCGACCGACACCGCGCCGTCCACGACGACCGGCTCCTGCCGCGCGGCGCCGACCGCGAGTATCGACGCCTGCGGCGGGTTGATGATCGCGGCGAACTCCTCGGTGCCGTACATCCCGAGGTTCGTGACGCTGATCGACCCGCCCTCCAGCTCGTGCTGCTGCAGCCGCCCGGCGCGCGCTCTCTCCGCGAGGTCACGCACCGTCCGGGACACCGCCGTCACCGACAGGTCCTGCACCGACCGGACCACCGGTGTCACCAACCCGTTGTCCGTCGCCACGGCGACCGCGACGTCGACCGAGGAGTACGTGCGGACCGCGTCAGCAGTCCAGGTGACGTTGAGCGAGGGCACGAGCACGTGCGCCGTCCCGACTGCCTTGACCACGAGGTCGTTGACCGAGACCCGGGTCTCGGCCCCCTCGTTGATCTCGGTCCGCAGGGCCAGCAGCCGGTCGGCCTGGACCGTCGCGCGGAGGTAGAAGTGCGGTGCCGTCGTCTTGCTCTCGGTCAGCCGCGAGGCGATGAGCTTGCGCAACCGGGTGTGCGGCACCTCGGTGTACGCCGCGGGGCCCGTGGCCGTCGGTGCGCCACCAGCCGCGGGCGCCGCGGCAGCCTGTGCCGGCGCAGCCGGCGCAGCCGGCGTCGACCGCCGGGCCTGCTCGACGTCACGTCGCACGATCCGGCCGTGCGGCCCCGAACCGCGGATGTCCTCGACGGACAGACCGGCCTCCCGGGCCAGCCGCCGCGCCAGCGGGCTGGCGAACACCCGCCCGTTCCCGTGACCGTTCGACGGCGCGGCGACGGGGAGCGGCACGTCGTCGACCGGCGACGGATCCGGCGTGGTCGAGGCCTCCGGCACCTCCAGCGCGCTGGGGTCCGACGACGGCGAGGTGGCCGGCGCACCGGCCGTGACGCCGAGCTCGGCCAGGGCCGCGTCGACGTCGGTCACCGTCTCGCCGGGCGAGGCGACCAGCGCGATCGGCGCACCGGTCTCGACCTCGGCCCCCGGCTGCACGAGCAGCCGCAGCAGCACCCCGTCGGTCTCCGCCTCGACGTCGACGACAGCCTTGGCCGTCTCGACGACAGCGACCACGTCGTGCGCGGCGACCGACGTGTTCTCGGCGACCGACCAGCTCGACAGCACCGCCTCGGTGGTGCCGGTGGCGATCTCCGGCAGCCGCAGCAGCTGGGGCATCTCAGGCCTCCGCGATCGCGGTCAGCGCCGCGACGACCTCGTCGGCCTGCGCGATGGCCGCCCGCTCCAACCGCTTGCTGATCGACGGCGACGCCTCGCGGCCGCTCACCCGCTCGACCGGGTGGTCCAGCCAGTCGAAGAACCGCCGCTGGATCTCGTCGGAGAGCCACCCGCCGTACGACGTGCCGCGCGGCCCCTGCTCGGCGATGAGGACGCGGTTGGTCTTCTTGATGCTCGCGCCGATCGTGTCCCAGTCGATGCTCGCGCGGTCCAGCCAACGCAGGTCGACCACCTCGGCGTCGACCGTGCCGACCTGCTCGACGGCCTGCAGCACGTACGACGTCATGGCCAGGTACGTGAGCACGGTGACGTCCGAGCCGGCTCGTCGCACCGCAGCCTTGCCGACCGGCAGGCAGTAGTCGAAGTCGTCGACCGGGCCGTCACCGGACGACGAGTAGAGGTCGACGTGCTCGAGGACGACCACCGGGTCGTCGAGCCGGAGCGCCGTGTTCATCAGCCCGACGTAGTCGAACGGCGTCGACGGCGCGATGATCCGCCAGCCCGGTGCGGTGGCGAAGACGCCGGCCGGGTCCATCGAGTGCTGCGAGCCGTAGCCGGTGCCCATCGCCACCTTGCTCCGCAGCACGAACGGCACCGCCCCCTCGCCGCCGAACATGTGCCGCGCCTTGCCGATCTGGTTGAAGATCTGGTCGGCGGCGACCCACATGAAGTCGGCGTACATGAGCTCGACGACCGGCCGGAACCGGCCGTCCATCGCGACGCCGCCGCCGAGGCCGGTGAACGCGTTCTCGCTGATCGGCGTCCCGAGCACCCGGCCGGGAAAGGCCTCCGCGAGTCCCTTGGTGGCGCCGTTGGTGCCGCCGCCGAGCCGGTGCACGTCCTCGCCCATGACGACGACACGCTCGTCGGTCTCCATCCGGCGCCGCATGACGCCCGCGACGGCCTCGATGAACTTCGTCTCAGCCACCTCACCGACGAACGTGTCGGTGTCGGCGTACGGCGAACCCTCGAGCTCGCTCAGGTCGCCGCGCACGCCGACGTCGACGTACGACGGGTCGGGCCACTCGGCCTCCTTGATGCGGCGCTGGCCGGGCTTGCCGCCGGGCAGCGGCTCGAGCAGCACGTCGGCGAGCTCGGCCATCAGGGCCTTGGCGCTCGCGACGAACGCGTCGAGCACCGAGCCCTCGACGAGACCGCGACGGGCGAGGTTGAGGGCGACCTGGTCGATCGGGTCGCGGGCCCGCCACTCGCTCTCCTCCTCCTTGGTCCGGTAGCGGAACGCGCTGCCCGGGAACGGCCCGTTCTGGTGGAAGTAGCGGTAGACCTCTGCCTCGACCAACGCCGGACCGTCGCCGCGTCGCATGTGCGCGAGCGCCTCCTGCATCGCGAGGTGGACGGCGAGCGGGTCCATGCCGTCGACCCGCCAGCTGGCGATGCCGAACCCGGGCCCGCGCGCCGACAAGCGCGGCTCCCCGGTCGCCTCGTCGACGTTGGTGGAGACGGCGTAGCGGTTGTTCTCGACGAAGAAGCAGAGCGGCAGCTTCCACGCGGCCGCGAGGTTGAACGTCTCGAGGGTGGAGCCGATGTTGATGGCGCCGTCGCCGAAGTACGTGACCGCGACCGCGTCGGTGCCGGCCTGCTTGTGCGCCCACGCCGAGCCGGCGGCGAGCGGGACACCGCCACCGACGATGGCGTTGGTGCCGATGGCGCCGGCCTCGTGCCACTGCAGGTGCATGGAGCCGCCGCGGCCGTGGCTCCAGCCGCGGTCCAGCCCGCAGATCTCGGCGAGGGTGCGCAGCAGCACGCCGCGCACGTCGTCCGAGATCGGCGCGGTCGGGTCGATGCCCTTGGGCTCCACGTGGTGCAGCACCTTGGCGAGGAACTGGTGGTGGCCGCGGTGCGAGCCGTTGACCGTGTCGTCACTCGTCAGGCCCAGCACCGAGCCGACCGCGCCGCCCTCCTGGCCGATGCTGGAGTGCGCCGGGCCGTGCACCAGGCCCTCGCCGGCCAGCGTGAGGACGAGCTCCTCGAAGGTGCGGATCAGGACCAGCTGGCTGAACATCGAGGTGAGCAGCCCGGGCTCCGCGGCGTCCCAGTCGGCCTCGGTCGCGACCACCTCGACCCATGGCGCGGCCGGGTCCAGCGGACGGTGCTCGGTCATGACGGCTCCTCGGGCGACGTACCGGACCGCCTCAGAGTGGCACCGATCGGATCCCATCTCAAGGCCTGGCGCTCATTCGATGGCCTTGGGTAGCCTGTTGGGATCCAATCTGACGTGAGGAGCTCGTCGTGGCGGACACCCTCCCGGGCCTGACCGGGGTGGATCACATCGGCGTGACGGTCCCCGACCTCGAGCAGGCCCGGACCTTCTTCGTCGACGTGCTCGGCTGCGAGTACCTCTACTCGCTCGGACCGTTCGCCCACGACGAGCCCGGCGACGACTGGATGGCCGAGCACCTCGACGTCGACCCCCGCGCGGTCATGGAGCAGCTGCACTTCTTCCGGCTCGGCGGCCGGGCGATCTTCGAGGTCTTCCAGTACGCCGCGCCGGACCAGGTCACCCGTCAGCCGCGCAACAGCGACATCGGGGGCCACCACGTCGCGCTGTACGTCGACGACCTCGACGCGGCCGTGGCGTACCTCCACCAGCAGGGGCTCACCGTCCTCGGCGAGCCCACCGTCAGCAGGGGTCCGTCGGAGGGGCAGCGCTGGGTCTACTTCCTCTCGCCGTGGGGGATGCAGTTCGAGCTCGTGAGCTACCCCGGACGCAAGGCGTTCGACCGGGCCGGCGGCACCGCCGAGGCCTGGGCGGCGCGCACCACCGAGATCGACACGGCATCCTGAGCCCGTGACCGCACCTGCCGAGCCCGCCGGTCCGACCGCCGGCGCCGCGAGCGAGCGCATCGCCGCACACCTGCGCGACGCGATCCTCGCCGGCCGGATCGCGCCGGGTGAGCGGATCCGGCAGGAGGAGGTCGCCGAGCGGCTCGGCACCAGCCGGCTGCCGGTGCGCGAGGCGCTGCGCATCCTCGAGGCGGAGGGGCTCACCGAGCACACCGCCAACAAGGGCTCGCGGGTGCCGCGGCTCGACCCGGCCGAGCTCGACGTCCTCTACCGGATGCGCGAACGGCTCGAGCCGCTGGCGCTGACCGAGTCGCTGCAGCACCTCTCACGACGCCGACATCGCCGGGCTGGCCGACCTCCACGAGCGGATCATGGCCGACGACGACCTCGCCGAGTTCCTCGTGCTGGACCGGGCGTTCCACCTCGGCTCGTACGCCGGGTGCGCCAGCGAGCAGCTCGCCGGCAGCGTCGTGCGCTTGTGGAACTCCACGCAGCCCTACCGCCGGGCCTTCATGAGCCTGGACGGCCGCCCGCACCGGCGCGAGGTCGTCGACCACGAGCACCGGCTGATCCTCGACGCGCTGTCCCGGCGCGACCCCGAGGACGCCGAGCGCTACCTGGCCGGCCACATCCGCCGGACCCGGATCGAGCTGGCCGCCCACCCCGAGGTCTTCCGCACCCCCCGCTGACCAGTCGTGGCCCAGGACCGAGCACCTCCGCGAACGCTGCAGACACGCCGAGACAACACCCGTCGGGTTCTGCATGTCGGGAGCGCTCGCGGAGGTCAGCGGGCGAGCAGGGCGTCCAGTGCGACGGCGACCGAGGCGGCCAGCCGGAAGTCCACTCGCGGGTCCGGCACGTCGACGACGTAGCGGTCGCGCAGCCCGAACCTCTTGGTGCTGCTCATGACCACGGCACCGGTCGCCTCGTCCCGGAAGTCGAAGTGGAACGGGAGCGGGACGTCGACCACCCGGCGGATCAGCGCGATCGGCAGGCTGCGCTCCTGACCGGTCGCGCGCAGCCCCGGGGCCTCGACGTGGAACGTCGTGCGCAGCAGGCTCTGGGCGAAGTCCTTCTTGAAGTAGCCGAGCGCGGCTCCTGTCTCGTCGGTGACGTCGTACCCCGCGCCGAGGTCGAGGCGCTGCCGGGCCTTGAAGCCGAACACCGCGGTGGTGCGGTCGGCGTCGGTGTAGAAGGTGACCTGCTCCTTGAACGCCAGCCGCTTCTGCTGGGCCGTGGCGAGCAGCCGGCCGGTGCTGCCGTCGGGCGCCGACTCGAGCACGTCGTACCGGTTGACCATCATCGTGAGGCGTTGGGTGAGGACGAAGCGCGGCACGTGGTGGGTCATGCGGAGATCCTCCCAGGGTGTGGCACGGGCCACACCGACCAGCCCTTCCGCCCAACGGGCACGCGGGCGTAGGCTTGGCCGCAATCGATTGCAGCGCCGCAGTCGACCAGCACCCGGAGGGTCCCATGGCACCGCGCATCTCCTACGTCCCGGTCGAGTCGATGGACGAGCGGATGCAGGAGGAGATGCAGCGCTGCGCCCGCGAGGGCACGCCGCGGCCGGAGTCGTCGGCGGTCCGGGCGCACGCGCCGAACGCCTTCTGGGCCTTCGCCGACTCGTGGCAGGCGATCTTCCACAGCGGCGTCCTCGACCACAGCGTCAAGGAGCTGGCCCGGGTCTACGTGTCGCGCACCGTGAAGTGCGAGTTCTGCGGCAACCAGCGCTCCATCAAGGCGACCACCGCCGGCCTGCTCGAGCAGCAGTACGACGAGCTGCTCAACTTCGAGTCCAGCGACCGGTACGACGAGCGGCAGAAGGCCGCACTCGCCTACACCGAGGCGATCTGCTGGCGGCTGGACACCGACGACGCGTTCTGGGCGCGGATGAACGCGCACTTCACCGAGGCCGAGCTCGTCGAGCTGGGCTGCTTCGTCGGGCTGACGTTCGGCCAGCAGTCCTGGCTGCGGATGCTCGACATCGAGCACCACCAGGTGCTCGCCGGCACGGCCGCGTCGATGGCGCCGGGCTTCGAGACCGCCGAGGCGCTGGCCGAGTCCAAGGCTGCCGAGACCTACTGGGCCAAGAACCCCGCCGAGCAGCCCGCGAGCACGAGCGCGTGATGCGGGCGCCGCGAGGCGCTCGATGACCGGGGCCGTCGCGGCGGCCGCGTCCGGCGGCACGAGCGCGCTGGACGTCGTCATCATCGTGGTCGCGATCTCGGTCGGCGCGTTCATCAAGGGCGCGACCGGTGGCGGGCTGCCGCAGGTGGCCATCCCGGTGATGGCGCCGTTCATCGGCGTCGAGCACGCGGTCGTCATCATGGCGCTGCCCGGCATCGTCTCCAACGCGTGGCTGGCCTACCACCACCGCGAGGAGTACCCGCGCACCCGTGACCTGCCGAGCCTGGTAGGGCTCAGCGTCGTCGGCGCCGTCGTCGGGACGGTTGCGCTGAAGTCGCTCGACGGGCGCGCGCTGTCGGCCGTGCTCGTGGTGGTCATCGTGGCGTACGTCGTGGTGGTGCTCGTGCATCCCGGCTTCCACCTGCCGGCCCGGCTGACCCGCGTCGCGTCGCCGCCGGTGGGGCTGGTGGGCGGTGTGCTGCAGGGCTCGACCGGCATCTCCGGCCCGCTCTTCACGACGTACCTGCACGGCTTCCAGCTGCTGCCCCGGGCGTACATCTTCTCGCTGGCCGTGCTCTTCGGGGTCGGCGCCGTGGTGCAGGCGGTGACATTGGCCTTCGTGGGTCTCTACACCGGGACCCGTCTGGTCGAGAGCCTGCTCATCCTGCTGCCGATCGCGGCGTTCCAGCCGATCGGTTCCTGGGCGTCGACCCGGCTGTCGCGCACGACGTTCCAGCGGGTCACCCTGGTGCTCGTCGCCGCGTCGGCCGTGTCGCTGGCGCACGACGCCGTCACGGGAGGCTGAGGTGCCGCGGACATGACGCAGCAGCGGACGTTCCGGCTCACGGTCGACGGCGAGGCGTGTGAGGTCGTCGCCGACCCGGACGCGCCGCTGCTGCACGTGCTGCGGCACGAGCTCGGCAAGCCCGGCACGCGCTTCGGCTGCGGCGTCGGCCTGTGCGGTGCCTGCTTCGTGCTCCTCGACGGCAGGCCGGCACCGTCCTGCGACACCCCGATGTGGTCCGCCGACGGCAAGGACGTCGTCACGGTCGAAGGGCTCGGCACCGGCGGCGCCCTGCACCCGGTGCAGCAGGCGTTCCTCGACGAGCAGGCGGCGCAGTGCGGCTTCTGCCTCTCCGGCGTGCTGGTCAATGCGGCCGCGCTGCTGCGCGACGACCCGGCACCGACGGAGGACGCCGTGGTGGCGGCACTGGACCGCAACCTGTGCCGGTGCGGCGCGCAGCGCCGGATGGTCGCGGCGGTGCTGCGGGCAGCGGGGCCGTCGTGAGCCTCCCCCGGCACCTCGCCACCGCACCCCGGCTGTCGAAATGGCTGCACGTCGACGACAGCGGGACCGTGACGGTGCGCACCGGCAAGGTCGAGCTCGGTCAGGGCATCCTCACGGCGATCGCGGCGATCGCGACCTACGAGCTCGACGTCCCGCCGTCGTCGGTGAGGGTGCCCGGTGCGCACACCGGGCTCGGTCCCGACGAGGGACCGACGGCCGGCAGCATGTCGGTCGCCGATGCCGGCTCGGCGGTACGGCAGGCGTGTGCCTGCGCGCGTGCGCTGTTCCTCGCGGCAGCCCGCGACGTGCTGGGTGGCGACGTGGTGGTCCACGACGGCACGTTCACCGGGCCGGGCGGCCGCACCACGACGTACGGCGCGCTGGCCGCGCGGGTCGACCTCGACGTGGACGCCGACCTCGCGGCGCAGCCGAAGCCGGCCGGTGACGACGCGGTCGACCTCGCGCGTCTCGACCTGCCCGACAAGGTCACCGGGCGACCTCGCTACCTCGCCGACCTGGTGCTGCCCGGCCAGCTCTGGGGTCGTGCCGTACGGCCGCCGTCGCCGGCCGCCGCCCTGGTGGCGGTCGACCTCGATGCGGCGCGCGGCTCGCACGTGGTCGCGGTGGTCCGCGACGGGTCGTTCCTCGGTGTGGTCGCCGACGACGAGCGTGCTGCCGACCTGGCCGCCGACGCCCTGCGGCACGCCGCGACGTGGGACGAGCGGCCGACGCTCCCGGACGAGGACGACCTGGCGTCCTACCTCCGCGCCGGGCCGCACACGACGTTCACCGTCGACGAGACCGGCGACCCGTCGGCCGTGAGGGCGGCGCGCCGGGTCGAGGCGTCGTACAGCCGGCCGTTCCTCGCGCACGCGTCGATCGCCCCCAGCTGCGGGCTGGCGCGGTGGGACGACGACGGGCTGCACGTGTGGAGCCACAGCCAGAACGTGTTCGGGCTGCGCGCCGCGATCGCGCAGGCGCTGTCGCTCGACGCCGGGCGGGTCGTGGTCGAGCACGTCGAGTCGGCGGGGGCGTACGGGCACAACGGCGCCGACGACGCGGCGTTCGACGCGGTGCTGCTGGCGCGCGTGGTGCCGGGCCGGCCGGTGCAGGTGCGGTGGACCCGCAAGGACGAGCTGGCGTGGTCGCCGTTCGGCTCGGCGCAGCTGGTCGACCTCGCCGCGGCGCTCGACGACGTCGGACGCATCGTCGGCTGGGAGTGCGACGTCTGGAGCCAGGGTCACACCTCGCGGCCCGGGTACGCCGGCACCCCTGGCCTGCTCGCGACCGCGCACGTCGAGGGCGGTGAGCCGCTGCTCGCGCCCGTCGACCCGCCTCCCGAGCGCGGTGCGGGCAGCGCGCGCGGCGCGGTGCCGTCGTACGACCTGCCGGTGCGGCGGGTCACCGGGCACCGGCTGGACGTGGTCGCCTTGCGGTCGTCGTCGTTGCGGTCGCTCGGGGCGTTCACCAACGTGTTCGCGATCGAGTCGTTCCTGGACGAGCTGGCCGAGAGCGCCGGCGCCGACCCGGTGGCGTACCGGCTGGACCACCTCTCCGAGCCGCGCGGTCGCGCGGTGCTCGAGGCGGTGGCCGCGCGGGTGGGCTGGCCGCTGCCGCGCGGCGGCGACGTCGGGCACGGAGTCGCGGTGGCGCAGTACAAGAAGGGCGGCTGGTGCGCGGTCGTCGCCGAGCTCGAGGCGGTCGCCGAGGTGCGGCTGCGGCGACTGACCCTCGCGGTCGAGGTCGGCCGGGTCGTGCAGCCCGACGGCGTGCGCAACCAGGTCGAGGGCGGCGCCGTGCAGGCCGCCAGCTGGACGCTCAAGGAACGGGTGCGCTTCGACCGGTGCCGGGTGACCAGCACCGACTGGGAGAGCTACCCGGTGCTGCGGTTCTCCGAGGTGCCGGCGGTCGACGTCGTGCTGCTGGACCGGCCGGACCTGCCGTCGGTCGGGGCGGGCGAGGTGGCGCAGGGCCCGACCGCTGCGGCGATCGGCAACGCGCTGGCGGCCGCCGTCGGCGTCCGGGTCCGCGACCTCCCGCTGACCGCCGAAGCCGTCGTCAAGGCGATGGAGCGGACGGGCTAGCGGGGTCGCCGTCGTAGCGCCGGTAAGTCACCGCGAGCCGACCGTCCGGGTCCAGCCGGGCGAGCACGCTGTCGGTGATCGCGCGGAGCTGGCCGACCTGCTCGTCGGTGAGGGCGTCGATCACGAGCTCCCGCACCGTCCGGGCGTGCCCCGGCGCGGCCGCGACGACCGTGCGCCGCCCCTCCTCCGTGAGACGGGCATTGGTGGCCCGGCGGTTCTCCGGGCACGGGAAGCGCTCGACCAGTCCGCGACCCTCGAGCCGGCTGACGACGTGCGACAGCCGGGGCAGGGTGGCGTTGGTCTGGCGGGCCAGCTCGGTCATCCGCAGGGTCAGGGCGTCCGCCTCGGACAGCATCGCGAGGACGTAGTACTCGAAGTGCGTCAGGCCCGAGTCCCGGCGCAGCTGCGCGTCGAGGGCACCCGGCAGCAGCTCCAGCACGCCCACGAGGCGAACCCAGGCGGCCAGCTGCTCTGCCGTCAGCCACGGTGTGACGCGGGTCACAGCCCCTCCCGGAAGGTTGTCACTTCAAGTGTAGTTGTGCAGGATGAAGGTTGTAGCGACAACATAGAGGAGATCGACATGACGCACGTCAGCATCATCGGCACCGGTGCCATGGGCCAGGCGATCGCCGGGCTGGTCACCGGCGGCGGTCACACCGTCCAGACGCTGGGCAGCACCGACCACAGCACGGCGGTCACGGGTGACCTCGTCGTCCTCGCCGTTCCCCACGCGGCCGTCGCGGACGTCCTCGCCCGTCGCGGCGAGCAGCTCGCCGGCAAGGTCGTCGTCGACATCACCAACCCCGTGAACCTCGAGACGTTCGACGGTCTCACGGTGCCGGCAGACAGCTCGGCCGCTGCGGGTATCGCCGCTGCGCTGCCGGACTCGACCGTGCTCAAGGCCTTCAACACCAACTTCGCCGCGACCCTCGCTGCGGGCTCGGTCGGTGGACAGCCGACCACGGTGCTGATTGCCGGCGACGACGCCGACGCGAAGGCACAGCTGGCGGACATCGTCCGGGCTGCGGGCCTGCGTGCTCTGGACGCCGGGTCGCTCAAGCGGGCCCGCGAGCTGGAGGCGCTCGGCTTCCAGCAGATCGCCCTCGCCGCCGGCGAGCAGGTCGCGTGGACCGGCGGCTTCGCCGTCGCCAGCTGACGTCGTGACGAACCCGGAGCCGGTGGTCGCAACCGCCGGCAGCACCGCCCCCTCGGCGCCCCTGGTCGTGCTGCTGCACGGCCGGGGCGCCGACGAGGGCTCGATCCTCGACCTCGCGACCGCCCTGCCCCCCGGGCTCGGGTACGCCGCCGTGCGTGCGCCGATCGCCGAAGGCGGCGGCTTCGCGTGGTTCGCCAACCGCGGCATCGGCCGACCGGTCGCGGAGTCGCTCGCCGAGAGCATCCGGTGGTTCCGGGCCTGGCTCGACGACGTCGCGCCGGGCGGCCGGCCCGTGGTGCTGGTCGGCTTCAGCGGCGGAGCGACGTTCGCCGGGGGCGTCGCATTCGCCGACCCCGTCCGCTTCGCCGGGCTCGCGACGCTCTACGCGACGCTGCCGTTCGACGCCGGCCAGCCCACGACGCCCGGCCGGCTCACCGGCCTGCCGGTGCTGGTGGCCCAGGGAGACGCCGACACGGTGGTCCCCACCGAGCTGCAGGCGCGCACCTGGACGTACCTCCACCAGGAGTCCGGCGCGGAGGTCACAGCCCGTCGCTCCCCCGGCGGACACGCGCTGACGCCGGACGACGTCAGCGCCCTGGACGGATGGCTGCGGTCCATCACCGGACCAGCTCCAGCCTGACGCCGAGCAGCCGCACAGGGCGCTCCTCGAACCGCGCCAGCGCCTCCAGCGCCGCCACCTCGACGGCCGTCGCGTCGATCGTCGGCTCGGGGAGCGTGCGGCCGTGCGTCTCGGTGAAGAACGGCACGTAGCGCACCTTCACCACGACCCGCAGCACCTCGCGGCCCTCCTCGGCCGCCTCGCCGGCGACCCGCTGGGCCAGCGCGACCACCTCGCGGCGCACGTCGGCCCACTCGACGAGGTCCTGCTGGTAGGTGACCTCGCGGCCCAGCGAACGCCGGACGTACGGCGTGCTGCTGACCGCCGCGCTGTCACGGCCGGCGGCGAGGCGCTGCAGCCACGGCCCGGTCGCCGGGCCGAAGCGTGCGGCCAGCGCGTCGACGTCGGCGTCGGCGAGCGCACGGACCGTGGTGATCCCGAGCTCGGTGAGCTTGGCGGCCGTCTTGCTCCCGATCCCCCAGAGAGCGTCGGTCGGGAGGTCGCCGAGGACGTCGAACCACGTCGCACCGGTGATGCGGAAGACGCCGGCCGGCTTGCCGTACGACGTGGCGATCTTGGCCTGCAGCCGGTTGCGGCCGATGCCGACGGAGCAGTGCAGGTGGGTCGCCGCGAGCACCCGCTGCTGCACCTCGCGGGCGACCGCCTCGGGGTCGTCGTCCGGTGGATCGTCGATGCCGAGGAACGCCTCGTCCCACCCAAGGACCTCGACCTCGTCGGTGACGGTGCGCAGGGCCGCCATCACTTCAGTCGACACGGCCTCGTAGTGCTCGCGGTCGACGGGCAGGAACACCGCATCGGGGATCCGCTTGGCCGCCGTGCGCAAGGGCGTCCCGGACCCGACGCCGAGCGTCCGCGCCTCGTACGACGCCGTGCTCACGACACCACGCTTCGTCGGGTCGCCGTCACCGCCGACCACGACCGGGAGGCCGGCGTACTCCGGGTGCCGCAGGATCTCGACCGCCGCCAGGAACTGGTCGAGGTCGACGTGCAGCACCCACCGCGTCACCCCGCCATCCTGCCGCCGCCCCCCGACCAGAATTGCATGATCACCGTGGTGTCTCTCGGTCGGTGATCATGCAGCTCTGGTCAGGCGGAGGCCTGGAGTCAGCGGCGGCGCTTCCTGGTGGGGACGCCGATCCGGAGGACGGCGGACGTGACGCCACCGCTGGTGACGGACACCCGGCTCGTCGAGCGCACCTCGAACCGCACGGTGGCCGTGCCGTTCTTGGTCGCGGTCGGGTGCAGCACCCGGACCCCGCCGCTCTTCACGGTCTTCACCGCGACGTCGGCGACCTGACCGGGCAGCAGCCCTGCCGTCCTCACCGTGACCCGGGTGCCCTTCGTCACCTTCGCCGGCCCCGTGATCGACGGGTACGGCGGCATCGCCACCGCGAGCTGTGACCAGGGCGACATCGCGACCGCGTTGAACGCCCGCACCTCGGCGACCTCGTCGCCGGCGTGCACACCGTCGACCACGACGCTGGTCGCGCCACCAGCAGGTACGACCACCCGCTGACCGTCGATCCGCACGGCGTACCGCGTGAGGGGCGCACCGCCGGTGTCGACCGGCGGCTGCCACGCGACGGTCACCTGGCCGTTCCCGGTGGGCGTCGCGGTGACCGCGGCCGGCGGCTGCGGCGCGACGGCCGCAGTCACCCGCACCGGCGCGGAGGCGGAGCCCGCGGAGACCAGCCGCAGGTCCGCGGTCGCCGGCACCGGCGCAGTGCCGAGGTCGATGGTGCCGGCCTGGCTCGCGACGCCGGAGGCGACCGGGGTCCAGGTCGTCGACCCGACCGGCATCGACTCGAGCGTGACCGACGCACCGGGCACCAGCCCCCGGCCACGGAGGTCGCTCGCAGAGCCCGCCAGGACGATCGGCTCCGGGACCGAGGCGGTCGGCGTCAGTGTCGTGACCGGCATGAGCGACCCGGACGACGCGTCGAGGTTGACCTGCGACGAGCCGGCCGGCGTGCGCAGCACCACCGACGCGGCGGTGCCGGACACGGTGGACGTCGCGGCGTAGCCCGCGCCCGAGACGCCGGGCTTGCGCGGCGCGATGACGGTCAGCCAGGACAGTGACCTCCCGCGCTGGGTCGCGCGCAGCGACGGCGCCGGCGACAGCTCGCCGTAGGCGATGCTGTTCCAGCCGCGCCACGGCTTCTTGTCGCCGCGCTCGACGTCGAGCGGCGAGCCGCCCGAGGTGAAGAACAGCGAGACGTTGGCTCCGTCGCCGGTGGTGTGCGCGGTGTCCTGGTCCAGGGTGACGCCGCGGTCGCGGCCGAGGCCCCACTGCTGGCTGGCGCGCACGGAGGTCGCCGACTCGAGCCGGTCCCACACGAGGACGACGTCGTCGACCCGGTCGTACGCGATGGTCCTGGTGAGCGTGACGCCGTTGTACCCGGTGTCGACGACGGTCGTCATGTCCAGCCCGGGTGCCTGCGCGGTGCGCAGGTCCGGACGCGGTCGGCTGCGCGCGACACCGTCGACGAGGACCGCGTTGTGCGCGGCGCGCGACACGACGAACGACCGGGTGGTGCCGTAGACGTACTTCCACTGGCCGGTGTCGGGCAGCAGCGACGAGCCGTACGAGTACAGCGTCAGCGCTCCATCGTCGTCGTGGGCGTGCGGGATGCCGCTGCCCTGGCCGGCGCGCACGCTGTAGTAGGTCTGGTCGACGAGCGGCCTCGACTCGCTGCCCCATCCGCTGCGGCCGAAGACGTAGCCACCGGCGTACGCGCTGAACGTCGCACTCGGCGGGGCGCCGCTGACGCCGCCGGTCGCCGCCCACTCGGCAGGCGTGCCGGTCCAGTCACGGGCGCCGAGCAACGTCGGGCTGGAGTCGCCGAGCGCCTCGATCCGGCCGTCCGGCCGGGTGGCCTGCGCGAGGAACCCCGGGATCGCGTCGAGGCGGGCGAACTCCGGCGGGATCGCGTCGCCGGCCAGCCGGAAACGCTCGGCCGCCTGGTTGAACCAGCGGTAGTCGTTCTGCGCGTAGGTGAGCGCGCCCTCCTCGTCGGAGCCGTCCGGGTGGATGAGCCGCGCTGCGAGGACCGCGATGCGCTGCCGCGCGAGGATGCGCCAGGCCGGCCGGCCGAGCGTGACTGCGACGGCGTACAGCCCCATCTGCTGGTGCAGCGAGGCGTTGTTGACTCCCTCGTAGCGCGCCGAGCTGGCCGCCATCTCGCCCTGCTTCTTCAGCGCCTTCGCGAGCCACGGGGCGGTGCCGCGCGGACCGGCGGCGGCGCACACGAGGACCAGCGACCGGAAGCCCTCGTAGATCGGCGGGCCCCAGGCGTAGCGGCTGGTGGGGCCGCCGGGCTTGTTGTCGCGGTACCAGTCGTGGATGAGGAAGTAGAAGCGGTCGATGAAGTCCTTGTTGCCGGTCTTCACGCCGCGGCGCAGCAGCGGCAGCAGGTAGTGCAGCGAGTGCATGTAGCCCTTGCCGCTGCTGTCGAGGGTGCTGACCGGCTTCCAGCTCGGGTTGGCCGCGAGGTGGAACGAGCCGTACTCGTTGAGGCTGGCATGACCGGTCATCAGGGCGCGCGCCTTGGCGGCGCTGCCCTTCTGCGGCCGGCCGAGACCGATCGGGCACTGCGAGGCCGCGGCGGTCTGGTTCACGTGCGGGACACCCGCCGCGGGAGCTGCCGGCGCCGCGGGCGCGGCGTCGGCCGGGGCGCCGGTGAGGACACCTGCGGCGAGCGCCAGGCAGAGCGCGGCGACCACTCCGTACGCGGCCGGGGCGGGGCGTCGGGACGGACGTCGGACGGCGGGCGTCGCCGGTGTCACTTGGTGGTCCCCCACGTGCGTGCGGTGCTGTGTTCTCCCTGGACCCGCACCAGTATCCGTCATCGCTGTCCGGTTCGGGTCACTTTGCGCCGCCTCGGCGTGGTCCGGTCGTAGATTTGCAGGGTGCTCACGCTCGACGTGCCGCTCGTCGCGGCACCGATGGCCGGAGGTCCGTCGACGCCCGCGCTGGTCGCGGCGGTCGCCTCGGCGGGCGGCCTCGGCTTCCTGCCCGCCGGCTACCTGGCGACGTCGGCCGTAGTGGCCGACATCGAGGAGGTACGCCGGCTCACGTCCGCGCCGTTCGGCGTCAACGTCTTCCTGCCCGGCACGCCCACGCCGGAGCCGGAGGGGGTGGCGGCGTACCGCGAACGGCTCGCGCCGGAGGCGGCCGCGCTCGGCGTCGAGCCCGGCGAGCCGCGGTGGGAGGACGACGAGGTCGACGCCAAGCTGGCCGCGGTCGCCGGCGTCCCGCTCGTGAGCCTGACCTTCGGCCGGCCGTCCACCTCCGTCGTCGAGACGCTGCGCGCCGCCGGGTCGGCGGTCGTCGTGACGGTGACCAGCGTGCAGGAGGCGCTGTCCGCTGCGGCGGTGCACCCGGACGCTCTGTGGGTGCAGGGCGCCGAGGCCGGCGCGCACCGCGGCTCGTTCACCGACGACGAGGAGACCGGGCCGGCGGTGGCGCTGCGCCCGCTGCTGACCGCCGTGCGCACCGTCACCGAGCTGCCGCTCGTCGCGGCCGGCGGCCTGATGGACGGCGCCGACGTCCGCGCCGTCCTGGACCTCGGCGCGACGTGGGCGGCGATGGGCACCGCGTTCCTCGGTTGCCCGGAGGCCGGGACGTCACCGACGTACCTCGCGGCGCTGCAGGACCGGCGCTTCACCCGGACCGCCCTGACTCGCGCGTTCACCGGCCGGCCGGCTCGCGCCCTGGTCAACGACTTCCTGCTCGAGCACGACGTCGAGGCGCCGCGCGGCTACCCGGAGGTGCACCACCTCACCCGGCCGATCCGCACCGCGGCGGCCGCGGCCGGCGACGCCGACCGGCTGCACCTCTGGGCCGGAGAGGGCTGGCAGCGGCTGCGCCCGATGCCCGCCGCCGAGCTCGTCCGCACCATCGCCACCGAGCTCCTCTGAGTTGTCCGGCCCTCGCGTCGGTATACCGACGCGAGAGCCCGACAACTCTCCGGTGGCGGCCGCCGTCAGGCCTGCGGCTGGCGCCAGATGGCGACCGCGAGGCAGAACGCCCAGGCGATCGCCATCAGGGTCAGGAGCCCGCCGTACTGGGCGAGTGTCGCGGCGAGGATGGCCACGGCGCAGACCATCCCGACGTAGCCGACCCACCGGCCCGAGTACGTCGGTGCGCAGCACGACCACCGAGACGGCGAGGATGCTGAGGGCGAGCACGCCCATGCCGGAGAGCCCCAGCAGGGTGTAGTTGAGTGCCGTCGCGAGGCGGAGGACGTCGCTTCCGGGCAGCGGCTCGTTCATCACGTCGACGAGGTGACTGACAGCCGCACGGGCGGCACCGGTGACCAGCCAGACGGCCGTGACCGCGGCGCCCATCGAGCGGGCGAACGCCATCCAGTGCGGCGCTCGCGCGGTCGCCGTCAGGCGGCTGAGGTAGTTCAGGACCACCGCGAAGAGCACCGCAGCGCTGATCGCCGAGAGACCGGAGACGAGACCCGATGTCCGGTTGGCCGACTGCTGCCACCAGTCCACCAGCTCCGCGTCGGTCGGGTCGTGCGGTACGTCGACGGCCGCCACCGTCCAGAAGAGCGCCACCGCGAACAGTGCCGCTGCGCCGGCGGCGACCTTGCGTGCCGCATCGGTGGGAGCGAGGTCGACGTGGGTCGGGGGTGCGCTTGCCGTCGTCGTCATGACGATCTCCTCGGTGGTCGGGTTGTCTGGTGTCCAGAGTTCGCGCACCACCGGGGTCCGCACGACCGGGCAGCCACCCGTCTCCGATTCAGGGCTGACCCTGAGTGCACCGCGACACATTGCTGTCACGATGACCGGATGGGGCCCACCCCGCGCGTGCTGGCCAGGGCACTGGCCTGGCCGGTGACCCCGGTCCTGCAGGTGGCCACGACCGTCGCGCTGCTGGCCAGACCCGCGGAGGCAGGGCCGTTCCTCGAGCCGGCCGACGTCACCTACGTGGTCGCGACGATCGCCTGCTGGCTGGTCGGAGTCCTGCTCATCGCCAAGGCAGACGGAGCGCCCGCCGGCTGGGCTTTCCTCGGGCTCAGCGCGGCGCTGGCCTGGAGCGGGGCCGTCGACGCGTACGCCGAGCTCGCGCTGATGTGGCGATCGGACGCGCCGGCCGGTGCCGTCGCCGCGGCGCTGTCCGACACCAGCTTCGTCTGGTGGTTCGCCCTCCTCGCACTCGTCCTCCTGTTCACGCCACCCGGGCGGGCGACGTCCCGCGTCCAGCGAGCGCTGCCGTGGTGGACCGTCGTGGCGGCCGTCGTCTACCAGGTCACCGCGCTGCTGCGGTCGACCCGGCTCGATCCGCCGTACGCCGACCTTTCGAGCCCCTGGGCGGTCCCCGCACTGCGGGTACCGACGGCCGTGGTGGCCTCGACGTCCGTGACCCTGGTCGGCCTCTGCCTGGTCGCGGCCGGTGTCGGTCTCGTGCGGCGCTGGCGCCGGACCGAGGGAGCGGAACGCCGGCAGCTGCTGTGGCTGGTGGCGGGCGCGGCCCCGCTGGTCCCGTGCGTCGTCGCTTCGTTCGCGGTGTCCTACCTCGGGCACTCCGAGTGGGCCGGTTACGTCATGGCCGCCGCGACGGTCACCCTCGCGGCCGGCGCCGCCCTGTCCGTCCTGCGCTACCGGCTCTACGACGTCGAGCGCGTCGTGACCGACTCGGCCGCCTACGCGCTCGCGTCGGCAGCGGTCATCGTCAGCTTCGGCGTCGTGGTCGTCGTCATCAGCCGGACCACGCCGCTCGACCCCGGGTCGCGGCTGCCCACCATCGCGGCGACCCTGGCCGGTGCGGCCGTGGCCCGTGTGTCGTACGTCTGGGGACGGCGCGCGGTGGAACGACGCATCGACCGCGAACGGTTCGACGCCGTCAGCGCGGTCCGGAGCGGACTCGCCTCCGGGACGCCCGACCTCGACGCGCTGCTCACCGACGCGCTCCGCGATCCGCGGGTGCGCATCCTCTACCCGACTCCCGGCGGTGCCTGGGTCACCTCGGACGGGCGCGAGCTCGGGCCCGGGCAGCACGTCGTCGACGTCCGGCACCACGACACCGTCACCGCGAAGGTCGAGTTCGACCCGCAGCGGTCCGAGCGAGTCCTGGTCGAGGCGGTAGCGCAGGAGGCGGCCACAGAGATCGACAACGTCGCGCTCCGCGCTGAGCTGGCCCGCCAGGTCGAGCTCATCAGCGAGTCGCGGTCCCGGCTGGCCACGGCGCACCTCGAGGAGCGCCGGCGCATCGAGCGCGACCTCCACGACGGCGCGCAGCAACGACTGCTGGCGATCGCGCTGCAGCTCCAGTCGGCCCGGGTCAACGGCGCGACCGCGATGCTCCGCGCCGAGGTCGACCGCGCCATCGACCAGCTCGGCCGCACCGTGCAGGAGCTGCGCGACCTCGCCGGCGGCCTGCAACCCGCCGCGCTCGCCGGAGGCGGCCTGCTCGCCGCGGTGGACGACCTCGCCGGCCGCATCCCGTTGACCATCACGTACGACGTCGTGGACCAGCGGTTCGCCCCTGGCGTCGAGGGCGCAGCGTGGTTCGTCATCGCGGAGGCGACGACGAACGCGGTCAAGCACGCCGCCGTACATGCTGTGTCGATCAGTGCTCGGGTGCGGGGAGCTGCGCTCCGTGTCGTCGTCGCGGACGAGGGCGCCGGGCAGGCGAACCCTCGCGGGCACGGATTGCAGGGCCTGTCTGACCGCGTCTCCGCGCTGGGAGGCTGTCTCCGCGTCAGCGAGAACCTGCCGCACGGCACGGTCGTCGAGGCGGAGCTGCCATGCGGGTCGTGATCGCCGACGACTCCGCCCTGCTGCGGGAAGGTCTCTCCCGGCTGCTGACCGAGTCCGGCGTCGAGGTGTGCGCGACGCTCGCCGACGCTTCCGGGCTCGCCGCCGCCGTGGCGGCGCACGAGCCCGACGTGGCCATCGTCGACATCCGGATGCCCCCGACGTTCACCCACGAGGGCGCCGTCGCCGCGGTCGCGCTCCGGGAGACCCGGCCGGAGCTGGGCATCCTGCTGCTCTCCCAGGCCGTCGAGACGCACTTCGCGGCCCAGCTGCTCGAACGGCACGCCGGCCACTTCGGCTACCTGCTCAAGGACCGGGTCATCCACGTGTCGACGTTGACCCAGGCCCTGGACACCATCGCGTCGGGGGGCACGGTGCTCGACCCCGACATCGTGCGCAGCCTGATGCAGACGCATGCGCGGCGCAGTCCGGTAGCGGCGCTCTCGGACCGCGAGCGTGACGTCCTCGCACTGATGGCCGAGGGGATGTCCAACACCGCGATCGCCGACCGGCTGGTGGTCTCGATCAAGACCGTGGAGAGCCACATCGCCAACATCTTCAGCAAGCTCGGGCTGCACGACGAGCCCGGCGGGCACCGCCGGGTGCTGGCCGTCCTCGCAGCCCTGCGTCACGACGCCGGCACCCCGCATGCCTGAGCGCAGTTGTCACCCCCTCGTCGGTTGTCAGCCGGAGATCGCCGCATACGGCGACCTCCGTGTGACAACTTCCGCTAGGCGACGAAGATGCAGAACAGGTGGCCGGCCGGGTCGGCGTAGACCCGCAGCGGTTCGTCCGGGTCGTCGGTCCGGTCGAACCGCAGCCGGGCACCGAGGGCCAGCGCTCGCTCGTGCTGCCGTTCGAGCTCCTCGACCGACGGGACGCTGGTGTCGAGGTGCATCTGCTGCGGTACGCCGGGCTCCGGCCAGGTCGTCTCCGCCAGGTCGTCGGCCTTGCCGAACGCCAGCGACCGCTCGCCGTCCGGCCTCAGCAGCACCAGCCAGTCCCGGCCGTTCTCGTCCGGCTCCCCCGCGGGCGGCGGCTCGTCGCCCGGCCGGTAGTGCAGTCCGAACATCTGCCGGTAGAACTCCGCCGTCGCGCGCGGGTCGGCGCAGTCCAGCACCGTCTGCAGGATCGTCGGGTACGTCTGCTCGCTCATACCACCGTCCTACCAGGACGCGCCCACAGAGAAGGCGGGACGGCGTACGGGGCGGGCTACCAGGCGACGGCGATGTACTTGGACTCGGTGTAGTCGAGCAGGCCCTCGTGGCCGCCCTCGCGGCCGATGCCGGACTGCTTGACGCCGCCGAACGGCGCCGCCGGGTCCGACACGAGACCGCGGTTGAGACCGACCATCCCGGTCTCCAGCGCCTCGCTGACCCGCAGGCCGCGCGCCAGGTCGCCGGTGTAGACGTAGGACACCAGGCCGTACTCCGTGTCGTTGGCGTAGCGGACCGCGTCCTCCTCGGAGGTGAAGGTGACGATCGGCGCGACCGGCCCGAAGATCTCCTCCTGGAGGATGGCCGCGTCGGCCGGCACGTCGACGAGCACCGTCGGGTCGTAGTAGCAGCCGGTGCGGTCCGGCACCGTGCCGCCGATCAGCGCGCGGGCGCCGGCAGCGAGCGCGCCGGTGACCAGCTCGTCGACCTTCTCGACGGCCGCGTCGTTGACCAGCGGGCCGACCTGGGTGCCGTCCTCGGTGCCGGGACCGACCTTGAGCGCACCCATCTTCTGGGCCAGCTTGGTCGCGAACTCCTCGGCAACCGACTCCTCGACGTAGAACCGGTTGGCGGCTGTGCAGGCCTCGCCGCCGTTGCGCATCTTGGCGATCATTGCCCCCTCGATGGCTGCGTCGATGTCGGCGTCGGCGAACACCACGAACGGCGCGTTGCCGCCGAGCTCCATCGAGGTGTTGACGATGGTGTCGGCCGCCAGCTTGAGCAAGGTGCGGCCGACCTCGGTGGAGCCCGTGAACGACAGCTTGCGCACGCGGTCGTCGTTGACCATCGCGGCCACGACCTCGCCCGACCGGCGGGCGGGTACGACATTGACCACTCCGGCGGGTACGCCGGCGTCGTCGAGGATCTGCGCCATCAGCAGCGCGGTCAGCGGGGTGTCCGACGCCGGCTTGAGGACGACGGTGCAGCCCGCGCCGAGCGCCGGACCCATCTTGCGGGTGGCCATCGCGGCCGGGAAGTTCCACGGCGTGACGAGCACGCAGACACCGACCGGCTGGTGCACGACCAGGATCCGGTTCGCGCCGGACGGTGCGGTCGTGACCAGGCCGTCCATCCGGACGGTCTCCTCGGCGTACCAGCGGAAGAACTCCGCGGCGTACGTCGCCTCACCCTTGGCGTCGACCAGCGCCTTGCCGTTCTCCCGCGAGATCAGCGTCGCGATCTCGTCGGCGCGCTCGGTCATCAGCTGCCACGCCTTGCGCAGGATCTCGGCGCGCTGCCGCGGCGGGGTCGCGGCCCAGCCGGGCAGTGCCGCGGCGGCCGCGTCGACGGCGGCGAGCCCGTCCTCCTTGGACGCGTCGGCGACCTGGGCGATGACCTCGCCGGTTGCCGGATCGGTGACGTCGAAGCGCCCGCCCTCGGAGGCCGCCCGCCACGTGCCGCCGATGAAGAGGTCGGTGGGCATTTTGCTGAGAACGTCTGCGGTCATGTCAGTCCTTCACACGTGAGTCGCCGTCCGCACCTGCTGCCGAGCGTACGGCGGAGCGAGCGGGTCAGTACGGGTTGGCCACCATCAGGTCCTGGGACGGGAAGAGGGTGAGGACGCGTGGGCCGTCGGCCGTGACGACGACCTCCTCCTCCAGCCGGGCGGCCGAGAACCCGTCGGTCGCCGGGCAGTAGGTCTCCAGGGCGAAGACCATGCCCTCCTGGAGCTCCACCGGCTCCTTCATGCTGTTCAGCCGGGAGATGATCGGCCGCTCGTGCAGCCCGAGGCCGAGGCCATGGGCGAACTGCAGGCCGAACGCCTCCATCTCGCTGCCGAAGCCGAACTCCTCCGCCTTCGGCAGCAGCGCCGCGATCTCGTCCGAGCCGACGCCGGCCTTGATGCCGTCGAGGCCCCGGTCCATCCACTCGCGCGCCCTCGTGTAGGCGTCGCGCTGCGGCTGGGTCGCACTGCCCACCGACAGGGTCCGGTAGTAGCAGGTCCGGTAGCCGTTGAACGAGTGGATGATGTCGAAGAAGGCCTGGTCGCCAGGCCGGATCAGCCGGTCGGTGAAGTTGTGCGGGTGCGGGTTGCAGCGCTCGCCGGAGATGGCGTTGACGGCCTCGACCTGGTCCGAGCCCATCTCGTACAGCCGCTTGTTGACGTGCGCGACGATCTCGTTCTCGCGGACGCCGGGCTTGAGCATCTCGAAGACGTCCTGGTAGACGCCGTCAACCATCGCCGCGGCCTGGGTGAGCAAGGCGATCTCGTCGGACGACTTGATGGCCCGCGCGTCGAGCATCAGCTGCTGCGCGTCGACGACGGTCAGACCCTGCCGCTGCATCTCGAAGAGGAACGGCGGCTCGACGATGTCGACCCCGACCGGCAGGTCCGCAACGCCGGCCTCGACGAGCATCGCCTTGATCTCGGCGACCGCATCGGCCATCAGCCCGACCGACGGCGCGACCGCGCCGCGGAAGCCGAGGAAGCCGGCCTTGTAGTTCTCGGTCGGCACCCACGGCGAGTACTTCTTGTGGTGCTTGACGGCCGAGCCGAAGTCCCACAGCACCGGCTCCTTGCCGCGGGCCACCAGCGCGTACCGGATCATCTTGTCGCCGAGCGCGCCACCGATCCAGGTCTGGGTCGTGTAGCGGATGTTGTAGAAGTCGAAGAGCAGGAACGCCCCGCACTCGCTGCTCTCCAGCGACGCCTTCGCCCGGCCGATCCGGTAGTCGCGCAGCCGCCCGAAGTCGACCCGCTGCTCGTAGTCGACGCCCATGTGCCCGGGCGCGGGCAACGGGAGTGGCGGTGGAATCTGCTCGCTCATGGCGGTCTTCCTACGCCGTGCCGCCGAGACCGTCGTCCACGGGGGTGTCCTCGGGCTTGAGCTCGAGCCCGGACGCGGCGGCCTGCTGGTCGAGGAGGATCGCGAAGTCCTCGGTGACCCGGCCGCTGCTCACCGACTCCTGCACCGCCTGCGCGGTCGCGGCGGCGACCGGCATCGGCACGTCGAGCTGGCGGGCAGCCGAGAGACCCAGGTCGAAGTCCTTGCGCAGCAGCACCGGCGTGAAGGTCGGCGTGTAGTCGAGGTGCACGAAGGCCGGCGACTTGTAGCGGGTGAACACCGACCCCATCACCGAGTTGTTGAGGAACTCGAGGAAGGCCGCGCGGGTCATGCCGCCCTTCTCGGCGAGCACCGTGATCTCGGCCAGCGACTGGGTGACGACGCCGAGCATGAGGTTGTGGCAGATCTTCGCCAGTCGCGCGCTGTCCCCCTCGCCGACGTACGTCACGTGCTGGCCGATCGCCTCGAGCAGCGGGCGTACCCGGTGGAAGGTGTCCTCGTCGCCGGACGTGACCAGGCTGAGCATGCCGGCGGCAACCACCTTGCCGTTGCCGCTGACCGGCGACGCGAGGAACTGGGTGCCGACCGCGTCGCAGGCCGCGCGCATCGCCTCGGAGGTCTCGGTGGAGACGGTGGACGTGTCGACGACGACCTTCGGGACGCTGCCGGGCTCGGCGATCAGGCCGCCGTCACCGGTGAGCACCTGCGCGAGGTCCTTGTCGGAGCTGACCATGGTGAAGACGACGTCGCGGCCGCGCAGGTCGGCGATGGTGTCGACCACCCGGGCGCCGTGCTCGGCGAGCGGCTCGGCCTTGGCGCGGGTGCGGTTCCAGACGGCGAGGTCGGCGCCGGCCCGGGCGAGGCGGGTCGCCATGGCGGCACCCATCCGGCCGGTGCCGATCCAGCCGACGCTGCCGGCGTCGGCCACCGACCCTGCTGCCGTCGTCTCGCTCATGGGGCTCCTGCCGTCGTCCCGGTCGGGTGCAACACGCTTGCAATCGTTTGCGGTGAGAGGCTAGCCAGCGCCGTTCCGGGGTGTCAAGAAGCCGTCCGACGGTCGCGGTGTCGACCGCTGACCGCTGCCTGTCGGGGCCAACGCCTGCTTGTCCTGGCATATACGCCCCGACAAGCGCGGGTTGACCACGTATACGTGGTCAACGGCCAGGCAGGTCGGACCCCGTCGGGTCAGGCGGTGAGGTGCTTCGCCAGCCAGTCGGCGGTGTAGGGGCGGTGCTTGGGCCAGACGTTCATGCAGCCGTGGTTGCCGTCCGGGAGCAGCAGCAGCTCGGCGTCCTTGGCCTCGCCGGCCAGCCGCTCGGCGTGCTGGTAGGGGATCAGCCGGTCCAGCTTGCCGGTGACCACGAGCAGCGGCGCCGTGATGTCGCCGGCCAGCCCGGCCAGGTCCAGGGTCGAGGCGTTGGCGCGGGCGTCGTCGTCGGTCGGCACCTGCGAGCGGACCCGGAAGGTGTCCCGGGTGAGCTGCGGCAGCTGGTCCCAGCAGTCGCCGAAGTTGTACGGGCCGGCCAGCGCGACCGCGGCCCGGATCCGGTCGCCCGCGGCGGCAGCGACGCGCGGCGCGTAGTAGCCGCCGAGGCTGACGCCCCAGATGCCGAGCCGGTCGCCGTCGACCTCCGGCTGCGCGGCCAGCGCGTCCAGGAACGCCTGGCCGGGAGCCGACCAGTCGCCGCGGATCGGCAGATCGTACTCCGCCTCGCCCTGCCCCGGACCGTCCACGCTGAAGGTCGCGAGCCCGCGGTCCAGGAAGGTCTTCTCGGTGGACCGGAACTCCTCCTTGGTGGAGTCCAGCCCGGGGATCAGCAGCACCGCCGGGTGCGGCCCGGCCCCGGCGGGCACGCGCAGGATGCCGACCATGGTGGCGCCGTCGAGCGGCACGTCGACACGGCGGCCGGGCGGGTCGAGGTGCGGCAGCGCGTCGTCCAGGCAGCGCACCGCGTTGTGGTGCGCGGTGCGCATCTGCTCGTAGTCCTCGACGAACACGAACTTCGCGAAGTGGAAGTACGTCGCCGCCATCGCGAGGTGCTCGCCTGCGCTGCGGGTGCGGCCGTCGGCGAGCGCCGTACGCCCCAGCTGCTCGTGCTCGGCGGCGGCGGCCGACCAGGCGGCGCACCAGTCCGACCAGCGGTCGAGGCCCTGGGTGACCCGCTCGAAGTCGGCGACCGTGATGCCGTTGGTGGTGAACCGCGGTCCCCAGTGGGAGATCGCCGAGGCGAGCTTCTCGTCCATCCGTGCGGGTCCTCTCGAGCGCGACCTGACCATTGCAATCGTGTGCAGCATCGGGCACCCTCACGAACGTGTCAACGGACCTCGGCACCGCCGCCCACCCTGCGCCCCCGGCCGCCGCACGGCCGGTCACCGGCCCGCCGCCGCCGTTCTCGGCGGCCGAGCTGTCCCGCCGCCGGCGCCTGGTGGAGGACTGCGCGGCCGAGAAGGGGCTGGACGCGGTCCTCGTCCACGGCGCGAACCGGTCCGGCTCCGGGGTGCCGTGGCTCACCGGCTGGCCGGTGACCCGCGAGGCCGTCGTCGTGATGCGCCCGGCCGAGCCACCGGTGCTGCTCGTCGGCTTCCCCAACCACGTGCCGAACGCCGCCCGGGTCGCGGTCGACTGCGACGTCCGGCCGGTCGGCGAGAGCACCGCCGCCACGGTCATGGAGCTGCTCGGCAGCGCCCGCCGGGTCGGCGTCGTCGGCGGTGCACCCGGTCCGGTGCGCCGCGCGATCGGCGACGTCGTCGAGCTCGACCCGGCGTACGCGAAGTGGCGCGCGGTGAAGAGCGCCGAGGAGCTCGACCACCTCCGGTACGCCGCGTGGCTGACCGATCGGTCGGCGGCCGCGCTGGTCGAGGCGGCGGTGCCCGGCGCGACCGAGCTGGAGCTGATCGACGCGGTCGAGTCGTCGTACGGCGGGACCGGCGCGACCAACCACATCCACTACGTCGCCGCGACGTCGATGGCCGCGCCGGACCGGTGCGTGCCCGGGCAGTGGCCGACCGACCGCGCGGTCGAGGCCGGGTCGGCGGTGGTGTTCGAGCTGAGCACGGCGTGGGGGCAGGACATGCCCGGGCAGCTGCTGCGCACCTTGGCGGTCGAGGCCGAGCCGACGCCGCTGTACGCCGAGCTGCACGCACTCGCGACCGACGTGCACGACGCGATCGTGTCCCTGCTGCGGCCCGGCGCGCTGCCGGCCGACCTGCTGGCGTGCGCGGATCCGTTGCTGGACAAGGGATTCGTGACCGTCGACGACCTCGTGCACGGCTTCGGCGGCGGCTACCTGGCGCCCGTGCTTTCCCACCGCGGCCCGCCCACCGGCATCCATGCGGAGCCGCTCGTCGAGGGCATGACGCTGGTGGTGCAGCCGAACGTCGCGACCACTGACCTGTCGGCCGGCGTGCAGACCGGCGAGCTGTACGAGATCACGGCGGACGGCGCCCGGTCGCTGCACGCGTTCCCGACCGGGCTGCTGGCTGGAGGTGCCGCGCTGTGACCGCTGCCGTCGGAACGCCGAAGCTGCACGACCCGACCCACCCGCTCTACACACCCCTCGCGGCCGAGCCGCGAGACGCGGTCGACGTCGTCGTCATCGGCGCCGGCCACAACGGGCTGATCTGCGCGGCGTACCTCGCACAGGCCGGGCTCGAGGTGTGCGTGCTCGAGGCGCAGGAGGTGGTCGGCGGGAACACGGTCACCGAGGAGCTGACGCTGCCGGGCTTCCTGCACGACTCGTGCTCCAGCGCACACGTGCTCATCCAGTCCAACCCGGTGATCCGCGACGACGAGCTCGGCCTGCAGTCGACGTACGGCCTGCGCTACCTCCACACCGACCCGGCCGTCGTGCTGCCGCTGCCCAACGGTGACGCCGTCACGGTGCACCGCGACCTCGGCGCGACGGTCGAGGAGGTGGCGCGGTTCTCGCGGTCGGACGCCGACGAGCTGCGCGCGATGATGCGCGAGTGGGACGGCGGCCTGGCTGCCGCGCACGGCCGGCTGAGCGCCGGCGAGGCGCCGCTCGACGACGAGGCGACCAAGCAGTACGACGACCTGCGCGCGCGCTCGGCCTGGGACGTGGTGCACGCGCGGTTCGAGCACCCGGTGGTGCGGGACCTGTTGATCTGGTTGGGGTTCGCGACCATCCAGGACCCGCGACGGCCCGGCACGGGAGCGCTGCCGTCGGCCATCACGTCGGGTCGGATCAGGTTCGGCTGGGCCACTCCGGTGGGTGGCTCCGGCGCGCTACCCGCGGCGCTGGTGCGGCACCTGGTCGACCACGGCTCGTCGGTGGTCGCGTCGTCGCCTGTCGCGCGGATCGACACGTCGTCCGGCCGCGCGTCCGCGGTCGAGCTCGCGAACGGACGCCGGATCGGCGCGCGCCGTGCGGTCGTCTCCGGGGCGCACCTGGCGACGGTGCCGGAGATGCTCACCTCCGAGCCGACTCCGGACCTGGTCGAGGCCCGCGACACCTGGCAGCCGGGGCTGTCGCTGTTCGCGGTGCACGCGGCGCTGAGGTCGGACATCACGTTCCCGACCGCGAACGGCCCGGTCCTCTCGACTGCGGGCGGACTCGGCTCCGCCGGCGGGCTGCGCGCTCAGCTCGAGGCGTTCGAGCGCGGCGAGCCCGACGCGCGCGACCCTTGGCTGCTGCTCGTCGCGTCCACGGTCGTCGACCCCGCCCGCGCACCCGACGGCGGCGGCACGTTCAAGATCCTCACCGTCGCCCCGCACACCCGCGCCGACGGCCGCCCGTGGGACGGTCACGACGGTGCCGGCCTGGAGCACGGCCGGGCGCTGATGGACCTGGTCCACGCGCGCACCGGACTCCCCCACGACGCCGTGCTGCAGATGATCGTCGAGACGCCGACCTCGCTCGCCGCCCGCAGCCCGTCGAACATCGGGGGCTCCTGCCACGGTGGCCACTTCGGCCGTCCCGACGGCTCGGTGATCCCCGGCTGGCCCCAGCTCGCGTCGTCGACCCCCGGCCTCTACCTCACCGGTTCCACCGCCCACCCCGGCGGCAGCGTCAGCGGCCGCCCCGGCCGCAACACCGGCAAGATCATCCTCGCCGACCTCCGGTAGTCAGCTGCCGCCGGTTCAGGCGGAGGGAAACGCCTCCGCAAGGTCGCGATGCCAAGCCGCTAACTGATCGGAATCCGACGAGCCCGCCTGGGTCAGGCGGCTGTACGTCTTCTTGGGCCACTCGACCAGGACGCCGTCGACAGTGAACGAGCCGCCGATCAGCGGCCAGTCTGCATCGACGAAGCAGAGAACACCGACCACTGGCGGCGCCGTGCGACCGGCCGCGAGGTAGTCAACAGCCCGGCTGACCCACGCGACCTGCTTGTGGATGCCGGTCACGAGCTTCGTGCAGTCCCGGCTGCCCACGAGCAGCTTCTCCGTCCGCACCCGGAGCAAGCCGCCCTCCACCTGAAGATGCGGTCGGCGCCCGCGATACCGCTTCGCGTCGATCACGTAGATCCCCGACGGCGTGACGGCGATGTGGTCGATGTTCGCCTTCGTTCCCGGGATGCGCCGGTCGTGGAGCATCCGTACCCCGCGCTCGGACAGCCGGTCGAACCCTGCACCCAGCAGCTCCTCACCGGTCGCACCCACGCCCCACACCGTGGTGCTCGTCGGCTCGTCTGTGATGGCCAGGATCAGTCCCGCGGCTCGTGGATGCCGTGCCCGGATCCGCCCTTCGCGCCGCGCGCGTCGACGCTCCTCCTCACGACGTGCGGAAGCGCCCGCGACGCCCGGATCGACGTCGATGGCACGGGGCGAGCGCTCGGCAGGAGGCCGCTCGTCGCCGGGTGGCACAGGAACGTCGGGATCTGATCCGCCGAGGCACGTCAGGCAGACGACCTCCTTCCGCGCGCGGTCATAGCCCGCGACGGTCCACTCCGGAAGTGACGTACCGCAACGGGCGCACACGCCCGCGTACCGCAGCCTCATCTGCTCCAGCGCTCTGCCGTCGGTCATGTCGCCACCCCCGTTCCGTGGAACAGACTGTGTCGGCGCCAGGAATCAACGACTTGAGCATGTACCAGTTTTCGATGAGTTCGTGCCGCGGCGCTCGTCGTACTGGGTAAGCACTCACGACACGAAGGTGGATCTCTCATGGGCAACGTCATCGCGAACGCCTCGATGTCGCTGGACGGGTACATCGCCAAGGACGACAACACGATCGGCCGGCTCTTCGACTGGCTGCAGAACGGTGATGTGGCGATCACCACGGCCAGCGAGGACATCACGGTCCACCTCAGCGCGCCGAGCGCCGAGCACTGGCGGGCATGGGTCGGCGGCGTCGGTGCCATCGTGTGCGGGCGCACCTTGTTCGACTTCACCGACGGCTGGGGCGGGCGGCACACCATCGACGTGCCGGTGGTCGTCGTCACCCACGAGGTGCCCACCGCGTGGGTCGAGGCGCACCCCGACGCGCCGTTCCACTTCGTGACCGACGGGGTCGAGGCCGCCATCGCCAAGGCCAAGGAGGTCGCCGGCGACCGGGACGTGTCCGTGACAGCGGGCGTCATCGCCGGCCAGTGCCTCGAGCGCGGCCTGCTCGACATGGTCGCGATCGACCTGGTCCCGGTCGTGATGGGCGGCGGTCGCCGCTTCTTCGGCGACGTCGCCGTCGCGGACGTCGTGCTCGGCGACCCGACCTCCTGCGTCCAGGGCGACCGGGTCACGCACCTGATGTTCCCCGCCGGAGCGCACGAGGAGGCTGGCGTATGAGCACCGTGACGGTCGACATCTTCGTGTCCGTCGACGGCTGGGCCGGCTCCGACGGCCTGCCGGGCTACTTCGGCTACCTCGGTCCGGAGCTCGAGCAGTGGATCAGGGAGGTGGGGGACGCACCGCACACCTTGCTGATGGGCCGGAAGACGTACCAGATGCTGGCCGAGCTGCCCGACGAGGTGCGCGACGAGGGCTGGCAGCGGATGGCGGGGACGGACAAGGTCGTGTTCTCGACCACCCTGACCGAGGCAGCCTGGGCGAACACCCGGATCTGCAGTGGCAACGTCGTCGACGAGGTACGGGCGATGAAGACCGGCGGCGACGTCCCGATCCGTACGGCGGGAAGCCTGTCCCTGGCGCGACAGCTGATGGACGCGGGTCTGGTGGACCGGCTCAGGCTGCTGACCTTCCCCCTGGTCGCCGGCGACGCGGGACGCGAGCCGTTCTTCCGCGACATGGGCTCGGCCGACCTGGAGCTGGTCGACCACCGGGTGCTGGACGGTCGGGTGCTGCTCGTGGAGTACCGCCCGACCGGTCGCGACATCCCGCGCTCCTGAGCCGAACAGCCTGCGTACTCAAGTGCGGACGCCCACCGCCGACAGGCGCGCCAGCAGAGCATGGGCCCCCAGGCCCTGGAGGTAGGCGTGGGTGCTCGCGACGGCGCCCTCCGGGACCAGGTCCTCGGGCAGGACCGCCGCAGCGTCCAAGGTGATCAACGCGTGGGTGAACGGGTCCCCCGCCGCGAGACGGCCGGCCAGCACGGTGTCGTAGACGGCGGCAGCCTCGCGGGTCCGGCCCTCGAGCGCGTCCACCCCGGCCTCCAGCGCGCGGCGGCACGCGAGATGCCAGCGCTTATCCTCGTCCGGCATCCGGTCGAGGCCCTCCCGGGCGCGCACCGGGTCCCGGAGCCACAGGGCCGCGTGCCCGGCACACACGGCCGCCACCGCGCTGTTGGTCCCGATCCCCACCTCTCGGTCGATCGCGGCGATCGCCTCGTCGAAGGCGCCCTTGAGGTCACCGGAAGTGAGGAGGGTCACTGATCGGACCCGCCGGTACCAGGCGACGAGCGAGGCGTTGGGCGAGGACTCCATGTGCGGGCTCACACCGTCCAGAGCGGCCTGGGCGGCAACGTGGTCCCCGCGGTAGGCGGCCAGCAGAGCCGCGTCGAACTTCACCCCTTCGGCCAGGTGCGGGGGGAGGTCAGGACGGGACCGGAGGTCGGCGAGCAGCTCATCGGCCGTGGCCCAAGCGCCGGTCTCCACGGCGAACTCCGCGGCGTTGGCAAGGGAGACCATCTCCGGGCCGCCGCACCCCCCTCGTCGAGCGATGTCGACGGCCTCGAGTGCATAGCTGAGGGCATCGGTCCACTCGTCGGCGTCGATGGACACGTTGATCAGGGCTTGAGCTGCTGTGCGCAGGTCGTTCTCCTCGGTGGCGATCGCGAGGATGCCGCGGCGCACGGTGTTCGCCTCGCGGGACCTGCCGAGCGCCGACAGCAGGCTGGTGCGGTTCACCAGCGCTTGACGGTGCCGGTCCCAGGCCCGCGCCCTCTCGAAGCCCGCCAGCGACCGGTCGAGCTTCACCAGGCAGCCCTCGAGGTCGCCGTCGAAGAACTGGACGTAGCCGACGGCGAAGTCGAACTCGGCACGGGCGAGCACCTCGGTCGTCGCATCGACGTGCGACCTCATCTGCTCGACCAGCGCCTTGAGCTCGTCGAGCCGATCATTGTCGCCGAGAGCGCTGGCGAGCAGCCCCCAGGCCACCATCTGGGCATCGGCATCCCCGAGGTCGCCGAGGATCTCGGCCGCCTCGCGGAGGTATTCAACCTGGTCTCCGGGCTTGAGGGCGTCCTGCGCGGCCTTGGCGGCACCCTGCAGGATCACCGCTCGCTCGCCCCCCGCCGGCGTTATCGCGAGCGCCTGCTCGCCGAGGTCGAGCGCCTGCTGCGGAGATCCGAGTGCGGCGGCCCGCCCGGCCGCCTGCCCGAGCCAGTCGCGGGCGCGGGCGCTCAGCGCGTCCTGGTCGGGACCGTCCGGTGTCGAACGCAGCGCCTCGACGTAGTGCGCGGCGACGGCACCTGCCAGCTCGTCGTCGCCTGCAGCCTCGAAGTGGTGCGCCACCGCCAGGTGCCGGGCCCGTCGGTCGGCCCTCGACAGCATTCCGTAGGCGATCTCGCGGATGATCGCTTGAACGAACGCATACTGGCCCCGCTCCGGCGAGCGAGGATCGACGTCGCGCACCAGGAACTCGCGCCGGCTCAGGTCGAGCAGCCGTGACTCCAGGTCGTCGACGGGGAGGCCTGTGACCGCCGACAGCGCTTCCACGGTGAAGCTCTTCCCGAGGATGGCAGCGTCCTGCAGCAGGGCGCGCTCCACGGGGTCGAGGCCGTCCAGCCGGGAGGCGATCAACGCGTGCAGTGTCTCCGGCACCTTCAGCTCGCCGAGGTCAGCCACCAGTTCGTACGCGTCGGCACCGGCGCGCAGGACGCCCCGGTCGACGAGCATCCGGATCACCTCGACGGCGTACAGCGGCATGCCCTCTGCCCGCTCGACGATACGGTCGACCGTGGTGTCGTCCGCGTCGGGCACCAGGCCGCGCACCAGCTCGGCCATGGTGGCGTCGGGGAGCGGCTCCAGGTGCAGCGACTGGAAGGTGCGCGTCCCGGTGCCCCAGGTGGGACGCCGGTCGGCCAGCTCGGGCCGGGCCAGCGTGAGGACGAAGATGGGACGGTCGCGCGACCACTCCAGCAGCGACTCGATGAAGTCCAGCAGCCCGGCGTCTGCCCACTGCAGGTCCTCGAAGACCATCGCCACCGTGCCGGCGTCGCTGATCCGTTCGAAGAAGGTCCGCCAGGCGGCGAACAGCTCGTCGCCGCCACCTGTCGGTCGCTCCTCGAGGCCTAGAAGGAACGCCAGCCGTGGCTCGAGCCACCGCCGTTCGTCCTCGTCAGGGACGTGCTGCGCCACCGACGCGGCGAGCCTCGACCGCGAGACCCCCGGCGCGTCCGTCTCGGCGATCCCGGCCCGCATCCGGACCATCTCGCCGAGAGCCCAGAAGGTGATGCCGTCCCCGTAGGACGGACAACGTCCGTGGTGCCACCACACGGTCTCGTGCAGGCCGTCGACGTACTTGAGCAGCTCCCAGGACAAGCGCGACTTCCCGATGCCACCGATGCCGACGACCGAGACAACCCGTACCTTGCCCTCGCGCCCGGTCGCATGCAGGACGTCCTTGAGGACCCGCAGCTCCTCGGCGCGGCCGACGAACGGCGGTTCGATCGCCATCCGGCCCTGGCCCTGGCGCTCGGCGACGACCCGGAGCGCCCGCCAGGCCGACACGGGCTGCTCCTTGCCCTTCAGCGTGAGGTCTCCCGCGGGCTCGAAGGCGATCGCGCCGGCAGCCGCGCGGTAGGTCGCGTCACCGACGAGGACCCAGCCGGGCTCCGCGGCGGACTGCAAACGGGAGGCGGTGTTCACCATGTCGCCGGTGACCATGCCCTGGTGGTCGGCACCCTGGGTCGTCGCAGCCTCGCCGGTCAGGATGCCGCAGCGTGCGTTCAGCAGCGTCTGCCGGCTCGACCCCAGCTGCGTCACCGCGCCGATGAGCTCGAGTCCGGCGCGGACTGCGCGCTCCGCGTCGTCCTCATGGGTGACCGGCGTCCCCCAGACGGCCATGACGGCATCACCGATGTACTTCTCGACCACGCCGCCGTGCCGCTCGATGACGGTGCGGGCGGTGTCGAAGTAGGCGTCGAGCAGGTCGCGCATCTGCTCGGAGTCGCGCTGTTCGGACAGCGAGGTGAATCCGACCAGGTCGAGGAACAGGACCGACACGAGCCGCCGCTCGGTGGTCGGCGGCGCGGTATCCGGCCGTGAGGCAGTCGATGCGGCGTCGGGGAGGCCGGCCACGAGCGCGTTCCCGCACTCCCCGCAGAACTTCCCGGCGGCCGGGTTGGGCGCGCCACAGGCCGGGCACGCGCGGGCCAGCGAGGTGCCGCACTCGATGCAGAACTTGCGCCCGACATCGTTCGTGGTGCCGCAGGCCGCGCAATTCACCTGGCGCCCTCTCGACGGTGGGGCAAAGCCTAGGGCCGCTGCCCGGCGTCGGTGCGAAGTCGCCCGAGTTGCCCGGCTCCACGGCGTGCCTCGGCCGCGTGTTCGGCGGTGACGGCCCCGGTAGCGTCGGGTGCGGCCATTGGGGCCGCGAACGGAGGTCACCGTGCCGCGAGGACGCCGGGTGCCGGGGCAACGCTGGGGTGTCACCGACGCCGAGGTCGCCCGGCGCTACCCGTGCGACGACCTGGTGCCTTCGCCGGCGCTCGAGCTGTGGCGCGGCGTCACGATCGCGGTGCCCCCGGCCGCCGTGTGGCCGTGGCTGCGCCAGGTGCGGCTGGCGCCGTACTCCTACGACTGGCTCGACAACCTCGGCCGTCGCTCGCCACGTGAGCTCCGCGATGTGCCGGACCCGCGCCCCGGCGACCCGTTCTCCTGCATCGGCGGCCGCTACGACGTCGGCCGGGTGATCGCGGTGGCGCCCGTTGAGTCTCTGACCGCCACCATCCTTGGCGCGGTCATGTCGTACGTCCTCGAGCCCGAGGGCACCGGGACCCGGTTGCTGCTGAAGATCGTGGCGGCGCACGATCGCTGGTACCTGCCGGGCTTGGCGGTCGGTGACTGGCCGATGGCACGGCGACAGCTGCGCACCCTCAAGCAACGTGCCGAGGCGGAACAGGCCGAGGCACCGCGGTAGCCCTCGCCGCGAACCGTCGCTTCAGGCGTAACGCGGGGCGTTCCACGAACCGCCACGACAGCGCGACCGCTGCGGCCGTCAGCGTGAGCGCCAGGGCGACGCGCATTCCGTCGGCTGCGGGGGACGTCCAGCCGTGAGTGACGAACACGTGGCGCAGGCCGCGGAAGATGGGCCAGTGGTACAGGTAGATGCCATAGCTGACACGCCCGACGAGCACTGCAGCCGGGGCGGTGAACGCCTGGCGCAGCAGCCCGTCCCTGGTCACCAGGTGGGCGATGAGCACCGCGGTGGCGGCCGCGCACACGGTGTACCCCACGTTGGTCCGGAGCTGTCCGGCGTCCCTCACCGTGAGGAACGCGAGGGGGAACGCCATCAAGCAGCACCAGGTCACGGCCGCGCCCGGCGATGCCCGACCGGTGCGCCACAGGACGGCGAGGAGGGCGCCGACCAGCAGCTGGTCGGCGTGGCTGATGGTGGCGTGCGGGAGGCCGGGGAGCGCCACGTCGACGACGGTGCGCACGACGAGGAGGACGCCGATGAGGAGGCCGATGCGGGACGCGGGTCTGCGGCGAGAAAGCGCTAGGAGCACCACCGGCCACACGAGGTAGAACTGCTCCTCGACGGCCAGGCTCCAGGTGTGCGACAGGTAGCCGAGGTCGCCGGTCACCCAGTTCGCCACGTAGAGGACGGCAGCTGCGACGGCTTGCGGTGCGGACAGAGCCCGGTCGGCCGGGAAGTACCACGGCAGCGCAGCGGCGAGGGCCAGCAGGCACAGCAGTGCGGGGAAGAGTCGCAGCGCACGGCGCACGTAGAACCGCCGCAGGTCGACCCGGCCGGTCTCCCGTTCATCGAGCAGGAGCGCAGTGATGAGGAAGCCGGAGAGGACGAAGAACACGACGACGCCCAGGCCGCCGAGCGCGTCGAGCGTCGGCCCGAGCGCGTGAGCGATCACGACGAGCCCGATGGCGAGTGCCCGCACCCCGTCCAGGGCAGGGGTCCGCTTCAGCGTCCGCATGCATGTCCCCTGTGTCTCGGGCACGGTACCTCCGCCAGCCCAGTCGGCGGGTGGGTCGAGCGGCTCGGCGGCGTCGACCGGCGGAGGCTCGACGCCCTGACTGAACAGTCAGTAGGATCCGGGCAGGTTGCGACAGCCCTGACGACAGGCAGGCCGGCGATGATCAAGACGACTCCGTTCCACGAACGGCTCGACCAGCTCAACACCACGAAGCGGTACGGGCACTGGTCCGGCTACCTGTCGGCGCTGAAGTACGACATGTCGCCGAAGCACGAGTACTTCGCGGTGCGCAACAGCGCCGGCTTCTTCGACACCTCGCCGCTGTACAAGTTCCGGATCACCGGCCGCGACTCGGAGAGACTGCTCGCCGGCGTCATGACCCGCGACATCCGCACCTGCCGTCCCGGCCGGGCGCAGTACACCGTCTGGTGCGACGACCGGGGGTTCGTCCTCGAGGACGGCGTGCTGTTCCGGCACTCGGCCAACGACTTCCTGCTCACCGCAGCAGAGCCGAACCTCGGCTACCTCAGCGACCTGATCGGCCGCCTCGACGTGACGATCGAAGACGTCACCGACGAGTACGGCATGCTCGCCGTGCAGGGGCCGCGGTCGCGCGAGATCCTCGCGAAGGTCGCCCCCGGGATCGAGGGGCTGGCGTACTTCGAGCACACCGAGACCAAGATCGGCAACGCGCCGGTGACGGTGTCACGCACCGGCTACACCGGCGACCTCGGGTACGAGGTGCGGGTGCCGCGGGACGAGGCGCTCGACGTCCTCGACGCGGTCATGGAGGCCGGGGAGGGGCACGGGTTCCGTCCGTTCGGCGAGGAGGCGCTGCTCATGACGCGCATCGAGGCGGGCCTGGTCCTCATCAACGTGGAGTTCCAGTCGAGCCGGTTCGCCTACACCGACCACGACCGCATCACGCCCAAGGAGCTCGGGTTCGGCTGGATGCTCAAGGGCATCGACGACGAGACCCGCCCGTTCATCGGCCGCCAGGCGCTGCGCCGCGAGCTGGCCGACAAGACCTCGCGCTGGGCCACGGTGGGCCTCGTCCTCGACTGGGCCGACTACGACCGGGTCTACAACCAGGCCGGCCTCATCCCGCCCAAGGACGAGACGCCGCTGGACTACGAGTCGATGCTCTACGACGACGCCGGCGAACGGGTCGGCTACGCCACCAGCCTCATGTACTCCCCGGTCCTGCAGCAGCACATCGCGATGGCGCGGGTCAGGCCCGACCTCGCCGCCTCCGGCACGCGGGTGAACCTCGAGCTCACGATCAACCACCACTACGAGACGGTCGCGGCAGCGGTCACCAAGCTGCCGTTCTTCAACCCGGCGAGAAAGACGGCCTGACACATGGCACCCACGGACAAGACGTACGACGCCATCATCGTCGGCGGCGGGCACAACGGGCTCGTCAACGGCGCCTACCTCGCGAAGGCCGGCCTCAAGGTCCTCATCGTCGAGCGACGGCACCTCGTCGGCGGCGCCGCGATCACCGAGGAGCTGCGGCCGGGGTTCCACTTCACGTCGTTCTCCTACGCCCTGAGCCTGCTGCGGCCGGACATCGTCCAGGAGCTCGACCTGGTCAAGCACGGCTTCATGCCGATCCTCATGCCGTCGTCGTTCGCCCCGATGGAGAACGGCGACTACCTGCTGCTCGGCCAGGACCGCGACGAGAACATCAAGGAGATCGCGCGGCACTCGTCGCACGACGCCGACGCGATGGACCGCTACGAGTACGACGTCGAGCGGGTCTGCCAGGTCGTCAAACCGCTGCTGGACAAGGTGCCGCCGAACATCTTCGGCAAGACGCCCGAGGACCTCATGGAGACCGCCGAGCTGGTGAAGCACCTCGGCGGGGTCGACCAGAAGGTCATCCACGACCTGGTGCGGCTGATCACCGGCAGTGCTGCCGACTTCCTCGACGACTACTTCGAGAGCGACATCCTCAAGGGCTACATCGCGTCCTCCGGCATCATCGGGACCAAGGTCGGGCCGATGTCGCAGGGCTCCGGGCTGGTGCTGCTCTACCACTCGCTCGGCGAGCACGACGGCCACTTCGGCGCCTGGTCGTTCCACAAGGGCGGCAACGGCGGCTTCACCCAGGTGCTCGCGCGCGCGGCGCAGGCGTACGGCGCCGAGATCATGCTCAACGCACCGGTGGCCTCGGTCATCACCAGGAACGGCGCCGCGGTGGGCGTGGCCCTCGAGGACGGCACCGAGCTCACCGCGAAGACCGTCGTCAGTGCGCTGGACCCGCGGCGCACGTTCACCCAGCTCGTCGAGCCGCGCGAGCTGCCGAGCGACCTGGTCGAGAACATCAACCGGCTGCGGTTCCAGGGCACGTCGGCGAAGGTCAACTTCGCGCTCGACGGCGCACCGCGGTACCCCGCGCTCGGCGACCGCACCGACCAGTACAACGGCTTCGTCAACATCGGCCCGACGATGGAGTACCTCGAGCGGGCCTTCGACGACGCGAAGTACGGCTGGTACAGCAAGCGCCCGTACATCGACTGCGCCATCCAGTCGTTCGTCGACCCCGACATGGCACCGCCCGGCAAGCACGTCATGTCGTGCTTCGTGCAGTACGCGCCTTACCACCTCAAGGGCAGCGACTGGGACACCGAGCGGGAGGGCTTCGCCGACACCGTGCAGGCGACGCTCGAGTCGTTCTTCCCCGGCTTCGGCGACCTCGTGCTGCAACGAGAGGTGCAGACCCCGCTCGACATCGAGCGCACCGTCGGGCTGACCGAGGGCAACATCTTCGCCGGCGAGTTCTTCGCGCCGCAGATGTACTTCTTCCGGCCGGCCCCGGGGTGGAGCCAGTACCGGACGCCCATCGACGGCTACTACCAGTGCGGCTCCGGCACCCACCCCGGCGGCTGCGTCATGGGCGCCCCCGGCAAGCTCGCCAGCCAGCAGATCCTCAAGGACCTGAAGCGCGACAACGGCACCGATTGAGCCGGCCATCAGACGTGCGGCAATGACAGGGATGTTGGATGGCGGTGGGTTCAGTCCGGCGCCTCGCGAACTGCTGACTCCAATATCATTCGTGCACGAGACGTCCCGGAACCTCGGTTGACCGCCCGCAGCGACGGGCACTCGCACCGGCCCCGTGAGCGCTCGGTGGTGGACGCCTCGAGCCTGGCGAGCCCGACGTGAGGGACGTCACTGGCCAGTCTGTTGTCGAGCGGGCTACTACCGGATAGGTACCGCACGGGCGGCCCCATCGGCCGGCTCGACGGGTCCGCTCAGGGACAAGTGCACGATCCGGCGACCTTGACACCGGCATTCCTGGCTGCGCACCGGGAAGATGCCGCCCTCGCGGCCATCGCATCTGGCGAACGCTGACGGCGCTTCGTTGGAGATGACGAGCACCGACTGGCAGGTCCCCTGGCGTGCGGCAGCGCCGCGATCCGTGGTGCATCGCGCGCAGCACAATGTGCTCAGCCCTCCTGTCGACCTGGGGCCACGCTGGCTAGCACTCAGGAACCTGACGCGCGCTCGACAGCGACAGGCTGGTCTAGGCGGAACGTCGCTGACCCGACTGGCGGGGCCGATGTGCCGCCACCGGGCGAGCATGCAGTGGTGATGGACGAGTTGCAGGTCGCCGACGGCTGGTGCGGTCGGCTCGAGGAGAACGGCGTCCGGTGCTGGGTCCTCGGCGGATGGGGTGTCGACGCGCTCGAGGGCCGGACGACCCGCGTCCACAAAGATCTCGACGTCTTCCTCGCCCTCTCCGAGCACGCGCTGGCGTGGCGGCTCCTGCACGAGGACGGTTTCCAGCTCGCCTACCGCTGGGAGGAGAACGTCGACCTGGCCGGAGATCTCGACGGCGCCAGCCAGCCGACGGCGTACGTCCTGCAGCGTGCGGACGGTCGCGAGGTGGACGTGCACGTGCTCGACGACAGGACCGACCCGATGACCGTGCTGTGGGACCACCCGATCGAGCTGGTGCCCGGCGCTCTCGACGGGATCGGCACGATCGGCGGGACCGAGGTCCGCTGCCTGTCGGCGCGGATGCAGGTCGTCGCGCACCAGGGCTACGACCTGCCGGACGACCAGCGCGCCGACCTGGCGCGGGTCGAGCGGATGCTCACCCTGCCCTGACAGCACATCAGACGTTCGACCGTTGCACTGGGCAGTGCAAGAGACGTTCCCGCGGGAACGTCACAGCCCGCCTCGGCCCGTAGCTGCGCACACACGGACGCGCACGGTCTTACCACCAGCAGTCGGTTGCTCGCGACCTCGGATGAATCAGGTGGAAGAGTCACCCTCGTGCGACGGTGCGGCCAGCCAGGGCCATGAGGCGCTCGGTGTCGGTGGCATCGGCGGGAGGTTCCGTCGCCGGCTTGATCAGACCGAGCTCGATGGCTTGGTCGTTGCAGGTCAGCGCCACGACGTCGGCCATCGCCGGGATCCACTCCGGGGGGAACTCGATCGCGCGTCCCACGCTCGACGACAGGTCCCAGGCGTGGGCAGCGGCGTCGATGACCGCGAAGTCCACGACGACGGCACCGGGCAGCGGGCCGAAGGGCGTGTTGTGCTCCGCGGTCATCACGCCGTCGCCGCGCCACAGCTGCAGAGCCTGCGCCGTGACCTCGGCGGAGACCGGGGCCAGGTCACCCTCGTAGGGCACGGCCGACATCGCCTCGTCCAGCGGCATGAGCTGCTGGCCCGTGACCGTGCCTGCCCAGAACAGCTGGTTCTTCAGGACGTGGCTCGCCAGCCGGCGGACCGTCCACGGCGGGCAGTTGGTGACGAGGTCCAGCTCCGTCTCGTCGAGCCCCGCGATCACTCGGTGGAGCTCGTCCTCGGATTCCGCCAGCAGCGCCAGGTGGTCCATCGCGCCCTCTCAGATCGGCTGCGACAGGCTAGCGAGGTACGCCGTGCCCGCCGGGCGAAACCGGAGTAACGCTCGGCACAATCCGGACGCAGTGCACCAACTCGCGTCGGTGCCAGACTGACCCGATGAGCCTGGAGGCGAGGCGCGGCAACTTGCCTGGCGCTGCCACCGCTCTCGTCGGGCGCTCGGAGGTGGTGCCCGAGCTGGCGGCCCTGGTCGGATCCAGCCAGCTCGTCACCCTCAGCGGCGTGGGAGGCGTCGGCAAGACCAGCCTCGCTCTCGCGGTCGCCGCGGAGGTCGCCGACGATTTCCCGGACGGTACCTGGCTCGTCGAGCTGGCGCCCGTGACCAACCCCGACGCGGTACCCGACGCGATCGCTGCCGCCCTGGGGATCACCCCGCAGGGCGATGCCCGCGTCATCGACACGGTCGCCGAGGCAGTGGCCGGCCGCCAGCTGCTCATCCTGGTCGACAACTGCGAGCACGTCCTCGCGGCGGCCGCCGCCGCGATCCGGGAGGTCCTCGCCCGCTCCCCCGTCCCCCGGATCCTGGCGACGTCACGCGAGCACCTGCTCGTCCCCGGTGAGACGGTCTGGTCCGTGTCCCCACTGAGCGTGGACGGTGGCGTGACCTCCGACGCCGTGACGCTGTTCGCGGAGCGGGCCCGAGCTGTCCGGCAGGGGTTCGGGATCTTCGACGAGCAGGCCGCACGCGCCGTGATCGAGGTCTGCGAGGCGCTGGACGGGATCCCCCTCGGCATCGAGCTGGCTGCCGCGCGGATGGCGGCGATGAGCGCGGTCGAGGTCCGGGACCGGTTGGGCGCCCGGTTCCGACTCCTGACCGGGCCCGAGTCCGGGCCCGACCGCCAGACCACCCTGCGGCGCGCGATGGCCTGGTCCTACGACCTGCTGGACGACGACGAGCGGGCGGCCCTGCGAACGGCGTCGGTGTTCGCCGGCGGGTTCGACCTGGCTGCTCTGTGCGAGGTCGCGGGCGCGAGCGACGACATCGAGGTCCTGCGGCTCCTCGACTCCCTGGTGCGCAAGTCCTTGGTGAGGGCCCACCACGGCTCCGCCAGCACCAGGTACAGCCTCTTCGAGACGATCCGCACTTTCGCAGACGAGCGGCTCGCGGAGGCCGGCGAGCAGGACGCCGCCCGGGACCGGCACGCCGCGTACTTCGCCGCCGAGGCGGCTGGGCGGTGGGAGCACTGGAACGGTCCTGCATGGCGCACCCAGGTCGACTGGGTGCAGAGCGAGCTCGCGAACCTCCGGGTGGCGTTCCGGTGGAGCGTCCGTCGCGGTCACATCGACGTGGCCACCGATGTCGCTGCGCACGCCGCGCTGATGGGGTTCTCGGTGGAGCTGTTCGAGACCATCGGGTGGGCCGAGTCACTGCTCGACGAGGCGACCCGGGCCGACGTCCGCCGACTCCCGCGGCTGTACGCCGCAGCGGGATACGCGTGCTTCGTGGGACGCGCCGCGGTCGCAACCGAGCACGCCCACGAGGCGACCGTGCTGGAGGCCCGGTCGGGCTACGAGTCGTGCGAGCCCGGGTATGCGACGTTCATCGAGGCGCTCGGACAGGTCTACTGCGGGAACCTGGACCGCTACATCGAGCTGACCGAGGGCGTGGCTGCGCTGCCCGGCAGCTCCCGGGCGTACGGCGTCGCCGCGTACGTCGACGGCCTGCAGTCGGCCGGACGCGTCGACGAGGCGTTGGAGCTCACCGCGCCCGCGCTGGCCGGCGCGCGGGAGGTCGGCAACCCCTACTGGCTGGTCTACACGCTGTGGATCGCCGGGCTGGCGTACTCCAAGGCCGACCCGCCACGCGCGCTGGAGATCTGGGACGAGGGCGTCACACGGCTCGGTGAGCACGACGTCCGCTTCTTCGAGGGCTTCCTGGCGCGGGACGCCGCTCTCCTGCACACGTCGGACGGCCAGCTGGACGTGGCGCTGACCCTCTTCGACACGTCGATCGCTGCGTTCCTGCGGTCCGGCGCCGTGGCACAGCTGGTCATCACCCTGGCCAGCCTGCCGGCGCTGTTCGAGCGGCTCGACCGTCCCGGCGTCGCGCGCACCTTGCTCGGAGCGATGGCCAAGGAAGAGGCCAGCTTCCATCACGTGCCCACCCTCGCGGAGCTCGACGGGCGACTTGACGCCAGGCTCGGCGACGAAGCGGCAGCGCGATTCACCTCCGTCGGGACCGCGATGGACCTCCACGACGCGGCTGCCTACGCCGTTCACGAGATCGAGCTCTCGCGGCGGGCGCTCGCAGGGCCGAGCCAGGACGGCGGCGCGGCCTTCAGCCTGACGCCCCGCGAGACACAGGTGCTGCGGCTCATCGCCGACGGAGCGACGACGCGCGAGATCTCCGACCAGCTGTTCATCTCGGCGAAGACCGCCGACAACCACATCCAGCACATCTACACGAAGCTCGGAGTCACGAACCGGGCCGCGGCCACCCGGTGGGCTCTCGACCGTGAACTGGTCGTCCGCGCCAGCGAGACCGACGCCGGCTGAGGCAACCGCCGCGGGTCCGGCGTCGACGGCCGACGGCGAGATGGGGACCTGAAATGAGGAGATCTCCTCATGCGGCGGATCGCGAACGCGCCGACGATTCACGACATGCCAGCCGACTCGCGCTGGGAGACCCGGGGATCCGATCGCGATCCCTTGTCCACGAAGGAGAATGACGATGATCCTGGCGACGACGAAGGTGAAGGACCTCGACCACTTCCTCGAGGTCTACGGCACGAAGGGCGCCGACAAGCGCGGGTCGCACGGCTCGAAGGGCTCCACGGTCTACCGCGACCCGATCGAGGAGGACCGGGTGTGGGCAATCTTCGACTGGGACGAGGAGGGGTGGACGGCGTTCGCCACCGACCCGGAGACCCCGGGCATCATGCAGGAGGCCGGTCACCTGGGCAGGCCGTCCCTCGGCCAGTTCCTCGGGACCTTCACCGCCTGACGGGCACCGACGCTTCCTCCGCCTGCGAGACCTCCCGGCCCTGAGCCTGGGGTCTCGCAGGAGGCGTTTGCAAAAGGCGATCGTCAGGCGGCGGCCAGGACGCGGAGTATCTCGCGCACGGTGAGGTCGGGCTCGTTCTCCGGGACGTTGTGGCCGCTGGTCACGACGACCTGCTTGGCGAGCGGACTGAGGACCAGCCAGCCCTGCTGGCCCTTGACGTTGGTCTGCTGCTCGGCGTTCTCCCCGTTGCCGCGGTAGTCGTTGGTGATGACCGTCATCGGGATCGGGCCGATCCGGTGCCGGTGGGTCCAGGCGTACCGCTCGACGGCGACGTAGTCGCGGTGCTCGACGTTGGTCGTGGCGTGGCAGTCGAGCTCCGCGAGCAGCTCCCTCGGTGCCTCCGAGGGGATGATCGCGTGCGGGGTCTCGGCCAACACGATGCCGGCGGTCTGGTCGGGATGGGTGTAGGCGTAGCTGGTCATGAGGAAGCCGCCGCCCGAGGTGCCGACCAGGATGTACGGCGGCTCCGCTTTCACCGCGGCGAGCATGGCCGACAGGTCGGCGAGGATCTCGGGCGTACGCCGACAGCCGGTGGCGTCGTCGCTGGAGCCGTTACCGGCGCGGTCGTACTTGCAGACACGCGTCTCCGCCGCAATCTGCTTGAAGACGGCGCCCCACTGGAACTGGTCCGACTCGTCGCCGCTCTCCAGCACGACGACCGGGCTGCCCTCCCCGCTGCAGTGCACGAAGAGGTGCCGCCCGCCGCCTATGTCCACCAGCTCCGGGACGTCGTAGGACTCGGTGGGGCTCGGGGAGGGCGAGGACGCGGACTCCTGGGGCGAGGGTGACTGCGCCGAGGGATCGCCGGCCGAGTCGCTCCCGCCGCACGACGACAAGGCGAGCACCAGCGCTGCAGCGGCCACGAGTCGGAGGGCGCGGGACATGCCGACATGGTGCGCCCGATCGCAGCGTGAGTCAGTCCCCCGACCGGTTCTTCACCCTGGTGGTGGGCGGTGTGCGGGGGTAGCGACCGATCCAGGTCGGGGAGCCGCTCCGGCCGTGAGCGCGACGAAGCGACCGATCAGGCCGGAATCACACCTTGGGTGGCGGAATGCCTGCGCACCGGGCCGGCGCGCTCGTACCGGCCCGGATGCGCATGTCAGGCGAGGTCGAAGCGGTCCAGGGTCATGACCTTGTCCCAGGCCGCCACGAAGTCGCGGACGAACTTCTCCGACGCGTCATTGGCGGCGTAGACCTCGGCGATCGCGCGGAGCTGGGAGTTGGCGCCGAAGACCAGGTCGACGGCGGTCGCCGTACGGGACACCTGTTCGGTACCGCGGGTGCGGCCCTCGTACACGTTCTCCGCCGACGCGGCCGGCTTCCACTCCGTGCCCATGTCGAGCAGGTTCACGAAGAAGTCGTTGGTCAGCGTGCCGACGCGGTCGGTGAAGATGCCGTGGCCGCTGCCGACGCCCAGCGCGCGCAGACCGCCTACGAGGACCGTCATCTGCGGCGCGGTCAGCTCCAGCATGTACGCGCGGTCCAGCAGCAGCTGCTCGGCCGGCATCTTCTCGCCGTCGCGCAGGTAGTTGCGGAAGCCGTCGGCGCGCGGCTCGAGCACCGCGAACGACTCGACGTCGGTCTGCTCCTGGGTCGCGTCGCCACGGCCGGGTGCGAACGGCACGGTCACCTCGACACCGGCGTCCTTCGACGCCTTCTCGACGGCAGCGCCACCCGCCAGCACGACGAGGTCGGCGAGCGAGATCTTCGCGCCCGAGGACGACGTGTTGAAGTCCTGCTGGATCGACTCGAGCTTCGCGATCACGTCACCGGTGCCGGCGTTGACCGCCCAGCTGCGCTGCGGCTCGAGCCGCAGCCGCGCACCGTTGGCGCCGCCTCGCTTGTCGGTGCCGCGGAACGACGCCGCCGAGGCCCAGGCCGTCGTGACCAGGTCGGTCACCGACAGGCCGGACGACAGCACCTTCTCCTTGAGCGCCGCGACGTCAGCGTCGCCGACGAGAGCCCCCTCAGGAGCCGGGACCGGGTCCTGCCACAGCTGGGGTTCCGGCACCCACGGCCCGAGCTGGCGGTCGGCCGGCCCCATGTCGCGGTGCAGCAGCTTGTACCAGGCACGGGCGAACGCGTCGGCGAGCTTCTCCGGGTGCTCGTAGAAGTCGCGCGACACCTTCTCGTACGCCGGGTCGAACCGCAGCGCGAGGTCGGTGGTGAGCATCGTCGGCTTGCGCTTCGGCCCGTCGAACGGGTCCGGCACCGACGCGTCGGAGTCCTTCGCGACCCACTGCTTCGCGCCGGCCGGGCTCTCCTCGAGCACCCACTCGTTGTCGAACAGGTTCGTGAAGAAACCCGAACCCCACTTCGTGGGCGTGCTGGTCCAGGTGACCTCGAGGCCGCTGGTGATGGCGTCCTTGCCCTTGCCGGAGCCGTACGTGCTCTTCCAGCCGAGGCCCTGCGCCTCGAGGGCCGCGGCCTCCGGCTCGGGGCCGACGTTGTCGGCGGGTCCGGCACCGTGCGTCTTGCCGAACGAGTGGCCGCCGGCGATCAGGGCCACGGTCTCCTCGTCGTTCATCGCCATCCGGCGGAACGTCTCGCGGATGTCGCGGGCGGCGGCCAGCGGGTCGGGGTTGCCGTTCGGGCCCTCGGGGTTCACGTAGATGAGGCCCATCTGGACGGCGCCGACTGGCCCCGTCAGCTCGCGGTCGCCGGTGTACCGCTCGTCGCCGAGCCAGGTGTCCTCCGGGCCCCAGAAGATCTCCTCCGGCTCCCACACGTCCTCACGGCCGAAGCCGAAGCCGAACGTCCGGAAGCCCATCGACTCCAGCGCGCAGTTGCCGGCGAACACCAGCAGGTCGGCCCACGAGATCTTGCTGCCGTACTTCGCCTTGACCGGCCACAGCAGTCGGCGGGCCTTGTCGAGGTTCGCGTTGTCCGGCCAGCTGTTCAGCGGCGCGAACCGCTGCGCACCGTCACCGGCGCCGCCGCGGCCGTCCTCGATCCGGTACGTGCCGGCCGCGTGCCAGCTCAGCCGGATGAACAGCGGGCCGTAGTGCCCGTAGTCCGCCGGCCACCAGTCCTGCGAGGTCGTCATCACCTCGAACACGTCGCGCTTGAGCGCCTCGACGTCGAGGGCGGCGAAGTCGTCGGCGTACCGGTACGACGCGCCCATCGGGTTGCCGTGCGGCGAGTGCGCGTGCAGCACCTTGAGGTCGAGCTGGTTCGGCCACCAGTCCTGGTTCGTGTGCGGCCGGCCCGCCTTGGGGGTCGGCGCATCGATCGCCGGGTTCTCGCTCTCGCTGCCGTCTGCGGTGACGCCGCTCGGGTTGGCCTGGGACTGGTCAGTCACGGTGCTTCCTCTTCTCCGTGGTGCGGGACAGTGCTGGTGCAGTACGGACCGGGGTGACGTCGGGCTGCGGCTCGGTCGTCCCGGCGCAGCTGCCGCAGAGCCCCCAGTAGGTGACCTCGGCCTCGTCCAGGACGAAGCCGGGCGCGTGGACGTCGAGCTCGGACGGGTCCAGGCACGGCGCGGCGCCCGTCGCGCAGTCGATGTCGACGACGTCGCTGCAGCCGCGGCACACCACGTGGTGGTGGTTGTCCCCCACCCGCAGCTCGTAGCGCGCCACCGAGCCGGCCGGCTGGATCCGCCGCACGAGGCCGAGGTCGGCCAGGGCGTGCAGCACGTCGTAGACCGCCTGGTGCGACACCGGCCGGGTCTCGCGGACCGCGGACAGGACCACGTCGGCACCGGCGTGCGGGTGCTGCTCGAGCGCCGCCATCACGGCGAGCCGAGGCTGGGTGACTCGCAGCCCGGCACCCCGGAGCATCGCGCTCGGCAGCACGGCGGTGGCGTCGGTCATCACCCCCACCCAACGCCCTTTTCTGTAACCAGTCAAGACAGGGTGCTCTGCTGAGGCCCCGAGAGACGATGGGAGACGTGAGCCCGGACGACGTCGTGGTGCGACCACGTACCGCCGACGACCACGACTGGGTCGTCGCGACGATCGTCGAGGAGTGGGGCTCGGTCCAGGTGGCGCGGCTGGGCGAGCTGGTCGACACCTCGAACCTGCCCGGCTACGTCGCCGAGCTCGACGGCCGACGCGTCGGGCTGGCGCTGGCCGCCCGACGCGACGACGCGTACGAGGTCGTCTCGATCTCGGTGTCGACGCCGCGCCACGGCATCGGCGGGCGCCTGCTCCAGCGATGCATCGACGAGGCGACGGCCCTCGGTTGCCTCCGGGTGTGGCTGGTCACCACCAACGACAACACCGCCGCGCTGGCGTTCTACCAGCGCCTCGGGATGGACATCTGCCGCCTGCACCGCCACGGCGTGACCCGCGCCAGGATGCTGAAGCCGTCGATCCCGGAGCGCGATGCCCACGGCGTGCGCATCGACCACGAGATCGAGCTCGAGCTGCGCCTGCGCTGACCCGTGAGGTGCCGCGCGCGGATGTCGGAGGCTGCCGCGATGATGATCCCTCGGCGCGCGAGCGTGCTCGTCCCCAGACTGGAGCCTTGATGGACCTCACGATGAAGCTCGAGCTCGTCCCGGTGCCGGTCAGCGACGTCGACCGCGGCAAGGCGTTCTACGTCGAGAAGCTCGGCTTCGTGCAGGACGTCGACGTCGAGCCCGCCCCGGGAGTACGCATCGTCCAGCTGACGCCGCCCGGTTCGGCCTGCTCGATCGTGCTGTCCACCGGTCTCGGCGGGTTGGCTGACATGACGCCCGGCACGATCCGCGGGCTGCACCTCGTCGTCGACGGCCTGGAGGGCGCACGCGACGAGCTGATCGGTCGCGGCGTGGAGGTCGGCGAGATCGACGACGTCGGCGGTGGCGTGCGGTACGCCGCGATCACCGACCCGGACGGCAACGGCTTGGTGCTTCAGGAGATGTCCTGGCGCACCGGCGACGCGTACTGAGTCCGCCGACAGGCACCAGTTGCCGCGGGACCGGGGCTACGGTGCCCGGGTGGCGACCTTCCACGACGTGGCCCGGATCGTCGGCATGCTGCCCGAGGTGACCGAGGGCGACCGCCGCGGCTCCCGCGTCTGGGACGTCGCCGGCACGACCTTCGCCTGGGAGCGACCGTTCACCAAGGCCGACGTCAAGCGGTACGGCGCCGAGACGCCGCCCGCCGGCCCGATCCTCGCGGTCCGGGTCGCGGACCTCGGCGAGAAGGAGGCGGTGCTCGCGGCCGGCCACCGCGGGATATTCACCATCCCGCACTTCGACAACTACGCCGCCGTGCTCGTCGACCTGCCGAACGTCTCCGCGAAGGTCCTGCGGGAGACCCTCGAGGACGGCTGGCTGTCGCGCGCGCCCGAGCGGCTCACGTCGGCGTTCCGCGCGCGCTAGCCAAACGCCTTCACGTTGATCCACACCGGATCCGTGCGCCTTTCCCGCACGGATCCGGTGTGGATCACCGGGTCTCGGGTCAGCGGATGAAGCAGAACGGGTGGCCGGCCGGGTCGACGTAGACCCGGAAGCCGCCGTCCTGGGACGGCTGGTGGTCGTGCCGCCGGGCACCGAGGGCGAGCGCCGCGGGCTCGGCGGCGTCGATGTCGCCGACCGAGAAGTCCAGGTGGAACTGCTGCGGGTGCGCCCCGCCCGGCCAGGTCGGCGCCACCCAGTCGTCGATCCGCTGGAACGCCAGGGTGGCCCGCCCGTCCGGGTTGTCCGGGCTCACCCCGCCACCCGGCGGCGTCAGGGTCACCCAGTCCTTGTCCCCGCCGTCCTCCATCGGCCAGCCGAGCAGCTCGGAGTAGAAGCCGGCGAGCTCCAGCGCGTCGGGGCAGTCGAGGATCACCAGGTCGAGGAGGGGCTTGTGTGCAGTCGCATCCGTCATGCCCGCGACCTTAGGCACGACCTCCGACGGTCCCTCGCCCCGGCGCACGCATCACGAACCGCGATGATCCACACCGGACTCGTGCGGAAAATGCGCACCGATCCGGTGTGGATCACAGCGAGGGCTCGTCAGTGGGCAGGGGCCTCGGCGGGGTCGGGGTCACTGGCAGAGGGCGAGTCCGGAGAAGAGGAGGCAGCCTCGGCGGTCTTGGCCGTCGTTGCGGCGGTGCCGCCGAGGTAGAGGCTGGCGATCTCGGGGTGTTCCATCACCTCGGTGGCCGAGCCGGTGAGGCGGACCTTGCCGCCCTCCATGACCACGCCGTGGGTCGCGAGGCCGAGGCCGAGCCGGACGTTCTGCTCGACGAGCAGCACGGTGACCCCTTCGTCGTGCAGCCGGTGGATGAGCTCTGCGACCGAGGCGAGCGCGCGCGGGTCGAGGCCCAGTGACGGCTCGTCGAGCAGCAGCACCTTCGGGTCGAGCATCAGGCAGCGGGCGATCTCGACCATCCGGCGCTGACCGCCGGAGAGGTTGCCGCCGTGCTGGTTCGAGCGGTCCGCGACCAAGGGCACCAGCTCCTCGACGGCCGCGAGCCGCTTCGCCAGCAGCTTCCTGTCGCGGCGGATGAGGAAGCCGCCCATCAGCACGTTCTCGCGCACCGACATGTGCGGGAACAGTGCCTGCGCCTGCGGGACCTGGGTGACGCCGGCCCGCAGGATCGCCGCGGCCGACCGGCCGGAGAGCGTCTGGTCGCCCATCGTCACGGTGCCCTCGGACGGCGTGAGCAACCCGGAGATCACCCGCAGCACGGTCGACTTGCCGGCGCCGTTCGGCCCGACGACGCAGGTGATGGTCCCGGCGTCACAGGCGAGGTCGACGCCCTGCAGCACGGCGCCGCCGCCGTAGCCGGCGACCACCCCGGACAGCTGCAGCATCAGCGCACCCCCTGCGGCTCGTCCGAGGGGTCGGCGTTCTCGACCGCGGGCGGTCGCCACTCGTCGCCGAGGTAGGCGTCGAGCACCACCGGGTCCTCGCGGATCGTCTGCGGCGGACCCTCGGCGATGGCCTTGCCGCGGCTGAACACCACGACGGGGTCGCACAGCTCGAGCACCATCGGGATGTTGTGCTCGACGACGAGGAAGGTCACGCCCTGCCGGTTGAGGTCGCGCACGATCTCGACCATCCGGCCGACCAGGCTCGGGTTGATGCCCCCGGCCGGCTCGTCGAGCAGCACCAGCCGCGGCTCGAGCATGAGGACCTGTGCGAGCTCGACGAGCTTCTGCTGGCCGTACGACAGGGCGCCGGCGGGCTGGTTCGCGAACCGCGCCATCCCCACGAACTCGAGCAGCTCGCGGGCCCGGTCGGCCTCGGAGCCGGCGACCGATGCCTTGAGCATCGTGCGCCACTTCGCGTCGGGCAGCGGCGCGACGAGATTCTCCTGGACGGTCATCGACTTGAACAGCCGCGTGGTCTGGAAGGTGCGGGCCAGCCCGAGGTGCCCGCGCTCCCACGGCGGCAGGGTGTCGATCCGTGTCCCGTCGAGCCACACCTCGCCGGCATCGGCCTTCATCGCGCCGGTCACGAGGTTGAACAGCGTCGTCTTGCCGGAACCGTTCGGGCCGATCAGCGCGGTGATGCTGCCCTGCCGGACCGTGAGGTCGGCACCGTCGACCGCCACCAGACCGCCGAACGCCTTGGCCGCGCCCTTCACCTCGAGCAGCGGCGCCCCGCTGCCGGCGCCCGCGAGCGCCTCGACCTCGTCGGCGACGACGGACCCCGCGAGCTCGCGGTCGCGCACCTGCAAAGTTCCGGCGCCGAGCGCGCCGGCCTGGTCGGTGTACTCGGTGTCGACCGGGCGGCGCTTGCGCCACGCGGCCTCGATCGTCGGCAGCAGACCGTTAGGGAGGAAGAGCACGATCAGCGTCAGCGCGAGGCCGAAGATGAGCACCCGGCTGCTGCTGCCGCCGTACACGGTGGCCATCTCCGAGCCGATCCCGACGATGAACGCGCCGACCACCGGGCCGTAGAGCGTCCCACGGCCGCCGGCCAGGGCCGACAGGACGATCGTCACGCTGCCGAGTATCGAGAACGACCCGACCGGGTTGAGGAACGTGAGGAAGTACGCGTAGACGCCGCCGGCGACACCGATGAAGAACGCCGACGCGGCGAACGCCGTCACCTTGTACCGCGTGGTGTTGACGCCGATGGCCGCGGCCTTGCCCTCGTCCTCGCGGATCGCGACCAGCCCGGTGCCGAACTTCGTGCGCCGGATGAACGCGCTGAACAGCACCGTCAGCGCCAGCAGCACCAGCATGATCAGGTAGAAGGGGATGTTCTGGATGTCACGGTCCCAGAACGGCAGCTCGAGGGTGATGCCGTCGGAGCCGTTGGTGAGGCTGCGCCAGTTGGTGGCGACGATCTGCGCCGACAGCAGCAAGGCGATGGTGATGATGACGAACGCGTGACCTCGCGTCCGCAGCACGACAAGACCGATCAGCGTCGCCAGCACGACCGCGACGACACCGCCGATCGGCGCGACCCAGAGCGGGTTGACGCCGGTGTGCAGCGCGATGACAGCCGCCGTGTAGGACCCGACCCCGAGGAACGCCGAGTGGCCCAGGGACACGTAGCCGGCGTAGCCGCTGATGATGTTCCAGCTGACCGCCTGCACACCGAGCATGAACGTCGTGAACAGCACCGTCTGGTAGTACGTCGCGCCGGGGTTGAACGCCGGGTAGGAGAGCAGCACCAGCAGCGCGAGCACCGCGACGAGGTGTGACTTCGGCAGCCGCCTCACCCGCGACGTCCTCGGCGAGGCGGGCTCCGTAGCAGTGCTCACACGGCCACGTCCTCGCGCAGCCGGGTGCCGAAGAGGCCCTGCGGCCGGAACAGCAGCACGGCCAGGATCACGATGTAGAAGACGAGCGTCGCCCAGCGCAGCGAGCCGTAGGTCGCCGTGAGCGTCTCGGCCAGGCCGAGCACCAGCGCACCGACCAGCGCACCGGGCAGCGAGCCCATTCCGCCGAGCACGATGATGCCGAGCAGCCGCGAGATCCAGTCGTAGTGCGACGCCGGGAAGAACGGGTAGAGCACCGACAGGATCGAGCCGCCGACGCCGGCGGTCGACGAGCCGATCGCGAACGCCAGCGCCGCCGTCGAGGTGGCGCCGACCCCGACGAGCGCGGCGCCGGACGGGTTCTGCGACGCGGCCCGGATCGCGCGGCCGGTCCACGTGCGCGTGAGCACGACGTACAGCGCGGCCAGCACGACCACTGCGGCGAGGAAGCCGAAGACCTGGGCCTTCGGCAGGGCGATCGACCCGACCCGGAACGACTCCTCGAAGTAGCTCGGCGTCGCGGACTTGAACTTGTTGCCGGCCGTGATGTTGAGGACGCCCTCGATGGTCAGCGCCAGCCCGAAGGTGAGCAGTACGGACATCGACGGTGACGCGCCCCGGATCCGCACGATCACCGTGCGGTAGAGCACCCAGCCGAAGCCGAACATCATCGGCGTCGTGATGACCGACGCGAGGATCGGGTCGATGCCGGTGTGCTTCCAGAGCCACCAGGTGATCATCGCCACGAGGATGAGGAACGCGCCCTGGGCGACGTTGATGATGTTCATGACGCCGAACACGAGCGTCAGGCCGGACGCCATCAGCGCGTAGACGCCACCGATGAGCAGCCCGAGGATCACCGCCTGCAGGAGCTCGGTCAAGGCTTCTCCTCGGGCTGGCTCACGGTCTCGGTGCGGGTGCTCGGTGCAGGGTCCGGTCTAGCAGATGGTGACCGGTGGGGCGGGTGCTCGGAGGGTGGTACGCACCCGCCGCCACCGGTGGTCAGCGGATCAGCTCCACGGCGGCTTCGGGTAGACGATCGTGTCGGTGGTCGCCGCGTCGGCCGGGCCGACGACCTGGACCTTGCCGGACTGCCACTGGGCCAGGATGAAGTTGCCCTGCGGCTCGCCCTTGTCGTTCCAGGAGAGCGGACCGAGGATCGTCTGCACCTCGTTCTCGTGCAGCCAGTCCTTGATCTCGTCGTTGTCGAAGCCCTTGGTCCCCTCGACGGCTGCCTGCAGGACCTGGGCCGCCGCGAAGGCGTCGGCGGCGTCCTCGGCCGGCGTCGCACCGTCGTACGCGTCGCCGTACGCCTTGACGAACTCCGGGTTCTTCGGCGTGGACGCCTGCTCGTTCCAGGACACGGTGTAGAAGACGCCCTCCGTGTTGGCCTCGCCGATGCCGTCGCTGTACTGGCCGGCGTTGCTGGGCGCCGAGGTCTGGAACAGCGCCTTCGGCGTGTAGCCGAGCTGCTTGAGCGACCGGACCAGGCCGACGCCGTCCTCGAAGACCGCGCCCTGCGCGATGAGGTCGGGCTTCTTGTTCTTCAGGGTGTTGGCGATGGTCTGGAAGTTGGTGGTGTCGGCCGGGTAGACCGAGGAGTAGACCGTCTTGACCCCGAGCCCCTCGAGCTGCTGCTGCATCGACTCGATGACCGGCCGCGTGAACGGGTCGTCCTGGGTCGGGTACGCCGCCGTCTTCGGGCGCTGGTCCTCGGGCAGCGACTTCAGGTAGTCGACGAACACGTCGGCCTGGTGCGGCGCGGTCGCCGGCTGGGCGAAGAAGAGGTACTCGAAGCCGCGGGTGAACATGTCCGGTGCGCCACCGGCCGGCTCGACGAAGACGTAGCCGTTCTTCTCGGCCACCGCCGACGCGGGGAAGTTGAGCAGCGAGGAGAACGTGCCGAGCACCAGGTCGACCTTGTCCTGGGTCATCAGCTTCGTGTAGTCGGACACCACGGTGTCCTGGTTGGACGCGTCGTCGACGATCTTGAGCTTGACCTGGCGGCCGAGCAGCCCGCCGGCAGCGTTGACCTGGTCGGCCCACACCTCGTAGCCGCGCTTGGCCTCGCCGCCGGGCTGGGAGAAGTCACCGGTGATCGGCAGCGAGATGCCGATGGTGACCGGTCCCTCGTCCGCGCCGCTCCCCTCGCCACCCCCGCCCGGAGCGCTGCTGCCGCCGCAGGCGGCCAGCACCATGGCGGCCGCGGCGGCCGCGGCGGCAATCCTGATGCCGGCCAGCGACGACCGCCGACGGGTCGGGGTGCGGTGAGACGACTCGGTCATGCGCCCTCCTGAGGTGGCACCGGTGGCACCGGGGTCCGCAATCGATTGCGATACCGGCATCTTGGAGAGGCGCGCGGGGACTGTCAAGGGTTACGGGGGCGTTACCGGTCCGTGACGGCAAACGATTGTGGGTAGTGTGCACCGGTGTGACCGCTGCGGCCGAGACCCTGGTGGTGGGCACGTTCTCCCCCGCCGTCCTGCTCCGTGCGGCCCGCCGCAGCGGGGCGCTGGAGCGGCACGGGCTGCTCGTCGAGGAGCGCCCGGTGCCGTCGTCACCGGCCCAGTTCCGGGCCCTGGCGGACGGCAGCCTCGATGCCGCCCTGACCAGCCCCGACAACGTCGTCGCCTACCGGTTCCTGCCCGGCAACCCGCTCGGCTCGACCCGTGACGTGCGGATGGCCGCGGCCGTCGACCGTGGGATGGGCCTCGGGCTGTACGCCGCCGCCGGCTCGCCCGACGTCGGCTCCCTGCGCGGCACCACGGTCGGCGTCGACGTGGCTGCCTCCGGGTTCGCGTTCGCGCTGTTCGCGATCCTCGCGCGGGCCGGGCTGGGCCGCGACGACTACGAGCTGGCCGAGCTCGGCTCCACGCCGAAGCGGCTCGACGCCCTGCTCGAGGGCCGGTGCACCGCCACCATGCTCAACGCGGGCAACGACCTCAAGGCGGACGACGCCGGGCTCGTCCGGCTGGCCGACGTGACCGAGGTGGCGGCGCCGTACCTCGGCACGGTGCTGGCGGTGCAGGGCGAGCCGACGCCCGCGACGCGCGCGCTGGCCGCGGCGCTGCGCGAGACCGGCGACGCCGTCCTGGACGGGTCGGCCCGCGACGAGGCAGTGGCCGAGGCCGTCGGGACCGGCCTGTCCCCCGCGCTCGCCGAGCGGTACGTCGAGCGACTGCTCGACGCGGACCGCGGACTGGTCGCGGGCGGACGGGTCGACCGCGCGTCGCTGGACGCGGTGGTGGGGCTGCGCCGCCGGTTCATGCCCGCGTCCGCGGCAGCGGGCCTCGACGGCGCCACCGACCCGGCGGCCGGCCTCGTCGACGACGGCGCATCGTCGAGGGGGTGAGCACTACGCTGCCGCCCGTGCGACCGCCCACGCTGCGCGACGTCGCCCGCGAGGCCGGCGTGCACCCCGCGACGGCGTCCCGGGCGCTCAACCCGGCGACCCGGTCGCTGGTCAACGGCGACACGGTCACGCGGGTGCAGCGGGTCGCCGACGCGTTGGGCTACCGGCCCAACCCGATCGCGCGCTCCCTGAAGACGTCGCGCTCGGCGACAGTCGGCCTGGTGATCCCGGACCTCACCAACCCGCTGTTCCCGCCGATCGTGCGTGGCATCGAGGACGTCCTTGCACCGGCGCACTACAACGCCTGGCTGGTCAACACCGACAACGACGCCGAGCGAGAGGAGTCGCTCGTCGACTCGCTGCGGTCCCGGCAGGTCGAGGGCCTCATCGTCGCCACCGCACGGCTGCAGCACCCGCTGCTCGACCGCCTGCAGACCGACGGCGTGCGCATGGTGCTCATCAACCGGCGTACCGCCAGCGGCTCGATCCCCTCGGTCACGGCCGACGACGCGAACGGCATCGACACCGCGGTCGAGCACCTCACCCGGCTCGGCCACCGACGGATCGCGCACCTCGCCGGCCCGCAGGACACCTCCACCGGTGTCGTCCGGCGGCGCGCGTTCGTCCAGGCGATGCGCGACCACGGCCTCGACGACGACGGCGGTCTCGTCGCCGACTGCGCGTCCTGGACCGAGGCCGAGGGCGCCCGCGCGCTGCGCGAGCTGCTGGACGCCGGAGGCGACTTCACCGCCGTCGTCGCCGGCAACGACCTGCTCGCCCTCGGCTGCTACGACGTCTTCCACGAGCGCGGCATCCGCTGCCCCGAGGACCTGTCCGTCATCGGCTTCAACGACATGCCGTACCTCGACAAGCTGCGGCCGCCGCTGACCAGCGTCCGGGTGCCGCACTACGAGGTCGGTGCCGAGGCGGCGCGGATGCTGCTCGACGGACTCGAGGACCCGACCCGGCACGCCCGGTCGATCCTGCTGCCCATCACCCTCGTCGAGCGCTCGTCGACGGCAGCCCCAGCCCGCTGAGCGACCGGCTCGAGGGAGGACAGCAAGGAAGTGGTGACCACCTGACAGAGGGGATCACAGGTGTCGTGCCACGATCGCCCGATGCGGCTCTACCTCTCGTCGTTCCGGATCGGTGACGTGCCGGACGAGCTGGTGCGGATGGCCGGCGCCGGCGCGTCCGTCGCCGTGATCGCGAACTCCTGCGACGGCGCACCGGCCGACGTGCGCGCCGAGGCGGTGGGCGGCGAGCACGAGCGGCTCGGCGCGCTGGGGCTGCGCACCGAGGAGGTGGACCTGCGCGAGTTCTTCGACGGACGCGGGAACCTCGCGGCCGCGATCGCGCCGTACGACGTGCTGTGGCTGCGGGGCGGCAACGTCTTCACCCTGCGGTATGCGATGCAGGCCAGCGGGTTCGACGACCTCGTGCTCGCCGGGCTGCGGGCCGACGGCTTCGTGTACGCCGGGTACAGCGCCGGGCCGTGCGTGCTCGCGCCGAGCCTGCGCGGGCTCGAGGAGTGCGACAGCGCCGACGAGGTCACCGAGCTCTACGGCGCGCCGCCGCTCTTCGACGGGCTCGGTGTCCTGGACCGTCCGTTCGTCCCGCACCTGCGGTCACCCGGTCACCCGGAGAGCGAGCTGCTGGCCGCAGTGTCGGCGGCGTACTCCGCCCGAGGCGTCGAGCACTGGCAGCTGCGCGACGGCCAGGTGTTGGTCGTCGACGGCGACCGCACCGAGCTGCTGTGACCGTCCCGGGCAGGTCAGCCGGTCAGTGCGGCGCAGAGCGCGGCCTGCAGCTCCGGTGAGTCGAAGACCCCCCAGTCCCCGACACCGCGGTGCTCGCCGGTGGGCAGGTCGCGACCCGCGACGTGGAAGAGCGTTCCGCCTCCCGGTCCACTGACGCGGAACATCATCCCGCGGGTGGTCGTCGGCCAGGTCTCCTCGGGGGCGTCCGCGTCGACGTCGACGTTCTGCCAGCTGTCGTGCGCCACCCAGGTCACCGCCGGACCGGACCCGTCCGGCGACAGGGACCAGCTGCCGTGCGCGTCCTGGAAGACGAACCGCCGGGTGAGCCGGCCGTCGGCGTACCACCGGGTCCCGCGGCGGAGGTCATGCGCCGTCTCGTAGACGAGACCACAGGGCAGCGGGAACGCCTCGGCGTTGACGCGCGAGTCGTCGAAGGTCGTGTGGCACAGCACGGCGCCACGACCCGTGGACCGGCAGTCGGCCCCGGGCGGCGGCTGCGGGACGAGCGTCGACGGGTCGACGGTCCCGCCCGCCGAGGCCGGCGCGGCTCCCGTCGCCAGGACCCCACTTGCCATCACCAGTGCCACCGCCGCCGCTCGTACCCGTCGCATAATGCGCTCCCCTCTCCGAGCCGCAGTGTCGGCCCGGGCGGGACCGGCCCGACATGGCTATTTCCTGGGGGTTGCGCCGGTGCCAGCATGCAGGCATGGTGCGCGCGCTCGCGCTGGCGCGGGACGAGCTGGACGAGCTGGTCGGCCGCCCGGTCGAGGCCGCCGAGTTCAGCGCCGCGGCCGGTGCGGCCCTCGGCCGCGCGATGGCGTTCGACGGGTGGTGCCTGTTCGGGCTCGACCCCAGCACCGGCCTGCGCACGGTCCAGTTCGGCGGCCGCGGCACCGAGCACACCGCCGAGATGGCGCGCAACGAGGCGCTGATGGCCGACGTCAACAAGTACGAGGACCTCGCGGCCGCGCCGCGGCCCGCCGGCTGGCTGTCGCGGGACCATCCGCAGGCGCGGACCAGCTTCCGGCTGCACGAGATCCTGCTCCCGCAGGGCTTCCACTCCGAGGCCAGGCTGGTCCTGCGGCACCAGGGCCGCACGTGGGGCGCGCTGGTGCTCTTCCGGGAGGACCCGCGGCGGCCGTTCGACGAGGACGACGCGACGGACCTGTGCGCGCTCGCCGGTCCGCTGACCAGCGCGGTCCGGGCGTACCAGGTGCGGCCGCTGCCACGCTCCGGGCGCCGGCACGGCGCGGGGTTCGTCGCGCTCTCGCCGGACAACCGGCTGGTCGCGGTCTCCCCCGCGGCGCAGGCCTGGCTGGACGACCTCGTCCCCGGAGGTGACGACGAGACGCACGCCGGTGACGTCACCCGGGTGCTCTTCGACGCTGCCCACGCGGTCCGGCGGGGCGACACGGCCCGCGCCACGACCTGCATCCGGACGGTCAGCGGCGGCTGGCTCCGGGTCGAGGGCATCCCCGCGGCACTGGGCGAGGCTGACGTCGTCGTCCTGCTCGTGCCCGCGCCGGTCGGTCCGCTGCTGGACGCGTTCCGGACCTACCACGGCCTCACCCGGCGGGAGCACGAGGTCCTCGGCCTGGTCGCGCAGGGTTTGGCGAGCAAGCAGGTGGCCCGCGAGCTGGCCATCTCGGTGCAGACCGTGAACGGGCACCTGCAGGCGCTCTACCGCAAGTGCGGGGTCACCGGTCGCGAGGAGCTCTTCGGCCGCCTCGTGCAGGGCTGACCACCGGCGCGTCAGAGCGTGTAGCGGCGGCCGACCGGGTTGCCCGCGAGGTCGGTGACACCGAGCGAGCCGTCGGGGTTCAGCACGACGAACACCTGCCCGGTCGCGACGAAGGTCGGCAGCGGGGTGAACGTCGCCGTCCGCACCGACCCGCCCGCGCAGGCCGCGACGGACCCGGACGCATCGGTGCACGACCAGCCACCCGGCACGTCGTTGCCTGCGGCGTCGTGCACTGGTGCGCTGGTCGCGGTGATCCCTGTGACGTCCTCGGAGAAGGACAGCACCGGCGCACCGGACACGTACGTGCGCACGACCTGCGGCACGAGGTTGTCGCGCGCCGTGACCGCCAGCGCCGGCTGGCCACTGAGGTACTGCCGGCTGCGACCCGCCGCGTCGGTCAGCTTGAGCTGCGCCGTCCAGGTGCCGGCGACCGTTCCGCACTGCCCGAGGGTGACGGTGGCCTGCCAGATTCCGTCGCGCGCCGTGCCGGACACGCGGGCCATCGCGGTGTCGAAGCCGCCGTCGACGTCGGTGGGGTCGAGCAGCCGCAGCCGCACCGCGGACACACCGGCCGCGTCGTCGCGAGCGTGGACCTGCACGACGACCTGCTGATCTCCCGCGGTGACGTCGACGGCGGTCGCGGAGAACGTCGCCCGCCTCGCCGTCGGCGCCGCGGCGTCCGGGCGGCTGCGCACCCGGAAGGACCGGTCGACACGCGTCCGGTCGAGGTCGCCTGCCGTGAGGTTGCGGACGTTGAGCACGCGGTCGGCCAGGCCGACGGACACGATCCTCCAGGTGGCGTTCCCCAGGTACCGCGGGATGCGCAGCGTGCCGCGCCAGCGGCCGTCGGCCGCGCTGCCGGACACGAGCCGCAGTGCGGTCGACACCACGCGGCGCCGGTCGGCGGACGCGGCGACGTCGACACGCAGCAGACCCGCGCGCGCATCGGTCGCGTGCACCCGCACGACCATGACCTTCGCCGTGCGCCGGGTGCTCAACGCGGTCGTCGAGAGCCGGAGCGAGGCGAGTCGCGGGGCGGCCCGGTCGGCGATCGAGGCGATGTCGAGGACGGGACTCCCGGGGACGTCCTCGGACCCGGCGCCGTAGGAGCGGTAGTTGCCGGCGCCGTCGACGACCGTGACCTGCGGGCGGTACCTCCCCGGTGCGAGGCCGCGCGGGAGCACGACGTGCGCCGACCACGAGCCACCACCGGTGTCGACCATCCGGACGCTCCGCGGCGTCGCGAACGTGCCCGGCGTCCCGGCCAGCTGCAGGCTGACCGACGCGACCCCGCCGGCCGGCCCCGGGCCACCCGGGTCGGACGCCGCGACGGTGACGTCGACGGCATCGGCACCGGCCGTGGTGTCGGCCGACGTCTTCGACAGCGTCACCGCGGTGACGACGGGGCGCGTGTTGTCCGGGTCGACGCACGGTGACAGGGCGACGGGCGCGGCGTACGCCGGGGTGCCGGCGAGCAGCCCCAGCAGGAGGGCGAGCACCGGCACGGCGGCGAGGGTCCGGATGGGTCGGGCCGGCATGCGTGACTCCTGCAGGGACGTGGTGCGGCGTCGTCAACGGTCGTAGGGGACGACGTTCGAACCTGGCGGCTGGTTGCACCCGGTTCGGCACCGACCTTAGAGCCACACAACGCCGGCGCCGCGGGTGCTGGCACCACTCGGCGAGCGTGACCACTGCCTCTTGACAACGTCCGGGGCCGTTAGCACTCTAGGCAGGAGAGTGCCAGCCGCCCCCGCGGGGACATCTCGCGAGGGCCAATTGCCGACAGGGAGGAATCATGGCTCGCACCCCGTGGGACCCGTTCACCACGCTCGCCCGGCTCGACCAGGACTTCGACGCGCTGGTCCGCCGCACCTGGGGCCCCGCCCCCGCCGCCACGGGCGGCCGCGCACCGGCTCGGACCACGGCCGGCTACGTGCCCGCCGTCGAGATGCGCGCCGACGGCAACGACGTCGTGATCACGCTCGAGCTGCCCGGCGTCGACGTCGACCGCGACGTGGACATCGAGGTGGCCGAGGGCCGTCTCACCATCAGTGGCCAGCGTCGCGACCGCAACGAGGAGCGCGAGGAATCCGGCCGGGTTCTCGTCCGGGAGCTCCGGTACGGCTCGTTCCGTCGCGAGTTCGCGCTGCCGGACGGCATCGTCGCCGACCAGGTCGACGCGAGCTACGACCGAGGCCTGCTCGAGGTGCGCGTCCGGGAGGTCGCGAAGCCCGCCGTGCCGCCGCAGAAGGTGGAGATCCGGGCCGGCGGACAGCCGCGCACCGTCGAGGGTCGGCCCGAGCCGGCCGACGCCGGCTGACCCAGCCCGTCGACCCCGCAAACCGACCGCGTCGGGGTCCGGACGCGACCCGTCGTCCGGACCCCGACCCGACCCACGGACGAGGATCTGGATGGAGCAGCACACCGCCCCCGCTGTCGACCGCTCAGGGCACGGACCGGAGGGTGCGTCGATCCCTGTCCCACGCCTGGAGCTGCGACGTCTGGGAGACGAGGTGGCCGTCGCACTGCGGGCGGTCACCGAGGCCCGCGCGTCACGGGACGCCCTCGACGCGCTGGCTCTGGTGACCGTGGCCATCGAGCAGCTGTCGGCGACCCAGCACGAGCTGGTGGCCGTCCTGCTCGACCACGGCCACACGTGGACCGAGGTCGGCGAGGCGCTGAGCACCAGCGCGTCCGCGGCCGAGCGCCGCTTCCCCCGTCGCAGTCGCCCGCGCCGGCCGGCGAGCAGCTGACCGACTCACAGCGCATGGTGGTCGCGTAGGTCCGCCACCTGCACGGGTCGTCGTACGCCAGGATGGCGACGTGCGCGTGCTGGCGGTCAGTGATCTGCACTACCGGCTGCGCCACTACGACTGGCTGGTCGGAGCCGCGGCGGAGGTGGATGTCGTCGCGATCGCCGGGGACCTGGCCGACGTCGCCAACCCGGTGCCGCTCGAGGTGCAGGTCGTGGTGCTGGACAGCTATCTCGAGCGGCTCGCCGAGCAGGCGGTGGTGCTGGCGGCGTCCGGCAACCACGACCTCGACGGGCCCGGGCCGCACGGTGAGCAGGTCGCCGGCTGGCTGCGCCGGCCGAGGGAGCGCACGGTCGTGACCGACGGCACCAGCCACGACGTGGACGGCGCCCGCTTCACCGTCGCCCCGTGGTGGGACGGGCCGGCCAGCAAGGAGGAGGTCGGTGCGCAGCTGGCCGCGGCTGCCGCCGACCGGCCGCCCTGGTGGGTCTGGGTCTACCACTCGCCGCCGGCCGGAACGGTGCTGTGCCGCGACGGGCGCCGGGAGTTCCCGGACCACGACCTGGCCGGCTGGATCGAGCAGCACCAGCCGGACGTCGTCCTGTGCGGGCACATCCACCAGGCGCCATGGGCCGAGGGCGGCTCGTGGCACGCGCGGCTGGGCCGCACCCTGGCCATCAACCCCGGGCGGCAGGTCGGACCGGTGCCGCCGCACGTGACGCTCGACACCGAGGCCGGGACGGCGGCGTGGTTCGGCGTCTTCGGCTCGGAGACCGTCGACCTGGCCTGAGGCGCTCAGCCCTCGGGGTCGCGCGCCGAACCCGGGCGTGCGGCCGGCCCCTGGTGGTGCACCAAGGTGTCGAGGATCGTGCCCACCATCGCGAGGTGGCCGTCCTCGCCGGCCAGCTGCTGCTTGACGTCGGTGAGGTACTGCGTCATCCCGTCCAGCCGGGACGCCGTGGTCCGCAGCACGACCAGCGCCGCGCCCGGGCGTTCCACGAAGAACGTCAACGGGTCGTCGACGACGCGGACCTCGACGTCGGTCGCCGCGCGGGCCGTCGCCGTCGCCGGCCGGTCGAGCACGACCGACATCTCGCCGAAGACCGCGCCGGGCACGTCGACCCGCGCCACCGACACGCCGTCACGTTCGACCGTGACCTCGCCGGAGGCCAGGACGAACATCCGGGACGGCGCCGCGCCCTGCTCGATGAGCACCTCACCGGCCGGCACCGAGTCGAGCGGCAGGTCGCGGCACATGTCCAGCAGGTTGGTCACGGCGCCATTGTGCTGCCGCGCGGCCGGGTGGGCCATGGCCCCGCCAGCAGCCGGACGGCGACCTGACGGGAACCTGATCGCCCGGTCCGTTGCCCAGTGGCCCCGCTGGAGTCGTGGAAAGCACGCCGCCCGCAGGGCTGCCTCGCTCGACCGCGGCAGTGGGAGTCAGCGCAGCAAGGACCGGCGGGTCGGAGCCAGCCGGAGCCGCTGCAGCACGCGGCCGGTCGGCGGCCCGGGCCGGTGCGGCGCGACGGCGTCGTCGTACGCCACGAAGCCGGCGAGGACGTGCTCGCCCTCGCGGACGGGCAGCGCGGGGAACGTGTTGGCCGCCGGCTCGGCGACGAGGCAGCCGAGGGGTCGGCCACCGTCGGCCGACGCGGCGGGCTCGACCTGCCCGGTCCACCACGAGACGAGGTCCGGCTCGCTGCCGGCCGGCACCTCGACCACTGTCACGTGCACGGTGGTCGGCGACCGGCCACCGGTGTCGTCTGCGTCGCCGGGCCGTGGCCGCACCAGTCCATCGGTCCGGAAGCCGGACTCCCAGGTGGCCGGGCGCAGCAGCAGCACGTCGTCGGAGTCGACCATCGTCGCGTTGGCGGCGTCGCGGTGCGCGGCCCAGACCGGACCGCCGTAGAACGCCTCGAGCGCCCGCTGCCGCGATGTCTTGTCGGCGAACGCCCGCACCCAGACGAACCGGTCCGGGTCGTCGAGGTCGCGGAACTGTCCCAGGACCCGGCCGCCCACGGCGTCCTGCGACTCGAGGAGCTGGGCGTCGAACAACGCGATCAGGTCGTCGCGCCGGCCGGGCACCAAGGTGTACTGGCGCAGCTCGAGCACTCTCTCGGAGTCGGCCGTCGTCGTCACGCGGCGCACCGTACGGCGGACGACCGACAGCTCTCGGGACGACCGCCGTCGGACGCTGGGCGGCTCAGCCGGTCGGTGGCTGGTTCAGCCGCGCCGCTCCGTCGGGCCAGGCGGCGATGCAGACCTTGTTGCCGGCGCGGTCGGCCAGGATCCACGCTGCCGGAGCGGCGGAGTCGTCCACGACGCGGCCACCCGCGGCGAGCGCCGCCGCGAGCCGCGCCTCGGCGTGCTCGTGCGCGACCGACACGTCGACGTGCATCGCGTGCCGCAACGGCTTGGCACCTTCGAGCTCCTGCAGCCACACCGTCGTCCCGTGGCCGAGCGGGTCGACGGCGTTGTCGTCCGACATCGGCGCGTAGCCGAGGACGGCGCGCCAGAAGCCGAGGTCGATCTGGTCGGGCTTCGCTGCGACAGCGAGCTGCACCTCCTGCACGGCCGCTCGGTCGGCAGCGGCGCCGTGCGACCTCGCGACGGCCGACACAGCCCTCGCGAGCTCGACGTGCCGCGGCTCGAGCATCCACAGGTCGCGGGTCAGCCGCACGGTGAGGCGGTCGTCCGCGATCGTGAGCAGCCCGCCGGAGCCCTCGAAACCGTCGACCTCCGCGACGGCGCTGGCAAGCGTCGCCGACCCGGCGAGGGATCCGACCCGGAAGACCGCCGTCGCGCCGCCGTGCAGCACCACCCAGTCCTCGATGCCCTCGGCACCGAGGAACCCTCGCCAGCCGTCCTCGCTCATCCACGACCTCCCGCCCCACGCCGACCGCGATCGTTTTCGGCTCGCCGCGGGCGGTGTGACCATCGATGGGCCCACGGCCACTGGGCGGAGGCGGGGAGATTTGAACTCCCGATGGGCTTGAGACCCAAACCGCATTAGCAGTGCGGCGCCATAGACCGGACTAGGCGACGCCTCCCCGCAGCCGGCGGGCCGGCTGCGGGAGACAGGTTACCCGGCGACGCCGGAACCCGGCAAAGTCCCGTCGGGGTCGTTCCCGACCGCGGTGAACCTGCGCCGGCCGCGGCGAACTGGCCACGGTCAGGGTCAAATGATCACGGTCCCGTGATCATTTGCGGAGAGGCGAGAGGGCTGGCAAGGCGGGCGGGCGGGTCAGGTCAGGTCAGGTCACAGGTCAGGTGAGGGTCTGGACGTGGAGGGCGCCGTCGGCGTACTGGCGGCGGATCACCTTCTTGTCGAACTTGCCGACCGAGGTCTTGGGCACCTCGTCGATGAACGACCAGCGCTCGGGCAGCTGCCAGTGCGCGACCCTGCTCGACAGGTGCTCGCGGAGCTCCTCCGCCGTGACGGCCGAGCCCTCCTTGACGACGACCGTGGCCAGCGGCCGCTCGCCCCACTTCTCGTCGGGCACGCCGACCACGGACGCCTCGGCCACGGCCGGGTGGGCCATCAGCGCGTTCTCCAGCTCGACCGACGAGATCCACTCGCCGCCGGACTTGATGACGTCCTTGGAGCGGTCGGTGAGGGTGAGGAAGCCGTCGGGCGTGATGCTGCCGACGTCGCCGGTACGCAGCCAGCCGTCGTCGAACTTGCCGGGGTCGTCGTCGCGGAAGTACGACCCGGTGATCCAGGGACCCCGGACCTCGAGCTCACCGACCGCCACGCCGTCCGCGGGCACCTCCGAGCCGTCCGGCCCGACGAGCCGTGCCTCGACCGCGGCAGCCAGCCGTCCCTGGGTCAACCGGTAGCGCCATCGCTCCTCGCCCTCGATGCCGGCCGGCGGGCGCGAGATCGAGCCGAGCGGCGAGGTCTCGGTCATCCCCCACGCGTGGGTGAGGTGCAGGCCGTGCCGCTCCAGCCCCTCGATCAGCGAGCGCGGCGCGGCCGAGCCGCCGACGATCGCGTCGCGGAGCGACGACACGTCGCGGGGGTGCTCGTCGAGGTGCGCGAGCAGACCGGCCCAGATGGTCGGCACGCCGCCGGCGAGGGTCGGCTTGGTGGTCTCGATCAGTTCGGCCAGCGGCTCGGGTGCGAGGAAGCGGTCCGGCATGACCAACGTGGCGCCGCACATCATCGCGGCGTACGGCGTGCCCCAGGCGAGCACGTGGAACATCGGCACGATGAGCAGCACCCGGTCGGACTGCCGCATCCCGAAGCCGTCAGGCATGCAGACCTGCATCGAGTGCAGGTAGATCGACCGGTGGCTGTAGACGACCCCCTTGGGGTTGCCCGTGGTGCCGCTCGTGTAGCACATGGCCGCGGCGCTGGTCTCGTCGTCGAGCACCACCCAGTCGACCTCCTCCGGCCGACCCGCGAGCAGCTCGTCGTACGCGTGGACCGTCGCGTGCGAGCCTTCGATCACGGACAGGTCGGCGGGGCCGTTGACGACCAGGTGCTCGACCGTGGACAGCTGGCCGAGGACCTTCGCGAGCACCGGCAGCACCGAGCCGTCGACGATGATCACCTTGTCGGCGGCGTGGTCGGCGATGTAGGCGAGCTGGTCCGGGAAGAGCCGGATGTTCAGCGGGTGCAGCACCGCACCCATCGCCGGCACCGCGAGGTAGGCCTCGAGATGCTCCTGGTTGTTCCACATGAACGTGCCGACCCGGTCGTCGCCGGTGACGCCGAGCTCGCGCAGGCCGTGCGCGAGCTGGGCCGCGCGGCGACCGACCTCGCCGTACGTCGCGGTGCGGGCGCCGTCGCCCGTCCAGGTGACCACCTCGGCCGACGCGTGGACGGTGGTGCCGTAGCGGGCCAACGTGGCGAGCGAGAGCGGGGTCTCCTGCATGGTGCTGCGCATGGGCGGGCCTCCGGAGTCGGTGCGTCGATCCTGACCCGCGGCGACGGCCGGGGCAAGACAGGGGCAAGCCCGGACAAGGACGCCGCGCGTGATCACCCGATCGGCTCAACCCCGGTCGCGCACCTGCCGATGGAAGGACGTGACCGTCCCGGCCAGCCGCGCCGCGTGGCCGGGGTCGGACCCTCAGGACGACCCGGCCGGCACTGCCGACCGCGCACTCGCCCGGATGCGGCGCGTCGTCGAGGCCCAGCGCGACATCGCCACCGCGGTCGCGGTCCCCGTCACCGTCTTCCAGGTGCTCGCCGAGTCGGTCCTCACCGTCTTCCCCGCCGACGGCGCGATCGCCTCCGAGCCCGAGGGCGACTTCGTCGTGGCCCGGGCCACCGCCGGCAGCACCGGGGCACCGCCCGGCCACCGCATCCCCCGCCCGGGGACGCTCGGCGGCCGCGCTCTCACGACGCTGGAGGGCCAGCTCTGCCGGGACGCCGACGTCGACGGGCGCACCGACCCGCGGATCAGCGCCAGCACCGGAACCCGGTCCTCGATCATCGTCCCCCTCGTGCACGACGGCGTCGGGATCGCGCTGATCGCGGCCGTGTCGTCACGCGCCGGCGCCTTCGACGAGGACGACCTCGAGCTGCTCGGCATGCTCGCCGAGGTGGCGAGCAGCCGGCTCGCCACGGCGTACGCGGACGCGGACCGCAGTGTGCGCGCGGTGCGGTGGCGGGCCGCGCAGGAGCTGACCGGGCTCGCCTGGTGGGAGCTCGACCTGGTGACCGGCGCGCACCACTGGTCCGAGGAGATGTTCCGGCTGGTCGGCCTGGAGCCGTCCGACTCACCGCCCGACGACGACGCCTTCCTCGCCGCCATCCACCCGGACGACCGCGCGCAGGCGCTCGCGCTCCGCACCGCGGGCTTCAGCACCGGCCGGCGCGACGTCTACCGGGTGGTGCACCCCGATGGCCGGGTTCGGCACCTGCAGGCGTGGACCGACGTACAGCTCGACGAGCACGGCCAGGTGGCCAAGGTCACCGGCGCGACCATCGACGTCACCGACCGCGAGGAGGCGCTCGAGACCGTCGCGATCAGCCGGACCCGGCTCGCCGCCGCGCTCGAGCTCACCGCGACCGCCCTGTGGGAGAGCGACCTCGAGACCGGCGTCCTCACCTGGTCCCAGCGCATGTTCGTGCTCTCCGGACGGCCTCTCGTCGCCGGGCAGCCGAGCTCCGACGAAGCCCTGGCCGTGGTGCACCCCGACGACCGTGCGACGGCGCTGGCCATGGGCCAGCAGGCCATCGCGACCGGGCAACCGCAGGAGACGGTCTACCGGGTCGTGCAGCCGGACGGGAACCTCCGGCACGTGCGCGCCTGGACCGACGTACGGCGCAACCGGACCGGTGTCGTGACCCACGTCTGGGGCACCTGCATGGACGTCACCGAGCAGGCGGAGAGCTCGGCGCGGCTGGCCGCGAGCGAGGAGCACTTCCGGGTCGCCTTCGACAACGCGCCGATCGGCATGTCGATGATCAGCCTGGCGCACGAGGACCAGGGCCAGTACCTGCGTACCAACGCGGCGTTCCAGCAGATGCTCGGCCGCAGCCATGAGGAGCTGCGCGGCGTCCCCCTCGTCGACCTCACCCACGAGGACGACCGGGTCCGGGACGCCGAGCGGTTCCACCAGCTGGTGTGCGGCGAGACGTCGTCGCTCGCCTTCGAGAAGCGCTACCTGCACGCCGACGGGCACGTGGTACACGCCTGGATCACGAGCATGGTGGTGCACGGCGCCGACGGCGAGCGGCTCTACCTCGTCACGCATGCCATCGACATCAGCGACCGGCTGCGCGAGCAGGCCGAGCTGGAGCGGCTGGCGCTGACCGACACCCTCACCGGCCTGGCGAACCGCACCCTGCTCAACGACCGGCTGGACCAGGGGCTCGCCCGGCTGCACCGCACCGGCGGCGCGATGGCGATGCTGCTCCTCGACGTCGATCGCTTCAAGACCGTCAACGACTCGCTCGGTCACCAGGTCGGCGACGAGCTGCTGGTGCAGGTCGCGAGCCGGATCGAGGCGGTCAGCCGCGCCGACACCACGGTCGCCCGGCTCGGCGGCGACGAGTTCGTCGTGCTCGTCGAGGCGCTTCCTTCGGTGGACGCCGTGCACGCCGTCGCCGCCCGGGTGCTGCAGTCGATGCGCCGTCCCTTCGACCTGGGCGCCTCCGCCGAGGCGCAGGTCGCGACCGTGAGCATCGGCGTCTCGGTGGCCACCGACGCGACGCGGACGCCCGGCGACCTCTACCGCGAGGCCGACCTGGCGCTGTACCGCGCGAAGGACGGCGGCCGCGACCAGTACGCGTTGTTCGACGACGAGCTGCGGGCGCGTGCCGACCAGCGGCTGGCCGCCGAGCGGATGCTGCGCCGCGCCCTCGCCGACAGCCTGCTGGTGCCGGTCTTCCAGCCGATCATCGACCTGAAGGACGGCCGGATCCACGCCGCCGAGGCCTTGGTCCGCATCCAGGACGGCGACAAGCTCATCCTGCCCGCCGAGTTCATCGACGTCGCCGAGGAGACCGGCCTGATCGTCGAGGTCGACGCCCGGATGTTCGAACGGGTCGCAGCCGAAGGGGCCCGCCTGCTCGACTCGGGCGTCCTGCTGCGCCGGCTCACCACCAACGTGTCCGCGCGGTCGCTGGAGGACTCGGCGTTCGTCGGCCGGATGCAGCGGGCGCTCACCTGGTACGGCGTACCCGGATCGATGATCCGCGTCGAGCTCACCGAGCGCAGCCTGCTCACCGCCAGCCCGACCGTGCGGGAGTCGCTGTCCCGGATCCAGGACCTCGGCATCGCCATCGGTCTCGACGACTTCGGCACCGGCTACTCGGCACTGGCGTACCTGCAGCAGTTCCCTCTGCAGTTCCTCAAGATCGACCGCTCGTTCGTCAGCCGCCTCGGCACGTCCGAGCGGGACGACGCCGTGGTCGAGGCCGTCATCGACCTCGCGCACGCGCACGACCTGGTCGTCGTCGGCGAGGGCGTGGAGACCCAGGAGCAGCTCGACGCGCTCCGTCGGATGGGCTGCGACCGCGCGCAGGGCTACCTGATGGGCAAGCCGATGCGCGCCTCCGAGCTGGACGAGCTGCTGCGCAGCGACATCCGCTGGTAGCCGCTGCTACTTGTCAGACGCCGGTCCGGGCGCTGGGTCAGCGGTGGGAACGGGACGCCCGGGTGCGGCGGAGGTCGATGACCTGGGCGGTGGCCGGGTGCTCGCCGTCGCCGACGTCGAAGCGCAGCCGGTCGGCGGGGACGCCCAGCGTCATCAGCCGCGCCACGGTGGCCCGGGTCATGGCCGGCGAGCCGGACACGAACACGTCGTGGTCGCCCCACGAGCCGCGGCGCGCCACGGCGTCCGGCAGCAGCCCCTGCTCACCGTTGAACGACGGGTCGTCCGAGACGACCGGCACGACGGTGAGCCACGGGTTCACGGCGGCCATCCGGTGCAGCGGTCCCATGTCGTAGAGGTCGCCGGCCCGGCGGGCGCCGAAGAACAGGGTGACGCTGCGGGCGGTGTTCCAGCGCGCCATGCCGTCGACCATCGCCTTGACCGGCGCGAGGCCGGTGCCGCCGGCGACCATGAGGATGTCGCGACGGGACTCCTGGTCGATCTGCATGTCGCCCATCGGGGCGCCGATGCGCAGCTGGTCGCCGACCTGGGCGCGCCACACGAGCGGGCCACTGACCCAGCCGTTCGCGAGCGCGCGGACGTGGAACTCGAGCAGCCCGTCGGGCGACGGCGCGGTCGCCATCGAGTACGTCCGCCACGAGCGCGGCCGGTACGGCGTCTCGATGCTCGCGTACTGACCCGGCGCGTAGTCGTACGGCCGGTCGGTGCGCACCAGCAGCACCGCCAGGTCGTCGGAGCGGCGTTCGTGCGCGACGACGTCGCCCTTCCACCAGGCCGGCTCGCGGGTGGCGGCGTCGCGTGCACCGTCCTGCATGATCTCGGCCATCAGGGCGTACGCCTTGGTCCAGGCCTCCTCGAGCTCGGGCACCCAGACGTCCTCGGTGTGCTTGCGCAGCGACGAGATCAGCGCGCGGCCCACGAAATCGTAGGCCTCGGGACGCACGCCGTACTTGCGGTGGTCGCGGCCGAGCTGCTCGAGCATCGGCACCAGACGCTCGGGGTCGGCGAGGCCGCGCACCGCCCCGGTCAGCGCGCGGAACAGCCTGTCGCGCTGGGTGTCCATCGCGGCCGGGAACAGCGCACGCAGCTCCGGCGCCTCCACGAACAGCGCGGCGTAGAAGTAGCCGATGACGCGGTCGGAGCGATCGCCGATCAGGCGCAGGCTCTCGTCGAGCAGGCCGATCTCGTCGTCGCTGAGCATCTGGTCCGTCGTCCGCCGCAGGGGTCCCCGGGCCACGCTGCCGGTGTCGTCGTGGTGCGGACCCATGGCAGGTCAGGCTAGCGTCCGTGTCCGATCCGTCCCATTCCCGGGCGTGTCACCCGGGAGGGCCTGCAGCCGACCTGCGGAGATGCCGAGATGTCGACCATGGAACGTCCGCCGGTACGCCGTGCTGTCCTCGTCCTGGCTCTGGTCGGAGGGCTCCTGGCCGCCGCCTCCGGGGCCGCCTCAGGAGGCACCAGGCACCTCCCCGGCACCACCTGCCCCGTCTTCCCTGCCACCAGTTGGTGGCACGCCGACGTCGGTGCGCTGCCGGTGCACGTCCACAGCGCGCAGTGGCTCGCGCACATGTCCCCGGACCGCGACCTGCACCCCGACTTCGGCCCGTCGTACGGCGAGCAACCGGTGCCGTACGGCATCCCGGTGACCGTCGTGGGCGGCAGCCACCCGAAGGTGCCGGTGTCGTTCGACTACGCCGACGAGAGCAACCGGGTGCGCTACCCGCTCGGCAGCGACACGAGGATCGAGGGCGGTCGCAGCGCCGACGGCGACCGGCACGCGATCGTGGTCGACAAGAGCAGTTGCCGGCTCTACGAGACGTTCGCGACCTACCAGCGCGGCAGCGGCTGGACCGCGGGCTCCGGTGCGGTGTGGTCGCTCACCAGCAACAAGCTGCGGCCGCAGGGCTGGACGTCCGCCGACGCGGCGGGGCTGCCGATCCTGCCGGGGCTGCTCCGCTACCGCGAGGTGGCCCGCGGTCACGTCGACCACGCGATCCGGTTCACGACGAACGTCACCGACCGCCGGCACGTGTGGCCGGCCCGGCACGACGCGGGCGGCGTCAGCGACCCGTCGTACCCGCCGATGGGCGCGCGGTTCCGGCTCAAGGCGTCGTTCCCGGTGTCGGGCTACCGGGCCGACACGCGCACCGTGCTGCGGGCGATGCAGCGCTACGGCCTGGTGCTTGCCGACAACGGCTCGCCGTGGTACTTCCAGGGCACCGCCGACGACCGCTGGCCGAGCGGGCTGCTCGACCAGCTCAAGACGATCCCGGCGTCGGCGTTCGAGGCGGTCGACACCGCACCGCTGCGGATCCGCCCCGGCAGCGGCAGAGCCCGCCCCTACCTCCGCTGACCCGCCGTACGCCCGGAACACCTGGTCGTTTGCGACCTGAGTCACGCGACACGCCGGCGCAGCCTCGGCGTGTCGGTGAACCAGGTCGCAAACGAGCGGATCTGGGGGTGACGGTCAGGGGGTCGCGGCGGCGGCGGCGCGGACGGCGGCCACCGACGCGGCGACGTCGTCGGCGTCCGTCGACCAGTTGGAGACCGAGACGCGCAGCACCGTGCGGTCCCGCCAGCGCGAGCCGGACATCCACGCGACACCGGACGCCAGCAGCCGCTCGGTGACCTCGGCGGTCCGCTCGTCCGAGCCGAACGCCACCGACACCTGGGTGTAGACGACGTCGTTGAGGATCTCGGCGCCGGGGATCTCGGCGATGCCGTCAGCGATGGCGCACGCGTTGGCGTGCAGCCCGTCGACGAGGTCGGCCACGCCGGTTCGCCCGAGCGACTTCAGCGCCGCCCACACCGGCACCCCGCGCGCCCGCCGCGAGAGCTCCGGCACCTTGTCCAGCGGGTCGCCCAGGTCCGACGCGTGGATGAGATAGCTCGCCCGCATCGTCACGGCGCTGCGGAGCGGCACCGGGTCGCGGACGATCGCGATGCCGCAGTCGTACGGCGTGTTGAGCGTCTTGTGCGCGTCGGTGCCCCACGAGTCGGCACCCTCGATGCCGTCGACGAGGTGGCGCAGCGACGGCGTCGCCGCCGCCCACAGCCCGAACGCGCCGTCGACGTGGACCCACGCACCGTGCTGGTGCGCCAGGTCGATGCACTCGGCGAACGGGTCGAACGAGCCGGAGTGCAGGTTGCCCGCCTGCAGCGCGACGATCGTCGGGCCGTCGAGCGCCTCGAGCGCGGAGCGCAGGGCGGCGGGCACGATCCGGCCCTGCTCGTCGGCGGCGACCGCGGTCGGCCGGCCGAGGCCGAGGTAACGCAGCGCCAGGTCGACGGTGGCGTGCCGGTCCTCCCCCACCAGCACGTGCACCTTGGGAGCGCCGGTGAGGCCGTCGCCGTCCAGGTCCCAGCCGGCCTGTGTGAGCACCTTCTGCCGCCCGGCGGCCAGGCCGGTCCAGTTGGCCATCGTCCCGCCCGTGACGAAGCCGACGTCGGCGCCGGCCGGCAGGCCGAGGGCCTCCAGCAGCCACGCGCCGGCGACCTCCTCGGTCCCGGTGGTTCCCGGGGTGGCGAACCGCATCCCGGTGTTCTGGTCCCAGGCGCTGACCAGCCAGTCGGCGGCCAGCGCGGCGGGCAGCGTGCCGCCGATCACCCAGCCGAAGAAGCGGCCCGACGGCATCGCCATCAGCGCCGGCTCCACGTGCCGGGCGAGCAGGTCGACCACGTCGGCCGGGTCGGTCGGACCCTCCGGGAAGGGTCCGCCGAGCGCGGCCACGACGGCGTCGGCGTCCTGCTGCGGCGGCACACCGCGTCCCGGGACGGCGGCCAGCCAGTCGCGCGCGTGCGCGGCCGCGCGGTCGAGGGCCTTGTCGTACTGGTCAGGTCGGGCGGTCACGAGCCCCACTGTGCCGCAGACCGTCAAGGGAGCGCAGGGATCCCGGGCCACGGCGTCAGGGAAGCGTCAAGATCGCTGGCGCCGTGGCCCTGGCCGGCGTGTGCTCGCGGACGTGACAACTCTGGCATCCGTTCCCAAGCGGGTCCTCCTGGGCCGACCCCTGCGCAACGAGAACCTGCACGACGAGCTGCTGCCCAAGCGGATCGCGCTGCCGGTGTTCTGCAGCGACCCGCTGTCCTCGAATGCCTACGCCACCGAGGAGATCCTGCTCGTGCTCAGCATCGGCGGGCTGGCCCTGCTGCACCTGGCGCCCTGGGTGGCGGTGGCTGTCGCCCTGCTGCTCGTCGTGGTCGTCGCGTCGTACCGGCAGACCTGCCACGCATACCCCGACGGCGGCGGCGCGTACGCCGTGAGCCGGGCCAACCTGGGTCGGCGGCCGGCGCTCGTGGCGGCGACGGCGCTGCTCGTGGACTACGTCCTGACGGTCGCCGTGTCGGTCGCGGCGGGGGTGGCCAACGTCGTCTCGGCGGTGCCGTCGCTGGCTCCGCACGCCGTCGCGCTCTCGCTGGGGTGCATCGCCCTGCTCACCGTGATGAACCTGCGAGGCGTGCGCGAGTCGGGGCGGCTGTTCGCCATTCCCACGTACGGCTTCATCGCCACCGTGCTGCTGATGATCGGAGTCGGCGGCTGGCGGGTCCTGACCGGCAGCACACCGGAGGCCGAGTCGGCTGCCTTCCACGTGGTGCCCCAGCACCAGGTCTCCGGCTGGCTCGTCCTGGCGCTGGCACTCCGAGCGTTCTCGTCCGGCTGCACCGCGCTCACCGGCGTTGAGGCCGTGAGCAACGGCGTCCCCGGCTTCCGGCCGCCGAAATCGCGCAACGCTGCCGATACCCTCGCCATCATGGGCGGCCTGACGGTCGTCATGTTCGCCGGCATCACCGCGCTGGCACTGGCCTCCGACGTGCACGTCGTCGACAACCTGCACCGTCTGGTGGGCGCACCGGAGGGTTACGAGCAGCGCACCGTCATCGCACAGGTCGCCGCTGCGGTCTTCGGCAACGGCACGCTCCTGTTCTTCGCCGTGCAGGCGTTCACCGCGGCGGTCCTCGTGCTCGCGGCGAACACCGCCTACAACGGCTTCCCGATCCTGTCCTCGATCCTTGCCGCCGACGGGTACCTGCCGCGGCAGCTCTACCGGCGCGGTGACCGGCTGGTGTTCTCCAACGGCATCGTGGTGCTCGCCGTCCTGGCCGGCGCCCTGGTGCTCGCGTTCGACGCGAGCACGACGCGGCTGATCCAGCTGTACATCATCGGCGTCTTCGTCTCCTTCACCCTCAGCCAGACCGGCATGGTCGTGCACTGGACCAGGCTGCTGGCCACCCGCCCGCCGTCGGCCGCGGGCCTGCATCGCAAGCGGGCGATCAACCTGCTCGGCGCCTGCTGCACCGGCGTCGTCCTCGTCGTCGTCCTGGTCACGAAGTTCACCCATGGCGCGTGGATCGTCGTCCTGGCGATGCCTGCGCTGTACCTGCTCATGCAGGGCGTGCGGACCCACTACGCGCGCGTGGCCGAGGAGCTCCGTCCAGGACCTGCCGGCGTCACCCTGCCGGCGCGGGTGCACGCGATCGTGCCGGTGTCCCGGCTGCACACGCCCACCCTGCAGACGCTCGCCTACGCCCGAGCCACCCGGCCCAGCACGCTCACGGCCGTCACGGTCTCGACGAACCCCGCCGAGACGGCGGAGCTGGAGGCAGAGTGGCTGGCGCGCGGCATCCCGGTGCCGCTGACGGTCCTCGACTCGCCGTACCGCGACGTCACCGGCCCGCTGCTGGACTACGTGGCGTCGGTCCGGCGGTCCGGGCCGCGCGACGTCGTCTCGGTGCTCATCCCGGAGTACGTCGTCCGGCACTGGTGGGAGCACCTGCTGCACAACCAGAGCGCGTTGCGGCTCAAGGCCAGGCTGCTCTTCCGTCCCGGCGTGATGGTGACCAGCGTGCCGTGGGTCCTGGGCGCCGACCGGTCGGAGCAGCAGCAGGCGCCGGCCCGTGCCACCGTGGAGCCATGACGGAGTTGGGCAGCGCCGTCCGGGCGTTGCCGGGGCGGTCCGCGAGCCTGGGGCGCGGGCGCCGCGGTGCCGGCAGCGCGATCGCGGTGGTCGGCCTGCCTGTCCTGACCGCGGTGCTGGCCGGCACGGACGCGGTCTCGCTCGCCAGCTCGTTGCTGCTGTTCCAGGTCGCCGTCGTCGTCGTCGCGGTCGTCGGCGGCACCGCCGTGGGGGTCGGGGCGGCGATCGCCTCGTTCCTGCTGGCGAACTTCTTCCTGATCTCGCCGCTGCACACGTTCCGGGTCGACGACCGGGACAGCCTGGTGGCGCTCGCCGTCTTCCTCGGTGTGTCGGTCACCGTCAGCGGGCTGGTCGAGATCGCGGGGCGACAACGGGCTGCCGCGGAGCGCAGCCGCGCCGAGTCCGACGTCCTCGCGCGGCTGGCCACCCGCCCGGTGGCGACCGGGGTCGACGCCGTGCTCACCGAGGTCGCCGACGCCTTCGGCATGACGTCGGTCGCCCTCGTCGGCCGCCCGGGCACGGAGCCTCTGGCAGCGTTCGGCCCTCCGATGGTCGGCCCGCCGGTCGTGCAGGTGGACGCCGCACCGGGGTTGCGCCTGGTCGCCGACGGCCCGACGCCGTTCGCCGAGGACCGGCGGGTGCTCGGCGAGCTCGCGGCCGCCGCAGCCCGTGCGCTGGAGACGCAGTCGCTCGCCGAGGACGCCGCCCGCGGCCGGCAGCTCGCCGACGTCGACCGGCTGCGGTCGGCTCTGCTCGCAGCCGTCGGGCACGACCTCCGTACGCCCCTTGCCGGGATCAAGGCCGCGGTGACCGCTCTGCGCCAGACGGACGTCGAGCTTCCGCCGAACGCCCACGACGAGCTGCTGGCGACGATCGAGACCGGGGCGGACCGGTTGACCGACATGGTCGCGAACCTGCTCGACCTCAGCCGGCTGCGTGCCGGGGCTCTGGTCGTCACGTCGGCGGAGGTCGCGCTGGACGAGGTCGTGGCTCGCGCCCTCGTCGCCGCCCCGGGCACCCCGGTGGACAACCGGGTCGCCGACGACCTGCCGGCCGCCCTCGCCGACCCGGTCCTGCTCGAGCGGGTCGTCGCCAACCTCGTGGACAACGCGCGACGGCACGAGCCCGCCGGCGGAGCCGTGGTCGTCGAGGCCGACGCGACGCAGGACCGGCTGCTGCTGCGGGTGGTCGACCACGGGCCCGGGGTCGACCCCGCCGTCCGTGAGCGGATGTTCGAGCCGTTCCAGCGCCTCGACGACCGTGGCGGGTCCGGCGTCGGCCTGGGGCTGGCGATCGTGGACGGCTTCGTGGCAGCCATGGAGGGCTCGGTCCGCGCCTCGACCACCGACGGCGGTGGCCTGACGATGACCGTCGACCTGCCGCGGTCGCGGCCGTGACGCGCGTCCTGATCGTCGACGACGACGCGCCCCTGGCACGCGCCCTCGCCATCACCCTCGCGGCTCGGGGCTACGAGGTGGAGACGACGGGGACAGGAGCTGCCGCGCTCGCGGCCGCTGCCCGGCGGCCCCCGGACGTGGTCGTCCTCGACCTCGGACTGCCCGACCTGGACGGGGTCGACGTGCTCACGGCGCTGCGTGGCTGGACCCGCGCCCCGGTGCTCGTGCTGTCGGCTCGTGAGGACCAGGCGGACAAGGTCGCCGCGCTCGACGCGGGCGCGGACGACTACGTCACGAAGCCGTTCGGGATGGACGAGCTGCTGGCCAGGGTGCGCGCCGCCGTCCGTCGTAGCGCGGAGGGCGCGCCCGACGCGCCGGTGGTGACCACGCGGTCGTTCACGGTGGACCTGGCGGCGCGACGGGTGACCACGGCGGCGGGGGACGAGGTCCGGCTCACCCCCACGGAGTGGTCCCTCCTCGAGGTCCTGGTGCGGCACCGGGGTCGGCTGGTCGGCCGGCAGCAGCTCCTCCAGGAGGTCTGGGGCCCGACGTACTCCAGCGAGACGAACTACCTGCGCGTGTACATCGCCCAGCTGCGCCGCAAGCTGGAGCCTGAGCCGTCGCGGCCGCTCCACCTCCTCACTGAGCCCGGGGTGGGTTACCGCTTCGAGGTGTGACCGCGCACTCGCGTCGCCTCAGCGGCTTCGTGGTGCGGTCAGAGCGGCCGCCGCTCCCGCCGCCCGTGGCGCGGTCAGAACGGCCTGGACCGGGACGCAGCGCCATCTCGGCCACCCGCCGTCGGTCCGTGTCTCGCCGTCCGAGATGAGAGGCACCGCAACAGGCCGGTGCATCCCGCACGAGGTCGATACGCCTGTTGCGGGATGCACCGGCCCGTCGTGGACCGGTCAAGACCAGCATGCGGACACGGACCGGCGGCGGGCTCCATCAACGGGACGGCGTCCGTCCGAAGCCGCTCTGACGAGGACCCGGACGGCGGGAGAGCGGACCACGGGTCGGTCAGAGCAGCAGGGGGACGGCGCTGACGACGACGAGGGCGAGCGCCACCCGTTCGAACGTCCGCTGCTCGATCCGCCGGATCAGCAGGGCACCGAGAGCCGCGCCGACCGCCATGGCCGGCAGCAGCACGACGTCCGCGAGGAGCGCGTCCGCGGAGACCAGTCCGAGGCCGATGCTGAACGGCAGCTTGAAGACGTTGACGAGGAAGAAGAACCACGCGCCGGTGCCGAGGAACGCCAGCATCGAGAAGCCGGACAGCAGCAGGTAGACAGTCATCACCGGGCCGGAGGCGTTGGCCACCATCGTGACGAAGCCGGTGACCATGCCCACGACCGCGGCGGCGACGCGGTGGCTGGTCCGCACCGGCCCCTCCCCGGGGTGACCCAGCGCTTCGCGCAGCCGGCCGCTCTGCGTCACCAGCTGCACGGCGACCAGCCCGAGCAGCAGCAGGCCGATCGCCGTACGCATGCCGCTGTCGCCCACCTGGGCCACGAACACCACGCCGGCGACGACGCCGACGGCCACCCACGGGAACAGCCGGCGGATCAGTGCCCACGACGTGTGCCGGCCGTAGAGCGCGATGGCGACCAGGTCGCCGGCGATGAGCAGCGGCAGCAGCGCGCCGGTCGACTCGCGGGCCGGCAGGACGATCGCGAACAGTGCGGTCGCCACCGAGCCGACACCGCTGATGCCGGTCTTGGCGAAGCCGACCGCGACCGCGGCGACGACGAGCAGAGCCCAGCCTGCCGGGCTGACGTCCGGCAGGCTCAGCGCCAGCAACCGTCAGACGCCGAAGTCGTGACGCAGCGGGTAGCCGGATGCACCGTTGTCCGCCGTGCGCGTCGCGAGCACCTGGTGCAGCTGGATGCTGTTGCGCTCGAACCCCAGCGCCGAGCCCGCCATGTAGAGGCCCCACACCTTGGCGATCGGCAGGCTGGCGTCGGCGACGCAGGCGTCCCAGTTGGCCACCAGGTTGTCGCACCAGGCGTGCAGCGTCTTGGCGTAGTGCACCCGGAGGTTCTCCTGGTGCTGCACCTCGAGGCCGGAGTCCTCCACGGCGCGCACGATGTCGCCCGAGCCGGTGAGCTCGCCGTCGGGGAACACGTACCGGCCGATGAAGCCGCGCCGCGGCAGCCCGGGGTGCTTGTTGTCCGACCGGGTGATGCCGTGGTTGAGCAGCCGGCCCTCGGGGCGCAGCCGGGACCGCAGGAAGCTGAAGTACGCCGGGTAGTTCTTCACGCCGATGTGCTCGATCAGGCCGATGGAGCTCACCGCGTCGAAGTCGCGCTCGACCACGTCGCGGTAGTCCTGGTGGCGAACCTCCGCCAGGTCGCCGAGGCCCTCGGTCTCGATCCGCGCCTGGCCCCACGTCGCCTGCGCCCGCGACAGCGTCACGCCGATGACCTGCACTCCGTAGTTCTTCGCGGCGTGCCGCACCATGCCGCCCCAGCCGCAGCCGACGTCGAGCAGCCGCATGCCCGGCTGGAGCCCGAGCTTCTTGGCGACGAGGTCGTACTTGTGCTCCTGCGCCTGCTCCAGCGTCGCGTCCGCCGTCGGGTAGCAGGCGCAGGTGTAGGTCATCGAGGGGCCGAGGACGTGCTCGTAGAACGTGTTCGAGACGTCGTAGTGATAGCTGATCGAGCTGGCGTCGCGCTCGCGCGAGTGCCGTAGGCCGCGCCGCCAGGTGGGCACGACCTCCTGCTCCGGCAGCGGCGGCGGCACGAACGTGCGGGCGCCGAGCTGTCGCGACCACTCGACCGCCTGCGTCATCGGCGGCCGGTTGATGCGCAGGTCGTCGTCGATCAGCTTGAGCATCTCGTACGGGTTGCCGGGGTGGGCACCTTCGATCTCGAGATCGCCCTTGATGTACGCGCGGGCCATGCCGAGCGAGCCGGGAGCGGTCGCGAGGTAGGAGACGCCCCGCGGGTTGACGATGCGCAGGCCGAGCCGCGCGTCCTTGCTGCCGGCGGTGCTGCCGTCGTACGCCGAGAAGCGCACCGGTGCATCGGCACCGAACAGCCCCTCGAAGATGTCGCCCAGCGTCACCGTGCCGGCCCGGGTCCGGGAGCCGTCGAGCTTGAACGCGCTCATCTGCGTTGCACCGCCTTCGCGTAGAGGTCGAGCAGCCTCGCCTGCGGGTCGAAACGCTTCTTCGCGGCGTGGTAGTCCTCGCCGCCGTACAAGGCCCAGAACTCGTCCGCACCGTAGTAGGCGTCGGAGTAGAGCCCCTTGTGGCCACCGAGCTCGGTCACCTTGGCCTCGATCATCCGGTTGACGTCACCGTCGGACCGGCCGCCCTCGATCGCGACGGTCGACCAGAAGCCGACGTTGACGTACGGGACGCCGCGGCGCAAGGGGTAGAGGGGCCACGGTGCCGCACCCTCGTCGGCGTACGCCGCCGACGGACCGTCGTCGCGGAGCTGGATCGGGCACAGCCAGACCGGCTCGATCGGCACCTCCGCGAGGAACCAGCGGAGGAACTCGGTGGTCCGGTCGAGCGGGATCTCGACGTCCTGCACCACCCGCTCGCGCGGCGGGCGGCCCTTGCGGGCGTCCATCCGTGCGGCGACGTGGTAGCGGTTCTCGAGCCGGATCAGCTTCCAGTAGACGTCGCTGCGCAGCCACCGCTTGGGCCACACCCGGCGGATGCGCGGGTTCTGCGCGCCGAAGGCCCGCGAGCACCAGAACCAGTCGGTGTCCCAGCGCCAGAGGTAGTCGCGCACCGTGAGGTAGTCGACCCGCCGCTGCTGGATCGACCGGTAGTAGACCTGCATCCTCGTGTAGTCGCTGGTGTACGGCGCCTCGTCGGCCCAGGACCCGAGGCTGAGGTAGGCCTCGTCGGCGGTGAACACGGTGCCGTCGAGGAAGTCGACCGGCTCACCGTCGTACGCCCGGTCGCGCACGATCTGCGCCACCGCCTCGGTGAGCGCGCCCAGGTCGCGGAACCGCACGTGCCGCAGCCGGACGAACGGGTGCACCGGCTCGAGGTCGATGGTGAGCCGCAGGGCGTAGCCGAGCGTGCCGTAGGAGTTGGGGAACGCGCGGAACAGGTCGGCGTGCTCGCCCTCGGGCCTCGCGGTCACGACCTGGCCGTCGCCGGTGAGGATCTCGAGCTCGCGCACCGACTCGTGCGGCAGGCCGGCGCGGAAGGACGACGACTCGATGCCGAGACCGGTGACCGCGCCGCCGATGGTGATGGTCCTGAGCTGGGGGACGACGGTCGGCATCAGGCCGTGCGCGAGGGTCGCGTCGACGAGGTGCTCGTACGTCGTCATGGCCTGCACGTCGGCGGTGCGGGCCGCCGCGTCGACGGCCAGCACCTGGTCGAAGGCAGCCACGTCGAGCCCCGGGGCGGCGGCGGCGTCCCGCGGCCGGAAGAGGTTCGACGTGCGCTTGGCCAGGCGTACCGGCGCACCCGCCGGGATCGCGTCGTACTGCGCGACCAGCCGGCGCCGGGCGTCCTCGTGCGCGACCATGGTGCGATCCTAGTAACTGGTTGCTACGGGCAACCAGTCCGGCCCGACTCGTCCCGGTTGCTGGACGTGGGCCGGGTCAGCTGGCCCAGTCGGACTCGGCGGTCGGGCGCGGGCCGGGCACGCCGCCGGCAGCGACCTGGCGGGTCCGCTCGATCGCCAGCAGGTCGACGACCTCGTCGGGCGGCATCGGCCGGCCGACGTGGAAACCCTGGCCGAGGTCGCAGTGCATGTCCTTGAGCCGGGCCAGCTGGGTGGGCCGCTCGATGCCCTCGGCGACGGTGCGCAGGCCGAGGTTGTGCGCCAGGTCGATGATGGCGCCGACCAGGAAGCCGCCCTGCTCGCGGCGACCCAGCTCGTCGACGAACTCCTTGTCGATCTTCAACACGTCGACCGGCAGCTGGCGCAGCCAGGAGAACGACGAGTAGCCGGTGCCGAAGTCGTCGACCGCCACGCGTACGCCGAGACCCTTGAGCACCTGGAGCCGCTCGATGGTCGGCTCCACCTCGGCCATGATCGCGCTCTCGGTGATCTCCAACGCGATGCGGGACGGCTCGATGCCGGTGCGGGCGAGCACCGAGCCGACCTCGGCGCCGAACTCCGGCCGGCGCAGCTGGCGCTGCGACACGTTGATGCTCACCGAGAGACGCGGGTTGTCGATCGACCACGACGCGACCTGTCGGCACGCGGACTCGAGCACCCAGAGCCCGAGAGGAACGACGAGCCCGGTCTCCTCCGCGAGCGGGATGAACGCGTCCGGCGCCATCATGCCGCGCTGCGGGTGCATCCATCGCACGAGCGCCTCGACCCCGACCGTCAGGCCGGACGTCATCGACACGATCGGCTGGTAGTGCAGGACGAACTCGCTGTTGTCGAGGGCGCGCTGCAGGTCCGCGCGCAGGTCCAGGCGGTGCAGCGCTGCGGCGTGCATGTGCGGCTGGAAGACGGCGTACCGCCCCTTGCCGTCGGTCTTCACGACGTACATCGCGGCATCGGCGTTGCGCAGCAGCTGGTCGGGGGTGACCTGACCGTCGGCCGGGTCGCCGGCGAACGCGATGCCGATGCTGCAGTGGGCGAAGATCTCCTTGCCCTCGATGAGCAGCGGCTGGCCGAGCACGGTCATGATGCGCTCGACGGCGTGGACCGCGGCGTTCTCGTTCGGCAGGTCGACCAGCACCATCGCGAACTCGTCGCCGCCGAGCCGGGCGGTGGTGTCGCCCGGGCGGACCAGGGTGGCCAGCCGCTCGGCGACGGCCTGCAGCATCGAGTCGCCGGCCGCGTGCCCGAGCCCGTCGTTGACGGTCTTGAAGTCGTCGAGGTCGAGCAGCAGCACGGCCAGGCCGGTGCCGTCGCGCTCGCGGCGGGCCAGGCCGTGCGCCACCCGGTCGACGAAGAGGGCCCGGTTGGCCAGTCCGGTGAGCTCGTCGTGGAACGCCTGGTGGGTCAGCTGCATCTCGAACTGCTTGCGTTCGCTGATGTCGCGGATGGTCACGACGGTGGCGCGCACGTTGGGGTCGCCCTGCAGGTTGGTGACCGCGGCCTCCGCGTCCAGCCAGCCACCGCCGCGACGGCGCAGCCGCAGCTCGAGCCGGCGGGTGGTGCCGGGGGTGGAGAGCACGTCGGTGAGGCCGGACTGGACCCGCAGCAGGTCGTCCGGGTGGCAGAGGTCCTCGACGCTGTGGCCGACCAGCTCGCCGTCGGCGTAGCCGAACATCCGGTCGGCCGACGGGCTCTGGTAGGTCACCGAGACCTCGCGGTCCAGCAGCAGGATCGCGTCGGAGGAGTTCTGCACCAGCGCGCGGAACCGCGCCTCGCTCTGCCGCACGTGCAGGTCGTCGGCGAGCGTCACCGACTCCAGCGCCAGCGCGAGCTGCGCCACCAGGGTCTCCACCGCGTCGACGGTGCCGGGCTCCAGCGGCTTCGAGACCACGAGGACGACGACGGCGAGCAGCTCGCCGTGCACCCGCACCGGGAAGACCCGCAGCTGTCCGTGGACGTCGCGCAGCCCGAGACCGGACACGACGTCGAGGTCCAGCTCGTCGACGCCCACCGATCGGAACACGGTGCCGGCACCGACGTACGGCAGCAGCGTGGGCGCGAGCGACCGGCCGCGGACCCGGGCGTCGTGGCGGCCGCCGCCGGCCACCACCTCGATCTCGTCGCGCGCCGTGACGTCGACGATCCGGCTGGCCACGACGTCACCGGCGACGAGCAGGTCGAGCGCGCGCAGGGCGGCGGCGTGGATGCGGGGCCGGTCGCCGGCCGCGACGAACTCCGCGGCAGCCGTGCGCAGCGTCCGCTCCCGCACGGCGGTGCCGGCGACGTCGCTCATGAGCAGCCCGACGCGCACGATGACCAGCGCGACCAGCAGGCCGAGCCCGGCGGCGAGCACGGCGATGTCGTCGTACTCGGAGCGGGCCGCCTGCAGGCCCATCAGTGCCGGCGGGATGAGCACCACGGCGGCCGAGGAGGGCGAGGCGGACCCGCGACAGCGCCTCGCGGCGGACCGGGTCGGCGGACACCCCCTGCCGTACGTCGGGATGCACCGCCGCCGCAGCGAGCAGGACGGACGCGAGCAGCCAGCCGAGGTGCACCGGCTCGCTGAGGTCGGTGCGGCCGTCGACGCCGGTGCGCAGGTGCACGACGTCGGTGACGAGCAGGGCGGCGACACCGAGGGCGAGCAGCGACGGGACGATCCGGGTGGGTCCGGCGACCACGAGGCGGGTGGCGACGCCGAGGACGGTGACGTCCAGGACGAGGTAGCCGATCAGCGCCACGCGCTCGGCGCGCGCTGGCGGTCCCGATCACCGGGCCGACGAGGAAGACCCAGCCGGCCAGGCCGGCCGTGATCGCGACGATCGCGGCGTCGACGAGGCCGGCCCGGTCGCGGGTGCGGTCGCCCTCGCGGTACATGAGGTGCAGGCCGGCGACCAGGGCCGGGTAGCCGGCGAGGTAGACCGCGTCGATCGGCCCGACGGCCGGACCGGGGTCGGTGGCCAGGACGATCAGGTCGCCGGCCGCGAAGGCGGCCAGGCAGGCGCCCAGCAGCAGCCAGGCGCGGGGGTGCGGCGGGCGTCGGGCAGCGACCCCGATGCCCACCGAGGCCGCTGCGGCGAGTGACAGCAGCGCCTCGGCCACCTGCCAGGCCGTGCTCATAGGAACCACTTCACCACGCAGCGTGACGTTCGCCTAGCAGCCAAGCCGGGACACCTCGTCACGAAACGGCGAAGCTTCACCCGGTCGGCCCCCTCCGCTCCAGCCCCGCCGCCCCCCGTCATGATCGTTCGCGACCTTCGACGACGACACGCCGAGGGGTGGTACGGCGCGTTGCCGCGCGACGTCGCACACGAGCGGAGCCTTGAGGACGGTCAGGCGGTCACGGGGGGCCGGTCAGTGACGGCGGGAGGCGCAGGTGATGCACCGGGTGGCCGCCGGCCGGGCCGCGAGCCGCTCGGCGGCGATCGGCTTCCCGCACGACTCGCAGGTGCCGTAGCTGCCGGCGTCGACCCGTGACGAGGGCCTCGTCGAGGGTGCTCACCTGGAGCCTGGTCTCCTCGAGCAGGGCCATCGCCTGGGCCCGCTCGAAGGCGATCGTCGCCCCCTCGGCGTCGTGCTCGTCGTCGGTCGCGCCGAACTTGGCCGACTCGACGATGTCGTCGACGTCACGCTGCAGCGCCGCGATCCGCGAGGCGGCCGCCACGCGCTCCGCGGTCAGCCGGGCGCGTGCCTCGTCGAGGTGCCGGCTGGTGGTGCGGGCCCGGGTGGCGCGAGCGGCGGTCATGCTCGCCCAACGCGGCGGGTGCGGCAGGTGTTCCGTGCCGACCTGTGAACGTCCTGTGGCCTCGACGCCACCAGTGCCGCATGATCACTGCGACCTCGACCCTGCCGCGATCATGCAGCTTCGCGCTCTCTCGTACGCCGTCCGCGCACTGTCACCCCTGAGGTGATCGTCCGGCTTGGTGCGCTACTGGAGGTAGCCCTCGACCTCGGGGACCGGGCGCACCGTCGCGCTCTCCGGGTCGTCGCCGTAGTCGCGCTTCGCGTCCCGCTGCCGCAACAGGTCCCAGCACTGGTCGAGCGACTGCTCGACCTGGCGGAGCACGGCGCGATCCTCGTCGCCGCCGCCCAGGGCGAGGCTGGCGCGCAGCTCGTGCTCGCGCCGTACGAGGTCGGAGATCTGGTGGTGGATGCCTGGGTCGGTCATGCCCTCCATCGTGGACGCTCGGCGGGCCGACCACCAGGGCGGGGACCGCACTAGGCTTGGCGACCCGGGGCGACCGGTACACACCCCTGCTCTGGAGACCTGCCATGGACGAGGCCGAGCGACTCCCGTCGGCGGCGCTCCCTCCGCTCGCACGGGCCCGTCTCGACGAGCTGCTGGGCGAGCTGCTCACGCGGGTCGGCGACGTGCTCGACACCCAGGAGCGGCTGCGCCTCCTCCTGGACGCCGTCGTCGGCATCGCGGCCGACCTCGACCTCGACTCCGTCCTGGAACGGATCGTGCGGGTGTCCTGCCAGCTCGCCGGAGCGCAGTACGGCGCGCTCGGGGTGCTCGGAGCCGGACCGGACCGGCGGCTGCGGCAGTTCATCACCCACGGCCTGACCGCGGAGCAGCGTGCCGCCATCGGTGACCTGCCGAGCGGCCACGGCATCCTCGGCGTGATCATCGACTCGCCGGAGCCCCTGCGCCTGCAGACGCTGGCCGACCACCCCAAGTCCTACGGCTTCCCGCCCCACCACCCGCCGATGGGCACCTTCCTCGGGGTCCCGGTGCGGATCCGTGACCAGGTCTTCGGCAACCTCTACCTCACGGAGAAGACGTCCGGCGGCGCCTTCACGGCGGAGGACGAGGAGATCGTGATGGCGCTCGCGGCCGCCGCCGGCGTCGTCATCGAGAACGCCCGGCTGTACGAGGAGTCGTCGCGTCGGCAGCGCTGGCTCGAGGCCGCCACCGAGATCACGACCGCCCTGCTCGGGCGGGTCGAGCGCGAGGCCGCCCTGGAGCTGGTGGCCGACCGGGCTCGCGACATCGCGCGGGGCGACGCCGCCGCCGTGCTGCTCCGTGACGAGCTGCACCGGCTGGTCGTGGAGGTGGTCTCGGGCGAGGTCCCGGAGGCGGCCGGGTCGCTCGTGCCGCTGGCCGGGTCCCCGGTGGCCCAGGTCCTCGACGAGGGTCGCACGATCACGCTGAGCGGCGAGACCGGGCGGCAGGGCCTGCGGGCTCTCGGGTTCGGCCCCGACGACGGCTGGCCGGACCTGTCCGAGGCCGTGCTGCTGCCGATGGGGTCCGGTGGGGCCGCGGACGGCGTCCTGGTGCTGGCGTGGGCCGACCCCGCGGTCCGGGGCGACACCGACGTGGCGCTGCTCGAGGCCTTCGCCGAGCAGGCCGCGCTCGCGCTGCGGGTCGTCCAGGCCCAGGAGGACCAGGGACGGCTCGCCGTCTTCGAGGACCGCGACCGCATCGGCCGTGACCTGCACGACCTGGTGATCCAGCGGCTGTTCGCGGTCGGGCTGACCCTGGAGAACGTCAGCCGCATGACGGTGCGGCCCGAGGTGACACAGCGGATCACCGGCGCGGTCGACGACATCGACGCGACCATCAAGGACATCCGGCGGACCATCTTCGAGCTGTCGGCGCACGCCTCCGCCGACGACCTCCGGACCGAGCTCGGCGAGGCCGTCGCCGTCGCCACCCAGGCCTTGGGCTTCGCGCCGCGGCTGCAGACGTCTGGCCCGGTCGACTCGCTCGTCCGGGCCGACGTGCGCCCGCACCTGCTCGCCGTGGTGCGGGAGGCCCTGTCCAACGTGGCCCGGCACGCGCAGGGGCACTCGGTCGTCGTGCACCTGGCGGTCGGCGACGAGGTGGTCCTGACCGTCACCGACGACGGCACCGGGTACGTCGACGGCGGCCGGAGCAGCGGCCTGCGCAACATGACCGAGCGGGCCGAGGCCCTCGGCGGGTCGTTCGAGGTACGCCGGGCGGGGGACGACGGCGGGACCGTCGCCGTGTGGCGGGTCCCCGTCCGGTCCTGACCGACCCGACCGGTGGGTCGAGACGAGTCAGCCCTGGGCCACGCGGCGCCCGGTGACGACGGTGAGCGGGATCCGGACGTACACGTCGTGCTGGCCCGGCGCCCACGGCTCGACGAGCGCGTGGATGACCGAACGCGCAGCCGCGTCGGTGACCAGCTCGGACAACCCGGTGACGACAACGCTCCAGCCGGTACGCGCACCAGGGTCGACGTCGTCCGCCTGCAGCGACATCACGCTGCCGTCAGCGGCCGCGGCCAGCCGTGTCCCCACTGCCGTGCGCAGGACCACCGCGCCGGCATGGACCGCGAAGGTCACGGGCACGACGGCGGGGAGTGCGCCGACGGTGAACACCACCCGACCGACTGCCGCGGTGGCCAGCAGAGCCACTGCCTCCGGCAGTGACAGCGCCTCGAGGCTTCGCGGGGGACTGAGCACCTGTCCAGCGTGCCCGGCGGCGTGGCCGTCCATCAGGGCCGCAAGTCCTCACGGGGCTGCCGACGGTCCCGGACGCGGACCCGTCAGCAGAGGCCGAGGGCGGCGGCTTCCTCGCGCAGCTCCTCGCGGACCCTCGGATGGGCAGCGTTCTCGACGAGCTCGCGGGCCTGCTGCTTCTCGTCGGAGCCGAAGATCCGCGCGATGCCTTGTTCGGTCACGACCGCCGTGTGCTGGAACGACGTGACCGGCTCGTCGACGAGCGGGACGATCGTCGACACGTCCGCCTTGGGGTGCCACGACCGCAGAGCCATCAGGGCCTGGCCGCCGACGGAGTGCAGGGCGCCGACGACGAAGTCGGTCTGGCCGCCGAACCCCGAGTGGATGCGCGCGGAGATCCGCGACGCGTTGGCCTGGCCGAACAGGTCGACCTGCAGGGCGGTGTTGATCGACGTCATCAGCGGGTGCGCCGAGATGCGGCCGGGCGAGTTGGTCGTCTCGGTGCGCAGCACCTGGACGCGCGGGTTCCGGTGCACCCAGCCGTACAGAGCCGAGCTGCCGTAGAGGAAGGACGAGACGAGGGGCGCGTCCACGTCGAGCGCTCCGGCGCGGTCCAGGTCCAGGACGCCGTCGGAGAACATCTCGGACCAGATCGACAGGCCGCGGCGGGTGGTCATCCCGGGCAGGGCGGCGTCGGGCACCGTGCCGATGCCCATCTGCAGCGCCGCACCGTCGGGGACCAGCGCCGCCAGTCGCTCACCCACTCCGCGGGCGTCGTCGTCGAGGACGGCGTGCGCGGGCTCGTCGAGCGCGGCGCCGGCCTCCAACGCGAAGTCGACGTCGTCGGGCTCGAGGAGCCCGTCACCGTACGTCCACGGCATCCGGTCGTTGACCTGCGCGATGACGAGGCCGCCACGCGCCTTGCACGCCGCGATCGCGGCGGGCAGGACGTTCACCTCCGTGCCCAGCGAGTGCCGGCCGTCGAGGGCAGGCGCCACCGTGACGCACACGACGTCCGGCGCCAGGGTCGACGCGAACAGTCTCGGCACCAGCGAGAGCCGGGCCGGCACGTACGACAGCGTGGGGCTGCGCCGCATCCCCGGCCCGACGAAGCAGGTCTCGTGCACGACGCCCGGCCGGGCCGGGATGCCGCCGTGCGCGTTGAGCATGAAGAGGCGATAGCTCTCCACCGCTGCATCCAGGACCGTCAGCAGGGCACGCGGTGCGGAGGCGTTCCCACCGGCGACCACACGAGGGTCGGGGGGCAGAGCCGACAGGACGCGGCCCAACGTCGCCGCGTCCACGACGCGCACGAGTGGCTCTCCTCCCGCGCCGGCCGTCAGGCCTGCGGCAGGTGCTTGGTCGCGAAGACCGCCGCCTGGGTCCGCCGCTGGAGGCCGAGCTTGGAGAGCAGGCTCGACACGTAGTTCTTCACGGTCTTCTCCGCCAGGAACATCCGCTCCCCGATCTGCCGGTTGGTCAGGCCCTCGCCGATGAGCTCGAGGATCTTCAGCTCCTGGTCCGTCAGCGGCGCCAGCGCCTTGTCCACCGGCGGTCCCTGGCGCAGCCGATCGAGCACCTGGGCGGTCACCGCGGGGTCCAGCAGCGACTGCCCGGCCGCCACCCGCCGGACCGCGTCGAGCAGGTCGTTGCCGCGGATCTGCTTGAGCACGTAGCCGGCGGCGCCGGCCATGATCGCCGAGAACAGCGCCTCGTCGTCGTCGTACGACGTCAGGATGAGCACGGCGATCTCGGGGTGCGCCGACCTGATGTCACGGCACACGTCGATGCCGGAGCCGTCCGGCAGCCGGCCGTCGAGGACGGCGACGTGCGGGCGCAGCGCGGGGATCCGGCGCCGCGCCTCCTCGGCGAGGCCCGACTCGCCGACCACCTCGATGTCGGCCTCCGACTCCAGGAGGTCGGTGAGGCCGCGACGCACCACCTCGTGGTCGTCGAGGAGGAAGACGCGGATCGGCTCTCGGCCGTCCGCGGTCGGGTCCGGCCCAGCAGCGGAGGTCGACGTGTCGGTCATAGGTCCTGTCTAGCGGAGCGCGTACGGCGGCGCAGGGTCCGTGCGCCTCGGAGGGTGCGGGACGCAGGACCTGTCCGCTCCGGGACGAAGGTCCCGCTCCCGGCGGCCGGCGGCCGGGTCCGACGGCCAGGTGGGGCCGTTCTGCCCCACGTCACGGGCCCTCCGCACCTGCGGGAGCCGTGCCTCCCGGCTGCACGCTCGGTACAGGCGCCGACGACCGGCGCCGCTGCAACACGGGAGACGACATGACCAGCACCGAGGAAGTCACCGGCCACGGCCCCGGCACCCGCCGTCGCGAGGTGGTCGTCGGCATCGACGAGAGCTCCGCGTCGGTGGCTGCCCTGCACTGGGCGGTCGACCATGCGACGGCCTGCGGGGTGCCCCTGCGCCTCGTGCACGCCTGGCAGCTGTCAGCGGCTGCCGCGGCGGCCGTGGCCTCCGGCGGCGGGCAGTACCTCGAGGCGGCCGCGGCCGATGCACGCGCTCGCGCCACCCGATGGGTCCTCGACACCCTCGGCGGGGATGCCGCCCAGGTCCGCTGGGTCCTCGAGGTGCACGAGGCGCCTGCCGGCCAGGTTCTCGTCGCGCGTGGTCACGAGGCGGAGCTGCTGGTCGTCGGCACGCACGAGCACACCGGCCTGCGGCGGGTGCTCGCCGGCTCCGTGAGCCACTACGTGCTCTCGCACGCCGACGTCCCGGTCGTCGCCGTACCGGCCGCCGCAGCGGTACCGGCCGCGCGCGACGGCCGCGACGGCCGCGACGCCCTGCTCTCGGCCCCGTTGCTGTGAGGCGGTCGTCATGACCAGCGCACTCGTCGTCGTGGAGTCGATGTTCGGCAACACCCGCGCAGTTGCCGACGCGGTGGCCGCTGGGCTCGCGGAGTCCGTGCCGGCCACAGTCGTCGAGGTCTCGACGGCACCGTCCCGGACCGGGGTGGACCTGCTCGTGGTCGGCGGACCGACGCACGCGCTGGGCCTGAGTCGACGGGCGACCCGGGACGACGCCGTCCGCCAGGGTGCGGTCGACGCCGGGGTACAGGTCGGGATCCGCGAGTGGCTGCAGGACCTCCCCGACCAGCCGGGGACCGCGGTCGCCACCTTCGACACCCGGGTGCGCAGGCGGGGCGTTCCCGGCTCAGCCGCCCGGGCCGCGATGCGCCGGCTGCGGTCACGCGGGATGCGATCGCTCCACGAGCCGCAGACCTTCTGGGTCACGACCACCATCGGGCCTCTCGCGCCCGGCGAGCTGGACCGGGCCCGGAACTGGGGCCGGCGGCTCGCCGCGCTGGCCCTCGCACCGACGTCGAGGAGATGAGCACCGTGATCCACACCATCGACAGCCGGTCGACCCTCTCAGCGAAGCTCGACGAGAACGACGTGCAGCTGTTGCTGCGCGCGGCCGTGCGCGCTCCGTCGCTGCACAACTCGCAGCCCTGGGCGTTCGCGGTCGGCGCGCGGCACGTCGAGGTCTACGCCGACTCGAGCCGCCAGCTGCCGCGCGCCGACGCGAGCGGCCGCTCGTTGCTGCTGTCGTGCGGCGCCGCCCTGTTCAACCTCCGCGTCGCCGCGGCACACCTCGGGCTGCGCGGGCGGGTGCAGGTCCTCCCCGATCCCGATGACCCGACCCTGGTGGCACTCCTCCACCTCGACCTCCGACGCCACCACTCCGGGCGCGAGCAGCCTGGCCGGCTACCACCCGGCGGTGTGGCAGCGCCGCACCAACCGGCTGCCCTTCCGGGACCGCCCGGTCCCCTCGTCCGTGGTGGGACGGCTGGCCGACGCCGCGCTGCTCGAGGGTGCCGTGCTCCGGGTCTACGACGACGAGGCAGAGGTGCACCGCATCGTCGACCTGCTGCGGGACAGCGACCGGGCCGACCGGAACGACCCGGCGCGGGTGAGTGAGCGCCAGGCCTGGATCGGTCGGCACGGGACGGGGGACGGGATCCCCACGCGGTCGCTCGGTCCTCGGCCGGACGGTCCGGCAGCGGCGTTCCGCGACCTCGGGCACGCGGTGCAGACGGTCCGCGAGACGGCCACCTTCGAGGCGGCGCCCACGGTCGCGGTGCTCGCCACCCACCAGGACCGGCCGGTCGACTGGGTCCGGGCGGGGCAGGCCCTCCAGCGGGTGCTGCTCGAGGCGACGTCGTCCGGGCTCGCGGCGTCGTTCCTCAACGCGCCGGTGGAGCACGACGACCTGCGGTGGCTCGCGCGCAGCCCGCTCAGTGGCGTCGGGCGCACGCACACGCTCCTGCGGCTCGGGTACGGCGAGGAGGTGCCGCCGACACCGCGGCGTCCGCTCGACGACGTCCGCCGGCCCGCGCGCCGACAGCCCTAGCGCGGCGGCACCTCGACCGGCCGACCGGTCAGCCGCACGGTGTCGCGGGCGATGACCCGCTCCTCGTCGGTCGGGACGACCAGCGCCACCGGGCGGTCTCCGGTGCTGATCCGTCCACCGGTGCTCGCTCCGTGGTCGGCGTTCGCCGCCTCGTCCTCGGCGAACCCCAGGAAGGCGATGTGGCCGAGCACGAGGCTGCGCACCTCGACCGAGTGCTCGCCGATGCCACCGCTGAAGACCAGGGCGTCGAGCCCACCTAGCGCGACGACCAGGCCGGCGACCCCCTTGGCCGCGCGGTAGCAGAACACGTCGACGGCGAGCCGTGCCGGTGCCGACCCTGCAGCCGCCGCCTCGGTGAGGGTCCGCATGTCGTTGCTGAGCCCGGACAGCCCCAGGAGACCGCTCCCGGAGTTGAGCACCTCGAGGACGCCGTCGAGGTCGAGGCCCAGCCTTCGCGCGGCGTAGCCGACGAGGTTCGCGTCGACGTCGCCGCTGCGCGTCCCCATCACCAGCCCCTCGAGCGGTGTGAGACCCATCGTGGTGTCCATCGACCGGTCGTCCAGGATCGCCGCGGCGCTGCACCCGTTGCCGAGGTGCAGGGTCACCAGGCGCAGCCCCTCCGTGGTGCGGCCGAGCAGCTCGGCGGTGCGGCCGGCGAGGTAGCGGTGGCTGGTGCCGTGGGCGCCGTAGCGGCGGACGTGGTGCTCGTCGAACCAGGCCTGCGGCACGGCGTAGCGCTGGGCCACCGGCGGCATCGTCGAGTGGAACGCGGTGTCGAAGACCGCGACGTGCGGGAGGTCGGGCAGCTGCTCACGGGCCGCCTCGATGCCGGCCAGGTTGGCGGGCACGTGCAGAGGTGCGAGCTCGACGACCTCGCGCAGCGCCGCGAGCACCTCGGCGTCGACGACGACCGACTCGGTGAACCGCGCGCCGCCGTGCACGACGCGGTGCCCCACGCCCACCAGCCCCCCGCGCTCGTCGTCGGTGAGGGTGGACAGGACGTGGGCCACGATCCCGGCGTGCGACCCGTCGCCCGGCGCTGCGGAGTCCTCGCGGTCGCCGCGGCGCACGTGCACGACCGCGTCGCCACCGCCGACCTCCTCGGCGAGCGCGGTCATGCTGCGCTGCCCCGTCGACGGGTCGACGACGGCGAGCTTGACGGAGGAGCTGCCGCTGTTGACGACGAGCACCTGCTGCGGGCCTGCGGGCACCGGCGACTAGGCCTTCGTCGCCCAGTCGCCGAGCGACCAGTCACGGACCTCGGGCATGTCCTCCAGGTGCTCCACGACGTAGGTCCCGTGCCGGGCGAGCTGCTGCTGGCAGTACGCCATCAGGTCACTGGCTCCGGGTGGGGTGCGCCGCGCGTTGTTGAGGGCGTCCATCACCAGGTGGTACCGGGAGGCCTTGTTGCGCACGACCATGTCGAACGGCGTGGTGGTGGTGCCCTCCTCGATGAAGCCGCGCACCCGGAACCGGTCGGCGTCCGGCCGACCGTGCACCAGCTGGTGCACCGCGCCGGGGTAGCCGTGGAAGGCGAACACGACGTCGACGTGGTCGGTGAAGAGCTCCTTGAACAGCGTCTCGGTCATGCCGTGCGGATGGTCCTTGCGCCGCGGCAGGGTCATGAGGTCGACGACATTGACGACGCGGGTGCGCAGGCTGGGCAGGTGCTCGCGCAGGATCGACGCCGCGGCGACGGTCTCCATCGTCACGACGTCGCCGGCGCAGGCCAGGACGATGTCCGGGTCGGTCGTGCCGTCGTCGGTGCCGGCCCACGACCACACGCCGGCCCCTCGGGCGCAGTGCTCGATCGCCTCGTCCATCGTCAGCCACTGCAGCTGAGGCTGCTTGTCGATGACGACGAGATTGACGTAGGACCGGGACCGGAAGCAGTGGTCGGCGACCGACAGCAGGCAGTTCGCGTCCGGCGGCAGGTAGACCCGGCCGATGTTGCCGCGGGTGGTGATGACGTTCTGGATGAGGCCGGGCCCCTGGTGGCTGAAGCCGTTGTGGTCGTTGCGCCACGCCGTCGACGTGAGCAGCACGTTGAGGCTGGGGACCTTTGCGCGCCACGGCAGGTTGTCGGCCTCCTGCAGCCACTTGCTGTGCTGGATGGTCTGCGACGCACTCACCATCGCGAACGCCTCGTACGTGGCGAACCAGCCGTGCCGGCCCGTGAGCGTGTAGCCCTCCAGCCACCCGTGGCAGTTGTGCTCGGAGAGCACCTCCATGACGCGGCCGTCGCGCGAGAGGGCGACGTCGTCGGGGGTGACACGCTCCATGAACCCGCGGTCGGACGCCTCGAACACCGCACCCAGCCGGTTGCTGTTGGTCTCGTCCGGGCAGAACAGGCGGAACCGGTCCGGGTTCGCGCGGTAGATGTCGCGCATCATCTCGCCCAGCTTGCGGGTCGACTCGGCGCGTCCCGAAGCGGGCCTCGGGACGTCGACGGCGTAGTCGCGGAAGTCCGGCAGGTCGAGGTCGCGGGTGAGCCGACCACCGTTGGCGTGCGGCGTCGCGCTCATCCGGAGGTCACCCTCGGGGTTGACCCGGCGCACCAGCCCGGTGGGGGCACCGTCGTCGTCGAAGAGCTCCTCCGGCCGGTAGGACCGCAACCAGTCCTCGAGCAGCTGCAGGTGCTCCGGGTTCTCCTTCACCTCCGACAGCGGCACCTGGTGCGCGCGCCAGGTGCCGCGCACCTGCACGCCGTCGACGACGTCCGGACCGGTCCAGCCCTTCGGTGTGCGCAGCACGATCATCGGCCACCGTGGTCGGCTCCCGTCCCAGTCGCCACCTCGAGCCGCGTCCTGGATGCGCCGGATGCCGCCCCACGCCTCGGCCAGCGCGGCAGCGAACCGGTGGTGCATCCCCGGCAGGTCCTCGCCGCCGACCTCGATGACGTCGTAGCCGTGGCCCTCGAGGATCGAGCGGACCTCGGCGGGGTCCTTGCGGCCGAGGACGGTGGGGCCGGCGATCTTGGCGCCGTTCAGGTGCAGCACCGGGAGCACCGCGCCGTCGCGCGCCGGGTTGAGGAACGACACGCCCTTCCAGGACCCCTCCAGCGGACCGGTCTCGGCCTCGCCGTCGCCGACCACCGCGAGCGCCACGAGACCGGGGTTGTCCATCACCGCACCGAAGGCGTGCACAAGGACGTAGCCCAGCTCGCCGCCCTCATGGATCGAGCCCGGCGTCGTGACCGACACGTGGCTCGGGATCCCGCCGGGCGCCGAGAACTGCCGGAACAGCCTGCGCACGCCCTCGGTGTCCTGGGTGATGTCCGGGTAGATCTCGGTGTACGTGCCCTCGAGGTAGCCGGCGGCGACGAGCGCCGGGCCGCCGTGGCCCGGCCCGGTGAGGTAGAGCACCTCCTGACCGGTCTGCTGGATCAGTCGGGAGACGTGCGCGTACATGAAGGACAACCCCGGGCTGGTGCCCCAGTGACCCAGCAGCCGCGGCTTGATGTGCTCGGCCGTGAGCCCTTCGCGCAGCAGCGGGTTGGCCATCAGGTAGATCTGACCGACCGTCAGGTAGTTGTTCGCCCGCCACCACGCGTCCAGTGCCGCGACCTCGTCGTCCGTCGGGTGGGCCAGCAGCTCGACCAGCTCGTCCGTGGCCGTGGCGCCCAGCTCGGTCGTGGTCACGTGGCTCTCCCTCGATGGCCGGTCCGTCGACTGACGCTACCGCCGCACGGTCGCCCGGGAGCTAGGGCGAGCCTCCCAACCCCATCCCGGCTCGCGAGCGAGTCGGGAGACACGCCCTAGGCGTCCACGGGCGCGGGACGTGGTCCCCGCTACGTCAGGACGTCGGTCCCGGTGCGGCGTACCGGAACGCCTCGGTCGGGGCCCTCGGACCGGGTGGCGCGGGACCAAGGACCCTCGCCGCGCTGCCGCCCCGCGCGCACGGTGGGGCCATGACGACCATGACGTGCGACCTGACCGCTGCCGTCGAGCTGGCCCGCCTGGCGCCCTCGGTGCACAACACCCAGCCGTGGACGTTCCGGATCGAGGGCGATGCGCTGGTGATGAGCCGGGACGCCAGCCATCCTCTCCCGGCGCTGGACCCGACCGGGCGTCAGCAGGTGCTCAGCTGCGGCGCGGCCCTCCACCTGGCCCGGCTGGCGCTGCGCGTGCAGGGCTACGACAGCACCATGACCCCAGTGCCGACGCTGTCGGGCGAGGGGGACCTGGCGCGCGTCATCCCGGTGGCCGGGCACCGCGTCACGAGCGAGGACGTCGCGCTGGCCGAGGTGGCCCGCACCCGGCACACCCAGCGCGGTCCCTTCGACCCGGGCACGCTGCCGGCGGACGTCGTCGCCGCGATCTGCTCCGCCGGCCAGGAGCACGGCGTGTGGGTGCGCGTCGTGGACCGACCCGACGACCTGGCCGCGTTGACGGTGCTGCTGGCGCGAGCCGACGAGCAGGAGCGCGAGGATGCCACCTACCGGGCGGAGCTGGCCGGTTGGACCGACCGTCCGGCAGGCGCCAGCGTCGGCATGCCGTCGGAAGCCACTCCTGACGTAGGGCAGCGGGCGAGCAACCTGCGGCTGCGCGACTTCGGCGCCGCAGGCGGCGGCGCGGCGTCGTCTGCCAGTGACGCACCGCCAGAGGCCGAGCGACCCCTCGCCCTGGTGCTCGGCACCCAGCACGACGGCGCCGCCGACTGGCTCCTAGCGGGGTCGGCCCTGATGGCCGTGCTGCTGCGAGCTGCCGTCGACGGTGTCCAGGCTCAGCCGCTCGGCCAGGTCATCGACCGCGAGTGGACGAGGGCCCGGCTCGGTGCCGAGCTCGGTGTCGTCGGGCACCTGCAGATGGTGCTGCGGATGGGCTACGGACACCCCGGCGCCGACACCCCGCGGCGACCGGTCGCCGAGGTCCTCGTCACCGGTGCCGCGCACGGCTGACGACCGGAGCCAGGTGGCCCCGCCACGGGACCGGACACCGAACCTGTCAGTCCGTCAGGACGGGCCGCCACCCCACGGGGGTGGCGGCCCGTCTCGCGCGCACACAGCCGACGTCGTGCTCGACGGCCCGACCCTGTCAGCGCAGGGCGGGTGCGAGCTCGTGGACGACGTGCTCGGCGAAGGCGAAGCTGCTGGTCCAGGCCGGCGAGACGGCGTTCAGGACGTGGGTGGAGTCGGCGTCGCCGCGGACCACGAAGTCCATCTCCAGGCTCCTGGTGGGGAGGTGGAACAGCTGGGCGCGGACGCCGGGCCGGCCCCGCTCGCGGAACTGCGCGGGCCGGATGCTCGGGACGAGCCGGGCGGCCTGCCGCACCAGGTGCGGCCGCCACCAGTCGGGCAGCTCCTGGCGCAGCAGGGCGGGCACGTCGTGGTGCCGGCTGGTGAGGAACCGGGGCATCAGCCGGGCCACCTCGGCGGCGTCGCGGGCGGCGAAGCCACCGGCGCCGCCGTAGGACTCGCGCCAGAGCGCGGGCAGGGCGGTCGGCCCGACCTTGACGCGGCCGTCGACGGTGAGGGTGACGTGCACGCCGAGGAACGGGTTGCGCGGGTCGGGCACCGGATAGACGTGTCGCGTCAGGCGACCGGTGGGCCAGTCGCCGTACCAGTAGAGGCCCTTGAACGGCAGCACCGTGTAGTCGTCGCACATCCCGAACCAGCGGGCGACCCGGTCGGCGTGCAGCCCGGCGGCGTTGACGACGTGCCCGACCGACCAGGTGCCGTCCCGGGTGACCACCGCGCCGGGGCGGGCGCCGGTCACCTCGGTGCCCAGCAGCAGCCGGCCGCCGCGGCCACGCACCCGCCCGGCCAGAGCCTCCAGGACAGCGGCCGGTGACGCGCTGGAGGTGGTCGGCGACCAGAGGGCCCGGTCGAGGGTGCGGGCCAACGGCTCCAGCTCCCGGGCCTGCACCTCGTCGACGACCTCGACCGGCACCCCGTTCGCAGCGGCACGGTCGTGCAGCTCGGTCAGCGCCGGCAGGTCCTCGGGCCGCTGGGCGACGACGAGCTTCCCGCACCGGTTGACCGGGATCGCATGCTCGTCGCAGAAGGCGTGCAGCAGCTGGTTGCCGCACCGCGTCAGCCGGGCTTTGAGCGAGTCCGGTGCGTAGGAGAAGCCGGCGTGCAGCACACCCGAGTTGCGACCCGAGGCGTGCGCGCCCAGCGCCAACTCCTTGTCGAGGACCACGACGCTGCGAACCGGGTCGGCCGCGAGCACCGCGTCAGCCAGCGCCAGCCCGACGATCCCGCCCCCGACCACGGCGACGTCTGCGGTCCGGATCATTGGGCGGTCCTCGTCGAGGTCGGCGCGTACGCCCCGCTAGGGCCGGATGCCGACACGCGCCTCGAGGTACTGCTCGATCCCCTCGATGCCGCCCTCACGGCCGAAGCCAGAGTGCTCGGACGCCCCCGGACGGGGCTGCGGGGTTCGACACGACGCCGTCGTTGATACCGACCATGCCGGTATCCAACCGTTCGGCCGGTTCCTCGTCTCCGGTCAGCCGGGGCGCGCGTCCGGCGGCGGGGGTGGGATTCGAACCCACGAACGGTTGCCCGTTGCGCGCTTTCAAGGCGCGTGCCATCGGCCGCTAGGCGACCCCGCCGTGGCTGACGAGCAGCCGCATCGACGGTACCGCGGCCGCCCGGGTCAGTCGTCGGGGCCGAGCGGACCGAACAGGCCGAGCGCGGTCCAGCCGCGGTCCGGGAACCCGGCCGCATCGGCCACCTTGCCGGAGGCGATGTTGGCCGGGTCGTGCAGGTAGGTCGGCACGATGCCGCTGGCCAGCAGGGTGCGGGCCGCCTGCGCGACGAGCCGCCGGGCCAGGCCGCGACCGCGGGCGGCCTCCTCGGTGCCGACCGAGATCTCCTGGCCGTGCTCGTCGTGCCGCTTGAGACCCACACCGGCGACGTAGACGTCGTCGTCGAGGACGACCAGCACGTCGCCACCGAACGGCTTCAGCCAGGCGGGCACGCGCGGGTCGGCGGCCGGCAGCCACTCGCCGGCGTCCGGGAGCTCGGCGGCGGTCGGCACGTCGACCGCCCAGCGGCAGACACCGCGGTAGACGAGGTGGGTCGGAAGGCCCAGCTGTGCCGGCAGCGCAGCACGGAGCTCGTCCAAGGTGCCTCGACCGGCGACGAAGGTCTGGGCCCACTCGGCGTGGGCCGGTGGGACCGACACGATCGCGCTGCCCGCCGCATCGGCGATACCGACCACGCCGTGCATCTCGCCGTCCCAGCCGGGCTCCTCACGCGCGGCCGAGCCGACGACGACCACCTGGTCGCGGACGCCGGACCCGAGGACGGCGAGCTGGGCCGCCGAGGCGCCGGTCCACGTCCGCCAGTGCGCGAGCAGCGGTGCCGGCAGGACGGCGACGTCGGTCATGCGCGCATCATCTCGTGCCGAACCGCCGCAGCCGCAGGCTGTTCGTCACGACGAGCACCGAGCTGGCTGCCATCGCGGCGCCGGCGATCATCGGGTTGAGCAGCCCGGCCGCGGCGAGCGGCAGCGCGGCGACGTTGTAGCCGAAGGCCCAGCCGAGGTTCTGCTTGATGGTGCGCAGGGTGGCGCGCGAGAGCCGGATGGCGTCCGCGGCCGCGCGCAGGTCGCCGCGGACGAGGGTGAGGTCGGAGGCCTCGATCGCGACGTCGGTCCCGGTGCCCATCGCGAGCCCGAGGTCGGCGGCGGCCAGCGCGGCGGCGTCGTTCGCCCCGTCTCCGACCATGGCGACCACCCGCCCCTCGGCCTGCAGCCGCCGTACGGCGTCGACCTTGCCGGCGGGCAGCACGCCGGCGACCACGTCGGCCGGGTCGATGCCGACCTCGCGCGCCACCGTCGCGGCCGCGGAGGCGTTGTCGCCGGTGAGCAGGACCGGGCGCAGGCCGAGGGCCCTCAGCTGTGCCACTGCGTCGGCGCTGGTCGGCTTGACGGCGTCGGCGACGACCACCAGCCCGCGGGCCGAGCCGTCCCAGCCGACGGCGACGACGGTGCGGCCCTGCGCCTCGTACGCCCGCAGTGCGGCGGCGAGCTCCGGCGGCAGGTGCTGCGACCACTGCGCCAGCAGCGCCGGCCGGCCGGCGACGACGGCGTGCGTCGCACCGTCCGCACCGGCGACGACTCCCTGCACGCCGAGGCCCTGGAGGCTCTGGAACGCGTCGACCGCGGGCAGCTCGCCGACCTCCGAGAGTGCGGCCGTCGCGACCGCGGCGGCGATCGGGTGCTCGCTCGCGTGCTCGACCGCGCCGGCGAGCCGCAGCACGTCCCGCCGGGTGACACCGTCTGCGGGCACGACGTCGACCACCTGCATCCGCCCCTGGGTGACCGTGCCCGTCTTGTCGAGCAGCACGGTGTCGACGCGGCGGGTCTGCTCGAGCACCTCGGGACCCTTGATGACGATGCCGAGCTGCGCGCCGCGGCCGGTGCCGACGAGCAGCGCCGTCGGCGTGGCCAGGCCCAACGCGCACGGACAGGCGATGATCAGCACCGCGACCGCCGCGCTGAACGCGAGCTCCGGCCGGGCGCCGGTGCCGAGCCAGAACCCCAGGGTGGCGACGGCGAGCGCGATGACCAGTGGGACGAAGACCGCCGACACCCGGTCGGCGAGCCGCTGCACCTCGGCCTTGCCGCTCTGCGCCGCCTCCACCAGCCGGGCCAGCTGCGCGAGCTGCGTGTCGCTGCCCACCCGGGTGGCCCGCACGACCAGCCGGCCGCCGGCGTTGACCGTCGCGCCGACCACGTCGTCGTCAGGGCCGACCTCGACGGGCACCGGCTCGCCGGTGAGCATCGACGCGTCGATGGCCGAGGTGCCGGCGACGACGGTGCCGTCGGTCGCGACCTTCTCCCCCGGTCGTACGACGAACTCGTCGCCGACGGCGAGGTCGGTGACGGCGACCCGCACCTCACGGCCCTCGCGCAGCACCGCGACGTCCTTGGCGCCCATCGACATCAGAGCGCGCAGGGCGGCACCGCTGCGGCGGCGGGCACGCGCCTCGAGGTAGCGGCCGACGAGCAGGAACAGCGTGACCCCGGAGGCGACCTCGAGGTAGATCTCGTCGGCGCCGGACCCGCGCGACGGCACCAGCGTGAACGGCATCTGCACGCCGATCTCGCCGGCGCCGCCGACGAACAGCGCGTACAGCGACCAGCCGAACGCCGCGACGACGCCGAGCGACACCAGCGTGTCCATGGTCGTGGCGCCGTGCCGGAGGTTGTCCAGCGTCGCACGGTGGAACGGCCACGCCCCCCACGTGACGACCGGCGCCGCAAGGGTGAGCGACAGCCACTGCCAGCCGTCGACCTGCAGCGCGGGGACCATCGCCAGCAGCACCACGGGCACGGTGAGGAGGGCGCTGACGAGGACCCGCCGGCGCAGGTCACGGACCTCGGCGGTACCGATGTCGGCGCCGTCACCGGCCGGGTCGTCGCCGCGGGCTGCTGCCGGCGACGGCAGCCCGGCCCTGTAGCCGGTCCGCGCCACCGTGGCGACCAGGTCGTCGGTCGTCACGTCGTCGGCGTACACGACGTGGGCCTTCTCCGTGGCGTAGTTCACCGTCGCGGTGACACCGGGCATCCGGTTGAGCTTCTTCTCGATCCGCACCGCGCACGACGTGCAGGTCATGCCGCCGATCTGCAGGTCCACCACCTGCGGCCGACCCGCCCGCGGACCGGCGGTGAAGTGCGGTCGCGGCGCCGTCACGGTGCCGCCACCAGCTGGTAGCCGGCCTCGTCGACGGCCGACCGCACGGCCTCCAGAGGCAGTGGCTCGTCACTGACGACGTGCACGACCGAGGTTCCGCCCTCGACCAGCTCGACGTCGACGCTGCGGACGCCAGACAGCTCGCGGAGCTCGCTGCTCACGGCCTGGACGCAGTGACCGCAGGTCATGCCGAGGACGCCGTACGTCGTTTCGTTGCGCATCGCGGTCAGTCCTCCAGACGTGTGGTCAGCTGCGGACCAGCCGGGCGATGGCCTGGGAGGCCTCGCGCACCTTCTCGTCGGCCTCGGTGCCCCCGCGCTGGGCGGCCTCGACGACGCAGTGCCCGAGGTGCTCGTCCAGCAGCTCGAGCGAGAACGACTGCAGCGCCTTGGTGGCGGCGGCCACCTGGGTGAGGACGTCGATGCAGTACTTGTCCTCCTCGACCATCCGCTGCAGGCCGCGGACCTGGCCCTCGATGCGCCGGAGCCGCTTGAGGTGGCTGTCCTTGCGGGCGGTGTAGCCGTGGGTCGTCATGTCGTGCCTCCGCGTCGCGTACCCCGCCGGGGTATCAGGTCAAGACAGTCGACAGTACCCCCCAGGGGTACCCGGTGCAACCCCTCGCCTCGGCAGGTTGATCACGTGGACGTGATCAACCTCCGCCACACGTGGCGTACAGACCACTACCGGAGGCGGTCGATCACGTGGACGTGATCAACCGCCCGGAGGGCGTACGGGTCAGGCGCAGCGGGGTCGGGCGGGGGAGGTGGCGGCGGTCTGCCGGCGGCGGAGGTCGAGCGGCGAGGTCGAGGTAGCGGGCGTACTCCGCACGCGGGACGAAGTCGCAGGGTGCGGCGTCGTGTCGCCCGACCTGCCCTCCGCGCTCCCCTGCAGACCGTGCCTCATGAGCACCTCCCGTGAAATTTTCTACTGTGTCAGTAGACTAACCACAGTAAGGCCTGAGCGGGCCGGATCTCAACCCGCCCGCGTGTCGCCCTGACCCTCCCCAGCTCCGGTCCGAGCGAGCATGCTGGAGCCGGCCCGTGCCCGGGCGGCGCGAGGTGGCTGGGGAGGCAGCGTGGAGGCCTGGACCGCGGGACGAGTGTTCGACGGCGAGCGGCTGCTCCCGACCGGGACCTCGGTGCTGGTCGACGACGGCACGATCGTCGCGATCGTGCCGCCGGCGGAAGCGCTGCCACCCGACTGCACCGTCGTCGTCCACCCCGAGGGGACGCTGCTGCCGGGACTGGTCGAGACCCACGCCCACCTGTGCTGCGACGGCCGGCCCGGCGCGCTCGAGCGCATCCCGGCACCGACCGACGACGAGATGGTCGACGTCATCGAGTCCTCGCTACGAGCCCAGCTCGGCGCCGGAGTGACCACCGTCCGCGACCTGGGCGACCGACACTTCGCCGTCGTGGCCTGGCGTGACGCGCACCGCGACGACCCGACGTTCCCCCGGGTGCTCGGCAGCGGCCCGCCCGTCACGACACCCGCGGGTCACTGCGCGAACATGGGCGGCGGGGCGGCCGGCGCCGACGCGCTGCGGCGCGCGGTCCACGAGCGCGCAGAACGGTCCGTCGACGTCGTCAAGGTGATGGCCAGCGGTGGCATCAACACCCCGGGCAGCGACGCGGCCGCCACCCAGTTCGGCGTCGACGACCTGCGCGTCCTCGTCGAGGAGGCCCACCGCGCCGGCCTCCCGGTCACCGCGCACGCCCACTCGGTCAGGTCCATCCGGGACGCGCTCGACGCCGGCGTCGACGCCGTCGAGCACGCGACGTTCGTCCACGAGGCCGGGTTCGGCCCCGACCCGGCGATCGTCGCCGACCTCGTGGCCCGTCGCACCCCGGTGTGCCCGACGCTGGGCGCGTTCATGGACTCCGCACCGCCACCGTTGGTGCTGGAGATGATGCGCCGCACCGGCATGACGACCGAGAGCCGGGCCGCGATGTACGCCGACCTGCACCGAGCCGGCGTGGTGCTCGTGTCGGGCTCGGACGCCGGCATCAACCCGGGCAAACGGCACGGCGTCCTGCCGGAGGCCCTGGTGAACCTGGCGCAGGCCGGCGTCGCCGAGGCAGACGTGCTCGCCTCCGCGACCTCGGTGGCCGCGGACACTCTGGGACTCGCCAGCACCACCGGTCGGCTCCGGCCCGGACTCAGCGCCGACCTCCTCGTCGTCGCCGGCGACCCCCTCAGCGACATCACCTGCATCCGCGACGTGCAGGCGGTCACGGTCCACGGCAGACCGGGCGCCACCTGAGCCCCGCTACGGAGTAAGGCGGCCCCGGGACCGACCACCGGGCCGGACTGGGCATCGTCCCGATGCCGTACCGGCCACCTCAGAGCGATCGTCGGGTCATGAACTCGACCTTCACCTTCGCCCTCGCCGCCGAGCACCGCGCCGACCTGCTGCGCGACGTGGCCCACGCACGGCGCGCCCGCGCCGTTCGCGGCAGCGGGGCGCAGCCCGTTCCGGTCCGGGTCCCGCGGCGGCGACCGCGCTGGTGGCGCCGCGCCACCGTACGCACGGTCCACCCGTGAGCGCTGCCCTCACCCGGAGGGCGCGGTGAGGTCCTTGTCCTGCATCTCCCAGGCGTGGTCCATCGTGTGGAAGGCGCTGTGCCGGATGAGGAACGGCAGGTTCCGCGACCGCATCCGCTTGCCCTCGCCGGCGTTGTAGGCCCGCATCAACGCGACGTACGCATCGCGGTGGTCACGCATCACGTCCAGCGGGAGCGCGTCGTCGTCAGGCACGGGCAGGCCGAGGCTCTTGGCGAAGTCCAGGCGCTCGACGCGCAGCACATGACCGATGATCCGGTCGCGGTCCCGCCCACCCCCGCGCGGGCCCTTGCGCATCTCGGGTGACACCCGCACGGCCACCTCGTCGAAGAAGTCCCAGCACGCCCGCAGCAGGGTGATCTTGCGGTCGAGCTCGGCCTCGGCCATCGGCTCGTCCTCGAGACCGGAGGGGGCGAACGAGATGCCCCAGAAGTCGGTGGAAGGCGTACCGACCTCGTCCGCGACGACGTCGAGCCGTCCGCCGGCGGCGAACTTCTTGGTCTGGCCGGCGGCGACGGCGATCGGCCGGTAGCGGTCGCGGTACGACTCGAGCAGCTCGACCGCCAGCTCCGGGGTCTTCGCGCCGCGGCACCAGCCCGGCCAGTCCACGGCGAACGCGACCGCCTTCTTGCCCTTGGGGCCACGTTGCAGAACGGTACGAACCGGCATGCGCCGGATGCTACGCACACCAGCGACAGCACGTTCACCATCCCCGCTCACCAGTTGTGGTGATCACGGCTCATCACATCGGCTCCTACCTTCCGGACAGATCGACCGCACGGTCGGTCACCGCGACGGAGATCCCGTCGCACGCGGAACAGGCGGAGGCCCCCATGAGCGAGACCCACTCCTCGGGCCGGCCGCACGAGTCCGGCACCTACGAGGTCCGGTTCACCGGGCATCTCGACAGCCGGTGGAGCGCCTGGTTCGACGGCCTCACCGTCACCCACGCCGACGACGGCACGACCGTGCTGCGCGGTCCGGTCGTGGACCAGGCCGCGCTGCACGGCCTGCTCCAGAGGGTCAACGACCTGGCCCTGCCACTGATCTCCGTCACCCGGGTCGAGCCCGACCCGCACCACACCTCGCAGCCTCCGACGACCCAGCCGACATCCGGGAGCACCTCATGAACCGCTTCATCCGCCGCATCGGCGACTTCAGCGCGCGCAGGCCGTGGACGACGATCGGCGCGTGGGCAGTACTGGCCGCGCTCGTCGTGGTCCTGTCCGGCGCCATCGGCGGGACGTTCGCGGACGACTTCAGTGCACCCGGCAGCGACAGCGCGGACGCGATGGACCTGCTCGAGGAGCGCTTCCCCGCCGTCGCGGGCGGCACCGGCGTCGTCGTGTTCGCCGCGCCGGCCGGACAGACAGTGACCAGCCATCGGCAGGGCATCACGTCGGCACTCTCCGGCGTCGCCGACGTCGCGCACGTCGCGGCCGTCAGTGACCCGTTCGAGACCGGCCGGGTATCGGCGGACGGTCGTGTCGCGTACGCCGAGATCGCGCTGGACGTCCCGTCCACCGAGTTCGGCCGGGACACGGCCCGCACCGTGGAGGCGGCCATGCAGCCGGCCCGCGACGACGGGCTCACCGCCGAGTTCGGGGGAGACGCGGCGTTCCTCAACGCGGACGAGAAGTCGTCCGGCGCCGAGGGCATCGGCATCGTCGCCGCGCTGCTCGTCCTGCTCGTCGCCTTCGGCACCGTCGTGGCCGCCGTCGTGCCGATCCTGCTCGCACTGGTAGCGGTCGCCGTCGGGTACAGCGGCATCGTCATCCTGGCCGGCGGCATGTCGGTCTCCACCGCGGCGCCGACGATCGGCGCCATGGTCGGCCTGGGCGTCGGCATCGACTACGCGCTGTTCATCGTGTCCCGGTACCGCGAGAACCGCACCGCCGGGCAGCCGAACTCGCAGGCTCTCTCCGCGGCGATGGGCACCTCCGGAACGGCCGTCTTCTTCGCCGGCAGCACCGTCGTGCTCGCGATGGCAGCGCTCTCCCTCACCGGTGTCGGCTTCCTCGCCTCCATCGGACTCGGCACCTCGCTGGTCGTGCTGTTCGCCGTGGCGACCGCCATCACCCTCCTGCCCGCTCTGCTGTCGCTGCTCGGCGACCGGATCGACAAGGGTCGCCTGGTCGGCCGGCGTCGCCCGCCCCGGCCTGCCGAGGCCACCGTCTGGTGGCGGCTGGCCCACCGGATCTCCGCCAAGCCGTGGCCCTACCTGGTCGCGGGGGCCGCGCTGCTCCTGACGCTGGCCGCCCCGGCGCTGTCGCTCGACACCGGCTTCCCGGACGCCGGCGACAACCCGACCGCCCAGACGGAACGCCGGGCGTACGAGCTGCTGGCGGACGGGTTCGGCCCCGGGGTCAACGCGCCGCTGACAGTGGTCGTCGACCTGCGGGGTACCGGCCTCGACGCCGGCGACGTCCCCGGGCTCGTCGAGCGCATCGCCGCCGTCCCCGGCATCGCCGATGTCCGCGAGCCCCGCTTCAGCGCGGCCGGAGACACCGCCGTGCTGCCGGTGCTGCCCACCACCGAGCCGTCCGACCCGACCACCGTGCAGACGGTCCAGCGGCTGCGGTCCGCCACACCCGATGGTGTCCACGTCACCGGCCCGACCGCGCTGACGCTGGACCTGGACAAGCAGCTGTCCGACACGCTGCCGCTGTTCATCGGCGCCATCCTGGCCGCGTCCGTCCTGCTGCTGATGATCGTGTTCCGGTCCATCACGGTGCCGTTGAAGGCCGCCGCGATGAACCTGCTGTCGATCGGCGGCGCCTACGGCGTCATCGTCGCCGTCTTCCAGTGGGGCTGGCTGGGTGGCGTGTTCGGCCTCGACGGCACCTACCGGGTCGCCTCACCGCTGCCCGTCATCTTCTTCGCCGTGCTGTTCGGGCTGTCGATGGACTACGAGGTCTTCCTCGTCTCCCGCATCCGCGAGGCGTACCACGCAACCGGTGACCACGCCGAGTCGGTGGCTCGCGGGCTGGCCTCCACGGGTCGGGTCATCACCTCCGGCGCACTGATCATGATGTTCGTCTTCCTCGCCTTCGTCACCAACCCCTCGCCGTTCGTGAAGATGATCGGCCTGGGCCTGGCGACCGCGATCGCGATCGACGCCACCGTCGTCCGGATGGTCCTGGTGCCGGCCACGATGTCACTGATGGGCCGCGCCAACTGGTGGGTTCCCGGCTGGCTCGACCGGCTGCTGCCCCACCTCAGCATCGAGAGCGACGACCTGACGCAGCGGCCCGGAGCCTCGCCGGTCCCCGTCCCGGCCCAGAGCCGGCAGCCGGTCGAGGTCACTCGCGCTCGCGCACCCCGCTGACGCCCTCCTCGGTCACCACCACTACCTCCGCAGAAGAAGGACGATCCGATGATCGAAGCGACGAACCTCACCAAGACCTATGGCGCGAAGACCGCCGTCGACGACATCAGCTTCACCGTGCAGCCGGGCATGGTCACCGGGTTCCTCGGGCCGAACGGAGCCGGGAAGTCGACCACGATGCGCATGATCGTCGGCCTGGACCGGCCCACCGGTGGCTCGGTGAGCGTGAACGGCCGCCCGTACGCGCAGCACTCCTCGCCACTCACGGAGGTCGGGGCCCTGCTCGAGGCGAAGGCCGTGCACACCGGCCGGTCGGCGGTCAACCATCTGCGCGCCGTCGCCGCCACCCATGCGTTCGGCCGGAAGCGCGTCGACGAGGTCATCGAGATGACCGGCCTCGCGACAGTCGCCGGCAAGCGCGTCGGCGGCTTCTCCCTCGGCATGGGTCAGCGGCTCGGCCTCGCGGCCGCACTGCTCGGCGACCCGCAGACGCTCATCCTCGACGAGCCCGTCAACGGTCTCGACCCCGAGGGCGTTCTCTGGGTCCGGACGCTGCTCCGTGAGCTCGCCGGGCAGGGCCGCACCGTCTTCCTGTCCTCGCACCTGATGAGCGAGATGGCCCTCACCGCCGACCACATCCTCGTGATCGGGCGCGGCCGGATCATCGCCGACGCCAGCGTCGCCGACATCATCGCCCGCTCGAGCGGCACCACCGTCCTCGTCCGCAGCCCGGACGCCGACCGGCTGGTCGCGCTGCTCCGCGGCCCGGACGTCACCTGCACCGCGGTGGAGCCCGGCGCCGTCGAGATCGCCGGCACCACCGCCGAGGTCATCGGCGAGGCGGCCGCGGCAGCCGGTCTCGTCCTGCACGAGCTCGCGCCCCGACGCGGCAGCCTCGAGGACTCCTACATGTCCCTGACCGCGGACGCGGTCGAGTACCACTCGGCACCGGCCATGTCCGCCGGACGGCCGGCCACCGAGAAGGAGCAGGTCCGATGAGCACGCTGACCCACGTCCCCGCCCTCACGCCCGTACGGCACCGCCCGGCCCACCGGGTGACGTTCACGCACGTCGTGCAGTCCGAGTGGATCAAGTTCTGGTCGCTGCGTTCCACGCTCTGGACCCTCGGCTCGACCGTCGTCGTCATGGCCGCCGTCAGCTGGCTCGCGGTCTTCTTCACCGCGCGGGAGGCCGTCGACCCGAGCACGACGCCGCAGGACGCGGCGGTACTGGTCGCCCTGCTGCACGACCCGTCCGTAGTCCTGACCGGAGCCGACCTGGCCAAGCTCGTGCTGGCCGTCCTCGGCGTCCTCATCGTCACCGGCGAGTACTCCACCGGCATGATCCGCTCGACGCTGACGGCGGTGCCCCGTCGCCTCCCGGCGCTCTGGGCCAAGGCGCTGGTCCTCACCGTCGTCACGGCCGTCGTCGTCGCAGTGGGCACGGTCGTGTCCTGGCTGGTCGCGCTGCCGACGCTGCGTGCCCACGACGCCGTGCTCGACCTCGGCGACCCGCAGACCCGACGCATCCTGCTCGGCGGCGTGCTCTACCTGGTCGCGGTCGCCCTGCTCGCGTTCGCCGTCGGCGCCATCCTGCGGGTCTCCGCCGGCGCTCTCGCGACCGTGCTGGGCCTGCTGCTCGTGGTCGAGGTGCTGTTCCGCACCCTCCCGGCCGACTTCTTCCGCACCGTGAGCCCATTCCTCCCCGGGACCGCCGGACATCAGCTGCTCGCCACCCGCGACAGCATCGAGGCCGCCCGGCTCGCGACCACCGCGCCGGTGCTCGACCCGTGGACCGGCTACGGCGTGATGCTGGTGTGGGTGGGGGTCCTCCTCACGGTCGCCGCGGTCCTGCTGCGCCGCCGCGACGCCTGACGCCTCGCCGCCCACGGATGATCGTTGCCAGCGGGCAGCTCCGCGCGGAAGCTGGCTCGGTCAGCCGTGCCGACCGGACTGACCCGATGCGGGCTTCGCGCGGGTGTGCATCCGCTCCCCCTGCGGCCCGAACACGCTGAGCACCTCCGCCGGCCCGTCGCCGGTGCTGCCGAACCAGTGCGGCACCCGGGTGTCGAACTCGGCGACCTCGCCGGGACCGAGCACGAGGTCGTGGTCGGCCAGCACGAGCCGCATCCGGCCGGAGATGACGTACAGCCACTCGTACCCCTCGTGGGACTTCAGCTCCGGGGTCTTCTTCGTCGTCGGGATGACGATCTTCCAGGCCTGCACACCACCGGGCTGGCGCGAGAGCGGGACGACCGTGCGCCCGTGCACCCGCCGCGGCTTCAGCCGCACCCGCGGGTCGCCGACCTCCGGCGCGCCGACAAGGTCGTCCAGCGGCACCCGGTAGGTGTGCGCGAGCGGCAGCAGGAGCTCGAGGCTCGGCCGCCGCTGGCCGGTCTCCAGCCGCGACAACGTGCTCTTCGAGATGCCGGTCGAGGCCGCCAGCGCGGTCAACGTCACCCCGCGCTGGAGCCGTACCGCCTTGAGCCGCGGCCCCACCTCGTTGAGGGCCGCCGCGATCACCGTCGCCGTGTCGTCCATGCGCCCAGTGCACACGCGCTTCCCCGGAATGGCAACAGATGTTGAGGAATCCGCGGGATCGGGCGCACGGTGGGTGACATGAGCGAGAGCGAGTACGACGTCGTGGTCATCGGTGCCGGCGCCGCCGGGCTGTCCGCAGCCCTGGTCCTCTCCCGCGCTCGCCGACGGGTCCTCGTCGTCGACGGCGGCGCCCCCCGCAACGCCCCGGCCGCGCACCTGCAGGGCTACCTGTCCCGCGACGGGATGCCGCCCGCCGACCTGCTGGCCGCCGGCCGCGACGAGGTCGCGGGGTACGGCGGTCAGGTCTCGGCCGACCACGTCGAGAACGTCGTCGCGTGCCCGGGCTCCGGCTTCCGGCTGCGGCTCGGCGCCGGCGACCGGGTCGCGGCCCGCCGGCTGCTGGTCGCCACCGGGCTGCGCGACGAGCTGCCCGACATCCCCGGGCTGCGCGAGCGGTGGGCGCGCGACGTCCTGCACTGCCCGTACTGCCACGGCTGGGAGGTCCGCGAGCAACGCCTCGGCGTCCTCTCCGACGGCAGCGCCGAGTCCGTGCGGTACGCCCAGACCGTGCGCCAGTGGTCCGGCGACATAGTGCTGTTCGTCGCGGCCGGTCGCCTCACCGCCACGCAGCGCTCCGAGCTGGCCGCTCGCGCTGTCGGCCTCGTCGAAGGAGACGTCGCGCGGGTGCTCGTCGACGACGACCGGCTGACCGGTGTCGAGACGACCGACGGGCGCACCGTGCCGCGGGACGCGTTGTTCGTCCCGCCGCGCTTCGTCCCGAACGACGCGCTGCTCGTCAGTCTCGGCTGCGAGCGCGACGACAACAACTGGGTCGTCAAGGACGCCACCGGCCGCACCAGCGTCCCCGGCGTCTGGGTGGCGGGCAACGTCGCCAACCCGCGCGCCCAGGTCATCACCGCCGCGGGTGAGGGCTCCGCTGCCGCCATCGCGCTCAACGCCGACCTCGTCGACGACGACGTCCGCGTCGCCCTCCAGACCGTCCACCTGGGCTGACCGGTCACCGGCCGGCCCCACCACCCTTGTCGAGGAGATCCCATGTCGAACGTCCCGCAGCCGAACCGTCCGTCGGTCGGCCCACCCACCAAGCACCAGCTCGCCGTGATGATCTGGCTGGCCGTGTTCCCGACCCTCACCGTGCTCAACCTTGCGCTGGGCGACTGGCTCCGGACGTTGTCACCGGTCCTGCGCACCTTCGTGCTGGCCACCGTCGCGGTCCCGGTCGTCATCTACGGCCTGATGCCGCAGCTGCACCGGTTGCGCGTCCGCCTGCTCGGGCGTGCCACCGCCCAGTAACGGTCCTCCCCCGTCCATGAGACGGGCCACCGCATTCCGGGTCAGCCTCGCGGCACCGCACTACGCTCCGAGCACCGGGCCGAACGTTCTCACCGGCCAGGGGTCGCCATGCCGGAGCGCTCCCCTACGCGTTCGCGCCGGCCGTCGCACCCGCGTTCCTCGCCCTCGGCGGCTACGGCGCGCTCTACACCGCGGCCGGCCTGTCGGGTGTTGCCGGTGCGGTCAGCATCCTGCGCGTCCGCGGCCTCCGCTGACGGTCCTCAGGTCACCGCCTGAGCGGGTCGCGCTCGGGACCGCCGTACGGTGGCCGGGTGGGTCAGGGCGAGGACGACGGGCTGCTCGTGCCGGTGGCCTCGCCCGGCGACGGCTTGCCCGGCCGGGTGTCGCCGAGCCAGCTCTCGACGTACGAGTCGTGCCCGCTGCGCTACTACTTCGGGACCGTGCTCGGGTGGCGCGAGCGGCCGACGACGTGGACCGTCGCAGGCAACCTGGTGCACGACACGTTCGAGGCGCTCTACCGGCTGCCCGCTGCCGAGCGTGATGCGGACCGCGCGACGGCGCTGCTGCACGAGACGGCCGAGTCGACGTTCGCCGCACCGGAGACTGCTGCCTTCCGCACCGACGCGGAGGTCGCGCACCGCGCGCACTCCGCCGTCGAGAACCTCTACCTGCTGGAGGCGCCGACCACGCTGCCCGTCGACGGCGCCGACCTCGAGGCGCCGGTCGACGCCGAGGTCGCGGGGGTGCGCTTCGGCGGCCGGCTGGACCGGCTGACCCGCGACCCGTACCTGCGGCTGACCGACTACAAGACCGGAAAGCGGCCGCAGCCCGGCCACCTCGGCAAGGCGCTGCGGCAGCTGTTCCTCTACGTCGTCGCGCTGCGCGCCGTCGGTGTCGTGGTGGCTGAGGTCGAGCTGCTCTACGTCGTCGCGAACGCGCGCGTCCGGCGCCCGGTGTTCCCCGCAGTGCTGGCCGACACCGAGCGCGCGCTGTGGCGGATGCGCACCGCGTCCGAGGCCGACGTCGAGCGGTCGGCGTGGCAGGCGCGCAAGAGCGCGCTCTGCGGGTTCTGCGCGTTCAAGCCGGTCTGCCCGGTGTTCCGGCCGGGCGGTCCGGCGCCGGGATCCACGGAGTCGGACGCGGTGCTGGCCGAGCGCGGCCTGACGCGACGCTCGCGGCCGGTGCCGGAGCCCGTCGAGCCGGACCGGGACACGTCGGTCGACGAGGCGGAGGCCGAGGCGTGAGCAACGGGGGCGCGGTGAGCGGCTGGGCGCCGCTCTGGCCGGTGAACGGGTCGCTGCTGCACGTGCGGGTGACCGCGAGCCTGCTCGGCCGGGTCGGCCCGCGGGCCTGCCCGGAGCACCTGGCCGCGAAGGCGCACCCCGAGGTGTACCCGCGGCCGGAGCGCTTCGTGCCGCGGCGCTACCACCGCTACGAGACCTTCGTGCTCGGCCTGGTCGTGGACGCCGTGAAGGAGGTCGAGAGCGGCCGGGTGCCGGCCGGCACCGACGAGGCGTGGCCGGCCGTCGCGGTCCGTGCGGTCGCCGCGGCGGAGGCGGCCGGCGCGGCCAAGGGCGAGGTGCACCCGGCGGCTCGGCGCTGGGCGACGCACGCGGTCGAGACCTACCTGGAGACGAGCGAGGCGCTGGCCCAGCAGCACGCCTCGGCCGGCGGCTCGCCGCTGCGACCCGACCAGGCGCGCGCGCTCGGGCACCGGCAGGACAGCGCGGTCCGCGAGGTCACCGTCTGGGGCCTGGCCTACGCGTCGGAGGACGGGCGGACCCGCGAGCTCCGGACCCTGCGGATGCGCTCGCCGTCGGGCGTCCGGCCGCGCACGACCCAGGAGGTGGCGACGTACGCCACGGTCACCGCGAACGGCCGGCGGGTGCTCGAGGGAGCCGGGAAGTGGGCCGACCCGATCGACGTCGCCGCTCCCGACCCGGCACCGGACGTCGTGCGCGTGGTCGACGTCGGCCTCGGCGACGGATCGACGGTCCTCCTCTGGGAGGGCACGCCGCACGAGGCGCAGGCGTCGTACGCCGGGGTGGCCCGGCCGCTCGTGCCGGCCGTGACCGACGGCGGGACACCGATCCCCCAGCGCTCCTGCGCGGAGTGCAAGGTGCGGCCGGTGTGCACCGAGCTGCCGTCCCGGCCCGGGCTGCTCGGGCTGCCCGACCAGGGGACGCACCCGCGGGTCCTGGCGCCGAGCCGGCTGTGGACCTACCAGGTGTGCCCGGCGAAGTACCTGCTCACCACCGACCTCCGGCTGCCGGCCGGGCCGCGCGAGCAGACCGCCTCGATGGTCCGCGGCACCCGGGTGCACCGGTGGCTCGAGCAGGCGCACCTGCGCGGCTTCGCCTGCAGCCGGGACGACCTGCCGGGCACCGACGGCGTCCTGGGCGAGGAGGCGGCCCGGCTGGCGGCCGCCGCGGACCTCGCCGGCCCCGAGGTGCGCGAGGTCGAGCCGTGGCTGGCGCGGCACGTGACGGTCTGCCCGTTCGCGACGCTGCCGGACGTGGCCGCTTCTGTGCCCGAGCGCGACGTCGTCGTCGACGACACCGACGCCGACGTCCTCGTCGTGACCCGGCCCGACATCCTGCTCGCGACCGCGGCCGGGCCGGTGTGGCGGGAGACCAAGACGCTCGCCGTGATGCCGACACTGGGCGACCTCGACCTGCTGCCGGCGTACCCGCAGGCAGCGGTCGGCGTGTGCGCGCTCGCCGATCGCGCCGTCACCGACCCCACGGTGATCGCCGCGTCCGGGCCGGCGCCCGGCGGCGTCGAGCTCGAGCTGCTCACCGCGACCGGGGCCCGGCTGGCCCGCTACGACGCCGGCGACGAGACCACCGTGCTGGCCGCGCGACGGGCGCTCGCCGAGGCGACGTACGCCTGGCACCAGGACGACGAGTTCCCCACCCGGCCGGGCACCGCGTGCGCGTTCTGCGAGGTGGCGCAGTGGTGCCCGGACGCGAACGCCGACCCGGTCGGCGCGACGGTCGTACTGGACGGCCTCACGTTCGACACCGCGACCGGCGAGCTGGTGGGAGCGCCGGCCGAGGCGTCGACACCGCGCGCCGTCGGCCTGGCCGCGTCCGTGCTCGGCGCACCGGCCGAGCCCGGCGACGACGAGGAGATCCCCTTCTAGCCCCTGGTCGCGGCGGCGGCACCGGGGCACGATGTCGGGCGGAGGTGGGCCGATGAAGGTGCTCGTGGGGTGCTGGCCGGCGTACGGGCACCTGCTGCCGATGCTGCCTCTGGTCCGGGCGGCGCAACGGGCCGGCCACGACGTCGTCGTCTCGTCCGGGGCCGACCTGGCGCCCGTGCTCGAGGGGCTCGGGGTGCCGGGCCACCGGTCGGGCGTGACGCTGGCCGAGTCGTACGCGCGGCTGCCGGACTACACCACGATCAGCGCGCTGCCGCCCGCGGAGCAGGCCGGGTTCGCGGCGCGGTACCTCTTCGGCGCGGGCGCCGTCGACCGGGCGCGCGACCTGGCCGGCTATGTCGAGGAGTGGCGGCCCGACCTGGTCGTGCACGACACGCTCGAGCTCGGGTCGCCGACGGTGGCCGAGGCACGCGGCATCCCGCACGTCACCCACGGCTACGGGCCGATGTCCCCGGAGAACGACCAGCTCGCCGTGGTGCTGGGGGCCACGATCGCGGCCGCGGAGCTGCCCGATCCGGTCCCCGCGGTGCTGGCGGCGCCGTACCTCGACGTCTGCCCGCCGGGGCTGCGCGGCACGGTGCCGTACCCGTGGCCCACGACCCTCCCGCTGCGGCCGTCCGCGGGCGAGGCGGCGGCGGACGGCCATGACGTTCCCGACCTGTCCGGCCTGCCGCACCCGGACACCGTCTACGTGACCCTCGGCACGATCATGAACCAGGCAGCCGCTGTCTTCCGCGCGGTGATCGACGGCTGCCGCGACCTGCCGGTGAACCTCGTCGTCACCACCGGGCCGGGCTTCGACCCGGGGCTGATCGGCCCGCTGCCGGCGTCGGTACGCACGGCGCCGTTCGTCCCGCAGGCCGCCCTGCTGCCGCTCTGCGCCGCAGTGGTCTCGCACGCCGGTGCGGGGACGATGCTCGGCGCCCTGTGCCACGGGCTGCCGCAGCTCTGCCTGCCGCAGGGCACCGACCAGCCGTCCAACACGGCGGCGCTGCTGCCGACCGGTGCGGCTCTCGCGCTCCAGCCGGACGAGACGACCGCCGAGACGGTGGCCGCGGCGATGACCCGGCTGCTCGGGGACGAGTCCTTCCGGGACGCAGCCGGCCGGCTGCGGCAGGAGATCGACGCGATGCCGACCGCGGACGACGTCCTCGCCGACCTGCTCGCGACGGTCGCCTGACAGCTCTGCCGGGCCGGCCGGGTGCTAGCGTCGGTGCTGCACCACACCCATGAACCACAGGGGAGCGCAGCAGCGCTGAGAGTGCGGGAACGTCCCGCAGACCCTCCAACCTGATCTGGGTAATGCCAGCGCAGGGAGTCGGTTTCCCCCGTGCCACCCGGGCCGCGCCCGCGGCCCGCCGAGGCCGGGCTCAGAGCACTACGCGTCCCTGTCCACGGAGGACAGGAGCGAGCACATGAGCACCACCACGAAGGGCACCGACCCGGTCGGGTCCGCCCCCGCCACCACGGCCGGTACCAGTGACTGGCGCACCGTCGACGTCGTCGTCGCGTCGTCGATCGCCGTCGCGTTCGGCGTCGTCTTCTGGGCGTGGGGCAACCTCTGGAACGCCGTCCAGCCCGCGTTCGCCGGCTTCCCGCCGGCCCAGGGCTTCATGTACGGCGTGTGGCTGATGCCCGGGGTGCTCGGCGCCCTCGTCCTGCGCAAGCGCGGTGCCGCCGTCTACGTCGAGCTGGTCGCCTCGATCGTGTCGGCGCTGCTCGGCACGGCGTGGGGGCTGAACGTCGTGCTCTACGGGCTGGCGCAGGGCGTCGCGGCCGAGATCGTGTTCGCGATGGCGCTCTACGCGTCGTGGCGGCTGCACACCGCGTTGCTGGCCGGGGCGCTCGCCGGTGCCGCGGCCGCCCTGCTGGACCTCCTCTTCTACTACGCGGACTGGTCCGGCGGGTGGCAGCTGACGTACGGCGTGCTGCTCGCGGCCAGCTCGGCGGTGGTGGCCGGGCTCGGCTCGTGGCTGCTGGTGCGAGCGCTCGCGCGGACCGGCGTGCTGGCGCCGTTCGCCGCCGGTGCCGACCAGGCGCGGGTCTGACACCGCCACGACACGATCCTTCGTGCGCCGACACACCGGTGCGTCGGCGTGTCCGGTGTGCCGGCGCACATTCGACGAGCAGCTGACGGCGTGAGCAGCACGATGACGGGGACGACGCCGGCCGCGGTCGAGGTCCGCGGCTGGGGCTGGCGGCACGGCGGCCGGCAGGCGTGGGCGCTGCGCGGTGTCGACCTGCGGGTCGAGCCCGGCGAGCGGGTGCTGCTGCTCGGCCCGTCCGGGGCCGGCAAGTCGACGCTGCTCGCGGCGCTGGCCGGCCTGCTCGAGCCCGGGCAGGGCGGCGAGCAGGAGGGCTCGGTGCTGCTCGACGGCCTCCCCGCCCGGGACGCGCGGGGCCGGGCCGGGCTGGTGCAGCAGGACCCGGAGGCCGCGCTGGTCATGGGCCGGGCCGGCGACGACGTCGCCTTCGGCCTGGAGAACCGCGGCGTCCCCCCCGAGGAGATCTGGCGCCGGGTCGACGAGGCGCTCGACCAGGCCGGCTTCCGCCACGGCCGGGACGCCGACACCGGGCGGCTCTCCGGCGGGGAGAAGCAGCGCCTCGCGCTGGCCGGGGTGCTGGCGCTGCGGCCCGGGCTGCTGCTGCTCGACGAGGTCACCGCCAACCTCGACCCGGACGGCGTCACCCTGGTCACCACCGTCCTCGCGCGGGTGCTGGCCGAGTCGGGCGCGACGGCCGTCCTCGTCGAGCACCGGGTGGAGCAGGTGGTCGACCTCGTCACCCGGGCGGTCGTGCTGGCGCCCGGCGGCGCGGTGGTCGCCGACGGCCCGCCCGCCGAGGTGTTCGGGGTGCAGGGCGCGGCACTGGCCGAGGCCGGCGTGTGGGTGCCGGGCCGGCACCCCGTCGTACGGCGCCGCGCCGCCACCGCTCCCGGACCCGCGCTGCTCACCGCGGAGGCCGTGCGGTTCCGGTACCCGGCGGCCGACCGGGACGCGCTGCCGGCGACCGACCTCGAGGTGCGGGCCGGCTCCGCGCTGGCGCTGACCGGGCCGAACGGTGCCGGCAAGTCGACGCTGGCGCTGGCCGTGGCCGGGCTGCTCCGACCGACGAGCGGCGAGGTGCGGGCCGGGCCGGCGCTCGACCCGCCGCATCCCCCGCGGCCGGTGTGGCGATGGCGCGGCCGCGACCTGGTGCGCCGGGTCGGGACGGTCTTCCAGGACCCCGAGCACCAGATCGTCACCTCGACCGTGCGCGACGAGCTGCTCGTCGGACCCCGGCAGGCCGGCGCGACCCCGGTGGCGGCCGGCGCCCGCGCGGACGAGCTGCTGGCCCGGCTCGGCCTCACCCACCTCGCCGCGGCCAACCCCTACACGCTGTCCGGTGGCGAGAAGCGCCGGCTGTCGGTGGCCACCGCGCTGGCCACCGGACCGCGCGTCGTCGTCGCCGACGAGCCGACGTTCGGCCAGGACTCGCGCACCTGGGCCGAGCTTGTCGAGCTGCTCGCCGACCTGCGCGACGACGGCTGCGGGCTGCTCCTCGTCACCCACGACCTCGCGCTGGCCGACGCCCTCGCCGACACCACCGTGATCATGAAGGATCCTCGGTGCTAGAGCGCGGAACTTCCTTCATGATCACGGGGTCTGACGCGGGGTCTGTGTCGTGAGCCTCCTCGCGCCGCTGGCGCCTGACTCGAGCGCGCCGCTCGCGCGCTTCAACCCGGTCGCGAAGATCTCCGCCGCGGTGGCGGTGCTGCTCGGCCTGCTGCTCACGCTGGACCCGCTGACGCCCGCACTGCTGCTCGCCGCCGAGCTCGCCGTCGTACCGCTGACAGGGGTGTCGGCGCGCGCGCTCTCCCGGCGGTGCTGGCCGCTGCTCGTCGGGGCCGCCGGTGTCGCCGTGACCAACCTGGTCGTGGTGCCCGGCGGGCGGGTGCTGGTCGAGATCGGGCCGTGGGACATCACCTCGCAGGCCGTGGAGTCGGCGGTCGGGGTGTCGTTGCGGCTGCTCGCGATCGCGCTGCCCGGCGTCCTGGTGCTCGCGTCGACCGACCCGATGGACCTCGCCGACGCACTCGTCCAGCGCTGGCACGCACCGGCCCGGTTCGCCTACGGCGCGCTCGCGGCGCTGCGGCTGCTGCCGTTGCTGTCGGCCGACTGGCAGCAGGTGTCGCGCGCCCGCCGTGCGCGTGGCCTCGACCCGGGGCGGTCCCCGGTGTCGCACGTGCGGGCGTTCGCCGCGCAGGTGCTCGCGGTACTGGTCGCCGCCGTACGACGGGGGGTGCGGCTGGCGACCGCGATGGAGGCGCGCGGCTTCGGAGCGACTGACGTGGCGCGCACGGTCGCGCGCCCGCAGCCGATGCTGGCCCGCGACTGGTGGCTGGTGGCCGTGACCGTGCTGGTCGTCGTCGCCGCGACGGCCGTGTCGGTGGGCGTCGGCGCCTGGCGGCTGCCGTTCGCCTGAGCGGTTGACGGGGGTCGGCTGGTCCTCAGGACCGCGCCGGCAGCACGCAGAGCTCGTTGCCCGACGGATCCGTGTAGGAGCGCCACGGCAGCTCGCCCCACTCCGGGTGGTGGAACGCGCCGCCGCCGCGCTCGCTGATGCCGGCCCCCACGTCGTCCGGGTCCTCTCCGGTCTCGAGCCGGACGTCGAGGTGCAGCCGGTTCTTGGCCGTCCCCTTGGGCGCGCGCTCGGGGCACAGCTCGAGGAGGGGACCACGCCGCGACGGGTGCCGCAGGGTCCGGGGTGCGACGCCGACCACGTCGGTCCACCCGGTCAGCCAGGACCAGAAGTCCGCGTCCCGGTCCGGGTCGGCGGAGTCGAGCGGCAGCGCCGCGAGCGGTCCGGTGTCGGCGTACGCGGCCCGGTCCTCCATCACGCAGCACGGATTGCCCGCCGGGTCCGCCAGCACCACCCACGGCACGTCGCCCTGACCGATGTCCAGGTGCCGGGCGCCCAGTGCGAGCAGCCGCTCGACCTCCTGGCTCTGCCGGGCCCCGCCCAGGAGGTCCAGGTGGAGCCGCGGCGGCTCGGACGGCGGCTCGGGGACGCGCTGGAAGCACAGGTCGAGGACCGGTCCGCCCTCGACGGTGAGCCGCGTCTCGAAGCCGGCCGGCTCGTCGGTCAGCCGCTCCCCGCCGACCACCGCCTCCCAGAACCGGCCGAGCTGCTGTGGTTCGACGGCGTCGAACACGAGGTTCTCCAGGTACATGCCGCCACCGTAGGTCCCGCCCGCCGTGCCCCCGGTGGCGAGCCGCGTGACGCGCGTCAGGCGGCGTCGCGCGTACGGGCGGTGCGGGCGCGGGCCGCCCGGGCGGCGGGGCTCTCGCCGAGCAGGACCGCGAGCAGCCGGGTCGCGGCCGTCCCGACCACGCGGGCCGGGACGTCGGGCAGCAGCGGCCGGGCCGCGACGAGCGGACGCAGCGTGCTCGGCAGCGTCGCGACCGCGGCCGCGGCCAGCACCCGGTAGGGGTAGCGGATGTGGGCCGGCAGCGGCGGGTCGAGCAGGAACTCGTGCGCGTCGGCGGTGGCCGGGGTCGCGGCCAGCTGCGGCCGGTAGTGCTCCCACGCCGAGGCGAGTCCGGCGGAGTCACGAGGCACGTGCGCGGCGTCCAGCTTCTCCCCCACCACCGCCATGTCCGCGAGGTAGCCGTCCAGGTCGAACGGGGTGCGGCCGAACCGCTGGACGGCCACGGCCAGCGAGTCGGCCAGCGCGAGGTGCACCCAGCCGAGCAGCCCGGGGTCGTCGGCGTCGTACGGCAGGCCGTCCGGCGTCGTGCCGCGCACCGGGGAGTGCGCGCGGCGGACCCGCTCGCACGCGGCCTCGGCCTGCCGTGACGTGCCGAACGTCGTGACCGTGACGAACGTGGCGGTGCGCTGCAGCCGGGTCTCCGGGTCCTCCCGGTAGCCGGAGTGCTGGTCGAACCCGGCGAGGACCGTCGGGTGCATCGCCTGGACCAGCAGCGCCCGGATGCCGCCGACCAGGGTGGCCGCGTCTGCGTGCACCGCCCAGATCGTCGACCCGGGACCGAACCACCCGTCGTCGCCCGGGTCGCCCAGCGCGCGCACCCACGGCGCCACGCCGTCGCCGTACCCGGTGAGCAGCGTGCGGACGGCGGCGCGCGGCGAGCCGAGCGGGCGCAGCTGCGGTGCCACGAGATGTCTCCTCCCCGAACCGGACGGTGGTGCCAGCACGACAAGCATCCACGGGGTCGCACGGTCGATGGACGTCGCGTCCGGGACGAGCCTCGAGGGAGACGCAGGCCGGACCGACCGGCCGCCCACCGGAGGTACCCGCCATGGCCACCGCCACGCTCCCCGGCAGCCGCACCGTCCCGGCCGCCCGCACGGATGGTGCTGTGCGCACCGCTCCCCCGGCGGGCACCTGGACGATCGACCCGGATCGGGCCCGGGTGGCGTTCGCCGGCAAGGCGGGCCTCCTGGCGCCGACGATCAGCGCGCGGTTCCCCGACGTGGCGGGCCGCGTCGTGGTCGGCACCGGCAGCACCGGACATCGGCTGCGGGTCGAGGTGGACGTCACCACGATGACTACCGGCACCGGCGCGTACGACGACGTGATCGGCGCCGTCGACCCGTTCGACGCGGCGCGGTTCCCGCTGGCGGTCTACGAGAGCACCCGGGTCACCTGGACCGGGCACGGCGCCGACGTCGAGGGCCGGCTCACCCTGCGCGGCGTCACCGTCCCGGTCGCGCTCTCCGCGTCGTACGACGTCGGGCGCGGCGGCGGCCGGTTGGTGGTCCGGGCCGGCGGGACCGTCGACCGGGCGGCGTTCGGGCTGCGGTTCGACGTGCCCGGGGTCGGCACGCTGGTCCCGCGGCAGCTGCGTCTCGAGATCGACGTCGACGTGGTCCGCGCCGACTGACCACGCCTCAGCCCCACCGCTGCCTGTCGGGGCGAACACACGCTTGTCGGGGCGGCGATGCCACGACAAGCGCACGTTGACCACGTAAACGTGGTCACGGGCGAGGGGGCGAGGGGGCGGGGCCAGAAACGCGGGCCCGCTGTCGGGGTGTGGCTACCACCACCGCGTCGGGGAGGGCACCAGGCGACTTCGGCCGAGGACGGCGCGTCCTGCGATCCGCCCACCTAGGGTCGTCGACCGTGGACACGACCGACCCCGCGGACAGCGGCGCGCCGGCGCTGCTGATGGCCGGCGTCCGGCGGACGTACGAGGCCGAGACCGCGCCGGTCCGCGCGCTGCGCGGGATCGACCTGGTCGTCGGGCGCGGCGAGTTCGTCGCGCTGATGGGCCCGTCGGGCTGCGGCAAGTCGACCCTGCTGCACATCGCCGCCGGGCTGGACCGGCCGGACGAGGGCTCGGTGCAGCTCGCCGGCCGGGAGATCACCGACCTGTCGGAGAGCCGGCTGTCGAAGGTCCGGCGCCGGGACGTGGGGATGGTCTTCCAGTTCTTCCACCTGCTCGAGGGCATGACGGTCGCGGAGAACGTCGTGCTCGCGGGCCTGGTCGCCGGTGCCCCGCGGCGGCAGGCGGAGGGGCGCGCGCAGGAGCTGCTCGACCTGCTCGGCCTGCTCGACAAGTCGCAGGCGGCGCCGTCGGCGCTGTCCGGCGGGCAGCGGCAGCGGCTCGCCATCGCCCGCGCGCTGTCCAGCTCGCCGACGCTGCTCCTCGCCGACGAGCCGACCGGAGCACTGGACAGCGACGGCGCCGACGAGGTGCTCGCGCTGTTCCGCAAGCTGCACGCCGCCGGCCAGAGCATCCTCATGGTCACCCACAACCCCGACGTCGCCGCCGGCGCGAGCCGCACGGTGCGGCTTCGCGACGGAGTGATCGCGGCATGAGCGGCGCCTCGTCCGGCTACACCCGGCAGCGGCTGCAGCTGGTCGCGGCCGGCGCCCTGGTCGCCGTCGCCCTCGTCGCCACGAACCTCGGGCTCTGGCTGCTGTCGTCGCGCGGCCTGTCGCTGCCCGGGACGGCGGCGTCCGCGGTGGCCCTGGTCGCGGCCGGCGCCCTGGCCGGCCAGCTCGCCCGGGTCCGCCGGGAGGCAGGCCAGGTGCTGGCGGCGGCCGCCGGGGCGGCTGCCCTGGCGGGCGCCCTGCTCCTCTTCCTCGCCGCCCTCGTCCTCGTGCTCGGCCGGCTACCGGTGCGCAACGAGAAGCCGGTCCTGCCGGCAGCGCTGGCCGGGGCTGCTGCCGCCGCACTCGCCTTCGGCCCGCTGCGGTCGCGGATCGCGGCGGCCACCCGGCGGACCGGCTTCGGCACCCGTCGTACGCCGGACTCGGTGCTCGAGGCGTTCGGCGACCGGGCCGCACGTGACGTGCCTACCGAGGAGCTGCTGCGGCAGCTGGCCGAGTCGCTGCGCGACACCTACGGCCTCACCGGCGTCGAGGTGTGGACCCGTGACGGCACCGGCCTCTCCCGGCTGCTCTCGCTGCCGCACCGGGCCGCGCCGGTGAGCCGGCTGGCGCCCGCCGACGCCGACACCTTGCGGCGCAGCGGCGTGGCCGGCGAGTCCTGGCTGCGACTCTGGCTGCCGGGGCTGCTGGAGGGCCGCGGCGACGCCCAGGTCCGGGTGGCTCCGGCCGGGCACGGCTCCGGGCTGCTCGCGGTGCTGGTGGTGGAGCGGGCCCGCGACGGGGAACGGTTCCGGGCCGCCGAGGAGCGCGGGCTGGGTGAGCTGGTCCGCCGGCTCGGCGTCGTGCTGCACAACCGGGCGCTGGACGCGGCGCTGCAGACCACGCTCGACGACCTCCGGCACACCAACGCCGAGCTGCGGGCGTCCCGGTCCCGCCTGGTGTCCGCCGCGGACGCCGAGCGCCGCCGGATCGAGCGCGACATCCACGACGGAGCGCAGCAGCACCTGGCCGCACTGGCCGTGAACCTCGGGCTGGCCCGCCAGCTGCTCGGCGACGGCTCGCAGGGAGCCGAGGACGTCGCCGGCGTCGCCTCCCTTCTCGCGGAGATGCAGGCCGACGTCCGGGAGACCATCGCGCAGGTCCGCGACCTCGCGCACGGCATCTACCCCCCGCTGCTCCGGCAGGCCGGCCTGCCGGAGGCGCTGCGCGCCGCGGCCACCCGCAGCCCCAACGCGGTCACCGTGCAGGTCGACGGCGTCGACGGCCGGCACGAGGCCGACGTCGAGGCGGCGCTGTACTTCTGTGCACTCGAGGCGCTGCAGAACATCGCCAAGCACGCACCGGACGCGGGCGCCACCGTGCGGCTGTCGGGCGGCGGCGGGCGGCTGGTGCTCGACGTGGCCGACGACGGCCCCGGCTACGACACCGTCGGCGTCTCCGACGGCCAGGGCCGGCAGAACATGACCGACCGGGTCGGCGCGGTCGGCGGCGCCGTGCGCGTCGAGACCACACCGGGTGCGGGCACCGTGGTGCACGCCGAGGTCCCGGTGCCGGTGCGGGCCGGCTGATGGCCGGCCCCGCCGCAGACCAGGGAGTTCCGTGGGCCGCGGTCACGACGATCGCCCGCCACGAGCTCCGTACGCGCTGGCGGTCCCTCGTCGTCGTCGGGCTGCTCGCCGGCCTGGTCGCCGGGGTGGTCGCGGCGGCGGCCACCGTCACGCGACGGACCGCCACGGCGTACGACCGGCTCGCGTCCGCGTCGCACCTGGACGACGGGCGGGTGATGATCTTCTCCGACTCGGTGCAGCCGGGTGAGATCGAACAGCTGCCGGACGTGGTGGCGTCGTGGCAGTCGTCGCAGGTGATCGCGCAGCTGCTCGGCCGGCCGGTGATGTTCGTGAGCATCTCCAGCGGACCGCCCCGGGACCGGGACCTGTTCTCGCCCGTCGTGGTGCAGGGCCGGGCCCCGCGCGACGACGCGGCCGACGAGGTGATGGTGCCCGAGATCGCCGCCCGGGAGATCGGCGTGCGCCTCGGCGACACCATGCGGGTCAAGCTGCTGACGCCGCTGGAGGTGACCCAGTTCGACGTGGGGTTCGGTGAACCGGACGGACCCTCCTTGCGGCTGAAGGTCGTCGGCGTCTTCCGCACGTCGCGCTACTGGGTCGGCAACGGCATCGGGCCGATCATCGCCAGTCCGGCCCTGCGCGGACCGGCCGCGAGCAGCTTCGTCGGCCACAACGTCATGGTCCGGCTGCGGCACGGCGCCGCGGACGCCCCGGCGTTCGCCCGTGCCGTGGAACGGCTGGACCGCCGTGCCGCGACCGGCTCGACCGGGCAGGAGTTCGGCACCCTCCAGTCGGCACTTCCCTCGTCGGACGGCGACCCGGAGGAGGTGGCCGCCCGCCACACACTGGTCGACGGTCTGCTGGTGCTGCTCGTCGTGGCCCTGGTCAGCGGACTGCTCGCCGTCGGGCAGGCGCTGGCCCGGCACCACGCGAACGGCGCAGCGGATCAGCAGCTCGAGGCCGAGCTCGGGCTGACCCGCGCCGAACGGGTGCTCGCCAGGCTGCTGCCCGCCCTGGTCGGCGCCGGTCTCGCCGGGCTGATCACCGCCGCCGCCGCGCTGGCTGCGGGGGCCGTCGAGCCGCTCGGCCCGCTGCACCGCTACGAGCCGCACCCCGGCTACCTCGCGGCCCCGGGGGTGCTCGCGCTCTCGACCGGCGCGACCACGCTCGTCTTCCTGCTGCTGTCGACCGTGACGGCGGCCCGCGCCGTGCGCGGCCCCGCGACAGCGGTCGCGGCCGGACCCTCGCCCCGCCCGCTGCCCCGGTTGGGCCGGCGAGCACCCACCCTGGCCGGGCTGGCGTTCGCGCTCCGGAGGGCGCGCGGCCGGACCGCGGTGCCGGTCCGCGTCACGGCAGCGGTCGCCGTCTGCGGCGTCGCCGGGGTGGTGGCGGTGGGCGCCTTCGCGGCCAGCCTCGACCGGCTCGTCCACTCCCCCGAGAGGTACGGCTGGGTCGCCGACTTCGCCACCATCGACGCCAGACCCGACGACACCGCCGCGATCGCGGCCGACCCGAGGGTCGAGGCGGTGGCGGTCGGCGACTCCGGCAACCTGCGCGTCAACGGGCTGCGCGTCACGGGTATCGCCATCCACAAGGTGCGCGGGGACCTGCCGCTCACCCTCCTCTCGGGCGAGCTGCCGGACCGGCCGGGCGAGATCGCGCTCGGCCTCGTCGACAAGCGCCGGCTCGGCGTCGAGATCGGCGACCGCGTCACGCTGGCGACGTACGACGAGGGACGCCGGGGCTCGCGGAGCCTGCGCGTCGTCGGCACGCTCGTCCCCCCGGTGGTCTCCGACGACCGGCTCGGGACCGGGGCCGTCGTCGCACCGAGGGATCTCCGGTCCGGCAACAGAGGGCAGCCGTTCTCGGACGCACTCGTGCAGGTCCGGAGGGACGCGGACGCCGGGCCGATGTTCCGTGAGCTGTCGTCGCGGCTGGAGATGTCGAGGTCGTCGGTGCCGCGGCAGGTCTCGAACCTCGCCGCCCTCGGCAGGCTGCCGTGGGCGCTGGCGGCGTTCCTGGCACTGCTCGCGGTGGTGGTGCTCGCGCACTCGCTGCTGCTCACCACCCGCCGGCGCCGGGCCGACCTCGCGGTCCTGCGGGTGCTCGGCATGACGCCGCGGCAGGTCGCGGCCACGGTCGGCGTGATGGGCGGCACGCTCACCGTCATCGGCCTGCTGCTGGGACCGGTCCTCGGCGTGGCGATCAGCCGGGTCGTGTGGGGCGAGGTGGCGGCGACCCTCGGGGTCGCCGGTGACCTGGCCGTGCCGTGGTGGCTGTTCCTCGTGGTGGTGCCCGGAGCGCTGCTCCTCACCGTGCTGGTCGCGGTGCTGCCGGCCCGACGTGCGTCCCGGCTGTCACCCTCGCGGGCCTTGCGCGCCGAGTAGGCGGCATCGCTCAGACAGAGGGCGAGGGCCGTGACTCGTCCCACAGCCGGGCCAGCAGGTCGGGGCCGAGGTCGGCCTTGCTCAGGTACGCCGCGGCGCCCGTGTCGGCGGTCTCGGCCGGCAGGTCGGACGCGGCGTACGTCGAGCAGAAGAACACGACCGGGGCGGCCGGCAGCGCCGTGATCCGGCGGGTCGCCTCGAGGCCGCCGATGCCGGGCATGGAGATGTCCATGAGGACCAGGTCGGGAGTTAGCGCCGCGACCCGCTCCACCGCCTCCTCGCCGGACGCCGCTTCACCCGCCAGCTCGAAACCCGGCGTCGTGCGCAGCACCGCGGACGCCGCGACCCGGAAGGGGCGCTGGTCGTCGACGACGAGCACACGCACGGACACGGCCCCAGTCTGACCGGTGGCCGGCCGGGGCCGGAAGGAAGCCAGTACGACACCCGCCCGGTGCCCCGTACCACCGCGCTGCTGCCCTACGGGATGATCGTTTGCGACCTGGACCCCCGACACGCCGTGCGGAGCACCGGCGTGTCCGTGACCCAGGTCGCAAACGAGCGAACCCCTGCGTCAGGCGCTGGTGCCGTGCTCGTGCAGGTAGAGCAGGACCGCCTTGACCCGGCGGTTGAGGTCGCGCTCCTCGGTGAGCGCCAGCTTGGCGAAGATCGAGTTGGTGTGCTTCTCGATGGCTCGCTCGGACAGCACGAGGGTGGCGGCGATCGCCGCGTTGCTCTTCCCCTGTGCCATCTCGCCCAGCACCTCGAGCTCGCGCGGGGTCAGGGTGGTGAGCGGTGTCCTCCGCGGACCCTGGTTGGCCGCCACCAGCTGCTCGACGACGGTCGGGTCGATCACCGAGCCGCCCTCGGCGACCTGCTTGACCGCGGCGGTCAGCTCGCCGACGTCGCCGACCCGCTCCTTGAGCAGGTACGCCCGCCCGCCGGCGCCGCCCTCGAGCAGTCGCAGCGCGAACGTCGCGTCGGCGTGCTGGCTGAGCAGCACCACGCCGGTGCCCGGCCGCTCGGCGCGCAGCTGAGCGGCCATCTGGATGCCCTCGTCGGTCTTGGACGGCGGCATCCGGATGTCGCTCACGACGACGTCCGGCTCGTGCTCGACGACCGCCTTCTGCAATGACGGCAGGTCGGCGACCGAGCCGACCAGCTCGAGCGAGTCGTCGTGACCGATGAGGCGCTCGAGGCCCTGCCGCAGCAGCGCGTTGTCCTCGGCGAGCAGTACGCGGATGGGCACCCGGCAACCCTAGGTGGCTCGTGCGGATCTTGGGCGCGAATCCGCGACGGCGCGGCACGAGGGATCTTGAGGGTGGTCGCCCTCCGGTCAGCCCCGCATCCGCGACATGGCGAGGGTCACCAGGGTGATCAGCGCCTGCTTGGTCGCCTGCCGGTTGCGGGCGTCGGTGTAGAAGACGGGTGTCTCCGGCCGGACCGCGAGGGCTTCCCGGACGGCGTCCAGGTCGTGCCGCGCGACCCCGTCGAAGCAGTTCACGGCGAGCACGAACGGGATCTGCCGCGCCTCGAAGTAGTCGACCGCGTCGAAGCACTGCTCGAGCCGCTCGGTGTCCACCAGGACCACCGCGCCGATGGCGCCCTTGATGAGGTCGTCCCACATGAAGTGGAAGCGGTCCTGGCCGGGGGTGCCGAACAGGTAGAGCCACAGGTCACCCGGCAGCGAGATGCGGCCGAAGTCCATGGCGACGGTGGTGGAGGTCTTGCGGTCGCTGACGCCGCCGGCGTCGTCGACGCCGACCGAGTGCTCGGTCATCGCGGCCTCGGTGGACAGCGGCTCGATGTCGGAGATCGAGCCGATGAACGTCGTCTTGCCGACGGCGAAGCCGCCCGCGACGACGATCTTCACAGTGATCGGCGCAGTTGGGCGCGACGACATTGACTCATCCCCCGGCACCTGCTGCGCCGGGGTGGCGTCGGCCACGACGTCAGAGCGCGGAAATGCCATTGAGAACACTCTCCAGGACCTTGAGGTTCGTGGCTGCGGGTGCGGCCGACGGCGAACCGGTGTGGACGACGATCAGCCCCTCGTCGGCGAGGTCGCCGACGAGGACGCGAATCACGCCGAGGGGCAGGGACAGGTGTGCCGACAGCTCCGCGACCGAGAGGATCGAGGCGGTGCTGAGCTCGATGATGCGACGACGTTCGGGCGTGCTGGTGGGGTCGGTGGTACCGGCGACGCCGCGGACCAACGCCTCCAGCGGCAGGTCGCCGCGACCGGCGCGGGTCCGGCCGCGGGTCAGCGCGTACGGGCGCACGGTGCGCGACTCCTCGACGACCTCGTCGTCGTAGAGGTCGTGCACGTGGCGCTCGTCAGCGGTGGTGTCGTCGGTCATTCCCGGTCACCCCTCCGCACCCACCGGGCGCGGGACGCCGTGCACCGGCAGCCGGGACCGCATCTCGGTCACCAGCTGCGGGGTCATCGTCGCCTCGGCGCGGCTCACCAGCAGGGTCATCTCGTAGCCGACCATGCCGACGTCGCAGGTCGCGTCGGCCGCCACGGCGAGCACCGAGCCGTCGCTGATGCTCGTGGTGAAGAGGAACAGGTGGTCCATCTCGACGATCGACTGGCGCACCTCGCCGGCGCTCAGCTGACGAGCGGCACCGCGCGTCAGGCTGGACAGCCCGGACACGATGGCCGCCAGCTGGTCGCCCTGGGTGCGGTCCAGCTCGTCGGACACGGCCATGAGCAGCCCGTCCGCGGACACGACCAGCGTGTGCCGGACCCCCGGCACGCTCTTCACGAAGTTGCCGAGCAGCCAGCTGAAGTTGGCGGCCTCGGTGCTGAGGGTGGTCACGTCGGAACGTCCTTCGTCTCGGTCAGCGGGTCAGCGGGTCGGGGTGTCGGAGCCGGTCGGTGCGTCGGCCCTCTCGTCGGCGTGGTCGGAGCCGCGGCCCCGCTCCACGCCGGCGCGGAAGCCGGAGAGCATGCCGCGGACCTCCGCGGCGGTTCGCGTCCGGGCCGGCGGCGGCGGGGGCGGTCCGGCGTCGACCGCGGCCTTCGGCGTACGGCGCGCGAGGCCGGCGGCCTCGGTCGGGACGGGTGCGGGCGCGCGGTTGGCGAACGACGGCTCGTAGAGACCGCGCAGCTCGGACAGCGCCGACTGGTGCAGCTCGGCCTGGGCAGCCATCCGGTCCAGGTCCGCCGACGGCGCGGGGCCGACGGGCTCCACCGCGGACGCGGGGGCCCGGCTCGGGAGCGAGCCGGCGAGGTCCGGAACCGAGGGCGCCGGACGGCCGGCCACGGGCGGCGCGGCCGGCTCGACCGGTGAGGCCTGCAGCGGCGGGCCGTCGACGAGCGACGCAGCCCGGGCTCCGGGGGTGAACAGGTCGTCGGTGAGGTCGCGCGGTGCGGGCACCCCCGGCTCGGCGACGCGCACGACCGGGTCGGTCTGCTCGTCCCGGACGGCGGGCTCCTCGACGACCGTCTCGACGGGTGCCGCGACGGGCTCGGCGAGTGCGACAAGGGGTGCCTCGGCGACCGGTACCGTGACGGGCTCCGCGACCGGGTCGGCGACGGGCGGCTGCGCGACGGCGGGGGCGGTCGCCGCCGGCGCCTCGACCGGAGTGACGGCGGCGGCCTTGCGATGCCGGGCGAAGACCCCGCCACCGCGCGCCGGACGGCTCGGCAGGATGTCGACGGCCTTGGCGTAGACGACGGTCGGCGCGACGGGCTCCGGCGCCAGGACGGCGACCGGCTCCGGCGTTACCTCGACCGCGACCGGCTCCGGCTCGACCTCGACCGCGACCGGCTCGACCTCGACGGCGACCGGCTCCGGCTCGGGCATGACGGCGACCGGCGCCGGCTCGACCGCGACAACCTCGACGGCGACCGGCTCGACATCGACGGCGACAACCTCGACGGGCTCGGGCTCCTCGGCAGCCACGACGGGCTCGGGCCGCTCGTCGGTCACGGGCTCGACGGCGACGGCCTCGACGACGTCGGGCTGAGCGACCTCGGTGGCGACGTCCTCCACCGCGACGTCCGGGGCGGGGACGTCCTCGGTCGCCGTGGCGGGCGTACGGGCCCACCGGGCGAACAGGCCGCGGCGCTGGCGGGCCGGGGGGGTCTCGTCGACCTCGGCCGGCAGCTCAGCCACCTCGACGTCCTCGTCGTCCTCGACGTCCTCGACGTCCTCGACGGCGGCGCCCACCTGCTCGACCTCGTCGGCGGTGTCCTCGGTCCGGGTGTCCTCGATCGCGGCGAGCGGGACCATCTCGACCTCGAGCTCGACCGACAGGTCGTCGGCCGGCGTCTCGACGTCGAGCAGCTCGACCACCGGGGCCTCGGCGGCGTCCTCGTCGACGACCGCCTCGTCCGTGCCGTCCTCGACGGCCTCCGGAGCGTCCGGTGCGTCCGTGGTGGAGGGGACGTCCTCGACCGGGGCGTCCCCGGCGGGCGTGCGTGACCAGCGGGCGAACAGGCCGCGGCGGGCCGGACCCTGCGGGCGGTCCGCGACGGCGTCCACGACGATGTCCTCGGCCACGGTGTCCTCGGCCGCGTGACCCTGGCCCGCGGTGGCGGCCGGCACGTCCAGTGACGCGACGGCGGCGATGTCCGCAACGGGAGCGACCGACGGAGCGGCGTGCGACCGGCGGCTGGGCAGCGCGGTCTCGGCGACGGCCACCTCGGGCACCAGCGCCTCACCGGCGGCGAGCGCCGACGTGGGGACCGAGGCGGCAGGCAGCAGGGCCGGACCGTGCGGCGGCGACACCGGCTCGGGCGCCGGCTCCGGCTCGACGGGAGCGGCTTCGGTGACGACCTCGAGGGCGTCGTCGGCCGGGGCCTGGACGATGCGCGTCGCGGTGGCGTCCGCGTCGAGGTCCGGCGCGAGCACGTCGTCCCCGACCGGCTCGGCCACCGTCATGCCCTCGAAGACCGAGGTGGGCAGCGCGATCGCGACGACCAGGCCGGCGGCCCGGCCACGGCGCAGCACCACGGACGCGCCGAGGCGCGAGGCGAGACGGCCGACCACGAACAGGCCGAGACGCTGCGACACCGCGATCTCGGCGACCGGCGGGTGCGCGATCTTCTCGTTCGCCTCGACGACCTCGTCGTCGGACATGCCCAGGCCGTAGTCGGTGACGGTCAGGTCGACGCCGTGCCCGGTGACGGAGGCAGAGACGACGACCCGGGTCTCCGGGTTGGAGAAGTGGGTGGCGTTCTCGAGGACCTCGGCGAGCAGGTGGGCGATGGTGAGTGCGTGGCGGCCGGAGACGTCGGGGTCCTCGGACATCGACAGGTCGATCCGGTCGAACGCCTCGATCTCGCCGACCGCCGTACGGATCACGTCCGACAGGGGCAGTGGTCGGCGCAGGCGACGGGTCGAGTCGATGCCGGCGAGGACCAGCAGGCTCTCGGCGTTGCGGCGCATCCGGGTGGCGAGGTGGTCGAGCTTGAAGAGGCTGTCGAGGACGTCAGGGTCCTCCTCGCGGGCCTCCATGGTGTCGAGCTGCGAGAGCTGGCGTCCGAGCAGCACCTGGTTGCGGCGGGCGACGTTGACGAACATCTCGGCGATGCTCGACCGCAGCGCGGCCTGCTCCTTGGCGACCTGCACGGTCACGTCGTTGACGGTGTTGAAGGCCTCGGCGAGGCGGCCGATCTCGTCGGCGGACTCGACCGGGATCGGCTCGACGACGACGCCGGGGCCGTCACCGGGGGTCTGCATCCGCTCGACCATCCGCGGCAGCTCGTCGCCGATCTCGCCGGCGGCGACGGTGAGGCGGCGCAGCGGGCGGGTGATGCGGCGGGCCAGGCCGACCGCCAGCAGGAGGGCGAGGACGAGGCCGAGGACGGAGGCCACGACCAGCACCGTCGCGCGCTGCTCCTGGCTGCCCTGGACCCCGGACGCCACGGCCGCGATGTCGGCGACGACGCCGGACTCGGTGTCGGTCATGGGACCGATCCGCGAGTTCGCCGAGCCGACCCACTCGACCGAGCGGCCGACCTGCGGGTCGCGGCCCTTGAGCAGGTCGGGAAGGTTGCGGCGCACCTGGTCGATCTCGTAGTTCTGCGCGGCGGCGAGCGCGTCGTCGAGGCGCGAGTACGTCGTGGCGTCGGCGTTGCGCTGGAAGTCGGCGATGGCCGCCCGCTGCTGGGAGACCAGGGCAGCGGCCTGGGCGAAGTCCGCCTCGGTCAGGGTGCCGCGCAGCAGCCCCGTCTCGACGATGTCGCGCTCGTGCGAGGCGTACTCGATGGCGGTGGAGACCGCCTCGTACGCCTGCAGGCGCTGGGCCAGGGCACTGGTGCCGGACGAGGCGATGACGCCCGGGAGGTCGATGTCGGTGCGGATCACCTTGGAGTAGAAGACGTCGGTCTCGGTGGCGAAGAAGCGGCCTGCGTCGACGGACCTCCGGGCGCTGGCGAGCTCGTCGTGACCGGCCGCAGACCGGGCGACCGCCGCCTGGACGGCGTCGGACATCTGCGCGACGGGCGAGTCGGCGACCAGCTGGCGCAGGCTCCGCAGCTGCTGGTTGGTGAACTGCCGCTGGCCCTTCATCCGGGCCTCGGCGCCGGAGCTGGGGTCCTGGAGGTAGCCGAGGGTCGCGCTCCGCTCCTCCTGGAGCGAGTGGACGACGCGGTTCACCTGGATGGCGACGTCCGTGAGGGCGTTCACCTGACCGGCGCGGCGGGCCGCGGTCACCTGACCGCCCACCAGCAGGCTCGTCACGACGACGAGGAGCAGGGTGGGGATCGCGAGGACTGCGAGCAGCTTGGTGCGCACTCCGGCGTCACGCAGCATGGATGACCCTCCACCGAGCCTGAGGAAATCGAGATGGCCGACAGGACTCCTTCGGACGCCCTTGGCACTTTCTTGAGGTTCGGCAGGTGAGTCGGTCTGAGTGGAATTGCCTAGGGTGGGGCACCATGCGCGCCGTCGTCGTGACCCGTCCGGGCGGACCCGAGGTCCTCGAGTGGCGGGAGGTCGACGACCCGGTCCCCGCGCCCGGCGAGGTCCTGGTCGCGGTGGCGGCCAGCGCCGTCAACCGGGCGGACCTGCTCCAGCGGCAGGGCCACTACGACCCGCCGCCCGGCACCTCGCCGTACCTCGGGCTGGAGTGCTCCGGCCGGGTGACGGCGCTGGGCGAGGACGTGTCCGGCTGGTCGGTGGGCGAAGAGGTCTGCGCGCTGGTCACCGGCGGCGGGTACGCCGAGCAGGTCGCGGTCCCGGCCGGCCAGCTGCTCCCGGTGCCGGCGGGCGTCGGGCTGGTCGACGCGGCAGCCCTGCCCGAGGTGACCTGCACGGTGTGGTCCAACGTGTTCATGCTGGCCGGCCTCCGGCCGGGCGAGACCCTGCTCGTGCACGGCGGGTCGTCCGGCATCGGCACGATGGCCATCCAGCTCGCGGTCACCGCCGGCGCCCGGGTCGCGGTGACCGCCGGGTCGGCGGACAAGCTGGCGCGCTGCCACGAGCTGGGTGCCGAGATCCTCGTGCACTACCGGGAGCAGGACTTCGTCGAGGTGGTCCGGGCGGCGACGGACGGACACGGCGCCGACGTGGTGCTCGACACCATCGGCGCGAAGTACCTGGACCGCAACCTCGACGTGCTCGCCACCAACGGCCGGATCGCCAACATCGGCCTGCAGGGCGGCACCCGCGCCGAGCTCGACCTGGGCAAGCTGATGGCCCGCCGCGGCGCCGTGCTCTCCACCGGCCTGCGGGCCAGGCCGCCCGCGGAGAAGGCGGCCGTGGTGGCGTCGGTGCGCGAGCACGTCTGGCCGCACCTCGAGGCCGGCCGGGTGCGGCCGGTCGTCGACCGGGTGCTCCCGATGGCCGACGCCGCGGAGGCGCACCGGGTGGTCGAGGCCAGCAGCCACGTGGGCAAGGTTCTGCTGAGAACCTGACCCGCCGCGGGTGTGCCCTCAGTCGTCCAGCGCCACGGCGAGGACGGCGGTGTCGTCGTCGTGCTGGGTGTCGCGGCCGAGTGCGGCGAGGGCCACCTGGCACAGCTCCTCCGGCGTCGTGGCGGAGCCGGCCGCCCGGCTCAGGGCGGCCAGCCCGTGGTCGACCGGGAGCCCGCGGTCCTCGACGAGGCCGTCGGTGTAGAGGAGCAGCATCGCGCGGGGCGGCAGCACCACCTGGAGCTCGGGGTAGGCGCCCCCGCCAGCACCGAGCGGCGGCCCGGGCACGACGTCGAGGTAGTGCGCCGTCCCGTCGACGACCAGCGGCGGCAGGTGGCCGGCGGTGGCGACCGTCAAGGAGCGCGTCGCCGGGTCGAGCAGGCAGTAGAGCATGGTCGTGATCTGGTCCTGCTCGAGCCGGGTCACGGCGTTGTCGAGCCGCCGGAGCACCTCGGACGGCGCGACCTCGGTGGCGGCGTGCGCCCGGGCGGTCGCCCGCAGCTGGCCCATCACCGCGGCGGCCTGGACACCGCGACCCATGACGTCACCGATGACGAGGCCGACCCGGCCGTCCTCGAGCGGGATCACGTCGTACCAGTCGCCGCCCACGTGCGTGCCGGCGGCACCCGGCAGGTACCGCCAGGCGAACGAGACCCCGGGGACCAGCGGCAGCCGCTGCGGCAGCAGGGTGCGCTGCAGGGTGAGGGCGGCGTCCCGCTCGCGGAGGTAGGCCTGCGAGTTGTCGACGGCGACAGCGGCGCGGCCGGCGAGCTCCTCGACGAGCGCGAGGTCCTCGGCCGAGAACGCCGCGCCGGTCGTCCTCGCCAGCACCAGCGCGCCGAGGACCTCCCCGTGGGCGACCAGCGGAACCGCCAGCCCGGTCGAGGGCGTGATCGCAGCTGCCGCTGCCGGGTCGGTCACCTTCTCGGCCACCCGGTCGCGCAGCTGCTGCGGCACGTCGGCGTACCGGAGGCTCCGGCCGGTCCGGAGCACCTCGGCGACGCCGCCCTCCGCGTCCGGGTCGATCGGGTTCTGCTGCGCCAGCTCGAGCATGGCTGCCGCCGCGGCCGGGTCCCGGTGCGAGACGGACACGGCCTCCACCCGACGGTCCACCTGGCGGTAGGCCACCGCCCAGTCGCCCAGCCGCGGGACGAGTGCCTCGGTCAGGCCGCGCATCGTGACCGACGGGTCGAGGGAGGAGCCCAGGACGGCGATCGCCTCGGCGAGGAAGGCCGACCGGTCGCCGGCCGCGCGCTCGGCGGCGAACAGGCGGGCGCGCTCCAGGGCGACGCCGCACTGCTGGGCGACGGACAGCAGCAGGTCGATCTCGCCGGCGTCCACCTCGTGGCCCACGTCGAAGCGGAGCGACAGGGCTCCCAGAGCACGGCCGCCGGCCCTGACCGGGACGCTGATGCTCGCGCCGTCGCCGCCGATGTAGCCGACCAGAGCAGGGAACCGGCGCTCGGTCGCGGCCCGGTCCGGCAGGACCACGGGTTGTCCGGTGCGCACCGCCTCGCTCGCCGGGAGGTCCGCCGACAGCGGGAAGGTCTGCCAGTCCGTCTGCGCGCCGGCGGTGCCCCCGCTGAGGGCGACGAGGTGCATCGTCTCGCCGTGGAGGACGCTCAGCGAGCACAGGACCGCGTCCACCGCCAGGGTCGCCTCGGTCACGACGGCGGTCCCGACGTCCGCCAGCGTGCTGGCGCCGGCCAGGGTGGCCGAGACGCGGTAGAGCCGGGCGAGCCGCTCCGCCGCGGACTCGGCGACCGACCGCGACGCCCGCTCGGCCTCGCGCAGCTGGCTGCGTTCCACGGCGAGGGCGGTCTGGGCTGCCAGCGCCTCGACGAAGGCCCGCTCGTCGGCGTCGAACAGGCGGGCGACCTCGAAGCTGAACCGCAGCGCCCCGAGCACCCGGTCGCCCATGTGCAGGGGGACCGCGCACATGGAGACCGTGCCCGGCTCCAGGCCGATCAGCTCGGGGAACTCGGCGTCCCGGTCCTCCCGGGACTCCAGCCACACCGCGCTGCCGGTGGTCAGGGCGACGGCGGCCGGCAGCTTGGCGTCCCGCGGCTCGGCACGGATCTGGTCGACGAGCACGTCCTCGTAGCCGACCGCGCCGGGCACGCTCAGCCCCCCGGACGCCCCGGGCAGGACGAGCACGCCGCCCGAGGCCTCGAGCGCCGTCACGCCTTCGGACACGACGACCTGGGCGACCTCGGCCAGGCTGCCCGTCCCCGCCAGCGCGGCAGTCACGGCCTGGAGCCGGGCCGCCCGGTCGGCCAGCCGCTTGGCGGTCGCGACCACGCCGAGCTCGTCCAGGAGGTAGCGCTCGAAGGTGGCCGGCGTGGTGGGCGGCGCCCCACCCGCCGCCGCCGCCAGCTGCTGCACCAGCGACGTGACGTACCAGCGCCGGAAGGCCCGGTGCTCGGGGGCGCTCTCCAGCGTCAGCAGCCGGGCAGCGCGCGCGTAGGCGTCCACCTCGTCCAGGGCGGCGAGGTACTCCTGCCCCGCCGCGCCGGCCGACGGTGCCAGCCGCAGGACCAGCTCGGTGCGCTCCCGGCCGGCGGCCGCGGACTCCAGGGCCTGCGCCTTGATCGCGCGGCGAGCCTCGGCGAACCGGGTGGTGACCGTGCGGATGAGGCGGGACAGCTCCGGCGACACGGCTGCCGTGCTGCCCGACGCCGCCCCGGCCTCGGCCAGGGTGAGCTCCCGGACCACGTTGTCCACGTGCGCCTTCGCCGCCAGCAGCAGCTCGGTGGGGACGTCTCCCAGCGCCACCGTGACCGGTGTCTCCCCGCCGACCGGCGTGAGGTCGGTCCAGGCCGCGAGCACCTCGTCGACGTCCGGGTCGTCGGCACGGACGACGCCGGGTGCGGCAGCCGGTCCGGCCCCGGGGCACCGCAGGTCGGCCCAGACGACCTTGCCGTCCGGGAGCCGGTGCACCCCCCAGCTCACGGCCAGCGCGGTCACGAGCCCGATCCCGCGGCCGGTCATCGCGTCCGGCCCGGACCGGGCCCGCAGCGGCGCCACCGAGGACCGGTCCTCGACCTCGACCCGCACCAGGCCGCCCGCCACGGCCACTCGCACCGAGATCGGCGGCAGTCCGTGCAGCAGGGCGTTGCTCAGCAGCTCCGAGGCCACCACCTCGGTGTCCCAGACGATCCCCGGCGGCAGCGCGCTCGCCCGCAGGGCGGCCCCCAGCTCGTGGCGCACCCGCGGCACGGCGTCCGGCTCGTCCCGAACAGTCCACTCTGGCACGCCCGCATTGTGACCGGCTGCGGGTCCGGTGGCGATCCACCGATCGGCCCGGGCGCGTCGGGTGCGGGGCGACGACCTTGACCGACGGTCCCCTACCGGGTATACATACTCGGTATCCAGTACCGGGTAGGTACGCCGACCGCACTCTCGGGGGTCCCCGCCGATGTCCATCCGCCAAGGCCTGCTGGCCCTGCTCGAGCAGGGGCCGATGTACGGCTACCAGCTGCGCGCCGAGTTCGAGAACCGCACGGGGGCGACCTGGCCGCTCAACGTCGGGCAGGTCTACACGACGCTGGCCCGCCTGGAGCGCGACGGCCTGGTCGAGCCGGCCGGCGACGACGGCGACGGGCACGCCGTCTACCGGATCACCGAGGCCGGGCGGGCCGAGGTGGTCACCTGGTTCAGCACGCCGGTGAGCCGGACCAGCCCGCCCCGCGACGAGCTCGCCATCAAGCTCGCGATGGCGGTCACCGTGCCGGGCGTCGACGTCCGCGCCGTGGTCCAGGGCCAGCGGTCCGCGACCGTCCGCGCCCTGCAGGACTACACCCGGCTCAAGGTCCGCGCTGCCGAGGGCGGCACCCGGCAGGACCTCGCCTGGCTGCTCGTCCTCGACTCGCTGGTCTTCGCCGCCGAGGCCGAGGTCCGCTGGCTCGACCACTGCGAGGCGCGATTGGCGCGCGCGGCCGCCGACCGGTCCCCCACGTCGCCGCCCGCCATCGTGCCGGCTCCCGACGAGAAGGCGGTACGGCGATGACCGCCGCGACGGCCCCGGGGCCGGTGCTCGAGCTGCGGGGCCTGACGAGGGTGCACGGGCACGGCGAGTCCGAGGTGCACGCGCTGCGCGGGGTGGACCTGCGGGTGGCCGCCGGCGAGCTGGTGGCGGTGATGGGGCCGTCCGGCTCCGGCAAGTCGACGCTGCTCACCTGCGCCGGCGGGCTGGACTCCCCCACCACCGGAGCGGTCCTCGTCGAGGGCACCGAGCTGGGGTCGCTCTCACGGTCGGCCCTGGCGGCGCTGCGGCGGCGGTCGATCGGCTACGTGTTCCAGGACTTCAACCTCATCCCGGCCCTGACCGCCGCGGAGAACGTCATGCTCCCCCGCGAGCTCGACGGTGACGGCGTACGTCAGGCGCGCCGGCTGGCCGAGGCGGCGCTCGCCGAGGTCGGGATCGCCGACCTGTCGGACCGGTTCCCCGACGACATGTCGGGCGGCCAGCAGCAGCGGGTGGCGATCGCCCGGGCCCTCGTCGGCGACCGCCGCCTCGTCCTCGCCGACGAGCCGACCGGCGCCCTCGACACCGAGACGGGCGAGGCCGTGCTGCGGCTGCTCCGCGCGCGGTGCGACGCCGGGGCGTCCGGCGTGCTGGTCACGCACGAGGCGCGGCACGCCGGCTGGGCGGACCGGGTCGTGTTCCTCCGCGACGGCATCGTGGTCGACGAGACCGCTCCGCTGGTCGACGTCGAGACGCTGCTGCCGAGCGAGTCGCGATGAGGTTCCCGAACCGCTGGCGACCCGCCCTGCGGATCGCCCGGCGGGACGCGCTGCGGGCCCGGGGTCGCAGCACTCTCGTCGTGGTGATGATCGCGCTGCCGGTGCTCACGATGACCGCCGTCGACGTGCTGTCCCGGTCGGCGCAGCTCGAGCCGACGGAGAAGGTCGCCCGCACCCTCGGCCGGGCCGACGCGCGGGTCGAGCCGCAAGGTGGCCGCATCCTGCAGGCGCCCGACCCGGACGACGGGTGGTACTCCGACGGCCCGCCGCCCGACGGCGACCCGACGACCGAGCTGCGCAGCCTGCTGCCCGCAGGGGCCCGGCTGCTGACCGCCCGCACCGGCGGCGTCGAGACCGAGACCCAGGCGGGCGTCGGCAGCGCGGACTGGAACGAGGTCCGGGTCGGCTCGCCGGTCTTCACCGGGCGGTTCCGGCACGTGAGCGGTCACGCGCCGCGCGGTGCCGCGCAGGTCGCGGTCACCAGCCACCTCCTCGACCACCTCGGCGTCGGAGTCGGCGACCGGGTGCGGCTCACCGACCCCGCGCGCACCGTGACCGTGACGGGTGTCTACGACCAGGTCGGCTCCCCCGGGTACGAGACGTTCTGGGCGCCGCCCGGCGCGCTCACCCGGTCCGGCGCCATCGAGGCCGGCACCCCGTCGTACTACGTCGTCGGGCTGTCGGACCTCACCTGGCGCCAGGTGCTCGCGCTGAACGCCGCCGGCGCGCTGGTCTACTCGCGCGACGTCGTGCTGCACCCGCCGGCCGACTCCGCGGTGCCGTTCCTCGAGCAGGCGCAGCAGCAGCCCGGGTTCGGCTCCGGCGTGGTGATCCTCGTGCTGCTCGTGTCGGTGGTCGTGGTGCTCGCCGCGCTCGAGGTGACGCTGCTCGCGGGAGCGGCGTTCGCCGTGGGGGCGCGACGGTCGGCCCGGTCGCTGGGTCTGGTGGCGGCGAGTGGCGGCTCGCGATCCGACGTACGGCGGATCGTGCTGGCCGGCGGCGTCGTGCTCGGTCTCGTCGGAGCCGTCCTCGGTACGACCGGAGGGCTGGTCGTGGCCGCGCTGGCCCGGCCGCTGCTCGTGCGGCTGGCCGACGCCGACTTCGGGCGCTTCGACGTCCGGCCGCTCGAGCTGCTCGCGATCGCGGCCGTCGGGCTGGTGACCGGCGTGCTGGCCGCGGTGCTGCCGGCGCGCACGGCCTCGCGGCAGGACCCGGTCGTGGCGCTCACCGGCCGTCGCGGCCAGGTGCGGACGCCGAAGAAGGTGCCGGCGATCGGCCTGGCGATCACCGTCGTCGGCATCGGCGCCGCGGCCCTCGGCAGCGTGATGGCGCTCGCGCTCACGACCGGCATCAACCCGATGAACAGCGGCCGCACCGCGCTGGTCGTCGGGCTCATCGCCGGCGGGGCCGCGCTCGCGCAGATCGGCCTCATCGTCACGAGCCCGGCGGTCGTGGGTCTTGCCGGCCGGCTGTCGGGGCCGTTCCCGCTGACCGCGCGGCTGGCGCTGCGGGACGCCGCCCGGCACCGCGGGCGGTCGGCCCCGGCCATGGCCGCGGTCCTCACTGCGGTGACCGGCTCGACGGCGCTGCTGCTCTACGTCACGTCGATGGACGCGCACGACCGTGAGACCTACCAGCCGTCCCTGCCCGCCGGGCACGGCCTGGTGAACCTCATCGACGACCAGTACCACCCGGCCAGCCAGACCTGGACGCACGCGGTGCTCGACGCGTCGGACACCGAAGCAACGATCCGTGGGTCGCTCCCGCCGTTCACGTCCTCTGTCGTGGACGTGACAGACGACAACTGCTTCGACGAGTTCTGTGGCTACGTGAACCTGCACTCTGCCGACGGCTTCTACGGCGGCGGTGGCTTCAACGGGACGCCGGTCGGCGACGCGGCGACGCTACGAGAGCTCGTCGGGTCGGCGTCGGCCGCCGCGGTGCGGACGCTCGCTGACGGCGGTGTCGTGATCACCCAGCGGGGCGTGGTCACCGACGGGCACGTCACGTTCGACGTCGTCACGAAGGACGAGTCGCAGCGGTCGTCCGAGGACGGCACCGAGGCGGTGCCGACGGCGGTGACGCTGCCCGCGACGTACGTGCGGCCGACCGAGGACGCCGCGCCGGGCCTCGTCTACAGCGCCGGGGCAGCGAAGGCCCTCGGGCTCACCGTCCGGCCGGGCGCGCTGCTGCTCGACTTCAGCACCCTGCCCACGCAGGACCAGCAGGAGGCGGCCACGGCGTCCCTCACGGCGTCCCGTTCGGCGAGCGGCTCCCTGACCGTCGAGCGCGGGTACGTCAGCCAGTACGGCCTCGGCCTGCTGGCGCTCATCGGCGGTGCCGCGGTCATCACCCTGGGTGCGGCCGGTATCGCGACCGGGCTGGCGCAGGCCGACGCCCGCGCCGACCACGCGACGCTCGCCGCCGTCGGAGCGGCGCCGCGAGCACGCCGGTCGCTGGCCGCCGCCCAGGCGCTGACCGTCGCGCTGCTCGGCACCGCTCTCGGGATCGCCGCCGGGTTCGTGCCGGCGCTGGCGCTGATCGGGGCGATGGACTCGCTCGACGTCGTCGTCCCGTGGGGCCGGCTGCTGATCGTGCTGGTCGGCATCCCGCTGCTCGCCGGCGCCCTGTCGTGGCTGCTCGTGCGGTCCCGGCTGCCCCTCGAGCGCAGGGTGGCGTGAGGTGAGCCCCGGGGACGTGCGCCGCGAGCAGCGGGCGGCGCGCCGGCGTACGGTCCGGCTGCTGGCCGAGCGACGGCTGGCGACCGCGCTGGCGCGGCCCGCGCGACCTCAGGCCGAGGCGGCGTCGACCGAGCTGGTGCCCTTGGCGTACGCGTCGATCTCCAGGACCGGGCGCATCCCGACCGACTCGTAGAGCCGCAGCGCGCCGGTCACGTTCGCGACGTCGACGTGCAGGAGGACGGCCTTGCGGCCGGCGTGCTGGGCCGCCGCGAAGCAGTCCCGCAGCATCGCCTTCGCCACCCCCTTGCCCCGCCCGGCGGGCAGGACGCCGAGGGTGCGGACGTAGCCGGCGTCCTCGTCCGGCTCGAACTGCCGGGTGGTGACCATCACGCCGACCGGCTCGCCGTCAACCTCGGCCAGGAAGACGTGGGCCCAGTCCGGTCCCTGCTTCGCGAGCCGTTCCCGCCAGCGCTCGAAGGTGGCCGGCACGTTGCCGTAGTGCTCGAGGAAGGACGTCTCCTCGATCTCGTACGCGCGGCGCAGGTCGGCCTCGTCGGTGACCCGGCGTACGACGACGTCGGTGGGCGGCACGTCGACCGGCCTGTCCGGGTCGAGGTCGATCCGCATCCGGACGAACGTGGTCTGCACCGTGTAGCCGGCAGCCTGCAGCCACCCCCGGGTGCGGGCGTCGGCGCGGTAGACACCCATGCCGAACCACGGCTCGTCGTGCCCGGCTTCCGCGACCAGCGCGCGTCCCCTGGCCTCGAGGACGGCCAGCGCCTGGTGGCCCAGCGCCGCGTCGTGCTCGGGGTGGACGTAGAGGTCGACCTCGACGTTGTTGCTGTCGGCGGCCCGGGACAGCCAGCCGTACGCCTCCATCGTGCCGGCGGCGTCGTACCACCCGTACGCCTCGAGATCGTCCCGGCGCAGGTCGGCGGCGACCTCGTCGGGGGTGAAGTCGACGAAGCCCACGACGGCGAGGTCGCTGGCCTCGAGCACCCGGCAGACGGCGACGAGGTCGTCGGGGGTGAGGCGGCGGTGGGCGAGGGTCGCGATGCCGTCGGTCATCGGGCGAGCCTGCCAGCGCCGCCAGGGAGGGGTCCACCGGCTTTCCCGGCATGGGGTGGGCGAGGATGGGTCGCATGACGGAGCAGCACGCGCAGACGCCCGAGCCCGACGAGAGGGGCCAGCAGCCCGAGCAGCGGGTGGTGGTCGTCGGGCCCGACGGGATGGCGGTCGAGGCCGCGCCCGGCGGCGACGAGGGCGACGAGCGCTCGGTCACCGACCTGGTCGACCAGCCGGCCAAGGTGATGCGGATCGGCAGCATGATCAAGCAGCTGCTCGAGGAGGTCCGCGCCTCCGACCTCGACGAGGCGAGCCGGGTCCGGCTCAAGGAGATCCACACCCGCTCCATCAAGGAGCTGGAGGAGGGTCTGGCGCCCGAGCTGGTCGAGGAGCTGGAGCGCATCTCGCTGCCGTTCACCGACGACTCGGTGCCGTCGGAGTCCGAGCTGCGGGTCGCGCAGGCGCAGCTGGTGGGCTGGCTGGAGGGCCTGTTCCACGGGATCCAGACCGCGCTGTTCGCCCAGCAGATGGCGGCCCGCGCGCAGTTCGAGGAGATGCGCCGCCGTGCCCTGCCCGGCGGCCTCTCGATCCCCGGCGGCCCCGGCGGCCCCGACGACGCCCCCGCCCCCCAGAACACCGGCCAGTACCTCTAGCTCCCTCCAGTGATCCACACCGCGCGACCCCGGTGATCCACACCGGATCCGTGTGGTATTTCCGCATCGATCCGGTGTGGATCATGGGCACTCCAGGGGCCTGTGGACGGGGCGTGCGGGGCAGGCCGGGACATCGCGCACTCTTTCGACCATGGGAGTGCGGGACCCGTGGGTGGATGACCTCGCCACCGTCGAGACGGTGGTCATCGCCGGGACGAGGTACGACACTGCGCGCCGCCGGATCCGCGTCGGCACGTGGCAGGAGCTCTTGCCCGGAGTGGTGTGCCGGACCACCGGCGAGCCGACGCGACGCCAGTGGATGCGCGCCGCGCTGTTGTGGCTGGGACCTTCTGCTGCCCTGAGCCACGCGACTGCAGCTGAGCTCTGGGGTCTTCCCTGTCGTGGCCAGCGCATCGTCGTGACCACCACCGGAAGCAAGCACCCGGGATCCACCGAACGGGTGTGGGTGCGTCAGTCGTCACGCTCCTTCGGCAGCGCAGAGGTCCGCGGCCTCGTCGTCACCCCACCTGCGCGCTCGGTGCTCGACGCGTGTCTCGACCTTCGTCGGTTGAGCGAGGTCGACGACCTGCTCGGCCGCTCAGTCCAGGCCGGCCTGACGACAGTGGACCGATTGGCCGTGGAGCTGGACCAGGCTCCGTCCGGCGGCTCGCGCCTGCCTCGTCTCGCGATGGCCGACCTGGCCGCGGGATCGCACGCTGCGTCGGAGGCGCAGCTGGCGCGCCTGCTCCGCCGAGCTGCTCTGCCGGCGCCCGAGCTGAACGCACCTGTCTCCACACCTGGCGGGCTCCGCTACGTCGACGCGCTCTGGCGATCGTTGCGGAAAGGCGTGGAGGCGGACGGTCAGGTGTACCACCTGGGTCCGGAGCAGTGGCGGGCCGACCTCGCGCGGCAGAACGACATCCAGGGCACGGGCATCGTTCTGCTTCGGATCGCCGCGCGCCGGCTCTGGACCGAGCCCGACGCCGTCATCCGGGAGATCCGTTGGTTCCTCGGCCTGGCTCACGCCGCCTGACCGCGGTGATCCACACCGGATCCGTGTGGTATTTCCGCAACGATCCGGTGTGGATCACCGGCAGGGGCGCGGGTCAGGGCAGGGTGAAGAGGGACTCGAGGGTGCGGGCGACGCCGTCCTGCTCGGGCGGGTCGACGAGGTGGGCCACCGCGGCCAGCACGTCCGGGTGGCCGTCGCTGACGCCGTACGCCAGGCCGGCCCAGGCGAGCATCGGCAGGTCGTTGGGCATGTCGCCGAACGCCACGACGTCGGCTGCGTCGATGCCGCGCGAGGCGGCGAACCGCGCCAGCCCCGACGCCTTCGACACCCCGGCCGCCGAGATCTCCAGCAGCGCCGACTCGGTGGCGGAGTGGGTGACCTCGACCAGGTCGCCCACCACCTCGCGGGCGGCCGCGACGAGGTCGTCCGGGCTCATCGCCTCGTGCCGCGCCAGCAGCTTGAGGGCAGGTTCGGTGTACAGGTCCTCGACCGGGCCGATCGCACGCTCGATGCCGGCGTCGTAGCGCGCGAGGTACGTCGGCTCGTGGCCGAAGCCGGACGAGGTCTCCACCGCGAACGCGACCTCGGGCACCGCCTCGCGGATCCGGTGCGCCACCTCGAGGCCGACCGCCACGGCGAGCGGTTCGGACCACACCACCTGCTCGGTGTGCAGGTCGTAGAGCACCGCGCCGTTGGCGCACACCGCGAGCCCGGTATGCCCGAGCCGGTCCGCCACCACGGCCATCCACCGGGCCGGCCGTCCGGTCACCAGCACCACGGGTACGCCGAGCGCCTCGACGCCCTGCAGGGCTGCGACGGTGCGGTCCGAGATCGTCATGTCCCGCCGGACGATCGTCCCGTCCAGGTCGGTCGCGACCAGACGAGGCGTACGGTCCGCGGCACCCTCCACGGCTCCGATCCTTCCTGAGGCCGAGGGCGCGGGGCCGGCCGGGGCGTCGTACGCCCTCCTGCCTCCCGACCCAGGGCAACGCGACCCGAGGTCCAGCGCGTCTTGACGCGAGCACCGGCACACTGTGGATGGCGGGCCGAGAGGTCGTGGTGACGTGGCGGACGAGGCGGAGTTCGACGCGTTCGTCGTCGCCCGCTCGCCGGGGCTGCTGCGCACGGCGTACCTCCTGACGGGCGACCGGCACGGCGCCGAGGACCTGCTGCAGACCGCCCTGGCGAAGGCGTGGTTCGCCTGGCGCCGGATCGAGTGGGAGCCCGAGGCGTACGTGCGCCGGATCATGGCCACCACGTCGGCGTCCTGGTGGCGGCGCCGCTGGACCGGTGAGACGCCGACCTCGGAGCTCCCCGAGACCGACGCGCCGCCCGAGTCGGAGCTCTCCGCCGAACGCCACGACCTGTGGCTGGCGTTGCGGCGCCTTCCGCCCCGGCAGCGAGCGGTGGTGGTCCTGCGCTACCTCGAGGACCGGAGCGAGGCAGAGACGGCACAGCTGCTCGCCTGCTCGCCGGGCACCGTGAAGAGCCAGGCGGCGAAGGCGCTCGCCAAGCTGCGGGTGGACCCGGCCCTGAGCCCGCCGAGCTCACCTCGGGTTCCCCCCGTCGACGAGTGGAGCAAGCCATGACCATCGACGACCTCAGGGAGCTGGCTCACCTCGCGGACGGCGTCGCAGGTCACTCGCCGGACCGTCTCGCCGAGGTGCACCGGCGCATCGACAGGGCGCAGCGGTGGCGGGCGGCGTCGGTCGCCGTGGCGGCGGTCGTGGTGGCCGTCGCCGTGGTGGCAGGTTCGTTCGCGCTGGGGAACCTCACCGGCCGGACTCCGGACCCGGCCGACTCGCACCGGCCGCAGCCGAGCCCGACACGCAGCGACTCCGGACGCCCGGTCGAGCGGTTCCGGCCGGCCGAGGGCACCGACCGGCTCACGCCGCGGCAGACGGTGCTGAGCTACAACGCGGTTCTTGTCCACGCGGTGGCTGCCTTCGACGACCCCGACGTGCGGGTGTCGATGTGGGAGACCGCGTGCCTCGCCTGCCCGCCCTGTCCGGACTGCCGGTCCCACCCGACGTTCCGGGCGCTCGCCGTGACGGACGACGGGTACCGCACGACGACATATCTGCGTCCGCGCCAGCTGAACGTCCAGTCGATCTCGCGGACGGGTGGCCACGGCTTCCTGCTCAACGACGAGCTCAACGCCCGGCAACGGCTCGTCACAGCAGACGGACGGCTTCGACAGGTCCAGATGGTCGACGAGCAACGTCCTGCGAAGGACCCGGGTCTGGTGTTCCAGTGCGACCGCAACCTCACCGACCCGGTGATCGGCCACGGCAAGGGCGAGTCCGGCTGGTGCGTGCTCGACGTACGCAGCGCCACCGCCGCGTCCCTGCCGGCGACCTGGGTCGTCGGCCGCTCGATGGGGCGGCCGACGCTCGGTCAGCGGCCCTGGGGCATCGAGTACGTCTACAACCAGACCGCTGACGGCTACATCGTGAGCGGCTACGACCGTGCCTGGTGGATCGACGCCGGCGGGAGGCGGTACGCCCCGCTGCCGCGGACGCCGCTGCTCGGCGCGGTCGCGTCACTGTCGGCCGACGACACGCCGACGTACTACCACTGGCCGCTGTGGTCGGACCGCGTCGACATCTTCGTCGTCGGCGAGCGCTCAGGAGGCCTGCGCAAGGTCGCCAGCCGGCCCTGGCTGCCGCTCAGCCGGGCCGAGATGGGCGAGGCCGGCCACCCGAAGGAGATCGGCATCGACCCGCACGTCGCCCGGACGCCGGGCGGCGGCCTGCTGGCGTGGGACTACCGCGAGTTGACGACGACGCCAGGACTGACGATCTGGCGGGCCGACAGCCTCACGCGCGGGGCGTTCGAACCGGTGCACGAAGGCGGGCGGCAGGTCAGGGACGCCCCGCGGCTGGGCCTGGACATCACCGTCCACGACGGCCGGATCTACCTGGACACCCTGGTCTCCGACGACGACGGGCGCACCTGGACGGAACCCGTCACCACCTGGCGGCCACCCGCCGAGCGGTGATCGTTCAGGACCTTCCGGGGCAACGTCGCAAACGAGCAGACGGGACGGATGTGGGACGGCGCGGCGGGGCGCGGGGACGGCGGTCAGGCGCCGCGGAGGACGTCCTCGACGAGGTCGCGCACCTCGGCGGGGGTGAAGCCGAGCGTCGCGTCGCCGACAGAGAGCTCCACCGCCGACCAGCCCGGCGTCTCCGACGGGAAGGTCCACGACCAGGTCCACACCTTCCGCTCCGCCGCGACCCGCCGGATCCCGGCCATCAGGTCGTCGGCGGTGCGGTCGACGTACAGGTGGAACATCTGCGCCTGCGGCGGGTCGGGCACCAGCCGCAGGCCGTCCACCCCCGCCAGCTCCGCCGCGATCGCCCGCGCGTGCTCGGCGTACGCCGCCATCCGCGGGCCGCGCAACCGCAGCCCGGCCAGCCCCGCGGCGGCGTACGGCCACAGGCCGAACAGCGTGCCGCCGTGCCGGTGCCGCCACTCGCGCGCCTCGGCCACCAGCTGCTCGTCGCCGGCGAGCAGGCACCCGGAGATGCCGCCGAGCCCCTTGTACAGCGAGAGGTACACCGAGTCGAACAGCTCGCAGACCTCGGCCGCGGACCGCCCGTAGTGGGGCAGCGACTCCAGCAGCCGGGCGCCGTCGAGGTGCGTCGCGGTGCCGTGCGACCGGGCCAGCGCGGTCTGCGCGACCAGGTCGTCCCACTCCGGCAGCTGGCCGCCGATCTCACGCTGCGGCAGCTCGAGCAGCAGGGTGCCGGCGTACTCCGCGACCTCCTCGAGGTCGGCCAGGGTGATCAGCCGACGGGCGTCGCCGACCGGGCGCGCGTGCAGGCCGTGCAGCCGCTCGGCGGCCTGGTCCTCGTGCAGCGCGAGGTGGCAGGTCGGGTGCCAGAGGACGGTCCGGCGGCCGGTCCGGTCCGCGTGCACGCGCAGCGCGACCTGCTGGGCCATCGTCCCGCTCGGCATCAGCACCGCGGCCGGCTTGCCGAGCAACGACGCGACCTCGACTTCCAGCTCCTCGACAACTCCCCCGTCGCCGTAGCGGTCGGCGGTGACGTCCCCGAGCACGTCGTGCACCTCGGCGAGCACGACCGACGGCGGCCGGTCGCCGTGCCCGAGCAGGAAGCGGTTGCAGCCGGCGCGCAGCTCGTCGGCCGTCGGCTCGCTCACGGCTGTCGGCTCGCTCACGGCTGTCGGCTCGCTCCCGGCCGTCGGCCCGGCCGCCTCGTCCGGTGTCGTCGCGTCGGCCACGGCAGTGCCTAGACCTTGGCAATCGGCTCGAGGACCTCGCGGCCGCCGAGGAACGGCCGCAGCGCCACCGGCACCCGCACGGAGCCGTCGGCCTGCTGGTGGTTCTCGAGGATCGCAACGATCCACCGGGTCGTCGCGAGGGTGCCGTTCAGCGTTGCCAGCGGCCGGGTTCCGTCGGCGTCGCGCATCCGGACCCGCAGCCGCCGCGCCTGGAACGTCGTGCAGTTGGACGTCGACGTCAGCTCGCGGTAGCGGCCCTGGGTCGGCACCCACGCCTCGCAGTCGTACTTGCGCGCCGCCGAGCCGCCGAGGTCGCCCGCGGCGACGTCGATGATCCGGTACGGCACCTCGACCTTGGCGAGCATCTCGCGCTCCCAGGCCAGCAGCCGCTGGTGCTCGGCCGCGGCGTCCTCCGGCGCGACGTAGGAGAACATCTCGATCTTGTCGAACTGGTGGACGCGCAGGATGCCGCGGGTGTCCTTGCCGTACGACCCGGCCTCCTTGCGGAAGCACGTCGACCAGCCGGCGTAGCGCAGCGGCAGCCGGTCGGCGTCGATGACCTCGTCCATGTGGTACGCCGCCAGCGGCACCTCCGACGTGCCGACGAGGTACAGGTCCTCCTCCGGCAGGTGGTAGACGTTCTCCGCGGCCTGGGCCAGGAACCCGGTCCCCTCCATCGCCTCCGGCTTGACCAGCACCGGCGGGACGACGGGCACGAACCCGGCCTCGGCCGCCTGCGCCATCGCGAGGTTGAGCATCGCGAGCTGCAGCTGCGCGCCGACGCCGGTGAGGTAGTAGAACCGCGCGCCGGACACCTTGGCGCCGCGCTCGGTGTCGATGGCGCCGAGCCGCACGCCGAGCTCGAGGTGGTCCAGCGGCTCGAAGTCGAGCTGCGGCGGCTCGCCGACGTGCTCGAGCACCACGTAGTCGTCCTCGCCACCCTCGGGCACCCCGGGCTCGGTGACGTTGGAGAGCCGGCCCATGAGGCCCGTGAACTCCGCCAGCGCGGCGGCCGAGTCGGCGTCCGCCGCCTTCACCACGGCAGCCAGGTCCTTCGTCCGCACGAGCAGGTCGGCCTTCTCGTCGCCGGTCGCCCCGGCCACCTGGCGCCCGAGCTCCTTCTGCTCGCCCCGGACCCGCTCGTACGTCACGATCGCCGCCCGCCGCCGCTCGTCGGCGGCCAGCACCTCGTCGACCAGGCCCGGGTCCTCGCGCCGCGCGCGCTGCGAGGCGCGGACGGCCTCCGGGTCGTCCCGCAGCAGCTTGAGGTCCAGCACCCGGCGAGCGTATCCAGGCGCTGCCCCGGCCGACCAACGACTACCCGTCGCTCCGGGCACGCCCGGCCGGCGCAGGCGCCTCGTACGATGCCGGCAGGCGGTGCCACCGGCCCACCGGCGGCATGCCTGCCGACGCTACGGGGTACGGAGCCCGCGTGCGCAAAGCCCTGTACCGCCCCCTCGAGGACCGCAAGCCGGCCAAGGAGCCCAAGCACGGGCTGGCCGGACGCCTCGCGCTGGGCGGCGCCGTGGCCGTACTGGTGTCGGTCCCGATGGTGCTGCTCCTGCTGCTCGTGGAGTCGGAGTGGGAGCCGTTGGAGGACCTCGACCGGTCCACCGCCGACTCGCTGAACTCGGTGGCCCGAGGCGACGGCACCCTGGTGCGCCTGCTGGACGGTGGGGCGCTGCTCTTCGACCCGTGGGTCTTCCGGCTCGTCGTCCTCGGCGTGGCGGTCTGGCTGTGGCGGCGCGGCGCGAAGCGGCTGGCCGCTTGGTCCGTGGTGACCGTGGTCGTCGGCGGCGTCCTCGGCGTCGTCCTCAAGCTGCTGGTGGCCCGGGCCCGGCCGGCCTTCCCCGAGCCGGTGGCGCACGCCAGCGGGTACAGCTTCCCCAGCGGGCACGCGCTCAACTCGATGCTCTGCGTGGCCGTCCTGATCCTGGTCTTCCTGCCCGTGCTGCGCGGCGCCGGTCGGCTGCTGGCGTACGCCGTCGGCGCGTTGCTGGTGCTGCTCACCGGGTTCGACCGCGTCGCGCTCGGGGTGCACTTCGTCAGCGACGTGATCGCCGGGTGGGTGGTCGCACTGGCGGTCGTCGCCGGCACGTCGGCGGCGTTCGAGATCTGGCGCCGCGAGATGGGCCGCCGCCCGACGACGGTCCTCGAGGGCGTCGAGCCCGAGGCCGCACCGGAGATCGCCGAGGAGCGCCGCCAGCCCCAGACCTGAGACCCTGCCCACCGTCGGCCCCCGGGCCGGAACCAAGGAAGCGAGTCCCCTGCCATGAAGGCCCGCGTCGCCCGCACCGTCGGGATCGTCCTCGCCCTGCTCGCCCTCGACTACCTGCTGCTGCTCGGTCTGGGGCTGCTGCTCACCAAGACCTTCAAGAACGCGTCCTGGCTCACCGCCGAGGACGACATCAACACCGACCTCGCGCAGCACCGCGACAAGGCCCTGAACGACGCCAGCTACATCGGGTCCGGCCTCGGCAACACGGCCGCCATCGTCGGCGCCCTGATCGTCGTCGCCATCGCCCTCGTGATCGCGATGCGCAAGTGGCGGCCGTCATGGTTCCTCGTCGTGGCCGTCGCCGGCCAGGCGCTGGTCTTCCTCTGCGTGCAGTTCGCGGTGAAGCGCCCGCGCCCCGACGTCAAGCGGCTGGACAGCGGCATCCCGACCTCGAGCTACCCGAGCGGCCACACCGGCGCCGCGACGGCGCTGTTCGTGGGCAGCGCACTGCTCGTCGCCTGGTACGTACGGCGGCGCTGGCTGCGCACCCTCGCGGTCACGGTGTTCCTCGCGGTTCCGCTCGTCGTGGCGGTCTCCCGGCTCTACCGCGGCGCGCACCACCTCACCGATGTCCTCGCGGCGTACGTCAACGGCGCCGTCACCCTCTCCATCGCCGCGGGTCTGCTCCTGGCGCGCGGGCCGCTGGCCAGGCTGTGCCAGCTGGACGGTGATGCCACCGACCCTCAGGAGGCCCCCGTGACGGCGGGGGCCAGGTGAAGCGCGCTGCCGTCGTCTTCAACCCCACCAAGGTCACCGATCTCGACGCGCTGAAGAAGCGCGTCGAGCCGTTCATGGCGTCGAACGGCTGGGAGCCGCCGCTCTGGCTGGAGACCACCGTCGACGACCCGGGCATCGGCATGTGCCGGCAGGCGATCGACGAGGGCTGCGACGTCGTCTTCGTCGCGGGGGGTGACGGGACCGTGATGGCCGCCGCCACCTCGATGGCGTCGTCCGGCGTGCCGATGGCGATCCTGCCGACCGGCACCGGCAACCTGCTCGCGCGCAACCTCGACCTGCCGCTCAACGACGAGGCCGAGTGCCTCCGTATAGGGATCGCCGGCCGGGACCGCGCGATCGACGTGGCCGGGGTCGCCGACCGCAAGTTCGTCGTGATGGCCGGCCTCGGCTTCGACGCGGCGATCATGCGGGACGCCCCGGAGGGGCTGAAGAAGGCGGTCGGCTGGCCGGCGTACGTCGTGTCGGCGGCCAAGCACCTGCGCGGTCGCGGCATGCGGGTCACGATCACCCTCGACGACGGGACGCCGCTGCAGCGCCGGGTCCGCACCGTCGTCGTCGGCAACGTCGGCAAGCTGCAGGGCAACATCCCGCTGCTGCCCGACGCGAAGCCCGACGACGGCGTCCTCGACGTCGTGGTCATCTCCATCCGCAACGTCCTGGACTGGGTCCGCGTCAGCGGCCGGGTGATGCGGCGGGCCGACGTCCCGGACCGCCGGATGGAACGGTTCACGGCGAAGCACGTCGTCGTCGAGGCGAGCCACACCCAGCCGCGCCAGCTCGACGGCGACGTCATCGAGCCCGGCAAGGTCATGGACATCCGCATCGAGCCCGGCGCGCTGACCGTGCGGGTGGCGTAGCCGTGTCGTCGGTGGCGCGGGTGCCGCAGACCCGCACGATGACGTTCGCGGACAAGACCTCCGACGACGCGCACGAGGTGCTGCGGCACTACGGGAGCCTGCACCTCCTGAAGGCGTCGTTCGTGCGGTTCCGGTACGGCGACGGCTTCAGCCACTCCCGCGCGGTCGCGCTGCAGCTGGTGCTGTCGTTGATCCCGCTGATGATCGCGTTCATCGGGCTGTCCAGCACGTTGCACGCCGACCGGCCGGGCCAGGTGCTGCGCGAGGTGCTGCTGCGCATCACGCCCGGCAGCAACGACGAGATCGTCGCGAAGACTCTGCAGCAGGGGCAGGAGCACGCGGGGCACCGCGGTCAGCTCGCCCTGTGGCTCGGCCTCGTCGTCGCGCTCGCCGCTCTGACGACCTCGATGGGTCAGGTCGAGCGCGGTGCGAACCGGATCTACGGCATCCAGCGCGACCGGCCGGCGCTGCAGAAGTACGGCCGCGCGGTGCTCATGGCGCTGACGGCCGGCCTGCTGTCCCTCGCCGGCTTCCTCATCATCATCGCCGGCGGCACCCTCGGCAACGTGCTCGCGAAGGCGTACGGCTGGCAGGACTTCGGGCTGCACGTCTGGCAGGGGCTGCGGTTCCCGGTCGGCGTGCTGCTCGCCTTCGGCGCGTTCGCGATCATCGTCGAGAGGGCGCCGCGCCGCCGGCAGCCCGGCTGGTCGTGGGTGGGCATCGGGGCCGGCGTCTCGGTGGTGCTCTGGGTCATCTTCACCTACGCACTGTCGCTGTACGTCGCGCACAGCGGGTCGTTCGGGTCGACGTACGGGCCGCTGACCGGGGTGATGGCACTGCTGCTGTGGGCGTACCTCACGTCGATCGCGCTGCTGCTCGGCATCGCGTTCGCCGCGCAGCTCGAGGCGGTGCGTGCCGGCGTGCGCGATGCGGACCCCGGCGACCCCGAGGAGGGCCGCGCCGAAGCCGTCGCCCGCGTCGGCTCCTGACCTGCGGGCACCCGCGACCAGAGCTGCATGATCACCCGGGGAGTGAGCACCGAACAGCGGTGATCATGCAGCTGCGTACGCGGTACTACGAGCGGCCGGTGCGGATCCGGCCGAGCCACGCCGCCGCGTCCCGGTAGACCGCGTCCTTCTCGGCGGCGTCGCGCTCGCTGGCCTCACGGGCCTGGCCGCGGTCGGCGCGCGGGTAGGAGCCGAGGAACCGCACGTCCGGGCAGACCCGGCGCAGACCGGACAGGGCCTCGCCGAGGCGGGCGTCGTCGACGTGGCCCTCGCAGTCGATGGAGAAGCAGTAGCGCCCCATCCCCTCGCCGGTGGGCCGGGACTCGATCCGGGTCAGGTTGACGCCGCGGACCGAGAGCTCGGTGAGCACCTCGAGCAGCGCGCCCGGGTGGTCATCGGAGATGAACGCCACCAGCGACGTCTTGTCGTGCCCGCTGGGCAGCGGCGGCTCACCCGGCCGGCTCACCATGACGAACCGCGTGACGGCGTCGGGGTTGTCCTCGACGTCAGTGGCCAGCACCTCCAGGCGGTACCGCTCCGCCGCGATGGGCGCGGCGATGGCCGCGTCGTGGCTCGCGCTCCCGTCGGCGAGCCCGGCGGCAGCGGCCGCGGTCGAGAGCGCCGGTACGACGGTGGCGTCCGGCAGCGCGGTCGCGAGCCAGCGCCGGCACTGCGCGGCGGCGTGCGGGTGGGTCGCCACCCGGCGTACCTGGTGCAGGCCGGTCCCGGGCCGCGCCATCAGCGCGAACGACACCGGCAGCAGCACCTCGCGGGTCACCATCAGGAGGTCGCCCACCGCGAGCTCGTCGAGGGTCGCGGAGACCGAGCCCTCGACGGAGTTCTCGATCGGGACCAGGGCGTGGTCCGCCTCGCCGCGGCGGACGGCGTCGAGCGCGGCGGTGACGCTGACCTGCGGCTGCAGGTCGCCCTTCGCCGCGGCCGGCAGGGTCCGCAGCGCCGCCTCGGCGAAGGTCCCCTCCGGCCCGAGGTAGGCGTACCGCGCGGGTGGCACTCCAGGCATGGTCGCGACCCTAGTGCGGCGAACGCGCCGCTCGTCCGCTGCGTCCTTGTACCGAGACCGACCCGAGGAGTTCCGCCGTGGACGTTCGCCACCTGCTCCTGCTGCCCGTCGTACTGCTGACGACCACCGCCCTCCCGGCACCCGCCGGCGCGGACGTCCCGACCTGCCTCGGACTGCCCGCCACCATCGTCGGCACCGCCGGGCCGGACACCGTGCACGGCACCGAGGGCGACGACGTCATCTGGACCGGCGCCGGCTTCGACTACGTGTGGGGCAACGGCGGCAACGACGTCATCTGTCTCGCCGAGAAGACCGACCCGCTCGAGGAACCGGTGTACGGCGACGACGGCGACGACACCAACGACCCCAACGGTGCCGAGCTGGCCTACGGCGGCCCCGGCAACGACCGCATCGTCGGCGGGCTCGTGGTGGTCGCGGTCTACGGCGGGTGGGGCGACGACGAGATCTGGGCCATCGGCGACGCGGCGGCGGCGTACGACACCGAGGGCTCGACGTTCTACCAGGGCGGCCCGGGCAACGACGTGATGCACGGCAACGAGGGCCCGGACACCATGCTGGGTGGCCGCGGCGACGACGTGATCGAGCTGGGCGACGCGGCCGGCATCCTCGAGTACGAGGGCGGCGACGACGTGGGCCGGAACTGGGCGACCGGCGGGCCCGGGAACGACGTTATCACCGGCGGCAGCGCCCGCGACTTCCTCTACGGCGGGCGCGGGGACGACCGTCTCAGCGGCAGGGGCGCCGACGACTGGCTGTTCGGCGACCACATGCACCACGGCACGTTCGCCGGCTGGTACGGCGACGACGTCCTGCTCGGTGGGGCGGGCGACGACCGGGTCTGGGGCATGGGCGGCACCAACAGCATCGACGCCGGCGCGGGCGACGACGAGTGCCTCGACCCGACCGCAGCGCAGGGCGCTGTGGGCTGCGAGCGGATCGCCGAGCTGCCGGAGCAGTCCCTGCCGACCAGCTGAGGCGCGGTCAGGCCTGGCGGGCGGCGGCGATGGCGTCCTGCTCCTCCGGGGACAGGGTGTGCTCGCTCTGCCCGCCGACCAGCGCCTTGGCGTACGTCCTGGTCTCGGAGCGTCCGTTGATGGACGACAGCACCAGGCCGTCGCCCTGGTCGTCGAGCAGCGCGGCCGAGAACGACAGCCGGCCGCCCATGTCGCCGAACGCGTCGTAGCGCACGACGGCGACGTGCCGCAGCGCGCGGGGATCCGGGCCGGCGGCCTCGGTCACCGCCCGGGCGGCCGGTCCACCGCGGCGCACGCGCTTGGCGAGCACCCGCAGCCGCGCGAGCACGACCAGCACCAGCAGCAGGCACAGGGCGGCGACTGCCGCGGCCGCCAGGGTCACGGCCTGGTAGGTCTCGGTCGACCAGCTGGGCACGGGTGTCCTCCACGACGGCGGGCGAGCGAAGACGCACGCTACCTCCCAACTAGATTGACGAACGTGGACCGCGCCGAGCTGACGTCGTTGCTGCGTGACGTGGCGGCCGGTGGCGTCGACGTCGAGGCCGCGGTGGAGCGACTCGCCGACGGCCCGATGCACGGCACCCTGGACCTCGGCTTCGCGCGCGTCGACACCCACCGCGGGCTGCGCACCGGCGACCCCGAGGTCGTTTACGCCGCCGGCAAGACGCCCGAGCAGACGGTGGCCATCCTGCGCGCGCTGGCCGACCAGGGCGACCGGGCCGCCGTCGCCACGAGGGTGCCGGACGACACGGCCGACGCGGTGCTCGCGGCGTTCCCGGACGCGCTGGTCGACCCGGTCGCACGGGCCGTCGCCGTCGGCACCCTGCCGGAGCCGCGCGGCACCGTCTGCGTGGTGGCGGCCGGCACCTCCGACGGTCCGGTGGCGGCCGAGGCGGCGTTCGTGGCCCGCGCCTTCGGGGCCGGCGTCCGCCGGGTCGACGACGTCGGCGTCGCCGGTCTGCACCGGCTGATGGCCGTGCGTGCCGAGCTCGACGACGCCGACTGCCTGGTCGTGGTGGCCGGCATGGAGGGGGCGCTGCCCAGCGTCGTCGGCGGCCTGACCGGCGTACCACTGGTGGCGGTCCCGACCTCGGTCGGCTACGGCACGTCGTACGGCGGCCTCGCCGCGCTGCTCGCGATGCTCAACTCGTGCGCGCCGGGCGTCACGGTGTGCAACATCGACAACGGCTTCGGCGCCGGGGTCTTCGCCGCCCGGGTCGCCCGTCGCGCCGCGGTCCGCCAGTGACGCTCCTGTGGGTCGACGCCTCGGCGGGGGCGTCCGGCGACATGCTGCTCGGCGCGCTGGTCGGGGCCGGGGCCGACCTCGGCGTGCTGCAGGCGGCCGTCGACGGGCTGGGCACCGAGCCGGTCCGGCTGGTCCGCCACCAGGTCACCCGCGCCGGGCTGGCGGCGACCAAGGTCGACGTCGAGGTGTCTCCGAGCACCGTCCGCCGTACGTGGCCCGACGTCCGTGCTCTGGTCGAGGGCGCCGGGCTGGCCGCGCCGGTGCGGGACCGGGCGCTGGACGTGTTCGCCCGGCTGGCCCGGGCCGAAGGTGCCGCGCACGGCATCGACCCGGAGCAGGTGCACTTCCACGAGGTCGGCGCGCTGGACTCGCTGGCCGACGTCGTCGGGGTGAGCGCCGCACTGCACGACCTCGGCGTGACCGACGTCCGCTGCGGTCCGCTGGCCCTGGGCCGTGGCGAGGTGCGGACCCAGCACGGCGTGCTGCCGGTCCCGGTGCCCGCCGTGCTCGGTGTGCTTGCCGGCACCGGGGCCCCGGTCGCGGCGGGCGAGGTCGACGGCGAGGCCTGCACTCCCACCGGCGCCGCGCTGCTCGCGTCGGCGGTCTCGGTCTGGGGGCCGATGCCGGCCATGACCGTGCGGGCCACCGGGAGCGGCGCCGGTGGCCGCGATCCCGCCGGCCGGCCGAACGTGCTGCGCGTCGTCGTGGGCGAGGCCGTCAGCGGTGACGCACCGGCGTACGACGACGCGGTCGTCCTCGAGGCGAACGTCGACGACCTCGACCCGCGGGTCTGGCCGGCGGTGCTCGCCGCGCTGCTCGCGGCCGGCGCGTCGGACGCGTGGCTCACGCCGATCCTCATGAAGAAGGGGCGGCCGGCGCACACCCTGTCGGTGCTCGTCGCACCTGCTGCGCTGGACGCCGTGCGGCGGGTGGTCTTCATCGAGAGCTCGACGATCGGGGTGCGCGAGCACGCCGTCCGCAAGCAGGCCCTGGACCGCGAGCTGCGCACCGTCGAGGTCGACGGTTGTCAGATCGCCGTCAAGGTGGCACGGCTCGACGGCGCCATCGTCAACGTCGCCCCGGAGTACGACGACGTGGCCGCCGCCGCCGCAAGGCTCGGCCGTCCGGTCAAGGCCGTCCTCGCCGCCGCGGTCGCCGCCGCCGACGGGACCCGCTGAGTGGACCTCGCCGTCGTCGCGACAGCCTTCGCCCTCATCTTCCCGGTGGAGCTGCCCGACAAGACCTTCGTCGCGTCCCTCGTGCTGGCCACGCGGTACCGCCCGCTGCCGGTGTGGATCGGCGTCTCGGCGGCGTTCCTCGTGCAGTCCGTCGTGGCGGTGACCGCGGGCTCGCTGCTGTCGCTGCTGCCGCACGCCGTCGTGGCGGCGGTGGCCGGGCTGATGTTCCTCGTCGGCGGGCTCCTGCTGTGGCGCGGCGCGGCCCGGGCCGACGCCGAGGAGGCCGAGGCGGAGGACGAGTTCGCGGCGAAGGCGACCCGCGAGGTCACCGGGCTCCGGGCCGCGGCGACCAGCTTCGGGATCCTCTTCCTCGCCGAGTGGGGCGACCTGTCGCAGCTGCTCACCGCCGGCCTGGCCGCGCGCTACCACGACCCCGTCAGCGTGTTCGCCGGCGCGTGGGTGGCGCTGGTGCTCGTCGCGGGCCTCGCCGTCGTGCTCGGCCGCACCCTGCTGCACCACGTGCGGCTGGCCACCATCCGCCGGGTCGGTGCCGTCGTCTGCCTCGTCCTCGCCGCCGTCGCCGCGTACGACGTCGTCACCGCTCTCTGACGACCTTCCGCTGCGGCCGGAGTCGACCACGTGAGGTACCCGGGTGCATCCCGCAACAGGTGGATCGGCCTCTTGCGGGTGGCATACGCCTACCTCACGTGGTCGATTCGCCCGGCGGGGTGAGGTGCGCGCGGTCAGAGGTCGGCGCGGTCGGTCATGGTGAAGCGCAGCTTGGCCATCATGTTCTCGACCTCGGGGTTGATGCCGCTGGTCTCGAACAGCTCGTGCGCGCGGGCCGCGATGCCCTCGGCGGTGAACCGGGTGTCGTGGTTCTGGATCACCGCGACCGACGTGAAGGGCTGGTACAGCTCGACGGCGTCGCCCTGCACGCCGAACACCTTGCCGCTGATGCTGCCGGCCGCCTCGCTGCACAGGTACGCGACCAGCGGTGCGACGTTGTCCGGGTGCCAGAAGTCGAAGGTCTCGCCCTCGTCCTCGGCAGAGAGGTCCTTGAACGCGCCGTACGCCGACTCGGTCATGCGCGTCCGGGCGGCGGGGGCGATCGCGTTGCACCGCACGCCGTAGCGCGCCATCTCCATCGCGACGATCGTGGCGAACGCCGCGATGCCGGCCTTCGCGGCGCCGTAGTTGGTCTGGCCGAAGTTGCCGAGCAGGCCGGACGAGGAGGCCGTGCACACGATGCGGCCGCCGGTGCCGGCGTCCTTCCAGTGCGCGCAGGCCGCCCGGGTCGGCAGGAAGTGACCGCGCAGGTGCACCTTGATGACGGCGTCCCACTCGTCGGCGGACATCTTCGCCACGGTGCGGTCGCGCAGGATGCCGGCGTTGTTGACGAGGGCGTCGAGCTTGCCCCAGGTGTCCAGCGCCGTCGCGATCAGCCCTGCGGCCGTCTCCTCCTCGGAGCAGTCACCCGTGTCGAGGACTGCCTCACCACCCGCGGCAACGATCTCGTCGACGACGGCCTGGCCGGCGTCGGCGTCCAGCTCGTTGACCACGACGCGGGCGCCCTCGCGGGCCAGCTCGATGGCCTCGCCGCGGCCGATGCCGCGTCCCGCGCCGGTGACGATCGCGACCTTGCCGTCCAGAAGAGACATGCCGGCGACCCTATGCGTCGCGCGGGCCGCGCTCCCACTCGACCCGGCGCGACGACGGCCGGTAGCCGAGCGCGGTGTTGACGGCCAGCATCGGCGCGTTGGTCTCGTCGTTCTCGGTCGCGGCGACGGTGATGCCGAGGCCGCCGGCGCGGTGCAGGCTGTGCGACTTGAGCAACCGGGCCAGCCCGCGACCGCGGTGCCGGCGGCGGACGCCGGTGATGTTGTTGTGCGCCCGGCCGGTGGGCCGGTCGACGCGCAGCATGGTCAGGCCGGCCAGCTCGGCGTCGACGTAGGCCACCAGGCTGCAGTCGTCGTCGACCATCGCCGTCCGCCAGAACCGCGCCGACCAGTCGGCCAGCGTCATCGCCTCGAAGCTCTCGTCGCCCGGGACGTCCTGCGACACCTCGAGGTCCAGCTCGAACAGCGCCTGCGGGTCGTCGAGGTCGCCGAACCGCACCAGCCGCACGTCGTCAGGCACCGGTTCGGGGTCGATCGTGCGCGGGTCGACCGTCGAGGTCGTCGACGCGTACGTCTCCCGGAAGCCGTGCCGGGCGGCCATCGCTCGCGCCGACGCGGTGTCCAGCGACATCCCCCGCACGGTGTGCAGGCCGAGGCCGGAGCAGTGCTGCTCGACGTACGCCGCCAGAGCCGTGCCGACGCCGCGGCGCTGCCGGTCCGGGGCGACGACGACGTCGACCGAGCCGATGCCGTCGTCGGGCTGGGTCCACGCGCGCATCGCGAACGCCCAGCCGACCGGCTCGCCGTCGTCGGTGGCCAGCCAGGAGCCGAGGGCGGCGCGCGCCGGCAGGTCGCCCATCCAGAGCCGCATGCCCTCTGCGCTGATGATGCGATCCGGCTCGTTGGCTGCACGGAGGGCGGCGGCGACCGGGAAGTCGGCCGGGCCGGACTGCCGGATCTCGAGGCTGCTCACCGAGGGCACGCTAGCCAGGTGGGGCGGTCCCCGTCGCCTGAGTTGCCGGCAGCGGGTCGGCCCGGCGCAGCTCGGTGGTGAGCGCCGTGCTGCCGGCGAGGTCGCGCCGCAGCACGACGAGGGTGTGCCCGGCGGCCGAGGGCGCCAGGTCCGGCCCGTCGACGTACGGCGGCTGCGGCGAGGCGTCCGTCACGGTCGCCGTCGTGCCGGCGGGCGGCACGAGCAACCAGGCCGAGCCGTCGGGCACCGTGAACCGCAGGGACCCGTCGGCCTGCTGCGTGACGGCGGAGGGCGGCGCCGCGAGCAGGAAGGACAGGGACAGCGGCACCGTCGCCCCGCTGGTGGACGTCAGGTCGTCGTGCACCCGGACCAGGCCGTCGCCCGTCGTGACCCGGCGCTGCCAGCTCGCGACACCGGCCAGCGCCGAGGTCGACGTCATGACCAGGTCGTCGCCGTCCACCGCGACCGAGGCGGATCCCGAGCGCCGCTGCACGACGCTTCCGTCGGGGTCCGCGACGCCGACCGTGCTGTGGGCCTTGGTGGCCGCCCGCCAGACCGGGCCGTCGCCGGTGAAGGTGTACGACCGCTGGCCGAGGTCGTCGAGCAGGGTCACGTCGCCGTGCTGCACGACGACGTTGCCGACGTCGGCGTGGGCGTGCGGTGCGTCGTTCGGCACCGCGGTCATCAGGGCGAACGTGTCGCCGTGGGTCGCGCACCCGTAGAGCCGCCCGGTCGACGGTCCGCCGGCGGCGTACACGTCGGGCGGCGCCCCGGGCTCGGCCGCCCCCGGCGTCAGCTGCGACCTGATCAGCTCGGCGATGCCGTCAGGCACCGCCCACTCGCCGACCCCCGGCAGGGCGAGCCGGCCGCGGAGCTGCATCACCTCGTACAGCTCCGCGAGCCGGGGACCGGCCTGCGGGTGGCGCGCCATGTCGGCCAGCGCCGTCGTCCGGTCCACCCACGGGTACAGGTCCCAGCCGTCCTGCACCGCGGGCTCGACGACCCGGCCGCAGTGCTCGTTCCACTCGGCCAGGCCCGACAGCGACGGCAGGGGGCCCAGGACCGGTGCCGACCGGCCCGTGACGTGACCCCCGGCGGCCAGCGTCGCGTCGAGCAGCGCCACGCTCGCCGCCTCGTACGTCGTGTACATGAGGCCCTCGACGGTGGGTCCGTCGGCCAGCGACCGGCCGGAGCCGTCGGCAGCGGCGTGCCGGGCCAGCGCCGCCGAGCCGGCCTGCACCGCGGGGTCCGACCAGCCCGCCTCGCCGCGGGCTGCGAGCCCGGCGAGCACCACGGCAGTGCCCACGACGGTGGCCTGGTTGCCGTCCGCCGTCCGCCGGGTGGCCAGCCCGCCGGCGCCGCAGACGTAGGGCGTCACCAGACGGTCCGCGAGGGTGTCGAGCACCTCGGTCCGCTCGTCGGCGGTCATGCGCTCGCGCGACCACGAGTAGCCGAGGGCCACCGCGGTGCCCACCTGAGCCGTGTCCAGCGGGTGCCCGGGGTTCCAGTCGGCCCACCGGGCCGCACCGACCGTCTGCGCCGCCAGAGCATCCCGATACCGCTCGTCGTGGGTGGCGGCGTACGCGTAGCCGAGCACACCGACGACCCTCCGCAGGGCCACGCCGGCGTCGAACAGGTAGCGCAGCGGGTCCTCGCCCTGCACCGGCCGCGGCCTGACGACCGGGATCGTGCCGGCCAGCACCTGCTCCGCGGCGGCCAGCAGCGCGTCCTTCGACGCGCTGTCGCGCACGGTCACGGTGGCGAGGTCGGCCACCAGCGGCACGGGCCGGTCCGTGGCAGGCACCGGCCCGTCCGGGCACTGCGCCACCGTCCGTACGCCGGGCGCGGGGGACGGTCCGGGCGGCCGCAGCGTCCCCACGACTTGCACGCCGACGACAGCGACCGCCGTGACGGCGGCAGCGAGGCCGAGCAGGGGACCACGACGCATCCACCCCATGCTCCCCCAGAGCGGACCGCCGCGGGTCCGGTCCGCGCCGACGGCGTGACCTGTACCACTGCGGAGGCCGGGACGCCGGGCGCGGGCACGGCCAGTGCCCTGCGGGAGCGTTGCTCGTCGCGAGCGGCGTTGCGCCGGATGGATGGCAAGGCGGAGGAGCCCCGCGTAGCGGTGTTCTACCCGGGGCGACGACAACGCCGCCAGGCGCCGGTGCGGCGTCGCGCAGCCGGGCGAACGTTCCCGGTGGGGTACTAGCCTTCCCGCCATGACGCAGACCCCTGCCGCTGCGGCCGGCGCCGCCCCGCTCGGTGTGGACAGCGAGGTGGGGCGGCTGCGCACGGTGCTGCTGCACCGGCCCGGACCCGAGCTCAAGCGGCTCACCCCGCGCAACAACGACAAGCTGCTGTTCGACGGCATCCCATGGGTCGGCCGGGCCCAGGACGAGCACGACACGTTCGCCCAGTCGCTGCGCGACCACGGGGTCGAGGTGCTCTACCTCGCCGACCTGCTCGCCACGGCACTCGAGGTCGAGGCGGCCCGCACCGAGACGATCGACGCAGTCCTGCGCGACCCGCGGCTCGGCGAGACGCTGCACGGGTTCGTCGCGTCGTACCTCCAGGACCTGCACCCCGTCGACCTCGCCGGGGCGCTGATGGCGGGGCTCGCGCACGAGGAGATCGCGCCCGTCGGCGGCCTGGTCTACCGCTTCATGGACCGCCACGACTTCGTCATCGACCCGCTGCCCAACCTGCTCTTCACCCGAGACTCCAGCGTGTGGATCCGCGACCGGGTGGCGGTCACCAGCCTGGCGATGCCGGCCCGCGAGCGGGAGACGACCCTGACCCGGGCGATCTACCGGCACCACCCGCGGTTCGCCGGCACCGAGCTGGTGCACGGCCCGGAGAACGAGCCGGTCGAGGGCGGCGACGTGCTGCTGCTCGCGCCCGGCGTGGTGGCCGTCGGCGTCGGCGAGCGGACCACTCCGGCCGGGGTCGAGCGGCTGGCCCGCACGGTGTTCGACCGCGGTCTGGCGACGACGGTGCTCGCGGTGCCGATCGCGCAGGAGCGGGCGACCATGCACCTGGACACCGTGTGCACGATGGTCGACGTCGACGCGGTCGTCATGTACCCCAACATCGCCGACACCCTGCAGGCCTTCACCGTCACCGATGGCGGCGAGCTGCACGTCGACGGGCCGGAGCCGTTCCTCGTCGCGGCCGCCAAGGCGATGGGCATCGACACGCTGCGGATCATCGACACCGGCCTGGACCCCGTGACCGCCGAGCGCGAGCAGTGGGACGACGGCAACAACACCCTCGCCATCGCCCCCCGCCTGGCCGTGGCGTACGAGCGCAACGTCGAGACCAATGCCCGCCTCGAGGAGGCCGGCATCGAGGTCGTCCGGATCGCGGGGTCCGAGCTGGGCAGCGGCCGGGGCGGGCCGCGCTGCATGTCCTGCCCGATCAGCCGGGACCCGATGGCCGGCTGAGGTCCCCCGTCGGACCGCTGCTCCGCCGCACGGTCTAGACCGATTCGGTGGCGACCGGGGGTCGGTGCGAAGGATCCCGTTTCCGGAACGTCCACCGACGACGGATTCCGTCGTACAAGGGCGATCTGGCTGCGGACATGAAACGGCCCGAGCGCAACCGACGGGGGATGCAGCAGCGCTCGGGCCTGGCGCCAACGATATCCGAGACGGGGCCGTGCGCAAGCGCAACGTAGTGACTCGCGAGTCAGTTCTTCACCGATCGGTGCCACGGAACCCGGCCGACCAGGTCACGCCTGATCGGAGCGGATCGGGGCAGTCAGCGGAGGGTGAGCTGGCGGCTGCGCAGGCCGTCGCGGGCCCGGCGGGCGGCGTCGGAGAGCGGTGCCGGGTCGACCAGCGCCTCGGCGAGCCGGCCGGCGAACGCGTCGACCGGCTCCTCGAGCGCCTCGGCCGAGGTTCCGGCCACCAGGTCCCACACCGGCACGACCAGGCCGTGCGCGCGGAACGACCCGACGTAGCGCGACCCCTCGCCGACCGTGTCGCCACCGGTCGCGTGCAGCCGGGCCAGCGCGTCCAGCAGGGACTCCTCGTCGTGCGGGACGACCCAGCGCAGGTGGTTGCGCTCCCGGATCTGGCACCAGTACGCCGCCTCGACCGACGTCAGCCGCACGGTCGGCACGACGGCCTCGTTCGCGCGCTCCATCGACGCGACCACGTCAGGGCTGCGGTCCTCCACGCCCTCCAGCCAGAAGTCGAACCCGTCGTGGACGGTCACCTGCAGCGGTACGTCGGTGTCGAGCAGGTCCTGCAGGCGGGCCCCCGCGCCGGGCAGCGCGCTCGGCGCGATCGGGGTGCCGGGCTCGGCGTCCAGGGCCAGCTCGAGCGCGTGCGCGACGTCGCGGTTGGCATCCCCGGAGCCACCGGGGACCTGCAGGCCGACGAACAGCTCGCCGTCCTGCCGGACCAGCCCCGGCCAGGCCATCGGCAGCACGGTCGCGAGGGTCGCCTGCCGCCCGGCGTGCTCCCCGGCCAGGACCAGCGACGCCGTCGCCGCCGGGACGATCTCGCGCATCGCGACCCAGTCGCACTCCCCGGCCAGGCCCTCGAAGGGCCGGGCCACGTAGGCCTCGGCCGCCTGCCCGGCGTCCCGCCCGTGGCAGGCCTTGTACCGCCGCCCGGACCCGCACGGGCACGGCTCGCGGCCGGCCACGACCGGCACCTCACCGACGGCGACGCTGCTGCCGCCGACGCCGGGCCGGACGGCGGAACGGCGGGTCGACTTCTTGCCCATGGTGCGCAGCTCCGGATGTCGCCTGACGGGACCCGGGCACCCTACTGGCCGCTCGCCGCGACGCCCGCGGGGCGGTGGCGGCTCAGGACGTGGCGGTCCCCGCCGACCGGTCGCTGGTGCGCGGCACCTCGGCCCACACGGTCACCGAGCCCTCGCCCTCGGTCACCCCCCAGTGCCGGCTCACGCTCCGCACGATGTCGAGGCCGCGACCGCCCAGCGCGGACAGCGCGGCGACCCCGGCGCGGGGCCGGGTGCTGGCGCCCCCGTCGGTGATCTCGATGTGCAGCACCTCCTCGTCGACCCGCCAGCGGACCGTGATCTCACCGGACGGGAGCGGGGCGGCGTGCTTGACGGCGTTGGACACCAGCTCGGAGAGGACCAGCATGGCGTCGTCCCGGGCCTCGCCCTCGACACCCAGGGCAGTGATCTGGTCGGCGAACGCGTGCCGGGCCAGCCGGACACCGGTCCGCTCGTGCGGTACGCCGATCGACACCGGAGACACCACCGGGACGTCGGGGCGCGCGGACGCAGGCGTCCGTGGCGTGGTGTCCCCCGACGACATGGCACTCCCAACTGGCCGATTGCTCCGTCCTGGTCCCGTGCCCGTATGCGGGTGCGCGAAACGGTCTGAACGGTGAGGGTTGGGTCACCGGCCAAACCCGCCACCGGCGGTGCCGGGCGCCCGGCCGAGGGCGGAGAGCACCTTTCCCGGCCGGTTGGTGATGATCGCCTCCACCCCCAGCCGGACGCACAGGTCGATGTCCTCCGCCGAGTCGACGGTCCACACGTGCACGGGATGGCCCTGGCGGTGGCAGCGCTCGACGTAGCGCGGGTGCGCCCGGACGACCTCGATGCTGGGCCCCGCGACGGCGACCCCCTCGGGCAGGGTGCCGTCGCGGAAGCGCAGCGGCACCCGCTCGAAGAGCATCACCGAGCGCAGGTCCGGGGCCAGCGTGCGGAGGCGGCGCAGCGACAGCTGGGAGAACGACATCACCCGCGCCGGCGCCCCGGCCCGGCACCAGCCGAACTCGTCGAGCAGGGCGACCAGCCGGCGCTCGACGAGGCCCGCGTACCGCGTCGGGTGCTTGGTCTCGATCGCCAGCTCGACCCGCCGGTCCGCGGCCGCGACGGTCTCGAGGAGCCGGCGCAGGGTGAGGATCTGCGACTTGTCGCGGTCCGGCATCTCCGGGTCCTCGAAGTCCTCCCAGGTGTCCCGCCAGGACCCCCAGTCCAGCTCGGTGAGCTCGGCGAGCTCGAGCGTGGAGAGGATGCCGCGACCGTTCGAGGTGCGGTCGATGCGCCGGTCGTGCACGCAGACGAGGTGGCCGTCCTTGGTGAGCCGGACGTCGCACTCGAGCGCGTCGGCGCCGTCCGCGACGGCCCGCTTGTAGGCGTGCAGCGTGTGCTCGGGTGCGTCGTCGGAGGAGCCACGGTGCGCAACGACCCGTATCGCGTCGGGGCCCGACGTCTGCACGCTGGCCGTCACGGCGCACATGGTTCCACCGCTGCCCGGCCGTGGCATCACCAACCGCCCTGCTGGGTAGCGTGTCGGAACCATGCGACGACCCCTGCCCGCGCTCGCCGCCCTGTCCGCACTCCTCCTGGCCGCCGGTCTCGCCGGCTGCACAGGGGGTTCGTCGGGCTCCGACGGGTCGGACGACTCGGCTCCGGCTCCCCGGCCGTCACCCTCCACGACACCGGTGCCCGGCGGCCTCGGCCCGGACTTCTTCGGCATGCACGACTCCGAACCGGTGGCCGACTCGTGGCCGCAGGCGCCGGTGGGCTCGCTGCGGGTGTGGGACTCCGGGGCGGTCTGGAACCAGGTCGAGACCACGCCCGGCACGTACGACTTCGCCCGGCTGGACGCCCTCGTCAAGGCAGCCCGCGACCACCACGCGTCGACACTGATCGTGCTCGGCCAGACACCGGCCTTCCACTCCCGGCACCCGAAGAAGGTCGGCGCGTACGGCGCCGGCGCGGCGTCGATGCCGGACCTCGCGGCCTGGACGGCGTACGTCCGGGCGGTGGTGGAGCGGTACAAGGCTCCGGACGTGGCCTTCCAGGTGTGGAACGAGGCCAACGTCGAGGGCTACTGGAACGGCACCTACCGGCAGATGGCCAAGCTCACGGCGGCCGCCCGGTCGGTGGTCGACTCGGTGACCCCGACGCCCACTCTGGTGGCGCCGGCGATGGCGACCCGGACCCTCGGCCAGCGCGCCGGCCTCCGGCTGCTGTACGGCGAGAAGGTGGGCGGCGTCCGGCTGGGCGACCTGGTCGACGTCGTCTCGCTGCAGCTCTACCCCGAGGACGGTGAGGGCCTGACGCGGAAGTCGGCGCTGCTCACCGAGTCCCGGCGGATCCTCGGCCTGCAGGGCGTGGCCGCGGACAAGCCGGTGTGGGACACCGAGATCAACTTCGGTCTCCAGGGCGGCGAGCCGGCCACCCCGGCCACGCCCGAGCAGCAGATGACCAACGTGGCCATGAGCTACCTGCTCGACGCGGGGGACGGCGTCGACCGCGTCTACTGGTACGCCTGGGACCTCCAGGACATCGCGAACACGACGCTGTCCGGGGAGGACGGCGCGCCGACCGACGCCGGGCGGGCGTTCGAGGTGGTCCACCGGTGGCTGCTGGGCGCGGCCGTCGACAGGTGCCGGCCGGCCGACGGCGGCGTCTGGGTGTGCGACCTCACGACGCCGCGCGGCCCCGCCACGGTGTTCTGGAACCCCTCGGAGACCGGCACGGCGCGGGTGCGCACCGGCTTCGGGGCGACCTCGGCCGAGACCCTGGGCAGCACCGCCGGCGAGCTGCCGCTGGGCGGCACCACCCTCGAGGTCGGCGCCCTCCCGGTGCTCGTGAGCAGCGACTCGTCGGGCGTCTCGGACCTGCCGCCACGGTTCTGACGCGCGCGACGTCGCCCGGTCAGCCCGACCAGGTCCGCGGGTCCACCGCGGGCTCCTCCGAGGCTGCCAGCGCGGCCCAGTCCGCGTCGTAAACCGCGGTGCTACCGGCCCGGTCCCAGGCGGCCAGCACCTCGGTGAGCTGCGGCACGGCGAACGCGCCGACCAGCACGGCGTGCGCTCCGGTCGCCTGCCGTGCGAACGCCGTCGCCAGCTCCAGCGGGGTCGTGCCGGCCGCATCAGCGGCCTCGCGCAGCCGACGTACCGCCGGTGCCAGCGGCCCGAGAGGCCCCGCCAGCTCGTCGGGGTCGGCCAGCACCACGCCGTTGAGGAAGACGCTGCGTACGTGCACCTCGACGCCGCGCCCGACCAGGTCGGCCAGGCAGCCCGAGTCGAGGAAGCGCTGGTCCAGGACGTTCAACGGCAGCTGCACCAGGTCGGCCCCGAGGCGTTCCACGGCGGCCGTCGCCTCCTCCGGCGCGTACACCGAGACGCCCACCCGGTCGGTCAGACCGGCGGACCGGACCGCGTCGACCACCTCGCGACCCCGCCCGTCGACCCGGCTGGCCGCGGACGCGTCGTGCAGCAGGACGCCGGCGAACCGGGCGACCGCGGTGCGTTCCAGGGAGCGGCGCAGGCCGTCGACGGCGAGGCGGGCGGCGTCCGCCTCGCCCATCAGGGCGGCGGGCACCTTGCTCACCACCCGGGCCCGGCCGGCGAGCACCGTCCCGACGAGCTCCTCGGCGTCGCCGTACGCCGGTGCGGTGTCCACCAGGTCGTGGCCGGCTCCGAGGAACACCTCGGCCAGGCCACGGGCGGTCTGCTCGTCGACGCTGGCCTCCCGGCCGGGCGCGCCGTACCTGCCTCCCCAGTTGGCGGTTCCCAGGGCCAGCTCGGGCCGAGCACGCGTGCCGTCGGTCACGGACCGACGCTACCCAGCGGCGGCCGGGCCCTCGCTCGCCACCTCGTCCGGCCGGTCGGGACCGGCAGTGGGGCGCCGGCGCCGGTGCAGGAACAGTGCCGCAGCGACCGCCAGCGCGGCGACGAAGAGCAGCGGCCGGACGGCGACCGGTGCGTCGGCGGCGGTCGCCCAGGAGCCGCCGATGCCGATGCCCAGGGCGGCGCCGGTCGCGAGCCAGACCACCCCCGGGACCGCCTCGTCGGGCCGCCCGCGCGCCAGCCGGGTCAGCACGGCGGCCAGCAGGCTGAACGACACGAGCGCCACCACCGGCGGCCCGGCGAGCGGGTGCTCACGGTCGAGCACGAGGTTCCCGGCAAGGTGCACGACGGCGATCACGGCCGAGACGGGTGCCAGCGCGGTCAACCTTCCGTGCCACGTCAGCAGATGGGTGCGGGAGTAGTGCAGCACCTGCAGCGCACCGAGCGGCAGCAGCAGGCAGGCGGCCACGGTGATCCCGTCCCGGTCGTAGTCGGCCGGCGCGAGGACCGCGACGCCGACCGGCGCCAGCGCCACGCCGGCGCCCACCAGCACCAGCATCCCGAGCGCGATGTCCGCAGTCGTGGCGGCGAGGAACGCCGGACCCGCGCGGAGCGACCGCAGGACCTCCGGACCCCACGCCAGGTTCACGGCACCGAGTGCGGCGACCGTCGCCCCGCCGACCGTGTACGCCAGCTGGTAGCGGCCCGAGGCCGCCGGGCCGTGCAGCGACGACAGCACGAAACGGTCGACGTACGTCAATGACGTCAGCACGGTCGCGTACGCCGCCGAGGGCAACCCGATCCGCAGCGCCTCGCCGAAGTGCGCGGCGGCCGCCGCGCCGCCGCGGACCAGCGGCCGGACGACGAGCAGCGAGCCGAGCGTGCCGAGGCCGGTGCCCACCACCCAGCCGGTGACGAAGCCGGTGACCCCCGCGCCCGCCACGACGAACAGCAGCCCGATCAGCTGGCTGGACACGAGCGCGACGACGGTCCAGAGCGCGAACGCACCGGTCTGCCGCCGGCTGCGCATCAGCGCCTGGTCGACCTCGAACACGGCCAGCAGCACCGCACCGAGCGACCCGAGCAGGACGAGGCGTACCGGCAGCGACAGCAGGTCCTCGGCCGCCCACACAAGCAGCGCCGCGGCCACCAGGCCCAGCACGAGGATGACGAGGATGGCGCGCGACACCAAGGTGCGCGCGGCGTCCGAGTCGTGGTCGGTACGGAAGTAGAGGCGGGACACCGCGGTGGGGAAGCCGGCGTTCAGCACGATCGCCACGACTTGCGCCAGGACGACAGTCAGTATGCTCTGGCCGAACTCGTCGACCGAGAGCGACCGGGTCAGGAACGGCGTCACCAGCACCGGCGCGAGCAGCTGCGCTGCGACGATGAGCGAGTACGTCGACGCGGATGCAGCAAACGCCCGGCGACCGTCGTCAGAAGACGCGGTCTCGTCGGCCATCCGGCTCCTTCGAGGAAGGATCGCTTCCGTTGCTGTCGCTGTCACCGGGCTCTGTGCTGCAGGCCGAGAACTGGGCCTACGGCCATGCTCGTGCGCTCTCAGAGTACGCAGGCTTCACGGCCACCCGATGGATCCCCGGTGCGCTCCAGCACGGGTGGAACCCCTATGACGGCATCGGGATGTTCGACGGCGTCTGGCGGCCGCTCCCCAAGTTCGTCTGGTCCCGGGAGAACGCGCGGCGTGGTCACGAACGCGGTGGCCGGAACTACCACGTGATCGGCGCGCCGTGGCTGTACCTGCTGAGGCACCGGGCAGGACAGCGGCCGGACGCCCCACCGGTCGGCTCGACGATCGCGGTCCCCTTCCACGCCACGGTGCACCTCCATCTCGTCGGCGAGCACTCCGCCTACGCGCGCGACCTGGTGGCGGAGACGGAGGGCGGCCGAGACCTCACCGTCTGCCTGCAGTGGATGGACTACGAGGACCGCGCCACCCGCGGCATGTACGAGGACATCGGTGCGCGAGTGATCACCCTCGGTCGCGGCACCAGCTCGCACGAGGGTCACGAGTCGTTCCTCGTGCGGCAGCTCGAGGAGATGGACCGGCACGACCGGGTCGTGAGCAACCGCTTGTCCACCGCGATCTTCTACGGCGCGGCTGCCGGCAAGTCGGTCGGCGTCTACGGCACGGCGATGACGTTGCAGAACCAGGCACCGTACGAGCAGTCGGACATCCCCCGCCGGTGGCCGGAGATGCACTCCTTCCGCGTGGATCCGGACGTGGCGGCGAGCATCTGGAGGGACCAGCTGGGAGCGGACGAGGTGCTCGATCCCGCCACCCTCCGGGACCTGATGGGATGGTCGACGGGCGGCCACCTGCGCCAGGCGGGATTCGTCGGCCGCCGGCTCGCCGACCTGGTCCGGCTCAACCTGCGGGCCTCCGGCGGCCGGCGCCATCTCCGCGTGTACTGAACCGACCGTGGTCGATCAGTGCGACGAGATCCCTCCGACGCCGAGGCGCCCGGCCAGCCGGATCATCGTCAGCCAGTACGGCACGGCGACCCGCTGGTAGCGGGCCTCGTCACGAACGGCGAGCTGCAGCAGACGCAGCGGGAGCCGCACCGCGCGCGCGGGCAGCCCCATCATGCGGGGGATCGCCGAGAGCGCGTCCTCGGCGGGCAAGCGCCCGGTGGCCGGCCCCCCGCCTGCTCGTACGCCGGTGAAGTAGAGGTCGAACGTCGTCCGGCAGCTGTCGAAGGACCAGGTCGTGAACATCGAACGGAGATCGAGCGCCGACGTGAAGTCGCGGGCCGTGAGGTTCCGGTAGTAGTCGACACCCTCGGCCTGCGTGCCCGGGCTGTCCGACACCAGCGTGCGACGCGTGCCGTGCTCGACACGCCCGCGTGAGGCGCAGGTGAAGGCCACCACGCCGCCGGGCCGGGTGAGCCGGACCATGTTCGTGAACGTCGCGAGCCACTGCGGGTCGTGCTCGAAGCACTCCGCCGACACGGCGAGGTCGTAGGACCCGTCCGGGTCGTCGACCTCATGGCCGTACTGGACCCTGTCGACGCCAGGTCCCTCGACGAGGTCGACGCCGACGTACGCCGACGGCTCGGCGACGTCGAAGAGCCCGCGAACCGATCCGTTCACGTCGTAGGAGCCGACCTCGAGAACGCGACCGCCGTACACCTGCTCGCGGTTCGCCGCGATCACCGCCGCCAGGTACGCCAGCTGTTCCGGATGACTCACAGGTCCTCCTGAGCTCGTGTCGATCGTGCGGTCCGCCCCCGGGCCGGGCGACCACGTGTCAGCCGCCGAGGGAGCCGGCTACCGACCAGCCACCGTCGACGACGAGGGTGTGCCCGGTGACGTAGCCCGCCGCCGGGCTGAGCAGGTAGACCACGGCGGCCGCGACGTCCTGCGGCTGTCCGCCACGGCCGAGCGGGATGTGCCGCTCGAACGACGCGCGGGTCTCGTCGTCGGCGAACAGCCCCTCGGTCATCGGCGTGCGGATGCGGCCGGGGGCGACGCAGTTGGCGCGCACACCGGACGGCGCCCACTCGACGGCCAGGGCCCTGGTCAGCTGCTGCACGCCGCCGCCGCGGGTGGTGCCGTAGGCCGACAGGGACGGCAGCCCGAACTGCGCGGTGAGCGACGTGACGTTCACGACCGAGCCGTGGCCCTGCGGCAGCAGCACCCGGGCGGCCGCGCCGCACAGCAGGTAGGTCGCCTCGACGTTCACCCGCAGCATCGTCCGCAGCTCGGCCCTGGTCACGTCGACGGCCGGCTTGCGCAGCTGGACGCCGGCCACGTTGACGAGGCAGGTGAGCCCGCCCAGTGCCGCCACGGCGGCCGGCACCAGTGCGTCGACCTGCCCCTCGTCGGTCAGGTCGGCGGCGACCGGCACGGCTCGATCGCCGATGCGTCGCGCTGCCTCCTCCGCCCGCTGAGGTGTCCGTGCCGCGCACGCCACCGTCGCGCCTGCGGCGGCGGCGAGCTGCGCCACCGCCTCACCGAGCCCGGAGGCGGCACCGGTGACGAGCACCTTCTCGCCCGCCAGCGAGAAGAGGTCCGTCACGGCCGGAAGGGGTGCTTGCCCCACCAGGCGTTGCTCGTCCAGCCACCGTCGACGACAAGCACCTGGCCGGAGATCCAGGCGGCCTCGGGCCCGGCCAGGAACCTGACCGCGGCGACCACGTCGGGCAGCTCGCCGATCCGGCCGGCCGGCGTGCGGCCCACCATCCCTGCCTCGTTGGCCGGGTCGGAGTCGAGGAAGAACTGCGTTCGCGGCGTCCGGATCGGGCCGGGCGCCACCGCGTTGACCGTGACGCCGCGGCCGCCCCACTCGACGGCGAGGCCCTTCACGAGTCCCTCGACCCCGCTCTTCGCCGCGACGTACGCCGCGCGCTGCGGGTAGGTCGCCACCGTGTGGAAGCTGGTCATGTTGACGATCCGGCCGTAGCCCGCGGCCAGCATCGGACGGCCGAACTCGCGGTTCGACAGGAACGTGCCGGTGAGGTCGCACTCCAACGCGTCCTGCCAGGCCGACAGCGCGAGCGACTCGGTCGGCCCGGCCGCGGCACCGGCCGCGGCGCAGGTGACGAGGACACTGGGCGCGCCGTGGTCCCGGGTGACCTGCGCGGCCACGTCGACGACGGAGTCCTCGACGGTGACGTCCATGGACAGGGCGACGACGTTCTCGTGCTCGGACGCGAGCTCGCCGGTGGCATCGGTGGAGCGGGCCAGCGCGACCACGGTGGCACCGTCGGCGGCGAACGCCTGCGCGACGGCACGCCCGATGCCGCTGCCGGCGCCGGTGACGACCACCGGTCCGCGACCGGCCTCAGCCACGGTCGTCGGCGACGGTCGTGATGTTCAGTGCCAGGGCGCCGGCCCGCGCGTGCTCGATCGCGGCGTCGTACGTCGAGCCGTCGGCAACGACGAACGCCGGCCGGGCGCCACAGTCGATGTACGGCTCGACGAGCTCTCCAGGTGCTGTGCGCAGGAACACGTCGTGCACTCCCTCGAGGGCCTTGACCTCGTCGAGGTTGTCGATGGATACGACCCGTCCCGGCGTCGGCAGCGACGCCCATGCCGCGGCGTAGGCGTGGCGGGCCGGGGTGATGTCGTCCTGGTCGAACGGCATCCCGACGGCCAGCCGCATCGCGGCCCTGATGAAGTTCCGGCCGGTCGCCAGCGGAGTGGTCACCTGAGCGTCGAAGCCTCCCGAGAGGCGGCTCGCGACCTCCAGGATCCGGGGACCGTCGGCGGTGAGGATGGTGTCGGACTTGAAGACACCGAAGCCGACCCCGCACGCCTTCGCGGCGGTCTCGGCGAGCGCGTACAGCGCGTCCTGGTCCGCGGCGGGGAGCGCGCTCGGGTTCACGTGACCGAGCTCGAGCGCCCAGCCGCCCTCGTGGGTGAACAGCCGGTCGACGATGTTGAGGCGGTGCGGTCTCCCGTCGGCGTCGAAGATGGTCTCGACGCTCTGCTCCGGTCCGACGTAGCACTCCTCGACCAACGCGGTGCCCGTCGTCGAGTTGGCCATCGCACGGCGTACGGCGGGCAGCAGCTCGTCGACCGAGTCGACCCGGCTGGTGCCGCGGGAGGCGGAGTTGTCCAGCGCCTTGACGTAGCAGGGCAGTCCGACGAGCTCGAGCGCGGCGTCGGCCTCGCTCTCGTCGCGGACCTCGGCCCACCGGGGGTTCACGACACCGGCCTCGTCGAACGCCGCCCGCATGAGCGCCTTGTTCTTCGTGCGCTTCGCCGCGGCGACCGGGATCCCCGGCAGTCCGAGGGCCTCGGCAACGGACGCGACCGTCACCTCGACGTCGGCGCCCTGGCAGAAGACGCCGCGCAGGTCCCAGCTCTCCTGCAGCTTCCTGGCCAGCTCGACGTGGCCCTCGGCGTCGAAGATGTCGACGGTGTGCGCCTCGTCGGCCTGCGCCAGCGCCGGGGCGTCCGGGTCCCGGTCGGTGAGGATGGCCGCCAGTCCGAGGTCGTGAGCGGCCCGGATGGCGGGGACCTGCATGACGCCGCCCGACACGACCAGGACGGCCGGACGCCGATCAGGCATAGCCGCCGACGTCCTCGGCCCAACGGGCGTACACCTTCGGGATCGGGCTCAGGTAGAACCACACGTAGAGGAGCTCGCTGGTGACGCCGGCGCCCACCGGGTGGTCGCCGAGCGGTACGACGGCGGCGTCGCCGTTGTGCACCTCGATGACGTCGTCGACGCGGCCGCCGTCGGTCCACAGGCCGTGCCGCACCTGCACGCCCCAGCCGGCGGCCGGCTTGGTGAAGTAGAGGAAGACCTCCTCGAACTTCGGCGCCAGGTCGGGGTTCGCGTCGAAGTCGTGGTGCGGCCAGCTGGACCACTTGCCGACCGGGTTGACCGTCTCGCCGAGCCGCATCCGGCTGGCCCGGTCGGGACCGCCGATGACCTCGCGGACCGACCGCTCGTAGTGGCCCTCGCCGATCTCGTGCACGTCGACGTCCTGCGGTCGGATCACCAGCGGCTGGGTCGAGGCGCCCGGTGCGGCCGGCGCGCTGCCGACGGCGATGTCGACCGAGCGGACGACGTCGAGCACCTCGTACGTCGAACCGGGGCCGACCACGACCGTGGTCGGCGAGCCGGAGAACACGTCACGGCGCTCGCCGAGCTCCTTGTACTCCACGGCGACACCGTCGGCCGGGATGACCCGGACCGTGCAGCGACCCACGAGGACGTGCAGCGCGACCTCGCTGGCGCCGGTCTCGGCGGACCAGGTGTCGGACCCCTCGGCGAGGCGCAGCCGGCTCACGCTGAGGTCCTTCAGCGGCGAATTGGAGCCGTCGAAGACGAGGGTCAGGCCCTCGCTCGCCTCGCTCCTCGGCTGATGCGTCGACGTCATCGGTCACCACTCCCGTGCTCGTGCCGCGCCGGGTCCGGCGGGCGGACCGAGGCTAGCAAGGCGGCGGCAACTCGCTCCGCGCCGCGACCGTCGACGAGCACCGGCCCGCGGGCGGCGACGTCCCGCTGCCAGCCGTGGTCGGCGAGGGCGGCCCCGACGACGTCCCGCCAGGTCGCCTCGGGGACCCCGCCGCGGCCGTCCACGACCCGCAGCAGGCCGTGCGGCTCCAGGCCACGCGCGTCGCGCAGGTGGTCGTCGCGCGTGCACACCGCGACCACCGGTGTCCCGACGCAGGCGGCCTCCAGCACCGTGGTGCCGAACGCGGTCACCAGGATCCGGGACCGGCGCACCTGCCCGGCGAAGTCCTGCGGGTCGCGGAGGACCCGGCCCGGCACCTCGGCGGTGCTGCCGGCCCCCACGACCGTGACCACCTCGACCCCGGTGCCCGCAAGCGCAGCGGCTGCCGGCCCGCTCAGGCCGTAGGGGTCGGTGCCGCCGAAGGTCAGCAGCACCTGGTCCCTGGGCAGGTCGGGCGTCTCGCGGGCGGCAACCCACTCGCGGCGCAGCAGCGCGTGCTCGAAGCCCCGGAGGGCGACTCCCGCGGGCGGCGGCCAGGCGCCGTACGTCGGCGGGTCGATGACGACATCGGCGAGCGCGCGCGCCGGGCCGAGGTCGTCGACCAGTGCGACAGCGGCGCCCACGCCCTGCAGGCGGGCCACCTCGGCCGGGTCGACCGGGCCGACCCGGTCCAGCACGACGACCTCGGTGCCGTACCTGCCGGGCCCGGCACCGGTCGGGGCGACGGCGAGACCGCGGTCGGTCACCCACCTGCGGGCGTGCTCGTCCTCGACGAGGAACGTCGCCACGGCGCCGAGCTGCTCCCCGAGAGCTGCCAGCCGTCCCACGTGACCGAGACCGACTCCGGGCCCGCTGTCGGCGACGAGCTCGACACGGGCGGCCACCCGGCCAGCGTACGGGCGCCGCCACGGCCCGCCGGAGCGTGCCCAGCGGTCCTCTAGACTCCCGTGGTCGTCGACACGAGGGAGCCACCATGAGCAGGGCGGTCGTCACCGGGGCCGCCGGTTTCATCGGCAGCCACCTGACGGAGCGCCTGCTCGCCGACGGCTGGGACGTCCTGGCCCTGGACCGGCTCTCCGACTACTACCCGCGGGAGACCAAGCTCGCGAACGTCGCCGCGTACCGCGACCACCCGGCGGTCGATGTGAGCGAGGCGGACCTGGTCCGGGCCGACCTCGACCCGCTCCTGGAGGGTGCCGACGCGGTCTTCCACCTCGCCGGCCAGCCCGGCGTGCGGGCCAGCTGGGCGGGCGGCTTCGACCAGTACGTCGTCGACAACGTGCAGGCCACCCAGCGGCTGCTGGAGGCGGCGGTCCGCCGTGGTGTGGGCCGGATCGTCTACTCGTCCAGCTCGTCGGTGTACGGCGACAACACCGACTACCCGTCCACCGAGCGGTCGCTGCCCCGGCCGGTGAGCCCCTACGGCGTCACCAAGCTCGCCGCCGAGCACCTGGTCGGGCTCTACGCCGCGACCCACGGCCTGTCGACTGTGGCGCTGCGCTACTTCACCGTCTACGGACCCCGGCAGCGGCCGGACATGGCGACCCACCGGCTCGTCGAGGCGGCGCTGCACGGCACCCGGTTCACCCTGAACGGCGACGGCGGGCAGCAGCGCGACTTCACCTTCGTGGGCGACGTCGTCGCGGCCAATGTCGCCGCGGGCGGTGCCGACTGCGCGCCGGGGACCGTGGTCAACGTCGCCGGTGGGTCCAGCGTGACCATGACCGACCTCATCGACCTGGTCGAGGAGCTGGCCGGGGCACGGATCGACCTGGTGCGCACCGGTGACCAGGCCGGCGACGTCCGGCGCACCGGTGCCGACACGACGACCGCCCGCAGGGTGCTCGACTGGGCCCCGACCACCTCGCTCCGGGACGGCGTCTCCGCCCAGGTCGACTGGCACAAGGGACGCGCCGGCGTCGTCGCCGCGTCCGTCGGCGCGGTCGAGGGCAGCCACTCGTGACCAGCACCGTCACTGCCGGCCCGACGACGCCGCGGCCCCACAGCGGGCCCGTGCTGTCCTCCGGAGAGCAGTGGGACGTCATGGACTGCCAGGACTGCGGGTTCGTCCACCTGGACCCGATCCCCACCGACGAGGAGCTCAGCGCGCTCTACGCCAGCGTCGAGTACTACGAGGAGTACCCGGGCTGGCTGGACAAGGACGAGCGCGAGAAGGACTACTGGCGCCTCGAGCACACCGACAAGCTGGACGCCTGGCGACGGCTCGGCGCCACGCCGGGCGGCCGCGTGCTCGACGTCGGCTGCTCGGGTGGCCTGCTGCTCGAGGACGCCCGCGACCGGGGCTTCGACGTGCTCGGCATCGAGCCCTCCCCCACGGCGGCGAAGCACGCGCAGGCGAAGGGTCTCGACGTGCACGAAGCCCTCTTCCAGGACGTCGACCTGCCCGCCGCGAGCTTCGACGTGGTGCACGCCCGGCTGCTGCTCGAGCACCTGCCCGACCCGCGCGACTTCGTCACCTGGGCGGCGCGGCTGCTCGCTCCGCACGGCGTGCTCACACTGCAGGTGCCCAACGAGTACAACCTGCTGCAGCGCACGGCCCACTCGGTGCTCGACAAGCCGCAGTGGTGGGTCGCGCCGCCGTTCCACGTCAACTACTTCACCTTCGACGGCCTCGAGGCGCTGGTGTCCCAGTGCGGCCTCCAGCCGGTCGAGCGCGACACGTCGTTCCCGGTGGAGTGGTTCCTGCTCATGGGCCAGGACTACATCGGCGACTCCGAGGTCGGCGCGTCCATCCACCAGCAGCGGATGCTGCTCGAGCACCGGCTCGAGCTGGCCGGCGAGCGCCGGCCGCTGCACGAGTACCTGGCCGCCCGCGGCCTGGGACGAGAGGCGATCGTTCATGCCCAGCTCTCCGCCTGAGGCGACCGACAGGACAGCCGCGGGCCGCGGCCGGGTCGTCGCCGTCGTCCAGAGCCGCATCGGCTCGACCCGACTGCCCGGCAAGGCGCTTGCCGACCTCGGCGGGCGCCCCCTGCTCGCGGTCCTGCTCGACCGGCTCTGCGCGGCGACCACCGTCGACGAGGTCGTCGTCGCGACCACGGAGGACCCCGCGGACGACGAGATCGAGGCGGTGGCGCGTGCGTCCGGGGTCCGCGTCGTCCGTGGCTCCACCGACGACGTGCTGAGCCGGTTCGTGGCCGCCACGTCCGACGCCGGCACCGTCGTACGGGTGACCGGAGACTGCCCGCTGGTCGACCCCGCGCTGATCGACGAGCTCGTCGCGGTGTTCCGCGCCGACGCCGCGCTCGACTACCTGGCGCTCGGCCCGTCGTGGCCGGAGGGCGCCGACGCGGAGGTCTTCTCCAGGGCATCGCTCGATGCCGCCGACCGGGGCGCCACCTCCGCGCCGGACCGGGAGCACGTGACCCTGTGGGTCAAGGCGGCCGAGGGCACCAGGATGCGGCTGCTGGAGCGCGGCGCGTCCCTCGGGCACGTCCGCCTCACCGTCGACGAGCCGCAGGACCTCGAGGTGCTGCGCGAGCTGGTCGACAAGCTCGGCGCGGCGCCGGCCACCGGCATCGAGGAGTACGCCGAGGCGTACCTCGCCACCGGGCTGGCCGAGCGCAACGGCGCGATCGGGCGCAACGAGGGTCTCTGGCGCAGCCGGAACCTCGCCGACCTCGAGCAGGTCAAGCGCGGCCAGACCGCGGCGGGCGACCGGTCCGCCGAGCTGCTGGAGCGCGCCCACCAGCTGGTGCCCGGCGGCACCCAGACGCTGTCCAAGGGGATCGACCAGTTCGTCAAGGGCGTCACGCCGGCGTTCCTCGAGCGCGGGTCCGGCTGCCACGTCTGGGACGTCGACGGCAACGCGTACATCGACTACCCGATGGCCCTCGGGCCGATCCTGCTCGGCTACGACCACCCGGCCACCGTCGACGCCGTCCGCAAGCAGATCGGCGAGGGCACGGTCTTCACGCTGCCGCACCGGCTCGAGGTCGAGGTGGCCGAGCGGGTCATCGACATGGTGCCCGCGGCCGAGATGGTGCGGTTCGCCAAGAACGGCTCCGACGCGACGTCCGCCGCGATCCGGCTGGCCCGCGCGGTCACCGGCCGCGACGAGGTCAGCGCCGGTGGCTACCACGGCTGGCACGACTGGTACGTCGGCCTCACCGAGCGTCGCGCCGGGGTGCCGGAGGCGGTCCGTTCGCTGACCTCGAAGTTCGCGTTCAACGACGTCGAGTCGTTCGAGGCCGCGCTGACCCGCAACCCTGCGGCGATCATCCTCGAGCTGCCCGCCGAGGACCCGGCGCCCGGCTTCCTCGAGCACGTGCGCCACCGCTGCACCGAGACGGGCACCGTCTTCATCTGGGACGAGATCGTCACCGGGTTCCGCTGGGGGCCGGGCGGTGCGCAGGAGTACTACGGCGTGACGCCCGACATCGCCTGCCTCGGCAAGGCGATGGCCAACGGGCTCCCGCTCGCCGTCATCGCCGGCAGCGCCGAGCTGATGAAGGGCTTCTCGTCGGTCTTCTTCTCCGGCACCTTCGGCGGCGAGACGCTCTCGCTCGCGGCAGCCAAGGCCACCCTCGACGAGGTCCGCCGTGGCGTCGTGTGCCCGACCATCTGGGAGCGCGGCACGCGGTTCCGTGCCGGCCTCACCGCAGCGATCACGGAGAGCGGGCTCGACGTCGACCTCATCGGGCACGCACCGCGCAGCGCGTTCGTGTTCAAGAGCGACGGCCAGGTCGACATGGAGCTGCGCGGGCTGTTCCTGCAGGAGACGGTGCGTCGCGGCATCCTCTTCGGCGGCCCTGTCTTCGTGACCTTCGCGCACGAGGACGCCGACCTCGACTACACGGTCGAGGTCGTCGCCGAGGCACTCGGCGTGCTGCGCGAGGCGGTCGAGACCGACTCGGTCGCAGCCCGGCTCGACGGTCCCCCACCGGGCGTCGTCTTCCGTCCCCAGCGCTGAGCTGCCCGAGGACGCTCCTTCGCCGGATTCGGCCGCGCCGGCGGGCGTCGTTAGGCTCGCGACATGGACACGTTCAGCACATCGGTCTCGGTCGGCGACCACAAGCTCGCCGTCGGGTCGGACCCCTACGTCATCGCCGAGATCGGCTCCAACCACGACCGCAGCCTGGACACCGCCGTCGAGCTGGTGAAGGTCGCGGCCGGCACCGGTGCCGACGCGGTGAAGTTCCAGTCCTTCACGGCGGAGACGCTGGCCGCGCCGTCCGCCGAGCGGTTGCAGACGTTCTTCCGCGACAACCGGCTCCCCGACGAGTGGCTCCCCACGCTGGCGGAGGCCGCCCGCGACGCGGGCATCGACCTCATGTCGACGCCGTTCCACCTGGGTGCTGTGCAGACGCTGGTCGATGTCGGTGTGCCCGCGCTCAAGGTCGCGTCCGGCGACCTCACCAACCACCTCCTGCTCGAGGCCTGCGCCGCGACCAAGCTGCCGGTGATCGTGTCGACCGGCGCGGCGTACCTCGGTGACATCGAGCGCTCGCTCGGTGTGCTCGCCGACGCCGGTGCCCGCGACGTGGTCGTGCTGCACTGCGTGTCCAGCTACCCCCCGGTGCTCGCCGACCTCAACCTGCGCGCGATGTCGACCATCGCCGACGCGTTCGGCGTGCTGGTCGGCTTCTCCGACCACTCGCCCGGCCACACCGCCGCGACCGCGGCAGTCGCCCGCGACGCCGTCCTGATCGAGAAGCACCTCACGACCGACCGTTCGCTGCCTGGTCCGGACCACCCCTACGCGCTGACGCCCCCGGAGTTCGCTGCTCTCGTGCAGGCCGTGCGGGACACGACGGCGCTGCTGGGTTCCACCCGCAAGGCACCCAGCTCGGACGCCGACGAGCGCTACTGGGCCTGGCGCGGGCTCTACGCCGCGACCGACCTGCCCGCAGGGCACGTCCTCACCCGTGACGACCTGGTCGCGCTGCGCCCCCGTGAGGGCGTCGGCGGCGACCACCTGCACGAGGTGCTGGGCCGCGCGATGTCCGGCCCCCTCACGGCGTACGACGCGGTCACCTGGGACTCCCTGGCGCCCCGCACGGACACCTGACCGGCAGCCTCCTCCCCCCGCGGTCACGGGCCACCGACGCTGCAGGGTTCCTGCAGCCGCGCCGCGTCGGACGTGGCAGCCTCAGGCGTCGGCAGTGGCTGTGCCGGTGACGCGGAGGCCGATACGGCGCACCGACCAGTCGTCGACCAGCGACGGGGTGAGCGCGTCGAACGCCTCGTACGCCACCCCGAGCCGCAGCCGCCCCCGGAACCGGGCCGAGCCGGTGTCGGCCGTCTCGGCGAACGACGGGACCAGGCGGACGAACGGTCCCTCCGGGGTGGGCTCGTACTCCAGCAGCGGGTTGCCCGCGGTCAGGGTCCTGTCGATGTGCAGCGCGACACCCCCCTGCGCCCCGAGCACGGCGGCCCAGCCCTCGGTCGAGCCGAGGCACGAGCTCACGGACACCCGGTGCGACGGGCTGGCCGACTGACGGATCGGCTCGGCTCCCAGCGCGTGCTCGCCGGCACCGCCACCGCCGTTGACCGTGGCGAACCGGACGTCGTCGGCGCCGAGGCTGCGCGGGTCGAGCGTGAGGATGCCGGCGTGCAGGGAGCGCGGGGCGATGTTGGGCAGTGTCAGCGCGATGTCGAGGTCGAGCCGGGGCTCGCGCCGCGACACCCAGGTGGTGCGGACGATGCTCATCCCGTCGGCATGCACCTCGGACACCACGGGCACCCGCACCGGCCAGGCGGCCGGGTCGTCGGGGACGTGCACGGTCGTCCCGGTCAGGTCGGTGCGCTGCGTGCCGGTCTCGTCGACCATGACGACGTTGCCGGTGTACCAGTCGGGGGTCAGGTGGATGGGGCTGAACCGGCCGTACGGCACATGGCCGAGCGCGATGCCGGTGCGCCCGGGGAACGCGACACGGGACAGCGAGCCGCCGCGCCGCGGGAGGAACGTCGCCTCGACCGTCGCCGTCGTGACCGACGGCTGCGACGACGCCGACAGCCCGAGGTCCACCGGTGCCGCCGGCCGCACCGCGAAGGACGCCTGCTCTGCGGGCGCGAGGGACACCCCGGCCAGCACCACACGGGCCCGGCGCAGGGAGCCGTCCGGGTACCGCTCGACGGTCTCGACCTGCTGCTCCGGCCGGTCCTCGCGGCCACCAGCACCGACCAGCTCGACCGACTCCGGGCAGTCGCCCGCAGCCATGCGCAGGTCGACGGCCACCGGCCAGCCCCGCCACGGTCCGCCCGCGGCGTTCGACAGGACCACGTCAGCGGTCGCGAGCCGCGCCGCCTGCGTCCGCGCGAGCCGCGAGACGTCCGCGGTGAGCCGACCGACGTCGGCGAACATCGCGTCCGCCTTCGGCTGGGTGACCGACGTCCGCAGGTCCGAGGCGTGCAGGAGGACGAGCTGCTCGTCCAGGTCGTCGACCACCGGCAGGTCGACCGACGTCGCCGCGTTGCGGGTGCGCACCACCTCGCGCTCCAGCCGGGCGCACGCGGTGTTGACGTAGCTCGTGGTCGTGCCGCACAACGCCCACCGGGCCGGATTGTACTTCGGCTGCTTCTTGGTGAGGATCGGCGACTCCGCCGAGCTCACCTCGACCGACTCGTCGCTGCGGTACGCGTCGAGCACCTCGCCCGGCAACAGGTAGTCGCCGAGCCCCTGCTCGCGCGCGGCCCGGAGCACGCCGAGGAACCTCGGGAGCTGATCGGGCGGCGGCGCCGGCAGCAGCCCGGCCCGTGGCGGTCGGCCGGGGTAGTAGTCGAAGACCTCCCAGTCGTTGCTGTAGAGGCACAGCGGCCGTCGCTCGTCGCCGCGGACCTCCTCGAGGTCGGCGATCAGCTCGTCGGCGGTCAGCTGGCCGTACGCCACTCGCTGGGTGCGCTGGAACATCACCGTCGAGGCCCACAGGACGTGCAGCCCACCACCGGCCAGCCGCGGGGCCGACCAGCGCGACGCCGCCGGCAGCCGACCGCCCTGCGACGCGTTCTCCCAGTCGATGACGATCGCCTCGTAGCCGGCCTCCTCGTACAGCCGGGCCGCCCCGTCGCTCGAGGTCTGCTCGTTCGCGTACGCCACCCGCGGGCGGACGCCGAGCACGTCCTCGTACACCCGGTTGCCGAGCTCGAGGTTGCGCAGCCCCACGTAGGCCGGCACCAGCGGCTGGATCGCCTGGGTCAGGCCTGACCCGACCAGCTCGGCGCGGCCGTCGTCGAGCAACCGGCGCAGCGCATCGACGAACGACGGGTCGTGCCGTGCGACCCACCGCAGGCTGGCGCCGGGGAACTCGAGCCCGAGCCGCAGGCCCGAGCCGCCGGCCAGCTCCTCGACGACCGGCCAGAAGCACCGGTCCAGCACGACGGGGTAGTCCTCGACGGGGATCGAGCTGAAGCCGAGGTTCCCGTGCAGGACGGCGAACAGGTCGAACGGCGCGGCGGTCATCCGCGCAGGACGCGCCCGAGCACCTCGACCACCCGCTCGAGGTCCTGGTCGGCCATGCCGGGGAACAACGGGAGAGACAGCTGCTCGGCGTACGCCGCCTCGGCGACGGGGCACGTCCCGCGCCGGTAGCCGAGGTCCTCGAACACCGGGTGCCAGTGCACCGGGATGTAGTTCACCTGGACGCCGATGCCCTCGGCGCGCAGACGGTCGAACACCTCGCGACGGCGGCCGTCGAGCACCCGCACCGAGTAGAGGTGCCAGGCCGGCTCGACGTCCGACCGCCGCTCCGGCAGCCGCAGGCCGGGCACGAAGGCGAGCAGCTCGTCGTAGCGGGCCACCAGCGCGGACCGCCGGGCGACGAACGTCGGGAGCCGCCGCAGCTGGCTGCTGCCGAGCGCCGCCAGCACGTCCGGCAGGCGGTAGTTGAGCCCGAACGCGGACATCTCGTAGAACCAGGCGCCCTCGTCGGTGCGTCGGACCGGCTGCGGGTCGCGACCGATCCGCGCGAACCGTCGGGCCCGCGCCGCGACCTCGTCGTCGAGGGCGACGACTGCGCCGCCCTCGGCGGTCGTGAGGTGCTTGGTCGGGAAGAACGAGAACGTCGTGACGTCGGCGACCGAGCCGACCGGGCGGCCGCCGTAGGTCGCGCCGATCGAGTGCGCCGCGTCCTCCAGCAGCGCCGCACCGACGGTGTCGGCCACCTTGCGCAGGGCGTCCAGGTCCGCGGGGTGGCCCGCGTAGTCGACGGCAGCGACGACCGAGGTCGCCGGGGTGAGGGCGTCGGCGGCAGCCTCGGGGTCGAGGTTCAGCGTGTCGTCGCTGACGTCGGCGAACCGGACCGTGGCGCCGAGCAGTGCCGCGGTCGTGGCCGTCGCGGCGAACGTGAGCGGCGTGGTGACGACCTCCTGGCCGGGGCCGACGCCGAGCCCGGCGTAGGCCACGTGCAGCGCAGCGGTGCCGGAGGTGACCGACACGACCTGGTGGCCGCCGACCTGGTCCGACAGGTCGGCCTCGAACGCGTCGACGGCCGGGCCGGTCGTCAGCCAGTCGCCGCGCAGCACGGCGGCGACCGCGGCGACGTCCGCCTCGTCGACGTCCTGTCGCCCGTACGGGAGGAACCCCCCGGTCACAGCGCCGAGACCATCTCGGACAGCTCGTCGTGCGTCAGCCACTGGTCGTTGCGGTCGGAGCGGTAGACGAAGTCGTCGGCGACCGCCTCGCCGCCGTGCGTCGCCTCGCCGCCCCAGTGCGAGATCACCGGCTTGACGACGTAGTGGTCGTCGAAGCGCACGGTCCGGAAGGCGTCCTCGATGGAGATCATCTCCTCGTGGAGCTTCTCGCCCGGGCGGATGCCGATGATCTCGGTCTTGATGCCCGGCGCGAGCACCTCGGCGAGGTCGGTGATCTTCATGCTCGGGATCCGCGGCACGTAGAGCTCGCCGCCGTGCATCCGGTCGAACGCGTCGAGCACGAACTGCACGGCCTGCGGCAGCGTGATCCAGAACCGGGTCATCCGGTCGTCGGTGATCGGCAGCACGGTGGCGCCGCTGTCGACCAGCGACCTGAAGAACGGCACGACCGAGCCGCGGCTGCCGACCACGTTGCCGTAGCGGACCACCGCGAACCGCGTCTCCGAGTTCGCGGCGTAGTGGTTGCCGGCGATGAACAGCTTGTCGGCGCACAGCTTCGTCGCGCCGTAGAGGTTGATCGGGCTGGACGCCTTGTCGGTCGAGAGCGCGACCACCCGCTTGACGCCGACGTCGATCGCGACGTCGATGACGTTCTGCGACCCGATGACGTTGGTCTTCACGGCCTCGAACGGGTTGTACTCCGCGGTGTCGACCTGCTTGAGGGCGGCGGCGTGCACCACGTAGTCGATGCCCGACATCGCCCGGCGCAGCCGGTCCTTGTCGCGGACGTCGCCGATGAGGAACCGCAGCCGCGGATCGTCGCCCAGCAGCTGCCGGACCTCGTACTGCTTGAGCTCGTCGCGGGAGTAGATGACGATGCGCTCGGCCTGGCCGTCGTCGAGGAGTCGGCGGGTGAAGGCCTTGCCGAAGGACCCCGTTCCTCCGGTGATCAAGACCGATGCGCCGTTCCAGGCGGTCATGCACTCCTCCAGCCGTTGTGGGCGAATCGCTGCGAAACTGTAGCCTGAGCGCCCGGAACGCCGGTCATCGGCGAGCGGCCGCCCCCGGGCGTCCCCCTGCCGTGAGGAGCGGAGACGGATGTCGATCACGCAGTCGGATGTCTGCGTCGTGATCCCCGTCTTCAACGAGGCGGCGGTGGTCGGCGACGTCGTGCGGGAGCTGCGCCGGACCTACCCGCTGGTGGTCTGCGTGGACGACGGCAGCAACGACGCCTCCGCCCAGACCGTGCTCGACGCCGGCGCCCTGCTGGTCCGGCACCCGATCAACCTGGGCCAGGGCGCGGCGCTGCGCACCGGCATCGAGTTCGCGCTCACGCTGCCCCAGGTGCGCTGGCTGGTGACCTTCGACGCCGACGGGCAGCACGACATCGACGGCATCGAGCCGATGCTCGATCTGCTGCGCACCGAGCAGGCCCAGATCGTGTTCGGATCCCGGTTCCTCGACCGTCGCAGCGAGATCGGCGCCGCCAAGCGCGCGGTGCTGCGCGCCGCGATCTGGTACAGCCGCACGAGCACGGGCCTGGCCCTCACCGACACGCACAACGGGATGCGGGTGTTCGACCGCGAGGTCGCCGCCGCGCTCGACCTGCAGATGAACGGCATGGCGCACGCGTCCGAGGTGCTCGCGATCGTGGCGAGGCGCAAGTTCCGCTACGCCGAGCTGCCGGTGCACATCCGCTACACGACGTACTCCAAGAGCAAGGGCCAGCCCCTCATCAACGGAGTCAACATCCTCTTCGACATGCTGCTGAAGTGAGTCAACCGTGCTGATCCAGGTCATCCTCATCGCCGCCACGCTCGGTCTTGTCGTCATGCTGCTCCAGCGGCGTGGCACCGCGAGCACACGGGCGTGGAAGCGGCTCATCATGGTTGCCCTGGCGGGCGCCGCGGTGATCTCGATCCTGTACCCCGAGCTGACCACCCGGGTCGCCAACTTCGTCGGCGTCGGCCGGGGCACCGACCTGCTGCTCTACCTGCTCGTCGCCGTGTTCCTGTACGTCGTCGTCGGCTTCTACCTGAAGTTCCGCGACGTCGAGCGCCAGCTCACCGTGCTGGCCCGCCGGCTCGCCATCGACGAGGCCACCCAGCGGCAGCAGGGCCTCCGGGTGCCGGCGGCACCGCCGCCCACCTCAGCCGACGACTGAGCCGCGCGCACGGAGCCGCGCCGCCGCGGCCAGCCCGCGGTGCAGCCGCGAGGTCGGCTGCAGCCGCGCGGCCAGCACGCTGCGCCGCCAGCCGAGCCGTCGCGCCTCCTCCCCGGCCCAGCGGTACAGCGCCCGCTCCTCGGCGAACCGGTCACCGCGCGCCGCGCTGCGGCTGGACACCGAGGCGTCGTGGCGGCGGTAGCGGAAGAGCTTCTCCGGCGTCCACGCCAGCGAGCCGCCCCCGAGCAGCACCCGCAGCTCGGCGTCCAGGTCCAGGGCGGTCTCCATGTCCGGCCGGAACCCGTGCGCCCGCAGCACGTCGGTCCGCCAGGCCAGCGCCGGGAAGTACAGCCAGTTCCCGGCCAGCAGCCCGGCCACCAGGGCGTCACCGGTGAGCAGCCGGGAGTGATGCCCCCGCGGGGACAGCATCGCCTTGACCCGGTCCGGCAAGCGGCCGCACGACGGTTCCTGAGCCGTCCACCACCGTGACCCCCGTCGTCGCCAGCTCGGGACCGTCGAACCGCCGCACGAGGGCCGTCAGGGCCGCCGGATACCCGGGCTCCATCAGGTCGTCCGACCCCATGACGAGGGTGTACTGCCCCACGCTGCGGTCCGCGCAGGCCTGGAACGCGCCCGCGACCCCGACGTTCACCGGCAGCCGGACGTACTCCACCTCGGGCCCGGCCGCCTGGCAGACCGCCGCCACCGCGTCGCCCGGCGTCCCGTCGTCGACCACGGTCAGGACCAGGGCGTCCGCCCGGATTGCGAGCACGGACGCCAGCGCGTCGGCGAGGTACGGCGACTCGCCGTACGCCGGCACCAGCACGTGCAGCCGGCACGTCGGCTCGTCCTGCAGCACCGCGCTGAACCCCTTCCGCACGTCGTCCCCCAGCGTGCACCGGCGGCCCGGCGCTGGCGCGACGATAGTCTGCAGGTCGCCCTCGGCCGCTCCCGGTGGGAGGGCTCGAGGACCACCCGCCCACCGGTGCCGCTCGCGCCGACCGCCACCACCGGACCCAGGGAAGCAGCCCATGGACACCGCCCAGCGTCCGGTCGCGCTCCGCGACCGGGTCGACCGGCGCGCGCTGCCGCCGTTCGTCCGCGAGCACGCGACCGTCCTGGTCGCGGCCGGTGTCGGCCTGGTGGTGCTCGTCCTGCAGGTGCTGCGTTCGCGGACCGGCCTGATCTCGCCGTACGACGAGGGCTACCACCTGTCGTACGTGCAGTACATCGCCTCGGGGCACCTGCCGCACAACGGCGACGCCCTCAACACCTGGTCCCGGGATGCCTTCTCCTGCCATCAGGTGTTCCCCTACGGCCAGGTGACCCAGGTCCCGTGCGGGGACGTCGCAGCACCGAAATTCTACCCCGAGGGCGGCACCAACACGGCCGCGGGGTGGCCGCCGCTTTACTACGTGTGGGCCGCCCTCGTCACCCGCCTCGCCATGCTGTTCGGCGCCGAACCCCTGACCGGGGCCCGGCTGGCCTCCGCGCTGCTGTGGACCGCGGGATCGGTGCTGCTGGTGCTGTTGGTGCGGCGCTTCGGAGGCCGGCTGGAGGCCGCCGCGGCCGTCGGTCTGCTCGCGGCTGCGATCCCGGTGGCTGCCCAGCTCGGCGCCTTCGTCACCCCCCACTCGGCCCAGCTGCTGCTGTCGGTGACGCTGACCTGGGTCGCGCTGGACCTGGCCGGCGCCGAACGGCTCACCTGGCGGCGGCTGGTGCTGCCGGCAGTGGTCAGCGCCGTGGCCACGCTCACGGTGCCGCACGCCGTCGTCGCCGTCGTCGTGGTCGCTCTTACCGTTCTCCTGGCGGCACCGGCGCGCCGGCAGGCGGTCCTGCGGCTGGCGACGGCGGCGGCCATCGGCGTCGCCGGCGTGGTGGGGTACGAGGCGTGGCAGCTGCTGGTGAACGCCCGGAGCACACCGTTCGGCCGGGGGGTCAACGTCGACGGGACCAGCGCACTGCTGCCCCCGACCTCCACGGCCAAGGTCGACACCCTGCTCGAGCAGTGGACCCACTTCTGGCCGGGCGCCGTCCAGGGCGACGCGCTGGGCTACCTGGTTCCCGAGAACTACATCGCTGGGATTGCCGTCCTGATGGTCGTCGCGGGCGTCGGTGCCGCACTGCTCTCTGCAGGCGTCCCGCGTTCGACGACGGCGCTGGCGCTTGCCCTGGTGGCCGCCGCGCCGGCGATGGCATGGGGCGCGACGCTCTACTTCGATTTCGCGGTGCCGTTCCGCTACGGCTCCAGCACGATCGGCATCAGCATGGCAGTACTCGGCCTCGCCATCCGCACCCGGCTGGCCGCCTGGGGCGTCCTCGGGTTGACCGGGCTGCTGCTCGTCATGGCGTTCGTCAGCCACTGGCCCTGACCGTGAGCGATCCCGTCGCCGAGGTGACGATCGTCATCGTGACCTGGGACGCGATCGACCTGCTTCCGGGCTGCCTCGAGTCCCTGCGGGCGCAGGAGTGGCGAGGGCAGCGTCCGCTCCTCGTCGTCGTCGACAACGCCTCCACGGACGGCACCCGCGACTGGCTCGCTGCGCACGCTCCCGACGTCCAGGTGGTGACCGCACCCCGCAACCTCGGATTCGCGGGCGGCGCCAACCTGGGTATCGGTGCCAGCGGCACTCCGTACGTCGCGGTTCTCAACGACGACGCCACGGTGGACCCCGGCTGGTTGGCTGCCCTCGCAGACGACCTGGACTCCGCTGGTCATGAGCGGGTGGCCGCCGTGACCCCGCGCGTGCTGCTCGCCGGTCGTGCGCTGGTGAACTCGACCGGGAACGAGATGACTCGCCGCGGGCGCGGCCGGGACCGCGACTGGCGGTCCCCTGCGGCAGATGTGCGGCCGGCCGGTGAGGTGTTCGGGTTCTGCGGCAACGGCGCGCTGCTGCGCCGGGCGGCGCTGGACGAGGTAGGCCTGTTCGACGCCGGACTGTTCCTGTACTACGAGGACACCGACCTGTCATGGCGGTTGCGGGCCGCCGGATGGAACGTGAGGCACCAGCCGGGCGCCGTGGTCGAGCACCGGCACGCGGCCTCCAGCGGCGAGGGCAGCCCACGGTTCACGCTGTGGAACGAGCGCAACAGCCTCGTGGTCTTCACTCGGCACGCCCCGGCGCGCCTCGTGCTCGCTGCCCATCTCCGCCGCATGGTCGGCCTCGTGCTGCACACCGTGCGTGCGCCGTCGTCCCCGGTCACCCGAGCACGCTGGCGGGCCATGGGCGAGCACCTGCGCCGGCTGCCGCGCACCCTCGCGGACCGGCGACGCATCTGGGCGCACGCGGCGGCGCCACGGACCGAGGTCGCCAGGTTCTTGGAGCGATCAGCGCCCTGAGCGCTCGGCGCGCACCCGGCGGAGCCGTCGGGCCACCCGCTGCAGCACGTGCCCAGGGCCCCCCTCGGCGAGCTGGCTGCGGAGCTTGCCCAGGTCGTCGCGCAGGGTGGCCCGGCTCAGCAGCGCGGATCGCGGCGCAGGGAAGCGGTCGGCGACGTTCTCGCCGCGGTCCGGCGCCCGCTGCGGGGCGGTGCAGAACGCCGTCAGGGCCGCAGCGCCGACGGCCACGCCAGGTCGGGGGCCACCCGGGCGATCGCGGCCCGGGCCGCGTCCCGGGCCGCCTCGTCGTAGAGCATCTGCTCGAGGGCCAGCTCCAGGGCCTCGACGTCCTCGACGGGAACGGTGCGGCCGAGGCCCTCGCGCTCGACCAGCGCTGCCAGGCTGTCACCGCGGGTCGCCACCACCGGCAGCCCGGCCCAGAGATAGTCGAGGACGCGGGTGCGGAAGGAGAAGGCGGTCTCGACGTGGTCGTGGTGCGTGGTGACGCCGAGGTCGGACTCGAGCAGGTAGTCCTGCCGGCGGTCGTACGGCACCCAGTCCTCGTTGAAGTGCACCACGGTGCCGGTCAGGCCCAGCTCGTCGGACAGCGCCCGGGTCTCGACGGCGGCTCGCATCTCGGCGACCTCGGGGTTGGGGTGCCGCATGCCCAGGAAGAACAGCCGGACATCGGGGTGCCGCTGCGCGAGCCGGTGGATGGCGCGCACCAGGGTCAGAGGGTCGAACCAGTTGTAGACGCCGCCGCCCCACAGCACGACCTTGTCGTGCGGCCCGATGCCGGGGACCACTCCCTTGAGGACAGCAGTGCCGCTCGCGACCGGCGGCTCGGTCGGGAAGCCGAACGGCGCCACCGTGATGAGCGACTGCAGCGAGCGGTCGGCGTCGTAGGTGAGCGGGTTGACCCGGCCCAGTGAGGCAAGGTGCCCTATCCAGAAGTCGCGCTGCTTGTCCGAGGCGCAGAGCACCAGGTCGGCCCGCTGCAGCTGGGCGTTGAGGGCGCGGCGGTTGTGCTCGACCGCTCGGGCGCGCACCCCCTCGTCGCCGTCGCGCAGCTGCTCCAGCACTTCGAGGTGGTAGGGGTCGTAGACGTCGGCGACCAGCACCTTCTCCGAGTGCACGAACCAGGGGTGGTACTCCAGCAGCGACCCCTGGAACACCACGACGTCGCACCACTGCTCGAGCCGCCGCAGCTGTGCGTCGGTGGCGCTGGTGGTGCGGAAGCCGGGATGGCTGCGCTGGCAGACCGGGCTCAGCGTCGCGAGGGTGACGTCAGCCTGCGCAGACAGCAGCCGAGCCATCTCCCAGGCCCGGATGGCCGGGCCCGCGAGCTGCTCCTTGAGCGGCTCACCGGTCACGACAAGCACGCGGACCCGGTCGGTCGAGCCGGCCGTGGCCGTCACCGGCCGCGCCGGCGCGCCCACTTGGCGCCGGCCTTGGCGCGCACCTGCTCGGCGGTGGCCCGCGGGCCGAGCTGCTTGGCCTTCCGGGCCCGGTGCACCGCGCGCACGAGGTAGGGGTAGTCGCGCAGTATGCGGTCGACCCGCTCGACGCTCTCCTGCAGAGAGGCGCGGTCGGCGGCCACCGCTGCGCGCGGTCCGCTGACGATCTGGCCGCGCTTGTGCGTGACGTCCTCGAAGACGGTGCGCAGCTCCTCGGTGACCCGACCGGCGCGCGGCCGGTAGGCGCGGGACTGTGCCCAGCGCCACGGGTCCCGCACCACCGTGCGCAGCGGCTCGACGGCCACGCTCCAGCGGAACCGTCGGGCGACCGCGCGCGAGCGCTGAGCCATCTCGGAACGGCCCACCGGGTCCTGAAGCAGCCGGACCAGTGCCCCGGCCAGCGCATGGGGATCGCCGGGCGGTACGACGATGCCGAGCCGTTCGTTGCGCACCAGGTCGCTGAGCACGTCGCCGTCGGTGGTGACCACCGGCAGCCCGGCCCACAGATAGTCGAGCACCCGGGTGCGGAACGACAGCCGGGTCTCGGCCAGGTCGCGGGCCACGGTCACGCCCAGGTCCGCCTCCAGCAGGTAGGACTCGCGCAGGTCGTAGGGCACCCACTCGCCGAAGAACACCGATGTGTCGGTGAGCCCGAGCTCGCCGGCGCGCACGGTGGCCTGATGCGCGACCCGCATGTGCTTCACGTTGTCGCTCGTGAGGTGCAGGCCGAGGAACCAGAGCCGGGCGTCCGGCACCTGCTCGAGCACCGCCGGCCACGCCTCGACCAGCGTCAACGGGTCGAACCAGTCCCAGGCGCCGCCGCCCCAAAGGACGAGCTTGTCGTCGGCGGCGATGCCGGGGTGCACGCCCTTGAGCACCCGCGCCCGGCGCTCCGGCTCCCGGTCCGGCAGCCCGAACGGCACCACGTCGATGAGGTGCCGCAGCGACGGGTCGGTGGCGTACTGGGCCTGGGTGAGCCGCTGTCGGGCCGACAGCATGCCCAGCCAGTAGTCGCGCTGCCGCTCCGACGCGCAGACGAAGAAGTCGCACTCGTCGATGATCTGGTTGAGCACAGCAGTGTCGACCGCGGAGGATCGCGTCGCCGTCGGCCTCGCCGGTGTGCAGCTCGATGTTCTCGAACAGCCAGGGGTCGTACAGGTCGGCCACCAGCACGGCGGAGGTGTTGGCGAGGCTCGGGAACTCCTTGAGGGTGTAGCCCTGGAACAGCACGACGTCGGCCGAGTCGGACAGCCGCCGCAGGTCGGCCTCGTCCTCGAAGGTCGCGACGCGTCACGCCGGGCACCGTCGACGTCCGGCGCGGTGCGGCACCGCCAGGGTGACCCGCGCCGTGGCCGCCAGGTCCTTGGCGATCTCGACGGCACGGATGGCCGGCCCGCTCATCTTGGCTCCCGACGCCGTCGTTGCACACGACGAGCACGTGCGAGCCCTGCTGCTGGGCGAACAGCTCGTCGAGCCCGAATGCCCGGCTGACCGACTCGCTGGCCCGCGCATAGGCGCTGTCGTCCATCACCGGCCACATCGGCCGCTTGAACCGCGGCAGGATCTCGTGGTCCGGCCGGCGGCGCGCGCGCTGGATCTCGGCCCGCGTCCGCATCAGGGCGTCGAGGTCGTCGACGAGGTCGCCGATCGCGTGCAGGTGCGCCAGCGCGAGCCGCGGCACGGTCTCCTCGGTGCGCGCGTCGCCGGCGATGTCGTACGGCGCCCGTTCGAGGCCGCCCCGCAGCAGCGCGCGCTTGACCGCGAGCAGCAGCGCAGGGCGCGAGCACCTTCTGCAGGTTCTCGTCGCTGTAGTTCTTCACGATCATGCGCAGCGCGTTGCGCTCGTAGAGCACGTAGCGCTGGTGCAGCGGGAAGCGGCCGGATGTGCCGTGCATGCGGTGGTAGGCGACGGCCTTCGCCGCGAGCACCACCCGGTAGCCCGGTGACCCACAGGCGCCAGCCGAGGTCGACGTCCTCGAAGTAGGCGAAGAAGCCCGGGTCGAGGCCGCCGAGGTCGAGGAACACCTGCCGGTGCACCAGCATCGCGCCGCCGCAGGCGAAGAGCAGCTCGGCGCCGTCCTCGACCGGCACGTCCGCGACGGGCTGGCCGTAGGACAGCTGCTGGCCCATGCCGTAGTAGTTGACCGCGCCCTCGACGAAGTCGACCGTCGTGCCGTCCCAGGACAGGATCCGGGCGGCCACGCACACCGCGCCGGTGCCGGGGTCGAACGCCGGCGACCAGCTCACGCACGAACGCCGGGCTCGACCCGGGCGTCGTTGTTGAGCAGCACGACGCACTCGGTGTCGAGCGGCGCGGACCCCGGTGTTGACCGCCGGGGCGAAGCCGGTGTTGGAGTCCTGCGGCAGCACCCGCACCCACGGGTACCGCTCGGCGCAGCAGCTCGCGCGAGCCGTCGGTGGAGTCGTTGTCCACGAGCACGACCTCGAGCAGCTCGCGCGGGTAGTCCTGCGCCGGCGAGCGAGTCCAGGCAGTCGGGCAGGTGATCGGCGCCGTTGAGGTTGACGAGGACGACCCCGACGGTCGGGCAGCGGCGCCGCTGCGACCGGCGCGGGCTCGGGCTGCTCCGGCTCCGCCGGCGCGGGCGGCATCTCCAGGCCCGCGATGGCGTCGAGCACCTTGTCGCATTCCTGTGCGGCGATCGCGACCGGACCGTCGCCGTCCCGGCGAGTGGCGACCCAGGCGCGCAGCGGCGAGTCCGTCGTCGAGGGCGCTGGTGCCGCGCGGCAGCGCGATGCTCAGCTCGGAGGCGAGACCGGCCAGCCTGCGCCAGGTCGCTCTCGGCGTCGTCGTCGCCGTCGGCCTCGACCGGGACCGGCTCGAGCCCGGCCGGTGGCCGCAGGACGATCGCCCGGCGGTAGTGCGGCCGGCGCCGGTCGGCATCGCGTAGCAGCAGGTTGAAGGCGGCGTCGACGCGTCGGTGGGCGTCGTGCTCCTGCTCGCTGAGCAGGTGGATCTTGAGGATCATGAACGACAGCCAGTGGTAGAGCCAGCCGTCGGAGCGCAGCTGGTAGTCCAGCCCCTGCTCCTCGGCCCAGCTCAGTACCTCGCCGAGGGCCGGCAACCCGGAGGCGGCGTGCTCGGTCAGCTGGTACATCTCGTGGCCCAGCCGCGCCACGTAGTAGGCGTTGGCCAGCTCCTCGCACCGGCTCGTGCGCGGGTCGGCGAACGGCGCGACGACGAGCACCGGTCCCCGCGAGACGCGCAGCAGCTCGGCGATGAACTCGGTCTTCCGCTCCAGCGGGACGTGCTCGAGGGTGTCGTGGCAGGTGACCAGGTCGAACGAGTCGTCCGGGAACGGCAGCTCGAAGCCCGAGGCCAGCACGTGCTCGTGCCGGTCGCGCGGCGGCAGCTCCTCGGCGTACACGTCGGCCGAGACCGTGCGGTCGTCCGGGAAGAGCCGGTCCAGCGTGCCGTAGGGGTCGCCCACGTCGAGGATGTCGAGAGGTGCGGCGCCGAGGGCGGCGCGCACACTCTCGACGTGCTGGTACCGCGCGAAGCGGTCGAAGCTCTCGTTGATCAGCGGGTGCACGGTCGGCGGAGCTCCTCTATCGGGTGCGCCGCAGGGCGGCGGAGACGTCGGACTCGGAGTAGCGCCAGGCGCCCCCCAGGGACACCACGCCGACTCCCTCGCGTGGGACGCCCGGCACGACGTCGAACCGGACCAGCCGGTGCCGGTGGTCGAACGGGTGCTGGCAGGTGTAGTCGTAGACGGCAGCCGTCAGCTCGTACGTGCCAGGCAGCAGGGCGAGCCGGTCGACCCTGAAGTCGACGTGCCCGACGCCCTCGAGCGCGTCGGGGACGTCGTCGGTGTCGCGGGTGTTGGGCCCGGTGACGTCGTGGCCCTCCAGTGTCGTGATGCCGATGCCGAACACCGGCCGCTCGACCCGCTCCGCGGCGCGGTAGTGCAGCCGGACCACGACCTCGTCGCCGGTGCGCAGCGTGCGGGTGTCCGTGCCCGAGGCGTCGAGCACCTCGACCCGCTCGACGCGGATCTCGCCAGACCCCCAGCGCGCGTCGTCTGCGCCGTCCGCGGGAGTCACACCACGCTCGGCGTGCGTCTCGTCGACGTAGTCGTCGACGACGGACCCGGCCGGCCCGACTGCTTGCAGGCGGCCGTGCTCGAGCCAGGTGACGTGGTCGCAGAAGTTGCGCAGCAGGCCCATCGCGTGGCTGACGATGACCACGGTCCGGCCGGCCCGCCGGTAGTCGGGAACTTCTCCATGCACTTCCGCTGGAAGTCCTCGTCGCCCACCGCGATGACCTCGTCGATCAGCAGCACGTCGGGCCGCGTTGCATGGCGACCGAGAAGCCGAGCCGCACGTACATGCCGCTCGAGTAGTTCTTCACGGGCTGGTTGATGAACTCCTCGCACGCCGGCTGAAGTCGATGATCTCGTCGGCCGCGCCGTCGATCTCGCGCTGTGACAGGCCGAGGATCGACCCGTTGAGCCGGATGTTCTCGCGCCCGGTGAGCTCGGGGTGGAAGCCGGCACCGAGTTCGATCAGTGCGGCCAACCGGCCCTCGCGTCGACCCGGCCCCCGTCGGACGGCAGGATGCCTTCGCGACCACCTTGAGCAGCGTGGACTTCCCCGAGCCGTTGTGCCGAGCAGCCCGAGACCGACCCCTTCGGCATCGTCGAAGGCACGTCCCGAGCGCCCAGAAGTCCTCGACGTCGCGCGACCGGCCACGGACGTGAGCTCCTTGAGGGCGCTTCGGCGTCGCCGTGCCCGGCGGAACCGCTTGCACACGTCGTCGATGCGCAGTGCCGGTCGGCCGAGCTCACAGGAGCTCCCCGACGTCCTCGTCGTCCGCTCGAAGATCCACAGACCCGAGGTCAGCCACGCCCAGGCCGAACACGCACCAGACCGAGGGTCGCCAGCGGGCCGGGACCGTCGTAGGCTGTAGAGCGAGGCGTGCAGCGAGCGCGACGTACCAGCGAGACCGGCGTGATCGGTCACGACGATGACCCCAGCCACCCGCTGCTCCGCCGGGTACCTGGCTCGCCGGGTAGAGCACCGGGGTGAGGAAGTACAGCGCAGCGAGGACGACCGAGACGATGTACTCCACGTCGCCGAAGCGCGCGTTCAGCGTCGCCAGCGCCAGGCCGACGCCTTGGGCGAAGCAGGCCATGCCGAGCACGATGAACGGCGCGTACAGCCAGCTCCACGCCGAGTTCCCGACGAAGACGAACCACACCAGCAGGACGATCGACTCGAGGCCGACCTGGATGAGCTGGACCAGCCCGGCCCCCAGCACCGGCGCCCAGGCCGGGAACGCGACCTTGCGCAGCAGCGAGCCGCTCTCGCGCAGCGACGACATGCTGAGGTTGATCATCGCCGCGAACAGGCCCCACGCGACCAGGCCGGTGAACAGGAACAGCGCGTACGACCTGCCGCCGCTGCCCATCTCGGGCGGCTTGGCCTTGAAGACCAGACGAGAACACCACCGCGAACACCGCGAGGTTGGCGAGCGGCTGCAGCAGCGACCACGTCCAGCCGATCGCGCTGGTGCGGTAACGGGTCCGGAAGTCCCGCTGCGCGAAGGCCCAGACCAGGCTCCGGCGGCGGAGCACGTCCGACAGCGGCCCAGCGAGTGCTGACGGACGCCGGGCCGGCGGCGAAGCGGTGCCGGCGCTGGTAGTCACGACCGACACTTTAGTCTGCGCCGGACGGCCGGCCTGCCCGGCAGGTGGCACGCGACAGCCGCTCGGCAGGCGGTCACATGGGGACGCGACGGACCAGCGGCGAGACCACGCGGGCAGCCGACTCCCACGTGAGCTCGGGTCACCCGGCGCTCACCGGCCACCACGAGGCGGGCCGACTCGGCGGGCTCGAGGGCTCGCTGCAGCGCGTCCGCCCAGGCTTCGGGATCCTCCGCCGGAACCAGCAGCCCTGCGTCGCCCACCACCTCGGGCAGCGAGGTCCGGTCCGACACCACGACCGGTACGCCGGCCGCCATCGCCTCCAGGGCGGGGATGCCGAACCCCTCGAACAACGACGGGAAGGCGAGCACGTGCGCGCGGCTCAGCTCGGCGGCCAGGTCGGCTGTCGACACGTAGCCGGCCACGGTCACCGCGTCTCCCAGCAGCTGACGAGCCAGGTCGGCGTCTCCCCGGCCGGTCGGGTGCACGGTGCCGACGACACGCAGCACCACGTCCGAGCCCCGGTCACGCATCAGCCGTACCGCCCGGGCCACCACCGGCAGGTTCTTGCGCGGCAGCACGTTGCCGACCATCAGCACGGTCGGACGACCTCCGCGGTCCGCCGGCGTCGCCTCGAGGAGTGCGACGAGTCGCGGGTCCACGGCGTTGGGGGCGACGGTGACGTGGGCCGGGTCGACCCCGTAGACCCGCACGATGTCGGCCTTGCTGTACTCGCTGACCGTCAGCACGTGCGCGGCCCTGCGCACCGACGCGCGGACAGTGGTCCGGTACCGCAGCCGGGTCGCGCGCGGGAGCCACTCCGCGGCACGGGAGTCCTCGAAGGACACGTCGTGCACCATGACCACGGCGGGCACCCGCGACACCGGGACCGTGTACTGCACGAGCACCGCCGAGGTCCTCAGCCGCCGCATCGACCGGGGCAGGTCCACGGCGAGCCGTCGGGTGCTGCTGCCCGAGACGAGCACGCGCTCACGAGCCGGCAGCAGGGACAGGTCCTCCGGGGGAGCCGCGGGGGTGACCGCGATGTCGTACGCGCCGGGACCGTCGAGCTCGAACAGCGCGGCGGCCATGCAGCGGGCCCACGACTCGTTGCCGGTCTGCCGGTCACCCAGGTGGTGCAGGTCGAGCAGGGGCCGGCCGGTCACGAGGCCGCGGGCAGCAGGTCGAGGACAGCATCCGCGACGACCGCACGGAAGGCAGCGGGGTCGTACGCGGCCGCGCGGGCCGCAGCGACGTCGGCGGCGGCCGACCAGGCCGGCTCGTCGAGCAGCGGCGCCATCACGGTGACGAAGGCCGCGGCGTCGACCCCGTGCGCGTCGATCTCGGGCAGGACCCGCGACATCGCACCGCGGCCGGAGTGCACCACCGGCAGCCCGTGCTGCGCAGCCTCGACGAGGGGCAGGCCGAAGCCCTCGTCGTACGACGGCTGCAGCAGCAGCCACGACGAGCCGTAGGCCGCGTCGAGGACCTCGAGCGGCACGTCGGCCTCGCGCGAGGTCCACGCGCCGCGAGGATCGGCGGCGGCCAGCGCGGACCGCACCGCCGCCTCGGCCCGGCCGGCCGGGCCGATCACCCGCAGCCCGAGGTCGGCGCCGGTGGCCGCCCGCAGCCCGGCGACCGCCTCGATCCCGCGCACCTGGTTCTTCACGGGGTCGGTGACACCGACCATGAGCACCACCTTGCGGTCCGGGAACGGCACCCGGACCGTGCTGCCACCCGGGTGCGCCCACGTGACGACGCGCACGTCGGTGCCCGGCGCCATCCGCCGGAGGACTCGCGCCGAGTGCTCGGAGAGGGTGAGGACGCGGTCGGCGGACCGGACGCTGCGCGGCACGAGCAGCCGGAAGTACGCCGCGAACTTCCGGTCGAACAGGTCCGGGTGCTCGAACGGCATGACGTCGTGGACGACGAGCAGGTGCCTGCGGGCCGGCCCGCGCCGGCCGATGTTCGCCGGTGAGACGAGCAGGTCGACCTCCGGCAGCGCGCGCGGTGCCTGCCAGAGGTCCCAGCGCGCGTCCGCCAGGGCGTTGCGCACCGTGGAGCGGCGCCGCGGGCGGGCCGGTGCCACTTCGCGCACCTCGACGTCATCGAGGTGGTGCAGCGCCTGGACGAGCAGCCGGGTGGCCGTCGCGGAGCCCGAGGTCCCGTGCTGGTAGATCGCGGTGTTCGCGACGACGCGGCGCGGGCTCACCGGCCGTCGGCGAGCCTCAGGAGGAGGCTCTCGTACTGTTCCGCGACCTCGTCCCAGCGATACGTGAGCTCCGCGTGGCTACGGCCCTTCTCGCCCCGCTCCTCGGCGGCGATCATGTCGCCCTCGTCACCCGTGATGGCCTGGGCCAGCTCGTTCGGGGTGGTCCAGTACCGCGCATGGCCGTTGACGACCTCGCGGTTGAACACCGCGTCGAAGGCGGTGACCGGCGCGCCGGCACCCATCGCGCGCAGCAACGAGGGGTTGGTGCCGCCGACCGAGTGCCCGTGCACGTAGGACAGCGTGTTGGCGTAGAGCTGGTCCAGCAGGTGCTGGTCCCAGATGCTGCCGAGGAACCGTACCCGCGCGTCGCCGCGGGCCGCGGTGCGCACCTGAGCGGTGTACTCGTCCTCGTAGGGTGCGGACCCGACGACCACCATCGGGTAGCGCGCGGCGGAGGCCACGAAACCCTCGACGATCTCGGTCACGTGGTTCTCGGGCGCGAACCTGGCCACGACGAGGTGGTAGCGCTGACGGGCCAGGCCCAGGGCGGCCAGCCGCTCGGCACCAGGCGCGACGAGCGGGGCGCCGTACGGGATGTAGATGGACTCGCGACCGTGGGCGTCGCGGATGTGGTCCGCGATGCCCCGGGCGTCGGCGATCAGCGCGTCGGCGAGGGCGACGGAGCGGCGCTCGGCCCACCGGTAGTAGCGGGCACCGAAGCCGGCCCACTTGCCGCGCTTCCACTCCAGGCCGTCGACGTGCACCGCGAACGGGACACCGGCGCGCCGCAGCACGGGCAGCAGCGGTGCGTTCGCGGCGTTGAAGACGACGGCTGCGTGCGGTCGGCCCCGGACGACGGCATGGGTGACCGAGAGCAGGGTGTGGCTGAGCGTCTCCAGGTGCCGCTCGCGGAGCGCCGGCAGGTTGACCAGCCGCATGCCCTGGTAGCTGGTGAGCCGCTGGTCCGGGTTGCGGCAGTACACGGTGACCTCGTGCCCGTTCGCGGTCAGCCGCCGTCCGACTTCCTCCACCGCCGTCTCGAAGCCGCCGTAGCGCGCGGGCACGCCACGGGTGCCGATCATCGCGATGCGCATCGAGGCTCCTGGAGGGAAAGACGGGGGCCGCTGGACCGGAGCAGAACCCGGACGGGCCGCCGGACAACCTGTCCACTGTAGTCGCTCCACCACCGCAGGACGCACCAAGGAGTCACTCAGCGTCACCAACCATCACGGATAGTAGGCATGGCCGTCGCGACCCGGCCCCGCCAGGGGCCGATCGGCGCCATCCCGGCGCGGGTCCAGGCCTCGTGGCCCAGGACGCTGAAGGCCGGTCGGCGGGCCGGACGCGGGAACCGGTCGGAGGTCGTGGGCCGGACGCGGTCCGGGTCGGCGCCGATCTCCTCGAACACGGCGCGGGCCAGCTCGAACCAGCTGGCGCGACCGGTCGAGGTGGCGTGGTAGGTGCCCGACGGCGCCCCTGCGCGGACCAGGCCGTGGACCGCCTCGGCCACGTCACGCGTCCACGTCGGCTGGCCGACCTGATCGTCCACGACGTCAAGGACGCCGCGAGTGGCCTCGAGGTTCACCATGGTTCGCACGAAGTTTCCGCCGTGCTCGCCGAAGAGCCATGCGGTGCGTACCACGTACGACGTGGTGGGCAGCAGCTGCCGCACGGCCTGCTCGCCGGCCGCCTTGGACCGGCCGTACGCCGACTGCGGCGAGAGCGGCGCATCCTCCGGGTAAGGGACGGTTGCGGTCCCGTCGAACACGTAGTCGGTGGACACGTGCACCAGCCGCGCCCCCTCCGCGGCGCACGCAGCCGCCAGCAGCTGGGGAGCCAGTCCGTTGACGCGGGTCGCCTCGACCTCGTGCGTCTCGGCGCCGTCGACATCGGTCCACGCCGCGGCGTTGACGACCACATCGTGGCCGGGGACAGCGGCGGCGACCGCTCCCGCGTCCGCGACGTCCAGGTCGGCGCGCGTCACCGCCGTCACCTCGGCGCCGCCCGCCACCAGGACGTCGACCATGTCGCGGCCGAGCATGCCGCCCGCCCCCGTGACGAGCCACCTCGTCGCCATCACTCGTCCCCGACCGCGGCGTGGCTGAGCATGGGGCGGGAGTCTAGGGCGTGCGCGTCGTTCCGCTTTCGGCCTGTGAGCGGCGCGGCGCCGGGCACCCGCTACCGTGACCTGCCATGCGCGGGATCATCCTCGCCGGCGGATCAGGGACCCGGCTCTACCCGATCACCCGGGGCATCAGCAAGCAGATCATGCCGGTCTACGACAAGCCGATGATCTACTACCCGCTCTCCACGCTGATGATGGCCGGCGTCCGCGAGATCCTCGTCATCACGACCCCCGAGGACCAGGCGCAGTTCCAGCAGCTGCTCGGCGACGGCAAGGACCTGGGCATCCGACTGGAGTACGCGGTGCAGCCGCGGCCCGAGGGACTGGCGCAGGCCTTCGTCATCGGTGCCGACTTCATCGGCGACCAGCCCGTCACCCTGGTGCTCGGGGACAACATCTTCTACGGCGCCGGCCTGGGCCGGTCCCTCAAGGAGAACAACGACCTGTCGGGCGGCCGCGTCTTCGCCTACCGGGTCGCCGACCCGTCGGCGTACGGCGTCGTGGAGTTCGACATCGACGGCTCGGTCGTCTCGATCGAGGAGAAGCCCGAGAAGCCCCGCAGCCGATATGCCGTCCCGGGCCTCTACTTCTACGACAACGACGTGGTCGAGATCGCCGCCAACCTGCGGCCGAGCGAACGAGGCGAGCTCGAGATCACCGCGGTGAACGCGGCGTACCTCGACCGCGGCCGGCTCACGGTGACGGTCCTCGACCGCGGCACGGCGTGGCTGGACACGGGGACGTTCGCGTCGCTCATGCACGCGTCCGCGTTCGTGCAGGCAGTGGAGGAGCGCCAGGGCATCAAGGTCGGCTGCATCGAGGAGGTCGCCTTCCGCGAGGGCTACATCGACGCCGCGCAGCTGCGCGTCCTCGCCGAGCCACTGCGCAAGAGCGGCTACGGCGAGTACCTGCTCGACGTGCTCGCCGAGGTCGAGGAGGCCTGAGCATGAAGATCCGCGAGCTGGCGGTGCCGGACGCCTTCGAGGTGGTCCCGGTGCAGCACGGCGACGACCGGGGAGTGTTCGTCGAGTGGTTCCGGGACGACCTCTTCACCGAGGCCATCGGCCATCGGCTGGACCTCCGGCAGGCGAACATGTCGGTCAGCGCCAGGGGCAGCATCCGTGGCATCCACTTCGCCGACGTCCCGCCGAGCCAGGCCAAGTACGTCACCTGCCCGTCCGGCGCGGTGCTCGACGTGGTCGTGGACATCCGGGTGGGTTCGCCGACGTTCGGGCGGTGGGACTCGGTCCTGCTCGACGCCGACGACCGCCGGGCGGTCTACGTGGGCGAGGGCCTGGGGCACGTCTTCATGGCGCTCACCGACGGTGCGGTCGTCTCCTACCTGTGCTCCGCGGGCTACGACCCCGACCGCGAGCACGGCGTGCACCCGCTGGACCCGGAGATCGGCATCGAGTGGCCGGTCGGTGTCGAGCCGCTGCTCTCCCCGAAGGACCTGGCCGCCCCGACGCTGGCCGAGGCCGAGGCCACCGGGCTGCTGCCGTCGTACGACGAGTGCCGGGCCTACTCCGAGTCGCTGCGCGCCGGCCACGGGTCTGCGAAGGCGCGGCTCTAGGAGCCCGCCGCCCGGCGACCGACCAGCAGCAGATGCGGGTGCGGCCGGCCGCGGTCGACCCTCGTCGCGGCGACTGCCAGCCCGGCGCGCTCCATCGCGACCGCCAGGTCCGAGGGGGGGAGGAAGGTCAGGTCTCGTCCCTCGGTGAGATGCAGGACACGCACGGACACCGTCTCCTGCAGCCGGTTCCACCGAGCCTTCCAGGGTGGGCGATCGCTCATCTCCTTGAGCACCAGTACGCCGCCGGGGGCCAGCTGGTCCGCGCACCGGGCGACCAGGTCCAGCTGGGCGTCCCGGTCCAGCAGGTACAGCACGTCGACGATGACCACGGCGGCCCACGGGCCGTCGGGCACCTCGCCGGACGCGGCCACGGCGAAGGTCAGTCGCGCGCCCTCGGCGCGCGCCGCCGCGGCAGCCAGCCCCGCATCCCGGATCTTGTCCACGTCGAGATCGACACCGTGCACGTCGCGTGCACGCGACGACATGGCGAGGTACGCCGAGAACAGGCCGTGTCCGCAGCCGACCTCGAGCACCCGGCCCGACGCCGGCACCGCCTCGGCGACTGCGGGAAAGGGACAGGAGGCCCATCGCACCCGGACGTGCAGCCGGCTGCCCGGACCGAGGCCGTGATACAGCGCAAGTGTCTCGCGCGCGGCCCGGTTCACTGCCCCGCCACCAGGTCGACCCAGGACCCGAGCGTGAAGTCGCGCCGCTCGACGAGCTCCCTGGTCGAGCGGGAGACGAGCAGCTCGAGCTCGCCGTCCCACCGATAGCCCCAGCGGAACCGTGCCAGCCCCGGGTCGCCCGCCTCGCCGGGGTGGGTGTTGATCTCGACGCTCCCCGTGGGCCGGTGGGTCAGCAACCTGTCGAGGGCACCCTCGAACGAGCGGTCCAGGGTGCCCGCTTCGTCGAGGCCCGCGAAGTCGTCCGTGTGCTGCAGCTCTGCCGCATCGAGACGTCGTGAGAGCCGCTTGCTCAGGAGGTTGACGCCGATGCCGACAGGCGCCCTCCGGTGGCTGCGCGGGAGTCGGACCGCGGGGATCCCGAACTCCTCGGCGAGCTCCGTCACGACCCCGGCGACCGGCGGCCAGAGGTGCAGGTGCTGGTGGGTGTCGAGGTGGCTGGGCACGAGTCCGTCGTCGACGACGCGGCTGACCTGCGCGTGGAACTCACGACGGACGTCTGCGAGGTCGACCTGTCCCAGTGCGGCGCGCCGGAGGAACGTCCGGTAGCTCGACGGGAGCTGTCCGGACCGGTCGACCAGCGAGGGGATCGCGGACGGGTCGAGCAGCGGAGGATCCTCGCCGACGGCGGCGAGGTGCACGCCCACGGCCAGCGCAGGGTTGTCCCGAGCCTGCCGGACAGCGGTGCGGTAGGCCCGGCCCACCGCCAGCAGGGACGCCGAGGTGACGATGCCCTCCCGGTGCGCGTGGACGACCGCCCTGCTCACGCCTTCGGTCAGACCGAAGTCGTCGGCGGTCACCAGCAGGAGCCGCGTCACAGGTCGGGTGGTCGCAGACCGCGCAGCTCGCGGTACTGGCCGGCCATCTCCCGGACGATGCCGCGGATCACGGCGACCGAGGACAGGGTGGAGACACCGCGGGTCCGCGGGAAGTAGTCGACGCCGATCTGGACGACGGTGAACCCCATCCGCTGCGCGCGGACCAGGATCTCGACGTCCACGAACGATCCTTCGCTGGTGAGCTCGAGGGCATCCAGGACGCGACGACGGATGAGCTTGAAGGCGAAGTTCACGTCGCGGAGCCGGGTGCCGAACAGGGCCTGGACGAGCCAGTTGTAGCCCCAGGAGTACGCCGCACGCCGCGGACCCTCACCGGTGCGGTCGTGCCGGTAGGCGCTGAGGACGTCCGCCTCGTAGACCCGCAGGATGCGGCACGCCCGGTCCACCTCCACCAGGTCGAAGGGCAGGTCGGCGTCCGTGTACAGCACGACGTCGCCGGTGGCGCGCTCCAGCCCGCTCCGGATGCTGCCGCCGAGCGAGCGGTTGGTCGCATGGTGCACGACCACGACATGTGGGTCGGCCGCCGCGAGCGAGTCCGCGATCTCGGCAGTGCGGTCGGTCGACGCGTCGTCGACGATGACGATCTCGTGGTCGAGGATCGTTCCGGCCGTCGTGAGCCGCTCGCACGCCTCGGTCGCCGCGCGGACCGCGCGCTCGACGTACGACTCCTCGTTCCACATGGGGATCACGACACTCAGCCGCTGGAACGACGCGGCCTCGTCGAGGCTGTGTGTCATGCAATCAGCAGCCCGGCGCCGAACGCCGCCGCTCCGGCCACCAGGCCGGCAGCCGACGCGAGCAGCAGTGCTGGTCGCAACCAACCCGGCCGCAGCCCGGCCAGGAGCTCGCCGGCGACCGCGACGACAGGAAACGCGGCGAACAGGTACCGGCCGACGCCCAGGAAGTCCTTCGTTCCCAGCAGCGGGAGCCCCAGCACGACAGCGGCGTAGGTCAGGTATCCCCAGCCGAACCGGCGTTTCACGCGTGGCAGGAGGGCGATGGCGACGAGCAGCGCGACTCCGGGGACTGCCAGCTTCAGGACGGCCTGCGGGCTCATGGTGGTGAGGTCGCGGAAGAATGCGGCCTTGATCCAGACGTCCAGCCCCGAGCCCTGGTCCCACGCCGACTGCGCCGCCACGAACGCGAGCGGGTTGCCGAACCGCAGCCACTGGTAGACGCACCAACCGGCCAGCCCTGCACCGGCGAGCAGGACCGACGCGTCCCACCCGGTCAGCTGCCGCGCGGTGACACGTGCGCGCGCCCGGAGGGTTGTCGTACGACTGCCCGGGTCACGTCCCGACGAGTGCTCGCCGGCAGCGGCTCGTTGCGCGGCGAGCTCGACGGTGCGGACCGCGAGGCCCGCCAGCACGGCGACCCCGACTGGGCGCCCGGCCGTGGCCGCCATCCCCACCAGACCAGCCAGCAGGGGGTGGCCTCGTTCCAGCAGCATGAACGCCGCGAGGGCACTGGCCAGGAAGAGCGCATCCGCGTAGACGGCGCCGTACAGGTAGTACGAGTAGGGGTAGAGCATCAGCAGTGCGACGGCGAAGACCGCGGGCACCCGAGGCATCCGGTCGAGGCACCAGCGCGCGAACAGCAGGCAGCCGGCCAGCCCGGACAACAGGGTGATCAGGTAGCCGGCCACGTAGACCGGGAGCACGGTGTCGCCGACCACGAGCAGCAACGGATAGGTGGGGAAGAACGCGACGGAGGACTGGGTGTCCGTCGAGTAGGTGTACCCGTGCTCGGCGATGGCGGCGTACCAGCCGGAGTCCCAACGGGCCCAGCCCTGGATCCAGCCGATCCCTTCACTTCCCGGCAGGGCGTCACCCGGGCCGGTCGCGACGACCACGACGATCAGCAGGACTGCCGCCGTGAGGAGGTAGGCCGTCGCGACCCGAGCGAGAAGTGGGTCACGGTTCCCCCGGCGCACGGGGCGGGCTCCGACGACGGCCTGCGGCTCCGTCGCGTCGGACGGGTCGGCGGGTCCTCGCCGTCCCCGCACCTGCGGCGTGTTCCTCGGCGACGTCACGGCGGAGAACTTACCGACTCGCCGGGACCCGACGGACGGGCGGCGTCGGCACCTGGAAGCGTGGGCACGTGATCCTCGCCGTGGCTGCCGCGTTGTGTGCAGCCCTGTGCTCCGGCCTCGCGGCCGTCCTCCAGGCCAAGGCCGTGGGGCGCGTCGCCGCCGAGACGTCTCAGCTCGGGTTGCTGCGGCAGCTGACCACGTCCGGGTGGTACCGGCTGGCCCTGCTGCTGGTGGCGCTGGGTTTCCTGTTCTCGATGCTGGCGCTCCGAGAGCTCCCGATCTTCGTGGTCGCCGTGGCTCGGGCTTCCAGCCTGGCAGTGACGGCCCTGCTCGCATGGCCTGTCCTGGGCCTCGTCCCGCGCCGGCAGGACGTGCTGGGGCTGTGCGCCGTGGCGATCGGGCTGCTGCTGGTCGTCGGTTCCGCGCAATCCGGGCCCGCCGTGCAGGTCGCCACCGAGGTCCGGTCCGCGATGGTGGCCGCGCTCGCCGCAGCCGTGCTCGCCGCGCTCGTCCTCGTCCGCCGTGCCCGATCGCGGACCGGCGGCGCGCTGGCCGTCGTCGCAGGCATCGACTTCGCCCTGGTGGGGCTGGGTGCGCGCGCGATGGACCTGTCCGGCGCAGGCGACCTCCTGTCGGACCCCGCCGCCTGGGTCGTCGTCGCCGCGGGAGCGCACGGCCTGGCCACCTACGCCCATGCGCTGCAGCGCGTGGTGGTGACCAACGCCACCGCCATCATGGTCGGCGTGGAGACGTTGACCGGCGCCCTGGTCGGTGTGCTGCTTCTCTCCGACTCCTCGAGGCCGCACTGGCTTCCCGTGTCCGTCGCCGGGTTCACCCTGGCACTCGGTGGCGCGATCCTGCTGGCGAGTCAGCAGCGCACGAGCGAGCCGCTGCGCCGGACCTGACCTGACCTGAGCTGACCTGACCGGGCGGGCGGCACCGAGGGGACGCAGGTCCGCCCGGCGGCTGGGCACTACTTCTTGGTGAGCAGCACCTTGAGGACCTGGAGGCGGTCCATCGGCACGCTGGTCGCAAGGCCGTGGTCGGCGGCCGTCCAGCCACGACCCGGCTGCGCCTGCCACCCGTCCGGCGCCACGACCGTGAGGTCCAGCGTCGGGGTCCTGAGCATCGCCTGCGGGACGACGTAGTCGCGGAAGTACATCCGGTCGCCCTTGCGCACCGCGGCGTGCTCGACCACGTAGGTCCAGCTGACCTCAGCCGTGCCGTCCGGCGGCAGGGTGACGGCGGCCTTGGCGTAGGTGTGGCCGTCCTGGTCGCGCCCGGAGCCGACGGTCAGGGGCATCTCGACCACCGGCTGCTTGGTGATCTTCGCGCCCTTGGGCATGAGGTTGATGATGAGGTTGGTCGCCCAGCGCGTGTCGTACCCGCGGTGCACGTCCGGGTAGGGCGCGTCGTAGGACGGGGTCGGGTTCTCCAGGTGGACGGTCCGGCGCACCACCGCGGAGCCGTCGTTGCGAAGCGTGACGACCTCCGAGACGGTCCGCTCCTGGAACACGTCCATCTTGTTGCCGTTGCCGTTCTGGGTGTAGACGGCCGACAGGTTGCCGGTCTTCCGCACCGGGATGGTGCCGCCGAGACCCTTCTCGACGACGACCTGCTGCAGCTTGGGGTCCCGGAAGTACATCTGCAGGTGGCGGCCGGGGATGGCGAGGCCGAGAGCCCGGGCCTTGTCGATCAGGCCCCCGCCCTCGGTGAGCCGGTTGAGCATCACGCTCATCAGCTGGTTGTTGACGTCGTGCCGGATGTCGACCGACGCGTCGTCGCTGCCGAACTTGTACCCCTGCACGACCAGCTTCTGGGCGATGTTCTTGCCGGTGAGGGTGCCGTAGAAGTCGGTCTTGATCGGCCCGGTGAGGTCGAGCAGGTGCCCGACGGCGTTGATGTCGAGGGCGATGACGCCGTCGGTCTTGCGACCGAAGTTGGCCGGGGTGGCCCGCACCATCTGCTCCCCCGAGGTGGCGAAGTCCGGGTTGAACGTGGTGTTGACGAACCGCTCGGCGGCACCGGCCGGCAGCGCGAACGGGTCGTCCTTGCCGGTCAGCCGGTCCCAGTAGAACTCGCTGTTCAACGTCGTGAGGACCGACGTCTGGCCCTGCTCCGGGACCGACATCTTGCCGTCGTGGAACCGCACGAACGCGACCGAGAGCGGCGCTCCGCCGGAGGCGCGCATCTCGGCGGGGTTCATGATCGCGACGAGGTACATCTTCTTGCCGTTGGCGCCGACGGCGTCCGGCATGGCGTCGAGCAGCGGGCCGAGGGAGACGACCTCCTGCCGCAGCGAGGTGATCTGCTTCAGGGCCGACTTCTTCTTCGCCAGTGCGTCTCCGCCCTTGGGACCGTGGCCGGTCACCTGCTCGAGCTCGTCCTGGGCGTCGTCCATCGAGGCCTTGATCTTCTCGACCGAGCCCTGCGCCTCGCGGATCGCCGGGATGCTGAAGCGGCCGTTCTTGAAGAGCTTGGAGTCGTCGCCGGAGAAGTTCTCGTACACCGTGAGGGCGCTGGACCCGGACCGGGTCATGATCCCGGCGGCGGCGAGCAGGTGGTCGAGGTCGTGGACCGTGCTCCCGACGTACGGCAGGTGCTCGGCGGTCCGCACCTGGCTCGCCCCGGCGGCCTCCCTGGCCTCGGCAAGCGCCGCCTTCCCCGCCTGGAGGTGGGCGCGTGCCTCGTCCTCGTTGCCGGCCTTGAGAGTGTCGCGGAACTGCTCGAGCTCCGCCTGGGCCACGGCCGCACGGTCCTGGACGGTGCGCGCGGCGTCCAGCAGACCGGTCGCCAGCCACCAGACCCAGACGCCGAACAGGACCAGGCCGAGCAGCAGGAGGACAGCCAGGGGGCGGGCCCAGGTCCGCCGGGCCGGCGGCCTGGCCCGTCGGCCTCGGCCGTTCGCCCGCGTCCGCACCTTCGCCGAGACGTCAGGCGGGGTGGCGGTCGAGGTCACGTGATCCTGTCCTGTGCGGGCCGGTGGCGGGAGCTCATCGGGCGGGCGGGCGGCGTGGAGGCGGCGCGGAGGTGCCCGGGCGGGCACAGCGACGGGTCCGGGCACGCCAACACCCGGACTCACCAGTCTAGACGTCGCAGAACGCGGCCAGGTTCACTCCCACGGGAAAGATCATCGGGTGCCGGGGGCCGGCCGGCAGGGACCTCGCCCGGCTGCCGCCAGCCCGCTCACTTGAGCAGGCGTGACAGCCGCCGATCGGCGAGCGGCTTCCCGCCGGTCTGGCAGGTGGGGCAGTACTGCAGGGAGGAGCTGGCGAACGAGACGTCGCGGACGGTGTCGCCGCACACCGGGCACGGCTGCCCGGTGCGGCCGTGCACCCGCATCGCGACCTTCTTCTCCTGCTTGAGCTGGGCCGCCTTGAGCCCCTGCGCCCGGCTCACGGCCTCCCGGAGCACGGTCTGCAGCGCCGTCCAGAGCTCGTCGACCTCGGCTTCGGACAGGGAGGACCCCAGCCGGTACGGCGAGAGGCGGGCCGCGTGCAGCACCTCGTCGGAGTAGGCGTTGCCCACCCCGGCGAGCACCGACTGGTCCCGCAGCAGGCCTTTCACCTGCTGGCGGGAGCCGGCCAGGATCGCCGCCAGGTCCTCGCGGGTGAAGCCGGGGGCGAGCGGGTCCGGCCCGAGCCGGGCGATCCCCGGGACGTCGTACGGCGAGTGGACGACGTAGAGGGCCAGCCGCTTCTGGGTGCCCGCCTCGGTGAGGTCGAAGCCGGAGCCGTCGTCGAGGTGCACCCGGGCGGCGAGCGGCCCCTTGCCCATCCGGGGCGGGACCGGGGACAGGGCCTCCGACCAGCGCAGCCAGCCGGCCCGGGACAGGTGGGTGATCAGGTGCAGCCCGCTGACGTCCAGGTCGAGGAACTTGCCGTGCCGGGCCACGCCGCTGATCTCGAGCCCCTGGAGCGAGGTCACCGGGGGGTCGTACGTCTTCAGGACGCTCAGGGCGGCGAGGTCCACCCGCGCCACGACACGCCCGACCGCACGCTCGGTGAGGAAGGCGGCCAATGCCTCCACCTCGGGAAGTTCAGGCACGTGTCAAGTGTGCCGCACGGAGCGTCACCCGATCGGCGGAGTCATGACCTGGCCGAAGGGCGCCGACGTAGTCAGGGCACCACTCCCCACCTCGGAGACGACACCACGTGGCCCTCATCACCCCGCTCGAGACCGCGCCCCAGGGCGCGCAGGTGGGCTCGGCACGTCCTGGCCGGACCGTCGCCGCCCTGCTCACCGCGCTCGCCGTGGTCCTCACGGCGCTGGTCACCGGTGCGGCGACCGCCGCCCCTGCCGGGGCGACCTCGGTCGAGGACGGCTTCACGACCAAGCTCAACCAGGAGCGGGCCAGCCGCGGCATCCCCCGGCTGACCCCGCGCGCCGCGCTGGTGGACGTGGCCCGCGCGCAGGCCCGGCGGATGGCCGGCCGCAGCACGCTGTACCACAACCCGGACCTCACCTCGGACGTCAAGAACTGGCGCTGGGTCGGCGAGAACGTCGGCTACGGCCCGGACGCCCTGACGGTGCACGTGGCGTTCATGAACAGCCCCGCGCACAAGGCGAACATCCTCGACCGGGACTACACCGAGGTCGGCATCGGCGCGGTGACCGTCGACGGCCGGGTCTGGGTCGCCGAGGTGTTCCGCCGCCCGCTGCGCGTCACCACCAGCACCCGGACGACGTCCGTGAGCCGGACAGCGACCTTCTCGCACACCCTGCGCTACGGCAGCACCGGCGCGACGGTGAAGCGGGTGCAGGGTCGACTGAGCCTGCGCCAGACCGGGTACTACGGCACGTACACCCGGCGCGCGGTGGCCCGCTTCCAGCGCGCCCAGGGCTGGACCGGCCGCGGGAACGTCGGCCCGAAGACCTGGGGCCGGCTGTTCTGACGCCGCTGCCGCCGGCCTGAGCGCCGGCGCGGCACGGCACACGATCGACGGCGTCGGTCGCGGGAGGAGGGGCCCGCGACCGGCGCCGTTGCACGTCCGGGAGCGGTGGCTGAGCCCTGGGCGCCAGGACGGCGGCCGCCTTGCCCCGGCTGGGCGGGTCGAGCGCGTTTCCGCGAGATCGGATGCCTTCCCAAGCGTGGACATCGCCACAGCAGACATCCGATCCAGCGATTTCGGCCCCGTCCGGGGCCTTCCGCGCGGCGGCTCGCCGTCGCATGATGACCTCGTGGCCGCCGCACGAGCCGGGCAGGGACGCGTCCTCGCGCTGCCCACCGGCGGGGCGGTCGTCCACGACGCGCGGGGCGAGCACCGGTGGATGCGGGTCACCTGGCACGACGAGGCGGGCGTCGTCGTCCTCAGCGTGTGGCGGGACGGCTCCTGCGTCGCGACCATGCGGGTCGAGCGCGGTGACGTCCCGGCCCTGGTGACCGCCCTGGTCGAGGGACTGGCGGCGGACGCCGTCCAGACGGCTCCGCCCGGCGCCGAGTGACGGAGTCTGTTTCGGCCGGGCCGCAGCACCCCTGAGCCGGCACGGGAGCGGGACGTGGACCGGTGGCACCGGGCAACACGCCGCGCGGAGCCGGTCCGCTCGCGTCAGGGAACGCGACAGGCGCCGGACCGAGGGGGTCCAGCGCCTGGTCGCCGGGGGTGCGCGAGGGGGGAGTTGAACCCCCACGTCCTTTCGGACACACGGACCTGAACCGTGCGCGTCTGCCTATTCCGCCACTCGCGCGAGCCCCGGAAGGATAACAGGGGAGGCCCGCCTGGCCGGACCCCGTTCACGCTCGGCCGCGGTCATGATCCCTCGTGCGCGGGTGCGGGTGGGACTAGCGGTGGCCGCCCTGGGGAAGAGGGGGCGACAACGGGCCCGGCTACGATCACGTGGCCGGGCCCAGCCGACTGCCACGACCAGACCGACCGTCCCAGACCAGCCCGCTCCCGACCCCCGCCCCGGATCGCCCCGCGCGCGCCGGCAGGCCCGCCCCGAGGAGGTGACCTGATCCGATGGGCGTCCTGCAACGCTTCGAGCGACGCATCGAGGAGATGGTCAACCGGCCGTTCGCGCGGGCCTTCAAGGCCGAGGTGCAGCCGGTGGAGATCGCCAGCGCGCTCCAGCGCGAGTGCGACGACCGCGCGGCCATCGTCGCCCGCGGCCGGACCATGGTCCCCAACGCCTTCACGGTGGCGCTCGGCGAGAGCGACCACGAGCGGCTCAGCGTCTACGCCGAGGCCCTGGGCTCCGAGCTCGCCGCGATGGTCCGCGAGCACGCCGACGAGCAGGGCTACGCCTTCATCGGACCCGTCACGGTCGACTTCGAGCGCGACGACGAGCTGCCGACCGGCCGCTTCCAGGTGCGCAGCGCGGCCGTCGCCGGGGCCACCGCCAACGAGTCGGCCACCTCGGTCCCGGCCGCCGGCAGCGGCACGGCGCTCCCCTGGGTCGAGGTGGGCAGCACGACCTACGCCCTGAGCCGCCCGGTGACCCGGATCGGCCGGGGGTCCGAGACCGACTTGCGCATCGACGACCCCGGGATCTCCCGCAACCACGCCGAGCTGCGGCGCTCGGGCGGCGACGTGACCATCGTCGACCTCGGGTCGACCAACGGCGTCGTGATCGACGGGCGCCGGGTCGACCAGGAGCGGCTGCGCGACGGCGCCGAGGTGCGGCTCGGCAGCACCACGCTCACCTTCCACCAGGGTGCGAGGTGACCGCGCGGTGAGCGAGATGAGCGAGCTCACGCTCACGATCATCAAGCTCGGCTTCCTCGCCGTGCTCTGGTTGTTCGTCCTCACCGCCGTGTCGGTGATGCGGTCGGACCTGTTCGGCCGCCGGGTGGCGCAGCGGTCCACGAGCCGGCGCCCGGCGACGCCGCCGCCGGCCCCGGCCCGCGCCGAGCGCGCGCCGAAGCCGGCCAAGGGCAGGCGTGGCGTGCCGAGCACGCTGGTCGTGACGCAGGGCGCCCTGTCCGGCACCACCGTCCGGCTGGGCGACTCCCCGGTCACGCTCGGCCGGTCGCAGGACTCGACGATCGTCCTCGACGACGACTACGTCTCGAGCCGGCACGCCCGGTTCTTCCCGCGCGAGGGCCAGTGGCTGGTCGAGGACATGGGTTCGACCAACGGCACGTACATCGACCGCACCAAGGTCACCAGCGCCACGCTGGTGAAGATCGGGGTGCCGATCCGCATCGGCAAGACCGTCGTCGAGCTCCGGAAGTAGCGGGTCGACGCCGATGGCGCTCGCTCTGCGCTACTCCGCACGTTCCGACGTCGGCCTCCTCCGGGAGATCAACGAGGACTCCGGGTACGCCGGTCCGCGGCTGCTCGTCATCGCCGACGGCGTCGGCGGCCACGCGGCCGGCGAGGTCGCGTCCGCCGTCGCGGTCGGCGTGCTCGCCGGCCTCGACGAGGACTCGCCGGGTGGCGACCTGCTCGAGACCCTCTCCACGGCCGTGCACACCGCCAACTCCCACCTGCGCGACATGGTGAGTGGGGACCCCGAGCTGGCGGGCATGGGCACGACGGTGACCGCGTTGCTGCGGGCCGGCGGCCGGTTCGGCCTGGTGCACGTCGGCGACTCGCGCGGCTACCTGCTGCGCGACGGCAAGCTGCAGCAGATCACCAAGGACCACACGTTCGTCCAGAGCCTGCTGGACGAGGGCCGCATCACGGCCGAGGAGGCCGACCACCACCCGCAGCGCAACGTCATCACCAACGCCCTGGACGGTCGCGAGGACATCGAGCTCGACCTGTCGGTGCGCGAGACCCGGCCGGGCGACCGCTACCTGCTCTGCAGCGACGGCCTGTCCGGGGTGGTCAGCGAGGAGACCCTCCGCGACACCCTCGCCGAGGAAGCGAGCACCGACGTCGCCGTCGAGCGGCTCGTCGAGCTCGCCCTCAAGGGCGGTGGCCCGGACAACATCACCGCCATCGTCGCCGACGTCGTCGAGGTCGAGACCAAACCGCCGTCCGCGGTGCCCGTCACGGTCGGCGCGGCCGCCGAGGGCGCGGTGAAGCACGAGCGTCGCGACACCCCGGCGGCCAAGGCTGCTGCGCTGCGACCCACTCCCGAGGAGTCCGGCGACGACGCCGAATACGACGACCTCGACGGGCCGCACCACGTACGCCGGTTCGCCCTCGTGCTCCTGGTCGTGCTGCTGATCGCGGGTGGGGCGTACGGCGCGTACCGCTGGTCGCGGACCCAGTACTACGTCGGAGCGCAGGGCAGCAACGTCGCGATCTTCCGCGGGCTCACCCAGGACGTCGGGCCGGTCCGCACCTCGACCCTCTACCGCGACGAGGAGATCGCGCTGCGCGACCTCCCCACGTACCAGCAGGAGCAGGTCCGCGCCGACATCGCCACCGACGGCCTGCCCGACGCCGAGCGGTTGGTGGCCCAGCTCAAGGAGCAGGCCGACGCGTGCCGGGCGCTGGCCACCGCCACCCCGTCACCCAGCCCGTCAGCCAGTCCCTCGCCCAGCCCGTCGCCGAGCAGCAGTGCCGGCACGACCCCGGCGCCGTCCGGCACCGCCTCCGCTGCGGCGTCCCCGTCGCCGACTCCGACACCGGCGACGAGCACCACGATCAGCGACGGGACGGTCATCGACGCCAACGACTGCGGGACGCAGCCGTGAGCGCCGCCCGCACCGGACCGCGGGTGCGCAACCCGCGCACCACCGAGCTCGTCCTGCTCGCGTTCTCGCTCGCGATCTCGATGGCGGCGTACGCCTCGGTCGGGCTCGCCCACGACGGAGCGCTGCCCGCCGGCATGCTGGGCTATGGCGGCGGCCTCGGGCTGCTCTTCGTCGGCGCGCACGTGGTGCTGCGCCGCTTCGCACGCGACGCCGACCCGGTCCTGCTCCCCGTCGTCACCACCATCAACGGCCTCGGGCTGGCGATGATCCACCGGCTCGACCTGGCCTACGCCGACCGTGCCGAGCAGTTCGGCCGGGACGCCCCGTCGGCCGCGGCGCCCGCGCAGCTCACCTGGACCGCGGTCGGCATCATCCTGTTCGTCGTCGTGCTGCTGCTCGTGCGCGACCACCGCATCCTGCAGCGGTTCACCTACACCGCGATGCTCATCGGTCTGATCCTGCTGCTGCTCCCACTGCTGCCGCTCATCGGCACCACCATCAACGGCGCGCGGATCTGGATCCGGCTCGCCGGCTTCTCGTTCCAGCCCGGCGAGCTCGCCAAGCTGGTGCTGCTCGTCTTCTTCGCCGGCTACCTGGTCGTGAAGCGCGACGTGCTCGCGCTCGCCAGCCGGCGGGTCGCCGGCATCGACCTGCCGCGAGCCCGTGACCTCGGGCCGGTGATCGTGGCTTGGGCCGCCAGCCTCGCGGTGCTCATCTTCGAGCGCGACCTCGGCACGTCGCTGCTGTTCTTCGGCGTCTTCGTCGCCCTGCTCTACGTCGCCACCGAGCGGTTGTCCTGGCTGCTCATCGGTGTCCTGCTGTTCCTGTTCGGCTCGTTCGCGGCGTGGTCGCTCTTCGGGCACGTGCAGGAGCGGGTCGACATCTGGCTGCACGCCTTCGCGCCCGGCAACATCGACAACGACAGCTACCAGCTGGTGCAGGGCCTGTTCGGCATGGGATCCGGCGGCCTGCTCGGCAAGGGCCTCGGCCAGGGCCGGCCCGAGATCGTGCCGTACGCGAACACCGACTTCATCGTCGCCGCGTTCGGCGAGGAGCTCGGCCTGACCGGCATCATGGCGATCCTCGTGCTCTACGCGGTCCTCGTGCAGCGCGGCCTGCGCACCGCGATCGCGGTGCGGGACTCCTTCGGCAAGCTGCTCGCGGCCGGCCTCGCGTTCAGCGTCGCGCTGCAGGTCTTCGTCGTCGTCGGCGGCGTCACGCGGCTGATCCCGCTGACGGGTCTCACGATGCCGTTCCTCTCCTACGGCGGCTCGTCCCTCGTCGCCAACTGGGCGCTGGTCGCACTGTTGCTGCGGATCAGCGACGCCGCGCGCCGGCCGGCCCCGCCGCCCGCACCGTCCCTCACCGACGCCAAGACCCAGGTGGTTCGACTATGAACACACCTCTGCGTCGGCTCTCGGTCGCGGTGATGCTGCTGTTCGGGCTGCTGCTGCTCAACGCCAACTACCTGCAGGTGGTCAAGGCGAGCTCGCTGCACGAGAACAGCCACAACCCCCGGCTGATCGCCGAGGAGTACTCGCGGCAGCGCGGGCCGATCGTGGTCGGCGGCAAGCAGGTCGCCCGCAGCATCGAGACCGACGACCGCCTGAAGTACCTCCGGAAGTACACCGAGCCCAAGCTCTACGCGCCGGCCACCGGCTTCTACTCCCTCGTCTACGGCGCCACCGGGATCGAGCAGCAGTCCAACTCGGTCCTCGCCGGCACCGACAGCTCGCTGTTCGTCCGCCGGATCATCGACCTGCTCACCCAGACACCGCCGAAGGGCGGCAGCGTCGCGCTCACCCTCGACCCGGACGCGCAGAAGGCGGCGTACGACGGGCTGCAGAAGCTCGGCGCCCGCGGCGCCGTCGTCGCGCTGGACCCGACGACGGGCGCGATCCTCGCGATGGTCAGCACGCCGTCGTACGACCCGAACCTCATCTCCGGGCACGACACGGCGAGCGTGCGCGCGGCCTACAACCGGCTGTCGTCCCAGAAGTCGCGGCCGATGCTCAACCGCACCCTGCGCGAGACCTATCCGCCCGGGTCGACGTTCAAGCTGGTGACCGCGGCCGCTGCTCTCGAGAGCGGGCGGTACACGCCGGACAGCACGGTCGACAACTCCGCGGTGCTCAAGCTGCCGCAGACGACCGCCACGCTGCCGAACGAGAACGGCGGGCCGTGCACCAGCGGCGAGGCGACGTTGACCGTCGCTCTGGAGAACTCCTGCAACGTGGCGTTCGGCGCGGTCGGGCTCGACCTCGGCGACGCCGCCCTGCGCGAGCAGGCCACGAAGTTCGGCTTCGGCAGCGCGTACGAGGTGCCGATGCGCAGCGTCGCGAGCCACTTCCCGGAGAACCTCAACCCGCCGCAGACCGCGCAGTCGGCCATCGGCCAGTTCGACGTCCGGGCCACGCCGCTGCAGATGGCGATGGTCGCTGCCGCGATCGCCAACCGTGGCGTCGTCATGGAGCCGTACCTCGTGCAGCAGGTGCGCGGGCCGAAGCTCGAGGTGCTGGACACCCACAAGCCGCGCTCCCTCGGCGAGGCGATCAGCCCGCAGACCGCGTCCTCGCTCACCACGATGATGACGAAGGTCGTCGAGGAAGGCACGGGCACCAACGGCCAGATCCCCGGCGTTCCGGTGGCCGGCAAGACCGGCACCGCCCAGCAGGGCGGCGGGCGCACCCCGCACGCGTGGTTCGTGTCCTTCGCGCCGGCCGACACCGAGCCGAAGGTCGCTGTCGCGGTCATCGTCGAGGACGGCGCCGACCAGCCGGAGATCAGCGGCAACGGGCTGGCGGCACCCATCGCCCAGGCTGTGATGCGGGCGGTGCTGAAGAAGTGACGGCACCTGGCACCGATCAGGTGCTCGGCGGGCGCTACCGGCTGACGGAGCGGATCGCCGGTGGCGGGATGGGCGAGGTGTGGCAGGCCGAGGACACCGTGCTCGGGCGGACCGTGGCCGTGAAGCTGCTGCGCCGCGAGTACGCCGACGACTCGACGTTCCTCGCCCGCTTCCGCAACGAGGCGCGGCACACCGCGGGGCTGTCGCACCCCGGTATCGCGATGGTCTACGACTTCGGCGAGGGCACTGACGAGGAAGGCGGGTCGCCGTACCTCGTCATGGAGCACGTCCCCGGCGAGCCGCTGTCGACGATCGTGTCGCGCGAGGGGACGCTCTCGCCGGAGCGGACGCTGGACGTCGTCGGCCAGGCCGCGCTCGGGCTGCAGGCCGCGCACGACGCCGGCGTGATCCACCGCGACGTCAAGCCGGGCAACATCCTCGTGACCCCGGACGGTGCCGTGAAGGTCACCGACTTCGGCATCGCGCGCGCCACCAACGCCGTGCCGCTGACGCGGACCGGCGCCATCATGGGGACGGCGTACTACATCTCGCCGGAGCAGGCGTCCGGGCGACCGGTCACTCCGGCGAGCGACGTCTACTCGCTCGGCATCGTGGCCTACGAGTGCCTGACCGGCCGGCGTCCGTTCGACGGCGACACCCCGGTGAGCGTCGCGCTGGCCCAGGTGAGCCAGGAGCCGCCGGCCCTGCCCGCGGACCTGCCCGACCCGGTGCGCGAGCTGGTGATGCGGATGCTCGCCAAGGACCCGGCCGCGCGACCGGCCAGTGCCGGTGAGCTGGGCGCCGACGCGCTGGCGCTGCGGGCGGTCGTGGCCTCGGCGCCCAGCCGGCCGGCTCCACCCGCGCCGACCCGGACGATGCCGCTCGTCGGCGCGGCCTACGAGGACGAGGGTCCCTCGACCGATCCGCCGTACGACGCCGAGCAGACGACCGTCGTCGCCCCCCGTGCGAACACCGACACCGACCCGGGCTTCCGCCTGCCCGACCCGTCGTCGCTGGCGCACTGGGTGCCGTACGCCGTCGCCCTGGTCGCCGGCGCGCTCGTGCTGCTGCTCGTCGTGCGGGCCTGCTCGGGTGACAACTCAGGCGACGTCTCGACCAGGACCCCCGTTGCCTCGTCGTCGGCACAGGACAGCACCGCACCTGCCACCGTCGAGGTGGTGGCGGCCGACTACCTGAAGCGGCCGGAAGCCGAGGTACGCACCGACCTCGAGGGACTCGGGCTCACCGTCGCGGTCACCTCGTCGGAGCGGGGCGGGGAGGTCGGTACCGTGAAGGACGTGAGCCCGACGGGCACGCTCGCCGCCGGCAGCCGGGTCACGATCGAGGTCGTCGCTGCGCCGGCACCCAAGCCGGACAAGCCCGACAAGCCCGGCCGGGGCGCGGGCAAGAAGAAGAAGGAGCACTAGCCGTGGTCGCCGGAGTGCCGGAGCAGCTGGGTGGTCGCTACGAGGTCGGCGAACTGCTCGGTCGCGGGGGCATGGCCGAGGTCCACCTGGGGCGCGACACCCGGCTCGGCCGCTCGGTCGCCGTCAAGATGCTGCGGCCGGACTTCGCCCGCGACCCGTCCTTCCAGGCCCGCTTCCGCCGCGAGGCGCACTCCGCGGCGTCGCTCAACCACCCGTCGGTCGTGTCGGTCTACGACACCGGCGAGGACGAGTTCGCCGGCAACCCGGTGCCGTACATCGTCATGGAGTACGTCGAGGGCTCGACGCTGCGCGACCTGCTCGGGTCCGGCAACAAGCTGGTGCCGGAGCGCGCGTTCGAGATCGTCGACGGCGTACTGGCAGCGCTGGCGTACAGCCACCAGCAGGGCATCGTGCACCGTGACATCAAGCCGGCGAACGTGATGCTCACCAAGGCCGGCGACGTCAAGGTGATGGACTTCGGCATCGCCCGCGCCATGGACGACATCGGCGCCACGATGACGCAGACCTCGGCCGTGATCGGCACCGCGCAGTACCTCTCGCCGGAGCAGGCGCGGGGTGAGCAGGTCGATGCGCGCAGCGACCTCTACTCCACCGGCTGCCTGCTCTTCGAGCTGCTCACGGGGCGGCCGCCGTTCGTCGGCGACTCGCCCGTGTCGGTGGCGTACCAGCACGTCCGCGAGGCACCCGTGCCGCCGTCACAGCTGGACCCCGACGTGCCGCCCAGCGCCGACGCGATCGTGCTCAAGGCGCTGGCCAAGGACCGGGACGACCGCTACCAGACGGCCGACGACATGCGGCGCGACATCGCCTCGGCGCTGGCCGGCCGGCCGGTCGCGGCCATGGTTCCGCCGCCGGTGGCGCAGCAGACCCAGGCCATGTCCCGTACCACCGTGCTGCCGGGGACCACGACGATGCCGGCGGTCGACGGTCGACGGCGGACCGCGGAGCCCGAGCGGGACGGCCGGGGCGGGCGGGCGTTCGGCTACGCGCTCCTCGGGATCGCCGTCGTCGCCGTCTTCGTCATCGCCGCACTCATCGCGCGCTCCCTGATCGGCGGCAACGCCCAGCAGGTCACCGTTCCGGACGTGCGTGGGATCAGCGTCGCGGACGCCCGGTCCGCCCTCGAGGCGGAGGGGCTCACGCTCGGCGACCAGACTGAGAAGCCCGACAAGAACGTCGCTGAGGGCGACGTCATCGACCAGAGCCCCGAGAGCGGCAACCGGATCGACGAGGGCTCCGCGGTGAACGTCGTCGTCTCCACCGGGGTGGAGGAGACCGCGGTGCCGACCCTGGTCGACCTCTCGCTCGACCAGGCGCGCCAGGCGCTCCACGACGCCGGCCTCGAGCTGGGTGACACGACTCCGAAGCCGTCAGACCAGGACCGCAACACCGTGATCAAGGTGAGCCCGAACGAGGGCGAGACGGTGCCCGCCGGCAGCCGGGTCGACATCACCTACGCCAGCGGCAACAACAAGGTGCCCGACGTCTCCGGCGACAGCGAGGCCAACGCACGAAGGCGGCTCGAGCAGGAGGGCTTCACCGTTCCCGACCGCACGCAGGAGGAGGAGTCGGCCGACGCCGAGCCCGGCACCGTGCTGCGCACCGACCCGTCGGCCGGCGAGACCGTCCGGCTAGGGACAACGGTCACCCTCGTCGTCGCCACCGCGCCGGCGACGCCCACCGAGACACCGTCCGACACCGCGACGCCGCTGCCCACCGACACGGCGAGCACCCCACCGCCTGGCGGCTGACCCACCGTCCCGGGCCGGTCCGCCACGATCGGAGAGCGATCGAGGCTCCCCGAGCCACACTCGCTCTCCGATATCTCGCGAACGGCCGTCTGGGCCGCGGCCACGCACGCCGTCCTGGCGCCGTTGACCTGAGCCCAGCCGGGTCAGGCGCGGGTGACGACGGGGGCGAGGCCGACGCTGCGGCCCAGCGCGCCCGGGTCGCCGCACACGGCCAGCCAGCTGGCGAGCAGCCGGTGGCCACCCTCGGTGAGCACCGACTCGGGGTGGAACTGCACACCCTCGACCGCCAGCTCGCGATGCCGCAGCGCCATCACGACGCCGCTCGCCGTCCGCCCGGTGACCTCGAGCTCGGCCGGCAGCGTGTCTTCGCGGACCGCGAGAGAGTGGTAGCGGGTCGCGGTGAACGGCGACGGCAGCCCGGCGAGCACGCCCGCCTCGTCGTGCAGGACCTCGCTGGTCTTGCCGTGCAGCAGCTCCGGAGCGCGCTCGACCACCGCGCCGTGCGCGACCGCGATCGCCTGGTGCCCCAGGCAGACGCCGAGCACCGGCACCTCGCCCTCGACCTCGCGGACCAGGTCGACGCAGACGCCGGCCTTCTCCGGCGTGCCGGGGCCGGGGCTGAGCAGCACGCCGTCGTACGCGCGGGCGTCACCGGGCGCCAGCTCGTCGTTGCGCAGCACGGTGCAGTCCGCCCCCAGCTGGCCGAGGTACTGCACCAGGTTGAAGACGAAGCTGTCGTAGTTGTCGACGACGAGGATGCGGCGGGGCCGGACGGCGCCCGCCGCCTCGTCGGTGCCGGCGGTCACTGGTCCACCGTCACCTGGAGGAAGGGCAACGCGTTCTCGGCCCACGGGAACACGGTGGTGAAGAGCACCAGCACGACCACCGCGACGAGCACCAGCGCGACGACGGTGCGCACCGGCCGATGTCCGGGCAGGTGCCGCCAGATCCAGGCGTACATCAGGCCCTGCCTCCCGTCCGGACGAGCGCGGCGGGCGGTCCGTCGGCCCGGGACCGGGTCTCGGTCAGGTGACCGAAGACGATCAGCCGCTCGTACGACGCCCAGCGCGGGTTGCACGTGGTCAGTGTGAGCAGCGGCGCGGACGGCGTCTCACGCGGGTGGCCCGGCACGGGGTCGAGGACCCAGACCGACGTCGGCGACACGATCTTCGTGCGGTCGACGACATAGGAGAACCAGCTCTCCTGGGTCTCGGCGACGACCAGGTCCCCCTTGCGCACCCTGTCGAGGTACGCGAAGGGCTCACCGTTGGTGGCCCGGTGACCCGCGACCGCGAAGTTGCCGACCTCCCCCGGCAGCGCCGTCCTCGGGTAGTGCCCGACTCCCTTGGACAGGTCGGGCAAGGAGACTCCCTGGATGACGGGCACCGACCACTTCCGGCCCAGCCGCGGGATGTGCAGGAACGCGAAGCCCTTGCCCTTCTTCAGCCGGACCGCCTGGGTACTGCCGGTCGTCGTGGTGGGGGGACGCTCCCAGGCGTCCCGCACGTCGCCGGCCACGGCGTCGGTGCGGCGGTCCGCCTCGACGTTGGTCCACACGAGCTGGTAGGCCACGAACAGCAGCAGCACCAGGCCGGCGGTGATCAGGAGCTCGCCGACGCCGCGGACGAGGGCGCGCATCAGCCGGTGGCCCGGGCGTGCAGCAGGTCCAGCGAGCCGTCGTACGCGGGCAACCGGGTCTTGGTCGCGGCGTGGGTCTCGTAGCCGAGCCCGAAGGCGTCGACGTAGTAGCGGAAGACCTGGACCTGCGGGGAGTCCTCGAGCTCCTGCGCCAGCCGCTCGGGGTCGCCGATGGCGGTGACCGTGTAGGGCGGGGAGTAGACCCGGCCCTGCAGGATCAGGGTGTTGCCGACGCAGCGCACCGCGCTGGTGGCGATGACGCGCTGGTCCATGATCTGCATCGCCTCGGCGCCGCCGGCCCACAGGGCGTTGACGACGCCCTGGATGTCCTGCTGGTGCACGACGACGTCGTCGGGGGTGGCGCCCTCGGGCAGGACCCGGTCGGCCGAGCGGGGCGCGTCGTCGAGCGTCACCGACATGCTCGGCCCGGTGACCGCGGCCGTGCCGGCGGCCAGCTCGAGGCTGCGGGCCCGGCGCTGCGCGGCGGCGACCCGCCGGTCGGCCGCGCCGGCGCCGGCGGTGGCCCGGTCCACCTCGGCGCGCAGCCGCTCGACCCGCTCGGTGAGCGTGTCGGCCTGCTGCTGCTCGGCCCGGATCAGGTCGCCGAGGTCGCCCCGGGTGCCCCGGAGCTGTCCACCGTTGGCCGCGCCGGCGCTGGTGACGAACAACGCCCCGGCCGCCCCGAACGCCAGCGGGGTGGCCAGCCGCCAGAGCGCTCGCACCGGGGCCTCCTCGCTGGGTCGGACGGACGGGACGGGACCGGTCCACCGGGGCGGATCACCGCCGTCGTGACGCCCGCGGAGCCCGGGAGCACGCTCACGACTACGCTAACCGACGAACGGCACCCGCACGCGGTGCCTGCGGCAGCCCGTCACGCGGACGGGTCAGCCCGATCCCGTACGTACACCCGATGGACCGAGGAGCTCGTCCGGTGCCCAAGTCCCGCATCCGCCGCCGCAACGCCTACGTCCCGCCCGAGGGCACGCCCCGCGCCGTCCGGGTGGGCTCGCCGCCCTGGCTGGCGCCGGTGATGGTGGCCTGCTTCGTGATCGGCCTGCTCTGGGTGGTGACCTACTACGTCACCCAGACCGACTACCCGATCGGCTCGATCGGGCTGGGGAACATGGCCATCGGCTTCGGGTTCATCATCCTCGGCTTCGTCCTCTCCACCCGCTGGAAGTAGCCGTCCGGGGTAGTCGTCCACGCAGCGCCGGGTGAACGACCGGCGTTCGGACGGTGAACAGCGGCCCAACCTGCGGAAACACACGCGTGTAAGTCATCCACACGGGTTATCCCCAGTGTGGACAACCCCTCGCCGTCCGCCCCCCACCCTCTCCGCCGAGTGGTGGGTAGCGCACCCGAGATGTCCCTTTCGCCCTGCGGAACCCACCACTCGCGGGGCTGGGTGGTCGGTGGGGGGCGCGAGGTCAGAGGCGCTCGAGGACGGTGGCGTTGGCCATCCCGCCGCCCTCGCACATCGTCTGCAGCCCCCACCGGCCGCCGGTCTGCCTCAGGTGGTGGACCAGCGTGGTCATCAGCCGGGCGCCCGACCCGCCGAGCGGGTGCCCGAGTGCGATCGCCCCGCCGCGCGGGTTGACCCGGGCCGGGTCGGCACCGGTCTCGGCCAGCCAGGCGCCCACCACCGACGCGAACGCCTCGTTGACCTCGAACGCGTCGATGTCCTCGATCTTCAGCCCGGCCCGTTCGAGGACACGCCCGGTCGCCGGGATCGGCGCCGTGAGCATGGTGATCGGGTCGACGCCCGCCGTGGCGAACGCGTGCAGTCGCGCCAGCGGCCGCCAGCCGTGCCGGGCGGCGACCTCGGAGGTGGTGACGAGCAGTGCCGCGGCGCCGTCGGAGATCTGGGAGGAGTTGCCGGCTGTGACCACGCCGTCCGCGCGGAACGCCGGCGCCAGCGCGGCCAGCGTCTCGAGCGTGCTCCCGGGCCGGATGCCCTCGTCGGCCGTGAGCTCCCCGACGGGGGCGAGCTCCTCGTCGAACCCGCCGGTCGAGCGGGCCGCCGCGGCGCGGGCGTGCGACCGGACCGCGAGCTCGTCCAGCTGCTCGCGGCCGAGGCCCCAGCGCTCGGCGACGATCTCGGCGCTGACGCCCTGCGGCACCAGCCGGCCGTCGTACCGCGCGAGCATCCGCGGCCCGAACGGCACTCCCGGCCCCTGGGTGACCGTGCACAGCATCGGCACCCTCGTCATCGACTCGACCCCGCCCGCCACTGCGACGTCGTACTGCCCGGCGATCACCCCGGCCGCCGCGAAGTGCACTGCCTGCTGGGACGAGCCGCACTGCCGGTCGAGGGTGACGCCGACGACGTCCTCGGGCCAGCCGGCGGCCAGGAGGGCGTTGCGCCCGACGTTGACCGCCTGCTCGCCGGTCTGCGAGACGCAGCCCCAGATGACGTCGTCGACCAGCGCCGGGTCCAGCCCGGTCCGCGCGACCAGGGCGTCCAGCACGTGGGCGGAGAGGTCCACCGGGTGCACCCCGGCGAGCGCGCCGCCGCGGCGGCCGACCGGGGTCCGGACCGCGTCGACCACGACGGCGTCGCGGCCGGTCACGACGTCAGGGCCGCCGTCCGCAGCGCGACGACCGCCAGCGCCACCACCAGCACGACCACGATGCCCGCGACCTGCACCTGCACCCGGCGTCGCTGCGGCGCGTAGGCGATGGCCGCGGCGCAGAGGGCGCCGGTGACGAGGCCGCCGAGGTGTGCGCGCCAGTCGATGTTGGGTGCGATGAAGCCGAAGGCGAGGTTGATGACGAGCAGGACCAGCAGCTGGCTGGAGTCACGACCCAGCCGCCGGTTGACCACGAAGAAGGCCCCGAGGAGCCCGAACACCGCTCCGGAGGCGCCGAGCGAGGGACTGCCCGGCGCCGCCACGGCGTACGACGCGGCGCTGCCGCCCACCGCGGAGACCAGGTACAGCGCGAGGAACCGGGCCCGCCCGAACGCCGCCTCGAGCGGCGGCCCGAACAGGTAGAGCGCGTACATGTTCAGCGCCAGGTGGATCACGCTGCCGTGCAGGAACGCCGCGGTCAGCAGCCGCCAGTACTCGCCGTCGGCCACGCCGACGACCTGCCCGAGCCGAGGGTCGAAGACCGGGCCACCGATCAACCAGAAGTGCCGTTCGACGGTCGAACCCACGGCCACCTGGAGGACGTAGGCGACCACGTTCACCCCGATGAGGATCTTGCTGACCCAGCCCGGGTCGTCGGTGACCCGGCCGCCGAAGACGGTGGTGGCCCGGCGTACCGCCTTGTTGCCCTCCTTGACGCACTCCGGGCACTGGAAGCCGACCGAGGCCGGGATCATGCAGTCAGGGCAGATCCGACGCTCGCAGCGGACGCAGCGGATGTGCGCCTCGCGGTCGGGGTGCCGGTAGCAGACGGCCGGGTCAGCGGCCGCGGCCGCCGGCTCGCCGTCGGAGCCGTCGGCACCCTGGGCACCGAGCTCGGACACCGGCGTCAGGACTGCTTGCGCTCGACGACGACGCTCTCGATCACGACGTCCTCGACGGGGCGGTCCATCGGACCCGTCGCGGTGCTGCTGATCGCGTCGACGACCTCGCGGCTGGGACCGTCGGCGACCTCGCCGAAGATCGTGTGCCGACGGTTCAGGTGCGGGGTCGCGCCGACGGTGATGAAGAACTGCGAGCCGTTGGTGCCGGGTCCGGCGTTGGCCATCGCGAGCAGGTACGGCTTGTCGAACTGCAGCTCCGGGTGGAACTCGTCGGCGAACCGGTAGCCCGGACCGCCGGTGCCGGTGCCCAGCGGGTCGCCGCCCTGGATCATGAAGCCGCTGATCACGCGGTGGAAGATCGTCCCGTCGTACAGCTTGGCGCTGCTCTTCTCACCCGTCCCCGGGTCGACCCACTCGCGCGTCCCCTCGGCCAGCTCGGTGAAGTTGGCGACGGTCTTCGGTGCGTGGTTCGGGAACAGCTGCACCACGATGTCACCGCGGTTCGTCTTCATGGTGGCGTAGAGCTCCTCGGCCACGGGGGTCCCTTCTCGCGGGGTCGTCCGGTCGGTGCAGCCCATCCTCGCACGCGGGCGAGTGCTCGTGACGCCGGGCACGGCGGACCGTCGGGGCCCCGGCTGGACCTCCGGTTTCGCAGGGAGGACGCTGGGCAGGAGCCGAGCACGCGATCGTCCGACCGGAGGTTTCCCCGTGTCCCCCCTGACGACCCTGACGAAGAACTCCGACGTGAAGAAGGCCCGCAAGCAGCTCCGCAGCGCCCGCAAGAACGCCTCGAAGCAGGTGGCCCCGGTCGCCGCCGACGCCCGCGACGCCACCGTGCGGGCCGCGGACGCGACCCGTGACTGGGCCGCGCCCAAGGTCGAGACGGCCGTCGACTGGGCGGCACCCAAGGTGAGCAGCGCCAAGGACTGGGCCTCGCCCCGCGTCGGCACGGCGAAGGAGTGGGCCGCGCCCAAGGTGGAGCCAGCAGTGGACAAGGTCAAGGCGGACGTCCTCCCGGCCGTCGCCGGCGCCATCGCCACGGCGCTGGCCGCCACCGAGCCGCAGCGCACCGAGATCGCCGACCGCAGCGCTGCCGCACTCGCGGCGCTGCGCGGCGAGGTCGCTGCGCCGAGCCGCAAGAAGCACCGGGTGCGGAAGCTCTTCCTCCTGGCCGGTGTCGTGGGGGCCGCCTGGGCCGGCTGGAAGGCCTGGGTGGCTCGGCAGCAGGACCCGGTCGACGCCTGGACCACCCCGCCGTCGCTCGCGACCTCGCCGAGCACCCCGGTGGGCAACGTCACCGCGGTCAGCACGCCGTCCGGCGGCGGCCGCACCGACCACCGACGATCCCGCCGGCGCCGGCCCGGACGAGGCGCTCGCCGACGCCGCGGACGAGTCGGCCGACGTCCCGCCCGCCGCGACGACCGAGAAGGTCACCCGGGCCCGGGCCAAGAAGGTCTCCGACGCCGCCGCCAAGGGCACGTCAGCCAAGCCAGGCCCCAAGGGCACCAGCACCAGTTGACTCGGGCCGTACTCGGTCAGCGGCGCACCCGATAGCGCAGGTGAAGCACCCGGTCGCCCTGAACAACGACGTCTGGGCCTTCCAGCAGGTGCTGCGCGTCGACGGAGCCGAAGTAGCGCTTGCCGGACCCGAACACGACGGGTACGACGTCCATGCGCACCTCGTCGACCAAACCTGCGGCGAGCACCTGGCCACCGACGTCGCCAGCAGCGACCTCGACCATGCGGTCACCCGCAAGCTCCTGCGCCTTGGCCACGGCTGCCTCGGCGCCCTCGACAAAGTGAAACGGCGCCCCGGGGTCCCAGCCCTCGGGCTCCGGCCGGTGCGTCACGACGACCACGTGGTCGACCCCGGCCGGAGGCTTCCCGTCCCAGCCGTCCGTCATGTCGAAGACGTGGCGGCCGGCGATGGTCGCCCCGATCTCGTCCCAGTACGGCCGGATGTGGCCGTACGACGCCTGCGACACCTTCAGAACGCCACCGTCGTCCAACGGCACGTCACCGCTGACCAGCCACTCGAAGATCGGACCGGGATCGTCGTTCTCATCCGCGATGAAACCATCCACCGAGACCGACGCGTTCATGACCACTTTCCCCATGGATTACTCCTCTGTGCGGAGTCCCCAGTCTTGTGCGGCGTGAACTGTCGCTCTTGTAGGAAATCAATCGGCTGGGAGCGGCCAGCCGTCCAGGGCGTGGTCGGGGTGTTCGCGCAGAAATCGCCGGCGGACGTCGGCGTACCGGGTCGGCGTGAGCCCGGTGAACTCCCGGAACTCGCGCACGAAGTGGGCCTGGTCGAAGTAGCCCGCGTCAGCGGCAACGTCTCCCCAGTCGATCGGTGCAGCGACGTCGATCGCCAACACGGTGGAGCTGAAGCGGTAGCTGCGAGCCAGCCGTTTCGGCGTGACACCGACCACGGCCTTGAACCGCTTCGCCACATACGTGCTGCTGGCGCGGGCCGCCACACCGATGTCGCTGATCGGCACTGTCCCGCCTGTCGCCGCGACGGCGCTGCTCATGTGGCGGACCAGGTCAAGACCGTCGATCACCCGCAGCCGTCGCACCAGTTCCCCCTCGAGCAGCGTCAGCATCTCCTGCGGTCCGTCCGCCGTGGCCAGCCGGTCTCGCAGCTCAGCGACAGCGGGCTGGCCCCAGATCTGCTCCACCGTCGCCGGTCGGTCGCACAACTCAGCCGCGGGCATCGGGAGGAACGGCGCCAGCCCCCACGGCCTGAAGTGGACGCCCACGGACCGGGTCGGGGTCGGGTAGCTGAACTCCCACGCACGGGTGGGGGTGGTGACCGCGCAGCCGTCGGCGTACTCCACCGCTTCTACGTCGGTGCCCGCGCGGATGAGAAACGGCGCCCCGAGGTTCACGATGAGCAGTGGCGCGGGCGCCGCCGGCAGCATCAACCGGGAGTACGGCGGGGCGCCCGCCAGGTAGTAGAGGTCGTCGATCAGCCCGTCCAGCGGCGGACGGGGCACCCTGGACACATACTCCACGCCGACATCATCGCCGACGGCCCATCCGGCATGACGCGCCGCCGCCAGCATCGCTCAGCAAGATCGACGGGCCACAACGGAAACAGCCCCCGTGACCTGCCAGAACAGGCGCCTCCGCGGAGGTCGCTGGTGGGTGGAGACGAAGGGACTCGAACCCTCAACCCCCGCCTTGCAAAGGCGGTGCTCTGCCAGTTGAGCTACGTCCCCGCGGTGCGCACCCGAAGGGCGGGCGCGCACGCGGTAGGGGGAGGACCGAGGGTCAGGCCGGGTCGACCCGGTCGGTGGCCTCGGCCCAGAGGTCGGCCTCCGCGCTGCGGTCGGCGGTGACCTTCTTCCAGGCCAGCGCACCACCGACGGCTGCGACGACCAGAGCAAGCAGCTTCTTCATCGCGCGCCCCTCCTGCCCGCCCATGACGGGACCCTCTGCTGGCAACCGGCCGGAGGCCGGCCACCGGAGTGGGCCTAAGTGGATTTGAACCACTGACCTCTGCCTTATCAGGGCAGCGCTCTAACCAGCTGAGCTATAGGCCCGGGGATCGGTGCCGCGCAAGACTACCCCAGGCGCGACGACCTCCAGAACCCAGATCCGGCGCCGGCCGAGGGTGTCGGTGGCCGGGTCAGACGTCCTCGGTGAAGGTCAGATGGAGGCCCCCGACGAGGCTGGCGGCCATGTTGTACAAGAACGCCGAGAGCGTGCAGAGCGCGGTGAGCAGGACCGCGTTGACCGCCGAGAGCACCATCGTGATGGACAGCACCTTGCCGAGCCCGACGTAGTCCAGGATGTCGATGCCCTGGGCGTTGTCCTGGGACCTGGTGACGCTCTCGACCGTGCTGCCGACCGAGTCGAACACACCCATCGCGTCGAGCACCGACCAGAGCACGAAGACCGCGACGACGGCCACGATGGCAAGGGCGATCGAGAGCAGGAACGCCAGCTTCATGACCGACCAGGGGTCGACCCGGCTGAGCACCAGGCGGGCCCGCCGGGCGCGCACCCGCGCGGCGGGGCGCGCCTGGGTGGCGCCGGCCAGCGTGTCGGTCACAGGAGGCATGGTGGCGGTCGGGGGACCGCCTCGCCACTCCCGCCCCGGGCTCTGGGGGGTGCTCACCACGCGCCTCGCCTCGTCTCGTGCGTCACTCGGCCGGTGTCCCGTCCGCGTCCTCCGGTGTGGAGCCCGCCACGGGGACCTCGGCCGTGGTCTCGACCGTCGTCTCCTCTGACTCCTCGGACTCCTCGGTCTCCTCGGACTCGCCCAAGAGCTCGTCCGACTCGTCCTCGACGGCAGCCCGCTCGGCGTTCCGAGCGATCGCCACGACCGTGTCGTCGTCGGCGAGCGAGATGAACCGCACACCCATGGTGACACGTCCGGTGGGATTGACCTCCCCGACGGAGACCCTGGTCACACCTCCGCTGGCCTTGATCGAGAAGACCTCGTCGTCGTCGCCGACCACGACGGCCCCCACGATCGACCCGCGGGCCTCGTTGAACTTCATCGCCTGGACGCCGGTGCCGCCGCGCCCCTGGAGCCGGTACTCGTCGACCGGGGTGCGCTTGGCGAACCCGCCGTCGGTCACGGTGAAGACGTACTGGCCAGGCTGCGCGACCTCCATGGCGAGCAGCTCGTCCGCCCCCTGAACGGCATCGCTCTTGAAGCGCATGCCGGTGACCCCGGAGGTCGGCCGGCCCATCGGCCGGAGCGCCTCGTCGGTGGCGGTGAACCGCACGGACATGCCTCGCCGGCTGACCAGCAGCAGGTCGTCGTCAGCCGTGGTCAGCTTGGCCGAGATCAGCTCGTCGCTCTCGCCGTCGTCGTCCTCGCGCAGGTTGATGGCGATCAGCCCGCCGGACCGGTTCGAGTCGTACTCGGTGAGGCGGGACTTCTTCACGATGCCGCGCTTGGTGGCGAGCACGAGGTACGGCGCCACCTCGTAGTCGCGCAGGTCGATGATCTGCGCGATCTGCTCGTCGGGCTGGAACGCCAGCAGGTTCGCGACGTGCTGGCCGCGGGCGTCGCGACCGGCGTCGGGCAGCTGGTAGGCCTTCGCCCGGTAGACCCGGCCCTTGTTGGTGAAGAACAGGATCCAGTGGTGGGTCGTCGTCACGAAGAAGTGCTCGACGAGGTCGTCCTGCCGCAGCTGCGCGCCGCGCACGCCCTTGCCGCCGCGCCGCTGCGCCCGGTAGAGGTCGCTGCGGGTGCGCTTCGCGTAGCCACCACGGGTGATGGTGACGACGACGTCCTCCTCGGGGATGAAGTCCTCGGCGGACATGTCGCCCTCGTACGGCACCAGCTGGGTGCGCCGCTCGTCGCCGTACTTCTCGACGATCTCGGCGAGCTCCTCGCTGACGATCTCGCGCTGCCGTGCCTCGGAGGCGAGGATCGCGGTGTACTCCTCGATCGCCCGCATCAGCTCCTCGTAGCGGTCGAGGATCTCCTGCCGCTCGAGGGCGGCCAGCCGGCGCAGCTGCATGTTGAGGATCTCGACGGCCTGGATCTCGTCGATCTCGAGCAGCTCGATCAGTCCGTCGCGCGCCGCGTCGGCGGTCTGGCTGGCACGGATCAGCGCGATGACCTCGTCGATGCGGTCCAGCGCCTTGAGCAGGCCGCGCAGGATGTGCGCGCGCTCCTCCGCCCGGCGCAGCCGGTAGGTCGTGCGCCGGACGATGACCTCGACCTGGTGGGTCACCCAGTGCCGGATGAACGCGTCGAGGGACAACGTGCGCGGCACGCCGTCGACGAGGGCGAGCATGTTGCAGCCGAACGTGTCCTGCAGCTGCGTGTGCTTGTAGAGGTTGTTGCGCACCACGCTGGCGACGGCGTCGCGCTTGAGCACGACGACCAGGCGCATGCCGGTGCGGGACGACGAGTCGTCGCGCAGGTCGGCGATGCCCTGCACCTTGCCGCTGTCGGCCAGCTCGGCGATCTTGCGGGCCAGCGCGTCGGGGTTGACCTGGTACGGCAGCTCGGTGATGACGAGGATCGTGCGGCCGCGGTTGTCCTCCTCGACCTCGACGACCGCGCGCATCGTGACGGAGCCGCGACCGGTCGTGTAGGCGTCGCGGATGCCGTGGGTGCCGACGATCAGACCCTTGGTCGGGAAGTCCGGGCCCTTGATGCGCGCGAGCAGTGCCTGCAGCAGCTCCTCCTGCGACGCCTCCGGGTGGTCGAGGTGCCACTGCACACCGGACGCGACCTCGCGCAGGTTGTGCGGCGGGATGTTGGTGGCCATGCCGACCGCGATCCCGCCCGACCCGTTGACGAGCAGGTTGGGGAACCGCGCCGGCAGCACCGTCGGCTCCTGCTGGCGGCCGTCGTAGTTGGGCGCGAAGTCGACGGTCTCCTGCTCGATGTCGCGCACCATCTCCATGGCGAGCGGCGCCAGCCGGCACTCGGTGTTGTGACTGACGAAGCCGTTGGACACGAACGCGTGGTCGTCGGTGTCGACCCGGATGCTGTACACCGGCTGGACACCGGCGTCCGTGACGCTGGCGACCTCGGCGAAGTAGAACCGACCGTCGACAAGGGGCTGGGCGACGTCGGCCGCCTCGGGCGTGATCCGGGAGAGGATCCCGTCGCGGTCGCGGTCCCAGCGCTCGATGCGATCGAGGTTGTGTGCGTCGAGCCACTTCTGGTCAGCGGCCGACCTGGCACCGTGTGCGCGCAGGAACGCACCAAGACCCGGGACGTGGTCGCCGCTGAGCGCCTTGGCGTGCGGTGAGACGGAGGACAGATGTCCCTGGAGCTTGGCGCGCTTCGCGCCCAGGAACCCGACCTGCTGGGAGAACCTGCGCACGTTGTGGCGGCCGCCCATGACGAGCTTGATCTCCCCCGACGGGTAGTGGCACTGCGATGCCACGACACCGAGCTCGAGCAGCAGCTGCTGCACATCGTCGGCCAGCTGCGAGCTGCGGGTCGAGTAGGTGACCTGGACCGTGTCGCGGGTGAGTAGCGAGGAGGACCCGTCGCCGGTGAACAGGGACTGCAGGAAGGTCGTCTTGACCGCTGTGTTCCCGCGCCACACGAACTCCGGAACCCTCTTGGCGGCACTCCGGTGACCGATCAGTGCGGCGAAGGGGCTGCGCCGGATCGCGGTCAGGTCCTGGATGTCGATCTCGTGCAGGACCGAGCCGGACTTGATCGTCCGCGAGGAGACGTATCGGCGACCACCCACGACACGGTCGTAGGCCTCGAGCACCCAGCCGAAGTACTCCGCGTCGGTGTTGTTGAACCCGCCTCGGGTCTCGGAGAACCACCCTTCGCTGACGAGCGCGCCGGCCAGCAACGCGGCAGCCTGCTCGTCGTGGTCCCAGGCACCGAGCTCCTGCGGTACGACCCGCTGAAGCGCAACGCGGTCGCCCTCCGCGATCTCGTCGAGCAGCTTCCACAGCAGCGTCGGGACGCCGCCGACATCAACAAGGCAGAGGACCGGGTGGTTGTGCGTGCCGGTCAGCGAGAAGCCACCCGTGGTGCGCAGGCGCAAGGTCGGGTGGTCACCGGAGTGGAACAGCAACGACGCACGCACGGGGTTGCCGTCGCGGCCGGCCACCTTCAGGTCGATCTCGTTGTCGGAGTTCGGCCGTGCATCCGGCACGAGCTCGTCGAGTCGCACGGTGCCGCCTGCCGTCTTGATGCGCGCGTCGCCGGTGAGGCAGTAGCGCATCGCGGCCTGGCGGTCGTCGCCGGGCGAGCCGAAGTTGCCCTGGCTCTGCACCAGCGGGTAGCGCAGCGACCACGGCTGGCCGAGGCGGACCAAGGTGTCGTAGATCGCGGTGTCGCCGTGCGGGTGGTACTGGCCCATGACGTCACCGACGACGCGCGAGCACTTCGAGAAGCCGCGGTCCGGCCGGTAGCCGCCGTCGAACATCGCGTAGAGCACCCGGCGGTGCACCGGCTTCAGCCCGTCGCGGACGTCGGGCAGTGCGCGCTGCACGATGACGCTCATCGCGTAGTCGAGGTACGACCGCTGCATCTCGACCTGCAGGTCGACCGGCTCGATCCGGCCGTGCGGGCCGACCGGAGGGATGTCGGTGGTGTCAGTCACGGAAAGCTTCTCCTAGAAGAGGCGGTACGTCGGCGCCGGGAGGTGCGTGGACCGGCCGGCCATCAGATGTCGAGGAACCGGACGTCCTTGGCGTTGCGCTGGATGAACTTGCGCCGGCTCTCGACGTCCTCGCCCATCAGCTCGGTGAACAGCACGTCGGCGAGGGCGGCGTTCTCGAGGGTGACCTGGAGCAGGATCCGCTTCTCGGGGTCCATCGTGGTGTCCCACAGCTCGTCGTTGTTCATCTCGCCGAGGCCCTTGTAGCGCTGCACGCCGTCGTCCTTGAGCAGCTTCTTGCCGGCCGCGAGACCGGCCTGGGTGAGGGCGTCGCGCTCACGGTCGGAGTAGGCGTACTCCGGCTCGGCCGGGCGGGCCCACTTCAGCTTGTAGAGCGGCGGCTGGGCGAGGAACACGTGGCCCTGCTCCACGACCTCCGGCATGAACCGGAACAGAAGCGTCAGCAGCAGCGTGCGGATGTGCTGGCCGTCGACGTCGGCGTCGGCCATCAGCACCACCTTGTGGTAGCGCAGCCGCGCCAGGTCGAACTCGTCGCCCTGGATGCCGGTGCCCAGCGCCGAGATGATCGCCTGCACCTCCTGGTTGCCCAGGACGCGGTCGAGTCGGGCCCGCTCGACGTTGAGGATCTTGCCGCGGATCGGCAGGATCGCCTGGGTCCGCTGGTCCCGGCCCTGCTTGGCCGGGCCGCCCGCCGAGTCGCCCTCGACGATGAAGAGCTCGCACTCCTCGGGGTTGGTCGACTGGCAGTCGGCCAGCTTGCCCGGGAGGCTGCCGCCGCCGAGCAGGCCCTTGCGGCTGCGTGCGGCGTCGCGCGCCTTGCGAGCGGCCAGCCGGGCCACCGCGGCGCCTTGCGCCTTGCGCGCGATCTCCTTGCCCTCGGTCGGGTTCTTCTCGAACCACTCACCGAGCTTGTCGTTGACGACCTTCTGCACGAACGACTTCGCCTCGGTGTTGCCGAGCTTGGTCTTGGTCTGGCCCTCGAACTGCGGCTCGGCCAGCTTGACGCTGACGATCGCGGTGAGGCCCTCGCGGACGTCGTCGCCGGTGAGGTTGGCGTCCTTCTCCTTGAGGATGTTCCAGTCGCGCGCGAACTTGTTGACCAGCGTGGTCAGCGCGGCCCGGAAGCCCTCCTCGTGGGTGCCGCCCTCATGGGTGTTGATGGTGTTCGCGAAGGTGTGCACCGACTCGGTGAACCCCGTGTTCCACTGCATCGCGACGTCGAGCGACAGACCGCCGTCGATGTACTCCGACTCGGCCTCGAACGACACGACGGTGCGGTGGACCGCGTCCTTGTGCGCACCGAGGAAGTCGACGTAGTCGACCAGGCCGCCGTCGTACTTGTAGACGACCTCGCTGAGGGTGGTCTCCTCGACCTCGTCGTGCTCCTTCTCCTCGGCCGCCGCCGGGCGCTCGTCGCGCAGCACGATCTCCAGCCCGCGGTTGAGGAAGGCCATCTCGCGGAGTCGGTTGGAGAGCTTCTCGAAGCTGTAGTCCGTCGTCTCGAAGACGTCGGGCGAGGCCCAGAAGGTGATCGTCGTGCCGGTGCGGTCGGTCGCGGGGCCCTGGGCCAGCGGAGCCACCGGGACGCCGACGGCGTAGGACTGGGTCCACACGTAGCCCTCGCGGTGGATCTCGACGTCGAGCCGCGACGAGAGCGCGTTGACGACGGAGACGCCGACGCCGTGCAGGCCGCCGGACACCTTGTAGCCACCGCCGCCGAACTTCCCGCCCGCGTGCAGGACGGTGAGGACGACCTCGACCGCGGGCTTGCCCTCGCTCTCGACGTTGTCGACGGGGATGCCGCGGCCGTTGTCGCTGACCCGGACGCCGCCGTCGGCCAGCAGGGTGACCTCGATGTGGTCGGCGTGGCCCGCGAGCGCCTCGTCGACCGAGTTGTCGACCACCTCGGTGACCAGGTGGTGCAGGCCTCGCTCGCCGGTCGAGCCGATGTACATGCCCGGCCGCTTGCGGACGGCCTCGAGACCCTCGAGCACCTGGATGTTGCTGGCGTCGTACGAGGCGTCCGAGGTGCCGGAGAAGTCCGGGACGGGGGTGGCGGTGAGAGGCTCGGTCGGCTGGGCCGGCTGGGTCACGGAACACCTTTCGTCTCGCGCCTGCGCCGCCCGGAGGCGGCGGCAGGGGCTGGCGCGGGGACGTCCGCGCGGGCAGCCTCCATCCTAGCCGGTGCGCGGACCCAGAACCGGTCACGAGGGGCCCCTGGGGACGCCTTTCCGGGCCGAACCAGGGTGGGGATGGCTCCCCCCACGCGCCCGGGGGGTCGGTGAGGTCCCTGAGGCGCGCCGAGCAGTCGCCGGGGGTGGGACGAACCGGGGCATCGCGGGCGTCGTCCGCTGCGGGCCGTAGGTGGCGGAGGTCAGATCAAGAGCGCTTGGGAGGAGGGAGCGGGGCGCTCGCCGTTCGCCAGTTCATGATCCACAGCGGATCTATTGGAAAAATCCACATGGATCCAGTGTGGATCATGAACTGGCGCTCAGCCGTAGGTGTCGCGCGGCCCCCGGCCCGGGACGGCCAGCCGGCCCTTCTTCCAGGACGGGCCGCCGGGGCCGCGAACGGTGACCGTCGTGACGACGCCGGCGCCCAGGTCGTCGGCCAGCCGGGCGAGCAGGGTGGGCGCCAGCAGCCGGATCTGGGTCGCCCAGGCGGTCGAGTCCGCGCGCAGCACCAGCTCGCCGTCGTCGAACGTGACCGGGACGGCGTGCTCGGCCAGCTGCGGCCCGACGATCGCCGGCCAGCGGCCCATCACGTCGCCCACCGCCTTGTCCGTCTCCCAGCCGCGCTCGACGACGAGCCGGTCCAAAGTCGGGCCGAGCAGCTGCGGGTCGCGCTCGTCCGGGTGGGCACCGCTGCGGGTCTCGTCGACGAACCGCGACCGCCGGCGCCGGCCCGGGACGTCGGCGCGGTCGGCAGGCGCGGCCGGCCGGCCGGGCACGAACCCGAGCCGGCGGGCCTCGGTACGGGCGCTGGCCAGGGCCTCGCGGGCGATGTCCAGCCCGGAGCGCCGCGGCAGGTCGGGGTGGTCGGGCAGGTCCGTCATCGGCTCATCGCACCCGCCGGACCTCGGCGCCCATGACGTCGACCCGGGCGCCGGACAGCAGCTCGGGGACGTCACCGGGCACCGCCGCGGTGACCAGCACCTGCTCGGCGCCCGCGACCATCGCCGCCAGCCGGCCCCGGCGGTGGTCGTCGAGCTCGGCGAAGACGTCGTCGAGCACCAGCACCGGCTCGCCGCCCGGGTCGGACTCGGCGCGCAGCAGGTCGTACGACGCCAGCCTGAGCGCGAGCGCGAACGACCACGACTCGCCGTGGCTGGCGTAGCCCTTCGCCGGCAGCGGGCCGAGCTTGAGCAGCAGCTCGTCGCGGTGCGGGCCCACCAGCGAGACGCCGCGGTCGAGCTCGGCCTTCCGCTCGGTCGCCATCCGCTCGAGCATCGCGGCGGCCAGCAGCTCCTTGTCCGCCACCAGCGGGACGTCGTCAGGAGGCGGCCCGGGCTCCCCTTCCCCGCTCGTCCCTCGCTCCGGTCGCCGAGGCTCGAACAGCGAGCTGCGGTAGTCCATCGTGGCCGGACCGCTCGAGGCGAAGCCGGACTCCGCCACCGACTGGTACGCCTTGTCGACCAGCGGTCGCAGTGCGTCGACGAGGTCGAGCCGGGCGGCCAGCAGCTCCCCACCGACGGCGGCGAGGTGCGAGTCCCACACCTCGAGGGTGCGCAGGTCGACCTGCTCCGCGCGCCGCCCCGCCCCCGACTTCAGCAGCGCGTTGCGCTGCTTGAGCACCCGGTCGTAGTCGGACCGGACGCCGGCGAAGCGCGGGTGCCGCAGCACCAGGAGCTCGTCGAGGAACCGTCGCCGGTCCGAAGGGTCGCCCTTGACGAGCGCGAGGTCCTCCGGCGCGAAGAGCACCGAGCGCAGGATGCCGAGCACGTCGCGCGGCCGTGGCACGGGCGACCCGTTGACCCGCGCCCGGTTGGCCCGCCCCGGCGTGATCTCCAGCTCGACCAGCAGCTGCCGGTCGTCCCGCACGACCTGGCCGCGCACCACGGCGCGCTCGGCGCCGAGCCGGACCAGCGGCGCGTCCTGCGCGACCCGGTGCGAGCCGAGCGAAGCGAGGTAGCCCACCGCCTCGACCAGATTGGTCTTGCCCTGGCCGTTCGGTCCGATCAGGGCCGTCACCCCGGCGTCGAGCGGCAGCTCGACCTCGGCGTACGACCGGAAGTCGCGCAGCGACAGGTGCGCGACCCTCACGACGGCAGCAGCAACATCTAGGCGGGGTTCTCGACCTCGCCCTTGGCGACCTTGGTGACCGCGTGCCCGCCGAACTGGTTGCGCAGCGCCGCGACCGCCTTCATCGCCGGCGAGTCGTCCTGGCGAGACGCGAACCGGGCGAACAGCGCGGCGGTCATCACCGGTGCCGGCACGGCGTGGTTGATGGCCTCCTCGATGGTCCAGCGGCCCTCGCCCGAGTCGTCGACGTAGCCCCGGATCTCTGCGAGCTCGGGGTCCTTCTCGAGGGCGAGCACGAGCAGGTCCAGCAGCCAGGACCGGATCACTGTGCCCTGTGTCCAGGACTTGATGACACCCGGGACGTCCTCGACGACCTTCGCCGCCTCGAGCAGCTCGTAGCCCTCGGCGTAGGCCTGCATGAGGCCGTACTCGATGCCGTTGTGCACCATCTTCGCGAAGTGACCGGCGCCGACCGTCCCGGCGTGCACGAAGCCCGCCTCGCCCTCGGGCTTGAGGGCGTCGAAGGCGGCCTGCACCTTCGCGACGTTCTCGTCGTCGCCGCCGACCATCAGGGCGTAGCCGTTGTCCAGACCCCAGACACCGCCGGACACGCCCGCGTCGACGAAGCCGATGCCCCGCTCGCCGAGCATCGCGGCGTGCTCCTTGTCGTCGGTCCAGCGCGAGTTGCCGCCGTCGATGACGACGTCGCCGGACTCGAGCAGGTCGCCGAGCGCCTCGATGGTCTGCCGGGTGATGTCCCCGGCCGGGACCATCACCCACACGACCTTCGGCGACGGCAGCTGCTGGACCATGTCGGCCAGGTCATTGCTGTCGCTGATGTCCTGGTTGCGGTCGTACCCGACGACGGTGTGGCCGGCGCGGCGCAGGCGCTCGCGCATGTTGCCGCCCATCTTGCCGAGCCCGACGAGCCCCAGCTCCATGACTGACCGCCTTCCGTCGAGGGGTGTGCGATGACGAGCCTGCCCCAGCACCGCCGGGCACGCGAGCGGTGTCTCAGCCGGACAGGCGTACCGGCATGAGCAGGTAGCGGTAGGCGTCGCCGGCGGCGGCCTCCGCGGAGTCCTTGCCGGCCAGCACCGCGGGCCGCGTGGGCGCGGTGAACCGCAGCTCGGCGTGCTCGGCGCCCAGCGCACCGAGACCGTCGAGGAGGTAGGCCGGGTTGAACGCGATCGAGATGTCGTCGCCGTCGAGGGTGGCGTCCAGCGACTCGGACGCCTGCGCCTCGTCGCCGCTGCCGGCCTCGAGGGTGACCTCGCCGGCGGAGAAGCTCAGCCGGATCGGGGTGTTGCGCTCGGCGACCAGGGCCACCCGGCGTACCGACTCGACGAGCCCGGCGGTGCTCACGGTCGCGACGCCGGCCGACTCCGCCGGGAGCAGCGACTTGTACTTCGGGAACTCACCGTCGAGCAGCCGCGAGGTCGTGCGCCGGCCGGAGCCCTCGAAGCCGACCAGGCCCTCGCCGGCGCCCGGCGTCGCGAGCGCGACGGTGACCTTGTCGGCGTTGGCGAGCGCCTTCGCCGTGTCGGCCAGGGTGCGGGCCGGCACCAGCGCGATCGCCTCGAGCCCGGTCTGCTCCGGCGACCAGGCGAGCTCGCGGACGGCGAGCCGGTAGCGGTCGGTGGCCGCCATCGTGATCGTCGAGCCCTCGATCTCGAGCCGGACGCCGGTGAGCACCGGCAGGGTGTCGTCCCGGCCGGCGGCGATCGAGACCTGCGCCACCGCGGCGGCGAACGCGTCGCCGTGCAGCGACCCGGACGCACCAGGCATCTCGGGCAGCGCCGGGTAGTCCTCGACCGGCAGCGTGAGCAGCGTGAACCGCGAGGACCCGCAGGTCACGACCACCTTGGAGGCGTCGGTCGCGACGTCGACCGGGCGGGACGGCAGGCTCCGGGAGATGTCCGCGAGCAGCCGGCCGCTCACCAGCGCGGCACCGGCCTCGGTCACCTCGGCCGGCACCTCGACCCGGGCCGAGACCTCGTAGTCGAAGCTCGACAGGACCAGCCGGCCGTCGGCGGCGTCCAGCATGAGGCCGGCCAGCACCGGCACCGGCGGCCGGGCCGGCAGGCTGCGGGCAGCCCAGGCCACCGCGTCCGCGAGCACGTCGCGCTCCACCCGGAACCTCACCGAGCACCTCCGACCTTCTCGTGCGACCGGCTGTCGCCGGCACCGGAACCGTTGTCCACGGACCCACCCGTCCTGATGATGGTGTGCTGATCCAACTCCCTAGGTAACTGTGGTGGTCTTACCAGGGGTGGTGAACTCTGTGGAGATCGCCCATCGTCGCAGGTCAGACCGTACGTGGGGGTGGGGACACTCTGGGTACGGCGCTGGGTACGGCGCCCCGTGCCCTGTGCACGACCACCGTCGTCCACCGGCGTCCACAGCCGGCGCGGCGGCCGCGGAGACGCTGTCCACAGGGTTGTCCCCATGGTGTGAACGCGGCGCCCGGCAGTGCGGGGCGCGGTGCGGGCGGGCACTCAGACGGCCCGGGACTGCGACTTGATCCGGTTGGTCAGCTCGGTGACCTGGTTGTAGACGCTGCGCCGCTCGGCCATCAGCTGCCTGATCTTCTTGTCGGCGTGCATGACCGTGGTGTGGTCGCGGCCGCCGAACTGCTGACCGATCTTGGGCAGCGACAGGTCGGTGAGCTCGCGGCAGAGGTACATCGCGATCTGCCGCGCGGTGACGAGCACCCGCGAGCGGGACGAGCCGCAGAGGTCCTCCATCGACTGGCCGAAGTACGCCGAGGTCTGGGCCATGATCGTCGCGGCCGTGATCTCCGGCTGGGCGTTGTCCGGGATGAGGTCCTTGAGGACGATCTCGGCCAGTGCCAGGTCGACGCCCTGCCGGTTGAGGCTGGCGAAGGCGGTGACCCGGATCAGTGCGCCCTCGAGCTCGCGGATGTTGGTCGAGATCTTGCTGGCGATGAACTCCAGCACCTCGGGCGGCGCGGCCAGTCGCTCCTGGGCGGCCTTCTTGCGCAGGATCGCGATGCGGGTCTCCAGCTCGGGCGGCTGCACGTCGGTGATCAGGCCCCAGTGGAACCGGTTGCGCAGCCGGTCCTCCAGGGTGACCAGCTGCTGGGGCGGCCGGTCGGAGGAGATGACGATCTGCTTGTTCGCGTTGTGCAGCGTGTTGAACGTGTGGAAGAACTCCTCCTGGGTCTGCTCCTTGTTCTCGAGGAACTGGATGTCGTCGACCAGCAGGATGTCCACGTCGCGGTAGCGCCGGCGGAAGCCGTCGGCCTTGCCGTCGCGGATCGAGTTGATGAAGTCGTTGGTGAACTCCTCCGAGCTCACGTAGCGGACCTTGACCCCGGGGAACAGGCTCATGCCGTAGTGCCCGATGGCGTGCAGCAGGTGGGTCTTGCCCAGGCCGGAGTCGCCGTAGATGAACAGCGGGTTGTACGCCTTGGCCGGCGCCTCGGCGACCGCCACCGCCGCGGCGTGGGCGAACCTGTTGCTCGAGCCGATGACGAAGGTCTCGAACAGGTACCGCGGGTTGAGCCGGGTGGGCTCGCTCGCGCGGGCTCCCGGCTCGCGGCCGGTGCCCGGGGCGTCGCCCGCCGGGGCCGGCTCGGCGGGGACCACGGTCGACGGCGCGCCCGCGGAGGGCGAGACCTCGACCGCCGTCTCGGTGTCCAGGCTCGGGTCGACGACGACGGCCAGCCGCAGCTCGTGCCCGACCTGCTCGGAGAGCACCGCCGAGATGACCTGCCGGAGGCGCGCCTCGATGACGTCCTTGGCGTAGTGGTGCGGGACCGAGAGCAGCGCGGTCTCGCCGACGACCCCGTCGAGCCTGCTGAGCCGGACCAGGGCGCGCTCCTGCTGCTGCGTCACGGTCTGCTCGAGGACGCCGAGCACGCGCGACCAGACGGGAGCCCAGTCGGCCGCGGACTCGGCCCCCGGGACGGGGCTCTCGGCAAGCCCGTCGGCACCGACGAGTGTGGGCTGGTCCTCGAGCTGGGTGGTCCGGGCGCCGGTCTCGTCGGTCACGCGCTGTTCCCTTCCGCGTGCGCTGTGCGCACGGTCCGCCCCACGGCACGGAGGATGCCGTCAGCCTTCTGCTCGTCGTGGCCGCACCGTCGGGTGCCGCCACGCTGTGCTGCCAGTCGTCGCGCCCGGCTCCCGCTCTGAGGGGCTGGAACCGGTCTGTCCACATCGTCGTCCACAACCTGTGTACACACGTTGTCCCGATTTGCCCCGGGACGGGCAGGGTGTGATCGTCGAATTCGGCGTACGACGGGTGGGGAAGTCCCCGGCGACCCGCGAGACACTAACGACGCCGGAGGGCCGCCGACAAGCGGTTGTCCACAACCCGCGGCCACGAGTCCCGGCCGGTGGACAGATTGCGGCGGCGTGTCGTCCTGGCACGGGGCCGTCGACCTGGGACGATGGCAGGCCGACCGCTGGCCGCGATCAGCCCCGGCGAGTTTGACCGGGGCGTCCGCACGCCCGTACCGTTGCCCGGTCGTGTCGTCGACAAGCCGCTGCGGCGTGCCCACCCGGGACCCCCGAGTGGTCCGTCCGCGCCTGGACGCGACCGACACCCAGCACGACCTCGACTTCGGCATCTCGCGTGCCGCCGCGTGCCCGGCCCCGCCGGCGGGTTCGTGGACCGAGCCACCAGCTAGCAGTCCGGGAGCCCACGAGTGAGCAAGCGCACGTTCCAGCCCAACAACCGACGCCGCGCGAAGACCCACGGCTTCCGCCTGCGGATGCGGACCCGCGCGGGCCGGGCGATCCTCGCGGCCCGGCGTCACAAGGGCCGCGCCAAGCTCTCGGCCTGACGGACGTGCTCCCGGCCGGAGCCCGGCTGCGCCGCTCCGCCGACTTCACCGCGACCCTGCGGGCGTCCCGGGCCGCGCGAGCCGGCGGCATGCTCGTCCTGCACGCCGCGCTGCCGGCCGACGGGTCGGTCGGCGACGCCCCGGCCCGGGTCGGCTTCGTCGTCCCGCGGGCCGTCGGCCCGGCGGTGACGCGCAACCTGGTGCGTCGCCGGCTCCGGCACCTGCTGCGCGACCGGCTGGACCGGCTGCCGGCCGGCAGCCGCTGCGTGATCCGGGTGCTGCCGCCCGCCGCGGCCGCGTCGTACCCGGCGCTGGCCGCCGTGCTCGACCGTGCCCTGGACCGGGCGCTGCGGCCCGCGCCGACCGACCGGACGGTGCCGTCGTGAACCCCGTGAGCCGGCTGGTCGCGCAGGTGCTGGTGCTGCCGATCCGCGCCTACCAGCTGGTCGTGTCCCCGCTGCTGGGCCCGCGCTGCCGGTTCTACCCGTCCTGCTCGGCGTACGCCGTCGAGGCCATCACCACCCGGGGGTCGGTCGTCGGCCTGTGGCTCACCACCCGCCGGCTGCTCCGCTGCCACCCCTGGAACCCGGGCGGCCTCGACCCCGTTCCCCCCAGACGACCGCGCGCCGACCATGGCGCCCCTCAGGGAGTCCGTCCGTGACGCACGTCGCCCAGCTGCTCGAGCCGCTCTACTCGGCCGTCACCTTCATCATGGTGGCGTTCCACACCTTGTTCAAGACGCTCGGCCTGCCGGCGGCCAGCGGCGCCGCCTGGTCCCTGTCGATCGTCGGCCTCGTGATCGTGATCCGGATCCTGCTGATCCCACTGTTCGTCAAGCAGATCAACGCCCAGCGCGGCCTGCAGCTGCTGCAGCCGGAGATCAAGAAGATCCAGGCGAAGTACAAGGGCAAGTCGGATCCCGAGACCCGCCAGAAGCAGCAGCAAGAGATGATGAAGCTGTACAAGGACAACGGGACCAACCCGCTGGCCTCGTGCCTGCCGATCATCCTGCAGGCGCCGATCTTCTTCGCCCTCTTCCACGTCCTCAACGGGATCGGCAAGGAGCCGGCGAAGGCGAAGGGCTTCCTCACCGAGCGCCTGGCCGAGCAGGCGCACGACGCGCAGATCTTCGGTGCGAGCATCTCCGACAAGTTCATCGGCGCCGAGACGCTGTCGACGCAGATCCTCTGCGCCGTGCTCATCGTGCTCATGTCGGCGACGACGTTCACCACGCAGAAGCAGCTCATGAGCAAGAACATGCCGGCCGACGCGATGAACAACCCGTTCGCGCAGCAGCAGAAGATCCTGCTCTACGTCTTCCCGCTGGTCTTCGCGGTCTCCGGCGTGAACTTCCCGATCGGCGTGCTGCTCTACTGGCTGACCACCAACGTCTGGTCGATGGGCCAGCAGTTCTACGTCATCCGCCGCAACCCGGCACCCGGGTCGCCGGCGGCCGAGGCGCTCGAGCGACGGAATGCCGCCAAGGCGGCCCACCACAAGGCCACCGCTGCGGCGGCCGACGGTGCCGGCGGCGCCGTGGCGACGGACGAGCCCGGCGACGCACCGGGTGACACCGGGACGCGGCGACCCGGCGGCCAGCGCCAGCAGCCCAAGCGCAAGCAGAAGCGCGACGCGCCTCGGCGCCCGAACCCCGACCGGCCGGACTCGGCCTCGTGACCCCGCACCACCACCGGAGGACCCTGCGATGACCTCGCACCAGCCCGAGCAGGTCGACACCACGTCCGCCGAGGCGGCCGGGACGGCGAGCGACGAGGTCGTGACGGACCACGACGCCGTGGTCGACCCGACCGACGACACCACCGCGGCGGAGGTCACCGACGGCGACGCAGCCGACGGCGACGCCACCGACGGTGCCGCCGACCGGAGCTCGACCCGGTCGACCGCTCCGGCCGACCTCGAGAAGGAGGGCGAGATCGCCGCTGACTACCTCGAGGACCTGCTCGACATCGCCGACCTGGACGGCGACATCGACATGGACGTCGAGCGGGACCGAGCCCTGGTGTCCGTCGTCGGCGGCGACCTGGACCACCTGGTCGGCCGCCACGGCACCGTGCTCGAGGCACTGCAGGAGCTCACCCGGCTGGCCGTCCACGCCCAGACCGGTGCCCGCAGCCGGCTGATGCTCGACGTCGGGGGCTACCGCGCCGGCCGCAAGGCCGTCCTCACCGAGCTCGGCCGCACCACCGCCGAGACCGTCCGGTCCACCGGCGAGAAGGTCCGGCTGGAGCCCATGTCGCCGTTCGAGCGCAAGGTCGTCCACGACGCGGTCGCCGAGGCCGGCCTCACCAGCGAGTCCGAGGGCGAGGAGCCGCACCGCCGGGTCGTCGTCCTGCCCTCCTGACCGCGGCGGCGCGCCGCCCGGGATGGATGTTTCACGTGAAACGGCGAGCCGGGTCTTCGGCGCCGAGCTGCCCCGGGCCGAGGCGTTCGCCGAGCTGCTCGCGACCGACGGGGTCCACCGAGGCCTGATCGGGCCGCGCGAGACGGACCGGTTGTGGAGCCGCCATCTCCTCAACAGCGCGGTCGTCGTGGCGGCCTGCCCGGCGACGGGTCTGGTCGTCGACGTGGGGTCCGGTGCCGGGCTCCCGGGGATCCCGATGGCCCTTGCCCGGCCGGGGCTCACGGTCCGGCTGGTCGAGCCGTTGCTGCGCCGGGTCACCTTTCTCACCGAGGTGGTGAGCCAGCTCGGGCTCCGCAACGTCGAGGTGGTGCGGAGCCGGGTGGAGGACCTGCACGGCGCCTGGACGGCCCCGACCGTCACCGCCCGGGCGGTGGCACCGCTGGACCGGCTGGCCGGGTGGTGCCTCCCGATGGTCGCTCCCGGCGGCAGCCTGCTGGCCCTCAAGGGCGACCGTGCCGACGCGGAGCTCGCCGGCGCGCAGGACGTGCTGCGCCGGCTGGGAGCCGTCTCGGCCGCTGTCGAGGAGGTCGGTGCGCCCCTGGTCAGCCCCCCGGTCCGCCTGGTCCGGGTCACCGTCGGCGCGCGATGAGACGCGGTCGCCACGGGGTGGACGGTCGGCTTCCGGGACCCGGCCGGACGGCATAGGGTCGCCCCCGGACCGGCCGGACGGAGCACCGTCCCTGGGTCGACCGCCCGACTTCCCCACCCCCCACGGCACGTCACGAGAGCAGGTGCGATGAGGTCCACCGGACTGGGCTGGCCCGCCGAGGACGTCCGCACCGACGGTGGCAGCACCCTCCGGTCGGGACTGGGCTGGCCCACGTCCGACACCGCGGTGCCAGCTGACCTCGCCGGCATCGAGGTGACACCTGGGACCCATGTTTCACGTGAAACAGTCGGAGCCGCGGGGACAGCCGAGACCCATGTTTCACGTGAAACCGGCGGTCGACTCCTGGAAGCGCCGATGAGTCAGCTGCTGCGCGCCACCGCGACGGTCCCCGCACCGGAGCCGGAGCTCCCACCGCTCGACGACCTGCCCGACCCGCCCTCGGCCCCACGGACCGTCAGCCCGCTGATGACCGCCGGGACCCCCACCGCGAAGGAGCTGGCCGTGACCGAGCCGGCCGCACCCGAGTCCGTCGACGACGCGATGGCACCCCCAGTCGACGACACCCCCATCGCCCGGGCTGCGGAGACGGCCCTGCGGGTGCTCGCCGGCCGGGTCGGCGACCCGCTGCCGAGACCGGCCCGGACCCGGGTGCTCACCGTCGCCAACCAGAAGGGCGGGGTCGGCAAGACGACCACCACCGTCAACCTGGCCGCGGCGCTCGCCCTGCAGGGGCTCGAGGTCCTGGTCGTCGACCTGGACCCGCAGGGCAACGCCTCGACCGCACTGGGCGTGGACCACCACGCCGAGGTGCCGTCGGTCTACGACGTCCTCATCGACGGGCGACCCCTCGACGAGGTGATCGCCCCGGTGGAGGGGATCGCCGGCCTGTCCTGCGTCCCGGCGACCATCGACCTGGCGGGCGCCGAGATCGAGCTGGTGTCGCTGGTGGCCCGCGAGACCCGGCTGCAGCGTGCCCTCGCGGCGTACGACGGGCTGGGCACGGGCGCCGAGCGGCAGCGCCTCGACTTCGTCCTGATCGACTGCCCGCCCAGCCTCGGCCTGCTCACCGTCAACGCCCTCGTCGCCGCGCCGGAGGTCCTCATCCCCATCCAGTGCGAGTACTACGCGCTGGAGGGCGTCGGCCAGCTGCTGCGCAACGTCGAGCTGGTCAAGGCCCACCTCAACCCGGGGCTGCACGTCTCCACCGTGCTCCTGACGATGTACGACGCCCGGACCCGGCTGGCCGCCCAGGTCGCCGACGAGGTCCGGACGCACTTCCCGGAGACGGTCCTGCGGACGACGATCCCGCGGTCGGTGCGGATCTCCGAGGCACCCAGCTACGGCCAGACCGTGATGACGTACGACCCCGGTTCGACGGGTGCGCTGTCCTACCTGGAGGCGGCGCGGGAGATGGCGCTCCGGACTGCTCCCGGCAGTCCCGGCAGCGGGACGGAGGAGACGCAGTGAGCGACAAGCGACGTGGGCTCGGCCGCGGCCTGGGTGCCCTGATCCCGACCGCGCCGGGCAAGGGCGAGACGCCGACCGCGGCCGGTCCGTCCCCGGTCGACGTCCTGATCCCCGGCCGGTCCAGCGAGGACGCCGCGCCGACCGGCGGGCCCGGTACGGCGACCGCACCACCGGCCGAGGTGGCCGGTGCGCACTTCGCCGAGGTGCCGTTGGACTCCATCAGCCCCAACCCGCGGCAGCCGCGCGAGGTCTTCGAGGAGGAGGCGCTCGCCGAGCTGGTCCACTCGCTGCGCGAGGTCGGCCTGCTGCAGCCGATCGTCGTCCGCCCGCTCGGCGGCGAGCCGGGAGCCGAGCGCTACGAGCTGATCATGGGGGAGCGCCGGTGGCGAGCCGCCCGGGAGGCCGGGTTCACGTCGATCCCGGCGATCGTCCGGTCGACCGGCGACGACGTCATGCTCCGGGACGCCCTGCTGGAGAACCTGCACCGTTCCCAGCTCAACCCGCTCGAGGAGGCGGCGGCGTACGACCAGCTGCTGCAGGACTTCGGCTGCACCCACGACGAGCTGGCCGGCCGGATCGGCCGGTCCCGGCCGCAGATCTCCAACACGCTGCGGCTGCTCAAGCTGCCGCCCCTGGTGCAGCGCCGAGTCGCGGCGGGGGTGCTGTCGGCGGGGCACGCGCGCGCCCTCCTGGGGCTCGAGGACGGTGCCGGGCAGGAGCGGCTGGCGCAGCGGATCGTGGCGGAGGGGCTGTCGGTCCGCTCGGTCGAGGAGATCGTGTCCCTCGGCGGCGACGCCCCGGAGCGGGTCCGCACCCAGCGCGGGGCCCGACCGGTGGCGCCCAAGCTGGCCGTGCTGGCCGAGCGGCTGTCCGACCGGTTCGAGACCCGGGTCAAGGTCGACCTGGGGCGGTCCAAGGGCCGCATCGTGGTGGAGTTCGCCTCGATCGACGACCTCGAGCGGATCGTCCGCCTGATGGCGCCGGACACCGAGGTGCCCGCGGACGTCGCCGCGACCGAGTGAGGCCGGTGGGACCGGTGCGCCTCGACGAGGCTGCTGTGACCACTGGGACCACTGAGACGATACGTCGACCTCACGACTCGTCCACATGGTGCGGGGTCGACCTGCCGATCTGCCGACCTGCCGACCTGCCGATCTGTCGGCCTGTCGAGGTGGCGCCCTGTCGGCCTGTCGAGGTGTCGAGGTGTCGACACGGCGACCCCTCGACCGGGCGGAGGCGGAGGCGGACGACACCGGTGCAACTCCGGCCGGTCGGGTCGAGAAACCGGCATGTCGACACGGCGAGGAGTCGCTACGCCGACCTGGCTGCTCGCCGGCAGGACGACCCAGGCCCTTCCGTAGTCGACCCGCGCGGCGCTAGCCTCGTCGCCGGCGTCCACCCGGGCCGGTGGACGCCGTACGGCGCTGCAGGGAGGGCGCGGGTGTCCCGACGGTGCGCCAGCCTCACGCTGGACAACCTCGACGACCTGCCACGCACCTGCCGTCGCTGCGTGTTCTGGGAGCTCGACCCGGTGGCCCGGGAGGCGGCCGAGGAGGCCGGCGACGTCGAGCTGGAGAAGGAGGCCTGGCTCTCGGCCACGCTGCTGGAGTGGGGGTCCTGCGGCAAGATCGCCTACGTCGACTCGTCGCCGGCCGGCTACCTCACCTACGCGCCGCCGGTGCACGTGCCGCGCAGCCGGGCCTTCCCCACCTCGCCCGTGTCGGCCGACGCGGTGCTGCTCATGACGGCGCGGCTGCTGCCGGAGTTCACCGGTGGCGGGCTCGGCCGGATGCTGGTGCAGACCGCCGCCAAGGACCTGAGCCGGCGCGGGGTGCGCGCCATCGAGGCCTTCGGCCGTGCCACCCCGGTCGACGGCTCCGAGCTGCCGTTCGGCGGCTGCGTCGTCCCGGCCGACTTCCTGCTGGCCGTGGGCTTCAAGACGGTACGGCCGCACCACCTGTTCCCGCGGCTGCGGCTCGACCTGCGCAACGCGCTGTCCTGGCGCGAGGACGTCGAGGTGGCGCTGGAGCGGCTGCTCGGCTCGATGAACCCGGAGCCCGCCTTCCGCCCGGTGTGACCCGTCGCGGTCGATCCCGCAGGATCGGATGTCAGGTGTGGCGATCGCTGAGTGTTCGAAGACCGCCAGTGTGGAGGAACCTACGCGAGGGGCCACTCGCGGACGGCGGGACGCGACCGCACAGCTCCGCTGTCCTGGCCGCTCTGACAGCGACCAACGGCGGCGGGCTCGTGACCCACGACGGCAGAACAGGTTCCGCACGCGCGCTCAGGCGCGCAGCCACTCCGGGATGCGCAGGACGCCCGTGACGGCGTCGTCCTCGGGCGCCAGGTAGAGCCGCTGCACCGCGGCACCGATCGCCTCGGCGAGGGTGTCGCGGAACGCCGGGTCGGCGAGCCGGGCGGCGTCGCCGGGGTGGGAGAGGTAGCCGACCTCGACCCGGACGGCCGGCATCCGGGTACGGCGCAGGACGTCCCACGTCTTGGGGTGCACCCGGCAGTCGACGAGGTCGGTGCGCGCACAGATCTCGCGCTGCACCAGGTCGGCCAGCCGCTCGCCGACGGTGGAGTGGTGGCCGTACTCGTCGTTGCCGTAGAAGTAGGTGGCGACCCCGGAGGCGGCCGGGTTGGGGTGCCGGTTGACGTGCACGGAGAGCAGCAGGTCGGCGCCCGCCGCGTTCGCGAAGCTGGCCTGGTCCTCCTCGCTGGGCCCGTCGGCGGCCGCAGTCTCGGGGCCGCGGGTGAGGAACGCCGAGGCACCGGTGGCGCTGAGCCGGCCCTCGAGCCGGGTCGCGATGTCGTAGACGACAGCGTGGTCCGCGCGACCGCCGCCCTCGCTGCGGGCCGGGTCGATGATGACGAGCTTGCCCGCGAGCGCCGGCCCGGCCCGGGTGATGGCCTCGGAGTCGCGCATGGCGTGCGGGCTGCCGCCGACGACGGTCCGGGTCAGCTGGGTGAGTGCCTTGAACGTCGCGGGGCCGCACGTGCCGTCGGCCACGACCCCGATGTTGCGCTGGAACTCGCGCAGCGACTGCTCGGTCTCGACGCCGAACAGCCCGTCCACCCGGCCGCAGTCGAAGCCCATGTCGAGCAGCCGCTGCTGGAGGGTCGCCACGTCGTCGCCGGCCATCAGCCGCGCCGGGACGAAGAACAGGATGCGGTCGCCGAGCCGCCACCGGGCCTCGTCGAGGGCGTGGTAGGTCCGGGGACCGACGACACCGTCGACGGAGATGCCGCGGGCCTGCTGGAACGTGCGTACCGCGAGGTCGGTGGCCTCGTCGAACAACGCACCGCTCGGGTCCAGCAGCTCGGCGCCCTCGCCCTCCGCGAGCAGCCCGAGCACGCCCAGCTTGGCGCGGATCTCGGCGACGGCCGGGCCGGTGTCCCCGCGGCGGTACGCCGGGACGCCGACCACCGGGCGGCCGGTCGGGCTGGAGTCGGACGGCATGAGGGCGGCGCTCCTGCGGGGCGGGGGGTCGGGCTGGGGCACGGGTCGGGGAACGGCCGGGAGGCAGGAAGCGTACCCGGCAGGCGGTCCCGTGCACCCCCCACGGCGGGGCGGTGACCGGTGGTGCTGTCAGAGCGCAATGACGGACACAGCCGGGTGACCGCGTCCCGCCGTCCGCGGGTGCCCCTTGATGCTGATGTGCAAGATCCGAGGTCTCCGCACGCTCAGCGATTGCCACACGTGACCTCCGGTACCGCTGAATCGGGCGGCGCGGACGCCAGACGGCGCCGCAGCCCCGGGGGGCGGCGGCGCCGTCGTGGCGGCCGAACGGTGGCGCTAGCTAGATGAAGTCGGCGAGGTCCTTGAGCAGCATCGCCTTCGGCTTGGCGCCGACGATGGACTTCACGACCTGCCCGCCCTGGTAGACGTTCATGGTCGGGATCGACACCACGCCGTAGTCCGCCGCGGTGCGCGGGTTCTCGTCGACGTTGAGCTTGACGATCTCGATCTTGTCGGCGTGCTCGCCGGCGATCTCCTCGAGGATGGGCGACACCTGGCGGCACGGCCCGCACCACTCGGCCCAGAAGTCGACGAGCACGGCCTTGTCGTTCTGCAGCACCTCGGCGATGAAGGTCTCGTCGGTGACGGCTCTGGCTCCCACAGGAGTTCCTCTCGTGTGCTCGGGTGACGGTCGGTCGTGCGGTCTAGACGGTGACGCCGGCCTGGGCGACCTGGGCCGGGTCGTGGGTGGCGAGTGCGTCCTCGAGCGAGGTGAGGTAGCGCTCGGCGTCGAGGGCGGCCGCGCAGCCGGTGCCGGCCGCGGTGACTGCCTGGCGGTACGTGTGGTCGACGACGTCGCCGCAGGCGAAGACGCCGGCCAGGTTGGTGCGGGTGGTCGGGTGCTCGACGAGGACGTAGCCCTCGTCGTCGCGACGCACCTGGTGCTCGAAGAGCTCGCTGCGCGGGTCGTGCCCGATCGCCACGAAGAACCCGGTGACGTCCAGCCGGGTCTCCTCGCCGGTACGTCAGGTCCCGGAGGGTCACGCCGTCGACCTTGTTCTCGCCGTGCACGTCGACGACCTCGGAGTTCCAGCGGAACGAGATCTTCTCGTTGGCGAAGGCTCGCTCCTGCATGATCTTGGAAGCCCGCAGCGAGTCGCGCCGGTGCACGACGGTCACCGACCGCGCGAAGCGGGTGAGGAAGGTCGCCTCCTCCATCGCGGTGTCGCCACCGCCGACCACGACGATGTCCTGGTCGCGGAAGAAGAAGCCGTCGCAGGTGGCGCACCACGAGACGCCGCGGCCGGAGAGCCGCTTCTCGTTGGGCAGGCCGAGCTCGCGGTAGCCGCTGCCGGTGGCGATGATGACCGCGCGGGCCCGGTGCTCGCCGCCGCTGCCGTCGGTGACGACCTTCACCTCGCCGGTGAGGTCGACCGCGGTGACGTCGTCGGTGACCAGCTCCGCGCCGAACCGCTCGGCCTGCTTGCGCAAGTGGTCCATGAGGTCCGGCCCCATGACTCCCTCGGGGAAGCCGGGGTAGTTCTCGACGTCGGTGGTGTTCATGAGCGCGCCGCCGGCGGTCACCGAGCCCTCGAACACGAGGGGGGACAGGTTGGCGCGCGCGGCGTAGATCGCGGCCGTGTAGCCGGCCGGCCCCGACCCGATGATGATCACGTTGCGTACGTCGTCCACTGCGGTCCTGCGCCTTCCGGTGACGGGTCCACCCGGTGCGTCGTACGGCAGCCGGGCAGTCGTGCTCGTCAACCGATCCTACGGGTCCGGCATTCCCCGGCCGGCACCTCAGGAGCTCGGCACGCGCTCGAAGTCGAGGAAGAGACCGGTGGGGCAGTCGGGGGCCACGACGTACACGTCGAGGGACGCGGGGTCGTCGGGTGTGGGGAAGACGAGTACGGCGGCCGGCTGCCCCTGCCACCGGGCCAGGTCGACCGCGAGCGGCTGCAGGGAGGCGTCGCCGTCGGCGATGTTCGCCACGCACGCGCGCAGCGCGGCCGGGTCCGCGAGCCGGTCGGCACCACCCGCGGCCGACGCGAGGTCACGCTGCGCCGGGGCGCTGGCAGCGGGGTCCGGGGTCGCGCCGTCCAGCTCGGCGCTCTTCGCGGCCTGCCGGTCGTAGAGCGCGTAAGTACGGCCGACGGTGCCGGTCACCAGGGCCGACGCGTCGGCCCGGATCGCCGGCGCCGTCCAGTCGCGTCCGCTCGCCGTGATCGGCGCGACGGTCGCCGCCTCGGCGGCCGCACCGGACCCGCCGGCGGAGTCGGCGGCCCTACCCGCAGTGCTCGACCCGGCGTCGCCGTTCCCGCCGTCGGTCAGGGCGGAGACGCCGAGCGCGCCGACTCCGAGGACGAGGACGATCGCTGCCGCGGCCTGGAGCAGCCGCATGCCGCGGACCGGGCCGCTGTCGGGCGCCAGCGGCGTCACGGTGCGGGCCGCCGCGGTCGCAGCCGAGCCGGTCGTGTCCTCGGCGGCGGCGGCCAGGGCGCGGTCCAGCCGGGCCGCGACCAGCTCGGGCACCGGACCCGTGTCACCCGCCGCGGCCAGCCGGGCCGGGAGGTCGGTGAGTGCCGCGAGATCGGCGCGACAGCCCGCGCACGCCTCGAGGTGGCGCCGGGCGGCCGCCTCGCCGTCGGCGTCCAGCAGGCCCTCCTGCAGGTCGGCCAGGGTGTCCGCGGACAGGTGCATCGAGCTGTCGCGGTCGGTCATCGCTGGCCTCCTTCGGGGGTCTCGGGTGTCGCCGGCGGGATCGGGCCGGTGGTCGCGGCGTTCTGAGGTGGGACGTCGGTCCCGGGCTCCTGGTTCCGTTCGCGCAGCAGCGGGAGCAGCCGGGCCCGGCCGCGGGCGCAGCGGCTCTTCACGGTGCCGACCGGGCACTCGAGGACCTCGGCGGCGTCCTCGACGGACCAGCCGTACATGTCGACGAGGATCAGCGCCCCCCGCTGCTCGACGGGCAGGGTGGCCAGTGCGGCCGTGACGTCCAGGGCTGTGGTGCGCGCGGCCACGTGGTCGTGCCGGTCCGCCACCTGCAGGGTGTCGTGCTCCGGCAGCGGCTCGGCGGGACGTACGGCGCGGCGCCGGGCGCGGTCCAGGCAGGCGTTGACGACGATCCGGTGCAGCCAGGTGGTCACCGCCGAGTCGCCGCGCCAGGCCGACCCGCCGCGACCGGCGCGGAAGGCGGACAGCAGCGCGTCCTGCAGCGCGTCCGCGGCCTCCTCGGGGTGGCCGAGGGTGCGCAGCGCGACCGCCCAGAGCCGGTCGCGGTGCCGCCGGACCAGCTCGCCGAACGCGTCCGGGTCGCCGTCGGCGTGCGCACGCAGCAATTCGCCGTCGCTGCGCCCGTCGTCCGTCGCGTCGGCCACCGTCACAGGCTAGGACGTCGGCATCCGGTGGTCCGGGATGTCGTCCGGCCTCGTCGAGCCGTCAGCCGCGGACGGTGATCTCCGTGATCCGTCCGCGATAGCGCCCGCCGTCGGCCGGCAGCGAGGTCAGCCACACGAGGACGTAGCGCGCGGTGAGGTCACCCTTGGGTCGCAGGACCGCGTTCCCGTCGACGTTGGACGCCTGCGCCATGCGGGTGTAGTCGTCGACCGTCGCGCCCTCGTCGTCGGCGGTGCGGACCTCGAGGCCGGTGGCACCTTCGGTGCGGACCGTGACGGCGCTGATGTCGGTGGGCCTGCCGAGGTCCAGGACCAGCCCGACGCCGTCCTTGAGCCCGGTCGGCCCGAACTGGTCGTTGTACTCCTTGGTCGTCCAGACGGTCGAGCGCTTGCCGTCGACGGCCAGCTCAGCGGCGTACCCGTTCTCGTCGTCGTTGCCGTCAGGCGGTGGATCGAAGCTCGTCACCGCCTGCACCTCGACCGGGTCGCCGGTCGGGGCCGACGTGCTGGTCGGCGAGGACGTGCCGTCGCCCGTCGGTGCCCCCGCGTCGTCGCCACCGCCGAGCGACGTGAGCACCTGGCCGCCGGCCAGCCCGAGCCCGACGCAGAGGACGAGCGCCACGACGCCCCAGGCCAGCACGGTCGTGCGGCTCGTCCGCCGCCGGCCCTCGTCGAGCGACTCGTACGGCGCGAGCCGGCCGGGCGGGAACGAGTCGGAGCCGGAGCTGCCGGCCGGCTGCACGGCCGGGACCCGGGACGTGACGTGCGCGTCGCCGAGCGCCGTCGCGAGCGCCGCCGGCGTGACGACCGGGGCACCTCCGGCTCCAGGGACGCCGAGGGCCCGGCCGACCACCTGGTCGAGGTCGTGCGGGATGCCGGCCCGCACCTGCCGGGGGCTGCACAGAGCAGCGCCGTCGTGCGGTGCCGCGGCCAGCCCGGTCGCCTCGGGCCCGGGCCAGCGCGCGGTGAGCGCGGCGTAGCCGATCGACGCGGCACCCTCGGCGTCCCGGCGGGCGGCGTCGTCGGGGTCGTCGGCGTCGACGCCGCGCACCGCGGCCTCCACCGCCAGCCCGACGATCTTGACCTGGCCGTGGCTGGTGCGCAGCACGTGCTCCGGCTGGAGGCAGAGGTGCGACAGGCCCTCCCGGTGCGCGGACGCCAACGCGTCCGCGATCTCCTGGGTCAGCTCGCGGGACTCGGCGGGCGACAGCGGCCCGTCGGCCAGCAGGTCGGTGAGGTTGGTCGCGCGGACCCACTCGTTGACGACGTAGACGACGGTGCCGTCGGGGCCCTCGACCTCGCTGGCGTCCAGGACCCGCAGGAACCGTGGGTCGGTGACCGCGGACGCACGGCGGGCGGCGCGCAGCACCCGGTCGGCCTGGCTCGCGTCCCCGTCGAGCAGGCAGACCCCGACCGGCCGGTCCAGGAGCTCGTCGTGCGCACGCCAGTACGACGTGCCCGCCGCCTCGCCGAGGTGCTTGTCGAGGCGGTAGCGGTCGACGAGCCGGGTGCCCGGCTCGACGGCGTTCGGCGGCACAGGACTCCTGTCGGGGCGGGACGGACGGCAGGGACGACGCGCACGACGGCACGAACCCGCGTGGTCGCCGGCCCGTCCATCGTAGGTGGGACTACCCCGGGTACCCCGGGGTCAGTCCTGCCCGCGGCGGTCCGGTCGACCCGTCCGGCCCCGGCAGCAGCCGGGAGGGTCCGCAGGGTCGCCCGGCCAGGAGCGGTCAGGAGTGCGAGGAGGCGGGCCGGCCGGGAAGCCGGGAGGAGCGCGGTCGGTCACGCCTCACTCGGAGACGCTGCGGCCCTTCGCCTGCTGGCTCACGTGCGCCCACGTCGCCGTCCGGCCCCAGCGGTAGAGGACCAGCGTCTTGGCAACCCGGCTGACCTTGAGGTGCACGGTGCCGTCGGGGTCGATGCTGAAGCTGCGGGGGTCGAGCTCGTTCTCGGCGTTCGCCTCGGTCGCGAACGCCACCGCCGTGTCGAAGGCCGCCTGGACGTTCTTCGTCTCGTCCCAGGTGGCGGAGGCCTCCAGGGCGGCCGAGGTGCCCTGGTCGGCCACGCTCGCCGACGTCGTGCCCACCGAGATGGCGTCGAACAGGGCGACACCCAGCAAGGCCATGATCACGGTGAGCCGGGTGAGCCAGCCCAGCACGATGTCCCCGCGGTCGCGGACCGGGGTGTCGTGGGACGTGCCCGCGCGAACGGTGCGCAGGGAGACGGCAAGCATGCTCTGCACATCGGCCGGGGACCCGGTGGCCTTGAGCACCGTGGGGACCGGGTCCGTGCGATGGACGGGTCAAGGATCCCGCGCCACGAGCCGATCAGGCCGCGGAGCGGCCCCGGACCCGCCCGAACAGCTCGGTGAGCTCCCGGACCCGCAGCGCGCGGGCCAGCGCGACGTAGACGGCGAGCAGGACCAGCCCGCCGGCCGCGAGTGCCACCAGGGAGCCGCCGAGGCCGTGACCCAGCCGGAGGCCGACGGCCCAGGACACGACCCAGGCCAGCCCGCCGGCGGGGATCGCGGCGACGACCAGCCGGACGTAGTGCCGGACCACCGCCCGGCCGTCGAGCCCCCCGGTCCGCCGGCGCAGCACGGAGGTGGACAGCGCGAGGCCACCGGCGTACGTCAGGGCGTAGGCGAGCGCGACGCCGACCATCCGCCACCGCAACGGGAGCACGGCGTACGCCGCCAGCGCGAGCACGACGTTCGTGGCGGCGATCGCGACCTGGAGCAGGAACGGCGTGCGGGTGTCCTCGAACGCGTAGAAGCCGCGCAGGGCGACGTACTGCGCGGAGAAGGCGGGCAGCCCGAGGGCGAACGCCGCCGTGAGCAGCCCGATGTAGTGCGCCCCGTCGGCGCCGCTGCTCGCGTACAGCACGCCGGTCAGCTCCGGCCCGAGCGCCACCAGCCCGGCCGCCGCGACGACGACTCCGACACCGGTCAGCCGCCAGGCCTCGGAGAGCGAGCGGCGCACCGCGGCGAGGTCGCCGTCGGCCGCCTCGCGGCTCATCCGGGGCAGCAGCCCGGTCATCACCGAGACCGTGATGACCGAGTGCGGCAGCACGAAGATGAGGTACGCCGTGGCGTAGGCGCCGTAGCCGACGCCGTAGTCGAGCACGTCCTTGGCGTCGGAGTCGGCGGCGTAGCCGAGGTTGACGATGACGACGTACGCGAGCTGGTTGACCAGCACGAACAGCAGCGTCCAGCGGGCGAGGTCACGGGCCCGGCCGAGGCCGCTCCCGCGGAAGTCGAAGCGCGGGCGGTAGTGGAAGCCGGTCCGGCGGAGCACCGGCACGAGGACCGCCGCCTGCGCGACCACCCCGAGCGTCGTGCTCACCCCGAGCAGGGTGATGGCACCGCTGCCCATCGACGTCGGGTCCTGCTCCACGACGGTGAAGTAGGCGATGAACAGCAGCCCGCCGGTGATCGCGACCAGGTTGTTGACGACGGGCGCCCACATCATCGGGCCGAAGCTGCCGCGGGCGTTGAGGACCTGGCTGAGCATCGTGTACGCGCCGTAGAAGAAGATCTGCGGCAGGCACCAGTAGGCGAGCAGGGTGGCGATCCGGGTGTCGGCGGGATCGCTCTGGCTGAGGCCGGTGTAGACGGCGATGAGCACCGGCGCGAGCACGGTGGCCGTGACGGTGACCGCGCCGAGGACGAGGCCGGCGAGGGTGAGCAGCTTGTCGCCGTACTCCTGCGCGTGCTGCTCGCCCTCCCGCATCGCCCGGACCAGCTGCGGAACGAACACCGCGTTCAGCACGCCGCCGGCCAGCAGGATGTAGAGGATGTTGGGCACGGTGTTGGCCACGGTGTACGTCGACAACGAGAGGCCCGTGCCGAGGGCGGCCACGATCACCGCGCTGCGGGCGAAGCCGAGGGCGCGCGAGACGACGGTGCCGGCAGCCATCACCGACGACGCGCGCAGCAGCGAGCGGTTCGGCGCGCGGACGGCGACAGTGTCCGCGGGGTCGGTCGGGTCGGGCGACGCGTCGGCCGGCTGACCGGGCTGGTCGCTCACCGGGTCCTCACGCCGTCACGTCCGCGGTCGCGCCGGCCGGTTCCGCCGAGGGGTCGTCCGGTTCGTCCGGCTCGTCGGGGTCACGGCGACGGACCCGGCGTACGACGCGCAGGCCGGCGGCGAGGAACAGGACCACCGCGGCAGCGATCGTGATGACGAGCGCCACCGTGCCGATCTGCGTGATCCGCACGCGGAGCGCGACCGGCTGGCCGTAGCGCGCGCCACCCGGGGTGCGCAGGCTGGCCTCGACCACGACCAGGCCACCGGCGACGGCGGTGGCCGGCACCTCGACCTGGATCTTCTGGTTCGGGCCGATCTCGGGGACCTCGACCGGTTGCAGCCGCAGGCGGGGCGTCTGCGGGTCCAGCCGCAGGACGACGGTCACCGGCTGGCCGAGGTCGTTGACGATGGTGACCGGGATCTTCCCGGACTTGCTGCCGAACGTGAAGTCGCCGGGCTGGACCCGGACGCCCTTCTGCAGGTCGTCGAGGTAGGTCTGCTCCCGGGAGAACCGGATGCCGCGGGCCTCGCCGCGCCCGCGCCAGTACGTCGAGGCGAGCCGGAGGTGCGAGGCCTGCAGCCCCGGCACCAGCCGCGTCTTGTCGGTGAGGATGCTGGCGAACAGGGCGATGTTGGACCGGTAGGTGTCCAGCGCGCGCAGGGACGACTCGGGCAGCTCGGCCCGCCGCTCGGCACGGGGGTAGCGCAGCCGAGCCCGGTCGACCTCCGGGAGCGGGTCCGCGGCCAGCTCCCGCAGGCTGACCGGTGCTGCCCAGGCGGCGGACCCGACCGTCACCAGCTGGTCGAGGAACGTCTGCGAGGGGTTCCACCGGCGGGGCGGCATGACCACGACGGTCCGGGTGGTGCCGCTGCTGGGGAGCTCGGCGGCGATCATCGCGGTCTCGGCAACCACGCGCTCCGCGGCCAGGGCCGACCCGGCGGCACCCGTCGGGGCGGCGGCGAGCAGGGCGGCGAGACCGGGATCGGCCAGCAGGGCAGCCACCGGCCCGGCCGCTGACGACAGCCTGCCCCGGCCGGAGGGCGTGTAGCTGAGGTCGATGGTGGCCGGCAGTGCCCGGCCGTCCAGCACCACGCTGGTGACACCGTCCCGGGCCAGTGCCCCGACGGTGCTGCGGTCGAGGTAGCCGTCGGCCGGCCAGGCGATCTCACCGGTGCGGTCGGCGGCGGGCAGCAGACCGGCCACCACGTCGGCACCCGTCGACCGCGCCCGGGCGACGTCCCCCGGGACGCCGTGGCGGACCATCGCGACCACGTCCGGGTCGGCGTACGGCAGCGGCACCACCGGCTCGCCGGCGGTGGCCGCCTGCAGCTGCTCGAGCCAGGAGCGGGCCAGCCCCGAGCCACCGCCGGGCACCGTGGCGCGGCCGCCGCGAGCTCACCACGTCGTACCCGTCCGCCATGTCCTGGACGGCCTCCAGCAGCTCGGGGTCGACCGCCCAGCTGACGGCGGCCCCCTGGTCGAGCGCGATGCCGGCCTGGAGCAGCCGGTCCAGCCGACCGCCGGGGGCCAGGCTGCTCGCGAGCGCGTCGTTGGCGAACACGCCGCTGGCCAGCCGGACGGGGGCGGCCACCAGCGGCCACACCCAGCTGAAGCCGGTGGGAGTCAGACCCGGGGTGGGCGGCGACCACGGCAGCAGCGAGCGGACCATCGCCACCCGGGCCGGGTCCTTCGCGGCGTCGCCGCGGACGCCGACGACCTCGACGCCGACGACGTAGACGCCGAACCCGCCGAGCTCCGGCACGTCGTCCAGAGCCTGCTGGACGTCGAACGGGGCCGAGCTGCCCGGGCCGAGGTCGGGCAGCGCGACCTCGGCGACCACCTGCCCGTCGCGGCTGGTCACCTGGCCGGCCATCACGGCTGTCAGCTCGGACCGGCTCCCCAGCCCGGTGTCCGAGAGCCGCAGCCGGACCGCGGCGCGCCGCAGCACCTGGCGGCCGGTGTTCGCGACGGTGCCGGCGACGTCCAGGGTCGAGCCGCCGGTGCCGATCGCGGGGGTCTGGCTGGTCACCGAGAGCTGGACGCCGCTCGCCGCGACGACCGGTGCCGGCGCGGCGACCGCGAGCGGGAGCAGCACGAGGAGGACGGCGGCCGCGGCCGAGGCCCGCCGGCGGGCGCCACGGGTGCGCGCCGCGGCGGTCCCCGTGGCGCGCCGCGTCATCGGGCGCTGCTGGGTCGGCAGTGGGTGCTCATGCGGAGTCCGCGAGCAGGTCGGCCGCGGTCTCGGCGAGGCGGCGCTCCCCGGCGTACGCCAGCCGGCTGTGCAGCTCGGACAGCGGCACCCACGCGACCTCGTCGACCTCGACGTCGTCGTCGGACAGCTCGCCGCCGGCTGCCTCGAGCAGGTAGTGGTGGACGGTCTTGTGGATCCGACGGTCCTCGGCGACGAACCAGTAGTCGATCGTGCCGAGCGCGGCGAGCACCCGGCCCTTGATACCGGTCTCCTCCTCGACCTCCCGCACCGCGGCGTCCTCGTGGGTCTCGCCCGCCTCGACGTGGCCCTTGGGCAACGACCACAGCAGCCGGCCGCGGCGGTCCAGGCGGCCGATCAGCGCCACCCGGGGCATGCCCGCAGTCCGGTCGACCACGAGCCCCCCGGCAGACGTCTCCTCGACCTTGCGCAGCCCCCGGGCCCGTCTGGACGCCGTCTCGGAGCCCTTCCGCCGGCCGCCGGGGCGGTGTCGCGGCGTGGGGACGGGGGTCATCCGTCGATCGTAGCCAGCGGTTCCCGACGTCTCCGGGAGCCCGCGGCGGCGTCCGCGGCAACGGCGCGCCCGTACCCTTGCCTCCCGTGCCCGACGTCCCCGCAAGCCGTGCGACTGCCTCGTCCCGCGAGCCGTCGCTGGTGGCGGCCCGCCGCCGGTTGGCCGCCGGCCTGGTCGAGCTGACGACGGTGCTCGGCGACCTGGTCGCGGCGTTCGTCGCCGACGGTCACCAGCTCGCCCTCGTCGGGGGACCCGTGCGCGACCTGCTGCTCGGCCGCACCGCGCCGGACATCGACCTCACCACCGACGCCCGGCCGGAGGTCGTGCGCGAGCTGCTGAAGCGGTGGGCCGATGCGTGGTGGGACGTGGGCATCGCCTTCGGCACGGTCGGCGCGCGCAAGGGCGAGCACGTGGTCGAGGTGACGACGTACCGCGCGGACGTCTACCGGCACGACTCGCGCAAGCCGGAGGTGTCGTACGGCGACAGCCTCGAGGGTGACCTGCTGCGGCGCGACTTCGCGGTCAACGCGATGGCCGTCGACCTGCGCACGTCGGCGTTCGTCGACCCCTACGGCGGGCTCGACGACCTGACCGCCAGGGTGCTCCGGACCCCGGGCCCGCCGGAGGTGTCGTTCGCCGACGACCCGCTGCGGATGCTGCGCGCGGCGCGGTTCGCGGCGCAGCTGGGCTTCACGCGTCGACCCCGCCGCGCTCACGGCGATGGCCGAGATGGCCGACCGGATCGAGATCGTGTCGGCCGAACGGGTGCGCGACGAGCTGGCCAAGCTGGTGCTCGCGCCCGACCCGCGCGCCGGCCTCGCGCTGCTCGTCGGGACCGGGCTGGCCGAGCGCGTCCTGCCGGAGCTGCCGCGGCTGGCGCTGGAGATCGACGAGCACCACCGCCACAAGGACGTCTACGAGCACACCCTCACCGTGCTCGAGCAGGCGATCGCCCTCGAGCCCGACGGGCCCGACCTCGTGCTCCGGCTGGCGGCGCTGCTGCACGACATCGGCAAGCCGAAGACCCGTCGCTTCGAGCCGGGTGGCGGCGTCTCGTTCCACCACCACGAGGTCGTCGGCGCCAAGCTCGCCCGCAACCGGCTGCGCGCGCTGCGGTTCCCCAAGGACGTGGTCGAGGAGGTGGCGACGCTCGTCGAGCTGCACCTGCGGTTCCACGGCTACGGCACCGGTGCGTGGACCGATGCCGCCGTACGGCGCTATGTCGCCGACGCCGGTCCCTTGCTGCCGCGGCTGCACGTGCTGACCCGCTCGGACTGCACGACCCGCAACCGGCGCAAGGCGGCGGCCCTGTCCCGGTCGTACGACGACCTCGAGGAGCGGATCGCGCGGCTGCGCGAGCAGGAGGAGCTGGACGCGATCCGGCCGGACCTCGACGGCAACGCGATCATGGAGCTGCTCGGCGTGCCGCCCGGCCCGGTGGTCGGGCGGGCGTGGCAGCACCTCAAGGAGGTCCGGATGGAGCAGGGGCCGCTGTCCCGGGAGGCCGCCGAGGCCGAGCTCCGCGCCTGGTGGGCCACCCAGCCCGGCACCTGACCCACCACCCGCCTGCCGAATCGACCACGTGAGGTAGGCCGGTGCATGCCCCAACAGCCGGATCGGCCTGTTGCGGGTGGCACACGCCTACCTCACGTGGTCGACTCCCGGAGGGTCGGCGGGGTGGCGGTGCGGGTGTCGAGGCGGCGGGTGGCGCGGGCGTACACCACGGCGGTCACCGCGTAGCCGGCCGCGATGACGGCGTAGACGCCGCGCGAGTTGCCGTCACTGGGCAGCACGGCGGCGCCGAACGCGGCGGCCGACACGAACGCGATGTTGAAGATGACGTCGTAGAAGGAGAAGACGCGGCCGCGGTAGGCGTCGTCGACCGAGGTCTGCACGATGGTGTCGACACAGATCTTGGAGCCCTGCGCCGCGACGCCGAGCACGAACGCGCCGACGTACAGCAGCCACTCGACGATGGTGACGACGAACACCGCCTCGGCCGCGGCGGCCATCGCGAAGCAGGCCGTGATCCACGCCTGCTTGCGGATGCGCTGCGTGACCTCGGGCGTGACCACCGCCGCGACGAAGAAGCCGGCGCCGGACGCCGCGAACACACCCGCCAGCCCGGCGAGGCCGGCGTCGACGTCGTCCGGGTCGTGGAAGTAGTTCCGGAACAGCAGGATCGCCGAGATGGTCGAGACGCCGTAGAAGAACCGGTGCGCGCCGATCGCCGCCAGCGCGTGACCGGCCGGGCGGTGCGACCACACGTGCCGGGCGCCGTCGACCAGTCCGAGGGCGACGTTGCGCACGGCCTCCTTGGTGCGTGCCGGCTCGCCGTCGAGGTCCGGCCCGAGGAGGTCGCGGTCCATCCGGGCGGCCAGCAGCCCCGCGACGGCGTAGGCGAGCGCCGCCACGACGATCACCTCGGCATCGGCGCCGCTCCCGTCGCCGAAGAGCCGCTTGAGAGCGAACCCGATGCCGCCGCCGGTGATGGCGACGACCGTGCCGCTCGTCGTCGACACCGAGTTCGCCATCACCAGCTCGTCGCGGGTCACGACGTGCGGCAGGGCGGCCGAGAGGCCGGCGAGGAAGAACCGGTTGACCGACAGGCACGCCAGCACGGCGGCGTACAGGGGGATGCCGGTGACGTCGGCGGCACTCAGGCCGGCGACACCGAGGACCATGCCGGCGCGGACGAGGTTGGCGTACACCAGGACCTGCCGACGGCGCCAGCGGTCGAGCAGCACGCCGGCGAACGGTCCGACGACCGAGTACGGCAGCAGCAGCGTCGCGAACGCCGCGGCCACGCTGCCCGCCGAGGTCTGCCGCTCCGGGGAGAAGAAGAACAGGCTGGCGAGCGCCGCCTGGAAGGCACCGTCGGCGGCCTGCGAGGTCAGCCGGGTCGCGAACAGCCGCCGGAAGTCGCGGTGCCGGACGACGGCACGCAGGTCCCCGGCGAACGACATGCGCTCAGGCTACGGGCGTGGACACGCCGTCGGCCTCGTCCGGCCAGGAGAGCGAGGCGGCCCCGCTCGGGTCGTGCTTTCCACGACGCCAGCGGGGCCACTTCGATCAGAAGCGGAAGTGGACCGGCTGGCTGGCGCGACACGCCGCACCGAGCCGGTCCACTGCGGTCAGGGCCGCGACCCCCAAGGCACCCCACTCCTCCAAAGCGCACTGACGGTCACCACCCACCCACCTGCACGTGACGCCACCACCCACGGCGCCGCACGTGACGACAGCCGGACCGTCACGCAGGACGACCCGGCTCCCGTGGAGGGAGCCGGGTCGTCCGGTGGTGCAGGTGCCTTCGGTGCTGCCTACCGGCGGATCAGCGCTCGATGGTGCCGGCGATGAACTGCTCGACCAGGTCGCGCGCCATGTCGTCGTCGTGCTGCACGGGCGGCGACTTCATGAAGTACGACGACGCCGACAGGATCGGGCCACCGATGCCGCGGTCCATGGCGATCTTCGCGCAGCGGATCGCGTCGATGATGACGCCGGCGGAGTTCGGGGAGTCCCAGACCTCGAGCTTGTACTCGAGGTTGAGCGGGACGTCGCCGAAGTTGCGGCCCTCGAGCCGGACGTAGGCCCACTTGCGGTCGTCGAGCCACTGCACGTAGTCCGACGGGCCGATGTGCACGTTGCGCGCGGAGAGCTTGTTCTCCATGTTGCTGGTGACGGCCTGGGTCTTCGAGATCTTCTTCGACTCGAGGCGGTCGCGCTCGAGCATGTTCTTGAAGTCCATGTTGCCGCCGACGTTCAGCTGGTACGTGCGGTCCAGGATCACACCGCGGTCCTCGAACAGCTTCGCCAGCACGCGGTGCGTGATGGTGGCGCCGACCTGCGACTTGATGTCGTCGCCGACGATCGGCACACCGGCGTCCTCGAACTTCTGCGCCCACTCGGGGGTGCCGGCGATGAACACCGGCAGCGCGTTGACGAAGCCGACCTTGGCGTCGATGGCGCACTGCGCGTAGAACTTCGCGGCGGCCTCGGAGCCGACGGGCAGGTAGCAGACGAGGACGTCGACCTTGCTGTCCTTCAGCACCTGCACGACGTCGACCGGCTCGTCGTCGGACTCGACGATGGTCTCGCGGTAGTACTTGCCGAGACCGTCGAGGGTGTGACCGCGCTGGACGGTGACGCCGAGCGGCGGCACGTCGGCGATCTTGATGGTGTTGTTCTCGCTGGCGCCGATCGCCTCGGACAGGTCCGAGCCGACCTTCTTCGCGTCGACGTCGAACGCCGCGACGAACTCGACGTCACGCACGTGGTACTCGCCGAACTGCACGTGCATGAGCCCCGGGACGCGGCTCTGCGGGTCGGCGTCCTTGTAGTACTCGACGCCCTGGACCAGGGACGCGGCGCAGTTGCCGACGCCGACGATGGCCACTCGTACCGAACTCATGGGTGCTCCTTCTCCGGTGTTCTTCACGTCGTGCCCGGGGCGGCAGGGTTCGCCGGTCCGGACGCGGTAGGTGGTACGTCAGGGGTGCCGGGCCCGGGCTCGTCGGACGGGCGGCGGCGCCGCTCGTCGTCGATGAGCTCGGAGAGCCAGCGGACCTCGCGCTCGACGGACTCGAGCCCGTGCTGGTGCAGCGCGAGGGTGTAGCTGTCGACCCGCTCCCGGCTGCGCGACAGGGCGCCCCGGAAGCCGGCCATGCGTTCCTCGAGGCGCGAGCGACGCCCCTCGAGGATCCGCAGCCGGGTGGCTGCGTCGGTGCGCCCGAAGAACGCGAAGTGCACCCCGAACCCCTCGTCGTCCCACGCCGAGGGGCCGCTCTCGTCGAGCAGCTCCGCGAAGTGCTCCTTGCCGTCCGCCGTGAGCTGGTAGACGATCCGGGACCGCTTGCCGGTGGTCCCGGGCTCCTCCACCTGCTCGATGACGAAGCCGCTGGCAGCCAGCTGCTTGAGGCAGGGGTAGAGCGAGCCGTAGGAGAACGCGCGCAGCGCGCCGAGGGTGGCGTTGAGCCGCTTGCGCAGCTCGTAGCCGTGCATCGGCGCCTCGTGCAGGAGGCCGAGGACGGCGAACTCGAGGACGTCGGACCGCTTGGCCATCGCCGTACCTCCTCGTGCTCGGGGCGCCCCGACCGGGGTGCTAGCGTCCGCTCGCGAGACCGGCGGACCGGCCAGCGCGATGTATCGGGCTGATACATCGGGACGATAGTTCGCGTCTCGCCCCGATGCAAGCCGTGACCGGCTCGCAGTGATCGGCCTCACGGCGGCCGGCGGCGGTCGTACGCTCGGACGCGTGTGGTCCCAGCGGTCGTCCGTCGACTACGGGCTGGCCCGCCGGGCGACCCTGGAGTCGCTGCTCGGCGGCGGGGCGACCACGCCCGAGGACGCCTGCGACGCCCACCCGTACCTGCGCCGCGCCGCCCGGTTCCACGGCGAGCCGACCGGCCGCGAGTGCCCGGTCTGCCGGCGGGAGCCCCTCGTCGAGGTGTCCTACGTCTACGGCGAGCAGCTCGGCAGGTACGAGGGCCGGGTGAAGAGCCGCCGGGAGCTCGCGGAGATGGCGCACGAGCACGGCGAGTTCCGGGTGTACGTCGTGGAGGTCGGGCTCGGCTGCGGCTGGAACCACCTGGTCCAGTCCTTCGTCCTCGGTGACGGGGTCGACCGGCGGGCCCGGGGGCAGGGCGCGCCGGGCGGAGCGTTCCGGGATGGCGGGCGAGGGGTAACCCAGACCACGCCGATACCCTGGCGAGCCGCGACGTCCGCTACGGACCCTCCCTGCCCTCGGCGCCGAAGGACTGGACCCGTTCCGTGACACGCCTGTGAGAGTCGACTACCCGCGACGAGGACTACGACGGGGTCCGCCGCTTCGTGCCGTCCTTCAAGCAGTTCCTGCTGCTCTGCGGCGTGGGGTTCCTCGCCCTGGTCGCCCTGCTGGGCGTGGCGTACGCCGCGACGGACATCCCGCAGCCCAAGTCGCTGATCTCGGCGCAGACGACGATCGTCTACTTCGACAACGGCAAGAGCGAGATCGGCCGGTTCGGCGAGCAGAACCGGATCATCATCCCGCTGACCAGGTGCCGGGCCACGTGCAGAAGGCCGTGCTCGCCGCCGAGGACCGCTCGTTCTACGAGAACCGCGGCATCTCGCCGACCGGCATCGCGCGCGCGTTCTGGACCAACCTGCGCGGCGGGGCGACCCAGGGCGGCTCGACGATCACCCAGCAGTACGCCAAGAACGCCTACCTCTCCTCGGAGCGCACCTACACGCGCAAGTTCAAGGAGTTCTTCATCGCGGTGAAGCTGGCCCGCCGCGACGACAAGGACAAGATCCTCGAGGACTACCTCAACACCATCTACTTCGGCCGCGGCGCCTACGGCATCCAGACCGCGGCGCAGACCTACTTCGGCGTCGACGCGAAGGACCTCACGATCGAGCAGGGCGCGGTCCTGGCGTCGGTCATCCGCTCACCCGCCGGCTACGACCCGGAGAACCACGCCGACCGGCTGCAGGCCCGCTTCGACTACGTGCTGGACGGCATGGTCGCGAAGGGCTGGCTGGAGCAGAGCAAGCGCGCCGGCATGCAGGTGCCGCCGCTCGCCGAGGGCAAGAAGCCGCGCGGCGGACCGGACTACTACCTGCTCGACGCGGTGCGCCGGGAGCTCAAGGCGAACGGCTTCACCGACCGGGACATCGACCTCGGAGGGCTGCGCGTCACCACGACGTTCGACAAGCGGTCGCAGCGGGCGGCGGTCCGCGCGGTGCGGCAGGAGCGGCCCCGCGAGAACGCCCGCAACGTGCACATCGGCCTGTCCGCGGTCGAGCCGGGCACCGGCGCGGTCGTCGCGATGTACGGCGGTGCGACGGCAGGTGGCCTCAACGAGGTGACGCAGGCGCGGGTGCAGCCCGGCTCGTCGTTCAAGGCGTTCACCCTGGCCGGCGCACTCAGCGACGACATCTCGTTGAGGAGCAGGTTCTGGGGCAACTCGCCGTTCGACGTGCCAGGCACCGACAAGGAGGTCAACAACGAGTTCGACCGCGACTACGGCTCGTCCGTCGACCTCGTCACGGGCATCGAGCAGTCGATCAACACCGTGTTCGTCGACCTGAACCTCGAGATGGGCCCGCAGAAGATGGTGCAGGCCGCCGTCGACGCCGGCATCCCCGAGGACACCCCGGGTCTGGAGGCCAACGCGGTGAGCACGCTGGGCACGGCCTCGGTCCGCAACATCGACATGGCCAACGCCTACGCGACGTTCGCGGCGGGTGGTGAGCGGGCCACGTGGCACGTCGTGCAGGAGGTCAAGGGCGCCAACGGCGGCACGCGGTACAAGGCGGACGACAGCACCGAGCGGGTCTTCGACAAGGATGTCGTCGCCGACGTCGACTACGCACTGCAGCAGGTCGTGCGCAACGGCACCGGCACCGAGGCGCGCAGCCTCGGCCGGCCGGCCGCGGCCAAGACCGGCACCGCCGCCCTCCGCCCGGACACCACGACCTCCGCGTGGTTCGTCGGCTACACCCCGCAGCTCGCCGCCGCGGTCGACTTCTACAAGGGCACCGGCAAGGCCGACCTCGACGGCGTCGGCGGGCTGTCGACGTTCTTCGGCGGCGAGTACCCGGCGCGGATCTGGACGGCGTTCATGACCGCGGCGCTGCAGAACAAGGACATCGAGGAGTTCCCGCCGCGGGCCGACGTCGGCGAGGCCGTCAATCCGCAGCCGACGTTCACACCGACGCCCTCGGAGAGCCCGACGACCGAGACGCCGACGGCGACACCGACTCCGACCGACACGGCGACGATCGTGCCGCCGCCCTCCAGCGAGCCGCCGTCCACGCCGCCCGGCCAGCAGTCACCCACGGCCACCGAGTCCGGCGGGGTCACGATCTCGCCACCGGCCCCGGGCGGGTGACCCGGGGCGAGCTCGTCGTCCCGTCGCGGGACGACCCCGTCGTACGGCTCGGCAGCGAGGTCGTGGGCGGGCCGCTGGGCCGGCGCGCGTCGACGTCGCGTGCGTGGTGGACGACGGTGCGCGTGCTCGTCGCGCTGACCTTCCTCACCTGCGGGCTGGGGCTCGTGCAGAAGGACTGGTGCCGGGACCACGGCTGGGCGGCGCCCGGCGTCTACAGCCACGCCTGCTACAGCGACGTCCCGCCGCTGTACTTCGGCCGCGGTCTCGCCGACGGCGAGGTGCCGTACATCGGCCAGACGCCGGACCGGCAGGTCGAGTACCCGGTGCTCACCGGCGCGGTGATGTACCTGACCGCGAAGCTGGTGCCGGCCGGCGGCACGCCCAACGAGCGGTCCCGCTGGTACTTCGACATCAACGCGCTCGGCGCGGCACTGGCCGCCGCGGTCGCGGTGGCCGCCACCGCGGCGCTCGCCGGGCGGCGCCGGTGGGACGCGGCCATGGTCGCGACCGCGCCTGTGCTCGCCCTCACCGCGACGATCAACTGGGACCTGTACGCCGTCGCACTGCTGGCCCTGGGCATGCTGGCGTGGGCGCGCGAGAGACCGTTGGCCGCCGGCGTGCTCATCGGGCTCGCCGCGGCCACCAAGTTCTACCCGCTGTTCGCCCTCGGCCCGATGCTCGTGCTGTGCCTGCGGGCCGGCCGGATGCGGGAGTTCTGGGCCACCCTGGTGGCGGCGGTCTGCGGCTGGGGTGCCGTCAACGTGCCGGTGATGCTCGCGGACTTCGACGGCTGGTCGAAGTTCTACCGGCTGTCGGAGGAGCGCGGCGTCGGCTGGAGCACGATCTGGCTGGTCCTGCGCGACCAGGGGCACGGCGTACCGGAGAACCACCTCAACCTCCTCGCGGGCGCGTTGTTCGCCGTGTGCTGCGCGGGCGTCGCCTTGCTCGCTCTCGCCGCGCCGCGCCGACCGCGGCTGCCGCAGCTGGTGTTCCTCGTGGTCGCGGCGTTCCTCGTGACCGGGAAGATCTACTCGCCGCAGTACGTGCTGTGGCTCCTGCCGCTGGCCGTCCTCGCCCGGCCGCGCTGGCGCGACCTGCTGATCTGGCAGGCGGCCGAGGTCGTGCACTACGTCGGGATCTGGATGCTGTTCGCCGGGTTCCCGCCGAGCCGGCCGGAGCGCGCGTTGAGCCAGGACGGCTACGACCTGACGGTGCTGGCGCACCTGGTGGCGACCGGTTGGTTGATGGCACTCGTCGTCCGCGACGTCCTGCGCCCCGAGCACGACCCGGTCCGCTCACCCGCCCCCGGCTCCGTCCTCACACCCGACCCGCCCGCCCCGCCCGCTCCCGCCCCGCCCGCTCCCGCCCCGCCCGCTCCCGACTCGCCCGCTCCCGACTCGCCCGCTCCCGACTCGCCCGCTCCCGAGCACCGGCGGGGTGCGCACCGTGCCTCGTCGGCGTACGACGAGGACACCTGGCCCGGTGTCGACGACCCGGCCGGCGGCGTCCTGGACCACGCCCCCGACGCCGTCCGCCTCGTCCCCGTCCGCTGACCCGCGCCGTCCCGGCCAGCCCTTGTTGCGTGACCATGTAAGCGTGGTCATGACGTGCTTGTCGGGTCATCGACGCGCCGACAAGCACTACATCGCCATCACAAGCACGCCTGTGGATGGCTGGGGACCCTCTCCTTGCGGCTGCGCCAGGCTCGTCGGATGCATGCCGGACCGGATCTCCATCCCGCACTGCTTGCGCTCATGGCGAAGCAGGGCGGTGTCTTCAGCGGGGCCCAGGCCATCGCGCACGGGCACAACCGCTCGGACCTGCAACGCCTGCGGACGAAGCCACCTCGGGTACTGATGTCGCTGCGCCGCGGCGCGTACGTGTGGCGCGAACCGTTCGAGTCTGCGTCTCCTGAGGCTCGTCACCGGTTACAGCTCGCGGCGTTGGCGCTCTGCGTGGACCCGCCGGCGGTCGTGAGTCACCACTCGGCGGCCGTGGTCTTGGGCATGGCGCTGCTCGATCCCGACCTCGACGTCGTGCATCTGACTCGTTGCCCGCCGAGTCGGCCTCGCATCGAAGCTGGCGTTCACCACCATGTCGCCGATCTTCCCGAGGACATGGTGCTACCGCAGGATGTCGGGCTGTCCGTGACGTCCCTCGCAAGGACCGCCGTCGACGTCGCCCGGGACACCGATCGGTTGGAGTGTGCTGTGGCGGCTTTCGACTCTGCCCTTCGGAGCGGCGTCACCCGTGCGGAGCTGGACGCGGCGTTCGAGACCTGCCGGAACTGGCCGGGGGCCCGCCACGTCGCCCGCGCCATCCGCCTCGCGGACAGCCGGGCCGACAACCCGGGCGAGTCATGGTCCCGCGTGATCCTGATCCAGCAGGGACTGACGCCGGATGACCTCCAGGTCCCTGTGCACGACGACGAGGGCTTCGTCGGCTATGCCGATTTCGGCTGGAAGGGCGTCGTCGGAGAGTTCGACGGCAAGGGCAAGTACGGGCTCGGACCCGACACGGAGCCGGACCCCGAATCCGTACGGCGCATTCTCTGGAAGGAGAAGCGTCGCGAGGACAGGCTGCGCGTCCGCAACGAGGTCGTCCGATGGGGAGCCGCAGAGCTTCACCAGCCCGCCGTGCTCGCCGGGCGCGTCCGGGCCGCCCAGGAACGCGCCTGGCGGCGGGCCGGCGGCCCGCGCACTGACGACTGAGGCGCCGTCTCGCGGCTGCTTGTCGTGTCCTCGTAGCGCTTGTCGAGGCGTCGACGCCCCGACAAGGGGGCGTTGACCACGTTTACATGGTCATGCACCAGGTTTTCCCTGGGTGCGACGGAGGTGGCGGCTTCAGGGGGTGGGGAGAGGGGTGACGCGGTCGGGGTGCAGGGTCGTGAGGCGGACGTCGCAGTCGAGCTCGTCGCCGATGGCCGGAGGGGTGACCGACGCCGGCAGCAGCAGCAGGGACACGTGCATGTGCGGGGGCTCGGCGAACCACCGCTGCCTGCCGTCCCAGCGGAACGGCGACAGGGCCAGGTTGGCCGCGGCGAGGGTGCCGACGGCCACCGCCTTGCTCCGGCCGACCGGGCCGCGCACCGTCCGCGGCGCCTCCAGCGCGACGCCGTGCGCGGTGCCGCCGCTGACCACGACGAGGTGGCTGTCGCGCGTCGCGCGCCGGCGCCGGTAGCCGTAGTGCGTGCCGCGGGCGAGCCGGTGCACGTCCAGCACCGTGCCGCGCGCCTGCAGCGCCCCGCGGTCGCCGAGCCACAGCGCGGTGCCGATCCGTGGCCGGAACGTCGTCGCCGGGAAGTCCCGCCTCAGCGCGTCGAGCTCGCCCGCCCGGAGGTGGCTGACCCATGCCACGTCGGTCGGTACGCCGGCACCCGCCAGCCGGCGCAGCCACGCTGCGACCTCGTCGGTCGGCCGGTAGCCGCCGTGCCGGTCCATCGGCAGGTGGAACGCGATGCCCGCCAGCCGTACGCCGCCGAGCCCCGCCGCGATGTCGGCGACGTCGTCAGTGCCGAGCCCGTGCCGGTGCATCGAGGTCACCGCCTCGACCACGACCCGGGCGCCGCCGCCCGCACGCAACGTCTCGAGGTGCGCCACCGTCTGCAGCACCCGTCCGGTCTCGTCCGGGACGGCGCGCGGGTACGACGGGGTGAGCACCAGCACGTCGCCCGGGAACGCCGCCGCGACCGCCGGCAGCTCGTCGGACGTGCCGACCGCGACGGTGTCGACGCCGAGCAGCGCGGCCTCGGCGGCCAGCCGCGCGTTGCCGACGCCGTAGCCGTTGCCCTTGACCACCGGCACGATCCCGGGTGTCGAGGACACGACCTCGCGCAGGTGCCGGCGCCAGCGCTCCTCGTCGACGTACAGCGAGAACGTCACGTGCTAGCTCACCGCCGGCTCATGTAGAGGTCGAACGCCTTGAACAGCACCTTGTTCAACGGCAGGTCCCACTCGCCGACGTACTCCACAGCCTCGCCGCCGGTGCCGAGCTTGAACTGGATCAGCCCGAAGTGCGGGTCGTCCTCGGACAGCGTGTCGGTGATGCCCCGCAGGTCGTAGACCGTCGCGCCGGCCGCCTTCGCGTCGCGCAGCATCTGCCACTGCACGGCGTTCGACCCGCGCACGTCGCGCTTGGCGGTCGACGAGGCGCCGTACGAGTACCACGCGTGCTGCCCGACCCGCACCATCGTCGTGGCGGCGACCAGGTCGTCCTCGTGCTCGGCGAGGTAGAGCCGGATCCGGTCCGGGTCCTCGGCCCGCATCGCCGTCCACATCTGCCGGAAGTACGACAACGGCCGGCCGGTGAAGTGGTCGCGCTCGGCCGTCTCGAGGTAGAGCGCGTGGAACGCCGGCAGGTCCGACTCGTCGCCCTGGCGCACCGTGACGCCGAGCTTGTCGGCCTTCTTGATGTTGCGCCGCCACAGCTGGTTGAAGCCCTTCAGCAGCTCGTCGTCGTCGCGGTCGGCGAGCGGGACCTGGAAGACGTACTGCGGCTGCCCCGCACCGAATCCGGCCTCGCCGTCGGGCGCGCGCCAGCCGAGCCGGTCGAGGGTGGCGACCACGCTCTCGCCGACCGGGTCGGTCGAGTCCGGCGGCACGTCGGCCAGCCGGGCGGCGCCGCCCGCGGCGATGGCCGCCTTGACGGTCGCGGCCGACCACCGTCGGCGCGCGACCGGCGGACCCATCTTCACGCCGAACGCCCCGCGCTCCTTCAGGTGGGCGACCATCGGCGCGAGCCACGCCGCGAGGTCGTCGGAGGCGGCGGCCCAGTCGAGCACCGGCCCCTCGGGCAGGTAGGCGAGGAACTTCTTCACCTTCGGCACCTGGCGCAGCAGCACCAGGCCGGCGCCGACCAGGGCGGCCGGGTCGCCCGCGTCGTCGTACCACCCGAGGCTCTCGCTGCCCCACTCGCTCTTCACCGCTGCCCACGACGGGCACTGCAGGAACGACGCGGACGGCCGCGAGGCCACGAACGCCAGGTGCTCGGCGCTGCTGATCGGTCGGACGGCGAGCGCCATGGGGCGGCGGGCTCCTCGGCGAGGGGGCGGGTCGGGCACGAGGCTACCCAGCGCACCGGCTCCGGACGCGCGACGGCCGCCGCCCCGGAGTGGTTCCGGGTACGGCGGCCGACGGTGCGCGCGAGCGGCGCTGCGCGGCGAGGCGAGAGGTCAGTCCTTCTGCAGGACGGCCTGGGCCTCGATCTCGATCGTGATCTTCTTGCTGACCAGGACGCCGCCGGACTCCAGCGCGACGTTCCAGGTGAGGCCGAAGTCCTCGCGGTCGATCTCGGTCTTCGCGGTGACGGCGAGCTTGGTGTTGCCGAACGGGTCGTTGGCGACGCCGTCGAGCTCGACCTTGAGGGACACCGTGCGGGTGACGTCCTTGATGGTGAGGTCGCCCTCGACCACGAAGTCGTCGCCGTCCTGCTTGACGACCTTGGCGTTGCTGAAGCGCAGGGTCGGGTAGGTCTCGGCGTCGAAGAAGTCGCCGGAGCGCAGGTGCGCGTCACGGTCGGCGGTGCCGGTGTCGATCGACGCGGCCTGGATGGTGGCCTCGGCGGTCGAGGACGCGACGTCCTGGCCGATGGTGATCGTGCCGGTGTAGTCCCGGAACGCACCGCGCACCTTGGTCACCATGAGGTGCCGGGCGACGAAGCCGATGGTCGTGTGGGTCGGGTCGATCACGTAGGTGCCGGCCACGGGGAGGCTCGCACCGTCGACGACGCGGAGGGCGGTGGTCTGAACGGTCTGCTCGGTCATGGGTGGTTCCTTCTTCCGGGTGCGGGGGGAGGGGGATGTCGCTGTCGTGTGCCTCAGCAAACATTGCACTCTCAATATTCCCGTTGTCAAGTAGATGTAGACTCGGCGCATGACGGCGGGATCCCTGGACGACGAGCGGCTGACCCTGATGGGCCTGTTCGCCGAGACCTGGGCGGCCCTCTCCGCCCGAGGGGCGGCCGAGCTGGCCGGCCACGGCCTCGCGCCGGCCGAGTTCGACGTCTGCCTCCGGCTGGCCCGGTCCCCCGAGGGCCTGCTGCGGATGACCGACCTGGCCGCCCAGACCACGCTCACCTCCAGCGGCATCACCCGGGTGGTCGACCGGCTGGTCGAGCGCGGGCTCGTCACCCGGCGGGCGTGCGCCACCGACCGGCGTACGACCTACGCCGTCATCTCCGACTCGGGCCGCCAGCTGCTCGCCGAGGTGCTCCCTGGCCAGATCGCGCTCATCCAGGACTGGGTGGTCGAGCCGCTGCGCGCCGCCGGCCGGCTCGCGGAGCTCGAGGCCGCCCTGCGCACCCTGCGCGACCACGCCAACCCGTGCGCGGTCGCCGGGGCCGACGGCGCCGGCGTACCTGAGCCCCGGGCGGTCGCGGCGCAGGCCACCGCGCGCTCGTAGGCGGGTACGTCGCCGCCGCTCCCGCTGCGTCGTGGGTGGCCGAGGTTGCCGTCCGCGCAGGTCAGAGCGGCTTGAGAGGTGGGGCGCGTCGGCCACCGTGCGTGACTGCGGCCCGTTCTCATGATTGACCAAGATCCACACCGGATTCGTAGGAAAAATTCGCACAGATCCGGTGTGGATCACCGAGCTCGGCACCCCGCTCTGTCGTCTCAGCCGCTCTGAGGCCAGCCACCCACCGGCCGCACATGACACCCGGGTGGTTCCGCTGTGGATCAAGGTCGGCGGATCACCGGCCGGAGGGTCGGTCAGGCGGGCAGGCGCTCCCGGAGCCAGGCGATGTCGGCGCCCTGGCCCACGGCGCCGCCCGGCGTCTCGCACACGACCGGCGCGCCGGCCGCCGAGACGACCGCGACCAGGTCGTCGCCGTCGATCTGGCCGGAGCCGAAGTTGGTGTGCCGGTCGGCGCCGGAGTCGAACTCGTCGCGGGAGTCGTTGGCGTGCACCAGGTCGACCCGGCCGGTGACGGCTTTCACCCGGTCGACGACGCCGGCCAGCTCCTCGCCGCCCGCGTGCGCGTGGCAGGTGTCGAGGCAGAAGCCCACCTTCTCGAGCACCGGCGCCTCGAGCCGGTCCTCGAACACCTCCCACAGCCGGGCCAGCCGGTCGGTACGCCGGGCGATCGCGCCGTCGCCGCCCGCGGTGTTCTCGATGAGCACCGGCAGCGGCGGCTCCCAGCGCTCGAACGTCTTGGCCCAGTTGTCGAAGCCGCCCTCGGGGTCGTCGTCCTTCAGGACGTGCCCGCCGTGCACCACGATCCCGAGCGCTCCCAGCTCGGCGGCCGCGGCGGCGTACTTCGCGAGCAGCTGACGGCTCGGGATCCGGATCCGGTTGTTGGCGGTGGCGACGTTGAGCCGGTACGGCGCGTGCACGTAGAGGTCGATCCCGGCCCCGGCCACCGCGGCGCGCAGCCCGTCGAACCCGCCGGGGTGGGCGACCGCGGGGTCCTTCCAGCCCTGGGGGTCCCCCAGGAAGATCTGCACCAGGTCGGCCCCGCGAGCGGCCGCCTCGGCCACCGGGTCGACCGGGTCGACGTGGGCACCGATCCGGAGGGACGTCATGGTCCGACCCTACGACCGGGGTCGGACGTCGTGTGCCGCCCGCCGGCCGGCCCTGTGGACGGAGTTCGCGCGGCCCGCTCGGGGCGGGTAACCTTGCGCACCTGGCGTCTTCCCCGACCGCCCCGGACCAGTCCTCGGACCGTGCCGGACCGCGCCGGAGAGGCGCCGGACGCACGCACTGCCCGGCGTCGCACCGCACCTGGTGCGCACGGTCAGTAGCCCTCCTGCCACGGAGAGACCGTGGCCGCCGAGTCCAGAGGAGGTGGGTTGTCCGCATGCGTCACTACGAGCTCATGGTCATCCTCGACCCCGACATCGAGGAGCGCACCGTCGCTCCCGCGCTCGACCAGTTCCTGACCGTCGTCACGAAGGACGGCGGCAGCGTCGAGAAGATCGACATCTGGGGACGCCGCAGGATGTCGTACGAGATCACCAAGAAGGCCGAGGGCATCTACGCCGTCGTCGACCTCCAGGCCGAGCCGGCCACCGTCAAGGAGCTCGACCGCCAGCTCAACCTCAACGAGGCCGTGCTGCGCACCAAGGTCATCCGTCCCGACCAGCGCTGACGCCCGTCAGCGACCGGTCACCGCACCGAGCCGAGGGATCCTCTTCATGGCCGCAGGCGACACCGTCATCACCCTCGTCGGCAACCTCGTCGACGACCCCGAGCTGCGTTTCACGCCCAGCGGCGCGGCCGTGGCGAAGTTCCGCATCGCCTCGACGCCCCGGTTCCTGGACAAGCAGACCAACGAGTGGAAGGACGGCGAGAGCCTCTTCCTCTCCTGCAACGTCTGGCGCCAGGCCGCCGAGAACGTCGCGGAGTCCCTCCAGCGCGGCATGCGCGTGATCGTGCAGGGCCGCCTCAAGCAGCGGTCGTACGAGACCAAGGAGGGCGAGAAGCGCACGGTCTACGAGATCGAGGTCGACGAGGTCGGCCCCAGCCTCAAGTCCGCCACCGCGAAGGTCAACAAGACCACCCGCGGTGCCGGAGGCGGCGGCTTCGGGGGCGGCGGCGCCGACAACGACCCGTGGGCCTCGGCCTCTCCTGCTCCGGCCGGCAACGCGGCCGGCGGCAGCGGCGGCGGTGGGGGCTGGAACGCCCCCGGTGCCGCCTCCGACGAGCCCCCCTTCTGATCGACCCGCTCATCGGCCCAGCGTTCCGCTCGAAAGCGCACCCGGCTCGACGAGACGGCACCACCGATCACCTGTCCCACCTGTCCTGATTGACCATCCCGGCGGACGCCGGGCATCCGAAGTCTGGAGCACCACGATGGCCAAGCCACCGCCCCGCAAGCCCAAGAAGAAGGTCTGCCAGTTCTGCAAGGAGAAGGTCTCCTACGTGGACTACAAGGACACCGGTCTGCTGCGGAAGTTCATCTCCGACCGCGGCAAGATCCGGGCCCGCCGCGTGACCGGCAACTGCACCCAGCACCAGCGCGACGTCGCCACGGCCGTGAAGAACAGCCGTGAGATGGCGCTGCTGCCCTACACCAGCACCGCGCGCTGAGGGGAGCGACCGACATGAAGCTCATCCTCACCCAGGAGGTCGCCGGCCTCGGCGGGCCCGGAGACGTCGTCGAGGTCAAGGACGGCTACGGCCGCAACTACCTCGTCCCGCGCGGCGCCGCGATCCGCTGGACCCGTGGCGGCGAGAAGCAGGTCTCCTCGATCAAGCGCGGCCGCGAGGTGCGCGAGGTGCGCGACCTCGGTCACGCCGGCGAGCTCAAGACCGAGCTCGAGCGCCTCAGCCTCAAGCTGCCGGTCCGCGCCGGCACCGGCGGCCGGCTGTTCGGGGCCGTCACCGGCACCGACATCGTCGAGGCCGTGAGCAGGGCCGGCGGCCCGGCGGTCGACAAGCGGCGGATCGAGATCGGCCAGCCGATCAAGACCGTCGGCGACCACCAGGTCACCGTCCGGCTGCACCCGGAGGTCGTCGCGACCCTCACCGTGCAGGTCGTCGCCGCGGCCTGACCGCCGCAGCACGACGCACGTCCGTACGTGCATCGGGAGCCCCCGCCGCCTCCGGGCAGCGGGGGCTCCCGCACGTCCGGGAGCCCGCGCTAGGGTCGTCGCCCGTGCCTGACAAACCCCCGTGGACCGCCCCGGCTGTCGAGCGCACCGACCACCCGATGGTCGCGGGTGAGGTCGAGGCCGTGACCGGCTTCCTCGAGTGGCACCGCGAGACGTTCCTCGTGAAGTGCTCCGGCCTGACCGGCGAGCAGCTGGCCGAGCGCGCCGTCCCACCGTCGTCGATGTCGCTGCTCGGCCTGCTCCGGCACCTGACCGAGGTGGAGCGGATCTGGTTCCGGGAGCGGGTCGCCGGCGAGGACGCGCCACCGCCGTACAAGACGCCGGACAACTGGGACGCCGACTTCGACGACCTCGACCCGGCCGACGCCGAAGCGGCGTACGCGCGCTACCTGGCCGAGTGCGACGAGGCGCGCCGGGTCGCGGCCGGACGCTCGCTGGACGAGCAGGTCACCACCACCGACCGCCGCGGCACCACGTACACGTTCGACCTGCGGTGGCTGATGCTGCACATGGTCGAGGAGTACGCCAGGCACCTCGGGCACGCGGACCTGCTCCGCGAGAAGGTCGACGGCGTCACCGGCGCCTGAGCGCGGGCCACGCCACGGTGCAGGTGCAGGTGCAGGTGACATGACGCGACCCTCCGTGCCGCGGGCGCTGACGGCCGTCGCCGCAACGGTCGCGGCGGCAGTCGGCGGCTGCGTGGTGGCGCTGGTCGGCCGAGGTCACTACCTCGAGGACCTCTGCGTCGCCCGGATGCCGTCCGGGACGTCGGCGCCGCCGGAAGGGACCGTCGTACGCGGCCCCCTCTCCGACGGACTTGTCGGTTTCCGCTGCGAGGCAGTGGCGGCACCCCGGTACAGCTTCGAGTTCACCGACCCGCTCCTCCTCCTGGGAACCTGCGCGGTCGCGGCCGGCGTCGCGGTCATCGCGCTGCTCGCGTGGACCTGGGCCTTCCGGGGGCGAGAGCCCTAGCTCTCGGGGGTGAGCAGGGCTTGGAGCGGGGCGACCGGGACGACGTCGGACGCCTTCGCCGCCAGCGCGGGATCCACCGTGACCAGTGCGTCGGCCTGCAGCCGGGTGACGGCCAGGTACTCCGCGTCGCGCAGCGTGTCCCAGTCCTGCGCGCGCGCGATCCGCCACGCCGTGCCGCGCGACGCGCGGTCGCCGAGCACCCGGATCTTCCGCTCGGTGACGCGCTCGTGGACCTGCAGCGCCTCCTTGTCGGTGCGCGCGCCGCGTCGTACGTCGTCCAGCAGCAGCTGCAGCGCCTCGGACCGGATCGAGCTCGGTGCGACCAGCTGGTGGCCGGGATCGACGGTCAGGTCCCCGTCGAGCAGGTGCAGCAGGGTCTGGGCGTCGATGACGTAGCGAGCCATGGCGCGAGAGTAGGGAGCCGGTCCGACAGCGGGTGCTCGCAGCCGTCGGTGGCCCCGGCTAGCGTCCAGCCCCATGAGTGACGTCGCCTGGACCGCACCCGAGGTCGAGCGGCCGACGGCCCCCAACGTCGCGCCGGAGCGGGAGGCCGCCGAGAGCCTGCTGGAGTACCACCGCGCGACGCTGCTGTGGAAGTGCGCCGGCCTCACCGGGGAGCAGCTGGCCCGGCAGGCCGTGCCGCCGTCCACGATGTCGCTGCTCGGCCTGGTCCGGCACATGACCGAGGTCGAGCGACACTGGTTCCGCAAGAACGTCGCGGGCGAGCAGCTCGGGCCGCTCTACTGGACCGACGCCAGCCCGGACGGCGACTTCGACGACGTCGACGCCGCGACCGCGGAGGCGGACTTCGCGGCCTACGCCGGGGAGGTCGACGCGGCGCGGACGGTGCAGGCGGCGCACGAGCTCGACGACACGTTCGTGTGGCACCGGGCCAACGGCACCGACGACACCGTCGACCTGAGAGCCCTTGTCCTGCACATGATCGAGGAGTACGCCCGGCACAACGGGCACGCCGACCTGCTGCGCGAGGTCGTCGACGGGCGCACCGGCGAATGACCCTCACCGCGCGGGCAGTGACGCGCCGGTGACCATCCACCGGCCGCCGAGCCAGCGTGGCACCAGCGTCAGCAGCCGCACGAGCAGGAACCCGTCGAACGCCCACCACAGCGCCACCAGGCCGCCGTCGGCCGCCAGCACCAGCAGGGCCAGTGGCGCGAACGCGACCAGCGTGCCGACGCCGGCCCACGCGAGGTAGCGGCCGTCGCCCGCGCCGATGAGCACGCCGTCGAGGGCGAAGACGATGCCGCACACCGGCTGGGCCACCGCGGCGACGACCAGCACGTCGGCGAGCAGCGACCGCACGGCCGGGTCGTCGGTGAACAGCGGCACGAAGGCCGCACGCACGGTCAGCAGCACCACTCCGAGCAGGACACCGGAGAGCACGCCCCACTCGACCATCCGCCGGGTCGCGGCCCGGGTGCCGGCGACGTCGGCCGCCCCCAGGTAGCGACCCACGATCGCCTGGCCGGCGATGGCCACCGCGTCGAGCATCAGCGACAGGAACATCCAGGTGGTGAAGGCCACCTGGTGCGCGGCGACCGCCACGGTGCCGGCCGCGGTGGCGACGTACGTCATGAGCAGCAGCGCCGCCCGCAGGGTCACCGTCCGCACGACGAGCGGGACACCGGCCCGCCCCGCGGCCCGGATGCCCGGCAGGTCCGGCCGCAGCGACGCGCCCTCGCGGCGGGCACCGCGGACCACGACGACGACGAACGCCGCTGCCATCCCGCCCTGCGCCAGCACCGTCCCGAGCGCTGATCCCGCGATGCCGAGCCCCACGCCGTAGACGAGGAGCAGGTTGAGCACGACGTTGGCCGCGGCGCCGACGGCGGCGACGACCAGCGGGGTGCGGGTGTCCTGCAGGCCGCGCAGCACGCCGGTCGCGGCCAGCACGGCGAGCATCGCGGGCAGCCCCACCAGCGACACGTGCAGGTAGGTCAGGGCGTACGGCGTGGCGCGGGCCGAGGTGCCGAACGCGTCGACGAGCGGTCCGCCGGCCACGGCCAGCACGGCGGCGAGGGCGACGCCCAGCCCGACCGCCAGCCAGATCCCGTCGACGCCCTGCGCGACGGCGGCCCGGAGGTCGCCCGCGCCGACCCGGCGGGCGACCGACGCGGTGGTGCCGTAGGCGAGGAAGACGCAGACCGACACCGCGGTGGCGAGCAGCGCGCCGGCGACGCCGAGGCCGGCCAGCTGCGGGGTACCCAGATGCCCGACGATCGCCGAGTCGGCCAGCAGGAACAGCGGCTCGGCCACCAGCGCGCCGAACGCCGGCACCGCGAGCCGGAGGATCTCCCGGTCGTGCACCCGTCGGTCCGGCAGGCCGTCGGCCGGGTGTCCGGATGTCGGTCGCACCGTCCGCATCGTAGACAGCGGGCGAAACTTTCCGCGGTCCACAGGGGTGGACGGCCGTGCGTGCACTCGGCAGCCCTGCGGCGACCTCGAGCACCGGCGCCGTGCACAGCCTGTCCACACCCGGGTCCACGACGGGCCCGGCGTCGTCCCCACCTGGCGCGGGCGTTGTCCACAGCCCGTCCACAGCCGAAACGGGGTCATCCGCCCGGATGGTCGGAGCGGGTCCGGGAACGCGAGAGGGTTCTGTCCGACGGTCGCGATCTAGTGATCCATGAGCGACCTCGTTGTGTCCAGGGCTAGTGCTAGGGGAGCGTCGCCGGTGTCGATCGCGGAGTTCCCGAGCGCGCCGTCGGCCGCTGAGCTGATCCGCACCCCGCCGCAGGACCTCGCCGCCGAGCAGTCCGTGCTCGGCGGCATGCTGCTGTCCAAGGACGCCATCGCCGACGTGGTCGAGGTGGTCCGCGGCCACGACTTCTACCGGCCCGCCCACGAGCTGGTCTTCGAGTCGATCCTCGACCTCTACGGCCGCGGCGAGCCGGCCGACGCCGTGACGGTCTCCGCCGAGCTGCAGAAGCGGGGTGAGCTCGGCCGGGTCGGCGGCGCGCCGTACCTCCACACGCTGCTCCAGTCGGTCCCCACGGCCGCCAACGCCGGCTACTACGCGAAGATCGTGCGGGAGACCGCGGTCCTGCGCCGGCTGATCGAGGCCGGCACCAAGATCGTCCAGATGGGCTACGCCGGGGACGGCGACTCCGACGACATCGTCGACGCCGCCCAGGTCGAGGTCTACAACGTCACCGACCGGCGCACCTCGGAGGACTACCTCCCGCTCTCGGCGATCATGGAGGGCACCCTCGACGAGATCGAGGCGATCGGCTCGCGCGGCGGCGAGATGGTCGGCGTCCCGACCGGGTTCGCCGACTTCGACGAGCTCACCAACGGCCTGCACGCCGGCCAGATGATCGTCCTCGCCGCCCGCCCGGCTGTCGGGAAATCGACGCTTGGATTGGACGTTGCGCGCAGCGCGGCCATCAAGAACAACATGGCCACCTGCATCTTCTCGCTGGAGATGAGCCGCAACGAGATCACCATGCGTCTGCTCTCGGCCGAGGCACGCGTGCCCTTGCACCACATGCGCACCGGCCGGCTGACCGACGACGACTGGACGCGGCTCGCACGACGGATGGGCGAGGTGTCCAACGCGCCGCTCTTCATCGACGACTCGCCCAACATGTCGATGATGGAGATCCGCGCGAAGTGCCGCCGGCTCAAGCAGCGCAACGACCTCAAGCTGGTCATCATCGACTACCTCCAGCTGATGTCGAGCGGCAAGCGGGTCGAGAGCCGCCAGCAGGAGGTCTCCGAGTTCTCGCGTGCGATCAAGCTGCTCGCCAAGGAGCTCGAGGTCCCGGTCATCGCGATCTCGCAGCTCAACCGCGGCTCCGAGCAGCGCACCGACAAGAAGCCGCAGATGTCCGACCTTCGAGAGTCGGGCTGCCTCCCGGCATCCACACGCATCCTGCGGGCGGACACGGGCGCGGAGGTGACGATGGGCGAGCTGTTCGCCGAGGACGCGCGTGACGTCCCGGTGTGGTCGCTGGACGAGTCGCTGCGCTACGTCCCGCGGGTGATGACGCACGTCTTTGCCACGGGTCGACGTGAGGTCTTCGAGCTGCGCCTCGCGACCGGCAAGACGGTGCGGGCCACGGCCAACCACCCGTTCCTCACCTTCGACGGCTGGCGTCCGCTCGGTGAGTTCGAGGTCGGCAGCCGGCTGGCCGTCCCGCGCCACGTCCCGGCTCCCGTCGGCCCACTCGCAGACTCGGGCGTCCCGGTCCAGTTCCCCCTGCCTCGCCACGTCTTCCGGTCACCCAAGACGACGATCGCCCACACGTTGTGGGGGCTGTGGCGCGAGCACGGCGGCGTCGACGCCGGACCGGACGGCCGCGGGACGGTGTGGCTGATGTGCGACTCGACCGGTGATGCTGACGATGTCTCTCGGCTGCTGCTCCGCTTCGGCATCTCGGTCGTCACGCGCAGCTGCACCGTCCGCATCGCTGACGTCGACGACCAGCGCCGATTCCTCCAGGAGATCGGCTTTCCCGGCGCGGACGCCGCGCGCATGCTGCGCCACGTGCTCGCCGAGACCAAGGCACGCAAGCAGGGCGCCGTGCGCGACTCCGGGGTCTGGCAGCGCGTCGAGCGACTGCTCACCGAGCCGGTCGACCGGGCCGTGAGCGTGGCGACGGGCACGCAGACGCTCGAGCGGATGTCGGCCGTCCTGGCTGAGGACGACCTCGAGATGCTCGCCACCAATGACGTGCTCTGGGACACCGTCGTCTCCCTCACGAGTGTCGGTGAGGAAGAGGTCTTCGACGCGACGGTGCTCAACGGGCACAACTTCATCGCCGACGGTGTCGCGGTGCACAACTCCATCGAGCAGGACGCGGACATGGTGGTGCTGCTGCACCGCGAGGAGCTCTACGAGCGCGAGTCGCCGCGCGCCGGCGAGGCCGACTTCATCGTGGCCAAGCACCGCAACGGCCCGACCGCGACGATCACGGTGGCGTTCCAGGGTCACTACTCCCGCTTCGTCGACATGGCGCAGAGCTGACACCAGCCTGCAGGGCACCCACGCCGAGGCGTCATCAGGCAGGGGCGGGCGAGCCGAGCGCGCCGGTCCGGGCGAGCAACGCCGAGCGCAGTCGCCCCTCGACCTCTGCCGTCGACCCCAGCGCGTCCAGCCCGAGCAGTGCGGCGCCCACGACCGGTGCCGCGTCGACGACGCGGATCTCCACCTGGGGGGCGCGTCGCCGGACCAGGGACTCCGCCGTGCCGAGCAGCAGCGGGTCGCGGGAGGCCAGGACGCCACCACCGAGCACCAGGTCCGCCGGCCGGTCCAGCAGGTCCAGCCTGGTGAGTGCCGCGACCGCCATCAACGACACCTCCTCGGCCATCCGGACCACCACGCGACGCGCGACGTCGTCGCCCCCGGCCGCCACGGCGAACAGCAGCGGCACCAGCTCGTGCAGCCGTTCGGCGGAGATCGTCCCCAGGTGCAGTCCGGCCGAGACCTCGGCCACGGTCGCGGCTCCGAAGTGGTCCGCCACCGCCGCCCGCAGGGCGGTCGGCTCACCGCGGCCGTCCTCGGCGCGGACGGCGAACCACAGCGCCTCGCCGCTCAGCTGCAGGCCACCTCCCCAGTCGCCGGAGAGCCGGCCCAGCGAGGGGAAGCGCACGGTGCCGCCGGCGGCCGAGACGCCCACGCAGTTGATGCCCGCACCGCAGACCACCGCGACCCGGTCCGGCGACTCCGAGCCCGCGCGCAGCAGCGCGAAGGTGTCGTTGTCGATGTCCAGGTCCGTCGACCAGCCCATCGCGGCGACGCGGCCCCACAGCATCTCGATCTCGACGGGCAGGTCGGCGCCCGCGAGGTAGAACGCCCCGCGGTCCGCCACCGGCCCGCTCGACGCCTGGCCGGCCTCCTGCACCGCACGGCCGACCAGGTCGGCCAGCACGTGCATCGCGGCGTCGATGCCGATGATCTGGTGGCAGGACCCCGGCCCGCGGGCATGTGCCAGCAGCGTCCCGTCGGCCGCGACCAGCGCGACGTCGGTCTTGCTGTTGCCCCCGTCGACCGCCAGGACCGCTGCCGTCATGCCAGCCAGCGCAGGTGGGAGCGGTTCGCGTCCAGCAACAGGTCGGTGAGGCGCTCCGCCTTGTCGCGCTGCCCCACGAGCGGGTGGCCGAGCAGAGCGCGGAACACCCGTTCCCGTCCTCCGCGCAGCGCCGCGTCCAGGGCCAGCTCCTCGTACGCCGACACGTGCGCCACCAGGCCGGCGTACAGCGGGTCCAGGGCCGCCGAGGGCTCGGGCGTGGCGCCGTCGGACCCGACCCGCGCCGGCACCTCGACGACTGCGTCGTCGGCGAGGAACGGCAGCGTGCCGCGGTTGCGCACGTTGACCACCTGGACGTCGCCGCGGTCCGCGGTCAACGAGGCCATCAGGTGCACCGCGGCCTCCGAGTAGTACGCACCGCCGCGCTGGGCGAGCAGCGCCGGCTTCTCGGCGAGCTCGGGGTCGGCGTAGAGGTCCAGCAGCTCGCGCTCGATCGCGGCGACCTGCTCGGCGCGCGAGGTCGCCGTGCGCTGCTCCCCGACGACCGCGTCGTGCTCGTAGAAGTACCGCAGGTAGTACGACGGCCAGACGCTCAGCCGGCGCAGCAGCTCGAGCGGCAGCCCGGAGCGGCCTGCCAGCGGCTCCGCCCCCTCGTCGAGCAGATCGGGCAGCACATCGATGCCGTCCACCAGGACGCGACGGGTCCAGGTGAGGTGGTTGAGGCCGACGTGGTCCAGGGTGACCGCGTCGTCGGCCACGCCGAGGTGGGCGGCGACCGCCCGCTGGTTGCCGATGGCGACGTTGCACAGGCCGACGGCCCGGTGCCCGGCGTCCAGCAGTGCGCGCGTGACGATGCCGACCGGGTTGGTGAAGTCGACGATCCAGGCCTGGTCGGCGGCCACGCGACGGACCCGCTCGGCGATGTCGAGCACCACCGGCACCGTGCGCAGCGCCTTCGCCAGTCCCCCGGCACCCGTCGTCTCCTGACCGACGCAGCCGCACTCGAGCGGCAGTGTCTCGTCGACCGCACGGGCAGCCTGCCCGCCGACCCGCAGCTGGAGCAGCACGAGGTCAGCGCCGTCGAGTGCTGCGTCGAGCGACGCGGTACGCGTGACGCGTCCGGGGTGCCCCTGTGCCGCGAAGATGCGCGTCGACACACCGGCGACCAGCGCGAGCCGGTCCTCCGCGGGATCGGTGAGGGCCAGCTCCTCGACGGGCAGCAGGTCCCGGAGGCGTGCGATGCCGTCGACGAGCTCGGGGGTGTACGTCGACCCGCCGCCGACGACCGTGACCTTCATCCCTTGACCCCCGTGAGCGTGACACCTTCGACGAAGGCCTTCTGGGCGAAGAAGAACAGGACGATCACCGGCACCATCACCAGGACGGTGGCGGCCATGACGAGGTTCCACTGGACGTGGTGCAGGCCGCGGAACGACGCGAGGCCGACGGCCACCGGCCAGTTCTCCGGCTGGTCGCTCGTGTACAGCAGCGGCCCGAAGTAGTCGTTCCACGTGGTGAAGAACATGAAGATGGAGGTCGCCGCGATCGCCGGCCTCGCCAGCGGGACGATGACGTGCAGCATGATCTGCAGCTCCGAGGCACCGTCCACGCGAGCCGCGTCGGAGTACTCCTGCGGGATCGAGACCAGGAACTGACGGAGCAGGAAGACCGAGAACGCGTCGCCCAGCAGGTTGGGCAGGATCAGCGGCCACAGGGTTCCGGTCAGGTTCAGGTCCGCCCACATCTGGTACACGGGGACGATCGTCACCTGCGGCGGCAGCATCATCATGGTGATGACCGCGAACATCACCAGGTTGCGGCCGCGCCACTGCAGGCGGGCGAGGGCGTACGCCGCCGGGAAGCTCGAGAGCAGCATGAAGCCGGTGGCGAGCACGCTGTACAGCAGCGAGTTCTTCAGCCAGGTGAGGAAAGGTGCCTTCGCGAACACGTCGCCGAAGTTCGACGGGTGCCAGCTCCGCGGCCAGACGTCGGAGGTGAGGGTCTGCCCGCTGTCCATGAACGCCGTCAGCAGGATCAGCGCCATCGGCGCCAGGATGATGACGCCGAGCGCGATGGCGATCGCGTGCTCGGCGACGACGACGAGGGCGCTGCCACCGCGACCACCGGCGGTGGCTCGCGGCCGGCGGACGGCCGGCCTGACGGTGGTCATCGGACCGCCTCTGCCCCGAAGAATGCGGCGGACCGACGGAGCAGGAACAGCGTGAAGACCATGCTGATGACGAGCAGGATCACCGCCATGGCGCAGGCGTAGCCGAGGTAGAAGTTCTTGAAGCCCATCTGGTACAGCCACAGGGGGTACGTCAGTGTCGACCCGTCGGGGTAGCCCAGCGAGCTCGCCGAGCCACCGCCGGTGGTCGCCACACCGGCGGCGAGGGACGACGCCACCGCGGCCTGGGTGAAGTACTGCAGGGTCTGGATCACCCCGGTCACCGCGGCGAACAGCAGCACGGGCGACAGGTTCGGCAGGGTGATGTAGCGGAACTGCTGGACGCTGTTCGCGCCGTCGAGCTCCGCCGCCTCGTACTGGTCGGTCGGGACGTCGAGCAGGGCCGCCAGGAAGATGACCATCACGTCGCCCATGCCCCAGACGCCGAGGGTGAGCAGCACGGGTTTGGCCAGCGCCGGGTCGCTCAACCACAGCGGACCCGTCACGCCGAACCAGCCGAGCACCGAGTTGACCGCTCCCGTAGCGGGGTTGAAGAGGAAGGCGAAGGCGATGGTCGCGGCGACGGGCGGTGCGAGCGACGGCAGGAAGAACACCGTGCGGTACACGCTTCCGCCCCGCCGGATCTTGGTCAGCAGCTGGGCGATCAGCAGGGCGCACACCAGCCGGGCCGGCATCATGAACACGACGAACCACAGCGTGTTCCGCAGCGACTTCCACGAGTTCGGGTCGTCGAAGACGAAGTAGCTGTAGTTGCGCAGCCCGACGAACTGTGGCGGCGACAGCAGGTCGAACCGCGTGAACGAGTACCAGACCGTGGCGACCAGCGGGTAGGCGAAGAAGACGAGGAACCCGAGGAACCACGGGGCCATCAGCAGCGCGACGATGCCCCGCTGCTGGCGCCGCCTGCTCGCCGGCGGCGCCGCAGCGGGCGCTCGTTCCAGGGTCGTCGAGGTCATCGGGCTGCCGGGCCGGGCCTTACGGGGCCTGTCCCAGCTCGAGGGCCTTGTCGATCTCGTCGTCGACCTTCTGCAGGCCCGCATCGAGATCGCTCACCTGCCCGCGCTGCCACTTCTGCACGAAGTCGTCGAACTGCGTCTGGTACACGGCTCCGTTCGCCGTGGACGGCGAGGTCTCGGTGCCCGGGTTCTGGAAGATGTCGAGGAAGGTCTGGAACTGGTCGTCCACCTCGAGCTGCGGGGAGCTGAGCGCCTCCTGGGTGGTCGGCACGTTCTTGATGCCGTTGGCCAGCTTGATGATCGCGGCGTTGTCCAGCGTCAGGTACTTGATCAGTGCCCAGGCGGCCTCGGGGTTCTTCGACCCCTTCGAGATCCCCATGATGTTCCCGGTGACGTAGCCCGCGCCGTAGCGGTCGGCCTGGTCGTCGGGGACCGGGAAGGGTGCGGTCCCGAAGTCGATGTCGGGTGACTGGTCCTTGATGAACGCGATGCGGTACTCGCCGTCCACCATCATCGCGACCTTCCCCTTCTGGAACGCGTTGTCCGCCGAGAACTCCTCGCCCTTGCCGGCGTTGAACCGCTGCAGCTCCTTCACGCCGATCGTGTCGGCCAGCGACGTCTGCCACTCCAGCATGTCCTTCCACGCCGGGTCGGTGCCGACGTTGGACTTCCCGTCGTCGGTGAGCCAGGTCGCACCGAAGCTGGGCGCGAGGTGCGCGCTGGTGTTCTCGTAGAAGTCGAGGAGCGGGACGAAGCCGGCGACGTCGATCGAGCCGTCGGACTTCTTGGTCGTGAGCTTCACCGTCATCTCCTCGAGCTCGCTCAAGGTCTTCGGCGGCGCGTCGTAGCCGGCCGCCTGCAGCAGGGCCTTGTTGTAGTAGAGCCCGTACGCGTCGGCCAGCATCGGCATCGCGCAGCGCTTGCCGTCGTACTCCGTGTAGCTGCGGACGATCGGGAGCAGCGCATCGAGGTCGACCTTGTCCCGCGCGATCCACGGGTCGAGGTCGACCCAGGCGCCGGTCGTGCAGAAGTTGCCGACGATGTCGGTCGAGTAGGACAGGCCGACGTCGGGACCCTTGCCGGCGGCGATGGCCTGGCGCATCTTCTCGTCGTCCTGGCCGCCCTTGACGGTGACGTGGACGCCGGGGTTGGCCGCCTCGAAGTCCTTCACCACCGCCTGGATCGCCTCTTCCTCGCGATCGGTGAAGAAGTGCCAGAAGGTGATGTCCCCGGTCGGCTTGCCGGCCTGGGGGGGTGGTTGGCCGCTGTCCTCGGCGCTCGAGCCGCATCCGCTGACCACGAGGGCCGCCGCCGCCGCGAGGACGACCACCATGCGATGCCGTCTGGTCACGCTCATCTCTGGACTCCTTCGTCGGTCGGGTCGGTCGGGTCGGTCGGGTCGGTCGGGTCGGTCAGGGCCGGCTGCGGGCCCGGGTGACGGGGCCGGCGGAGGTGAACATCTCCTCGCGCAGCTCGGTGAGGGCGACGTGCAGCGCCCCGGCGATCACCGGGTTCCCCACGACGGCGCTGAGCGCGATCCGCGGACGCAGCGGGGTCAGGACCGTCAGCCGGCGCTCGACCAGCGCCCGCAGCGGCTCGCCGCCGTGCTGCGAGATCGGACCGGCGAGGACCACCATCTCGGGGTCCAGCACCGAGACGATCATCGCCGCGCCGGTCGCGAGCCGGTCGGCGAGCTCGACGAGGACCGGCTGCCCCCGGCTCGAGTCGGCCCGGGCCCTCGCCAGCGCGGTGGCGGCGTCCCTCGCCCGGATCCCGTGGTGCCGCGCGAGCTCGACGACGGCCGGCTCGCGGACCAGCGCCTGGAAGTTCGCCGCGGGACGGCCGGGTCGCGGCTCGGCGAACCCGGGCAGCGGCATGTAGCCGACCTCACCGGCGCCGCCCGTGAAGCCGCGGTGCAGGGCGCCGCCCAGGTCGATCGCCAGGCCGAGTCCGGTCCCGACCCAGAGCACGGCGAAGCTGGTGACGTCCCTGGCGGCTCCCTGCGCGCGCTCGGCGACGGCGACGACGTTGACGTCGTTCTCGTACCTGACCTGTGTCCCGAGCGCGGCACTCACGGCCGAGGCCACCCCGACCCGCGCCCAGGCGGGCATGTGCTCGGCATGCTTGATGCGGTCGCCGAGGGCGTCGTGGACCCCGGGCGAGGCCACGACCACCTCGCCGGCGTCGCCGATCCGCCGGCCCGCCTTCCGCACCGCCCGCCGCACGACCTGGGAGACGGCCGACGCCGGGTCCGGTGCCCGGCGCATGTCCGCCGCCGCGGACGCCGAGGCGAGCGCCGAGCCGGCGATGTCCGAGACGGCGGCGACGACCCGGTCGGGGGTCACGTCGACGCCCACGACGAAGCCGGCGCCGCCGTCGAGGCCGTACGACTGTGCGCTGGGTCCCCTGCCCCCGGACACCGTCCCCGTCCGCGTGACCAGCCCGGCGGCCTGCAGCCGCTCGAGCAGCTGCGAGGCGGTCGGCTTCGACAGCCCGGTCGCCGCGACCAGCTGGGCCCGGGTCATCGACCCGTGGGTGAGCAGCAGGTCGAGGGCGGCGCGGTCGTTCAGCTCCCGCAGCAGGCGAGGCGTGCCCGGACCTCTGGCCACCGCGCCTCCTCTGGAAGGAAGGTTTCCTAACAGGAACATGACAGGGCGGCCGCCCGCCGTCAAGGGTCCGGTGGCAACGGTCGGGGACCCGTCGTGCCTGCACCGGTCAGAGCGGCCAGGACGAGGGAGCGCCGTTCGGCCTCCTCGCCGGTGCTGGCCGTCGCCGGACTGCTCGCGGCGGCCACCGGTCTCGTGCTCCGTCGCAACCTGACCGCATGGTGAGACTGAACCGACGGGCGCTGCTGCTTGCCGGGGCGAACGGGTGCTTGTCGTGGCGGGCACGCCACGACAAGCACCCGTTGACTGTGTGAGGCAGGCGCGATCCGGCGCTCGCCCCCGACGCCGGCGCGTCGGCGAACGGTCAGGACGGGGTGTTCGGCGAGGTGAGCCAGGTGGTGACGAACGGTCCCCAGTCCTGGCCGGTGCGCGCGTTCAGCCAGGCGATGTAGTCGTCGCGTCCGAGGCTCGCGAAGCGGTGCTCCTGCGGCCAGTCGCGCCACAGCTGGTCGAACTCCGCCACGCCGAGCCGGCTGCGCAACGTCTCGAGCATCAGGGCACCGCACAGGTAGACGCACGTGCCACCGAACTGGAGCCGGTGGTACGCGCCGGGCGGCCCGTCGTGCCTGCGCAACCGCGCGTCGCGGGAGACGAGGTAGTCGTGGATGTCCGCCGGTGTCGACCAGCCGCGCGACACCTCCCAGCGGAGCTGGGTGTACATCGCGAACGACTCGTTCAGCCACAGGTCCGGCCAGGTGGCGGGCGTGACGGTGCCGCCGTACCACTGGTGCGCGTACTCGTGCAGCAGGTCGGAGCGGAACAGTGTCCGGTCCGAGATCAGGCGGGAGCCCATCGTCACCAGGGTCTGGGTCTCCATCGCCGAGCCGCTCGGCACCAGGACCGCGCCCAGCCGGTCGAACGGGTAGGGACCCAGCTTGGACTCGAGCCAGCGGATCATCGAGGGCGTACGGCGCAGCTCGGGCAGCGCCCGCTGGTCGCCTCGCGGCAGCCAGTAGGTGAGCGGGAGACCACGCGGGCCGCGGTCGCGGTAGCGCACGTAGTCGCCGATCGCGACCGTGACCAGGTAGGAGGAGGCCGGGCTGGCGAGGTGCCACCGCGTGACGGTGCGACTGCCCGACGTACGACGGTCGACGAGCCGGCCGTTGAGGATGCCGACCATCCCGCGCGGCGCCGAGATGCGCGCGTCGTAGAGAGCCTTGTCGGCCGGCTGGTCGTTCACGGGGTACCAGGTGAACGCGCCGAACGGCTCCTGCATCGTCCAGGCCTCGCCGCGCTTCGTGGTGGTCCAGCCGACCGTCTGCACGTCCTTGCGGGTCGAGGGTGCCGTGACGGGATGCGGCCGGCCGCGATAGGAGATGACGAGCGTGTGCCGGCTGTCTGCGGCGAGCGGTCCGGTGTCGACGACGAGGTCCTGGCCCGGGTGCGCGTACGACGTCGCGTGCCCGTCGAGCCGTACCGCGCGCACGTGCAGCGGGTCGGCGAGGTCCAGCCGCACCTGGGACTCGGCGACCGGCGCGCGGAACCGGATCCGCGCGACACCGCGCAGCACGTGCGAGGCGGCCGACCAGTGCAGCCGCAACCCGTAGTGCAGCGCGTCGACGCTGGGGTCGCCCTTGCCCGGGTAGTACGGGTCCACCCGCGGCGTCGACAACGCCACGTCGTCCGGGACGGCGGCGGCTCGCGCCGCTGCCGTCGGCGCTCCCGCCAGCGCTGCCCCGACGAGCAGGACGCCCGCCGTCCACGCCGACACCACGCGTCCGGCAACGCTGCGGTCCTCGCTCGGACCCAAGGTCGACCTCCGTCCCCCGTGCCGCCGACCGGCAGCCGACAGCGGCGCCACGTGCAGCCGCGGCCCCCAGTCGTACTGCATCGGGCGTGCGGTGTCACCCGTCCACGCCAGGGTCGGGGGTCACCGGCACGACGGGCGCGTCACCCGTTCGCCGCCCGCCGGGGTGGCGCACGTCACCGTCCAGAAACCCGCCGGCAACGCCGATCCAGCACTGTGGGACCAGCACACGCGCCGACCGAGGACCTGACGATGCACATCGCGCCCGACCAGCCCGACACCGACCCACCCGAGACCGGCCAGCCGGCGACCGACCAGCCGGCGACCGACCAGACGGCCACCGACCAGACCGAGCCGGGTCTCACCGAGCTCCTCGTGACCGCTCGCGAGATCCGGCCCGGCGACTTCCTGCCGCCGCAACGAGCGCTGCACGGCACCCGCTACCGCGAGGCCGGCTTCGTCGTCGGCACCCGGGACCGCGACGTCGCCGAGCTGGCCGTGCTGTCCGGCCGGATGCTCGTCTTCGGCCCCGCCGGGACGCTCGACTCGCTCGCGGTCGACACCGACGTCGCGGTACGCCGGTCCGCCGAGCGCCGCTGCGCCTGACGGCCTGGTCGAAGGCCCCGACCGGCTGTCGGGACGAGGCGTGCCCCCTGCCCGTGCGGCACTAGCCTCGCCCTCCGTGAGCAGCGGCGCGGGGTCCCGCGACCCGGGTACCGGGCAGGACCAGGGCGTCCCGCGCGACGTCTACACGCACGGCCACCACGAGAGCGTGCTGCAGTCGCACCGGTGGCGGACGGCGGCGAACTCCGCGGCGTACCTGCTGCCGCACCTCGCGCCGGGCACCGACCTTCTCGACGTCGGCTGCGGACCGGCGACCATCACCGCCGACCTCGCCGCGCGTGTCTCGCCGGGACGCGTCGTCGGTGTCGACCGGTCCCGCGACGTCCTGCACGAGGCGCGGCACACGGCTCCCGGTGTCGACCTCAGGGTCGGCGACATCTACGCGCTGGACCTGCCGGCGGCGTCGTTCGACGTGACGCACGCGCACCAGGTGCTGCAGCACCTCACCGACCCCGTCGCCGCAGTGGTCGAGATGCGCCGGGTCACCCGGCCGGGAGGGCTGGTGGCCGCGCGCGACGCCGACTACGGCGCGTTCACCTGGTGGCCGGAGCTGCCGGGCCTCGACGAGTGGCTGGCGCTCTACCACGCGGTGGCGCGGTCCAACGGCGCGGAGCCGGACGCGGGACGCCGGCTGGTCGGGTGGTGCCGGGCGGCCGGCTTCGACGACGTCACGGCCAGCGCGTCGGTCTGGTGCTTCGCGTCGGAGGCCGACCGCGCCTGGTGGTCGCGCAGCTGGGCGGGGCGGGTGACGTCGTCGGACTTCGCGGCGCAGGCCCGTGACCGCGGCCTGGCCACCGACGCGGACCTGCACCGGCTCGCCGACGCCTGGCGCGAGTGGGGCGCCCACCCGGACGGCTGGCTGACGATCGTGCACGGCGAGGTGCTGGCCAGGGTCTGAGACCCGGCGCGCGGACCCGGGCGTCGACGGCGTCGGCCGAACGTACTGCTCCGCGAGGGTGAGGGGGATCAAGGCACGGGCCGAACCCGACGATGCATGGGGCGTGACACTTGCCACGCCGCTCGACCAGCAGCGTTCGACACCGGACGGTACGCAGCCCATGGCCGCCGTCCCCGTCGCCGCGGCCCGTTTCGGCGTGACGAAGCCGGAGCGCTCGCCCGAGCTCGCGCACATGACGTTGAAGCGGCTGCGGACCTACCGGCGCACGCTGCTCGACGAGGAGCTCCGCGCGTCGTACTGGCGCCGCCTGATCCAGGCCCGCCGCGACCTGCTCCGCGCCGGCAACCGACCCGGCGACCGCCCGGCGTTGCTCGAGGCGCTCACCGAGCAGCGCGGCACCAAGGGCCGTCAGGTGATCCTCACGCTGCACCCGGACGCCGGGATGCCGATCCTGCCGCACCTCCCCCAGCTGTGGGCCAGCGGCATCGACGAGGGCGACGACCAGAGCCGCGCCGAGCTCTTCACCCGGCTGGCGTCCGCGGAGAGCGTGCTGTCGTCGTACCGCGAGGCGCTGCACCGCCGGCTGGACCGTGCGACGGCCGAGCTCGTCGCGCGCTACCACGACGACCCGACCGAGTGCTTCACCGCTCTCCCCCGCAGCGCCTGACCGCTCCTGGCGCATGACCACGTTTACGTGGTCACGGCATGCTTGTCGGGGCGTCGACGCCCCGACAAGCGATACTTGACCACGTAAACGTGGTCACGCATCACGGCGCCTAGGGTGGTCGGGTGAGCAGCGAACCCACCGCCGGACCGCGGCTGCGCGCCGCGCTCGACGGCATCCCGACCTACAAGCCCGGTCGCCCGGCCGCTGCGCGCGAGGGCGGGCCGGCGTACAAGCTGTCGTCGAACGAGAACCCGTACCCGCCGTTGCCGTCTGTGCTCGACACCGTGCGCCGTGAGTCGGAGTCGTTCAACCGCTACCCGGACATGTTCGCCACCGGGCTCACCCAGGCGATCGCCGACCGGTTCGACGTGCCGGCGAGCCACGTCGCCACCGGCACCGGCTCGGTCGGCGTTCTCCAGCAGCTGGTGCAGTCGACAGCGGGCGAGGGCGACGAGGTCGTCTACGCCTGGCGGTCGTTCGAGGCGTACCCCATCGTCGTGCAGGTCTCCGGCGCGCGGTCGGTGACGGTGCCGCTGACCGCTGACGAGCACCACGACCTCGACGCGATGCTGGACGCGATCACGCCGCAGACCCGGCTCGTGCTCGTGTGCACGCCCAACAACCCGACGGGTACGGCGGTGCGCCGGGCCGAGCTCGAACGGTTCCTCGACGCGGTGCCGGCCGACGTGCTCGTCGTCGTCGACGAGGCGTACCGCGAGTTCGTCCGCGACCCGGACGTGCCCGACGCCCTCGACATGTACCGGGAGCGGCCGAACGTCGCCGTGCTGCGCACCTTCTCCAAGGCGTACGGCCTCGCCGGGCTGCGGGTCGGTTTCGCGGTCGCGCACGACCCGGTGGCCGACGCGCTGCGGAAGACCGCGGTGCCGTTCGGCGTGAGCAGTCTCGCCCAGGCCGCGGCGACCGCGTCCCTCGCTGCTGAGACGGAGCTGCTCGAACGGGTCGAGTCGCTCGTCGAGGAGCGCACCCGGGTGCAGGTCGCGCTGCGCGACCAGGGCTGGACGTCGGTACCGGCGTCGGAGGCGAACTTCGTCTGGTTGCGGCTCGGCCCTCGCACCGCGGACTTCGCGGCCGCGTGCGAAGCGGCCGGTGTCGTCGTCCGGCCGTTCGCGGGTGAGGGGGCACGGGTCACCATCGGCGAGCGCGAGGCCGACGACCTGTTCCTCCAGGTGGCCAAGGACTTCGTCGCCGGCTGACGGTGCGCACCGTGGACCCGATGTGAGTCCCACCCCCTCGGGGTGAGAAGGTCGGAACCGTGCGACTCGACCACCTCTCCTACGCCGCCGGTCCCGAGGGACTCGGTGCCACGGCGCAGCGGCTCGGTGCGGCGCTCGGGGCCGGATTCCGTGACGGCGGTCTGCACCCGCGCTTCGGCACGCGCAACTTCGTGCTGCCGCTCGCGAACGGCGTCTACCTCGAGGTCGTCACCGCGCTCGACCACCCGGCGGCCGACAAGGCGCCGTTCGGCCAGGCCGTCAAAGCCCGCACCGAGTCCGGCGGCGGCTGGCTCGCCTGGGTGGTCGCCGTCGACGACCTCGCGCCGATCGAGCAGCGGCTGGGCCGGTCCGCGGTCGACGGCCACCGCCGCCGGCCGGACGGCGTCGACCTGACGTGGCGGCAGATCGGTGTCCTCGAGCTGCTCGACGACCCCGCACTGCCGTTCTTCATCCAGTGGCTCGGCGACCCCGCGCTGCACCCGGCGTCCGTGGTGCCCGACCACGTGCAGGCCCCGGGCATCACCGAGGTGGAGATCTGCGGCGACGCGCGCAAGGTCGGCGACTGGCTCGGTGAGCCGGTGGCCAAGGCCGAGTTCCAGATCGACTGGGTCGACGACGACGACCCGGGACTGGTCGCGGTGCACTTCAGCACCGAGCGCGGCGTCGTCCGCATCGACTGACCCTCCGCACCAGTGGCCGGGAAGTCGGTCGCCGTGACCGGTCGCCCCACCTAGGGTTGTCGGTCGTGTCCGGGACCTACGACGGCAGCGTCGCGCTGCGCTCCGTCGGCTTCGCGCACGGGCCGCACGTCGTCCTCTCGGACGTGACCGTGACGGTCGGACCGGGCAGCCGGCTGGCTGTCGTCGGACCCAACGGCGTGGGGAAGTCGACCCTGCTCGGCCTGCTCGCCGGCGAGCTCGCGCCGGAGACGGGGACGGTGACCGTCGCGCCGCCGGAGGCGACCGTCGTGCTGCTGCACCAGGAGCGCGACCGGCGGCCCGACGAACGGCTGCGCGACTACCTGTCCCGGCGCACCGGTGTCGCCGACGCGGAGCGCGCCATGACCGCGGCCGCGGACGCCCTGGCCACGGGCGCCGCCGGTGCCGAGGACGGGTACGCCATCGCGCTGGACCGCTGGCTGGCCCTCGGCGGCGCCGACCTCGACAGCCGGGCGGCCGACGTCCTCGACCGGCTCGGTCTCGAGTCCGCCCTGCTGGACCGCGACACCGCCACCCTCAGCGGCGGCCAGCTGGCCCGCTGCGGACTGGCCGCCGTGCTGCTCACCCAGGTCGACGTGCTGCTCCTCGACGAGCCGACCAACGACCTCGACGTCGACGGCCTCGCCCTGCTCGAGTCCTTCCTGGAGCGCCGGGCCGGCGGGCTGGTCGTGGTCTCCCACGACCGCGCCTTCCTCGAGCGGGTCGCCACCGACGTGCTCGAGCTCGACGAGTTCACCCGCCGCGCGACGCCCTACGGCGGCGGCTTCGCGTCCTACCTCGAGGAGCGTGACCGCGCCCGCGCCGCGGCCAGGGCGGCGTACGAGACGTACGACGAGCGGCGCACCACACTCGTCGACCGGGCGCGGCGGGAGAAGGAGTGGGCCCGGCAGGGCCAGGCGCGCGCGACGAGTGCGCGGGCCCGTGCGGCCGAGCCGGACAAGAACGTCCGGGCGCACAAGACCGCCACCGCCCAGTCTCGTGGCGCGGCCGCCGCCCGGGTGCTGCGGCAGCTCGACCGGCTCGACGAGGTCGACGACCCGCGCGAACCGTGGGACCTGCGGCTGGCCCTGGACCCCGGCACCCGCGGGCCGGACGACGTGGCGGGGCTGGCCGCTGCGGTGGTGCGCCGCGGCGACTTCACGCTGGGGCCGGTCGACCTCGCCGTACGCCGCGGCGAACGGGTCGCCGTCACCGGGCCCAACGGCTCCGGCAAGTCGACGCTGCTCGCCGCCCTGCTCGGCCGGCTGCCTGTGACCTCCGGGCGCGCGTGGCTGGGCCGCGGCGTGGTGGTCGGCGAGGTCGACCAGGTACGCCGGACCTTCGACCCCGCCGAGACCCTGGTCGACGCCTTCCGGACCGCGACCGGTCTGGACGAGGCCGACGCCCGGACGTTGCTGGCGAAGTTCGGTCTCGGCGCCGACGACGTGCTGCGCGCCGTGGGCACGCTGTCCCCGGGCGAGCGGACCCGCGCCGACCTGGCGCTGCTGATGGCCCGCCGCGCCAACCTGCTGGTGCTCGACGAACCGACCAACCACCTCGACCTGGCCGCCATCGAGCAGCTCGAGGAGGCGCTGGACAGCTACGACGGGACGCTGCTGCTCGTCTCCCACGACCGGCGCCTGCTGGCCGAGGTCCGCACCGACCGGCACGTCCGGGTCGAGAACGGCACCGTGTTCGAGGAGTGACCCCAGAACCCCATGATCATGAAGGTTCTTCTACGCAAGTGCGTACCGAAACCTTCATGATCACGGGATGGTGGCGCTCTGCTCGACGACGCGCACGGGTTCCGGCACACCGGCCTCGACGACCGGCGGGTCCGCGGCTTCGGGCGGCTCGACGGCAGACCCGTCGTCGCGCAGCCGGAGCAGGGCGTACCCGGCAGACAGCCCGATGCCGGCGGCCATCACGGTGAGCAGGATCCGGAAGTCGACGAACGCGACCAGCGCGGCGCCCACCGCGATGGACACGACCTGAGGGAAGCCGGTCACCGTCTCGAACGCCGTGAACACCCGGCCCTGGATGGCCGGCGGCGTCCGCCGCTGGAGCATCGTGGTCAGGCAGACCAGCGTGATCGGCAGCCCCATCCCCAGCAGAGCCATGCCGACCGCCACGACCACCAGCGAGGGCACCATCTGCATCGCGCAGCCGGTCGCGATCAGCGCGAGGCCCACCGGGACGGGGCGCAGGTCGCCGGTCCGCGGGATGAGCATCGTGATGCCGACGCCGCCGGCCACCGCGCCGACTCCCATGGCCGTCTGCAGCAGGCCGAGGAACGTCACCGGCTTGTGCAGCCCCTCGTCGACGACGGCGAAGAACACCGACTCGGCCAGCCCCAGCGCCAGCATGCACATCACGACGACGACGACGGCGGCGCGCAGCACCGGCGTCGACCACAGGTGCCGGATGCCGACGGTGACCTGGGACCGCAAGGGCTCGTGCTCCTCGCGCACCGGCTTGTCCTCCGGTGTGCGGATCGCCAGCAGCACCGCGGCCGACACGACGAAGGTCGCGGCGTCGAGCATCGCGGTCGCGCCGCCGCCGAGCCAGGCGTAGAGGCCGGCGCCGGCCGCCGGGCCCACCAGCCGCAGTGCCTCCCGCACCGTCGAGAGCGACCCGTTCGCCTGACCGAGCTGGTGCTCCTCGAGCATCGTGTGCAGGAACGCGGACCGGGCCGACCCGAAGAGGATCAGCGAGGCGCCGTAGAGCAGGGCGACGAGGTAGATCAGCCACAGGTCGCCGCGGTCGTGCACCAGCAGCAGGAGCAGCAGGGCGGCAGCCGTCGCGAGGTCGACCGCGATCATCACGTGCCGGCGGCGGAACCGGTCGATGAGCATCCCGCCGAGCGGCGCTACCAGGGTAGGCAGCCCGAGCACCGCGAAGACGCTGCCCGCGATGGCGTTGGAGCCGGTGAGGTCCTTGGCCCACATGCCCAGCGTCAGCAGCATCGCGGTGTCGCCGAACATCGACAGCGTCTGACCGACGAGCAGCAGCCGGAAGTCGCGGTGGCGCAGCAGGTCACGCATCGGGGTCGTCCTCGTCGGCGCGGTCGCGGTCGGTGGGTGGCAGCTCGTCGTGGTAGTCCGCCCGCGGGAACGCGTAGGCGAACATGTGCACCAGCCGGGCGTCCCCGGGGATGTCCTCCTGCCGGGTGAGCCGGCCGAGGTAGGGCGCCCAGAGCGCGGTCAGCCGCTCGCCGATCTCGTCCAGCTCGGCCGGCGTGAGCCAGCCGCCGTAGTTGGAGCTGAACGCCGCGCGCTGCCAGTCGTCGTCGAGCTGGTCCCGGTGCGCGAGGTGCTCCTCGAGCAGCCGCTGGTCGCGGTCCCGGACCACCGCGGACAGCGCATCCCCCGCCGCGCGTTCGGCCGCCGGGGTCTCCCGGGTGGTCGCCCAGCGGCTGCCGGTCGTGACGACCCGCCACGGGCGCTGCCGCCCCGTGCCGCCCGCGGCCTCCTCGATGAAGCCGTACTTGGCCAGCGACCGCAGGTGGAACGAGCAGGACGACGGCGACTCCCCCACCCGCGCCGCCGCCTCGGTGGCCGTCAGCGGCCCCAGCATGGTCAGCTCCTCGAGCAACCGCAGCCGCAGCGGGTGGGCCAGCGCGCGCAGCGCATACGGGTCGCCGCCCAGGTCCCGCGGCTGCGGCAGCGCCTCCGCGGGCTCTGGGGCAGAGGTCGCTTCGGTAGACACCTTTCGAAAGTAAAACTTCGAAAGAAGTCTTGTCAAGGAAGTCCAGAGAGTTGCGACGTCCGTGCGCGAGGTGCCGTGCCGGGGTCAGAGCAGCCTGGGAGCGGACCCTCCACCTGCCGGCCGCCCGCCGTCGGTCCCCTGATCGACCCGGTGGTGGCAAAAATGATCACGGTCCCGTGATCAACACGACCGAACCGCGGCCAATTCACCTCGGTCGGCGGCAGGTGATCACGGTCCCGTGATCATTTGCCGAGGGGGCGGGCAGGCGGGGTCAGTCCAGCCGGCCGATGACCACGGTGCCGCCGAGGTCGTCGTCGGTCACGACCCGCGGCACCAGGCCGGCCGCGGTGACGGCGGCGGCCAGCGACGGCGCCTGCCGCCGGCTGGTCTCGACCAGGACATGGCCGCCGGGCGCCAGCCAGCCATCGGCCGCGGCGACGACCCGGCGCGCGACGTCCAGCCCGTCTGCGCCGCCGTCGAGCGCGACGGGCGGCTCGTGGTCCCGCGCCTCCGGGGGCATCAGGGCGATCTCGGCGGTCGGCACGTACGGCGCGTTGGCGGCCAGCACGTCGACCCGGCCGCGCAGCCGGGCGGGCAGCGGTGCGTCCAGGTCACCGAGGTGGACGGTCCCGCCGACGACCCCGAGGCCGGCCAGGTTGTTGCGGGCGCAGGCGACCGCGACCGGATCCACGTCGGCGGCGTGCAGCTCGACCCCGGGCACGGTCGTCGCCACCGCCAGGCCGACCGCCCCGCAGCCGCAGCACAGGTCGACCACCACGGCTCCAGGCGCCGTCACGGCGACGGCCTCGCGGACCAGCAGCTCGGTCCGCCGCCGCGGCACGAAGACGCCGGGCACCACGGCGACCCGGAGCCCGCCGAACGACGCCCAGCCGAGCACCTGCTCCAGCGGCTCGCCCGCCACTCGTCGTACGACGAGGGCCTCCCGCGCCGGACCCGAGGCCGCCTCTCGCAGCAACCCGGCCTCGTCCTCGGCGTACACGCAGCCGGCTGCTCGCAGCCGGGCCACGAGCTCGTCCTCGGCCTCCTGGGTCACGCCAGCGCGAGGTCGACGACCGGGGTGAGCCGGGCGTGGCCGTCCCTGTCCCGGCCGGCCTGCTCGATGACCAGCCGCGCGGACCGGCCGTCCAGCAGCAGGGTGGCGATCTCGTTGCCGTAGTACGGCCCGGCGATCCGGTCCCACGACAGCTCTTGCTCAGGGACGCGCGAGACGGCGCTGAGCAGGAAGCGAGTGAACCGCTCGGCGACCCGCGCCCACGAGATGCGGAAGGCGACCTTCATGAACGCGGGCACGTAGTTGTGCACCGGCGAGCAGGTCAGCTGGTAGACCGGCGAGGTCACGTCCTCGGTGAAGTTGGCCCGCGCGGCGTAGGCGTGGTGCACGTCGCCCGACAGGACGCAGATCGAGCCGGGCGCGCTGCCGCCGGGTCCGGCGCGCTCGCCGCGGCCCACCGACGCGAGCAGCTGCGACAGCCGGTCGAAGGACTGCCGGAAGGCGGCCCAGTGCTCGAGGTCCGCACCGCGGCGCATCTTCTCGGCCCAGCGCGCCACCCGCGGGCCGCGCGACCCGGCCGCCAGCACCTCGTTCCAGGCCTCGACGTCGTGCAGGGCGCGCGCCATCAGCCACGGCAGCGAGGTGCCGACCAGGAGGTGCTCGTAGTCGCCGTCGACCTGCTCCTCGATCCAGCGGAACTCCGCGTCGGACACCATGGACCGGTCGTCGGCGTCGAGCATCCGCCCGCACCGCGAGTCGATGACCAGCAGCCGGATGTCGCCGAGGTCGCGTCGGTACGACCACTGCGCGCCCTTGCGGCCGTCGGCCTCCTTGTCCGCCGCGATCGCGAACTCGCGCAGCAGCGGCTCGCAGTCGCCGTCGTGCTCGCGGACCTGCAGGTAGAGCTTCTCCTCGGCGAGGTCCTGCGGCGACAGGTTGCCGAGGTGCTGGTAGACCCAGTACGACGACAGCGCGCCGACGATCCGCTCCTCCCACCAGGACTTCTGCTGCATGTCCTGCCGCCACGACTTCGAGGTGTTCCAGTCGTCCGTGACGTCGTGGTCGTCGAAGATCATCGACGACGGGATCGTCGAGAGCAGCCAGCGCACGTGCGGGTCGGTCCAGCTCTCCTCGTAGAGCCAGGTGTACTCCTCGTAGTCCCTGATCTGCTCGCCCGGCTCGACGCCGGTGTCCCGGCGCGCACGGATCCGCGCGCGGATGTGGTCGGAGGTCTCGTCGGCGTAGACCTGGTCGCCGAGCATGAGGACCTCGTCCGGCCAGCGGTCGTCGGGCAGCCGGGCCATCCGCTGCGCGTACGTGTCCAGCGCGTCCGGCGCGTAGTGGGTGTCGCCCTCGACCGCGTCCGGGGTCGCGTAGCGGCACGACCCGAAGACGATGCGGAACGGCGTGCCCGGGTCCATCGTGCGGATCCGCGGCGCCGGCAGGTCGGAGTCGGGCGGCGGCCAGACGACCTCGCCGTCCAGCGCGACGTCGTACGGCGTGCGCGTCCCGCGCTGCAGCCCGTCGACGACGACGACCGCGTAGTGGTGCCCGGCCACCTCCCAGGTGTGCTCGGTGCGGCCGAGCACGCCGACGGTGCAGGCGGAGTCGGTCTCGACCCACACGGTGGCGTCGGTCTCGCCGACGTGCCGGAGCAGCGGCCCCAGGACGAGCCGGGTCACGGGCGCAGGTGGGGCAGGGTCACGTCCTGAGGTCTACCACCTCGCCGCCGCCGCCAACCGGTTGCGGCTCCGGCGGTACGCCACGACGGCGCGGGCGCTCCGAGGTGACGACCAGGCCGACCCCGAGGACGACCACCGCGCCGCCCGCGACCACGGCGGCGGTGACCGGCTCGCCGAGCACGAGAGCGCCGAGCAGCACGGCCACCACCGGGTTGACGTACGCGTAGGTGGCCGTGAGCGAGATGGGTGCGTGCGCCAGCAGCCAGACGTACGCCGAGAAGGCGACCAGCGAGCCGACGAGCACCAGGTAGACGAGCCACGCCCAGGCCGCCCCGGAGACCGCACCGAGGTCGAGGTCGGCCAGCTCGCCGCTGGCGGTGCCGGAGAGCAGCAGGCCGACGCCCCCCGCGAGCATCTCCCAGGTGGTGGCGACGAACGCGTCGCGCGGCATCGGGATCCGGCTGCTGAGGAACGAGCCGAGGGCCCAGCAGGCCGCCGCGACCACCACCACGACGAGGCCCCAGGCCCGCACCGGCGACCCGTCCGGCGACGTGAGTCCCCCGGGGAGCACCAGCACGGCGATGCCGACGAAGCCGACCAGCGTCCCCACCAGGGTAAGGCCGGCGACCCGGTCGCGCGCGACCCGGCGCAGCACGACCAACCAGAGCGGGGTGGCGGCGACGAGGAGCGCGGCGATCCCCGACGGCACCGTCTGCTCGGCGACCGCGACACCACCGTTGCCGCACAGGAGCAGCAGGAGGCCGACCAGCGCGGCCCCGCCGAGCTGACGCCGCGAGACCCGCAGAGCCGACCGGCCGCGGCGTACGACGAGGAACGCCGCCAGCAGCAGTCCGGCGGCGAGGAAGCGCGCCCCCATGGCCAGCAGCGGTGGCGCGGTGTCGACGACCACCCGGATGGCGAGGTAGGTGGAGCCCCAGACCAGGTAGACCGTGACGAGCGCGGTCCAGACGGCGACCGCCGTCGGGGCTGCCGGGCGCGCTGTCATGACCGTGAGCCTACGTGACTCCTGTCGCGGCGGGCATCTGACGAAGGTTGACGGAAGCGTTACCTACTTCGGGCCTCAATCATCCGAACGGACCTGCCGACTGTCCGTTTAGCCACTTATGGTGGTCACGTCGTCACCACCCGTGTGCGATGACGACGCCATCTGCCCGGGAACGATCACAGTCCGTGGACGGATACATGACGAGGAGCACCGGCGGGACCGCCGGTCGCGACGCCGGAAGCACGACCGGCGTGGCGACGGCTGTCCTTGCGCTGCTCAGCGCCGGGACCCTCGCCACCCTGGGCGTCGTCACTGCTGGCGAGCTGCGGGACGTGGGCCGGGGGCCGGTCCGGGACTCGCAGGTCGACGCCGTGGGCCCGCCGGCCCCCATCGCGCTCACCCCCGCTCCCGCCACCACCCCCGGCCCCGGCGGCGGGCCGGGCGGTGCGGGAGGCGGCCGCGGAGCCGGTGGCGTCCAGTCCCGGCCCGAGCTGGTGTCGGACGAGCCGCCCGCCGCCGAGCGGCCTGGCCGGTCCGGCAACGCGACGCCCTCACCGGGGCCGCCCGAGAGCACGCCCGCACCGGAGCCGCCCGAGAGCACGCCCACGCCGAGCACGCCCGCGCCCGCACCGACGCCGACGCCGACGCCGGCGCCGGTCGCCGGCCCGGTCTTCACCGCGGTGACGCCGGCGCCGAGCCCGTCGGCCAGCGTCCTGGCCGTGAAGGCCGGCAGGCACCTGGGCCAGCGCAAGCACGCCGACCACGACGACGAGCCCGCCAGGCCCGCCAGGCCGACCAGGCCCGCCAAGCCGACCAAGCCCGCCCAGCCCGCCGCGCCGGCGACGGCGACGAGGGCGGCGCCGTCCCTCGCGCCGGAGACTGCCGCGCCGACGCCCCGCTCGCACCCGCGGTCGACCCCGCGCGGCCGGGCCGTCGGGCACGGCCACGGGCCGGGCCGGCCGGCCGTGACGCCCGTCGGGCCGCCCGCCCCCTGCCCCACGCCGACGGCCGCTGAGCGGTCGCACCCCGGTCGTGGCCCGGAGCGCACCCCCCGCCGCGGTCGCGGTCCCCACGAGGTCCCGGTGCCGTACTCGCCCGTGGCCGCGACGCCCACGGCCTCGCCCGCTCCCGCGCCGACCTCCGCACGGCTACGGGCACGATGCGGCAGACGAGCACGGCGACGACCACGGCAACGGCCACGGTCACGGCGACGACGGCCACGGCCGCGACGACGACGGCCACGACGACGGCGACGGTCACGGCAGGGCGGTCGGCCGCACCGCGCACTGACGGCCGCGCACCTCGGCCGTTCCCCGCGGGGCTCCCGCAGGCGGCTGCCCCGACCGGGGCTCCCGAGTCGTGGTGGGTGGCCGCGCGCGGGTACGTTGTCCCCGTCGTCTCACCCTGTGAGCGCACCGCACACCGTTCGCCCCCAGTCATCCCCGTCAGCCCGGGTACGGCGCCGCGACCACCAGCCTCGGCCCGCACCCACCACCCACCCGGCCCACCGCCCGCGGCGACCCCGCCGGCGCGGCGGGGTAGTCCGAGGAGTGCCCGTGACCGACAGCGCCGACATCGCCGGAGCGAGTGACGGGAGCGCGCCCAGCGACGCCCTCGGCGTCGCGATGCCCCCGCCCGTCTCCAGCGAGCCCGAGCTCGTCCAGCTGCTCACCCCCGAGGGCGAGCGCGTCGAGCACCCGGTCTACTCCCTGGACATCTCCGACGAGGAGCTGCGCGGGCTGTACCGCGACCTCGTGCTGGTCCGTCGGGTCGACGCCGAGGCCACCGCGCTGCAGCGGCAGGGCGAGCTGGGCATCTGGGCCAGTCTGCTCGGCCAGGAGGCCGCCCAGGTCGGCTCCGGCCGCGCGATGCGCGAGGACGACTACGCGTTCCCCACCTACCGCGAGCACGGCGTCGCGTGGTGCCGTGGTGTCGACCCGCTCAACCTGCTGGGTCTCTTCCGCGGGGTGAACCATGGCGGGTGGGACCCCAACGAGAAGAACTTCCACCTCTACACCATCGTCATCGGCGCGCAGACGCTGCACGCCACCGGCTACGCGATGGGCATGCAGAAGGACGGATCCGACAGTGCGGTCATCGCGTACTTCGGCGACGGCGCCACCAGCCAGGGCGACGTCAACGAGGCATTCATCTACGCCAGCGTCTTCAACGCGCCGGTCGTGTTCTTCTGCCAGAACAACCAGTGGGCGATCTCGGAGCCGATCGAGAAGCAGACCCGGATCCCGCTCTACCAGCGCGCGATGGGCTTCGGCTTCCCCGGCATCCGGGTCGACGGCAACGACGTCCTCGCCGTCCTGGCGGTCACCAAGGCAGCGCTGCAGAACGCCCGCGAAGGCAGCGGGCCGACCCTGGTGGAGGCCTACACCTACCGGATGGGCGCGCACACGACGTCCGACGACCCGACCCGCTACCGCCTGACCGACGAGCTCGAGTCGTGGAAGCTCAAGGACCCCATCGAGCGCGTCAAGGCCTACCTCGTCCGCACCGGCGCCGCCGACCAGGCGTACTTCGACCAGGTCGAGGCAGAGTCCGACGAGCTCGCGGCGCACGTCCGCAAGGGCTGCCTGGAGATGGTCGACCCCGAGCCGCTGTCCATCTTCGACCACGTGTACGCCGAGGCGCACCCGCTGATCGACGAGGAGCGCGAGCAGTTCGCCGCCTACCTCGACACCTTCGAGGGGAGCGCCCACTCATGACTTCCCCACCGAATCGCTCGCTCGTGCCCGCATCCGCCGCAGGTCGTCCCGTCCGCTCACGATTCGCCGGGGGCCCCCGATGACCACAGTGACCCTCGCCAAGGGCATCACGATGGGCCTGCGCAAGGCCATGGAGTCCGACCCCAAGGTGCTCGTCATGGGCGAGGACGTCGGCAAGCTCGGCGGCGTCTTCCGGGTGACCGACGGCTTGCAGAAGGACTTCGGCGAGGACCGCGTCATCGACACCCCGCTCGCGGAGTCGGGGATCATCGGCACCGCGATCGGCCTGGCGCTGCGCGGCTACCGGCCGGTCTGCGAGATCCAGTTCGACGGCTTCGTCTACCCGGCGTTCGACCAGATCGTCAGCCAGCTCGCGAAGATGCGGGCCCGCGCACTCGGCAAGATCAGCCTGCCGGTCGTCGTGCGCATCCCGGTGGGCGGTGGCATCGGCGCGGTCGAGCACCACAGCGAGAGCAACGAGGCCTACTTCGCGCACACCGCCGGCCTCAAGGTCGTCGCCTGCTCCAACCCCGTCGACGCCTACTTCATGGTGCAGCAGGCGATCCTCTCCGACGACCCGGTCATCCTCTACGAGCCCAAGCGGCGCTACTGGGAGAAGGCCGACCTCGACGAGTCGCTCACCCTCGACTCCGCGCTGTCGCTCTACTCCGCCCGGGTGGCCCGCGAAGGCGCCGACATCACCGTCGCGGCGTACGGGCCGATGGTGAAGACCTGCATGGAGGCAGCGACCGCGGCAGCCGAGGAGGGCACCTCGATCGAGGTGGTCGACCTGCGGTCGCTGTCGCCGCTGGACATGCCGACGCTGCGCGCGTCGGTGGAGAAGACCGGCCGGCTGGTCGTCGTGCACGAGGCGCCGGTCTTCCTCGGCATGGGGTCCGAGATCGCTGCCCGGGTCACCGAGCAGTGCTTCTACGCCCTGGAGGCGCCGGTGCTCCGCGTCGGCGGCTTCGACACGCCCTACCCGCCGAGCCGGGTGGAGGAGGAGTTCCTCCCCGACCTGGACCGCGTCCTCGACGCCGTCGACCGCTCCCTCGCGTACTGATCCGCCACCAGGAGTTCGCCAGATGAAGCAGTTCAAGCTCCCCGACGTCGGCGAGGGCCTCACCGAGGCCGAGATCGTGTCGTGGAAGGTGAAGCCCGGCGACACGGTCAAGGTCAACGAGATCATCGTCGAGATCGAGACGGCCAAGTCGCTCGTCGAGCTGCCGTGCCCCTTCGCCGGCACTGTCACCGAGCTGCTCGTGCCCGAGGGCACGACGGTCGACGTCGGCACGCCGATCATCACGGTCGACGACGGCTCGGGTGCCCCCGCGGCTCCGGCCGCGCCGCCGCGCGACGACATGGCGCCGGCGAGCCCGGACGAGACGGCGATCGGCACCCCCGGTGAGGACGAGGCGGTCGAGCCGGGTCTCATCGGGGGCCCGGCTCCCGGCGGTCGTACGTCCGTGCTCGTCGGCTACGGACCGAAGACCACGACCGCGGCCCGCCGGCCGCGCAAGGGCGCCACCCCCGCGGGGGCGTCGGCGGCCACCGCGCAGCAGGCCGTTCAGACCTCGATGATGACGACCCCCACCCCGGTGCGGGAGCCGGCGGTCGAGGACGTCCCCGAGTCGGCACCGGCCCACACCGTCGCCACCGGCCCGAACGGCACCGGTGTCCGGGTGCTCGCGAAGCCCCCGGTGCGCAAGCTGGCCAAGGACCTCGGCGTCGACCTCACCACCGTGACGCCGACCGGGGACGGCGGCGTCGTCACGCGCGCCGACGTCGAGCAGGCAGCCGCTGACGGGGCAGGCCAGGACATCGGTATCCCGACGCGTACGCCTGACAAGTCGACGGGGGAGCGCGAGACGCGGGTGCCGGTCAAGGGCGTCCGCAAGATGACGGCGCAGGCGATGGTGTCGTCGGCGTTCACCGCGCCGCACGTCACCGAGTGGGTCACCGTCGACGTCACGCGGACCATGGAGCTGGTCGAGAAGCTCAAGTCCGACAAGGACTTCCGCGACGTCCGCGTCAGCCCGCTGCTCGTCGTCATGAAGGCGATGCTGCTCGCCGCCAAGCGCAACCCCGGCATCAACGCGGCGTGGGACGAGGCGGCGCAGGAGATCGTCGTCAAGCACTACGTGAACCTCGGGATCGCCGCGGCGACCCCTCGCGGTCTCGTCGTCCCCAACATCAAGGACGCCGACCGGATGTCGCTGCGCGAGCTCGCCGACGCGCTCGGCTCCCTCGTCGACACGGCGCGCGCCGGCCGTACCCAGCCCGCTGACATGGCCGGCGGCACGATGACCATCACCAACGTCGGTGTGTTCGGCGTCGACGCCGGCACCCCGATCCTCAACCCGGGCGAGTCCGCGATCCTGTGCTTCGGCCAGGTCCGGCCGATGCCCTGGGTGCACGAGGGTCAGCTCGCGGTGCGGCAGGTGACACAGCTGGCGCTCTCCTTCGACCACCGGATGGTTGACGGCCAGCTCGGCTCGATGTTCCTCGCCGACATCGCCCGCGTCCTCGAGGACCCCGCCACCGCCCTCCTCTGGTAGCCACCCACCCACAACCCCCCACCGCCGGACCGTGACCACGTAAACGTGGTCACGTACCGCTTGGCGTGGCATGCAAGCCCCGCCAAGCAGTGCATGACCACGTATACGTGGTCATGCACGATCGCGTCTGGCGGGGCGCGGGCGGTGGGGCCGGCGACGGCGAGGTCGCCGCGTGGATCTGGGGCATCGGCATCCGCCGGCTCGTCGACGCGCTGCGCGGCCGGCCGCCGGCCGACGTCGAGCTGACGGACGTTCGGACCGGCGTGGTCGAGACGTCGGCCGAGGAGCACGTGCCTGCTCGCCGTCCAGTACGGCGACGTCGGCCGGCGCCCTGCGCCAGGCTGTCCCCGGAGCTGCGGGCCGTCGTGCAGGCCGACCGTCCTCGATGGCCTCACCACCCGGGAGGCCGGCCCGGTTGCTGCGACATCCCGCACGGGCACGGTGAAGACCCGGATGATGCGCGCCACGGCGCCCAGCTGCGGGAGGCACCTGGCATGACGGGGGGCATCGGATCGACCGACTTGGCGCTGGCCGGAAGCGTACGCCGGACGCGGCGGGACGCCGCGCCGGCGCGGCCGCGTCGGCCGAGGCGCACCTGATCGAGCTGCGCCGACTGCCGCGCTGCGGCCGCGTCGCACGTGGATAGCCGGCCGGGCTGGAGACCGATCTGGCACCGGGTCGTCGACCGGGTGCGACGCTCCGCGTCGTGCCGGGTCCGAACGCACGCTGGTGCCGGCTCGGCGTCGGCGAGGACTACGGCCCGCCTGCGTCGCCGCGACGCCGTCACTGCGCGACGGCCGTGGCTGCTGGTCGTTGCGCGGTGTACTCGTGCTCGTTCGCCGTGGCGGCTCGCCGACGAGCGGCTTCCTGACGGGTGTTCCTCGTGTTCGCTCGCTCGCGCCGCTGGTCGCCGGTCGCCGGTGTCGCCGTGGCCTTCGGCCGGCGGTCCGACCCGGCGCACGAGCTGGCTGCTCGCCGCGCCGTACTCGCTGCTGCGGCTGCTGCTGATGCCGCACGCGCCGCGGTCCTCGGCGATCACGGTCGCTGATCGCTGGCCGCGGCCAGCTGGCGCTGCCCGGGCCGGCTGGCGGCCGTCGCCTGGCTCCTGCCCACCGCTCGGCGCTCACCGCGCCGCGCTGGCGCTCTCCGCCCGCGTGACCCCGGTTCGTCGCGGCCGCCTCGGTGCTCGCCACGGCTGGGTCGCCTGGTGACTCGCCGTCCGCCGTCGCCGCACGTCGACCTGGCTGCCGTTCGGTGCGGTCGGCTCAGTCGTCGCCCTGGCTCGTCGTGGCCCTCGGCCGCGGTCGGCGCTCGTCGCAGCACGCCGCACACTGTCGCCATCGACTCGGGAGACCCGCATGACCGATGTACGCGTCACCGCGTGACCAAGTCCTTCGGTCGTACGCCGGCGCTGCGACGGTCGACCTTCACCGCCGGCCATGGGCGTCACCGGTCTGCTCGGCCCGAACGGCGCCGGCAAGACCACTCTGCTCCGGATGCATCGCCACCGTCCTGGCGCCGGACCGCGGCAGCCGTGACCCTGCTCGGCCGCGACCCGCGCGCGCCCGACGACCGGACTCGAGATCCGCCGCAGCTGGGCTATCTGCCGCAGGACGCCGGTTTCCACCGCAGCTTCACCGTCTTCGAGTTCGTCGACTACGTGGCCATCCTCAAGGAGCTCGACCGACCGGCGGGCCCGGCACGACGAGGTCCGCCGGGTCATCGCCCTGATCGGGCTGGCGTCCGTCGCCGACCAGCGGATCCGGCCCTGTCCGGCGGCATGCGGCGGCGGGTGGGTGTGGCTCAGGCCCTGCTCGGCGAACCCGAGCTGCTCGTCCTCGACGAGCCGACCGTCGGCCTCGACCCGGAGCAGCGGCTGCGGTTCCGCGAGATGATCTCGCGCATCGGGGAGGAGCGCACCGTGGTCCTGTCCACCCACCAGACCGAGGACGTCACCGCGCTGTGCCCGCACGTCGTGGTGGTCCACGGCGGCCAGGTCGCGTTCGACGGGACCGCCCAGCGAGCTCACTGCCACCGCCCGCGGTCGGGTCTGGCTCGGCGGCCGAGCGCGGCCGGGGCACAGATCGCGTGGCGCACCGCGGACGGCGAGCGTACGGAACGTCGGCGAGCAGGCGCCCGAGGGTGCGCAGTTCGTGCCGCCGACCCTCGAGGACGCCTACCTGCTGCTCGTCGGTTGCAATCGACCTCTACGTCGACCTCGACCTGGACGCCGGCGCCACGCGGCTGAGGCTGCCGCCTACGGCGCCACCGGCGGGTCCTGGCCCTACGGCGCGATCGCCAGGGCGCCGAGCAGCCGCCGGCCGAGGTCCTCGTCACCGACGACCTCGACGTCGGCGTCCTCGGGCGCGAGCCGGCCGCAGGCGAGCAGCATGAGGGTCGCGTCGGACATCCGTAGCGTCACGGTCGCGTCGTCGCGGACGCCGTCGGACGGCTCGGGCCCGTCCTCGCCGACCGTCACACTGACCTGACCGCCGAGCGGTCCGGGTGCGTCGATCGCGTACGACGACCCGGCCGGGACGCCTGCCCGGTCGGTCGCGAAGAACGGCAGGAAGGCCATCGTCTGCTCGCGCGCCACCCGGGTGGCCGGGCCGGTCGTCAGCGGCTCGACGCCCATCGCCCGGCGGACGTCCTCCCCGTGGGTCCACACGTCGAGGACGCGGATCGGCAGGAACCGGGCCAGCGGAACCGGGCTGCCGAGCGTCCCGTCGACGACCGTCTCCGGGTCGAGGTCGGTGGCGCGCAGCTGTGCGAGGTGCTCGTCGACGGCGACGCCGAGCCGCGCGACGAGGTCGGCAGGCTCGACGTCGCGCAGGGCGGCGATGCCGTTCTCCATGTGCTCGCCCGAGGCGTTGCGCACGTGCGCCGGGTACGACTCCAGCCGCGGCGGCAGCGGCTGACCACCCAGCTGCAGCTCGAGGGCGAGCACATGGGCCACCTGCTCGCGGACGGTCCAGCCCGGGCAGTCGGTCGGCAATGCCCATTGGTCGTCGCGCAGCGTCGTCGCGAGCTGGTGGAACGAGTGCAGCGCGTCGTCGTAGGCGTCGAGGAGGGACTGCATCCCGCTGGTCATGCGTGCGAGGCTAGGGCCCGTGCGAGTCCACGTCATCCAGCTGTCGTACGGCGACGACGAGTCGACCCCCGAGCGCACCGCCCGGGTGGCCGGCCTGGTGCGGGCGCAGTCCGGCGCCGACCTCGTCGTGCTGCCCGAGCTGTGGCCGAACGGCGGTTTCTCCTACGACCTGTGGGACGGCACCGCCGAGGCGCTTGACGGGCCGGTCGTCACTGCGCTCAGAGAGGTCACGCGCGAGGTCGGTGCCACCGTGCACATGGGGTCGTTCGTCGAGCGGGACGAGGCAGGGCGGCTGTTCAACACCTCGGTGCTGCTCGGGCCGGACGGTGCGGTGCTGACGACGTACCGCAAGGTGCACCTCTTCGGCTTCGGCGAGGGAGAGCCCAAGCTCATGACGCCCGGCGACGGGCCCGTGGTGCACGGCCGGTTCGGCCTGGCCACCTGCTACGACCTGCGGTTCCCGGAGATGTTCCGTGCTCTCCTCGACGCCGGTTCCGAGGTCGTGCTGATGCCGGCGGCGTGGCCGGCCAAGCGGGTGGAGCACTGGCGGTTGCTGGCCCGGGCCCGCGCGATCGAGGACCAGTCGTACGTCGTCGCGTGCAACACCGGCGGTACGCACGCGGGGGTGCCGATGGGTGGCCGGTCGGCGGTCGTCGACCCGTGGGGCGAGGTGCTCGCCGAAGCCGGTGACGGCGAGGAGGTCCTCGTCGTGGACCTCGACGACGAGCTGGTGGCCCGCACCCGCTCGTCGTTCCCCGTGCTCGCCGACCGCCGTCTCTGACCCCCTCCGCCGAGTGGTGGGTTCCGCACCCGGAATGCCGGGATCGGCCCCGCACAACCCACCACTCGCGGGATGTCAGACGGGGGCGGTGGCGTCGGCCAGGTCGAGCATGAAGCGCGCCGCGCCGGCCCGCTCCCTCGCGATCCGCAGCTTCTCCTCCGACGGCGGTCCGTCGAGGAGCTCGACCGGCAGCGCCGACAAGCCGGTGAAGAGCAGCATCATCAGTGCGTGCGCCCGCCGCACCAGGTCGAGGTCGACGTCGACGCCCTCGGCGCGCAGCCCGTCGACGTACGCCGGCAGGCAGGCCGACTCCAGGGTGGGCAGCTCGCTCGCCGGCCGCTCGCCCAGCTGCACCTCCCCGATCAGCAGCTGGGTGAGGTCGAAGCCGACCGGCCCGCGCCCCCAGAAGCCGAAGTCGATGAGGACGAAGCCGCCGTCGCTCCCCCGGCGCACGAGCAGGTTCCGGGTGCAGGCGTCGCCGTGCAGCGTGAGCACCGGCACGTCGTCGAGCTCGGCCAGCCGGTCGAGGATCCCCTCCCCCGCCGCCCGCATGTCGTCGCGCAGCCGGTCGTCGAACGCACCGGCGACCACCGGGTGCCGCCAGACCTCGTCGTCGCGCAGCAGCGGCAGCACCTGTTCCCGGAAGCGGCCGAAGTAGTAGCTGCGTGCGACGTCGGGCACCTCGCCGAGCGCGCCCAGCGGTGCCACCCGGTCGCTCGCCGCCAGCCGGCCGAGCAGGTGCGCCGCGCGGGTGAAGCGCTCGACGTCCCACCGCACCGGGTCGACGTCGACGGCCTCCAGCCACACGGCTGCTGACAGCTCGTCGAGCGGTTCCACGGCGTACGCCTGCGGCATCGACAGCCCGGCCGGGAGCCGGTCGCCGAGGTCGGAGGCGTAGATCCGCGGCTCGCGCTCCCAGGGCATCGAGGCCAGCGCCGCCTCGCGCATCTCTGCCGGGACGTAGGCGAAGATCGGCGACCGCGACCACGACTGGACCACCTTGACGAAGAAGGCGAACGGCGCGACGCCGCCGTCGTGCCGCGCGGTGCCGCGCACCCAGTAGCGGCCCGAGGTGGTCAGGGCCTCCAGGTCGTACGGTGCCACCTCGGCACCGCTCGTGAGCAGCTCGACCTGCGGCACGTGCAGCTGCACGGCGACCATCGCCGCCAGGCGGTCGTCGGTGACGTCCGCCGCACCGAGAGCCTCACGTCCCGACATCCGACCCTCACTCTCAGAAGGAAAGTGTCTTTCCCTTCCCCGAGAAGGTAAAGTGGCTTTATGACCTCCGTCAAGCCCTCGGACCTGCCGTCGCCGCCGGTGGACGCCGAGCTGCACGTGCCGTTGCTCGCCGGGCGGCTCATGGAGGCGGTGCGCGCGACGATGGCCGCCGAGGACTGGGGCGGCCTGCGGCAGTCGCACTTCCGCGTCCTCTCGCTGGTCCCGCGCGAGGGCATCAGCATCAGCGACCTCGCGGTCCCGCTGTCGATGACGAAGCAGGCCGTCGGCCAGTTCGTCACCGGCCTCGTGGCGTCGGGGCACCTGGCCGTACGGTCCGAGCCGACCGACCGACGGGTCCGGCTGGTGGTGCGGACCCCCCTCGGTGACACGACCGTGCGACGGGTCAACACCCGGATCCGGCGGATCGAGCGGGGCTGGGCGCGGCAGGTGGGTGCGGAGCGGTACGAGGCCTTCAAGGCGGTGCTGCGCGACCTGGCCGTCCCCGGTCGCTGACCCCTCCGCCGAGTGGTGGGTTCCGCACCCGGAATGCCCGGGTCGGTCTGCGCAACTCACCACTCGCGGGCGTCCACGGGGGCCGCTCCGGCGACGGGCTGCGACGATGGCGTCATGGGACTGGGCGACGGGCCGGGCGAGTGGGACGACTACGAGTGGTTCCCCACCCGTGGCGCGCGTCGTCCGGCCACGGCGGCCGTGGTCGACGACGACGGCGCGCTGGCCCAGCAGGTCCTCGCCGAGGGGCTCTGGGTCGAGCACGACGCCCCACGCATCCTGCTGGTCGACCTCGACAACCTGCGTGCCGGCCCGCAGCGGTGGGCGGCCCGGATGGCTGCGGTCGTCGCGCTGGCGCGGCAGGCCGACCACGTGGTGCTGGCGGGGCAGGAGGGGCAGGTCCGACGAGCCCGGCCGCACCTGGCCGAGTTCGTCGCCGACGCCGTCACCGTCCCCAAGGGCAGCGACCTCGCCGACGTGGCGCTGCTGGAGGCGGTCGACACGCTCGACCTGCCGGACGCGCAGGCCCTCGTCGTGAGCAACGACGGCATCTTCGCCGAGCTCGCGGCGTGCGGGCCGCTCGTCGTGCTGAGCCCCGGACGGAAGGCGCTGAGCGCCGCGCTGGCCGCGGCGGCCACCCGCGTCCTGGACCTCCAGGAGCTCGAACACGCCGCTTCGGTTCCCCCCGAGGACTGAACCAGCGCATACTGAGGGTGATGACGCCTCCTCAGACACCGCGCCCCCGCCCAGCCGGCAGCCCGTTCCGGGACCCGGTGCCGCCGGTGATCCCGACGTTCGAGGTCGGCGACCGCGTCACCCACGACAAGCAGGGCATGGGCCGCGTCGTCGAGGTGCAGGCCGACGCCGTGGTGGTCGACTTCAACGACCGGCCCGCTGCGGGTCCTCTCGCCGTACACCAAGCTCAGCAAGCTCTGACGTTCGCCAGGGGAGCCGGTAACCCCTAGGACCGCGGTGGCGCGGTGCTGTCCCGCACCACGAGCTCGGTCGGCAGCAGCACGTGCCGGGCCTCCGGCGTCCCGCCCGCCTGGACCGTCTCGATCGTCTCGATGAGCGCTGCCGCCGCGGCCCGGCCCTTGGCCTCCACGTCCTGGCGCACCGTGGTGAGCGCCGGCCGCATCCGGCGGGCCAGCGGGTTGTCGTCGAAGCCGACCACCGAGAGGTCGCGGGGCACGGTCAGTCCGCGGTCCTCGGCCGCGCGCACCACCCAGTAGGCCAGCACGTCCGAGAAGCACAGGATCGCCGTCGGCGGCTCGTCGAGGTCGAGCAGCACCCCGGCCGCCTGGTGGGTGCCGTCCTCCGGGGTGAGGGCGTGCCGGACCACGAGCGGCTCGACGCCGACGGCCGAGAGCGCGTCGGTCCAGCCGAGCATCCGCTCCCGGGACACGTGGTCGCTCACTGGCGATGTGCGGCTCGACGACGACGTCGTACGGGCCGTGCCGCTCGCCGCTGACGATGCCGACCCGGCGGTGCCCGAGGTCGACCAGGTGCTGCGCGGCAGCGCGGGCCCCGCCCCGGTCGTCGACGTTGACGGCTCGGCGCGTCGGCCGGCGGGTCCTGGTCGACGTAGACCAGCGGCAGGTTGCGCCGGACCAGCCAGTCGAGCGCAGCCGAGTCGCCCAGGCACGAGTAGACGAGGGCGCCGTCCATCGGGACGTCGCGGGCGGGGAACCGCGGCCCGGTGACCGAGGACGACACGAGGCTCAGCGCCAGCCCCGTCGGCGCCAGCTCCGCGGTGACCGCGCCGAGGAACCCGGTGGCCACCTCGTCGGTGAAGGCGTAGCTCAGCGAGTCGGTCATCAGCACGCCGACCGAGCCGGCGCTGCCCCGGGCCAGCGCGCGGGCCGCCGGGTCGGGGCCGGAGTACCCGAGCTCGGCGGCAGCGGCGAGGATCGTGCCGCGCAGGGTCTCGGAGAGCTGGTCGGGCCTGGAGAACGCGTTGGACACGGTCATCCGGCTGACGCCGACCTTGTCGGCGACCGTCTGCAAGGTCACGCGTCCCATGCCCGCACCTCCCGCGCCCAGCCTAGGCAGGCCGGGGGCGGTGAGGCGGTGCGGCTCACGCAGGGGAGATGCGGTGGGCCGCACGGTGCAGGGCGGTGGCGGTGACGGTCCGGGTGCGCCGGAGGGTCGGTCCGCGGCCGGCGGCTCGTGGCCGGTCCGGCACCACCGGTGCGTGCGGCAGGGCGCTGCCGAGCTCACGCTCGGCGAGCTGGCGGGCGACGATGATCGAGGCGAGCGACGGAGTGGTCATGGCGGTGGTCCTTCCGGGCCGTGGTGGGGGACTGCTTCTGTACCGCTACAGTAGAGTGCTCGTCTGTACCGGTCAAGACCTCGTGACCAGGAAATCTGTACCGATACAGAACCGTGACCCGGTCTGGCATCTCCCCCGCCGTCGGGCGGCCGTCAGAGCGGCTGCGGAGGAGGCGAGGCTTCCCGCGCCGTCCGCGCCCGAGTCGTGCAAAGCGGCGCCCGCCCGACCGCGCAGCACCGTTCACCGGCGTGCCGGAGAATGAGCCGGTGACCTCGACCCCTGTCCGGCGCGCACGTGTGCGGGCGCCGGAGCTGACCGGCCGGGCCTGGCTCAACACGGGCGGCCGGGACCTCTCGCTGGCGGACCTGCGCGGCAAGGTCGTCCTGCTCGACTTCTGGACGTTCTGCTGCATCAACTGCCTGCACGTCCTCGACGAGCTGCGCCCGCTCGAGGAGGCGTACGGCGACGTACTGGTGACGGTCGGCGTGCACTCGCCGAAGTTCGAGCACGAGGCCGACCCGGCCGCCCTGGCCGCGGCCGTCGAACGCTACGACGTCCACCACCCCGTGCTCGACGACCCCGAGCTGGTGACCTGGCAGCAGTACGCCGTGCGGGCCTGGCCGACGCTGGTCGTCGTCGACCCGGAGGGCTACGTCGTCGCCCAGCACTCCGGCGAGGGCCACGCGCACGCGCTCACGACGCTGGTCGGCGAGCTGGTCCGCGAGCACGAGGCGAAGGGCACGCTGCACCGCGGCGACGGCCCGTACGTCGCGCCGCCGCCGCCCGCGACCGCGCTGCGCTTCCCCGGCAAGGCGCTGGCCCTTCCCGTCGGGACGCTGCTCGTCAGCGACTCGGGGCACCACTCGCTGGTCGAGCTGGCCGCCGACGGCGAGACGGTGCTGCGCCGGATCGGTGCCGGCGAGCGCGGCCTGGTCGACGGGGGAGCGGAGCGCGCGCGGTTCAGCGAGCCCCAGGGGCTGTGCCTGCTGCCGGCCGAGGTCCGCGAGCGGGTGGGCTACGACGTGCTCGTCGCCGACACCGTCAACCACGCGCTCCGTGGCGTCCGGCTCGCCGACGGCACGGTGACGACGGTCGCGGGCACCGGGCGGCAGTGGATGCAGGGCTCCGGCACCGAGGACCTGTCGTCGCCGTGGGACGTCGCGTGGTTCGACGGGCGCGTGGTGGTCGCGATGGCGGGCATCCACCAGCTCTGGTCGTTCGACCCGGTCACCGGCGAGGTGGCCGTCCTCGCCGGCACCACGAACGAGGGTCTGCTCGACGGTCCGGCGGCGGACGCGTGGTTCGCCCAGACCTCCGGCCTGGCCACGGCCGGCGACCGGCTCTGGCTGGTCGACAGCGAGACGTCGTCGCTGCGGCACCTCGAGGACGGAGCCGTGTCCACCGACGTCGGCACCGGGCTCTTCGACTTCGGCCACGTCGACGGGCCGGCCGCGACCGCGCTGCTGCAGCACCCGCTCGGGGTGACGGCGCTGCCGGACGGCTCCGTCGCGGTGAGCGACACGTACAACGGCGCCGTACGGCGGTTCGACCCCGCGTCCGGGCAGGTGAGCACCCTGCTCACCGGCCTCGCCGAGCCGAGCGCGGCGGTGCTCGTCGACGGCGACCTGGTGGTCGTCGAGTCCGCGGCCCACCGGCTCACCCGGCTCCGGCTGCCCGAGGAGGCGCTGGTCGTCGACGGCGCGGCCCGCCGTACGCACCGACCCGTCACGGAGGTGGCGCCGGGGGAGGTCGGGCTCGAGGTGGTCTTCAGGCCACCGGCCGGCCAGAAGCTCGACGAGCGCTACGGACCGGCGACCCGACTGGTCGTGACGTCGACACCGCCAGGGCTGCTGCGCGCGGGCGAAGGTCGCGGCGAGGGTCTGACCCGGCAGCTGGTGCTCGACGCACACGTCGGCGACGGTGTCCTGCACGTCGCCGCGATGGCGGCGTCCTGCGACGACGCGGCCGACGTGGAGTTCCCGGCCTGCCACGTGCACCAGCAGGACTGGGGCGTCCCGGTCCGGCTCGTCGAGGGCGCTCCGGCCGAGCTGCGGCTCTACCTCGCCGGCTGACGGACCGACGGATGGAGCTGCTCGCCGCGGGACGGGACTCCGACGTCTACGCGTACGCCGACGGGCTGGTGCTGCGGCGCTACCGCGACGGCCGGTCGGCCGAGGGGGAGGCTGCCGTCATCCGCGCGGTCGCCGGCCTCGGCTACCCGGTGCCGGCCGTCGACGACGCCACCGGACCCGACATCGTCATGGAACGGGTCGACGGACCGACCCTGGCGGCGGCGCTCGTCGCTGGCCTGCCACCGGCCGAGGCCGGCGCGCTGCTCGCCGAGCTGCACGACCGGCTGCACGCCCTCGCCTGGCCCGGAGCCGCACCGGGCGAGGCGCTGCTGCACCTCGACCTGCACCCGCTCAACGTGATCCTCCACGGCTCGGACCCGGTCGTCATCGACTGGTCGAACGCCCGTCCCGGTCCGGCCGCCCTGGACGTCGCGATGACGGCGGTCATCCTCGCCCAGGTCGTTGTCACCGACGGCATGCTCGAGGCGGTCGGCATCGCCGACAGCGCGCGACCGGCGCTGACCGCCCTGCTGGCCGCCTTCGCCGCCCGGGTCGGCACCCCGTACGCCGGCCAGCTCGCGGCCGCCGAGGCGCTCCGCCGCCAGGACCCCTACCAGTCCGGCCCCGAGCTCGCGGCCCTGTCGCGGGCGGTGGCGCTCGCGTCGTCCGTCGCGTGACTCGCGGACGGCTGTCAGCGGCGGCGGCCGTCGCGGACCGTCGGCAGCGCGCGGGTCTCGCCGGCGTAGCCCGGCCGGTGCACGTCCTGCTCGTACCACTGGTCGGTGCGGTCGTCCCATGTCCTACGCCGCGGGCGGGTGCGGCGCGGGCGGTGCATGACGACCTGCATCGCCAGCAGCAGCATCCCGGACCAGATCAGGATCAGCCCGAGGTCGAGCAGGTCGACGTACTCCTCGACGACGGCGGGCGGATGGATGCCGAGCGCCAGGACGCCGCCGACGGCCATGAGGACGACGGCGGCGCCGACCGAGCGGCGCACGGCCGGCGGCCTCGGTGCTCCTCGTCGCACAGGTACCTCCTGAACATGCCGCGGCCGGTGACCCGAGGTGCGGGTCACCGGCCGGCGAGCTCCGTGCTGGGCGTCAGACGCGGTCGTCGTAGACGCGGCGCTCCTCGACGACGTCGCCTCGGCCTGCCGTACGGCGCGGCCCCCAGATGAACGCGGTCATGATGAGCCCGATGACCCCGACGATCATGAGGATGTAGCCGATGACGGCGATGTCCAGGCCGGAGATGTCGTAGTTCACCGCGAAGGCGAGGATGGCGCCGACGGCGATGAGGAAGATGCTGACCCCGATGCCCATGGGTTCCTCCAGGTGGTGGTGCGGGGAGCGGCTGGCGAGCCGGGCAACCGACGGGTGACGGCCGCTGGAGTGGTGGTACCCGGGTCACCGGCCCGCACACCGCCTGCCACCCGATCGGGCTCGGGACAGATCGCTCGAAAGCGAGCGAATCGGGCAGTGTTGAGCGTCTCGACGAGCTGACCTGCAGCTCAGAGCGGCCTGGAAGCGGAGGGCTGACCGCCTGAGGTCGCTGACTCGCCGTTCGGCGAACCGACCGTGGCAAACCGCCGCCGACTGTGGTGAATTCACCCCTACCGGCGGCGGTTGATCACGTCCACGTGATCAACATCGGTCAGGGCTGCGACCGCGGGAGCTATGGCGTCTCCTCCGAGGCCGCTCTGACCGTCACCACGGACGGCGCCGCAGGACGGAGACTCGGCGAGGGCTAGAAGGCGTCCTCGGGGAGGTCCATGAGGGAGTTGTCGACGCTCTCGGCGACGGCCTTCTGCGCGGTGAGCAGCGGCAGGACCTGGTGGGCGAAGAACGACGCCGCGGCCACCTTGCCGGCGTAGAACGCCGCGTCCTTGCCGGTGGCGCCCGCCTCGAGCGCCCGGGCCGCCACGGCCGCCTGCCGCAGCAGCAGCCAGGCCACCACCAGGTCGCCGCACGCGAGCAGCAGCCGGGTGGTGTTCTGGCCCACCTTGTAGATGTTGGTGACCTCCTCGGCGGAGGCGGTCAGCGAGCCGACCATCGTGCCGACGATGCCCTGCACGTCCTCGAGGCCCTTGGCGAGCAGCTCGCGCTCGGCCTGCAGCGCGCCGTTGCCCTCGTCGCCCTTGGCGAACTCCTGGATGTCGGTCATCAGCTTGGTCAGCGCCTGGCCCTTGTCCCGCACGATCTTGCGGAAGAAGAAGTCCATGCCCTGGATCGCCGTCGTGCCCTCGTAGAGGGTGTCGATCTTGGCGTCCCGGATGTACTGCTCGAGCGGGTAGTCCTGCAGGTAGCCCGAGCCGCCGAAGATCTGCAGCGACTGCGACCCGAGCAGCTCGTAGGACTTCTCCGAGCCGTAGCCCTTGACGATCGGCAGCAGCAGGTCGTTGAGCCGTACGGCGAGGTCGTGCGCGTCGCTCTCGTCGCCGGCGTGCTCGGCCAGCGCCACCTCGTCCTGGATCGACGCCGTGTAGAGCGTGAGCGCCCGCATGCCCTCGGCGTACGACTTCTGGGTCATGAGCGACCGGCGTACGTCGGGGTGGTGGGTGATCGTGACGCGCGGCGCGGCCTTGTCGGTCATCGACGTGAGGTCCGGGCCCTGCACTCGGGTCTTGGCGTAGTCGAGCGCGTTGAGGTAGCCGGTCGAGAGGGTGGCGATCGCCTTCGTGCCGACCATCATCCGGGCGAACTCGATGATCTTGAACATCTGCGCGATGCCGTCGTGCACCTCGCCGACCAGCCACCCGACGGCCGGCTCCTTCTCGCCGAAGGTGATCTCGCAGGTCGTGGACGCCTTGAGGCCCATCTTGTGCTCGACGTTGGTGACGTAGGCGCCGTTGCGCTCGCCGAGCTCGCCGGTCTCCCAGTCGAAGTGGGTCTTCGGCACGATGAACAGCGAGAGCCCCTTGGTGCCCGGGCCGGCACCCTCGGGGCGGGCCAGCACGAGGTGCACGATGTTGTCGGACATGTCGTGCTCGGCCGAGGTGATGAACCGCTTGACGCCCTCGATGTGCCAGCTGCCGTCGGCCTGCTGCACCGCCCGGGTGCGGCCGGCGCCGACGTCGGAGCCGGCGTCCGGCTCGGTGAGGACCATGGTCGCGCCCCAGCGGCCCTCGACCATCCGCTCGGCGACCTTGTGCTGCTCCTCGGTGCCGAGCCGGTGGACCACGTGCGCGAACGCCATGCCCGAGGCGTACATGTGCACCGCCGGGTTCGAGCCGAGGATGAGCTCGGCCACCGCCCAGCGCAGCGACGGCGGGACCACGGTGCCGCCGAGCTCCTCGGGCAGGTCCATCCGCCACCACTCGGCGTCCATGTAGGCCTGGTAGCTCTTCCTGAACGCCGGGGGCATCGTCACCGAGTGGGTGGCGGGGTCGTAGACCGGGGGGCGTGCGGTCGGACTCGAGCAGCGACTCGGCCAGCGGCCCGGTCGCCAGGCGCTCCACCTCGTCGAGGATGCTGCGCGCGGTGTCCTCGTCGACCTCGGCGTAGGGCCCGGTGCCGAGCACCTTCTGGCGGCCCAGGACCTCGAAGAGGGTGAACTCGATGTCGCGCAGGTTGCTCTTGTAGTGGCCCATGGTCGGGGCGCGTCCTTCCGTACGACGTGACCGGACGACGGTTTCCTACCCGTCAGTAACAACCATGATGCTACTGACCGGTAACATTTGGCAAGCCTCATGGCCTTCGGTCCTGGTGCTTCTCGTGGCGCGCGGCGAGTGCGGCCAACCGCGCGTTGTACGTCGCCAGCTCGTCGTCGGCATCGAGTGCGGGGACGTCGGCGCCACGGCCGGCCGCCCGCTGCGTCGCGCGGTCGGCGGCCCGGTCGAACCGGGCGGCCTCGCGGGCGTCGGTCCGCGACCACTGGACGAACACCGCAGCGAGGACCAGCAGGATCGGCAGCTCGCCCATCGCCCAGCCGATGCCGCCGCCGAGGTGCTGGTCGTCGAGCAGCGCCGTCCAGTACGGGCGGTCCAGCCGCAGGTAGTAGTCATGGGCGAGCACGGTGCTCGAGCTCATCAGCGCGATGGAGAAGAACGCGTGGAACGGCATCGCTGCGAAGAGCAGCCCGACGCGCGCGATACCGGGCAGCCGGCGAGGCGCCGGGTCGACCCCGACGAGCACCCAGAAGAACAGCGAGCCGACGGCGAGGAAGTGGAACTCCATCGCGACGTGCCCGAGGTGGTGCGCCATCAGTGCCGGGAACAGGCCGGTGAAGTACAGCCCGTAGAGACTGCCGACGAACAGGGCCAGCGCCAGCAACGGGTGGGTCACCAGCCGCACCACGCGGGAGTGCAGGGCCGCGGTCAGGAGCCCCCGCGGGGACGTCTCGCCGGGTGTGCGCGGGCCGGGGAGGGCGCGCAGCGCGAGGGTGACCGGCGCCCCGAGCACCAGGCCGATGGGCGCGACCATGCTCAGCAGCATGTGCGCGACCATGTGCGCCGAGAACAGCACGTGCGAGTACAGGCCGAGCCCGCCGATCGTCGCCCACGCGAACACGGCGAGACCGGCAGCCCAGGCCAGCGACCGGCCGACCGGCCAGCGGTCACCGCGGCGGCGCAGTGCGAGCACGCCGGTGGCGTACAGCGCGGCGGCCAGCACCAGGAAGGTGATCGCGAACCCGTCCGGCACGAACCCGAACGCGACCCGGCCGGACGTCGGCGGGCCCGGGAGCGGGAACCCGAGCAGGTCCGCGGCGCGCGACGGGCGCGTCCCGTCGCCGGCGGGCGTCGGCGTCCGGGACAGGCCGACGGCCAGCGCGATCGTGGCAGCCATCACGACCAGCTCGGCCGCCGCCACCGACAGGAACAGCCGCCCGGCGCGGACGCCGCCCGCGCCGGTGGCGTCGAGACCCGTCACGGTCCGGCTGCGGTGCCACCAGCCGAAGCCGCCGAGCACCGCGAGCGCGACGGCCTTGGCCACCACCAGGCCGCCGTAGGCGGAGGTGACGAGCGGCTCCAGGCCGCCGAGCCGCACGCCGGCGTTCACGACGCCGGACGCCGCGACGGCGGTGAAGCACCAGGCCGCCAGCGTGGAGAACCGCGGCACCGCGAACCGCAGGGAATCCGTACCCGCCGCGGCGGCCCATGCCAGGGCCGCCAGCCCCCCGACCCAGAGCGCCGCGGCAACGAGGTGGACCAGCAGGCTCGCGACGGCGAGGTCGTGGCTGCCGGCGGACGCCGAGTGCCCGGTCAGCGCCGGTGGGGCGAGCGCGGCCACCGCGACCAGCAGCGCGGCCAGGGCACCGCGGGTCGTCGCCGTGGACCGCGCCAGGCCGGCCACCACGACCAGCAGCGCGACCTGCACCAGCAGGGCCCGGCCCTGCGAGGTCTGACCCAGGAAGCTGCGCAGCATCGTCGGGTCGGCCGCCTGCGCGATCGGCACCCCGACGATGTCGGAGACCGTGAGCACGACCTCGGCCGCGACGGCGACGAGCCACAGCGCGGCCAGGCCCGCTGCGAGCGCCACGCCCCGGCGGGGCACGTCGGCGAGCCGGTCCGCCGGGGACGGCAGCAGCAGCGCGGCCGCCAGCAGCAGGCCCACCGTCGCGACACCGGCGAGGCCGGCCAGCAGCCGGGCGACCGGCAGCCCCCAGCCGGTGGCGGCCCCGGGGTCCGGCAGGCCGGCCGGCACCGGCTGCGGCGCTCCGCCGCCCGCGAGCAGCACGACCACCAGCACGGAGAGCGTGACCAGCGCCGTGCCCGCGGCCCACCGGCGCACCACCCACGTGGCGGTACGGGTGGCGGCACCCGTCTCGGTGTCGATGCCGGTCACGGGCTGCCCCTGCGCGGGGGGTTCACGAGGCCACCGGGGAGGCGGCGCACCGTCAGCAGTGCCATCCCGGCGAGCAGCGTGATCACGGCGACGATGCCGACGACCCGGCCGCTGGAGAAGCCGGCACCGGTCTTCTCGGCGGGGTGGTGCCCGCCGGCCGCCGCGGCCGGGCTGGCGCCCGCGGGGGACGTACGGAACCCGAACGACGTCTCCCCGGTGACCGGGTGACCGTCGGCGGACACCACGCGGAACGCGACGCGGTAGGTGCCGTGCGCGGTCACCCGTACGGCGACGGTCGCGGTGTCGTCCGCGACGGCGACCGTGCCGTGCTGGACCTCGGCGCCGCCCGGCCCGGTGACCACGATCGTCGCCGGCGGCCGCATCTCCTCGTCGAACACCAGGCTCACCCGGCTCGGTGCGGTCTCCACCGTGCTGCCGTCGCCCGGCACCGCCCGCACCAGACGCGCGTGCGCTGCCGCCGGACCGGCCCCGGCCAGCAGCAGCAGGCTGGCCGCGGCGACAAGGGCTGCGGCGACCGCAACGCGGGCCGTGGTACGGCCGCGGGTGGGGTGGGGCACGGAAGCGGCACCTTTCCACGCGTGCACGTCGGACGGGAGGCTGAGTGTCGCCACGACCGGACGGACGCGCCGGCGCAGCCGCGGCACGGCGCCGTCCGCGCGACGACGCGGTCGGAGGAGGCGGAGAGGTCAGCAGGCGTGCGGTGCCGGCGGCCCCCGACGAGGAGCGACGTCGACCAGCCGATGCGCCAGCACGGACGGTGCGTGGTGGAGGGCGACGACCAGTGGGGGGAGCTGCCGCGCCACAGGGTTCGCCACCAGCAGCCGGGCGACCCGCGCGGGCCGGGCGACCGCCGACGTGAGCTGCCAGCAGACGTCCTCGCCGCGGCGCAGCAGCAGGGCGGTGACGACGGCGGCGACCAGGTGCAGGACCGGCATCCGAGCGCTGACGCCGCCGGCGGCCGACAGGTCCGCGACCCGACCGGCGGCGGCCGGGTGCACGTGGGTCGCCGCGAGGACGACATGGAACACGACTTGCGCGCCGAGGAGGACGGCCATCAACGGGGCCAGGCGCCACCGCACCCCGCTGAGCGCCACCGCCACGAGGACGGCGCCCGCCGTGAGACCGGTCAGGGGCAGCAGCCGCGGGGCGCTGCCGGCACCGAGCACGTGACCGCCGACCGAGACGGCCGAGGCGGCGACCCCGACCGTGGTGCCGCGCAGCCAGCGGGCGGCTCCGGTGACCATGGTCCACAGGGGATCTGTTGGACATTTTCCAGCGGATCTGCTGTGGATCATGAAATCCGGGGAGGGTGGGCGACGGCGGGACGCGCTGACCAGAACTCCCCCGTCCTGGCGCTCTGACCCGGGCCTGGACGGCGGGTCCGTGATCCACAGCGGATCTGCTGGAAGTTCGCGGGAAGCCCCCGCGTCCGGCCCCGCTGCGGCAGACCGCGCCGGCGTGCTCATGCCCGCAGGCTAGCCGCCGCTCGTCGAGGACTGCGCGCGGATCACCACACCCGACCCAGAAGTGATCGTTTGCGACCTCGGTCCCCGACACGCCGGGGTCGCGCCGGCGTGTCCGGGATCCAGGTCGCAGACGATCACCGGGACCAGCGCACCGGGAAGCACCGGGAAGTGGGTGCATCCGGGCCGGCTCCCTATTGCGAAGGCGTTGCAACAACCAGTCGCTCGCGCTTAGCGTGGGACCGGCACACATCGCGCACGCACCTGGAGCAGGACCCGATGACCACGACCGCCGTACGGACCACCGACTCCCGGCTGGCGCGGGTGCAGGCCGCCCTCACCCGCCGCGAGTGGGCCTCGATCTGGGGGATGGCCGGCTTCGTGGTGCTGCTGCACGTCGTCGGTTGGGGAGTGCTGGCGCTCATCGTGGCGCCGGAGCACTACCAGGTCGGGCAGAACCAGGTCTTCGGCGTGGGCCTCGGCCTCACGGCGTACACGCTCGGCATGCGGCACGCCTTCGACGCCGACCACATCGCCGCCATCGACAACACCACCCGGAAGCTGATGGCCGAGGGCAAGCGCCCGCTGTCGGTCGGCTTCTGGTTCTCGCTCGGGCACTCGTCGGTCGTCTTCGGGCTGGTCCTGCTGCTCTCGTTCGGCGTCCGGAGCCTCGCCGGGCAGGTGGAGGACGACTCGTCGACGCTGCAGCAGACCACCGGCCTCATCGGCACGGCGGTCTCCGGCGTGTTCCTCTTCCTCATCGGCATCCTCAACCTGGTGGTCCTCGTCGGGATCCTCAAGGTCTTCCGGCGGATGCGGACCGGCGCCTACGACGAGGCGGCGCTGGAGGACCAGCTCAACAACCGCGGGTTCATGAACCGCATCCTCGGCAGCGTCACCAGGGCGGTGCGCAAGCCGTGGCACATGTACCCGGTCGGGCTGCTCTTCGGCCTCGGCTTCGACACCGCGACCGAGGTCGGCCTGCTCGTGCTGGCCGGTGGCGCGGCGGCCTTCGCCCTGCCGTGGTACGCCATCATCACGCTGCCGATCATCTTCGCGGCCGGCATGAGCCTGCTGGACAGCATCGACGGCTGCTTCATGAACTTCGCCTACGACTGGGCGTTCTCCAAGCCGGTGCGGAAGGTCTTCTACAACATCACGATCACCGGGCTGTCGGTCGCCGTCGCGCTGATCATCGGCACGATCGAGCTGGTGTCCATCGCCGTGGAGAAGCTCGACATCACCAGCGGTCCGCTGGCGACCGTCGGGTCCCTCGACCTCAACTACGTCGGGTACGCGATCGTCGTGCTGTTCGTCCTGACGTGGCTGGTCGCGCTCGCCGTCTGGCGGTTCGGCCGGATCGAGGAGAAGTGGTCCGCCGGCCTGCAGGAGAGCAGCCCGGTGACCGTCGTCGGCGACTGAGCGTTCGCGACGTCGCGACGGGGTGCCGTCCGATCCGGCGCCACCACAGGTGAGAATGCGGTACGTGCCTCGCAACGCCCTGACCCTGCTCCGCGCTGATCGCCGGCGCGCGGCGGTCCTCGTACCGGTCGCCACCCTCGCCCTGCTCGCCGGCTGCGGCGGGGGGAGCGACGGTGACGGGACGGTCACCCGCACCGGCGGCGCGAAGGACCTCGTGCTCGCCACGACGACCGAGCTGCGTGACGCCGGGCTGCTGGACAGCCTGGTTCCGGCGTTCCAGAGCACCAGCGACTGCACGGTCACCCTCGAGGTGCGCACCGCCCGCGGGGCACTGGCTCTCGGCCGGGCCGGTGGGGCCGACCTCCTGCTCGTCGACTCGCCGGCCGCCGAGCGGCGCTTCATGGCTGAGGGCGACGGGACCTTCCGGGTGCCCGTCATGCACGACGCCTTCCTCCTCGTCGGTCCCACCGACGACCCGGCCGGCGCGGCGACGTCGGCCGACGTGCAGGCCGCGCTGAAGGCGATCGCCGCGCACGAGTCCACGTTCGTCAGCCGCGCGGACGGCTCGGGCGTGGACGCGGCGGAGCGGGCCCTCTGGAAGAAGGTGGGCATCACGCCCGCGGCGTCGTGGTACGTCGAGGCGAAGACGGACATGCCGCGGACCTTGCAGCGGGCGGCGAAGAAGGACGCCTACGCGCTGGCCGACCGCGCCACGTACCTGGCCCTGCAGGAGAAGCTCGGGATGCGGGTCATCACCCAGGGCGGTGACCAGCTCGACGACCCGTACAGCGTGATCGTGGCCAAGCGCGCCGGGAAGCGCACGGCCTGCGCGAAGGAGTTCGCCGGCTGGCTCGAAAAGCCCGGCACGCAGACGATCATCGGCAGCTTCGGCGTCGGCCGCTACGGCGACCCGCTCTACTTCCCGGACGCGCCCACCCCCTGACGGGGGCGCCGGCAGCCCACCACTGGGCCCCGACAGTGCGGTGGGAGCTGGTCGTCGGGGACCTCGGTGGTCAGGCGGCCGGGCCGGTGGCGATGACCGCGGCGAGTGCTCCCAGCGACCCCGGGACCAGCCGGTACCAGGCCCACCTGCCGCGCTTCTCGCGGGCGAGGATCCCGGCGTCGGCCAGCACCTTGAGGTGGTGACTGACGGTCGGCTGGCTGAGTCCGACCGGGACCGTCAGGTCGCAGACGCAGGACTCGCCCGAGGCGAGGACGAGCGACAGCAGCCGCAGGCGTACCGGGTCGGCCAGCGCCTTGAGCCGCGAGGCGAGCTCCTCGGCGTCCGGCTCCGACAGCGGCGCCTGCGCGAGCGGCGGGCAGCACAGCGCCGCCGGCTCCTCGAGCAGCGGCAGCAGCGGGCGGGTCACGGCGGTGGCAGCGGGCACGGGACCGAGCCTAGCCCATGCATTGACAGACGTCGATGCGTCTGCGAGAGTCGTCACATCGACCGACATCGATGTGAAGGAGGAGCGATGCTCACCAGCCGACTCGCGAGCGCGGCGCCGTCCCGCGTCGACCAGCTGATCCGCGAGGCCGACGCCGCCCGGCTCGTCCGCACCGCCAGGGCGGCCGGCGGTCGCCGCCCGACGGCCCGGCTGGACCTGCCCGCCGACCTCGCGGCGGCCCTGCGCGCCAGCCTGCGTCGCCGCACCGCACCCGCCCCGCGCAGCATCTGCTGCGCCTGACCCCGGAGGCGCCCGTGTCCCGAGTCCAGCTCGCTCTCAATGTCGACGACGTCGACGAGGCGGTGGCGTTCTACTCCCGGCTCTTCGACGCCGAGCCCGCCAAGCGCCGTCCCGGCTATGCCAACTTCGCCTTGGACGAACCGGCCCTCAAGCTCGTCCTGATCGAGAACCCTGGCGCGGGCGGGTCGCTCAACCACCTCGGCGTCGAGGTGGCGAGCGCCGGAGAGGTGGTCGCCGCTACCCGACGGCTGGCCGGCGCCGGCCTGGCCACCGAGGTGGAGGACGGCACCACCTGCTGCTACGCGCTGCAGGACAAGGTGTGGGTGACCGGGCCGGGAGCCGAGCGCTGGGAGGTCTACACCGTGCTCGCGGATGCCGGTGCCGAGCTCGAGGGCGTCGCGGCGCCGGCTGAGTCCCTGCGCGGTTCCGACGGCTCGTGCTGCGCCGCTCCAGCATCCTCCGCCGACGCTCCCGTCGTCGCCGGCGGCACCTCGTGCTGCTGACGCGTCGGGTCCGAGCTGCGAGGGAGGTGGGCGCCATGGACGACTGCTGCGAGTCGACGACCTGCTGCGAGCCCGGCTGCTGCTGACGCGGCGTTCACCGGCTGTTCGTTTGACCCTTCAGCGGTGGCTGATGTCTGCTCGTCCCGTGACATCAGCCACCGCTGGTACGACGACCGAGCCCGAGGTCCTGCGGGTGGTCGCCGACCCGGTGCGGCTGCGCATCCTCGGGTTGCTGGGCCACGAGTCGCTCTGCGTGTGCCACCTGCAGCAGGAGCTCGACGCCGGCCAGACCCTCGTCTCCCACCACCTGCGTGCCCTCCGGCAGGCCGGCCTGGTCGCGACCGAGCCCGCCGGCCGGTTCACCTACTACCGGCTGCGGCCGGGCGCTCTCGACGCGGTGCGGGACGTGCTCGACGGGCTGGCGCAGGCCTCGCGCACCGACCTGCCGCGGCGACCGTGCTGACGTCACTGCCCCGGCGACTGCTGGCCGAGGGGCTCGGCACCGGTCTGCTCGTCGCCGTCGTCGTCGGGTCGGGGATCGCCGCACAACGGCTGTCGCCCGACGACGTCGGCCTCCAGCTGCTGGAGAACTCGCTCGTCACCGCCCTCGGCCTCGCCGTGCTGGTGGCGGCACTGGCGCCGGTGTCCGGCGCGCACCTCAACCCGGTGGTCACCGCGGTGCTGTGGGTCGACGGCCGCGGGCAGCCCGGCGCTCTCAGCGCGCGGGGCGCGGCGGCGTACGGCATCGTGCAGACCGTCGGCGCGGTCGGCGGCTGCCTCCTCGCCAACGCGATGTACGCCGTGCCGGTCACGGACCTGGCGAGCACGGACCGAGACGGATGGCGGCTGATGCTCGGGGAGGTCGTGGCCACCGCCGGGCTCGTCCTCCTGGTCGTGCTGCTGCTGCGCACCGGACGGGCCGCCCTCGCCGCACCCGCGGTCGGGGCGTACATCGGCGCCGCCTACTGGTTCACGTCGAGCACGTCGTTCGCCAACCCCGCGGTCACGGTCGGGCGGATGTTCTCCGACACCTTCGCGGGCATCGCCCCGACGTCCGTCCCGGGATTCGTCCTGGCCCAGGTGGTCGGCGGCGCCGTCGGCCTGGGGCTGGCCCGCCTCCTGGTGCCCGGCCCCGTCCCCAGAGAGGTCCTCGCATGAGCCGTCCGAGCGTGCTCTTCGTCTGCGTGCACAACGCCGGCCGATCCCAGATGGCGGCCGGCTTCCTGACCCACCTCGCGGGTGACACCGTCGAGGTCCGGTCGGCCGGCACCGCTCCGGCCGACGAGGTGAACCCGGCCGTCGTCGAGGCGATGCGCGAGGTGGGCGTCGACCTGTCGGCCGAGGTCCCGAAGGTCCTCACCGCCGAGTCGGTGCAGACCAGCGACTTCGTCATCACGATGGGCTGCGGCGACGAGTGCCCGTTCTTCCCGGGCCGGACCTACCTCGACTGGGAGCTGGACGACCCGGCCGGGCAGGGCGTCGAGGCGGTCCGCCCGATCCGCGACGAGGTACGCCGCCGGGTCGAAGGCCTGCTGGAACAGCTCGGCGTGGCCGCCGCCGGCTGACCCGTCCTCGCCACGTCGGCCTCGTCCGGGGCCGGGGCGATCAGGTCGGTCACCGGGTGCACCGGCATCAGCACCGGTGGCCGCGGCTGCTGGGTGAAGTCGAAGTCGGCGAGGAGGTCACCGAGCTGCGGGTTGTTCTCGCGCACGTCCGGCCGCGGGTCGGCGCGGCCGTCGTTGGCCGGGTCCAGCCGCTGGCCGCGCAGGAAGCGGTCCTCGATGAACTTGGCGTAGGCGTCGAAGCTCAGGGTCTGGTGGTCGACGAAGCCCCGCCGCGCGTACGGGCTGATGACGATGCCGGGCACGCGCAGCCCGTAGCCGTTGGCGTCCACGGTCGGCGGCGCGACGTGGTCGTAGAAGCCGCCCCAGTCGTCCCAGGTGAGGAAGATCGCGGTCGACTTCCAGTCCGGCCCCGACATCACCGCGTTGACCAGCCCGGTGACGTACGACTGGCCGGCGCTGACGCGCGACCGCGGGTGCTCGCTGACGGCCTCCGACGGCACGACCCAGCTGACCGACGGCAGGTGCCCGGTCTGTGCTGCGGTGAGGAAGTGGTGCACCGACACGATGTTCCGCAGCTGGTCGTCCTGCCGCACGGTCGTGAAGTACGGCAACGGGTTCCAGATCCCGGGCGTGCTCGCGCTCTGCGGCACCCGCGGGCAGGTGATGAGGGCGTCGTTAGCGCAGTCCGGCTCGTCGCCCTTCGCGACGTAGTAGCGCCACGAGACGCCCGCGCGGTGCAGCAGGTAGGTGAGGTCCGTCCAGGCGTACGTCGGCGGCTGGGCGTTCGGGTGCAGTGCCGTGTTGAAGTCCGGCGGGTCGCCCGGGTGGCCGACGTCGTTGGTGCACGAGTCGGGGTCGTCGTCGTCGCAGCGCGCCGACCACTCCGAGACGGTGAACAGGTGCGCCGGCAGGCTCCACGTCGTCGCCGGCTCGAACATGTGGTCCTGCAGCACGAAGCTCTTGGCGTACGCCCAGTAGTTGGGGATCTCCCGGTCGTCGTGGTAGCCCATGACGTCCCGCTCCGAGGCGCTCAGGCACTCGGGGTCGTTGGGGTCGGAGCAGCCGCCGTGCAGCCGGGCCCGCTCGGCCCGCTCGAGGAAGCCGTCCATCGCCCCGCCGTCGACGTCGGCGAGCGCGTCCGCGTGGCCGTGCGGGCCGCCGCCGTTGACGTCACGCGCGTCGTGGTACGGCGCGAGGCACGCGCCGCCGCGCACCGGGCTGGGCAGGCAGACGGCGACCGAGCCGTCGGGCCTGCGCGGGAACCCGTCGGCGCCCGGGAAGGTGCCGAAGTAGGAGTCGAAGGAGCGGTTCTCCTGCATCACGACGACGACGTGCTTGATGCGGCCGATGCCGGCCCGGGCGGCCCGGCTGGTGGGACCCCGGCGCAGGGCTCCCGGCGACCGGTGGGCCTGGGTGCTGACCAGCAGGACGCCGGTGAGCGCCACCAGGGCGAGCGCCGCCACACCCGCGACGAGCCGGGTGCGCGGGTGGTCCAGCGGACGCGGGCGCACGTCCCAGTCCGACGACCGGCGTGCCCGGAGCGTTCCCCTCCCCCGAAGAGTTGTCAGCCGCAGGTCGCCGTGTACGGCGACCTGCGGCTGACACGTTGGCTGGTTGGTGCGGTCAGGCGGTGTCGTGCTGGTGGCTGGCGTGCGCCTCGTTCTCGGCGGCCAGCTGCCGGCGTACGTCGTCCATGTCGAGGCCGCGGACGGCGGTGATGAGCTGCTCCAGCGCGGGCGCCGGCAGCGCCCCGGGCTGCGCGTAGACGAGGATCCCCTCGCGGAACGCCATCAGCGTCGGGATCGAGGTGATCGACGCCTGCGCCGCGAGCTCGCGCTCGGCCTCGGTGTCGACCTTCGCGAAGGTGATGTCTGTGTGCTGCTCCGACGCGGCCTCGAAGACCGGAGCGAACATCCGGCACGGGCCGCACCACGAGGCCCAGAAGTCGACGAGAGTGATCCCGTCCGCGTCGACGAGGGAGTCGAAGGTGGCGGCGGTCGCCTCGAGGGTGGCCATGCATTCTCTCCTGGGGCCGGGGAATCGGTACCTGGGTGTAACGCGCGTGGGTGTCGGTTGCTTCCGGGAGGATGCCCGGGTGGCCGTCGCGACACGCAGTGCCGGGATCCTCGTCTACCACCGGACGCCGGGTGCGGGCGAGTCGGGCGCTGCGGTCCAGGTGCTGGTCGGGCACCTCGGCGGGCCGTTCTGGGCGCGCAAGCAGGAGCACGCCTGGTCGGTGCCCAAGGGCGAGCACGCCGCCGACGAGGAGCCGCTGGCCGCGGCCCACCGGGAGTTCCTCGAGGAGACCGGGCAGCCGGTGCCGCCCGGTGACCTGCTCGACCTCGGGACGGTGCGGCAGTCCGGCGGCAAGCTGGTGACCCTGTGGGCGGTCGAGGGCGACCTGGACGCCGCCGCGCTGGTGAGCAACACGTTCGCCCTCGAGTGGCCGCCGCGGTCCGGCCGGACCCAGGAGTTCCCGGAGCTGGACCGGTTCGCCTGGGCCGAGGTCGGCACCGCCCGCGAGCTGCTGGTCAAGGGCCAGCTGCCGTTCCTCGACCGGTTGCTCGAGCAGCTGGCGACGTCCCGCTAGCCGGGCGCAGCAGCGACCGCCGGCTCGCCGCGGGGCAGCCGTCGTACGCCCGGTACCGCGGCGACGGCGACGGCCGCGGCCACCCCCAGCACCGTCATCGCCAGCAGTGCGCGGTGCAGCCCGATGGCAGCGGTGACGAAGCCGATGGTGAGGTTGCCCAGCGGGATGAGCCCGGCGCTGGTGAGGTAGTCGTAGCTGGAGACCCGCGACAGCGCGCGGTCCGGGATGTGCTCCTGCAGCGACGTCTCCCACAGCGTGAACGTGCCGGTGACGCAGACACCGGCCAGCACCTCCAGACCGGCGATCGCCCAGGTGCCCAGGCCGCTGCCGATGAACGCGGCCTGGCAGGACGCCCCGACGAGCATCAGCGACGCCACCCGCAGCGCGAAGGTCGGGCGCCAGCGCAGCAGCAGCAGGTCGCCGATCACGCAGCCCAGGCCGAAGCCCGCGGTGATGACCGCCCACGACTTCGCGCCGTCGAGCTCGTCGGCCGCGAGCACCGGGCCGAGCACGAAGATCGCCGGCAGCACGATCGCGTGGTACGACGCCATGCCACCGAGGAACGCCGTGACCCAGGACCGGCTGCGCACCTCGGACCAGCCCTGCTTGAGGCTGGTGAGGAAGTGGTCGGTGGTCGCCTGCGGGTCCTCGTCGTGCAGCACCTCGGCGACCACCCGCGCCCGGAGCGGGATGAGGCACGCGATCGACACCGCGAAGGTCGCGGCGTCGAAGAGGAACGCGCCGCCCTCGCCGACCAGCGCGACGAGCAGACCGCCGAGCACCGGACCGACGATGGAGCCGGTGGAGTAGCTCAGGCCGCGCAGCGCGTTGGCCGGCTGGAGGTTCACCGGGGCGACCGTGCCGGGCAGCAGCCCGGTGAACGCCGGTGCGAAGAACGCGTCGGCCGCGCCGTAGACCGCAGCGGTGACGACGAGGTGCGCGACGTGGGCGGTGTCCGTGACGAGCAGGACGCCGGCGGTGAGCTGGCACAGGAACCGGGCGGTGTCCGAGGCGACCAGGATCTTCTTGCGGTCCAGCCGGTCGGCCCACACGCCGGCCGGGAGGGCGAGGATCGCGAACGGGATGAACTGCGCCGCGGACACCACGGCCACGTCGCCCACGTCGCCGCCGACGGCGAGCACCGCGAACGGCAGCACCACCATCATGACCCGGTCGCCGAGGATCGAGAGGACCTGGCCGAAGAACAGCAGGCGGTACTGGGGCTCGTCGCGCAGCACGGCCGGCAGCCGGGGCCTGCGGAGGCGGCCGGTCCGCGGGCGGTGGGAAGGTGGTCCGGCGAGGTCGTCGTCCTGAGGGCCTCGGGTCACGAGCAGACAGCGTGACAGCAGGCTGGCGGCCGTGCCACGGACTTCCGCGGACCGGCTCGGGGGAGGAGGCGAAGGTGCAGGACCGCACACCCGACCGGTCCACCCTCGACCCGGTCGAGCGGGTCACGGTGGGCGAGCTGCGCACGCTGCAGCTGGAGCGGCTGCGGTGGTCGCTCCGGCACGCGTACGACAACGTGCCGCACTACCGGTCGGCGTTCGAGGCCGCCGGCGTGCACCCCGACGACTGCCGGTCGCTCGACGACCTGGCGCGGTTCCCGTTCACCACCAAGCAGGACCTGCGAGACCAGTACCCGTTCGGCATGTTCGCGGTCCCTCGCGAGCAGGTGTCCCGGGTGCACGCGTCGTCCGGCACGACGGGGCGGCCCACCGTCGTCGGCTACACCGCCGAGGACATCCGCACCTGGTCCACGGTGATGGCCCGGTCGATCCGCGCCGCGGGTGGCCGGGCCGGTGACATCGTGCACATCGCCTACGGCTACGGGCTGTTCACCGGCGGGCTCGGTGCGCACTACGGCGCCGAGGCGCTCGGCTGCACCGTCGTACCCGTGTCCGGCGGCATGACCGAGCGGCAGGTGATGCTCATCCAGGACTTCGCGCCGAACGTCGTCATGGTGACGCCGTCGTACATGCTGGCGATCGTCGACGAGATGGAGCGCCAGGGCGTCGACCCGCGCGCGACGTCGTTGCAGGTCGGCATCTTCGGCGCCGAGCCCTGGACCGACGACATGCGCCGCGAGCTGGAGGACCGGCTCGACATGCACGCCGTCGACATCTACGGCCTGTCCGAGGTGATGGGTCCTGGCGTGGCGCAGGAGTGCGTCGAGACCAAGGACGGGCTGCACGTGTGGGAGGACCACTTCTACCCGGAGGTCGTCGACCCGCTGACCGACGCGGTGCTGCCCGACGGCGAGGTGGGCGAGCTGGTGTTCACGTCCCTGACCAAGCAGGCCATGCCCGTCGTGCGCTACCGCACCCGCGACCTGACCAGGTTGCTGCCCGGCACCGCGCGGCCGATGCGCCGGATGGAGAAGGTCACCGGCCGGTCCGACGACATGATCATCCTGCGCGGCGTGAACCTCTTCCCGACGCAGGTCGAGGAGCTGATCCTGCGGACTCCCGAGCTCTCGCCGCACTTCCAGTGCGTGCTTCGCCGTGACGGGCGGCTGGACTCGATGACGGTGCGTGTGGAGCGGCGGCCGGCGGTCTCCGCCGATGCCGGCGCCGAGGCGGGCCGCGCGCTCGCCGGCCTGGTGAAGGCGACGATCGGCGTCACCGTCGGCGTCGAGGTGGTCGAGCCGGACGGCATCGAGCGGTCGGTGGGCAAGATGCGCCGGATCGTCGACGAGCGCCGGTCGTGAGCGCGGCGGCCGACGGCACGCGCACCGCGGACGGCGAGCGGTTCCGCGGCGTCGACTGGTACGGAGATGAGCTCGGCGCGTCGGTGTTCGTCGGCTGCGAGTTCGTCGACGCCGACCTCACCGAGGTCACGACCCGTGGCGCGCGGTTCGAGGAGTGCCGGTTCCTCGGCGGGCAGCTGAACGCGTCAACCCACGACGGCACGACGTTCGCGGGGTGCACGTTCCGGCGTACGTCGTTCTTCGCCGCGACGTTGCGCGGCTGCAAGCTGATGGGGTCGACGTTCGTCGAGTCGAAGCTGCGGCCGATGACCGTCGAGGGCGGCGTCTGGTCCTACGTCGTGATGCGCGGCGCCGACCTGTCGGAGCTGGACTTCTCCGGCGTGAAGCTGATCGAGGCCGACCTGTCCGAGTCGCGGCTGCGCAGGACGCTGCTGCGCGACTGCGACCTCACCCGGGCTGTCCTGCGCAACGCGCACCTCGACGAGACCGACTTCGTCGGCGCCGACCTCACCGGCGTCGACCTCGCCGGGCTGGCGTGGAACGGCTCCCGGCTGGACACCACCCAGGCGCTGCTCGTCGCCGAGGCCGCCGGCGCCGTCGTCACCGGCTGACCGACCCACCTGCGTCCCCCATCGTGGGCGGTTGACCACGTCTACGTGGTCAACCGGTGCTTGGCGGGGCGTACATGCCAGGACAAGCGTGCTTTCGCCACGACAAGCACGCCGGCGGGGGAGAACACGCCGGTACGGGGAACAGTCCGGCAGTACGCCGGGTTCGTCCCCACGGTGACCGTGATCGGGGGCTGCCCGCACGAGCCGGCCCGCCGCGAGAGGTTGCACCCCATGAGCGAGAGCACGACCGACCCGACCGATGGCGTCCTGGACCGGGCGCTGGCGGCGCTGCGGCACTCGCGCGACCACCTGGCCGCCGTCGTCGGCTCGCTGACCGGCGACGAGGTGGAGCGGCCGTCGTACCACTCCTGGTCGATCGCGCGGGTGCTGTCACGCCGGAGGGCGTGCAGGCCGACGGTGTCGACCTCGACGACCTCCGGAAGGCCTTCCCCGGCCCCTGAGCCACCCGTCAGATCCGCTCGTTTGCGACCTGGGTCACCAACACGCCGGGCTCAGTCCGGCGTGTCGCGTGAACGACGTCGCAAACGAGCGCCTGCGTTGGCTCAGAAGTTGATCATGTGGCCGGCGATGCCCTCGACGGCCTCCTTGACCGCCTCGGACAGGGTCGGGTGGGCGAACACGTTGCGCGCGACCTCGTCGGCAGTGAGGTCCCACTTCTGGGCCAGCGTGAGGGCCGGCAGCAGCTCGGTGACGTCCGGCCCGATGAGGTGTGCGCCGATGATCTCGTTGTACGTCGCGTCGGCGACGACCTTGACGAAGCCGCGCTCGTCGCCGAGGCCCTTGGCCTTGCCGTTGGCGGTGAAGGGGAACTTCGCGACCTTGACGTCGTAGCCCTTCTCCTTCGCCTGCTCCTCGCTGTAGCCGAAGGACGCGATCTGCGGCTGGCAGTACGTCGCCCGCGGGATCATGTCGAAGTCGATCTCGACGGTCTCGGCGCCGGCGATCGTCTCGGCGGTCACCACGCCCATCGCCTCGGCCGTGTGGGCCAGCATCAGCTTGCCGGTGCAGTCGCCGATCGCGTAGACGCCGTCGACGTTCGTCCGTCCGCGCGCGTCGACCTCGATCGCGCCCCGGTCGCTGACCTGCACGCCGGTGGCGTCGAGGCCGTAGCCGTCGAGCCGCGGCGCGAAGCCGATCGCCTGCAGCACCTTGTCGGTCTCGATGACCTGCTGGTCGCCACCCGCAGCGGGGGAGACGGTGACCTTCACCTTGTCGCCGCTGTCGTCGATGCTCTCGACCTTGGTGGACAGCAGCACCTTCACGCCGAGCTTCTTGTAGTGCTTGAGCAGCTCCTTCGAGATCTCGGCGTCCTCGGTCGGGACCATCCGGTCGAGGAACTCCACGATCGTCACGTCGACGCCGAAGTTCACCATGACGTAGGCGAACTCGACGCCGATGGCACCGGACCCGGCGATCACGATCGAGCCGGGCAGCTCGGGGGTCAGGATCTGCTCCTCGTACGTCACGACGCGGCTCGACAGCGACGTGCCGGGGATCAGCCGGGTCGTGGCGCCGGTGGCGATGATGACGTGGTCGCCGGTGACCTGGGAGGTGCTGCCGTCGGACGCCCTGACGTCGATGGTCTTCGGGCCGGTGAACGTGCCCCACCCGTCGACCTCGGTGATCTTGTTCTTCTTCATCAGGAAGTGGACGCCCTTGACGATGGACTCCGACACCTGACGGCTGCGGGCGTGCGTCGGGATGAAGTCCATCGACGCGTCGCCGGTGATGCCGAACTTGTCCTTCTCGTGGGTCAGGATGTGCGCCAGCTCGGCGTTGCGCAGCAGCGCCTTCGACGGGATGCAGCCCACGTTCAGGCAGACCCCACCCCAGTACTTGTCCTCGATGACCGCGACCCTCTTGCCCAGCTGGGAGGCGCGGATCGCGGCGACGTACCCGCCCGGGCCGGCACCGAGGACGACGACGTCGAAGTGCTGCTCAGTCATGCGCCGAACGCTAGCCGCCGCCCACCAACGATGCCGCCCCGGGTCGCTGACCACCACCCGCCTCCCGAATCGACCACGTGAAGTAGGCGCATGCACCCCGCAACAGGCCGATCCGCCTGTTGCGGGATGCACCCGGGTACCTCACGTGGTCGATTCCCCCACGCGGCCAGGGTCGGGTCAGGCGGGCTGGGCGACCCAGTGCATCGGGTCGCCGGCACCGAGGTCGGTGATCCCCGCGTCGGACAGGGCGCCCAGGACCAGCACCCGACGGTGCGCGGCGAACGTCAGCACATGGGCCACCATCCCGCCGTAGGTGAAGGTCTCCGGCGGTTCGCAGGTGGCGTCGACGAAGGTCTCGTCCAGCCGGCCGTCGTCGGCGATCTCCCGGACCTGGTCGAGGAACACCGGCCCGATCGTCGTCAGTCGCGACCTGATCTCGCCGAGGTCCCAGGTCCGCTCCTGGTCGATGTCGTACGGCCGGTCGTGCATCGACGCGTCCCACATCGCCATCTGGCCGACCAGCCGGGCCAGCAGGGACCGGACGGTGGGGTCGTCGTCGACGCCGTCCACCGAGATGTCGACAGGCGCGTCCAGCTGCTCCGGGGTGAGCCGGGCGCACCGGTCGACGAGCTCGCCGACCAGCCAGACGTGGTGCTCGACCATGCGGATGAGCAGCTCCATGGCGGTGACCTTCCGGTGGGCCGGCAGCCGCAGGCTGCCGGGCGGGACGAAGTGCACCCGGCTGGGCGCCTCCAGTCGGTACGACGTCGGCTCTGCACGCCAGCGCGACGGCGGCCGGCCGAACGCGCGCGAGAACGCCCGCGTGAACGCCTCGTTGCTCGAGTAGCCGGCCTCGACGGCCACGCGCAGGACGTCGTGGTCGGAGGTGGCCAGCCGGTACGCCGCCCGCTCGAGGAGGACCCGGCGGCGCAGGGCCGCGGGCGACTCCCCGCTCGCCGCGCGGACCAGCCGGTCGGCGTGGAAGCGCGACAGGTGCAGACGCGACGCGAGCACCTCGCCGTCCGCGTCGTGGTCGTCCATCGCGTCGGCGAGCACGATCACGAAGCGGCGGAAGGTGTCGACCGCTGCCGTCGTCATGACCGGATCCTCCCTCCCTCGGACCCGGCGGCACTTGATCGCGGTTGCGGAGCCTCTTGCCAGGCCACAGATCGAGATATATCGTGTGCGAACTCGCGATGTATCTCGACTGAGGGAGGTGGCCGGTGCGCAGGCTCTGGCGGCTGCTGGCGGACCAGCGCGACTACCGGCTGCCGGCATCCAGGCGGTCGGCGGCATCGTCGGCGGGCTGGTCGTCGCGTCGGTGGCGACCGGTTCCGGCCGGCCCGGCTGCTCGCCACGGCCTCGGTGGCGTTCGGCCTCGTCGACCTGGCGATCCTCCTCTACCCGCTGGCCTGGGTGTCGCTGGTGCCGGCTGTGCTGCTGATGGTGGTGGTCGGCGTCCCGGGCGCAGCGGTCAACGCGTCGTTCCTCACGTTGCTGCAGCGCGGCACCGACGACGCGTACCGCGGCCGGGTGTTCGGCACGCTGCTGGGCGTCCAGTCCGGCGGTGTCCGGTCGGCTCCCTGGTGGCGGGCTGGCTGGGCGGGTACGGCGACGGCGCGCTGGTCGCGACCATCGCGTGGCAGGCGCCGGCTACGTCCTCATGGGTCTCGTCGTCGCTGCCACACTGGTACGCCGGTCCCGAGGTCAGGTGCGGGCGCGGTCGCCGCCGAGGGCGCCCACAGCGGTCACCGCGACGACGAGCAGGGTCAGACCGCCGGCCCAGGCGCGGTCCGAGGGGAAGTCGGCCAGTGCCACGAGGGTCACGGCGGTCCCGAGCCAGACGACCGTGAGCCCGACCGAGGCCGGCCGCAGGCGCGGCGAGCGAGTGACGACGAGGGTCAGCCCGAGCAGCGCGGACGCGGCCGCCAGCACCAGCAGGCCGAAGCCGACCCGCCGGACGGCGCGGTCGTCGGCGAGCTGGACGACGAAACCGAGCAGCGCGCCGACCGGCAGCCCCGTGCAGAGCCAGAGGACGCCGAGTCGACGCGGTGAGGTCATGGCCCAGCAGTAGTCGCTCGGGCCGGCGCTCGGCCAGAGCCCGCGGGCTCAGACCTGGCCCCCCGTCAGGGCATGGCGGACTGATCCAGCACCGCGAAGATGTTGCCGGCCGGGTCCTTGAACCAGGCGATGGCCGGGCCGCCGCTGTCGCGGGCGATGCCGCGGTCGTCCTGGTCGAACCCGTCGTAGCGCTCCATGGCCACGCCGGCGGCGACGAGGTCGTCGACGGCCTTGTCGAGGTCGGGGACCGGGAAGCTCAGCACGGTGTACGTCGACGGGGCGTAGTCCGGCTTCGGGTAGACCATCACCTGCCCGCCGCCCGCGAGCCGCAGCCCGAGCAGGCCGCCCATGCCGAGGTCCTCGACCTGCAGGCCGAGCGTGTCGGCGTAGAACGCGCGGGCCGTCGCGGTGTCGTCGACGGCGAAGCTGCTGAAGGCCGGTGAGCTGGCGAACATGGCTGTCCTCTCCTGGGGGTCACGAGTCATGACCCGGCCGGCACTCGGAAGTCATCGGTGCCCCCCGAACAGTGCTCCTCAGCCGCTGGTCCGGTCCAGGTGCTGCAGGAGGTCGTGGGCGGCCAGCTCGACCTCCTTGTGCCGCCACTCCGACGCGCGGTAGACGCACGCGATCAGCCCCGTGCGGTGCACCCGCCGCAGGTCGCCGTACACGAAGGCGTACCGCGCCTTGGTCTCGTCGTTCGCGCCGGCGGTGAGCCCGAGGTGCCAGGCGGCGTAGTCGTCCCAGGAATGGTTCTCGAGGTAGGCGTTCTGGGTGTCCGCGGTGGGCTGCGCGTCGCCCCAGTCACTGTCCAGGACGTACTGCCGCTTGTCGATGAGCGCGCGGCAGCGGGCGACGGCGTCCTCGTTGACCGTGTAGGTGGCCATGCCGCGTGCCTACCCCGTCGGCCGCCGCTCAGTCCGCGAGCGCATGGCCCCGCACGAGGCGATCCCGCCGGAACGTGTCCCGCAGTTGCGAACGTGAGATGGGCGCTCCTAGCCAGCGGCAGACGACCGCGCTCATGTGCCTTCCCCTTGCACCGATCCGGCGGTTGACACCGCCGGACCGGTCATCACCGAGCAGGTCACCTGCGGCCGAGGTCAGCGGTCGATCATCCTTTGCATGGCTTCTGGGTAGCGGTCGCCGAGTACCTGAACGCTGGCTGATGCGCTCTCGAGCTCTTCCAGGTCCTCGGGCGTCAGGTCGACGTCGACAGCTCCCAGGTTCTCGTCGAGGCGTTCGAGCCGCCTGGTTCCGGGAATCGGCACGATCCAGGGCTGGTGCGCGAGCAGCCAGGCCAGGGCCACCTGTCCGACCGTGGCGTTCTTGCGTTCGGCGACCTCGGTGATGCGGTCGACGAGGGCGAGGTTGACCTCGAGTGCTTCACGCTCGAAGCGGGGAAGCGAGGCGCGGATGTCGCCCTCGCCGAACTGGGTCTCGGCGGTCACCTGCCCGGTCAGGAGCCCGCGCCCGAGCGGGCTGAAGGGCACGAAGCCGATGCTGAGCTCCTTGAGGGCAGGCAGGATCTCGTCCTCGGGCTCGCGCCAGAACAGGGAGTACTCGCTCTGCAGCGCTGTGACCGGCTGCACCGCGTGGGCGCGGCGGATCGTGCCGACGCCTGCCTCGGACATCCCGAAGTGGTGGACCTTGCCGGCCTCGATGAGCTCTTTCACGGTTCCGGCGACGTCCTCGATGGGGACGTCAGGGTCGACGCGGTGCTGGTAGAGCAGCTCGATCGCGTCGGTCCGCAGGCGCCGCAATGAGCCCTCGACGGCGGCGCGTATGTCATCGGGCCTGCTGGTGACGCCGGTCTGCTTGCCGTTCTGGTCGAACGCGAACCCGAACTTGGTGGCGATGACGACATCCTCACGGACCGGATGCAGTGCCTCACCCACCAGTTCTTCGTTGTGGAAGGGGCCGTAGACCTCTGCGGTGTCGAACAGGGTGACGCCTCGGTCCACCGCGGCACGGATGAAGTCGATCATCTGGTCTCGTGGTGGTGGTGGGCCGAACGACTGGCTCATGCCCATGCAACCCAGCCCGAGAGCGGAGACCTCGAGCCCCTGTCCCAGTGTCCTGGTGTCCATGGCCCATTCCTACCTCGCTGGCCGGTGCGCTCCACCGCCGGGCGGTCGCTCGGCGGGTGCGTCAGTGGGCCGTGGCGGGTCAGCTCAGCGTCGGCCTGGTGATGCTGCACTACCTCGAGGTCGAGAGCCGCCGTCGCTCCACCCTCGACATCGCCTGAGGAGACGACGGAGGCCGGCTACGCGGCGGTCCTGGCCGGCTCCTCGAGCACGACCAGCGCGCCATGGCGCAAACCACGTCGACCGCGTCGTCCTGCGCGTCCGCCCGGCTGTCTCGATCGGCTCGACCACGAGCGGACCCGTTGCGCGCACGCGGCGTACCCGGTCCCTACCGACCCGTGACCGGATCTTGACAACCGATCACAGGGAGGCATAGGACGGGCACTGCGCCGCACAGACCCGCACAGCAGGCCGTCTACGGCGTGGAGGGGCCTCCTGACGCAGGCCCCGTACGGGAGGCTCGTGTGCTCTCCGCCGAGGCCGTCGCTGCCGAAGACACCACTGTCCACGTGCTCTGGATCAACGCCGGGCTCAGCTGTGACGGGGACTCCGTCGCCTTGACCGGCGCCACCCAGCCGAGCATCGAGGAGATCGCCCTCGGGGCCCTGCCGGGCCTGCCGAAAGTGGCGGTGCACTGGCCACTGATCGACTTCGAGTGCGGGCCGGCCGGCGGCGCCGACGACTTCCTCGAGTGGTTCTGGAAGGCCGACCGCGGCGAGCTCGAGCCGTTCGTGCTCGTCGTCGAGGGCTCGATCCCCAACGAGAAGCTCTCGGGCGAGGGCTACTGGTGCGGGTTCGGCAACGACCCGATGACCGGGCAGCCGGTGACCACGAGCGAGTGGCTCGACCGGCTGGCGCCGAAGGCGCTGGCCATCCTCGCCGTGGGCACCTGCGCGACCTACGGCGGCATCCACGCCATGGCCGGCAACCCCACCGGTGCGATGGGTGTGCCCGACTACCTCGGCTGGGGCTGGAAGAGCAAGGCCGGGTTGCCGATCGTCTGTGTGCCGGGCTGCCCGGTGCAGGGCGACAACCTGTCCGAGACCATCACCTACCTGCTCTACCAGGCCACCGGCCAGGCGCCGATGATCCCGCTGGACGACCAGCTACGGCCGACCTGGCTGTTCGGCCAGACCGTGCACGAGGGATGCGACCGCGCCGGCTACTACGAGCAGGGCGACTTCGCCACCGAGTACGGCTCGCCGAAGTGCATCGTCAAGCTCGGCTGCTGGGGACCGGTGGTCAAGTGCAACGTCCCCAAGCGCGGCTGGATCAACGGCGTGGGTGGCTGCCCGAACGTCGGCGGCATCTGCATCGGCTGCACGATGCCGGGCTTCCCCGACAAGTTCATGCCGTTCATGGACGAGCCGCCGGGCGGGAAGCTCTCGACGACCGCGGTCGGCACCTACGGCCGCACCATCCGGGCGCTCCGGAGCAAGACCACAGCCACGCTGAACAAGGAACCCAAGTGGCGCAAGCCCAGCAGTGAGCTGCTGACCGGCGCCAGGAAGACGTGGTGACCCGATGACCACCACCGCCACCCGCACCGGGAGCACCTCGTCGAAGGACCGCGAGCTCGTCGAGATGGCGTGGGACCCGATCACCCGCATCGTCGGCAGCCTCGGGATCTACACGAAGATCGACTTCGGCAACATGACCGTGGCCGAGTGCCACAGCACCTCGTCGATCTTCCGCGGCTACAGCCTGTTCATGAAGGGCAAGGACCCGCGCGACGCGCACTTCATCACCAGCCGCATCTGCGGCATCTGCGGCGACAACCACGCCACCTGCTCCTGCTACGCGCAGAACATGGCGTACGGCGTGAAGCCGCCGGCGCTCGGCGAGTGGATCGTCAACCTCGGCGAGGCCGCCGAGTACATGTTCGACCACAACATCTTCCAGGAGAACCTGGTGGGGGTCGACTACTGCGAGCGGATGGTCAAGGAGACCAACCCCGGCGTGCTCGCCAAGGCCGAGAACACCCGCGCGCCGCACGAGGACGCCCACGGCTACAGGACGATCGCCGAGATCATGCGGGCGCTCAACCCGTTCACCGGCGAGTTCTACCGCGAGGCCCTGCAGGTCAGCCGGTGGACCCGCGAGATGTTCTGCCTGATGGAGGGCAGGCACGTCCACCCGTCCACGCTCTACCCCGGCGGGGTCGGCACCGTCGCCACGATCCAGCTGATGACCGACTACATCACCCGGCTGATGCGCTACGTCGAGTTCATGAAGAAGGTCGTGCCGATGCACGACGACCTCTTCGACTTCTTCTACGAGGCGCTGCCGGGCTACGAGCAGGTCGGCCTGCGCCGCACCCTGCTCGGCTGCTGGGGCTCCTTCCAGGACCCCGACCACTGCAACTTCGCCTACAAGGACATGGAGAACTGGGGCAACAAGATGTTCGTGACCCCCGGCGTCGTCGTCGACGGCAAGCTGGTCACGCACAGCCTGGTCGACATCAACCTCGGCATCCGGATCCTGCTCGGCAGCTCGTACTACGACGACTGGACCGACCAGGAGATGTTCGTCACCCAGGATCCGCTGGGCAACCCGGTCGACCGTCGCCACCCCTGGAACCAGCACACGAACCCGAAGCCGCAGAAGCGCGACCTCGACGACAAGTACAGCTGGGTCATGTCGCCCCGCTGGTACGACGGCAAGGACCACCTGGCCCTCGACACCGGCGGCGGCCCTCTGGCGCGCCTGTGGTCCACGGCACTGGCCGGCCTGGTCGACATCGGCTACGTGAAGTCCACCGGCACCAGCGTGCAGATCAACCTGCCCAAGACCGCCCTCAAGGGACCCGTGTCCTTCGAGTGGAAGGTCCCGCAGTGGAGCAACACGATCGAGCGCAACCGGGCCCGCACCTACTTCCAGGCGTACGCCGCCGCGTGCGCGCTGCACTTCGCGGAGAAGGCGCTGGTCGAGATCCGCGCCGGACGCACCAAGACCTGGGAGAAGTTCGACGTGCCCGACGAGGCCATCGGCTGCGGGTTCACCGAGGCGGTCCGCGGCGTCCTGTCGCACCACATGGTGATCCGCGACGGCAAGATCGCGAACTACCACCCCTACCCGCCGACGCCGTGGAACGCGAACCCGCGCGACGTCTACGGCACCCCCGGCCCCTACGAGGACGCCGTCCAGGACCAGCCGCTGTTCGAGGAGAACACGCGAGACAACTTCAAGGGCATCGACATCATGCGGACGGTCCGCAGCTTCGACCCGTGCCTGCCGTGCGGCGTCCACATGTACCTCGGCGAGGGCAAGACCCTGAAGAGGGTCCACTCGCCGACGGCTGCGGTCTCGGCGGAGGAGTGACGGCCGCTCCGGACCCAGGTGCCGTCGGCGAACGCATCGAGGCACTCCTCGAGGCGAGTGCCGTCGGCGGACCGGTCGCGCGCGAACGGGCCGAGGAGCTGCTCCGGCTCGTCGTCGACCTGTACGGCGCCGGGCTGGAGCGCGTCCTCGAGCTGACCCACGACGCCGGTGCTCTCGACGACGCGTTGCTCTCGGCGATGGCCGACGACCACCTCGTCTCCAGCCTGCTGCTGATCCACGGGCTGCACCCCTACGGCGTCGAGGACCGGGTGCAGCGGGCGCTGGACGACGTCCGCCCCTACCTCGGCTCGCACGGCGGCGACGTCCGCCTGCTCGAGGTCACCGACGAGGGTGTCGTCCGGCTGGAGCTGCTCGGCAGCTGCGACGGCTGCGCATCGTCCGCGGTCACGCTCGAGCTCGCGGTCGACGACGCCGTGCGCGCTGCCGCCCCCGAGGTCGTCGCCATCGAGGTCGAGGAGAAGACGCCGTCCGTTGCCGGCCTGATCTCGGTCGACTCGCTGACCGCCCGGCTCCGGGCGGAGGAGCAAGTCACGGCGGCCGGGGGCGGGGTGCACTGGGCGCCGGCTGCCCGGCTCGACGAGCTCGCCGTCGGCGGCGTGCTGCCCACCACCGTCGACGGGACCGACCTGGTGCTGCTGCGCCTGCTCTCAGGCGTCTACGCCTACCGCGACGCCTGCGCCGGCTGCGGCGCGAGCCTCGCCGACGCCGGCCTGCAGCGCGCGCCAGCCACCCCGGGCAGCGCGGTGCTCACCTGCCGCGGGTGCGGCGCGCACTTCGACGTACGCCGGGCCGGGGCCGACCTCGACCAGCCGGACCGGCACCTCGACCCGGTCCCGCTGCTCGAGCGTGACGGCGTCGTCGAGGTCGCGGTCCGGGCGCCGGTGCCGGCATGAGCGAGGCCCCGGGGCCGAGGTCGACCCCGCCGGGTGCGCTGGCGGTGCTGGCCCGGATCCGGGCGAACCGCCCCGACCCGCCGGCGTACGAGCGGTGCGAGATGTGCGGCGCGCCGGTCGCCGACGCCCACCAGCACGTGGTCAACATCGGCAACCGATCGCTGCTGTGCGCCTGCCGGCCGTGCTACCTGCTCTTCACCCGCGACGACGCCGAGCTCGCCTACCGGTCGGTGCCCGACCGCTACCTGTCCTTCCCGGACCTCGCTGTACCGGTGTGGGAGGAGCTCGAGCTGCCGGTCGGCACCGCCTTCCTGTTCCTCAACTCCGCCCTGGACCGGGTGGTCGGGTTCTACCCCGGTCCGGCCGGCGCGACCGAGTCCGAGCTGCCGCTCGCCGCGTGGGCGCGCGTCGTCGCCACGGCCCCGGGGCTGGCGACCCTCCGGCCCGACGTGGAGGCGCTCCTGGTGCGCGCCACCGGCCAGCGGGTCGAGGCGTTCCTGGTGCCGATCGACGTCTGCTACGAGCTGGTGGGCCACCTGCGCACCCTGTGGCGCGGCTTCGACGGCGGGCAGGACGTGCACCGCCGGCTGGACGAGTTCTTCGACACCGTGCGGTCCAGGAGCCGCCCGGCGACGACTCAGCAACCGGTGGGGCGGCCGTGACCGAGCTGGCGGCGGAGGTCCTCGACGTCCGCGCCCAGGAGCATGCGGCCGCGCCGCACCTGCTGTTCCGGCTGCGGCTCACCGAGAGCACCGGTGCCCGGGTGCACGCGATCGCGCTGCGCGCGCAGCTGCGCATCGAACCGCAGCGCCGGCCCTACGACGACGCCGAGCGCGCCGGGCTGGCCGACCTGTTCGGCACGCCGGACCGCTACGCCGACACCCTCAAGCCGTTCCTCTGGACCCACGCCTCGACGATGGTGCAGGGGTTCCACGGCGAGACCGAGGTCGAGCTCCCCGTGGCGTGCACCTACGACTTCGACGTCAGCGGCACGAAGTACCTGCACGCGCTCGGCGACGACGGCGAGGTGCCGCTGCTGCTGCTGTTCAGCGGCACGGTGTTCACCCGCGGCGAGACGGGCTTCGCCGCCGAGCAGCTCTCGTGGTCGCTCGAGGCCCGGTGCCGGCTGCCGGTGGCCACCTGGCGCCGGCTCATGGACCTCTACTTCCCCGGCGCCGGCTGGATCCGGCTGGACCGCGACAGCATCGACGCTCTCGCCCGGCACCGGTCGGCGCGGGGCCTCACGTCCTGGGAGGAGACGGTCGCCGACCTCCTCCCTGCTCAGGTGGTCGAGGGGGCCGCGCCGTGAGCGGCGCCGGCCTGGTCGCGGCCCGGCAGGTCGCCGACGCCGTGCTCTACGAGGGCTACCTGCTCTACCCCTACCGGGCCTCGTCGTCGAAGAACCAGGTGCGCTGGCAGTTCGGGATCCTCGGCCCCGCCGGAGCCGCCGCCGCCGGCGTCGGCGAGGAGCCGACGATGACCGCCGAGGTTGTGCTCGAGACCCCGCCCGGAGCCACCCTGGACCTGCAGCTGCGGTTCCTGCAGGTGCAGGCGCGTTCGGTCGAGCGGGCAGCCGACGCCGCGGGGGGCGGCTGGGAGCCGGTCCCCGAGCTGGCGGTCGGCGGCACCCGGTGGGTGCCGTTCCACGAAGCCGTCTCCCGTGAGATCGACCTCAGCAGCATCCCGCTCGACGCGACGACCGTGCACGAGGTGGCTGTGCCCGGGGGCGAGGACGTCGAGGACCTGTACGACGGCGGCGCGGTGGTCGGGCGGCTGGTACGCACGAGGTGGCCGGTCTCGGGCACCGTCACCGTGACTGCCCGGCCCGGCCGGCAACCCGGCCTGGTCGTCGCGGCGCTGCGTGTCGACAACAGCACTGCGTGGACGGCGGGCGACCGGCCCGGCTGGACGGAACGCGATGTCGCCGCGCGCTACTCCTTCGTCGGCACCCACCTGCTGGTCACGGCGCAGGCCGCCAGGTTCGTGTCACTGCTCGACCCTCCCGGCCACGCCGCGGCGGACGCCGCGTCCTGCACGCAGCACCGCTGCTGGCCGGTGATGGTGGCCGACGACTCCGGCACCGACGCGGTGCTGGTGTCGCCCATCGTGCTCGGCGACCATCCGAGCATCGCCCCGGAGAGCGCGGGCGACCTGTTCGACGCCACCGAGATCGACGAGATCCTCACGCTGCGCGTGATGACCATGACCGACCAGGAGAAGGCCGAGGCGCGCGGCACCGACCCGCGCGCGGCGGCGATCGTCGACCGGTGCGACACGATGACCGATGACGCGCTAGCCCTGCTGCACGGCGCCCGCCGGTCCGCTACGGCGGACGGTGCCCCCGAGGACGACGAGCTGCTGGTGCTGGGGGAGGTCCCGTGGTGGGACGAGGGCCAGGACGCCCGCGCGCGGCCGGAGTCCGACTCCGTGCTCGTCGGCGACGTCGCTGTCGCCCAGGGCAGCCGGGTGCTGCTGCGACCGTCCCGGCGCGCCGACGCGCAGGACCTCTTCCTCGCCGGTCAGACCGCCGTCGTGTCCCGGGTCTACTTCGACGTCGATGGCGGTCGGCACCTCGCCGTCGTGCTCGAGGACGACCCCGGGCGCGACCTCTACGACACCACCGGGCGGTTCTACTACTTCGCACCCGACGAGGTCGAGCCATTGCCCGCGCGCGAGGACGCCCGATGACCGTCCTCGTGGCCGGCGTCGGCAACCTCTTCCTCACCGACGACGGGTTCGGCAGCGAGGTCGCCCGGCGACTCGCTGCGGCCCCGCCGTCCGGCGACGTGAAGGTCGTCGACTACGGCATCCGCGGGATGCACCTCGCCTACGACCTGCTCGACGGCTACGACGCCCTGGTGGTCGTCGATGCCGTGCCCGGCGACGGTGCGCCGGGTGACCTGTCGGTGCTCGAGGTCGGCGAGGACGATCTCGGTGACGGCGAGCTCGACGCGCACGGCATGGCACCCGTCGCGGTGCTCGCCGGGTTGGCGAAGCTCGGCGGCTCGCTGCCACCGACGTACGTCGTCGGCTGTCAACCGGCCGATGTCGGCGAGGGCATCGGGCTCACACCTCCGGTCGCCGCCGCTGTCGACGGCGCGATCACGCTCGTGCACGACCTGCTCGAGCACGAGCTCGGACTGGCAACAGAGAGGACCTGACATGAGGATCGTCGGCATCATCGCGACCAGCATCGCTGCGATCGCCCTCCTGCTGGGCGTCGTGGTCGGCGTCCGCTCCATCGACGACGTGCGGCGCTACCTGCGCATGCGCTCGATGTAGGGGCGGCTGCCCGCGTGCACGAGATGAGCTACTGCGAGGGCGTGCTGCTCGCCGTCGAGCGACGCGCCGCCGGCCGGCCGGTGGCGCGCATCGGGGTGCGGATCGGCGCCGTGCACCGGGTGGTCGCCGCCGCCTTCGAGCAGTCCTTCCAGATCGCCGCGGCGGGCGGCCCGGCCGCAGACGCGACCACCGAGGTCGTCGTCGTACCGGTGCTGGGCCACTGCATGGACTGCCGCCACGACTTCGAGAGCACCGACCCCTCGCCCGCCTGCCCGGCCTGCGGATCGCTCGACGTCGCGGCGTCCGGTGGTGACGAGGTGGTCCTCGAGTGGCTGCAGTACGCCGACCCGGCGGCGAAGGCGGCTGCTGCTCCGGACCGCACCTCTGAGCTGGTCCCGGCGCACACGCACGCTCCCGGCGAGGTGCGCTGACATGTGCCTCGCCATCCCGGGACGGGTCGTCTCCTTCGTGGCCGGCACCGAGGACCAGCTGGCGGTCGTAGACGTCGTCGGCCGCGAGCAGCGCGTCAACATCGGGATGCTCGACGCCGGATCCGTGCGGGTCGGCGACCACCTGCTCATCCACATGGGCTTCGCGATGTCGGTGGTGACCGAGGCCGAGGCCCAGGAGGCGCTGTCGATGCTGGAGATGCTCGGCGACTCGCCCGCCGACGACGAACCCGCGACGACGGGGTGGGGCAACCGGTGAGCGGGATCGAGGTCGCGACCGGCATCGACGCCGTCACCGCCGACCAGCCCGGCGTCGGCCCGACCCGGTCGGGGCCGACGCTGTTCGCGCGGTACGCCTACCCGCCCAACGAGCGCGGCTCGTGCGGACCGCCGCAGCACCGCACACTGTTCGAGTACAGCGTCGCGGACGCCGACGACCCCGGGCTTCTGCAGCTGGCGCAGCAGTTCGCCGGTGCCTGGCCCTACCTCGAGTTCATCGCCGGAGCCAGCGGCATCGACGACCCGCTGGACCACCGCGTGGTCGAGGCGTACTGGCTGGGCAACCCGCTGCTCGACCGGATCGACATGGTGACGTTCGGCAACGCACTCATGGACCGCTTCCGGCGGCAGATGGGCCGCTCGTGGACGCACCTCGCCGAGGTGATCCCGTCGGGCGTGGTGCCGACCCACGCGTTCCACGTGTTCCAGGTGTACCCGTGGGTGGGCCTGCTGGGGAACGGGCGCGGCGAGCCGCTCGAGGTGCTGCAGAAGTGCCGGATCCGCTGGGGCCAGGTCGTGCACGCCGACGTCGACCGGGTGACCGTGCGGTCGCGCCCGCTGCGCTACCAGGACGGCCGGGTGTCACTGGCCGAGCCCGAGCTCGAGGTCGTGACGAGCGGGCTCGGCGGGGTGGGGCCGGCCGCCGCCCTGCGGCCCGGCGAGTGGGTCGGCCTGCACTGGGGCTGGGTCTGCGACCGGCTCACGCCGCGGCAGCTCGAGAGCCTGCAGCGCCTGACGCTGCGGCACCTGGCCGTCGCCAACGACCGACTGGCGCACTCCGGCCCGGCGCTGACCATCGGCTGACCACCGCCGTCAGCGGCTGGAGCCGGGGGCTCGCGGGTCCAGCGGCCACGCCCGGTCCAGCTGCCACCCCGTCACCTCGCCGACCGTCGCACGGGCCGGCCCCGCCTCCCGGACCTCGACCGGCCCGGCCGGCGTGTCGAGCCGGTAGTCCGTGTGCGGGCCGCGGAACCGTACGGCCGTCACGCGCCCGGGCAGCGGACCACCCAGCCTGGCCCACTCCGGGCGCACCAGCAGCCGCCCTCCGTCGGCGACGACACCGAGCGGCACCACCGGATGAGCTGCGACGCCACCGACGTGCACCTCCACCCGGCCACCGTCGGCGGCCGGGCCGGTGCCGACCGGCACGTCGAGCACGCCGACAGGCCCCGTGAGCTGCGCCGCCCACAGGTCCACCGGGCACTCGTAGACCTGCTGCGGGCTGCCCACCTGGGCCACCACCCCGTCGCGCATCAGCGCGACCCGGTCGGCCACGGCGAGGGCCTCGGCCACGTCGTGCGTGGCGTAGAGCACGGCCGCCCCGAGCGCGGCGCGCTGTGCGGCCATCTCGTCCTGCAGGCCGGCCCGGAGCGCCGTGTCCAGGTGCGCGGTCGGCTCGTCGAACAGGTACAGGGCGGCCGGCCGCGCGAGCGCCCGCGCGAGACCGACCCGCTGCTGCTCCCCGCCGGACAGCTCGGCGGGGTGCGAGCCCGCCAGCGCAGCGATCCCCATCCGCTCCAGCAGCGGGACCGCCCGGCGTCGCGCCTCGGAGCGCCCCAGACCGGCACGCCGCAGCGGGTAGGCGACGTTGTCGAGCGCGCTCAGGTGCGGCCACAGGGCGTAGCCCTGGAACACGACGCCGAGGTCGCGGCGCTCCGGCGGCAGGCTGCGTCGCGCGTCGGCCACCAGCCGGCCCGCGACGCGGACCGCACCGGCCCGTGGGTCGACGAAGCCCGCCACGGCGCCGACGAGCGTGGTCTTCCCGCACCCGGACGGGCCGAGCACCGCGACGGCCTCGCCGGCGGCGACGGTGAGGTCGAGGCCGCGCAGCACGTCGCTCCGGGCGTAGCCGGCACGGAGCCCGGCGCACTCCAGCGCCGGGTCGCTCACGGCAGTGCCCGCTGCCGCGCTGCGCGCCGCGCGACGAGCAGCAGCAGGCCCGCGGCTGCGATGAGCAGCGTGAGCAGCACGGACAACGCCGACGTCACCCCGACGTCGCCGAGCTCCTGGTGGTTGAGCACCACCACGGCCAGGGTCTCCTGACCCGGTCCGTAGAGCAGGCTCGAGATCGTGAGCTCGTGCACGGCGAAGAGGAACACCAGCAGCCAGGCGGCGCCCACCGCCGGGCGGAGCAACGGGCCGACGACGGTCCGGAGGACGGTGCCGGGACCGGCACCCGATGCCCGGGCCGCCCTGAGCAGGTCGGCGGGCACCTGCTCGGCCGCGCCGGCCAGTGGTCGGTGCCCGAGCGCCCAGAACTTCGCGACGTACGCCACCAGGATGAGCACCAGCCCGTTGCGGACGTGGTCGCCGTACGTGAGCAGCACGGCCACGGCGAGCGCCGAGCCGGCGACCGCGAAGGTCGCCGTGACCGCGGTGCCGAGCGGCTTCCCCCCGCGCCGGCTGCCGAGCGCCGCCGTGATCCCTCCCAGCACCACGACCGCCGTGGCGGCGCCCGCCGCCAACCGGGCCGTGGTGCCCAGCGCCGACCAGAACGTCGGGTCCAGCGCCGCGTCGAAGTTGGCAAGCGTCCAGTTCGCCGGCACCGGCGCCAGCCCGACGGCGCGGGTGAGCGACACGAGCAGCAACGCCGCCATCGGCACCGCGACCGTGACGGCGAGGAACGCCCACAGCCCGGCCGCGAGCCACCACGACGGCCGGCCCGCCGAGGACGGCGCGCCCGCCGTCATGCCGGTACGCCGGCCGCTGCCCAGGCCGCTCACGATGTCGGCCGGCGCGACGACCAGCACGGCGATCACGACCAGGCCGGAGGCCAGCACCGTCGCGGCGGTGAACGCGGCCGGGTCCGCCGACAGCGTGAGGTCCTGGTAGAGCCGGGTGGTCATGGTCGGGAAACCGGCCGGGAGCCCGAGCACGACCGGCACCTCGAACGCGTTCACCGCCGACACCAGCACCAGCGCCGCCGCACCGCCCACGGCGCGCCGGGCCAGCGGCAGCGTCACGGTGCGGACGACGGCCACCGGACCGGCCCCCGCGGCGCGAGCCGCCCGCTCGAGGTCCGGCTCGCCGCGGCTCGCCAGCGCCGAGGCGACGACGAGGTAGGCCAGCGGAACGGCACCCGCCGAACCCACGACGACGATCCCGGCCGGACCGAGCAGGCCGGCCCAGTGCAGCCCGACCGTGTCGTCGAGCACACCGCTGCGGCCGTACGCGCGCACCCAGCCGAGGGCGCTGACCAGGGGTGCGCCGACCAGCGAGGCGACCAGTGCCGCGCGCAGCCAGCGGCGGCCCGGCGCGCGGCTGCGCTCGGTCACCAGCGCAGCCGCGGTGCCCCCCGCGGTGGCGAGGACGGTGACCACCACCGAGGTCCACAGCGTGTTGACCACCGCGCGGCCGGAGGCTCCCGAGAGGCCGGCGCGGATGCCGGCCCAACCGTCCTCGAACGCCGCGCGCACCAGCTCGACGAGCGGCAGCACGACCAGCAGCAGCAGCGCCAGCAGCACCACGAGGTACCCGACTCCCACCCAGCCGACCCGCTGCGGCACCTGGAGCAGTCGTGAGGGCCGCGGCCCGGGTCGTGCCTCGGTGATCTGGTCAGCCATCGAAGGCGGCGGCGTACTCGGACCGCAGCTGCGCCTGCTGCCCGAACACCTTCGACCAGTCGGGGACGACCTCGGTCACGGCGGCCGCCGTGGCGGGGACGTCGGACCGGATCGGATGCCGGTCGAGGGCTGCCAGCGCCTTCTGGGCGGGCACGGTGAGCAGGAAGCCGGCGAACGACTGCGCGGCCGCGACGTTGCCGGTGGTCTTGAACACCCCCACCGGGCCGTACAGCCGGATCGCGCCGGGCGCGGGGGCAGCGATCTCGATCGGCGAGCCGCTCGTCACCGCGGCGCGGGCGACGAAGTCCAGCGCCATGCCGGCCTTGTACGTCCCCTCGGCGACACCGGTGACGACGTCACCCGGAGCGGCGACCTGCACCGCCCCGTTGGCCTTGAGGTCGCGGTAGTAGGCGATGCCGAAGTCCGGGTCGAGCGCGAAGTAGCCCAGCGCCCCGAAGGCGGATCCCGCGAAGTTGGGGTCGGGGAAGGCCACCGCATCGCGGAACGCGGGGGTCGTCAGGTCGTGCCAGTCGGTCACCGCGACGCCCTTCTGGTGCACGACCACCACGTCGCTCGTGGTGACGCCCCAGAACGTGTTCGACCGGGCCTCCGCCGGTACCGCGTGGGCGTCCGGCGGGTGCCACGCGAGCAGCATCCGCTGGGCGGCGTACTGCTGCATCGACAGCGGGTCCGAGAGCAGCAGGACGTCGCCGCGGACCCCACCGGTGCGCTTCTCGGCGGCGATGCGGGCGCTCAGCTCGCCGGTGGGAGCCCGGAAGACCTTGACGTCGACCTTCGGGACGGCCGCCTCGTAGGCGGCGACCAGCGCGTCGACCTCCGGCTGGCTGTACGACGTGTACAGCGTGACCGTGCCGTGCGGCCGGCCGCCTGCGGACGGCGAGCCGCCGCCCGCGCCGGGTGTCGCGCTCGAGCCTCCGCAGCCCGCTGCGAGCAGCGCGAGCAGGGTCAGGAGGGCGACGACGGCGGCGCGCAGCCGCAGTCCTCGTCGAGGCTGCGCCACGGGCACTCCCCTTGCCGGCCGGGCCTGGTACCGACCCCCGATCCGCACTGTATCCACCCCACCCGCGCCTGCCCAGGGCCCGCGGACGCACGACGGGCGACGGCTCCCGCGGCCGCGCAGCGACGCTCGTCCAGCGGACCGCGGCGGCGGTCAACGGGTCCAGCGCGTGACCTTCCGCGTCGTGGCACGGCGGAGGGCGTCGGGGTAGCGGGTCCGGGCCGCGCGCGCGGCCGCGTCCTCCTCCGCGCGAAGCATCCCGAAGGTGAAGCCGTTCTCGCCGGCGGAGTGCGCCGCTCCTCCCAGCGTCCGGTGCAGCGTGCGCGCGGTGACCGCGTCCTGGTGCTCGCCGAGGAGGTCCTGCAGGTCCTCCATCCTGCTCGCCAGCCGGATCGCGTGCTTCCCGACGACGGGGACCGTCGACTCGGCGGCATAGCGAGCACGCTTCGCGGCCTTGCGGACGTCGTGCAGCGCCTGCTCGCGGTCCTCGCCGGCGGCGTCCGCGGCAGCTGCCGCGCGCCGGACCCGACGCACCTGGTGGCCGACCAGAGCGGGCACCGCGTCGTCGGCCGGCTGCGTCGATCCCACCGTGAGCGGGAGCCCGGCTGCGAGCTCGTCAAGGACGTCGAGCAGCCGGTAGTACCGCGTGCTCGACAGCGCGGTCCGCAGCCGGCCGAGCCCCCTGCGTTCGGACGCCTGCAGCTCGATCCCGGCGCGGCGGCGCACCGGGCCGAGCACCAGGTCGCGCGACACCGCGTCCAGGCGAGCGAGCAGTCGGGCCCGCTGCACCTGGGCATCGCGCGCGGCGCCCACCTCCGCGCCGAGCCAGCGCAGCTCGTCGCGGACCGGGTCGGTGACCGCGCGGTCGAGCACCGGGCGGTACGTCGCCAGAAACGACCGGATCCGGCGGGCGGCGACGCGCAGGTCGTGCACGGCGTCCTCGTCGCCGCTGCGGGCCGCTCGGTCCTGCCGCAGCAGCTCGGCGACCTGCGCGGCGACGTGCTCCTGCACGAGCGCGCCGACCGACCCGGCCGTCGGTGTCGGTCCTCGACCCTCGCCGGGCCGGCTGCCGGTCGTGCCGGCGTCGAGGACCTTGGCCAGCTTCGACGACGAGACCGACGGGCTCACACCGTCGGCGGCAAGGGACTCCGCCACCGACTGCAGCACCGCGTCGTCACCGTGGACCAGCTCGACCTCGAGCTCGCGCCACGCGAGCTGCCCGGGCGTGCCGACGAGACGCTCGGCCTCGACGGTGTCGTCGGCCAGCACCGCGAGATCGGTGCCGTCGGCGTCGTACAGGTGCCGCTCGGTCCGCGTCGTCCGGAGCACGGCCACCGGCTGCACCGCGCGGTCGCGCACGACGGCGCGGACCTGGTCCAGCAGCTCCCTGGGGACGATGCGGACGCTCCGGCCGAGCGGTCGGCGCAGCTCGGTCCGGGTGTCGCCGGACGCCGGCAGCTTCAGGTGCCACCCGGCGTCGTCGCCACCGGTCCGGCGCCGCATCGTGATCTTCGCCGCGGCGAGGGCGAGCGACTCGGTGTCGACGTACGTCGCCTCGAGCCGCGACACCACGGGTGGGCCGACCGACGCCACCGGACCACCCACGAGGTCGGGCACCGCCTGGTCGGGGGCGAGGTCGAACTTCCGCTCGACCTCCTGGTGGGAGTCCATGTCATGTCTCTACCCGAGAACGGTGCCGGCCGGCCACCGGGGGCCTGAGGGGACTCGCCCTACAGCCCCTGCCAGTGCGGCTTGTTGGCGTACGTCTCCCGGTAGTAGTCGGCGAGCCGGAGCTGGCTTGCCGCGTCGTCGTCCAGCAGGACGGTCGCGTGCGGGTGCAGCTGCAGCACGGAGGCCGGGCAGAACGCGGACACCGGGCCCTCGACCAGCTGGTGCACGGCCGCCGCCTTGCCGGCTCCCCGCGCGATCAGCACGAGGTGCCGCGCATCGAGGATGGTGCCCAGCCCCTGGGTGAGCACGTGGTGCGGCACCTCGTCCGGCGGCTCGAAGAACCGCTCGTTGTCCGTGCGGGTGCGAGCGGTCAGGGTCTTGATCCGGGTTCGTGAGCTCAGCGAGGAGCCGGGCTCGTTGAAGGCGACGTGACCGTCCGACCCGACCCCCAGCAGCTGCAGGTCGACACCTCCCGCGTCGGTGATGGCTCGCTCGTAGTCGGCGCACACAGCCGGGAGGTCGTCGGCCAGGCCGTCCGGTCCGGCGATCGAGCCGTCGGGGAAGTCGACCCGCTCCTCGAGCTCGCGGCGGATCACCGACCGGTAGCGCTGCGGGTGCTCGGCCGGCAGCCCGACGTACTCGTCCAGCAGGAAGCCGCGACTGCGCGCGAAGCTCACCTCGCCGGCGTCGTGCCGACGGATCAGCTCGGCGTAGACCACCAGTGGGCTGGACCCCGTGGCCAGCCCGAGGACCGCCGTCGGCTTGCGCGCCAGCAGGGCGACGACCGCGTCGGCGGCAAGCTCGCCGATCGTGGCGACGTCCGGGACGATGACGACCTCCATGGCCTCGCGGTCCTCCTTACCGGTCGCTGTCAGGTACGTCGGGTACGTCGGGTGCGAGCCAGCTGCCGCGCCGCATCACCCGTGTCAGACGCAGGTCGTCGTCCACCACGATGACATCGGCCCGCAGTCCGGCCGCCAGCGACCCGACGCCGGTGAGACCGAGGGTCTGTGCGGGTGTGACCGAGGCCGCCGTGACGGCGTCCAGCAGGGGGATGCCCGCCTCGGCCACGCACCAGCGCACCACGTCCAGCAGAGTGGCCACGCCGCCGGCGATCGAGCCGCCGTCGGCCAGCCGCGCCGTCCGGTCGGCGACCAGGACGTCGCGCCCGCCCAGCGTGTACCGGCCGTCCGGCATGCCGCTGGCCGCCATCGCGTCGGTGACCAGGCAGATCGCCTGCGGCCCGACGAGGTCGAACAGCATCCGCACGGTCTCCGCGGCCAGGTGCACACCGTCGCCGATGACCTCCAGCACCGCGTCACCCCGGGCGGCCTGCGCCAGGCAGGCGGCCACCGGGCCGGGGGCTCGGTGGTGCAGGGGAGGCATGCCGTTGAAGAAGTGCGTGACCAGCGGTCGCCCGCCTCGCGGCGCGGAGTCGAGCGCCGACCGGAGCGACGACCAGGCCGTGGCGGCGTCGCAGTCGGTGTGCCCAAGGGCGGGCAGGATGCCGTGACCACCCAGGAGTGCGGGCAACCGGTCGGCGCCGCGGCGTTCGGGTGCGAACGTCATCTGCGCCAGCGCGCCTGGCGCCCCGGCCGACTCGGCGGCCCGCACGACGGCTTCGACCAGCGCCGGGACGACGTCCGTGAGCGCCGCGGCGTCCTGCGCCCCGCGGCGCTCGTGGGAGAGGAAGGGGCCTTCCAGGTGGATGCCGGCCAGGTCCCCTCCGGCCACCAGCGCGGCGCACGTCCGCACTCCCGCCACCATCTCGTCGGCAGTCGCGGCGACCAGGCTGCCGAGCATGGTCGTGGTGCCGTTCACCTGGTGGTGGCGGACCGCGGTGGCGGCCGAGTCGGCGGCCGCGCCGAACTCGCCGCCCGCGCCGCCGTGGCAGTGGGCGTCGACGAGCCCGGGCAGCAGGGTGTGCCGGGCCGGCCCGGCGTCCACGACCGGCACGTCCCGCCAGGCAGCCGGCAGCTCGGACGCCCGCCCGGCGTACCGGATCCGGTCCCCGTCCACCACCAGGACGCCGTCCTCGACGACGGTCGAGGCAGTGACCAGACGCCCGGTCAGGAGCATCGGCTGGGGGACGGTCACGCGAGCCATCATCTCGCGTCGCACGGATAGGGTCGAAACTCGTCAGGAACGTGTCCATCACCAGGAGCCCGCCGTGACGTTCAACCCGGACAGCGACCTCCAGCGGGAGGTCGCCGGACAGCCTGACGACTGGACCGGCGTCGTCGCCCGGCTGCCGGAGCTGGCGGATGCACTGCCGATGGCCGGCGCGAGGGTGGCGGTCGTCGGCTGCGGCACGTCGTACTTCATGGCGCAGGCGTACGCCGCGCTGCGCGAGCTGGCCGGGCACGGCGAGACCGACGCGTTCGCCGCCAGCGAGCACCGGCTCGACCGCAGCTACGACGCCGTGCTGGTGATCACGCGGTCCGGCACCACCACCGAGGTGATCGACGTCCTCAGGTCGCTGCGCGGTCGAGACCTCGTCACGACGGCGATCGTCGCCACACCCGGCACGCCGGTCACCGAGCTGGCCGACCGGACCGTCCTGCTGCCCGAGGTCGACGAGAAGTCGGTCGTGCAGACCCGCTTCGCCACCTCCACCGTGGCACTGCTCCGGGCGTCTCTCGGCGAGGACCTGTCGGCCGCGACCGGGGATGCCCGGGCGGTGCTCGCCGAGGACGAGGCGCAGTGCCTGGCCGGACTGGCCGGCGCCGAGCAGGTGACCTTCGTGGGGCGTGGCTGGACCATCGGCCTGGCCGCGGAGGCGGCCCTCAAGCTGCGCGAGTCGGCCCAGTTCTGGACCGAGTCCTACCCGGCGATGGAGTACCGGCACGGCCCGGTGAGCATCGCCACCGCGGGCCGGGTCACCTGGGCGCTCGGCGAGGTGCCGCCCGGCTTGGCGGAGCAGGTGCGCGGCACCGGTGCGCACTTCGAGAGCCGGGACATCGACCCGCTCGCCGAGCTCGTGCGGGTGCACCGGCTCTGCCTCGCGAAGGCCCGGCAGGGCGACCTCGACCCCGACCACCCGCGACACCTGACCCGATCGGTGGTCCTGCCTCCGGCCGCGTCCCGGGAGTAGAGATGGCCGAGGTGTCCGACGTGGTGGCGGCCGTCGACGTCGGCGGCACCCGCATCAAGGCGGCCCTGGTGACGGAGGCCTGCGACACGCTCGTCGCCGTCACCACGCCGACCCCGCAGGACATGGCCACCGACTTCGCCGCTGTCGTGCTGGCGACGGTGACCGGGCTGATGGCCACGGCGGCGGAGGACGGCCGCCCCGCCCGGCTGGTGGGCTGCGGCGTCGTCGTACCGGGCCTGGTGGACGAGCTGCACGGTGTCGGCGTGTACTCGGTCAACCTCGGCTGGCGTGACCTGCCGATCCGCGACGCGGTCGCGTCGTCGCTCGGCGTGCCGACCGTCGTCGGCCACGACGTGCGCGCCGGCCTGCTCGCCGAGACCCGCCTGGGTGCTGCCCGCGGTGCGCGGCACGCGCTGTTCCTCCCCGTGGGTACCGGCATCGCCGGGGCGCTGCTCCTCGACGGCGCGGTGATCACCGCCGACGGCCGGGCCGGCGAGCTGGGGCACCTCGTCATCGACCCGGCCGGGCCGGCCTGCAGGTGCGGGGGGACCGGGTGTCTCGAGGTGATCGCCTCGGCGGCCGCGATCGAGCGGGAGCTCGCCGCACGGACCGGGCATCCGGCCCCGGCGGAGGAGGTCGCCGTCCGAGCGGCTGCCGGTGACCCCGACGCGAGGGCCGTGTGGGCCCGGGCGGTGGCCGCCCTGGCGCAGGCGATCGTCGCCACCGTGACGATCACCGGGGTCGACCTCGTCCTGATCGGTGGCGGCCTCGCCGAGAGCGGTGCCACCCTCATGGACCCGCTGCGCGCGGCGGTCGCGAGCCGCCTGACCTTCCAGCGCCCGCCCCGGGTGGAGCGGGCGGTGCTCGGCGTACGGGCCGGCTGCATGGGCGCTGCCTGCCTCGGCTGGGACGCGCTGTGATCCCGCTGCGGGAGGTGCGTTGACCCTCGGCCGCCTCGACGAGGTGCTCGCGGACGCCGTCGCCGCCGGGCGTGGTGTCGGCGCGTTCAACGTCATCCAGCTCGAGCACGCCGAGGCGCTGGTCGCGGCCGCCGAGCAGACCGGTCTGCCCGTCGTGCTGCAGATCAGCGAGAACGCCGTGCGCTACCACGGTTCGCTGGCGCCGGTCGCGCTGGCGACGCGAACGCTCGCGGAGCGGGCCACCGTGCCGTGCGTGCTGCACCTCGACCACGCGGTCAGCGAGCCACTGGTGGCCGAGGCTGTCGCGCTCGGCTTCACCTCGGTGATGTACGACGGGTCGCGGCTGGGAGACGAGGCCAACCGCACCACCACCCGCGCGGTCGTCCAGCGCTGCCACCACGCGGGAGTCACCGTCGAGGCCGAGCTCGGCGAGATCGGTGGCAAGGACGGCGTGCACGCCCCCGGCGTACGTACCGACCCGGCCGCCGCGGCGCAGTTCGTGGCGGACTGCGGGGTCGATGCGCTTGCGGTGGCCGTCGGGTCCTCGCACGCGATGACCAGCCGCACGGCACAGCTGGACATGGTGCTGATCGCCGCGATCCACGAACGGGTGCCTGTCCCGCTGGTGCTGCACGGCGCCTCCGGTGTCCCGGACGACGACCTGGTGGCTGCCGTCCGTGCCGGGATGACGAAGGTGAACATCGCCACCCACCTGAACAACGCGTTCACCACGGCACTGCGCCAGCACCTGGTCGAGGACCCGGACGTCGTCGACACCCGGCGCTACCTGGGCGCCGCCCGCGACGCCGTGGCGGCCGAGGCGGCACGGCTGCTGACGCTGCTCGCCCTGCGTTGAACCGGCACCTTCGGACCCGTCAACGCACGTCCATCCGGCTGCCGTCGCCGGTCAGCAGGCCCCCGTCGACCGGGAGGGTGTGACCCGTGATCCAGGCCGCGTCGCGGGACGCGAGGAAGGCCACGGCGGCGGCGACGTCCTCGGGCTCGCCGACGCGCCCGAGCGGGTACAACGGCTGGAGACGGTCCGCCCCGCCCTGCTGCCCGTCCCAGACCCGGGTCCGGATCGTCCCCGGCGCCACCGCGTTCACCCTGATCCCGTCGTGAGCGAGGCTGGCGGCGAGGTTGCCTGTCAGCGACGTGAGCCCGGCCTTCGCCGAGGAGTACGCCTCACTGCCCAGCGCGGTGAAGGCGTTGATCGAGCTGACCGTCACGATGGCCGGGCTCAGGGCGCTTCGCCGGAGGTGCGGGATCGCCGCACGGCAGCAGCGGACGACGCCGAGGAGGTTGAGCTCGAGGACGCGCGTCCACACCTCGTCGTCCGTGTCGTCGAAGGACCCGTGCTCGACGTCTCCACCGGCGACGTTGACCAGGGTGTCCACCTGACCCAGCTCGCCGGCAGCGCGACCTAGTGCCTGGTCGACCGACGACCGGTCGGTCACGTCCATGTGCACCGCGAGGTGCGGACGCCCACCGGGCTGCGCAAGCTGGGCGACCACGTCCTGAGCGGTCCCCTCGTCGAGGTCCAGGACGGCCACCCGCGCGCCCTCGTCGGCGAGCCGGGCTGCGCAGGCCCGTCCGATGCCGTGTGCTCCGCCGGTCACCAACGCCGCCGCACCGTCGAATCGCCCACCCTGTCCGAGAGCCATTCGCCGAGGTTACGGTGGGCCGCCGGCATCCGTTCACGCCGAGGTGCAGCGCCATGGGTGCCGCTGCCGGACGACGCCCGCAGCCCTGGCGAAGGAGAGACGTGTCCGAGTCCGCCGCGTTCGTGCCCGCCGGGTTCGACCCGCCGACCGCCCTCACGACCGGGGATCTCCGCCTCGAGCCGCTGGGACCGCAGCACAACGAGCGCGACTACGCAGCGTGGACGTCGAGCATGGAGCACATCCGACGCTCGCCGGGCTTCGCCGAGGGGAGCTGGCCTCGGGAGATGAGCATGGACGAGAACCTCGCCGATCTGGAGCGGCATGCCCGGGACTTCGTCGACCGGACCGGCTTCACCTTCACCGTGCTCGACGAGAGCGACGACGTCATCGGCTGCGTCTACGTGTACCCGGCTCGCGACGGCGTCCACGACGCCACCGTGCGGTCGTGGGTGCGCGAGTCCGACGCCGCCCTCGACGACGCGTTCCGGCGCGCGATCGCCGACTGGCTCACCAGTGACGCCTGGCCGTTCGAGCGGCCGCTCTACGCGCCGTTGCTGACCTGATGTGAGCTACGTCTTCATCCGGAAGTCGAGGTCCGGCGGGACCGGCACGGTGGCCCGCACCTCCGCCTCCAGGTCGGCGTCGACCGGGCGATGCCGTTCGCGTGCCGCGAGCGCCACCTGGTAGTCGAACCACACGTGGTGCAGTGCGTGCTCACCCTCCCTGACGTCGGGCAGCACGACGCCGTCGCGGAAGACCCCGCCGGCACGGTCGAGGTCACCCGTCAGCAAGGCCGCGCGGATCTCGGCCAGCCGGAAGCGGCCGAGGCCGCCCTGCCCGGCCGGGGCGGCGTCGATCACCGCGAGCGCCTGCGCGCCGTCACTCGCGGCCAGCAACGCGTCGACCAGCTCTCGTCTCAGCGCTGCGAGGTCCTCGCGGAGGAGGACCGCAGATCGGTAGCGCCGGAGCGCCGTCGCAAGGTCACCGTCGGCCCGGGCCGCGGCGGCCAGGTTGCGCGCGGCCCACGCCGTCGGCTCGGCCGCGAGCGACCGGACCCAGGCCTCGGTCGCCCCGTGCAGGTCTCCGGCATGGGCGAGGACCACCCCGAGATGCAGCATCGGCAACCAGCCGTCCGCCGCGTCGAGCAGCGGTACCCACCGGCGGCTGGTCTGGTACGACGACGGCGGCTGCTCGGCCGGCGGCGACGACATGTCGCCGGTGTGCACGAGCTCGATCCAGGCGTCCTGCTCCGGCCCGAGCGTCTCGTCGCCGAACGGCGTAGCGGGCATTGACATCGAGTTGTCGCCGTCGCGCTGCCGCAACCTGTGCTCGAGCGCTCCCCACCCCGACCCTCGGTTCAGCACCTCGACCGGCGCGGTGTCGGCCCAGGCCGCCGCGGCGGTCAGCGCCCCGTCGAGCTCGGCGCGAGGGACCAGCTCCTCCAGGTCACGCGACACGGCCGTTCTCGCCACGGACCAGTCATCGCCGTGCACGACGACCGCGTCGCACTGGAGCAGTCCGTACGCCTCGACCCATGACCACGCTGTCCGTGCCGGCATGGGCAGGTGCTCCAGCTGGGTGCGGGCCAGGCCGGCCTGGATCTCGAGGTACTCCAGACCGGGTTGCGCGAGCCACTCCTGCCAGTGGTCGCCGCCCGGGCTCTTCCCCCACAGGAACAGCTTGCGGCCTCGGAGCCGGTCGGTGGAGGTCTGCACCAGTCCCGCACCGCGGGCGTCCAGGGCAGTGACCCATCGCCGCTGGTCGTCGGCGATCGCGAAGAAGTAGTCGGCGGACGCGGACGCGCGGGTGGTGTACGTGCGGTCCAGCCCGTCGAGGACAGGCATCGGCACCCGCCGCAGGGGGCTGGGGCAGGCGAACTGCCAGGCCTCGTCCGCAGGGGCGAGGACGCGTACGTCGTCCGCCTGGGGCACCGCGATGTTGGACCACCAGTACATCGGGGTCTCGACGTCGTTGGGGTTGACGATGCGGACGTGGACCAGGAGCACGGGCGAGCCGGCGGGCAGCCACGCATCGACCTGGAACACGACCTCGCGCAACCGCTCGAACTCGTACATCCGCAGCACCGGTGTGCCGTCCGGCTGCAGCACCCGGCCGGCGTGGAGCGGCTCGCACGTCGTGGGGGAGTGACCGATGGTCCCGATGTTCCACTCGACGCCGCCGGCGAACCAGGCGTTGCGCAGGGCCAGGTTCGCCGGCTGGAAGACCGGGTTCCGGTAGAGCAGCTCGCGACCGGTGGGCTTGTGCACCAGGGACCACAGCCGACCGCCGAGGTCGAGGAGAAAGGTGGCCCGCAGGACGTCGTTCTCGAGCACGGCGACCTTGTGCTCGGCCGGCCGGCGGTCGCGGCCGTAACCGTCCTGGACCAGGTACGGCAGCACCGAGCGGACCCGGCCGTAGCCGATGTTGCGGCGCATCTCGGCGTCGGCCTCGCCCGGGTCGACGACCGCGTGCAGGTCAGCCGCGGAGAACATTGGCGGCAACGGGTTGACCGGACCGACCTCGGCCGTCGGCATGGTCAGCGTCTCCAGACGCAGCTCGCTCATCGACTCATCGAGAGGGCAGCTACTTCATGGTTCCCGCGGTGACCGAGCCCTGGAGCTGGCGTTGGAAGACGGCGTAGACGACCAGGACGGGGACGACGGTGATCACGACGGCGGCGAACAACCGGCCGAAGTCGACGTTGTAGCCGGCTTGCGAGGCGAACGAGGCCATGCCCTGGGAAAGCACGTAGTTCTTCCGGTTGGTGTTCAGGGCGACCGGGAGCAGGAACTGGTTCCAGAGGCCGAGGAAGTTGAAGATGGCGACCGATGCCATCCCCGGCTTGGCCATCGGCAGCATGACCTGGAAGAACTTGCGCCACTCGCCGGCCCCGTCGATCTCGGCGGCCTCGGCGATCTCGTCGGGCAGCGCCCTGAAGAACGGGAACAGGAAGAACACGGTGAACGGCAGCGCGAACGCCACGTAGGTGACGATGAGCCCGGGCAGGGTGTTCAGGAGGCCGACGTCCTGGAGCACGAAGAACAGCGGGACGATCGCCAGGAAGACCGGGAACGTCAGCCCGGCGAGCATCAGGTAGTAGATGAGCCGGCTGCCGAAGAAGGAGAAGCGGGCGAGCACGTAGGCGCACATCGCTCCCAGCACCATGACGATGACCAGTGCGCACCCGACCACGATGACGGTGTTGGCGAAGTACCTGCCGATGCCGGCTGTCGTCCACGCGGAGACGTAGTTGTCGAAGTTCCACTGAGCCGGCAGCGTGAACGGTGAGGCGAAGATCTCCTTGCTCGTCTTGAACGACGACATCAGCGTCCACGCCAGCGGGACGATGATCAGAACGGTCCACAGGCTGAGGACGGCATGGGAGACGGCGGTGACGGCCTTCTGCCCAGCGGTCCCGGAGGCGGGTGGCGTCGTGGTCGTCATCGCTTGACCTTCTGCTCGCGGCCGCCGGTCAGCCAGTTCACCGAGAAGACGATCGCGGCGAACGTGAGGGTCGCGACGGCCAGCACCACGCCCATGGCGCTGGCGAGGCCGAACTGGCCCTTCGCGAACGCCGTGTTGAGCAGTCGCTGCGGCATGACCAGGGTCGAGTTGTCCGGGCCACCGCCGGGGTTGAGCGCCTGCATGTAGACGAACGCGTCGAGCGCGAGGATGCCCAGGTAGATGTAGGCGGTCTGGATGTTGTCGCGGATCAACGGGATCGTGATCGAGTACGCCGTCCGGATCCGGCCGGCGCCGTCCAGCCGGATCGCGTCGTAGTAGTCCGACGGGATCCCCTTGATCGCGGCGACGAACAGCACCATGTAGAAGCCGACGAAGCCCCAGATGATGACGAACATCGAGGCCGGCATGGCGCTGCGGGTGTCCCCGAGCCAGGGGAAGCTGGCGAACTGGTCGAACCCGAGCTTGGTGAGGATGCCGTTGAGCAGGCCCGCGGACGGGTCGAACATCTGACTCCACAGGATCCCGATGATGATCGCCGGGATCGTGTAGGGGAAGAACGAGATCACGCGGTAGAAGTTCGAGGCCCGGATCCCGCGGGCCGCGCCGTGCGTGGTGCCCCCCACCGTGACCATCGTGGCCAGCACGAAGCTGAGCACGACGGTCACGAGGGGCACCACGATCGCCAGCAGGATGTTGTTCCAGAACGCGGTCATGAAGATGTCGTCCTTGAGCAACGTCCGGTAGTTCCGCAGACCCACGAAGTTCATGTCGGGGGTGAAGCCCGACCAGTCGGTCAGCGAGTAGTAGAACGCCTGCACGAAGGGCCAGACCACGAACAACAGGAAGATCGCCAGCGGCAGCCCGAGGAACACCACGAAGAAGCTGACTCGGTCGAACGTCAGCTTGCGACGCGCCTTCGTGCCGCGCAGCTTCGGACGCCGCTCGATCGTGGACGCGATCGTCGTGGGGGGCTCGGGTGCCGAAACGGTCATGTGACCTGGATCTTCTTGACCGAGTCGTCCTCGCGAACCTTGTCGGTGATCTCCTGCAGTCCCTTGGTCAGGGCGGCGACGTCGGCCTTGCCGGCCAGGAAGCTGTTCCAGATCACGAGCTGGTCGGTGTTCATGCCGTACAGGTCGACGAACTTCCAGGTGAAGACGTCGGTCCCGGCGGCGCTGAGCAGGTCGTTCTGCGAGACCAGGGCGGTCGAGCCGAACCCGTCCGCGGGAACGGTGCCCTTGACGATGGTCGGCGCGAGCTTGGTCTTGGCGAAGTTCGTCGCCGCCTCCTTGGAGAGCATCGTGCGGAGCAGCTCCTTGCCGCCGGCCACGTTCTTGCCCTTGGACGGGATCACGAACGGCTCACCGGACGCGCTGTGCAGTGCCTCGTACGGCATCGAGGAGTCTGCCGTGACCGTCATCTCCTGGACGCCGGTCATCTTGAAGTCGGGCTTGGTCGTGTCCTTCATCTCGTTCTCGATCCAGGAGCCCGACGGGTACAGCAGGGCGTCCTGGTTGTTGCTCCACTGCGCCTGCGCAGCGGTGAACTGGGTGCCCGCGCCGCCGGGCTTCATGTAGCCGGCCTTGATGATCTCGCCCAGACCCTTGAGGACGGCCTGGACGTCGGGGTGCGACCAGCACTTCGCCTCCAGGTTCTCCAGCGCGAGCCGGACCTCGTCACCACCCTGCTTGATCGCCGACCCGATCGCCAGGGTCTGGTAGTACGTCGCGGCCTCCTTGCCCCACAGGAAGAGGTACTTGTCCTTCGCCTTGGCCTGCGCGCCGAGGGCCATCGCCTCGTCCCAGGTCTTCGGCGGGGTCCAGCCGTTCTCCTCGAACAGGCTTGCGGAGTACCAGACCGCGTAGACCGTCAGCACGTAGTTCAGAGCGGCGAGCTTGCCGTCGTACGTGCCCGGCTCCTCGACGCCACCGAACAGGGTGTCCCGGATCGGCGTCCCCTCGAGGTTGTTCGCGTCGAGGACGTCCTTGAGGTCTTCGAGCCCGTCGAGGATCGTGCTGAACCCGATCGCGTCCGCACCGGAGTTGTCGATCAGGTCGGGCGGGTTGCCGCCGACGAAGCGCGGCTGCAGCTCCGTGGCGATCTTGGTCGTCGGGGAGACCTTCACCGACGATCCCGCCTGGTTCTTCTCCATCAGGGTGGCGGCGAACGCCACGTAGTCGGTGCCGTAGCCACCGTCGAAGATCACCGCGTCGACCGACGACTTGGCCTTCATCCCGAACGGGTTGCTGTCGCTGACCTTGCCGCCGCCCTTCGTGTCACTGGGGGCGTCGCTGCCGCCGCCCGCGCACGCGGCGAGGACGCCGCTGAACGGGATGACTGCCGCCGTCGCCAGCGCGCCCTTCATGAACGTGCGGCGGTCGACTGCCTTCTTCTCGGTGGTCATGGTGTCTGCCTTCCGGGTTGGTGTGCTGGCGGAACAGTCAGCGCGAGCAAGCGTTCGGGGTGCTTCTTCTCCTTCGTGGTGAACTGCCGAGTCAGGCCGAACGACGGATCCGGCCGGCGTAGCGCGCTTCGAGGACGTTGTTGTGCTCGTCCCCGCCGGGGACGTTGGCCGACAGGTAGACCGGCGGGGTCTCGCCCGCCTCCGTCAGCCGCCGGACGACCTCGGCGCCGATCAGCTGTGCGACCAGGGCGGCAGTGATCGACGAGACCGCGCAGACGGTGCCGCCGCCGGGCAGCGGCAGCACCGCATCGCCGTACGGAGCACCGTTGTCGAGGGCGACGTCGGCGTGGTCGACCAGCTTGGTGCCTGACGGGTGCCGGGAGTCGACCCCCGCGGTCTGGGTGAACGACGTGATGGCGATCAGCCGGTGCCCGCGCTGCTTCACCAGCTGCGCGAGCTCGACGACCGAGCCGTTCACGCCGGAGTTGGACGCGACCACGAAGATGTCGGACTCGGAGACGTTGGCGAGGTCGTACAGCCGGTGGGCGATCGACGGGTCGCGCTCGAGGTGCTTGTTGCCGAGCACGTCGGGCGACTCGCCGCCGATGATGACGACGTCCCGCAACGAGATCCGATTGGTCGGCACCAGCCCACCCGCGCGACCGGCGATCTCCATCGCCAACGCCTCGGAGTGCCCGGAGCCGAACGCCTGGACGACGCCGCCGGCGCGCAACGACGCCACGATGAGGTCGGCCGCCTCCTGCACGGGGCCGTCGGACTGCTCGGCGACCTTGGCCATGATCGGCGTGAGCGCGGCGAGGTAGGCCTGGGCGCTGACCGGGGTCCAGACAGCACCCGAGTCGCCGCCGGTTCCCGCCGCACTGAACATGTCAACCATCGGAGTCGTGGCCTCCCGTGACGTGAGTGCGCGATGCGCCGCGGGTGACGTGTGCCGTGGCGAATCGGTGCGACACTAACGGATATCCGCCTCGATCGGAGTGCCTGTGCGTTCGGAGATCCTGGCCCTCGGCGGCGACCTCGGCGGCACGTCGACGCGCATCGTCGTGGTGGGACCGGACGGTCGCGAGCACGGCCGCGGCACCACCGGTGGCGGCAACCCGACGACCGATCCTGCCGGTGCTGCAGCAGCGTTCGGTGACGCCCTGCGCGCCGCGCTGTCCGGTGTCGACGGCGCCCGGGTGAAGGCATCGGTGGTCGGCGTCGCAGGGGGCTCGGCGCTGCGCACGCCGGCAGTGGCCACGCACTTCGACCGGGTGTGGGCCGAGGCTGGTCTGTCGTGCGACCCCGGTTACGTCCCCGACCTCGAGGTGGCCTTCGCGGGCGGGACAGCTGCGTCCGACGGTGCCGTGCTGGTCGCCGGCACCGGCGCCGCGGCGGGCTCGCTCACCGACCACCGGCTGACCCGGACCGCGGACGGCCACGGCTGGCTGCTGGGTGACGACGGCTCGGGCTTCTGGCTCGGTCGCGAGGCCGTCCGCACCACCTTGCAGACGTTGGACGCGGGGACACCTCCGGGGCCGCTGGTCGAGAGCGTCCTGCACGAGCTGGACGCCGACCGGCCGGGACGCGACGGTCAGCACGACCGGGTGATCCAGGTGGTGAACTCGCGTCCGGGCGTCCAGCTCTCGGCGCTCGCCCCTTTGGTCACCGCCGCCTACCGTCTCGGCGACACGCAGGCGCAGGCGATCGTCGAGCGAGCCGCGGCCGCCCTGATGGCGACTCTCGGGCTGATCCGGGACCCGGCCGAGAGCACGCCGATCGTCCTCGCGGGAAGCCTGGCCGGCGACGCGTCCCCGGTGGGGGCCGAGCTGCGGACGCTGCTCGCGGCCCGGTTCGCCGGTGCCGTCCTGCCGGCCCGCACCGGGGTGGGCGGGGCCGCCTGGCTGGCCCTCGCCGCGCTCGACCCGGCACTGGCCACCCGCGAGACGCACGCCCGGCTGACCTCCTGACGACGTCAGGTCGGCGCGCTCTCGGCTGCGGTGACCGTCGACCACGGCCCGGAATGAGTTTCGGATGTTTGTAAGACTTACATGCGAACGTACGGCGGTCAAGGGCCGCGAGCCAGGCGTGGCCAAGCTGAGACCCTTTCCCACCCGCTGCGGGGCGGTCAGAAGGCCACGTCGAGCGACCGGGACAGCACGATGCTGGCGGCGCCCCGCAGCGTCGCGTCGTCGTCGGGGTCCGCGAAGACGACGCGGGTCTCCCCACCCGGGTGTGCGAAGGCCTGGCGGCGCACGTGGCTCTCGATCGAGGATCGCAGTGCCTCGCCACCGCCGACGGGCTCACCGTGCACGATGAACAGCCCGATGCCGAGAATCTGCTGCAGGTTCGCGATCCCGACGGCGATGTTCGCCGCGTAGTCATCGAGCAGGGCCGCGGCGGCCGGGTTCTGGGGAGCCAGAGCGGACAGCCGGGCTGCTCCGATGGTCTTCGCCTGTGGCAGGCCTCGCACGGCGGCCTCCTCGCGCAGCCACCGGGTGGCGGCCAGGGCCTCCCAGCACCCGGTGAGCCCGCACTCGCAGAGCGGGCCGTCCCGGTCGATGATCGTGTGTCCGACCTCGCCCCCGGCGCCTCGAGCCCCGCGGTGCAGGGCGCCGTCGAGGATGAATCCGGCGCCGATGCCTTCGCCGACGTAGAGCGAGCAGTACGACGACTCACCTCGGCCGGCACCGAACAGCATGTCTCCCAGCGCCTGGGCGCGGGGCTGCAGGTCGACGAAGGTGGGCACGCCGAGACGCTCGGCGATCAGCGGGCCCACCGCGAGGCCGTTGAACCCTGGCGCGTGGTCCGACCGCACGATCACGCCCGTCTGCGTGTCGACCATCCCGGCGACGGCGATGCCGATGCCGCGCAGCGGCGATGCGGCGTTCGCGGTGACCTCCCGCAGCAGGCTGGTCAACCGATCGGCGATCAGGTCGTGGTTCCTCTTGGTCGGGCGAACTCGGACGGTGGCCCTCGACGTGACCTCCCCGCCCGCCGTGACCACGGCAGCCTGCGCGCCGTCCGGGAGCATGAGGACGGCGCCGACCGGCCATCCGGCGCCGGAGAACCAGACCGGTCTCGCCCGCTTGCCACCACGTGCGCCACTGGCCAGCGGAGCCTGCTCCTCGAGCAGCCCTTCATCGAGGAACGGCTGGACGATCTGGCCGATCGTCGCCCGGGTGGAGCCGGTCAGCCGCGCGAGCTCCGGCCGCGCGAGCGGGCCGTTGGCGTAGAGGGTCTTCAGCACCCGGGCCCGGTTGACCTCGCCGGCCCGGGAGGAGGACAGCATCGACGACTGGCGCGCCGATCCGCGGGTGCGACCGGGGGAGGGATCGGCCGGGCCACCGCGAAGCCGCCAGGGTGCGAAGCCGCCATCGCGTCGGCAGGAACGTCGCTCATCCGCGTTGCCCTTCCTCGCTACGAGCACTGCCTTCTGCCGGGCCAGGGAGCCACCCGGTACGGGGTCCGTGGTTCGTATGAAACACAAACAATCCTAGCGGGCGCTCGAGCGAGGCCTGATTTATCCGTTTCTTGGTGACATGACCGTTGACCCCGAGCGTCCGACGTCGCTAAGTTTCGTACCGCGCCGAGTTCTTGTTGCTGGGTTTCACCGGAGCCCGCCCGTGAGTCGTCCGCGCTGCTGACACGCGCCGCCCGGCGCGCTCCCCGCCTCTGGAGGCACCGTGCCCGAGATCCGCGCCCGACTCCGACCTCTGCTCCTGCTCCTGGCCGGTGCGGTCGCTCTGACCTCTGTGGCCGGGCCGGCGGCGGCCAGCAGCGGCGACCGGATCGACCAGATCGTCAAGCGGATGACGCTGCAGGAGAAGGTCGGGCAGCTCTTCGTCACCTACGCCTACGGGCAGACCGCCGACACGACCGACCCCGCCGACGTCGCGCACAACCAGAGCGAGCTCGGTGTCGCGAACGGCAAGGAGCTGATCGAGAAGTACCACGTCGGCGGCGTCATCTACTTCGCCTGGTCGAACAACGTGGCGAACCCCGAGCAGATCGCCGGCCTGTCCAACGGGCTGCAGCGGGTGGCGACCTCGCACGGGGCCGACATCCCGCTGCTGATCAGCACCGACCAGGAGCACGGAGTCGTCACCCGGGTCGGACCGCCGGCGACCCAGCTGCCGGGCAACATGGCGCTGGGCGCGGGACGCAGCGAGACCGACACGTACGACGCGGGCCGGATCAGCGGCCAGGAGCTGCGGGCCATCGGCATCAACCAGGACTTCGCACCGGACGCCGACGTCAACGTGAACGCGCAGAACCCGGTGATCGGGGTGCGGTCGTTCGGTTCCGACCCGACCCTGGTGGCCGACCTGGTGTCGGCGAACGTCGACGGCTACCAGAGCGCCAACGTGGCCGCCACGGCGAAGCACTTCCCCGGTCATGGCGACACGGCGACCGACAGCCACTACGGCGTGCCGATCATCAATCACACCCGTGCGGAGTGGGAGCGCATCGACGCCCCGCCGTTCCGGGCCGCGATCGCGCACGGCATCGACACGATCATGACGGCGCACATCGTCGTCCCCGCCCTCGATCCGTCCGGCGTGCCGGCGACCCTGTCGAAGCCGATCATCACCGACATCCTGCGCGGCGAGCTGGGGTACGACGGTGTAGTCGTCACCGACGCGCTGACCATGCAGGGCGTGCGCGACAACTTCGGCGACGACCGGATCCCGGTGCTGGCGCTGAAGGCCGGTGTCGACCAGCTGCTGATGCCGGCACCCGGAAAGCTGGACATCGCGTTCCACGCCGTGCTCGACGCGGTGCGCTCCGGTGAGCTCACGGAGGACCGGATCGACCAGTCGGTGCACCGTGTGCTGCAGCTGAAGATGTCGCACGGTCTCTTCAAGCCGAAGAACGTCTTCGTCGACGAGTCCCAGGTCAGCTCCGTGGTGGGCACCGATGCCCACCAGCAGCGGGCCCAGGAGATCACCGACAGCACCGTCACGCTGGTCAAGGACGACACTGACGCGCTGCCGCTCGCCAAGGGAACCCAGAAGGTGCTCGTCACCGGCGCCAGCGTCACCCCCGGCCTCGCCGACCGGATCCACGACCGCGGGCCGGCCGCGACGGCGTACAACACCGGGACCGCGCCGAGCGACGCGAGCATCGCCGCTGCCGTGGCGCAGGCGCAGGCCAGCGACCAGGTCGTCGTCGCGACCAACAACGCCGCGACGAGTCCCGGGCAGCAGAAGCTGGTCACGCAGCTGCTGGCCACCGGCAAGCCGGTCGTCGTGGTTGCCGTGCGCAACCCCTACGACATCGCGTACTTCACCGGCGCGCCGACCTACCTCGCGACCTACTCCACCACCGCGATCTCCGTCGAGTCGCTGGTCCGGGTGCTCTTCGGCGAGGTGCAGCCCGCGGGCCTGCTGCCGGTCGCCATCCCGACCGCCGGCGACCCGGGGTCGGCGCTCTACCCGTTCGGCCACGGCCTGACGTCCACGTCATGAGTCAGGAGCACGACATGACCGACCCGACTCACCCGCAGACCCGGCCGTCCGGCCTCGGCCGGCGTGGCTTCCTCGGCGCCCTGGGTGCCGCGGCCGCCGGTGTGGCCGCCGGACCGGCACTGGCCGGCCCGGCCGCTGCGGCCACCGCGACGGGCGGCGGCCGTCCGGTGCGGACCGGCATCGAGGAGCTGATCGCGAGCGACTACGCGGTGCTGCGCGGGCAGAAGGTCGGCATCGTCACCAACCCGACCGGGGTCCTGCCCGACTGGACCCACGAGGTCGACGTGATGGCGGCCTCGGACCAGGTCGACCTGGTGGCCGTGTTCGGACCGGAGCACGGGTTCCGGGGCACGGCGCAGGCCGGCGGCTCCGAGGGCAGCTACGTCGACGAGCGCACCGGCCTGACGGTCTGGGACACCTACCTGAAGAGCGGTGACGCGCTGGCCGACATCGTCCGTCGTTCCGGCGTGGACACGATGGTGTTCGACATCCAGGACGCCGGCGCGCGGTTCTACACCTACATCTGGACGATGTACGACTGCATGGTCGCGGCCGCCGTGACCGGCACCCGCTTCGTCGTCCTGGACCGGCCCAACCCCACGACCGGACGCGTGCCGCGCGGCCCGGTGCTCGACCGGGCGTTCGCGACGTTCGTCGGGCGCCGTGAGATCTGCCAGCAGCACGCCATGACCGTCGGCGAGCTGGCTCTGCTCTTCGCCGCGGAGTACCTGCCGGACGAGACCGACCAACCGCTGCAGGTGGACGTCGTGCGGATGCGCGGCTGGGACCGTCGGCAGGCGTACGCCGACACGGGGCTGCCCTGGATCCTGCCGTCGCCCAACATGCCGACCGCGGACACGGCGCTGGTCTACCCGGGCACCTGCATGTTCGAGGGGACGAACCTGTCCGAGGGCCGGGGGACGACCCGGCCGTTCGAGCTGGTCGGCGCACCGTACGTCGACGAGCGCTGGGCAGCGGAGCTGCGCGACCAGGGACACCCGGGAGTGCTCATCCGGGAGGCCTACTTCACGCCGACGTTCTCCAAGCACGTCAACGTGGCCTGCGGGGGAGTTCAGCTGCAGGTGACCGACCCGTCCTCGTTCGACGCCCTGCGCACCGGCACCGCGATGATCGTGGCGGCCAAGCAGATCTACGGATCTGCCTTCGCCTGGCGCTCGGACAACTGGATCGACAAGCTGACCGGCTCGACGCGGTTCCGGACGATGGTCGACGCAGGCGCGTCGCCCGGCGAGGTCGTGGCGGCGTGGCAGGACGAGCTGGCCGCGTTCGACGCCACGCGACGCCAGCACCTGCTGTACGGACCGTACGGCGGAGCCCGGGGATGACGTCGGCGGCACGGCGCCGGGCGGTGACCCTCGCCGTGGCGGCTCTCGTCGCGTCGACCACGACGCTGACCACCGCCGGCGGGTCCACCGCCGGCGAGCGGACGGCGCGGGTGCTCCGGGACGGGACACCGCAGCAGGCCGGGCTCGTGACGGCCCCCATCGAGCAGATGGCCACCGACCTCCAGTCGTACCTGGACCCCTCGCCGACCCGGCCGCTGTACGCCGGGGGCGTCGTGCTGGCCGGGCACGACGGCTACGTCGTCCAGCGCGCGGCTGCGGGGTACGCGCTGCGCTATGCCGACGGCGACGGCACCGAGCTCCCGCGCGACCAGTGGGTGCCCGCCCGGACCGACACCGTCTTCGACCTCGCGTCGGTCTCGAAGCTGTTCACCTCCGTCGCCCTCGTGCAGCAGGTCGAGGCCGGTCGGATCGACCTGGACCGCACCGTCGCGTCGTACATCCCGGCCTTCGCCGCCAACGGCAAGCGAGCCGTGACCGTGCGCCAGCTGCTCACCCACACGTCGGGCTTCCCGGCCTGGCTGCCGCTGTGGAGCGCGTACCCGACGCCGGAGGCGCGCATCCAGGCGGTCTACGACGCGAAGCTGGTGAACGCGCCCGGCAGCGCGTACCTCTACTCCGACCTGAACATGATCACGGCCGGCAAGCTGGTCGAGCTGGCCACCGGCACGTCGCTGGACCAGGTGGTGCACGACCGGATCACCGGGCCGCTCGGGATGCGCGACACCGGCTACAACCCGCCGGCGTCCGAGCTCGACCGGATCGCCGCGACGGAGTACCAGACCGCGCCACCGCGGGGCATGGTCCGCGGCAGCGTCCACGACGAGAACGCGTGGGCGCTGAACGGGGTCGCCGGGCACGCCGGGGTCTTCTCCACGGCCGACGACCTCGCCGTGCTGGCCCAGACCATCATCAACGGCGGGGCGTACGGCGGGACGCGGATCCTCAGCGAGGACTCGGTCGACTCCCTGCTCCACAACGAGAACACCGCCTTCCCGGGGAACTCGCACGGGCTCGGCTTCGAGCTCGACCAGATGTGGTACATGGACGGGCTCTCCGGCCCCGAGACGGCCGGGCACACCGGGTACACCGGCACGTCGATCGTCATCGACCGGGCGAGCCGGTCGTTCGTCATCCTGCTCACGAACCGGGTGCACCCCAGCCGCAGCTGGGGCAGCAACAACCCGGCCCGGCGCGCGGTCGCCCGCGACATGGCGCTCGCACTCCCGGTGCGGCCGCGGGAGGGCCGCACGGCCTGGTTCTCCGGTGTGGGGGACGCCCGCACGGTGACCTTGTCGACCCCGGTGCAGCTGAGCAGCGCACCGTCCCGCCTGTCCTTCGACCTCTGGTACGACACGGAGCCGACCGACGTCGTGACGCTGGAGGCGTCGTCCGACGGCGGCAGCACCTGGCAGGAGCTGAGGCACTGGGCCGGCTGGTCCGGCAAGCAGTGGGGCTCCCAGTCGGTGGACCTCGGCGCGCTCGAGGGTCCCGTCACCCTGCGGTGGAGGTACGCCTCCGACGCGCTGTACCAGGGCCGCGGTGTCTACGTCGACGGCATCCGCGTGACCTCACCCGGCCGCGTCGTCTTCGACGACTCCCGACGGCGGGACGCCGATGCGGTGCAGCTCTCGGGTTGGTCGGCCTCGGCGACCTGACCGAGGTAATTTTCCTTCATGTCCGCAGCCACGAAGGTCGATGCCACCCCGTCGACCCCTGACGGGCAGTCTCTCGCCGTGCGGCTGCGCGCCATCCTGCCGTCCCTGTCGCGCTCCGAGCGGCGCGTCGCGCAGGAGGTGCTCGAGGACCCGCGGGCAGTCGCCGCCAGCACGATCACGGAGCTGGCGCAGAAGTGCGCCACCTCGGAGACCACGGTCATCCGGTTCTGCCGGACCCTCGGCCTGTCCGGCTACCCGCAGCTCCGGCTGACTCTGGCCACCGAGTCCGGCCGTGCCGACAACGGCGGGCGCGTGGTCGGCAGCGACATCGGCCCCGGCGACGACCTCGCGGCCATCGTCGAGAAGATCGCCTTCGCCGATGCCCGGGCGGTCGAGGAGACGGCGTCCCACCTGGACGTCGCGGTGCTGCAGGCCGTGGTCGACGCGCTCGTCGCCGCCCGTCGCACCGATGTGTACGGCGTGGGTGCCAGCGCCTTCGTCGCGATGGACTTCCAGCAGAAGCTGCACCGCATCGGTCAGACGGCCTTCGCCTGGTCCGACACCCACATCGCCCTGACCAGCGCCGCCCTGCTGCGGCCCGGCGACGTGGCGATCGGCATCTCGCACACCGGCGTCACGTCCGACACCATCGACGCGCTCGCCCAGGCTCGTCGTAGCGGAGCGACCACCGTCGCCCTCACCAACTTCCCGCGCTCCCCCATCGTCGACGTGGCCGACCACGTGCTCACCACGGCGGTGCGCGAGACGACGTTCCGCAGCGGCGCCATGGCGAGCCGCCTCGCGCAGCTGACCCTGGTCGACTTCATGTTCGTCGGGGTCGCCCAGCAGACCACCGACGAGACACGGGCGGCGCTCGAGGCGACGCTCGCCGCGGTCAGTGGTCACCGGGTCACCCGCGAACGCGGCGCCAACAGGCGCCGTCGTTAGCTGCCGGAGTCGACTGTTCACCGGGGCCGCCCTGCGGGGGGAAGACCAAGGTCAAGATCAAGAGCGGCTGTGGAGGAGGAGCAGGGCTGGGCGCCGCCTGGACCTGACCGAGCTGCCGGCTCGTCGAGTGGCGCGATCTGGCCCCTTCATGCCCGGTTCGTACGGGTTCTGCCGGACGGAACGCGCCACTCAACGCCTGATCAACGCCGGCAGCGTCCGGTGCTTCAATGCCGACAACCGCGTCGGATCTGCCTGTCGCCGTTCGTGGGGTAGGTGGGCCCGGACCAAGGGATCGGCCAGAGAAAGCAGGAGCGGTCATGCCGGAGTACCTCCTCTACTTCAACCAGCAGTGGGTGGGCGACCACACCGAGGAGTGGTTCCGCGGACGCGGACCGCTCGCGAGGGCGGTCGTGGACGAGATGAAGGCCGCCGGCGTGTACGTGTTCGCCGGGGGGCTCGAGGAGGAGGACGGCCCGGTGTACAGCGCTGATCCCACCAGCGGCACCGTGATGATCACCGACGGGCCGTACGTCGAGACCAAGGAGTTCCTGGGCGGGTTCGCCCTGGTCGACGTGGCCGATGACGAGGCCGCCACGATGTGGGCGGGCAAGGTCGCGGAGGCGTGCGGCTGGCCCCACGAGGTCCGCCGCTTCAAGCCGCGGCCTCCGGCCAGCTGACTCCGTCGGGCGCGGTTCGGTCCAGCGGCCGGCCGAGGCGCGGTTCCTGCCGGTCCCACCAGGAAGGGCTGGAGCGGGTGACGAGAATCGAACTCGCACTGTCAGCTTGGGAAGTTGATGCGCAGCCTCAAGCGGCCGATCGCGGAGCGAGTTCTTGTGCCCTTGATCTGCCCCCGGACCGCCCCTTGTCTCCGCTTGCTGTCGCACGCGGGTTGCACGAGCCCGACTCGATGGTTCCCGGCCTATCGCACTGACCCCTCTCGTGCTCTTCTGGGTTCTACGTCCCCGCACCGGTGCGTCCCGGATGGGGCCGAGGCCGGGCGCGGCGCACCGGGCCGCCGGAGCGCCGGACTGTCAGTCCTTGCCGTAGACCGCTGCCGTGACCAGGCCGTAGGCGAGGTGGGGCACGAGGTCGGGGATCCAGTCGGCCTGGGCCCAGGTGCGTGGGTCGGTCACGCCCAGGACGGTCATGGGAGCGTTGGATCCGATGATCGCTGCAGAAGCAGCGATGAAACCCCCGACCACGACCGGCGGGCGGAAGCCGAGTCCTCGGAGCATCCCGTACGCAGCCCCCACACCGACCCCCGTGGCCAGGCCGGTCAGCGCGCCCAGTGCGGCCGTGCGGTTGTCCTTCGCCTCGCGCGACCCGGGGACATCGACGCCGGCTATGTCGACCGCCTTCTCGACGGTGTCCTGTGGCGTGCTGCTCGCAGGGCGGGCTCGCAGCGCCATGTCCAGATAGGTGATGCTGTTGAGGGCTGTCGTGCCGGCAGCACCAGCAGCCGCGCCACGGAGCAAGGGGATCACGACGCCGGTGGTTCCCACCGGGGCGGATGAGAAACGGCCGGCCTGAGAGCAATCGTGCTCCCCGGAGCCTCTCAGCAGTGCCGTTCTTCGCGTGCCAGGCTGACCGGGTGAGCGGGGAGGGCGACCAGGTCGGCGAGACGATCGAGCTCGCCGTTCTTCGGGACGTGCGTGCGGGGGCCCAGATCGACCATGAGGCGCTCGCCTGGGAGATTCCCGGTGCGGACGTCCGGCAGGTGGCCGCTGCGGTGCACCGTCTCATCGAGAACGGCGACCTCCGGTTCAGTCCCGGCACCCGTCGGCCCCATGCCATGGAGCTCGGCCTGAGTGGACGCGGTCGCAAGCGCCTCGGCCAGGACGACTGACTGCCTCGCACCCGGACAGCGTCTCCGTCCGTCGGCCCGGCACCGCGAGGGCAGCCGAGAGCCATGCGCGGTTGCACCTGAGGTGGCCTTTGGCTAGGTGGTCTTGTGAGTAGCCGGGTTGGCGGAAGCGATGTGACGGGGCCCGGACATGCAGGGTCGGTGGAGTGCGGCCGAGGTGTCGCGGCGTGCCTCTTGGCCTGCGGCCGCGGAGACGAACGGGCCTTCGGCCAGCTGTTCGACGCGTTCTACCCGCTGGTGCGGGCGCAACGAGGCGCCGACGAGGCCGTGCTCACCGCCTTCGCGCGCCTGTGGCAGCTGGCCCCGTCGTACACCGTCGACGAGAACGCCGTCGTCTGGGTCCTGCGGGTCGCGTCGTTTGAGGACGCCGGGCAACGCGTGGAGCGATGATCCGCGGAGAGGTGCCAGCGGGGACGGAGGTCGGGAGTCGGTCGGGATCGGCGCGTGCCCGCGACAGCGAGTCGGTGACGGCTGAACCGGTGCTTACGGTCCGGTGACGTCCCCGGTGCGCCCAGCGAACCGGACGTAGCGTGACGACATGGGCGTGGCGACCGGTGGCACCGCTCGGCGGTGGGCGGCCGCCCTCGCCGGGCTGACGGCGGTCGCTCTCGCCCCGCCGGCGTACGTCCGGTGGCCCGCGGGCGCACCCGCCCAGACGCCCAGGCAGGTGCTCGCCCGGGCGATGCACTCTTCCGGTGTGGAGTATCAGGGCCTGGCGGAGAGCACCGGGAGCCTCGGCCTGCCGGACCTGCCCCGGCTCGGCGATGTCGCGGCCCTGCTCGGCGGGACGTCCCGGACCCGGGTGTGGTGGCGGTCGCCGACGGCCTGGCGGGTCGACCGGATCACGGCCATCGGCGAGTCCGGCACGTACGCCGTCGACGACGGGGTGCAGACCTGGGACTTCGAGTCCGGTGCGGTACGGCGCGTCGTCGGGACCACTCCGGTCCGGCTGCCCAGGGTCGACGACCTGGTTCCGCCCCTGGCCGTCCTCCGAGCGCTCGCCGGCACGACCTCAGGAGATTCGGTGACCGGGCTGCCCTCCCGCCGGGTCGCCGGCCGGAGCTGTGACGGCATCCGGGTGCGGCCGGCCGACCGGCTCAGCACCGTCGGCCACCTCGACGTCTGCGTCGACCGGCGCACCGGTCTGCCGCTGTCGCTCGTCGTGGTCCCGCGCGGCAGTGCCGTGACCGCGGTCCGCAGCACGTTCGTCGAGGTCGACCTGACGGCACCGAGCGCCGGCGTCCTGACACCGAAGGTGCCGCCGTTCGGCCGGATGCGCACGACGCGGACCCCGGACCTCGCCGCGGCCGTCGACCGGTTCGCGCCGTTCGCGCTGCCGGACGCGCTGGCAGGCCTGCGCCGCAGCCCCGGCCTGCTGGGTAGCGGGGGCGGCACCGCGACCTACGGCACCGGGCTCGCGAGGTTCGTCGTGCTGCCGCTGTGGTCGCGGCTCGGCGGCTCGGCGCAGACCGCGGCAGCCGCGGGGGGCGGCACGCCCCTCGACGTCGGCCCGGCGGGGGACGCCGTGCTCGTGGGCACGCCGCTGCTCAACGCGGTGGTGGTGCGGAGCACCGATGGCGGCCGGCGGGGCCGGTCCTACCTCGTCGCCGGCACGGTCGTGCCGACCGTGCTGCAGGACGCGGCCCGGCAGCTGCTCGACGACCCGCCGCCGTTCCGATGAGCGACCCCGTCGTCGTGACCCGGGGCCTCACGAAGCGCTTCGGTCGCGTCCTCGCCGTCGACGACGTCTCGATCGAGGTGGCCGCCGGCGTCCGCTACGGCTTCCTCGGCCCCAACGGCTCCGGCAAGACCACCACGGTGCGCATCCTGCTCGGGCTGGTGTTCGCCACGTCTGGCACCGTCGAGCTGTTCGGCACCCGCATGCCGGGGCCCGCCCGCAAGCAGCTCCCCGAGGTCGGTGCCCTGATCGAGGGACCGGCGGCCTACGGCCACCTGTCGGCCCGGGTCAACCTGTCGCTCGTGGACGCCGCTGGGCCCGGTGGTCCGCGGCGTACCAGGCGGACCCGGGTCGACGAGGCGCTCGCCCAGGTGGGGCTCGACGCGGTCGGAGGCCGGCCGGTGAAGACGTTCTCCCTCGGTATGCGGGCCCGGCTGGGACTGGCCGGCGCGCTGCTGCGACGGCCACGGCTCCTCGTCCTGGACGAGCCCACCAACGGTCTGGACCCGCAGGGGATCCACGAGGTACGCGACCTGCTGCTCGAGCTCAACCGGCAGGGCACGACGCTGCTCGTCTCGAGCCACCTGCTCAGTGAGGTCGAGGCACTGTGCACGCGGGTCGGTGTGCTGCAGGCCGGTCGGCTCGTCGCGCAGGAGGACCTCGAGGCGCTGCGTGCGCCGACCGGACGGGTACTGGTGCAGACGCCGGACCCGGATCTCGCGCTCTCGGTCCTCGACGGCCGGGTCGAGCACAGGGACGGCGACCTGCTGTCCGTGAGGGAGGACCAGCCGGAGCGGCTGGCCGGGCTGCTCGTCGAGCGCGGCGTCCGGCTGACCGGCCTCCGCGTCGAGCGTCGCAGCCTCGAGCAGGTCGTGCTCGAGCTCACCGGACCCGGGTCGGACCGGGTCGCCCGCGAGGAGCCCCGGTGATCGCCGTCGAGCTGTCCAAGCTCTTCCGCCGGCCGCGGACCTGGGTGACCATCGCCCTGCTGTGCCTGCTGCCGACGGTCGTCGCCGTGTTCCTGGCCGTCACCGACGTCGCGCCGCGTCCGGGCGAGGGTCCGGCTTTCCTGTCGGCAGTGCTCGCGAACGGGGCGCTCTTCCCGGCTGCGGCGCTCGGCATCGTGCTCCCGCTCTTCCTCCCGGTCGCGGTCTCGGTGGTGGCGGGCGACGCCGTCGCCGGCGAGGCGTCGGCCGGAACGCTGCGGTACCTGCTGGTCCGGCCCGTCGGGCGCACCCGGCTGCTCGCCGCCAAGCTGCTCTCGGTCCTGGTGTTCCTGGTCGTGGCCGTGACGGCCGTCGCCGCGACGGCGTACGAGGTGGGGACGCATCTGTTCGTGCCGGTGCCCGGCTCGCCGGCCGAGGTGGTGACCGGCCTGTCGGGCAGCACGCTGACGCCCCAGCAGCTCACCGTCCGCACCGTCCTCGTGATCCTCTACATCACCTGGTCGATGCTCGGCGTCGCCGCGGTGGCGCTGTTCCTCTCCACGCTCACCGACTCGCCGCTCGCGGCGACGCTCGGCGCGCTGGTTGTCCTCGTCACCAGCCAGGTGCTGGTCACCCTCGACGCGGCGTCCTCGGTCAAGCAGTACCTGCCGACGCGGTACTGGCTGGCCTGGGTCGACTTCTTCCGCGACCCGATCCTCTGGCACGACATCCGGCTCGGCGTCCTCGTCCAGGGTGCCTACGCCGTCGTGTTCCTCGGGCTGGCCTGGGCCGCGTTCACCACCCGTGACGTCACCAGCTGAGCAGCGGTCGCAGCCGTCACACCGGGCAGCTGCGCGGAGCGGACGGCGCTGCGACCCCGAGCGCGTCCAGCACCAGCGCCTGCACCGCCGGGTCGGTGGGCAGCTCGCCGTGGGCGACCGGACGTCCCGGGCAGACGTCCTGCACCGCCAGGTCGAGCGCGCCGTCGAGCGAGGCGCTCGCCGGCGGCGTGACGACCTGGTCGTCGGTCGTCCAGATGCTGACCCACAGCGGGCCGGCCGGCGTCTCGTCGCCGCGGTTGAGCCGGCCGAGCAGGGGACTGTCCGGCGCCAGCTCCTGGCAGGCGGCTGGGCAGGAGTCCGGCGCGAGGACCGCGGCCAGACCGGCCACGTCGGTGCCGTGCTGCGGCGACCCGAGCGTGACCACCCGGCGGGCCTGGTCGGTGCCGCCGTGCTCGGCGACCCAGAGCCGCGCCACCACCCCGCCGGCCGAGTAGCCGACCACGTCGACCGACGGTGCCCCCGCGTCGAGCGCTGCCTGCGCCGCGGTGCCGAGCGCTGTCGCCTGGTCCTCGAGCGGACCGGCGCCGTCTCCAGGCAGCCCCACGACGGTCGCGTCCCGTCCGGCCGCCCGCAGCGCGGCGGCCAACCGGTCGAGGGCCACGACGCTGCCGCCGTACCCCGGGACGAGCAGCACCGGTCCCGGTCGGTCCTGCCCCACCAGGTCCGGGCGGTCCGACGACCGGACGAGCGCGACGGCGACGACCGCGAACGACAGGCCGAGCAGCAGAACGAGCCCCGCGACGAACAGCCGCCGGCGGGGGCTCATGCCCGCACCGGACCTCGGGGCTGCGACGCGACCGGAGCAGGCATGGTTGCCTCCTCCCGAAGGTCTCGTACCGTCCCCGAGGAGGACCCTTGCACGTCTTGGTGACCGGTGGCTGCGGCTTCGTCGGGTCGCACGTCGTCGAGGAGCTGCTCGGGTCGGGCCACGACGTGCGGGTCCTCGACGACCTCTCCACCGGTCGTCGCGAGCACCTACCGCCGGACGTCGAGCTCGTCGTGGGTGACGTGGCCGACCCCGCGGTGACCGGGGCCGCGCTGGTGGGTGTCGACGCCGTCTGCCACCAGGCCGCGAAGGTCGGGCTGGGCAGCGGTGTCGCCGACCTCGCCGACTACGTCCGCCGCAACGACCTTGGGACGGCTGTGCTGCTCTCGGCGATGGCGGACGCCGGGACGGCGCGGCTGGTCCTCGCGTCGTCGATGGTCGTCTACGGCGAGGGCGGCTACGACTGCGCCGAGCACGGCGCCGTCACCCCAGGGCCGAGGAACCTTGACGACCTGGCTGCCGGCCGGTTCGAGCCGACCTGCCCGGTGTGCGCCGCCCCGATCGGCGTGCGGACGGTGGACGAGACGGCCCGGCTCGACCCGCGCAACGGCTACGCGGCGTCCAAGGTCGCGCAGGAGCACCTGGCCGCCACCTGGGTCGCTATGAGCGCCGCCACCGGGATCGCCCTGAGGTACCACAACGTGTACGGCCGCCGGCTGCCGCGGGACACGCCGTACGCCGGTGTGGCTGCGCTGTTCCGCTCGGCGCTGGCGCGGGGCGAGGCGCCCCGGGTGTTCGAGGACGGCCGGCAGCTGCGCGATTTCGTACACGTCCGGGACGTGGCCGTGGCCAACCGGCTCGGCCTCGAGAGCGGCTCGCTGCCCCGAGGCCGGCTCGCGGCATACAACGTCGCGAGCGGGATCCCCGTCACGGTGGGCGACCTCGCGGCCGCGCTGTCGACGGCGGTCGACGGGCCGCCACCCGTGGTGACGGGCGAGTTCCGGGTGGGGGACGTGCGGCACGTGGTGGCGTCGCCGGAGCGGGCCCGCCACGAGCTCGGGTTCACCGCCGCGGTCGACCTCGCGACGGGAACGGCGGACTTCGCCGCCGAGCGCTGAGGTCTTACGGCTTGGTGACGGCGGCAGCCGAACGGTCCGGGAGGCTCTAGCGTCGAGGAGTGCCGCGCACCAAGGTCCTCGTCGCCGAGGACGACCCGACGATCGCCGACGTCGTGTGCCGGTACCTCACGCACGACGGGCACGAGGTCGAGCACGTGTCGGACGGGACGACCGCGCTCAACCGGGCGCTCGCCGGCAGCCCCGACCTGGTGGTGCTGGACATCATGCTCCCCGGCATGGACGGGCTCGAGGTCTGTCGTCGGATGCGGCGGTCGGTCACGACTCCGGTGCTGCTACTGACGGCGCTCGGCTCCGAGAGCGACCGGATCACAGGCCTCGAGATGGGTGCCGACGACTACCTCACCAAGCCGTTCAGCCCCCGCGAGCTGGTGCTGCGCGTCCAGGCGGTGCTGCGCCGGGCCCGGGGCTCGGCAGGGCCGCGGCAGGTCGGTGTGCAGCGCGACGGCGACTTGACGGTGGACCTCGGCGCGCGGCAGGTCATACGGGACGGTCGTGAGCTGGTGCTCACGACCCGCGAGTTCGACCTGCTCGCGTTCTTCCTCAACAACCCGGGCCAGGTCTTCTCGCGCAAGGAGCTGCTCGCCGACGTCTGGGGCTGGACCGTCGGCGACGAGTCGACAGTGACCGTGCACGTACGCCGCCTCCGCGGCAAGCTCGAGGACGACCCGGCCGAACCGCGGCGAGTAGTCACCGTCTGGGGATCCGGCTACCGCTACCAGCCGCAGGAGCAGGAGTGATACCGGCTGCCGACGTCGGCGTCGTCGCGCTGCTGACGGTCGCGTGCGCCGCCGCCGCGCTGGCTCTCGGTGGTGCACTGCTGCGCGCCGCACGAGGGCGCTCAGTGGTGGTGCACCTGCTGATCGTGAGCGGGGCAGCGCTGGCGACCGTCGCGGGGGCCGTCCTGATCACGACCAGGCAGATGTTCCTGTCCGGACATGACGCACGAGTCGTGCTCACGGTCAGCGGGCTCGCGGTGGTCAGCGCGGTGGGCGTCGCGCTGCTGCTCGGGCGGACCCTGCGCCGCGCCGGACGGCAGCTCGCCGATGCAGCGGTTCAGGTCGGCGACCCGGAGTACGACGGTGCGCCGACGATGCCGACCGGCGAGCTGCGCATCGTGGCATCCGCCCTCGACGACGCGCACCGGCGTCTGGTGCGCGCCCGCCGGGTCGCTGAGGCGACGGAGCACAGCCGACGTCAGCTGGTCGCCGGCATGAGCCACGACCTCCGTACGCCGCTCGCCGGCATGCGCGCGATGGTCGAGTCGCTCGAGGACGGCGTCGTCTCCGACCCCGAGACCGTCAGCCGGTACCACCGGCAGCTCACCGTCGAGGTCGACCGGGTCACGCAGATGGTCGCCGACCTGTTCGAGCTCTCCCGGGTCGAGGGACCGATGCGGCTGCACCTCGAACGGGTCGCGGCCGGCGACCTGGTGGACGAGGCGCTCGCCAGTGCCGACCCGGTCGCCCGAGCGAAGGGCGTGCGCCTCATCGGCGACAGCGCGACGGACCTGCCGGTGCAGGTCGACCCGGACGAGTTCGGCCGGGTGATGCGCAACCTGCTGCTCAACGCGATCCGGCACACCCCTAGCGAGGGCACCATCGAGGTCAGCGCCGACAGCGGCGACGACCACGTGCGCATCACGGTGGCCGACGCGTGCGGTGGCATCCCGGAGGACGACCTGCCTCGACTGTTCGAGACGGCGTTCCGAGGCACGGCCGCGCGCACCACTGCCGACGACCAGGGCGGCGGCTTCGGCCTCGCGATCGCCCGCGGCATCGTCGAGGCGCACCGGGGTGCCATCGCCGTCGTGAACGTGCACCCCGGCTGCCGGTTCGAGGTCCGGCTCCCGCTCGCCGCCGACTGAACCCGGCTCGGGGCTGCCGGGGCTCAGCCGGCGTCGACCTCGACGATGCGTCGCACCACCCCTGTCAGGTCGGGCTCGACGATGTCCGGCCGAGGCCACGCCGGGCTGAGCACCATCGACGGCCGGGCGACGAACGCCGCCCGGCAGCCGGCCCGCATGGCGCCGGCGACGTCCCACCAGTGGGCGGCCACCAGCCGGACGTCGCCGAGCTCGACGCCGTACGCGTCCGCCACCGCGGCGTACGGCTGGCTGGCCGGCTTGAGGTGAGCGACCGAGTCCGCCGACACGACGGCGTCGAACGAGTCCCGGATGCCGGCGTGGGCCAGCTGCGCCTCTGCCACGGACGCGACGGAGTTGGTGAGCGCCACGACGGTGAGACTCGTGTCCCGGAGCGTCCGCAACGCGCCGGCCACCTCCGGATGGGGCGGCAGGGCGCTCATCCGCGCGACCATCGCCGCCGCGTCGTCCTCGGTGACCTCCACGCCGAGTCGCTCGGCCAGCATGCGGAACGCCGCGTGCTGCGCAGCACTGAAGTCGACGTAGCCACCTGTCAGCCCGCCGACGAACGACACCTGCAGCATCAGCGCGAACCACTGCTGCCGCATCGCGGCGTCGCCGAGCACCTCCTCGAAGGGCTCGTCGAGCGCACCGAGGTCGAGCAGCGTCTCGTTGACGTCGAACGCGATGACGTTGGCCATCAGGGGGTCCTCCGGTTCTCTCAGGTCCTGAGGTCCTGCCCGCCGGTTCCGCTCGGCCAACCCCGACGACGTGGCGCGGTTCACCACACGTCGAGGACGAGCAGCTGGAAGACCAACGCGCACGCGGCGTTCACAGCGAGCCAGCCGCGGGTCGTCCGCACCGTCGGCCCGAGGGTGGCGGTGACCAGCACGAGCCAGGGCGCCCACGGCAACCAGATCCGTTCGACCTCCAGCCGCGTGATGCCGCTGACCGCGAGCACGGCGAGCCCCAGGGCCGCGGACCCCGCCAGGACCAGCGGGACCCTCGGCACCCGACGCGCTACCGCGACCGCTGTCGCCGGCCCGACGAGCACCGCGAGGACGCCGACGTCGGCCACCAGCGAGTAGAGGTACGGCCGGTCGTCCCCCTTGCCGAGGGACCAGGCCCGGTGGGTCGCCTGGGCGCCGTCGAACCAGGAGAAGCCGGCGGCGGTCATGAGCACCGGGACGATCGCCAGCCCGACCACACCGGCACCGACGAGCAGCACCCGCGACCGCCAGGACACCGGCCACCGGTGCTCTCGCACTCCCAGCCATCCGACGCACAGCAGCACGGCGCCGTACGGCAGCAGGCCATAGCTGAGGTACGGCAGCGCGCCTGCCAGCAGTCCCGCGACCGCGAGCAGCCGCCACGAACCGCGGCGCAGCCCGACCGCGAGCGCCGCCGCGGCCCAGGCCGCGACCCCGAGGAAGAACGCGTCGGCACTCGTCGCGATGGTGACCGCGAAGGGGCCCAGGACGAGGAACGGCGCCGCCCGCCGGGCGGACGACTCGTCGCCGAGCGCCCTGAGCGTCACCAGAACCGCCGCCACCGCGGACGCGCCGGCCCCGATCACCAACGCGCCCGCCCAGCCGGGCCCGGAGAGGCCGAGCCGGTCCCAGGCCCAGAAGACCAGCACCATCAGCGGCGGGTGCCCGTTGACGTGGACCGGGAGGTCGCGGTCGGCGACGGCGTCGGCATACCCGCGCAGGAAGGCGCCCGGGTCGTCACCGACCCGTGGCACGGCCGGCAGGTACTCGTGGGCCCGACCCAGCGGGCCGCCGAGGCTCCGGTGCCCGTCGAGCACCGCGAGTGCGACGGCCCATGCGGCGGCGCTGGCCGCCGACGTCCAGACCAGCGACGCCCATCGCTGCCGCAGCGCGGTTCGGGGCAGGACGACGACGGCGAGCGCAGCGACGGCGAGGCCCGGGAGCACGGCGGACGGCTCGAAGCGGTAGTGCCCCTGGAACGGTGGGGCGTGCACGTTGAGCCGCCCGCCGGGGAGCAGGTGGTGGCCCCAGGCGACCGCGACCGCCACCACCGCGACCCACGTCGTGAGCGCCGTCGCGGTCGCGACGCGCGAGGGACGCGCTGGGCCGCCGTGCACCACGCGAGGCTATGCGCGCCAGGCCGCTCGACCGGCGGCTCCGGAGCCCCCGTCATCGAACGGTAAGGGTTGATCCGTCCCCCGGGTGGCAGCGTGCTCGCCATGGTCGTCGACGTCGTGCTTCCCTGCCTGAACGAGGCGGCGGCACTGCCATGGGTCCTCGGCCGGATGCCTGCGGGCTTCCGACCGCTCGTCGTCGACAACGGCTCGGTCGACGGCTCTGCCGAGGTGGCGCGGGCGCACGGGGCGTTCGTGGTCACGAGCACCCGGCGCGGCTACGGCGCCACGTGCCACGCCGGCCTGCTCGCCACCACGAGCGACGTCGTCTGCGTCATGGACGCCGATGCCAGCCTCGATCCCGCCGAGCTGCCGCGCCTCACCGGCCTCGTCCTGGCCCGTGAGGCGGACCTGGTGCTCGGCCGGCGTACCACCTCGTCGCTGCGCGCCTGGCCGGTCCCAGCACGGCTCGCGAACGTCGCGCTCGCCGGCACCATCCGGCGCCGCACCGGGCTGCCGCTGCGCGACCTCGGGCCGGTGCGCGCCTTCCGTCGGAAGCCGATGCTCGCGCTGGGGCTGGCCGACCGGCGGTCGGGCTACCCGCTCGAGACGCTGCTGGCCGCCCATGCCGCCGGCTGGCGCGTGACCGAGGTGCCGGTCAGCTACCTCCGGCGGATCGGCCGGTCCAAGGTCACCGGCACGCTGCCCGGCTACGTCCGCGCCGTCCGCGACATGCGGGCGGTGCTCGCCCGATGACCGCGGACGCCCAGATCGTCGTGCTGGCGAAGAGCCCGGTCGCGGGCCGCGTGAAGACGCGGCTGACCCCGCCGTACTCGCCGGCCGAAGCCGCCGGGCTGGCGCGTGCCGCCCTCGTCGACACGATGCAGGCCGCGACGGGCGCCGACGTACGCCGCGTCGTGACGGCCCTCGACGGTGCCCCCGGCGACTGGCTGCCGGACAGCGTCGCCGTGCAGCCGCAGTGCGACGGCTCGCTCGACGTCCGCATCGCGCACGCCATGGCCACCGCCTACACAGGCCTGCCGCTGCCCGTGCTGCTCGTGGGCATGGACACGCCGCAGCTGCTCCCCGCCGACCTCGACCGCGCCGTGGCCCGGCTGCTCGAGCCGGGTACCGACGCCGTGCTCGGGCCGGCGTCCGACGGCGGTTTCTGGGCGATCGGGCTGCGCCGCCCGCGCCCCGAGCACGTCGAGTCGGTGCCGATGTCCCGCGCCGACACCGGTGCCCGACAGCTGGTCCGGCTGCAGGCCTGTGGTCTGCGGGTGCGCCTGCTCGAGACCCGACGTGACGTCGATGTGGCCGCTGACGGCGACCTGGTCGCGGCCGAGGCGCCCGGAAGCCTCTTCGCGGCCGAGCTGGCCCGGCTCACGGAGGGTGCCGCGTGAGAGGACTGCTCTACTCGCGGGCCCTCCGTGACGGAGACCTGCTCGAGGCCGTCTACCCCGACGGGACCCGGGTGCCGTTGCCGGTCGAGAGCTGGCGCGGGCCGCCGATCGCCGGTGACGGCGGGCTGCTCGACCGGTGCGCCGGCGCCACGCTCGACGTCGGCTGCGGGCCGGGTCGGCTCGCCGCGGCACTTCGGCAGCGGGGCGTCGCCGCCGTCGGCATCGACGTCAACGACGAGGCCGTGCGGCTCGCCCGGGCTGCCGGCGCGAGCGTCCAGCGCTGCTCGATCTTCTCCGCCGCTGTGCCGCGGCCGGGCAGGTGGGACACCGTCCTGCTGGCGGACGGCAACATCGGCATCGGCGGGCTGCCCGTCGTCCTGCTGCGCCGGGTCGCGGACCTCATGCGACCGACCGGCCGGGCTCTGGTCGAGGTCGAGGGACCCGAGGCGAGCAGCCGGTGGACCCGGGTGCGGGTCGCGAGCGGCGCCCACGTGTCGCCGTCCTTCCCGTGGGCCCACCTGGGACTGCGTGACGTGCACGGTTCGGCCGCGCTGGCGGGCCTGCGCGTGGTCGAGACCTGGACCGACTCGGGCCGCTGGTTCGCGGCGCTGGTGCGATCGTGAGGCTGCTGCCGCACGAGCGGCCCCGGGCCTGGCCGCGGTTCACCAGTCCGCTGCGGTCCACCGCTGTCACCGCGCGGCTCGGGCGGGTCCTGGGAGCGGCGTTCGGGATCTGCTTCGTCACCGGTCTGCTCAGCCACTACCAGTACCACCCGTGGACGTGGCTGCCCGAGCCCGCGAGCCCGGTGTGGCTGTACCGCGTCACCCAGGGGTTTCACGTCATCACGGGGATCGCCTGCATCCCGCTGCTCCTGGTCAAGCTCTGGTCCGTCTATCCGAACCTGTTCCGCTGGCCGGCCGTGTCGTCGGTGCGGCACGGCCTCGAGCGCTTGTCGGTGTTCGTCCTCGTCTCGTCGTCATTGCTGCAGGTCGCCACCGGGTTCCTCAACGTGCTCGGCTGGTACGCCTGGCCGTGGCACTTCGTCCGCGTGCACCACTACCTCGGCTACGTCGTCATCGGGTCGGTCCTGCTGCACATCGCGGTCAAGCTGCCGGACATCAGGTACGGCCTCGGCGTGAAGGTCGCCGACGGCGACGTGCTGAGCGAGGTGCCCTGGAGCGACAACCCCGACGCGCACAGCAACGCCGGGCCGGTGCCGCCGCCCCCGACCCCGGCGCTGACCCGGCGGGGTCTGCTCCTCGCGACCGGTGCCGGTGTCGGCGTGGTCGTCGCGACGACGGTCGGCCAGACGCTGACGCCGCTCCGGCCGCTGGCCCTGCTGGCGCCGCGCGACACCGGCCGCGGACCGCAAGGCTTGCCGGTCAACCGGACCGCTCTGCAGGCGGGTGTGGTCGAGGCGGCTCAGGCACCCGACTGGTCCCTGGAGGTCGCCGGTCGTTCGCCGTACGTCCTCAGCCGCGCCGAGGTCGAGACGATGGCCACCTCCGAGGCGCAGCTTCCGATCACCTGCGTCGAGGGGTGGAGCGTCGGCGCGCACTGGCGAGGCATCCGGCTGCTCGACCTGGTGGAGCGCGCCGGCGGAGACGCAGGGTCGTCCGTCCGACTCGCGTCGATCGAGACGCGGGGCGCGTACCACTCCAGCACCGTCGAGGGGCCACAGCTCGAGCACGCCCTGCTCGCGACCCATCTCAACGGCGAGCGTCTCAGCATCGACCACGGCTACCCGCTGCGACTGATCGCGCCGAACCGCGCCGGCGTGCTCAACACGAAGTGGCTGCGCTCGCTGAAGGTCCGGCCATGAACCGGAACCGGCTGCTCGTGGGACTGGTCGGCGTCCTGCTGCTGGCGTACGGCGGGGTGCGGCTCCTGACCCAGAACTCGCTGGTGGACCTGGTGTGGATCGGGGTGTGGCTGGCCGCCGCCGTCGTCATCCACGACGTGCTGCTCTCGCCCACCGTCCTGGCCGCGGGACGGGTCCTGACCGCGGCTCCGGCTCTGGGCCGCCGCTACCTGCAGTCCTTCCTCGTCGTGGCGGCAACGGTGACGGTCGTCGCCCTCCCGCTCGTCCACCGCGAGGGCACCCAGCCCCCGAGCAAGGGCCTCCTCGTGCGTGACTACGGCACCAGCTGGGCCGTGCTGCTCGGCCTCGTCGCGGCCGTGCACCTCGCGCTCTACGCCGCCTCGGTCGTCAGGGCCCGTCGCGGCAGGTGACATCTCGCGGCGCGGCGCTGCTGCGCCTGACGGAGAGGCGATGGGCGGCGGGGTGGGCCGGACGACATGGCCGGCGCGGTCGGGAGGGCCAGGGATCGGGCTCCTATCGTCAGGCGTCAGCCGCCCGACCTCGTCGTCGCGGAACACCGCAAGGATCGCCTCCGAGAGGGGCTTCCGGACCCGACCAGGCGCAGCCTCGACAGTTCGATGCTGCGGAGAGGGCCACTGTCGGGCAAAGCCTTCGTGTCGGTCCTGTGACAGGTCACCTTCTGACTTGATCACCGCCCGAATTGCCCCCGTATGGTCTGCGGCTTGCAGTGAACCAGCCAACGACACGACAGGGGACTTCATGGCTCACGTACCCAGCTCGGCTCGGTCCGTCCTCGCGGCGAGCGGGGCCGTCGGGGGTCTCGTTCTGGCAGCCACGCTGCTGGGCGCCCCGACGCCTGGGGCGGCCGACGAGAGCGCCTCGACCGTCACTGCTACCGGAACGACGTCGACGGCGACCGACACGTCGTCGCCGTCGACGAGCGCGTCGCCGTCCAGCACCCCGACCGCGACCGACACCCCGGAACCGCCGGCCTGCAACGGGAAACCGGCGACGGTCGCTGGCACAGAAGGTGACGACCGGCTCATCGGCACCGACGGCCCCGACGTGATCGTCGGGCTCGGCGGCGCGGACTACATCGAGGGCCGCGGAGGGGACGACACCATCTGTGCCGGCGACAACGTCGCCAAGCCGGGTGCCGGTGCTGCCGAGCAGCAGCACGGGCTGGACGTCGTCAGCGGTGGAGACGGGGACGACTGGATCAGCGGCGAGAGCGGACTGGACCACCTGAGTGGTGACGGGGGCGACGACACCGTCTACCTGGGGATCAACGCATCGCTAGACGGCAAGGGCGACCTGTCGAGGCCGGAGCTGGCTGACGGCGGTCCGGACAACGATGCCCTCTACGGGTTCTACGGCGTCGACACGCTGCTCGGCAGCGAGGGCGATGACACGATCTACGGCGGCCCCGACGACGACCACCTGGTCGGCGGCGCGGGCAGCGACGTGCTCAAGGGCCAGTCGGGCAGCGACTACGTGGAGCCCGGCCCCGGCGACGACTACGGCTACGGTGGCCCCGCTCCGGACCTGGTCGTCGAGGCCGGTCCGGTCAACGGTGCCCCGTCGCTCGACGGCAACGACCACCTCTTCGGCGGAGGCGGCAACGACATCGTTGACGGCGCCTGGGGCGACGACGTCCTCATCGGCGGTCCCGGTGACGACGCGCTCTCCGGCGGTAGGGGCGCCGACCAGTTGTTCGGCAGGCACGGGGACGACACCAACGACGGCCAGACCGGGCGGGACCGATGCCGCAGTCCCAGGCACGGCCGAGGTTGCGACTACTTCTAGACGGAACTCACCACGAGCTGCACGGCCCCGTCCTTGACTGGGAAGGACGGGGCCGTGCAGGCACGCGCACCTGCATCCCGACGGTTGGGGCAGAGCGCCAACGTTCACGAGAGACAGTCACGGGGATCCGACGCCCAGCCGTCATGTGGTCGTGATGTCCCGGTGGACACGTCGTGGTGCGCGACGAGGCACATCCTGAAGCGTGGCACGACCCGCTGACCATGACCCTGATCGCGATCGCGGTCGGAGACGGCTGGCTCTGCTCATCGCTGTCCTGGTACTCGGTCGTACCGCGGTTCATCGGGCCTTGCGGCGCCCGCCGGGGCGAGTTCGCTGCCACGGGGGCGGCGCGAGGGCGGCACGGCCGCACGACGAGCTGACAACGAGTCGCTGACGATGTCAGGACAGCACCCGAGGAGCGGCATGGACAAGCCAGGGACAACGGTCGGGGTGATCTCCATCCTGATCGTCTTCGCGATGGCGGTCGACATCTGGAGGCGGGGCCGATGACGCGACAGGGTCGCAAGCGGGCGAGAACCGTCATCTGACCGCAAGACGTTCGCCCGGGCCACCGCAACGCGCCAGAGGGAACATCGTCCTCACGACCGTCCTGGGACCGATGACGGGACTCATGGCCGGGCTGCGGCGCCGTCGTCATCCGGTTGAACGGCTGCGCGGGAGCGCTCAGCGCCGCACTGAGCGCACCACCGGTCTCCGCGCTCAGGCCGCGTGGCTGCGCCAGACGACCGCGGCGGCTCCTGGGCCGTCCGTGGGAAGGACGAGGCTGAGCAGATCGACCGGCAACATCGACAGCGCCCCGGCGGCCGCCATGGAGAGCAGGTCCACGAGCCCTGAGGGCTCGGCCTCGAGCGCATCTGCTGACAGGAGGAGCAGCCTCTCCTGGGCCCGCAACCGGGGGTGCGGCACGTCCGCGCCCGACGGCAGCAGCCACACGCCGCCGGCCTGCAGCCACAACGCCGGAGGTGCTGCCTCTGTGCGGACCCGCAGCGATCCGTCGCCGTACAGAGTGGCGACCGCGGAGCTCGCCAGATCACCGTGGGAATCCACGGTGCCGTCACCGACGCGCACAGTCAGCGGGCCGAGGTGCGGAACGACCCTTGCGACGGCCGTGCCGCGGTGCTGCGTGGCCACCGACCAGACGGCCCCGGTGTGCACCACGCACGTCCCGGACCGGTAGGCCGTCGCGGCGCTCACTCGGACCCCGTCACGCGCGTGGACGGCAACAACAGGAACAGCTGTCGCAGACCGGTCCGCGCGAGCATCTCTCGACAGGACCTATTAGGTGAACGGAGGGACACCCGTCCGCCCCTGCGCTGACAGGCCCGGTGCGTCCACAGCAGCGAGGCGAGCAGCGTCGAGGACAGTCGAGGAACTGCCGCGATGTCGACGACGATGCTCGTCGCTCCGCTGTGCAGGTGGCCCTCGACCCGATCTCTCATCGCGGCGATGCCGCTGCCTGCTGTCTCCTCGTCGAGGACGATGAGTGCAGTGCGGCCCGAGTGCTGCAAGGTCTCCACGAGAGATCCTCCCCTTCGGCCACCCACGGCCTGATGAAGTGCATGGACGTGCGACGACTACTGACCTCGGCGCCAGCATCACTGCTCGAGGTTGCGGACAGAGCCCCCCTTCCTTTGCGGTTCCGTGACGAAGTCCGTCGCGCGCTTCGCGAGCGTCCGCCCCTGAGCCGCGGACTGGCAGGATGAAGAGGTGAGTCAGCGCGTACTGGTCGTCGAGGACGACGACGGCATCCGCACCGCGCTGGCGCTTGCGCTGGAGGACGAGGGCTACGACGTCGATGCCCATGCCAGCGCGGAGAGCGGTCTCGTCGCTGTCAACGCCACCCCGCCGGACCTGATGCTGGTCGACCTGATGCTGGGTCGGATGGACGGCTTCACCTTCATCCGCACTGCGCGGCAGTTCACTGATGCGCCGGTGATCGTCGTGAGCGCCAGGGATGACACCCATGACATCGTCGCCGCACTGGAGGCCGGCGCCGACGACTACGTCACCAAACCGTTCGTGGTGAAGGAGGTCACCGCACGGCTGCGGGCGCTCATGCGCCGGGGTCGCGCGACGTCGCCGGACGAGCCAGGCGGGCGACGGCTCGTCCTGGACGCGGGACCGCCCGTCCTCACCCTCGAGATGGACGCCGGCCGGGTCACCGCCGACGGCGCCGAGGTCCATCTGACCGTCACCGAGTTCCGGCTGCTGTGCGAGCTCGCGTCGCCGCCGGACCGCGTGCTGAGCCGACCGGCGCTGCTGGACCGGGTCTGGGACCGTGGCTTCTTCGGCGACGAGCGGATCGTGGACGTGCACATCCGCCGGCTGCGCACGAAGGTGGAGAGAGACCCGAGCGACCCGAAGATCGTGGTGACCGTGCGGGGGCTGGGCTACCGGCTGCAGACCCGCACATGAGGCCACCATGGGGATTGCGTGCCACGCTGACCGCCCTTTTCGCTCTCGGTGGTGTGCTGCTGGCAGGCGTGATGGGCCTGGGTACCTACAGCGTGGCCCGCGGCTACCTGCTGGACCAGCGGGAGCGCAGTGCGCTCCGGCAGGCGTTCGCGGACGCCTCCTACGTACGGGACGGGCTCCTGACCACGGGTCGGCGGGTCAGCGACGTCCTGGGCGCCGCCTCCCCGCCGGCCCGGTCGACGATGCTGGTCCACCGTCGTGGCCGGTGGTACTCGTCGTCGCTCGACGTCGGTGAGGCCACGCTGCCGGCCGACCTTCGCGGCCGGGTCGACGGCGGCAGCGTGAGCGTGCAATGGGTGTCCGTGGCAGGAGTTCCATCCGTCCTGGTCGGCGTGCCGCTGCCGGCCGCGGACGCCCAGTTCTACGAGGTGACCGCGGCGGACGAGCTACAACGGACGTTACGCACACTTCGCGCCGTCCTCATCGGCTTCGCACTCGCGGTGATGGTCGCGGCGGTAGTGCTGGGGAGATGGGCGGCCCGCCGCGCCGTCGCCCCGTTGGATGCCGTGGCCGGGGCAGCGGCCCGCATCGCCGGCGGTCGGCTCGACACGAGGCTGCCGGCCACCGACGACCCCGACCTGGCGACGTTCGTCGGATCCTTCAACACGATGGTCGACGCCCTGGCCGAGCGGATCGAGCGTGAGGCGCGCTTCACCGCGGACGTCAGCCACGAGCTCCGCTCCCCACTGACCGCGCTGCTGACCAGCGTGGACGTGCTCGACCGGCGACGCGACGAGCTGTCGCCGCGCAGCGTCCAGGTGCTCGATCTCGTCCGCAGCGACCTGGACCGGTTCCACCGGATGCTCGAGGATCTCCTCGACCTCGGCCGGCTCGACGCCGGTGCCCCGCTAGAGCTGGTGCGCGGCGTCGACGCCGCCGAGCTCGTCCGGCAGACCCTGCGGGAGTCGGGCCGCTCCACCGACCTGCTGGATGCACCCGCGGCACCCCTGCTGGTCGATGTGGACAAGCAGCAGCTGTCGCGCGTGCTGCGGAACCTGTTCGACAATGCCGACCGACACGGCGCCGGCCTCACCCGGATCGCTGTGACCCAGGAAGGCCTCGCCGGCCGTCCGTCCCAGGTGATCTTCTGCGTCGATGACCAAGGACCGGGTGTCCCACCCGCGGACCGCGAGCGGGTCTTCGACCGGTTCCACCGCGACGGGTCGCGCGGCTCCCTGCCCGGTGCCGGCCTGGGACTCAGCCTGGTCAGCGAGACCGTCCAGGCTCACGGCGGCGTCGTGTGGTGCGGGGCCAGCGACCAGGGAGCCCGCTTCGTGGTGCAGCTGCCTGCCTCCCAGGGTCTGTCCTCGGACATGCCGTGACAGCTCGCTACCTCCTCCACCGCGTTCTCGCGGGCGGCGTCCTGCTCGCGTTCGTCGGGGCCTGCGGTGTACCGACCGACGGTGACCCGGTGACCGTGAGCCGGGACCGCGTCCCCTACCGGCTGCTGTCGCCGTCCTCTGCCGCGACGGCGTCGCCGACTCCGACCGCCGGCGCCGGTGTGACGCGGCCCCAGGTCTTCTTCGTCAGTCCGGACGACCAGCTCGTGGCCTCGGCCCAGACGCTGCCGGCCACCGGGGTCGACACCGTGGAGACCGCCCTCCTCGAACGTCTCACGGCCGGACCGACCGACGCGGACCGGGCGCTAGGCCTCGACACGGCCCTCGGTCAGGGCGCCAGGCTGAGGCTGAGAGGCATCGACGGAGGTGTGGTGTCCCTCGAGCTGACGCCAGGAGACCCGCCCCCCGCCGCGGAAAGGTTGCCGCTCGCGGTCGCTCAGGTCGTGCTCACGGCGACATCCGTCGCGGGCGTCGACAGCGTGGTCCTGCTGCGGGACGGAGTCCCCGTCGATGTCCCCTTGCCGGGGGGCGAGCAGGTTCCCGGTCCCGTGCACGGTGAGCAGTACCTGGCGCTCCTCGGCCCGCAGACGGCGGTCACCAAGGCTGCACCCACTCCCACGCGAACCGGTCCGCCGTCGGCGACGTCGCGGCCGTGACGAACCGGCCCGCTTCCCGCGCCCGTCCAGGGTTTGCCACGATGAGAGCTGCCTCCCGTTGCCTTGCGATCTCGTGACGAGTCTGTCCGCGAGGTGTCCGTAGGCCCGTTGCCGGTCATGTGCCGACCACGGCGCTCGCCTGGCACTTCTCGCACCCGTGGTCGACCTGCGTCGCGATGGTCGCCTCCGGCGGGACGCAACGGATGTCGGTGACGGACCTCGACAGTCCGGCTGCAGTACTCGCGTCGACGGGCAGCTGACTCGCCGACATCGGTGGCGCGCAAGGCGGTGTCGTCCTCGTGCTGGCCGGTACGCCGACGTGGTGGGCTGAGGGCAACGGTAGCGGGCGACGGACCAGCGGCAGGCGGCTGAGACCGGTGCCGACTGGTTCTGGTCCCGCTTGGCGACGACCAGCGATCTGCCGCGCCCAGCCAGCCCGGACCCGCAGACGGCTGACGCAGCATCTCCTGGCGAGCTGGATCCGGAGGCGAAGGCCGAGTTCCCCGCCCACACGGCGGGGACCGGGTCGGGGCAAGACGTCATGAAGGCGCAAAGTGGTTGTCATCGGGTCGCATGACCCAGCCGGAAGAGTCAGAATCATGACACCCCTCGACATCGCTGCCCGCGTCGTCACGTCGCCGGTCACTCACGCGCGTGCGGTTCTGGACGTCAACGACAACGGGCCGCTCGGGTGGCCCGACGCCCTCGCCTGGTTGTTCTTCGCCACCCTGGGACTGTTCGGAGTAGCCGTCGTCCTCGGCATGGTCTTCCTCGGGGTGACGGCTGCCGTCCACGGAATGGCGCAAATCGGCCGGTCCGCCAGGATCGGTGCCCACCGGGTTTCGGTAGATCGCCGGCGATGAGACGCGGCGGGCGCATTGTCGTCGGTGTCGACGGAAGCACGCGGTCCGTCGCGGCGCTGCAGTGGGCGCTCACCCATGCTGAACGGGTGCAGGCCTCGGTCGACGTCATCACCACCTGGACGCCCCGGCTCGTCCTGACATCGGCAGGGCTGGGGGCCGGAGCCTGGGGCGAGGTCGGCGCCGGCACCATCGCGACCGACGCCGCCGACGCTGAGCTGGCCCGCGACGCTCGCGACCTGGCGAACAGCTGCGCCGGCCGGGCCGGTGCCGAGACCTCACCGGTGACGGTGCGCACCTGGGCGATGAGCGGTTCCCCAGGACCCGTCCTGTGCGACCACGTCGGACCCACTGACCTGCTGGTCGTCGGGCCGAGCGGCCACGGTGCGATCATGGGAACGGTGCTGGGATCCGTCGCCAACCATCTCATCCGCTATGCGCCGTGCCCTGTCGTCGTCGTCCGGGACGACCGCACCTGAACCCACGAGGCCGGTCGGCGACTCGGCCCGGCCACCAGCACCCGAGGCCACGAGGTCACTGCCACGGCCGGTGCACCCAGTCCATCTGACCGACATCTATTCCTACGGGGGACGCTCCTTGACCCGCTCCGCCCATCCACCGAGCACGCAGATCACGATCGTCCGAGCAGTGCTCGCGCTCGGCCTGGCCCTCGCCCTCGGGGTGGAACTGCTCCCCGCGAGCGCTGCAGAGGCTGCCTCCGGTCGGCACGTCGGCCGTTCCTTCTTCGGCGTCCACGATTCCCAGCCGGTCTCGTGGCCGGCGGCACCCGTCGGCGCCGTCCGGCTCTGGGACTCGGGAGTCAGCTGGCGCGAGATCGAGACGGCCAACGGCGTCTTCGACTTCACCCGGCTCGACGCCCAGGTCGACGCCGCGCGGTCACATCACGCGACGGTGCTCGTCGTCCTCGGCCAGACACCCCGCTTCCACTCCCGCCACCCACACCGCTGGGGCAGCTACGGTCGGGGAGCAGCGTCGATGCCGACGAAGTCGTCGTGGACCCGCTACGTCCGCACCGTCGTTCGACGGTACGCGGGACGTCACGTCGACTACCAGGTGTGGAACGAGGCCAACGTCGCCGGCTACTGGAACGGCAGCGCGCGGCAGATGGCCAAGCTCACTCGATGGACCTCCCGGGTGGTCGCGCACAACGACCGGCACGCCCAGGTGGTCGCGCCGGCAATGGCCACCCGCCTCACCGGGCAGCGCCGCTGGCTCCGCACGTTCTACGCGACCCGGGTCGGGGGCCGGCCCGTCGCGGCGTACGTCGACGTCGTCTCGCTCAACCTGTACCCGCTGCCCAAGCAGGGACCGGAGAAGTCCATGGCGCTGCTGGACGCGTCGCGCACCATGCTGGCCCGGCTCGGGGTGCACAAGCCCATCTGGAACACCGAGATCAACTACGGGCTGCTCGGTGGCGGGACGGCGCGCAACATCTCGCGGGCGAAGGAGGCCGCCTTCGTCGGGCGCACGCTCGTCCTGAACGCCGACCGCAACGTGAAGCGGATGTTCTGGTACTCCTGGGACCTCCAGCACCTGGCCAACACCCAGCTGACGTTCGCCAACGGGATCACGCAGACCGGGGCCGGCGTCGCCTACGAAGTGGTCCGTGGCTGGCTGCTCGGCACGCACACGCGGGGCTGCTCGCGGGACCGGCGCGGGACGTGGACCTGCGAGGTGCGCTCGGCGCACGGCACGAAGCGGATCTACTGGAACCCCTCGCGCCGCACCACCGTGCTCGCCGTGCGCTCCGCCCGGCTGACGGTCGACCTGCGCGGCCACCGCACCGAACTCCATGGAGGCGAGGTGCTCGCGGTCGGGAAGGCTCCGGTGATGGTCCGCTCGAGGCGGTGAGCCCCGATACCCGAACGGGTACGGGTCACCGACCGCACGGACCGGAACCGCTAGGGTGGGTCGCGGAGCGCCGGGAAGTCTGGTCGGCAGCCGCTGCCCGCTGCCCATGCCCCAGGAGCCACGATGCGCGCCCGAGACCTCAGCGAGGCCTTCCCCACCGTCACCCTCGCCAGCGACGCGATGCTGGCAGCCCAGGCGATGGCCCAGGCCCACAAGCCCGGGATCATCGTGGTCGACGACGGTGGCCGCCCGCACGCGGTCCTCGGCGGTTCGCAGGTGCTTCGCTTCGTCATCCCGGGCTACGTCCAGGACGACCCGCCGCTGGCTCGGGCACTGGACGCGGACGCCGCGGACGAGTTGTGCCGCCGGCTGGAGCACACGACGGTGCGGGACCTGCTCCCGGAGCCGCAGGACCGCGACGATCTGCCCGTCGTTGACGGTGACGCGACCGCGCTCGAGATGGCGGCCGTGATGGCGAGGATGCGCAGTCCACTGGTCGCGGTCGTGGAGAACCACGTGGTGATCGGTGCGGTGACGGTGTCGCGTCTGTTGGACTACCTGCTGCCGGCGGCCGCTGTGACCGACGAGCCTTCGAGCCCGCCGCACGCGCCGTGACGAACGTGCTCGTGGTGGCGGTCTTCACCGCCGCCTACATCCTCATCGCCACCGAGCGGATCCACCGGGTCGCGGCTGCTCTCCTGGGCGCGGCCGGCATGGTGGCCCTCGGTCAGGTCGACGCACACACGGCGTTCTTCTCCGAGCGCACCGGAGTCGACTGGAACGTCATCTTCCTGCTGCTCGGAATGATGATCATCGTCAGCGTCGTGAAGCAGACCGGCGCGTTCGACTACCTCGCCATCTGGGCAGCGAAACGGACCCGAGGACGACCGTTCCCCACCATGGTGCTGCTGGTCCTGATCACAGCGGTGGCGTCCGCGCTGCTCGACAACGTGACGACCGTGCTGCTCATCGCCCCTGTCACGCTCCTGGTCGCCGACCGCCTGGGCGTCAACCCGGTGCCGTACCTCATAGCCGAGGCGCTCGCCTCCAACATCGGTGGCACCGCGACGTTGATCGGGGATCCCCCGAACATCATCATCGCCAGTCGCGCCGACCTGACGTTCAACGACTTCCTGCTCAACCTCGCACCCATCGTGCTGCTGCTGCTCGGTGTGTTCCTCGTGCTGTGCCGGCTCATGTTCGGCCGTCAGCTGCGCTACCACGCCGACCGGGTGGAGGCGCTGATGGCGCTTGACGAGCGGGACGTCATCCGTGATCGCGGCCTGCTCGTCAAGTGCGCCGTGGTGCTCACTGCCGTCATGGTCGGCTTTGTCGCACACTCATGGGTGCAGCTCGAGCCGTCCTTGGTGGCGCTGCTCGGCGCTGGGGCGCTGGTCGGCCTGTCGCGGCTGGACCAGAGCGAGTACCTGGAAGAGGTCGAGTGGCCCACCCTGGTGTTCTTCCTGGGTCTGTTCGTCATGGTGGGTGGACTGGTGCAGGCGGGGCTCATCGACGATCTCGGCAACGCCGTCACCGACGCAGTCGGCGACCGGTACCTGCTGGCGTCCAGCTCTCTGCTCTGGGGGTCCGCGCTCTTGTCCGGGCTGGTGGACAACATCCCGTACGTAGCCACGATGACGCCGCTGGTGCAGTCGCTCGTCGACGCCGGCGACGGGTCGGGCCAGGCGAAAGCACTGTGGTGGGCACTCGCGCTCGGTGCTGACCTCGGAGGCAACGCGACTGCCGTCGGGGCCAGCGCCAACGTGGTCATCCTCGGGATCGCCGCACGCAACGGGCACCCCATCTCGTTCTGGAAGTTCACCCGCTACGGCGCGCTGACCGCCTTCGTGACCATCGCTGTGGCGTGGGCATATCTGTGGCTGCGCTACTACGCGTTCGCATGAGTCGGCACTCGACGCGTTACCGGCCGGCGTGGGTGGCCCCGTGAGCCCGGCGGCGCCCCCTCCGGATCCGTTGCCTGTGCCAACATCGCGCCGGTTGTTCGGCCCCGGATCCCGGGCCGAGACACGTCGCATCGCGGCCGTGCTGCGCAGCGAGACCGTCGGGGGGCTCCTGCTTCTGGCTGCGGCAGGACTGGCGCTGGTGTGGGCGAACACCCCTTGGTCCGAGGCCTATGAACGAATCCGCGACACGGTCGTCGGCCCACACCTGCTGCATCTCGACCTCACCCTGGGGACATGGGCTGCGGACGGACTCCTGGCCATCTTCTTCTTCGTCGCCGGTCTGGAGCTCAAGCGAGAGTTCATCGCGGGCGATCTGCGGGATCCCTGGCGTGCGGCCGTCCCGGTCGCCGCGGCTATCGGTGGAGTCGTCGTCCCAGCCTTGGTCTACTCGGCTCTGAACACCGGTCGGTTCGGGGACAGCGGCGGGGACCTGTCGGGGTGGGCCGTCCCAACTGCTACCGACATCGCGTTCGCCCTAGCCGTGCTTGCGGTGCTCGGCTCGCGCTTGCCGGCGGCCCTCCGGACATTCCTGCTCACGCTCGCCGTGGTCGACGACCTGCTGGCCATCACGATCATCGCGGTCTTCTACACCGACAACCTGTCGTTCCAGCCGCTTGCCTTCTCCATGCTGCCCCTTGCGGCGTTCGCCCTTGCGGTGCAGCGCGGCCTCCGCGCCTGGTGGATCCTGCTGCCGCTCGCCCTGGCGGCCTGGACCCTGGTGCACGCGTCGGGGGTGCACGCCACCGTGGCCGGGGTCCTGCTCGGGCTGGTGGTACCCGTGCAGACCGCCCCCTCCCTCACGCCTCATCGAGGCGACCGCCGGGAGGTACATGCCGGAGAGACCGGGCTGGCGGAACACCTGGAGCACCGCTGGCGTCCGCTGTCGGCCTCCGTGGCGGTGCCCGTCTTCGCGTTCTTCGCAGCCGGTGTCACCGTGGGCGGCGCGGACGGTCTACGAACCGTCGCGTCCGATCCGGTCAGCTACGGCATCATGACGGCACTCGTCGTCGGGAAGCCGGTCGGAGTGCTCGCCGCGACATGGCTGGTCGCCCGGTTCGAGCGAGCCGAGCTCGATCCGGACCTGTCCTGGTGGGACATGCTCGGCCTCGCTCTGCTCGCCGGTATTGGATTCACCGTCTCGCTGCTCATCGGCGAGCTCGCGTTCGGCGCCGGAAGCGAACGTGACGACCACGCAAAGGTCGCTGTGCTCGCCGGGTCGCTGGCTGCTGCGGCGCTCGCAGCTGCCGTGCTCCGCGCACGCACTCGCGTCTACCGGCGTCTCGCGGAAGCTGAGATGACCGACGACGACGGGCCATGACGCACCGGACGTGCGCGAGACCTGACTAGCCGTGGAGCCTGAACACCACAGACCGGCGTCGACCCAGGGCATTGGCAAGACGCTGCGTCGGCCGGTCGCGAGCGACCGGGCTCCGCCGGACGGCGTAGGGCGACAATGGGGGCCGTGCGGCACAGCGAGGCGGAACTCGAACGGGCGGCCCGGCGGCTCGAGGAGCTGGCGGACCGAATGGACCCGGCAACTGCGGGACACCGTCTGTCGATGATCGATCGCGGCAAGACCAGCCTCAGCGAGCCGGTCGGCGGCCCAGCGCCGTTAGCTGACAGACGACGTGACCCGAGGGAGGCCCCGAGCCCTTGACCTTGCCACCCAGGGGCCTTCGAGCGGTTGCATCGGGCAATTCTGTGGCGCATAATGTGACGGGTGCTGGTTCGGTTCACGCAGTCGGCGAGGCGGCATCGGATCGGCAAGGCACGAGCGCTGCACGTCATCAACCACACCGAGCCGACTGTGATGGCGGGCAGCGAAGATCTTCAGGAGCGCATGTTGTGGATCGGACCGGACGACCGCGGCGTGGAGCTTGAGGTCATCGCCATCGTCGAACCGGACCATCTACTCGTCATCCACGTCATGCCGCACCATGTCCGCCGGAGGACGCCATGAGCCCGAAGCACGTTGCCGGCCCGGACATCGACCTCGACCGTGAAGTGGTCCGGGACAGGAAGGGCCGGCGCATCACCGAACGCCGCGCTCGCGAGATCGCGGCGGAGACGCTGGAGAAGGCTGGCGTCGGCCGCCCATCCTTGACCGCACCGGGGAAACGGTCCCCCGAGGTCAAGGCACGCGTACCTGAGGCGCTCCGGGACCGGTTGCACGAAGCCGCTACACGAGAGAACACGAGCAGCTCCGAGCTGATCCGCAAGGCGTTGGAGCGGTACCTCGCCTCGTAGCGAGGTAGACACCTGAGGGCCAGCGGTGCGTTCATCGTGACGAACAGGTCCGGCATTGCCGAACGCCAAGTCCACACCGACGAGCGAATGAGTTGGCTCCCAAGGTCGCGGAACCGCTACGGATCGGGAGACGTCAACGGAGCATGGTGATGGTCCGAAACGTGCGGCTGGCCGGGTCTTTGGGCTTGATGCTCTTGGGTGCGGGTTGTAGCGGCCAGCAGGGCACGAGTGGTGCATCGGCCACAGGCGGTTCAACTGAAACCGGCAGTGGATCGGCCGCGTCCTGCGTCGGCCCGTACCTGAACGACGAGCCGCCAAGCGGCGTCCTCCGTGGCCCCCTTTGACCGTCAGCCCCGGCGACACGGTGACGATCTTTGGACACTGGTACACCAGAACCTGCAACGACACGGGCGGACACGATCCGCTGGTGCCGCTCGCACCAGTGCACCTGACCCTCACCCTGCCGGGCGGGGCGGTCAAACCCTTGGGCATGTTCACGCCGGGTGCGAAGACATGGGCTTCTCCACCACTGTGCAGGTACCCGCCGAAGCAACTCCGGGGATCGCCCACGTCCGCGACGACCGGGAGTACCCGGCGACCTACGAGGTCAAGGTCGACCAGTAGCCCGAGCGCCACACGTGCCATGAACGCGCGGGCAGCCCGCGTCAGAACGGCACCTACCGGGTGCACCCTGCCTCGTTCGTCGGCCCTGACGGGCAGCGACACAACGCGCCGGAGACCTTCGATACCAAGGGCGATGCCGGCCGCTGGTTGGCGATGACCGAGTCCGCGATGATCCGCCGGACCTGGATCGACCCGAGGAGGCCGAGCGAGTCCGATTCCTCGGCTCGCCCACGATCCTCATCGACGGCCAGGACCCGTTCGCGGTGCCGGGCGACACCCCGGGCCTGTCCTGCCGCGTGTACGTCACCGACACCGGCCTTGCCGGGACCCCGACCGTCGCCCAGCTCCGTGACGCGCTCATCGCCCGGAGGTGACCGACACGACTTGACGGGTACGCCGCGGCCAAGCATGCCATCGCCGCCGAGGAGTACGCGCCTCGATGAGAACCCTGCCTGCAGGAGTCCGGGTGACACGGCCGGGACCGGACGTCTCAGGTCAACGCCAGCGCGCTGTGCACTCCGACGAAGCCCGAGACGAGCAGGAGCAGGACCGCGAACGAGCGCGTCAACGTCACACCGGACACCTGCTCGGCTAGCCGCTGTCCGGCGAAGGTGCCGGCGACCGCGGCCACGGTGAAGGGCACGATGACCGCCCAGTCGAAGGTGGCATGGTCCGCGCGCGCGATGAGGGACGCCGCCGAGTTGACGGCGATGACCAGCAGGGACGACCCGACCGCCAACGGCATCGGAAACCGTAGACCGAGCACGAGGACGGGCACGATCACGAAGCCGCCCCCCACTCCGAAGAAGCCGGTGAGGAAGCCGACGAGCAGCCCCGCTGCAACAACCTTCGCGGCGGTGGTCAGCCGGTCGGGCGCGGCGGCGCGAAGGTCGCTGCCGGTGGTCCGCGAAAGCTGAACCGTCGACGTGCGCGCCCGGGCTTCGGTGCTGTCACCATCGGACACGGCGGTGGACGTGGCGGCCGGCGCCTGCGTGGCATCATCTGCGCGGCGGTCGGCCGAGGGATTGCGGCGGGTCAGCATTCCGGCGGCGGCGAGCACCATCACGATGGCGAACCCGAGGAGCAGGACGTGCTCGTCGACCTGGCGGTTCGCTTGGGTGCCGAGGTAGGCCGCGGGTATCCCGGCGGCGCCGAACGCGAGGCCGGTGCGCCACCGGACCTGGCGGGTGCGGGCGTGACCCAAGGCGCCGATGACCGCGGTGACCCCGACGATGACCAGGCTGCTGGTGGTCGCCTCCTGCCCGGACTGGCCGAGGAGGAACACCAACATGGGCACGGTGAGGATGGCGCCGCCGCCGCCCAACGCGCCGAGGACTCCACCGATGAGCAGCCCGAGGAACGCGGCGGCGAGCAGGGTCACGCGACGGTCCCGGTCCCTCCGTCGTCGCAGACGAGCGGCAGCCCGGACGACTGCCAGCCGGCCATGCCGCCGGACATGTTGCGTACGTCGACGCCTGCCTTCGCGAGCTGCTGGGCGGCCTTGCCGGAGCGATTGCCGGACCGGCACACGGTGACCACGAGACGATCCGCGGGGACCTGGTCCGCCCGCAGAGATCTGAGGGGCATGTGGGTGGCCCCCGGGGCGTGACCGGCGTTCCACTCGTGGTCCTCGCGGACATCGAGGAGGACTGCGTTCTGGGACTTTGCGAGGCTCCTTGTCTCGGTCGGGCTGACCTCGGGGACGGTGTTGTGGGGGGTGCGGTTGAACAGGCCCATCAGGGGGTGTGCTCCTTCGCCGTGGCCGTGGCCGTGGTCGGCTTGGTCGAGGTGCGAGGGGTAGGGACCCCGCTGGGGTGGTGGGTCGCGCCGATGTCGAGTCGGTACCCGGTGCGGGCGGAGAACTCGGCGCCGAGGGCGAACCTGTCGCCGCGGACCAGGGTGTGGCGCCACTCCACGGGCTTCCCGCGGGAGCAGCCGAGGCGGTCGATGGCGAAGGCGGCGATGTCGGCGCCGATGCCGAGAAGGTCGCGTTCGGCTCGGGTGGGGACGACGGCGCGGATGTGCTCCTGGCCGCCGCCGAGTCGGATGCCGGCGCGTTCGGCGAGGACGTCGTAGAGGGCGGTGTGGGTGAAGTCGGCGTCCAGCAGTGGTGCGGCCACGGCAGCGGGTAACCAGACGCGGTCCACGGCCAGCGGTTCCCCGCCGGCTAGCCGCAGCCGTTCCAGGTACAGCAGCGGGCTGGACTCCTCCAGGCCGAGGCGGGTGGCGACCACGCCGTCGGCGCGCACGTCCAGGACCCGGACGATCGAGCGCTGCTCGAGTCCGGCCGCCTCGACCGAGGAGAACAGGCTGTAGAGGGCCCCCAGCGGTTGCTCGATCTCCGGGGCGGGTGCAATTCGTGGTGCTCGGCCGCGTTCGGCCAGCACGACGCCCTCGGTTCGTAGCCGGCGCAGCGCTTCGCGAACGGTATGCCGACTGACGCCGTACTCGGTCACCAGTGCCAGCTCGCCGGGAAACGCCTCGGTGAACTCGCCGGCGGCCAGGCGGCCCAGCAAGTCGGCGTGCAGCTGAGCCCACAAGGGCAACGGCGAGGACCGGTCCAACGGTCCCGGTCCGGTTGGCCCCTCTTGCATCGTTTCGCTCACCGTCGTAATGTACGGACATTCGTACATAACTTCAAGGAGGCAACGTGCAGGTCGAGGTAATCGCCACCGACGAGCTGGGCGACCGGAGCTATGTCGCCCACGACGGCACCCACGCGGTGGTGGTGGACCCGCAGCGTGACATCGACCGGATCGAGGAGCTGCTGGCCACGAGAGGCCTCACGGTCGGGGCGGTCCTGGAGACCCACGTGCACAACGACTACGTCACCGGTGGGCTGGAGCTGGCCCGCCGGACCGGTGCCCGGTACGTCCTGAACGTCGCCGACGAGGTGGCCTTCGACCGGCACAGTGTTGCCGACGGCGACGGCCTGGTCGTCGGCTCGATGACGGTCCGGGTGCTCGCGACGCCCGGGCACACCGACACGCACCTGGCCTACGTGGTCGACGACGGCGATGCCGAGGGACACCCAGCGGTCTTCTCCGGCGGATCCCTGCTCTATGGCAGCGTGGGCCGCACCGACCTGGTCGACCAGGCCCGCACGGACGAGCTGACCCGGGCCCAGTACCGGTCCGCGCGCCGGCTGGTCGCCGAGGTGCCCGGCGAGGCGGCCCTCTTCCCCACGCACGGGTTCGGCAGCTTCTGCTCGTCGGGGGCCGCGGCGGGTGCGGACGGGTCGACGGTCGCGGTCGAGGCGGGCCGCAACGATGCGCTGGTCACCGACGACGAGGACGCGTTCGTCGCAAAGCTGGTGGCCGGACTGACCGCCCACCCCGCGTACTACGCGCACATGGCGCCGCTGAACCAGCAAGGGCCCCCGGCCGCGGACCTGTCGGCGCCGGCGCCGGTAGACGCGGACGAGCTCGGGAAGCGGATCGCGGCCGGGGATTGGGTCGTGGATCTCCGCGACCGCGCCGCCTACGCCGCCGAGCACGTCGCGGGGACGATCGGCATTGCTCTCGGGCAGCAGTTCGCGACCTACCTCGGGTGGCTGATCCCGTGGGGCACGCCCCTGACGCTGCTCGGGGAGAACGCACAGCAGGTGACGGACGCCCAGCGGCAGCTGGTCCGCATCGGCATCGACCGGCCCGCCGGCGCCTCGTTGGGCAGCCCAGCCGACTTCACCGCGGCCGGTGAGCTGCGGTCCTATGACCGGGTCACGTTCGGCGACCTGCCGGCCGAGCTCGCCGATGACGAGCAGAGCGGCGATGTACTGCTGGACCTGCGCCGCGACGACGAGCGAGACGACGGCTTCATCCCCGGCTCGTCGCACGTGCCGCTGCACTCCTTGCTGGCTCGCCTCGACGAGCTACCGCCCGGGCGGTTGTGGGTGCACTGCGCCAGTGGCTTCCGCGCCAGCATCGCCGCCAGCTTGCTCGACCGAGCAGGCCGGAAGGTTGTTCACATCGATGACGAGTACCAGAACGCCGTCAAGCAGGGACTCGCCGCCAGCTGAGAAGCCGCATCGGCGGCACCCGGCGACCCGGCCGTCAACACGGTCCAGGACAGGGTTCCGCAAGCGTTCCAGCGGCGCCCAGAAGGGAACGATTCCGCGATGCGCGACATCCCCGGCAAGCCGGGGCACGTTCCGGAGAAGCACAGTCGATCCGCCCGCCCCGCCACCTGGTCATGGCTGCGGCGATCGTCATGGCCGTCTTGGTCGTCGGCTTCATGGCCGTCCACTACTTCTCCAACGACAAGCCGGTCTGTCCGGTGAAGAACACCGGCCAGCACGAGCAGAAGGTCGACAAGACCTGCCGCTGACCCCCGCCTGCACTCGACACGCCGCATGGCGGCGCACCCGCTGGGTAGGGACGGGCATGGACGAGATATGGGACCTCTGGATTCCCAACGTCGGCGCTACCGGGCTGTCGTTCGCCCGGACCAAGGTCGACGCGGAAGCCGCTGGCGACCGGGTTCTGGTGCACGCGGCACCCCAGATCCTCGACGTGACGATCCGCAAGGACGACGGCACTGTCGTCGCTTCCGGCGAGGGCCTCGAGCGGCGCGAGCCGGGACCGATGACCTTCCTGATCCGAGACAAGGGCGAGGTCCGGCTCGAGGACGGCTGGCCGTCCGATGCGGACCTCGGCCGGTTAGTCATCCTGCCCGGCGGCGAGGCCGGGGAGCTGCGCACGTGGTGGCATGCCGAGGACCGGTCCGAGTGGCGCTGGCAGGTGACATTCGCCAACCATGCGTGATTGCGGACGCCGTCTTCGGACCGGTCGTACGCCGGACGGGATGCCCTTCTCCGTCTCGGGAGGTGTGCGTCCGGACTACGACCGTGAGAAGCCGGACAAGGTCTTCCTCTCGCTCGCATGAACCCATTTGTCGATTCGGAGCCCGCTCCCTGAGCGGAAAGGGAGTACACCGTTGTGCCGTCGTGTCACATGCCGCAGATGCGGGAAGCCCAGCTATGCGGGATGTGGGCAGCACGTGGACCAGGTCCTCGCGGGAGTGCCGAGGAAAGATCGATGCAACTGCCCCAAGCCTCGCGGTTTGATCGCGCGGATACTCAATCGATGATCCACCTTCGGCGTCCGATGACTCGCGCAGGCGTGATTCCGTCGTACGAAGCAGCGTCGCGCATGCGGCGGAAGGCCGGTCCTCGATATCGCGCCCTGGGCTCCCGCCGAAGTCCGCCGCCGGGCTCCGGACCGCCCTGCTGCCCGCGCCCGTCGCGGAGCAGCTCCGAGCCCACCTGGACACGCATGTCGACGTAGGCGGCCAGGCCTGGATCTTCAGCGGGACTGCCGGCCAGCCACTACTTCAACAAGCTGGTCCGTGGTCCGAGGCAGTGCAGCCGATGGGTCTGGCTGGCCTGCACTTCCACGATGTGCGTCACACGGGCGATCACCTGGCCGCCCAGACGCCCGGGGCCACGTTGCGTGACCTGATGGTGCGGATGGGCCACGGCAGCGTGCGCGCCGCCTTGATCTACCAGCACGCGAGCAGGGACGCGGATCGTCACATCGACGACTCGCTGAGCGACTCGCTCCGCTCCTGCCCGCGGACCCGGGTCAGCGAGGCGGACCTGGCGAGGCGGACCGTCCGGCACGTCGGTCGTGGGATCGCACGCAGATTGCACGGAGGCGATCTGAGAGCCGTCGCGAAAGTGGCGGATCGGGCGAGTAGGCCTGACCTGAGGAGACTCGTGGAGCGGGTGACGAGAATCGAACTCGCACTGTCAGCTTGGGAAGCTGATGTTCTGCCATTGAACTACACCCGCGGTGGAACTGGGACATGTTAGCGCCCAGCCGAGTTGGGTCCAGGGGCGCCGCTAGGGTCGCCCTGTGCTGCTCTCGGACAAGGACATCCGCGCCGCCATCGCCTCCGGCCGGGTCGGGCTCGACCCGTTCGAGCCGGAGATGGTCCAGCCGTCCAGCGTCGATGTCCGCATCGACCGCTACTTCCGGGTCTTCGAGAACCACCGCTACCCGCACATCGACCCCGCGGTGGAGCAGGCGGAGCTGACCCGGCTGGTCGAGCCAGACGGCGACGAGCCGTTCATCCTGCACCCGGGCGAGTTCGTCCTCGGCTCGACCTACGAGGTCGTCTCCCTCCCCGACGACGTGTCGGCCCGGCTCGAGGGAAAGGCTCTGGGCGTCGCGACCGCCATCCCCACCCCGTCGGGCTGGACCACGATGGGCGCGCTTCGCGTGGGCGACGAGGTGTTCGGGCCCGACGGCCGGCCGCGCCGGGTGGTGGCCGCGACCGGGATCATGACCGACCGGCCCTGCTACGAGGTGGAGTTCTCCGACCACTCGGTGATCGTGGCCGACGGATCGCACCAGTGGCTCACGACGTCCAAGGCCGAGCGTGAGCACGGCCGCCACGGGATCTCGGTCCGCACCACCGAGCAGATCGCCGCCAGCCTCCGGGTTCGTCGCGAGGTCAACCACCACGTCGCTCTCACCGCACCGGTCGACTACCCGCACCGCGACCTCCCGATCGATCCGTACGTCCTCGGGGTCTGGCTCGGTGACGGGACGTCGACCAAGGCCGAGGTCACTTGCTCGCCGACGGACAGCGAGGTGCTGCGGCAGATCGAGGCGGCCGGCTACCAGGTCTGGCCGGCTTCGAGCCCGCTGGCCTGGCGGATCGGCGGGCTGTCTCGGCGCGCGGTCGGCCGCACCCGCGATGCGGCTGGTCGCCACGTCGCCGACGGGTCTCTCTCGAGCACGTTGTGCGCCATGGGACTGCTCGGCAACAAGCACCTGCCCGAGGACTACATGGTCGCCAGCGCGCCGCAGCGGCTGGCGCTGCTGCAGGGCCTGATGGACTCCGACGGCTACGTCGATGTCTATGGCCGGTGCGAGTTCACCAACATGCGCGAGGAGCTCAGCAACGCGGTGGCCGAGCTGGCCGCGAGTCTCGGCCTCCGGCCGGTGGCACGGAAGAAGCGGGCGATGCTCAACGGCTTCGACTGCGGACCGGCGTTCCAGGTGAAGTTCACCCCGCGTATCCCCGTCTTCCGGCTGGCCCGCAAGCTCGCCCGGCTCAAGACCGATGAGCGGGAGCGCGCGCACCGCGGCATCGTCGCGGTCCGTCCGATCCCGTCGGTGCCGGTCCGATGCATCGAGGTCGACGCCGCCGACGGCATGTTCCTCGCCGGCGAGCGCTACATCCCCACCCACAACAGCTCACTCGGGCGGCTCGGCCTGCTCACGCACTCGACGGCGGGGTTCATCGACGCCGGGTTCTCCGGGCACGTGACCCTCGAGCTGTCCAACGTCGCGACCCTCCCCATCAAGCTGTGGCCGGGCATGAAGATCGGCCAGCTGTGCTTCTTCAAGCTGACGAGCGCGGCGGAGGCGCCGTACGGCTCGGGTGCGCAGGGTTCTCGCTACCAGGGGCAGCGCGGCCCGACTCCCTCCCGCAGCTTCCAGAACTTCCACCGCACCCAGACCTGAGGGGCGCGTCCGCTGGGTCAGCTGTCGACGTCGGCCAGCGCCCGGCCGGTGGCGAGCGGACGAGCGGCCGGTGGCGGCACGTCCCAGGGGACGCCGAGTCCACCGTCCACGGGACGGGTCGCCACCCAGATCGGCAGCAGGTCGGCGGCCATCGACATCGCGAAGTAGTGGCCCTGGCCCAGCTGGCAGCCGAGGTCGGCGAGCACGGTCGCGGTCTCCAGGTTCTCGATCCCCTCGGCCACGACCTCGAGGTCGAGGTTCAGCGCGAGGTCGGTGACCGCGGCGACGATCGCCCGGTCCCGGCCCGCTTCGTGCACCTGGCTGACGAAGGAGCGATCGATCTTCAGCTGCTGGATCGGCAGCTCGGAGAGATGGGTGAGCGACGAGTAGCCGGTGCCGAAGTCGTCCAGGGACAGCCGTACGCCGAGGTCGCGCAGGTCCCCGAGCAGGCCCAGTGCCCGGTCGGCGTCGCTGAGCACGATGCTCTCGGTGATCTCCAGCGTCAGCCGGTCGCTGGGGAGCTCGTGGCGCAGCAGCGTCTCGGCGACCACGGAGGGCAGGAGGACGTCGAGCAGCGACCGCGCCGACAGGTTCACCGAGATGCCGATGTCGAGGCCGCCGGCCCGCCAGGCCGCGCAGGCGGCGACGGCGCGGTCCAGCACCAGGCTGGTCAGCGGGACGATCAGGCCGTTCCGTTCGGCAAGCGGCAGGAACAGCCCGGGCCGCAGCGTGCCGCGCACGGGGTGGTGCCAGCGGACCAGGGCCTCGCAGGACGAGATCCGGCCGTCCGCCAGGCTGACGACCGGCTCGACCTCGATGTCGACGGCGCCGCTGTCGATGGCGTCCCGCAGCTCACCCATCAGCGACAGCAGGGACGGGTCGTTGAGGTCGATGTCCGGGCGGTAGAGCACACAGCTGTCGGCGCCGTTCTTGGCGGCGTACATCGCGATGTCGGCACGCTTCAGCAGGTCGGAGACGGTCCGGCCGTGCTCGGGCGCGAGCGCGATCCCGACCGAGCCGGAGAGGTGCAGGCGTTCCTCGTCGACCGTGAAGTGCGGCTCCAGGGTGGCCATCAGCTCCCGCGCGACCGCCTCGGGGGAGATCGAGCTCCAGCCCGGGACCAGTACGGCGAACTCGTCCCCGCCGAGCCGCGCGACCGTGACGTCGGCGGGCAGGGCGCGCTCGAAGCGGTCGGCCACCTGTCTCAGCAGCTCGTCCCCGACGTGGTGCCCGAGGGTGTCGTTGACCGTCTTGAAGCCGTTCAGGTCGAGGATCATCATGGCGACGCTGCTGCGCCGGTGGCGGGCGTCCGCGAGCGCGGCGGTGGCCTCCGTCGTGATCCGGCTGCGGTTCGGCAGCCCGGTCAGGGTGTCGTGCAGCGCGTCGTGGCGCAGCCGCCCGATCAGCGACTCGTTGTGCAGTGCCACCGACGCATGGTTCGCGACCGTCTGGAGCAGGTGCACGTCGCTGGTCGAGAAGCCGCGGACCTCCCCCATCCGGTCGTGCACCGCGACCGCGCCGACCGTGTGGCCGTCGTACCTCAGCGGCGCGACGACCGCCTCGTCCGCACCACGGGCCTGCAGGTACGCCACACCGGGGCCGTCGGTGACGCGCACCAGGACCGGCTCGGCGCCGTCGAGCAGGGCACGTGCCAGCCGGGCGGCGACCTCGGCGTCGGCCGGCGCCAGCGCCACGACCGACGTCCCGTCGAACCGCGAACCGGTCGGCCCGTCCTCGCCGAACAGCAGGACCTCCGCGGCCTCGCCGCGGAGCAGGTCGCGCGCCTGGTCGAGGACCGAGGGCAGCACGTCGTCCGATGCCGGAGCCGTGGACAGCTCCCGGCTGAACCGGAACAGCCGCTCCAGGCTGGTGTGCCGGTCGGCGAGCGTGGCGTAGGCCCGGTAGCCGACCATCAGCATCGCCCCGGAGGCCACCAACGGCACGGCCGCCAGCGCGCCGAGGCGCAGCGTGAGCAGCGGCATGAGGCCGAGCACGGCGCCGGCGGCGGCGATGCTCACGCCGGACGCGAGGCTGCGCAGCCCGGACAGCGGCGGCTTGCCGTCGTACCAGCGGATGATCACCGAGAGCACGACCAGGTCCAGGGCCATCGCCACGGCGCACGCGAGCACTCCGCCGGACCACTCGCGCCACCCGTCCGCGGTCGAGCCGCCGCCGACGAGCCGGAAGACGACGAGGGCGAGCGTCGTGTCGGCGAACAGCAGCGCTGCGTTGACGCCGGACTTGAGCAGGGTCTGGCGGCGGTGCAGCAGCATCACCAGCGTCGAGCCGACCACCCGGGCCACCAGCAGGTCCTGGGGGAACGAGTAGAACAGCGCGAGCATCAGCGGGATCTCGCTGATGCTGATGCTCTGAGCCTCCCGGCCGACCTGGATGTGGAAGACCCAGATCTCGGTGGCGGCGAACATCAGGGCCAGCAGCCACCAGGGGATGGTCAAGCCGAGCGGGGCGTCGGGCGGCGACCCGACCAGCGCCCACCACTGGGCAGCGCCCAGGGCCGCCAGGCCGGCGACCAGGGCGAGGACGCGACGAGTCGGCCGCGCCGTGCGGCGCGACGGACGCACGGGCGTGTCGGTCCCCATGGCTGGAGCATCGGAGCGTTCCCGCTCCGGCCTTAGCCGCCCGGACGCCTCCGGTGCGGCGGTCTCCTCAGACCCAGGTCGCCCCGGGGACGTCACCGGTCACCGTCCCGTGCAAGGTTGCCTCACCGTTCGCCGACCCCGCGCGTGCGGCCGGTCGTGCCCCGTTCGTCCCGTTCGTACTGGTCATCGCGCGCCGCCCCGTCATCGCCAGCTCGCGCTCGACCAGAGGTCGTTCGCCCAGTCGGCGTCGGCCCAGGTGGCTCCCGCCCAGGTCGCCCCCGCCCAGCCGTCCGAGGCCCAGCGTCGCGCCGGCCCAGGTCGCGCCGGCCCAGGTCGCGCCGGCCCACGTCGCGCCGTTCCAGTCCCGGCCGGCCCAGGTCGCGCCCGCCCACGTCGCACCGGCCCACGTGGCACCCTGCGCGACCGGTCCCAGCCACCGTCCGTCGGTCCAGGACGGGGTGCTGTCCAGTCCGAGGGTCTCGGTCGTGGCCAGGTCGGTGGTGTCGGTCGGCGTCCCGAAGATGTCGCGCTCGCCGGTGAGGACGACGTTGTTCTTCTTCACCTTCTTGGTGCCGCGGGCCCTGTCCAGGGAGCCGCCTCCGGCGTGGACGCGGGCGGCCATGACGGCGCGGCTCCCGGTGACGTACGCCGATGTGAGATCGAGCGACCCGGCACCCTCGGCGTTGGGGCCAGATCCCGGGACGTCCTGCGCCGAGCGACGCAGCACGTCGCGCACCTGGTCCGGCGTCAGGTACGGACGCTGGGAGAGGAGCAGCGCCACCGCGCCGGAGACGACCGCCGCCGACTGCGACGTGCCGCTGCCGCGGAAGAACCGGGGACCCATCGCGCCGCTGTCGCCGTGGACCAGGTCCACGAACGAGCCGGGTGCGCGCAGGCTCACGATCGACGACCCGGGAGCGACCAGGTCGGGTCCGCGCTTGCCCTCGATCGCCGAGCCCTTCTTGGAGAACCCCGGCACCACGTCGTCCGAGCGGTCCAGGGTGCCCTGGGTGTTCACGGCGCCCACAGCGAGCACGGCGGGGTCGTACGCCGGGTTGGCCAGCCCGGTCGTCGTCCCGTCGCCGTTGCCGGCGGACACCACGACCACGATGCCGCGGCTCCAGGCGACCTCGGCGGCGTGTGCCAGCGGGTCGAGCCGGTAGTCCTGGCTGGAGTCGGTGCCGAAGCTGAGGTTGAGCACCCGGATGTTCATCCCGGGGTCCTTGGCGTGCGCGACCACCCAGTCGATCGCCGCGATCACCTGGGAGACGTCAGTGTTCCCCTGGGCGTCGGCGAGCTTGAGGCTCACGATCCGCGAACCGGGCGCCATGCCGAGGAAGTGCGTGTTGTCCGAGGCGTACGTCGACGGGCTGGTGCCGGCGTCGCGGCCGGCGATGATCCCGGCCATGTGGGTGCCGTGGCCGAAGGCGTCCAGCGACCGCATGTTGTCGAGCTGCGACTCGAAGGACAGGTCAGGTCCGATGACCAGCTTGTTCGGCGTCATGAGGCCCTCGATCGGCAGCACGCCGGAGTCCAGCAGAGCGACGTCGACGCCCTGGCCGGACCAGCCGTTCTGCCAGAACGTCGTGGCGCCGGTCAGCCGGGCCACGTTGGTCATGTCGCCGGCCGCCCCGGTGGGGCCGACGCCGGACTGCAGGCGCACCGACATGTCGGGCGTCACCTGGGCGACGCCGGGCTCGGTGCGCAGGGCGGCGACCGCGGCCGGCGGGACCTCCGCGACCAGCGTGCCCAGCGTGTGCTGCACCCCGACCACCCGGCCGAACCGCTCCGCGGCGGCGGCCGCGGACCCGAGGCCGGTCGGGGTGGACTCCACCACGACCCGGACGGCGGCGGCGTGCTCGGCGGGCTCGGGGGAGTCGGCCGAGACCAGGGCGAGCGCGTCGTGGCTGGACGGAGCCAGGACCAGGCCGGCGGCGGTCAGCGCCGCGGCGGCGACCGCGCGCCAGCGCAGCTCTGCGTCGAGTCGGTGCGGTTTCACGGGTCCCCTTGGTCGAGCCAGCATGCGAGACCGTGACTATCTCTTGACCTGTCACTGAATGTCACGCGAGGGACACGAAGAGCACACGATCGGGCTAGGTCGCCTGGTCAGCGACGTCTGCCGACCGGTGGAGCCCCCGCCTGGACGCGGCGGAGCCGGCCCGGTCGCAGCACCGGACCGGCCCCGCCGGAGCCCGGTGGCTCAGGTGGTGGCGATCGCCTCGAGGACGTCGAGTCGGGCCGCCTTCCGGGCCGGCAGCAGCGCGGCCAGCACCCCGGCCAGGGCCGCGGCCGCGACGATCACGCCGAGCTGGGCGTACGGCACGACGAACTCCGCGGTCTCGATCCCGGACGCCCTGACGGCGAAGACCATCGACCAGCCGAGGAACAGCCCGACCGCGAGGCCGGTCGTCGTCCCGAACACCGCGATCAGGGCCGCCTCCCAGCGGACCATCCCGCGCAGGTGCCCTCGCACCATCCCGACCGCCCGCAGCAGGCCCAGCTCCTGGGTCCGCTCGACGACCGACAGGGCGATGGTGTTCGCGATGCCGAGCAGTGCGATGACGATCGCCAGGGCCAGCAACGCGTAGACGACGCCGAGCACCGCCTGGAACGAGGCGGCCACCGCAGCCCGCATCTCGTCCCGGTCGCGCACGGTGGCGTTGGCGTACGGCGCCGCCACCTCGTCGACCGCGGACCGGACCTGCTCGGCCGAGACTCCCGGCGCCGCCTTGACGAACACGGCGGTGTCCAGCGCACCCGGCACGAGCGACGCGTACGTCGCCCGGTCGACGTAGACCTGGCCGGCCCAGTCGGTGTGCTCGACGAGTGCCTTGACCACCAGGTCGCGGTGCGCGCCGGATGCCGTGACGACGGGAACGGTGTCGCCCACGGCGAGGTGGTGCTTCTCGGCGTACGTGTCGCCGACGGCGATGCCGTCCGCTCCGAGGTGCGACACCGAGCCGGCCGTGACGCCGAGGTCGAAGAGCCGGCCGACGGACGACGGCCAGCCGGACAGCTCGCCGACGCCGTCGCCGACCTGGGCCTGGGTGAGCTGGTGCCCCGCGACCGCCGCGACCTCGGGCCGCGCGGCCAGCGCGTCGGCCAGCTCCGGGCTGAGGCCGCCGTAGGTCCAGGCGCCGGTGTCGACGACCAGGTCGCCGCGGTACTCGTTGTCGAAGGACGCCGTCACCGAGCGGGTGCCCGACGCCGCGAAGGCCGTGATCGAGCCGACCAGCGCGACGCCGATCATCAGCGCCGAGGCGGTGGCCGCCGTACGGCGCGGGTTGCGCACCGCGTTCTCCCGGGCCAGCAGCCCGCGGACGCCGACGGCGCGCGGCAGCAGTGCACCGAGCACCCGGATCACCGGGCGGGCGAGGACCGGCGCCAGCGTCGCGACGCCCAGCAACGAGCCCAGCGCGCCGAGCATGACCGGTGGCACCTGGCCGCCGGAGATGCCGAGCACCACGGCCGCGGCGGAGCCGGCGGCGAGGACCAGGCCGGTCACGACCCGCTTCTTCGACACCCGGCGTGCCTCGACAGCCACCGACCGCATGGCCGCGACCGGAGCGACCCGGGCCGCCCGCCGGGCCGGCAGCAGCGCGGACACGACAGTGACGACCAGCCCGATCACGAACGACACGAGCAGAGAGCGGGTCGTCACGACCAGCGGTCCCTCCGGCATCGCGACGCCGATCGCCTTCCACAACGCCGAGATCCCCTGGGCGACGCCGATGCCGGCGCCGACGCCCGCTGCGGAGGCGAGCGTCCCGACGACGAGCGCCTCGAGCAGCACCGAGCGGCGCACCTGGCGGGCGCTGGCCCCGATCGCCCGCAGCAGCGCGAGCTCACGGGTCCGCTGCGCGACCAGGATCGTGAACGTGTTGCTGATGATGAAGGCGCCGACGAGGAGGGCGACGACGGCGAAGACCGTCATGAACAGCCCGAAGAAGTTGAGGTCGGCGTTGCCACGGTCGGCGTTCTCGGCCGACAGCGCGCTGCCGGTGATCGCCTGGTCCGCTGCCGGGATCGCCGCGGCGATGCGCCGGGCAAGCTCGGCCTGGGTCACGCCGTCGTCGCCGCGCACCGCGATGGCCTCCGCCGTGCCGTCCGCGCCGAGCAGGCGGTCGGCGGCCGTCGGGGTGAACAGCACGGTGCGGCTGCCAGCCCGGTTGTCCCGGCCGTCGAACGTCGCGATCCCGACGACGGTCAGCCGCTGCGGCGCCGACCCGGTGAGCACCGACGCGGTGTCGCCGACGGACAGGTCGCCGGCGTCGGCGACGGACCGGTCCACGACGACCTCGTCCTCGGACCGGGGTGCGTGCCCGGCGACCAGCTCGAACGGGTTGAGCTCCTCGTCGGAGGTCCAGGCCGCACCTGCCGGTGTGGCCCCGTTGTTCAGCGACTCGAGCGGCTTGCCGTCCCGGCCGAGCACCTGGGCGAACCCCTCGACCCGCGGCGCCACGGCGGCCACGCCGTCCACGGCGGCGATCCGGTCGGCCAGCGCGGCGGGCACCGGCTGACGCTGGTCGCCCGCGTCGTTCGTGATGGTGACGGGTCCGCGGACCAGCACGTCGGTGCTGCGCTCCTCGTCCTGGAAGGCGCCGGAGAAGGCCGCCCGCATGGTGTCGGTGAAGACCAGCGACCCGGACATGAACGCGACGCCGAGCAGGACGGCGACGCACGTCGACAGCAGCCGGCGCTTGTGCGCCATCAGGCCGCGCACCGTCAACCGGGTGACGGCGCTCATCGGTCCGCGCCCGTCGTGCCCGGCTCCGTCGATGTCGTGTCGAGGCTCTTCAGGAAGTCGAGGACCCGCTGCGAGGTCGGCGCGACCAGGTCGCCGACGACCTTGCCGTCCGCGAGGAACAGGACGCGGTCGGCGTACGACGCCGCGACCGCGTCGTGGGTGACCATGACGATCGTCTGGCCCATGTCGTCGACCGAGCGGCGGAGGAACGCCAGCACCTCGGCTCCGGAGCGCGAGTCGAGGTTGCCGGTGGGCTCGTCGGCGAAGACGACCTCGGGCCGCGCCACCAGGGCGCGTGCCACCGCGACGCGCTGCTGCTGGCCACCGGAGAGCTCGGCGGGCCGGTGCTTCAGACGCGGGGCAAGGCCGACGACCTCGACGATGCGGGCCAGCCACTCGGCGTCCGCGGTGCGGCCGGCGAGGGCGAGGGGGAGGGTGATGTTCTCCTCCGCGGTCAGGGTCGGCACCAGGTTGAACTGCTGGAAGACGAAGCCGATCCGGTCCCGGCGGAGCCGGGTGAGCGCCTTGTCCTTCAGCGTCGTGAGGTCGGTGTCACCGACGAGCACCTGGCCGCTGGTCGCGGTGTCGAGGCCCGCCGTGACGTGCATGAGGGTCGACTTCCCGGACCCGGACGGGCCCATGACCGCGGTGAAGCGGCCCGCGACGAAGTCGACCGACACGCCGTCGAGCGCGTGGACGGCGTTGTCACCCCCGCCGTAGGTCTTGCGCAGGTCGACCGCGCGGACGGCGGCGGTGGGTGCCGGCGCCGGTCGCTGGCCGGGCGCCTCGGTGGTGGTCGGGGTGGTGGTTCCGGTGGTCGTGCTGGACATCGCGGGACTCCTGGCTGGTGGCGGTCGTGCCGTCGACCTCCACCGTCGCGGTCCCGCGGCGTCGCGCCGAGGGGGCTGCCCAGCGAGTCGCCGTGGTGCCAGCACCACCCCCGGGTACAGGCAGATGTCAGGTCAACGGCGCTTCGGAGGAGTGAGTCGGTCAGCCGCCGTCGGCAGGTGCGCCAACGAGCTGACGGAGCGAAGTGGCCCGGCTGGACGTGCTTTCCGCCCCTGCAGCGGGGGCACTCACGTCGGCGCAGTGGTGCCCTCGTCGGCGACCGGCACCACGGTGATGTTGCGGTGCACCGAGCGCAGCAGCAGCTGGCTCACGTCGAGCACCTCGACCTCCTCGCGGGCGCTGCCGTCCTGCTTCTTCGCGGTGACGGCGTCGCCGAGCATGACGAGGCAGAACGGGCAGGCGGTGGAGACGACGTCCGGGTCGAGGGCGAGCGCCTCGTCGACGCGCTCGACGTTGACCCGCTTGCCGATCTTCTCCTCCATCCACATCCGGGCGCCGCCCGCGCCGCAGCAGAAGCCGCGCTCCTTGCAGCGGTGCATCTCCTCGGTCCGCAGGCCCGGCACCTGCGCGAGGATCTCGCGCGGCGGCGTGTAGACCTTGTTGTGCCGGCCGAGGTAGCACGGGTCGTGGTACGTCACGAGCTGGTCGATCGGTGTGACCGGTGTGAGCCGCCCCTCCTGCACGAGCCGGTCGAGCAGCTGGGTGTGGTGCACGACCTCGTAGCTGCCGCCGACCTGCGGGTACTCCCGGGCCAGGGAGTTGAAGCAGTGCGGGCAGGTCGCGACGATCACGGTCTTGTCGGCACCGGCCTCGTTGAGCACCTCGACGTTCTGCTGGGCGAGCATCTGGAAGACGAACTCGTTGCCCAGCCGTCGCGCGGGATCACCTGAGCAGGACTCGTTGTCGCCGAGCACCGCGAACTTCACGCCGGCGATGTGCAGCAGCTCGGCGAAGGCGCGCGTCGTCTTCTTCGCGCGGTCCTCGAGGGCGCCCGCGCAGCCCACCCAGTAGAGGTAGTCGACCTCGGCGAGGTCGTCGACGTCCTGGCCGAAGACCGGCACCTCGAAGGGCAGCCCCTGCGTCCAGTCCAGGCGGGCCTTGGCCGACATCCCCCACGGATTGCCCTTGTTCTCCAGGTTCTTGAGCATCGTCCCGGCCTCGCTCGGGAACGACGACTCGACCAGCACCTGGAACCTGCGCATGTCGACGATGTGGTCGACGTGCTCGATGTCGACCGGGCACTGCTCGACGCACGCGCCGCAGGTCGTGCACGACCACAGCACGTCCGGGTCGATGACGCCGCCCTGCTCGAGGGTGCCCACGAGCGGTCGGTCGACCTGAGGCTGGCCGACGCCGGGCACCCGGCCGAAGCCGGACTCGGGTACGCCGTGCTGCCCGCCGCCCTCGTGACCGTCGGACTGGGCGGCTCGGGAGGACTCGTCACCGGCCTCGTCCACGCCGGTGACCGCCGTACCGCCGGCGCCCAGCAGAGCCGGGCCCTTGGCGAACAGGTGGTCCCGCAGGTCCATGATCACGAGCTTCGGCGACAGCGGCTTGCCGGTGTTCCACGCCGGGCACTGGTCCTGGCAGCGACCGCACTCGGTGCAGGTCGCCATGTCGAGCATGCCCTTCCAGGTGAAGTCCTCGATCTTCCCCCGGCCGAACACGGTCTCCTCGTCCAGCTCGTCGAGGTTCTCGAAATCGATGGGCTTGCCGTCGACCATGATCGGCAGCAGCGGGCCCAGCGCCTTGGGCTCGCGCTTGGTGAGCACGTTCAGCGGCGCGAGGAAGATGTGCAGGTGCTTGGAGTAGACGACCAGCACCAGGAAGCCGAGGACGACCCCGATCTGCAGCAGGATCCCAACGGTCTCCAGGACCTCGTTCGCGTCGTCACCGAGCGGGTGCAGCACCTTCGCCACGGTCTGCGACGCGAACGCCCACCAGCCGTCCTCCTGGAACGGGAAGACCCCCGTGTTGATCTGCGCGCCGCGGTAGAGCAGCAGCGTCCAGATGACGTTGAAGATCATGAAGAGCACGAGCCAGGCGGCGCCGGTGTGGGAGCCGTAGAACCGCGACCGGCGCTCACGCCGCGCCGGCGCCTGCCGGAACCGGATCACGGTGAACGCCGCCAGCGACAGCAGGACGGCGACCGCGAAGAAGTCCTCGAGGAAGCCGAGCAGGGCCCAACGGCCGATGACCGGGATGGCGAAGTCCCGGTCGAACAGCGCGCCGTACGCCTCGAGGATCGTGGCAGCCAGCACGACGAACGCCCAGAAGGTGAAGAAGTGCGCCACGCCCGGCACGCTCCACTGCAGCAGCTTGCGCTGGCCGAAGACCTCGCGCAGCTGGCTCTTGACGCGGGTGCCGATGTCGTCGAGTCGACCTGGAGCCGGCTGCCCGGAGCGGATCAGCCGGGACAGGTAGTGGACGCGTCGGCCGGCGACCGCGAGGGCGGCCACGGTCATGAGCAGCCCGAGGGCGAGGCGCACGGAACCTCCTGCTGGTGAGGAGCGTCAGCGTAGGGCGGCGCCATGCTACCGACCGGTAACTTCGGGACTGGCGGCGACCCCGGAGCACGTCGGTACGACGGCTAGAAGAACGTCCCCGACACCCAGCGCAGCAGCGGCACGACGGCCGGTGCGGCGATCGCCAGCATGCCGAGCACGACGAGCGCGGCGAGCAGCCGCAGCGGGGCGGCCGGCTTGCCGCGCGAGTCGCGGAGGGCGGGGAGCACGGGCCCAGCCTACGAGGCGGCCCCGGGCTCCGCGCGGTCGTCGGCCGGACCCGTCCTCGTGCCGTACAGGACGGAGTCCGCGCTCAGGTGACCTCTTCCATGCCGGGCGGGAGGTGACCGGTGGACTTCCGGTAGTAGCCGGCGGCCTTGCGGGTCGCGAGCATCCGGGCCAGGCCCATCGCGGCGCCGCTGGCGATCGCGAACGGGATCGCCTCCCGCCACCGGGTGCCCGGCGCGGCCGGGTTCGCCGGCGGGGAGTTCCCGGTCGTCGCGGACCAGCCCTTGGTGAGCACCTTGCGCGCCGCGACGCCGGCGAGGACTGCGGAGAGGCCGCCGAGGAGGCGCCAGCCGATCGAGGGGTTCGCTGCCACCCCGGACCCCTGCCCGGGGTCGGCCCGCTCAACCCGAGATCCGTGGCCGCCGAGACTTTTCGACGTGCGCGTCCGGCCCCGCGGGCCGGGTCGCTGCCCGTACGCTGCCGGTGACGTTTCCGTACCGGTTCGTCCACCTGCCTGCCGGCACCATCGAAGGGGCCACCGAGTGCCGCACCGCACCAGGCGTGCGCTTGCCCTGACCTCGGCGGCCGCCGCCCTCCTCGCCGTCGTGGCCGTGCCGCAGGTGGCGTCCGCCAGCCGCGCGCCGGTCGCCGACCGGGCCGTGACGGCGACGACGGGCCGGACGGCGCCCCGGCTGCTGCGGGACGCCACCGGCCGCGTCCGGCTGCTCGCCGCCGGCGGCCGTCGCGCCACGGGGGTCGCGGCCGGCGCGTCCGCCGTCACCGCGGCCCGGGCCCACCTCTCGCGGGTCGCCCCGACCTTCGGCGTCGCCGCCCGGGACCTGCGGCTCGCCGGCACCGGCCGGGTCGCCGGCCGTGACACGGTGCGCTTCCAGCAGACCCGCGCCGGGTTCCCGGTCTTCGCCGGCCAGCTCGTCGCGGTGCTCGACGCCCGCGGCGGCCTGCTCTCGGTGTCCGGCGAGACGGCGTCCACCCGCTCCGCGCCCGGCGCCCACCTCACGGCGTACGACGTCGCCGCGTCGCTGGCGGCCCGCACGGCCCGCCGGACGACCGCGGCCCGGCACCACCTCGACGCCGGGTCGTTGGGCACCGAACGGCCGACCCGGTGGCTGCTCGACCGCGCGCTGGTCGACCCGCGCGCGACGCCCGGCCTGCGGCCGGTGTGGCGGGTGCCGGTCCGGTCGGCGACGCGCCACGACGTCGCGGACCTCGTGCTCGTCGACGCCCGGACCGGACGGGTCGCCCTGCGGCTGCCCGAGGTCGCGTCCCTCGACCGGGTGGTCTGCGACGACCTGCGGACCCGGACCTACCGGTGCAAGCCCGGGGCGTACGACCGCGTCGAGGGCGGCCCCGCCGTCGGCGTCGCCGACGCCGACCAGGCGTACGACCTCACCGGCACGACGGCCGCCTGGTACGCCGGCACCCTCGGCGTCGACCTCACCGCACTGATCGGCTCCGACCTGGGCGACGGCCGCAAGCTGCGCTCCACGACGAACTACTGCCCGCCCGGCGAGTGCCCGCTGGACAACGCGTTCTGGAGCGGCGACCAGATGGTCTACGGCGCGGGGTACACCGCGGCCGACGACGTCGTCGCGCACGAGCTGACCCACGGCGTCACGCAGGCCACCGCCGGCCTCGTCTACTGGTACCAGTCCGGTGCCATCAACGAGTCGATGTCCGACGTGCTCGGCGAGCTCACCGACCAGGGCGACGGCGTCGGCAACGACAGCCCCGAGGTGCGGTGGCGGCTCGGTGAGGACCTGCCGACCGACCACGGCGGGGTCACCCGCGACATGGCCGACCCGCCGCGCTACGACCAGCCGGACACCACCACCAGCACCCTGTACGACCTCGCGCTGGACTACGACGACAACGGGGCCGTGCACACCAACAGCGGCGTGCCCAACAAGACGGCGTACCTCATCACCGACGGCACCGCGGGCGAGCCGGGCGGCGCGTTCGCCGGGCACGCGTTCGCCGGCATCGGCGCGGCCCGCGCCGCGATGCTCTACTGGGCCACCCTGCAGATGCTCACGCCGGGCTCCGACTTCCAGGACCTCTCGCTCGCGCTGACGCAGTCCTGCAGCAACCTGGCGTTCAGCCCGGCCGAGTGCGCGACCGTCTCGCAGGCCGTCGACGCCACCGGGCTCGACCGGGGCCTCGGGCCGAGCGAGCCGCGCCGGGTCGTGGCCCGCGGCGGGCCCAGCGAGGCGCTGCTGTCGTGGGGGCCTCCGGCCGGCGTCGGCTCGGCCCCGCTCACGTCGTACGCCATCGCGATCTCGCCGCCGCGCGCCGGCAACGACGACCTCGCCACGGTCGACCCGTCCTCCGACGGGTGGGTCGTCACCGGGCTGTCGCAGGGCGTCGACTACACCTTCCGGGTGTTCGCCGTCAGCCCCGACGGGACCTCGCCGTCGGTGATCCGTCGCCTGACGGGCAGCGCCGTGACGCTGCACGCCCCGTCGTCGGTCCCGTGGTCCAGCCGGGTGGTCGTCTCGGGACGGCTGGTCAACCCGGTCGGCACCGGGCTGGCCAGGCGCCGCGTCTTCCTCGCCCGCCGCGACGCGGGCACCTCGGGCTACGACGTGGCGGGCTCGGCCACGACCAGCGCCGACGGCAGCTTCACCTTCGTCTGGGACGCGCGGCGCAGCGCGCGGTGGTTCGTGCTCTACCAGGGCACCACGACCGAGGTCGGCATCCGCGGGCCGCGGCACGACCTCGCCGTACGGCAGCGGGTGACCGCCACGGCCGCCGGCTCGCCGCGCGCCGGCCAGGCGCTCGCGCTCACCGGGACCGTGCGACCGGCCCGCGACGGGACCGTCCAGCTCCAGCGGCACACCGCCGACGGGGGCTGGACCACGGTCGCCCACGCCGCCCTGCGCGACGGCCGCTGGACGATGTCCTGGCGGCTGCCGGGTCCGCGGCCCACCGATCTCCGGGTCCGCGTCGCCGGCCGCCCCCGCGCCGGCCTCGACGTCGGCCTCAGCACGGTCCTCCACCTCGACCCCCGCTGACAGCTCACCCCGTGGGTTCCGGTGATCCACAGCGGATCCGTTGGAGAACTTCCAGCAGATCCGCTGTGGATCACGGACCCGCCGTCCGGGCCGGGTCAGAGCGCCAGGACGGGGGAGCTCTGGTCACCCGTCCCCGCCGTCGCCCACGCACCCCCGCCGTTTCATGATCCACAGCAGATCCGCTGGAACATGTCCAACAGATCCCCTGTGGATCATGGAAATCGGCGGGGCCAGGTGGCCGACGGCGGGAGGTGGGCAGGCGAGGGTCGCCTGGTCCTGGCTGCTCTGACGGAGGCGAGACGTACGCCTCAGGCGCGGGCGGGTTGGGGGGTCCCGAGGCGGGAGCTCGCTCGCTGGGCGGGAGAGTTGAGCAGATCACACTCAACTTTCTTGCATGTTCGGATCATGTCAGGGAAGATATGAGTCGGGTCGGCTCAAGGCTGACCCTTTCCCCCGTAGCCCCACAGCGAAGGAACACAAGACCATGGCACGTGCGGTCGGCATCGACCTGGGGACGACCAACTCCGTCGTCTCCGTCCTGGAGGGTGGCGAGCCCACCGTCATCGCGAACGCCGAGGGCTCCCGGACCACCCCGTCCGTCGTCGCGTTCGCCAAGAACGGCGAGGTGCTGGTCGGCGAGGTCGCCAAGCGCCAGGCCGTCACCAACGTCGACCGGACCATCCGGTCCGTGAAGCGGCACATGGGCGAGAGCTGGTCCGTCGACATCGACGGCAAGAAGTACACCGCCCAGGAGATCTCCGCGCGGGTGCTGATGAAGCTCAAGCGCGACGCCGAGTCCTACCTCGGCGAGACCATCACCGACGCCGTGATCACCGTCCCGGCGTACTTCGAGGACGCCCAGCGCCAGGCCACCAAGGAGGCCGGCGAGATCGCGGGCCTCAACGTCCTGCGCATCGTCAACGAGCCGACCGCGGCCGCCCTGGCCTACGGCCTCGACAAGGGCGAGAAGGACCAGACCATCCTCGTCTTCGACCTCGGCGGCGGCACGTTCGACGTGTCACTGCTCGAGATCGGTGAGGGCGTCGTCGAGGTCAAGGCGACCTCCGGCGACAACCACCTCGGCGGCGACGACTGGGACCAGCGGGTCGTCGACCACCTGGTGAAGGCGTTCCAGAACGGCCACGGCGTCGACCTGTCCAAGGACAAGATGGCGCTGCAGCGACTGCGCGAGGCGGCCGAGAAGGCGAAGATCGAGCTGTCCTCCTCGCAGGAGACGACGATCAACCTGCCGTACATCACGGCCTCCGACGCCGGCCCGCTGCACCTCGACGAGAAGCTCACCCGGTCGCAGTTCCAGCAGCTGACGGCCGACCTGCTCGACCGCACCCGCGAGCCGTTCCAGTCGGTGCTGCGTGACGGCGGCATGGCCGTCTCCGCGATCGACCACGTCGTCCTCGTCGGCGGCTCGACCCGGATGCCCGCCGTCGTCGAGCTCGTCAAGGAGCTGACCGGCGGCAAGGAGCCCAACAAGGGCGTCAACCCGGACGAGGTCGTCGCCATCGGCGCCAGCCTGCAGGCGGGTGTCCTCAAGGGCGAGGTCAAGGACGTCCTGCTGCTCGACGTCACCCCGCTGTCCCTCGGCATCGAGACCAAGGGCGGCGTGATGACCAGGCTCATCGAGCGCAACACCACGATCCCGACCAAGCGCTCGGAGATCTTCACCACGGCCGACGACAACCAGCCCTCGGTGCAGATCCAGGTCTACCAGGGCGAGCGGGAGATGGCGTCGTACAACAAGAAGCTCGGGATGTTCGAGCTCACCGGCCTGCCGCCGGCACCGCGCGGCGTGCCGCAGATCGAGGTCGGCTTCGACATCGACGCCAACGGCATCGTGCACGTCAACGCCAAGGACCTCGGCACCGGCAAGGAGCAGTCGATGACGATCACCGGCGGCTCGGCACTGCCCAAGGACGACATCGAGCGGATGATGAAGGACGCCGAGGCACACGCCGAGGAGGACAAGCGCCGCCGCGAGGAGGCCGAGGTCCGCAACACCGGCGACCAGCTCGTCTACCAGACCGAGAAGTTCCTGGCCGACAACGCCGACAAGTTCGCCGAGGGCGACGCTGCGGCGACCAAGGCCGAGGTCGAGGAGGCCGTGGCCGAGCTGAAGAAGGCGCTCGAGGGCACCGACGAGGGCTCGATCCAGGCCATCAAGGACGCGACCGACAAGGTGGCGACCATCAGCCAGAAGCTCGGCGCCGCGATGTACGCCGAGCAGCAGGCCGCCGGCGCCGGCGCACCCGGAGCCGACGCGGGCGCCGCCTCGGGCGACTCTGCCGACGACGACGTCGTGGACGCCGAGATCGTCGACGAGACCCCTGAGGGCGAGTCCAAGTGACCGATCGCCCCGGCGAGCACCGCGACGAGCGGGATCCGGCGGAGGAGCACCAGGGTCCGGTCGTGCGCGACAAGCGCCGCATCGACCCGACCACAGGTGAGGTGCGGGAGCCGGCCGCCAGCCAGCCGGCCCCCGCGGCCGCGGGGTCGGACGTGCCGGACTCGCCGGCCGACGGCCTCGGTGCCGACGTGGTCGACGAGCTGACGAAGCAGGTCGCCGAGCGCACCGCCGACCTCCAGCGGCTGCAGGCCGAGTACGCCAACTACCGGCGCCGGGTCGACCGGGACCGCGACGTCATCCGCGACACCGCGGTGGCCAACGTGCTCACCAACCTGCTGCCGATCCTCGACGACATCGGCCGGGCCCGCGACCACGGCGAGCTCGAGGGTGGCTTCAAGTCCGTCGGCGAGGCCCTCGAGGCGACTGTCGAGAAGCTCGGTCTCGAACGCTTCGGTGCGGCCGGCGACCCGTTCGACCCGACCGTGCACGAGGCCCTGACGCACATGACGTCGCCGGACGTCACCGAGACCACCGCGGTCGAGGTCTTCCAGCCCGGCTACCGGATCGGCGACCGCGTCGTCCGTCCGGCACGGGTCGCCGTCGCCGACCCCGAGTAGAAGTTTCGACGATCACGACCCACGAGAGGGGGACGCCATGAGCTCTACCCCACGACGACGCTCGCTGCGCTCGCGTCCCCGCGGGGGCCCCGAATGAGTCAGCGCGACTACCTCGAGAAGGACTACTACGCCGCTCTCGGCGTCCCCAAGGACGCGTCGGCCGCCGACATCAAGAAGGCCTACCGCAAGCTCGCCCGGGAGAACCACCCGGACAAGGCCGCGGCTGGCGACAGCACGGCGGAGGACCGGTTCAAGGAGGTCTCGGAGGCCTACTCCGTGCTCTCCGACACCGAGCGCCGCAAGGAGTACGACGAGACGCGCACGTTGCTCGGACCCGGCGGCGCCGGGCGGTTCCGGCCGCCCAGCGGTGCCGGCGGTGCCGGCGGCGCGCAGTTCGACTTCAGCGACCTGTTCGGCGGCGCACCGGGCGGCGGCGGTCTCGGCGACGTCCTGGGCGGGCTCTTCGGCCAGCGCACCGGCGGCGGGGCCCGCACCCAGGCCCGCCGCGGCGCAGACGTCGAGTCGACGGTGACCCTGCCGTTCGACGAGGCCGTGCAAGGTGTCACCGTCCCGCTGCGGCTGACCAGCGAGCAGCCGTGCCCGTCCTGCCACGGCACGGGCGGTCGCGGCGGCGCCATGCCGCACACCTGCCCGACCTGCCACGGCTCGGGCCAGACCAGCCGCAACGCCGGCGGGTTCGCGTTCGCCGAGCCGTGCCCCGAGTGCCACGGCCGGGGCCTGGTCGTCGACGACCCGTGCCCCGACTGCCGCGGCAGCGGCCGGGCGATGGGCACCCGCAGCATCACGGTCCGGATCCCGGCCGGCGTCAAGGACGGTCAACGGATCCGGCTCAAGGGCAAGGGCGGTCCGGGGGAGCGCGGGGGACCGCCGGGAGACCTGTTCGTCACGGTCACCGTGACGCCGCACCGGTTGTTCGGCCGGTCCGGCGACAACCTCACCCTCACCGTGCCGGTGTCGTTCGCCGAGGCTGCGCTCGGCGGCGAGGTCAAGGTGCCGACGCTCGGCGGTTCGCCGGTCACCCTGCGGGTCCCGGCCGGCACCACGAACGGCCGCACCTTCCGGGTCAAGGGCAAGGGCGTCCGGCGCAAGGACGGCAGCCACGGCGACCTGCTCGTCACGGTCGAGGTCGCCGTACCCAGCAAGCTGTCGGCGAAGGCTCGAGAGGCCGTCGAGGCGTTCCGCGCCGCGACCGCTGGTGACGACCCGCGCGCGGGCCTCCTCGAGGCCGGTGAGTGACGTGCCCTTCATGGTCGGTCGCGACGGCGTCTGGGAGTCCGACGACACCACGCCGGTGTTCGTCATCTCGGTGGCCGCCGAGCTGACCGGGCTGCACGCGCAGACCCTGCGGCAGTACGACCGGCTGGGGCTGGTCTCCCCGACCCGCACCCCGGGCGGTGGCCGCCGCTACTCCCGGCACGACATCGCCGTGCTCCGCGAGGTGGTCCGGCTGTCCGGCCTCGGCCTCGGGCTCGAGGGCGTCCGGCAGGTCCTCGAGCTGGAGAACCAGGTCACCGCGCTCCGGTCCCGCATCCACGAGCTGGAGGCGGAGCTGGACTCCTTTCGCCGAGCCGGCACCGACGTGCGCAGCACGTCCCTCGTCGTCTGGCGTCCGCAGGGACGCTGACGACCCGCATTCCACCGACTGCTGTTCCGACAGAACCGAGAAGGACGCATGGACGCCACCCAGCTGACGACGAAGAGCCAGGAGGCCTTCGCCGCCGCCTCACGTCGCGCGCTGCGCGACGGCAACCCCGCCGTCGAGCCCGAGCACCTCCTCTGGGCTCTCCTGCAGGACGACAACGGCATCGCGGGCCAGGTCCTCGCCGCGGTCGGCACCGATCGGGCCGCCGTGCGCGAGGACGCCGAGAAGGCGGTGGCCGACCTGCCCCGGGCAACCGGCTCGTCGGTGTCGACGCCCAGCCCGTCGCCGGCGCTGCAGCGCGTCGCCGCGACCGCGATCGACCTGGCCTCCTCCCGGGGCGACAGCCATGTCTCCACGGAGCTGCTGCTGCTCGGCCTGGCCACCAGCGGTGCCCGGGCCGCCGACGTGCTCGTCGGGCGCGGCGCCGGCCTGACCGCGCTCACCGAGGCGGTCGACCGCGTCCGCGCCGGCGCGAAGGTCACCTCCGCCGACCCGGAGCAGACCTTCCAGGCGCTCGAGCAGTACGGCGTCGACCTCACCGCCCGGGCCCGCGAGGGCCAGCTCGACCCGGTGATCGGCCGTGACGCGGAGATCCGCCGCGTCGTGCAGGTGCTGTCCCGGCGTACCAAGAACAACCCGGTCCTGATCGGCGAGCCGGGTGTCGGCAAGACGGCTGTGGTCGAGGGGCTCGCGCAGCGCATCGTGGCCGGCGACGTGCCCGACTCGCTGCGTGGCAAGACGCTGATCGCGCTCGACCTCGGGGCGATGGTGGCCGGCGCGAAGTACCGCGGTGAGTTCGAGGAGCGGCTGCGTGCCGTCCTCGACGAGATCAAGGGCAGCGACGGCAGGGTCGTCACCTTCATCGACGAGATGCACACCGTCGTCGGCGCCGGCGCCACCGGCGAGGGCGCGATGGACGCGTCCAACATGCTCAAGCCGATGCTGGCCCGCGGCGAGCTGCGGATGGTCGGCGCCACGACCCTGGACGAGTTCCGCGAGCACGTCGAGAAGGACCCCGCGCTGGAGCGGCGGTTCCAGCCGGTGCTGGTCGGCGAGCCCTCGGTCGAGGACACCATCGCGATCCTGCGTGGCCTCAAGGACCGCTACCAGGCGCACCACAAGGTCGACATCACCGACGCCGCGCTGGTGGCCGCCGCGACGCTGTCCGACCGCTACATCACGTCACGGTTCCTGCCGGACAAGGCGATCGACCTGGTCGACGAGGCCGCGTCGAGGCTGCGGATGGAGATCGACTCGCGGCCGGTCGAGATCGATGTGCTGCAGCGCCAGGTGGACAGGCTGCACATGGAGGAGCTCGCTCTCGAGCAGGAGACGGACGAGGCGTCCCGCCAGCGGCTGGAACGGTTGCGCGCCGACCTCGCCGACAGGCAGGAAGAGCTGAACGCACTCAACGCCCGCTGGGAGCAGGAGAAGACCGGGCTCGACCTGGTCGGCGAGCTGATGGCCCGGCTCGACGACCTGCGTGGCCAGGCCGACCGCGCCCAGCGCGACGGCGACCTGGCCACCGCGTCCCGGCTGCTCTACGCCGAGATCCCGCAGCTCGAGAAGGAGCTGGCCGACGCCCGTGCGAGCGCCGAGACCCGCGACGCGATGGTCAAGGAGGAGGTCGGCCCCGACGACGTCGCCGAGGTCGTGGCCGCCTGGACGGGCATCCCCGCCGGCCGGCTGCTCGAGGGCGAGACCGCGAAGCTGCTGCGGATGGAGGACGAGCTCGGCCGCCGGCTGGTCGGCCAGACCGAGGCGGTCCGTGCGGTGTCCGACGCCGTCCGCCGGGCCCGCGCGGGGATCTCCGACCCGGACCGGCCGACCGGCTCGTTCCTGTTCCTCGGGCCCACCGGAGTCGGCAAGACCGAGCTGGCCAAGGCACTGGCCGACTTCCTCTTCGACGACGAGCGGGCGATGGTCCGCATCGACATGAGCGAGTACGGCGAGAAGCACTCGGTCGCCCGGCTGGTCGGTGCACCCCCCGGCTACGTCGGCTACGAGGAGGGCGGCCAGCTGACCGAGGCGGTCCGCCGCCGGCCGTACACGGTCGTGCTGCTCGACGAGGTCGAGAAGGCGCACCCGGAGGTGTTCGACGTCCTGCTGCAGGTGCTCGACGACGGCCGGCTCACTGACGGGCAGGGCCGCACGGTCGACTTCCGCAACGCGATCGTCGTGCTGACGTCCAACCTCGGCTCGACGTTCATCGTCGATCCGACCATGTCGCCGGACTCGCGTCGCGAGGCGGTGCTCGCAGCGGTGCGCACGGCGTTCAAGCCGGAGTTCCTCAACCGGCTGGACGAGATCGTCGTCTTCGACGCGCTCGGCCAGGACGAGCTGTCCCGGATCGTCGACCTGCAGGTCGACCTGCTGCGCCGCCGGCTGGCCGACCGCCGCCTCGAGCTCGACGTCACGCCGGCCGCCCGCGACTGGCTGGCCCGCACGGGCTTCGACCCGGTCTACGGCGCCCGCCCGCTGCGCCGCCTGGTGCAGTCGGCGATCGGCGACCCGTTGGCCCGAGCCCTGCTCGCCGGCGAGATCCGCGACGGCGACACCGTGCTCGTCGACCTGGTCGCGGACGGGGACAGAGACCGCACCGACGCCGGCACGCCCGGTCACGGAACCCTCGCCGTCACCCGAGTCACCCCCGCCGCCTGACCGTCCACCCACCCCGCTCAGGACGCAAATGATCACGGGACCGTGATCCATTTTGCCGGCAACCGCGGTGAATTCACCACGGTTGGCAGCGGTTGTCCACGGTCGGAGCGGAAGGGCGGGTCAGCGGCCCGCCGCCGCGAGCCCTCCCCGCCGTCATGGGCGCGGTCAGAGCGGCCAGGACAGGGGAGGTGGGTGCCGGCCGGTCGCCGTCCCCTGAGGGCCCGCCATCGCCCCACGGAAGATCGTTTGCGACTTGGCTCCCGCGACACGCCGTGGTGCGTCGGCGTGTCGGGGACTGAGGTCGCAAACGATCTTGTTCGGCGGGTCAGGGGCCGACGGCGGGGACCAGGCACTCGACAGCGCCACTGTCCTGGCCGCTCTGACCTGCCGGTGAACGGCGGGTTCGGGAGGCAGTCCCAGCGCTACTGCCTCTCCGTGAACACCCGTCCTACGGTCCACAGGGCAGGTGTGAGTCGTCTCACCTGGCGAGCAGTCGGAGCGTGATCCGCTGGCCGGCGGAGTACTCCATGTGTCAATCTTCTCTATAGGAAACATCGACAACAGGGAGAAGCAATGAAGTCGGTCGTCACGATCGCGATCGTCGGGCTGGGTGCTCAGCTCGTCGACGGGACGCTGGGCATGGCCTACGGCGTCACGTCCACCACGCTGCTGCTGACCGCCGGCTACTCGCCGGCGATCGCCTCGGCGTCCGTCCACCTGGCCGAGATCGGCACCACGCTGGCGTCCGGCGTCTCGCACTGGCGCTTCGGAAACGTCAACTGGCAGGTCGTCCGGCGCATCGGAATCCCCGGCGCCGTCGGCGCCTTCGCCGGCGCGACGTTCCTCTCGAAGCTCTCCACCGAGGACGCTGCCCCGTGGATGGCCGGCATCCTGCTCGCCCTCGGCCTCTACCTGCTGCTCCGCTTCTCCACCCGGCTGCCGGTGCAGAAGACCGACGTCCCGCCGCGCAAGCGCTTCCTCGCGCCGCTCGGCCTGTTCGCGGGCTTCATCGACGCGACCGGCGGCGGCGGCTGGGGTCCGGTCGCGACCCCGACGCTCATCAGCTCCGGCAAGATGACGCCGCGCAAGGTGATCGGCACCGTCGACACCAGCGAGTTCCTGGTCGCGGTCGCGGCCAGCATCGGCTTCTTCATCGGCATCGGCAGCGAGGACATCCCGTGGTCGGCCGTGGGCGCGCTGCTCGCCGGCGGTCTGGTCGCCGCCCCGATCGCCGCGTACCTCGTCCGGCACGTGCCGACCCGCCTGCTCGGGGCCTCGGTCGGCGGCCTCATCGTCGTCACCAACCTGCGCACCCTGTTCAACGCGTTCGAGGTGTCCAACTCGATCCGCCCCGAGCTGTACGCCGTGGCCTTCACGGTCTGGGCTCTCGCCCTCGGCCTGGCCCTCCAGGGGCTGCGCCGCGACCGGCGCGAGGAGGCCGCACAGGCCGAGGCCGAGCGAGAGCGCGAGCTCGCCGCCGTCTGACCCGGCAGGACTCGCGGCACGACCCGGTGGGCTCGACCCCACCGGGTCGTGCCGCGTCCGGCCCCTGGAAGGGTGGAGCGATGTCCACCGCCCTCGTCACCGGCGCCACCGCCGGCATCGGCAACGCGTTCGTCCGGCGCCTGGCCGCCGACCGCTACGACCTCGTCCTGGTGTCGCGGGACGCCGAGCGGCTCGAGGCGCTCGCGGGCGAGCTGCGGACGGCGTACGGCGTGCAGGTCGAGGTGCTGCCCGCGGACCTGGCCGACGACGCGGGCTGCCGCACGGTCGAGTCCCGGCTGTGCGACCTCGACCGGCCGGTGGACCTGCTGGTCAACAACGCCGGGTTCTCGATCAACCGGCGCTTCGTCACCGGTGACATCGAGGACGAGGAGCGGATGCTCCGTGTCCTGGTCCGCGCGGTCCTGCGGCTCACCCGGGCCGCGCTGCCGGGGATGCTCGAACGCCGGCACGGGGTCGTCATCAACGTCTCGTCGGTCGCCGGCTTCGTGCCGCAGGGCACCTACGGCGCCGCCAAGGCCTGGGTCACGAGCTTCACCCAGGGACTGGCCGGTGACGTCGCCGGCACCGGCGTCCAGGTGCTGGCCCTCTGCCCCGGCTTCACGCACACCGAGTTCCACGAGCGAGCCGGTGTCGACATGCGACGGACGCCGGACTGGCTCTGGTTGGACGCAGACGACGTGGTCTCCGACACGTTCGTCGCGCTGGACCGCGGCCACGTGGTGTGCGTGCCCGGCCTGCAGTACAAGACCCTCGTGTCGGTCGCGCGCCGGGTGCCGTTCCGGGTGCTGGCCGCCGCCACCCGGCGGACCCGCTCGCTGCGCGGCAAGCGCGAGACCGCCTAGTGGTCGTCGGGGTCGCGGTAGGTCGGGCGGACGTGACGGAGCTGACCGACACCGCGGCTCACCCCGAAGACGATCACCGTGAGCAGGACGGCCGTGACGAGTGCCTCCGTCCAGTCGCCGCGGACGAGCGCCCCCACCAGGCCGATGGTTCCGACGACGAGCAGGGCCACGCCCAGCACGACGAGCAACCAGGCGCCGAGCATGTCGGTCCCGCGCCGTGGGTTCATGCGCGCGACCGCAGCGACTGGAGGCGGGTCATCGCCTCGACGAGGATCTCGTCGCGCTTGCAGAACGCGAACCGTACGAGCGGCCGGCCGGCCTCGACGTCGTCGTAGAACACCTGGTGCGGGATGGCGACGACGCCGACCCGGTGCGGCAGCTCGCGGCACAGCTGGAGGCCGTCGGTGAAACCCAACGGCCGCACGTCGGCTGTCACGAAGTAGGTGCCCTGCGGCTCGAACACCTCGAACCCTGCGTCGCGCAGCCCGGCGCACACCAGGTCGCGCTTGCGGCGCAGGTCGTCGCGTACGGCGTCGAAGAACGCGTCCGGCAGCCGCAGGCCCGCGGCGATCGCGGGCTGGAACGGCGCCCCGGACACGAACGTGAGGAACTGCTTGGCCATCAGCACGGCGCGCACCAGATGGCGCGGGCCGGTGGCCCAGCCCACCTTCCACCCGGTGAACGAGAACGTCTTGCCGGCCGAGCTGATCGTGAGGGTGCGCCCGGCCATGCCGGGGAACGTCGCGAGCGGCAGGTGCGGGACGTCGTAGGTCATGTGCTCGTAGACCTCGTCGGTGACGACGGTCAGGTCGCGCTCGACAGCGAGCTCGGCGACCGCCGACAGCTCGTCGCGGGTGAGCACGGCGCCCGTGGGGTTGTGCGGTGTGTTGAGCAGGATCAGGCGGGTGCGCGGGGTGACCGCCGCCCGGAGCCGCTCGACGTCGAGCCGGAAGTCCGGCGCACGGAGCGTCACGGGGACCCGGACGCCGCCGGCCATCTGGATGCACGCGGTGTACGAGTCGTAGAACGGCTCCAGCGCGACGACCTCGTCGCCGGGGTCGACCAGCCCGAGCAGGGCCGCAGCGACCGCCTCGGTCGCGCCGGTCGTGATGACGACCTCGGTCGCCGGGTCGACGTCGAGCCCGTAGAACCGTTTCTGGTGCTCGACGACGGCCTGCCGCAGGTCCGGGATGCCCGGGCCGGGCGGGTACTGGTTGATCCCCTCCCGGATCGCGGCGACGGCCGCCTCGGCGACCTCGGGCGGGCCGTCGGTGTCGGGGAAGCCCTGACCGAGGTTGACGGCTCCGGTCTCCAGGGCGAGCGCGGACATCTCGGCGAAGACGGTCGTCCCGAGCCCGTCGAGTCGACGGGCGAGGTGGTCGGTGGGCACCCCGTCACCCTGCCACGGGAGCCCTCTTCCGCCGAGGCCCGACAGGTGGAAGGCTGGCGCAACATCGGCTCTCGTTCCCCCTGCTCAGCGTCGAGCAAAGGAGCTCGCATGGTCCGCATCGCCCTGTCCGTCGACGGCCAGCAGCGCGAGGACGAGGTCGAACCTCGGCTGCTCCTCGTCCACTACCTGCGAGAACGAGCCGGCAAGGTGGGTACGCCCGTCGGGTGCGACACCAGCAACTGCGGCGCGTGCACCGTGCAGCTGGACGGCCGGACCGTGAAGTCGTGCAGCGTGCTCGCCGTCCAGGCCGACGGTGCCGAGATCACCACGATCGAGGGCCTGGCGAACGGCGAGTGGCACCAGGTCCAGAAGTCGTTCAAGGAGTGCCACGGGCTCCAGTGCGGGTACTGCACGCCTGGCATGATCATGGCCGCGGTCGACCTGCTCACGGAGAACCCCGACCCGAGCGAGGACGAGATCCGCGACGGTCTCGAGGGCAACCTCTGCCGGTGCACCGGCTACCACAACATCGTGAAGTCGGTGCAGCACGCAGCGGCCCACGGAGGTGTGAAGTGACCGCGACGCAGGCGGAAGGCCGTCAGGCGTCGGTCGGCACCTCGCTGCGGCGCAAGGAGGACGCCCGGCTCGTGACCGGCCGGACCACCTGGACCGACAACATCCAGCTGCCCGGTCTCCAGTACATGGCGATCCTGCGCAGCCCGATGGCGCACGCGCGGATCACGAACATCGACGTCTCGCCGGCGCTCGAGCGGCCCGGTGTCCTCGCCGCGTTCTCCGCGAAGGAGCTCGGCGACAAGCTCGGCTCGCAGCCATGCGTCTGGCCGGTCACCGACGACATCAAGATCCCGACGTTCCCGCCACTGGCCACCGACGAGGTGCGCTTCGTCGGCGAGTGCGTCGCCGTCGTCGTGGCATCGGACCGGTACACCGCGGCGGACGCCCTGGAGGCGATCGTCGTCGACTACGAGCCGCTGCCGCCCGTGCTCGACATGCGGGCCGCGATGGCCGACGGCGCCGACCTGGTGCACACCGACCTCGGCACCAACTCGTCGTACACCTGGAAGCTCGGTGGCGGCGACTACGAGGCGGCGAAGGCCAAGGCCGACCGCGTCTTCACCCGGCACTACGTCAACCAGCGACTGATCCCGATGGCGATGGAGCCGCGGGCCGTCGTCGCCGCACCCACCGGTCCCGACGGCGAGCTCACCCTGTGGTCGTCGACACAGATCCCGCACATCGTCCGGGTGCTGCTGTCGCTCACCGCCGGCATCCCGGAGCACAAGCTGCGCGTCGTGGCGCCCGACGTCGGGGGCGGCTTCGGCTCGAAGCTGCAGTACTACCGCGAGGAGACCATCGCCGCAGTCGTCGCGCTGGAGCTCGGCCGGCCGGTCAAGTGGGTCGAGACCCGCTCGGAGAACGCCCAGGCCACCCACCACGGCCGCGACCAGCTCCAAGAGGTCGAGCTCGCCGTGATGAACGACGGCACCATCCTCGGGATGCGCGTGGACCTGATCGCGAACATGGGCGCGTACATGATGATCATCACGCCGGGCATCCCGCTGCTCGGCGCGTGGATGTACCACTCCATCTACAAGATGGAGGCCTACGACTTCACCTGCACCGGCGTCTTCACCACCACCACGCCGACCGACGCCTACCGCGGTGCCGGCCGGCCGGAGGCGACGTACGCCATCGAGCGGCTGATGGACGACCTGGCCGCCGAGCTCGGCGTCGACCCGCTCGAGCTGCGCAAGAAGAACTGGATCACGCACGAGGAGTTCCCCTACGACACGATCTCGGGGATGACCTACGACAGCGGCAACTACGAGGCCGCGACCGACAAGGCCGTCGCGACGTTCGACTACGACGGCCTGCGCGCCGAGCAGGCCAAGCGCCGCGAGGCCAACGACCCGGTCCAGCTCGGCATCGGCATCTCGACGTTCACCGAGATGTGCGGGCTGGCACCGTCCAAGATCCTTTCGGCGCTGAAGTACGTCGCCGGTGGCTGGGAGCACGCGACCATCCGCATCCTTCCCACCGGCACGGTCGAGGTCGTCACCGGCACGTCGCCGCACGGCCAGGGCCACGTCACGGCGTGGAGCCAGATCGTCGCCGACCAGCTGGGGGTCGACCCCGACGACGTGTCGGTCATCTACGGCGACACGATGTCCGCGCCGTACGGCATGGACACCTACGGCTCGCGCTCGCTCGCGGTCGGCGGCCTCGCACTGGTCGCCGCCTCGGAGAAGGTCATAGAGAAGGCCAAGGTCATCGCGGCGCACATGCTCGAGGCCGACGCCGCGGACCTCGAGTTCAAGGACGGCGCGTTCGGCGTCAAGGGCTCACCGGGCTCGTCCAAGACGATCCAGGAGGTCGCGTTCGAGGCGTTCAGCTCGCACGACCTGCCCGACGGCGCCGAGCCGACCCTGCAGGGCGTCGCGACCATCGACCCGCAGACGTTCTCCTTCCCGCACGGCACCCACCTCTGCGCGGTCGAGGTCGACACCGAGACCGGCATGACGAAGATCCGTCGGTACGTCTGCGTCGACGACATCGGCAAGGTGATCAACCCGATGATCGTCGAGGGGCAGGTGCACGGCGGCATCGCGCAGGGCATCGCGCAGGCGCTCTACGAGGAGGCCGTGTACGACGACGACGGCAACCTCGTGACCGGCAGCCTGGTCGACTACCTCGTGCCGGCCGCACCGGACCTGCCGAGCTTCGAGACCGACCGCACCGAGACGCCGAGCACCACGCACCCGCTGGGCGTCAAGGGCGTCGGCGAGGCCGGCACCATCGCGTCCACCCCGGCGGTCGTCAACGCGATCGTCGACGCTCTGCGACCGATGGGCGTCGACGACGTGCGGATGGCGTGCACCCCGGAGCGGGTCTGGCGCGCCATCCAGGATGCCAAGGCCGGCGGTGCAGGGGACGGCGGTGACCGCGCGGCCGCGGGCACGGTCGCCTACGGCGGCGCGTCCACCGAGAGTACGGCGGGCGGTGAGTCGGCGTGATCCCCGCGCAGTTCGACTACGTCCGCGCCGGCTCGGTCGACGAGGCGGTGGCCGCACTCTCCGAGCACGGCGACGACGCCAAGGTCATGGCCGGCGGTCAGTCGCTCATCCCGCTGCTCCGGCTCCGGCTCTCCTACCCGGAGGTCGTCGTCGACGTCGGCCGGGTCGAGGAGATGCGCGGCGTCCGCGACGACGGCGACCACATCGTCATCGGCGCCATGACCACGCACGACGACGTGCTGCACGACCCGCTGGTCCGGGAGCACGCGGGGCTGATCGCCCAGGCGACCGCGACGGTCGCCGACCCGGCGGTCCGGCACCGCGGCACCTTCGGTGGCGCGCTCGCGCACGCCGACCCGGCGGGCGACCTGCCAGCGGTGGCTGCGGCGCTGGCGGCGGAGCTCGTCGTCGCGGGCACCGGCGGCCGCCGTACCGTCCCGGCGTCGGAGTTCTTCGTCGACTACCTGCAGACGGCGCTGGAGCCGGAGGAGGTGCTCGTCGAGGTGCGCATCCCGAAGCACACCGGCTGGGGCTACCGCTACGAGAAGTTCCACCGGGTCGCGCAGTCCTGGGCGATCGTCGGCGTCGCCGCCGTGGTCCGCCGCGACAACGGCTCCATCGCCGAGGCGCGGGTCGGCCTCACCAACATGGGCTCGACGCCGATCCGGGCGACCGCGGTCGAGGCGGCGTTGGCCGGTGCGGGGCCGGACGGCATCGCGGCTGCCGCCGAGCACGCCGCGGAGGGCACCAGCCCGTCGTCGGACCTCAACGGCAAGGCGGACTACCGGCAGCACCTGGCTCGGGTGCTGACGCGACGGGCGGTCACGGCCGCGGCAGGGGGGTAGCGGATGGAGCTCCAGCACCAGTTCTCGGTACCGGTGCCGGTCGCGCAGGCGTGGGACGTCCTGCTCGACGTCGAACGGATCGCGCCCTGCATGCCGGGCGCCACCGTCGACTCCTTCGACGGCGAGACGATCGTCGGCAGGGTGAAGGTCAAGGTCGGCCCCATCCAGGTGACCTACGCCGGTACGGCGAAGTTCGTGGAGAAGGACCAGGCCGGCCGCCGGGCCGTCATCGAGGCGAGCGCGAAGGAGGCACGCGGCACGGGGACGGCCGCGGCCACCATCACCGCTGTCCTCACCGACACCGGCGGGTCGTCCACCGACGTCGTCGTCAGCACCGACCTGGCCATCACCGGCAAGCCCGCGCAGTTCGGCCGGGGCGTGATGGCCGAGGTCGGCAACAAGATCCTCGGCAAGTTCGCCGACTGCCTGGCCGACGAGCTCGCAGGCGGTGCCACAGCCTCCGGGCCCGTCCCCGCGCCGTCCCCCGAGCCGGCGTCCGCCTCCGACACGCACGCCGACGCTGTCGAGCCGCCGGGCGGGCAGACTGCTGCGGCGGCGGCCTCTGTCGCCGCGTCGACGACCGGGAGCACGACCCGCCAGGCGACCCCCGCCGCGGCTGCGACGCCGATCCACCGGGCCGGCCCCGCCGACGACTCGATGGATGCCATCGACCTGCTCGACACGGCGGGACTGCCGCTGCTCAAGCGGCTCGCACCGGTCATCGCCGGACTCCTGGTCCTGCTGGTCCTCTGGCGGTTGCTGAGCCGACGGCGCTGAGCCGAGCCGACCGACTCAGTCGCCGGTGGCACCGTCGATGACTTCGCGGAGCAGGTCGGCGTGGCCGTTGTGCCGGGCGTACTCCTCGATCATGTGGGTGTAGATCCAGCGCAGCGTGTAGCGCGTGCCGCGCGGCGACTCGGCCTGGTCCAGGTCGAACGCTCCGGCCGCCGCCCGGATCCCCTCGATCTCCCTCCGGTAGGTGGCGAGGTCCGTCGCGACGTCCGCATCGGCGACGTCGAAGTCTCCGTCGGGATCGTCGTCGGTGCAGTAGAGCTCGGACGTGTCCAGACCGAACCGGTCACCGAACCAGCCACGCTCCACTTCCGCCATGTGCCGGACGAGGCCGATCAGCGACAGCTCGGAGGGCGGGACCGCGCGGAGGCGCAGCTGGTCGTCAGTGAGACCTTCGCACTTCCACAGCAGCGTCCGTCGGTGGAACTCGAGCCACCCGTCGAGCGTCGTGCGCTCATCGACGTCGTACGCCGGCTTGACGCGATCGGCCGGCTCGGGCTGGTGCGGCATGGTTCACGAACCTACCCCCCGCACCGTCGGGACGTGCGACGCCTCCGACCCGACAGCTCGAACACTGCCGAGAGGGACGGCCGGCTTCCACCGCGAACGGCGCCGACTACCGCCGTACGGCGGTACCTGTCCGCCCTGGGTGAACGACTCTGGCGGGTCGCCGCGGTGTCGGCCAGGATCGGACCATGCCTGCACTCCTCGTCATCGGCGGCACGTCGTTCCTCGGCCGGGCTACTGCCGACGACGCGTTGGCGCGCGGCTGGCAGGTCACCACGTTCAACCGCGGGAAGAGCGCGCCGGACGCCGACGGCGTCGAGGCCCTGCGCGGCGACCGCGACGACGACGACGCGCTGCGACAGCTCGACGGGCGCTCGTTCGACGTCGTCGTCGACACGTGTGGCTTCGTTCCCCGCGTCGTCGGGAAGTCGGTACGCGCCCTCGCGGAGTCGGGCGCGCACTACGTCTTCGTGTCCAGCATCAGCGCGACCACCACCTGGCCCGGGCAGCCGACGCCGGACGGCCTCGACGGGCAGGACTGCCCGTCCGACGCCGGCCCGGACGACGGCGACTACGGCAAGCTCAAGGCGGGCTGCGAGCGGGCTGTCACCGAGGTGTTCGGCGACCGGTCGACCATCGCGCGGGCCGGCCTCATCCTCGGCCCGCACGAGAACGTCGGCCGGTTGCCGGCCTGGCTGATCCGGATGGACCGCGGTGGCGAGGTGCTGGCGCCGGGCGACCCCGGCGTCCCGACCCAGCTGGTCGACGCGCGCGACCTCGCACGGTTCCTGCTCGACTGCGGCGAGCACGGCCCGCCGGGCACGTTCAACGCCACCGCGCCGCCCGCCAGCTCGACGTACGGCGAGCTGCTGCAGCACTGCGTCGAGGTGACCGGCGGCGACGCGCGCCTCACCTGGGTCACCGACGACCTGCTGCTCGAGCACGACGTGGAGCCGTGGACCGAGCTGCCGCTCTGGATGCCGCCCGGCCAGGACGGCGACGCCGTCTGGCTGGCGGCCACCGACCGCACCCAGGCGGCCGGGATGCGGAACCGGCCGCTGCGCGAGACGGTCGCCGACACCTGGGTGTGGTTGGAACCGCTGCTGCGCTCCGGTGCAGGAGCACCCGCCCTGCCGGACCGCGACTACGTCAAGGCCAACGGCATCGACCCGGCCAAGGAGGCCCGCATCCTCGCCGCCTGGCACACCCGCGTCCCCTGACCGCAGTTGTCAGCCCCTCGTCGCCAGATACGGCGACCTACGGCTGACAAGTCGTCCATCTCCTTCCCACGATCTGTCACTGTCTCGCTCGGACCGGCATGACATGATGGGCGTGCGTCGACGTCTTCGTTCGGTTGTGCTCGCGGTCGTCGTGGCGGGGCTGGTGACGGTCCCGGCCGTGCCGGCCGGCGCGGTGGCCCACGGCCGCGCCGTCGATCGGCCGGCCACCACGGTGCCCTGGGTGCTGCCGTTGTCGAGCAGCGTCGACGGCTACCCGCCGCCCGGTGCGTCGTGCACCGCGACCGCACTGGGACCTCTCCTGCTCGTGACAGCGGCCCGCTGCGTCTCGGACCGCACGTTCTACACGGTCGAGGTCGGTGCCGACCGGTTCGGCGACGGCCGCAGCATCCCCGTCGAGGCAGTCCTCGTGCACCCGGGCTACCGGTCGGCGATGCACCTGCATGCCTGGCAGTGCTGCGTCCGCTGCTGCCGTTGGGGTTGTCGTCGTACGCACGTCTGGCCCCGCCGTCGGTGACGCGTCGGCTGGCGGAGCCGAAGCCGGCGGCCCTGACGGTGTACGGCTGGGGCCGGACCGACGAGCGAGCGACGGCCGGGCCGCTGCGGCAGGCGACCTGCGGCAGGGACGCAGGCCGCGACGCGGGTGTTCGGCCGCGCCTTCCGGCCCAGCTACATGCTGGCCGCGGGGCGGTCGCGGCCGGCGTGCACGGCTACTCACGGGCCTGTGCCGGCGACGAGGGTGGACCGCTGGTCGTGCGTGACAAGGGCGTGCCCTACGTCGTCGGAGTGACCTCGTGGGGAGCCGCTCGCTGCCGGTCCGCGAAGCCGAGCGTCTTCACCGCCGTCGCCGCCCACCTGACCTGGCTGCGCGGGGCAGCGGCCGCGCTCCCTGCGCAAGCCCGCAAGGACAACCGAGCTCTTCCCCAGCTGCTCACTGCGCCGACGATCTCCGGCGCGGTGGCGGTCGGGTCGACGCTGACCTGCACCCCGGGCACGTGGACGGCCAACCTCACCGGTGCGCGTACCGGTGGACCGGCTTGCGCCCGGGCGGCTCAGAGCTCTCGGCACCGGCGATCGCTATACGCTCACACCGGCCGACGCGGCGACCCGGGTGTTCTGCCTCGTCGACGCGAGCTCCGCGGCGGGGACGTCGACGTCCATGGCCGCGGTCTCCGCACCAGGCGGCCCGACCCGCTCCACCCCCTTCGCGACGATGAGCCTGCCGCCGATGTCGCCGCTTCCCGCTCCCGGCACGGTCGTCACCTGCAAGCCGCCGACGTACCGCGAGCCGGCGTGACCGTCAGCACCCGGTGGCGGCTGTCGACGGCGCCTCGGTGCAGCCCATCGGCGAAGGCTCTGCCCTGACCCTCACAGCAGACGTGATCCGCACCATCGGGGGCCGGTGCTGAGGTGGAGATCACCGCATCCATCGGAGGCTTCAGCCCGGACGTCGTGGTGGTCGACCGCACGATCGCCTCCCTCACACCGCCACTCGTCTACTCGGTGGAGATCACGCCCCACCTCGACACGACCGCGCCGTACGCGGGATGACCGTGAGCTGCCGCCCGGACCTGCGAGGCGGCCCGGCCGAGTCCGTGACGTACGCGTGGCGATGCAGTCGACGGACCCCGCCGAGTCCGCGACGTGCGACGCTCGCACCACGCACACGTCCTCCACCGCCACTACGAGATGAGCGCGAACGTCACGCGCTCCAACGGCTTCCTCGTCTCCGCGTCACCCCTCTCCTCCCCCACTTGGACTTACTCACGTCAGAGGAGGGCGAGGACGGTCTCGAGGTCGTCGGCGACGGACGCGGGGTCGGCGAGCATGGCGAAGTGGCCGCCCGGCCGGTCGTCAGGCCCCAGGACACGCGGCCAGCCCCGTTGACCGGCCAGCCGGGCCGGGTCGTCGTACCCGGGTGACAGCCGCAGGAAGCCGCACGGTGCGTCCGGCCAGTCCGGCGCCACCGGCAACGCCCCCCCCCCCCCCCCCCCCCCCCCCCCCCCCCCCCCCCCCCCCCCCCCCCCCCCCCCCCCCCCCCCCCACCCCCCCCCCCCCCTTCGGTGAAGAAGTCCGCACCCCGCCGCCGCAGCCCCGCGACCAGCGCGGCGCGGAGCGCGTCGTCCGGCACCAGGTCGCGCAGGTCGTCGCCGGTCCAGTCCGGGAAGGTCCCCCCGCCGGCCAGGTGCGGGCCGAGCTCGTCCGCCAGGTCGGGCGCCTCGGCCCGCAGCAGGTCCAGCCGCGACGAGGGCCGCGACGGCGGCAGCCCGGCGTCGAGGAAGACGTACGCCGCCACCGGCGCCCGGGCCGACCGGCGAGCGGCGCCGAGCAGCGGCAGCAGGTAGCCCGCCCCGGAGTGCCCGACCAGCACCGTGCGCGCGTCGTCGCAGGCGTCCCGCACCTGCAGGGCCGCGCGGGCGACGTACCGCGAGGCGAACGGCGCTGCGTCGTCGTCACGGACCTCGACCACGACGACCTGGTGGCCGCGGCGGCTCAGGTCGGCCGGCAGCGCACCCCACGCCTCCGGCCCGGTCAGCGGGCTGTGCGCGAGGACGAGTACCGCCGCCGTCACGCCGGCCTCAGGCACCCCAGGGACCCGGCAGCGCCACGACCGCGTCGACCTCGACCAGCAGGTCCGGCCGGAACAGGGCAGCGACCTGCACCAGCGTGCTCGCCGGGTTGGGCTGGTCGCCGAGCGCCGGCCGCAGGACGCCGTCCCGCGCGTCGCGCACCTCCTGCACCTGGCTCGCGTCCACGACGTACCAGCCGAGCTTCGCGACGTCGGCCCAGGTCACGCCGAGGCCGTCGAGCACCCGGCGGACGTTGGCCAGGCACTGCTCGGTCTGCGCGCCGACGTCGTCACCGCCGACCAGGTTGCCCGAGGCGTCCAGCGCGACCTGTCCCGAGACGTATGCCGTGCGGCCGCTGGTGACGACCGCGTGCGAGTAGCCGTTGCCGGGGGCCAGCCCGTCGGGTGCGGTGAGGCGTTCGTGCGTGGGCATCGGTGGGCTCCTCGAGGCTGCGGCTGGCGGGTCGTCGTCTACGCCGGCGGGCGGCGCACCACACTGTCCTAGGGCGCGTAGCCCCACCCCATCACGGCTCGCGCGCCGATGCATCCCGCCCGACGGCGTTGTCGTTCGCCCCGCGTAGAACACCGCTACGCGGGGCTCCTCCGCCTCGCCGGATCGGGCGCCTCGACACGCTCACTGGTCGAGAGCGGGTGGGGAGACACGCCCTAGCATCGCGACCATGACTGCGCGCGACGACCTGCTGACCCAGATCACCGACAAGGCCGTCGTGCACGGCCGGGTGGTGCTCTCCTCGGGCCGGGAGGCGGACTACTACGTGGACCTCCGCCGCATCACCCTCGACGCCGCGGCGGCGCCGCTGGTCGGCCAGGTGATGCTCGACCTCACCGAGGACCTCGACTACGACGCGGTCGGCGGGCTGACCCTCGGTGCCGACCCGGTGGCCACCGCGATGCTGCACGCGGCAGCCGCTCGCGGTCGCCGGCTGGACGCGTTCGTGGTGCGCAAGGAGGGCAAGGCGCACGGGTTGCAGCGCCGGATCGAGGGGCCGGACGTCACCGGTCGCCGCGTGCTGGCCGTCGAGGACACGTCGACGACCGGTGGCTCGGTGCTCACCGCGGTGCACGCCCTGCGCGAGGCCGGTGCCGAGGTGGTCGGCGTCGCCGTCATCGTCGAGCGTGGCGCCGCGGGCAAGGTCGAGGCCGAGGGCCTGACCTACCGGGCGGCGTACCAGCTCGACGACCTCGGGCTCGACTGACCGCGGCCTCATGTCCAGCACCCTGCTCTTCGTCCTCTTCGGTCTCGGCGCCGTCGCGGTCGCCGTCGGTGGCTACCTGCTGGAGCAGAAGCGCCGCGAGCGGATGCTGCAGTTCGCACGCAACCGCGGCTGGCAGTACACGGCCGAGGTGCCGGCGCTGTGCGACCGGTGGCCGGGTACGCCGTTCGGCAAGGGCGACCACCAGCGGGCGCGCAACGTGCTCTCCGGCACCGAGTCCGGCCGGCCGTTCACGGCGTTCGACTTCTCGTACCAGACGCACTCCACCGACTCGAAGGGCAACCGCACCACGAGCACGCACCACTGGGCCGTCACCGTGGTGCCGATGCAGGGCTACCTCGGCCGGGTCGAGGTGCAGCGCGAGGGCGTGATGGACCGGATGGCCGGTGCCGTCGGGCTGGTGCAGGACATCGACCTGGAGAGCGAGGACTTCAACCGGAAGTTCCGGGTCAGCGCGACGTCGGCCAAGCTGGCCAGCGACGTCCTCACGCCGCGCACGATGCAGTACCTGATCAGCATGGACGCCGAGGGCTGGCGCACCTGCGGCTCGGACCTGGTCGGGTTCGCCGAGGGCCGGCTCGACCCGGCCGAGGTGGTCAAGACGTGTGCGGTGCTCGGCGCCGTGCACGCCGGGATCCCGACCTTCGTCTGGAAGGACCACGGCGGCGACGTCTGACAACTGGGGTGGGCGATCCCTATGCTCACAGGCATGACCGTGGTGTGGATCGTCCTGGCAGTGGTCGTGCTCCTCGCGATCTACGTCGTCATCGCCTACAACCGCTTCGTCTCGCAGCGGAACCTGGTGCAGGAGTCGTGGCGCCAGATCGACGTCGAGCTCAAGCGCCGGCACGACCTGATCCCCAACCTGGTCGAGACCGTCAAGGGCTACGCGACGCACGAGCGCGAGGTCTTCGACGCCGTCACCAAGGCCCGCGCCGCAGCGGCGAGCCCCGGCTCGTCACCCGCCGAGCAGGGGCGCCAGGAAGGCGTTCTCGGTCAGGCGCTGGGCCGGCTGTTCGCGGTCGCCGAGGCCTACCCCGACCTCAAGGCGAGCACCAACTTCCTCGAGCTCCAGCAGCAGCTCGCCGAGACCGAGGACCGGATCGCCGCCGGCCGGCGCTTCTACAACGCCAACGTGCGGGCCTTGAACACCCGCGTCGAGTCGTTCCCCTCCAACCTGGTGGCGAGCTCGTTCGGCTTCCACAAGGAGGAGTACTTCGAGGTCGAGGACGAGGCGGTCCGCGCCGCACCGACCGTCGACTTCTCCTGACGTACGGGCGGCCGGCCGGTCAGCTCCGTGACGACCGGGTGTGCCGGATCAGGCCGAACCCGACCGGGACGACCGAGACCAGGACGCCGGCGAGGAGCAACAGCTCGATGTTGTCGGCGATGAAGGCGACGTTGCCGAGGAAGTAGCCGAGCATCGTCACCGAGACGGTCCACAGCAGGCCGCCCAGCACGGTGTACGTCGCGTAGGTGCGGAACTGCATCCGGCCGGCGCCGGCCATCACGGTGATGAACGTGCGCACCACTGGCACGAACCGGCCGAGCACGATCGCGAGGGCGCCGTAGCGGTCGAAGAACGCCTGGGTGCGCTCGACGTAGTCCGGCTTGAACAGGCGGGAGTCCGGCTTGTTGAAGACGGCCGGTCCACCGCGGCGGCCGATCTCGTAGCCGACCAGGTTGCCGACGATGGCGGCGACCGCCTCGACGGCGATGACCAGCCACAGCGGCTGGTCGAAGGTGCCCTTCTTGACCAGGACCCCCGCGGCGAACAGCAGCGTGTCGCCCGGGAGGAAGAAGCCGACGAGCAGCCCGCACTCGGCGAAGAGGATCAACGTGACCCCCAGCAGACCGAAGTCCGTCACGATCGAGTTGGGGTCGAGCCAGGACGGGCCGAGGGCCGTGACGGTCAGCGTCTGCACCGCCTGAGGCTACCCAGCGGTACCTGTACGCGAACTGACCGCCGCCCCCGGGTCCGTCACTTCCGGCGGACGGTGAAGACCTCGGTCTGGCCGGACGGACCCGGCTTGCGAGGCTTGCCGTTGACGACGAACCGCACCGCGGCCGGCCGGCCGTTGACGACCTGCAGCACCTTCTTGTCGTACGACGCCTTGGCGCCGGCCTTGAAGAGCTTCGACACCAGCGACACGCCGCCGGGCACGCGCACGGTGATGTACGCCGGGTACTTCACGGTGAACGCCAGCGTGGGTGGCCGCTTCGCCGGCGTGGCGGCCGACGTGGTCGACGGCGAGGCCGACGGCGACGCGGCCGGAGCCGAGCTGCTGGGAGCCGCGGCGCCGCTGCTCGTCGTCGACGACGGCGTGGAGCTCCCGGTGGGCTCGCCGGCCGTCTGGACGCCGTCGTCGCCGCCGGTGAACCTCAGCACGGCGTAGCTGCCGACCAGGACCAGGACGACGGCCGCGACGGCAAGTCGCACCCAGAACCCGCGGTCAGGTTCCGGAGTTCCGCTGCCCGGGGTCGTGTGTCGGCCCACGCCAGCGACGCTACTGCCTGGCGAGCCGCCGACGTCGGACCCAGCCGACGACACCCGCGACGACCGAGCCACCGACGAACAGCGCCGCGACGACGTACGACGCGTGCCGCAGCGCCGGCTCCGACGCCGCGACGTGTCCGAGCACCGTGAGGCCGACGGCCCAGCAGAGCGCGCCGGCGACGTTCGCCGACAGGAACCGGCCGTACGCCATCCGGCTGGCGCCCGCGAGTACCGGCGTGAACGTGCGGATCCACGGGACCCAGCGCGCGACGACGACGGCCCACCAGCCCCACCGGACGAAGAACGCGTCGGCCCGCTCGAGGTGGCGTCGTTCCAGCCGACCGGCCTCGACCCGCTGCTCGAGGCGGCCGCGGCCGAGGCGGCTGCCCAGGGCGTAGCCGACCGAGTCGCCGGCGACCGCTGCCGCGAAGGCGGCCGGTGCGAGCAGCGCGATCGACACCCCCGAGCCCGGGTGGCCGGACACCACCCCGGCGCCGAACAGGATCGTGTCGCCCGGCAGGAAGAATCCGACGAGCAGGCCGGACTCGGCGAAGACGAAGCCGAGCACGACGACGTAGACCGCCGTAGCGGTCAGGGTGTCGAGGTCCGGCGACAGGTCCGGCAGGACGTCCAGGACCGCGTGCACCTGCCGACTGTAGGGCGCGGCCTAGGGTTCACCGCGTGGACGAGGTCGGCGCGGACGTGGTCGGCGTGGGCGTCGGGCCGTGGCCGGGGCCCTGGCCGGACGACCCGCGCTACGACCCCGAGCTGCTCGAGAACGGCGACCGGCGCAACGTCGTGGACCGCTACCGGTACTGGCGCCGCGAGGCGGTCGTCGCCGACCTCGACTCACGGCGCCACGACTTCCACGTCGCCGTCGAGAACTGGCAGCACGACTTCAACATCGGGTCCGTCGTGCGGACGGCGAACGCGTTCCTCGCCCGCGAGGTGCACGTCGTGGGCAACCGGCGCTGGAACCGGCGCGGCGCGATGGTCACCGACCGCTACCAGCACGTCCGGCACCACGCCGACGTCGAGGAGCTGGCCGCGTGGGCCGCAACCGAGTCGCTCCCGGTGGTCGGGGTCGACAACCTGCCTGGCTCGGTGCCGCTGGAGTCGACCCGGCTGCCGCGAGCGTGCGTGCTTCTCTTCGGCCAGGAAGGACCAGGCCTCTCCGGGGCTGCGCGGGCCCACGCCTCGACCGTCGTGTCGGTCGCGCAGTTCGGCTCGACCCGGTCGATCAACGCCGGCGCCGCGGCCGCCGTCGCCATGCACGCCTGGGTCCGCCAGCACGTGCTCGGCCACCCGATCTGAGCGCCCGTCGGTGCGTGAGCTGCTCCTCCGCCGGGACGTATCGCGCGTGCCCGCGGCGGGTCAGGTCCCTAGTGTCAGCAGGATGAACGACAGGACGGCGCCAGCTCTTTCCGACGAGTCGCTGCTCGCGACGTACGACCGGCAGATCCGTCGGGTGCCCGACCCGCAGCCGGGGTTCGAGGTCGAGCTGCTCGACGACCCCGCACCGGTGCTGCGGATGACCGCGGTGGGCGGCGACGACGCGTGGGGCGGTGGCGTCTTCTGGTGCGACCTCGACGAGTCGACCGCGGACGCGGCGATCGAGGCGGCAATCGCGCACTTCGGGCCGCTCGGCCGCGAGTTCGAGTGGAAGCACTACGGGTACGACCGGCCGTCCGACCTCCCCGACCGGCTGCGTGCGCACGGCCTCCAGCCGGACGAGGAGGAGGCGCTGGTGATCGGCGAGGTGGCCGTGGTCCGCGACCGGCTCGCGGCTGCGTCGGAGCCGGAGGGCATCGCGTTCCGCCGGCTGCGGACCGACCCCGACGGCGCCGCCGAGGACTGGCAGGGTGTGAACGCCCTGGGCCGGGCGGTGTGGGACGAGGACACGACCGGCATGAACGCCGCCATCGCCGCGAGCATCGCCGCCGACCCGGAGGGCACGTCGATGTGGCTCGCGGTCGCCGACGACGGCACCGTCGTCTGCGCGGCACGGGCCAACTTCCACCGCGGCACCGACTTCGCGTCGCTCTGGGGCGGCGGCACGCTGACCGAGTACCGCGGCCGCGGCATCTACAAGGCGCTGGTGTCCCGGCGCGCCGACGAGGCAGCCGAGCGCGGCTTCCGGTTCCTCCAGGTCGACGCGTCACCCGACAGCCGCCCGATCCTTGAGCGACTAGGGCTGCGCACCCTGACGTCGACGACCCCGTGGATGTGGCGGCCCGCGCCGTAGTCTCGCGACCATGGGCGAACGGGTCGTGGTGGTCGGGGCCGACGCGGCCGGCATGTCTGCGGCGTCGCAGGCCAAACGGCTGCGGGGCGACGACCTCGAGGTGGTGGCGCTGGAGCGGGGCCACCACACGTCGTACTCCGCGTGCGGGATCCCCTACTGGGTCGGCGGCGAGGTCGACTCCATCGACCGGCTCGTCAGCCGCACCGCGGAGCAGCACCGGGCCAACGGCATCGACCTGCGGATGCGGTCCGAGGCCACCGCGCTCGACATGGAACGCCGCGAGGTCGAGGTGCGCGACCGCGACGGTGGCTCGACGTACCGGCTGGGGTTCGACCACCTGGTGCTCGCCACTGGAGCCAGGCCGCGCCGGCCCGACGTCCCTGGGGCCGACGCCGACGGGATCCACGGGGTGCAGACCCTGGACGACGGCCAGCGGTTGCTCGACGAGCTGGCCGGCTCGCCCCGCCGAGCGGTGGTCGTGGGCGGCGGCTACATCGGCATCGAGATGGCCGAGGCCATGGTCAACCGTGGTCTGGCGGTGACGGTGCTGACACGGTCGGCCGAGCCGATGGCCACCCTCGACCCGGACATGGGCCGGCAGGTGCACGAGGCGATGGAGGGTCTCGGCATCGACGTGCGCACGTCGGTGACTTTGCGCGGCTTCGAGATCGACGACGCCGGTCACGTCCGTGCGGTGTCCACCGACGAGGGGACGTTCGACTGCGACCTCGTCGTGCTCGGCACCGGCGTCGGCCCCGAGACGACGTTGGCGCGCGAGGCGGGCCTCACCGTCGGCCGGTGGGATGGCCTGGTGACCGACCTGCAGATGCGCGTCTTCGACAGCGAAGGCGTGTGGGCCGCCGGCGACTGCGTCGAGTCTCTGGACCGCATCTCCGGCAACCGCGTCCACGTCGCCCTGGGCACGCACGCGAACAAGCAGGGTCGCGTGCTGGGCACCAACCTCGGTGGCGGCTACGCGACGTTCCCCGGCGTCGTGGGCACCGCGGTCAGCAAGGTGTGCGACCTGGAGATCGCGCGCACCGGGCTCAAGGAGGCCGACTGCGAGGTCGTCGGCTTCCGCTGGCTCACGGTGACCGTGGACTCGACCACCCGCGCCGGCTACTACCCGGACGCCCAGCCGATCACGGTGAAGCTGGTGGCCGAACGACGGACCGGCCGGCTGCTCGGCGCGCAGGTCGTCGGCCGCGAGGGGGCGGCGAAGCGGATCGACACCCTCGCCGTCGCGCTGTGGAACCGGATGACGGTCGAGGACGTGGCCATGCTCGACCTGGGCTACGCGCCGCCGTTCTCCCCGGTGTGGGACCCGGTCCTGATCGCCGCCCGCAAGGCCGCCGACGCCGTCCGCGCGGCAACCGGCTGAGCCCGCTCGACGCGCGCTCGACGCCCGCTCGGTGCGGCCCCGGCCCAGTCCGTGGCCGCCCGCTCCCGCCGTACGGTCCGGTGTGGTGGGATTGACCGACAGCCAGCCTGAACGACAGCCGGCACGGAACCGACGGAGCCCGCCATGCCCATCGCCACCCCCGAGGTCTACGCCGAGATGCTGGACCGCGCCAAGGCCGGCGCGTTCGCCTACCCGGCGATCAACGTCACGTCGTCGCAGACGCTGAACGCGGCGCTGCAGGGCTTCACCGAGGCCGGCAGCGACGGCATCGTCCAGGTGTCGACCGGCGGCGCGGAGTACCTGTCCGGCCCGACGGTCAAGGACATGGTCATCGGCGCGCAGGCGCTCGCGGAGTACGCGCACCACGTGGCGAAGAAGTACCCGGTGCAGATCGCGCTGCACACCGACCACTGCCCCAAGGACAAGCTCGACGGCTACATGCGGCCGCTCATCGAGATCTCCGCGCAGCGGGTGGCGGAGGGACGCAACCCGCTGTTCCAGTCGCACATGTGGGACGGCTCGGCGGTCGAGCTCGAGGAGAACCTCCAGATCGCGCGCGAGCTGCTCGAGAAGTGCGCCGCGGCGAAGATCGTCATGGAGCTCGAGATCGGCGTGGTCGGCGGCGAGGAGGACGGCGTCGACAACGAGATCAACGACAAGCTCTACACGACCCCGGGCGACGCGGTGCGCACCGTCGAGGTGCTCGGCGCACCAGGCGAGGTCGGCCGCTACATCCTGGCCGCGACGTTCGGCAACGTGCACGGCGTCTACAAGCCGGGCAACGTCAAGCTGCGGCCGTCGGTCCTCAAGGAGATCCAGGACGAGGTGGGCAAGAAGCTCGGCACCGAGAAGCCGTTCGACCTGGTCTTCCACGGCGGCTCGGGCTCGCTGCTCGAGGAGATCCGGGAGACCCTCGACTACGGCGTCGTGAAGATGAACGTCGACACCGACACCCAGTACGCCTTCACCCGCCCGGTGGCCGGCCACATGTTCAGCAACTACGACGGCGTGCTCAAGGTCGACGGCGAGGTCGGCAACAAGAAGCAGTACGACCCGCGCGCCTGGGGCAAGGCCGCCGAGGCCGGCATGGCCGCCCGGGTCGCCGTCGCCTGCGAGGACCTCCGCTCCACGAACACCACCCTCGGCCCCCAGTAACCCGACCGACCTCCCAGGTCCCGCACCCGCCGAAGGAATCGACCACGTGAGGTAGGCGGGTGCATCCCACAACAGGCGGATCGGCCCGTTGCGGCATGCACTCGCCTCTTGCGGTCCTGGCCGACGGCTGGTCTCCTCCGTCCACAGCCGCCGTCCGGGCAGGGCAGGGCTGAACCTTCTTGTGGATGGTGCGCCACGGCCGTTGGCCGGGCTCACGCTGTCGTCATGGCAGCAGAGTTCGCCGTACCGCCTCGGCTTCAGGAGATGATCGTCCTCAACGGCGGAGCCTTCACTGCTCAGCAGGCCTACGACGCCGGTGCGACCGTGCGAGAGGTGCAGGACGCCCGCGAGCGAAAGAACCTGGTCAACCTGCGCCGCGGTGTGTATGCGGTTCGGTCGACGTTCGATGAGCTTTGTCCGGAGGCTCAGTACCGCGTCCATGCCCACGGTGCGCTCCTTGTGTTGAAGCCTCCGGTGACCATCAGCCACGAGACGGCGGCCATCTGGTGCGACCTGGAGCTGCTGCGGCCGGAGCTCGACCTTCTACACGTCACCAGGCCCGAACTGCCCGCGTCCCGGGTCGAAGCCGGGATCCATCACCACCCCGGAGCGTTGCCTCCGGCCCATGTCAACATCGTGCGCGGGGTTCGCGTCACGAGCGAGGCGCGGACGGCGGTGGATATCGCCCGCGGTCATGATTTCGCCACAGGTCTGGCCGCTGCGGACTCGGCCCTCCGGGCAGCGGCGACCCACCCGCAGCTCGTGGACGTGATGAACTTCTGCCGGGCATGGGCCGGCGCCCGTGGCGCCTCACGAGCGGTCTCGGAGGCCGACGGGCGAGCCGCGAACCCTGGCGAGAGCCTGTCGCGCGCTGTGCTCATCGAAGCCGGGTTGGGACCCACCGACCTGCAGGTCGAGCTGCGAGACGGTCGCGGCCTGGTCGGGTACGCCGACTTCGGCTGGTTACCCCTCAAGGTCCTCGGCGAGTTCGACGGACGCGGCAAGTACGGCGCCGACGGAGCGACCGCTGCTGAGGCTGTCTGGGCGGAGAAGATCCGGGAGGACCGCCTCCGAGCTCTCGGCTACTCCGTCGTGCGATGGACGTGGGCGGACCTTCTCTCACCGGACCGGCTCGCGAGTCGCATCCGGCAGGCGCTGGCGGCCGCGCGAGCAGCCTGACCTTCCCGCCGCAACACCTGACCTTCCCGCCGCAACAGGTGGATGCCACCCACAACTGGTGGATCGGCCTGTTGTCGTGGGCACCCGCCTACCTCACGTGGTCGATTCGCCCGCGGGTGGGAGGATCGGCGGCATGACGCACCAGAACCTGCTCGGGGAGCCACCGCCCACGCTGCTGCCGGACGAGCCGGGGCCGCGGGAGGCGCTCGCCGCCGGGACGCCCGCGTCGGAGGTGGCCGCCGCGCACCCGACGTCGTCGCTGGCGTGGGCCACGCTCGCCGAGGAGGCGCTGGCCGACGGGCGCACCGTCGAGGGCTATGCGTACGCCCGCACCGGCTACCACCGCGCGCTGGACGCGCTCCGCCGCAACGGCTGGAAGGGTCACGGCCCGGTCCCGTGGGAGCACGAGGCCAACCGCGGCTTCCTGCGGGCGCTGCACGCCCTGGCCACCGCGGCGGCCGCGATCCACGAGGACCCGGAGGCGGAGCGCTGCCGGCAGTTCCTCGCCGACAGCAGCCCGACCGCCGCCCGCGAGCTCGGCTGACCGCCACGTGCGTCAGCTGGCGGGCGGTGGCCCGCGAGCGACGCTCAGGGTGGCCACGACGCGCTAAGCGAGGCAGGTGGACGGCGGCGCGGGTGCGGACGCCGGCCGGCGCGCCCTCGTCCTCGGCGGCACTGAGGGCCACGCCGACGGCGGGTCAGGAGCGATGCGGGGCGGACAGGGGCCCGGACGCAGACGGACGAGGGGCGGAACCGTCCCCTGCCGCGGTTCCGCACCTCGTCCGGGGCTCATTGTGCCCTGAACCGGGCCCACATCGGTGTCCGTTCGGTGCCAGTGACAGCAACCTGCCACCGCTCTACGCTGAACCGATGAGCGCACTGGACGTCTGGGGTCTCGACGACGTCGCCGAGACGGCGTACCGGGCGATGCTGCGCAACCCCGACTACGACCTCGGCCAGCTCGCCCGGCACCTCGAGGTGGCGCCGGCCGACATCGAGGCCGCGGTCGCCGCGCTGGTGCGCGTCGGCCTGGTCGCCCGGCAGGGCACCGGCGTGGTGCCCGCATCCCCGGCGACCACGCTGGCGGCCCTGGTGCACGTCGAGCTCTCCGACCTGGAGGAACGCCGGTCCCGGCTGGACGCCGTCCGGGCCAGCCTCTCGGGCTTCGCGGCCGACCACATGGTCGGCCAGTCCCGCGGCTGGGCCAGCGTGCCGTTCGAGCTGCTCAGCCTGGAGGAGTCCTTCGCCGCGGTCGAGGACATCCAGCGCAGCACGACCGGCGAGGTGCTCTCCTGCCACCCCGCCGTCAACATCGACGTCGACTCCCCGGCGTACGTCGAGCTGCTGGAGCACCAGCTGGCCGGCGGGCGTCCGATGCGTGGGCTCTACCCGGCCGAGGTGCTCGGCGCCCCCGACCGGCTGGCGTACGTCCGGCACTGGGCCGACGCGGGCGAGCACGTCCGGCTGGCGCACCGGGACCTCCCGTCGGTCGCGGTCTTCGGCACCGAGGCAGCCATGGTCACGGCCGACGGGTACGGGAACGACGCCGGCCGGCTGCTGCTGCGCGCCCCGGCCCTGGTGGCGCTCGTCCGGGCGCTGTTCGAGGAGTACTGGGCGCAGGCGGTGCCGATGCCGCTGGCCACCGGCGTGGCGGCGGACTCCAGCGACGAGGTCCGCTCGGTGCTGGACCTGCTCCAGATGGGCATGAAGGACGAGAGCATCGCCCGCCAGCTCGGGGTCAGCCTGCGGACCGTCCGCCGCCGCATCGCCGACCTCATGGACGACCTCGGGGCGTCGACCCGGTTCCAGGCCGGTGCCGAGGCCGCCCGGCGGGACCTGCTCTGATCACCGTGACCGCCACGACCCGTACCCGACCGAGGAGCTGCCCGCATGAGTGATCTCGCCGACGTCCTGCGCCGCCGGCTCGAGGTGACCATCGGCACGCCGTTCACCGAGGGCAACAAGATCGACGTCCTGCGCAACGGCGACCGGATCTTCCCCGTGATGCTCGAGGCGATCCGCGGCGCGCAGTCCACGGTCGACCTCATGACGTTCGTGTACTGGCGCGGCGACATCGCCCGCGACTTCGCCGAGGCGATGAGCGAGCGGGCCCAGGCGGGCGTACGGGTCCGGCTGCTGATCGACGCGCTCGGCGGCCGCCTGATCGAGAACGGTCTCGTCGACCAGATGGACCGCGCCGGCGTGCAGGTCGAGTGGTTCCGCAAGCCGTTTCTGAAGTCGCCCTTCAAGTCCAACCACCGGCTGCACCGCAAGGTCTGCGTCGTCGACGGCCGGATCGGCTTCACCGGCGGGGTGGGCATCGCCGAGGAGTGGTGCGGCGACGCCCGTGACGAGAGCGAGTGGCGGGACACCCACCTGCGCGTCGAGGGTCCCGCTGTCGACGGCCTGCAGTCGGCGTTCATCCAGGACTGGGCCGAGAGCGGCCGGCCGCTCTACGGCGACGACGACGAGTTCCCGGTGCAGCCGCAGGAGGGGTCGTCGACGGTGCAGGTCGTGCGCGGCTCGGCCAGCCTCGGCTGGGACGACATGCAGTCGGCGTTCCACGTCATGCTCGGGTCGGCCCGCGAGCGGCTGCGGATCGCCACGGCGTACTTCGCGCCCGACGACGACTTCCTCGAGACACTGTGCGCCGCGCCCGCGCGCGGCGTCGAGGTCGACCTGCTGCTGCCCGGTCCGCACGCCGACAAGCGGGTGTCGCAGCTCACCAGCGAGGGTGCCTACGAGCGGCTGGTCGACTGCGGCGTGAAGGTCTGGACCTTCCAGCCGTCGATGATGCACGCGAAGGTGATGACGGTCGACGGGGTCGCCGCGGTCGTGGGCTCCTCGAACTTCAACCGCCGCTCCCTCGACCACGACGAGGAGGTCGTGCTCATCGCGCTCGACCGCGAGCTCGCCGCGCGGCTGGACGCCGACCTCGACGACGACTTCTCGCGCAGCGTCGAGATCGACCTCACCCGGTGGCGAGAGCGCAGCACCGCGCAGCGGGCGATGGAGAAGGCCGTGTCCCCGATCCGCCGCTGGATGTAGCCGACCTAGCGGGGGACGAGGACAGACCAGGCGGCCGGCCGTACTGTCCAGGTCCGCGAGGACACCGGGCCGTAGAGCTCGCCGTCGGCGTTCACGGGGAACTCCTCGCCGGTGACGGTGACCGACTGGCCGCGCACGACCAGCACGTCGTCCCGCTCGACGTGATCACCCTCGCGCAACGACGTCGCGAAGCCGAGCCGCGCCAGCGGACCGGTCGAGGTGGCGATCACGACGTCGACCAGCCCGTCGTCGGGGGACGCGTCCGGAGCCAGCTCGGCACCGCCGCCGATGGTGCGGCCGTTCGCCACGCCGACCATGAGCACGTCGTCGTCGACGTGCACGATCGCACCGTCCACCTCGACGCGCAGCGACCAGCCGCCGGGCCGCACCCCGGCGGCGACGCTGCCGACCGCATACGCCGCGGCGCCGAGGCGGTCCTTGAGCGCACCGGCCTTCTCCGCGGCCTCCGCGCCGATGCCGAGGTGCACCGCGTTCACCACGACTCCGTCCTCGTCGTCGACCACGAGGTCGAGGGCGCGAGCCGCTCCTGCGAGCACGACCTGTGCGGCGTCCGCCGGGTCGAGCGGGATGCCGAGGGTCCGCGCCAGGTCGTTGCCGGTTCCCAGCGGCACCAGCCCGAGGGGCCGGCCGGCGGCGAGCGTGCCGCGTCGGTGCAGCGCGGCCACCGCCGTGTGCACCGACCCGTCGCCGCCGGCCACGACCAGGATCTCGCCGTCCCTGAGGCCGTCCAGCACGCCGTCCAGGTCGCCCGGCTCGGCGCACACCTCGCGCCGTACGTCGGTCTGAGCGCTCAGCACCGACAGCGCAGCGTCCACCGCCTCGGCGGCCGTCCCACCGGCCGACTCGTTCGTGACCACGACCAACGGGTTCACGTAGCATCTCCTCGCACCGATCGGCATGTGCTTGCTGCCGGTCATCATCCCCGACGAAGTCAGGTGTTCCTGTGCCGGCGATCGTGCTGCTCGGAGCCCAGTGGGGCGACGAGGGCAAGGGCAAGGCGACCGACCTGCTCGGCTCGTCGGTCGACTACGTCGTGAAGTACAACGGCGGGAACAACGCCGGCCACACCATCGTCATCGACGGCGACAAGTACGCGCTGCACCTGCTGCCGTCAGGGATCCTCACGCCGGGCTGCGTGCCGGTCATCGGCAACGGCGTGGTCATCGACCTGGCCGTGCTCTTCGAGGAGATCGACGGCCTCGAGGCGCGCGGGGTCGACACGTCGCGGCTGCTCGTCAGCGCCAGCGCGCACCTCATCGGCCCGCAGCACCGCACCATCGACAAGGTCGCCGAGCGCTTCCTGGGCAAGGCGAAGCTGGGCACCACCGGCCGAGGCATCGGCCCGACGTACGCCGACAAGATGTCGCGCGTCGGCGTGCGGGTGCAGGACCTGTTCGACGAGAAGATCCTGCGGCAGAAGGTCGAGGGGTCGCTCGAGCTGAAGAACAACCTGCTCGTCAAGGTGTACAACCGCCGCGCCATCACCGTCGACGAGGTCGTGGAGGAGTTCCTGTCGTACGCCGACCGGCTGCGGCCGATGGTCGCCGACACCGTGCTCGTCCTGGGCGAGGCGCTGGACCGCGGCGAGACCGTGCTGCTGGAGGGCGGCCAGGCGACCCTGCTCGACGTCGACCACGGGACCTATCCGTTCGTCACGTCGTCGAACCCGACGTCCGGCGGCGCGTGCACCGGGTCCGGCATCCCGCCGACGCGCATCGACCGGGTCATCGCGGTGGTCAAGGCCTACACGACCCGGGTGGGCTCGGGGCCCTTCCCCACCGAGCTGCTCGACGCCGACGGCGAGAAGCTGCGCGACGACGGCGCCGAGTTCGGCACCACCACGGGCCGGCCGCGACGGTGCGGCTGGTACGACGCGGTGGTGGCGCGCTATGCGGCCCGGGTCAACGGCGTCACCGACTTCGTCCTCACCAAGCTCGACGTGCTCACCGGGTGGGAGAAGGTGCCGGTCTGCGTCGCGTACGAGGTCGACGGCGTCCGGCAGGAGGAGATGCCGATGACCCAGACCGACTTCCACCACGCCAAGCCGGTCTACGAGCTGCTCGACGGCTGGGACGAGGACATCTCCGGTGCCCGAGCCCTCGACGACCTGCCGAAGGCGGCGCAGGCCTACGTCGCGGCGCTCGAGGAGATGTCCGGCGCGCCGATCTCGGCCATCGGGGTCGGTCCCGGCCGGGACGAGACCGTGCAGGTCCGCTCGCTGCTGGGCTGAGCGGCGCCGGGCCGCCGACGCGGACGCTGCGTAGCCGTCCGGTCACCGCCGAACGGCGGTACCACCCGAACAGCAGGGCTGCCTCTTCCCCGGGGGCAGATCGGGACGTAGGGTGCGCGGGTTCGCCGTGCCGTACGCCGTACCGCCGCTCCAGGAGACCTCCGTGACCCGTCGCACCGCAGCCCGTCCGGCCCTCGCCGCTCTCGCCCTCACCGGCCTGGCTGCTGCGCTGACCGGCAGCCCGGCCTCGGCCGCCCCGGCCTCGGGCACCGCGTCCGCGTCGGTGTTCATGGTCAATCCCGTGCAGAGCAGCGGCGACGAAGGGCTCACCGACGACAAGGACTCCGCCACGGCGGTCCCGGCGAAGGACTACCGCACGGTCACGCTGACCAACCTCGACGGCAGCGGGTACCTGCGCGGTGACTGGGCCAACATCAAGAGCGAGACCGGCAAGCCTGCGTTCGCGGCGCCCGGCGGCAGCTACGTCTACAACCGGCACGACGACCAGTTCGAGCAGGTGATGGCGTACTACTGGGTCACCCGGGCGCAGCTCTACCTGCAGGGCCTCGGGTTCGGTGGCGCGAACGGCGACCTGCCCCCGGTCAACGCGGAGTCGCAGGACGTCCGCATCAACCAGTTCGGCGGCGACAACTCGTTCTCCCGCAGCGACAACGACGAGATCACCTTCGGCAAGGGCGGCGTCGACGACGCCGAAGACGCCGAGGTGATCGTGCACGAGTACGGTCACGCGGTGCACGATGCACAGGTCGACGGCTTCGGCACCTCGCTGGACGCCGGCTCGATCGGCGAGGCGTTCGGCGACTACCTGGCCGTGTCGGTCGGGCTCGCGGTCGCAGGCGCTCCCGCTGCCGGCGTCCCGGCGGGCTGCGTCGCCGACTGGGACTCGGTGTCGTACACCTCGACGGTGCCGCACTGCCTGCGTCGCGTCGACACCGACCTCACCGTCTCGCAGCGTCGCGGCGAGGTGCACTTCGACGGCCAGATCTGGTCGCGCGCCCTGTGGGACATCCGGACCGCGCTCGGCGACCGGACCGCCAACCGCATCATCATCAACGCGCAGTTCGGCTTCGCGCCGGACACCAGCTTCGCCGCTGCGGCCACGAAGACGGTGCAGACGGCGCAGGCGATGTACGGCGCGAAGGCGGCCAAGGCCGTGACGACCGCGTTCCACGCCCGCGGGATCCTCTGACCCGCTTTCGAGTCGCCGGGCTTCGGTCGACTCGCCCTGGTCAGGTCGTCCAGATGTGGAAGCCGATCAGGTTGCCGTCCAGGTCGAGGACGCTGAACTCGCGGGTGCCGAAGTCGGTGTCGTCGACCCCGCCGCGGGACACGCGGTGCAGCACGCCGGCGGCTTGCATCTCGGCGTACAGCGCATCGACGTCCGTCACCTCGATCCGGCAGCTGGCGGTGCCGGCGAGGAACGACTCGGCGCCGGACCGCACGGGCTTGCCGGCGCCGGTCCGGGTCTGCCACGACTCGTCGCCCGACTCCCAGAGGTGCAGGACCGCGTCGTCACGGCCCAGGACGGCGAACCCGCCGTCGTGGTGCAGGACGTGGAAGCCCAGCTTGTCGGCGTAGAACGTGACGGCCGCCGCCACGTCGCGGACCGGCAGCGCGGGAATGGTGCGGCCGAGCGTCATGCCGCGACAGTAGTTTCGGCGGGTGACCCGCGCACCGGAAGCCGTCGAGCTCGCCAACCAGGTCGTCCGTCTGACGCCGGCCTCCACCGACGACGCTGCAGGCTTGTTCGCCGCCCTGTCCGACGAGCGCGTCTGGGATCTCGGCTACGGCGGCGGGCCGGCCGGCCGCTGGGCCGATGTCGACGCGGCGCGGGCCTGGCTGGCGACCGCGGACCAGGGGGTGACCGGCCCGCGGCAGTGCTGGGTCGTGCGGCTGGCGGCCGACTCCGACCTCGGGGCCGTCGGTACGGTCGTCGGCACCAGCAGCCTCGCGGAGTGGGACCTCGGCCACGAGCGCATCCACCTCGGCTGGACGGCGTACGGCCCGCCGTGGTGGTCGGGTCCCGTGAACCCGGCCTGCAAGCTGGCGCTGCTCGGGTACGCGTTCGACGAGCTCGGCTTCGGCCGGGTCAAGCTGCAGACCGACCTGATCAACGCCCGCTCGCAGGCCGCCATCGCCAAGCTCGGTGCGACCCGCGAGGGCGTGCTGCGCCGGCACCTCCGCCGCGCCGACGGCAGCTGGCGCGACTCGGTCGTCTACTCGATACTGCGCGACGAGTGGCCCGCGGTGCAGGCCCGCCTCGAGGAGCGCCTCGCCGACGACTGACGCCGGGTCGACCCGCTCCGCACCCTGCTTGTCGTGGCGAAAGCGTGCTTGTCCTGGCGTGCAGGCCCCGACAAGGACTCGTCGACCACGTTACGTGGTCAATCGCCAGGGGCGATCGAGGCAGGCGGGTCAGGTGTCGTGGACGCCGCGGGGGAGCGGAGCCGACCAGTGCCGGCGCAGGGCCAGCACCCGGAGGACGAAGACCACGCCGACCCCGAGGGCCGCAGTCGCCGAGTCGTACGCGCCGAGCCGGTCGCCAGCGACCACCACCAGGGACCCGGCCAGCGCGGTCACGGCGTACAGCTCGCCGGTCCGCAGCACGAGCGGGATCTCGCGCAGCAGCACGTCGCGCAGCACACCGCCGCCGCACCCGGTGATGACCCCCAGGATCACCGCGGGGACCGGGCCCAGGCCGAACGTCAGCGCCTTCGACGTGCCGGCCACCGCGAAGAACCCGAGCCCCGCGGCGTCGAAGACGCGGACCGCCCGGGACAGCCGGCCGACCTGCGGGTGGAAGAAGAAGACCAGCACGCCGGCCGCCGCGCTCGCGGTGACGTAGCGCCAGTCCTCCAGGGCCGGCGGCGGTACGTCGGGCAGGGCCACGTCCCTCAGCAGGCCGCCGCCGATCGCCGAGACCGTCGCGACGACCACGACGCCCACGATGTCCAGCTTGCGCAGGACGGCCGCCAGCGCGCCCGACAGGGCGAAGACGAACACCCCGCACAGGTCGAGCACCAGGGTCAGGGTGGACGGCGTCATGCGCTGGAGCGTAGGGCGACTAATCTCCCGCCCATGACCGACCTGCCGACCGCGCATCCGACCCCCGACCCGGCCACCGGCGCCCGGGTCTACGAGCTCGACCGCGCACACGTCTTCCACTCCTGGTCCGCCCAGGCGCTGATCTCGCCGATGGTCGTGGCAGGCGCCCAGGGGTGCTACGTCTGGGACTACGACGGCAACCGCTACCTCGACTTCTCCTCGCAGCTGGTCAACATCAACATCGGTCACCAGCACCCGAAGGTGGTCGCGGCGATCCAGGAGCAGGCCGGCCGGCTCACGACCATCGCGCCGCAGCACGCGAACGACCAGCGTTCCGAGTGCGCGCGGCTGATCGCCGAGCGCGCGCCCGCCGACCTCAACAAGGTGTTCTTCACCAACGGCGGCGCCGACGCGATCGAGAACGCCGTGCGGATGGCCCGGCTGCACACCGGCCGGCACAAGGTGCTCACGACGTACCGCAGCTACCACGGCAACACCGCGACCGCGGTGCAGATGACCGGCGACCCGCGGCGCTGGCCCAACGACGGTGGCGCCACCGGCGTCGTGCACTTCTTCGGTCCGTACGCCTACCGGTCGCCGTTCTGGTCCGACTCGGTCGAGCAGGAGTGCGAGCGAGCGCTCGAGCACCTCGAGCAGGTCGTCGCGTTCGAGGGTCCGGGCACGATCGCCGCGCTCGTCCTCGAGTCGATCCCCGGCACGGCCGGCATCCTCGTCCCGCCGGACGGCTACCTGGCCGGCGTGCGCGACCTCTGCGACCGCTACGGCATCGTCTACGTCGCCGACGAGGTCATGGCCGGCTTCGGCCGGGCCGGCGAGTGGTTCGCCGTCGACAAGTGGGACGTGCGGCCCGACCTCATCACCTTCGCCAAGGGCAGCAACTCGGGCTACGTCCCGCTCGGTGGCGTGGTGATCTCCGACGCGATCGCGGCGACGTTCGCCGAGCGGGTCTTCCCCGGCGGCCTGACGTACAGCGGTCACCCGCTGGCCTGCGCAGCCGCCGTCGCGAGCATCAACGCCATGCAGGACGAGGGGATCGTCGACAACGCCCGCCGGATCGGTGCGGACGTCCTCGGGCCCGGCCTGCGCGACCTGGCCGAGCGGCACCCGTCGGTCGGGGAGGTGCGCGGCCTCGGCGTCTTCTGGGCGCTCGACCTCGTCAAGGACAAGGCGACCCGCGAGATGCTGGTGCCCTACAACGCGGCGGGCGAGGCCAACGCCCCGATGGCGCAGCTGGTGGCCGCCTGCAAGAGCCGCGGCATGCTGCCGTTCGTCAACTTCAACCGGCTGCACGTGGTGCCGCCCTGCACCATCACCGACGAGGAGGCCAAGGAGGGGCTGGCGATCCTCGACGAGGCGCTCGCCGTGGCGGACGAGCACACGACCGGCTGACGGCCCTCGCGTTGGTAGCGTCGCCCCTGATGAGCTACGACATCTTCTTCGTCCGCCGCGACCCGGGGCAGACGATGGAGGATGCCCTGGCCGACGTCGAGGAGTCGTACGAGGGCGGCGACCCCGGTCCCCTGACCGAGGGCGACCTGGAGCAGTGGGAGGCGCTGCTGCCCGCGGCGCGCGAGATCCTCGGGCCGACCGCGGAGCTCACCCAGGACGACGACGAGACCCGCGAGCTCACCGACCCGGTGAGCGGGATCGGCCTGACACTCGTCTCGGGCGAGCTCCAGATCCACGTGCCGGAGCACCGGGCCGTGGGGCACGACGACCTCGCCGTGATGAGCAGGGTCTACGACCTGGCCCGGGCCGTCGAGGACGCCACCGGGCTGGAGGGGTACGACCCCCAGCTCGGCGAGCCGGTCAGCGACGCCAGCGACACGTCTCCGACGCGGCGGCTCGTGCTCGACACCGACACCGATGACGACGACGAGGGGCCGCGCGGCGCGACGACCACGTCGACGGCCGGCCGCGCGGCGCTCGACCCGGAGCCGTTCGACCCCGAGCCCCTCGGGGGGCCGCCGCGCCGGTGGTGGGAGTTCTGGAAGCCGTGACCGCAGGCCGGGTCCTCGTCGTCGGTGGCGGCGCGCGCGAGCACGCGCTGGTCCGGTCGCTGCTGAGCGACCCGGACGTCACGGAGGTGCTTGCGGCGCCGGGCAACGCCGGCATCGCCGCCGAGGTGCGCACCCACCCCCTCGACGTCGCCGACCCCGCCGCGGTCGCCGCGCTGGCCACCGCGCTCGCCGTCGACCTGGTCGTCGTCGGGCCGGAGGTCCCGCTGGTCGCCGGCGCCGCCGACGCCGTGCGCGCTGCCGGCATCGACTGCTTCGGCCCGTCCCTGGCGGCCGCCCGGCTGGAAGGGTCGAAGGCGTTCGCCAAGGACGTCATGGCCGCCGCCGGAGTGCCGACGGCGCGCGCCCTCGTGTCGACGTCGCCGGGCGCGGCGGCTGCGGCGCTCGACGAGCTGGGCCCGCCGTACGTCGTGAAGGACGACGGCCTGGCGGCCGGCAAGGGCGTCGTGGTCACCGACGACCGGGCCGAGGCGCTCGCGCACGCGAGCGCCTGCGGACGGGTGGTGATCGAGGAGTACCTCGACGGGCCCGAGGTCTCGCTGTTCGCGATCACCGACGGCGTCACGGTGCTCCCGCTGGTGCCCGCGCAGGACTTCAAGCGGGCGCTCGACGGCGACGCCGGCCCGAACACCGGGGGGATGGGCGCCTACACCCCGCTGCCGTGGGCGCCGCCCGGTCTGGTCGACGAGGTGCTGAAGACGGTCCTGCAGCCGACGGTCGACGAGCTGGCCCGTCAGGGCACGCCGTTCGCGGGCCTCCTCTACGCCGGGCTGGCGCTCACGTCGCGGGGCACCCGCGTGGTGGAGTTCAACGCCCGCTTCGGCGACCCGGAGACGCAGGTCGTGCTGGCGCGGCTCCGTACGCCGCTCGGCGGCCTGCTGCGCGCCGCGGCCACCGGCCGGCTGCACGAGGTCGGTCCGCTGGACTGGTCGGAGGATGCGGCGGTCACCGTGGTGGTGGCCGCGGCCGGCTACCCCGGCACCCCGCGCGCCGGCGACGAGCTCAGCGGGCTGGCCGAGGCCGACGCCCTCGACGGTGTCGCCGTGCTGCACGCCGGTACGGCGCTCGACGAGGCGGGCCGGGTCGTCGCCAGCGGCGGCCGCGTGCTCTCGGTGGTCGGCACCGGGCCGGACCTCACCGCCGCCCGCGAACGGGCGTACGCCGCGGTGGACCTGATCGGTCTCGCCGGCGGGCAGCACCGCACCGACATCGCGGCCACGGCCGCCGACGACGAGAGGGCCCCGCGATGACCGGCCGGACGGCGCTCACCTGGGGCCGCGGCGAGGGCTGAGGTCGCAGGCAACCCCCTCACCGGCAGCCGACGCTGCCACCCTGATAGCTCGGCCAGACCTCACCCACGCATCGACCTGGCGGCAGGCCGAGGCGCGCGGCCCAGACCGGCCGGGTGAGCGGCCAGACCAGCCGGGTGGTCCGCTGCGCGGTCTCGGCGACGACCACGCACCGTCCGGCCGCCCGGTCGACGCAGACGAAGCGCATCCCGGCCGGCAGCAGGGCCTCGGCGTGCGGCCGACCTGCGACGTGGGCCGCCAGCGCGGCGCGGGCAGCGTCCTGCCGGGCGTACGCCGCGTCGCGCTCGGCGGTGAGGGCGTCGGTGCGCCACAGGTCCAGCCGGTGGCTGTCGGCGAGCAACCGGTCCTGGAGGACCTTCGGGACCTCGGCCGCGCGACCGGCCCGGGCGTCGCCGACGCGCAGGCCGCCGACCAGGCACAGGACGACGAGCAGCACAGCGGTCCACGTGCCGTGGTGCGCGACGGCCCGCCGCAGCTCGGTCACGGCTCGTCCACCGCGGCGGTGGCGACCTGCCCGCACAGCACCTGGACGAGGGAGCCGTCGCACGGGCCGGGGGGCACGCCGATCCGCTCGGCCCAGCGCGGCCGGTGCACCGGGAAGACCAGCGCGACGTCGGCCCCCGAGGTGACGGTGACGACGCAGCGGCGGGGACCGTCGCAGGCGAACTGGTGCTGCGGGGGCAGAGACGGTCCGGGTGCGGCGCGCCGGCCCCGAGCGCAGCGAGGGCGGCCTGCGCCGCGCGGCGCCGGGCGTCACGCGAGAGGGCTTCGGCCCGGCTGATGCGGTGGACCAGCGCCTGCTCCTCCTGGGCCATCGAGCGCGCGGGGCCGTGCAGCTGCTGGGCGACGACGGCCGACTCGGTGGCCCGCCGGTCGCCGGACCAGACACCGACCCAGACCGCGAGCAGGCACAGGCAGGCGGTCACGGCGAGCAGCGACCGGCCGCGGCCCGCACGGCTGACCGCGACGGCCGCCAGCAGCAAGCCACCGGCGACGATCAGCCCGTCGGCGAGGTTGTAGACGCCCGGCACCCCGGAGATCCGCACCCAGTCCACCGCGCCACGCGGCGACCCTGACTGGGTGAGCGCGGACAGACCGAGCCGGTCCAGCCAGTTCGACGCCCAACCGGCCGCCAGCAGCGCCCAGCCCAGGGCGACCAGGCGCTCCTGGGACCGGGCGGCCAGGGTGACGTCAGCAGGATCGGGGCGAGGTCGAGCAGGTCCAGCGCGGCGCCGACCTGCGGGTGCTCCCAGAGCCCCCGCAGCGTGCCGGGGAGCAGGTAGCTCGTGCCGCCCCTGTTGATCACCGCCGAGGACGCCGCCCACTTGGTGCCCTGGTCCAGGAGCACGCCGCCGGCGAGCGTCGCCGCGAGCAGGAGGACATGGCCGCGCGGGGCGCGGCTCCCGGGGTCTCGGGGAGTCTCGGTCATGAGGAGCGGTCTTCGGGGGTCGGGGACGGGACGGTCGGCCCCCGTCGCCGACCGTCCCGCACCCGGTGTGGTCACGGGTCACTCGTGGGCCAGGGCGTGGGCGGCGCCGGGTCCTCCGCGCGTACGCGAGAATGGCCGGCGTGACCGTCGACCCGTCCCGGATCCCGAACGTGCTCGCCGCCCGCTACGCGAGCTCCGAGCTCACCCGGATCTGGTCGCCGGAGAACAAGGTGGTGCTCGAGCGACGGCTGTGGCTGGCGGTGCTGTCTGCGCAGCGCGACCTCGGTGTCGCGGTCCCGGACGGTGTCGTCGAGGCGTACGAGAAGGTCGTCGACGACGTCGACCTCGACTCGATCCGGCGCCGCGAGGCGGTCACCCGGCACGACGTGAAGGCGCGGATCGAGGAGTTCTCGGGGCTGGCCGGGCACGAGCACGTGCACAAGGGCATGACCAGCCGCGACCTCACCGAGAACGTCGAGCAGCTGCAGGTGCGGTCGTCCCTGGAGCTGGTGCGCGACCGGGCGGTGGCCGCGCTGGCCCGGCTCTCCCGGCTGGCCGTCGAGCACGACGGGCTGGTCATGGCCGGCCGCAGCCACAACGTCGCCGCGCAGGCCACGACGCTCGGGAAGCGGTTCGCGTCGGCGGCCGAGGAGCTGCTGGTCGCGGTCGAGCGGGTCGACGAGCTGATCGCGCGCTACCCGCTCCGCGGCATCAAGGGGCCGGTGGGCACCGCGCAGGACCAGCTCGACCTGCTCGACGGCGACCCCGCGAGGCTCGCCGACCTGGAGCAGCGGGTCGCCGCACACCTCGGCTTCGACCGGGTGCTGACCAGCGTCGGGCAGGTCTACCCGCGGTCGCTGGACCTCGACGCGGTGGCCGCGCTGGTGCAGCTCGCGGCCGGGCCGTCCAGCCTGGCGACCACGATCCGGCTGATGGCCGGGCAGGAGCTCGCGACCGAGGGGTTCCAGGCCGGCCAGGTCGGCTCCAGCGCGATGCCGCACAAGATGAACACCCGGTCCTGCGAGCGGGTCAACGGGCTGGCCGTCGTGCTCCGCGGCTACCTCTCGATGGTCGGCGAGCTGGCGGGCGCGCAGTGGAACGAGGGTGACGTCTTCTGCTCGGTGGTACGCCGGGTGGCTCTCCCGGACGCCTTCTTCGCCGCCGACGGGCTGTTCCAGACGTTCCTCACCGTGCTCGACGAGTTCGGCGCGTACCCGGCCGTGGTCGCCCGCGAGCTGGACCGCTTCCTGCCGTTCCTCGCGACGACGAAGGTCCTGATGGCCGCGGTGCGCAACGGGGTCGGCCGCGAGCAGGCGCACGAGGCCATCAAGGAGCACGCCGTCGCCGTCGCCCTCGGCATGCGCGAGCAGGGCAGCACCGACAACGACCTCTTCGACCGGCTCGCCGCCGACGCGCGGCTCGGGCTCTCGCGCGAGCAGCTCGGCGACCTGGTCGCCGACCCGGCGTCCTTCACCGGTGCCGCCGGTGCCCAGGTGGCCGCCGTGGTGGCACGCGTCGCGGAGGTCGTCCGCCGCCACCCCGACGCCGCGTCGTACGTCCCCGCCCCGATCCTCTAGCCGCCCCGCTCGCTCGCGCCGGCGCAGTCCGCTGCGTGACCACGTATACGTGGTCGACGGCATGCTTGGCGGGGTCGTGCACGCCCGACAAGCACTGATGACCACGTAACGTGGTCACGGCCAGCGCGCGCGCGACCGGCTCAGGTCTGGCGGTAGAGCCTCTCGGCGTACGCCGGGCCGTAGTACGCGTCGAGCTCGTCGAGGTCGGCCTGCGGCCGCTCGAGGGTGCGCGCGATGACGGCGCGGCGCGGCAGCCCGTGCTCGTCCCAGGACTCCGGGTGCCACAGCTGCGACCGGAGGAACGCCTTGCCGCAGTGGTGGAACACCTGCTCGACCTCGACGACCAGCGCGAGCAGCGGGCGGTGCCCCTGCACCGTCATGTCGTCGAGGAACGGCGCCTCGCTGACCAGCCGGGCGCGGCCGTTGACGCGCAGGGTGTCGACCCGGCCGGGGACCACGAAGATCAGCCCGACGTGCGGGTTGCACAGCACGTTGACCCAGCCGTCGGCACGCTTGTTGCCGGGGCGTTCCGGCATGGCGATCGTGGTGTCGTCGAGGACGTGCACGAAGCCGGCGGGGTCGCCCTTGGGTGAGACGTCGCAGGTTCCGTCGGCACCGGCCGTGGCCATCAGCAGGAACGGGGACGCCGCGATCCACTGCCGGTCCAGCTCGTGCAGCGTGGTGCGCTCCTTGGCCACCGCGCCACCCGACGGCGTGCCGAGCAGCTCGCGCAGCGCGGCCTCGTCGGTGACCTCGGTCCAGGTGCTGGGATCGACCGTCATGGGGTGTCCTCGGCGTCCGGTGACTCGTCGGTGAGCACGCGCAAGGACCATCGCACGGTCTCGGGGATGTCGGTCACGGGATATCTCACGGCGCGGACCACCCGGTCGCTGTCCGCGACGACGACCACCCGGCGCAGCCGCACCTGGCCGGCGGCGCGGAACGTCGGCAGCCGGAGCGCCGCGGTGAGCGCGAGGTCGGCGTCGGACAGCAGGGGGAAGGGGATCTTCTCCGCCTCGGCGAAGCGCGCCTGCTCGTCGGAGCGCTGCGTCGAGACGCCGTGCACCGCGACCCCGGCGGCCAGGAAGTCGTCGTACGCCGCGCGGAACAGCCGGTTCTCCAAAGTGCAACCGGCGGCGCCGGGGATGTCCGACCAGCCCTCGGGCAGCGGCGTCGGTACGCCGGTCGCCGGGTAGCCGAAGACGACGGTGCCGAGGTCGCCGGTCGCCAGCACGTCGCGCGGGTCACCGGTCGTCGACGGCAGCAGCAGGTCGTCCGGCACCCGCTGCCCGACCAGGTCGTGCACCCGGGCCACCTCCGCGGCGCCGTCGGCACTGGTCGCCGAGAGGGCACCGTCGCCGAGGACCCACTGGTCGCCCCAGTCCTGCAGCGCCACCAGCACGGGGAGGAAGGCCCGGCCGGCGTCGGTGAGCAGGTAGTCGTGCCGGGCCGGCCGGTCCTGGTAGGCCACCCTGGCCAGCACCCCGTGGTCGACGAGGTGCGCGAGGCGCTCGGTGAGGACCTTGCGGGAGATCCTCAGCTCGGCCGCCAGCGCGTCGAACCGGGTGTGCCCCCGGGCGACCTCGCGGAGCACCACGAGGCTCCAGCGGTTCCCGACGACGACGGCGGCCTGCGCGACGGCGCAGGTCGGGTCGGCTCCCGCCCAGCCGGTACCGGTGCCCATCGCTCTCCTCGTCGCCGTGCCCGCCCGACGACCAGCGTACGGTTCCGGAAGGGAACCGACCAGCTGGGCGCGGCCGCCGTACCTACTCCGGCAGCCGGACGACCTCGACCAGGTTGCCGGTGAAGTCGCTGACGAACGCCGTGCCGTCGCGCTCCAGCACGTCGTTGTTCGCCTGGTCGTAGAGCCGGCCGCTGTCGCCGGTGAAGACGCGCCCGACCTTGCCCGTGGCGGTGTCGAGCACCGCGAGCCCCGGACCGTCCTGCAGCGAGACGAGCAGGTCCGCGCCGGCGCCCGGCGTCAGCCCGTCCGGGTCGCCCTCCACCGCCACGGAGCGCCGGACCCGCAGCGTGGTGGGATCGAGCGCGACGACGGCACCGTCGGTCATGCAGGCCGCCCACAGCGTGCCGCCGAGCAGCTGGAGGTCCTGCACCCCGGCGCACACCGGTTTGCTCCGCACCGGTTCCCGGCCCTGGCGCGGCGTGACCCGCACGATGCGGCCGCCGGCGAAGTCCCCGACGTAGAGCACGCCCTGACCGGGTACGACGAGGCGCGGCTCGCCGCCGACCCGGTAGCGCCGCACCACCGAGCCGTCCGCAGGGTCCACCTCGGCGAGGACGGCGTCGGCCTGCAGCACGACGAACAGGTGGCCTTCGAGCCCGGTCAGCCCCTCCGGCTCGCCGCCGAGCGCGACGCTGCGCCGTACCTCGCCGGCCTGCGGGTCGACCTCGTGCACCATGCCGTCGCGGATCGTCGTCACCCACAGCGACCCGTCGAGCTCGGCGATCCGCAGCGGGGTGTCACCGACGTCGACGCGGTCGCCCGGCGCGCCGTCGCCGTCGAGCGGCGCGATCGCGTCGCTGGCGGCCCACGCCGCCCAGACGGTGCCGTCCGCGGCCTCGACCAGCCCGACCGGGCCGGCCAGCGGGATGGCCGTGGACGCGGGCGTCCCGCCGGTGGGCGACGCGCTCGCCTGCGGTGCCGGCGCGGGGATGCTCGACCCGCCGCAGGCCGTCGCAGTCACCAGGCCCACGGCACAGGCCAGCAGACCACCTGCCCGAACCGGGTACCGCCGCATGGCGGTAACAGTAGGGGCTCGCGGGCCGCTCCACGCAGATCGTCGGTGCCGCGCCCTAGCGTCGGTGAGGGATCGTCGGCAGGGGTGGCCGAGCAGACGCACGGGAGGGCTCATGAGCGCGTACCAGGTCAGGCAGCTGGCCGACCTCGAGGAGCGGCCGGACGGCGAGTGCTCCTTCCGTGCCGTCCGGCACGAGCTCGGCCTCACGGCGTTCGGCGCGACGAGCTGGACCGGGCACGCGGCCGGCGACCGCCTGGTGAACCCGCATGACGACGACAGCGCCGACGAGGAGCTCTTCGTCGTCCTGTCCGGCCGAGCCACGTTCGAGATCGACGGCGACCGGGTCGACGCGCCGGCCGGGACGCTCGTCGCCGTACATCCGGGTGCGGACCGCGAGGCGGTCGCCGCGGACGCCGGCACCACGGTGCTGCTGGTCGAGGGCACACCCGGGCTGGGGTACGACGCCCGTGGCTGGGAGCTGTGGGCGCCGCTGGCGGCGCTGCACGAGGCCGGCGACTACGCCGAGGTGGCCGACCGGCTGCGGGCAGCCGTGGCGGAGTCGCCGCAGTACGGCCTGCTCTTCTTCAACCTCGCCTGCTGCGAGAGCCGCACCGGTCGCACCGCCGAGGCGCTGGAGCACCTGGCCACGGCGGTCGCCCTCGCTGACCGGTTGCGCGACGACGCGCGCACCGACCCCGACCTCGCCGCGGTCCGCGCCGACCCGGCGTTCGACCGCGTCGTCGGTCGCTAGCCCTTGCCGGCCTGCTCGGAGCCAGGGCTCTCGTCGGCGGCTGCCGTGCGCGCCTCGGCGCCCTGCTCGCCGGCGTACCCGACGTCGTCACCGGCGATCCGGCCGACGTACCCGGAGTCGCTGCCCGGCTCGACCTGGTCGGTGTTCTCCTCCACGTCGGACTCGGTGGCGGACGTGCCGGACGGTTCCGAGAAGGACTCGCTCATGGGTGGCAGACTGCCCGGCATGGCGGATCGGACACCTGCGGTGGGCAGTCACCTGCACAGCGGGAAGGTGCGCGACCTCTACGAGGCACCCGACGGCCTGCTGCTGATGGTGGCCAGCGACCGCATCTCGGCCTTCGACTTCGTGCTGCCGACACCCATCCCGGACAAGGGCCGGATCCTCACCGCCCTGTCGTTGTGGTGGTTCGAGCGGCTGGCCGACATCGTGCCGCACCACGTCGTGTCGACCGACGTCCCCGCGGAGTACGCCGGCCGCGCGCTGCTGTGCTCGCGGCTGGAGATGTACCCGGTCGAGTGCGTCGCCCGCGGCTACCTCACCGGCTCCGGGCTGGCCGACTACCTGGCCACCGGGGCGGTGTGCGGCGTGCCGCTGCCGGCCGGGCTGGTCGACGGCTCGCGGCTGGACGCGCCGGTCTTCACGCCGGCGACCAAGGCCGCGATGGGCGAGCACGACGAGAACGTGAGCTACGAGCAGGTGGTCGGCACCGTCGGCGCGGACGCGGCGGCCGCGCTGCGCGACACCACCCTCGCGGTGTACGCCCGGGCGCGCGACATCGCGCTCGAGCGGGGCATCGTCGTGGCCGACACCAAGCTCGAGCTGGGTCGCGACGCCGACGGCCGTCTGGTGCTCGCCGACGAGGTGCTCACCCCCGACTCGTCGCGGTTCTGGCCGGCCGACTCGTGGGAGCCCGGCCACGCGCAGCCGTCGTACGACAAGCAGTTCGTCCGCGACTGGCTGACGTCACCGGCGTCCGGCTGGGACCGGCACTCCGGCGACAAGCCGCCGCCGCTGCCCGACGACGTGGTCGAGCGGACTCGCGCGAAGTACGTCGAGGCGTACGAGCGGCTGACCGGTCGCACCTTCGCCTGAGCCGTCTCCGGTGCCCCGGCTAGGGTCGGGCGCATGACGTGGATGCTCACCGGCGGGGCCGGCTACATCGGTGCGCACATCGTGCGCGCGTTCCAGGACATCGGCCTGCCGGTGGTCGTCCTGGACGACCTGTCGAGCGGGGTGCGGGAGAACGTCCCTGACGGCGTGCCGTTCGTGCATGCGTCGGTGGGCGACGGTGCGGCGGTGCGCGCCGCGCTGCGCGAGCACCAGGTGACCGGCGTGCTGCACCTGGCGGCGAAGAAGGCGGTCGGCGAGTCGGTCGAGCAGCCCCTGCTCTACTGGGACGCCAACGTCGGGGGCATGCGCTCGCTGCTGCAGTCCTGCGTCGACGAGGGCGTCGACCGGGTGCTGTTCTCCTCCAGCGCCGCGGTGTTCGGCGAGCCGCCGGTCGAGCTGGTCACCGAGGAGACGGTCACCGTCCCCATCAGCCCGTACGGCGAGACCAAGCTGGTCGGTGAGTGGATGCTGCGCGACCTGGCCACGGCGCAGTCGCTGCGGTGGGCCGCCCTGCGCTACTTCAACGTCGCCGGTGCCGGGTCACCCGAGCTCGCCGACCGCAGCGTCAACAACCTGGTGCCGATGACGTTCCGGGCCCTGTCGGCCGGCAAGAACCCTCAGCTGTTCGGCGACGACTACCAGACCCGCGACGGCTCGTGCATCCGCGACTACATCCACGTCGTCGACCTGGCCGAGGCGCACGCCGCGGCCGCTCGCCGGCTGGACGAGTCGGACCTCGGCGAGGTGTTCAACGTCGGCCGCGGCGAGGGCATCACCGTCAAGGAGGTCTTCGAGACCGTTCGCGAGGTGACCGGCATCGACTTCACCGTCGACGTGGTGGGACGCCGCGCCGGGGACGCGCCGTCGTACTTCGCCGACGCCTCCAAGATCCGCGACCTGCTCGGCTGGCAGGCCCGCCTCGACCTGCGCGACATGGTGGCCAGCGCCTGGACCGCCTGGCAGACCCTCCACCCCTGAGCCCCCAGCTCATCCCGGCTGCCCCCGCGACCGCCGACCGCCCTGCCCCCGCCAGGTTGATCACGTGCACGTGATCGAGCTGCACCGGAAGCGGTGAACTAGCCACTACCGGCGGATGTTGACCACGTGCACGTGATCAACATCCGATGATCGGCGAGGCGATCACGTGCCGTTCACGCCATCGCGCGGCCGGTCAGTCGGTGAGGTAGCCGCGGCGGCGGGCGACGGCGGCGGCCTCGGTGCGGCCGCCGACGCCGAGCTTGGCCAGGATGTTCGACACGTGCACGCTCACGGTCTTGGCGCTGATGAACAGCAGGCCGGCGATCTCCCGGTTGCTGCGCCCCTGCGCCACCAGCGTCAGCACCTCGAGCTCGCGAGCGGTGAGCGCCTCGTCGCGGCGGGTGGCGTCCGGCGTACGCCCGTTGGCACCGGGACCCCCGACGGTGCGCAGCTCGCGCAGCAGCGGCTCGGCGCCGAGCCGGCGGGCGACCGCGCCGGCGGCGGTCACCGCCGCGTCGGCGTCGACGGTCCGGCCGGCGGCGCGCAGCACGGCGGCAAGGCGCACCTGCGACCGCGCGGTCTCGAAGACGTGGCCGAAGCGTGCGAAGGCGTCGACCGCCGCCTGCCAGGCGGCGACCAGCTCGTCGAGCGGCGGTGGGTCGTCACCGACCAGCCAGCGGAACCGGGCGTGCTCGGCCTCGGCCCGGGCCAGCCACGCCTTGCCCTCCGGTCCCTCCTCCCAGACCGACTCCTCGCGGGCCCGGGCGATCCGGCGGGCGGTGTCGACCAGGCTGCGGGCCAGTGCGACGAGGTCCTCGCGGTCGTGGCTGCCGATGTCCGGGACGGCGCTCGCCACGTGCCCCAGGAGCAGGGCCGACATCCGGATCCGGGCCTGGAAGTCCTTGTTCGCCCACAGGGTGCCGATGACCCGGATCGCGTCGTCGTGCGCCGCGATCGCCGCCGCCAGGTCGCCGCGGTCACCGTGCAGGTCGATCGCGGCGAAGCCGGAGAACATCGCCGCCATCCCCTCGCGCTGCGCGGTCGCCGCGATCGACGGCAGCTGCTGCAGCGCCGCCTCGTCGCCGCGCCCGGCGCGGGTGATCATGCCGCTCGCGCCGACCATCGCCTCGGCCATCTCCGGCGGCGACTCGTGCCGCAGGTCGGCCAGCTCGGTGGCCGCGTCCCAGTCACCCAGCAGGTACGCCGCCTGGATGCCCAGTACACGCGACTCCAGGCCGTACGGCGCCCACGGCCGCCACTCCTCGCGGGCCCGCCGCTCGGTGCGGGCGTAGCCCTCGCGGGCCTCGGCCACCTCGCCGGCCTCGTACTGCAGGGTCGCCAGGTTGAACATCCCACGCAGCTCGGCGCCGAGGTCGCCGGCCGCCGCCGCGACCGCGATCGTCTCGGCCAGCATCGCGCGTGACTCCGCGGTCTCGCCGCCGCGCTCGCGCAGCCGGGCCAGCGTGGTCCGCGCGTCGGCGGCGATCCCGACCCGGCCGAGCTTGTCGGCCAGGTCGATCGCCTCGGTCGCGAAGTGCGCCGCCTCCTCGTGCCGTCGCATCTCCGCCAGCGCCCGGGCGTGCAGCGCCAGGATCTCGACACGGGCGTGTTCGTCGGGGTACTGCTCGACCAGCTCGAGCGCCTCGGTGGTGACCTTGAGGGCGTCGCTGTCGGAGTCGGCGACGATCGCGACGCTGGCCTTCACCCGCAGCAGCCGCAGCCGGGCCTGGGGCGACGCGTCCGGCGACACCGAGCGGAGCTGGTCGCGGGCGAGCGCCAGAGCGCGGTAGGTCTGGCCGGCTGCCAGCGCCGCCTCGCAGGCCTTCGCGGTGAGCTCGACGACGTCGAGGTCGGTCAGCCCGGTGTCGGTCGCCAGCTCCAGCGCCAGCTCGTAGTGCCGGGCCGCCTCGTCCGGGCCGGCGACCGCCATCGCCTCGTCGCCGGCGGCCACGCTGGCCCGCGCTGCGGTCGCGAGGTCGTTGGCCGCCCGGGCGTGCTTGGCCAGCTCGGCGGCCGTCCCGCCGACGCCGCCCTGCTGCAGCGCCTTGGCGTACGCCGCGTGCAGCCGGACCCGCTCGCCGGGCAGCAGGTCGTCGTAGACGGCCTCGGCGAGCAGGGCGTGGCGGAACGCGTAGCCGTCGCCGCCCACCGGGATCAGCACGTTGCGCTCGACCGCTGACCGCAGGGCGCCGTCGAGCGAGACCACCTGGGTGTCGACGACCCGCTCGAGCAGCAGGTGGGGGACCCGCCGGCCCGAGACGGCCGCGGCGCGGACGACCAGGCGGGCGTCCTCGTCGAGCCGGTCCAGCCGTACGAGGAGCAGGTCGGCCAGCCCCTCCGGCAGGGAGTCGGCGCCGAGCTCGGCGGCCTGGACCAGCTCCTCGGTGAAGAACGCGTTGCCCTCGGCGCGCGCCACGATGCCGCGCAGCGCGCGGTCGGGCAGCGGCGCCGGGTGCAGCACCTGCACCAGGTCGCGGACGTCGTCGTCGGGAAGACGGCCGAGGTCGATGCGCGTCACGCCCGGCAGCCGGGACCACTCGGCGGCGGTGGTGCGCAGCGGGTGCCGGCGGTGCAGGTCGTCGCTGCGGTAGGACGCCACCAGGGACACCGGGGCGTCGAAGCGGCGGGAGAAGAGGTAGCTGAGCATCTCGCGGCTGGACTGGTCGGCCCAGTGCACGTCCTCGACGAGGAGCAGCAGCGGGGCGGAGCGGCCGAGCAGCTCGAGCGCGGCGTGGACCGCGGCGAAGAGCCCCGGGCGGTCGATCTGGCCGTCGTCGGCGACGGCGGGCGCGGCGTCGGCCGCGAGGTCGGCGCCGGTCTGCTCGGGCAGCACCCGGCGCGCCGGCATCAGCCGGGCGATGGCCGGGGCGGCCTCGACGAGGGACCGGGCCAGGGTGGGCGACTCGGTGGCGAGACGGCCGAAGGCCTCGCTGAACGGGAGGTACGGCAGGGCGCCGTCGCCGAAGTCCAGGCAGTGCCCGACCAGGACGCGGTGCCCGGCCTCCTCGGCGTACCGGCGCAGCTCGGCGAGCAGCCGGGTCTTGCCGACCCCTGCGTCGCCGGAGAGCAGGACGGCGTTCTCCGGCCCGGACTCGCCGTCGCCGGACGGGTGGGACAAGCCGACGAGGCCCGCCAGCCGGTCGAGCTCAGCGGCTCGGCCGACCAGCGGGCCTCCCATTTCGGTGATCGGCGGCACGGGGACCATCATCCCGGTCACGACCGACAGCGCGTGCGGGCTTTCTGCGGCGCTGACGGTCATGCTCGGCTCCTCGTGCCTCGGACAGCTCTCGGACGACCCACGCGGCTGCCGCACTCACGCCGCGTACCAGTCGATGGCGGGCGCGTCCGCGCCCTTGGGGCGACGGTGGAAGAGCTTCTTGGCACCGGACTTGCGGTGGTCGCGGAAGGATCCGGAGATCCGCTCCCGGCGGTAGTCGTCCTCGACACCTGCGAAGGGACCGACGATCGAGCTCATGGTGACTCCTCTGTGAGTGGTGCTGGTTCGTGCTGACAGAGATGAATGTCGCCGTCTGAGGAGGGGTCCGACATCGGGAGCAGTCCCTATCTCCGCGGAGCGGCCGCGAGACGGGGGCCTTAGGTGCACCTAGGCCGTCTAAGGCCCCTCTGACCTGCAGAAACGCACCACGGCCCGAAGATCCACAGCGGATCGGCCCATGATCCACAGGGGATCCGCTGGAGAAAGTCCAGCAGATCCGCTGTCGATCACCGGGGCTGCGCACGGATCTGCTGTGGATCACCGGTCCGGCGGGGGACCTCAGAGGCGGCCGGACTCCAGGATGCGGGCGAGGAACTGCCGGGTCCGGGGCTCGCGCGGGTCGGTGAGCACCTGCTCGGGCGGCCCCTCCTCGCAGACGACCCCGGCGTCCAGGAAGACGACCCGGTCGGCGGCCTGCCGGGCGAAGCTCATCTCGTGGGTGGCCATGACGATGGTCATGCCCTGCTCCTTGAGCTCCCGGATGAGACCCAGGACCTCGCCGACCAGCTCCGGGTCGAGCGCCGAGGTGACCTCGTCGAGCAGCAGCAGCCGCGGCTCGTTGGCCAGCGCCCGCACGATCGCCACCCGCTGCTGCTGGCCGCCGGAGAGCCGGTCGGGGTACTCGCCGGCCTTCTCGGCCAGCCCGACCCGGTCCAGCAGCGCCCGGGCCCGGTCCTCGGCCGCGGCCCGGTCCAGCCCGCCGACCAGCCGCGGCGCCAGCGTGACGTTCTCCAGCACCGACATGTGCGGGAACAGGTTGTACGCCTGGAAGACCACACCGATCCTGCGACGGACGCCGTCGGCGTCGACCCGCGGGTCGGTGATGTCCTCGCCGTCGAGCCGGATCACGCCGTCGTCGACGGTCTCCAGCAGGTTGATGCACCGCAGCAGGCTGGACTTGCCCGACCCGGAGGCGCCGATCAGGGTGACGACCTGGTGCTCGCCGACCTCGAGGTCGACCGACCGCAGCACGGTCTGCCTCCCGAAGCGCTTGACCACGCCCTCGCAGGCCAGCACCGGTGTGCCGGCGGCCGGCCCGTCCGGTTCGGCGGTCACAGCGCGCCGCTCGCCTGCTGCTTGCGTACGGCGCGCAGGGTGACCCAGTCGGCCAGCCGGATGGTGGGGATCGCGAGCAGCACGAAGAGCAGCCCGGCCACGAGGTACGGCGTGAAGTTGAACGCCGAGTCCGCGGCCACCTGCGCCTCGCGCACCGCGTCGAAGGCGCCGAGCACGGAGATCAGCCCGACGTCCTTCTGCAGCGCGACGAAGTCGTTGAGCAAGGGAGGGGTGACCCGGCGCACCGCCTGCGGCAGCACCACTCGGCGCATCGTCTGGCCGTACGACAGGCCGAGCGAGCGGGCCGCCGCGCGCTGGCTCGGGTGCACCGACTCGATCCCGGCCCGGAAGACCTCTGCGACGTACGCCGAGTAGGTCAGCACCAGCGCGATCACGCCGAGCACCACCGGGTTGTCCGGGATGCCCTGCAGCCGCAGGCCCGGCAGCCCGAAACCGATGAGGTACAGCAGGATGATCAGCGGCATCCCGCGGAAGAAGTCGGTGTACGCCGCCGCCAGTGCGCGCACCGGGAACCACACCGCTCCCCGCAGGGTCCGCAGCGACGCGATGGCCAGGCCGACCAGCACGATGAGCACGGCGCAGACGACGAGCACCCGGACGTTGAGCCACAGGCCGGACAGGATGTCCGGCAGCGAGTCCTTGGCCAGCTCCCGGTCCAGGAACTGCGACTTGACCCGGTCCCAGCCCGGCGACAGCACGATGGCCGTGCCGACGACCGCGAGGAAGACGACCGTGCTGGCCGACGCGACTGCCGCGGACCGGCGGGTGCGAGCCTGCCGGTAGGCCATGCGCCACTGCTGGAGCTCGCTCGGGCCGGCGTCGTCGGCGAGGTGGGGGAACGCCTCGGCCGGGACGGTCACGAGCGCGACGGCAGCATCGAACGGCGCGTTCGGCTGCGGCGACCGTCCGTCACGACAGCTCCGGTGCCCCGCCCTGCGACAGCCACTGGTCGACGAGCTGGTCGAGGGTGCCGTCGGCGCGCAGCGCCTCGACCGCCTGGCTGACGCAGGCCGTCATCGCGCTGCCCTTGTCCAGCACCAGCCCGAACTGCTCGGGAGTGCCGCTGGACGCCGGCAGCTGGCCGACGATCTGACCCTTGTCCAGCTGCGCGGCCGCCATGAAGAAGGCCGTCGGCAGGTCGGTCACCAGCGCGTCGACCTGGCCGTTCTCCAGCGCCTTCACGACGTCGTTGTTGGAGTTGTAGACCCGCGGCTTCTTGCTCGGCGCCACGATGTCCTCGATGGCCTGCAGGCTGGTCGTGCCGACCTGGGCGCCGAGCGTGAGGCCCTTGAGGGCGGCGATCGTCGTGGCGCCGGCGGCCTTGCTGCCCTTGGTGGTGACGACGGCCTGCGTGACGTCGTAGTACGGCGCCGAGAAGTCGACGCCTTGCTTGCGCTTCTCCGTGATCGAGAACTCGTTGATGTCGAAGTCCCAGTTCTTCGCCGTCGGCTTGAACACGCTGTTGAACGGCACCCGCACCCAGGTCACCTCGACCTCGCTGAACCCGAGCTGGGTCGCGACCGCCTTGGCCACCGCGCCCTCGAAGCCCTGGCCGTTCTCCGGTGTGTCGTCGACGAACCACGGCTCGTAGACCGGCTTGTCGGTGGCGATGGTGAGCTTGCCGTCGGCAAAGGTCGGCAGGCTGTCCTTGGCGCACGCGTCGGCCGACTCGCTGGCCGAGCTCGAGGCGGACGGCGAGGTGGTGGTGCCCGCGGTGTCGGTCGAGTCGTCCTCGGGGGAGCAGGCGACGAGCGCGACACTGCTCGCGACGGCGAGCGCGGTGAACGCGGCGGCAGCGGTACGGCGGCGGCGGAGGCCCAGAGACGTCATGCGCGTGATCGTAGGCACCCCGTGTCACGCCCGCCGCGATGTCTCGCAGATCCTGCCGCGCGTCCCCACCTGCCCCACCCCTGACGATCTGCTCGTTTGCGACATCCGCCCCCGACACGCCGGTGGCCGACCCGGCGAGTCGGTGACCCAGGTCGCAAACGATCATGTCCGGACGGTGCCGCACGGGTCGGGCGGCCGACCGGGCGTCGGTAGGCTGAGGCGTACGCCACAACGCCCGCACGCAACGCCTGGAGCGCCCGGATGGCCCGCGTCGTCGTCGACGTCATGCTCAAGCCCGAGATCCTCGACCCCCAGGGCAAGGCCGTGCACCAGGCCCTCCCCCGCCTCGGGTACGACGGCATCGCCGCCGTCCGGCAGGGCAAGCGGTTCGAGCTCGAGGTCGACGGCGAGGTGACCGAGGAGCGGCTGGCCCAGATCCGCGGCGCCGCCGAGACCCTGCTCTCCAACCCGGTGATCGAGGACTACACCGTCCGCGTCGAGGACCCCTCCTGATGCGATCCACCCCACCAGATCGCTCCTCGCTGGAGCTCGTCACGATCCGGCGGGGACCCCGGTGAAGGTCGGGGTCGTCACCTTCCCGGGGTCGCTGGACGACGGCGACGCGGCGCGTGCGGTCACCGTCGCCGGCGGCGAGGCGGTCCGGCTCTGGCACGCGGACGCCGACCTGCACGGCGTCGACGCGGTCGTGCTGCCCGGCGGCTTCTCCTACGGCGACTACCTGCGCTGCGGCGCGATCGCGCGATTCGCGCCGGTGATGGAGCCGCTGGTCGACGCGGCCCGCGGCGGACTGCCGGTGCTCGGCATCTGCAACGGCTTCCAGGTGCTCTGCGAGTCGCACCTGCTGCCCGGCGCGCTGATCCGCAACGACCACCGCAAGTTCGTCTGCCGCGACCAGGGCCTGCGCATCGAGTCGACCTCGACCGTCTGGACCTCCGCGTACGACACGGGGCAGGAGATCGTCGTACCGCTGAAGAACGGTGAGGGCGGCTACGTCGCCGACGACACGACGCTCGACCGGCTCGAGGGCGAGGGCCGGGTCGTCGCGCGCTACCTCGGCGACAACCCCAACGGGTCCTACCGCGACATCGCCGGCGTCGCGAACGAGCACGGCAACGTCGTCGGCCTGATGCCGCACCCGGAGCACGCCGTCGAGGAGCTCACCGGTCCGAGCACCGACGGGCTCGGCTTCTTCACCTCCGTCCTGAAGGGCCTCGTCGGTGTCTGAGACTCCCCACGAAATCCCTCGCTGCGCTCACGATTGCGCGGGGACCCCGAATGAGTGAAACGGTGAAGCAGGCCGAGGCGACACCCGACGTCGAGCAGCGGTACCGCGAGCTCGGCCTCAAGGACGACGAGTACGCCCGGATCCGCGAGATCCTCGGCCGCCGCCCGACCAGCGCCGAGCTGGCGATGTACTCCGTCATGTGGAGCGAGCACTGCTCCTACAAGTCGAGCAAGGTGCACCTGCGGCAGTTCGGCGACAAGGCGCCCAAGACCGACGCCATGCTGGTCGGCATCGGCGAGAACGCCGGCGTCGTCGACATCGGCGACGGCTGGGCGGTGACGTTCAAGGTCGAGAGCCACAACCACCCGAGCTACGTCGAGCCGTACCAGGGTGCCGCCACCGGGGTCGGCGGCATCGTGCGCGACATCATGTCGATGGGCGCGCGGCCGGTCGCCGTGATGGACCCGCTGCGCTTCGGCCCGGCCGACGCTGCTGACACGCGACGGGTGCTGCCCGGCGTCGTCGCGGGTGTCGGCGGCTACGGCAACTGCCTCGGCCTGCCCAACATCGGCGGCGAGGTCGTCTTCGACCCGTCGTACGCCGGCAACCCGCTCGTCAACGCGCTCTGTGTCGGCGTCATGCGGCACGAGGACATCAAGCTGGCGTTCGCCTCCGGCAGCGGCAACCTGGTCGTGCTCTTCGGGGCGGCGACCGGCGGCGACGGCATCGGCGGTGTCTCGGTGCTGGCGTCGGAGACCTTCGACGACGCGCATCCCACCAAGCGGCCGAGCGTCCAGGTCGGCGACCCGTTCATGGAGAAGGTGCTCATCGAGTGCTGCCTCGAGGTCTTCGCCGCCGACCTCGTCGTCGGCATCCAGGACCTCGGCGGTGCCGGGCTGTCCTGCGCGACGTCCGAGCTGGCGTCCAACGGCGACGGCGGCATGACCGTGTGGCTCGACCGGGTGCCGTTGCGTGACTCCTCGCTGGCTCCCGAGGAGATCCTCATGAGCGAGTCGCAGGAGCGCATGTGCGCGGTCGTGGAGCCGGCCAAGCTCGACGCCTTCCTCGAGATCTGCGCGAGGTGGGACGTCCTCGCGACGGTCATCGGCGAGGTCGACGGCAGCGGGCGGCTGACCGTGCAGTGGCACGGCGAGACGATCGTCGACGTACCGCCGCGCACCGTCGCCCACGAGGGGCCCGTCTACGAGCGGCCGTTCGCCCGGCCGTCGTGGCAGGACGCGCTGCAGGCCGACGACCCGTCGACGCTGCTGCGCCCGGCCTCCGGCGACGAGCTGCGTGACACCGTGCTGCGGATGGTCGCCGCCCCCAACCTCGCGTCGAAGTCGTGGGTCACCGACCAGTACGACCGCTACGTCCTCGGCAACACCGTGCTCGCCCAGCCCGAGGACGCCGGCGTCGTCCGCGTCGACGAGTCCACCCACCTCGGCGTCGCGCTCGCGACCGACGGCAACGGCCGGTTCGCCAAGCTCGACCCGTACGCCGGTGCGCAGCTGGCGCTCTCCGAGGCGTACCGCAACGTGGCCGTCAGCGGGGCGACGCCACTCGCGGTCACCGACTGCCTGAACTTCGGCTCGCCCGAGGACCCGGACGTCATGTGGCAGTTCGCCGAGGCGACCCGCGGCCTCGCCGACGCCTGCCTCGAGCTCGGCGTCCCGGTGACGGGCGGCAACGTGAGCTTCTACAACCAGACCGGCGACGTCGCGATCAACCCGACGCCTGTCGTCGGCGTGCTCGGCGTCGTCGCCGACGTGCGCCGCCGGGTCGCGATGGGCTTCGCCGCGCGCGGCGAGACGGTGGTGCTGCTCGGCGAGACCCGCGACGAGCTCGGCGGCTCGGAGTGGGCCCACCACGTGCACGGCCACCTCGGCGGGCTGCCGCCGAGGGTCGACCTGGCTGCCGAGCAGGCGCTCGGCCGGCTCATGGCCGAGGCTTCCGCGGCGTCGCTGGTGACCGCGGCGCACGACGTGTCCGACGGCGGGCTGGTGCAGACGCTGGTCGAGATGGTGCTGCGCCGCGGCGTCGGCGCGACCGTCGCGGTCGACGGCGACCCGTTCGTCGCGCTGTTCTCCGAGTCGGTGGCGCGCGCGGTCGTGTCGGTGCCGGCGGCCGGCACCGAGGCGCTGCTCGCCCGCGCCGCGGCGTACGGCGTGCCGGCGACCGTGGTCGGCCGCACCGGCGGGGACTCCCTCGTGGTGGCAGATGCCTTCGAGATCGGCGTCGACGAGCTGCGCACCGCCCACGAGGGCACCCTCCCCGCCCTCTTCGGCTGACGTCAGTCCCGCTCGTTTGCGACCTGAGTCCCCGACACGCCGGTGTCGGCACGGCGTGTCGCGTGACGCAGGTCGCAAACGATCATCGGTGACGGCTGAGCCCGGCGGCCGGCCCGGTCGTCCCGTCGGTCAGGCGGTGTCGCCGGGCGGGTCGCGGTCCTGCCAGGTGCACACGCACACCTCGTTGCCCTCCGGGTCGGCCAGCACCCAGAACGCCCGCGCGAACCCGTCGTTGACCATCACCCCGCCGGCGTCCAGGGCGGCCTGCACCCGGGCGGGTGCCTCGTCGTGCGGCACCGCAACGTCGAGGTGGATCCGGTTGCGTTGCGGGCGCGGCTCGTCCATCTGCTGGAACCACACCGACGGCCCCTGGCCGACGGGATCGACGACGTCGTCGTACGGCGCGGTGCCGGGCGGGTCGGTGTAGCCGAGGACGGCGCGCCAGAACGGGCGTACCGCCGGGATGTCGATGGCGTCGATCGCGATCTCCACCACCTGCACCGAGCGGCGGCCGCCGGACGACGTCGCCGGGCGGAGGGCGAGCCCGGCCGCGTCGAGGGCTGCGCCGACGCGGCGGGAGAGCTCGATGTCGACCTCGGTGAGGCGCCCGATCTCGGCCGTCTGCAGCACGACCTCGACGGCGTCCGGCCGGAGGTCGAGCCGGAGGTGGCCGTCGGCATCCGGTCCGCAGGCCTCCGCCACGGTCGCGGCGACCCGCACCGCCTCGGCGGTGGACGCCACCGGTACCGACGCGGCGAGCCGGCCCAGGAGGAGCCGCCACGGGGTGTCCTCGACGGCAGCGGACGCGGCGGGTCGGCTGACGGGTTCCGGGGCCATGCGGACGAGCCAACCACCGGAGTCCGACAGGGCCGGCACGGGCCAGCACGCCGACCGGCGAGTGATCGTTTGCGACCTCAGTCCCCGACACGCCCGGCCCGTGACGGCGTGTCGCGTGACCCAGGTCGCAAACGAGCGGCAGGGGTGGAGCGGGCGGCTGGTCGCGAACCAACACCTCCACCCTGGAAGGGTGGCGCTCTAGCCGGTTGAGCTACGCCCGCGTGCCCACCGGCGGACCGGCGGGACCGCGCGACCCTATCCCGACGCCGTACGCCGGGACGACGCGGACCGGCCTTCCCCGGTGGCGGACGGCAGCCCGGCTCGCCAGCGGTTCACGGGCATAGGGTCACCGCGATGAGCATCCCGACGCCGCAGCAGTTCCACGAGCGAGCCCTCGCGCACGCCGACTCCGAGCGTCGGCTGCCGCTGCCGGAGCAGTCGCTGTGGGACATCTTCCCGTTCGAGCCCGGCTCGCTGCGGGTCAAGCCGCTGGACGACCTCGTGCTGCCCGAGCCGCCGCGCTCGGGCGAGGGCGGGGTCGACTGCTGGCGCTGCGACAACCCCGACGAGGGTGTCGTCTGGTCCAACGAGCGGTGGGTCCTCACGCCCCTGACCGACGCCCGGGTGCCGTTCGCCGTGATGCTGATGCCGCGCGCGCACCTCGACCTGGGCGACCTCGACGACGGCATGGCGGCCGAGCTCGGTGTGCTCGCCGTGCGGATGACGCGCGCGACCGAGGCGCTCGACCTGGTGGGCCGGGTGCACCTCTACAAGTTCGGCGACGGCGGTGCGCACCTGCACGCGTTCCTCTTCGGCCGGCCGGCCGGGATGGTGCAGCTGCGCGGGTCGTGCCTCACCCTGTGGGACGAGATGCTCCCCGAGGTGCCCGACGACGAGCGGGCGGCGGTCCTGGCCGTCGCGCTCGGCGCGATCGCGGACCTCGGCGAGGCACGGGGCTGACGTGCCTCCCCGGCGTCGCACCGACCCGGCCGCCGGCCGCGCCGCGCTGAACCGGGTCCTCGAGGCGCACACCCTCGAGCCCGCCGACCTGCGCGACGCCGTGCGGTTCCTGCTCGAGGAGCTGGCCGCGCAGGCGCCCGGCCGTTCCGTCGAGGTCCGGGTGCCGCCGTACGGCGCGGTGCAGTGCGTCGACGGGCCGCGGCACACCCGTGGCACACCGCCGGCCGTCGTCGAGGTCGACCCGATGACCTGGGTGTCCCTCGCGACCGGCGGGTCGTCGTGGGAGGCGGCACTGGCGGAGGGACTCGTCCGGGCGAGCGGCGAGCGGGCCGACCTGTCCGCATTCCTCCCGCTGGTCTGACAGCCTGGCCGCCGTGAGACCGACCCGCCGCCCCGCCCGGCTCGCGAGACTGCTGGCGCCGGTGGTGGTCCTCACCGTAGGGCTGCCCGCCCTGGCAGCCGGGTCGCCGGCCGTGGCGGACGACGAGCCCGCTCCCGCCGGCGTCGTCACCACCCGCGAAGTGGTCGGGACATCGGTGCAGGGCCGGCCGGTCGTCGCGATCCACCGGGCCCGCGCGGGCGCCACCCGCGTCGTGCTCGTCATCGGCAGCATCCACGGCGACGAGCAGGCCGGGCTGCGCGTGGTCCGGCGGCTCCGCGACCGCCCGCACCTGCCGGCCGACCTCGACCTCTGGCTCGTGCCGACGGTCAACCCGGACGGCACGGCCGCGGACCGGCGTACCAACGCCCACGGCGTCGACCTCAACCGCAACTTCCCCTACAAGTGGCACGCCGGCTCGCGCGGCCTGACGTGGAGCGGTCCGGCCGCCCTCAGCGAGCCGGAGAGCCAGGCGCTCAAGGCCCTGCACCGGCGGCTCGACCCGTGGCTGACGGTCACGTTCCACCAGCCGCTGTTCGGCGTCGGCGCCAACGACACGTCGATGCACCTGGTGCGCGAGATCGCCGCCGGGATGAGGCTTCCGGTGGACGAGTTCCACTGCACCGGCGTCTGCTACGGCACCTTCACCGGATGGGTCAACCACCGCACCGAGGGCCACGGCGTGACGGTCGAGTTCGGCCGCCGGGTGCCGTCCTGGCGGGTCACCCGCGCCGCCCGGACGGTCGTCGAGGTCGGGTCCGACCTGGTGTGAGCGCCACGCACCCGGAGGTTGATCACGTGCACGTGGTCGAGATCCCCCGGTAGTGGTCTGCACGCCACTACCGGTGGCGGTTGATCACGTGCACGTGATCAACCTGCCGAGGGGTGAGCGCGGGGGGTGCGCGCAGGTCGCCGGCCCGAGTCGGGGCGACCTGGCGTGGCCAACGAGGCCGCGGGCAGAGGGTCACGGCGCGCTGCGGAACCGCGCGGTAGATGTCGGATCGGCCACGGTTTCGACGGTGTGACCTGCCTGTGACGACGGAATCCGTTCCCAGCGGGGCTGCCGACCGCTAGCGTGTCCGCCGTGACGACCGAGGCGGCGGTGCGGCTCGTCGAGCTGCGCAAGGTGTTCAGCACCCGCGGAGCGACGAGCGTCGTCGGACGCGGCGAGGCCGACGTGGTCGCCGTCGACTCGGTCGACCTGGAGGTCGCCGACGGCGAGTTCTTCGCGATGCTCGGCCCGTCCGGGTCGGGCAAGACCACGGTGCTGCGGATGATCGCCGGCTTCGAGCAGCCGACGTCGGGCGAGGTCCACCTCGGCGGCCGCGACGTCACCCGCGACGCGCCGTTCGACCGCGACGTCAACACCGTCTTCCAGGACTACGCGCTGTTCCCGCACATGTCGGTGCAGGAGAACGTCGCGTACGGCCTCATGGTCAAGGGCGTCGGCCGCAACGAGCGACGCGCCCGCGCCGACGAGGCGCTGGCGAGCGTCCGGCTCGAGGGCTTCGGGGGACGCCGGCCCGGCCAGCTCTCCGGCGGGCAGCGGCAGCGGATCGCCCTGGCGCGCGCCCTGGTCAACCGGCCACGTGTCCTGCTGCTCGACGAGCCCCTCGGCGCTCTCGACCTCAAGCTGCGCGAGGAGATGCAGGTCGAGCTCAAGGCGATCCAGCGCGACGTCGGCATCACCTTCCTCTTCGTCACCCACGACCAGGAGGAGGCGCTGACGATGAGCGACCGGATCGCGGTCTTCTCCCAGGGCCGGATCGAGCAGGTCGGCACCGCGCGCGAGGTCTACGAGCAGCCGGCGTCGGAGTTCGTCGCCGGCTTCGTCGGGACGTCGAACCTGCTCAGCGGCGACGTCGCCCAAGCGGTGCTCGGCGACACCGCCGCCGCCTCGGTGCGCCCGGAGAAGCTGCGCGTCGCACCGGTCGGGGCAGCGCCACCCGGCGAGGTGACCGCCGAGGGCGTCGTCACCGAGGTCGTCTACACCGGCGTCGCGACCCGGGTCATCGTCCGGCTGGACGCCGGCGCCGACCTCACCGTCCTGGTGCAGAACACCGGCGCCGGCGGTGACGCCGTGCCCGACCGCGGTGACCGGGTCCGCGTGGGGTTCGCCCGCGAGCACGTCTACCGGGTGACCGGTGGCGCATCGACGTACGACAGCACGACCGCAGGGAACGGCAGCACGGCAGGCCACGGGGACCAGGCAGGACACGAGGACCGTGCGCGGGGCACGGCCGACCAGGGAGGGACCAGATGACCGGCACGCGACGACTCGTCGCAGTCTCCGCCGCGGCCATGCTCGCGCTCGTCGCGTGCGGCGGCAGCAGCGACGGCGGCGGCGAGACCAAGGGCACCACCGGCGACGGCAACGAGGCGGCCGGGCAGGCCTTCACCCCGCCGGACCTCAAGCCGCTGGCCAAGCTCGGGGAGCCCGAGGGTGAGCTCAACATCGTGGCGTGGGCGGGCTACGCGGAGGACGGCAGCACCGACCCGACCGTCGACTGGGTGACGCCCTTCGAGGAGGAGACCGGCTGCCAGGTCAGCGTCAAGACGGCGCCGACCTCCGACGACATGGTCAACCTCATGAAGACCGGGCAGTACGACGTGGTGTCGGCCTCCGGCGACGCGTCGCTGCGGCTCATCGCGGCGGGTGACGTCGAGCCGGTCAACACCGACCTGGTCGCCAACTACGCCGACGTGTTCGACGGCCTGAAGATGAAGGCCTGGAACAGCGTGGACGGCGTCGCGTACGGCATCCCGCACGGCCGCGGCGCGAACCTGCTCATGTACAACACCGACGTGGTGTCGCCGGCGCCGACGTCGTGGAGCGCGGTGTTCGACGGAGCTTCGGACTACGCGGGGAAGGTGACGGCGTACGACTCGCCGATCTACATCGCCGATGCCGCGCTGTACCTCATGAAGACCAAGCCCGACCTCGGCATCAAGAACCCCTACGCGCTCGATGACAAGCAGTTCACCGCGGCGATCGACCTGCTCAAGGCGCAGAACGCCAGCATCGGCGAGTACTGGTCGGACTACCTCAAGGCGGAACAGGCGTTCAACGCCGGCGACACCGTGATCGGCACCACGTGGCAGATCATCGCCAACTACGTGACGGCGGACAAGAAGGTGAAGGTCAAGGCCGTGCTCCCGAGCGAGGGCTCGACGGGCTGGTCCGACACCTGGATGGTCGGGGCCAAGAGCCAGCACAAGACCTGTGCGTACCTCTGGATGAACCACATCATCAGCCCGAAGGTCAACGCCCAGGTGGCGGAGTGGTTCGGCGAGGCCCCGGCCAACAGCAAGTCGTGCGCCGAGACCGCGGACAAGTCCTTCTGCGACACGTTCCACGCCAGCGACGAGGCGTACTTCGACCAGGTCTGGTACTGGAACACGCCGATCACCCAGTGCCTCGACGGCCGCACCGACGTCCAGTGCAAGGACTACGGCGACTGGACGACCGCGTGGCAGGAGATCAAGGGCTGACGTCCGTCATCGGATCGAGGCAGGAGGACGGCAGGTGCTGAGGCGCTTCTCGAGCGTCCTGCACCGGCACCCGAGGCTGCGGCTGCTGCTGCTGCTCGCGGCGCCGATGCTGGTGCTCGTCGTGGTGTACCTCGGCGCGCTCGCCGTCCTCCTGCTCTCGGCCTTCTGGTCCACCGACGTCTTCACCGGCGACGTGGTCAAGACGTTCACGCTGGACAACTTCCGCGACGTCCTCACCAGCTCGACGTACCGCACGGTCATCGTGCGCACCGTGCTCGTCGCGCTGTCGGTGACGGTGATCTGCGCGGTGCTGGCCTTCCCGATGGCGTTCTACATGGCCAAGGTCGCGTCGCCACGCGCCCGGCGGCTGCTGCTCGTCGCGGTGCTGACGCCCCTGTGGGCGAGCTACCTCGTCAAGGCGTACGCCTGGCGGTCGATGCTCGCCGGCGACGGGGTCGTCAACTGGGCGCTGGAGCCGTTCGGGCTCCACGGCCCGGGGTTCGGGGTCCCGGCGACCGTCATCGTGCTGTCGTACCTGTGGCTGCCGTACATGATCCTGCCGGTGTACGCCGGGCTGGAGCGGCTGCCCGACTCGCTGCTCGAGGCGTCCGGCGACCTCGGTGCGAAGGCGGGGCGGACCTTCCGTTCGGTGGTCGCGCCGCTGGCCTTCCCGGCGGTCGTCGCGGGCGCCATCTTCACGTTCTCGCTGAGCCTCGGCGACTACATCGCGGTGCAGATCGTCGGTGGCAAGAGCCAGTTGCTGGGCAACCTCATCCAGGGCAACTCCGGAGCGGCCAACAACCTGCCGCTGGCCGCGGCGCTGGCCGCGGTGCCCGTCGCGATCATGGTGGTCTTCCTGCTCGGCGTCCGCCGCACCGGCGCCCTGGACAACTTATGAGGATCAGCCGCGGCGCCCGCGCCGTTCTTGCCGGAGTGATGGCGCTCGGGCTCGCCGTCGTCTACGTGCCGCTGATCGTCGTGCTCGTCTCGTCGTTCAACACCGACAAGACCTTCGGCTGGCCGCCGAGCGGCTTCACGCTGGAGTGGTGGCACCGGGCGTGGGACAACCCGGGGGCGCGCGCGGCACTGGCCACGTCGGTGAAGGCCGGCCTCGGCGCCACGGCGATCGCCCTGGTGCTCGGCACGATGGCGGCGTTCGCGGTCGGCCGCTACCGGTTCTTCGGCCGCGAGGCGATCTCGATCCTCGTCGTGCTGCCCATCGCGCTGCCCGGCATCGTCACCGGCATCGCGCTGTCCAACGCCATCAGGACGACACTGACTCCCCTCGGCCTCGAGCTCGGCATGTTCACGGTGATCGTCGGCCACGCGACGTTCTGCGTGGTGGTCGTCTACAACAACGTGCTGGCCAGGCTGCGGCGCACCGGCGGCTCGCTCGAGGAGGCGTCGATGGACCTGGGCGCCGACGTGTTCCAGACCTTCCGGCACGTGACGTTCCCTGCCATGCGGTCGGCGCTGCTGGCCGGCGGGCTGCTGGCGTTCGCGCTGTCGTTCGACGAGATCATCGTGACGACGTTCACCGCCGGCCCGCGGGTGCAGACCCTGCCGCTGTGGATCTTCTCGAACCTGGCCCGGCCCAACCAGGCACCGGTGGTCGCCGTGGTCGCGGCGCTGCTCGTCGTCCTGTCGGTCGTGCCGGTCTGGCTGGCCCAGCGGATCTCCGCCGACCCGGCCGGCGGCCGCCTCTGACGCGGGCTCGACCCTGCCGGCCCCCCGCCTGCCTGTCCCCGTGCCCGGCCCTGCGGCGGCGGCGGCGTTCGGCATGCGGACCCCGACCTCCCGGATGCCGGACGGTTCGGTCCCGGGGGATCCGCTAGCCGGTTCGCGAACGTAGGTTCGAAAAAGACCCCGTACCGGGAGGATCCGTCATGCCGCGCAGCCGCCTCGCACCGTCCGTCCTCGTCGCCGCCGTCCTCGCGGTCCCGCTGGCCGTCCCGTTCGCCGCGCCCGCGGCAGCTGCGCCCGCGGCGATCTCGTACCTGATCCGGGCCGACGGTCCCGCCGCTGACAACATCTTCCCCGAGGGGGTCGCCACGGATGCGGACCACTTCTACACGGGGAGCACGGCCGACGGCACCATCTACCGCGGCGCCCTGAGCGACCGGGTGGCGACGCCGTACCTGCCCGGCGGTGCCGACGGCCGGACCAGCGCGGTCGGGCTCAAGCAGCGGGCCGGGCAGCTCTTCGTCGCCGGCGGCGCCACCGGCCGGTTCTTCGTCTACGACATCGCGACCAAGGCCCTGGTCGGGTCCTACGCCGTGCCCGCAGGCGGTGGCACGTTCCTCAACGACGTCGTCGTCGCGCCGGACGGCGCCGTCTACATCACCGACTCGGTGCGGCCGGTGCTCTACCGGATCCCGCCCGGCAGCTACGCCACGACCGGTGTGCAGACCCTTCAGGTGTTCGTCGACTTCACCGGCTCGGTCTCCAGTACCAGCCCGGCTTCAACGTCAACGGCATCGTGGCGTCGAGCAACAGCCGGCAGCTGGTCGTGGCGCAGTCCAACACCGGCTCGCTGTTCCGCATCCGGGTCTCCGACAGGAAGGTCAGCGCGATCGACCTGGGCGGCCAGTCGGTCAGCGGCGACGGCCTCCTGCTGCGTGACCACCGGGTGTACGCCGTCGAGCGCCAGGGCGAGACCGGTTTCCTCGTCAAGATCCGGGTCTCGGACGACTTCCTGCGCGGGACGGTGCTCGAGCGGGTCACCAACCCGGCGTTCGACGACCCCACCACCGCCGCGTTCGCCCGCGGGCGCGTGCTGGTCGTCAACAGCCAGTTCGGCGAGCAAGGCGGTGTCGGCACCCTCGACCCGTTCACGGTGGTGAGCGTTCCGAGGCCGTGACGCCGCGGGCGCGGCACGTACCCTCGACGGCGTGACCAGCAGCCGCCGCAACCCGCGCTACGTCGCGTTCCTCGGGACCGGCGCGGTGGTCGGGCTGGTGGTGGCGTTCGTGCTCGCGCTCGGGCCGGGCTCCGGGGTCGACGACCCGCGCCGGCTGCTGGCGTACCTCTGCGCGCTGCTGGCCGGCCTCGGTGCACTGCTCGGGGGCGCGATCGCCGTGATCATCGAGGGCCGCAAGCGCTGACCCCGCGCGTGGCTGGTCGGGCTTGCGACAAGCCGCCCCTAGACTCGGGTCCGTGCCCGGTGGCGACGGACGGCTGAACCTCGACCTCGACCCCTCCGACCGCGGACCCCAGGACGCCTGCGGCGTCTTCGGCGTCTGGACGGGGGACCGCTCCGGCGACGACCCCACCGAGGTCGCGAAGCTCACCTACTTCGGGCTGTACGCCCTGCAGCACCGTGGCCAGGAGTCGGCCGGCATCGCGGTGAGCAACGGCTCGCAGATCCTCGTCTACAAGGACATGGGGCTCGTCGCCCAGGTGTTCGACGAGAGCCACCTCAGCTCGTTGCGCGGCCACCTCGCGATCGGCCACACGCGCTACTCGACGACCGGGTCGAGCGTCTGGGAGAACGCCCAGCCGACCTTCCGGTCCACGGCGTCCGGCTCGATCGCGCTGGGCCACAACGGCAACCTGACCAACACCCGCGACCTGCTCGAGCTGGTCGAGAAGCGCGCGGCCGACAGCGGGCAGCTGACCTACGAGGGTGCGGCGCCGACCGCCGAGGAGACCCGCCGCTGGCGCGACGGCATGCGCGCCTCCCACTCGGCGCTGCACTCCACCACCGACACCGAGATCGTCACGGCGCTGCTCGCGTCGTACCCGGACCGCTCGCTGGAGCAGGCGGCGATCGAGGTGCTCCCGCAGCTGCGCGGCGCCTTCTCGCTGGTCTTCATGGACGAGGAGACGCTCTACGCCGCCCGCGACCCGCAGGGCATCCGGCCGCTCGTGCTCGGTCGGCTCGAGCGCGGCTGGGTGGTGGCCAGCGAGACCGCGGCGCTGGACATCGTCGGCGCCGCGCAGGTCCGCGAGATCGAGCCGGGCGAGCTGATCGCGATCGACTCGCACGGGCTGCGGTCGTCGCGGTTCGCCGAGCCGGAGCCCAAGGGCTGCCTGTTCGAGTACGTCTACCTGGCCCGGCCGGACACGAAGATCGCCGGCCGGTCGGTGCACGCGACCCGCGTCGACGTCGGCCGCCGCCTCGCCGAGGAGGCCCCGGCGGACGCCGACCTCGTCATCCCCGTCCCGGAGTCGGGCACCCCGGCCGCAGTCGGCTACTCGCAGGGCAGCGGCATCCCCTACGGCCTCGGCCTGGTGAAGAACTCCTACGTCGGCCGCACCTTCATCCAGCCGTCGCAGACGATCCGTCAGCTGGGCATCCGCCTCAAGCTCAACCCGCTGCGCGAGGTGATCGCGGGCCAGCGGCTGGTCGTCGTCGACGACTCGATCGTGCGCGGCAACACCCAGCGGGCGCTGGTGCGGATGCTGCGCGAGGCCGGCGCCGCCGAGGTGCACGTGCGCATCTCCTCGCCCCCGGTGAAGTGGCCCTGCTTCTACGGCATCGACTTCGCCTCGCCCGCCGAGCTGATCGCCAACGGCCTGGCCGTCGACGAGATCCGCGCGTCGATCGACGCCGACTCGCTGGCGTACATCTCGCTCGAGGGGCTGGTCGCCGCGACCGAGCAGCCGATGGAGAACCTCTGCCGGGCCTGCTTCGACGGCGTCTACCCGGTCGAGCTCCCGGAGCCCGAGCTGCTCGGCAAGCACCTGCTCGAGGTCGAGCCGGCCGCCCTGCTCGGCGGCGGCGGCGCGGCCGACGCCCTCACCCGCCCCTGACCTTCACTCGTACGCCGTCTCCGGACCGAACATCGTGTCGATCGGCGTCACCGCGTCGACCGGCAGGCCGGACCGGAGCGAGTGCTCGAGCACGGCCTCGAGCGACTCCGCCGAGTGCACGCAGTAGATCTTGTCGCCGGTGACGTAGCTCTCGTGCCAGACGTACGGAACCCCGAGGGTCGCCGCCGCAGCGTTGCACTGGCGCGCGGTCTCGGTAGGGTCGCGGCGTGACTGACGGCCCCGGGAACGGCGCGTCGTACGCCGCGGCCGGCGTCGACATCGAGGCCGGCGACCGCGCGGTCGAGCTGATGAAGGCGTGGGTCGCGAAGGCGTCCCGGCCCGAGGTGGTCGGCGGCATCGGCGGCTTCGCCGGGCTGTTCGACGCCAGCGCGCTCACGTCGTACCGCCGTCCGCTGCTGGCGACCTCGACCGACGGTGTCGGCACCAAGGTGGCGATCGCCGCGGCCGCGGACCGGCACGACACCATCGGCCACGACCTGGTCGGCATGGTCGTCGACGACCTCGTCGTGTGCGGTGCCGAGCCGCTGTTCATGACCGACTACATCGCGTGCGGCAAGGTCGTGCCGGAGCGGATCGCGAGCATCGTCAAGGGCATCGCCGAGGGCTGCGTGCTCGCCGGGTGTGCCCTCGTCGGTGGTGAGACGGCAGAGCACCCCGGCCTGCTCGGTGCCGACGAGTACGACGTCGCCGGCGCCGCGACGGGCGTCGTGGAGGCCGACGGGGTGCTCGGGCCGGACCGGGTCCGGGCCGGCGACGTCCTGGTGGCGATGGCCTCGTCGGGGCTGCACTCCAACGGCTACTCGCTGGTGCGGCACGTGCTGCTCTCGCCGTCCGGTGCGGGCTGGTCGCTGGACCGCGAGGTGCCGGAGCTCGGCCGGCCGCTGGTCGACGAGCTGCTCGAGCCGACCCGGATCTACGCGCTCGACTGCCTCGCGCTGATCGCGGGCGTCGAGGTGCACGCGATGAGCCACGTCACCGGCGGCGGCCTCGCGGCCAACCTGGCCCGGGTCCTGCCGTCCCACCTCTCGGCCGGCGTCGACCGGGGGTCGTGGACCCCGCAGCCGGTCTTCGGTGTGGTCCAGCAGGTCGGGGGGATCACCGAGGCCGAGCTCGAGCGCACGCTCAACCGGGGGGTCGGCATGGTGGCGGTCGTCCCACCGGAGTCGGCGGACGCCGCCGTGTCACTGCTCACCGGCCGCGGGCTGCCGGCCTGGGTCGCCGGCGAGGTGCGCGACGGCGACGGCACCGTCGCGCTGCACGGCACCCACCCCGCCTGACGCGTCCGCCGCCCGGCCTGACGTCCCACCCGGGCAGCCGGTCGCGGCGTACCTCCGCCGGTAGTGGTGGACTCACCGCGTCCGGCGGAGGTTGATCACGTGCACGTGATCAACCGGCCCAGCGGGCTCGCGCGGGGGTGCGGCGCGTGGGCGGCGGCACCGGCCCCGAGGTGGCGGCGCGGTGCGGTGGTGGTGCGGGAGGGGTGGGTCCGGGGACCCGGTGGGTCAGCGGTTGTCGCCGGCTGCCCACTCGTCGTACTCGTCCTGCTCCGTCTCGGTCATGTCCGACCGCTCGACGGAACCGGATGCGAGCTCGCGTTGCAGCGCCGCGAAATCGGTGCCCTGCGAGCTGTACTTCAGCTCGCGAGCGACCTTGGTCTGCTTCGCCTTGGCTCGGCCGCGCCCCATGGCTCGACCCCCTCATGAGTCAACGGGGCGGCCAGCGCGTGGCGGCCCCGGGTTCAGTGTCTCTTCGTGACCCCAACGGTACATGCCGTCCGGGTGTTCCGGCATCCCGCCGAGCCGGTGGTCCGGCCGCCGGACGACCCCGGGTCCGGAGCTGCATGATCACCGCAGGGGGACGGGGGTCAGGCGTCCGGCGGGGCGGCCGGGCCGGCGCCGGCCCCGGCCATCCGGCGCTCGGCCAGCCGGTCGGCCGCCGTGGCCGGCGAGATGCCCTCGTCGGCGGCGGTGGCCAGCACCCGGGCGGTCGTCCCGAAGATCAGCCCGGTCGTCGTCCGGGCCCGGGCGAAGTCGAAGCCGCGCAGCTCGTCGGCCACCTGGATCACGCCGCCCGCGTTGACGCAGTAGTCCGGCGCGTAGAGCACGCCCCGGTCGGCGAGCAGCTGCTCGACGCCGGGGTGGGCGAGCTGGTTGTTGGCGCCGCCGCACACCAGCGTCGCCCGCAGGGTGGCCACCACCTCGTCGGTGAGGGCGTGGCCGAGGGCGCACGGCGAGTAGACGTCGAGGTCCGCGGCGACCAGCGCGTCGGTGTCGGCGACCACCTGCACCGACGGGTGCGCGGCCGTCACCGCGGCTACCGCGGCCTCCGACACGTCGGTCACCACGACGGTGGCGCCGTCGTCGACGAGGTGCGCGGCCAGGTGCCGGCCGACCTTGCCGACCCCGGCGATCCCGACGGTCCGGCCGGCCAGCGTCGGCGTCCCCCACAGGTGCTCGGCACCGGCCCGCATGCCCTGGAACACGCCGTACGCCGTGAGGACCGACGAGTCGCCGGCGCCGCCGTTCTCGGGGGACCGCCCGGTCGCGAACCTGGTCGCCCGCGACACGACGTCCATGTCGGCGACGTACGTCCCGACGTCGCACGCGGTGACGTAGCGGCCGCCGAGGCCGTCGAGGAAGCGGCCGTACGCCAGCAGCAGCGCCTCGGACTTGTCGGTCGCCGGGTCGCCGACGATGACGGCCTTGCCGCCGCCGTGGTCCAGCCCGGCCAGCGCGTTCTTGTACGCCATCGCGCGCGACAGCTCGAGCACGTCGGCCAGGGCCGCCGCCTCGTCGGCGTACGGGTAGAACCGGGTGCCGCCGAGCGCCGGCCCGAGCGCCGTGGAGTAGATGCCGACGATCGCCCGCAGCCCGGTCGGCTCGTCCGCGCCGAACACCACCTGCTCGTGGGCGTGCGCGGCGCCCGGGTGCGGGCCGAAGACCGGACCGGTCACGGTGCGAGTCACGGTCGGGCGGGCGGGCTGTGGCACCGGCCCACCCTACGAGCCGTAGGGTCGGGGTCGTGCCGCGACGCCAGGGGTCCCGAGGCAACGTCCCGCATCCGTACGCCGCGTACCTCCGCGTCTACGAGCCGCTGTCGGCGTTCGCCGACGACGAGCGGACCCGCTGGCAGGAGTACGCCACCGACACCCGCCGCGCGGTCGCGCGCGCGGACCGGCTGGTCCTCGAGCACCGCGCCGCGCTGGCCGGCGTGCTGGCGGTGCCGCCGCGGCCGGTGCCGACCCACGAGGAGCGCGAGGCGTTCGTCCTCGAGGTCGAGGGGCTGCTGCACGTCTGCCCGGTGCAGACCCGGCTGCGGTCCTGGGTCGCGCTCGGCCAGTTCCGCGACGGCCTGCCCGACCCGGTGCTGCACGCCTTCGTCCCGCCCGCGTCGCTGGCCCGCGCCGACTCGGACCACCAGGCCTGGGGCGAGGCCGAGGTCGGGTCCGCGCTGCGGATCCTCACCGCGACCTGGTCGGTGCCGCTGCCGTGGTTCGTCCCGTTCGCGCCGACCGACCGGGTGCTCGCCGAGGAGGCCGACGGCGTGGGCGCCGGGACCCCCAGCGTCGTCCACCGCACCCGCATGTCGGCCGCCCGGCGCCGGGTCGCGCGGGCGCTGCGCACCCTGACGATGCACCTGGGCGACCTCGACGTCGTCGAGGAGGTGGAGGAGCTGGCCCGCTGGCTGGAGGAGTTCCACGCCCGGTCCTGGCTGGAGCTGGACTACGCCGGGCTGGCCCGGCTGCTCGGCCCCGAGGGGGTCGCGTCGGACACCTCGGTGGCCGACGTCGCGGCCTCGGTGGCGGCCCTCGCGGCCGGCGACGAGGACGGCGCGGTGCTCACGTACCGCACCGTCGCGGACCGCTGGGCCGCCGTCGCGGTCCTCGAGCACGCGAACTGACGGCCCACCACCGATCACGCTGCGCAACCATCGGCGTACAGAACTCGGCGTGTCACGCTCACCGGCGCGCGTTCTGGTCACTCTCCGCCACCCGGACAGGCGTTCGGTCTAGTCCCCCGTGGCCATGCCGGAGATGGCCCGTTCGGGCCATTTCGGACATCCCGCCCATCGGGCACCATTGCCGGAGAGATCCGAGGACTCTCGGACCTACCCATCGAGGCTGAAGGAAACGGCCCCATGACGACGCGAACCCCCGACGCCGAGCCCCTGCTCACACCTGCCGAGGTCGCCACCATGTTCCGGGTGGACCCCAAGACCGTCACCCGTTGGGCGAAGGCCGGCAAGCTCACCTCGATCCGTACCCTCGGCGGCCACCGCCGCTACCGCGAGTCCGAGGTGCGCGCCCTGCTGGCCGGCATCCCGACCCAGCGTTCCGAGGGCTGACCGAGCACCGCTCGGCACCACTCTCAGCACACCCAGCACCACCACACCGCACCGCCCGGGACACCCCGGGCGGTGCGGTGCTGTCTGCACCCGGATCACCCCGTGGCGCGTGACCACGTATACGTGGTCAACGCGTGCTTGTCGGGGCGTCGATGCCACGACAAGCGTGCTTCCGCCCTGACAAGCGAGCCGCGCAGGGGATCTCGCGGGCTCAAGCGGGTTGCAAGTGCGGCTCCAAGTGGGTCACCAGTGCGTCGCCAGTACGGCGGCGCACGGTGGGTCCGTCCCACCGGACCCCACACCCGCAGGAGCCCGCATGTCCCGCTTCCTCCACCGTCTCGGCGGTGCGTCCGCGCGTCACCCGTGGCGCGTCGTGGCCGCCTGGGCGGCGGCCGCGGTCGTCGTCCTCGGCCTGGCCGGCGCCTTCGGCGGCGCGCTCAACGACGACTACGTCATCCCCGGCACCAGCAGCCAGCGCGCCACCGACCTGCTGTCGGAGAAGTTCCCGGCCTTCGCCGGCGCCGACGCCCGGGTCGTCGTCCACACCGACCAGGGCACCCTCGACCAGGGCGCCCTGGACGCCGCGCAGCAGAGCATGTCGACCACCGTCGACCACGCCTCGCAGGTCGCCCCGCCGGTCGTCAGCCGGGACGGCGCCACCGCGATCCTCACCGTGCAGTACGACGTGCCGGTCACCGACTTCAAGGACGACACCGGCCTGACGCAGCTGCGGGACGCCGCCGCCAACCTCACCCACCGCGGCTACCAGGTCGAGCTCGGTGGCCAGATGCCCGAGAACATCGCGTCTCCCGGAGGCACCGCCGAGCTGGTCGGCATCGGCATCGCGCTGCTCATCCTGTTCCTCGCGTTCGGCTCGTTCGTGGCCGCCGGGCTGCCGATCGGCGTCGCGCTGGTCGGTCTCGGGATCGGCTCCGGCGGGATCAGCCTGATGGCCGCCCTGGCTGACGTCACGACCATCGCGCCGACCCTCGCCTCGATGATCGGGATCGGCGTCGGAGTCGACTACGCGTTGTTCATCGTCACCCGGCACCGCGACGCGCTGGCGCGCGGCCTGTCGGTGCCCGACGCCGCCGCCGAGGCCACCGCGACCGCCGGCCAGTCGGTCGTCTTCGCCGGCGGGACCGTGCTGCTCGCACTCTCCGGCCTGCTCTTCACCGGCGTGCCGAACTTCCGCGCCATGGGGTACGCCCCCGGGCTGGTCGTCCTGCTCATCGTGGCCGCCGCGGTCACGCTGCTGCCCGCCCTGCTCGGCCTGGCCGGCATGCGCGTCTACCGCCGGAAGGACCGCCGCACCGGCCACCTCGAGGCGACCGCGTCGCACTCGCCGGCCGCGGCACGCCTCGCGCGTACCGTCGCCGGCAAGCCGGTCGTGTGGCTGGTCGGCTCGACCGTCCTGCTGCTCGCCCTCGCGGCGCCCGCACTGGGCATGAAGCTCGGCAACGCCGACGCCGGCAACGAGCCGGAGTCGACCACGATCCGCAAGGCGTACGACCTGGTCGCCGACGGCTTCGGCCCCGGCACCAACGCGCCGCTGCTCGTCGCCGTGGACGTCGCGAAGGTCGGCGGCCAGGACGGCATCGCCGCACTGTCCGACGACCTCGCCGCCACCCGCGGCGTCGCCGCCGTCGCGCCGTCGCAGCTGTCGCCCGACGGCACGGCAGCGGTCATGACCGTCACCCCGGCCCACGGCCCGCAGGACGACGCCACCATCGCGCTGCTCGACCGGGTGCGCGCCGAGCTGCCGGACGGTGCCGAGCTCGGCGGCTTCACGCCGGGCATGACCGACTTCACCGACCGGCTCTCGTCGAACCTCTGGAAGATCGTGGCGGTCGTCCTGTCCGCGTCGTTCGTCCTGATGATGCTCGCGTTCCGGTCGATCGTCGTGCCGGTCAAGGCGGCGCTGGTCAACCTGCTGTCGATCGGCGCGGCGTACGGCGTCATCACGCTGGCGTTCCAGACCGACCGTGGCGCGCACCTGCTCGGCCTGCCCGACGCGGTGCCGATCGCGCCGTACGTGCCGGTGCTGATGTTCGCGATCCTCTTCGGCCTGTCGATGGACTACGAGGTGTTCCTGCTCAGCCGGGTGCGCGAGGAGTTCCTGCGCACGGGCGACAGCAAGGGGTCCGTGGTCGCCGGCCTGTCGTCGACGGCTCGCGTCATCACCTCGGCGGCGCTCATCATGGTCGCGGTGTTCCTCGGCTTCGCCCTCGACCCGGCCGTCGCGATCAAGATGATCGGCATCGGGCTCGCGACCGCCATCGCGGTGGACGCGACGGTCGTCCGGCTGGTGCTCGTGCCGGCGACGATGGCGCTGCTCGGTGCGCGCAACTGGTACCTGCCGGCGTGGCTGGACCGGGTGCTCCCGCACGTCGACCCGCACGGCACGTCGCCGGCAGCGGTTGTCGAGCTCCCGGAGCAGCGGCTCCCCGACCGCGAGCCGGCCGGCGTCTGACCGCCCGTCCAACCGTCCCTGCAGGTGATCCACAGCGGATCCGCTGGAGAAAGTCCAACAGATCCGCTGTGGATCACCGAGGAACGTGCGGCGCGGGCGGGGGCGGTCGGTCAGCTCGCGGCGGAGGCGCGGCGGGCGCTGAGCAGCACCGCCGCCAGCACGCCGAAGGCGCCGGCCGAGAACCGGTCGACCACCTTCATGCGTACGGAAGGCAGCCAGCGTCGCAGCGAGCCGCCGGCGAGCACCCAGCACGAGTCGGTGCAGGCGGCCAGCACGATGAACAGCAGACCGAAGACCAGCAGCTGCACCCAGGCCGGGCCGGCGTCGTCGCTGACGAACTGCGGCAGGAAGGCCAGGTAGAAGACCGCGGTCTTGGGGTTGAGGGCGCCGACCAGCAGGCCGCGCGCGAACGACGCCCGCGGCCGCGTCGCCGGAGTGCCCGCCGGCCGCAGCTCGGCCAGGCTGGTGTCGCCGTCGCGGCGCGAGCTGCGCCACGACTGCACGGCCAGCCAGACCAGCCAGGCGGCACCGAGCAGCTTCACGGCCGTGAACGCCTCGGCGCTCGCGGCGACGACGGCGGACAGCCCGACGACGGCGCCGAGCACGTGGACCAGGTAGCCGGTCTCGACGCCGGCGACCGCGCCCAGCCCGGACCGCCGTCCGGAGCGCAGCGTGGTCGCGAGGATGAACGCGACCGCCGGCCCGGGGAAGAGGAGCAGCGGGATGCTCGCGGCCACGAACAGCAGCAGGGACCGAGTGGTGACCACTGCCGCTCCTCCTCGGTCCGGGGCTGACGTCTCGCGCCGGACGGTACTCCGACGGTCCCGGCCGACGCACCCGTGTTCCGCCCGGCCCCGACGTCCGCGGACGTCCCCGACGTCCGTCGTCACGGTCCGCGGGGCGCAGGCTGGCGCGGGCCGTCGGCGCACGGCAGAGTGGCGGCGACCCCACCGAGCAGACGGACGACGGAGGTCCTGCCGTGCCACCCACCGAGGACGAGCTGGTCGAGCTGAAGGCGCGCCGCGCGGAGCTGCGCGACGCCCACCTCAAGCCGGTGGGGGTGCGCCCGGCCAGCGCCGGCCGCGGCATCCACCACGCCGCGCTCATCTGCTCCGACGTCGAGCAGACGATCCGGTTCTACCAGGACGTGCTCGGCTTCCCGCTCGTCGAGCTGACCGAGAACCGCGACTACCCCGGCTCGTCGCACTTCTTCTTCGACGTCGGGAACCAGACGCTGCTCGGCTTCTTCGACTTCCCCGGCCTCGGGCTCGGCCAGGTCGTCGAGGCGATCGGCGGCGTGCAGCACGTCGCCATCTCCGCCTCCCGCGAGAAGTGGGAGGAGGCCCAGCGCCGCCTCGAGGCGGCGGGCGTGCCGTACGCCGGTCCGGACCTCGGCATCCCCGAGTCGATGTACTTCAAGGACCCGGACGGCATCCAGGTCGAGCTGCTCAGCGACCCGCTCATGTACTTCGCCGGCCACCAGCTCGACCAGGAGTAGCAGCCCCTTCACGACAAGTCGTCAGACGACGCGGCCGCGGTCGAGGCGGACGACGCGGTCGGCCGCGTCGAGGACCCGCTCGTCGTGGCTGGCGACGAGGACGCCGGTGCCGGCTGCCGCCGCCCGGCGCACGGCGGCCAGCACCTGCTCGACGTGGTCGTCGTCCTGGTGCCCGGTCGGCTCGTCGAGCACCGCCAGCCGGGGCGAGAGCACCAGCACCCGGGCCAGCGCGGTGCGCTGCTGCTCGCCGAGCGACGTGTCGGCAGCGACGCGGTGGGCCAGCTCGTCGAGGTCGAGGGCGGCGAGCAGCTTGTCGAGGTGCGTGTCGAGGTCGTCGGTGCCCACGGTCGTGACGCCGGCGCGGACGGCGGGCAGGGCGACGTTCTGCCGCACCGTGAGCTCGCCGAGCAGGCCGTGCTGCTGCGGGAGGGCCGCGACCACCGCCCAGTCGTCGAGCGTCGACGGCGGTACGCCGTCCACGGTCACCGCACCGGCGTCGGGCAGCTCGAAGCCGGCGGCCAGGTGGCACAGCGACGACTTCCCCGACCCGGACGGTCCCGCGACGCACACCACCTCGCCGGCACCCACGTGCAGCGTGACGTCGTCGAGCACCAGGACGCGCTCGGCGCCGTCGCCGTACGCGTGGCTGACGGCGGTCACGGCGAGGGCGGTCACGACGGGTCCGTCGGCGGCCGCAGGGTGACCGCGCCGTCGCCGAGGTGCACCTCGGCGCGGCCGCCGGGGAAGAGCTCGAGCGCGTCCGGGGGCAGCTGCAGCCGCCCGGTCGAGTCGATGACGGCCACGGTGTCGCCGCCACCGTGGCGCTCGGAGGACAGCACGCCGTGCCGCAGCCGCAGCACCCGGTCGGCGCGGCTGATCACCCGCTCGTCATGGCTGGAGACCACCACCGCGCTGCCGGCGTGCGCGGCCCGGGCGAGCGCGGTCATGACGAGGTCGGCGTTGGCGTGGTCCAGCTCGGCAGTCGGCTCGTCGGCCACCACGAGCGCGGGCGACCCGACCAACGCCAGCGCGACCGCGAGCCGCTGCTGCTCGCCGCCGGAGCTCGTCGAGGGCCGGTGCTCGGCGCGGTGCCCGAGGTCGACGGCAGCCAGCGCGGGCCCGACGTCGTCGGGTGACGCGCCGCGCAGCGCGGCCACCTGGCGCAGCTGCTCGGTGGCCGTGAGGTGCGGGAACAGCCCACCGGACGAACGTTGGGCGACGAAGCCGATCCGCTGCCGTCGCAGTGCGCGCAGCTCTCCGGTCCTGGCGGTCGCGAGGTCGGTGCCGAGCACGTCGAGGTCGCCGGCGCTGGGCCGGTCGCGGGCGGACACCAGGTGCAGCAGGCTGCTCTTCCCGCTGCCGGACGGGCCGGCCACCACCGTGAGTACGCCGGGGTGCAGCAGCAGGTCGAGGCCGCGCAGGGCGTGCGTCTCGCCGGTGGCGGACCGGTAGACCTTCACCAGACCGGAGCAGGTGACGGCCGCGGCCGCGCCGACCCCCGCGATCTCAGCCGTTGCCACGGAGCACCTCCGCGGCGACCCGGTCGCCGGCCCGGCGCCGGGCGACGGCACCCGCCGCAGCCACGAGCACCAGGCACGCGACGGTCAGGACGACGGCGTCGGGCCAGCCGGTCAGCGGCCGCGTGAGCGGGGCGACGTGCACCGCCGGCTCGACCGTCGAGGGCGCCAGGACCATGGCGGCCAGCGACACCACGGCAGCGGCCAGGGCGGCCGCGATCGCCAGCGCGACCTCCCAGGTGCGGGCCGCGGCGAGGTCGCCGGCGCCGTACGACATCCGCCGCAGCAGGACGTCGCTCACCGCGTCGCGGTCGGCCAGCCGGGCGGCGAGGACCAGGGCAGCGGCACCCACCAGCAGAAGCGCGCAACCGCCGAGGGCCACGACGTAGCCCGACGACCAGCCTGCGGCCAGCAGCTGGCTGTCGGTCGTCGCCGAGCTGCGCAGCAGGGAGTGCGTCGGCGTGATGCCGGCGCGCGTCAGGTCGGCGGAGACCGACGCGGCCGACCGTGACGACCACAGCCAGGTGCTGAACCGGCCGGCCAGCCCGATGTCTGACTTGGGGAGCAGCCGCGGATCGAGGGGCGGGGGCATGAAGGGCCACAGCCGACGCGCCTCGACGACCACGGCGACGTCGCCGGGGTCGGTCTCCGAGCCGGGGAACGCGGGCAGCACCCCGACCACCTTGTAGGGCAGGGACCACTCCTCGTAGAAGTCCAGGATGCCCTGGTCCCCGACCTTCTCCGTGGTGTCGCCCGACAGCAGCACCGGCACGACGTACCCCGGCTCCCGCAGCCGACCGAGCAGCTCGCGACCTCGGGCCATCGTCGAGGTCCCGCCCCAGTCGGCGGCGGCGGCGAAGGTCCGGGTGTCGATGGCGAGCACGGGCTGGGTGCCGAACAGCGGCGGCAGCGTGCCCTGGCCGCGGTAGACGACGGCGCTGCCGGCGACCGGGTTGTCCGGCGGGCGCCGGGGACGGTCGCGGCTCAGGTCGTCACCGACGTCGACCGCGGTCTGTGCGCCGACCATGGCAGACACCTTGTCCTCGACGCCGAGGGTGACCCCGCGGTGGACCGCCAGCGAGTAGCCGAGGATGGCGAGCCCGACGGCCAGCGCGAGGGTGACCGCCGCGGTCTCGGTAGCCGTCGATCGCGACCGTTGGCCCGCCAGCCAGCGCGGCGAGCCGACCCGGCCCGGCGCCCAGCGGCGCGCGCCGGCCAGGTCGAGGCCGCGCAGGACGAGCAGTGACACCGACCCGGCCAGCAGCAGCGGGAACACCACCGCGAGCGGGCTGGCCGGCCGGCGCGCGACGTCGGTGGTGACCACAGCCGCCCCGGACACGACGGTCGCCGCGAGCAGGACCGCCTCCCACGGGACCCGCCGTCGGGACACGCCGAGCCGGGACGACGTCGCCCGCCGGTCGGCGTACCACGCCGCGACCCCGGCGCAGGCAGCACCGAGCGCGACGGCGAGCACCGCACCGACGGCGGCCCGAGCCGCGGCACCGGGCAGCGCGCCGGGGAGCTCGCCCGGCGGGCCCAGCGTGGTGACCACCGTCCAAGCGGCCGCTGCCCCGACGAGCGCCCCGGCGACGGCCGGCACGAGCAGCTCGGCCGCGGTCAGGGCGGCCACCTCGTGCGGTCGGACACCGAGTCCGGACAGGAGGTCCTGCTCGCGCCGTCGGCTGCGGCCCAGCAGCACCGTCGCGGCGCACATCACCACCACGGACAGCACGATGCCGGCCTGGGCGAACGGCGCCGCCTGGTCGCGCGCCGCCGTGGCCGTGCTGTCGGCCTCCGCGACGATGTCGGGCAGGCCGGAGGTCACCGAGACCCGGGTCGGTGCCGGCTTCGCCCGGTACGACGCCTGGGCGAGCGTGGTGCGGTCGTCGAAGGCATCGGTCGCCACTCGCTGCACGGCCGCCGACGCGACCCGCGCCTCGTCGGGGGTGACGTCGTCGTCGAGCCGGAGGTCGGCGGTGAACAGCGGCGGGTAGCCCAGGGCGATCGAGAGCCGCTGGAACGTGTCCCGGTCGGCGATCATGATCGGTCGCCCGGCACCCGGGTTGTCGGGGTCGTAGGGCAGGTCGCGCGGCGAGAGCCCCGGCTCGTCGGCCAGCTGCTGGGGCAGCGCGGACAGGCGGGCGCGGGTGAAGGTGCCGGCCACCAGGGTCGGCGCCGTGATGCTGGCGCCGAAGGAGCGCAGCAGACCGACCGACACGAAGTCGCCGGCGCGGACGTCGAGCGCGGCGGCGACCTCGTCGGGCAGCCAGACCCCGCGGGCGCTCGGTGTCCCGCCGAGGGCGGCGACCGCGCCGTCCCGGTAGTACAGCGCCGCCGTCTCCACGCTCCCACCGCGCAGGACGACCGGGTTGATCCCGCGCGCGCTGGTGCCGCCGCCGACCGCGTTGACCACCGGCGGCGCGTACGACGGCAGACCGGCCAGCCTGTGGCGTACGACGACGTAGGAGCTCTCGTCGAGCACGCTGTCCCAGGTCGCCCGGGTATCGGCCGTCGTGGTGGTGAAGGCGTCGTCGGCCACGGCGGCCAGACCGGTATCCAGGGCGGCGCTGTCGGCGGCGCGGGCGAACAGCGTCGGGGCCACCAGCGAGGCGGTGAGCAGCGCCATGCTGGCGACGACGAGCGCCAGCCAGCCGGGGTGGGCGGTCAGCCGGGTGGGCGCGGCGCGGCGCAGCGGCTGCCGTCCCCGACGCGTCACCCGCGTCAATCTAGGACGCCCCCACCCCAAGATCCCCGTGATCATGAAGGTTTCTGTACGCAAGTGCGTGGGAAGGCATTCATGATCACGGTGGGACCTGAGAGTCGCGAAACTTGGGAGATCTCCCGGACGACGCCCCGGGTCACCGTTCCTACCGTCGGGACATGCGAACGACACCGACCACCGCCGGCCGGCACCGCTACGACGTCGCCGTCGTCGGCGCCCGCGCCGCCGGCGCCGCGACCGCGCTGCTGCTGGCCCGGCTGGGCCACGACGTGCTGCTGCTCGACGCCGCGTACCTCCCGTCCGACACCATCTCGACCGACCAGCTGGCCCGGCCCGGCGTCGTCCAGCTGGACCGCCGGGGCCCGCTGCCCGACGTGCTCGCCAGTGGTGCCCCGGCGATCCGAGACGTGAGCTTCACCGCCGACGGCGAGACCGTGCACCGCACCGTCAAGGCACCGCACCGTCAAGGACTCGGCCGGCGTCGACCTGCTCGTCGTGCCGCGGCGGCACGTGGTCGACACGCTGCTCGTCGAGGCTGCCGTCGCCGCCGGTGCCGAGCTGAGATGCGGCGTCCGGGTCACCGACGTACGGCGGGACGCGTCCGGGCGGGTCGTCGGGGTGCACGGGGCCGACCGGGCCGGCGACGTCGTGTCGGTCGCGGCGCGGTTCGTGGTCGGCGCCGACGGCCTCACGTCGCGCGTCGCCGAGTCGGTGGCGGCGCCGTACGTCGAGCGCCGGCCGGACGGCGGCGCGGTGCAGTACGCGTACTACGCCGACCTGCCGTGGCACGGCATCGAGCTGGTCGTCGCCGACCGGTCGTTGGTCGGGGTGTTCCCGACGCATGACGACCAGGCATGCATCCGGGTCGCGACGCCGACCGCTGACGCGCGGGAGGCGCGGCGGCGTGCCGGCTACCGGGACGAGGCGTTCGCCGCGCAGCTCGCGCACGGCCCCCCGCAGCTGGCCGACCGGCTGCGCCCGGCCGCAGGGTCTCGCCCGTGACCGGCATGCTGCGGATGCCCAACCACGTGCGCCAGGCGTACGGGCCGGACTGGGCGCTGGTCGGCGACGCGGGCTACCACCGCGACGCGATCACCGGCCACGGCATGAGCGACGCCTACCGCGACGCCGAGCTGCTCGCCGTCGCCCTCGACGACGTCCTCCGCGGGGACGCCGGCGAACGGTCCGCGCTCGCGGGCTACCAGGCCCGGCGGGACCGCGCGCTGCTCGAGGTCTTCGACATCACCCGCGCCATGTCGGCGTACCCCTCGGTGCCGGAGCTCGTCGAGCTGCAGAAGCAGCTCGGCCGGGCGATGGACACCGAGGCCCACGAGCTGGCCGGCTGGCCGGTCCCGCTTCACTTCACCGGTACGTCCCGGCGACGAGATCACCGGCGAGGTCGAGGTGCTGACGGTCCGCGACGACAAGCCGGTCACGACGCCCGCCACCCGCGTCGTCCGTGGCGACGGCGTGGTGGCCCTCGACGGCACCGCCGTCTGCTACACCGTCCCCCCCTTCTGACTTGTCAGCCCCTGGTCGCCGTATACGGCGACCTCCGGCTGACAAGTCGGGAATCGTGTCGACGGCGGGCGCGGCGCGCGGGAGGCTCGGGCGATGAGCGCCGAGCCGCCGCAGCCGTCGTTGCCGTCGGTGCCGTCGACCGAGCCGGTGGCACTGCCCGGCGGCCTGCTGCTGCGGCCGAGCACGCCGGCCGACGACGAGCAGGTCGGTGCGCTGCTCGCCGCCCGCGGTGACGCGGACGACGCGCTCGACCACCGGCTGGTGGTGCAGGACCCGGACGCCGGCCACGGTGCCTGCGCCGTCGTCGTCGACGGCGACCGGGTGGTCTCCACCGCCCTGCTGCTCGACGAGCAGGTCCGCGTCGGCCATGGGGCCGGCGCCGTCATCCTCCCTGCCGGGCAGGTCGACCTGGTGGCCACCGACCCGGCGTACGAGGGCCGGGGGCTGGTCCGCGCGCTGATGGGCTGGGCGCACCGCCGGTCGGCCGAGCGCGGTCACCTGCTCGGCGTGATGATCGGGATCCCGTACTTCTACCGGCTGTTCGGCTACGAGTACGCGATCGGCATCCCGCCGGCGCCGACGCTGACGGGCGTCCCGGTCGCGCCGGGCACCGGCGCCCTGCGGGCGGCCACCGACGCCGACCTGACCGCGATCATCCGGCTGCAGGACGGCGTGCAGGCGCGCGCCGACGTCGCCGTACCGCACTCGACACCGCGCTGGCGGTGGCTGCTCGCGCGTCACGGCACCACGCTCTGGGTCGTCGAACGCGACGGCGAGGTGGTCGCCACCGGGCGGGCCACCGGTCCGGGCGAGCACGTGCTGCTGGCCGAGGCCGCGGCCGCCGACCCGGCCGCCGCCGCTGACCTCGTCGCCGGCCTCGCGGCCACCGCGGGCTCGGACGGGCTGGCCGTGCAGCGCCGCCGCGGCCACGTCGACGACGTGTGCGCGCCCTGGTACAGCGAGGTCGACGACTCGGCCGAGCAGTACTACGTGCGGCTCCCCGAGCCCGCGGCCGTCCTCGACGCGCTGCGGCCGACCCTGTGGCAGCGGCACGTCGCCGCCGGCCTCGACCGCGCCGGCCGCGACCTGCTGGTGTCGACGTTCGGCGCGCACTACCGGCTGCCGCTGCTCGACGACGGGTTCGGCCCGGTCCAGGTCGGCGGGCCGATGCAGTCGCCGGGCGCTGCGGGCGGGATGGGCTGCGCCCCCGACCAGCTGGCCGCGCTGCTGCTCGGCCCGCTCGGCGTCCGCGGTCTCGCCCGGCTGCGCCCGGACGTGTACTTCGGCGCTGACCCGGAGTGGTTCGACGTGCTCTTCCCGCCGCTGACCTCCGACCTGCTCACGCTCTACCTGCCGTACTGAGACGTGGCGGGTCAGCCGGCGTCCTCCGTCCAGGTCGCCTCGAGGTCCGGCTGGTCGGACCGCACCCGCAGCTCGGTGCGCGGGCCGCCCCCGGCGGTGTCGGTGCTCACCACGGTGTAGCCGGTGGCGCCCCGGTGCCACCAGACCAGCCGGTCGTCCGGTGTCCAGCCCATCAGCCGGTCGTCGGCAGGGCGGGTGAGCGTCCCGGCGGTGCGGCCGTCGCCGGTGGCGAGGAGCACCCACCGCCGCTGGCCGGCACGTGGCGCCTCGTGGCTCATCACGAACCGCGACAGGTCCGGTGCCGCCCCCCAGCCGTGCGCGAGGACGAGGTGGTCGGCGATGTGGATGCCGAGTCGTGGCCTGGGTGACGCCGTGTCCACGGCGTCGACGACGGTCGCGCCGGCGCCCTCGAGGACCAGCACGGCGGTGCCGTCATCGCTCCACACCGTCGGCACCAGGGCGCCGGTGGCTGCGCTGGTCGTGACGGGCACGGTCAGCCAGCCGGAGCTGTCCGGCCGCATCACGACCAGGTCGATCGAGTCGACCTGGTCGTCCACGGCGTACACCACGGTTCCGTCGTCGGGCGAGACCGACACGTGGTGGGCCTGTGCGTCGGCGGTCTCCCGCACGTCGGCCGATCCGTCGACGGTGTCCACCAGGGTGACCGTCCCCGCCTCTCCGAAGGACAGCACCGACCCCGCGGCCGACAGGGTCGGCACGGCGCCGGGCAGCGACCGCACCGGGGTGGTCAGCCGGGCCACCCGGCCGGCCGCCGTCGCCACCCACGTGTCGCCGGACCCGGTGTCCACGATCGCCATCGTCGCCGCGGTGACGCCGCCGACGGGCGCGGCCGCGAGGTCGACGACCGGTGCGCCGTCCGGTCCGGCCGGGGGAGCCGCGTCCCGCGTCGACGGGGCGGCCAGGAAGCCGGCTGCGACGAGCGCGGCGACGACCGGGACGGCGACGGCCACCGCGCGCCGCCGGCGGCGGACGACCCGGGCCCGGGCCCGGACGCGCGGCCCGAGGTCGACCAGTGCGACCTCGTCCGCGGCGACCTGCAGGGCGGTGTGCAGCCGTCCGTCGGTCATCGCGGTGCCTCCTCGCCGGCCAGCAGCGCCGGCACCACCCGGCGCAGGTGCGCGAGGCCGCGCGCGTTCTGGCTGCGGACGGTGCCGACCGAGCAGCCGAGCAGCATGGCGACCTCACCTTCCGGGCGGTCCTCGAAGTGCCGCAGCACGATCACCGCACGCTGCCGGGGCGGCAGCCGCACCAGCGCGGCTCGCACGGTCTGCGCCTGCGCCAGCTCGTCGACGAAGTCCGTGCTCCCGGACCTGCGGGGCTCGGGCGGCTCGGCGGCCAGCACCTCGGGCACCTTGCGGCGCCGCCACCACGACACGTGGTCGCGGTAGAGCACGGTGCGGATCCACGGCTCGGGGTCGCCGTTCGCCACCAGCCGCGACCAGCGCAGGCTGGCCTTCACCAGCGCCGACTGCACGAGGTCCTCGGCCAGCTGCTGGTCACCGGTGAGCAGGTACGCCGAGCGCAGCAGCGCCGGCGTGCGCGCGGCGACGAACGCGTCGAACGAGCCGTCGTCCGCCACTCGCCCGCCCTCCTCGTCCAGCGTTCCTCTACGGGCAGTAGTACTCCGCGGGGTCGGTGCTGAGCGAGGGGTGCGGGCCGCGCATGCTGAGGATCTCGCCGTCGGGTCCGAACACCACCTGTCCCGCGTCGATGATCCGCACGCCGTGCGGGCCGATCAGGTGCAGCGGCGTGCCCACCACGCGCCGGCTGCCGTCCGGTGCGGTGAACGCCGTCCCGGCGCCCTTCTCGACCGGTATCCGGGGGTCGTCGGAGACGAAGGTCCGGGTGACCTGCAGGGTCTCCGAGCCGTCGGGGAACTCTTTGAGTGTCCACCGCTCGGTGAGGGTGGTCTGGGTCTCGATGCCGCAGAGGTCGAGGATGAAGTCGTCGGCGAAGGTCTCGGTGCCCCCGCCCTTGGTGATAACGGGCTTCCCACCCGCGGCCACCGCCGTACCCGCTCCTCCGACCATCAGCGCCGCCCCCAGCAGTGTCGCCACCACCCGTCCGGTACGACCTGACATGTCGACGCCCCTCTCCGTGTCGGTCGTCGCGCCCGGTCCCGGTCGCGGCGTCCCCCACCGCACCTCACGCAGGGGAGGGCCTCCCGCTATGTCAGCCCCGCGGCACGAGGTCGTCATTGCCGTTGCTGCGCCCGGTGCGGCCCGTGCGCCAGTAGCGTTCCGCCATGCCCGGCGGGAGCGGTGTGACGGTGCTCGGCAGCGCCAACCTCGACCTGGTCCTCGACGTGGCCGCGCTCCCGGTCGCGGGGCAGACGTTGCTGTCGTCCGGCCGGGCGGAGGGCCCGGGCGGCAAGGGGCTCAACCAGGCGGTGGCGGCGGCCCGGGCCGGCGCGCGCACCCGCTTCGTGGGGGCGGTGGGGGCCGACGCCGAGGGCCGGGAGCTGCTCGGTGTCCTCGCCACCGAGGGCATCCGGTCGCTGGTCCGGACCACGACCGCGCGCACGGGGCTCGCGCTGGTGATGGTCGACGGCGACGGCGAGAACGCGATCGTCGTCGCGCCGGGCGCCAACGCCGACCTGCTCGACCTGCGCGCTGACGAGCTGGCCGAGGTGGCGCGGTCGCGGGTCCTCCTCATGCAGCTCGAGGTGCCCCTCCGCACGGTTTCCGAGGCGGCTCGCGCCGCCAGGTCGGCCGGCGCGACGGTCGTGCTGAACGCCGCGCCGGAGGCGGCCGTCGACCGCGACCTCACCGACCCCGTCGACGTGCTCGTCGTCAACGAGGGCGAGGCCCGGGCGATCGCCGGGGCCGGCGGGCCGACCGGAGGCATCGACCGACACCTCGACCGGTTGCTCGAGCGGGTGCCCGCGGTGGTCGTGACCCTGGGTCCGGCCGGCGCGGTCTACCGCGACCGTTCCGGCGCGCGGCACGAGGAGCCAGGCCGGCCCGTGACGGCAGTGGACACCACCGGCGCCGGCGACACCTTCGCCGGCTACCTGGCGGCCGCCCTCGCCGACGGCCTTCCGGTGCCCGCAGCCATGACGCTGGCCGGCGCGGCAGCGTCGCTCTGCGTCCAGCGGCGGGGCGCTGTGCCGGCCGTCCCGCGCCGGGACGAGGTGGACGCCGTCCTGGACCGGTGACGCGCGACGGGTCAGCCCGTCAGGTCGACGCTGCCGCCCGACTCGTGCGAGCGCAGCGCGGCGTCGAACACCCGGTGCGCTGCCAGTGCCTCCTCGGGCTTGGCGGTGCCGAAGCGGTCGCCCAGCTCCCCGGCCCGCTCGGCCAGGAAAGCGGCCCACATCTGCAGCAGAGCGTCCGGCAGGCCGAACTCGAAGATGGCGCCGGTCACCGTCGGCCAGGCGCTGCTGTGGCCGGGCTGCACCTCGGACCAGGCCTGCTCGCCGTCGACGAGGCCGAACCGCTGCAGCACCTGCGGGCTGCGGGTCGAGTAGCGCACCCCGCCGTCCATCCCGACCGCCTCGAAGAACCAGGTGTTCCGCTCGCCGGGCGCGATCCGCTTGGTCTCCCAGAACATCGGGAAGCGGCGCCCGGCAGTCGCGACGGTGAGGGCCAGCTGCGCATTGTCGAAGGTGTCGCAGGGCTCCGGCTCGCCGTCGGCACCGGGCCGGACCCGGACGACGTCGTCCAGCAGCGCGTAGACGCGGGCGGGCGCCCAGCCGAGCCGCAGCGGCAGGTGCGCGGCGTGCAGCCCGAGGTCTCCCATCACCCCGATTGCCCCGCAGGTGCGGGCGCGACGCTTCCAGCTCATCGGCTTGTCCCGGTCCAGGTCCGACGAGTGCAGCAGCCCGGACCGCACGTCCAGGACCTCGCCGAGCACACCGTCGCGGACCAGCGCTGCCGCGCGCTGCGCGCCGGGGAAGAACGGGAACTCGCTGGAGACGCGGACGAACACCGACGACGCCGCCACCGCGGCGATGATCCGTTGGGCCGCGGTCAGGTCGATGCCGAACGGCTTCTCGCCGAGGAAGTCCTTCCCCGCCGCCACCGCGTCCAGGTAGAGCTGCTCGTGCAGGTCGTGCGGCACGGCGAGGTAGAGGACGTCGAGGTCCGGGTCGTCGAGCAGCCGGCGGTAGTCGTCGGTCACCGTCGCGACCCCGGCGGCGCGCCACCACTGCTGCACGGCGGGCGCCGGGTCGGCCACTGCCGCCACCTCGGGCCTGGCCGGGTGGTCGACCAGCGCGTCCCACCGCCGGGTGAGCAGGAGCAGCTCGCGGCCCATCAGACCGCCGCCGACGACCCCGATCCGCACCGGCGTCGGCGCCGTGGCCGTCACTTGCCCGCGAGCGCGGCAGCCGCCGCCTCGACCGTGACGCTGTCGTGCAGCATCGCCATCAGCGCCCGGACCAGCCCGGCCGGGTCGGCGTGCTGGATCACGTTGCGTCCGTAGACGATCCCGGCCGCGCCCTGGTCCAGGACCGCCGCCGTGCGCCGGAGCAGCTCGGCGTCCTCGACCCGCCCGCCGCCGCGGACCAGCACCGGTGCGTGGCCGGCCGCCTGTACGACCAGGTGGTAGTCGTGGACGTCGTCGGTGGGGTCGGCCTTCACCACGTCGGCTCCGAGCTCGACGGCCTGCCGGACGAGCGGGACGACCTTGGCCGTCGTGCCGTCCGAGGTGTAGCCGCCGGCGTCGGCGTCCTTCATGACCAGCGGCTCGACCATCAGCGGCATGCCGTAGCGCTCGCAGTCGGCCCGGGCGGCGAGGACGTTGGCGACGCACGCCTCGCGGACCTCGGGCCGGCCGGGCAGGTCGAAGAGGTTGACGACGACGCAGGCGGCGTCCAGCCGGACGGCGGTGAGCGCCGGCTCGGGGATCAGCCGGCTGAACAGCCGCGCGGGCAGCGCCGTGCCGTACACGTTGGCGACGTCGGTGCGCAGCACCAGCGCCGGCCGCTGCCGGCCGGGGATCTGCTGCAGCAGGTGCGCCTGTCCCTGGCTGAGCTGGATCGCGTCCGGACCCGCGTCGGCGAGGACGCGGACCGCCGCGTCGAGGTCCTCGATGCCGGCGAGGAAGGACGCCTCCCCGAAGAAGCCGTGGTCGACCGCGACGTCGAAGCACCGCCCCGATCGGGGGTCGAACAGCCGGGACATGCGGATGCGGACGTCGGACACCTGGCCTCCTGGGGCGCGGTCTGGTCGTTGACGCAGGCTACGTGCGCGACCTAGCGTTCCGCGCGACGGACGACGGAGCGGGTGAGGGGCGCTGACGTTGCTCATCCTCGGCACCAACCTCACGCAGGACCGCATCCTCCGGTTGCCCACGCTCGTCCCGGGTGCCGTGCTGCGCGCGGCCGCCGTCGAGTCGGCCCCAGGCGGCAAGCCGGTCAACGTGGCCCGCGCCGCCCGTGGGCTGGGCGGCCGGCCCACGCTGGTGGCGAACTGCCCGGGGGTCGAGGGCGCCCGGCTCGCGGACCTGCTGTCGGCCAGCGGGCTCGATGTGGTTGCGGTGCGGACGGCGGGCGAGCTCCGCGCCGCGACCGTCGTGCTCGAGGACGACGGCCGCACCACCGTCATCAACGAGCCCGGCCCGCCCCTCGACGACGCCGGCTGCACCGCCTTCCTCGAGGCGTACGCCGGCGCGCTGGCCAGCCAGCGGCCGGCTGTCGTGGTGGCCTCCGGCAGCCTGCCGCCCGGGGCCCCGGCCGACCTGTACGCCGTGGTCGTCCGGCTGGCAGCCGAACAGGGGGCGGCTGCGGTCGTCGACGCCGGTGGCCCGGTGCTCGCGGCCGCGCTGCGGGCCGGGCCGGCGCTGGTCAAGCCGAACCTCGCCGAGGCGGAGGCGGTGCTCCGTCCGCCGGCCGGCCGGGACGCCGCGGCCGGGGCCGCCGTCGCCGTCGAGGTGGTGGACGAGTCGGGGCACGACGTCGCCGCCCGGTGCGCGGCCGCGGCCGGGGCGCTCGTCGCGGCCGGGGCGCGGGCGGCCCTGGTGAGCGGTGGCCGGGCCGGCGCCGCCCTGCACACCGGCGAGGGGTCGTGGTGGTTCCCGTCGCCGCGGGTCGCGGTGGTCAACCCCGTCGGGGCCGGCGACGCCCTGGTCGCCGGGGTCGCCGTGGCGCTGGAGCGCGGCGAGCCGCTGCTGGCCGCGGTCCGCTTCGGGGTGGCGAGCGCGGCCGACAGCGTGCGGCGGACCGGCCCGGCGGCGGTCGAGCCGGAGGCGGTCGCCGCCCTGCTGGCTGAGGTGCGCAGCTCGTCGGTGGCGAGGACGAGGACGTGACCGACAGCACGCCGGTCCTGCTGCCGCCGAACCAGTTCCCGCACTTCTACCGCGGCGGCGACCGGATCGGCGCGCTGCGCGGCGGCCCCGGGGGTCCGCGGCGGCCGGAGGACTGGATCGGGTCGACCGTGACGCGATTCGGCGAGACGCGGTCCGGGCTGTCGGAGCTGCCGGACGGCAGGCTGCTGCGCGACGCCGTCGCTGCCGACCCGCTCGGCTGGCTCGGGCCCGATCACCTGGCGGCGTACGGCGACAGCACCGAGTTGCTGGTCAAGCTGCTCGACCCCGACCAGCGGCTGCCGGTGCACTTCCACCCCGACAAGGCGTTCGCCCGCCGGCACCTGGCCCTCGGCCACGGCAAGACCGAGGCCTGGATCGTCCTCGAGGCACCGGAGGGTGCCGGGGTGGGGCTGGGGTTCGCCGGTCCCGTCACGAAGGCCGAGGTCCTCGACCTCGTCACCCGCCGGGACAGCGCCGCGCTGCTCGCGTCGCTGCACCGGCGGGCCGTCCGGGCGGGGGAGACCCTCCTGGTGCCCGCGGGTGTGCCGCACGCCATCGACGCCGGGGTCCTGGTGCTCGAGCTGCAGGAGCCCACCGACCTGTCGGCGCTGCTGGAGTGGGACGGGTTCGGTGTCGACGGCGAGCGCGACGGTCACCTCGGCCTCGGCTTCCCGACGGTCCTCGACGCGTTGCGGCTCGAGCCGCTGACACCGGCCGAGCGGGACGACCTGGTGCGCGCCAGCGGGCTGACCGGCGGGGAGGTCCGCAGCCTGCTCACCGGCCGGGCCGACGCCTACTTCCGCGCCCAGCTGCTGCCCGGGCACGGCGCGGTGGACGCCGGGTTCGCCGTCTGTCTCGTCCTCGCCGGCGACGGCCGCGTGAGCACCGACGCGGGGGCCGACCTCGCGGTGGGCCGCGGCGCCGCGTTCGTCGTCCCCTGGGCCGCCGGTCCCTGGCAGGTGCACGGCGCGGACGTCGTCGTCTGCCGGGCGCCGAGGCCCGACGACGCGGCGGGTGCCCGGTGAGCGGGGTCCTGGTCGGTGTGGACATCGGCACCACGCGGGTCAAGGCGGTCGCGACCGACACCGACCTGCGGGTCCTCGGCGAGCACGCCGTCGCGACCCCGTGGCGGCACCACGGCGCCCAGGCCGAGGTGGACCCGCTCGCGCTGGCGGCCGCGACGGCGGAGGCGGCTGCCGGTGCGGCCCGCGCCGCCGGCGCCCAGGCCGCCGCGGTGGGCGTGTCCGGCATGTCCGAGACGGGGGTGCTTCTGGACCGCCACGGCTCCCCGTTGGCGCCGGCGCTGGCCTGGCACGACCCGCGCGGCGACTGCGACGAGGTCCGGGACCGCCTGGGCGAGCGGGCCTACCGCCGGACGGCGGGCCGGCCGGTCGACCCGGTGTCCAGCCTGCCCAAGCTGCTCTGGCTGCGGCAGCACCACGAGGCGACGCGCGACGCCGTCCGGTTCCTGTCGGTACCCGAGTGGGCGGTGCACGCGCTCGGTGGCGACCAGGTCAGCGAGCTGTCACTGGTGAGCCGGACCGGCCTCTTCGACGTGCCGGGGCGCCGGCCGTGGCACGACGCGCTCGCGATGCTGGACGCGGCGCCGTCCTTCCTCGGCGACCTCGTCGAGGCGGGGCAGCCGGTGGGCCGGGTGGACGACGAGGCACCGGAGGAGCTGCGTGGCGCGGTGCTCACCGTCGCCGGGCACGACCATCAGGTCGCCGCCTTCGCCCTCGGCGCCGCGGTCGACGGCGCCCTGTTCGACTCGCTGGGCACGGCCGAGGCGCTGCTGCGCACGGTTCGGGCGCCACTGTCCCCGGACTCGATGGACCGGCTGGCGCAGGTGAACGTCTCGACCGGGTGGGGCGTCGTACCCGGCCACCTCTGCCTGCTGGCCGGCCTGCCGACCGGCATCTCCCTCGAGCGCGTCGGCGCGATGGTGGGGGCGCCCACGTCGGCCGCCCGGATCGAGCTCGGCCGTCAGGCGCTGGACGTCGACCGCTCGGCCACCGGCATGTACGTCACGGCGACCTACCACGCGCTGACCCTGCACGACATCGACGACGAGGCAGACCCGCGGCTGGTCTGGCGGGTCGCGGTCGAGGACATCAGCGCGATGGGCGAGCGGCTGCTGGCGACGATGGCGGCGGAGGTGGGCGCGCACCGCTCGGTGCTGGTCGCGGGCGGCTGGTTGCACAACCCGCTGGTGCGCGCGGTGAAGCAGCGGCAGTACGGCGGGTTCGGCGAGCGTGAGCTGCACGAGCCGGGGGCGCTCGGCGCCGCCGAGCTGGCCGGCATCGCTGCCGGTCTCGTCAGCCCCCGCTGGTCGGCCGACGGCGCCGGGTGACCAGCGGGCTGCCCGGAGGAGGGATCTCGCCGGACCCGCGCGTCACCAGTCGGGTCCGCACGACCTCGGTGACGTAGGCACCGCCGTCGCCGTCGATGCGGTGGAACAGCCGTTCGGCGGCCAGTCGCCCGATGGTGTGCGGGTCCTGCGCCACCACCGTCACCGGCGGGTCCAGCAGGTCGGCGAGCGGGAAGTCGTCGAAGCCGACCAGCGCCACCTCGCGGTGCACACCGAGCCGCCGCAGGGCGCGCAGCGCGCCGATGGTGACGAGGTTCTGCGCCGTGAACAGGGCGGTGGGCGGGTCGTCGGACTGCAGCAGCCCGACGGCGGCCGCCTCGGCGGCCCCCACCGTGACGGCGGTGTGCACGGCCTTGCGCCGCGCGACCGGCAGGCCGGCAGCCCGCATCGCGTCGAGGTACCCGTCGTACCGCTCGGTCGCCGTGCTGATGCGCAGCAGGTCACCGAGGAAGCCGATCCGCCGGTGCCCGTGCGCGACGAGGTGCTCGACCCCGGTCCTGGCGCCGTCGCGGTTGTCGGACAGGACGACGTCCGCATCGAGCTGACCGGGGCTGCGGTCGACGAAGACGAACGGCGTGCCGGCCTGCCGCTCGCGGGCCAGGTAGGCGTGGTCGTCGCCCGTCGGCATGACGAGCAGGCCGTCGACCCGCCGGGAGCTGAACGCCGCGACCAGCTCGCGCTCGCGCACCGGGTCCTCGTCGAGGCTGCCGGCGAACACGGCCACCCCGCGTGCGCGGGCCACGTCCTCGACGGCGCGGTGCAGCGCGGAGGAGAACGGGTTGTCGACGTTCTCCAGGACCAGCCCGATCGTCGCTGTCCTGCGGTCGGAGCGGCGCAGGCTGCGGGCCCCCAGGTCCAGCCGGAAGCTGATCTCGTGCGCAGCGGCACGGACCCGATCCGACATCGCAGGAGACACGCCCGGCTCGTCGTTCAGCACCCGGGAGACCGTCTTCAGGCTGACGCCGGCCAGGGCCGCGACGTCGCGCATCGTCGGCCGCGGTGCTGCGGTCGCTGCGGTCGATAACGGTCCGGTCACGAGCATCCCAGCGTCGAAACACCGTCTTGACGTGTGTGCAACAACAGGACTACAACTGCCGTGACAACGTTGTCAAGGGCAGCGGCCCGATCAACAGCAGCGTGACGTGAGGACAGACGATGATGCGTAGCACAAGTGGCACCCCAGTCTTCCGGCTCCTCGGTGTGGCCGTGGCCGGCATGCTCGCCCTGGCCGCGTGCGGTGGCAGCAGCGACACCGGCGGCACCGGCAGCGGCTCCGGCAGCAGCGACGAGAAGATCGCCATCTCGCTGATCACCAAGGACTCCACCAACCCGTTCTTCGTCGCCATGCAGGAAGGCGCCAAGGCGGCCGCGGACGAGAAGGGGATCGACATCACGATCGCCTCCGGCAAGGAGGAAGGTGACGACCAGGGCCAGATCGACGCCATCGAGGCGGCGATCACAGCAGGGCAGCAGGGCATCCTGATCACCCCGATGTCCACCGGCGTCAATGACGCGATCTCTCGCGCGCGCGACGAGGGACTCTTCGTCATCGCCCTGGACACACCGCCGGACCCGCCGGACACGGTCGACATCACCTTCGCGACCGACAACCGCAAGGCCGGCGACCTCATCGGTCAGTACGCCGCGGCGCAGCTCGGCGGCGACAAGGCCGTGATCGCACTGCTGGACATCTTCGACGACAAGGTGGTCTCGGTCGACTACAACCGCGACCAGGGCTTCCTCGAGGGGATGGGCATCGAGGACATCGGCGACCCGAAGATCAACGGCGACGAGCCCAAGACCGGCACCTACAGCGGCGGCGACTACGAGATCGTCGGCAACGTGGCCACCGGCGCCAACGAGGAGGGCGGCCGCACGGGCATGGAGCAGCTGCTGTCCAAGAACAGCGACATCAACGTGGTCTACACGATCAACGAGCCGACCGCTGCCGGTGCGACTGCTGCTCTCGAGGCGCAGGGCAAGTCGCTCGACGACGTCGTCGTGGTCTCGGTTGACGGTGGCCGGGCAGGCGTGGAGGCCGTCCAGGACGGCTCGATCGACGCGACCTCGCAGCAGTACCCCGCCAAGATGGTGGAGCTGGGCGTCGACGCGATCATCAAGATCGTGAAGGACGGGACGAAGCCGGAGAATTCTCCGGGTCTCGACTTCTTCGACACCGGCGTGACGCTCATCACCGAAGAACCGGCCGAGGGCGTCAAGAGCGAGAACGCGCAGTACGGGCTGGACAACGCGTGGGGCTGAGCCTCTCGTCGTAGATCAGGTTGACGCGTACGGTGGGGGCGGTCGCTGCGGCGGCTGCCTCCACCGCACGCGGACCCCGCGCCCGACCGGCCCGCTCGGTGAGGTCCACCGCCGCGTCGCTGGGCAGTCGTCTCGTAGTCGGCCCGACGCGTAGGAGGCACCGTGAGCAGTACGACAGCGGCACCCGAGAGCGGCAGCGGCTACGACGCCGCCGAAGAGTTCCTCGAGCACCGGACCCCGGCGCAGAAGGTCCAGACCACACTGCACCGCTACCCCTGGCTGAGCCCCGCGATCGTCCTGATCATCAGCGTCATTGTCTTCAGCCTGCTCAACAGCAGGTTCGCGACGCCCAACAACCTCTCCCTCATCACCCAGCAGGTCGCCGTCGTGGGTGCCCTGGCTGTGGGTCAGACGCTCATCATCCTGACCGCGGGCATCGACCTGTCCTGTGGCGCGGTCATGGTCTTCTCCTCGATGGTGATGGCCAAGGTCGCCTTCGACACCGGCGTTCCCGGCCCACTGGCGATCCTCCTGGGCATCGCTGTCGGGGCCGGCGCCGGCGCTGTGAACGGGCTTCTCGTGACCAAGGTCCGGCTGCCACCGTTCATCGTCACGCTGGGGACCCTGAACATCTTCGTGGCGCTGACGCTGCTCTACGCCACCGGCCGCACCATCCGTGACTCCGAGCTGGAGACCGGACTGGCGTGGCTCGGCGAGACCTTCACGATCGGCGAGGTGCGGATCACCACGGGTGTCGTGGTCATGCTGGCGATGTACGCCGTCTTCGCCTTCGTCCTCCGGTACACGGCTTGGGGCAGGCACGTCTACGCGGTCGGCGACGACGTCGAGGCTGCTCGCCTGGCCGGCATCCGGGTGCAGCGCGTACTGATGAGCGTCTACGTCACAGCAGGTGCGCTGTACGCCCTCACCGGCTGGATCCTCATCGGCCGGGTCAACGCGGCGAGCCCCAACTCGGGCATCGACGCCAACCTGGACTCCATCACCGCTGTGGTGATCGGCGGCACCAGCCTGTTCGGCGGCCGCGGCACCATCGTCGGCTCGCTCATCGGGGCGCTCATCGTCGGTGTCTTCCGCAACGGCCTGACCCTTGCCGGCCTCGACGTCTACTACCAGACCCTTGCTGTGGGCATCCTCATCATCGCGGCCGTCTCTGTCGACCAGTGGATCCGGAGGGCTCGCGCATGACCGCCATCAGCCAGGAGGCCTCGACCAGCGGCGGCGGGACGTCGGAGCCCGTCCTGCAGGCCGTCAACATCGTCAAGACCTACGGCCACGTCGTCGCGCTGGACGCCGTCGACCTCGAGCTCTACCCGGGCGAGGTCCTCGCGGTCATCGGCGACAACGGCGCCGGCAAGTCGACGCTGATCAAGTGCCTGTCCGGTGCCGAGGCACCGAGCACCGGCCAGATCATGCTCGACGGCAAGCCGGTGACCTTCAAGACGCCGCTCGACGCCCGCAACCACGGCATCGAGACCGTGTACCAGACCCTCGCGGTCTCGCCTTCCCTGGACATCGCCGGCAACCTCTTCCTGGGTCGCGAGGAGCGTCGGGCCGGTCCCCTCGGCTCGATCCTTCGGATGCTCGACGGCAACGGCATGCGCAAGCACGCCAAGGAGCAGATGGTCTCGCTCGGCATCGGCACGCTGCAGAACATGGGCCAGGCCGTGGAGAGCCTGTCCGGTGGCCAGCGCCAGGCCGTGGCCGTGGCCCGTGCGGCCGCCTTCAGCAGCAAGGTGATCATTCTCGACGAGCCGACCGCCGCGCTGGGCGTGAAGGAGTCCGGCCAGGTGCTCAAGCTGATCCAGAGCATCCGGGAGCGCGGCATACCGGTCATCCTCATCTCGCACAACATGCCGCAGGTGTTCGAGGTGGCCGACCGCATCCACATCCAGCGCCTCGGCAAGCGGGCCGCTGTCGTGTCACCGAAGACGATCAGCATGTCCGACGCGGTGGCCGTGATGACCGGTGCGCTCAAGGTCGCTCCGGAGCAGGAAGTCGACGAGACCGGCGAGAGCGTCTCAGGCGGGTCAGGCGGGTCAGGCGGCAAGGTCTGACTCGGCCACGACGCGCAGCGCCTGTGCGGCGATGGTCAGCGCCGGGTTCATGGCCGCCGACGACGGGAAGAACCCGCCGTCGACGACCCAGAGGTTCGCGACGTCGTGGCTGCGGCACCACGGGTCAAGCACGCTGGTGGCCGGGTCGACGCCCGCGACGACGGTGCCGCACTGGTGGCTGTTCATGCTGATGTCGAACCACTGGGTGAACACCGCGTCGTAGCCGGCCGCCCGCAGCAGCGCCCTGGCCCGGCGGTGCAGCCGGCGATGGGTGCTCCGACCGCGGCCGTGCGCGCCGTCGTGATGCGGCCGTGCGACGTCGACCGTCACCCGGTTGTCGGGGCTGGGCAGGTCCTCGGACATCACCAACCACTCCACGCTGCGCCGGGCGACCTGGCGCAGCACCGCGAGCGGCACCTTGGTGGCCCAGCTCTTCATCATCACCTCGTCGACCCGGCCGATGAGCTGCAGGGTGCCGAGTGGGAGGCCGTCGCCGCCGTCGGCGTACCAGTCGTTGACCGAGAGCGTCTTCTGGAAGACGACGTCGTTGCGGCGGTTCAGGTCGATCGCCGCGACGTGCGCGTTGTTGTGCATCATGAAGTTGCGCCCGACCTGGCCCGAGGAGTTCGCCAGCCCGCCGGGGTGCGCGTCGTCAGCCGAGGCGAGCAGCAGCGCGGCGGAGTTCACGGCGCCGGCGGCCAGCACGAACCGGCCCCCCCGGACGGTGGTCGTCCCGTCGGGGCCATCGGCGACCAGGTGGTCGACCCGGCGGCCGGAGCCGTCCGTGACGATCCTCAGCACCCGGCTCCCGGTCGCCAGCCGGAGCCCGGTCCCGGCCAGCGCCGGGTCGATGGCGCAGGTCTCGGCGTCGCTCTTCGCGCCCAGCCGGCACGGGAAGCCGTCGCAGGTCGCGCACCGGATGCAGCCACCCGAGGGTCCGCGGTCGACGCCCATCGCATTGGCGCTCGGGTGCACGCCTTGGGCCCGCAGCCGCTCGGCGAGGTCCGCGACGTAGGGCTCGTGGCCGAGCGCCGGGTGCGGGTACGGCGAGCTGCGCCACGGCTCGGTCGGGTCCTCTCCCGGGGTCCCGTGCACCCGGTAGGTGCGCTCCGCCTCGGCGTAGTAGGGCTCGAGGTCGGCATAGCCGAACGGCCACGCGGGCGAGGTGCCCTCGTGGTGCTCGACCGCGCCGAAGTCGTGCTCCCGGAAGCGCGGCAGGCTGGCGCCGTAGACCTTGGTGCTGCCGCCCACGACGTAGTGCACCCCGGGCGCGTACGCCCGGCCGCGGCCGTCGTACCAGGTCTCGGCCGGCTTGTACCGGCGTTCGACGAACACCGCGCGGGGCGACCAGTTCGCCGGCTCCCGAGGCAGCCGCTCACCGCGCTCGAGCACGAGCACGTCGACGCCGCGCCGGGCCAGGGCCAGCGCCGTGGTGGCGCCGCCCATGCCGGACCCGATCACGACGACGTCGGCGCTCAGGTCGGCCACCGGCACCAGCCAACCACCTCGCCGCGCGCGGCGCGCCGGTGCTTGACTGCCGAGCCATGACGCGACCCCTGCGGTGGGCGCTCGTCGGCGCCAGCGACATCGCTGCCACCAAGGTCCTGCCCGCGCTGCGGGCCGCTGGGCACACCGCGGTGGTGGTGCGGTCCGGCGACGCGGAGCACTCGGCCCGCTGGGCCACGGAGCACGAGGTGCCCGAGGCGGTGAGCGACCTCGGTGGGGCGGTGGACCGCGACGACGTCGACGCGGTCTACGTGTCCTCCGTCAACGCGCAGCACCGCGCCCACGTGGAGGCGGCCGCCGCGGCGGGCAAGCACGTGCTCGCCGAGAAGCCGCTCGCCCTGTCCCTCGAGGACGCGAGCGCGATGGTGGCCGCCTGCCGCGCCGCCGGTGTCGTGATGGCGACAAATCACCACCTGCCTGCCTCGCCGACCCACCGAGCCGTCAAGCGGGCCGTGCGGGACGGCCTCCTCGGCGAGGTCCGGGCGGTGCGGGTGCACCACGCCGTGCAGCTGCCGCAGCGGCTCGCCGGGTGGCGCCTCGACGACCCGGTGGGCGGCGGCGTCGTGCTCGACGTCACGGTGCACGACGCGGCCGCGGTGGCCGCCTTCCTCGGCGGCCGCGCCCTGTCCGTCGAGGCGATCGGGCCTCAACCAGGACAACGAGCCCGGCGGCCCGTTCGACGCGGTCATGACGAGTGCCGAGTGGGAGGGCGGCGTGCTCGTGCAGACGCATGACGCGTACAACAACCCCCACCTCCCGACCAGCCTGCACGTCCTGGGCACGGAGGGTGCGTTGGTGGCCGAGGACTGCAACACCGGCGACCCTGTCGGGACCGTGACGCTGTGGCGCGGCCACACCGCCGAGCCGGTCGACGTCGGCCCGCGCGACGACCTCTACGAGGTGACCGTGCGGGCCTTCGGCGCCGCAGTCGCCGGCGACGGTGACCTCGTGGTCAGCGGGGAGGACGGCGTCCGGTCGCTCGCGGTGTCGCTGGCCGTGCTCGAGAGCCTGCGCACCGGCGCCCGCGCGACCGTCCCGTCGTAGCGGTCAAGGCGGCCGCCCCGTCAGGCGCCGATGCCGGCGCCGCGCAGGTAGTCGCGGGTCCGGGCCGCGATCGGCTCGGCGGCCGCGAAGTCGGCGAGGGGGTACATGTCCTGCTCGACGACGACGAACAGCTCACGGTCCAGGGCGGTGAGCGCCTTCACGACCTCGGGGATCTCCGGCAGCCCGGCCGGCGGCTCGCAGCTGGCGCCCAGCGCGACGGCCTGCCCGAACGCGAGGTCCTCCGCCTCGGCCCGCGCGACCACCGCCGGGTCCATCTGCTTGATGTGCACGTAGCCGACGCGGTCGGGATGGTCGCGGATCAGGGCAGCGCTGTCCGCGCGCCGGTACGCGAGGTGCCCGGTGTCCACGCACAGCGAGACGTAGCGGGGGTCGGTGTCGGCGAGGAAGCGGTCGACCTGCTCGCGGGTCTCGACGTGGCTGTCGGCGTGCGGGTGGAACTGCAGCCGCACCCCGTGCTCCTCGGCGACCCTCCGCGCGAGCCGGTCGGTGCTGCGCGTCATGGTCCGCCACTCGTCGCCGGTCAGCTCGGCGGGCTCGAGGTAGGCGCCGGTGTCGTCGTCGCGGTAGCCGGGCACCGGCACGAACACGAGATGGCTGCCGCCCAGTGCCGCGGTCAGCGCCGCGACCTCGAGCGTCCGGCCGGCGATCGCGGCGAACTCGTCGGCGCGGTGCAGGCCGCTGTAGCCGTGCATCGTGCCGCCGGCGACGCGCAGCCCGCGGGCGGCCAGCTCGTCCTGCAGCCGTGGGGCGTCGGTGGGCAGGTAGCCGTAGGGCCCCAGCTCGAGGTACTCGTAGCCGACCCGGGCGAGCTCGTCGAGGAAGCGCTCCCACGGCGGCTGCCGCGGGTCGTCGGCGTACCAGACGCCCCACGAGTCGGGGCAGCTGCCGAGCTTGAGCAGGTCGGTCATCCCGGGACTCGTCTCCTTCGGTCGGCAGGTGCGTCAGAGGTAGTGGCGCTGGTCGGTCCGGCGCTGCTCGTAGCCGGTCCGGGCCGCCCTGGTCGTGTCCGACGGCGAGACCTCGGCGACCGGGACGTCCCACCACGACCCGCTGTCGGGTGCGGGGACCAGCGGGTCGGTCTCCACGTGCACCAGCACCGGGCCGTCGACGGACTGCGCCGCCAGCAGTGCGGCGCGCAGGCCACCCGTTCCGTCGATGCCGTCGGCGCGCAGCACGTGGACGCCGAGGCTCGCCGCGTTGGCGGCGAGGTCGACCGGCAGCACGGCGCCGTCCAGCCTCCCGGTGGCGGGGTCGCGGTAGCGGTAGGAGGTGCCGAAGCGCTGCGAGCCCAGCGACTCGGACAGGGCCCCGATCGAGGCGAAGCCGTGGTTCTGCACCAGCACGACGATGACCTTGATGTGCTCCTGGACGGCGGTGACCAGCTCCTGGGCCATCATCAGGTACGAGCCGTCACCGACCATGACGTAGACGTCGCGGTCCGGGCAGGCCATCCGCACGCCGAGCCCGCCGGCGATCTCGTAGCCCATGCAGGAGTAGCCGTACTCCACGTGGTAGCCCTGCGGGTCCCGGGTCCGCCAGAGCTTGTGCAGGTCGCCGGGCAGCGAGCCGGCCGCGCACACGACGACGTCGCGCGGCCGGGACACCTCGTTGACGACGCCGACGACCTCCGACTGGGCCGGCAGCGGGGTGTGGCCCAGGGAGTACGCGCGCTGCACCGTCTGGTCCCACTCCTGCGCGAGCGCGCCGGCCCGCTCGCCGTGCCCCGCCGGCGCCGACCAGCCGGCGAGCGCGCGGGTGAGGGCGTCCAGAGCTGCCCGGGCGTCGGCGACGAGCTCGGTGCCGGCGTGCTTGACGGCGTCCGCGGCGGCCACGTTGACGTTGAGGAACCGCACGTCGGCGTCCTGGAAGGCGGTCCGCGACGCGGTGGTGAAGTCGCTGTAGCGGGTGCCCACCCCGATGACGAGGTCGGCCTCGCGGGCGAGGATGTTCGCGGCGGTCGTGCCGGTGCTGCCCACGGCGCCGACCGCCAGCGGGTGGTCGTACGGCAGCGAGCCCTTGCCGGCCTGGGTCTCGGCGACGGGGATGCCGGTGGCCTCGGCGAAGGCACGCAGCGCGTCGGTGGCCTCGCTGTAGCCCACCCCGCCCCCGGCCACGACGAGCGGACGCCGAGCCGAGCGCACCAGCTCGACGGCCCGCGCCAGCGCCGCCGGGTCGGGCTGGGCGCGGGGGACGTGCCAGACGCGGTCGGCGAACAGCTCGACCGGCCAGTCGTACGCCTCGGTCTGCACGTCCTGCGGCAGCGAGAGGGTGACCGCGCCGGTCTGCACCGGGTCGGTGAGCACCCGCATCGCGCCGAGCAGCGCCGCCGGCAGCTGCTCCGGGCGGGACACCCGGTCGAAGAAGCGGGACACCGGGCGGAACGCGTCGTTGACCGACACGTCGGCTGCGCCCGGGTCCTCGAGCTCCTGCAGCACCGGGCTCGCCACGCGCGTCGCGAAGACGTCGCTGGGGAGCAGCAGCACCGGCAGCCGGTTGATGGTGGCCAGCGCGGCGCCGGTGAGCATGTTGGTCGAGCCGGGGCCGACCGAGGCGGTGCAGGCCATCGTGGTCAGCCGGCGGCGCATCCGGGCGTACGCCACCGCCGTGTGCACCATGCCCTGCTCGTTGCGGGCCTGGAAGTACCGCAGGCCGTCGGGGTCGTCGGCGCTCTCGAGCAGCGCCTGGCCGACGCCGGCGACGTTGCCGTGCCCGAAGATGCCGAAGCAGCCGGCGAGCAGCGGCTGCTCGACGCCGTCCCGCTCGCTGCGCTGCCGGGTGAGGAAGCGCACCACCGCCTGGCCGACCGTGAGCCGGACCGTCGCGCCGTCGGTCATCAGTCGTCCCTCCTGCCGGCCGAGGTCAGCGGCAGCCGCGGGTCGACCGGCTGGCCGTCCCAGGTGCCGCGGACCCACGCGTGCGCCGGGTCGTCGCAGATGGCCCAGACCCGTGCGTCGCCGGGACCGGCCATCACGTTGAGGTAGTAGAGGTCGTAGCCCGGCGCCGCCATCGACGGCCCGTGCCAGCCGTGCGGCACGAGCACCGCGTCGCCCGTACGCACCTCGGCGAGGACGTCGATCGGCCGGTCCGGCGTGCCGTAGACCCGGTGGTAGCCCATGCCGTCGCGGGCGACCTCGAAGTAGTAGATCTCCTCCAGCACCGACTCCTCGCCGGGCCGGTCCTCGTCGTGCTTGTGCGGCGGGTACGACGACCAGTTGCCGGCCGGCGTCAGCACCTCGACCGCGATCAGGCGGTCGGCCTCGAACGAGTCGGCGGAGCAGAAGTTGTTGACCTGCCGGCTGCACGCACCGGCTCCCCGGAGCTCGACCGGCACGTCCCCAGCGGGCCGGTGGCGGGCCGGCAGCCGGCGTTCGCAGCGCGCACCGGCCAGCGCGAACCGGCCCCCGTCCGCCGAGCTGATCTCGACGTCGGCGTCCCGGGGGACGTACACGAGGTCGCTGATCCCGCTGAACACGTCGGCTCGGCCGGCCAGCCGGAACGTCTCGCCGTCGCAGCTGACCTCGCAGGACCCGCTCAGGGGCAGCACGACCAGCTCCTCCTCGCCGGTGGCGAGAGTGTGGGAGCCGCCGGGCTCGAGCCGCAGGACGCGCAGCGACGCGTGTCCCCAGCCGGCCGTCTCGGGCAGCACGACCAGGTCGTACGGCGGCGCGGCGCCGCCGGGCCGGACGTGCAGGTCCGTCACAGCAGGCCCACCGCCCGGTCGACCGCGCCGGCGACGTCGCCGTCCGCGGGGTAGAGCAGCGCGCGGCCGATCACCAGGCCCATCGCGGTGGGCAGCCGGAGCACCTTCGCCCAGGCGGCGAAGGTCTCGTCCGGGTCGTCGGGCACCTCGCCACCGAGCAGCACCGCGGGAAGGGTCGACGCGCCCAGCACCCGCTGCATGCCGTCGACACCGTCCGAGACCACCGGGAGCTTCAGCCAGGTGTGGGCCGAGCTGCTGCCCAGGGCGGACGCGACGGTCACCGAGCGGACGACGGCCTCGGTGGACAGGTCGTTGCGCAGCCGTCCGTCCACCCGGCGGGACAGGAACGGCTCCACCATCGCCATCAGTCCACGCCCGGCGAGGTCGGACACCGCGCCGGCGCAGGCCTCGAGAGCGCCGGCGCTCGCCGGGTCGTCATGGTCGATCCGCAGCAGCACCTTGCCGCCCTGGAAGCCCGCCGACTCGATGCCGGCGGCGGCGTAGCCGGTGAACCGGTCGTCGATCTCGAACGCGGTGCCGGCCAGGCCGCCACGGTTCATCGAGCCGAGGACCACCTTGTCGTCGAGCGCCCCGAGCAGCAGCAGGTCGTCGAGCACGTCGGCGGTGCCGAGCACGCCGTTCACCTCGGGCCGGGACAGGACGAGGCAGAGGCGGTCGAGCAGCCTGGCCCGGTCGGCCATCGCGTCGGCGTCGCGCCCGGCGCCGAGGATGCCGCGCGCGGTGTGGTCGGCGGCGACGACCATCAGCCGGCCGGTCGCTCCCAGCAGTGACGTGGGCCGCCGCCGGGCGGCCGCGGCGGCCGCGACCGCGCCGGGGTCGGTGGCCCGGGTGCGGACCAGGGCGTGCACGTCAACCGGCACGGCGGGCACCTCCCAGCCGGTCCCGGACCTCGTCCTCGGTCGGCATCGCCGACGAGCACTCCAGCCGGGACGCGACGATCGCGCCGGCGACGTTGGCGAAGCGCACGACCTCCGCCAGCGGCCAGCCGGCGAGCAGGCCGTGGCACAGGGCGCCGCCGAACGCGTCACCGGCGCCCAGGCCGTTGACCACCTCGGTGGGGACCGGCGGCACCTCGACCGTCTCGGTCGCCGTCGCGGCCAGCACCCCCCGCGGGCCCAGCTTGACGACGGCAAGGTCGACGCCGTGGTCCAGCAGCGCTCGCGCCGCGCGCCGCGGGTCGGCCTCGCCGACCGCGGTCTCGCACTCGTCGAGGTTGCCGACGGCCACCGTGGCGTGCGGGAGCAGCCGGGAGATCTCCCGACGGGCGTCGGCGCGGGACGGCCAGAACATCGGCCGGTAGTCGAGGTCGACGACGGTGTGCGCGGCGCGGCCGCGGGCCTCAAGGGCGACCAGGTGGGTCTGCCGGCTCGGTTCCTGGCACATCCCGGTGCCGGTGACCCACAGGACACCGGCGGACCGGACCGCGTCGAGGTCGAGGTCCTCGGGCCGGATCTGCAGGTCGGCGGCGGTCGGCGTCCGGCCGTAGAAGTACAGCGGGAAGTCGTCGGGCGGGAACACCTCGCAGAACGTCACCTGGGTGAGCAGGCCGGGGACGGTGGCCACCCACCGGTCGTCGACGCCGAAGCCGGTCAGGGCGGTGCGGATCCACCGGCCGAACGGGTCGTCGCCGGTGCCGGTGACGACCGCGGCGGTCCGGCCGTAGCGCGCGGCGGCCACGGCCACGTTGGTCGCCGTACCGCCGAGATACTTGCCGAAGGTCTCGACCTCGGCCAGGCCGACGCCGGTCTGCTGCGGGTAGACGTCGACGCAGATCCGGCCGACCGTGACGACATCGAAGGTGGCCGTCACGTGGCGCGCGCCTCGACGAGCGTGACCGGCCGGTGCTCCAGCCGCGACCGGGTCGCGGCCTCGGCGACGTAGAACGCCTCGAGCGCGTCCTCGACGGTGCACGGGCTCTCGCGGCGTCCGAGCGCGAGCTCGACGAACGCGTTCATCTCCGCGACGTACGCCGGGGTCCACCGGGGCCAGAAGCCGTCCCACGGGGTGCCCCGGGGGAACTCGACACCGGGCTCCGCCGACACCAGGGCGGCGTGCTCGTCGAGGCCGACGACCCAGGTGGCGTCGGTGCCGGCGAGCTCCATCCGGACGTCGTGGCCGCCACCGTTGTATCGCGACCCCTGCAGGGTGACCAGCGTGCCGTCGTCGAGGGTGAGCACCGCCGCGGACTCGTCGACGTCGCCTGCCTGGGCGAAGAAGTCGGCACCGCGGTTGGCGCCGACGGCGTAGACCTCGACGACCTCGCGACCGGTGACCCAGCGCAGGATGTCGAAGTCGTGCACGTGGCAGTCGCGGAAGATGCCCCCGGAGGAAGGGATGTAGTCAGCTGCGGGTGGCTCGCGGTCGCCGGTCAGAGCATGCACCCGGCGCAGCTCGCCGAGGGCGCCGGACCGCAGCGCGTCGCGGGCCGCGCCGTAGCCCGCGTCGAACCGGCGCTGGAAGCCGATCTGGGTGGGCACGCCGGTCGCGCGGACCTCCTCGACGACCCGCCGGCTGGTGGTGACGTCGGTCCCGAGCGGCTTCTCGCAGAAGACCGGGATGCCGCGGCGGGCGGCGGCGAGGATCAGCTCCGGGTGCGCCGTGGTGGCCGCGGCGATGACGACCGCGTCGACGGCCCGGAGGGTGTCGTCGACCGGGGCGTGGTCGACGCCGAGCTTGTCGGCCAGGGCGGCGGCGCGGCCGCCGTCGGCGTCCGCGACCACCAGGGCCTCGACCTCGGGGTGGTCGCGGACCACCTCGGCGTGCGCGGAGCCGATGCGCCCGGTCCCGATCAGGCCCACCCGCATGTCAGCACCTCTCGCCTGCGGCGCCGCCGGCGGCGCCCGGCCGGTCCACGCGGCCGGTCCGAGTCTGTCCGGTGGCCGGAACACGGTCAACCTTTGTCCTGACATACGGGCGGCCGGCTGTGCCATCATCGCCGGGTGGCCGACTCCTCGTCGCAGGCCCGGAGCACCGACGGGCACCCGGTCGTCGACCTCGCCGCGCACTTGCAGGTCGACCGGGGCAGCCCGGTCCCGCTGCACCTGCAGGTGGCCGGGCAGCTCGAGGCGCTGGTCCGGTCCGAGCGGCTGCCGGCCGGGTCCCGGCTCACCACCGAGGTCCAGCTGGCGGACCGGCTCGGGATCTCCCGGCCGACGGTGCGGGCCGCCATCGGCTCCCTCGTCGACCGCGGCCTGCTGGTGCGCAAGCGCGGCGTCGGCACCCAGGTGGTCGGCGCCCGGCTGGACCGGCCGCTGGAGCTGACCAGCCTGCACGACGACCTGCGGCGCGGCGGGCGGGCACCGACGACGACGGTCCTCGAGCTCGGCGAGGTGCCGGCCGGCCCCGAACCGGCCCGGGCGCTGCGGCTCGTCGCCGGCACTCCCGTCGTCCGGCTGCGCCGGCTGCGGCTGGCGGACGGCGAGCCGGTCGCGCTGATGACCAACCATCTGCCGGTCGGTCTGGTCGCCCTGGACGCCGACGCGCTCGCGTCGCACGGGCTGTACGAGCTGCTGCGGGCGGCCGGTGTCCGGATCCGCATCGCCGACCAGTCGGTCGGGGCGGCGACCGCGACCGCGGCCGAGGCGAGGTGGCTCGGCGAGCGCCGCGGCGCGGCGCTGCTCACGATGTGGCGCACGGCGTACGACGACGAAGGGCGACCGGTCGAGCACGGCAGTCACCTCTACCGCGGGTCGCGGTACCGGTTCTCCACGACCCTGGTGCAGCGCTAGGGCGCACCGGAGACGTGGCTGTCGCCTGCGCGACGCATGCCCGTAACCTCCGCCGTGAGGTGCGTCACCACGCACGCTCGCGACAACGGGTGTGACGCATCCGACAGGCCGCAGGACGGTCAGGCGCACCATGCCGTGCCGAGACTTGAGGTGTCCGCCGAAGCTCCGGCGGGGCCCCCAGACCGACAGGCACGCTGATGACCGCCCTCCGATCCGCCGTCACGACCCTGCGCACCTCCAGCGCCCGGCACCGCGCGCAGCGCAGCGCGCGTCGCCGTCTCGAGCACGACCTCGCGCAGTACCGCACCCCGGCCGAGCGGCAGGACCTCTACGCCGTCCTCGCCCGTCACTCCGTCGAGCAGGTCGCGCCGGTCGACCGCATCCTGGTCCGCCAGGCCCGCCCGGCGGCGCAGGTCCACCACTCCGCCCGCTGACCCGCCGCTTATCCCCGGTGATCCACAGAGGATCCGTCGGATTTTCTCCAGCCGATCCGCTGTGGATCACGGGCCTGGCCCGCTGTGGATCACGGGCCTGGCACGCTGAGCCGGTGACTGCTGACGACACGGCCTGGCCGACGGTCGCGGAGCTGGCCGCCGAGGAGGCCGATCTGCAGCTGGCCGGCTTCGACAACGACGACGCCTGGCGGCTCGGTGTCGCGCTGGTCGAGGAGGCCCGCCGCCGCGAGCTCGGCGTCGTCGTCGACATCCGACGCGGCGACCAGCAGCTCTTCCACGCCGCGCGGCCCGGCACCGCGCCGGACAACGACGCGTGGGTCGAGCGCAAGGTGGCGGTGGTACGCCGGTTCGGCCACAGCTCGCTGTACCTGGGGCAGGTCTGCCGCGACGGCGGCACCACGCTGGCCGAGAAGTACGGCGTGCCCGAGAGCGACTACGCCGCGCACGGCGGCGCGTTCCCGCTGATCGTGCGCGGCGTCGGCCCGGTCGGCGTCGTCACCGTGTCCGGCCTCCCCCAGCTCGACGACCACCGCCTCGTCGTCGAGGCGCTCCGGCGGTTCATCACCAGCTGACGGGCCGAACGTCTCAGACGGGCTCCGGTACGTCGAACCCCTCGGCTGCCGCGGCGCCGACGAGGGTCCGGTCGAAGGCGACGAAGGTGTCGATGCGCTCGTGCCCTGGCTCGTCGGCGTACAGCGGGACGAGGGCTGCCCTCGGCGGCGGCGTCCTCGACGTGGGTCAGCAGCCAGGGCGGGACGAACGCCTCCGCGGCGATCCGGTGCGGATCACCGCCCCTGCGGCCGATCGACGGCGCGGGCCATCACCGACAGCACGTCGTAGACCACGGTGGCCGCGGCCAGCGAGGTGATCTCCGCGTGGTCGTACGGCGGGCTCACCTCGACGACGTCGGCGGCCACCAGCTGCTCGCCCGGCAGCGCCCGCAGCAGCGCGAGCAGCTCGCGGGACATCAGACCGCCCACCTCCGGCGTCCCCGTGCCCGGCGCGAAGGCGGGGTCGAGCACGTCGATGTCGACCGACAGGTACACCGGTGCGTCGCCGGTGCGCTGCCGGATGCGGCCGACGACCTCGTCGACGCCGAGACGGGCGAAGTCGACAGTGCGCACGGTCGAGAAGCCGAACCGGGTGTCGTCGGTGAGGTCCGCGGCGTCGTACAGCGGGCCGCGGATGCCGACGTGGGTGGACGCGTCAGGCAGCAGCAGGCCCTCCTCCGCCGCCCGTCGGAAGACGGTGCCGTGGGTGTGCTCGGCGCCGAAGTAGGTGTCCCAGGTGTCGAGGTGCGCGTCGAGGTGCACGACCGCGACCGGGCCGTGCACCGCGACGACGGCCCGCAGCGCGGCCAGGGCGATGGTGTGGTCGCCGCCGATGGTGACCAGCCGCCGCCGGTCGCTGACCAGGTCGCCGGCGTGACCGGTGATCTGGCCGAGCGCAGTCGCGATGTCGAACGGGTTGCACGGGACGTCGCCGGCGTCCACCGCCTGCAGCACCCGGAACGGCGCGACGTCGACGTCCGGGTGGTACGCCGGACGCAGGTGGCGCGACGCCTGCCGCACCGCGGACGGCCCGAACCGGGCACCCGGCCGGTACGACACGCCGCCGTCGAACGGTGCGCCGAGGATCGCGACGTCGAAGTCGCCGACCTCGTCGACACGGGGCAGCCGCGCGAACGTGGCGGCGCCGGCGAAGCGCGGCACCTGGGTGCCGTCGACGGGACCGACGATGTCGGCGGGGTCCATCCGGTGTCCCTCCTCAGTCGGTCACGACGGGCTGCGGGAAGACGCGCGGGGTCAGCCGGAGCGACCGCACGTGCTCGGCGATCTCGCCCGCGGTCGCGACCCAGAGGCCGGCCCGGGACGTCATGTCCTCGACGAGTCGTTCGAGCGACCGGGCGCGCGCCGGCCGGCCGGAGAGGAACGGGTGGCTGGTCAGCGTGAAGCAGCAGCCCTCGTCGACCATCGCGTCGAGGTCGGCCCGCCACATCGACAGCGCCTTCGCCGGGTCCTCGATGAGGCCGGAGCCGAAGAGGTCGGGGAGGTAGGCGTACTGCTCCCAGTCGTCCAGCGCCCAGTGCACCGGGATCTCGACGATGGACCGCGCGCCGTCGCCCGGCCCCTCGGCCAGCTCGTACGGCAGCTCGCCGTCCATCAGGCTCGAGTCGTAGAGGAAGCCGCGGTCGAGCAGCAGGCCCGCAGTGGCGTACGTGGTCTCCCACATCGGCGCGCGGTAGCCGACGGGACGGGTGCCGACGACCTTCTCCAGGGCCGCCAGCCCGCGGTCGAGCATCGCCGCCTCCTCGGCCGCGGTCATGCCCTCGACGGCCTCGTGCAGGTAGCCGTGGTGGGCGATCTCGTGGCCGGCGTCTCGCACCCGCCGAAGCAGGTCGGGGTATCGCTCGGCGGTGAAGCCCGGGCAGAAGAAGGTGGCCCGGACGTCGTGCCGGGCCAGCATGGCGAGCAGCCGCGGCATACCGGTCAGCGGCCCGTACGCCTGGTGCGACATGACCGAGAGCCGCGCCGCCGCGGCCGGCTGGATCGTGAGCACGACCGCCTCGGCGTCCATGTCGAAGCCGAGCGTGGCGGCCGCCCGCATGCCGTCCGGCCATGCGATCGGGTCGGCGGGTCGCGTGACGTCGTGCGCATCCGTCATCCGGCACCACCGTCCCGCGCGATGGTGGCGTCGCGCCAGCCGGCGCTGCCCAGGTCGGCGTCCCGGACGAAGTCGACCTGGTGCTGCGCGCCCAGCCAGCGGACCGCGACCGGAGCCGGTGGCCGCTCGGCGACGACCTCGCCGCGGGCGACCACCCAGCGCGGTGTCACCTGCCGCCGTACGGCATCGACGCGCGAGGACGCGGGCAGCACGACCAGGTCGCCGGGGCGGCCGGGCGACAGGCCGTAGCCGGTGCCGAGACCGAGCACTCGCGCTGCCCGGCTGGAGACCATCTCGACCGTCTCCGCGATCTCGTCCTGCCCGGTGAGCTGGGCGGCGACGACACCGGTGTGGGCGAGCAGCATCGGGCTGCCGGTGCCCAGCGGGAACCACGGGTCCATCACGTCGTCGCTGCCGAAGGCGACGTTGACGCCGGCGGCGAGCATCTCCTTGACCCGGGTGAGCCCGCGGCGCTTCGGGTAGTCGTCGAACCGCCCCTGCAGCGCGAGGTTGACCATCGGGTTGCTCACCAGGTTGATGCCGGCCCGGCTCAGCAGCCGCTCCAGCTTGTAGGCGTACGCGCCGGTGTAGCTGCCCATCGCGGTGGTGTGGCTGGCCGTGACCCGCTCGCCGAGACCGGTGCGCAGCGCCAGGGTGGCGAGCACCTCGACGAACCGGGACTGGTCGTCGTCGATCTCGTCGCAGTGCGCGTCCACCGGCCGGTCGTAGCGCTGGGCGATGTCGACCGCGATCTCCAGCGACCGGACGCCGTCCTCCCGGGTGTCCTCGAAGTGCGGGATGGCACCGACGACGTCCGCGCCCCGGCGTACCGCCTCCTCGAGCAGCTCGGCCCCGTGGGGGAACGAGACGATGCCCTCCTGCGGGAACGCCACCACCTGCAGGCCGACCACGTCGCGGACCCGGTCCCGCAGCTCGAGCAAGGCGTCGAGGGCGGTGAGCTCCGGATCGGTCACGTCGCAGTGGCTGCGGACGAAGAGCACGCCCTGCGCGGCCTGCCACCGCAGTACTTGTTCGGCGCGGTCGAGGACGTCCTCGCGGGTGACGTCGGGCTTGCGCTCGGACCAGACCGCGATGCCCTCCCACAGCGTGCCGGACCGGTTCCACCGCGGCTGGCCGGCGGTCAGGGTCGCGTCGAGGTGGATGTGCGGCTCGACGAACGGCGGCCGCACCAGCCCCCCCGCGGCGTCGATCTCGACATCGGCCACCCGGTCGGGGGCGTCGGTCGAGTGCGGCTCGACCGACGTGACGACGCCCCCGTCGACGACGACGTCGACGAGGTCCCCGTCGTCGAGCAGGCGCGCGCGCCGGACCCGGAGCTGGGTCACACCCTCGTGCCGGTGGTGGTCGCGGCAGCGACCGCCGAGGTGCGCCGGCGGGCCGCCAGCGCGGCGTAGATGATGCCGGCCGCGAGCGAACCCGCGAGCCAGGACAGGTCGGTGTTGCCCATCGCCTTCGCTCCGGGGCCCTGCAGGGCGCTGGGGATGCCGAACTCGAAGAACCAGGTGGCGAAGATCCCGACGACGAACGCGATGACCGCGTCCCACTTGACGTCCTCGAGCCGGCTGGTGCCGGGTGGCTCGAACAGGGCGGGTACGTCGATGCGCTGGCGGGTGACCCAGTAGTAGTGGACCAGCATCACCGCGCCCCACGGCGCGACCCAGGTCACCATGCTGGCCAGCCAGCCGTCGAGCGAGGACGCGAAGTCGTCCTGGAAGACCAGCCACACGGTGAACACGGTGGCCAGGCTGCCGACGACGTAGGCGACGACCTTGCGGTCGACCTTGATGTCGAGGGTCTGTGCGCACACCGACGCGCTGTAGACGTTGAGGATGTTGGTGGCGATCGGGCCGTGGATCACCAGCAGCAGCACCGGGACGGCCAGCGCGCCGAACGAGTCGACGATGAGCTGGCCGGGGTCGACCTCCTGGCTGACCGTGGCGAGGGTCGCGCCGAGGACGCCGAGCCAGATCACCGGGATGAACTGGCCGAGGGTGCTGGCGGCGTACAGCTTCCGCGCGGGCATGTCCCGCGGCACGAAGCGCGAGTAGTCCGAGGCGTAGGCGAACCAGGAGATGCCCCAGCCGATGCCGATCGCGGTCATGATCGTGCTCATGGCGCTGATCCGGTCGGTGCCGGTGAGGCCGCTGCCGGCGTAGCCCCAGTCGACGTCGACCTTGGTCCACGCGACGACGGTCATGACCGCCAGCACGGCCAGGGTCACCGGCACCGTGTACTTCTCGAACGCGGCGATGGCACGGAAGCCGTAGGCGGCGATCAGGACCTGCAGCGCCATGATGACCAGAACGGTGACGATCTTGAGGCCGCGGCCGCCGCCGATGCCGATCTCGTCGAACAGGCTGGTGACCAGGTCGAGCACGATCCACGTGTTGATGGCGATCCAGCCGGTGGCGATGACGAACTGGAAGGCGGTCGGCAGGTAGGCGCCGCGGCGGCCGAACGCGCTGCGGCTGAGCACCATCTGGCTCACGCCGGTGCGCTGGCCCATCAGCACGAAGAAGCCGAAGACCGCCATGCCGATGAGGTTGCCGATCACCAGCACGAGGATCGTGTCGGCGAGCGAGAGCCCGAGGACGATGCCCAGCGCTCCGAGCACCCAGTTGATCGGGGCGATGTTGGCGCCGGCCCAGATCCAGAACTGGTAGGCGGCGGTGGACGAGCGGAACTCGTCGGGCACCGGGGCGAGGGTGTTCTCGCCGTGCCAGTCCGGGGCGAGCTCGTCGCGGGATGAGGCGGTCGTGGCCACAGGGACCTCCAAGGGAGCGGCTCGCGCGGTGGGGAAGCCGCCCGCAGCCTCCCGTGCGCGAACCTGCTGCGCAACGGACGCCCTGACCGCAATACTCCCCACGGTGGGGGACACAGTGTCCGCTCCGGGCCGGCCCGTAGGAGGTGCTGCCGGTGGCGCTGAGCCTGGCGGCAGTGCTGGAGCACCCCGCGCTGCAGCACTCCCGGCCGCTGCTGGTCGCCGGCGACCCGGCCACCCGCACCGTCCGGTGGGTGCACAGCAGCGAGATCTACGACATCGCGCGGCTGCTGCGCGGTGGTGAGCTGCTGCTCACCACCGGTCTCGGGCTCGAGCCGTGCACCCCGGAGCAGCGCCGGGGCTACGTCCGGGCGCTGACCGAGAAGGGCATCGCAGGGCTGGCCCTGGAGCTGTCCGACAGCTTCGCCGAGGTGCCCGCCGAGATGGTGGACGAGGCGCGCCGGCTGGGGCTGCCGTTCGTCGTGCTCCGCGAGGTCTACCCGTTCGTCGAGGTGACCGAGCAGGTCAACAGCGCCATCCTGGACAGCTCGGTGGGCCGGCTGCAGCACGCCGACGAGGTCGGCCGGGCACTGTCCCGGGTGCTGGCCGAGCGCGGCGGGCTGGACGCGCTGACCCGGACGCTGGCCCGGCTGCTGGGCCGGCCGGTCGTGCTCACCGACGCGGCCGGGGCCCAGCTGGCCGCCGCCGCGGACGACGCGGCGGCCGTACTGAGGGCACCCGGCGCGACGGCGCCGGTCATGGCCGACGGGATCCTGCTGGGCGAGCTGGCCGTGGGCGCCGGCGACTCGGCGCCCGAGCTGCTGCAGGCGGCCGTGGACCGGGCACCGGAGATGTTCGCCCTCGAGATCCTGCGCAGCCGGCAGCAGCCGCTGCTGCTCGGCCGGGACCGGCGCGACCTGCTGACCGCGATGCTCACCGGGGCGCCGACGGACCCGGGTGTGCTGGAGACGCACGCCGCGGCCTCCCGTGTCAGCCCGGACGCCCGGTGGGCCGGTCTGGCCGTGGCCGCCGGCAGTACGGGCGCGCTGGCGATCGCGCACGAGGTGGCCCGCGCGGCGGACGTCCCGCTGCTCGCGACCGAGGTCGACGGCACGGCGTACGGCCTGCTGGCGCTTCCGGCCGGGGACGCCGCACCCGTGCTGGATCGGGTGCGGTCAGCGCTGAGGTCCGCGCCGGGCGGCCGGTCCGCGCTCGGCCCGGTCGCGCCGGCCGCCGCGGCCGGTCGCAGCCTGCGGGCGGCCCGGCAGGCCCTGCTGCTCGACGGCGGGCCGGCGCGGGACCGGCCGCTGCTCGCCGAGCAGCTGACCGTCGAGCGGCTGCTGGCCGGCGTCGACGACCCGGTTCAGCTGCACGACCTGGTCGACGAGCAGCTCGGCCCGCTGCTGGCCGCACCGCGGGGCGACACGCTGCTGCACACCCTGGCTGCCTACCTCGACAGCGGCTGCTCGAAGGCGGCCACCGCGCGCGCCCTGCACCTGCGCCGCCAGTCCGTGCACCAGCGGCTGGCCCGCATCACGGCGCTGCTCGGCGATCTCGACGACCCGCGCCGGCAGACCGCCCTCCGGCTGGCGCTCGCCGCCCGCGAGCTGCAGGGCTGACGCACGCGTCGGCACGCGTACGCGGCCGCCGGCGTGGAACGCGGGCCGTGTCTCGTTCCGGTCGGCGAGATGATCGTGAGGCACAATGGCGTCCCGGCCTTGCGCCGCTGCCGCTCGCCCGACCGCCCCGCAACGTCCGGAGTTCCTGAAGTGCTCGCTCGCCGATCCCTCACGCCGCTGCTGTCGGCGTCCCTCCTCCTGGCTGTCGCCGGGACCGCCGGGACGCTGGACGGCGCGAACGCCGCCGACCGGGCGACCGCCGCACCCACCGCGACCGTGGTCGGCACCGCACCGACGATCAAGAGCGCCGCCGCCGGGGCCACCGCGTGGAAGCCCGGCAAGCCGGTCGAGGTCGCCGTCACCGGCGGCACGCTGACCTCCGCCACCCTCACCCGCCCCGACGGCCGGCAGGTCCGCGGCACGGTGCAGCCGACCGCGTGGGCGAGCACCGGCACCCTCGTGCCGCGCACCACGTACGTCCTGGACGCGACCGCCGTCGCCCCCGACGGCCAGCAGACGGTCCTGCACGAAACGGTGCGCACGGGTGCGCCGGGCAGGGTCCTGCGCGCCACCGTCAGCCCGAACGGCCGCACGGTCGGCGCCGGCCGGCCGTTGGTCGTGACGTTCAACCACGACGTACGGCGCAAGGCCGACGTCGAGGCGGCGCTGCACGTCACCACCTCGCGGGACGTCGGCCCGGCCTCGTGGTCGTGGACCTCGTCGCGGACGATCCAGTTCCGGCCGCAGCGGTTCTGGCCCGGGTACACCCGGGTGTCGGTCGCTGCCGACCTGCGCAAGGTGCACGCCGGCCCGGGGCTGTGGGGCATGAAGAGCTCCGACGCCGGCTTCCGGATCGGCCGCACGTTCGTCATGCGGGTGTCGAACGCCAAGCACCGGCTGGTGCTGCGCAAGGACGGCGTGAAGGTGCGCACCTTCGGGGTGTCGCTGGGCAAGCCCGGCTTCCCCACCCGGTCCGGGGTCAAGGTCATCATGGACACCCACGAGAGCTACCGGATGCGCTCCACCACGGTCGGCATCACCGGCGACGAGGCCTACGACCTCGACGTGCCGTACGCCATGCGCATCACCGCCTCCGGCGAGTTCCTGCACGGGGCGCCGTGGAACCACTACGTCGGCGTCGCCAACATGTCGCACGGCTGCACGAACCTCACGCTCTCCGACGCGCACTGGCTCTTCGACCACGTCCGCGAGGGCGACCCGGTCGTCACCACCGGCACCGGCCGGTCGACGGAGTCGTGGAACGGACTCGGCGGCGTCTGGAACGTCCCGTGGACCAAGTGGGTCAAGGGCTCCGCGTTGAGCTGACCGTCGCGACCCACGCGGCGCCGGCGGTCATCGGCCGCCGGGGACCACAGGCGCGAGCAGCGCGTCGCCGGCGGCGGTCACCCGTGCCGCGTCGGAGGGTGTGCGCGGCGGAACAGCGGCGGCAGGCAGTACACCATCAGGGTCGACCACGTCAGGTGCGTCAGGACCGGAGCCTGCAGACCTCCGGTCGCACGGCGTTGCAGGCTGAACAACGTGCCCATCGCCCCGGCCGCCAGCATCAGGGCCGGGTTGCGAGTCGCCGCGGTCACCAAGGTGTAGACGGCAGTCGAGACCACGGCGGCCTGGTCGTCGTCCAACGCCGCATAGAAGGCGCCGCGGAAGAAGATCTCCTCACCCAGCCCGTTGGCCAGTGTCGTGGCCACCACCATGGGGGTGCGGCCCTCGTCGGCGAACACCAGAACGTTCCCGATCGCCCGGTCGAGGACGGGGATGTGCCGCGCGACCAGAGCACAAGCGTAGAAGCAGCCGAACGCTGCCACTCCCGTCGCGACCGGTGTGATGATCGGCCGGCGGAGGCGCCGGTCGCGGCTCTGGATCCAGCCCAGGTGCAGCGGCCCGGACAATATGCCGCCCAGCGTCCAGGTAGCCGCGACCGCGGCGGTGAACCCGTAGAACTTCTTGGAGTCGGGCTGCGTCGCGAACGACACGCTGAGCAGGCCGGTGCCCAGCAGCGAGACCCCGGCTACCACGCGTCGACGACGGCGTACGACGGCAGCGGGCTCGACGGGCACGACCGAGGCGATGTGCCTGATCGACATCGGCAGCCGGGACGTGACGTGATGACGCGCCCCCGACCACCCGGATGTCCTGCCGCGCGAAGTCATCCGGTCTGCTTCTGCTTCTCGTGCTCGCGCAGCGCGATGCGCACGGCAGCGTCGTACTTCATCGGCTCGAAGTCGACGATGGCCCGGATGCTGTCGTCGGTGACCACCACCTCGTTGGCCATGGAGTCGATGAGCGACCGGCCGGTCTGTGTGTCGACGTCGGTGACCAGGGCGAGCCAGCGTGACGACAGGCCGGGGCTGAGCAGCGGGACCGGCACGACGAACAACGGCCGGTTCTTGATCGCGGCCACCCGGCGCAGCATCGTCACGTACTGCATCGTGTCCGGGCCGCCGATCTCGAAGACCTGTCCCATGGACCGAGGCTCGTCCAGCACCCCGACCAGGTAGCGGACGACGTCAGCCACGGCGATCGGCTGGGTCTTGGTGCGCACCCAGCGCGGCGTGACCATCGCGGGAAGGTGATCGACCAGCTGACGGGTCATCTCCCAGGAGATGCCTCCGCTGCCCACGATGATGCCGGCTCTCAGCACCGTGACCGGCACCCCGCCGCTGCCGAGAAGGCCTTCGACCTCGCGTCGGCTGCGCAGGTGCGAGGACAAGGTGTCGGTCTCGCTGCCCAGCCCGCCGAGATAGATGATCTGCTCGACTCCCGCCTCGGCTGCGGCATTGCCGAACGCCCTTGCGGCCTCCGCGTCCAGGCGTTCGAAGTCCTTGGAGTCCAGCGAGTGCACCAGGTAGTACGCCGCTCGACAGCCATCGAGGGCGCTGGACAGCGTGGCATCCTCGTGCACGTCGCCGTACACGGCGTCGCCGTCGCCCTGGTAGCCGTCCGGGTGCCGGGTCATGGCCCGTACCTGGTGGCCGGCCGCCGTCAGTGCTGGACAGAGACGTCGTCCGACGAAGCCGGAGGCTCCGGCGACCAGGACGGGTCCGGTCGAGGTCATCGCGGTCCCTCGACGTGGCGCTGGATCGCTGCGCGACTGGGCTGGGGCCGCTGCTGGGCGAACTCGCCACCGACCCGACCTCCGTACGGCCGGCCGTGGTCGGCGTACTCCTCGCGGAAGAACGTCAGGTGCCTCTCACCGAGGTCGATCCCGGAACCCGTGCGCAGGATGGCGCTGTGTACCGGAGCGCCGTGGACCCGGGTCTCTGCGGTGCTGCCGACCCGGGTGAGCACGAACTCGTCCTCGTCGTCGTGCCGGATCTCGGCGTGCAGCGGTTCGAGTCCGGCCAACCGGATGTCGCAGTCGGCTCCTGAGCCGATGGTGGTCACGCCGTCGCGCAGCGGGAACACCGTGGGGCGATCGCCTTCCCTCGGGTAGGCGCCCAGCGGCAGGATGAGCCGCGGGTCCCCGCCCCGGTCCGGGTCATGGGTCGTGGTCACCCGGCGACCGGTTCGCCCCGCCATGGTCGGCGCGATCGGGGTGAGGGTCGGCGGCGGAGTGAGACCGGATGCCGGGAGTGCGCCTCCGCGCGGGGACCGGCCGCGGCCGCGAGCCAGGGTCCGGAGCCCAGCCCCTCGCTCGATGCGGATGTGCCGTGAGCCCGTCACCCGTCGCTGCAGCCAGGACGTTCGCGGCGCGCCCAAGGTGACCACGGGTCCGGACGACGAGACCACGTTGACCGACAGTCCCCCGGCGGCGAGCGCCTGCGCCAGCCCTCTGATGGCGCCGGAGTCAGCCCGCCCGGCGAAGAGGGACGGGTCGCTGACCCGCAGCTCCAGCGTCTTGCCCGAACCGGTCAGGGACCCCGTCACGGTGCGCGAACCGGGGATGTCGACCGAGAACCGCAGGTCGGCATCGACGGTCAGATCAGTGGGCATCGGCCCGGACGCCGTTGTCGGTCGCGCTCGCGTTGTCCCTCGTGGTGATCTGCAGCGTGCCGTTGAGCTTCCAGGTCGCGCGAGGAGCCGCGGGACCGGTGTCGCGTGGCACCTCGACGGCCATGTCGATGAACCGGTAGTTGATCGCTGCCTCGCGGCCGGTGAGGAACGACCACATCTCGCGGCCCATGTCGGTCCAGTCGACGACCTCGTCTCGGGCGACTCTGGGCTCAGTCGTGCTGGCGGTCATCGTGTGTGCTCCTTCGGGTCGGCTTGCAAAAATTGAACGCTTTCCTTAACAGCTTGTTGAGGTTTACCATGACAGCGTGACTGCTAAACCGCAAGCCCCGAGTCCGCTCGCAGCCGCCCCTGAGGCGAGCCTGACGATCGGTGACCTCGCCGACCGAACGGGGCTGCTGCCCGCCACGCTGAGGATGTGGGAGTCCAGGCACGGATTCCCCCGACCCCACCGTCGGGACAGCGGTCACCGGCGGTACGCCGAGAGCGACGTCGGCCTGGTCAAGCAGGTGATCCGCAGACGAGACGCCGGCGTTCGGCTCGAGGTGGCGATAGCCGAGGTGGCGCTGGCCCAGGCCAGCGTCCAGAGCCCACCCAGCGCCCCGTCCGTGTACGCGGAGATGCGCCGTACGTACCCCACCTTGCAGCCGCAACGGCTGAAGAAGTCCAGCTTGATCGCTCTGTCGTGGGCGATCGAGGATGAGTGCTGCGCGCGGGCGGAGAGCCCGATGATCTTCGGTAGCTTTCAGGAGGAGCGGTACTTCCGCGCCGGCCAGGAGCGCTGGACGGAGCTTGCTCGGATCGCCCGGTCGACGATGGCCTTCGCCGACTTCGGTGACTCGCCGGTGCCAGTGGCTGGCACGTCCCTCGTGCATCTTCCGGACGACGCACCCATGCGCAGGGAATGGGTGGTGGTGTGCGACGCGCCGGACTACCCGGCCATGCTGACCGCCTGGGAGCTGCCCGGCCAGTCCACCGTCCCGGATCGTAAGCGGTTGTTCGAGGCGATCTGGACCGTCGAGCCGGCGGCCGTGCGCACAGCCGCCCGCGCCTGTGCGCAGGTGGCACTGCAGCTGGGTCACTCCGAGGCGGCGCCGGTGCTCTACGAGCTGGCCGAGAATCCTCCCGCGCCGCCGGTCGAGGTGCTGAAGGCGACCTCGCTGCTCAACCGCGTGGTGGCGTACCTCGACATGGCCGCAGACGGTGCTCGGGGTGGCGCGAGGTCCTGACCGACGATCGGTGCGACGCTTGCCGGCTCCGTCGGGCGGGCGCACGATGACGGCATGACCCGTGCTCCGCGCGGCCTCGCCTGCGCCGCTCTCCTCGCGGTCGCGCTCGCCGGCTGCGGCGGGGACAGCACCGCGGGCCAGGTCCCGTCGCCGTCGTCCGCCTCGACCACCGCGGTGGCGGACAGTGCCTCACCGACGCCCGTGACCACCGAGGCGCTGGACTCGATCGCGGTCCTGGGGCACTCCGGAGCCACCGGCACGGTGTCCGACCCGAACGACCCGTCCCGCGACGCGCACGAGAACTCCTGGGCGACCGGCGAGAACCCCGCGGTCCGCAGCATCTACTTCCGGCTGGCGCAGACCCACCCGGCCATGCAGGGTCACAACTACAACGTCGCGGTCAACGGCACTGGGGTCGACGACCTCGAGCCGCAGCTGGGCCGGCTCATGCAGGAGGCCGACCCGCTGCCGGACGTCGTCGTCGTGCAGAGCATCGACAACGACATGCGCTGCGACGGCAGCGATGCCGAGAACTATCAGCCGTACGGTGAGGCGCTCGAGCAGGCGCTGACCAGGATCGAGCAGCAGATCCCTGGCGTGGACATCTTCCTGGTCAGCCAGTGGGCCACCGTCAAGAACTGGACCGCGTACGCGTCAGGGAGCTCGGCGCTCGTCGCCGAGAACGCGGGCACCGGCCCGTGCGACGTCTTCACCGAGGACGGCACGATCCGCGCGGCCGGCGTGAAGTCGTTGCAGGGGATCGTCGACCACTACTGGGTCGTGGTCGAGGGCGTGTGCGCCGCGCTGCCGCGCTGCTTCACCGACGGCGGCGCCATGAAGACGATGCGGGTCAGCGACGAGGACATCGCCTCGGACGGCAACCACCTCGCCATCCCGGGCCACGCGAAGATGGCCGCCATCGCCTGGAAGGCTTTCCCCGCTGAGATCAAGAACCGCGACTGACGTCACGGGCTCTCCGCCCTCGGCTGCCACCGCTCGGCGACGTCAGGTGCAGGCTCGATGAAGCACCAGAGAACCGGTGCGTGGGCGAGCCACGTCGCAGGTTCGACCTGGGCCTGCGACGCGTGCGCCCGACGCGGCGGACCGCGGACCTTCCGATTTTCAGTGCCGGTCGAGGGGTCCGGAGGGGTTTGTGGTGGCCAGGGGCGGGGTCGAACCGCCGACCTTCCGATTTTCAGTCGGACGCTCGTACCAACTGAGCTACCTGGCCGAGGGACCCGGCGTGACGCCGGCCCGACGCGGTCCTGACGGGATTTGAACCCGCGGCCTCCACCTTGACAGGGTGGCGAGCACTCCAAGCTGCTCCACAGGACCTTGCTGCACTGCGTGCCCCCAACGGGATTCGAACCCGTGCTACCGCCTTGAAAGGGCGGCGTCCTGGGCCACTAGACGATGAGGGCTGCTGGCCCACGGCGTCCTAGCCGTCGGGGACCCGGAAAGCATAGGGGACGCTCCCGGGGTTCACCAAAGCAGTCCGGGAGCCGCCCGGTCAGCCGCCGCCGAAGTCCGAGGTCGCGCTCGGCACGGGCGTCGACGTTCCCGCGGAAACGCTCCCGGAGACGGTGCCGGACGGCGTCGGCGGTCAGCCCGCCGCCGGTCGGCGTCGAGGCGCCCGGGGACGGCGAGGCGGTGGGGGAGAGCTCGGGGAACTGCTGGCTCAGGACCCGCCGCTCGATCTTGGCCGAGACCAGGCCGAGCCCGCCCAGGGTGATGTCGTCCCAGGCTTGCAGCCGCTTGGTCGTCCGGTCGAAGTAGAGCACCGAGGCCCGCACCGGGGTCGGCTTCTCGTGCTCGAGGCCGCGCAGCCCGGAGGCGCCGGTCGAGCCTTGGTAGAACGACAGCGTGCCGCCGTCGAGCAGGTGCTGCTCGCGCCGGTGGTAGTGCCCGGACAGCACCAGTGGGACGTCGCCGGCCATCTGGACGGCGGCCGCGCCGTCGTGCACGACCGCGACGTCGATCGCCTGGTCGGCCGGCTGCGCCCGGATCGCCGAGTCCATCGCCAGCCCGACCTGCGCGACGCTCGCCGGCGCCGGCAGGTCGCGGGTGTCCTTGTCCGGGGTGAACCGCGGGTCGCCCCAGCCGAGGAACCGCAGGCCGCCCACCTCCACCGGCTGGGCCCGGTCCAGCACGACCGCGTTCGGCTGCGCCGCGACCTCGGCCTGGGTGATCAGCGAGTCGTGGTTGCCGCGCACCCACACGTACGGCAGCCCGAGGGTCGCGATCTGGTCGACGTAGGTGTTCTCGGCGGCGCTGCCGTGGTCGGTGAGGTCGCCGGAGTCGACGATCAGGTCGATCTTGAACTGCTGGCTGACCGACCGGATCACGTCCCACGACGCCGGGTTGAGGTGCAGGTCGGAGACGAACAGCACCCGGATCGTCGAGGTGTCCGCCTGGTACGCCGGCAGCGTCGACGTCACGTCGTAGAGCCGGGACACGTTGGTCACCAGCTTCGCCAGCTGGTCCTCGTACCGGTCGAAGTTGGCGACGATGTCCTGGGCGTTGCCCACCACGCCGGGCGCGCTGGCCAGCAGGCCGTCGTACTCCGGCTGGTTGATCGCCTTCTTGTCGAACGTCACCGCGGCGACCAGCCCGCCGGCCAGCACCAGCGAGGCGCTCACGGCACCGGACAGCAGCACGAGTCGCCAGCGTCGCCGGAACACCAGCACGCCGAGGAGCAAGGCCCCGACCACCGCGGCCAGGGCGGACCGGAGGGCCACGGTGATGACAGCGGAGCGGAGGTCGGCGACGACCTTCTCGCCGAGACCGTTGACCGCCGCCGGGTCGTTGAAGATCCGCCGGGCGTCGGTGGCGTCGATCCGGGTCACCTCGACCGACAGCCGCCACGGACCGGCGTGGGTGTGGACCCGCAGCTCGCCCAGCGGCGGGATCGAGACCTCGCTGCCGCCGTCGACCGACGGCTGGACGGAGAGCCGGGTGTTGAGCGGGCCGACGTTCGCGTTCAGGTTCCCGCCGGCCAGCAGGCCGAGCCAGCAGCCGACGACCCCGATGAGCAGGATCTCGGCGATGAGCAGGGCCCGCCGCTCGCGGGTGCCGCGCCACCACGGCGACCGCACCGCGCGCAGAGTCCGCTGCCACGCGCGGCGTGGCAGCGCGCCCGGCGCCGCGTCGGTCATGTCACCTGCCTACCCGATCACTCTGAGGAATCAGACATCGACACTGCATGACGCACGGTGTAGCGGGATGATCGCGACGTGCTGGAGATGCCGCCGGAGCGGTTCGACGAGCTGGTCTCGGAGGCGCTCGACGAGATCCCGCCGGAGCTCACCGCCGTGATGGACAACGTCGTCGTCCTCGTCGAGGACGAGCCGCCGGCCGACGATCCCGACCTTCTCGGGCTCTACGAGGGCACCCCGCTCACCGAACGGGACTGGGCGTACGGCGGGAACCTGCCGGACCGCATCACCATCTACCGCGGTCCCACGCTGCGGATGTGCGCGGACGAGGACGAGGTCGTCGACGAGGTGCACATCACCGTCGTCCACGAGGTCGCCCACCACTTCGGCATCGACGACGACCGCCTGCACGCCCTGGGTTACGAGTGAGCGCGTCGCGTGCGGGTCGGCGGCCTCGGCGCATGGCCGGCGACCTGTCGGGTACGCGTCGCTCATGACACAGCCGCTGCACAGTGACCGTCCCGACGCCGCCGGCCCGACCCCGGTGGCGGACGACCCGGGCCTCGAGGAGGAGCAGCCGGCCGACCCTGCCACCGGCGACTCCGACGCCGGGCCGAACGAGCCGGGCGAGCCGGACACCGACGAGCCGACAGCGAACGACCCCACCTAGCCCGCCCCGTGAGGTCGCGCGTGGCGAGCAGCTCGGCGGGTACGCCGCTGGCATGACGACACCGCGTGATGACGACAAGAGCGATTACGCCGGGGAGAACCCGCTGTCGGACGACAAGGCGCTGGAGGACCAGGACGGTCCCGAGGCCTCGACGATCGACTCCGGCGGCGGCCCGAACGAGTCCGACGACCCGGCGCCGGACGAGTCGCCGGAGGACGAGCGCCCGTAGCCGAGCGCGACGAGCCGGGCGAAGCGGTCCGGCGAGGCGTGCGGAGAGCTGTGCGGCAGCCCGTCCATCACCACCGGCGGCGCGGCCGGCCTGCTCAGCGTCGACAGCCACGGCAGCTCGGAGAGCGTGTCGTGCTCCCCGACGACCACCCGCACCGGCACGCCGAGCGCTGCCACCATGTCCAGGGTGTCCTCGAGCCGGTCTCGTAGCGACTGGAGCAAGACCCGCCGGACACGACGCGGGCCAACGCGCACCCACTCGGGCACCTCGCGCAGGCCGAGGCTGAACCTCTCGCGCGGGATGTCGAGCGCCCAGCGCGCCAGCCCGCGCGGCACGGTCCGGTACGCCGGGTCGAACACCGGTCCCTGCAGCAGCAGCGCCCGCACCCGCTCAGGCACCTGCGCGGCCACGTGCGCCGCGACCTGGGTGCCGACCGACTGGCCGACGAGCAGCACGTCGGCGTACCCGCGGATCTCCAGCCAGTCGGTGACCCAGCCCGCGAGCCCGGCGAGGTCATCGGGCTCCGGGTCGGGGCGGTCGCTGCGCGGCCAGCCGGGCGGCTCGACCAGCTCGACGTGGAAGCCCTCGCGAGCCAGTGCGTCGCACGCCGGCCACAGGTACGACGACACGCACAGCCCGGGGACGACCACCACCCGGTCGCCGTCGGGCGGGCCGACCTCGTACGACGCCAGGCGGATGCCACGTACCCAGGTGTCCCGCCGTGTCCCGTCCATCGGCGACGCCTACCCCTGGGCGGTCGACATGACCACGATCCGGCCGAGCAGTCCGTCGGCCCGCACGAACACCACGACGGCCCTGCCGCCACGACGTCGTGACGGCAGGGCCGACGGAGTGCGACCAGTGCCCGGGGCTCAGCTGTTGGGCGCGCTCGAGATCGCGTCGACGAGGTCGCCGACCTTGTCCTCGGGCAGGTTCCGCGCGACGTCGGCCTGGCTGACGATGCCGACCAGGCGCTGGCCGTCGATGACCGGCAGCCGGCGGACGCCGTGCTTGCTCATCGTGGCGAGCGCCTCCTCGACCGAGTCGTCGGCGCCGACGGTGGCCGGCTTGCCCTCGGCCAGCTCGGAGACCTTCACCGTGCTCGGGTCCCGGCCCTCGGCGACCACGCGGACGGTGATGTCGCGGTCGGTGATCATGCCGGCCAGCCGGTCGTCCGGTCCGCAGATCGGCAGGGCGCCGACGCCCAGGTCGCGCAGCTTGCGGGCGGCGTCGACGACGGTGTCGTCGGAGCTCGCGCACTCCACGTTCGGCGTCATGATGTCGCGTGCGGTGGCCATGAGGTGCTCCGTCTCTCGGGGGATGGGGTCCCCCGGCGGCTACCCCACGCTCCACGCGGCTAACGCGGCAGCGGCGTACGCCGGTCAGCCCGGCAGCTCGATGCGGCGGTGGACGAGGACCTCGCGGAGGTCGATCAGCGGGGCGGGGGCGCCGGTGAGGTAGCCCTGGACGGACTCGTAGCCGAGGCCCTTGAGGACGCGCAGCTGCTCCGCGGTCTCGACACCCGACGCGAGTGGGTGCCGGCCTGCCGCCTTGGCCGCCGTCGCCACCGCGGCGACGACCGCGCCGTCCTCCGGGTCGTCCACGCAGCCGGCGACGAACTGCCGGTCCACCTTCAGCGTGTCGACCGGCAGCCGACGCAGACCGGCCAGCGACGTCCCGCCCGAACCGAAGTCGTCGATGGCCAGGCCGACGCCGAGCCGGCGCAGCCGGTCGAGCTCGTCGGGCAGGGCGGGTCCGGCCTCGGGCAGCTCCTGCTCGTGCAGCTCGAGGTAGAGGCCGCGGGCCTGCAGCCCGGCCCAGGTCAGCAGCATCGACACGGTGTCGGCGAAGCCGGGGCGGGCGACCTCCTCGGCCCAGACGTTCACCGAGACCCGCACCGACGGGTCGTGCCAGGACGCGGCGTCGCGGACGGCGGCGCGCAGCACCCAGTCGGTCAGCGACGACGCGAGCGGGGTGCCCGCGACGCGCGGCAGGAAGTCCTCCGGCATCAGCAGGCCGAGCCGCGGGTGCGGCCAGCGGACCAGCGCCTCCAGCCCCATCAGCCGGCCGTCGACCGAGACCACCGGCTGGTAGTGCAGCTGCAGCAGGTCGGCCTGGATCGCGTGCCGCAGCTCGGCGACCAGACCGCCGTGGTCGCCCAGCTCGTCGGAGAGCTCGTCCAGCGTCGGGTCGGCGATGACGTACGGCAGCTCGGGGTGCCGCTTGGCGCGCATCATCGCCAGGTCCGCGAGCCGCATCAGCTCCTCGCTGGTGGCGGCGTCCGGCCCGACGATCGCGACGCCGATCGACGCGACGACCCGGATGTCGTGGCCGCGGACGTGCACCGGCTGGCCGATGCCCTCCCGCAGCCGCTCGACCAGCGCGACCAGGTCGTCGTCGTCGGTGAGGTCCTCGGCCACCACGACGAACTCGTCGCCGCCGAGCCGGGCCACCGTGTCGTTGGACCGCAGCGCGCCGAGGATCCCGGTCGACACCGAGACCAGCACCTCGTCGCCGACGTCGTGGCCGAAGGTGTCGTTGATCTCCTTGAACTTGTCGAGGTCGACGAAGAGCACCGCCACCCGCGCCGACGTGCGGTGCGCGCGGGTCAGCGCGGTCTCCAGGCGGTCGCGCAGCAGCCGCCGGTTCGGCAGGTTGGTGAGGCTGTCGTGCAGGGCCGCGTGCAGCAGCATCCGCTCGGTGTTGCGGCGGCTGGTCGCGTCGTCGAGGCTGACCAGCGCGGCACCGGTGCCGGCCTCCGGCATCGGCACGGCCGACACCACCGCCCACAGGTCGTGGCCGCGGGCGTGCCGCAGCCGCCGCTCGGAGGTCCCGAGCCGGAGCCGGCCGACGTCCTCCGGCGCGACGTGGTCGTGGATCGCCGTCCCGATCAGGTGCTCGGACGGGAAGCCCAGGTAGCGGGCCAGCGCCGGGTTCACCTCGAGCACCACCCCGGTGCCGTCGACCACGGCCATCGCCACCGGGGACCGGATGAAGGCCGCCCCGCCGTACGCCGAGGTGTGCGAGCCCGGCGGCACCGGCGACGGGCCGGGGGCGAACGGCGAGGAGTACGCGGCGGCCTGGGCGGCGGTCTGGGTCGCGGGCTGCAACGGCACGACGAGAACCGGCTCGACGTCGTCCGTCGAGCCGGCCCACACCTCGTCGTCGGCCAGCACCCCACCCCTTTGCAGAACTCCATCGTCCCGTCACGGAGCGTGGTTACACCCACGACCCGCCTGAGTTCACTCCCAGGCTGGAAAGAGTCACGTGGAAGTAAAGGCTACTCACGGAGAGTGATCATCAGCTGAGCGGGCGCAGCCAGAGCGAGCCGTACGCCTCCAGCGGCACCTGCAGCCTGCCCTCCCGGTCGGCCAGCGCGGTGCGGTAGCCGAGCGGCTCGGCGAGCTCGACCGGGCCGCGGCCGCTGGCCAGCGTGGCCGTCGCCTTCACCGGCTCGCCGGACAGGTTGTGCAGCACGACCAGGGTCCGGTCCTCCCAGGACACCTGGTGTGCCAGCACCGATGGCGAGTCGCAGGGCAGCAGCGCGAACTGGCCCCAGCCCAGCTCCGGGCACTCCCGGTAGACCCGGATCAGCGACCGGACGTAGGCGTGCAGCGACTCCGGGTCCGGCCGCTGGTCGGCCACGTTGACGTTCGTCGGGCCGAGGTCGCCGCGCACCATCGGCGAGATCAGCGACCGCGCGGGCGCGCTGGAGAAGCCGCCGTTGCGGGCCGAGGTCCACTGCATCGGCGTCCGGACGGCGAGCCGGCCCTTGGCGCCGAGGTTCTCGCCCATGCCGATCTCGTCGCCGTAGAACATCACCGGGGTGCCGGGCAGGCTGAACAGCAGCGACAGCACCAGCCGGATCCGGGCCTGGTCGCCGTCGAGCATCGCGGCCAGCCGGCGCCGCAGCCCGCGGTTGTAGACCTGCATCCGCTTGCTCGGCCCGAACGCCTTGAACACCTCGTCCCGCTCGCCGTCGGTGAGCCGGTCCAGCGTCAGCTCGTCGTGGTTGCGGACGAACGTCGCCCACTGCGACTCGGGCGGGATCTGCCGGCCGGTTCTGCAGCGCGTGCGCCAGCGGGCCGGCCTCGCCGCGGGCCATCGACAGCCACAGGTTCGCCATCGTGATGAAGTCGAACGAGCTGGACAGCTCCGGCGACCCGTCGGCGCCGAAGAACAGCCGCTGCTGGTCGTGCGGCAGGTTCGCCTCGCCGAGCAGGAACGCGTTGCCCCGCCGCCGGCTCAGGTAGCCGTGCAGGTCGCGCAGGAACTCGTGCGGGTCGGGCAGCCGCGCCTTCTCCGCGTCGTCGTCGCTCTGCAGCAGCGCCGGCACCGCGTCCATCCGGTAGCCGTCGATGCCCAGCTCGCTCCAGAACCCGGCGATCCGCGCCAGCTCGTCGCGCACGTCCGGGTGGCTGATGTCGAGGTCCGGCTGGAACCGGTAGAAGCGGTGCAGGTAGTGGCTCTTGGCCACCTCGTCGTACTGCCAGATGCCCGTCTCCTCGCCGGGGAACGCCACGTCGCTCGGCGCGGTCGGCGGCGGGTCGTCGTTCCAGACGTACCAGTGGTGGTACGGCGACTCCGGGCCCTTGCGCGCCTCCTGGAACCACTTGTGTTCCACGGAGGTGTGGTTGGGCACCAGGTCGGCGATCACCCGCAGCCCGCGGTCGTGCGCGGTGCGCACGAAGTCGACCAGGTCGCCGAGCGTCCCCAGCCGCGGGTCGACGGTGTAGTAGTCGCTGATGTCGTAGCCGTCGTCCTGCCACGGGCTCGGGAAGAACGGCATCAGCCACAGGCAGGTCACCCCGAGGTCGGCCAGGTAGTCGACCTTGCTCGGTCAGCCCGCGGAAGTCACCCCACCCGTCCCCGTCGGAGTCGGCGTACCGCTTGACGTCCACGCAGTAGACGACGGCGGTCTTCCACCACAGGTCGCTCGTATCCGTGAGGCGCACGACAGACCCCTACCCCGAGCCGCGCCGCGCACCCGCCACGTACGGTGGCGGGTCATGAGCGACACCGGCAGCGAGTACGTCCCCGTGACCTATGACAGCTGCGCGCACGTCAGCGGGCCGTTCTTCCACGGCACGAAGTCCGTGCTCGCGGTCGGCGCCGAGCTGGTCGCCGGCTACGGCTCGAACTTCCAGACCGGCCGGGTGATGAACAACATCTACTTCACCGCGCTGGTGGACACCGCCGCCTGGGGAGCCGAGCTGGCCACCGCGCTGGCCGGCACCGAGGAGCGCGGGCACATCTACGAGGTCGAGCCGCTCGGCCCGTTCGAGGACGACCCCAACGTGACCAACAAGAGGTTCCCCGGCAACGTCACGCAGTCCTACCGCACCCGCCACCCGCTGCGCGTCGTCGGCGAGGTGGTCGACTGGCAGGGGCACGACCCGGAGACGCTGAAGTCGATGCTCGACAGCCTGGCCCTGCTGCGGGAGCAGGGGCTCGACGTCATCGAGGACTAGCTCGGGTCGCCCCATCGGCGGTGGTCAGTCGAGCATCTGCACCAGGGTGCCGTGGCCGTCGCCGTGCAGCTCGACGGTCGCGGAGGCGCCGTTGACCAGCGCCAGCTGCGGCGGCACGTGCCCGATGTCGACGTCGTACAGCACCGGGACGGGCAGGCCGTCCAGCGCGTGGTGCAGCGCGTCGAGCTGGCTGAACCCCTGGGCCGGTCCGCCGGGTGTACGCCCGATGAGGACGCCGGTCGCCCGGTCGAACCACCCGGCGTACCGGAGGTGGTGCAGCAGCCGCGACGTCCAGGCGGCGTCCGCGTCTGCCACCTCGAGGTAGACGACCAGCCCCTCCGGCGCCTCCCGGACGGCGAACGCCGCGAGGTCGCCGTACGGCGTGCCCGGCAGCAGCGCGATCGTCTCCAGGCAGCCACCGATGAGCCGGCCCGCGAACCGCACGTCGGTGCTGCCGTCCAGCGCCTGCCACCGGGTCGGGACGGTCAGCGCCATCTCGCGGACCTCCGGGTCGGCGCGGATGTCGGCCCACCCCTCCTGCCGGTGGCTCGCCGAGCCCTGCCGGACCGTGCCGCGGGCAGGCGTGCTCGCGGCGGCCAGCCAGTGCACCAGCGGCTCCGGGACCCTGTAGGGCGTGTCCATGAGGTTCGGCGCGTGCAGCGTCGCGATGCCGGTGAGCAGCGTCAGCGGCGTGAGGACGGTGCTGACGTCGGAGTAGCCGACCAGCCACGTCGGCTCGGCCGCCGCCAGTGCGTCGAAGTCGAGGAGCGGCAGCAGGTCGATCGCCAGCTCTCCGCCCCAGGGCGGTACGACGGCGCGGACCGCCGGGTCGAGCAGCAGGTCGGTCAGCTCGGCCGCCCGGTCCGCCGCCGGCGCGCTGACGATCCCCGTCCCGTCCATGCACGCGCCGACCCGCACCTCGTAGCCGCGGTCCCGCAGGTCCGCGACGCAGAAGTCGAGCCGCGGCCGCACGTCGTCGGCCACCCCGGACGAGGGGGCGGTGACGGCGATCAGGTCGCCGGGCCGGAGCGGGGTCGGGTAGCGCACCCGGCCATCGTGCCGTGCCGACCGCGCCGGTTGTCCACAGCGGAAATCCCGGAGAGTGCCCTGTGGACAACTCGGACAGCGGGTCCGGCGATCTTTCCTACCGTCGTTCCCGTGAGCTACATCGAGGTGGATCCCCAGCTGCTGGCGAGCACCGGCTCGCGCCTGCGCGAGGCGGTCGACATCGCCTCCGAGGTCGCGAAGAAGAAGGGCGAGCTCGCGTCGCTGGCCGACGACGCCGGCCACGGCGAGGTCACCGGCACCGTGCACGAGTTCATGGGGAAGTGGGCGCACGGCCTCGGCTGCCTCACCGAGGACGCCGAGAAGCTGGCCCACATGCTCGCCGACTCGGGCGCGGTCTACATCGAGCTCGAGACGTCGATCGCCGACGCCTGCGGCCCGGGTCCGGGCGGTCCGCGATGAGCACCGCGACGACGTACGGCATCGACCTCGCTGCCGCGCTGGCCGCCTGGCACGACGATGTCATCGACGCCCAGCAGCTGCAGGCGGCATTCGACGTCAGCACCCTCTACGTCCAGCGCACCGCCACCGACGACGGCCAGCCCGCGGTCGTCGCCGTCGGGCAGCCGGGGGAGGGGTACGTCGCGTTCTTCACCTCGCTCGAGGCTCTGGCCGCGCACGCCGGCGAGTGCGACTGGGCCAGCGCGCCCGGCCGTGACCTGGTCGACCTGCTCCCCGAGGGCTACGGGCTAGTCGTCGACCCGGCCGGCACGCACCCCGCCGTCCTGCGGGCCCGCGCCACGCGCCGCGCCGTCGTCGTCTCGAAGGTGGAGCGGGCGTGAGCGGGCTGCACGTGGGGGCGACCGTCACCGAGCTGGTGCCGGGCAACCCCGGCGACCTCGACCGGCTGGTCGCCCGCTGCCGCACCGTCGCCAACGGCCTCGGCGGCGCCTCGGCCCGGGTCCGCGCCGTCGACTCCGGCGAGTGGGTGGGGCCGGCCGGCGACGCGTTCCGCGACGTCGTCGACCTCGAGCCGAGCAAGTACGACGACGCCGCGGCGGCGTTCGGCGCGACCGCCACCGCCGTGCACTCCTACGTCGGCGTGCTCCGCGACGCGCAGGCCAGCGCCCGTACCGCTCTCACGGTCTACGAGCACGCGCAGACCGAGACCCAGGCCTGGGAGGGCAGGCAGAGGCAGTACGACGCCGACGTCCGCACCGCGAAGGCCGGGGCCGACGACCCGGCCGCTGCGGAGAAGGCCGTCGGGCAGCTGACCCGCCCCTCGTCGTACGACCCGGGCTCCGACGACCGGGTGCGCGCCGAGACGATGCTGTCCGACGCGCGCGAACGGGTCCGCACCGCGGGCACCACCGCGAGCCGTCGCATCGCCGCGGCGTGGCAGCACGCGCCGCGCGAGCCGCACTGGTGGGAGAAGGCCGGCCACGTCGTCGCCGAGATCGGCAAGGGCGCGTGGGAGGCGACCGCGGGGCTCGTGGAGTTCGCCTGGTCGATATCGCCGACCCGGATGATGCTCGACCCGGCCGGCTGGGAGAAGGACGTCACCGACCTCGGCAAGGGACTGTGGTTCGGCGTCCAGCACCCGGCCGAGCTCGGCAAGGCGCTCATCGACTGGGACACGTGGAAGGAGTCGCCGGGTCGCGCCATCGGCCACCTGGTGCCCGACCTGCTGCTCGCGCTCGGCACCGCCGGGGCCGGCACCGTCGCCGCCCGGTCGGTGCGCGGTCTCGAGGCGCTCGACGACGTGGCCGACGTGGCGACGACGTTCCGCCGGCTGGACCGGCTCGGCGAGGGACCGGAGCGGCTGACGTACCTGCAGCGCGCGAAGAACTTCCTCAACGGCGAGCGGCTGCCCGAGCCCAACCTCGCCGACACCCCGGCCGGCACGGCGAAGGCCTGGCAGAACCACCCCGACTACCCCAACCCCGACAGCTGGTACAACGCGCGGCTCGACGCCGGCGACGAGATCGCGTTCGGCTCGCTGGCGGTGAAGCCGATCGTGACGCCCGGCAGCTTCGTCGTGCCGCGGTCGGTGCTCGACGACATCGGCAACGACGCGGTCCGCTACAACGAGGGCCTGCAGATCAAGCCGTACCACGGCAGCTACCGCGACGAGACGACGATCGTCCGCGTCGAGCAGCCGATGGACGTCGCGGTCGCCTACACGAAGGCCAACCCGCAGTACGGCCCCGGCGGCATGCGGCAGATCTTCATCCCGGACGGCTCGCTCACACCGGCGAGCTTCACCCAGCTGGAGCGCCGCGCGATGACCAACCTGACCGCCCGGATCCTGGTGGGCTCGCCGTGACCGGGGAGGATGGCGCCATGGCGGACACCCCTGGCAACGGCGTCGATGACGACCGAGAGGTCATCGACGCGAAGGACCGTCCCGGCGAGCCGGAGATGAGCCACCTCGCCCCGGTGATGGTCGCGCTGGTCGAGGCCGGCAACACCGTGACCTACCGGAACCAGAGCTTCGGCTTCGTCTCCGGCCCCGACGGCCTGAACGCGTTCCTCGACCAGCCGATCGACTTCGACCTGGTCGAACGGCGCTTCGTGCTGCCGCCGACCATCCGGCTGGACCGCGACAACGACCAGATCTGCGACGACACGTACCTGTCGCACATCTACGGCGGCGACGCCCAGCGCCGGATGCGCGAGCAGAACACGCGCCGAGACGGCTGAAGGTCAACTTCCCGGAGTCATAGGCGCCAGGAGGACGCACCGGCGTTGCGCGTGCGTCCGTCGCCTGGCCCTCGTCGTTGGCTCGGTTCTCCAGGATTGGAGAGACTTTGTGGCGATCCGCGAGCGTGGGCGCCCTCCGATCATGACGAAAGGGGGGTGAGATCGGCCTTCCGTCACGGCAGAGGGTGTCGCGATACTCCAGGTCATGGTGGTGTCGCGCGGGTTCGGCGGGCGGCGGCGCGGGTCGGCGGACCTGCCCCCGGGTCAGTACCTCACCGAGGACTTCCCCGTCCTCACCGCGGGCCCCACCCCGAGGGTGCCGACCGACAGCTGGCAGCTGTCGATCACCACCGAGGCCGGGCAGGTGCACCGGTGGGACTGGCCGGCGTTCCAGGCGCTCCAGCAGGACACCCCGACCGTCGACCTGCACTGCGTGACCAGCTGGTCCAAGCTGCAGACGGGTTGGCAGGGCGTGTCGCTCGACGTACTGATGGAGGAGGTCGAGACCACCGCCGACTACGCCGTCATCACGTCGTACGGCGGGTACACCACCAACCTGCCGCTGGCGGACCTGCTCGACGGCCAGGCGTGGGTCGCGCACCGGTACGACGGCGACGACCTCGATCCGGCGCACGGCGGGCCGGCGCGGCTGCTGGTGCCGCACCTCTACCTCTGGAAGAGCGCCAAGTGGGTGCGCGACATCCGGCTCTCGCACGACGACGAGCCGGGCTTCTGGGAGACCGCCGGCTACCACAACTACGGCGACCCCTGGCGTGAGCAGCGCTACTGGGACTCGTGACGAGGTGAGGGGCTGGCGGGGGGCGACGGTCGCGGGGGTGCGGTCCGAGTCGGCGACCGCGCGCACGGTGGTGCTCGACGTCCCGGACTGGGCCGGGCACCTGGCCGGCCAGCACGTCGACGTCCGGCTCACCGCCGAGGACGGCTACACCGCGACCCGGTCCTACTCCATCGCGTCGGTGCCGGACGGGCACCTCGTCGAGATCACGGTGGAACGGCTCGACGACGGCGAGGTGTCGCCGTACCTCGTCGACGAGGTACGCGCCGGTGACCGGGTCGAGGTGCGCGGACCGGTCGGCGGCTGGTTCGTGTGGCGGCCGGACCAGACCGAGCCGGTGCTGCTCGTCGGCGGTGGCTCCGGCGTCGTGCCGCTGATGGCGATCGCGCGGCAGCACGCCGCCGTCGGCTCGGCCGCGCCGCTGCGCCTCGTGCACTCGGTCCGCACACCCGAGGCACTGCTCTACGGCGACGAGCTCGCGCAGCTCGCCAAGGCCGGCGCCCTCGAGGTCACCCCCGTCTTCACCCGGACCGCCCCGGCCGACTGGGACGGCCGGATCGGGCGGCTGGACGCCGACCTGCTGGACCGGGTTGCCTTCCCGCCGGACGAGCAGCCGACGTCGTACGTGTGCGGGCCCACCGGCTTCGTCGAGGCGGTCGCCGACGTGCTCGTCGGGACCGGCCACGACCCCGCGCGGGTGCGCACCGAGCGCTTCGGACCCTCAGGAGGCAGCAGATGACCGAGACACCCGAGACCACGTACCTCGACGGCAACGCGATGGGTGGCCTGCTCGGTGAGGTGTTCGCGGTCGACATCACCGCCGCGGTCGGCCGGTGCGCCGGCTGCGGTCGCACCGGTGTGCTGGCCGAGACACGGGTCTACGTCGACGCGCCCGGCACCGTCGTCCGGTGCGTGGGCTGCGAGGCCGTGCTGCTGCGGGTGGTGCAGTCAGCCGACCGGACCTGGCTCGACCTGCGCGGCCTCGCCGTCCTCCAGCTCGCGAATCCGGGCTGAGCGGCTGTCATCCCGTCTGGGCGTCTGGCCTTCGGTTCAAGTAGTCGACGTGACACGCACCCGGGCACGAGACGTTTCCGCGGAAACGCTTCCCCCGCCGCGCGGCTCGTGGCGCACCGCGTAGACGGGTGCCACGCAGGGGGCCAGGATCGGGAGGGGCGTGGCGAGGTGATCTGGGGGTCGGTGACGATGGATCGGGCCAAGGTTCAGGAGCTTTCCGCCGTGGAGGGCGGTCGATTCGAGGGCGCGCGCTCGCGGTCGAGGGACGCGACTGCGCGCGCCACACTGACGATGCCGCGGGGCGTGCCGATGTCGTGGATGGACGAGCTGTACGACCATCCACCGGTGTGGGTCTCGCATGGAGCCGGGTCCCGGTTCTGGGACGTGGACGGGAACGTGTACCTGGACATGTACCTGGCGGACATGAGCGCCTTCTGCGGGCACGCCCCGGCGCCCATCGTTCGTGCCGTCTCCGAGCGGATCGCGGCCGGGAACCAGTTCCTGCTGCCCTGCGACGATGCGCTGCTCGTGGCCGAAGAGCTCGCGCGTCGATACGGAATGGCCAAGTGGCAGTTCACGCTGTCCGCGACGCAGGCGAACACCGAGGTCTTGCGGGTGGCGCGCGTTCGGACCGGCCGCGACAAGGTTCTCGTCTTTGATGGCAAGTACCACGGTCACCTCGAACCCACGTTGGGGGTTGTCGAGGACGGCCAGGTCCGGCCGGAGTACAGCGGTCTACCGGCCGAGGTCACGGCACACCTGCGCATCGTGCCGTTCAACGATCTCGATGCCGTCGAGCGTGCGCTCGCGCCCCGTGACGTGGCGTTGGTGCTGACGGAGCCGGCGATGACGAACGCCGGGTTCCTGCTGCCTGACCCGGGCTTCCACGAAGGGTTGCGCGAGCTGGCCCGCCGCCACGGCACGTTGCTGGGGATCGACGAGACGCACACGCTCGTCACGGCCTACGGCGGGCTCACCACCGAGTGGGGCCTCCAACCGGACTTTCTGACAGTCGGCAAGTCGATCGCCGGCGGAGTGCCGCTCGGGGCGTACGGCATGACGGACGAGGTTGCTGCGGTACTGCATCCGCCGCCGGAGAAGGCTGTCGTGTCCGGGATCGCCTACGACGAGGTGGCCACCGGAGGGACCCTGTTCGCCAACCCGCTGTCGATGGCAGCCGCCCGCGCCGCCCTGACCGAGGTGCTCACACCGGAGGCGCTCCACACGACCGCGCTGCTGGGTGAGCAGCTCGCCTCCGGCCTGCGCGCCTGCTTCGACCAGGCCGGCCTCCCCTGGTCGGTCGCTCACCACGGCTCCCACGCCTTCTACTTCTTCAGCCGAGAACCCCCTCGCGATGCGCGGAACGCTCGAGACGCGGACGACCCCGCCCTGCGCGCGCTCATCCGGGTCTTCCTCGCCAACCGAGGCGTCTGGGAGTCGGGCTGGTGGCTCGGGCCGACGGTCTCCGTCGCGCACAGTCCCGCCGACGTGGACACCTACCTGGACGCGTTCCGGGAGCTCACCGAAGCCGTGGTGTGAGGCGCGTCAGAGGGCGGCGGGCTGCTCGCGGGCCACGGGTCCGCTCATCGCCTGGGCGCGGTCGAGGACGGGGCGGCAGCCGAGCCGGCGGCCGATCTCCTGCGCCTCGTCGATGGCCGCCGCGGCTCCGGCGGGATCGCCGTGGGTAGCCAGGTGCGTCGCGTGGTCGAGCAGCCCGTGCGCCAGCAGGTGCGGGGGACTGGCGTCGTGCATCGCGGCGACCGCGGTCGCGAGGGCTGCACCGGCCTCGGGCTCGTTCCCTGCCGCGGCGCGGCGCGCCAGCACCAGCTGCCGCTCGGCCCGAAGGACCGGCGGCACGAGCCCTGGCAGCCCGTCGGGCAGCTGGGTGAGCAGCTCGTCGAGCGCCGCGCCGTCGTGCAGCTGGTGCGCGACCCGCGTGGCGAGGGGCCAGCCGAACCTCATCACCTCGTGCCCGAGCCCGAGGACCTCGCCGTAGGAGAGCGTGCGTCGGGCGTGCCTCAGCGCGTCCTCCGGCCGGCCGTCCGCAGCGGCGACCAGGGCCTCGAGCAGGGCGACGGCCGACAGGTCCTCGGGGTCGTCGCTCCCGGGCATGAAGGTCAGCTCCGACAGGATCCGCGCGCTCGCTGTGACGTCGCCGCGGAGCGCGGCGAGCAACGCTTGTCCCCACCGGCCGAACTCGAGGCTCTCGGGCAGCGAGTCGAGGTCACCACCCGGCGCGAGCAGGCGGTCGACCTCGTCCCACTCGCCGAGCTCCAGCAAGGCGATGGCGAGGTTGACGACTCCCACGCCAAGGGTCCGCCGGTCCCCGGTCCGGCGGCTGACTGCGATCCCGCGCCGGATGACCTCTGTCGCGGCCGCTGTGTCCCGTGCCATGAGGATCGCGCCGAGATTTCCGAGGATGACAGCGAGCATGTCGAGCCGGTCCGCCTGCTCCGCCAGCCGGACCGCCTCCCGCAGGTGGAACACCGCTTCGTCGACCCGGTCGACCCGGGCCAGGTAGGTGCCGCGCACCTGCACCACGCCGGACATGGTGCCGGGACCGAGCCCGAGTGCCTGGGCCAGCTTCAGGGCCTCGACCGTGGCGAGGTCGGCATCGGGCGTCCCGCTGAACATCTCGACCGTCGCCAGGTAGCTCATGGCCTCGACGGTGTCGACGTCCGGGTCGCGCGACAGGACGACGATGGCCTCGCGCAACGCCTGCCGCGCCTCGGCGTAGCGGGACAGCCGCATGTGGCCCCGGCCGACCAGGGTGCGGGTCCGGGCGACGGCCCGCTCGTCGGCCAGGGCCTCGGCTCGTGCCACGGCCGACTCGGAGAGCGTCAGGGCGAGCGTGACGTCACCGGACGCGTGCGCCTGCAGCGCGGCGCCTTCGAGCAGCAGGGCAGCTCGAGGCGGGTCGGTCCCGGTCTCCTCGACCAGTGCCGCCGCCTCGGCGTAGCTCCGGGAGGCGCGGTCCGGCGCTCCCGTCCGGGCGGCGCGCTCGGCCCCGCGGACCAGGGCGGCGACGCCCAGCTCGCGCAGCTCGTCGGTGTCCGCGTCGTCCGGCACGGCGGCGACGGCGTCGAGGTAGTGCCGGGCGACGACGTCGACGACCTCCTCGCCGTCGTTGGGGAAGGTCGCGCGCAGGTGGGCCGCGACGGCGAGGTGGCGCGCCTTCCGGTCGCGGCGGGACAGCGTGTCGTAGGCGACCTGGCGCAGCAGGTCCTGCGCGAACCGGTAGCTGCCGCGCTCCGGCGACAGCGGGTCGGCGGTGACGGTCAGGACCTCGCGGCGGAGCAGCTCGGCGAGCCGCTGCTGGATGTCCGCCGCCTCGAGGTCGGAGACGGCGGCCAGCGACTCTGCGGTGAACGACGTCCCGAGCACGGCCGCGTCGGCCACCAGTCGTCGTACGTCCGGCGCGAGCGAGTCGAGCCGGGCGGCGAGCAGCGCGTGCAGGCTGTCCGGGACGACCAGTGCGCCGATGTCGCCGACCAGCCGGTAGACGCCGTCGATCGGTTGCACGACGTCGCGGTCGACGAGCGAGCGGACCGTCTCCACGGCGTACAGGGGGACGCCCTGCGCCTGGGCGACGATCGCGTCGCGGGCAGCGACCGGCATGCCGGGCACCAGCGCGTCGACGAGCGGCCGCATCGACGCCTCGTCGAGCGGGTCGAGGGTGAGGAGCACGCGGTTGCGCCCGGTGCCGAAGCCGGGGCGGACGTCCTCGAGCTCCGGCCGGGCGAGGACGAGCACGTAGACAGGCAGGTCGCGGGACCAGTCGACGAGATGGTCGAGGAAGTCGAGCAGGCCGCGGTCGGCGTGCTGCGCGTCCTCGACCATGAGCACGACCGGGCCGGTGTCGGCCATCCGCTCGATGAACAGCCGCCAGCCGGCGAACAGCTCGTCTCGGGACAGCTCCCCGCCGGCGTCGCCCTCGAAGGGGACGCCGAGCAGCCGGCCCAGCCGGGTGCCGACGTAGGGGCGCTCGTCGGCGACGGGGAGCCAGGCCTCGAGGCCCGCCACCAGCTTGGTGGCCGCGATCTCCGGCTGGTCGTCCTCGGCGATGCCGAGCCGTTGGCGGACCATCTCGGCCAGCGCCCAGAACGACACGCCCTCGCCGTACGACAGGCACCGGCCGTGGTGCCAGCTCACCAGCTGCACGAGCCCGTCGACGTGCTTGCGGAACTCGAAGCCGAGTCGTGACTTGCCGACCCCGGCCGGGCCGGACAGCACCACCATCCGTGGCGTGCGTCGCTCGGCGGAGGCGTGGAACAGCTCGCGGATCGTCCGGAACTCGGCGTCCCGGCCGGTCAGTGGCGCCTCGAGGCCGTCGATGCGCTGCGAGCCGCCGACGCCGATGACGACCCGGGTGGCGCGCCAGAGCTGTTCGGGCTCGCTCTTGCCCTTGAGCGTGTGCAGGTCCGCGTCGTCGTAGCCGATGACGCCCTCGGTGAGCCGCTGCGTCGCCGAGTCGACGAGCACCTGGTTCGCCTGGGCGGCCGCCTGGACGCGGGCAGCAGTGTTGACGGCGTCGCCGGCGACCATGCCCTCGTTGCTCGCGCCGAGGGTGACGGCGACCTCGCCGGTGACGACTCCCGCACGGGCGGCCAGGGTGTCGATGCGGCGCTCGGCGCCGAGGAGGCGGACGGCGTCGACCAGGTCGAGGGCGGCGCGCACCGCGCGCTCGGCGTCGGACTCGGTGGCGACCGGCGTGCCCCAGACGGCCATGACCGCGTCGCCGATGAACTTCTCGACCACGCCGCCGTACCGACCGATCACCGTGCTGGCGGTCTCGAAGTACGCCGAGAGCAGCTCGCGGACCTCCTCGGGGTCACGCGCCTCCGACAGCGGGGTGAAGCCGACCAGGTCGCAGAAGAGGACCGAGCAGAGCCGGCGCTCCGCGACCGGGACGGCGGCCTGCGACTGGCGCGGGACAGCGGCAACCGCCGGGTCGAGCACCGTGCCGCAGTGGCCGCAGAACTTGAACCCGGCCGTGACCGGCTGGCCGCAGGACGGGCAGGACTGCGCCAGCGCCGCCCCGCACTCCCCGCAGAAGCGCATGCCGTCGGCGCTCGTGGTCCCGCACGAGGCGCACTGCTGCACTCGACCCGCTCCGCCCTCCCCCGACGATCATGCGGAGCCTAACCGTCGACCGGCCGGTCCGGGCCTGGATCGCCGATCGCCCGCATCGGGCGGGGGTGGGGCTGGCCGTACGGCGGTTCGGCGCCCAGCCTCCTGTGCCGGGCGTCGCCGGTGGCCGATGATCGGAGCACCAGGAGTACGAGGAGGTGAGTGGGATGAGCGTCGTCCGTGTGCTGGTCGTCGACGACCAGGAGCCGTTCCGGGCCGCGATGTCGGCCGTGGTCGAGCTCGACCGACGGCTTCGTCGTGGTCGGCACCGTCGCGTCCGGCGAGGAGTCGGTCGTCGCCGCCCGCGAGCTGCGCCCCGACCTGGTGCTGATGGACGTCAACCTCCCCGGCATCGACGGCATCGAGGCGACCCATCAGATCCGGGCCCTTCCTGTCCCTCCCGTGGTGGTGCTGCTGTCGACCTACGACGAGGACGAGTTCGACCGTGAGGGGTGCGGGGCGGCGTCGTACGTCCCGAAGGGCGCCTTCGGCCCGGACCGGCTGCTGCACGAGTGGCAGGCCGCGACCGCCGAGGCCCCGCCGTCCTGACTCAGCCGATCGCCGGCGCCGGCTCCTCCAGCCCACGCGGCCCGGGCATCCCGGGCGCCTCGGCCGCCTCGACGGTCGGCACCGTGACCCGCAGGTAGCCGTCGCCCTCGGCGAGCGACCCGCCCAGCGCCTCGACCCGGTCCAGCACCGCCTGCCGCTCGGGCCCGAGGTCGACCGCCCGGTGGACCTCGAGCACCAGGCAGTCGGCGACCACCTCGAGCCGCAGCGGGCCCTGTGCGCCTGCGGCCACCGCCGAGGTCGCCGCGTAGTACGCCGCCGCCTCGGTGCGGGCCGCGAACCGCCGGCCGGTGGCCGAGTCGTCGACCTGCAGCGGGGCGGTCACGCCGGCTCGCGACAGGTGCGCGGACAGGGCCGGCGCGATCCCGGCCCGGGCCAGCAGGGTCGGGAAGATGCCGCGGGTGAGCTCGCGGAGCGCGTCCAGTGCAGTGGTCGCCTGGTCGACCAGCGCGTCGGTCGGGACCGTGCGGTCCGCGCTCTCCAGGGTGGCCGTCAGCGACCGCAGGGTCGGCATGACGTCGCGGTCGATGGCCCGCTCGATCCGGCGCCGCTCGGCGTCGCCGGCCTCGAACAGCCGGCGGCGGGACGCGGCCAGCTCGGCCGTCCGCCGGTCCAGGTCGGCGACGTGCCCCGCGAGCTCGGCCTGCAGCCGGGCGTTCCGGAACGACACCGCAGCCTGCTCGGCGAGGTCCTCGAGCAGCGCCCGCTCCGGCGCGCGGATCGCGCCGCCGGGGGCCGGCGTGACCACGACCGTGCCGAGCCGCCCGACGGCGTCCTGCACCACGACGGTCACTGCCGTCCCGGTGGCCGCCCGCGCCGCGCTGGCCGAGCGTGTCCAGGACGCCGAGCCGGTCTCGCCGGTCTCGACGTCGAGGGTGACGACGCAGCGCACGGCCGAGACTGCGCGGCCGGCCGCCTCGGCCACCGCGGGGAGCAGGGTCGCCGGGTCGGGGCTGTCGCCCAGCCGCCGGCTGAACGCCGACAGCGCGTCGTACGGCACCGCACGGGCGCCGTACGCGAGCCGGTCGGCGAACCGCACGACCCAGCGGCGCAGCGGCTGGAAGGCCAGCGCCACCGCCGCGGTCGCCAGCACCGAGGTCCAGAACCCCGACGAACCGCTGACCATGTTGCCCACGCCGACGACGAGCAAGGTGTAGCTGACCGTGACGAACAGCGCCGAGACGCCGAGCACGACCGCGCGGTTGATGATGAGGTCGACGTCGTAGAGCCGGTACTTCAGTACCGCGACCGCGAGGAAGACGGGCAGCAGCACGAACGCCACCTGCAGCGGGATCGCGGAGTACCAGGTCTGGTCGCCACCGTTGAGCGTCTCGGTCACGAGCAGGCCGATGACGCCGACGCCGACCGCGACCGCCGCCAGCGCGAACCAGCGCAGCTGCTGACGGGTCTCGCCGGTCGCCCGGCGCAGCCGGATCACCACCGAGACCACGGCGAACACCAGCGTGCCGGCGATCAGCAGGATCCCGGCGCTGAGGAAGGTGGACGCCAGCGCGCTGGCGCCGCGCGGGTCGCCCCGGCCGGTGAAGTCCTTCGGCGCGGCGTTGAGCAGCCCCACCTCGAACAGCAGCATGCCGAGGAGGTCCGCCCGCACGGCCCAGCGCCAGCGGGGCGAGAGCACATGACCGTCGGGCGCGAGCAGGAACATCAGCGTCAGCCCGGCGAACGCCGTCGACCCGCCGGTGAAGACCGAGAGCCATCCCGTCACCTCGGCGGCCAGCTCCGGCCCGGGGCCACCCGCCTCGTCCACCCAGATGCTGTAGATCTCGCAGGTCACGGAGAAGCACGTCAGGGTGCCGACCCCGGCGAGCAGCCAGCCGATCCGGTGGCCGGGCAGCCGGCTGAGGATGACGGCCCCCATCACCGAGCTGCCCAGGGCCGCGAGCGGGATCAGCGGCCACCCGTGGACGGCCATCGAGTCCGCGGAGAACAACGGCTGGACCGTCGCGTCGATGATGGTGTCGGTGACGACAAGGGCAGCGCTGAGCGCGGCCAGGACCCACGCGATCCGGGTGCGCACTCAGCCCACCCCGGCCGTACGCCGGGTGGCGGCGGTGAGCGGCACGCGTCCGGTCACCTGAGTGCCGCCGCTCGTGCCGGCGGGTGCCCACTCCAGCCGGCCACCGAGCGAGTCGACCCGGTCCCGCATGTTCGCGAGCCCGCGCGAGGTGGCCGCGGCCGCCGGGTCGAAGCCGGTGCCGTCGTCGGTGACCGTGAACGCCAGGCCGTCGTCGGCGGCCGTCAGCCGTACCTCGACGCGAGTCGCGCCGGCGTGCTTGACGGCGTTCTGCACGGCCTCGAGGCAGCAGAAGTAGACGGCGGCCTCGACCTCGCGCGGGTGCCGGCCCACGCCGGTGTCGTCGACGGACACCGGGACGGGGCTCGTGGCGACCGCTGTGCGTAGCGCCGGGCCGATGCCGTCGTCGCCGAGGCGTCGCGGGTAGATGCCGCGGGACAGCTCGACCAGCGTGTCGGTGGCGGCCCGGGCCGCCGTCGCCTGCGCGGCGAGCACCTGCTGGGCCCGCTCGGGTGACTTGGCGGCGAGGGTCTCGGCCAGCCGGAGGTTGACCGCGAGCGCGACCAGGTGCTGCTGCGCGCCGTCGTGGATGTCGCGCTCCAGCCGTCGCCGCGCCGCGTCCTGCGTCTCGACCAGCCGTTCACGTGAGGCGCGCAGCTCCTCGGCCCGCGCCGAGAGCTGCACGAGCCGCTGGGCCAGCTGCGCGCGGAGCCGGACGCCGTGCAGCACCACACCGGCTTGGGCCGCGAGCCCCGCGAACAGCCGCTCCTCGACCGGGGTCAGTGGCCGGTCGTCCTGCTCGCGCAGCCGCAGCACGCCGAGCACCTCGCCGGCGAGTCGCACGGTGCGCTGCCGTCGGCCCGGCTTCACGGCCACGCCGGGCGGCGCCTCGTCGCCGTCGGTGTCGGCCGGCCAGGTCGCGGCCAGCACCAGGCCGTCGTCGACCGACAGCCAGACCTGCGCCCACCGCGCGCCGGTGCCCTCCGCCAGCACCCTTGCCATCCGGACCGGCACCTCGTCGCCGTGCGGACCCGTCACCGCCTCCGCGAACCGGCTGAGCACGTCGTACGGCGACGGCCGCCCGCCGTGCACCGCGCGGGTCGCCCGGCGCTCGAGCCGTGCCTGCACCGGCTCGAAGCCGAGCGCGACGACCGCGGTGGCGAGCAGCGACAGGCCGAGGTGCGGCGAGTCGGTGTGCCCGATCAGCGCGCCGCCGCCCAGCACGATGACGACGTAGGTGACGGCGACGAACACCACGAGCCCGCCCAGCACCAGCAGGGTGGCGCGCCGGTCCCCGCGGGACCGGCGCCAGCGCGCGAGCAGCGCGGACGGTGGCATGCTCCGCAGTCTGCTCCGGGCCACCGCCGCCGGGCAGGGCCTTGGCCGAACCCTCGCAGTGGGGTCAGCCGCACGATCGCGGGTCTCGGATCTCCTGAGCCGCCGTCGTGGCCGGGCTCAGATCAACGGCGCCTGGACGCGGACGGTTGCGGGCTCGCCGTCCGGATGCTGACCGCCGTCTGGGACGGAGCCAAGTGGCCCCGCTGGGGTCGTGGAATCCACCCCTCCAGCGGGGCCACTTCGCTCGATTCGGGCAAATGACGGAGACCCGCAGGCGGCGCCGCACCACCACCTGCCTCCGCCCGTCCTGGCGGTTCTGACCTCAGCCGTCGACGGCGGGGCGCATGACCGACGAACCAGGCTCAGGCAGTGGCTTCCAGGAAGGCGAGGACGGCCATGACGCGGCGGTTGACCTCGCCCTCCTCGACCAGGCCGAGCTTCTGGAACACCGAGCCGATGTGCTTCTCGACCGCGCGGTCGCTCATGTAGAGCGTCTTGGCGATGGTGGCGTTGTTCCTGCCGGTGGCCATGGCCTCCAGCACCTGCCGCTCCTTCTCGGTCAGCCCCGGCAGCGGCGACCCGGCGTCGCCGGCCTTTCGCGCCATCAGCCCCTCGACGACCTTGGGGTCCAGCGCCGACCCGCCGCGGGCGACGTCGTGCAGCGCCCGCACCAGCTCGTCCAGCTGCGAGACGCGCTCCTTGAGGAGGTAGCCGAGGCCGGCAACGCCGTCCTTGAGCAGCTCGAAGGCGTAGTCCTCCTCGACGTACTGCGAGAGCACGACCACCCCGATCTCCGGGTGCTCGGCGCGGATCTGCTTCGCCGCGTCGATGCCCTCGGTGGTGAACGACGGCGGCATCCGGATGTCGGTGAGCACGGCGTCCGGCGTCTTCTCGCGGACCGACTTCAGCAGCGACTGCGGGTCGGCCACGGCGTCGACGAGCTCGATGTCGTCGACCTCGGCGAGCAGGGCGGCGATGCCCTCGCGGACGAGGTAGTTGTCGTCCGCCAGGACCACACGCAGCGCCATGGTCCGGAGGGTAGACGGAAACGCCGCGGTGCGGCCGGTCCTGTGGGGGACCGACCGCACCGCGGTCGTGAGCGGCTGCTGCCGCTGTCGTGGTCAGACCAGCTCGGCCTCCCGCTCGCCCTCGGCCAGGATCTCCTGCAGCTCGTCCTCGGCGACGTCGTCGCCCTCGAGGTTGAGGTGCGGGAGCCGGCGGTCGAGCCAGCGGGGGAGCCACCAGGCCGTGTGGCCGAGGAGGCTCATCGCCGCCGGGACCAGGACCATCCGGACCAGGGTCACGTCGAGCAGGACGGCGACGGCCAGGCCGACACCGAACATCTTCGCGACCACGTCGCTGCCCAGGATGAAGGCACCGAAGACCGCCATCATGATGAGCGCCGCGCTGGTGATGACACGTGCGGTGGAGCCGACACCCTCGACCACGGCCCGCTTCGGGTCACGGTGCTTGAGGTACTGCTCGCGCACCCGGCTCAGCAGGAACACCTCGTAGTCCATCGAGAGACCGAAGAGGATCGCGAACATCAGCATCGGTGCCAGCGGCATGATCGGGATGTTCTCGTGCACCCCGATCAGCTCGCGGCCCCAGCCCCACTGGAACACGGCCACGATGACGCCGTACGCCGCGCCGACGCTGAGCACGTTGAGGACGGCTGCCTTCAGCGGCACGAGCACCGACCGGAACACGATCATCAGCACGAGGAACGCCAGGCCGATGACGGCGCCGAGGAAGTACGGCATCCGGTCCTGCAGCTGCTTCGACACGTCGTCGGTGATGGCGGTGCCACCCGTGACGCTGACGTCCGCGGCCGGGTCGCCGAGGGCGTCCGGGATCACGTCGGTCCGAAGGTGGGCGAGCAGGGTCGAGGTGGCCTCGTCCTGCGGGCCGGTCGTCGGGGTGACCTGGATGATGGCCAGGTCGCCCTTCGGGCCGAGCACGGGTGCGTCGACGGAAGCGACTCCCGCAACGGCGCCGATCTCGGTGACGAGCTCGTTCGCCGTCGCCTCGGCGTCGGCCTGGGTGCCGGCCGTGTCCACGACGACGACCAGCGGACCGTTCTTGCCGGGACCGTAGTGGTCCGCGACCAGGTCGTACGCCTTGCGGGTAGTGGTGACCGGCGCGTCGTTGCCGGAGTCGGCGAAGCCGAGCCGCATCGAGAGCACCGGGATGGCCAGCACGACGAGGACGAGCGCAGCTGCCGCGCCGTACCGCACCGGGCTCTTCACGACGCGAGTGGTCCAGCGGGCCGACGTCGAGTTCGGGTCCCACGCGGGCCGACGCTTGACGAAGGGCACCTTGACGCTGTTGACGCGCTTCTTGACGATGCCGAGCAGCGCGGGCAGCAGCGTGACCGCTGCGATCATCGAGACCGCGACCATGATCGCGGAGGCGTAGCCCATCGTGGCCATCATCGGGATGCCGGAGACGTACAGGCCGGCGATCGCCAGAACCACGGTGACGCCGGCGAAGAGCACCGACAAGCCGGCGGTGGCGTTGGCCCGGCCGATGGCCTCGGGGACCGGCATGCCGGACTCGAGGTTCTGCCGGTGCCGCGCCAGGATGAACAGCGCGTAGTCGATGCCGACGCCGAGCCCGATCATGACGCCGACGATGCTGGCGATCGACGGCACCGACATGGCGCCGGACATGACGCCGATCGCGCTGGTGCCGATGAGCAGCCCGACGAGGGCCACCAGGATCGGCAGGCTCATCGCGACGATCGAGCCGAACGCGATGGCCAGCACCACGACGGCGACGGCGATGCCGATGATCTCGCTGCCGGGGGCAGCGTCGCCCTTGGCGTAGCCGAGGCCACCGTCGTACTCGACCTGGATGCCGGCGTCACGGGCCGCCTGGGTGGCGAGCTCGGCCTGCTCGAAGTCCTCGGGGCCGACGACGTCACGGTCGAAGCCGACGGTCGCGATCGCGGTGGTGCCGTCCTTGCTGACGGTCGGACCCCTGGGGTCGTAGGGATCGCTCACGCCGCTGACGTGCGTGCCGTCGGCGAGCGCGGTGACCGCCTGCTCGACGGCCTTCGTGACGGCCGGGGTCTCGATGCCGTCCTCGGAGTGGAAGATGACGTTGGAGCTGTAGAGGGTCTCCTGCGGGAAGCGGTCCGAGATGGCGTCCGCAGCGCGCTGCGAGTCGGATCCCGGGAGGGTGAAGCTCTCGTCCGGTGCTCCGCCGATGGCGCCGTTGAGCACGAACGCGGTGACCGCGACCAGGACCCACGCGGCGAGGACCCGCCACGGGTGACGTCCGGCGAAGTGACCGATGCGGTAGAGAAAGCGAGACATGGCATGGCCTTTCCTGCCCGAGGGGGCTGGTGAGTGGGGTCCGGCCGTGCGGTCTGCTCGGTCCGGCTCCTGAAGACTGCTCGGAACGGGAGCCGGCTCCCATGGCACGGACCGCACGTCCGCCCGGGGCCCGGCACACGCCGTCCGACGGCCTGACCGACCCCTAGGGGTGTGCTGACCCCACCCACCCCTCGTCAACTGAAACGTTCGGCAGCCGCCATGTCCGGATCGGGCTGCCGAACGTTTCACTCGGCGGGTGGAGGGGTCCGACTAGGCTCGCCGTGCCATCGGGGCCTCTAGCTCAACTGGTTAGAGCAGCGGGCTTTTAACCCGCGGGCTGTGGGTTCGAGTCCCACGGGGCCCACCGACGAGCCGGGGTGTTCCGGACCGATGAGTCTGGCCTCTGTCGGGGGTCGGTACTGCTGGTGACACCAGAGCCACGAGACCCCGAGGTGACCGAGACGATGACCGCTGAGCCCACCACGACCGCGCTGCCCGACGACCTGGCCACCCCGGAGGTCGTGGAGCGGGACGCCTGGCTGGCGCGGATCGACGAGCTCCGCACCCGGGAGAAGGCGCACACGCGCGAGGGCGACGCCATCGCCGCGGCCCGCCGGCGGCTGCCGATGACCGAGGTCGACGCCTCGCTCACCGTCGAGGGACCGGACGGCCCGGTCACGCTCCTCGAGCTGTTCGAGGGGCGCCGCCAGCTCTACGTCTACTTCCACATGTGGCACGACGGGCAGCCGGCCGAGGGGCAGTGCGAGGGCTGCACGTTCTTCAACGGCCAGGTCCGCGAGCTGTCGTACCTGCACGCGCGCGACGTCACCTACGCGACGGTCTGCGAAGGCCCCTTCGACGACAGCAACAGGTACCGCGAGTTCATGGGCTGGGACGTGCCCTGGTACGGCGCGGGCGAGGGTGGCGAGGCGCTGCTGGACGGCCGAGGGTGGGGCCTGCAGGTCTGCTACCTGCGCGACGGCGACCGGGTGTTCGAGACGTACTGGACGACCGGCCGCGGTGCTGAGTCGATGGCCCCGTCGTACCCGCTCCTGGACCAGACGGTCTACGGCCGGCAGGAGGACTGGGAGGACTCACCGGGCGGCTGGCCGAAGCGGTTCCGGGCGAACGGCGACCAGTTCCGGACCGACGGCCGGCCCAGCGCGCAGTGGTCGCGGCTGGCCGACGGCCGGTCCGACGACATCAACGCGAGGCAGGAGTCGCGCACCGGGCACTGCCACTAGGCCCGGCTGTGGCCGTCAGTCGCGGCCGCGCAGCAGCGAGACGCGGAACGGCCGGAGCTCGCCGCGGACGAAGCCCCCGGCGACGGTCGGGTCCTCGTCGAGCAGCCGCTGCGCCGCGGCCTCGTCGTCCGCGTCGAAGACCAGGATCCCCGTGTTCACCGGGCCGAGGGTCGGGCCGGCGAGACGACGACACCCTCGGCGACGAGCCGCTCGAGCCGCTCGAAGTGCACGCGCCAGACCGCGCGCTCCTCGTCGGTCATCGTCGCCGCGAAGTCGTCGCGCGGCGGGTGCAGGAAGGCGATCCACTCGGCCACGGCGGCAGGCTACGGCCGACCGGCACGACGGGCACCACCCGTTCGGCGCAACAGAACCCGTTACACCGACATGTCGTCCCTTACGGGACAGACCGGCGCACTACGGCGGCAGAAAGGGGCTGACACGCCGCCGACGGGAGCCGAAAGTCTGACATCTCTTGGGTAATCCTTTACCTCGTACCGCTCAAGGCATTACCTCCCGCGGCGCGCCCGTCGATGGACGACTCGTGGGCTCGGGGCTCACCGACGCCGGCTGTCGCCGACGTCGTCGTGGATCGCGAGGAGACAGTCGTGCGGTTTCACCAGGTCCTCCGGTCGGTGGCAGCGGTCGCTGCTGCCGTCGTCGTCGTCGGCGTCGCCGGGGCGGCCCCGGCGTCCGCAGCGCCCAAGCCGCGGCTGCCCATCACGGTGGCCGGCCCGACCAACCCCAGCGCGTCGGCCAGCGCCGCCTTCACCTGGAACGTCGTCGCCGGCGTCTCGTACACCTGCGTGCTGGACGGGGTGTCGACCAGCGGCTGCACGTCACCGAAGACCTACACCGGGCTCGCCGACGGGTCGCACACCTTCGTCGTCAAGGGCAAGAAGCCGGGCAGCTACCGCCCCGGCCAGGCCACCTTCCGCTGGGTCGTCGACAGCGTGCCGCCCGGGGCCCCGACCATCGCTCCGGTCGCCACCCCCACCAAGACCACCGCGGCCAGCATCTCGTTCGTCAACCCGGACGTGTCGACGGTGTCGCACCGCTGCTCGCTCGACGGCGCGCCGGCCACCACCTGCACCAGCCCGTGGTCCGTCGCCGGGCCGCTGGCCGAAGGCCCGCACACCGTCACGGTCCAGGCCCTCGGGCTCGGCGGCAACCTCGGCGGCACCGCCTCGGTCACGTGGGTCGTCGACCTGACCGCGCCCGCCTCGGTGCTGCTGGCCGGACCGGCCAGCCCGACGAACGTGACCACCGCGCACTTCACGTTCAGCTCCGCAGGTGCCACCTCGTTCGCGTGCTCCCTGGACGGCGCCCCGGCCGTGGCGTGCGTCAGTCCGCTCGACCTCCCCGGCATCGCCGAGGGACCGCACACCCTGACGGTCTCCGCCTCCGACGGCGCCGGCAACGCCGCCCTGCCGGGTACGGCGCTGTGGGTCGTGGACACGACGGCGCCGCCGACGCCGGCGATCCTCACCGGCCCGGCCACCACCACCAACCAGACCGGCGTGGACTTCCTCGTCGACAACCCCGACACCTCCGCGACCCTCGAGTGCAACCGCGACTCCGCCGGATGGGCTGCCTGCCCGACGCCCCTGCACCTGAGCGTCACGACCCCGGGCGCTCACACCCTGGCCGTGCGCAGCACCGACCCGGCCGGCAACCACAGCAGCCCGACCGCGCCGTTCGGCTGGACGCTGGACACCAGTGCACCGGAGCCGGCGCAGTTCCTCAGCGGGCCGCCCAGCCCGACCAACGAGACGACGGCAGACTTCGACTTCGCCCCCAGCGACCCGACGGACGTCACGTTCGACGGCTTCCTCTGCTCGTTCGACGGCGGCGCGTTCGCGACATGCGACATCGACACCGTCCCGTTGGGCTCGGGACCGCTGGCTGAGGGCGCGCACACGCTCCGGGTCAAGACGGTCGACACCGCGACGAACGCCAGCGCGCCGGCGACCTGGACCTGGGTCGTCGATCTGACCCCGCCGGCCATTCCCACCTTCGGCCAGGCCCCGGCCTCGTCCACCACCAGCACCACAGCCACGTTCGCGTTCAGCTCCGAGGCCGACGCGGCGTACACCTGCACGCTCGACGCCTCCGCACCGGTGCCGTGCTCGAGCCCGTACGTCGTCACCGGTCTCGCGCTCGGGGCGCACTCGTTCACGGTGGCCGTGTCCGACTCGGCAGGCAACACCAGCCAGTCCGTCGTGGGCTGGACGGTCGTCGCCCCGACCATCCCGCCGACCACCCCGCCGACCACCCCGCCGACCACCCCGCCGACCACCCCGCCGACCACCCCGCCGACCACCCCGCCGACCACCCCGCCGGCGCCCACCGCCGCGGCCGGCACGACGGCCACCGTCGCCACCAGCACCGCGCTGCTGGGCCGCAGCGTGGTCACGTTCTCGGCAGACGTGCACCTGGCGGCTTCTTCCACGGTGACCCTGCGTCCGGCGGGCGGCTCAGACACCGCCGTGACGCGGCGCTGCGCGAACGCCGCCGGCAGCGCAGTCGCCTGCACGCTGGACTTCCGGACCATGTCCGTCACGCCGGTCGTGCGGCTGGTGCCGGGTCAGACGTACACGCTGGCCGTGGCGAACGTTCTCGACGGCGCCGGCAGCCCGGTCTCGGCGAGCGCGACCTTCCGGGCGTCGACCGCCGAGCAGGAGACGAGCCTCGCGGCCGCGCCCCGCTGGCGGACGGCGCGCGCGCCAGGTGCGTACGGCCACCGGTACCTGGTCGCCGACCGCAAGGGCGCGGCGGTGAGCTACCGCTTCACCGGCCGGGCCGTCACCTGGTTCACCACGACAGGGCCCTCCCAGGGTCGCGCCACGGTGTACGTCGACGGCGTGCGCCGTGCGCGGGTGAACAACTGGAGCGCGACCACCGCCTGGCACGTCGGCCGTTCCGTCACGGGCCTCAAGGCCGGCACCCACGTCCTCCGCGTCGTCGTCACCGGCCGCAAGGGAGCAGTCGCGGCGACCGGCACGGGGGTGGCGTTCGACGCCGTCCGCGTCGACGCCCACAAGGTCGTCCGCAGCCCGGCCGTCACCCAGGCGTGGCGCCGCGCCGTGGGGTCCTCGGCGTCCGGCGGGGCGTACGCCATGGAGCACCTCGCCGGCGCCGCGATGTCGTTCACCTTCCGGGGCACCTCCCTCACCTGGGTGACCGCTCGCGGCCCGTCGATGGGCAAGGCGCGCGTGTACGTCGACGGCGTCCTGCGGACCACGGTCGACAACTACGCGGCCCGGGCCCGGTGGGGTGCCCGTCGTACGGTCACCGGGCTCTCCGCGGCGACGCACACGGTGGTCGTGGTGGTCGCCGGCAGCAAGCGCACGGCGTCGGCGGGCACCGACGTCGTCGTCGACCGGTGGCTGGTGGGCTGAGCCACCGGCAGCCGACGTGATCCGCCCGGGAGATGTGGGGTGACTTCCCGGGCGGATCCGGGCGTTCCGGACGGGCGCGCGCACCGATCCGGTGGATCTGCAGCCATCCGGGGGCAACCGGGAGCATCCTCCAGGCGTCGTCTCAAGTACGCCGCAAGTCCGCCGCCAGTCGCGGGGCGCACCGTGGGGTCGGCAAAGGAGGTCGCCATGTCCAGCTCGCACCGTCAGTCCCGCTACACCCTCACCTGCCCCGAGTGCCGGGCCGAGGTGTCGCTGTCCGCGCGCCGCCTGCTCGTCCGGGTCGACGAGGGCACGGCGACGAGCGGCGAGGTCCTCTTCACCTGCCTGTCCTGCCACGCGACCGTCACGGCCAGGCTCGACGCCGCCGCGATCGCGGTCCTCGTCATGGGCGGCGTCACCCACCTCAGCCTCTCGGCGCCGGACGTCGAGCCCCTCGAGCGGGTCCCGGCGCAGCGCACCCCGATGCCGCCGCTCACCCACGACGACCTGCTCGACCTGCACGGCGTGCTGGCCTGCGACTCCTGGTTCCAGCAGCTGGTCGCCGAGGACTGCTGACCCACGACCTCCGCGAGCGCTCCCGACACGCAGACGGGGGCACCTCTCGGCGTGTCTGCAGCGCTCGCGGGGTTACGAGGTGGTCGCCGGTCTCGCCGCGGCGGCTCTGGCCCGCGCCACCTGCGCGAGCAGCTCGCGCTCGCGCGCCGGGAAGTCCGGCACGTCCAGGCCGCGCTCCAGCCGGTCGCGCAGGAACGCCAGCTCGGTCGCGGCGTGCTGGAACTCGCGCAGCGCGCGCGCCGGCCCCCCGCCGTACCTGCCGAGCACCCAGTCCTGCGCCTGCCGCCGCCGTTGCAGGGACGCGATCATCGGCACGTCCGCGGGGTCCAGCCAGCCCGCGTCGACGTACGCCGGCAGCTGGGCCGCGACCGTCGCACCCTCGCGCCGTCGCGACCACACCGCGATGCCGAGCGCCATGGCGAAGACCGGAAGCATCACGAGGACGTAGCCGGTGAAGAAGCCGTTCAGCCCGGACAGCGACGACAGGTTCCACGCGCCGTGCAGGACGACGGCGATCAGGTAGCCCACGAGCGGCGCGACGACACGCACCCACGGCCGGGTGGTCCGGGCGGCGATGCCGAGCCCGATCCCGGTCATCGTCGTGAACAGCGGGTGCGCGAACGGCGACAGGATCCCGCGCAGGAGGAAGGTGAAGCCGACCGCGAAGAAGCCGGTCGCGAGGTTCTCCTGCTGGCCGGCGAGGAACGCCCGGCCGAAGTAGAGGACGTTCTCGGTGAACGCGAAGCCGACCCCGGACAGGCCGGCCAGCACGATCCCGTCGACCACCCCGTCGAACTCGCGCCGGCGGAACAGCAGCACCAGCAGCACGGCCGCGCCCTTCGCGGCCTCCTCGATCCACGGTGCGACGAGGACGGCGGTGGTGTCCATGCCACTGCCTCCGCCGGTGCGCGCGATGGCGATGAGGCTGGCCGTGTTCAGCACCGCCGCGACAAGTGCCGCGACCGTCGCGCCCCAGAAGAACGCGAAGAGCAGCACCGACCGCGGCTCCGGCTCGTAGCGGTCCAGCCACCGGTACGCCGCCAGCACCACGGGCAGCGGCAGCAGCGCGAGCGAGACGCCGATGAGGAAGCCCAGCACCCCCGTGTCATGGGTGACGGTGCCGAGCAGCACCAGGCCGGACGCGCCCATCACCAGGACGAGGAAGCCCACGAGCAGCCCGCGCCGCAGGCGCCACCAGGCATCGGTCGTGGTCACCGGGGGAGGATAGAGCGTGTCTCCCGACCCCTGCGGAATCCGAAGCCGCGGGCGGGATTGTCGGTCCGGGGTCGGGGAACCTGTCGAGGAGGACGGGGGCCGGCATACGGCAGGGGACGCCGGTCCCCGTCCCCTGTGCCCCGAGCTCCGGCGACGGATTTCGTCGTCGATCCCGACGACGAGGCGCGACCTCCGCGGCCGACCGCACCGCGGGCGACCGAGACCACTAGCGTGCGGCCATGTCCTCTGCCTCTTCTGCCTCCGCTGCCTCCCCGGTCGACCCGGACCGCGTCGCGACCCTCACCGCAGCCGAGAACGAGCGCTTCAGCAGCAGCCACCCGCGCAGCCGCGAGCTGTTCGAGCGGGCCCGCACCGTGATGCCCGGCGGCGTGCCGATGAGCTGGATGGTCAAGTGGCCGGGGGAGTTCCCGGTCTTCGTCGCGGAGGCGTCCGGTGCGCACTTCCGCGACGTCGACGGCCACGACTACGTCGACCTCTGCCTGGGCGACACCGGAGCCATGACCGGGCACTCACCGGCACCGACCGTCGCGACGGTGCGCGAGCAGGTCGGCCGGGGCATCACCGCGATGCTGCCGACCGAGGACGCCGTCGTCGTGGCCGAGGAGCTCCGCCGGCGGTTCGGGCTGCCGCTGTGGCAGTTCACCCTGTCGGCCACCGACGCCAACCGGCACGTCATCCGCTACGCCCGGCACGTGACCGGGCGGCGCAAGATCGTGGTTCACGACCACTGCTACCACGGCAGCGTCGACGAGACCTTCGCGACGATGGCCGCCGACGGCAGCACCGTCTCGCGACGGGGCAACATCGGCCCGCCGGTCGACCCGGCGGAGACGACCTGGGTGGTCGAGTTCAACGACGTCGACGGCCTGGAGCGAGCCCTCGCGAGCGGCGAGATCGCCTGCGTGCTGGTCGAGCCGGCGCTGACCAACGTCGGCATCGTGCTGCCCGACGAGGGCTACCACGCGGCGCTGCGCGAGCTGACCCGGCGGTACGACGTGCTGCTGGTCATCGACGAGACGCACACGCTCTCCGCCGGACCGGGTGGGTACACCGCCGCGTACGGCCTCGAGCCGGACCTGATGACGATGGGCAAGGCGATCGCGGGCGGCATCCCGGCCGGCGCGTTCGGCATGACGCAGGAGGTGTCCGACCGGATCGACGCGTCGATCGCGCTCGAGGACATCGACGTCGGCGGCATCGGCGGCACCCTGGCCGGCAACGCGCTGTCACTGGCCGCGATGCGCACGACCCTCACCGAGGTCCTCACCGACGAGGCGTACGGCCGGATGATCCCGCTCGGCGACCGCTGGGCCGACGGCGTCGACGCCGGCATCGCGGCGTACGGCCTGCCGTGGCACTGCAACCGGCTCGGCGCGCGCGGCGAGTACACGTTCACGCCGACCGCTCCCCGGACCGGCGCGGAGGCCGCGGCTGCGGGTGACTTCGCCCTCGAGCAGCTGCTGCACCTGTACGCACTCAACCGCGGCATCCTGCTCACGCCGTTCCACAACATGGCCCTGATGTCACCCGCGACGACAGGGGCCGACGTCGACCGGCACACCGAGGTCTTCCACGAGCTGCTGGCGGCGGTCACTCGCGCCTGACCCGTCCGTGCGCTCCCGTGCGCACAGCGTCACCCTGTCGGGCCACTCCTGGAATGACCCGGGTGGGTCATGGTGGGGCGAAGTCGGGCATACCTAGGCTGGACCCCTGCCGGCCCGGTCTGATCCGGCCGTCCGGACGACCCAGCTGCCGCAGTCGAGGAGGCTCTGCCCCGTGGTCCCGAGTGGTGACGGCCGTCTGCAGGACCCGCAGGCCCTCGACGAGATCGAGCTGTACGGCGAGCTCGTCATCGCTGCCTCGGCCTCGGAGCAGCCGCTCAGCCCCGCGGAGATCGACCGGGTGCTCGGCCTGCGACGCGCCGGCGCCGACCGGGACGGGCGCAACCCGCTTCCGCCCGCCTGAGCGGCGGCGCGCGGCGGGGCGTCTTCCTCGTGCGGGCGCCCGGCTCACCGCCCCGGATTGCGGTCCGGCTGCGGGATGGCCCTAGCATCCTGACCCGGACGCTGCCCCATCCCACTGACGTGCCTGTCCTGACGCCTCCAGCCGGGAGACTCCGTGCGCTTCACCCCCCGAAACACCGTCTTCTACGACTTGTTCGCCAGCTCGGGGCAGAACCTCGTGGTGGGCGCCGCGCTGCTCAAGGAGCTGCTGGGCGCCGATCAGGCTGAGCGCAAGGCCATCGCGGAGAAGATGCGCGCGGCCGAGCACGCCGGTGACGAGGCCACCCACGCCATCATGCGCGAGCTGAACGAGACGTTCATCACGCCGTTCGACCGTGAGGACATCTACCGGCTCGCGTCGTCCCTGGACGACGTCATGGACGCCATGGAGGCTGCTGTCGACCTCGTCGTCCTGTACAACATCGGCGAGCTCCCGATCGAGGTCGCCGACCAGGTCGAGGTGCTCGAGCGGGCCGCCGAGCTCACCGCCGACGCCATGCCGCGGCTGCGGTCGATGAAGGACCTCACGGAGTTCTGGATCGAGCTCAACCGGCTCGAGAACCAGGCCGACCAGGTCTACCGCCGGCTGCTCGCCCGACTGTTCAACGGCGACTACGACGCGTTGACGGTCCTCAAGCTCAAGGAGGTGGTCGACCAGCTCGAAGGTGCGGCCGACGCCTTCGAACACGTCGCGAACACGGTCGAGACGATCGCCGTCAAGGAGTCCTGACCGGTGGAGCTGGCCACCATCATCGCGGTCATCGCGATCGCACTGGTCTTCGACTACACCAACGGCTTCCACGACGCGGCGAATGCGATCGCCACGTCGATCTCGACCCGTGCCCTGACCCCGCGGGTGGCTCTGCTGCTGGCGGCGGTCATGAACTTCGTCGGCGCCTTTCTCGGCACCAAGGTCGCCAAGACGGTGTTCTCCGTGCTGGAGCCACCGTCGGGGGAGCACGCACTCGTGGTGGTCTTCGCCGCTCTCGCCGGCGCCATCACGTGGAACCTCATCACCTGGTACTTCGGCCTGCCGTCGTCGTCGTCTCATGCACTCATCGGCGGGCTTGTCGGCGCCGGGTTGGCCGGCTCGGTGACGGTCCAGTGGCACTCGGTCGTCGAGAAGGTCATCATCCCGATGCTCCTCTCGCCCTTGGTCGGCGGGCTGCTGGCGTTCCTCCTCACGGTCGGGATCCTCTGGGCGTTCAGGAACGCCCGCCCCGGTCCGACCAACCGCGGGTTCCGGATCGCCCAGTCGGTGTCAGCCTCTGCGATGGCCCTGGGCCACGGCCTTCAGGACGCCCAGAAGACGATGGGTGTCGATCGTCCTCGCGCTCGTCACCGGCGGATACCAGGAGGACTCGACATCCCCTGGTGGGTGGTGGTGCTGTCGGCCGGCGCGATCTCGCTCGGCACGTACTCCGGCGGCTGGCGCATCATGCGCACCCTCGGGCGGCGGATCATCCACATCGATCCGCCGCGCGGCTTCGCGGCGGAGTCGGTGGCGGCATCCGTGCTCTACACGACGGCATCGTCTTCGGGGCGCCGATCTCGACGACCCAGACGATCACCGGCTCGATCATGGGCGTCGGCGCGCACCAAGCGGCTGTCCGCAGTGCGCTCGGGCGTCGCCGGCAACATCGTCAGCGTCTGGATCTTCGCCATCCTCTCTGCCGGTCTCTCCGCCGCCGTCGTCCACGCCGTCGCCCACTTCGCCGTGACCTGACCCCCGCGACCCCCCGACACCCCGACACCCCGACACCCAGCGCACCCAACCCGACACCCCGACCCGAACCCCACGCCGCACCCACACCCTCTCCAGTGATCATGCAGTTCTGGTCACGCCGTCCCGCACGCCCCCCCCTCCCGGTGATCATGCAGTTCTGGTCGCCGAGCACGAGGTCACGCAGTCTCGAGGCTGTGGACAACGCGACGGCAGCCGCTGCCGGAATCAGCACGCTCGTGCTGTGTACGTCGACACCCTGAACCTGCTGGGTCAGAAGCCGTTCGCCGGAGCCAGGCCCTGGAGCTCGACATCGGTCCACGCTTGCTGCGTACGTTCCTCGTATCGGGAGAGATCCGGCGCGTGCTTCGGGGCGTCTACGTCGTTGCGACTGTGCCGGACACCGTGGAGCTGAGAGCGGCCGCAGCCGCGCTCGTCGTCCCAGCGGGCGCAGTCATCTGCGGCCGCACGGCCGCATGGCTGCACGGCGTCGATGCCCTCGCCATGGGCGCGCACCGGGTGCTGCCGGAGGTCGACGTCATGTCCCCCGCCGGACGGTCAGCGGCTCGACGCACAGGGGTGTTCGGCAGCTCGGGACCGCTCGACGACGACGACGTCGTCTTCGTCGGTGACGTGCCGGTGACGGGACCGGCACGCACGGCGGCAGACGTGGCGAGGCTGCTTCCTCGCCCCGACGCTCTGGCGGCGCTTGACGCCATCCTGCGGCTCGGCATCACATCGACCGGCGCTGTCCTCGACACGCTCGGCCCGTTCGCCGGCTATCGAGGTGTGCGGCAGGCACGGGAGCTCGTGTCCTTGGCGACGCCGTTGGCCGAGTCCCCGCAGGAGAGCCGCACGCGTCTGCGCTGCGTCGATGCGGGCTTTCCCGCCCCGGAGCCGCAGATCCTCGTCAGCACGGTCAGCGGCGTGTTCGTCGCCCGGCTGGACATGGGATGGCGTCTGGCGTACACCGCGCTGGAGTACGACGGGGATGAGCACCACTCGACTTCGACAGACATGCGCGGGGACCGCGAGCGACGTCAGGACGTCGAACGGGTCGGGTGGAAGGTGGCGGTGGTGACAGCGCGCGAGGTCCTCGGGCGCAGCCTCGCGTTCGAGGCGATCGTCTCGGACGCGCTGGCGACGCCGTACCAGCTGACGATGCACCACCCGTCGCGCGGCGGCTGGGGCGAGAGGTACCGCTGATCAGAACGGCATGATCACCGGAGGGTTGGGTGGTGTGGGCACGGGTCCGACTGCACCAGAACTGCATGATCACCGGAGGTTTGGGTGGGGGGCGCGCGTCCGGGTCGCGAGGTGCGGGCGGAGCGTCAGCCGAAGCGGCCGGTGATGTAGTCCTCGGTGGCCCGTCTCGGCCGGGCGGCTGAACATCTCTGCGGTGTCGCCGATCTCGATCAGCCGGCCCGGCTCGCCGGCGCCGGCGATGGTGAAGAACGCCGTGCGGTCGCTCACCCGGGCGGCCTGCTGCATGTTGTGGGTGACGATGATGATCGTGTACTCGTCCTTGAGCTGCTGGATGAGGTCCTCGATCGCCAGCGTCGAGATCGGGTCGAGCGCCGAGCACGGCTCGTCCATGAGCAGGACCTGCGGCTCGACGGCCACCGCGCGGGCGATGCAGAGCCGCTGCTGCTGGCCGCCGGACAACCCGGCGCCGGGCTTCCCGAGGCGGTCCTTGACCTCGTTCCACAGGTTGGCGTGCTTGAGGGACCGCTCGACGACCTCGTCCAGGGCGTCCTTCTTCTTCACACCGTTGAGTCGCAGGCCGGCAGCCACGTTGTCGTAGATGGACATCGTCGGGAACGGGTTCGGCCGCTGGAAGACCATGCCCACGGTCCGGCGTACGGCGACGGGGTCGACGCCGTCGGCGTAGAGGTCCTGGTCGTCGAGCGTGACCTTGCCCGACACGCGGGCACCCGGGATCACCTCGTGCATCCGGTTGAGCGTCCGAAGCAGGGTGGACTTCCCGCAGCCGGACGGTCCGATGAACGCCGTCACCGACCGCGGCTGGACGGTCATCGAGACGTCCTCCACCGCCTTGAAGTCGCCGTAGTAGACGTCGAGCCCGGAGACGTCGATGCGCTTGGCCATGGGTTCCCTTACTTCTTCACGGAGCCGAACCGGGCGACGAGGCGCCCGAGGAGGCTGAGCACCATCACCAGGATGATCAGGGTGAGAGCCGCTGCCCAGACCCGGTCCAGCGCTGGGTCGAGCGCCTGGTTGCGGTCCTGGTTGATCATCGTCGGCAGCGCCGCCATGTTGCCGCTGAACAGGTTGTTGTTGATGGCACTGGCGTAGGGGCCGAGGATCAGCAGCGGCGCGGTCTCGCCCATCACCCGGGCGAGTCCCAGGAAGATGCCCGTCATGATGCCGCTGAACGACGTCGGCAGGACGACCCTCATGATCGTCTTCCAGTGCGGCACCCCGAGGGCGTACGACGCCTCCCGGATGTCGCGCGGCACCAGCCGGAGCATCTCCTCGGTCGACCGGACGACGACCGGGATCATCAGCAGCACCAGGGCCAGCGACACGGCGAACGCGACGCGCTGCAGCCCGAAGGTCGTGACCCACAGCGCGTAGACGAACAGCGCGGCGACGATCGACGGCACTCCCGTGAGCACGTCGACCATGAAGCTCACGGCCTTGGCCAGCTTCTTCCCCGGCCGTACTCGACGAGGTAGATCGCGGTCCCGATCGCGATCGGCACGCTGATCACGGCGGTCACGAACGCCATCAGCAGGGTGCCGACGATCGCGTGGTACGCGCCGCCACCGACGTGGCGCGCGGTGATGCCGCGCTGCGAGTTGGTCCACCACGTCGGCTCGGTGACCAGCGCGAAGCCCTTGCTGAGGACGGTCCCGAGGATCCACACCAGCGGCACCACGGCGATCAGGAAGCAGGCCCAGACCAGGACGGTCGCGAGGCTGTTGCGGAACCGGCGACCGGCCGACTCGCGGACGAGCAGGCTCGGCTGCTCGTGCACCGGGGCGGTGACGGTGGCCATCAGTCCTCCCTCGCGCTGCGGGCGATGACGATGCGCGCGACCGCGTTGACCGCGAAGGTCAGGACGAACAGCACGAGCCCGGCGGCGATGTAGGCGCCGGTCTTCTGCGGGGTCGAGAACTCGCTCGCGTTGTTCGCGATCTTCGAGGCGAACGTCTCGCCGCCGTAGAAGATCGACAGGTCGAACTTGTCGAGGGTGCTGGGCTGGCTGAGGATGATCGTCACGGCGATCGTCTCGCCGAGCGCCCGGCCGAGGCCCAGCATCGACGCGCTGATGACTCCGGGCTTGCCGAACGGCAGCACGGCGACACGGATCATCTCCCAGCGGGTGGCGCCGAGGGCGAGCGCCGCCTCCTTGTTGGGCAGAGGTGTCTGGTCGAACACCTCGCGGCTGATGGCGGTGACGATCGGCAGGATCATGATGGCCAGCACGATCGACGCCAGGAACACCGTCCCCTGCGAGACACCGGTCTTGCCGAACAGCGGGATCCACCCGAACGCCGTCTCGATCCAGGTCCGCACCGACGAGTCCGGCCCGGCGATGACCGGGCCGAGGACCCGGATGCCCCAGAGGCCGTAGATGATCGACGGGATGGCGGCCAGCAGGTCGATCAGGTACGCGACCGGGCGGGCGGCGCGCCGAGGGGCGTACTGCGTGATGAACAGCGCCACCCCGATCGCGATCGGCACGGCGAGCAGCATGGCGAACGCCGACGCCAGGACCGTGGTCCACAGCAGGGCCGCGATGCCGAATGCCGGCGGCGAGGTGGCGGGCTGCCAGACCCGGTCGGTGAGGAAGTTCGCGGTGTTGTCGAGCAGTGCCGGCGTCGCCTTCCAGACGAGGAAGGCGCCGGTCAGGGCCACGAGTGCGACGACGAAGACACCGGCACCGAGGACCAGCCAGGCGAAGATCTTGTCGCCGCCACTGCTGGTGCTGCGGCCGGCGAGCAGCGACGACCGCTCGGACCCCGCGGCCGGGCCGCTGGTCGGGGTCGGTGCTGTGGTCGTCATGCCTGCCTTCCGGTTCTCGGGAAGCTACGAGGAGGGGTGTCACGTGGCTGACGCCCTGCCCGGCGGGTGCTGCGCCGGGCAGGGCGTCGAGGAGCGGCTCAGGCCGCTGGGAGGGCCGTCAGCTCAGGGCCTCGACAGCGGTGGCGACCTTGGTCTGCACCTCGGCGGGGAGCGGCGCGTAGCCGATCTCCTCGAGCGTGGTCTGGGTCTCCGGCGAGGAGAAGTAGGTCAGGAACTTCTTGACTCCCTCCGCCTTGTCGGCAGCCAGTCCCTTCGAGCAGGCGATCTCGTAGGTCACCAGGTCGATCGGGTAGGCACCTGCGGTCTGGGTGGCGTAGTCGAGCTCGAGCCGCAGGTCGTTGCCGGTGCCGACCGACTTCGCCGACGCGATCGCCTTGCCGACGGCCTCGCCGGTCAGCTCGACCGGCCCGGCGCCGTTGTCGACCTGCGCGATGCCGAGGTTGTTGTCCTTGGCGTAGGACCACTCGACGTAGGTGAGGGAGTTCTCGGTGGTCTTGACGCCGTCGGCGACGCCCGAGGACTTCTCGCGGCCCTCGCCGGCGCCCGGCCACACCTTCGACGGCTCGTCGGTCCAGGCGCCGCCACCGGCACCCGCGAGGTACTTCTGGAAGTTCTCGGTCGTGCCCGACTCGTCGGACCGGAAGAACACCTTGATTGCGCTGCTGGGCAGCTTGGCGTCCTTGTTGAGCGCCTTGATCGCCGGGTCGTCCCAGTCCTTGATCGTGCCGTTGAACACGTTGGAGGCGACCTCGGGGGTGAGCACCAGGGTGTCGATGCCCGGGAGGTTGTACGCCATCGCGATCGGGCCGACCACCATCGGGATGTTCCAGGCGTCGTTGCCGCCGCAGCGCTCCTTGGCCGCGGCCACCTCGCCCTCGTCGTCCTTGAGCGCGGAGTCTGAGCCGGCGAAGTCGACCTGGCCGTTGTTGAACTGCTCGACACCCGCGCCGGAGCCGGTCGGGTTGTAGTTGACGCTCGCCTCGGTGCAGGTCGCGGTGTAGCTGGCGATGACCTCGTCGATCGCGTTCTGCTGGGCGGACGAGCCCTCGGCGTTCAGCGTGCCGCTGAAGCAGTTGTCATCGGCTGCGGCGGCACTGGTCGTGCTGTCGCCGTCCGAGCCGGTCGTCGTGTTGTCGTCGCTGCCGCAGGCGGTCAGCAGGAGCGCACCCGCGGCGAGCGCCACGGCGGTGCGGGAGAAGCGGTTGAGCTTCACGGGCGTGTCCTCCAAGGACGTCTGCGTGTGTCCGGTCGTCGTCGTTGCGACGGGGTCGTCATCTCTTGACGATGCGGACGCTAGGCAGCGGAGGTGACCTGGGGGCCCGACCGGGGTGAACGGCAGGTGAACACGGGTCCAGCAGTCGACACCGAAGCGGGCAGCGGCCGGCTCAGGCCGGCTCAGGCCGGCTCAGGCGTGCCGGCCGTCACGCCGGAACATGACGTCGGTCTCCCAGTGCGTGAAGCCCAGGGCGGTGTAGAGCGCGATCGCGGGGCCGTTGCCGGCGTCGACGTAGAGCATCGCGTCGGGCAGGCCGTGGTGCCGCAGGTGCCGCAGCCCGACCAGCGTGACGGCCCGGCCGAGGCCGTGGCCCCGCTCGGCGGGGTCGACCCCCACCACGTAGACCTCGCCGATCGGGTCGTGCCCGTGGGTGCCCCGCTGGCCGTCGTGCGCGTGCGGCTGGTCCAGCCGGTCGTGCGCCGCGCCGGAGCCGCCGTGCACCTTGGTCCAGTGGAAGCCGACGAGCCGGCGTGAGCCGTCGTCGCAGGTGCGCTCCGCGAGGAAGAAGCCGTCCGGGTCGAACCACGGCTCACCGACCCGCCGGTGCAGGTCGTCGACGGTCCACCCACCCTGCTCGGGGTGACCGGCGAAGGCCGCCGCGTTGAGCGCCACCCACGCGTCGTCGTCCTCACCCGGGACGAACGTGCGCACCGTGACCCCGGCCGGCAGCTCGGCGGCGGGCAGCGGGGCGTACAGGGAGCGGCGCATCTGCCAGAGGGCACGCGACTCGACGAACCCCATGGACACCGCCAGCGCGGCCGCACCCGGGTGGCCGCCGTGCGACCAGAGCCGGAGCCGGCCGTCGGGGGTCTCGGCCAGCGTGGCCGCCACCAGCCGGCGGCCGACGCCGCGGCCACGGTGCGCCGGCGCGACCACCAGCTCGGCGCTGGCGCCCTCGACCTCGTCGGTCACGTCGAGGTGCGCGTAGCCGGCCAGGTCGGCGCCGGCCCAGGTGAGGACGTTGCGGACCCGCTCGTCCCCGCCGTACCGCAGGTGCAGCATCACGTGCTCGGACAGCGGTCGTACGCCGTCGGCCTCCGTGGCGGCGTCGACCAGGCTGCTGACCGCGCGGACCTCGGCGGCGTCGAGCGGGCCCACGACCTCCACGTTCACCACCGCACCACCCTAGGTGGGGACCAAACCATGGATCTCGGGACCAGATATGACGAAGTTCCCCTGTCCGACCTGGTGCCGCTGCACTAGGTTCCTGGCATCCACGTTCCACCTACAGGGGAGTCACATGTCCCGACCAGGCCTGCTGCGCCACCTCCCGGTGGCGCTCGGCGTCGCCGCCGCAGCCGCGCTCGCGCTCGTGCCCGCCACCACAGCACTCGCTGGCACCGTCAAGCCGGCCACGTACAACAAGCACAAGATCCCGGTCCAGCTGCTGTCGTTCAACGACTACCACGGCCACGTGGAGCAGGACACCGGCTCCGACGGCTCGGTGCCGTTCGAGGGCGCGTCCGTCGCGGCCAACGGTGCGTCGTACCTGGCCACCCATCTCAAGGACCTCCGGAAGGGCCACCCGACGAGCCTCACGGTCGCCGCCGGTGACCTGATCGGCGGCTCGACGTTCACCTCGGGCGTCTTCCACGACGAGCCCGCGGTCGAGACCCTGAACGCGATGGGCCTGGACGTCTCGAGCGTCGGCAACCACGAGTTCGACGAGGGCATCACCGAGCTCAAGCGCATGCAGTACGGCGGCTGCCACCCGACCGACGGCTGCTTCCAGCAGGACGCCACCGGCAAGGACATCGTGTTCCCCGGCGCCAACTGGCGGTACCTCGCGGCCAACGTCGTGCAGACCTCGAGCGGTCACACGGTCTTCCCGCGCTGGTGGGTCAAGAAGGTCGGCGGCGTCAAGCTCGGCTTCATCGGCATGACGCTGGAGGGCACCGACACACTGGTGTCCCCGGCTGGTGTCGCCGGCTACGACTTCACCGACGAGGTGACGGCCGGCAATGCCGCGGCGAAGATCCTGCAGAAGAAGAAGGGCGTCAAGGCCATCGTGGTGATGATCCACGAGGGCGGCTTCCAGACCGGCTCGTACAGCGGCTGCACCGGGATCTCCGGCCCGATCGTGGACATCGCCAAGCGCCTCGCGCCGAAGATCGACATGGTCATCACCGGTCACACCCACCAGCCGTACGTCTGCAACATCCCGGACCCGAAGGGTCAGCGTCGCCTGGTCACCAGCGCGATGTCGTTCGGCCGGATCATCACCGAGACGAACTTCAAGCTCGACGACCGGACCGGCGACATCATCCGCAAGTCCGAGAAGGCCGTGAACCACCTCGTCACCCGTGACGTCCCGCAGGACCCCGCGGTCCGCGCGATCGTCGAGAAGTGGGTGGCGAAGGCGGCCGGACCGGGCAACCGGATCGTGGGCTCGATCGCCGCGGACATCAAGCGGGCCAGCTCGGCAGGCAAGGAGGACCGCGCGGCCGAGTCGGCGCTGTCGAACCTCATCGCCGACGCGCAGCGGGACTCGACCGGTTCGCAGATCGCGTTCATGAACCCCGGCGGGGTCCGTGCTGATCTGCTCGTCGCCAACTCGCCGGCCGGCGAGGCGCCCGGGCAGATCACCTACCGCGAGCTGTTCAACGTCCAGCCGTTCAGCAACATCCTGCAGACGTACGACATGACAGGAGCCCAGATCGAAGCCTTGCTCGAGCAGCAGTGGTTCACGAACCGGCCCGGTGGCGCAGAGATCCTGCGGCTCGGGATCAGCTCGGGCTTCACCTACGCGTGGTCGGCGAGCGCGCCGAACGGCAGCAAGGTGGACCCCGCGTCGATCAAGCTCGACGGTGTGACGCTCGACCCGGCGAAGACCTACCGGGTCACGACGAACAACTTCATGGCCGACGGCGGTGACAGCTACACCGCTCTGGTCAACGGTGCTCCCCGCACCGGTGGCAAGGTCGACCTGGACGCCCTCGTCGACTACTTCGGGGCGCACCCGGCGCTGACGCCGCCGGCGACGCCGCGGAGCACGCAGGTCCCGTAAGGGAGCTGCCCGACCGGACGACGCCCCCGCGAGCAGCTCGCTCGCGGGGGCGTCGTACGTCGCAGGTCGTGCGTCGCTAGGAGACCGGCAGGGGCGACGGCGGTGACGACGGTGCGGACGCCGGCAGCCCGGCAGCGGCGTCCTGCGGGTCCTTGGGCAGCACGAACCGGTAGCCGACGTTGCGGACGGTCCCGATCAGCGTCTCGTGGTCCGACCCGAGCTTGGCCCGCAGCCGGCGGACGTGCACGTCGACCGTGCGGGTGCCGCCGTAGTAGTCGTAGCCCCAGACCTCCTGCAGCAGCTGGGCCCGGCTGAACACCCGGCCCGGGTGCTGCGCCAGGAACTTCAGCAGCTCGAACTCCTTGTAGGTGAGGTCGAGCACCCGGCCCTTGACCCGCGCGGTGTAGGTGGCCTCGTCGATCGACACGTCGCCGCGGCGGATCTCGGTGAGCTCGTCGTCGCCGCCGACCCGGCCGGCGAGCCGCCCGATCGCGAGCCGCAGCCGGGCCTCGACCTCCGCGGGGCCTGCCGTGTCGAGGATGACGTCGTCGACACCCCAGTCGGCGGTCATGGCCGCGAGCCCGCCCTCGGTGGCGACGAGGAGCACCGGGCAGTCGACGCCCGTCGTGCGCAGCACGCGGCAGAGCGACCGGACGTGCGGCAGGTCGCGGCGGCCGTCGATGAGCAGCGCGTCGGCCGGCGGGGCCTCGAGCAGGGCGGAGGCCTCCGCGGGGGCGACCCGCAGCGAGTGCGAGAGCAGGCCGAGCGCGGGCAGCACCTCGGTCGACGGCTGCAGCGTGTTGGTCAGCAGCAACAGCTGGCTCATCGGCGTCCCACTCCCCTCGTCTGCCGTCCAGTTCACCATGATGGTCCCCTGAGGACCGGCCCTTGTCCGGTCGGCGAGAAGGCTTTACGCCGGCGAAACACGGCTGTCACCCGTGGTGTCGCGGTATGACGAGCAGCTGAGGAGGCGACGGGTGGCCGAGGGCACGCTCCGGTACTGGGCTGCGGCGCGCGCCGCCGCAGGCGTCCACGAGGAGCCGTTCGACGGCGCCACACTCGGCGAGGTGCTGGACCAGGCAGCGGCGGCGCACGGGCCAGAGCTGGCCCGGGTGCTGGGCGTCGCGTCGTTCCTCGTCGACGGCGTCCGCTCCGGCCGCGACAGCGTCCTCGCCGACGGAGTCACCGTCGAGGTGCTGCCGCCCTTCGCAGGGGGCAGCCGATGAGCGCAGCCCTCGCGGCCGGTTTGGCGGCGCTCCTCGTGCTCGGCGCCGCGACCGACCCGGTGGTCATGGTCCTGGCGGTGGCGGTGGCCCAGCTGCTGCTCGCCGCCGTGTGGTTCGGCGCCCTCGGAGCCACCGGCGGCGTGATCGGCCGGCTGCTGGCGGCCGCCGCCGCCGTCGCCGCGGACGTGACCGTGCTGCAGTCCGACGACAGCCGGCCGATGGCCCACGTAGCGCCAGTCCTGGCCGTGGCCCTGCTCCTCGCGTTCGTGCAGCAGCTGGTCCGCCGGGACGGCCGGGAGCGGCTCACCGGCTCGCTCACCGCGACCGGCTCAGCCGTCGTCGTGGGCGGTCTCGGCGCGGCCTGGCCGGCCCTCGACGCCGGCCGACACGGCACCGGGCTCGCGGTCGTGGCCGCCGTGGCTCTGGCGGCTACCCCGGCGGCCGACCTCGCCGGTGGCCGCCTTGGGCTCCCGCGCTGGGTGTCCGCCGTGGTGGCCGCGTTCGTGACGGGCGCGGCAGCGCTGGCCGTCGCCGCGGGTTCGGACCTCGACCTGCCGGCGGCCCTGGCCGCGGCCGCCGTCGCGGCCGTCGCCGCGCGGCTCGGCGTCATCCTCGCGAACCGGGTGCCGGAGCCGCACCCCGTGCTGCCTGCTGTCCTCCCCGCGCTGCTCGTCGCGCCGGCGACGTACGTCCTGGCCCGCGTCCTCCTCGGCTGAGGTGGTCTGAGGGGAATCGGGGCAGTCCGGACGGGGTTGCCGTGGACGTGACCGGGCTGCTCGTCGTCGCCGTGACGCTGGTCGTCGCGTCGGGCCTCGGGCTCTGGGTCCAGCGCTCCGGACGCCGGCTCGGCCGCTCCCGCCGGTACGACGGCCAAGGCGCCGCGCACGGTCCTCGCGGCGTCCGACCTCGGCGCGGAGCTGGGGGAGCGGGCCACCCTGGTGCAGTTCTCCACCGCCTTCTGCCAGCCGTGCCGGGCCACCCGCCGGGTCCTCGACGAGGTCAGCGGCCTGGTGCCGGGCGTGGCGCACGTCGAGGTCGACGCCGAGAGCAACCTCGAGCTGGTCCGCCGGCTCGACGTCCGGCGCACCCCGACGGTGCTGGTCCTGGACGCGCAGGGCGCTGTCGTACGCCGGGCCAGCGGGCAGCCGCGCAAGGCCGACGTGCTCGCCGCGCTGGGCGAGGCGGTCGCATGAGCGGTCTCAGTCCGTGGAACACCTCGTGCCGAGGCGTGGACACGTCTAGCATCGACGGCGTGAGCACAGAGCTGACCCGACGACGCGCAGTGGACCTGCTGCGTGTCGCCACCGCGCTCTGTCCTGCTTCCTGACACCAGACGACAGTCCAGCTGCCCGTCCCGCGTCCTCCGGACGCCTCCGTCAGGAGCACCCATGCCGTCCAGGCATCCGTTCGTCCCCGCGCTCGTCGACCCGCGCGGCCCGCGCCTCGGCGCCGCGCTGACCACGCTCGTGCTGGCGGCGGCCCTGGCCACCGGCTGGGCATGGCTGCTCGTCCTCCAGGTCGTCGTCTTCGGGCTCGGCGCCGACGGCCGCTCGCCCTACGGCGTGCTCTACGCGCGACTCCTGCGGCCACGTCTCGGCCCGCCGGCCGAGCTGGAGGACACCCGGCCGCTGCGGTTCGCGCAGGCGGTCGGCCTGGTCTTCACCGTCGTCGCCCTCGCCGGGCTGGCGGCACCCACCGGTCTCGTGACGCTCGTCGCGACCGCCTTCGCGCTGGCGGCGGCGTTCCTCAACGCCGCGTTCGGCGTCTGCCTCGGCTGCGAGGCCTACCTGCTGCTGCGCCGCAGCAACCCCATCGCACGCACGGTCCCGAACCCGCGGGCCGCCACACCCACCCGTACGGAGGTTCCGGCATGACCACCCCAACAAATCGCTCGCTGGCGCTCACGATTTCCCGGGGACCCCGGTGAGTCGCGACACAGCACTGGTCGACGCCGACTGGGTCGAGTCGAAGCTCGACGACAGCAAGACCGTCCTCGTCGAGGTCGACGAGGACACCGCGGCGTACGACAAGAACCACATCAAGGGCGCGGTCCGCCTGGACTGGAAGAAGGACCTCCAGGACCCGGTGCGCCGTGACTTCGTGAGCAAGGAGCAGTTCGAGGCGCTCCTGTCGGCGAAGGGCATCGGCAACGACGACACCGTCGTGCTCTACGGCGGCAACAACAACTGGTTCGCGGCCTACGCCTACTGGTACTTCAAGCTGTACGGCCACGACGACGTCCGCCTGCTCGACGGCGGCCGCAAGAAGTGGGAGCTGGACTCCCGCGAGCTCGTCGACGAGATCGTCGAGCGGCCGGCCACGTCGTACACGGCGAAGGACCAGGACCGGTCGATCCGCGCGTTCCGCGACGAGGTCGAGGCGGCCATCGGCCAGAAGAACCTCGTCGACGTGCGCAGCCCCGACGAGTACGCCGGCCGGCTGCTCGCCCCGGCGCACCTGCCGCAGGAGCAGTCGCAGCGGCCCGGCCACATCCCGACCGCGGCCAACATCCCCTGGTCGCAGGCCGCGAACGACGACGGGACGTTCAAGAGCGACGACGACCTCACGACGCTCTACCGCGACAAGGGGGTCGACCTGTCGAAGGACACGATCGCCTACTGCCGCATCGGCGAGCGCTCGGCGCACACCTGGTTCGTCCTGCACGAGATCCTCGGCCAGCCGAACGTCAAGAACTACGACGGCTCGTGGACCGAGTGGGGCTCGCTGGTCGGTGTGCCGATCGGGCTCGGGGACCAGCCCTGATGTGCGGCGCGAAGGCGGGCGGTCCGGCCACCGAAGGCCTGGACCTCACCGACGAGGCGGTCGTGCAGGGCGTCGTCCTGCGCGACGGCTCCCCGGTCTCCGGGGCGTACGTCCGGCTGCTCGACGGCGGCGGCGAGTTCACCGCCGAGGTGCCGACGTCGGCCACCGGGCAGTTCCGGTTCTTCGCCGCGCCCGGCACCTGGACCCTGCGGACGCTCGCGCCGAAGGCCGAGCCGGTCGACCGCGTCGTCGTCGCCCACAAGGGCGAGGTCGCCGAGGTCGAGGTGGCGCTCGCCTGACGCCGGGCCTGCAGAACGTCCGCGCCCCCGCCGATGATGACCGCATGGGTCGTCGGCGGGGGTTCGTCGTTGTCGGGCTCGTGCTCGCGCTGGTCGGGTGCGGGCCGGCGTCCGCGTCGCTCGCCGAGATCACCGCGCCGACGGCACCGGGGCGCGCGTTCACCGCGCGCGTCGACCGCGTCGTCGACGGCGACACGTTCATCGCCGAACGGCGCGGGGAGCGCGTGCGGGTCCGGCTGATCGGTGTCGACGCGCCCGAGTCGGTGCGGCCCGGCTACCCGGTCGAGTGCTGGGGGCACCAGGCGTCGGCAGTCCTCGCCCGGCTGCTGCCGGTGGGCACTCGTGTCGTCGCGGCGTACCAGACAGGCGGCAGGCGGGACCAGTACGGCCGCGACCTCTGGGACGTCTGGCTGCCCGACGGCCGGTTCCTGCAGGGCGTGCTTGTGCGGAAGGGCGCCACCGAGGCGTACCCGTACCGTCCGCAGGTCGAGCACGCCGCGTACCTCGAGACGGTCGAGACCCGCGCCCGCGCCAGGGACGCCGGTCTCTGGGGCCATTGCCCCTGACGCGGCCGGCCGACATCGTGCTCGCATGAGCGAGGCGACCGACCCGACCGACTGGTCCGGCACGACGGCGCTCACCACTGAGCGGCTCGTGCTGCGCACTTGGCGGGAGGACGACCTGCCGGCCTTCGCGGCCCTCAACCAGGACCCGGCCGTCATGGAGTTCCTCGGCGCGCAGCCGTTGCCGCGTGAGGAGTCGGACGCGATCGCGGCGTACGCGAACGACCTCTGGGCGGTGCGACGGCTCGGGCTTCTGGCGATGGAGCGCCGCGGCGACGGCGCCTTCCTCGGGATGTGCGGCCTGCACGTGCTGCACGAGTGGTACCCGGACGACGTCGAGCTGGCGTTCCGGCTGGCCCGACAGCACTGGGGCCACGGGTACGCGTCCGAGGCGGCGGGCGCGTGGCTGGCGTACGGCTTCGACGTGCTGGGGCTGGACCGGGTCATCTCGGTCACCGACCGCGAGCCGCCGAACGCCCGCAGCATCGCGGTCGCCAAGCGGGTCGGCATGGTCTGGGACCACGACGCCGAGCTGCCCGAGGACGGCACGACGTTCGCGGCCGTCGTGCACAGCATCACCGCCGAGCGGTGGCGGGCGGCGCATCCGGGGCGGACGACGCCGGCGACGTAGAGTGGACGGGTGCTCGCCACCGTCGTCGTCGCCGTGCTCGTGGCGGCGTTCGCGCTGGTCGCGGGCGTGGCGGCCTGGGTCGTGCGCCGGCTGTGGAGTGCGACAGGCGATGGCACTGCGGGGGGCCGGGACGTGACGCCGGCCGCCCCGGTGACCGCGCCGCCGAGCACCCAGGAGGACTGACCGCCTGTGGAGATCCGCGCGGACCTGCCGCTCCAGCTGGTGCCTGTGTCGTGGCTGCTCGGCACCTGGCGCGGTGTCGGCGTCGGCGGCTACCCGGACGTGCCGGAGTTCCGGTTCAGCCAGGAGGTCACCTTCACCGAGCTGCCCGGCAAGCCGTTCGTGCACCACCTCAGTCGGAGCTGGCTGCTCGACGACGAGGGCGCCGAGGTGCGGCCGCTGGCCCAGGAGACCGGCTACTGGCGCCCCGAGGCCGACGGCTCGATCGAGCTGCTGCTCGCCCACCCCACGGGGTACGTCGAGATCTGGGTCGGCACGGCAGACGGCGCGAAGATCGAGCTGCAGACCGACGCCGTCGCCCGGACCACGACGGCCAAGGACTACACCGCCGGCCACCGGCTCTACGGCCTCGTGAAGGGCGACCTGCTCTGGGCGTACGACATGGCGGCGATGGGCAAGCCGCTGCAGCCGCATCTCTCCGCGACGCTGAAGCGCGCGTGACCGCCGACGGTGACGCCGCGGCCGGGCCCGGCCCGCTGACCGGCCCGGTCGCCGGCTCGGTAGCCGGCCCGTTGACCGGCGATGGCCTGCCGGACCTGCCTGCGACGCTGCGCGCCCGCGGCTACCGGATCACGCCGCAGCGCCAGCTGGTGCTCGATGCGGTCACCGCGCTGGAGCACGGCACGCCGGACGAGATCTGCGCCGAGGTGCAGCGCACCGCCCGCGGCGTCAACCTGTCCACCGTCTACCGGACCCTCGAGCTGCTCGAGGAGCTCGGGCTGGTGACCCACACCCACCTCGGCCACGGCGCGCCGACGTACCACGCCGCGGGCGCCATCGACCACCTGCACCTGGTCTGCCGCGTCTGCGGAGCAATCATCGAGACCGATGTCGCGCTCGCGGACTCGCTGGTGGGAATGCTGACGGAGCGGCACGGCTTCGAGACTGACGTGGCCCACTTCGCGATCTATGGCCGCTGCCAGGGGTGCACCCCGTGAGCAGCCCGCTGCTGACGCGCCCGGGTGCGGTCGAGGCCGACCCGCCGGACGCGGGCGTCGCGGCGCACTACGGCGACCCGTTCCGCGAGCAGCGCGCCCTGGCCGCCGGCGCGGCGTCGGTCGACCTGTCGCACCGCCCGGTGTTGCGGGTTGCCGGTCCCGACCGGTTGACGTGGTTGCACTCGCTCACCTCGCAGCACCTGACCGAGCTGCCGCCCGGGGTGGCGACCGAGGCGCTGCTGCTCTCGCCGCACGGTCACGTCGAGCACGACCTGCACCTCGTCGACGACGGGTCGGCGGTGTGGATCCACGTCGAGCCCGGGGCCGCGGCGGCACTGGTCGCCTTCCTGGAGTCGATGAGGTTCTGGTCCCAGGTCGAGGTCGAGGACCTCTCGTCGTCGTACGCCGTGGTGCTGCGGCCGACCGGCGTGGCCGGCGCACCGACCCGCGTCGTCGCCCACGGCGTCGAGTCGTTCGTACCGCGCGCCGACCTCGACTCCGTGCTCGACGGGCCGCTCGCCGGGGTGTGGGCACTGGAGGCCTTGCGCGTCGCCGACGGGCGGCCGCGGTTCGGCTTCGAGACCGACCACCGGACCATCCCGCACGAGGTCGGCTGGATCGGCACCGCCGTACACCTCGACAAGGGCTGCTACCGCGGCCAGGAGACCGTCGCGCGGGTGCACAACCTGGGCCGGCCGCCGCGCCGGCTGGTGCTGCTGCACCTGGACGGCTCCGACTCGGAGCTGCCCGCCCACGGCGACCCGGTCGTGCTCGACGACCGTACGGTCGGCACCGTCACGTCGTCGGCCCGGCACTACGAGCTCGGGCCGATCGCGCTCGCCGTGGTGAAGCGCTCGACGTCGCCCGAGGCACCGCTGGTCGCTGGCGGGGTCGCCGCCGCCCAAGAGGTCCTCGTCCCCGCCTGAGACGCCGCCGACTGAAACTTTCGGCAGCCGGAATGTCCGTCGCGGGATGCCGAACGTTCCAGTCGGCGAGGGGTGAGCGGCGGGAAGCCGTGGGTCAGACCTCGAGGACGAGGGTGACGGGGCCGTCGTTGACGAGCGCCAGCGCCATGTCGGCGCCGAAGACGCCGGTCTCGACGTGGGCACCGCGCTCCCGCAGGACGGCGACGACGTGGTCGACGAGCGGTTCGGCGACGGGTCGCGGTGCGGCGGCGTTCCACGTCGGACGCCGGCCCTTGCGGGTGTCGCCGTACAGCGTGAACTGGCTGACCACGAGCAGCGGGGCGCCGGCCTCGGCGGCGCTGCGCTCGTCGTCGAGGATCCGCAGCTCGTGCACCTTGGCGGCCAGCCGGGCCGCCGTCTGCTGGGTGTCGTCGTGGGTCACGCCGACCAGGACGCACAGGCCCTGCGCGGTGCCGTCGCCGATGCTGCCGACGACCACGCCGTCGACCGTGACGCTCGCCTGGCGGACCCGCTGCACCACCGCACGCATCCGCCCATCGTCCCCGACCCCTGTCAGCTGGCCCGCCGTCGGTGGTCCGGTCAGAGCGCTTCGGACAGGCGGCGTGCTGCCGGCTCGCTCGCCGTCCGCCAGTCGATCCGGACTCCTGGCGAGCTGCGACGACCGACCGGCGCGAATTCTCGTCGGAACTCGCCAGCGAGTCGCCTGGTCCCGCGCGGAGAGGGACCGACGGCGGCCAGCCCGGCAGATGGAGCGTCCCCGTCCGTGCTGATCTGACAGCAGGTCCGACGGCGGTTCAGCTCGCGGCCCGACCCTCGCGGTCAGCCGCGGCCGAAGAGGCCCTTGCGCTTCTTCTTGTCGGCGCCGGCGCCAGTCGGTGCCTGGCGCGGCGCGGCGGGGGCGGGCGCCGCCCCGTTGGGCCCGTCGTCCATCCCGAACCCGAGGCTGGAGAGCTCGCGCAGCAGCATCGCGGTGTCGGCCTGGTCGCGCGCGACCATCGGTGCCGGGCCGTCGTCGACGACCTCGTCCTCCACCTCGTCCTCGACCGGCTCGGGCTCGGCCGCCGGGGTGGGAGCCTTCTCGACCGGTGCCGTCTGGGTGAGCTCGGTGAGCAGGTTGGCGGCGGTGGCGGCGGCCAGCCTGCTGGAGTCGTCGTCGGCGGCGGCACGGATCGGCTCCGGGACGACCGCGAGCCGCGCCGCCTGCTCGGCGGCCAGCCGCTCGGCGTCGGCGTACTCGTCCGCGAGCCGCTCGGCCTCGGTCTGCTTCTCGGCCACCTGCTCGGCGGCGTGCCGCTCGGCGTCGGCCTGCTCGGCCGCCACCCGCTCCGCCTCCGCCTGCTCCGCCGCAGCCTGCTCGGCTTCGGCCTGCTCGGCGGCGAGACGCTCGGTCTCGGCCTTGTCGGCTTCGGCCTGCTCGGCGGCAGCCTGTTCCGCGGCGACGCGCTCAGCGTCGGCCAGCTCGACAGCGATCCGCTCGGCCTCGGCCGCGGCGATGGCCTCGGCGGCCTCGGCGGCCATCCGGTCGGCGTCCTCGCGCTCGCGCCGCTCGGCGTCCGCCTTGGCGATCCGCTCGGCCTCCCGCTGCACCTGGGCCTCGGCGGCCTTGCGCGCCCGGCGGTCGGCTTCCGCGGCGAGCTCGCGCTCGGCCTGCTCGCGGGCAGCCCGCAGCTCGGCCTCGCGGGCCGCAGCCTCCGCCGCACGCTCCGCGAGCCAGGCGTCGTGCTCGGCCCACGCCGGCTCCTCGGCGGCGGCGCGCTCGGCGTCCAGCCACACCCGGTGCTCGTCCCACGCCGCGTCCTCGGCAGCGGCTCGCTCGGCGACCAGCCACTCGGCGTGGTCGGCCCAGGCAGCCTCCTCCGCCTCCGCCCGCTCGGCCTCGAGAGCCGCCCGGGCCTCGAGCCACTCGGCGTGCTCCGCCCAGGCACCGTCCTCGGCGGCTGCACGCTCGGCAGCCAGCCACTCGGCGTGGTCCGTCCAGGCCGCGTCCTCGGCGCCGGACCGCTCGGCGGCCAGCCACTCGGCGTGGTCGGCCCAGGCAACCGGCTCGGCCAGCGCCCGTGCTGCGATCAGCCACTCGGCGTGGTCGGCCCAGGCGGCCTCCTCCACGCCGGCGCGCTGCGCGTCCAGCCAGGCGCGGTGGTCGGTCCAGGCAGCGTCCTCGGCGCCCGCGCGCTCGGCAGCCAGCCACTCGGCGTGGTCCGTCCAGGCAGACTCCTCGGCCGCGAGCCGCTCGGCCGCTTCGCGCTCGACCCGGGCGGCGGCCTCAGCGGCCTCCTCGTGCGCGCGCGCCTCGGCCTCGGCGGCCTCCGCCAGAGCACGTGCCTCGGCCTCGGCAGCCTCGGCGCGCTCCTTCTCCTCCGCCTTCGCCCGGCGGCGGGCCTCGGCCCGCTCGGCGCGTGCGGCAGCCTCCTTCTGCGCGAGAGCTTCGAGCTCGCGGTGCAGGATCTCCGCTTCCTCCAGGCGCTTGGCCTCGGCGGCGACCCGGCGCGCCTCGGCCGCGCGAGCCTCCTCCTCCTCGGCCAGCCGCTGCGCGTCAGCCTCGGCTGCGCGCTCGGCCGTCAGACGAGCCGACTCCGCGGCAGCGGCCTGGTCGTTCGCCAGGGCCTCCGCAGCCGCTGCCTCGGCTTCGACGCGCTCGGCTTCGACCCGCTCGGCTTCGACCCGCTCGGCTTCGACGCGCTCGGCTTCGACCCGCTCGGCTTCGACCCGCTCGGCTTCGACGCGCTCGGCTTCGACGCGCTCGGCTTCGACGCGCTCGGCTTCGACGCGCTCGGCGTCGACGCGCTCGGCCTCGAGGCGCTCGGCCTCGACCCGCTCGATCTCGGCAGCCTCGGCGGCTTCGCGAGCGGCCAGCTCCTCGACGGGGACGACGGGCAGCACCAGCTCGGGCCCAGGCTCGTCGGCCGGCTCCAGCTCGTCCAGCGTGTCCAGCTCGAGCACCAGGTCCTCGACGGTGCCGGTGCGCTCGGTCGTGCCGGCGTCGCCATCGGCCGCGCCGGGTCCGTCGTAGCCGGGGACGCCCACCAACCCGGCCTCGACCAGTCGCATGACGACCTGACCGGCCTCGAAGAGCGTGAACCCGCACTCGACGGCCAGCTCGGCAACGTCCCGGCTGCCGTCGACCTTGCAGAGCAGGGCCCACTCGTTGGGGCCGAGGGCGACCTCGTCGGACGGCGAGGCGCTGTCCAGGGTCGGCACCGCGGCCGGGCCGCCGGTCGCCGCGACGATGCTCTCCCAGGTGGTCGCGCGCTCGCGGAGGTCGTCGAGCAGCGCGGCGACCGGCGTCGGCGGGGCGACGTCCTGGCGGGTCTTCTTGTTCTTGCGGAACTTCCAGGCGGCCACCGGCCAGCCCAGCAGGTCGGTGAGCGCGTCCTTGAGCTGCTCGACGACGAACTCCTCGACCACGTCGATCTCGACGTAGCCCAGGTGCACCAGCAGCTCGCCCAGCCGCCAGCCCTGCAGCTCGGTGCGCTGGATCTCCAGCGCCTCGGCGAGCGCCTCGGGGGTGAGGGCGCCACGCGACATGAGGCGGACGCCCAGCAGCACCCGGCGGCCCGGCACGCTGACGGCGTACACCTGCCCGTCGCGGAGGAAGACGTCGGCCTCGTCGCCCTCCTGGTCGCGGACGAGGAGGCAGCCGGTCGCCCGCGAGTCGGCCAGGTCACGCAGCACGGACTCGACGGTGTGGGTGAGGAGGGCACCCTCAGGCACGAGCCGCCTCCCTTCCCCGAGTCGTGGACGTGCTGGGCCGAGCCGGCAGCGTCCCCGCTCGGGACGGTCGCCTGGTCCCTGTTCGCATCGGCAGGACAGGCCGGAGTGTTGAGCGTGGCGCGGGCACGAATGTGCGGTACAAGACGGATCGGCCGACCGGTCGCACCCCGCCGTCGTTCGCCCGACCCGCTCCGGAGCCCGGCCGGGACGTGACACGATGCTCCGGTGGCACCGTCGGCACCCACCAGCACGCTCATCACGGTCGCGCCCACCGGCGCCGAGACCGCCAAGTCCGACGCCCCCGCGCTCCCGGTCACGCTCGACGAGCTGGTCTCGGCCGCCAAGGCCTGCGAGGCGGCCGGCGCCGGGATGGTGCACGTCCACATCCGGGACGACGACGCGCGCCCGACCCTCGACCTCGGCCGCCTGACGGCCACCGTCCAGGCGCTGCGCGAGTCGACCTCGCTGGTCGTCCAGCTGAGCACCGGCGGCGCTGTCACCGACCCGCTGGACGCCCGCCTGCGGGTGCTGGAGGCCGAGCCGGACTCCTGCTCGCTGACCTGCGGCACCACGAACTTCGGCGACGACGTCTTCCTGAACCCGTGGCCGTTCATGGCCGACCTCTACCAGCGGACCCAGGCCGCGGAGATCGTGCCGGAGTTCGAGCTGTTCGACCTCGGTCACGTGGCGTCGCTCCACCGCCTGCTCGACACCTACGGGGCGCCGTACGGCGGTCAGGTGCACTGCGACCTGGTCATGGGCGTCCCCGGCGGGATGCCCGGCACCGCTGCGGCGCTGGTCGCCGCGGTCGCCGCCCTGCCGGCCGGCTGCTCCTGGAGCGCGACCGGCATCGGCCGGACGTCGCTCGCGGTGGCCCTCGCGTCGCTCTCGGCCGGCGGCCACCTGCGGGTCGGCATGGAGGACACGCTCACCTTCGCCAAGGGCCGCCCGGTGACCGGCAACGACGAGCTGGTGCACCGCGCCGCCGAGCTGGCCCGCCTGGCCCAGCGGCCACCGATGACCACCGACGAGGCGCGCGCGCTGCTGCGCGTCAAGGACCGCACGACACCCGAGACCACGGGGGACACCCGATGACCAGCCACGAGCCCTACCCCAACGGCCGCCGCCGCATCGACAAGGTGCTGGCCGAGGGCTACGCCGACGACCTCGGCGGCCTCGAGCTCGACGACCTGCGCTCCCGGCGCCGCGAGGCGGAGCAGGAGGAGGCCGACCTCTCCTACATCCGCCGGATGCTCCAGGGCCGGATGGACATCCTGCGCGCCGAGCTGGCCCGCCGGGCCGGCGGCGGCGACAAGATCGTCGACCACCTGTCGGCTGTCCTGGCCGACACCGGCCGCAGCGACCACGGCCTCGGCCGGTTCCTGCGGGTCGAGCCGTCGCGGGTCGACGAGCACCGCCGTCTGGTCGAGCAGATCATCGCCGACGTCGGCGTCTCCGACGTCGAGGGCCGCTCCGACGACGACCTGCGCGGCGCGCTGGGCCGCCTCGAGGACTTCGAGCACGCCATCTCCGAGGACCGCCACGCGGTCCAGGTCGTCATGGACAAGCTGACCGCCGAGGTCGCCGCCCGCTACAAGAGCGGCAGCGCCACCGTCGACGACCTGCTCGCCGAGCGCTGACCACCCGTCCCGGTGAGGCGCTGACCCGCCGTCTGGGCTCGGGTCAGTGCGGCTTGAGACGAGGGCGTGGCGCGGCGCCATCCGTCCCTGTCCGCTGTTATCCACCCCTGCCGTAGCCAAGAGGCCCGGCTGTAGGGGTGTTTTCCACCCCCCTAGCCGGGCCACTTCAAGTCGTCTCACGACGGCGATCGACATGCGGACGGTGGCGAGGCCACTCGTCCTCCGAAGCCCGCTCTGACCGGCAGCACCAACGGTCGGCCAGGGGTGGAGCACGACGACCTGCTCGCGGAGCGCTGACCCGCTGCTCCTAGGGTCTGCGGGGTGCCCGACACCTCGCAACCCGCTCCCGTCGTCCTCGCCGAGGTGGTCCGCTCCGGCTTCGTCGAGGGGCACCACCACGGCTCGGTGCTCGCGCTGGCCGCCGACGGCAGCCGGGTCGTCGCCCTCGGCGCGGTCGACACCCCGGTCTTCCCGCGGTCGTCCAACAAGCCGATGCAGGCGGTCGGCATGCTCGAGGCCGGCCTCGACCTCGACGGCGAGCTGCTGGCCCTCGCCTGCTCGAGCCACTCCGGGGAGCCGTTCCACCTCGACGGCGTACGGCGGGTGCTGGCCGCCGCCGGCCTCGACGAGTCCGCGCTGCAGACGCCGCCGGACTACCCGGTCGACGAGGAGGAGAAGTACGCCTTCCTCGCCGCCGGCGGGACCAAGGCACCCGTCGTCATGAACTGCTCCGGCAAGCACGCCGCGATGCTCGCCACCTGCGTGGCCAACGGCTGGCCGCTCGACACCTACCGCGACCCCGGCCACCCCCTGCAAAGGCAGATCGCCGCCACGGTCGCCAGGCTGGCAGGCGAGCCCGTCGCCGCCACCGGCGTCGACGGCTGCGGCGCCCCCGTCCTCGCCCTGACCCTCGCCGGCGTCGCACGGGCGTTCGTCGCCATCGCGACCGCCGCACCCGGCACCCCCGAGCACCGGGTGGCCGAGGCGATCCGGCAGCACCCTGAGTGGCTCGGCGGCACCCGTCGCGACGTCACCGCGCTCGTCCGCGGCATCCCGGGCCTGGTCGCCAAGGACGGCGCCGAGGGCGTGTACGCCGCCGCCCTGCCGGACCGCCGGGTGGTCACCCTCAAGGTCGAGGACGGCGGCCAGCGCGCCCGGCCCCCCGTGATGGTCGCGGCGCTGCGGGCGCTCGGCGTCGAGGCCGCGGTGCTCGACGAGCTGGCAGAGGCGCCGCTGCTCGGCGGCGGCCGGCCGGTCGGCGCCGTCCGCGCGACGTTCTAGCACGCGGCCCAGCGGGGAGGGTGGCTGCGTGACCGAGCTGGAGCAGACCGCTGAGGTCGTGGTGGTCGGCGCGGGGTCCGGCGGGCAGCCGGTCGCCGAGGCGCTCGCTGCCGCGGGCGTCGGCGTGGTCGTGGTGGAGGCGTTCCGGGTCGGTGGCGAGTGCCCCTACGTGGCCTGCATCCCCAGCAAGGCGCTGCTCGTCGCGGCCGCCGCCGGCGTCGGCTGGGACGAGGCGGTACGCCGGCGCGACGCCGCCGCCGAGCAGCGCGACGACACGTCCACCGCGGAGTCGATGGTCGAGGCCGGCGTACGCCTGTTGCGAGGGACCGCCACGGTGACCGGCCCCGGCCAGGTCGCCGTCGTCACCCCGGGCGGCGACCGCGTGAGCATGCGCTGGACGCGGGCGCTCGTGGTGGGCACCGGCAGCGCGCCGGTCGTCCCTGCGGTCGAGGGCATCGAGGCCGTCGAGACCTGGACCAGCGAGGACGCGCTGTCCGCCACCGAGCGGCCGGACCGGCTGCTCGTGCTGGGTGGCGGAGCCGTCGGCTGCGAGCTGGGCCAGGCGTTCGCCCGCCTCGGCAGCGCGGTCACCCTGGTCGAGGTGGCGCCGCGGCTGCTGGCGGCCGAGCAGCCGTGGGTCGGTGAGCTGGTGGCCGAGGCGCTGCGGCACGACGGCGCGGTCGTGCGCGTGGCCGCCGAGGCGGTGCGGGTCGAGAGCTCGGCCGACGGCAGTGTGCGGCTGCACCTGAGAGGCGGCGACGTCGTCGACGCCGACCGGCTTCTCGTCGCCGGTGGTCGCCGGCCACGCGGCGACGGTCTCGGGCTCGACGTCCTGGGCGTCAGGCCGGACGACGGTGCGCTCCGGGTGGACCCGCGATGCCGGGTCCTCGGTGCCGGCGGCCCGCTGCCCGACGTCTTCGCGGTCGGCGACGTCACCGGTGTCGCACCGTTCACCCACACCGCGAGCTACCAGGCCGAGATCGTCGCCGACGAGCTGCTCGGCCGCGGGCGCGACGCCGACTACCGCGCCATCCCGCGGGTCGTCTACACCGACCCGGCCGTGTCCTGCGTGGGCGTGACCGAGGAGACGGCCGACGGCGACGTGGTGTCGGCGTCGTTCGACGTGCAGGGGACGGCCCGGGCGTTCGTCGAGCAGCCGCCGGTCCCCGGCCGCGTCGAGCTGCTGGCCCGGCCCGACGGCACCCTCGTCGGTGCGGCGCTGGTGGCGAGCCATGCCGACTCGTGGGGTGGCGAGCTGGCGCTGGCGGTGCGCGCCGCCGTACCCGCTGCTCTGCTCGCGGACCACGTGCACCCGCACCCGGCGTGGTCGGAGGCGCTGCATCCGGTGGCCCGCGAGCTGGCGAAGAACGTCGCTGCTGTCACCGACGCCGGTTAGGTTCGACCCCGACGTGAGCACCACCGAGCTGTACGACGACGAGGTACGCCTCCCGGGCGGCCCGCGTCTCGCGCTGCGCCGGGCCGACGGCCCGGGCCGGCCGTTCCTGCTGGTGCACGGGCTGTCGTCGAACGCCCGGCTCTGGGACGGCACCGCGGCGCGGCTGGTCGCGGGCGGGCACCAGGTGGTGGCGGTCGACCAGCGCGGGCACGGTCGCTCCGAGCAGGTCGAGGGCGGCTACACCACTCCGCAGTGCGCCGCCGACCTCGCGGCCCTCTGCGTCGAGCTGGGCCTGGTCGACGACCGTGCGCCCGTGGTCGCCGGCCAGTCCTGGGGCGGCAACGTCGCGCTGCACCTGGCAGCCGAGCACGGCGCCGCCGCCGCAGTGGCGTTCGTCGACGGCGGCTTCATCTGGCTCGGCGAGCGCTACCCGACGTTCGACGAGTGCTGGGCCGAGCTCGCGCCGCCGGTGCTCGACAGCATGACCCTCGCCGACATCACCGATCGCTTCCGCGACTTCTTCGCCGGCTTCCCGCCCGAGGGCGTCGCGGGTCAGCTGGCGAACCTCACCGAGGTCGACGGGCTCGCCCGGGCCCGGCTCACGCGCGAGCACCACCGCGACATCCTCCGGTCGTTGTGGGAGATCGACCCGCGGCCGCTGTACGGCAAGGTCGCCGTCCCGTCGTTGATCGCGGTGGCCGTGGCCGACGAGGACGACTCGCGAGACGGCCTCCGGGCCGCCGAGGAGCAGCTGCCCGACGTCGTCGTGTCCCGCTACGTCGGTGCGCACCACGACCTGCACGCCCAGCAGCCGGACCGGATGGCGGCCGACCTGCTGGCCCTCGCCGCGCGCGCGGAGGCGGTGGCACCGTGAGCCGCATCGTCGTCATGGGGTCGGGCGAGACCGCGCCGACCATGGTCAAGGTGCACCGCGAGGTGCTGGCCGGCACCGTGGCAGGTCCGGCGGTGATGCTGGACACGCCGTTCGCCTTCCAGATGAACCGCGACGAGCTGGTCACGCGCACGCGGTCGTACTTCGCGCAGAGCGTCGGGCGTGACGTCGAGGTCGCCGCCTGGTCCGGCACCGAGGACACCGCGCAGCAGGAGAAGTCGCTGGCCCTGCTGGACCGAGCGGCGTGGGCGTTCGCCGGCCCGGGCAGCCCGACCTACGCGCTGAGGCACTGGCGGGGCACCCCGGTCCCGGCCGCGCTGGCCGGTGTCGTACGCCGCGGCGGCACGGTGGTCCTCGGCAGTGCCGCGGCCGTCACGCTCGGCAGTCACGCCGTGCCGGTCTACGAGATCTACAAGGTCGGCGCCGAGCCGGAGTGGGTCGACGGGCTCGACCTGCTCGGTGAGCTGACCGGCATCCGCGCCGCCGTGATCCCGCACTACGACAACAAGGAGGGCGCGACGCACGACACCCGGTTCTGCTACCTCGGCGACGAGCGTCTGACCCTGCTCGAGGTGCAGCTGCCCGACGAGGTCGGCGTGCTCGGTGTCGACGAGCACACAGCCCTGGTCGTCGACGTCGGGGCGCGCACCGCATCCGTTGCCGGCAACGGCCGGGTGAGCGTCCGCCGACGCGGAACGACCACGACGATCGCCGCGGGTGAGTCGCTGGGCCTCGACGAGCTCGCGGCGATGCTGCGTGGCGAGGTGGCCACCCACACCGCGGCACGTGCTGCGGCGCCCGCCGTGCAGGCCGCGCCGCAGGAGGACCACCCGACCCTGTCGTTGCGGGCCGAGGCCGACTTGGCGCGCACCGCCTTCGACGCGGCGCTGGCGACGCGTGACGTCGACGGCTGCGTGGCGGCGGTGCTCGGGCTGGAGCAGGCGATCGCGGCATGGCAGGCAGACACCCTGCAGAGCGACGACGCCGACGAGGCACGACGGGTGCTGCGCGCGCTCGTCGTCCGTCTCGGCGAGCTGGCCGAGCGCGGCGCCGCCGACCCCGCGCAGGCGGTCGGGCCCTTCGTCGACGCGCTCATCGACGTACGCCGGGCGGCTCGCGACGCCAAGGACTTCGCCACCTCCGACCTGGTCCGCGACCGCCTCACCGCGGCCGGCATCGAAGTGCGCGACACCGCCGACGGCACCGAGTGGACGCTCACGTAGACACTCTGAGCGTGTGCGTGTGACCCAGCACACAGCACTGTGAGTGAGGTCACCCGAATCCCTGCTTGCTGAGTGCTTGCCACAGTTAGCACATGGGGTAAGACTCGAGACATGGCAACGCTGAAGGTCGGCTCGTTGGGTGACTACATCCGCGAGCAACGTGAGTCGGCGCAGGTCTCCCTGCGTCAGCTCGCGAGGTCCGCCGGCGTCTCCAACCCCTACCTCAGCCAGATCGAGCGCGGGGTCAAGAAGCCCAGCGCCGAGATCCTCGCGCAGATCGCGAAGGGCCTGCGGATCTCCGCGGAGACGCTCTACGTGCGCGCCGGGATCCTCGACGAACGCTCCACCGGTGACGTCGTCGCCGCCGTGCTCGCCGACCCCGCACTGGGGGAGCGGCACAAGCGGATCCTGCTCGACGTGTACGAGTCGTTCCGCGCCGAGCACGCTGCCGAGGCTGCCTCACCGACGAAGACACCGACACCGACTCCGGCTCGTCGAACGGCCACGAAGGCGACGACGAGGTCCGCGAAGAAGACCGCGAAGAAGTCCGCGACGAAGCGGTCCGCCCCCACGACCACCACGAAGTCCACCACCACGAGGAGGAGCTCCTGATGAGCCCCATCACCACCATCACCCGCAGCAAGCCGTTCTACGTCGCCGCCGGTGCGGCCGACCTGGCCGTGAAGAACCTCCGCGAGGTGCCGTCGAAGCTCTCGACCCTCCGGGTCGACCGCCGCGACATCGAGAAGGCCGTCGCGTCGGCCCAGGTCCAGGTCGTCCAGCTCCCGCTGCGCGCCCAGTCCACCGCTGTCGGCGTCGTCGGCGAGGTCGTCGGCCGGACCGACGCCGTGTACGGCGAGCTGCTCGGCCGCGGTCGCTCGCTCGCCGGGCGGGTCCGCCGCCAGAGGTCGACCCAGGACCTGCAGCAGCAGCTGGCCACCACCGTGCGACGGACCAAGGCGACCCGGACGATCGCGTCCGAGTCGATCGCGCAGACGACGGCCGCCGCCAAGCGGGCCGCGACCACGGCTCGCCGGACGACCGGCACCGCGTTCGTCGCCACCAAGGCCGGCGCCGAGAAGGTCGGCACCGACACGGAGGCGACCCCGGCCCGCAACGCCGCGGCGCGCAAGACGGCGGCCCGCAAGGCCACCACCGCGCGCAAGACCACCGCGCGCAAGGCGACGACCGCCCGCAAGTCCACCGCGCGCAAGGCCACGACCGCCCGCAAGTCCACTGCGCGCAAGGCGACGACCGCGCGCAAGGCGACGACGGCGCGCAAGGCGACGACCGCGCGCAAGACGACGACCGCGCGCAAGACGACGGCACGCAAGACCACGGCGCGCAAGACGACCGCCAGCTGACCGGCTGACGGCGACCTGGCGTGTTCTCCCGAAGTGGACCGGTTCCTGGCGGCGTGTTGCGCCGGTGAACCGGTCCACTTCGGTTTCCCACCACACGGCGGGTGCGCCCGCTCCTGTCCTCGGCCGCTCTGACAGCCGGAACCGCTTCCGTTACGTACGGACCGCGGCGAACATCCAGCAGCCGTAGGCCACGTTGCGGCTGTGCACCTCGACCACACCCGGCGTAGCCAGCACCTCGGCCAGCTCCCGCTCGGAGTCGGTGCCGTCGTGGACCCGGGTCGCGGGGTGGATCCAGCCGCGCTCGTCGTACGCGCGCAGCACCTGCGGCCGGCGCAGCCAGTCCACCGGGTAAGCGTCCGAGGGACCAGCGCCGGCACACGACTCGGCGTGCACGTAGACCGCGCCCACCTCCTGGTACGGGCTGTCGTCACGCGGCAGCGACGGCCGGAACGCGAGGAGCAGCAGTGCCTCGCCGGTGACCGCGTCGGTGCGGCAGCAGCGCGCCGGCTCGCCGCCGCCCGCCGTCACCGGCACCGGGGCCCTGCCCCCGGCGTCCGGCTGGCCGTCGCGGGCGCCCTCCAGCACCTCGCCGGGCAACGGCAGCAGCCGGTACGTCGGGGTCGTCGGTGGCGTCGTCGTCATCGGCATCGTCATGTCTCCACGGTCGCAGCGACCGCGTGGCCGTGCTGGCGGGGATCGGACGCGGCGCTCGTCCCTTAGTCTGTGGCGGGTGGGCATCGTCGGCAGCGTCCAGTCGTTCGTCTACCTCCTGCTCGGGATCGGCGCGCTCGTCCTCACCGGGTTCGCGCTCGTCGACGTCGTGCGCCGGCCGGCCGGCCTCTTCCCGCACGCGGGGAAGCTGAGCAAAGGTGTCTGGCTCGGGATCCTCGCTGCGGCGTTCCTCATCGCTATCGTGTCGCTGTTCGCCCCGCTGGGCATCCTCAACATCGCCGGCGTGATCGGCGCGGGCGTCTACCTCGCGGACATGCGGCCCAAGCTCAAGCAGCTCGGTGGTGGCCGCGGCGGCTCGTCGTACGGCCCGTACTGATGTCCGAGGAGACCCACGGCCGCACGTCCCGGCTCGAGCTCGCCGACCAGACCCTGCGCGAGTGGGACGCCACAGTCCTCGACTCGTCGCCCGACCGCGTGGTGCTCGACCGGTCCGCGTTCTACCCCGGCGGCGGTGGGCAGCCGCCGGACCACGGCGTGCTGCTGTGGGGAGGCGTCCAGACCCGCATCGAGGGCGTGCGCAAGGGTGACGACCTGGAGCTGGTGCCCGCCGAGGGCGACCCGGTCCCGCCGGTCGGTACGTCGGTGCGCGGCGCCGTCGAGGACGCGCGCCGCACCGCCCTGATGCGCACGCACTCCGGCCTGCACCTGCTGTCGGGCGTGGTGCTGCGCGACTTCGGGGCGCTGGTGACCGGCGGCAACATGGAGCCGCTCGAGGCCCGGATGGACTTCAACCTCCCGGACGTGCCGGAAGGCTTCAAGGACCGGGTGGCCGAGGCGTGCAACGCCGAGGTGCTGGCCGACCGCGCGATCGAGGTCAGCAACCTGCCGCGCGACGAGGCGTTCGCCACCCACCCCGACCTGATCCGCACCGCGACCAACCTGCTGCCGCCCGACCTCGAGGTGGTGCGGATCGTCGACATCGTCGGGCTCGACACCCAGGCCGACGGCGGCACGCACGTCACGTCCACGGCGCAGATCGGCCGGCTCGAGGTCGTCAAGGTCGAGAGCAAGGGCAAGGGCTTCCGCCGCCTCCGGGTCCGCCTCGCCGACTGACCCGTTGCTCGCTTGGCGTGGCGAGCGTGCGCTTGGCGTGGCATGCACGCCGCGCCAAGCATGTGTTGACCACGTATACGTGGTCAATCGCCAGGGAGGTGAGCGTCAGGTGCGGCGATGCACCCAGACCATCAGCGGCTTGCCGTAGAACTCGTCGGACACGCCGCGCAGGTCGAGGCCGAGCCGCCGGCAGACGGCCTGCGACGCGACGTTCGACTGGTCGGTCAGAGCCAGCACCTCGTCGAGGCCGGCGGCGTGCCCCCGCTCGAGCGCCCCGCCGGCCGCCTCGGTCGCGTAGCCGTGACCCTGCGCGTCCGGGTGCAGGTGCCAGGCGACCTCGACCGGTGCGTCCGGCTCGGTCGACCCGTCGACCGTCACCAGCGCGACCGTGCCGGCCACCACTCCGCTGTCGCGGACCTCGACCGCCCAGTAGCCGTACGGCGTTCCGGCCGCACGCTCCTCCTCGTTGCGCACCCGGCCGCGCTCGATCCGGGCGTGCGCCGCGTCCAGCGACGGCATCGGCGTCGGTACCGAGCCGAGGAACCGCACCACGTCGGGCCGGGAGTACATGTCGTGCATCCGTGCGGCGTCGGCGTCCGCCCAGTCCCGCACGACCAGCCGCTCCGTCTCGAACACCGCCGTCACGTCCGCCATCGTGCCAGGACCCGCCACAAGTCAGGGGTCGACCCGGTGGACCTTGTGCTGGGCGGCCTGGGCGAGCGGCTTGACCACCAGCAGGTCGATGTCCACGTGCGGCGGCCGGGTCACGCACCACGCCACGCAGTCGGCGATGTCGTCGGCCGTGAGGGGCTCGTCGACTCCGGCGTAGACCTTGGCCGCCCGGTCCGCGTCGCCGCGGAACCGGTTCACGGCGAACTCGTCGGTGCGCACCATGCCGGGGGCGATCTCGGTGACCCGGACCGGCTGCCCGTTGAGCTCCAGGCGCAGCGTCTCGGCCAGCGCGGCCGCGCCGTGCTTGGCCGCGGTGTAGCCGCCGCCGCCCTCGTAGACGATCCGACCAGCAGTCGACCCCATGACGACGACGTGGCCACGTCCGCTCGCCACGAGCACCGGCAGCAGCGCCTGCGTCACCCGCAGCACGCCCACCACGTTGACCTCGAACATCGCACGCCAGTCCTCCGGCGACGCGTCGGCGACCGGGTCCATGCCGAGCGCACCGCCGGCGTTGTTGACCAGCACGGTGGCCTCGGGGATCTCGCCGGCGAACGCGGCGACGGATGCCGCCGACGTGACGTCGAGCGGCAGCGGCCGCAGGGCGTCGCCCAGCTCGTCGTGCAGCGCCGCGAGCCGGTCGGCGCGCCGGGCCCCGGCCACCACGTCGTACCCCTCCTGCACGAGGCGACGGGCGGTGGCGGCCCCGATCCCGCTGCTCGCCCCGGTCACGACCGCTGTCGGCTTGCTCATGCGGTCATCCTGACCCACGGCGGCCACGCTCACGCACGCGCCGTCCGCCGGGTGAGCCGCCGGGTTGGGCGGACGGGGAATCGGGGAGGATGCGCCGGGGTTGTCACCTGGTTGGAAGCGGGTGTGTGCCCGGGAGGCGAGCGCGGAGGTCGCAGCGTGAGCATGGCGAGGATGCCGGTGCGGGGCCGTGTCCCCCGACGGGTGGCCATGGTGACCGTGCACACGTCGCCGCTGGACCAGCCCGGCACCGGTGACGCCGGCGGCATGAACGTCTACGTCGTCGAGCTGTCCCGCCGGCTGGCCGCCCTCGGCGTCGAGGTCGACCTCATCACCCGGGCCACCAGCTCCGACCTCCCGCCGGTCGTCGAGCTCGAGCCCGGTGTCGACGTACGCCACGTCACCGCGGGCCCGTTCGAAGGCCTGGCCAAGGAGGACCTGCCGGCCCAGCTGTGCGCCTTCACCTCGGGGCTGATGCGCATCGAGGCGTCCCGCCCGCCCGGCTGGTACGACCTGGTGCACTCCCACTACTGGCTGTCCGGCCAGGTCGCCTGGCTGGCCGCCGAGCGGTGGGACGTCCCGCTCGTGCACTCCATGCACACCATGGCCAAGGTCAAGAACCTCACGCTGGCCGACGACGACGCACCCGAGCCGGCCGCGCGGGCGATCGGGGAGGCGCAGGTCGTCGCGGCGGCCGACCGCCTGGTCGCGAACACCGAGGACGAGGCGCGTCAGCTCGTCGAGCTCTACGACGCGTACCCCGAGCAGGTGGCCGTCGTGCCGCCCGGCGTCGACCTCGACCTCTTCTCCCCGGGGCCGCGAGGCGTCGCCCGCAAGGAGCTCGACCTGCCGGACGACGCGTTCGTCCTGCTCTTCGTCGGCCGGATCCAGCCGCTCAAGGCGCCCGACGTGCTGCTCCGCGCCGCGGCCCGCATGGTCGAGCACGACCCGGTCCTGCGGGAGCGGCTCGTCGTCGCCGTCGTCGGCGGGCCGTCGGGCAGCGGACTTGCCAGGCCCGAGTCGCTGCAGCGGCTGGCGGCCGAGCTCGGGCTGCTCGACTGCGTGCGGTTCGTGCCGCCTGTCCCGCAGGAGGAGCTCCCCGACTGGTACCGCGCCGCCGACCTGACCGTCGTCCCGTCGTACAGCGAGTCGTTCGGGCTGGTGGCGGTGGAGTCGCAGGCCTGCGGCACGCCGGTCGTCGCGGCCGCCGTCGGCGGTCTGTGCACGGCAGTCGCCGACGGCGTGTCCGGCGTCCTGATCGACGGTCACGACCCCCGGCAGTACGCCGACGTGCTCGGGGACCTGGCCCGCGACCCCGACCGGCGCGAGCGGCTGTCCCGCGGCGCCCTGCTGCACGCCGGCCGGTTCGGCTGGGCGAGCACCGCGGTCGGGATGCTCGACGTCTACTCGCAGGCGCTGCTCGAGCACGAGGCCCGGCCCGCGCTCGCGGTCGGCCGCTGATACCGGTCGGCCAGTGACGCCGGAGCAGGAGGCCGCCGCCGAGGTCCTGCGCGGCGCGGTCGCCGACCTCGAGCACGAGGAGCCGACCGCGGGCACGCTCGTCGTGCAGCTGCCGGGCGAGAAGAAGCTCAAGACCACGGTGAGCCTCGTCGTCGGCGCGCACTCCTTGTCGGTCAACGCGTTCGTCGCGCGGCACCCCGACGAGAATCCCGAGGCCGTCTACCGCTGGCTGCTCGAGCGCAACGCCCGGCTGTACGCCGTAGCCTTCGCCGTCGACCACCTCGGCGACGTCTACCTCACCGGTCGGCTGCCGCTGCACGCCGTCACGGCGGACGAGGTCGACCGGCTGCTGGGCGCCGTGCTCGAGGCGTCCGACTCGTCGTTCAACACGATCCTCGAGCTCGGCTTCTCGTCGTCCATCCGCAAGGAGTGGGCCTGGCGGATCTCCCGGGGCGAGCCGACCTGGAACCTCCAGGCCTTCCGGCACCTGGCCCCCGACGACGCCACCCCCGAGCAGCTCGACCCACCCGCACACTGACCACTTCTGCATGATCACCACCAAGGTCTGCGGTGATCATGCAGTTGTGGTCACCGCTTCCTCGGCCTCGGCCTCGTCGGCGGGCGTGGGCACCGGGACCGCGTCGGTCGCCTCGGGCTGCGGGTGACCCTCGGCGGCGGCGATCTCGGCGAACCGGCGGGACCGGGTGGGTCCGGCGGCCAGGTGCCCGACGGCGCCCGCCACCGAGACGAGGCCGCACCCGACCCAGAGCACCGTGCCGCCCAGGTGCTGGTAGACCCCTCCGCCGAGCAGCGGCGCCACCATCGCGGCGGCCGCGAACGAGAAGCCGAACACGCCTTGGTAGCGGCCGCGCATCGCGGCCGGCGACAGGCCGGCCACCACGGTCGGTCCGGTGGCGGCACCGATGACCTCGCCGACGGTCCAGACCGCCACCGTCGCGGCGTACGCCGGCACGGACGACGCCCAGGCGGTGGCGCCGAAGCCCAGGGCCACGAAGATGCTGCTCACTGCCAGCACCTTGGCGCTGTCGTACGCCTGCAGCCAGCGGGTCAGGGGCACGGTGACGAAGACGATGAGCAGTCCGTTGAGGGCGATCACCGTGCCGTACTGCGACGCGCTGAGGCCGTCGTCGCCCATCTGCACCGGCAGCGCGGACAGGTGCTGCATGAACACCACCGCGAACAGGAACGTCAGGCCGACGACGACCAGGAAGACCCGGTCCCTGAAGACGTCGGCGAGTGAGCCCGGCCGCTCGCCCTCGGCGACGACGACCTCCGGTCGGGACTCCGGCACCTTGAGGAACACGAGGACGGCGAACACGAGGGTCGTCGCGGCGTCGGCCAGGAACAACGTGAGGTAGCCGGCTCTCGCGAGCAGTCCGCCGAGCGCAGGGGCGATCGCGAAGCCGAGGTTGATCGCCCAGTAGTTCAGCGAGAACGCGCGGACCCGGTCCTCCGGCGCCACGATGTCGGTGGTCATCGCGGAGAACGCCGGCCGCGCGGTGTTGCTGGTGAGTCCGAGCAGCGCCACCAGGAGCACGACGCCGGCCTGCGAGGTGGTGACACCGAGGACGACGAGGGTGGCAGCGGTGCTGAGCTGACTGCCGAGCAGGACCGGGCGCCGCCCCAGCCGGTCCGACAGGACGCCACCGACCAGGCTGGCAACCACGCTGCCCAGGCCGAAGCCACCGAGCACCAGCCCGACGAACGACGGTGTCAGGTCCAGCTCGTCGGTGAGGTAGAAGGCGAGGAACGGCAGCACGAACGCGCCGGCCCTGTTGACCAGGGTCCCGACCCAGAGCCACCAGAACGTGGTCGGCAGCCCGGACACCGTCGTCCCGAACGCCGTCCTGACCCACGATCGCAATGGCCCCCCTCCTCCTCCGCTCGTTCCTCGCTCCGTCGTCGCCGAGCACCGCACATGACGACCGTACGTGGACACCCCGACAACCCTCGACCTCATATCTGGCAGGCTCGGCGGCATGAGTGCGACGTACACCCTGGTGCTGCTCAGACACGGTCAGAGCGACTGGAACGAGAAGAACCTCTTCACCGGCTGGGTGGATGTGGGCCTCACCGCTCAGGGCGAGCAGGAGGCCCGTCGCGGCGGCGAGCTGCTGGTCGAGCGCGACCTCCTTCCCGACGTCGTGCACACCTCGGTCATGCGGCGCGCTATCCAGACCGCGCAGATCGCCCTCGAGTCGGCCGACCGGATGTGGCTCCCGGTGCGCCGGTCGTGGCGGCTCAACGAGCGGCACTACGGCGCGCTGCAGGGCAAGGACAAGAAGCAGACCCTCGAGGAGTTCGGCGAGGAGCAGTTCATGCTCTGGCGCCGGTCCTACGACACCCCGCCCCCGCCGCTCGCCGACGACGACGAGTACTCACAGGTGGGCGACCCGGCCTACGCCGCCCTCCCCGACGAGGTGCTGCCGCGCACCGAGTGCCTCGCCGACGTCGTCGACCGGATGCTGCCCTACTGGTACGACGCGATCGTCCCCGACCTGCGCGCCCGCTCGACCGTGCTGGTGGCCGCGCACGGCAACTCGCTGCGCGCCCTGGTGAAGCACCTCGACGGCATCTCCGACGACGACATCGCCGGGCTCAACATCCCCACCGGCATCCCGCTGCTCTACGCCCTCGACGCCGACCTGAGGCCCACCGTGCCCGGCGGTGAGTACCTCGACCCCGACGCCGCGGCCGCCTCCATCGAGGCCGTCAAGAACCAGGGCCGCTGACCCACCCGACGACCACGGATCCTGAGACGACGCGCCGCCCGCTCTCCCGCCGTCCTGGTGCGGGTCAGTGCGGCTTGGGACGAACGGAGGCAGTCGTGGGTGCGCGCCGCCCGCGACGGTCCGTCTCGGCTGATGGAACGAGCGAAGTGGCCCGCCGGAGTCGTGGAATCCACGACTCAAGCGGGGCCACTTCTGCTCGGATTGCACTGCATCGTCGCGGACGGCGAGCGGCTGTACCGCCGTCCACAGCCGTTGTTGACCTGACCGTCACCCACGACGGCGGGTCAGCCGCGCACCCCGCAGGAAACGTCAGACGGACTCGGTGGCGGCCGGCTCCGGGTACTGGCCGGTGACCAGGTAGACCACGCGGTGCGCCACAGACACGGCGTGGTCGGCGAAGCGCTCGTAGAAGCGGCCGATCTGCGTCACGTCGATGGCCTGCTCGACGCCGTACGGCGAGTCCTTGTCGAGCAGCTGGGTGAACAGCTCGCGGTGCAGGTGGTCCATCTCGTCGTCGTCGCGCTCCAGCTCGAGCGCCTCGGCGACGTCCTTCTTGGCGATGACGCTGCCGGTCTTGGCGACCAGCCGCTCGGCGACCTGGCTCATCTCGACGATGGTCGACCGCAGCTCGGGTGGGATGGCGGAGTCGGGGAAGCGACGCCGGGCGATCCGCGCGACGTGCCGAGCGAGGTCGCCCATCCGCTCGAGATCTGCGCTCATCCGCAGGCTGGTGACGATGGTGCGCAGGTCGGTGGCGACCGGCTGCTGGCGGGCCAGCAGGTCGAAGGCCCGCCGGTCGAGCTCGTCGCGGAGTGCGTCGACGGCGTCGTCGGCCGCGATCACGCTCTCGGCAAGGGTCAGGTCGGCGTCCTGCAGAGCGGTGGACGCCCGGTTGATCGCCGACCCGACGAGTCGGGTCATCTCGACCAGCGAGTCGCTCAGAGCCTCGAGCTCCTCGTGGTAAGCGTCGCGCATCAGGTCATCCTTCGTCGTCGTCGTGTCGGCGTACTGGTCCCAGTCAACCGCGCGCAGCGTGCCAGCGCCGCGTGAACGAGCACCGGCGTCGAGGTGAACACCAGGCGAACCCCTCCGCAGCAGCTGCCGAGCGTGCCGGATCGGGGGCGCCCGCCCACCTACCATCGGTGTCGTGGACGCGCTCCTCATCGGACTCGCGGCCGTCGTCGGCGTGCTCGTCGGCGCCGCCGCCGTGCTCGCGACCCGGGTGAGCGAGCGCGAGCAGCGCACCGTGACCGTCGACGAGACGGCTCCGGCGCCGGTGCTGCCGGCCGGCGTGGCCGACGTGCTGGCCCTGCTGAAGTCGTCGACCGTCGTCCTCGACGCGGACGACCGGGTGGTGCGCGCCAGCCCGTCGGCGTACGCGTTCGGGCTGGTCAAGGAGGCCCGACTGCTGCAGCCCGACATGCTCGAGATGGTCCGGCAGGTACGCCGGGACGGCGAGATCCGCGAGGGCGAGCTCGAGCTGCGGCGCGGGCCGATCGGGTCCGCCACGCTCGCCGTGCTGGCCCGGGTCGCGCCGCTCGGGTCGACGCTCGTGCTCGTCATGGTCGAGGACCGGACGGAGGCGCGCCGGGTCGACGCCGTACGCCGCGACTTCGTCGCCAACGTCAGCCATGAGCTCAAGACGCCGGTGGGCGCGATGGCGCTGCTCGCCGAGGCACTGGTCGACGCCGCCGACGACCCCGAGGCGGTCCGCCGGTTCGCGGGCCGGATGCAGCACGAGTCCGAGCGCCTCACCCGGCTCGTCCAGGACGTCATCGAGCTGTCCCGGCTGCAGGGACACGATCCGCTGGAGGCACCGACGCTGGTAAGCCTCGACGACGTGGTCGCCGAGGCGGTGGACCGCAGCCGGCTGACCGCCGAGGCGCGCGACATCGCCCTGGTCAGCGGTGGCGTCCGCGGTCTCAAGGTGATGGGCGACTCCAGGCAGCTGGTGACGGCGCTCGGGAACCTCGTCGACAACGCAGTGCGCTACGGCCCCACCGGCACCCGGGTGGCGGTGTCGGTGGCCGAGGTCGACGAGGAGTCCGGTCGGGTCGCGGAGCTGTCGGTCACCGACGAGGGGCCGGGCATCGCCGAGGCCGAGCGGGACCGCATCTTCGAGCGGTTCTACCGGGTCGACAGCGCGCGCTCCCGGGACACCGGCGGCACGGGACTCGGGCTGTCGATCGTCAAGCACGTCGCTGCCGGACACGGCGGCGAGGCCACGGTGTGGAGCGCGGAGGGAACCGGCTCCACCTTCACGCTGCGGCTACCTGTCGCAGCCGGGACGGAAGGACGTCGGTGACGTCGGAGGGACGGACATGACACGGATCCTGGTCGTGGAGGACGAGGAGTCCTTCCGCGACGCCCTGTCGTACATGCTGCGGCGGGAGGGCTTCGAGGTCGAGCTGGCCGACAGCGGACCCAGCGCCGTCGAGCAGTTCGACCGGCACGGCGCCGACCTGGTGCTGCTCGACCTGATGCTGCCGGGCCTGCCGGGCACCGAGGTGTTCCGCGCCCTGCGGGCCAAGGGGCCGGTGCCGGTCATCATGCTCACCGCGAAGGACGGCGAGGTCGACAAGGTGGTCGGGCTGGAGCTCGGCGCCGACGACTACGTGACCAAGCCCTACTCGGCGCGCGAGCTGGTGGCGCGGATCCGCGCGGTGCTGCGCCGCCGTGGCGAGACCGACGAGCTGGTGCCGGCGACCGTCGAGGCCGGCCCGGTGCGGATGGACGTGGACCGGCACGTCGTCAGCGTCCGTGGCGAGGCGGTGAGCATGCCGTTGAAGGAGTTCGAGCTGCTCGAGCTGCTGCTGCGCAACGCCGGCCGGGTGCTCACCCGCGGTCAGCTCATCGACCGGGTCTGGGGCTCGGACTACGTCGGCGACACCAAGACGCTCGACGTGCACGTCAAGCGGCTGCGGGCCAAGGTGGAGCCGGATCCCGGCGCGCCGCAGCACATCGTCACGGTGCGGGGGCTGGGCTACAAGTTCGAGCCCTGACCGCCGTCCAGAGCTGCATGATCACCGGCAAAGACCTGCGGTGATCATGCAGGAGTGGTCGCGCTCCTACTCGGCCTCGGCGGTGGGGGCGGGCGTGATCGACGCGTAGTCACCGCTCGCGGGGACGATCACCGTGCGGATCGTCACCGGGTCGGCCCGCTGGAACGTGAGCTTCAGCGTGATCGTCTCGCCGGGCAGCCTGGTGAGGCCCGAGATGGTGGCCGACGTCGCGGTGTCGGCGCCCAGCCGGGTCGCGCCCTTGGGCGGGATCTTGCCGCTGCCGGTCAGGTCGACGGTGCCGTCCGGGCTCGTCAGGTCCGTGAGCGCGTCCTTCGACGTCCCGCGGTTGACGATGCTGCCGCTGACGACGCCGTTCGCACCCGTCGAGACCACCAGGATGTTGAGGATCCGCAGGTCGCCGGAGTTGGCCAGGATGCCGTCGCTGGGCGCGTACGGCTTGATCGACGTCGCGTCGAAGCCCGACGCGCAGCCGGTCAGCAGCGCGGCGGAGAGGGCCGCCGTGACGGCGGCGAGGGCTCGGTTCCGGCGGGTGCGCTCCACGGCCGGAAGAGTAGCGACTGGTCAGCCGAGCTGGGGAGCGCGGGCCACGAGCAGCGCGACCGCCACCGCGGCGGTGACGACGGCGAGCAGGAACGGCGTACGACGTGCGGTACCGGCGGTACCGGCGGTACCGGCGGCACCGACCACGCCCGCCGCGGCGGCCGAGCCGCACGCCGCCACCAGCCCGGCCCAGGCCCACCACGGCGGCCGCCCGGGGCCGACGGTGACCACGACGACCGCCGCCGCGAGCAGCACGGAGCCAGCCACGGCGGACCGTAGGGCGCCCAGCCGCTGCGGCAGCCCCCGGATCCCCGCGGCGAGGTCGTCGTCGACGTCCGGGACGACGTTGAGGAAGTGCGCGCCGGTGCCGAGCAGGGCGCCCCCGGACACCAGCCACCACGGCGGCGCCGGGTGCCCGGGCAGCCCGAGCGTGATGAACGCCGTCAGCAGCCCGAAGCTCACGGCGTACGGCAGCCAGGACAGCACCGTCCGCTTCAGCCCCAGGTCGTACGCCCAGCCGCCGGCCACCGCGACCAGGTGCACCATCCCGGCCCGCCAGCCGCTGGCCAGCGACAGCGGGACGCAGGCCGTGACCGCGAGGGCGCAGGCGGTGGCCACCTGACGTGGTGACACCCCTCCGGTGGCCAGCGGCTTGTCGCGCCGGCCGGCAGCACGGTCGTGGTCGCGGTCGAGCAGGTCGTTCAGCCAGCCGATCGACAGCTGCCCCGTCAGCACCGCCGCCGCGACCAGGGCGCACCCCCCGGCGGACCGCCCGGCGGCCGCCGCGACCGAGGTCGCGAGAGCGGTCACGGCGAGGCTGGGCAACGGGTGGGTCGCACCCAGGAGTGCCCTGGGAAGCATGGCGACGCCCTCTCTGTCAAGCCCCTGACCTGCGCAAACGGGTTCAAGATCGCGGGAAGTGACGCCCGTCACCGTGTTATTCTGGGGGTCACGAAAGGGGTCTGACACATATGACGTTCAAGGTCGGCGAGACGGTGGTCTACCCGCACCACGGGGCAGCGCTCATCGAGTCCATCGAGACCCGCACGATCAAGGGTGAAGACAAGCTCTACCTGGTCCTCAAGGTCGCCCAGGGCGACCTGACCGTCCGGGTTCCGGCCGAGAACTGCGACCTGGTGGGCGTCCGTGACGTCGTCGGCCAGGAGGGTCTCGACAAGGTGTTCGAGGTGCTCCGCGCGCCGCACACCGAGGAGCCCACCAACTGGTCGCGCCGTTACAAGGCGAACCTCGAGAAGCTCGCCTCCGGCGACGTGATCAAGGTCGCCGAGGTCGTCCGCGACCTGTGGCGCCGCGACAAGGACCGCGGCCTCTCGGCCGGCGAGAAGCGCATGCTCGCCAAGGCCCGCCAGATCCTCGTCAGCGAGCTCGCGCTCGCCGAGCACACCAACGAGGACAAGGCCGAGGCCATCCTCGACGAGGTGCTCGCCTCCTAGCAGTCCCGCCGCACGCACCCGCGCCGCCGCCCCCCCGGGGACGGCGGCGCGAGTCGTTTCCCACGACACCTCCCCGGTGATCCACAGCGGATCCGGGCATGATCCACAGCGGATCCGCTGGAAGAAGTCCCACCGATCCGCTGTGGATCACGGAGAGCGGTCGGGGCTCGGGTGCCCGACCCGCGCCCACTAGGGTCTCTGGGGTGATGGCGCCCCGTCTGCGCCGCGTGCCGAGCGCGGTCGTCGAGCTGCTGCGGCTGTGCGTGGTCGTCTTCTTCGCCGGGGTGGGCTACTACGTCGCCGACGCGGTCGACGACTCCGGGGACAAGGTGCTGGGCGCCTTCACCGTGGTCGGCCTCGGCATCGTCCTCGGGTCGGCGCTGGGCTACGTTCTCGGCGGCGTCGTGGGACGGGGCACGATCGCCGTCGTCCGGCAGACCGAGGTCGGGCTGCGCAGCACCTCCGCGGAGCAGATCGTCGCCGGTGTGATGGGCGCCGTCGTCGGCGTCCTGGTCGCGGCAGGCGTGACCTGGCCGGTGCTGCTGCTCGGCCGGCCGCTGCTGACGTTCCCGATCTTCGTGTTCGCCCTGATCGCGCTCGGCGCGCTGGGCTACCGGGTCGGTACGGCGAAGCGCGAGTCGGTCCTCGGCATCTTCGGTGGCCGGGTCGGGATGGCCGAGCGGCCGGTCGCCGCCGCCTCGCTGCCGCGCGTCATCGACACCTCGGTGGCCATCGACGGACGCATCGTCGACGTCGTACGGGCCGGCTTCCTGCACGGCGAGATGCTGGTCCCCGCGCCCGTCCTGGCCGAGCTCCAGGGGCTGGCCGACGCCGGGGACGACGTCCGTCGGGCCAAGGGCCGTCGCGGGCTCGAGGTTCTGGAGACGCTGCGTCGCGAGCCGTCGGTCCAGGTCGAGGTGCTGGACACCGAGGTCCCGGGGGTCCCGGAGGTCGACGCCAAGCTGGTCCGGATCTGCCTCGACAGCGGGGCCGTGCTGCTCACGCTCGACACCAACCTGGCCAAGGTCGCCGGGCTGGCCGGTGTCCGGGTGATGAACCTGCACGCGCTGGCGCTCGCGTTGCGGCCACCGGTCAGCGCGGGCGACGAGATCAACGTGCTGCTGCTCAAGACCGGCAAGGAGCCCGGACAGGCCGTCGGCTACCTCGACGACGGGACGATGGTGGTCGCCGAGCGGTCCCGCGACGGGATCGGCGGCGAGGTCTCGCTACGGGTCACCAGCGTGCTCACCACCGCCAACGGCCGGATGGTGTTCACGAAGCCGGTGGCCGAGCCGCTGTGAGCGGGGGCGCCGAGCCGGTCGTGGCGGCGGTCGTCCCGGCCGCCGGGAGCGGTGAGCGCCTCGGCGGGGGCACGGCCAAGGCCCTCCACCTCCTCGGCGGGGAGCCGATGCTCTGCCACTCGGTGCGCACGCTGGCCGCCAGCGCCGTCGGGCTCGTGGTCGTCGCGGCTCCGGTCGGGCAGGTCGCCGAGGTCGAGGCTCTGCTGGCCGGGGCCCACGACGGCGCAGACCTGCTCGTCGTCGACGGGGGCCAGACCCGCAGCGAGTCGGTGCGCTGCGCCCTGGCGGTGCTGCCGCGGTCCGTGCAGGTGGTGCTGGTGCACGACGCCGCCCGGCCGCTCGTCCCTGCCGCGCTGGTCGACGCGGTGGTGGCCGCCGTCGAGGCCGGCGCCGAGGCCGTCGTGCCAGGGCTGCCGGTCGCCGACACCGTCAAGCAGGTCGACCGGCACGAGGAGGTCGTCGCCACCGTCGACCGGCGGCTGCTGCGGGCCGTGCAGACCCCGCAGGGCTTCCGGCGCGACGTGCTGGACCTGGCCTACGGGCACCCCGACCGCGGCGAGGCCACCGATGACGCCGGCCACGTCGAGCGGCACGGCGGCGAGGTGCTCGTGGTGCCGGGCGCCGACGAGGCGTTCAAGGTGACCCGGCCGCTGGACCTGCTGCTGGCCGAGGCCGTGCTGGCGCGACGGGAGGCCGACCGTGGCTGACGACGGTTCGACGCCGCTGCCGAGGGTCGGGACGGGCGTCGACGTGCACCCGCTCGAGCCGGGTCGCCCGATGCACCTCGCTGGGCTGCACTTCCCGGACGAGCCCGCCGGCTGCGTGGGGCACAGCGACGGCGACGTCGCGGCGCACGCCGCCTGCGACGCGCTGCTGGCCGCCGCCGGGCTCGGCGACCTCGGCGCGGTCTTCGGCACCGGCGAGCCGCAGTGGTCCGGGGCGTCCGGGGCGACCCTTCTCGCCGAGGTGGCCCGGCGGGTACGGGCGGCGGGTTACGCGATCGGCAACGTCTCGGTGCAGGTGATCGGCAACCGGCCCAAGGTCGCGTTGCGGCGGGCCGAGGCGGAGGCGGTGCTGACCGACGCGGTCGGGGCGCCGGTGTCGGTCTCGGCGACGACGACCGACGGGCTGGGCCTCACCGGGCGCGGGGAGGGCGTCGCCGCGGTGGCGACCGCGCTCGTCGTGCGCCAGTAACCTTGCCCCCCATGAGCCTGCGCCTGTACGACACCGCCACGAGGTCGGTCCGCGACTTCGTGCCGCTGGTCGAGGGCAAGGTCGGCATCTACCACTGCGGGCTCACCGTGCAGGGTGCGCCGCACATCGGGCACATCCGCAAGGAGGTCGTCTTCGACGTCCTGCGGCGCTGGCTGGAGCGGTCCGGCCTCGAGGTCAGCATCGTCGCCAACGTCACCGACATCGACGACAAGATCCTCGTCAAGGCCGACGAGGCCGGCACCGACTGGTTCGCCCTGGCGTACGCCAACGAGCGCGCGCTGCACGCGGCGTACGACGTCCTGGGCTGCGTGCCACCGACCTACGAGCCGCGGGCGACCGGCCACATCACCGAGATGGTCGAGCTGATGACCGAGCTCGTCACGCTCGGGCACGCCTACCCCGCCGACGACGGGTCCGGCGACGTCTACTTCGACGTGCGGTCCTGGCCGGACTACGGCCGGTTGTCGAACCAGAGGATCGACGACATGAGCGCCGCGGAGGACGCGGACCCGCGCGGCAAGCGGGACCCGCGCGACTTCGCGCTCTGGAAGGGCCACAAGAAGGGTGAGCCGGAGACCGCCTCCTGGCCGACGCCGTGGGGCCGCGGCCGCCCGGGCTGGCACCTCGAGTGCTCGGCGATGGTCGGCAAGTACCTCGGCCCGGAGTTCGACATCCACGGCGGCGGGCTGGACCTGCGCTTCCCGCACCACGAGAACGAGCTGGCCCAGTCCACGGCGGCCGGCCGGCCGTTCGCCCGCTGGTGGATGCACAACGCGATGCTCAACCTCGGCGGCTCGAAGATGAGCAAGTCGGTCGGCAACACGATGCTCGTCTCCGAGGTCGTGAAGCGGGTCCGGCCGATCGAGCTGCGCTACTACCTCGTCGCGTCGCACTACCGGTCGGTCGTGGAGTTCTCCTTCGAGGCGCTCGACGAGGCTGCCGCAGGCTTCCGGCGGATCGAGGGGTTCGTACGCCGGGCCGCCGAGGTGCTCGGCGAGTCGGCGCCGGGTGGCGCCGCGGCCGCCGGCGGCATGATGTGCGCCGAGTTCGTCGACGCGATGGACGACGACCTGGGGGTGCCCGCGGCGCTCGCGGCGCTGCAGGGCGTGCTGCGGGAGGGCAACAAGCTGCTGGCCGACGGTCCGTCCGACGAGCTGCGCGGCAGCTGGCTGTCCGTCCGGGCGATGCTCGACGTGCTGGGCCTCGACCCGTTCTCGCCGACCTGGACCGCGCGCGCGGGTGCCGGCCCGTCCTCCGACCTGCACGGGGTCGTCGACGCCCTCGTGCAGGTCGCGCTGCAGGAGCGCGCCGAGGCGCGCGCTCGCAAGGACTGGGCCGCGGCCGACCGGGTCCGCGACGCGCTGACCTCGGCCGGCGTGGTCGTCGAGGACACACCGTCCGGCCCACGCTGGACGCTCGCGGAAGAGGGAAGCTGACCATGGCCGGCAACAGCGAGCGCCGGGGCGCCAAGCGCAACCCGGGGTCCAAGAAGGGCCAGACCGTCGGGTCCGGCTCCCAGCGGCGCAAGCAGCTGAAGGGCAAGGGTCCGACCCCCAAGGCGACCGACCGCCCCAGCCATCCCGCGCACCGCAAGGCGCGGTCGGCGGCCAAGCGCGCCGCTGCCCCGGGCGGTCGCTCCGGCCCCCGCCCCGGCGGCTCACGGCAAGGGGCGAACCGCAAGGTCCGCGACACCAGTGGCGGTCCGGAGTGGGTCGCGGGGCGCAACCCGGTCGTCGAGGCGCTGCGTGCCTCGGTGCCGGCGACGGCGCTGTGGGTCGCGGAGCGGATCGACTCCGACGACCGGGTGCGCGAGTCGATGAAGCTCGCCGGCAACCAGGGCATCCCGCTGATGGAGGCCTCGCGCACCGAGCTCGACCGGGTCGCCGGCGACCACCATCAGGGCCTCGCCCTGCAGGTGCCGGCGTACGAGTACGCGCACCCCGACGACCTGCTCGCCCGCGCCGACGAGTCCGGCGAGCCGGCGCTCATCGTCGCGCTCGACGGCGTCACCGACCCGCGCAACCTCGGCGCGGTGCTGCGGTCGGCCGCGGCGTTCGGCGCGCACGGCGTCGTGGTGCCGACCCGTCGTGCGGCCGGCGTCACCGCGACCGCGTGGAAGGTGTCGGCCGGTGCCGCCGCCCGGGTCCCGGTGGCCCGCGCCACCAACCTCACCCGCGCGCTCGAGGCGTACAAGGCTGCGGGTCTCTACGTCGTCGGGCTCGACGGCGAGGCACCGCTGGACCTCGCCGACGTGCGGGTCGCGACCGACCCGCTCGTCCTCGTCGTCGGCTCGGAGGGCAAGGGCTTGTCCCGGCTGGTGCGCGAGACCTGCGACCAGGTCGCGGGCATCCCCATCACCTCGGCAGCCGAGTCCCTCAACGCCGGCGTCGCGACCGGCATCGCGCTGTACGAGGTGTCCCGCCGCCGTCGCGCGTGACGCTGCACCTCTCCCATGATCCACACCGGATCGGTGCGGAAAATGCGCACGGATCCGGTGTGGATCATGCAGGTCTCGTGACCGCTACTCGTCGTCGTCGGTCCGGTCGTAGGGCGACTCGACCGTGGGCGACCCGATCCGGGAGCCCAGCACCGCCTGCTCGTCAGGCTTGTGCGTGAGCACGTCGGCGACGTACGACGCGGCCGCCGGCAGCAGGCCGACGTCGCGACCCTCGCGCTCGGACAGGAACCAGCGGTGCTCGAGGACCTCGTGGAAGATCTCGGCCGGCTCCAGCTTGCCCCGCAGGTCCTTGGGCACCGACCGCACGACCGGCTCGAACGAGTCGGCCAGCCAGCGGTGCGCGACGATCTCCTCGGACTCGCTCTGCACGTTCTTCGCCGCGCGGTACGCGTCGAGGTCGTTGAGCAGCCGACGGGCCTGGTTCTCCTCGACGTCGAGCCCGGTGAGGCGGAGCAGTCGTCTGCTGTGGTGGCCGGCGTCGACCACCTTCGGCTCGAGCTGCACGGTGCGGCCGTCGATGTCGGTGATGATGTTGAGCTCGGCGACGTCGAAGCCGAGGTCGTTGAGCCGCCGGATCCGCTGGTCGATCCGGTAGCGCTCGCCGGTGTCGAACGTCTCCGCGCCGAGCAGCTCCTGCCACAGGTCGTTGTAGCGCTCGACGACCTTGTCCGCGATGTCGACCGGGTCGAGCGACTCGTGCATGAGGCCGCCGGCGTCGAGGTCGAGCAGCTCGCCGGCGATGTTGGTGCGCGCGAGGTCGACGTCGTAGGTGCGCTGGCCGGGACTGAGGCTGCCGTGCAGCTCGCCGGTCTCGGCGTCGACGAGGTACGCCGCGAACGCACCGGCGTCTCGGCGGAACAGGGTGTTGGAGAACGAGCAGTCGCCCCAGTAGAAGCCGGCGGTGTGCAGCCGGACGAGCAGCGCCGCGAGCGCGTCGAGCAGCCGCATCGCGGTGTCGGGTCGCAGGGTGCTGGAGAACAGCGCGCGGTACGGCAGCGAGAACTGCAGGTGCCGGGTGATGAGGGCCGGGTCCAGCGGGTGGCCGTCGACGTCCTCACGGCCCGACACGACGGCCACCGCCTCGACGGCCGGCATCTCGCGGCGCTCCAGCTGGCGTAGCAGGCCGTACTCGCGCAGGGCTGCCTTCTCGGCGATCTCCTTGACGGCGAACACCGCCTCGCCGATGCGCACGAACCGCACGACGTGGCGGGACAGGCCGCGCGGCAGCGCGACGAGCTGGTCGGCCGGCCACTCCTCCAGCGGGGTGTCCCACGGCAGGTCGAGCAGGGCCGGGTCGCTCGGCGCTGCCAGCAGCTGGAGGGCCATGGGCCCCATCGTGCCGGACGACGACGAGGGCGCGCCGCCCGTGACACGGGAGACGCGCCCTCGGCGGGTCGTACGACGGATCAGGTGGGCAGCCGGTCACCGCTGGTGGTCGAGAAGAGGTGCAGGTGCCCCGCCTTGGGAGCGAAGGCGACGGTCTCGCCCTTCTCCGGCGGCTTGCGGCCGTCGACCCGGGCGATCACGTCGAGGTCCTGCCCGTTGACGTCCGCGGTGCCGTACACGTACGCGTCGGCGCCGAGCTCCTCGACGAGGTTGATGACCGTGCTGAGGCCCTGGCCGGCCGACACGAGCTCCATGTCCTCGGGGCGGACCCCGATGGTGACCTTGCGCTCGCCCGCGGCTGCCTCGACGGTCTCGCGCGGCACCTGGATGTGGCCGTCGCCGAACTTCACCGAGTCGCCCTCGACCGGCACCGTCAGGAGGTTCATCGCGGGGGAGCCGATGAAGCCGGCGACGAAGACGTTCTTCGGGTTGTCGTACATGTTGCGCGGGGTGTCGACCTGCTGGAGGACACCGTCCTTGAGCACCGCGACGCGGTCACCCATCGTCATGGCCTCGACCTGGTCGTGGGTCACGTAGACGGTGGTGACACCGAGCCGGCGCTGCAGCGCCGCGATCTGGCTGCGGGTCTGGACGCGGAGCTTCGCGTCCAGGTTGGACAGCGGCTCGTCCATGAGGAAGACCTGCGGCGAGCGCACGATCGCCCGGCCCATGGCCACGCGCTGGCGCTGGCCACCCGACAGGGCCTTCGGCTTGCGGTCGAGGTACTGCTCGAGGTCGAGGATCTTCGCGGCTTCCTTCACCCGCTCGGCGATCTTGTCCTTGGGCTCACCGGCGATCTTCAGGGCGAAGCCCATGTTGTCGGCGACGCTCATGTGCGGGTAGAGGGCGTAGTTCTGGAACACCATCGCGATGTCGCGATCCTTGGGTGCCAGGTTGGTGACGTCACGGTCGCCGATGCGGATCGCACCGCCGTTGACGTCCTCCAGGCCGGCGAGCATCCGGAGCGAGGTGGACTTGCCGCAGCCGGAGGGGCCGACGAGGACGAGGAACTCGCCGTCGCCGATCTCGATGTCGAGCGCGTCGACTGCGGGGCGCTCCGACCCGGGGAACAGACGGGTGGCCTTGTCGAAGGTCACGGTGGCCATGTGATGACTCCCTTCACCGGCAGGAACGTGCCGGACGATCCGAGTAGAGGGACGTGGCGCGTCGCGGTGCTCTGCGCCTGTGATGCAGGTCACGCAAAGCACGTGACGCACCGTGACCGTAATGCCCGCGGTCGGCCCTGTCCATGCTGTGTCCATCGACGGTCCGTTATCTGATCGTTACCGCTGCACCAGTTGCCGTGCAGTTGCGTAAACGTTTACATCGGGTTACCCGGGACGCGGACCCGCCAGCCCTGCCGTGCGGTGTCCGGACCGGCTTTGGTGCGAGTAGAGGGAGCAGTGCGCATGCGATCAACGAAGGCACGTCGCGGTGCATCCGCGTTCGCCGTCGTTCTGGGTGCAAGCCTCGCCCTGGCTGCCTGTGGTGGCAGCAGTGGCGGCGGCGGAACAGCATCCGCCGGCGGGACGTCGCCGGGCAAGGGCAAGCCGGAGTGCGCGCAGCTGACGCAGTTCGGTGACCTGTCCGGCAAGGAGGTGTCGGTGTACACCTCGATCGTCGCCCCGGAGGACCAGACCCAGAAGGACTCCTACAAGCTCTTCGAGTCGTGCACGGGCGCGACGGTGAAGTACGAGGGCTCCAAGGAGTTCGAGGCCCAGCTGGTCGTCCGCGTCAAGTCCGGCAACCCGCCGGACATCGCGATCGTGCCGCAGCCCGGCCTGCTCAACACCCTGGTCACGCAGACCGGCAAGGTGAAGGAAGCCCCCAAGGCCACGGCGGACAACGTCGACAAGTGGTGGGGCGAGGACTGGAAGGCTTACGGCACCGTCGACGGCAAGTTCTACGCCGCACCGCTGGGTGCGAACGTGAAGTCCTTCGTCTGGTACTCGCCGAAGCTCTTCCAGGAGAAGGGCTGGACCGTCCCGACCACGTGGGACGAGATGACCGCGCTGTCCGACAAGATCGCCGCCACGGGCATGAAGCCCTGGTGCGCCGGCATCGGCTCCGGCGAGGCCACCGGCTGGCCGGTGACCGACTGGCTGGAGGACGCGATCCTGCGTGACCAGGGTCCGGACTTCTACGACCAGTGGGTCAAGCACGAGGTGCCGTTCAACGACCCGAAGGTCGGGGAGTCCCTCGACCGCGTCGGCAGCATCCTGAAGAACGACAAGTACGTCAACGCCGGCATCGGCGACGTGAAGTCGATTGCCACCACCACGTTCCAGGACGGTGGACTGCCGGTCGCGAGCGGGGAGTGCGCCATGCACCGCCAGGCGAGCTTCTACGCGAACTTCTGGCCCAAGGGCACCAAGGTCGAGGAGGGCGGCGACATCTTCGCCTTCTACCTCCCGACGACCAACGAGGACAACGGCAAGCCGGTTCTCGGTGGTGGCGAGTTCATCGCCGCGTTCAACGACAGCGCCGAGGTCCAGGCCTTCCAGACCTACCTGTCCTCGGACGTGTGGGCCAACGAGAAGGCCAAGGCCACCCCCACCGGTGGCTGGGTCAGCGCCAACAAGGGTCTCGACGTCAACAACCTCGTCAGCCCGATCGACAAGCTGTCGGCGGAGACGTTCCAGGACCCCAACGCAGTGTTCCGCTTCGACGGCTCCGACCAGATGCCAGGGGCCGTCGGCTCCGGGTCGTTCTGGAAGGAGATGACCGCCTGGATCACCGGCGAGAGCACCAAGAGCGCCCTCGACAAGATCGAGAGCTCCTGGCCGGCGTCCTGAGCACCACAACCTGAGGGGACGCCGCCACCGCGGCACCCCGCAGCACAGCAAGGACTGACCCCTGACGCAGGGGGTGCGTGCCCCGTTCCTCGGGCTGCACCCCCTGCGCCGGGCGGGCGCCCCGGGCTGGGGCGGCCCGCCGATGCACCGGATCCACGCTCCGTCTCGAGGAGGCACGCCGGATGTCGTCAGGCTCCAAGTTCCTTCAGATGTTCATCGCCATCTTCGCCTTCGTGGCCGTGATGGGTGTCGTGCTCTTCCTCGCGGACCGGGTGCGCAGCCGCCGCGGCGAGGTGCTCCAGACCATCGCCTTCCTGCTGCCGGCGACCGTGATGATCGCCTTCGGCCTCTTGTATCCCGCGATCAAGACCGTCTACCAGTCCTTCAAGGACGCCGGCGGCCAGAACTTCGTGGGCTTCGACAACTACAAGACGATCTTCACCAGCTCCGACCAGCTCACCGTTCTGCGCAACACGGCGTTCTGGGTGATCGTCACGCCGATCGCGGCCACCGCCATCGGCCTCATCTACGCCGTCCTCATCGACCGGGCAAGGATCGAGAAGCTCGCGAAGGCTCTGATCTTCCTGCCGATGGCCATCTCGCTCGTCGGAGCTTCCATCATCTGGAAGTTCGTGTACGACTACCGGGCCTCCGAGAACCAGCAGATCGGCCTGCTCAACCAGATCCTCAAGACCCTCGGGCTCGACACCTATCGCTTCCTGCTCAACGACCCCGCCAACACCCTCTTCCTGATCGTGATCATGGTCTGGGTACAGGCCGGCTTCGCGATGACGGTGCTCTCGGCGTCGATCAAGGCGATCCCCGACGACATCGTCGAGGCAGCCCGGCTCGACGGCGTCAGCGGTTGGCGGATGTTCCGCTACATCACGGTGCCCAGCATCCGGCCGTCGCTGATCGTCGTGCTCACCACCATCAGCATCACCACGCTGAAGGTCTTCGACATCGTGCGCACGGCGACGGGTGGCAACTTCAACACCAGCGTCCTTGCCAACGAGTTCTACACACAGAGCTTCCGGGCCTTCAACACCGGTCTGGGTGCGGCTCTGGCGTCGCTGCTCTTCGTCCTGGTGATCCCGATCGTCGTCTACAACGTCCGTCAGATGCGCAGGTTGGAGGCCCGATGACGACCACGACCCCCGAGGTCCCGACCACCGCGCCGTCGGTGGCTCTCGCCGCGGACGACGCGCACAAGAAGCTCACCTCACCGTGGGCCTCGCTCGCCGCCGGCATCATCGCGTTCCTCTGGACCATCCCGACCGCCGGCCTGCTCATCTCGTCGTTCCGCCCCGAGAACGACGTGAAGTCCACGGGCTGGTGGCACGCCTTCACCAACCCGAGCTTCACCCTGGACAACTACGACGCCGTGCTGAACGGCAGTGACACCAAGCTAGCGACCTACTTCGTCAACTCCATCGTCATCACTATCCCGTCGGTGATCATCCCGATCACCCTGGCAACCCTGGCGGCGTACGCGTTCGCCTGGATGAAGTTCCCCGGCCGCGACATGCTGTTCGTCGCCGTCTTCGCCATGCAGATCGTGCCGATCCAGGTGACGATGATCCCGCTGCTGACGAAGTACGTGAACCCGCCGTTCGGCCTGCCGAGCCTGGCCGGCTCGGACGCCCCGGGCGGCGGCTTCTACACGATCTGGCTGTCGCACTCGATCTTCGCGCTGCCGCTGGCGATCTTCCTGCTGCACAACTTCATGAAGGAGATCCCGGCGGAGCTGATCGAGGCGGCCCGCGTCGACGGCGCCGGGCACGTGAAGATCTTCACCCGGGTGATGCTGCCGCTCATGACGCCGGCCATCGCGGCGTTCGGCATCTTCCAGTTCCTCTGGGTGTGGAACGACCTGCTGGTCGCGCTCGTGTTCGCCGGAGGCAATCCGGACACGTCCCCGCTGACGGTCCGCCTTGCCGAGCTGTCCGGCACCAAGGACCAGGCCTGGCACCTGTTGTCCGCCGGTGCGTTCGTGTCGCTGATCGTGCCGCTGATCGTGTTCCTCAGCCTGCAGCGCTACTTCGTCCGCGGACTTCTCGCGGGCAGCGTCAAGGGCTAGCCAACACCGTCGGTGGGGGCGCCGGCGTGCACGAGATCGGAGTACCAGCGGTAGGAAGCCTTGGGAGTCCGGGTCGGGTCGGCGGGCGACACCTCGACCAGCCCGAACTTCTTGGTGTAGCCCTCCGCCCACTCGAAGTTGTCGAGCAGGGTCCAGGCGACGTAGGCCCGCACGTCGGCCCCCGCCGTCCTGGCCCGCTCGACAGCGGCGACGTGGTCGCGGAGGTAGGCGATGCGGTCCTGGTCGTCGACCGAACCGTCGGGGGCGCGGACGTCATCGTCGTAGGCGGACCCGTTCTCCGCGACGACGAGAGGGAGGTGGGTGCGCTCGTGGATGCTGACCAGCAGCTCCTCGAGCCCGCGCGGCTCGACCTCCCAGCCCATCGCGGTGCGCGGCTCGCGCGGCGCGAACCGCAGGCCGGTCACGCCCGGGTACGCCGAGGCGTCCTGGCTGACCGCGCCGCTCCCGGCGTCGTCACCGACGTCGATGCGGGCCGGTGTGTAGTAGTTGACGCCGAGGTAGTCGGCCGAGCCCTGCACGAGGGCGAGGTCGCCGTCGCGCACGACGTCGCTGTCGTCGAGCGGCGGAGCAAGGGCGCGCAGCCGCTCGTCGTAGGCGCCGTCCACGAGCGGACCGAGCCAGACCCGGTTGTGGATCGCGTCGACACCGTCGGCGGCCTCGGCCGCCTCGGGGCGCTCCGGCCACACCGGGGTCAGGTTGAGCACGATGCCCACGGTGTCCGCGCCGGCCTCGTGCAGCCGGCCCGCGGCCAGTCCGTGGCCGAGGAGCAGGTGGTGGGCGGCGCGGTGGGCGGCGGCCGGCTCGCGCCGCCCCGGTGCATGCACGCCGGCGGCGTACCCGAGGTACGCCGCGCACCACGGCTCGTTGTGCGTGGTCCACACGCCGACCCGGTCGCCCAGGTGCTCGTGCGCGATAGCGGCGTAGTCGGCGAACCGCTCGGCGGTCGCCCGCTCCGGCCAGCCGCCGGCGTCCTCGAGCGGCTGCGGCAGGTCCCAGTGGTACAGCGTGGCCATCGGTGCGATGCCGCGCGACAGCAGGCCGTCGACCAGCCGGTCGTAGTAGGCCAGACCGCGCGGCTCGACCGCGCCGCTGCCGGTCGGCTGCACGCGCGGCCAGGCGACCGAGAACCGGTAGTACGCGACGCCCAGGCCGGCCAGCAGCTCGAGGTCCTCGTCGAGGCGTTCGTACGACGCACAGGCCACTGCGCCGTCGCTGGCGTCCTTGATGGTGCCGGGCTTCGCCGTGAACGTGTCCCAGATCGAGGGCCCACGGCCGTCGGCCGTCGTCGAGCCCTCCACCTGGTACGACGCCGTCGCGGTGCCGTAGACGAGGCGCGTGCCGTCGGGCAGGTGGCTGCTCTGGCTGGTCATGGAGGTCACGGTACGACCGCGGCAGCCGCCGGGACGAGTGCGCCCGGATGACGAGCATCAAGGACGTCGCGCGCGAGGTCGGGGTGTCCACTGCCACCGTGTCGCGGGCCCTGCGGGGGCTCCCGCGGGTGTCGGACGAGACCCGGGTGAAGGTGCTGCAGGTCGCCGCGCGGCTCGACTACGTCGCGTCGCCACACGCCGCGAGCCTGGCCAGCGGCCAGACCCGCGCGGTCGGCGTGATCGTCCCGTTCGTCACGCGGTGGTTCTACGGCTCGGTGATCCAGGGCGCCGAGGAGCTGCTGCGCGAGGCCGGCTACGACCTGCTGCTCTACAACCTCGCGGGGGACAAGGCGGCGCGGCACCGCGTGTTCCGAACCCACCTCCTGCGCAAGCGGGTCGACGCCGTGCTGGTGCTCAGCCTGAACCCGACCGACGAGGAGGTCGCTGCGCTGGCGAAGCTCGACCGGCCGGTCGCGGTCGTCGGCGCGACCGTCGAGGGCTGGTCCAGCGTGCGCATCGACGACGTCGAGACGGCCCGCATCGCCGTCCGGCACCTCGTCGAGCTCGGCCACCGCCGGATCGGCTACGTGGGCGGCTCGATGGAGGAGCAGCTGGACTTCGCTGCTCCGCTGGACCGGCTCAACGGCTACCGCTCCGCGATGGCCGACGCCGGCCTCGTCGTCGAGCCGTCGATGGAGGTGGTCGGCGACTTCACCGTCCGCGGCGGACTGGCCGCCACCCGGCTCCTCCTCGACGCGCAGCCGCGGCCGACCGCGGTCTTCGCGGCGTCGGACGAGATGGCGGTCGGCGCGGTGCACGCCGTGCGCGAGGCCGGTCTGCGCGTCCCGGAGGACGTCTCGGTCATCGGCATCGACGACCACGAGATGGCGGAGTTCTTCGAGCTCACCACGGTCGCGCAGCCGGTGCGCGAGCAGGGTCAGCTCGCGGCCCGGCTGCTGCTCGAGGCGCTCGACGACGACTTCGACGACCCGCCGACGCCGCCGACGATCACCGTGCCGACCCGGCTGGTCGTCCGGTGTACGACCGCCCCACCACCGGGCTGAGTGCCCAGGGAGGGTCAGTCCTCGACGAGCCAGGCGGAGGACCACGGCGGCAGCACCAGCTCGTGGTCGGTCAGCTCGACACCGCGCGACGCCAGCGCGAGGTGGGCGGGCGCGCCGCTGAAGCCCGCCTGCACCGCGTGCCGCGACAGCCGTACCTCGTCGTCGCTGAACGCCGCGAGCGCCACCAGCCGACGGCTGCGCGGGTGCTGGCGCACCACGGCGAGCACACGGTTGTCACCCACGTCGGGGACCTCGGTACGACCGCCCGCACGCAGATGGATCAGACCGGCGCGGGTGCGCCCGAGCTCCCGCAGGCCGGCGAACACCCTGCCGGCGACCGTCGTCGGGTCGGTACGGCGGTCAGCGGCAGCCCAGTCCATCGGAGGCCGGTGCAGCCACCGGTTGTCGCCGGCGTGCGCCGGGTCGTCCGCCCACAGCGGGTCGTTGCGCTGGCCGAGCTCGTCGCCCATGTAGAGCAGTGGGACGCCGCCGAAGGCGTAGACCAGCCCGTACAGCATCAGCAGCCGGTCGACGGCGATCTGCGTCTGCAGGTCGTCGCCGTCGGCGAGTGCCGCTTGGAGCCCCACCAACGACGCTGCACTGCCGGAGATGCGGCGGTCGCCGGTACGCGGGTTGGCCTGGAAGACGGCGCCGCGCGCGAACGACCCCGGGTGCAGACCGGCGTAGAAGTCGGACAGGAACGTGCGGTGCGCGTGCGGGTCGAGCCCGACGGCGCGGGCGTCCTCGTCGGAGACCGCCCAGCCGATGTCGTCGTGGCAGCGGAGGTACGTCACCCACGCGGTGCTGCTCGGTGCCGGCCGCATCCGCGACAGGGCCGTGCGGGCCAGCCGCACGTCGCGCGTCGCGAGGGTCGACCACAGCAGGACCATGAGCTGGTTGTGGTACGCCAGGTCGCACTCCGGCCGGAAGTGGTCGTGCCCGCCCAGGTACTGCACCAGCTGCTGCGGTGCGACGATCGCCTCGGCCTTGAACGCCACACCGGGGGTGCCGACCGTCACCAGGCCGCGCATGGCCTGCAGGACGAGGTGCACCTCCGGCTGGTTCTGGCAGTCGGTGCCCTCCCGCTTCCACAGGAACGGCGCGGCGTCCAGCCGCAGCACGTCGACGCCGTGGTTGGCCAGCCGCAGCATCGTCGCGAGCATCTCGGCGAACACCGCGGGGTTGGTCCAGTCCAGGTCCCACTGGAACGTGTTGAACGTCGTCCACACCCAGCCGACGCCCTCCACGTGGGTGAAGCTGCCGGGAGCCTGGTCGGGGAACACCTCCGGCAGCGTCCGCTCGTACCGGTCAGGCAGCTCGCGGTCGGGGAAGACGAGGTAGTAGCCGCGGTACGTCGGGTCACCGGCCGCCGCGGCCCCGGCCCACGGGTGCTCAGCGGCGGTGTGGTTGAGCACGAGGTCGACGCACAAGGACATCCCCCGTGCGTGCAGGTCCCCGGCGAGCCCCTCGAGGTCGTCCATCGTCCCGAGCCGCGGGTCGACGGCGTCGTAGTCGACGACCGCGTAGCCACCGTCGTTGTCACCTTCGCGGGGTGCGAGCAGCGGCATCAGGTGCAGGTACGTGACGCCCAGCTCGGCGAGGTAGTCGAGCCGGTCGCGGACGCCGGCCAGGTCGCCGGCGAACCGGTCGACGTACGCCACGTAGCCGACCATCCGGGCCCGCTGGAACCAGCCGGGGTCGACCTCGCGGCGCCGGTCGAGCGCGCGCAGTCCGGTCGGCCGCACCAGCGCGGCTTCGACGGCGAGCCCCACCAGCTCGCCGACGAGCTCGGTGAGGTCGTCGATGTCGAGGTCGGCGCCGTACACCCGGTCGAGCGGGCCGACCAGGTCGAGGTGGTGCTGCTCCAGTCGGGCGATGAGGCCCTCGCCCTCCACCTCGCCGAGCCCGGCGACCGCCCGGGTCCGGACGTCGGGGAGCAGCGCGGCGAGCACCGCGCGGGCGCGGTCCGTGGACCCAGGACCGGAGGTCGGGACGGGCATCACGCGCGATCCTAGGGGCGGTAGTTTCCCCGTGTGAGCCCCACCGTCGCCGTCGCCGGCGAGGTCATCACCGACCTGGTCCCCGCCGACGGCGAGGGAGTGTTCAAGGCGGCGCCGGGCGGCAGCCCGGGCAACGTGGCGGTCGGTCTCGCGCGGCTCGACGTCCGGGCCCGGATGCTCGCGCGGCTCTCCGACGACGTGCTCGGCCGGCGGCTGCGCGCCCACCTCGAGGGCAACGGTGTCGACCTCTCGCACGCGGTGCACGCCGCCGAGCCGTCGTCGCTGGCGATCGTGGTTCTGCAGCCGGACGGCTCCGCCGCGTACGACTTCCGGGTCGACGGGACCTCCGACTGGCAGTGGACCGACGACGAGGTGGCCGACGCCGTCGACGGGGTCGACGCGCTGCACGTGGGCTCGCTCGCCGTCACCACCCCGCCGGGCGGTGCGGTCCTGCGGCGGCTCGCGGCGCGGGCGGCCGCCGACGCCACCGTCTCGTTCGACCCGAACGTCCGGCACCTGCTCATGGGTCCGCGCGAAGAGGTCCTCGCGGTGGTGCACGAGCTGCTCGGAGTCGTCGACGTCGTCAAGGCCAGCGACGAGGACGTCGCCTGGCTGGAGCCCGGGCGTACGCCGGCGGAGGTGGCCGCGGAATGGCTGTCGCGCGGGCCGGCGCTGGTCGTCATCACCCGAGGCGGTGACGGCGCGGTCGCCGCCGGTTCGTCCGCCGGACCGCTCAGCCGCCCCGGCATGGCCGTCGACGTCGCCGACACCGTCGGCGCGGGCGACTCGTTCATGGCCGCGCTGCTCGCCGGCCTGGCTCGTCGGGGGCTGCTGGGTGCCGAGCACCGCGCGGCGCTGCGAGGCATGACGGCCGACGAGGTCGGCGCCCTCGTCGACCAGTGCATCGAGGTCTCGGCCATCACGTGCTCGCGACCCGGTGCCGACCCGCCGCGCGTGGCCGAGCTGACGAGGTGGGGCTGATGACCGCGATCGACGACGAGGCACTGATGGCCTGGGTCGCCCGCTACGAGCAGGCGTGGCGCGCGCCGGGCACCGACCTGCTGCCGGACCTGTTCGCCGAGGACGCCGAGTACCTCGCGACGCCGTACCACGAGCCGGTGGTCGGTCTCGACGCGATCCGCGCGTTCTGGGAAGAGGAGCGGGGCGGCCCGGACGAGGTCTTCACGATGTCGGCGGAGCCGGTCGCGGCCGCCGGCGGCACCGGTGTCGCGAAGGTGCTCGTCCGCTACGGGGAGCCGGTCGTGCAGGAGTACCTCGACCTGTGGGTGGTGCGCTTCGCGGCCGACGGCTCGGGCCGGGCGCTGCGGTTCGAGGAGTGGCCGTTCTGGCCGACGCACGGCCGGTCGCCACAGCGGACCGAGCCGGTCGTGCTCGCGCGCGACGAGGTCGCGCCGGGACGGTGGACCGAGTGGGTCCGGTCGCAGGCCCTGTCGTCCGGGGTCTACCGGATCGCCGCCGGCGGCGCCGACGACCAGTCACCGCACCGCGAGGACGAGGTCTACGTGGTCACCGCCGGCGCGGCTGTCCTCGACGTGGAGGGGAACCGGACGCCGGTGGCGCCCGGCTCCGTCGCGTTCGTGCCGCGACGGGCCGGGCACCGGTTCGTCGACATCAGCGAGGACCTCGAGGTGGCCGTGGTGTTCGCCCCGCCCGAGTCCGCCGCCGACGGCAGCGAGGACTGAGCCCTAGAAGGTCAGTCGGCCGACGCAGAGCTGGCCGCTGGACAGGTCGCGCGAGCGGGCGACGATGCTGTCGCCGCCGGCCCGGTTGCCGATCAGGCGCTCGACGCTGAAAGAGCCGCTGGCGCCCCCCGTGGTCGCGCGCGTCTTGACGACGAGGACGCCGTTGTCGCGGACCCGGACCCGCCAGGTCTGACCGGACCGGTTCGAGTCGACCTCCCACTCGACCTCGAGGCGGCCGTCGTCCGACTTGGCCTTCAGCTTCCAGTCGGCCGAGCCGCTGCACGACCCGGTGCGGATGATGCGGTCGTCGTTGCCACCCTTGGCGGCCGCCGGGGTGGCGAGCGGCGCACCCGCGACGAGCAGCGCGGTGCTGAGGGCAGCGGCGGTGAGGGTGCGGCGCATGGGGTCCTCCGTGTTGTGGCGACGTGGTGTCGCTGTCGATCCTGCGTCCCGTGTGGCCGATGTCCTATGCCGTTAGCAGTGCGTTAGCGGACGGGTGGGCGCGATTTGTCGGGCCGCCCACGAATCGGCGCCCCTAGGACGTCGTACGGTGTCGGCCGTGCCCGCTGCTGACGCCCCGACTGTCGTCGTCGGAGCCGGACCCGCCGGCCTGGCCACCTCTGCCGCGTTCGGGCGGGCCGGACAGCCGGTGGTGCTGCTTGAGCGAGCGCATCAGGTCGGTGCCTCGTGGGCGGCGCGCTACGACAGCCTGCACCTGCACACCGTCCGCTGGCTGTCGGCGCTGCCGGGACTGAAGATCCCGCGTGAGTACGGCCGGTGGGTAGCCCGCGACGATCTGGTGCGGTACCTGTCGGCGTACGCCGACGTGCACCGGCTGCAGCCGGAGCTCGGCGTCGAGGTGGCCCGGGTCGACCGCAGCTCCGAGCCCGGCGCCGGCTGGCTGGTCCGCACCGACCGCGGTGACCGGCCCGCGCGCCGGGTCGTCATGACCACCGGCTACAGCCACACGCCGCGCCGGCCGCAGTGGCCCGGTGTCGAGACGTTCACCGGCGACCTGCGGCACTCCGCCGACTACCGCGAGCCCTCGTCGTTCGCCGGGAAGGACGTCCTCGTCGTCGGCGCCGGCAACTCCGCCACCGAGATCGCGCTGGACCTGCTCGGTGCCGGGGCGACGGTGACGCTGTCGGTGCGGACGCCGCCGAACATCGTGCGGCGCGACCGGTTCGGGATCCCGAGCCAGGTGTTCGGCGTCGCACTGAAGCGGTTGCCCGCGCCGGTGATGGACCCGCTCGCGTCAGGGATGCGACGGCTCACCGTGCCGGACCTGACGGCGCAGGGGCTGCCGCGGACCAACAACCCGTACACGCAGTTCCGCGCGACCGGGACGGTGCCGATCCTCGACACCGGCATCGTCGACGCGGTGCAGTCCGGCCGGGTGCGGGTGGTCGCGGCCACCGAGTCGGTCGACGGGCCGCGGGTGCACCTGGCCGACGGCAGCACCGTCGAGCCGGACGCCGTCATCGCGGCCACCGGCTTCACGACCGGTCTCGAGCCGCTGGTCGGGCACCTCGGTGTGCTGGACCCCCGCGGCGTACCCCGCGTGCACGGGGCCGACGACCTGCCCACCGCCCGCGGCCTGCACTTCGTCGGGATCCGCGCCGAGCTGTCCGGGCTGCTGCGCGAGATCGGGCTGGACGCCCGCGCCGTCGGCCGCGCCCTCGCCACCCGCTCCTGACCGCACCCCCGACCGCGCGACGCTCGCGGTGGCACGACGGCGCGGTGTGGTGGTGGCCGGTTGGCGCCGGGGCCGCGCGGCGTGCCATCATCCGAGGTAAGCCTTACCTAACCTTCGCCCGACCCGCCCCGGAGCCTGCCGTGATCTTCTGCCACTGCGCCGTCGTGAGCGACCGCGCCGTCGCCACCGCCGTCGAGGCGGGTGCGCGCACGGTGGCGCAGGTCTGCCGGGCCACCGGCGCCGGCCGGGAGTGCGGCTCGTGCGTCTTCGCCGTGCGCAACCTCATCTGCCAGCATGGGGCCGCCGAGGTCCCGAGCGTGGAGGTGGGCGTTGCGGCCGGTTAGTCCCCGGGTCGTGGAGCTGTTCAACGAGGCGCTGACCCTCGAGCTCACGGTCACGAACACCTACTTCCTGCACGCCCGGATGCTCGACAACTGGGGGCTCGCCAAGCTGGGCAAGGTCTTCTACGACCTGTCCATCGACGAGATGAAGGACGCCGACGCCCTGATCAACCGGATCCTCATGTTCGACGGGCACCCCAACGTGCAGCGGCTGCTCAACATCCAGGTGGGCGAGTCCCCCGAGGAGATGCTGCGGCTCGCGGTCGAGAGCGAGCGCGGCGCGGTCGCCCAGTTCAACGCCGGCGCGCAGGAGGCCCGCGACCTCGGCGACCACGGCTCGGCCCAGGTCTTCGAGGAGATGGTCCGCGACGAGGAGCGGCACGCCGACTGGTTCGAGAGCCAGCTCGATGCGATCCGCCTGCTCGGCGTCGAGGGCTACCTGGCGCAGCAGATCGACGCGGGCGACGCCCCCGGCTGAGCCAGCGACAAGGCATCCTCCTGGCACGCCGACCGGTCGTGAGCCGGAGGTCGGGTTCGAACCGACGACCTACCGCTTACAAGGCGGTTGCGCTACCACTGCGCCACTCCGGCACGGAGGGCGGCAGTCCATCGTCCGGCCGCCTTCGCGTGGCCAGTCTAGAAGGTCCCCGAACGACGGAACGATCTGCGGATCCGACCACCAGCAGCGGTCAAGCGCCCGTTGATCCGTCGTTCAGGTTCGTAGGGCTCTCAGCGTGAGGTCGGGAACTAGAGCAAGCGACCGGAGGCCGGCCGGGGCAGAAATCGAGGGGAGCCGGACGTTGTGCGGGGTAGGTGGGCCGAGCCGTCATCACGTGACGACCCCTGCACGCGAGCGACGAGGAGAAACCGCATGCCTCTCACCGGCGAGTACGCGCCGAGCCCGTCCGGCTGGGCCCGCAAGCAGGCCGAGACGTTCGAACGTAGCGGCGGCGCCGAGGCGAACACGTTGCGCGGCAAGCCGATCGTCCTGCTCACCTCGGTCGGTGCGCGCAGCGGCAAGCTGCGCAAGAGCCCGCTGATGCGGGTGGAGCACGACGGCGAGTACGCGGTCGTGGCCTCCCAGGGCGGGGCCCCGGAGCACCCGGTCTGGTACCACAACCTGGTCGCGCACGCGCACGTCGAGCTGCAGGACGGGCCGGTGCGCCGCGACTACACCGCCCGGGAGCTGCACGGCGCCGAGCGCGACGTTTGGTGGCAGCGGGCCGTGGCGGCGTGGCCCGACTACGCCGGCTACCAGCTCAAGACCGACCGGGTCATCCCGGTCCTCCTGCTGACACCGCGCGCGGCCGACGAGGTGCGCGCGACCGGCTGACCGCCCCGCTGCCCTAGGGTCACGCCGTGGACGACGCGGCGCGGCCGGCGCGAGGTGGCTGGCCGCTGGTCGTCACGTACGCCGGGGTGGCCGGCGCCTCGCAGCTGCTCTGGCTGACGTACGCCCCGATCACGACGGCTGCCGCCCGGCACTACGACGTCTCCGTCACGGCGATCGGCTGGCTGGCCAACGTCTTTCCGCTGCTCTACGTCCTGCTCGCCGTCCCGGCCGGGCTGGCCCTCGATCGCCACCCGTCGCTGTCGCTGGGCCTCGGGGCCGCGCTCACCGCGGCCGGCGGGGTCGTCCGGCTCGGTGGCGACTCGTTCGGCTGGGCCCTGGCCGGCCAGCTGCTCGTCGCGGTCGCACAGCCCTTCGTGCTCAACGCCATCACCGGCGTGGTCGAGGTACTGCCCGAGCGCTCGCGGCCGACGGGGATCGCCGTCGGATCGGGCGGCCTGTTCCTCGGCCTGGTGGCGGCACTCGGTGCCGGGTCGCTGGCCGGCGGAGAACGGCTGGTCGACCTGGTCCGCTGGGAGGCCGTCATCGGTGTCGTCGCCGTGGCAGCCTTCCTCGTCGTACGACGTCGCGCGCCGTCGCCGGTCGCGGTGGAGTCGACCGAGCCGGGCGACCTGCGGGCGGTGTGGACCGACCCGGTCCTCCGGCGGATCGCCCTGCTCGCCTTCCTGGGCTTCGGTGTCTTCATCGCCCTGATCACCTGGCTGCAGGCGCTGCTCGAGCCGCACGGGGTCTCCGAGACCGCCGCCGGCTGGACCGTCACGGCAGCGGTCGCGATCGGCGCGGTGGGGTCGGTGGTCGTTGCCGCCCTCCTCGAGGACCGCGGCGCCGAGGTGGCACTGCTCCGCCTCACGCTGCTGGCCGCGGTCGCCGGATGTGCCCTGCTGGCCGTGGCGGACGGTGTCCCGTTGGCGGCCGCCGGGACCGTGGTCGCGACGTTCGCGTTGCTGACCGCCCTCCCGTGGTTGCTCGCGCTGTGCGAGCGGCGGGCCGGCGCCTCCGCCGGCGCCGAGGTCCCGGTCGCCAGTGCGACAGCGCTGCTCTGGCTGGCCGGGAACCTCGGCGGCCTCGTCATGGCCGTGGTGGTCGGTGGCCTGGTGGACCACGCCACCGCGGCGTTCCTCCTCCTGTGCGCGGTCGGCCTGCTCGGCCTGCCCTTCGTGCGGGCGCGGGCGCTCGGCCTCGGTTGACGCCGCGGCGGTCGTCAGCCGCAGGCGCTCGCCGGCGCCAGCCCGCTGACCCGTCCGAGCGGTACGGCGACGCGCTGGCCGGACACGTCGACCACCACGGTGCCGTCAGCGGAGTCGAGCAGCCGCCCGCAGAACGTGCCCTGGTCGGTCGACACGGTGACGAGACGGGTGTCGTCGTCGCTTGCGGGCCACCACGACGAGCTGGTCGCGAGCGCGGCGAGCCCGACGGCGACGAACGTCAGCGCGATGCCGAGCCGGAGGTGGCCGACCGGGTGCCGCGAGCCGCCGTCCGCCCCGGACCGGACCGGCCACGCCTCACCGGCGACCAGCGCCGTGGCGACGCACGCCAGCGCGAGCGCCACCAGGACCATGACGGCGGCCAGCCGCTGCACCCACTCCGGACCCGGTGCCCCCGCGGCGTCGTGCAGCGCGCCGCACAGGCCGATGAACCCGAGCACCGCCAGCTGCACGCCGTGCCAGCCGCGGGCCGACGTCCGCAGCCGCTCCTGCTCGGCGAGCGCGGCGTCGCGGACGTCGACCGACTGGCTCACCCGTCGACCCAGACGAGGCCGAGCCGGGCGATCGTCTGCGCACCCGCGATGCCGTCGGCGTCCTTGCCCTCCCAGCCGCAGCGGCGCTGGAACGCGGCCACACCGCGGCGGGTGTGCCGCCCGTAGTAGCCGGTGGGCCCGTCCTCGAACTCGAAGCCGCGAGCCAGCAGCGCCACCTGGAGGTTCCAGACGCTGTCCGAGTCGTCCTGCGCCAGCTGCATCTTGCTGGCGTAGACCTTGCGGCCCTGGCGGTAGCCGGGGACGTCGTTGCGCTCGGGCTGCCGCTGCACCGGCAGCTCGTCGCCGGTCGGCGTGGCCGAGATCCAGCCGCGGTAGGGCAGCTTCCACTTCCCCGGGAAGACGTCCCACCGGACGCGGTCGATCTGACCGGCCCGCAGTATGTCGTTGGACCACACGAACCCGCCGTGCACGGCGAAGACCGCGTGGCCCGCCCCGTGGTCGGCGAACCCGTAGTACGCGATGGCCCCCGGAGGCGGCGGGCTGGACTGGTGCCGGTTCTCGGCCGGCGTGGCGTTGAAGGCCTCCCGCGCCGACGCCCCGAAGGGGGAGGCTCCGACGCACTGCCGGGAGAACATCTGGCAGAGGTTGTGCCACGAGCTCGACCCGCTGCGGTGCTGCTGCTGGGCGAACTCCTTGGCCTGGGCGTAGGTGCGCATCAGCGGTGGTCTCCTGCCGGGACGTTGGGCATCGGGCGGCTGTCGTCGTCCTGGACGACGTCGTCCACGTCCGGCGGGGCCGGCTGCACGACGAGGTCGTCACGGAGGTCGATCTCCTCGGCCGCCGGCGGTGGGCCCTGGACGGGTACGTCGACCAACCCGTCGCCCGGACCGGGCCCGATGTCCTGCACGGGGACGACCGGCTTCACGTCGACACGCGTCGGAGTGACGGTCGGGTCTTTCGAGGGCAGGCCGTCGAGCAGCGACTGCGCCCTGCGGTCCAGGGAGTACGTGAACACCTGCTGGGCGTAGCCGAGCACGAGGGCGTACGCCAGGATCTGCTGCTGCGAGTCCAGCGCCGACAGGCCGGGGACGAAGCTTCCCTGCAGCGCCACCAGCCCGACGATCGCGGTGAACGCGCCGAGCGGCACCTTGAGCAGCGCGAGTGCGACCGGCACGTCGTACGGCGTCGAGGTGCCCCGCAGGTTGCGGATGGACACGGCCGCGGCCAGGGCACCGCCCAGCAGCCCGAGCAGCGCCACGACGAGGATGTCGCTGCCGTGGTTGGTCAGCACGCTCGTCCCCGTCGGGCAGTTGAACCGCGCCCCCTCGATCGTCTGGCCGTCGGCCGCGAAGCACAACGGGATGTACGTCGGGTTGGCGCGCACCACGAGGATCGTGGCGCTGACGAGGACGCCGATGCACAGCGCCGCGATGAGGATGATGTTGCGGAAGCTGCGCAGCCGCTCGTGCTGGCGGTCCATTGCGTCGTACGAGTCCTCGATGGCGCGCCGGAGGAAGGCCCGCTGCTGGCCGAGCGCCATCCGCGTCAACGCCTCACCGGCCAGCCGCCGCGGGTCGTCTGCGTGCAGCGCCTGCTGCGACCGCGCCAGCGCCGCCGGGATCTCGGCAGCGACCTCCTCGTCGGCGTAGACGTCGACCATCTGGGCCCGCGCGGCGTGCAGGTTCTGGAACGAGACCTCGACGAGGGTCCCGCGCCACCAGCGTCCGAACCACCCGACCTTGGGGTCGTTGCCGTACGCGGCGTCCTCCGCCTTGCGCAGCAGCCGCCGCACGCCGTCGGCGGCGGCCCGTTGGTCCGGCCCCAGGCCCTGCGCGAGGGCCACGTCGAGCCGGGTCTCCAGCACCTGGACGCCCACCACCACGGGTGTGACGTGTGCCCGGCGGTGCCTCTTCTTGCCTGTCCCGTCCATCTCCCCCTCCTTCAGCTGCCGTACGTCGTGAGGACCCGGCGCAGCCCGGTCCGGCCCAGCCGGGCCAGCGCGCCGGCGCGGTCGAGCGCACCGTGCGCGCCGACCGGTTCCACCGAGGCCAGCGCCCGGGCGGCGTCGAGCGGCCCGAGACGCAGCGTCGTCTCCGTCCCGTCGCCGGTGCGCAGCTCGACCGTGCTGACGTCGGCCCACGCGTCCAGGCCCTCGTCGTCCGTCAGCTCGCGCCGGGCCGCCAGCTCGAGCCACCGGCCCCCGACCCGGAACCGGCCGCGGTGCACCACCTCGGCACCGTCGACCTCGACCCGGCCGTCGGCGAGCGGCACCCGGCCACCCCACGGGTCGTGGTCGACGTGGCCGACCACGCGGGTCGGTCCCGTCGGCCGTTTCTCGAGGGCCAGCTCGGTGGTGACGGACAGGGTCAGGTCCGCGTCCTGGAGCCGGCCGCGCAGCCGCTCCGTCAGCCGGACGCCCAGCGGCGGCTCGGTCATCGCGGTGCAGGTGGCGTCGTGCGGCAGACCGTCCGGCGCCATCCCGTCGAGGTACTCCCAGGCGTCGCGGTAGCCGGTGTCGACCAGGGTCGCGGCACTGATCCGCCCGGCGTAGAGCTCGGTGTCCAGCGGCAGCGGGTGCCGTGGCCGGACGACGTGCAGCCGGAAGTCGCGCCCGGCCCGGCGGGCGGCGTCGAGCTCGGCGAACAACGCGCCGTTCGCGCTCATCTCGATCATGTGCACGTACTGCTCGAGCGGCCCGTCGCCCCAGTACGGCGAGTTGCCGATGCACCAGACCAGCCACACCTCGTCGGCACCGCGGCGCAGCGCCTCGGTCACGTTGGCGTCCTTGACCCACACCGCGTCGGTCCAGACCCTGCCGTCGCGGCGCAGCGGCGGCATGGCCAGCGGCAGCGACATCCCGGCGGCCAGCAGCTCGGGGTCGACGTCGGTGTTCGGGACGGCGACGCAGCTCTTCGTGACGAAGTCGACGACGTTGAAGGTGCCCTCGACCGACGACTCACGGATCGTCGCGCAGTCGATGCCGAGGTGCGGGAACACCTTCTGCAGCAACCCGTCCGCGTCGCCCGCCGCGGGAAGCGCCCACGGCCCGCGCAGGTAGTCGGTGAGCGGCAGCGCCGAGGTGAAGTCGCGGACGTCGAGGTCGGCCCACCGCGCCGCCATGTCACGGGGCTCGAGCCCCGAGAGCAGCATCCCCGTCGTCATGATCCCGCCGGAGGTGCCGTCGACGTGGTCGAACGACAGCTCGTGCTCGGTGAGGGCCTGGACGACGCCGGTCTGCCAGGCGACGCGCATCCCACCGCCGGCGAGGACGAGTGACCGTCTCATGCCGGCACTCGCTCCCGGGCCACGCCGGCGCGGGCCTGCATCCGGTGCCAGAGCAGCCCCGCGAGCAGCGCCGACAGCAGGTCGAACCCGGCCACCAGCAGGGCGATGCCGGCGAAGAGGTCGCGAGTGACGCCCACGGTCACGGCGACGACGGCGCCCGCCTTCTGCACGGCGCACCACAGCACGACGTACGACGGCGGGTCCGCTGCGAGCAGCGCCTGGAGGGTCACGCCGCCGACGACTGCCATGAACATGCCGACGATCGCGAAGAAGTGCCGGGACGTCGGCGTCGACTCCGCGCCGAGGGCGTCGAGCACGACGCCCGGCAGGACGAGCTGCCCGAGCCCGGAGAGCACCGTCAGCGCCGCGACCGCCGCCACCACGGCCCGCAGCCGGTCGGCGCGCATGGCGTCCAGCCCGCTCATCGCAGCGCGTCCAGCAGGTCGGGCTTGGCCGCGAGGTACCAGACGATCGCGATCCAGGTGAGGGTGGAGGCGACGAACCGGATGTTGTTCAGCTGCATCCAGCGCATGAGCAGCGGCGTCAACCCGGCCGGGCCGTCGAACTCGCCACCGCGGATCTTCTTGTTGACCGGGATGATGATCTGCTGCCCGACGTAGGTGAGCACCACGGTCCCGACCAGGCAGGCGGCGCCGAGCCACACCAGCCGGTCACCCCACTCGGAGACCACGAGCACGATCCCGGACAGGAACATCGGGGGCACGACGACGGTGAAGAACTTCGTCGCGAGGATCGTCGGGGTCCCGAAGTGCTGGCCGACGTTGTCCGGCGTCAAGCTGCGCCACGTCGGGTAGAGGAAGAACCGCAGCACCCACATCGTGCCCATGTACATGCTCGCGCCGAAGAGGAAGTACAGCGCGTTCGCGAGCAGCAGCCAGGCCTTCATCCCCGCTCACCCCACGCGGACCTTGGGCGGGTCCAGCCACGCCTCGGAGCGGCCGAGGTCGATGACCGACTCGAGGCCCTCGGTCGGAGTGCCGACCGGCTCGTCGCTGGTGAGGAACCAGCACTCGAAGTGGTCGTCGAGGACACCGTGGGTGTCCGGGAAGAACGCCGTGAACACCGGGTCCGGTGCGATGTCGAGGTCGCGCAGCGGTGCGACCTGCGGGGCGTCCCCGAGGGTGAGGCGGGCACGGGCCCGGCGGCCCAAGGCCACGTCCGCCGCACCGCGGAAGTAGATCGACGACCGCATCACCATGCCGCGGAACACGCAGTAGTTCACGGCTCCGATGTCGAGCGGCAGCGCGGTCGACGGCGGCCGGTCGATCTCGATGAGCGCTCCGAGCTCCCCGTCGACGTCGTACTGGCTCGTCACCTCTGTCGGCGTGATGGTGAAGTCGAGGTTGGCCTGGTGCTTGGGCATCCCCCAGATGCCCTTGCCGCCCTTCACCGAGATCTCGCTGCTCACCGGGAGGTCGAGGACGAACTGCCCGGTGCCGTAGTGACCGCGCAGCAGCCCGGGCAGCAGCGGCGGCGCCGCTCGCGGCCCGAAGGTGCAGGCGAGGGCGAGCGAGTACTCGACGTACCGGCCGATGTCGGTGACCTGGTAGTTGACGACGGTCACCACGAGCAGCGCCCTGCCGCCGGGCAGCCGCACCGGGTGCAGCTCACCGCCGGGCAGCAGTCGCGCAGCGCCCGCCGCGTCGACGGGGAACGCCGCCATCAGTGCCGGCGTCTGCGCCGAGTCCACGGGCAGGGTGAACGGGATCCCGTCGACCAGCGCGTGCCGGCCGGCGAGCCGGCGCTGCCGTCGCGGGAGCGCCGACGGCGCGGCGGACAGCACGGCGCGGGCCAGCGGCAGCAGGGGACCGGACGTCATCGGGCCAGCTCCTCGAGGACGAGCGGGTAGGTGTCCTGTGCCGCGTTCTTCCCGAGGAAGACGTCGAGGTGGCCGTAGCCGCGCAGCCGGTGCAGGGAGTCCCGCCCCGGGCGGTGCCGCGCGAAGAAGTCGAACGAGCGCTGCTGGCTCTCCGGCAGGAAGCAGTGGTTGTCCTCGCCGGCGAGGAAGACGAAACGCGCGTCGGTCGCCGGTGCCCCGCTGACGTACGACGGGGGCAGCCCGGTCGCCCGGCTGACGGGGACGAGGTGACCGGCCCTGATGCTGCGGTCCATCTGGTGGAAGAACGTGAACGGCACCTCGGCGAACTCGCCGCGGATCCAGTCATGGGTCGCGTCGTCGAGGTTCGCGTGCGACCACAGCGCCGGCCAGCCCGTGCCGTACGTGAAGCTCACCATCTTGCAGACCGTGTTGTGGCACTCGTGATGAGTGGCGCGCACGACCAGCACGAGCGCGCGGGACAGCACACCGGCCGGCTTGTCGCCCCAGGCGGGCGAGACGTGCGGCAGGACCCGGGCGACGAGCGGCGAGACCCGGCCGATCTTGAACGTCGAGAACCTCGGCACCACCGGGTGCAGCGACACCGCGTTGCTGACGACGGTGTCGACCTCCGGGAGCAGCCCGGCGATGGCCGACATGGTGAACGACGTGGACCCCTGGCAGTGCACGACCGCCTTGAGCCGCTCGGCGCCGGTCGCCGCCAGGACGTGCCGGACGGCGGCCGGGTGGTCGTACGCCGCCGCCTCGTCGAGCGTCCACGGCACCGGGTCGAGGTCGATGGACGCGCGCCAGTTGAGCAGCCAGACGTCCCAGCCCTCGTCCAGCAGCGCGTCGACGAACGTGCGGGCCAGCGGCGGCCGGAACAGCTCGGCGCGCACCCCGGCTCCGTGGACGACGAGGACCGGCCCGCGGGTGGGCGCGTGCCGGCCCTGCACGTGGACGAGGGTGAGGGGCCGGCCGTCGAGTGCCGTGAGCGGGACCACCTCGGTGCGGTGGTCGGCACGTGTCGTGGGCCGCGTGGGAGCCGTGACCGTCATGTCGTCACCGCCCGCCGGACGACGACCGGCGGCTCGACGAGCCGGGTCGCGATCGGGGTGTCCGGCTCGACCCAGGGGTCGCCGTCCGCGCCGGTCGGCGGCACGTGCCAGGACCGGGCGACCGCCGGGACGGCCACCGGGTGCAGCACGAGCGCACCGTCGGTGCGCACGTGGATCCGCAGGAAGCACTTGCGGTCCTCGATGGACTGCGCGCTGAAGACCTCGTTGAGATGGAGGCCGACGCGGCTCGCGAGATACAGGTACGCGCCGACGAGCAGCGTCGCCGCCGCTCCGCCGGCGAGCCCGGTGAGGGCGAGACGCGACCAGAACGCCGCCCAGGCCGGCCACGACTCGGGCAGCGGCAGGGTCGCGGCGGCCCAGACGAGCAGCAGCGCGAGACCCAGGTGTGCCAGCCCGTGCACCGCGCCGACCAACCGCGCGTAGGGCTTGTCACGACCCGCGAACGCGGCGGCACCGACGACCGCGAGCGCGGTCACCACGAGGACCACGGGGTGCCGGAAGACGGCGAGGGTCGACCAGCCCGGCTCCAGCCGGTCCCACGTGCGCGCCAGCGACGTGCCGGACAGCCGCGGCAGGCTGGTCACCAGCAGGTGCGCGAGGGCGACCTGGAAGACCGCCATGAGGGCCACGAACTGCGGGTTGCGCCGCGGCAGCCGGTCCAGCACCCGCAGCGCGGTGCGCCGCGACTCGGCGGGGGACGGGTAGGTGGTGACCGGGCGGAAGGTCGTCGCGGGCGCCGGGTCGACCCGGTCCGCGTGCAGCGACGCCGGCGGCAGCGTCAGGTCCTGCCCCGGCGGGTGCGTCGCGGACAGGTAAGCCCCGCCCCCGCCGCACGTGACCAGGGTGCGGTCGCCGCCCCTCTCGGCGTACCGGGCGTAGTGGTGCGAGTCGCCGGCGAGCATGAGCCGCACCTGCTGCGGCTGCTTCCCGAGGACCACGGTCACGAAGTAGTCGAGGGTGGCGTAGGCGTCGCTGCCCTCGACCCCGCCGTCGACCCAGCTCGGCTTCGCCGTGCACAGCACGATGCCGTCGCCGTCCGCGATCTGCGCGGCGACCGCCCGGAAGTACTCGATCTGCGGCGCGTCGATGTAGGTGTCGAACTGGATGTCGATGCCGAGCAGCCACCAGCGCTGCGGCAGCTTCACCGCGAAGTAGCTGCGCCGCTGCTCGGTACGCCAGCCGCCGACCCACCCGCCCTGGCAGAAGAAGCGCAGGAACGACGTCAGCCCGTCGTACCAGTCGTGGTTGCCGGGGATCGCGAACAGTGCGGGCGGGTCGTCCGAGTGCGGGAGGGCGGCGTTGTACGGCCCCTTCGTCTTCTCCTCGTAGCCCTTGGCCGACGCGGTCGGGTAGACCTCGTCGCCGCCCATGACGAGCACGGACCCACGGGTCGTAGGCACCTCTTCGCCCGGTCTGTCACCCGGCACGTCCAGCTTCGGCTGCGCGAGCAGGTAGGCGACGGAGTACGTCGCGTCGAACCCGTCGCCGACGTCGCTGACGTAGTCGACCCACGTCTCCTCACCGGCCGAGTGGTCGTGGAACACCGGCGTGGCCGCCGTGGCCTGGACCTCCCGCTTGTCGGCGTACGAGCCGAAGACGGACGACAGGGCGACCAGCTTCGCGGTCTCCACCAGCATGCCGGGACTGAACCAGCGCACCGACTCGTGCCGCGGGAACGGCAGGTCGGCGAGCGTCGCCGGCCGCCGGCGCGGCCGGCTCGGGACGGGTGCCGTCACCGCCGGCCGCCTGCGAACGTCGGGCCGTAGACGTCCCACAGCTCGCCGAGGAACAGCCGGCCGAACCGCTCCATCGCGTGCGCCGGCTGCGGTCCCTCGGTGCGGAACGTCGTCAGCTGCCGCACGAAGTCGGGCAGGTGGATCGTGATGACGCCGGCTGCGACCACCAGTCCGTCGTCGTCGGCACCGGGCGGGACGTGCCCGGCGTGCAGGCGCACGTAGAGCGTCGAGGTGTCGCGCCAGACGTCGAGCCCGGGGTCGTCGTGGACGTCCTTGTGGCCGACCAGGGTCAGCGGGTTGCCGCCCGCGTCGGCGAGGTGCAGCCGGTAGAGCATCCGCCGTCGCGCGGGGTCGGCGTCCCGCGTGAAGAGGTTGAACCAGCCCCGCAGCACCGGGAGGTGCCCGCCGAGCAGGTCGCACTCGACGTACCCGGTGGCCGTGCCGAGGTGAGCCGGGTCGACGACGAAGCGGTCGACGTCGTCGGCCGTGATCGTGAGGTGGAACATCAGCCGCTGATCGAGCTGGCGACCGAGCCGTTCGCCGGTGACCGGGTCGTCGTAGTCGAGCGCGACGAAGCCCTTCATCTCCTCGGTGAACGACAGGCTCGTCGCGTCGACCAGTGGACCGGCGCCCGAGCCGTTCGGCGTGACGACCGACCTGCCCTGCTCGGGCAGCGTGATGACCTCGGGCGCGGGCCGACGCGCGCGCCGCGCCGACGGTCCCGGGATGCTGTCGCAGGCGCGGTCGGCGACGGCGGCGATCGTCAGCGACGGGTTGGCGCCGACCGGTCCGGGGAGCGACGACCCGTCGAGCACGTGCAGGCCGGGGAAGCCGAAGACCTCGCCGTTCGCATCGCACACACCCTCGGCGACGTGCCGTCCCATCGGTGCACCGCCGAGCGGGTGCACGGTGACGACCCGGTGGGTCCACCACAGCGGGTTGTCCTCGAAGCGGGCACCGAGGTCCTCCGCGAGGTCGCGCATCGTGCCGCGCACCCGCCGGAAGTAGGCGTCCGACGTGGTCGTGGTCCAGTCGACCTCGAGGTGTCCTTTGTGCAGCCGCATCACCCCGTCCGGGACGTCGCGTCCCATGCCGAGCAGGGGCAGCGACCCGTGCGACAGGGTGCCCGGGCCGATGAGCGCGCTGAGGTCCGCCGACAGGCCGGTCTTCGGCGACCCGCCGAGCCGCCGGCGCAGCCTGGCTCGGGCGAACCGGGCCGTCCGCCGCAGCTGTCCGGGCAGCTGGCTGGTCTCGACCAGCCAGTCGGCGAAGCCCGGGTAGCCGGCGTCCTCGACGTAGTAGCCGCGGCCCGTCGAGCCGTCACCGTCGGCGGCGTCCGCCACTCGGATCGCGCTGGTGATGACCGGCCCGCGGCTGCCCTCGATGCTCCGGCGGCCACCCGCTTCCCCCGGGTCGGTGGCGTCGAGCAGGAACCCGAGCAGGTCCCCGTTGCCGCTGAACCTCGTGCCGAGGGTCCGGCTGAGGCCGGGGAAGGCACTGCGGCTGCGCAGCAGGAGGTACGTCGAGCCGAACGTCCCGGCGGACAGCACCAGCCGCTCGCACGTGATCCGGTGCAGCGGCTTGGCGCTGGTGCGCGTCCGGCGCCCTTCGTCGGCGGGGTCGTGCACGACGTAGCGCACCTCGTAGGCGCCGCCGTCGAGCGGCCCGAACCCGCGGACCTCGCACGCGGGTGCGCACGTCCGCCCCGTGATGGGTGGCGGCCGACAGGTAGGTGTGGTCGAGGGTGTTCTTCGCGCCGTCGTTGCAGCCGATGTCGCACTCGCCGCACAGCCGGCAGGTCGACCGCGGCCGGCCGTGCAGGTTGCCGTACGGCGCCGCTGCGATCGGGGCGCCCGGCACCGCGGGCTCGCCGGGGCCGCCTGCGAACGTCACGGCGAGCGGCGGCAGCTGCCAGTCCAGCCCGAGCCGCGCGGCGCTGTCACGGACTGCCGCCGTCTTCGCCGTCGTGTCGCCGTACGGGTACGGCGTGGCTCCCAGCAGCTGCTCGACCCGGTCGTAGTGCGGGTCGAGGTCTGCACGGGTCAGGGGCCAGGACTCGTACCCGCCGCCGGTCACCGGCTCCTCGTGCACGAACCACTTCTCGTCCTTGCGCAGCAGCACGTTGGCGTAGATCAGCGAGCCGCCGCCCAGGCCGCTGGACACCACGCCCTCGAGGCCGCGGAACGTCCAGACGTCGAAGAGACCCTGCAGTCCCTCGCTCGGGTCCCAGAACGCGCGGCCCATCGCCGACGGCGTCCGCGCGAAGGTGCCGGGCGGGTAGGCCCGGCCACGTTCCAGCAGCACCACCGAGTGGCCGGCCTCCGCGAGCCGGTAGGCGGCGACCGAGCCGCCGAACCCGGACCCGACGACCACCACGTCGGCGTGCTCGTCCCCGCCCGCTCCCTGCCGCTCCGCGCGGCGTCGTACCGCCACGGGGCCTCCCTGGCCACGTTGGAGTGCCGGAGGCTGCGCCGTCGCCCGGAAGGGTCGACCGCCCGCGCCGCGACCCCCCCTTGGGCCGACCGGCTGTCCTGACCGTGCGCCTGATCACGGACGGCAACAAGTCGTCACCGAAGGTCTTTGCCGTCGGTTTGCCGATTCGTTCAGAGTGCGATGCCGTAGGCCTCTGTGAACGCCTTCGCGGCATACGCGTTGCTGGCATGGGCGTAACCCTTGTCGCCCCAGGAGGTGCCCCAGCTGTTGCGGACGATGAACCCGGTCCGCGTGTAGCCGACGACGGCGACCGCGTGACCGCCGCGCGCCGTCGACGGCCGGTACGTCGCGAGCCGGCCCCTCGTCGACGTCGCGTCGTCCCACGTCGCGTCCACGCTGAGGCGCGTGAGGATCGGCCCGCTGCCCGCGAGCCAGGTACGCCAGCCGGCGCCCGCGGTCCCGAGGTTGAAGTAGGCAGCGATCTTCAGCTGGGTCGCGATGGCGTAGAAGGTCGCGACCTCGCCGACGAACAGCGCTCCGGAGCGGAACGGCAGCACCGTGTCCCGGACGGCTCCCCACTTGCGGAACACGTCCAGTGCCGCCTTGAGCGACGTGCCGTCCGACTCGATGAACGTGGTCGGCTGGGCGACGAACTGGTCGGTCTCCTTGGCGGCCATCCAGGGGAACCGGGGCGACAGCGGCTCGTTCCTGGCCAGCCGGCCGGCCTGCACCAGGTGCCACCGCACCACCGAGTCGGCACTGGCCCAGCCGACGCACGAGCCGGTGGAGCCCTGGTCGGCGATCTTCCACCAGGTGTCGTCACGCAGGTCCTTCGACGCCGGGATCGCGCGGGTGGCGGTCGCCAGCAGGCCGGCGTCCTCCGCGTTGTGCAGCTGCCAGTCGGAGTCGGTGCCCGGCGACGGGACGCAGTTGAGGATCCGGGGCTGCCCGGCATGGCCGGCGCGCTTCCTCGCGACCGTCTTACTCGCGACGGTCTTCCTTGCGACCGTCTTCCTTGCGACCGTCTTCCTCGCGACGGTTCTCGTGGCGGCCTTCTTCCGCGGGACCGTCTTCCTCGCCGCGGGCCGTCTCGTCGCTGCCATCCCTGCCCCCTCTCCACCCCCGGGGCCGCGCCCTCGACGCTAGGAGCGACCCGTCGGCCGGTCAACGAGACGAGTGCCAAGACTGCGTCGGGACCGGGCAAAGGCCCGGTCCCGACGCAGTCTGATCAGCTGCTCAGCGGCTCAGTGGGTCATCTCAGCTGCTCGGTCGTTCAGCAGCTCAGCGCGTCCGGCTTGCCCGACGGGCTCGAGCAGGTGTCGGTGCCCGCACCGCCGCGGATCTGGTCCGCGCCGGGACCTCCGACGAGCTTGTCGTCGCCGCCGCGACCCTTGATCAGGTCGTCGCCGTAGCCGCCGTAGTAGATGTCCGCGTCCAGCGACGTCAGCTTGTCGCGCAGGTCGTCGCTGCCGCGGTTGCCGGTGCCGGAGTCACTGCCGGTGTAGCCCCGGACGATGTCGTCACCCGGTCCGGCCGCCATCGTGTCGTCACCCTCACGCCCGTAGAGGCGGTCCATGCCGACGCCTCCCAGGAGGGTGTCGTCGCCGTAGCTGCCCCACAGGATGTTCAGGCCCGAGCCGCCGCGCAGCGTGTCGTTGCCGACGCCGCCCTGCAGGAACTCCTCGCTGCCCGCCGTCAGCGGGTCGTCCGCCGGCACGCCGACGTTGTCGTCACCGAGCAGCAGGTCGTCGCCGGCGTCGCCGTACAGCTTGTCGATGCCACCCTGGCCGTCGATCCGGTCGTTGCCGTCGCCGCCGTGCACGACGTCGAAGCCCGTCTTCTCCGCTCCGGCGGTGCCCGTGCGCTGCAGCGAGTTGTCCCCCGCGCAGATGACGTCGGCACCGGCGAGACCGTAGATGGTGTCGGCGCCGCCGAGGCCGACGATGACGTCGTCGCCCGGTGTGCCGTCGATGGTGTCGTCACCGGGGGTGCCGACGATCGTCGGCACCAGGTCGAAGCAGGACAGCGGCACCGGGGTGACCGTCACCGTCGGGGTGGGACTGGCCGTGCCCGTCGGCGTCGACGAACCGGTGGGCGAGGTCGTGGTCGGTGCCGACGTGGCGGCGCCGCTGGTCGTGGCGCCCACGAGCAGGGCACCGGTGCCGAGCAGCGCAGCGGCGCCGGTGGCCAGCAGGGTCGAGCGGAGCGGTGCGAAGGACTGTCGAGTCATCGGGTTCGGTTCCCCAGTCGTCGTCGGAAGCAGTACGGGGCAAGGACGCCCCGGCGGCGCGACGGGTTCACCCCAGATGCCGCATTCCGGGCACGAGCCGCCCGCTCCGGGACGGCCCTCCCGCCCTGGCGTACGGCGTGGAAGGCTGGCGCCATGACTGCTCCCGCGTGGGTCGTCGTCGGCATCGACAACGGCGGCACCAGCAACAACGCCACCGTGCTCGACCCGGCCGGCACGTTCCGCGTCGACCATCTCGTCGAGGTGCCCAGCCGGGTGACGGAGGGTCCGGAGATCGCCGTCGACGCCATGGTGCTGGCGCTCGAGACTGTGCTCGAGGTCACGTCGACCGACCGCTCCGCGGTGCGCGCGGTAGGTCTCGACACGCCCGGACCGGCCAGCGCCGACGGGGTCATCTCGTCGAGGGGTGCGACGAACTTCTCCGCGTCGGAGTGGTGGGGCTTCGACATCCGCGGGGCCCTGGAGGAGCGGCTCGGGCTGCCCGTCGTCTACAACAACGACGGCAACGCCGCCGCGCTCTATGCGCACCACGAGCACTTCGGTGCCGAGGCGGTCCGGCGCGCGTCGGTGTCGGCCATCGTCGGCACCGGGCTCGGCGGCGGCGTCGTCGAGCGCGGCCAGGTGGTGCGCGGCGCTGCCGGCATGGCCGGCGAGCTCGGTCACATCCGGATCCCGCTCGACGGCATCCTCGAGGACGATGAGCCGCCGCCGCGGTGCAACTGCGGCAACGTCGGCGACGTCGAGAGCATCGCCTCGCTCACCGGAATCCTCAACAACCTCCTGCCGTACTGGCTGTCGCGGCACCCTGAGCACCCGCTCGCCGCGATGGGCCGCCGCGACGCGGCCAAGGCGGTGCGCGGTCTCGCCGTGGCCGGCGACGAGCTGGCGCTGGCGATCTTCGCCCAGCAGGCCGCGGCCCTCGGTCGGCTGTTCACCATCGCCGCGAACTTCACCGACCCGCACGCCTACTTCGTCGGCGGCGGCGTGGTCGAGGCCGAGCCGCACTTCCGCGACTGGTTCCTCGCGCAGGTCCGGGCCGGCACCGACCTCCGCGCGGAGCAGACCCGGCTCGCCACCTTCGCCGTGGTCCCGCAGCTGGACATGGCGGGCGCGCGCGGCGCCGCGGTGGCCGCCCTCGCCGTGGCAGCCCGCGCCCCCAAGGACTCCTAGTCCCCCAACGCCGGCTGCGCTGAACCGCCGGTGCGGTCGTCGTCGAGGTCGCAGGTGCCGGTGCTGCGGTGACCGCACCGACAGTCGGCGACCTGGCGCTCATCGGTGACGGCTTTCGCGAGATGACGTCCCTCCTTCTGCCTGTCATGGGGACAAAGCGCTCAACTGCACGCCGGGCCCGGAGAACACTGGCGTGGACATCTTTGTCCCGAACAAGAAAAAAGTTTGAGCGAAATCGACGAAACCTCTTCACAACCTTCCGTTGACGGGTCTACGTTCCTGGCCAGTCCCTGTGGCACAGGTCACAGGAGTGGCAGAGCGAGGCGGGTCGCGTGAGACGAGTGTCCGTGCGACCCGAGAACGCGCACCAGAGCACCCTGCTCCGGCTGCTGCGCGATGACGGGCCCATCAGCCGCGCCGAGCTCGGCGAGGCCGTCCAGCTCTCCAGGTCGAAGCTCGCCGTCGAGCTGGACCGGCTCACCGAGATCGGCCTGGTGGAGTCGCAGGGTCTGGCGGCCTCCCGCGGCGGCCGCCGGTCGGCCATCGTCGGTCTCGCCGCCCGCCTGCGCTTCCTCGCCGTCGACATCGGTGCCACCTCGGTCGACGTCGCGGTCACCGACGGCAGGTTGACGGTCCTGGGTCAGGTGGCCGAACCGATCGACGTGCGAGACGGCCCGGACGCGGTGCTCGCCGTGGTGCTCGACCTGGTCGGCAAGCTGCGTGCCGACGGCCTGGCCGTCGACCTGCACGGCGCCGGCGTCGGCGTGCCCGGCCCGGTGTCCTTCCGCGACGGCGTGCCGGTCGCGCCGCCCATCATGCCGGGCTGGAACCAGTACCCGGTCCGGTCCGTGCTCTCCCAGCACCTCGGCTGCCCGGTGCAGGTCGACAACGACGTGAACATCATGGCGCTGGGCGAGATGCACGCCGGCCTGGCGCGCACCGTCGACGACCTGCTGTTCGTCAAGATCGGCACCGGCGTCGGCTGCGGCATCATCGTCAACGGCCAGGTGTACCGAGGTGCCAATGGCAGCGCCGGCGACATCGGCCACATCCGGGTCGACGACGAGGGGCCGGTCTGCGCCTGCGGCAACGTGGGCTGCCTGGAGGCGCACTTCAGCGGGGCTGCACTGGCGCGGGACGCCACGGAGGTGGCCCGTGCTGGTCGGTCCGAGGTGCTCGCCGAGCGGCTGGCCGCGACCGGTCGGCTGACCAGCGCCGACGTCGCTGCTGCCGCGTCCTCGGGCGACCACGCCTCCGTCGAGCTGGTCCGGGACGGCGGGCACCGGCTCGGCCTGCTGCTCGCGGGTCTGGTGAGCTTCTTCAACCCCGGGATGGTCGTGCTCGGCGGCGAGGTGGCCGCCGGCCTGGGCCACCCGTTGCTCGCCGAGCTGCGCAGCGTGGTCTACCGCAGATCGCTCCCACTGGCCACGGGCAACCTCCCGATCGTCCTGTCCGAGCTCGGCCCGCAAGCCGGCGTGGTCGGTGCCGCGCGCATGATCTCGGACAAGGTGCTGACCCATGACTGAGACCCCGGCGGGACAGGCCCTGCTGACCATGTCCGGCATCGTCAAGGTGTTCCCCGGCGTCCGCGCCCTGGACGGGGTGGACCTCGACGTCCGGCCCGGCGAGGTGCACGCCCTGCTCGGTCAGAACGGCGCCGGCAAGTCCACCTTGATCAAGGTGCTCGCCGGTGCCCACCAGCCCGATGAGGGCACCATCACCTGGCACGGCGAGCCGGTCCGGCTCAGCAACCCGGTTGCCGCGATGAAGATCGGCGTGGCCACGATCTACCAGGAGCTCGACCTGGTCGACGGCCTCTCGGTCGCGGAGAACATCTTCCTGGGCCACGAGGACACCAGCGCCGGGTTCACCCGCCCGGGGGCCACCCGGGCCGCGGCGCGAGACCTGCTGCGCCGGCTCGGCCACTCCGACATCCAGGCGGGTCATGAGGTCGGCCGGCTGTCCGCTGCCGGCAAGCAGATCGTCAGCATGGCGCGGGCCCTGTCGCACGACGCCCGCCTGATCGTGATGGACGAGCCGTCCGCCGTCCTGGACTCCGGCGAGGTCGACAACCTGTTCCGCGTCATCCGCGACCTGACCGGCGAAGGGGTCGCCGTCGTCTACATCTCGCACCGCCTCGAGGAGATCCGCGAGATCGGCGACCGGGTCACGGTCCTCAAGGACGGGCGCACTGTTGCCACCAGCCTCCCGGTGGCCGACACCCCCACACCCGAGCTGATCAGGCTGATGACCGGCCGGTCGATCGAGTTCGTCTTCCCGGAGCAGGACGAGTCCGCGACTCTCGGCGAGCCGGTGCTGCACGTCGACGGCCTGTCCCGGCCGGGCGAGTTCACCGACGTGACCTTCACCGTGCGCGGCGGCGAGATCGTCGGCCTGGCCGGGCTCGTCGGCTCCGGGCGCTCGGAGATCCTCGAGACGATCTACGGCGCCCGCAAGGCCGCTGCCGGCACGGTCACCGTCGACGGCAAGGCCTTACGCAAGGGGTCGGTGCGGGCCGCGGTCGGCGCCGGCACAGGCCTGGCACCGGAGGAGCGCAAGAGCCAGGGCCTGCTGCTCGACCAGTCCGTCGTCCGCAACATCAGCCTGGCCAGCCTGGTCCGGTTCGCCCGGTCCGGCTTCATCCGACGCGGCGACGAGCATGCGGCGGCGAAGAAGCAGGCCGAGTCGCTCGACGTCCGGCCGGCGGGAGTCGAGCGAGCGGTGCGCACGCTCTCCGGTGGGAATCAGCAGAAGGTCGTGCTCGCGCGGTGGCTGCTGCGCGGTTGCCGGGTGCTGCTGCTCGACGAACCGACGCGAGGCGTCGACGTCGGCGCACGCAGCGAGATCTACGCCCTGATCCGCCGGCTCGCGGACGACGGGGTCGCCGTCGTCGTGGTCTCCAGCGAGGTGCCCGAGGTCCTCGGCCTCGCCGATCGCGTCCTGGTGATCAGCGAGGGCCGGGTCGTGCACGAGGGCCCGGCGGCCGACATCGACGAGCACCGGGTCCTCGACCTGGTCATGGAAGGACGTGTCGCATGAGCGAGCACAGCACCCCGGCGCCGGCGGTCGTGCCGCCCCCGGACGAGCACGGTCGCGTCGAGGCGGCGGCCGTCGAGACTGCCGATACCCGATCGCAGCTCGTGCGCATCATGGACAGCTCGGTCGGGCGCAACCTCGGCCTGGTGATCGCCCTGGTGGTCCTGATCATCGTCGGAGGGGTGACGGCGGGCGACCGGTTCCTCAGTGTCGACAACATGCTGACGATCCTCCGCCTGGCCTCGGTCATCGGCGTCGTGAGCATCGGCATGACCTTCGTCATCACCGGAGGTGGCATCGACCTTTCGGTGGGGGCGATCGTCGCGCTGGCCTCGGTCTGGGCCACGACGCTGTCGACCCAGACGATGGCCGAGGACACCCACTGGATCGTGATGGTGCTCGTCGCCCTCGCAGTCGGTGGCGGCTGCGGTCTGGTCAACGGGTTGCTGATCGCCTATGGCCGGATCGCGGCGTTCGTGGTGACGCTGGCGATGCTGGCTTCGGCACGCGGCCTGGCCGAGATCATCTCCGACCGCAAGACGCAGATCGTCAGCAACCGCGACTTCGTCGCGTTCTTCGGGGACAGCGTCCTCGGCGTCCCGGTCCTTGTCATCATCTTCGCGCTGGCCGCCATCGGCGGCTGGGTGCTGCTCAACCGGACCACGTTCGGACGGAGGACCCTGGCGGTCGGCGGCAACCCGGAGGCAGCCCGGCTGGCGGGAATCGACGTCCGACGGCACACCGCCCTGCTCTACGTGCTGCTAGGCCTTGCCTGCGGCCTGGCCGCGATCATGATCATGGCCCGGACGACCACCGGCAGCTCGACGCACGGCGGCGGCTACGAGCTCGAGTCGATCGCTGCGGTCGTCATCGGCGGCACGCTGCTCAGCGGAGGTCGCGGCACCATCGTCGGCACCGTTCTCGGCGTCCTGATCTTCCGGACGTTGACCAACGTGTTCACGTTGAACAACAAGGACACCTCCACCCAGGCGGTGGCGACCGGCGTGATCATCATCGTCGCCGTTCTCCTCCAGCAGCGGGTCGCCGCCCGCAACCCATGACCACCTGACCCGTCGGGCCCAGTCCTCGCCTGCTGATCCATCGACCCAGCCACGCACACCTCGCGAGAACCGGCCCCGGGCCGGACCACACCAGAAGGAGAAGTTCATGTCCGTGCGTCCCACCACTCCGCTGAAGCGGATCCTCATGGCCAGCGGTGCACTGCTGGCAACCACGGCGGTGCTCGTGGGCTGCACCAGCAACGACCCGGAGCCGACCGCTGACTCCTCGAAGAGCACCGACACCAACGCGGCGAGCGACAACGACGCCACGGGCGACACCGTCGTCATCGGCTTCTCGGGTCCGCAGGCCGACCACGGCTGGCTGGCAGCCATCAACTCTTCCGCCAAGGCCGAAGCCGAGAAGTACGAGGACATCGAGTTCAAGCAGGCGGAGGGCACCAACGACGCCAACCTGCAGATCAGCCAGGTCGAGACCTTCATCAACGACAAGGTCGACGCGATCGTGCTGCTGCCGACCGACGGCGCTGCCCTCACCGACGTCGCGATCAAGGCCATGAAGGCGGGCATCCCGGTCATCAATGTCGACCGTGAGTTCTCCTCGCCCTTCGCGGCGCGCGCCACGATCCTCGGCGACAACTACGGCATGGGTGTCTCGGCCGGCACGTACGCCTGCCAGGTCAAGGCGGACAAGAACCTGAAGAACCCGGTGATCGCCGAGATCGCCGGCATCGACGCCCTGCCGCTGACGCAGGACCGGTCGAAGGGCTTCGCGGACGCACTGAAGGTCTGCGACGAGACCGTGGACAACCGGGTGGCTGCCGAGTTCACCGTCGAGTCCGGCGAGGAGCAGGCGTCCAACCTGCTGCAGGCCGCACCGAAGATCGACATCATCTGGAACCACGACGACGACCAAGGGGTCGGCGTCAAGGCGGCCTTCGACAACGCCAACCGTGACGAGTTCGCCTTCATCGGCGGTGCCGGGTCGTGCAACGCGATGCAGTGGATCGAGGACGGCGAGATGGAGGCGACCGTCATCTACCCGCCGACCCAGGCTGCGGACGGCATCAAGCTGGCCCGGTTGATCGCGCAGGGCAAGGGGATGTCCGACCTCGCCCAGGTCGAGGTGCCGAAGCGCGTCGTCCTCAACGCGCCAGTGGTGAACAAGGACAACCTCGAGGACTACCGCCCGCTCTGCTTCGAGTCCTGATCGGCCCCTGCACGGACCGGTAGAAGGGAAAGCAATGACCGACAGTGCTCCCGCTCTCGGGGTCGGGATGGTCGGGTACGCCTTCATGGGGGCGGTCCACTCGCAGGCCTGGCGCACGGCAGGTCGGTTCTTCGACCTGCCGTGCGCCCCGGCGATGACCGCGCTCTGCGGTCGTGACCCGGTGGCCACGGCAGCTGCGGCCGCGCGGATGGGCTGGGCATCGGTGGAGACCGACTGGCGTCGCCTGCTGGAACGGGACGACATCCAGCTGGTCGACATCTGTACACCCGGCGACACCCATGCCGCGATCGCGATCGCGGCGTTGGAGGCCGGCAAGCACGTGCTGTGCGAGAAGCCGTTGGCCAACTCGGTGGAGGAGGCCGAGGCGATGGTCGAGGCGGCCGAGGCCGCCGAGGCGCGAGGCGTCCGTTCGATGGTGGCGTTCAACTACCGCCGGGTTCCGGCCCTCGCCCTCGCCCGCAGGCTGGTCCAGGACGGCCGGGTCGGCACCGTCCGCCACGTGCGGGCGCAGTACCTCCAGGACTGGATCGTCGACCCGTCGTTCCCGCTGGTGTGGCGGTTGCAGAAGGACCGCGCGGGTTCGGGTGCTCTCGGGGACATCGGAGCGCACATCATCGACGCGGCGCAGTTCGTCGTCGGGGCCGCCATCACCGGCGTCACCGGTCTCACCGAGACCTTCGTCAGGCAGCGCCCGCTGCCCGAGGCATCCTCGGGCCTGGCCGCGTCCGGTGGCTCGGGCACCGGTGAGGTCACGGTCGACGACGCCGCTCTGTTCCTCGCGCGGTTCGACTCGGGGGCCATCGGCTCGTTCGAGGCCACCAGGTTCGCGTCCGGTCGGAAGAATGCGATGCGGCTGGAGATCAACGGCAGCGAGGGCAGCATCGCCTTCGACTTCGAGTCGATGAACGAGCTGCAGTTCCACGACCACACCGAGGATGTCGAGACGGCAGGCTTCCGGCGGATCCTGGTCACCGAGCCCACCCATCCGTACCTCGAGGCCTGGTGGCCGCCCGGTCACGGCCTGGGCTACGAGCACACGTTCACCCACGAAGTGGTCGACCTGGTCCGGGCCATCGGCACGGGACGGCCACCGGCCCCGTCGTTCGCCGACGGGTTGCAGGTGCAGCGGGTGCTGGCAGCAGTCGAGCGCTCAGCGGCGCACGACAGCGGCTGGGAGAGAGTCGGGGACCTGGGGGACCCGGGAAAGCCGGCTGACCTGAGCGTCGCGCAGCAGCCGGCCTAGGCCGTGTCGCGGCAGTCGCCGACAGTGCGGCTGTCCTCCGAGCAGGTGGGGGCGCCTCCCCGCATGGGGCGCCCCCACCACCCTCACCGATCATGCGGACGAGAGGTGGAGCACCAGCATGAGCCGACCGATCACGCTGTTCACCGGGCAGTGGGCCGACCTGCCGTTCGCCGAGATGTGCCGGCTGGCGTCCGAGTGGGGCTACGACGGCCTCGAGGTGGCGTGCTGGGGCGACCACCTCGACGTGTGGCAGGCCGCCGAGGACGACGGCTACGTCCGTGACAAGCTCGACCTCCTGGCAAAGCACGACCTGAAGCTGTTCGCGATCTCCAACCACCTCACGGGACAGGCGGTCTGCGACGACCCCATCGACGAGCGGCACCGCGGCATCCTGCCGGCCCGGGTCTGGGGCGACGGCGACGCGGAAGGCGTCCGGCAGCGCGCCGCCGAGGCGATGAGGACCACGGCTCGCGCCGCCCGCCGGCTCGGCGTCGACACGGTGGTCGGCTTCACCGGCTCGAAGATCTGGAAGACGGTGGCGATGTTCCCGCCGGTGCCGCAGTCGATGATCGACGACGGCTACCAGGACTTCGCCGACCGCTGGAACCCCGTCCTCGACGTGTTCGACGAGGTCGGCGTGCGGTTCGCGCACGAGGTGCACCCGAGCGAGATCGCCTACGACTACTGGACGACGCAGCGCGCGATGGAGGCGATCGGCCACCGCCCGGCGTTCGGCCTGAACTGGGACCCCAGCCACTTCGTCTGGCAGGACCTCGACCCGGTCGGGTTCCTGTGGGACTTCAAGGACCGGATATACCACGTCGACTGCAAGGACGCGAAGAAGCAGGTCGGCAACGGGCGCAACGGCCGGATGGGGTCGCACCTCGCCTGGGCCGACCCGCGCCGCGGCTGGGACTTCGTCTCGACCGGGCACGGCGACGTGCCGTGGGAGGCGTGCTTCCGGATGCTCAACACCATCGGCTACGAAGGTCCGATCTCCATCGAGTGGGAGGACGCCGGCATGGACCGCCTCGTCGGCGCTCCCGAGGCGCTGGAGTTCGTCCGGCGGCTGGCGTTCGACCCGCCTGCTGCCGCGTTCGACGCCGCGTTCACGAGCAGCTGACCTGCCCCCCACTCCTGCGGATCTTGAGACGACACGCCGCCTCCGGCCCGGCGTGTCGTCTCAAGATCCGGGAGGGGTGGGGGTGATCGTGGGCAGGTGACGACGGCGGCGGGGCGCGAGCACCCGGGGGAGTCGCGCTACCCGGCCGCTGCGGCGATCGTCGTCGCGATCGTCCTGTACGCCGCCCTGCCGAGCGGTCTGGTCGTGCTCGGGCCGCGGTTCCTGGTGCCGCTGCTCGAGCTGGCGCTCCTGGTGCCGTTGCTGGTCGGGAACCCGCGCCGGATGACGCGCGAGACGAAGGTCCTGCGCTGGGTGTCGATCGGGTTGATCCTGCTCATCGCGCTGGCCAACATCACGGCCCTGGTCCTCCTGGTCGACGAGCTCGTCAACGGCGGGTCGTCGCAGAACGGCGGCTCGTTGCTGATCGGTGCGGCCCAGGTGTGGCTGACGAACATCATCGTGTTCGCCCTCGCGTTCTGGGAGCTGGACCGCGGAGGTCCGGTCGTGCGCACCCGCGCCGCCAGGTCGGACCTGCCGCCGGCCGACTTCCGGTTCCCCCAGGACGAGGACCACGACGCCGTCGACGAGGTGGCCGTGCGGTCGGCGAAGCGGTCCGACTGGACGCCCGGCTTCCTCGACTACCTCTACGTGTCGACGACGAACTCCTCGGCGTTCAGCCCGACCGACACGATGCCGCTCTCGCACCGGGCCAAGATGCTGATGGCCACCGAGTCGGTCTCCGCCCTGCTGCTCTCGGTGATCGTGATCGCCCGCGGGGTCAGCCTGCTGAAGTAGACGCGCCGCTGACCCGTGCAGCGCCGTCGTGGGCCGAGCTCAGAGCGGCTCGGGAGGAGAGAGCGGCGTCGGGCACCGTGCACCGCTCTCCGTGTCCCGGCTGCCGAGGCGGACACGCCCCGGATGTCACAGAGTGGTGGCTTGCGCACCTGAAAGAGGACATCACGCCTGCTGAACCCACCACTCGAGGTCGGGTTGGCCGCGGGTCCCACATGCCGGGACAGCGGGCCGTCGCGGACGGCGGGCAGCCCAGCACCCCGCTCCCAGGCCGCTCGGACCCGGACCACGACGGCGGGTCAGGTATGCGGCTCCGACCGTCGCCACGCACAGCGGGAGGGGCGGTCGAACCGGCTACTCCGCCGGTCGCTGGTGCACGCTGACCGCGTAGCCGGCGTCGGGGGTCCACGGCTGACCGTCCCAGGTCGCCAGCCGGTCCAGCGGCCGCAGGCCCACGGCCGCGCACCACCCGTCGTACGCCGCGATGTCGACGACCGCAGCTGCGGGCGGCAGGTGCGCGCGGTCCAGGCCGAAGCCGGCGACGAGCAGCCCGCCCGGTGCCAGCTGGGCGGCGACCCGCTCGACGACCCGCGGCTCGGTGCCCTCGGCGACCAGCGGCACGATGTTGCCGGCCATCACGACGAGGTCGAACGGCACCTCGCCGCGACCGACCAGGTCCAGCGCCGCCAGGTCGGCCTGTTCCCAGCGCAGCTGTGGCGCCCGCTCGCGCGCCACCTCGAGCATCGACATGTCGAGGTCGACCCCCGTGACGTCGTGCCCGAGCTCGGCCAGCCGGATGGCGACCCGGCCGGTGCCGCACCCGGCGTCGAGCACCCGCGACGGCGGCGGGGCGAGCGCGGTGCAGCACGACGCCTCGCCGTGCACGTCGGTGCCCTGCGCGGCCAGCGCGTCGAAGCGCGCGGCGTAGTCGCGGCCACTGCCACCTCCGGTAGCGGCGCTCCAGCGGGTCACGACAGACTCCTTCCATGGCTACGGAGCTCACGGCGACGGATCTGCGGGCGGAGTTCGCCCGCCGGCTGTCCGTGATGTACGGCGGCGAGGTGCCGGCGTACACGACCCTGGTCGAGGTCGCCCACGAGGTGAACTCCGAGGTGCTCGACCGTGAGGGTAGTGCGGCCGAGCGGCTCGGCAGCATCGCCCGCGTCACCGCGGAGCGGCACGGTGCGATCCGGGTCGGCACCCCGGCTGAGCTGGCGCAGGCCGGCCGGCTGTTCGCCGCGATGGGCATGCACCCCGCGGGCTGCTACGACCTGCGCGACGCCGGGCCGGCGCCGCTGCCGGTGGTGTCGACGGCCTTCCGGCCGGTAGACAGGGACGAGCTGGCGGCCAACCCGTTCCGGGTCTTCACCTCGGTGCTGGTGCCCGAGGACCGCCGCTTCTTCGACGCCGACCTGGAGGCGCGGGTGCGGGCGTTCCTCGACGCGCGCACGTTGTTCCCGGCCGAGCTGCTCGTGCTCGCGGACCGCGCGGTGAAGGACGGCGGGCTCGCCGCCGAGCCGGCCGAGCGGTTCCTCGTCCTGGCCACCCGGGCCTTCGCGCTGTCGCCCGACCCGATCGACCAGGGGTGGTACGACGAGCTGTCTGCGGTCTCGGGTGTGGCCGCCGACATCGCCGGCGTGACGACGACGCACGTCAACCACCTCACACCGCGGGTGCTCGACATCGACCTGCTCTACGAGCGGATGCAGCTACGCGGCGTCAGGATGATCGACGAGGTGCAGGGTCCGCCGCGCTGGGACGGGCCCGACGTGCTGCTCCGGCAGACGTCGTTCCGCGCCCTCGCCGAGCCACGAGCGATGCGCGCCACCGACGGCACGGTGGCCGCCGGCGAGCTGCGCGTGCGCTTCGGTGAGGTCGAGGCGCGCGGCATCGCGCTGACACCGGCCGGTCGCGACGTCGTCGACCCGCTGCCGCCCGACGCCGCCGCCTGGGCCGCGGCAGTCCCGGGCTCCGAGCGCGAGCTGGCACGCGCCGGGCTCGCGTGGTTCACCGCCCGCCCTGGTGACGTCGACGCGCTCGCGGCCGCGGGCCGCACCCCGCCGGCCGATCAGGACGCGCTCGTCGACGAGGGCTGGGTGCACCTCGACCCCGTGGTCTACGAGGACTTCCTGCCGCGGTCGGCGGCGGGCATCTTCCGGTCCAACCTCGCTGACGACGGCAGCTCCGACCGGTCCCGCGAGGGTGTCGTCCGCGACCAGGACTGGCTGGCCGGTGTGCTGGGGCGCGACGTGCACGACCCGATGACGCTCTACGCCGCCGAGGTCGAGGCGTCCTGGTCCCGCGCGCGGGCCGCGCTGTGACACCGGACCTCGCCTCCCTGTCGGTGTCCCTGCCCGCGGACGCCGTCCTCGGTCCGGACGGCGACCTGTCGGCGTACGGCCGGCCGTGGCGCGGAACCGACGGCCGGCCGGCGTGGGTGGCGCGGCCCGCAGACCTCGAGCAGCTGCGGGAGGTGGTCCGCTGGGCCGTGCGCGAGAGCGCGCCATTCGTCGTGCAGGGAGCCAACACCGGCCTGGTCGGCGGCTCGGTCCCGGACGCGTCCGGCACCACCGGGGTGCTCAGCACGTCGCGGCTCATCGCGCCACTCGACGTGCACGTCGACGACCGCGCGGTCACCGCCGGGGCAGGGGTGCTCCTGTCGGCTGTGGCCGAGGCGACGGCGCGGCACGGTCTCGGGCTGCCGGTCGACCTGTCGTCCGACCCGTCGGTGGGCGGTGTCGTCGCGACCAATGCCGGCGGTGCCCGGGTGCTGCGGCACGGTGACGTACGGCGACGGCTGCTCGGCGTGCAGGTCGTGCTCGCCGACGAGGCAGCGACCGTCCTCGGTGACCTGCGACCGCTGCGGAAGAAGAACGACGACGTCCGCGTCGCGGACCTGGTCGTGGGCTCGGCCGGCCTGCTCGGGATCGTGACGGCGGCCACCCTCGAGCTGACCCACCTGCCGGCCGAGCGGGCCACGGCACTCGTGGTGCCCGCCGGCCCGCTGGTGGCTGTCTGCGCCGGGCTGGAGCGGTCGCTCGGTCCTGCGCTGGGTGCGCTCGAGCTGGTCTCCGGTGCGGCGCTGCGGCTGACCGTCGCGCACGTCGAGTCGGTGGCCGACCCGTTCCCCGGCAGCGAGCCGGCCGAGGTGCTGCTGGTCGAGGCCGAGGGGGAGCAGGCCCGCGACCGGCTGCTCGGCGCGCTCGAGGCCCTCGGCCCGCTGCTCGAGGACGCCGTCCTCATGCCGCCGGAGCGCGCCTGGGGGCTGCGGCACTCGGTGAGCGAGGCCCTGGCTCGCGCCGGCACCGTCCTCGGGCTGGACGTCGCGGTGCCGCGGGGCGCGATCACCGAGGTCCGCGCGGAGGTGGCCGACGTCGTACGGCATTCCGCACCCGGGGCGACCCTCGCGGACTTCGGCCACGTCGGCGACGGCGGGCTGCACCTCAACGTCGTGCTCGCCGAGGGCACCGACCCCGCCGCCCTGCGCAGCGCGGTCTACGACGTGGTCGAGCGTCACGGTGGGTCGTTCTCGGCCGAGCACGGCCTCGGACCCGTCAACGTCGACCGGTGGCTGCAGCAGGTGAGTCCGGGCGCCGTGGCGGCCCTGGCGGCGGTGAAGCACGCCCTGGACCCGTACGGTCTGCTCGGCACCGACGCGCTGCGCGCGGCGCTCACGACGACACCGGAAGGCACCCGATGACCAGCACGACGATGCCCTCGGCCGACGAGCTGCGCACAGTGGCGCGCCGAGCCCTGGGCCGCTGCGGTGTCGACGACACGTTGCTCGCCGGCGACCGCACGTCGCGGACACCGGTGCTGGGCACGGACCTGCTGGCCCTCGCCTGGTCGACGCCCGACGACGTCGACCGCGCGGTCACCGCGGCGCACGAGGCGTTCCTGGTCTGGCGGGTGACGCCGGCTCCGGTCCGCGGCGTGCTGGTGAAACGGCTCGGCGAGCTGCTGCGAGAGCACCTCGACGACCTCGCCGACCTGGTGTCGCTCGAGGTGGGCAAGATCCGCTCGGAGGCGCGCGGCGAGGTCCAGGAGATGGTCGACATCTGCGACTTCGCGGTCGGGCTGTCCCGTCAGCTCTACGGCAGGACCATGCCCTCGGAGCGGCCGGGCCACCGGCTCGCCGAGACCTGGCACCCGCTCGGCGTCGTCGGTGTCATCTCGGCGTTCAACTTCCCGGTCGCGGTGTGGTCGTGGAACACCGCGGTCGCGCTGGTCTGCGGCGACGCCGTCGTGTGGAAGCCCTCCGAGCTGACTCCGCTCACGGCGCTGGCCTGCAGCGCCCTGCTCGACCGGGCCGCGGCGGACGTCGGGGCACCTGAGGGTCTCGGCCAGCTGGTCCTGGGCGACGCGCAGGTCGCGGAGCGGCTGGTCGACCATCCGCTGGTGCCCCTCGTCAGCGCCACCGGCTCGGTCCGGATGGGCCGGGCCGTCGGGCCACGGGTCGCCGCGCGCTTCGGCCAGAGCCTGCTCGAGCTAGGCGGCAACAACGCCACCGTCGTCTCGGCGTCCGCCGACCTCGACCTTGCGGTCCGCGGCATCGTGTTCGCCGGTGCGGGAACCGCGGGACAGAGGTGCACGTCCCTGCGCCGGCTGGTCGTGCAGGAGTCGGTCGCCGACGACCTCGTCGGGCGCGTCGTGTCGGCGTACCGGCGGCTGCCGGTCGGCAACCCCTTCGACTCCTCGACGCTGGTCGGGCCGCTGGTCAACGCGAAGGCGTACGACGCCCTGCAGGCCGCGCTCGGCGACGTCCGGGCTGATGGCGGCGAGGTGCTCGTCGGTGGCGACCGGGTGCTGGCCGACCTGGCGCCGGACGCCTACTACGTGGCGCCGGCGGTGGCGCGTTCCGCGTCGCAGGGGGACGTGGTGCGGCGGGAGACGTTCGCGCCCCTGCTGCACGTGCTGACCTACGCCGACCTCGACGAGGCGATCGCGCTGCAGAACGCCGTGCCGCAGGGGCTGTCGTCCTCGATCTTCACCGGCGACCAGGCGGAGGCGGAGCGGTTCCTCGCCGCCGACGGCGCCGACTGCGGCATCGTCAACGTCAACATCGGCACCAGCGGCGCCGAGATCGGCGGCGCCTTCGGCGGCCAGAAGGAGACCGGAGGCGGCCGCGAGTCCGGCTCCGACTCCTGGAAGGCGTACATGCGCCGCGCCACCAACACCGTCAACTTCAGCGGCGAGCTGCCGCTCGCGCAGGGAGTCGACTTCTCGGTCTGAGGGCCCCGGACCGACGTCTAGGCGGGCGCGGGGAAGCCCGCCGGGCTGTGGCGGCCCTTGGTGTCGACAGCGCGCACCCCGAACTGCACGTTGTCCTTGGAGATGTCGAGCGTCACCTCGGTGACGTCACCCACGGGAATGGCGCGCTGCCACTCCGGCGTGGTGCTCTCCCGCCACACCACCTCGTAGCCGGCAAGCTCCGCGGCGCCGTCCGGGTCCCAGAGCAGGGTCGAGTCGTTGGTGAGCGCCGTGGTGTTGATGCGCACGTTCTTGGGCGTGCCGGGTGCGTTCGCAAGGGACCAGAACGCCGCCAGGTCGACCCGTGCCACGCCCGCGACGTAGTGGAAGTCGCAGAACTCGATCAGGTCGCCGAACTGCACGCCGTTCTCGACACGGACGTCCTGGTGCTCGTGCGCGAAGTTCTCCGCCTCCTCGGTGAGCCGCGCGGCCGGGTAGCCCTGCTGGAGGAACGAGACGTGGTCGCTCGAGCGCAGGTAGCGGTCGCGCCGGTAGATCGACCGGACGTCCATGCCCGTGGCGTCGTTGTCGGACACCTCCCGGATGAACCGGGCCAGCTGCCTCGACTGCCCGTCGTTCTCGCCGCCGATCGCCTGGCGGATCGACGCCTGCTGCGCCGACTCCGTCGTCGGGACGCCTTCCGAGAAGAGCCGCACCAGGTGCTTGTAGCGGGTGCCGTCGTCCGCGGTGCTGCTGCCGACGATGTCGTTGCTGATCATGCCCTGGACGTCGACCCCGGCTGCCTTCATCTGCTGCGCCATGAAGGCCGAGCCGTAGAGCCCCTGTTCCTCGCCCGCCACCGCGGCGAGCACGATCGTCGCGTCCGGCTGGCTCGCGGCGGACAGGATGCGAGTCAGCTCCATCACCACGGCGACGCCTGACCCGTCGTCGTCGGCGCCGGGGGCGTCGCTGGTGGAGTTCAGGACATCGGTGACCCGGGTGTCGTAGTGCCCGGTCACGACGTAGGCGCGGTTCGGCTCACTGGCGCCCCGCAGCGTCGCGATCACGTTGGTGATGACCGTCGGCACGGGGATGCGGTTGCTGACCGGCTGCACGAACGACTGCTTCTCCACGGTGAGCCGGCCGCCGGAGGCCGCGGCGTGCCCCTGCAGGGTGTCGAAGATCCAGTCCCGCGCCGCTCCGATCCCGCGCGCCGGGTCGTCCTGCGTGGAGAGCGTGTGCCGGGTCCCGAACGACACCAGCTTCTCGACGGTCGCCTCGAGCCTGGCCGGGTCGACCTTCCGGAGCAGTGCTCTGAGCTCGGCGTCCGGCGACTGCGAGGTCGGCGGCCGAGGTAGCGCGGGTGGCTTGACCTCAGCGCGCGCGGGCGAGGCCAGGGCGGTGCCGACGAGCGGGGTCGCCGCTCCGGCGGATGCGGCCGCGATGGCGGCGGACAACACGGTGCGCCGGCTCGGACCGGCGGGTCGGGCGGTATCCATGCCGGGCGTTTTACGCCTTCTATCCCGTGTTGTCCACCCTGCCGTCGGCGACCGGCGCGGGCACACCGGCGCGCAGCAGGCCGATCGCCGGGACGTCGCGGTAGGCCGCGGCGTAGTCGCCGGCGTGGACCCGGAAGGTCTCGTGCCAGAAGCCGGCCCGCCCGCCGGTGCCGTCACCGGTGCCGAACCAGGCCTGCCAGACGTCGGCGGACCGGGCCGTCGCGTCGAGGGCGACCCGCTCCAGCGCCTCGTCGGAGCGCCAGTACTGCACGATCACGCCGCGCCGGCCGCCGTGCCGCTGGTGGCCGAGCAGGCCCAGGTGCGGATCACGCTCGAGCTGCTCGAGAACCCGCACCATCCGGCCCAGGACCGGTGCGATGCGCAGGTTGGCGAGGGGACTCGTGGCGTGCGCACCCAGCAGCAGCACCACGAAGTCACCGTCGACGTGCGAGGTCCAGCGTCCCTCGTTCACGCGCACGACGCCTCCCGCACTCGGCCCCGTTCCGAGTACGACGGTAGCCCTGAATGGGCCTCCGGGCACCGGTGCGAACGGACCCGTCCGGCCCACCTGCGGCGCTCCGGGTGCGTGGCGTTCCTGGGGGCGGTGCGGGGGCGACGTGCTCCTGAGTGCCGCTGGTCACCACCTGGCTCCGGGTGGAGTGCCATATTACCGCCGATCGGCGGTAACAGTGTCGTCACGAGTACGCATCGTTTGCGGTGTGAGGTGGATCAAGTACCGCCGTTCGGCGGTACTTTCTCGGCACCCGACCCAGAGGGAGAGCTCGATGACGCGTACGACCAGAACGGCGCGAGGGCTGGCCGTGGTGGCCGCCCTGGCCCTGACCGCTGCAGGCTGCGGCGGCGGGAGCAGCGGCAACGGACCAACAGCGGACGGTGAGGGCAACAAGCCCGTCGACGGGGGGACCCTCACGTTCCTCACGCTGCAGGACCAGCTCCAGCACCTCGACCCGCAGCGGAACTACACCGGTGAGGACCTGGCCTTCGCCAACGGCTTCCTCCAGCGCACGCTGACGGCGTACAAGTACAGCCCGGACGGCACGACCTCCACCGAGCTCACGCCGGACCTGGCCACCGACACCGGCACGGCGTCGGACGGGGCGAAGACCTGGACCTTCACGCTCAAGGACGGCGTGTCGTTCGAGGACGGCTCGCCGATCACCTGCGCCGACGTGAAGTACGGCGTCTCGCGGACGTTCGCGACCGACATCATCACCGACGGCCCGACGTACGCCATCTCGATGCTCGACATCCCCTCGGACAAGGACGGGAACTCCGTCTACAAGGGTCCCTACGTCACCAAGGGCAACGACACTGCGGCCTTCGACAAGGCGGTCGAGTGCACCGACGACAAGACCGTGGTGTTCCACCTCAAGGCTCCGGTCGGCGACTTCAACTACACGGTGACGCTGCTCTCGTTCAGCCCGGTCCCGAAGGCGGCCGACACCGGTGAGAAGTACGACGACAAGCCGGTCTCCAGCGGGCCCTACAAGATCGAGAGCTACGACAAGGGCACCCAGCTCACGCTGGTCCGCAACGAGAACTGGTCGAAGGACACCGACGACTACCGCGGCGCGCACCCGGACAAGGTCGTGGTGAAGTTCGGTCTCGAGACGTCGGTCATCGACCAGCGCCTGATCCAGGACTCCGGCGACGACCAGGACGCCGTGACGTTCGGCGACACGATCGACCCGGCCAACCTCGCCTCGGTGTTCAACTCGGACCAGTACGCCGACCGGCGCACGAACGAGCTGGACCCGTTCGTCCGCTACATCGCCGTCAACGTCAACAAGGTGCCCAACCTGGACCAGCGCAAGGCGATCGCGATCGCCCTGGACCGGGCGCAGCTGCGCACCGTCGCCGGCGGCGCGTTCGCCGGGGACCTGGCTGATGGCGTCATCAAGCCCAACCTGCCCAAGGACTACGCCGAGTCGGGCATGTGGACCTCGCTGCTCGGCCAGAAGGTGCCCGACACGGGTGACCCCGAGGCGGCCAAGGCGCTCATCGCCGGGTCCGGCGAGCCGATGAAGACCCTGCAGTACGACTACCCGCAGACGCCGGCCAACGACCGCGGTGCCGCTGCCCTGGTCGGCTCCCTGGCCAAGGCCGGCATCAAGGTGCGGCCGAACCCGATCGAGGCCGGCCAGTTCTACGGCATCGTCCTCGACCCGGCCAAGGAAGGTGACCTGGTCCTCGCCGGCTGGGGACCGGACTGGTCCAACGCGTCGACCGTGATCCCGGAGCTCTTCACGCCGACCGGCGGCTTCGACCTCTCGCACGGCAATGACAAGGCCTTCAACCAGAAGGCTGCCGAGGCGAAGGCCATGACCGACCGCGACGCGCAGGCCGAGGTCTGGAAGGAGCTGAACAAGGAGGCGATGGCCAACGTGTGGGTCATCCCGACCCGGTTCGGCCGCGACCAGCGGATCGCCGGCTCGAAGGTCGGCTCGGCGTCCGGCAAGGACGGTCGGATCTACCTGTGGGCGCCCTTCGGCTCCTGGCCGTACGGCGACCTGTACGTCAACCCGTAACGGCGCATCCCGGTCCCCGTCCGCCGTACTGGCCCGGCGGACGGGCACCGGGGAGGGGCAGGAGCGTGCCGGCTCCTGCCCCTCGGCGTGTCCAGGGCTACTCGCGCGGACCTCTGCTGCGCTGCCGAGCACATGCTCTCCCGCCGTCGTGCGCGCCGGTCAGAGCGGCTTCGGATGCGGGAGGGCGTTGGCCGCCGTCCGCCGCTCTCCGACGTGGACCGGGTCAGCCCGGCGTGTTGCCCCGTGCAGCCGGTCCACTTCCATGGATCAGAGCCGAGTGGCCCCGCTGGAGTCGTGGAGAACGCCACTTCAGCGGGGCCACTTCGCTCTGTCCGTGAGGTCCGCTACCAGGGGCCGGTGGTGAGCGAGCCGCGGCCGCCGGAGGCGCTGTCCTGGACCAGGCCGATCGCGGTGGCGCGCAGGCCGTCCAGCTGTGTGGCGAGCGCACCGGTCACGTCGAAGCCGGCCTTCGTGAGCAGCTTCTGCACCTGCCGGCCCGCTGCCTTGGACTCCTTGACCACGTCCTGGGCGGCGGAGGTCGTGCGCAGCAGGTGCGAGCGGCCGTCCTGCGGGTGCGGGATGCGCTCGACCAGGCCGGCCGCGACCAGCTCGTTGATGCGGTTGCGGAGCGTGGTGGACGGGACGCCCATGACCGCCTGCAGGTCCGACGGCGTGACCGGCTGGTAGCGGTGCAGCACCATCAGCGTCCCGCTCTGGAACGGCGCGATGCCGCGCTTCTCCAGCTCCTGGTCGAAGAGCTGGCTGATCCAGGCGTTGGTGATGGCGATGTTGAGAGCGAACGGCAGGGGACCGCTCCGGGAAGGCATGCGCAGATGTTACGGCTCGATAACGGCGCTCCGCGACGACGGCTCAGCGTTCGGTCGACCGGGTGGGGGGTCATCGTTCGAGGAGCAGCGCGATCCCCTGGCCCACGCCGATGCACATGGTGGCGACCGCGCGCCGGGCGTCGCGGTGGTCGAGCTCGCGCGCGGCGGTGAGCGCGAGCCGGGCGCCGCTCATGCCCAGTGGATGGCCGAGGGCGATGGCGCCACCGTTCGGGTTCACGTGCTCGGCGTCGTCGGGCAGGCCGAGGTCGCGCAGCACCGCGAGGGCCTGCGCGGCGAAGGCCTCGTTCAGCTCCACCACGTCGACGTCCGTCATGGCGAGTCCGGCCCGGTCGAGCAGCCTGCGGGTCGCCGGCACCGGGCCGAGTCCCATCACTCGTGGCGCGACCCCGGCGGTGGCGGACCCGGTGACCCGGGCCAGCGGTGTCAGCCCGTAGCGCTGGACGGCGCGCTCGGAGGCGACCAGCAGTGCCGCAGCCCCGTCGTTGATCCCGGCGGCGTTGCCGGCCGTCACGCTGCCGCCGTCGCGGAACACGGTCCGCAGCCCGCCGAGCGCCTCCAGCGTGGTGGCCCGTGGGTGCTCGTCGGTGTCGACCACCGTCGGCTCGCCCCGGCGTGAGGGCACCGAGACCGGCACGATCTCGGCCGCGAACCGGCCGGCCGCCTGCGCCTTCGAGACCCGGTCCTGCGACCGCAGCGCGAAAGCGTCCTGGTCGGCGCGCGACACCTCGCGCTCGGCCGCGACGTTCTCCGCGGTCTGCCCCATCGAGTCGGTGCCGTAGAGCTGCTCCATCACCGGGTTCACGAACCGCCAGCCCAGGGTGGTGTCGTGCATCGCCACGTCGCGCCCGTACGCCGCCGTCGCCTTGGCCATGACGAAGGGTGCCCGGCTCATGCTCTCCACTCCGCCGGCCACGACGAGGTCGGCCTCGCCGGCGCGCACGGCCCGTGCCGCGATCGCGACCGCGTCAGCGCCGGACCCGCAGAGCCGGTTCACCGTCGTCCCCGACACCGACTCCGGCAAGCCGGCGAGCAGCAGCGCCATACGCGCCACGTTGCGGTTGTCCTCACCTGCCTGGTTCGCGCATCCCAGCACCACGTCGTCGACCGAGGACCAGTCCACCGACGGCAACCGCTCGGTCAGGGCACGCAGCGCGTGCGCCGCGAGGTCGTCGGGGCGGACCGCGGCCAGCGCACCGCCGTACCGCCCGATCGGCGTCCGGACGCCGTCGACCAGGAACGCCTCGCTCATGACTCCTCCTCCAGCGGCACCAGGGTCGCGGCGATCGTGCGGCTCCGACCGCGCAGCTCGGCCACCACGGTGCCGTCGGCGCGCCGGACCGACACGTCGTAGAGCCCGCTGCGGCCGGCCCGGTGCCGCTCCTCGGCGACGGCGGTGAGCTCGTCACCCGCCTTGGTCGCCGCGACGAAGGCGATGTCGCAGCCGGCCGCGACCGTGCTCCGGCCGTAGCTGTTGCACGCGACCGCGAACGCCGTGTCGGCGAGCAGGAAGACGTAGCCGCCGTGCGCGATGTCGTGACCGTTGACCATGTCGTCGCGCACGGTCATGGTCACCGTCGCCCGGCCCGGCGAGACGTCGACCAGCGCGATGCCCGCGGCGGCCGACGCCTTGTCCTCGCCGAGCATCACCTCGGCGCTGCGGCGGGCGATCTCGTCCGGGTCGGTGAGCGGCTGCACGCCGCCGAGCCTAGGTCGGTCGTCGCCGTCTTCGGTCCGTGCCCTCTCCCGCCGTCGTGGTGCGGGTCGAAGCGGCTTGGGAGGAGAGGGGCACCCGCCTGTTGTGGACCGGTCAAGACCACGATGTGGACGGCAACGGAAAGGGACCGACGGCGAGCAGGCACGTCGGCGCGGCGGCCGCGTCTTAGCCCGCTCTCAGCGCACGACCAACGGCGCGGATCGTGACCGGCATGTGACACAACTGCCGCCATCGCGGTGGACGAGTGTCACATCGGCGCCGTAGACTCCGGCCCGTGGGAGACGAGCGCGACACGGCAGCGGACGGTACGGCGCAGCGGGAGCGCGAGTTCGACGCGCTCATCGCCGCCGACGAGCGGATCGAGCCGCGGGACTGGATGCCGGAGGGCTACCGCAAGACCCTGATCCGGCAGATCGCCCAGCACGCGCACTCCGAGATCATCGGCATGCAGCCGGAGGGCAACTGGCTGACCCGGGCCCCGAGCCTGCGCCGCAAGGCGATCCTGCTCGCCAAGGTGCAGGACGAGGCCGGCCACGGGCTGTACCTCTACTCCGCGGCCGAGACCCTCGGCATCGACCGGGCCGAGCTGCTCGACCTGCTGCACGCCGGCCGGCAGAAGTACTCCTCGATCTTCAACTACCCGACCCTCACCTGGGCCGACATGGGCGCGATCGGCTGGCTCGTCGACGGCGCCGCGATCGTCAACCAGGTGCCGATCTGCCGCTGCTCCTACGGGCCGTACGCCCGGGCGATGGTCCGGATCTGCAAGGAGGAGTCGTTCCACCAGCGGCAGGGCTTCGAGATCCTGCACACGCTGTCGCACGGCACCCCGGAGCAGAAGGCCATGGCCCAGGACGCCGTCGACCGCTGGTGGTGGCCGTCGCTCATGATGTTCGGCCCGCCCGACGACGAGTCGCCCAACTCCGCACAGTCGATGGCCTGGGGCATCAAGCGCTTCAGCAACGACGAGCTCCGGCAGAAGTTCGTCGACATGACGGTGCCGCAGGCCGCGGTGCTCGGTCTCACGCTGCCCGACCCTGACCTGCACCTCGACGAGAGCACCGGCCACTACGTGTTCGGAGCCATCGACTGGTCGGAGTTCTTCGCCGTGCTCAAGGGCAACGGCCCGTGCAACCAGGAGCGGATCGAGCACCGCCGCCGGGCGCACGACGAAGGTGCCTGGGTGCGCGACGCCGCCACGGCGTACGCCGCGAAGCAGGCGGCTCGGCGGCCTGCGACGGCAGGTGCCGCATGAGCGACGGGTCGGCGATGACGGCCGCAGGCGGGCACGGCGCCGTGCCCACCGAGGGCGTGCCCGCCGGGCACCGCGACGAGACGACTGCGTCGCGCACCGACTGGCCGCTCTGGGAGGTCTTCGTCCGCTCGCGCCGCGGCCTCAACCACCAGCACGCCGGCAGCCTGCACGCGCCGGACGCGACGATGGCGCTGCGCAACGCCCGTGACATCTACACCCGCCGGTCCGAAGGCGTGTCGCTCTGGGTCGTCCCGGCTGCCGCGATCGTGGCGTCCAGCCCGGACGAGAAGGACTCGTTCTTCGACCCCGCGGCTGACAAGGCGTACCGCCACCCGACGTTCTACGAGATCCCGGCCGAAGTGCAGCACCTGTGAATCACCCCACGAAGTCGCTCGCCAGGGCTCACGACTCCGCGGGGGCCCCGGTGTCGTCGGCTGGCCACCGTCCGTCACTCGCCACGTACGCCGTCCGGCTCGGCGACGACGCACTCGTGCTGTCGCACCGGCTGGCCGAGTGGGTGACCCGCTCGCCCCAGCTCGAGGAGGACGTCGCCCTCGGCAACATCGGGCTCGACCTGCTCGGCCAGGCGCGCACCCTGCTCACCTACGCCGGCGAGGTCGAGGGCGCCGGGCGGTCGGAGGACGACCTCGCCTACCTGCGTGACGAACGCGGCTTCCTCAACGTCCACCTCGTCGAGCGGCCGAACGACGACTTCGCTGTGTCGATGGCGCGGCAGCTGTTCTTCTCGACCTACCAGCTCGCGCTGCACCAGGGACTTCTGTCGAGCACCGACGAGACGCTCGCCGGCGTCGCGGGCAAGGCGGTCAAGGAGGTCGACTACCACCGCGACCACGCGACCCAGTGGGTGCTGCGGCTCGGCGACGGCACCGAGGAGTCGCACCGGCGGATGCAGGCCGGGCTCGAGCGGATGTGGCCCTACGTCGACGAGCTCTTCGCCACCGACGAGCTGGAGCAGTCGCTGGTCGCCGAGGGTGTCGCCGTCGATGCGTCGTCGCTGCGCGCCGGCTGGGACGCATACGTCGACGGCGTGCTTGCCGAGGCGACCCTGACCCGGCCGCAGGGGCTGCGCACCCCGCCCGGCGGCGGCCGGCGCGGCGTGCACACCGAGGCGCTCGGCTACCTGCTCGCCGAGATGCAGCACCTGCACCGCGCCCACCCCGGAGCGACGTGGTGATCATCCCCACGAGATCGCTCGCTGACGCTGACAACTCTGTGGGGCGGCGGGTGTGGGACGCGGCTGCAGCGGTGCTCGACCCGGAGGTGCCGGTGCTGACGATCGCCGACCTCGGGGTGCTGCGCGACGTCGAGGTGCGCGACGACGGCACCGCCGTCGTCACCATCACCCCCACGTACTCCGGCTGCCCCGCGATGGACGTCATCCGGCGCGACGTCGAGGACGCGGTGCGGTCCGCCGGGTTCGCGGCGGTCGAGGTGCGCACCGTGCTGTCGCCCGCCTGGACCACCGACTGGATGACCGACGAGGGACGACGCGCGCTGTCGGCGTACGGCATCGCGCCGCCGTCCGCCCGTCGCGGCGGGGCGGTCGCGGTGACGTTGTCGGTCCGCTGCCCGCAGTGCGGCAGCCCCCGCACTCGCGAGACGAGCCGGTTCGGGTCCACGGCCTGCAAGTCGCTGTGGGTGTGCGAGGAGTGCCGCGAGCCTTTCGACCACTTCAAGGCGATCTGATGAGTGCCGATCTCACCACCGCGACGGCGACGGTGGTCGACACCGGCCGCCGGCACGGCACCTTCCACCCGCTGCGGGTGGCCGCGGTCGAGCCGTTGACGGACGACGCGGTGGCGATCACGTTCGCCGTGCCGGACGACCTGCGCGCGGCGTACGCCTTCGACGCGGGGCAGCACCTCACGCTGCGCACCGACGTCGGTGGCGAGGAGGTGCGGCGCAACTACTCCATCTGCGCGCCGGCCACCGAGGGGCGCCTGCGGATCGGGGTGAAGCGGCTCGACGGCGGCGCGTTCTCGACGCACGCCACCTCGACGCTGCGGGTCGGCGACGAGGTCGAGGTGATGACCCCGACCGGCCGGTTCAGCCCGCGGCTGGACCCGGCGCAGTCCCGGCACTACGCCGCGATCGCCGCGGGCAGTGGCATCACCCCGGTGATCTCGATCGTCGCCACCGCGCTCGAGGTCGAGCCGAGCAGCACCGTGACGCTGGTCTACGGCAACCGGACAGCCGGCTCGGTGATGTTCCTCGAGGAGCTCGCCGACCTCAAGGACCGCTACGCCGACCGGTTCCGTCTGGTGCACGTGCTCTCGCGGGAGCCGCAGGAGGCCGAGCTGCTCAGCGGCCGGCTGGACCCTCCACGGCTCCGGCGGCTGCTCGAGGCCCTGCTGCCGCCGGAGTCGGTCGACGAGTGGTTCCTGTGCGGGCCGTTCGCGATGGTCGAGGGTGCCCGCGAGGTGCTCGCCGAGGCGGGCGTCGGCGCCGAGCACGTGCACACCGAGCTGTTCCACGTCGAGGGCGAGGCGCCACGCGAGTCCGCGTCGCCGGAGGAGGTCCGGGCGGCCGGGTCGAGCAGCGTGCGGGCGACGCTCGACGGTCGCGCGTCGACCGTGCAGGTGCCGCGTACCGGCGTCCGGATCCTCGATGCCGTCCTCGCGGTCCGCGCCGACGCGCCGTACGCCTGCAAGGGCGGCGTCTGCGGCACCTGCCGGGCGCGCCTTGTCTCGGGCGAGGTCTCGATGGCGCGCAACTACGCCCTCGACCCGGAAGAGGTCGAGGCCGGCTTCGTGCTCGCCTGTCAGTCGGTGCCGGTGTCCGAGGACGTCGAGCTGGACTTCGACGCCTGAGGTCGGTCGCCCCGGCCCGGCTCCGCGTCCACGGGGCGTGCGTCGCGGGGTTCCGGCTCGGGGCGCGGGCTGGCGGTGATCGTCGTCCGTCGCGTCGGCATGACCGGCCTTCCGCGTGCCGGACCGCCGCGGATGCACGTCCGGGCGGACGTTCCTGAGAGAGTGTGCCCATGCGCGTGACAGCCCGGGTCGACTACGCCGTGCGGGCGCTGGTCCAGCTCGCCTCCGACGGCAAGGTCGAGCCGGTCAAGGCCGAGCACCTGGCGACGGCGCAGCAGATCCCGCTGAAGTTCCTCCTGGAGATCCTCCGCCAGCTCAAGCAGCACAAGCTGCTGGTCAGCCGCCGCGGCCCCGAAGGCGGCTACACGCTGGCCAAGCCGGCCTCCGAGATCGCCATCGCCGACGTCATCCGGGCGGTCGAGGGTCCGCTGGCCACTGTCCGTGACACCAGCCCCGCCTCCCTGGCGTACGACGGTCCGACCGAGGCGCTGCGCACGGTCTGGATCGCCGTCCGGGGGTCGCTCCGGCACGTCCTCGAGGACGTCACCCTGCAGGACGTGCTCAGCGGCCGGCTGCCCAAGCACGTCGTGGCGATCGCCGAGACGTACGGCGTCGACGAGCGACCGTGACCGCGGGGGAGGACCCGCACGTCCTGGGTCCGGGGCTCGCGCCCACACCGTTCACAGCGGACGAGATCCGTCAGGGCTGTCGTCCGGGCCGGTTCATCACCACGGAGGCCACGGTCGACGGGCAGACCACGCGGAGCACGAACCGCTACCTCTCCGTCGACGACGAGGGCGGCGACTTCGAGCACACGGTGCTCGACGCTGCCGGCGCCGTCGTCGAGCGCGACGTCGGCCGGGCGACCTGGGCCGAGCTGCAGTCGCACGCGGCGTTCCCCGCCGACCGCACCACCATCGAGCCGATGCGGCTGGACACCCCCATGGGCCCGGCCGACTGCCTGCTGTACACGGTGACCGAGGGCGCGGTGACCCGGCGCTTCTGGTTCGACACCGGCCGCCCGGGGATGCCGGTGCGGGTGGAGACCGAGGAGGGCGGGACCGTGACGGCGGTCCGCGCCGTCGTGGCCGACGAGCGGCGCTAGCCGACGGCGGCGGTGGCGCGGACGGGGGCGGTACGCCGGACGTACAAGGTCTGGCCGTCGGTGAGGCCGAGCTGCTCGGAGGACCCGCGGGTGACCTGGGCCCACAGCTCGGTGCCGTCGATCTCGAGGTCGACACGGACCTCGAAGCCCAGCCGGGTGACCCGGGTGACCTTCGCGGCGACGGTGCCGGGGCGCTGCTCGACCGAGAGCTCCAGGTCGTGCGGGCGGTTGGCCCTTCCAGCCGGTCCACTTCGGCTTTCTGGTCGGTGACGAGCGAAGCGGCCCCGCTGCCGTCGTGGAATCCACGACTCCAGCGGGGCCACTTCGCTTCGCTCGTCAGCGACGCAGGGGGACGGGGGCGGACGGTGGGCTCGACGCCCTCTCCTCCGAAGCCGCTCTGACAGCAGCCAAGTCGGCGCCGCCACGGTGGGCACGAGCCACCGGCTCCCGGACGTGGGCCGGCCCCGGTCGTGGAGGGACCGGGGCCGGCAGCTCGCGGAGCAACGCGGGCGGGCGTCCTAGCCGGGAGTGCCCTGCTGCGCGGGGATGGTGCCCAGCTTGCCGGCCTGGAAGTCCTCGAACGCCTGCCGGAGCTCGGCCTCCTCGTTCATGACGAACGGGCCGTACCAGGCGACCGGCTCGCGGATCGGGCGGCCGCCGAGGACGAGGACGTCGAGCTCCGGGCTGCGCGACTCCTGGCCGGCGTCGCCGCGCACCGTGACGGTGTCACCGGCGCCGAGCAGCGCGAGCTGGCCCGAGCGCAGCGGCCGGCCCTCGGCGCCGACGGTCCCGGACCCGGCCAGGGCGTAGACCAGCGCGTTGTACGACGGGTCCCAGGGCACCGTGAGCGAGGCGCCGGGCTGCAGCGTGGCGTGGGCCAGCGTGATCGGCGTGTACGTCGAGCCCGGGCCGGCCACCTCCACGCCGGGGAGCGACCCGGCGATCAGCCGGACGAGCGCACCGCCGTCGGCCGACGCGAGCAGCCCGACCTTGGCACCACGGATGTCCTGGTAGCGCGGCGCGGCCCACTTCTTGTCGCGGGGGAGGTTCACCCAGAGCTGGAAGCCATGGAACAGCCCGCCGCTCACCACCAGCGCCTCGGGCGGCGTCTCGATGTGCAGGATCCCGGAGCCGGCCGTCATCCACTGGGTGTCGCCGTTGGTGATCAGGCCGCCACCACCGTTGGAGTCCTGGTGGGCCATCTCCCCGTCGATCATGTACGTGACGGTCTCGAAGCCGCGGTGCGGGTGCCACGGGGTGCCCTTCGGCTCGCCCGGGGCGTACTCGACCTCCCCCATCTGGTCGAGGTGCACGAACGGGTCGAGGTCGTCCAGGTCGACGCCGGCGAAGGCCCGACGGACCGGGAAGCCCTCGCCCTCGAAGCCGCGCGGCGCGGTCGAGACCGAGCGGACCGGGCGGTCGGTGGCGGACAGCTCCGCGGCCGGGATGCGGGGGAGCGCGAGGACGTCGTCGACGGTGACTGCTGGCATGCCACCTCCAACGTCCGGACGCCGGGTCGGGATTCCTGGCCCGTTACCGGGTCGTGACCTTCTGGGTGAGAGCGTGGCACGTATGACCGACGGGGAGGAAGGAACGGCGGGATCCGTCCCAGATCTCGTCGCGCTCGTGCTCGCCGCCGGCGCCGGGACCCGGCTGCGCCCGCTGACCGACGTACGCCCCAAGGCGCTCTGCACGGTGGGCGGCCGGCCGCTGCTGGACCTCGCGCTGGAGCGGGTCGCGCCGCACGTGCGGCGTACCGCGGTCAACGTCCACCACCACGCCGCCCAGCTGTGCGCCGCCCTGGCCGACCGCGACGTGCACGTCGAGGTGGAGGCCCCAGAGGCGCTGGGCACGGCCGGGGCGCTGGGCAACCTGCGCGGCTGGGTCGACCAGGCCGCCGTGCTGCTCACCAACGCCGACGCCTACTACCCGGCGCCGGCAGTGGTCGCGGGCCTCCTGGAGGGCTGGGACGGCGAGCGGCCCCGGCTGCTCTGCGTCCCGGACGGCGTGCCCGGCGTGCTCGACGGCGTCCGGTACGTCGGCAGCGCGCTGCTGCCCTGGTGGTCCGTCCGCGACCTGGCGCCGGAGCCGAGCGGGCTCTACGAGGTCTCGTGGCGCGCGCTGCACGCCGCCGGCCGGCTCGACCTGTGGGTGCCGCCCGGCCTGGTCGCGGTGGACTGCGGGACGCCGGCCGACTACCTGCGCGCGAACCTGCTGGCCAGCGGCGGGGAGCCGGTGGTCGAGCCCGGGGCGGACGTCCAGGGCGAGCTGGTCCGGTCCGTGGTCTGGGCCGGTGAGCGGGTCGGCCCCGGCGAGCGGCTGGTGGATGCGGTCCGCGCCGCCGGGGTCACGCTGCAGCCCCTGGCGGATAAGGCACCGGCGGACACGTCCCCGGGGTGAATGACACGGCTGTCATTCGACCCGTACGATGAGCCCGGCTGGTCCGCACGCGCGGGCCGGCAGCGTGCCGACCTGTTCGAGGAGTGCCATGGACGCCGCCAACGCCTTCCGGCCGACCGACGCCGGCGCGGGTGCGACCCTGGGCGACCGCGACCAGCAGATCCTCGCCTTCGAGCGGCAGTGGTGGAAGTACGCCGGCGCCAAGGAGCAGGCGATCCGCGAGCTGTTCGACATGTCGGCGACCCGCTACTACCAGGTGCTCAACGCGCTCATCGACCGCCCCGAGGCCCTCGCCGTCGACCCGATGCTCGTCAAGCGGCTGCGCCGGCTGCGGTCCGCGCGCCAGCGGGCCCGCTCGGCGCGGCGCCTCGGCATCGAGGTCTGACCGCTGGACCCCGTCCCCGGCCGGTCCTCGACGGCCGCGCTAGCGTCGGAGCCCGTCATGACCACGTCGCGCCCGCCCGTCCCGCACCCCCGCCGTCGCCATGGTGCGCACCGCACCGGCCACGGCATCACGAGCGCGGTGCTGCCGTCGCTGCTGGCCGTGCTCGCCGTGGCGTCGCTGATCACCTCCCTCGCCGTGTGGCGCGGCGAGGACCCGGAGCAGCCGAGCGCCGCCGCCTCCACGTCGTCCGCGACGTCCACCCGGGAGGCGCTCAGCAAGGCGCCGTCGTCCACCGCGACCCTGTCGGCCACACCGACGCCGTCGCACACCAAGTCCGCTGCGAGCGGGGGAGGCGCGTCGGGCGAGCAGACGTCGGACGCCGCCACCCGGCCGGCGGACTTCGCCGTCGCGGTCGTCGTCCTCAACCAGACCAGCCGGGCCGGACTCGCCGGCGAGGTGGCCACCCGGCTCCGCGGCGAGGGCTGGACGGTCCCGGCGGTCGGCAACTTCCGCGGCGTCGTCCCGGCCACGACGGTCTACTACCCGCCGGGCCAGGCGGCCGCGGCCCAGGCGGCCGCCGAGAGCCTGCCCACGACCCCACGCATCCGGCCGCGGTTCGGCAACCTGTCGACGACGCGCCTGACCGTCGTCGTCACCGACACCTACCCGGGCTGACCGGCCGCGGCGTCGTCGCCCGCACTACGGTGCGGTCGTGACGCGGCGGCAGGCACCCCGATGGACGGACTGGTCCGGCCGCCAGGAGTGCAACCCCGCCCTCGTGCTCCGGCCGGGCTCCGAGGAGGAGCTCGTCGACGCCGTACGCCGGGCCGCGGGCGACGGGCTCGTGGTGCGTCCCGTCGGCTCCGGCCACTCGTTCTCCCCCGTGTGCGTCACCGACGACGTCCAGCTGGACGTGTCGCGGCTGGACGAGCTGCTCGGCGTCGATCCCGTGACCGGCGTCGCGCGGGTGCAGGCCGGCATGACCCTGCGCCGCCTCTCGGCCGAGCTGCACGTACGCGGCCGCGCTCTCACCAACCTCGGCGACGTCGACACCCAGACCGTCGCCGGCGCGCTGGCCACCGGTACGCACGGGACCGGGGCGACCTACCCCAACCTGTCGGCCGCGCTGGTCGGCGGCCGGCTCGTCGGTGCCGACGGCACGGTGCACGACCTCGGCACCGCCGACCCGGACCTTCTGCTCGCCGCCCGGGTGTCGCTGGGCGCCCTCGGCGTGCTGTCCGAGGTGCACCTGCAGACGGTGCCGTCCTTCCGCCTGCACAAGGTCGAGCGGCCGCGCCCGCTCGCCGACCTGCTCGGGGACCTGGACGCGATCGCGACGTCCGACGACCACGTCGAGCTCTACGCCGTGCCGTGGTCGCGCACCGCCCTGCTGCTCACCAGCCGCCGCACCGACGAGCCGGCCGCGCCGCCGGCCCGCTGGCGGACCTGGCTCACCGACGAGCTTCTCAACAACACCGGCCTCGGCGTCCTGCAGCGCACCGGCCGGCGGTTCCCCGGGCTGCAGCCGTCGATCGGCCGGCTGACCGGTGTCGTCGCGTCGGGCAGCGACCGGATCGACGACAGCCACAAGGTGTTCGCGAGCAACCGGCGGGTGCGGTTCACCGAGTCGGAGTGGTCGCTGCCGCGCGCCGCAGCCGCCGAGGCGGTGCGCGGGGTGCTGGCGATGATCGAGCGCCGACGGCTGCCGGTCAGCTTCCCGGTGGAGGTACGGTTCGCCGCCGCTGACGACGCGCTGCTCTCCACTGCCCACGGACGCGACTCGGCGTACGTCGCGGTGCACCAGTTCGTCGGCGTCGACGACTCGGCGTACTTCCGGCACGTCGAGGACCTCATGCTCGGGCTCGAGGGGAGGCCGCACTGGGGGAAGAAGCACGCGGCCGGCGCTGACGTGCTGGCGCCGCGCTACCCCGGCTGGGCGCGGTTCCAGGCGGTGCGCGACCGGCTCGACCCGACCGGTGTCTTCAGCAGCCCGCACGTCGCACACGTGCTGGGGCCGGCCGCCGTCCTGCGGGCCGCGTCGTGACCGCGGCGGCCGCGCTGGCGCGGCTCGAGGCCGCGGTCGGCGTCCGGGATGCGCCGCTGGCGGTGGTCGACCTCGACGCGCTGCACGCGAACGCGCGAGCCCTGGTGGCGCAGGCCGGCGGGCTGCCGATCCGCGTCGCGTCGAAGTCGGTGCGCTGCGTCGACGTGCTGCGCCGGGTGCTCGCGACCGACGGCTGGCAGGGAGTGCTCGCCTTCACCCCGGCGGAGGCGTGCCACCTCGCCGACGCCGGCGTCCACGACCTGCTGGTGGCCTACCCGAGCGCCGACCGCGCGACCCTGCGCGAGGTGGCACGTCGGGTTGCCGCCGGCCGGCCCGAGCGCATCGTGCTGATGGTCGACTCGGTCGAGGGGGCGGCCGTCGTCTCCGACGCCGGCCGGTCCGCGGGCGTACGGCTGCCGGTCGCGATCGACGTCGACACCGCGTGGCGACCGGCGCCCGGCGTCGTGGCCGGCGTGCTGCGGTCGCCGGTGCGCACGCCCGAGGAGGCCGCCGCGCTGGCCCGGTCCCTGGTGGCCGACCCGCACCTCGAGTGCGTCGCGCTGATGGCGTACGACGCCCAGGTGGCCGGTCTGGGTGACGACGTCGCCGGTCGACCGGTACGCAGCCGCGCGGTCCGGGCGATGCAGGCCGGATCACTGCGCGACCTCGCCGACCGGCTGCCGCTGGTGGTCGCTGCGGTGCGCGACGTCGTCGAGGGCACCGGAGGCTCGCTCGAGCTGGTCAACGGTGGCGGCACCGGGAGCCTGGCGCGCACGGCAGCGATCGGGACGGTCACCGAGCTGGCCGCGGGGTCGGGGCTGTTCGCGCCGACGCTGTTCGACTCGTACCGCTCGCTCGACCTGAGGCCGGCCGCGCTGTTCGCCCTGCCCGTCGTCCGGCGGCCCGGTCCCGGGGTGGTCACCGTCCTCGGCGGCGGGTACGTCGCGTCCGGTCCGCCGGGCCGCGACCGGCTGCCGACGCCGGTGCTGCCGGTCGGGCTGAGGCTGACCGGCACCGAGGGCGCCGGCGAGGTGCAGACCCCGGTGCGCGGTGACGCCGCCGACGGGCTGCGCATCGGCGATCGGGTGTGGTTCCGCCACGCCAAGGCCGGCGAGCTGTGCGAGCGCTTCGACACTCTGCTGTTCGTCGAGGGGGACGCGGTGGTGGAGGAGGTGCCGACCTACCGCGGTGAGGGCAAGGCCTTCGCATGAACGCCCACCTGCCACAGCCCGCCACCGGCGCCGGCCGTGCGGGGCTGGCCGCGTTGCTGGCCGAACCGGCTCGTGCGCTGCTCGGGCTGGACTTCGACGGCACGCTGGCCCCGATCGTCCCGGACCCGGACGCGGCCCGGGCGCACCCCGGCGTCCCGGGCGTCCTGTCCCGGTTGGCGGGCCACGGCGTGCGGGTCGCGGTCGTGACGGGACGTCCCGCCGCGAAGGCGGTGGAGTACGCCGGCATCGGGGACGTCGACGGGCTGGTGGTGCTCGGCCACTACGGGCTGGAGCGCTGGGAGGGCGGCGAGCTCACGACGCCGGACGGGCTGGACGCGGTCGACGAGGTCCGTCGACGGCTGCCGTCACTGCTCGCCGACGCCGGCGCGCCCGACGGCACCTACGTCGAGGACAAGGGTGCCGCCGTCGCGGTGCACACCCGGCGTACCGCAGACCCGGCCGGCACGTTCGAGGTGCTGCGCGCACCGCTGTCCCGGCTGGCCGAGGAGGTCGGGCTCGTCGTCGAGCCGGGCCGCTTCGTCCTCGAGCTGCGACCCGAGGGCGGCGACAAGGGCGACGGCGTGCGCACCCTGGTCGCCGAGCGGCCGCCGTCCGTCGTGGTGTTCGTCGGCGACGACCTCGGCGACCTGGCGGCGTACGACGCCGTCGACCGGCTGCGCGCCGAGGGCATCCCTGGCCTGCTGGTGTGCAGCGGCTCGACCGAGGTGACCGCTGTCGCCGAGCGCGCCGACCTGGTCGTCGACGGACCGGACGGCGTCGTCGACCTGCTCACCGCCGTCGCCGAAGCCCTGGACGGCTGACCAGAGCTGCATGATCACCGCGGTGGGTGAGGGGCTCAGAACCCCCCACGGTGATCATGCAGGAGTGGTCGGGTCGCGCGCATCATGGGGCGCACAGCCTGCTGCCGCGGCCCGCCTGGGAGGTCCCGATGTCGTCCGAGCATCCGATGCCGCCGGCCGGTGACGTCCCGACATCTGTGCGGGCGCAGCTGCTCGCGACCGAGCACTGGAGCCTGCTCGCGACCCGCGGCATGACGTGGTCGGAGGTGATGAGCCGCATCACGATCCACCTCACGGTGTCATCGGCCTCCCTGGTCGTGCTTGCGCTGGTGGTGCAGGCGTCCGGCTTCGGGACGGCGTTCGACGTGATGTCCGTCGGGCTGGCCGCGGCGATCCTCATCCTCGGGACCCTGACCGCGACCCGCGTCCTCAACGCCAGCAACGACGACGCGGCAATGGTCATCGGGATGAACCGGCTGCGAGCGGCGTACGCCGAGCTGGACCCGTCGATCACGCGGTTCCTCGTCACGGGCCTGCACGACGACCTGGCCGGTATCGACCGCACCTACGCGATGGGGCTTCCTCGCAGCACAGTGAGCCACGTGGTCGGCAGCACGGCGTTCTTCATGGCGACAGTCAACTCGATCGTCGCCGGCACGCTCGGCGCGTTGATCGCGAACGTCGCGGGTGGGGCCACACCTGTCGTGTCGGTCGTCGGCACGCTGGTCGGCATGGCGTACCTCCTGGTGATGCTGGAGATCGGCCGTCGCGCGTTCGGCGGCGGCCCGAAGGACGTCCGCTTCCCCACCCCGGACGGCGATTAGTCCAGGGCTGACACCTGGTCGGCGAGCCACTGGCTGGGCGGCAGCGACGCCGAGACCTCGGCCAGCCGCGTGGTCCGCGCGGACCGCTCGTCGGCGTCCATCGAGAGCGCGCGGTCGAGTGCGTCCGCGGTGCCGGAGACGTCGAACGGGTTGACCAGCAGTGCGTCGTCGCCGAACTCGTCCGCGACGCCGGCCTCGGTCGAGAGGACCACGACGCAGCCGTTCTCGGACAGCAGCGGCACCTCCTTGGCGACGAGGTTCATCCCGTCGCGCACGGGGTTGACGAGCAGCACGTCGCCGACCCGGTAGAGCGCGAGCGACCGCGCGTAGTCGTCAGTGACGTCGAGCACGATGGGGCGCCAGTCATCGGTGCCGAACTCGTCCTCGATCTCGGTCGCCAGCCGCTGCACGTGCGCGGTGTACTCGCGGTACTCCGGCAGGTCGTGCCGGCTCGGGTACGCCGAGGCGAGGTGCGTGACCTTCCCCCGCCACTCGGGATAGCGCCGCAGCAGGTCGCGGTAGGCGAGCAGGCCGCGGGCGATGTTCTTGCTCAGCTCGGTGCGGTCGACCCGCACGATCGCCTTGCGGTCTCCGAGCCTGCGGCGCAGCGCCGTGAGCCGTGACTCGACGTCGTCGGCGTGGCCGCGCTCCCGTAGCGCCTCGGCGTCGACGCCGAGCGGGTGGACGCCGAGCCGCGTGGTGCGACCGGCGTACGTCACCGAGGTGCCGTCGCTCGTGGCGCCGAGCAGCTCGACGCAGCAGCCGGCGAACGCCTTCGCCCAGCGCGCCGAGTGGAAGCCGGCGTGGTCGGCGCCCAGGACCCCGAGCAGGGTCTCCCGCGCGACCGAGTCGGGCAGCACCCGGAAGTAGTCGACCGGCGCCCACGGGGTGTGCGAGAAGTGCGCGATGCGCAGGTCGGGACGGAGCTCGCGCAGCTGCTGCGGCAGCAGGGTCAGGTGGTAGTCCTGCACGAGCACCTTCGCGCCCTCGGCGGCGTCCTCGGCCAGCGCCTGGGCGAAGGCGTGGTTGTACGTCTCGTACGACGCCCACTCGCGGCGGAAGCCGGCGTCGAAGGCCGGAGCGGTCGGCATGGCGTAGAGCAGGTGGTGCACGAACCAGAGCGTGGAGTTGGCGACCGCGTTGTAGGCCCGCTGGAACGTCGCGGGGTCGATGTCGAGCATCCGCACCGCGATGCCGCCGGTGTCCTGGCCGTCGCGGTCGAGCCGGCCGTCCGGCGCGTGCCGGGCGGCCGCGCGGTCGCTGTCGGACAGCGCCGCGCAGACCCAGACGACCTCGTCGCTGCTGGTCAGGCTGGACAGCCCGGACACCAGCCCGCCACCGCCGCGACTCGCGTCCAGCGACCCGTCGTCCCGCTCGGTGAAGGACAGGGGTCCGCGGTTGGACGCGACGAGCAGGGGGGCTGTGCCGGTGGCCATGATCCGCACCTTCCCGCCGGTAGCCCGGCTCAAGCAACTCCGCCGTCACCCGACCGGCGGTCGGTCGCGTGCGTGTACCCGCCGTCGGCCAGGCCGGCCCGCACCTCGAAGAGGTTGTACGACGACGGGTCGCCGCAGCGCAGCAGCGACCAGACCGACGCGAGCAGGTAGAGCGGCAGCATCAGCGGCCCGACGCAGCAGGCGTACTGCGTGGCGTGCCGCGCCTCGTGCACGAGCAGGGTCGGGCGCCGGCCCAGGGCGACGTCGTCGAGCCGCAGCAGCACGACGTTGCCCAGGGTGAAGGCCGGTGCCCGCACCGGGACGCGGAAGCCGGTCCCGAGGACCAGGCCGTCCGGTCCGCGGCGGAACCGGGACCCGCCGACCCAGCCGACCATCAGTCCCAGCGGGGTGGAGAGGTTCACGACGTTGACCACCTGCCGTACCCGCCACCGCGCCTCCACGCCGCCCATGATCCCCAACAACCTCCGCCGAGTGGTGGGTTGCGCAGGTCGGAGTGGACATTCCGGGTGCGCAACCCACCACTCGCGGGGGGTTGCGGTGCGGAAAACCCACCACTCGGGGCTGTCTCAGGGCGCGGGACCGGTTGTCCGCGGGCTGGGCGGCCGACCTACAGTGGTCGGCACAACTGAAGACCGCTCATCCAGAGGGGCAGAGGGAACGGCCCGACGAAGCCCCGGCAACCGCACCGCGCAGCGCGCTCTCAGCGCCCGCCGGTCACGGTGCCAACTCCGGCCCGAGTGACGCACAGCCACAGCGTCACCGGGACAGATGAGGAAGGACCTCGCTATGACTTCCGGTGCCGTCGCATCCGCCCCCACCACACCCACCGTCGAGCGCACGCCCGACCTCGGCCCGGCCCGGCACCTCTCCTGCCGCGAGTGCGGGGCCACCACGCCGCTCGGCCCGTACTACGCCTGCGGCGAGTGCTTCGGCCCGCTCGAGGTCGCCTACGAGTTCGGCGACGTCACCCGCGCGTCGATCGAGGCGGGTCCGCAGAACATCTGGCGCTACCAGGACCTGCTGCCCGTCCCGACCACCGTGCGGGACACCCCCAACCTCGAGCCCGGCTGCACGCCGCTCGTCCGGGCCCACAACCTGGGCCGGGCGCTCGGGATGCGCGCGCTCTGGGTCAAGGACGACAGCGCCAACCCGACCCACTCCTTCAAGGACCGCGTCGTCGGCGTCGCCCTCGCGGCGGCCCGCGAGCTCGGCTTCTCCGTGCTGGCCTGTCCGTCGACCGGCAACCTCGCCAACGCGACGGCGGCCGCCGCGGCGCGTGCCGGCATCCGCTCCGTGGTGCTGATCCCGGCCGACCTCGAGCAGCAGAAGATCGTCACCACCGCGGTGTACGGCGGGACGCTCGTCGCGGTCGAGGGCACGTACGACGACGTCAACCGGGTCGCCTCGGAGCTGGCCGGCGAGCACGAGGACTGGGCGTTCGTGAACGTCAACGTGCGGCCGTACTACGCCGAGGGCTCGAAGACCCTCGGCTACGAGGTCGCGGAGGGCCTCGGCTGGCGGCTCCCGCAGCAGGTCGTCATCCCGGTGGCGTCCGGCTCGCAGCTCACCAAGGTCGACAAGGCGTTCCGCGAGCTCGTGTCCTTGGGGCTGGTCGACGACTCGCCGTACCGGATCTACGGCGCCCAGGCGACCGGCTGCTCGCCGGTCTCGCAGGCGTTCAAGGCCGGCCACGACGTGGTCCGCCCGGTGAAGCCCTCGACCATCGCCAAGTCGCTGGCCATCGGCAACCCGGCCGACGGCCCGTACGTGCTGGACACCTGCCGGCGCACCGGCGGTCTGGTCGAGGACGTCACCGACGAGGAGGTCGTCGACGGCATCCGGCTGCTGGCGCAGACCGAGGGCATCTTCGCGGAGACCGCCGGCGGGGTGACCGTCGCGACGCTGCGCAAGCTGCTCGCCGCGGGACAGATCGACCCGGACGCGGACACGGTGGTGTTCAACACCGGAGAAGGGCTCAAGACGCTCGACGCGGTGTCCCCGCACGTCGGGCCGGCCGCGACGATCCCGGCCTCGGCAGACGCGTTCGCGGCCACCGGTCTGGCCTGACCAGGTCGTCCACCCTGGACGGACCCGGCCGGGGATGCGCACGGACCGATGTCACAGAACTGCTGACGGCGGCCCCGCAGCGCCTCTAGTCTGCGCCTCGGTCGAGCCTCGAGACCAACCGCGCACGAGTGCGCGAGATCCCTACCCCTGCCGGGTCGGGTCGAGCACGACCCGGGTCCCGCGCGGTGCGTGGCCCGTCGGCCCAGCACAGCAGGAGACGCACGATGGCTCAGGGCTCCGTCAAGTGGTTCAACAGCGAGAAGGGCTACGGCTTCATCGCTGTCGACGGTGGCGCGGACGTTTTCGTCCACTACAGCGCGATCCAGATGGACGGCTACCGCTCCCTCGAGGAGGGGCAGCGCGTCGAGTTCGAGATCTCGCAGGGGCAGAAGGGTCCGCAGGCCGACTCGGTCCGCGCGGTCTGACCGCACCACAGCACGACCGTCACGACGGCCCGGTCCCTCGCGGGGACCGGGCCGTCGCGCGTCCTGGAGACCCGGCGGCCGCGGATCCGGTCAGTCGCGGCGGCCGGGGATCAGGTCGAGCGCCCGCGCCTGCCGGACCGCCGCCCGGCGGCTGGTGACCCCGAGCTTGAGGTAGATGTTCCGGGTGTGGGTGCGCAGGGTGTTCAACGACACCGAGAGCCGGCGGGCGATGTCCGGCCCGTCGAGGTCGGTGTCGAGCAGGCGCAGCACGTCGAGCTCCCGGACGCTGAGCGGCTCGACGAGAGCCTGCGGGGCGGCGACCGTGCGGGTGCCGGTCGCGGCGTCGACCAGCCGCCTGACGTACGCCCCGCCGGCTCGCCCCTTCGCCAGCGACAGGAGCAGCGTGGCCAGCGGCCGTCCCTCGTCGGCGAAGACGCGCACGTAGCCCTGCGGCTCGGCGAGCGACACGGCGCGGCCCAAGGACCCCAGGGCAGCTGCCATGTCGCCCCGGCCGGCGTGCGCCCGGGCCTGCAGCACGAGCAGCTCGATGGCGCTGCCCGTCCGGCCGCCCCGCTCGGCCGCCTCCAGGAGCCGGGCCAGCAACGTGGAGGCCCGGTCCAGTGCACCGCCGTCGGCGTCCGCCTGGTGCTGCGCCAGCAGCAGCCGGGCCAGCGTCACGTGCTCGTACTCCCGCAGGTACGACAGCTCGTCGGCCGCGGTGAGCTGCCGCTCCTCGGCCCAGGCGGCCGCGTGGGCGAGCTCGCCGCGCCGGATCCGGAGCCTGGCGCGAACGGCGGGCACCGGCCGCACCGGCGGTGAGTAGTCGCCGTTGTAGACCCGGTCTGCCTCGTCGAGCAGGCCGAGGGCTGTGTCCAGGTCGCCCTGGACGGTGCGCAGACGGGCGGTCCCGAGTCGCCACCGGTAGGGGTTCTGCGGCAGTCCCTTGCCCTCGCCGAGCTGGTGGCTCGTCGCGAGGTGCTGCGCGGCGCCGTCGAGGTCGCCGCGCTCGAGCAGGACGGCGGCGATGCCGACGTGCATGTCGGCCGTGCCGCGAAGCGGCGCGTCCGGCTCGGCCGCGGCCAGCTCGAGAGCCTGCTCGTACGCGGCCAGCGCGCCGTCCAGGCTGCCCTGGGTCGCCCGCAGGTCGCCGAGCGTGATGCTGCAGCCCAGGACGTCGGCGATGTGGCCGGCGCGTTGCAGCCCGACGACCGCCTGCGTGTAGCCGTCGTGGGCGCCCGCAAGGTCCCCGACGGACCACAGAGCGAGTCCGGCCAGGGCAGCCGACGCCGCGCGTGCGAGGTGGTCGTCCGGCTGCGCCAGGTCTCTGGCCTCCCGGGCGTGCGCGACCGTGCCGTCGACGTCACCGGCGGCGAGCGCCAGAGCGGCTCGGTACATCTCCACCTGCGCGGGCAGCCCGCGGAACCCGTCGACGTCGACGACGACGACTCCGGGCGGCGGCTGGTCCGGCCACGGGGAGCCGATGCCGTGCTCCTGGCCCGGTCGCAGCAGGTCGTCGATGGCACCGAGCCGGGCCGGGATGCTGTCGAAGTCCGACACCTGCGCGAGGGCGCCGACGACGTACACGCCGAGCAGCGGCCGGAGCCGGACGACGTCGTCGGGGATCAGTCGCATCCAGTCGCGGAGCACGAACTCCTGCCGGGTGCGCGCGAGCTCGCGGTAGGCCAGCTCGGCCAGGTCCGCCGCGCGGTCGAAGTCCTGGGCGGCGACGGCGTGCTCGACGGCCTCCGCCGGCTGCTCGTTGTCGGCGAACCACGCGCTGGCGCGGCGGTGCAGCTCGGCGACGTCTACGCCGCGCTCCTCAGCGAGGTGCGCCTGCAGCACGTCGGCGAAGAGGTGGTGGTAGCGGTACCACTGACGCCGGTCGTCGAGGGCGACGAGGAACAGGTTGGCCCGGTCCAGGGCGGTGAGCATGGCGGTGCCGCCGCGCCGCCCCGTGACGGTGTCGCAGAGGGGCCCGGTGAGCCGGTCGAGCAAGGACGTCTGCAGCAGGAATGTGCGGACCTCGTCCGGCTGGCGGGCGAGCACCTCCTCGACGAGGTAGTCCACGACGTACCGGTCGTCGCCGGCGAAGCCCGCGATGAAGCGGCTGACGTCCTCGCGGCCGTGCATCGACAGTGCCGCCAGCTGCAGGGCGGCGATCCAGCCCTCGGTGCGGGCGTCCAGCGCCTCGACGTCGCCCTCTGCCAGCGACAGCCCCATCGAGTCGTTGAGGTACGCCGCGGCCTCCTCGGCGGTGAAGCGCAGGTCGGCGGTCCGGACCTCCACGAGCTCGCCGCGGGCGCGCAGGCGAGCCAGGCCCAGCGGCGGGTCGGTGCGGGTGGCGAGGACCAGGTGCAGCTGCGGCGGACGGTGGTCGAGCAGGAACGCCATCCCGTCGTGGACCTCGCGGGTCTCGACGAGGTGGTAGTCGTCGAGCACCAGCAGTAGGTCGCCCGGCAGGTCGCTGAGGTCGTGGAGCAGCTCGGTGAGGAACGCCTCGTCCGGCGGCGCGCTGCCCAGCAGGGCCAGCGCCGCGCCGCCGACCTCCGGGTGGACCGTCCGGAGCGCGGCGACGACGTAGGTCCAGAACCGGGCCGGGTCGTCGTCGCGTGCGTCGAGGGACAGCCAGGCGACGCCCGGACCCTTCACGGGGAGGGTGGCCAGCCACTCGGTCAGCAGCGTGGTCTTCCCGAAGCCGGCCGACGCCGACAGGACCGTCAGCGCGGACCGCGGGGCGGCGGCGAGGTGACCGGTCAGCCGCGGCCGCGGCACCGCCCCGGGACGGCCGCCGGGGATGCGGGTCTTGCTGTCCAGCAGCGGACCTGCCACGACCCTCCCCGGCTCTCGGTGCCGACCTGGCCCGCGCGGGGTGCGCGGGGCCGCACGACCGAGCGCATCGTCTCGCACCTCGGCTCGCCCCGGTCCGGGAATCCCAGGGCTCCGGACGCGGCCCACACCCCTACCGGCGGCTTGCACTCGGGGGGGTCGAGTGCTAATCATGGGGTTAGCACTCTGACATCATGAGTGACAGAACGATCGGATCCGGCCAGGTGAGGCCGGCGCCTCCCGGCGAGACCGCCGCAGGTGCCGACCGTCCGTCGCGGGCACCACCGGATCTTCTCCACCCCGACCGGGAGGACCGGATACCGCATGTCAAAGATCATCGCGTTCGACGAGGAGGCCCGCCGCGGCCTCGAGCGAGGCATGAACCAGCTCGCCGACGCCGTCAAGGTGACCCTCGGCCCGCGTGGCCGCAACGTCGTCCTGGAGAAGAAGTGGGGCGCCCCCACGATCACGAACGACGGCGTCTCCATCGCCAAGGAGATCGAGCTCGAGGACCCCTACGAGAAGATCGGCGCGGAGCTCGTCAAGGAGGTCGCCAAGAAGACCGACGACGTCGCCGGTGACGGTACGACGACTGCGACCGTCCTGGCCCAGGCGCTGGTGCGCGAGGGCCTGCGCAACGTCGCCGCGGGTGCCAACCCGATGGCGCTCAAGCGCGGCATCGAGAAGGCCGTCGAGCGGGTGAGCGAGGAGCTCTCCAAGATGGCCAAGGACGTCGAGACGAAGGAGCAGATCGCCTCCACCGCCTCGATCTCCGCTGCTGACCCGGCCATCGGCGAGATGATCGCCGAGGCGATGGACAAGGTCGGCAAGGAAGGTGTCATCACCGTCGAGGAGAGCAACACCTTCGGCCTCGAGCTCGAGCTCACCGAGGGCATGCGCTTCGACAAGGGCTACATCTCCGGGTACTTCGTCACCGACCCGGAGCGCATGGAGGCCGTGCTCGAGGACGCCTACATCCTCATCGCGAACTCCAAGGTCTCCGCCGTCAAGGACCTCCTCCCGCTGCTGGAGAAGGTCATGCAGGCCGGCAAGCCGCTGGTCATCATCGCCGAGGACGTCGACGGCGAGGCCCTGTCGACCCTGGTGGTCAACAAGATCCGCGGCACCTTCCGCTCGGTGGCCGTCAAGGCCCCGGGCTTCGGCGACCGCCGCAAGGCCATGCTGCAGGACATCGCGATCCTGACCGGCGGCCAGGTCATCTCCGAGGAGGTCGGCCTCAAGCTCGAGAACGCAGGCACCGACCTGCTCGGCCGCGCCCGCAAGGTCGTCATCACCAAGGACGAGACGACGATCGTCGAGGGTGCCGGTGACGCCGAGCAGATCGCGGGCCGGGTCAACCAGATCCGCGCCGAGATCGAGAAGTCGGACTCCGACTACGACCGCGAGAAGCTCCAGGAGCGCCTCGCCAAGCTGGCCGGCGGCGTCGCCGTCATCAAGGCCGGCGCGGCGACCGAGGTCGAGCTCAAGGAGCGCAAGCACCGCATCGAGGACGCCGTCCGCAACGCGAAGGCAGCCGTCGAGGAGGGCATTGTCGCCGGTGGCGGCGTCGCGCTTCTGCAGGCGTCGACCTCCGCGTTCGACAAGCTCGACCTCGACGCGGACGAGCTGACCGGTGCCAACATCGTGCGCATCGCGCTCGAGGCCCCGCTCAAGCAGATCGCGATCAACGCCGGCCTCGAGGGCGGCGTCGTGGTCGAGAAGGTGCGCAACCTCGAGGTCGGCCACGGCCTCGACGCGGCCACCGGTGAGTACAAGGACATGATCAAGGCCGGCATCATCGACCCGGCCAAGGTCACCCGCTCGGCGCTGCAGAACGCAGCGTCCATCGCGGCCCTGTTCCTCACCACCGAGGCGGTCATCGCCGACAAGCCCGAGAAGGCCTCTCCGGCCGGCCCGGGTGGCGACGGCGGCATGGGCGGCATGGACTTCTAGTCCCCACCGCACGACCAGCACCGCAGCACGTCCCGGCGGGCGGTCCTCCTCACGGAGGGCCGCCCGTCGGCGTTCCCGGACCTGCCGACCTACGGCTAGCGCCGATCGGCGCTAGTGCTGCCACGTTGTACGGTGGCCGTCGGTCCGCCACGAGTCCTCGGGAGCCCGCATGTCTGAGCCGTACGACCACCTGATCGAGGCCTACGCACGCCTGGTGGTGCGGGTGGGCGTCAACGTCCAGCCCGGCCAGCGGGTCGTCGTCATCGCGCAGGTCGAGCACGCACCGGTGGCGCGGGCGATCGCGAAGGAGGCCTACCGGGTCGGCGCGAGCATGGTGACGATGGAGTACCGCGACCAGCACCTGAACCGTGCTGCGGCCGAGCTCCAGCCCGACGACATGCTCGGGAAGAGCCTGCCGCACGAGCTGGAGGGCGTCCGGGCCTGGAAGGAGGACCGGCCGGCGGTCATCTCGCTGACGGGCAACCCCAACCCCCGGATGATGGAGGGGCTCGACCCGGACCGGTTGGTGAAGATGCAGCCGGTCGAGCTGATGCGCGAGGTCATGCCGATCGTCGCCACCAACACGGTCGCCTGGACCGTCGTCGGCGCGCCGAACGCCGGCTGGGCCGAGAGCGTGCTCGGCACCCCGGACGTGGCGCGGCTCTGGGACGCTGTGGCCATCGCCACCCGGCTGCACGAGGCCGACCCGGTGCAGTCCTGGCGTGACCATCTCGAGAAGCTGCACGTCCGTCGGGAGATGCTCAACTCCCGCCGCTTCGACCGGATCCGCTACCGCGGCCCGGGCACCGACCTCACGGTCGGGCTACCGCCGACGGCGCGCTGGATGGGCGGCTCGACGACGAACGCCGCCGGCACCGAGTTCGTCCCGAACCTGCCGACCGAGGAGGTCTTCATCTCCCCGGACTGGCGGCGGGCGGACGGCTTCGCCCGCACCACGGCACCGTTCTACGTCCCCGGCCTCAACGTGCTCGTCGAAGGGCTCGAGCTCGAGCTCGCCGACGGCACCGTCAAGGGGGCGACGGCGACCCGCGGCGAGGAGGTGGTGCAGAAGCAGATGGACAGCGTGCCCAACGCCCGGCACCTCGGCGAGATCGCGATCGTCGACGGCGACTCGGCAGTCCGGCGCACGAACCTCACGTACGGCGACATGCTCTACGACGAGAACATCGGCTCGCACGTGGCGTGGGGCGCCGGCTTCCCGGTCGGCTTCGAACGCGGCCTGGAGATGTCGCCGGACGAGCTGCGTGAGGCGGGCATGAACTCCTCACCGACCCACGTCGACGTCGTCGTCGGCAGCCCGGAGGTCGAGATCGACGGCATCCAGGCCGACGGCACCACCGTCCCGGTGACCCGCGGCGACGTGTTCGTCCTCGCCGAGGCCTGACGGGTGGCGGTCGACCCCACGCCCAACGAGGTCGACCCGGCGGTCTGGGCGGCCCTGCCGCGCAAGCGGGTGGGTGCCGGGGTGGTCCTCGTCGACGACGCGGGGCGGGTGCTGCTGGTCGAGCCGACCTACAAACCCGGCTGGGAGGTCCCGGGCGGCATGGTCGAGGCGAACGAGTCACCGCGAGCCGGCGCAGCCCGTGAGTGCCTTGAGGAGCTCGGTGTCGCGGTGGCGGTCGGGCGGCTGCTCGTCGTCGACTGGGTCCCGCCGGGCCGCCGCCCGGACGACGGCCTGATGCTGCTCTACGCGGGCAGCCCCGTCGACACCGCACAGATCGTGCTCCCGAGCGACGAGCTCGCGTCGTGGCGGTTCTGCGACGGGGCCGAGGTCGAGGCGCGCACCACGCCGTTCTTCAGCCGCCGGTTGCGGGCCGCGATCGCGGCGATGGCCAGCGGCGAGACGGCCGAGCTCGAGGAGGGCCACCCGGTCGGCTGAGCGCATCCGCGAAGCCCGGCGGGCGAAAGAGCCAAGTGGCCCCGCTGCGGTGGTGGATTCCGCCCCGTTGGCGGGGCCACTTCGGCGCCAGTCCGACGACGACGGGTCGGCGGGGACGGTGGGCCGTCCGGCCTCGTCGTCCGGGCCGCTCTGAGCCCGACGACAACCCGCTGAGCCACCGCCAACCTGCTTCAGAGTCAGGCCCGGCCGACGGCGTCGAGGTGGCCGAGCGTCTGGCGGTAGGACGCGAGCAGACCGGTCTCGACGTAGCGCACGCCACGCTCGTGGCAGAAGGCGCGCACGAGGGGCTGCGCCCGGCGCAACGACGGCCGGGGCATGCTCGGGAAGAGGTGGTGCTCGACCTGGTAGTTGAGCCCGCCGAGGGCCACGTCGACCACCGGGTTGCCCCTGACGTCGCGGGAGGTGAGCACCTGACGGCGCAGGAAGTCCCAGTGGTCGTCGGGCCCCTCGACCGGCATCCCCTTGTGGTTGGGGGCGAAGGACACACCCATGTAGAGACCGAAGACCGCCTGTTGCAAGGCGATGAACGCGACCGCCTGCCACAGTGGGAGGACGAGCGCCACCACACCGACGTACGCCGCGACGTGCACGAGCAGCAGGCTGCCCTCGAGCCACCGCGTCCGCACCCCTCCGGAGCGCAGGGCGCGGAAGCTCGCGACGTGCAGGTGCAGTCCCTCGAGCAGCAGCATCGGGAAGAACAGGTACGCCTGCGCCGACGTGAGGATGCTGCCGAGGCCGCGCCGACCGCGGCGCTGGCTGGCGTCGAAGACCAGGGCGCCGGCGCGCACGTCGGGGTCCCGCTCGAGGTCGTTGGGGTGGGCGTGGTGCCGGTTGTGCTTGTCCATCCACCAGCCGTAGCTGAGCCCGATGCCTGCGTTGCCGGCCAGCACGCCGAACGCGTAGGTCACGCGTCGCGACCGGAACACCTGCTTGTGGCCGACGTCGTGCCCGAGGAAGCCGAGCTGGGTGAACATCACCCCGAGGAACGCCGCCGTCAGCAGCTGCCACCAGCTCGGGCCGGCCAGGATCAGCACGGCCCAGCCGGACACGAGGAGCAGGACCGTCGTGGTGATCGCCACGGCGTAGTAGACGGGGCGGCGGTGCATCAGGCCCGCCGCCTTGATGCGTCGCGACAGCTCGGCGAAGTCGCTGCCGTGGGTCGGGGTGGTCGTGGTCGTGAGAGGAGCCGTCATGGCGTGCCGCGTTTCTGGAGAGCCTGCGCGTGATCGCCGGGTCCTGGACGGCCGCGAATGATGAGGTGAGCCTAGCCTCCCTGGAGCGGTCGAAACGTACGAGCTAGCGACCCGCGGCGACGGCCTCGAGCGGTCGCACCCAGGTGGCCTCGCCGGCGTCGAGGTGCAGCTCGGCGTCGCACTCGGCGGCGGCGTCCGGGTCGTGGGTGGCCAGGACGACGGCGGCGCCCCGGTCGGCCTCGGCGCGCAGCAGGCCGACTACGCGAGCCCGGTTGGCGGCGTCCAGCTCGCTGGTCGGCTCGTCGGCGAGGACCACCGTGCCCTGCTGGGCGAGCCCGCGGGCCACCGCGACCCGCTGCTGCTGGCCACCGCTGAGCTCCTCGATGAGCTGGTTCCCGGCGGCACCCAGGCCCACCGACTCCAGGGCGGCGGACGCCCGTGGGCCGGCCTCGGTGGGTGCCACGCCGCCGGCCAGCAGCGGGACGACGACGTTCTCGGTGGCGGTCAGGACGCTGGCCAGCGCGTTGTCCTGGGGGATCAGCACGACGCCGGCGGCGCTGGTGTGGTCGCGGTCCCGGGGCGGCTCGCCGGCGACCAGCACCTCGCCCCGCTGCGGGTGCACCAGGCCGGCGAGCACCCACAGGAGGGTGGTCTTCCCGGCGCCCGACGGTCCGGTCACGGCGACCATGCGTCCCGGCACGGCGCGCAGGTCGACCCCGGCGAGCACCTCGTGGCCGTCGTAGGCGACGTGCACGTCGCGGGCGACGACCTCGACCGGCTGCGGCGGTCCCTCCGGCGGCTGCGCTGGGCGGCTCATGCCACGCTCCCCTCTCCGGCGCCGGTGTCGGTGCGGTCCAGCCGGACCGCGTCCTCGTCGACGATCGTGACACGCAGCAGCGACCCGGGCGGCACCCGCTCCAGCACGTCGGGCGGCAGCGTCAGCGAGCCGTCGCGCGCGACCACGGCGTACTCCTCGCCGCGACGGCCCTCGGCGCCCACCCGGCCGTCGCGGATGGTGACCGTCCGCGGCAGCCGCTCGGCGACCTCGGGATCGTGCGTCACCGCGACGACCGTGGTGCCGAGGTCGCGGTTGATGTCGATCACGGCGGCGAGCACCTCGTCGCGGCCCTCGTGGTCGAGCTGGCTGGTCGGCTCGTCGAGCAGCAGCAGGCCCGGCCGGGCGGCCAGCCCGACACCGACCGCGAGCCGCTGCCGCTGGCCGGGGGACAGGTTCGTGAGCGAGGTGTGCGCGTGGTCGGCGAGCCCCACCAGCTCGAGGACCTCCTCCGGCTCGAGCAGCAGCACCGGCACCGTGTCGTCGGCGCTCTTGGCCAGCCGGCGGGCGCCGCGCTGCGCGAAGCGCACGTTGTCGACCGGGTTGGCGTACGGCAGCAGGTTGCGCATCGCGCCCTGCAGCACGACCCCGACGTCACCGGCGCGCATGCGGGCCAGGCCTCGCTCGTCCATCCGGGCGATCTCGTGCCGGCCGACCGTCAGGCGGCCGGCGCTGGGGCGGAGCAGGCCGGCGAAGAGGTTGAGCAGCGTCGACTTGCCGGACCCGGACGGTCCGAGCAGCCCGACGACCTCGCCGGCGGCGACGTCGAGGTCGACGCCGGAGAGGGCGACCACGTCGTTGCCCTCCAGCCGGTAGATGTGCACCAGGCCGTGCGCCGAGACGGGGATGCCCGTCATGACGCCGCCCTCGCGTGGTTCGTCATCGGACCCCTTCCCGCAGGCGGTCGACGCGACCGCTGCGCAGCTGCAGCACGGCGACGGCCAGGCCGACGCCGACGAGGAGCAGGCCGAGACCGCCGACGGCGGCCCAGGCGGTGGCGGCGTCGGGCACGTAGCGCACCTCGACGAACGCCGACGGGTCGTCGAACTGCGGCAGCGCCGGCAGCACGACCCAGGTGGCGACCAGCGCGGCGACAGCCCCGCAGACCAGCGCGACGAGCACGGTCCCGACGTTCTCACGGAGCAGCAGCGCACGGACCGTGCGGCGGCGCACACCCACCACACGCAGCGCGGCGACCTCGTAGGCCCGCTGGCGCCGGCCGACGTACGCCGCGACCAGGAGCGCGCCCACGGCGACGAGCACGGCGGAGGCGCCGCACACGAGCAGCAGCCGCAGCGCCAGGACGGCACCGTCGCCGGCGTAGACGCGCTCCAGGCCGCCGCGGGTGTCGCGGCGCTGCACGGTGATGTCGGCCTTGGCCAGGGACCGGCGCAGCGCGGCCTCGGCGGCGGGGTCGTCGCGCGAGAGCCACACCTCGCGGTCGCCGAGCGCGGCCTCCTCGTCCAGGCGCAGCGCGAGGTCGAGGTCGACCAGCGTGGCGTCGCGGCCGAGCCGCGGGATGTACGCCGCCGGGTGAGTTGTCGAGTACCGGGTCGACCGCCCGTCGAGGCCGGTCGTCTGCGCGACGGGCAGGTCGCCCTCCTCCGGCGTGGTGCCGCCGCCGGGTGCGCCGGCGTAGGCGGGCAGCGGCTCCGGCGAGTCGCCGCGGACGATCTCCGCGAAGGGACCGCCGGGCACGTGGACCCGTGCGTGCAGCCCGTCGTCGGCGGGCGTCAGCTGCACCTCGGGACCGCCGATGGTGGGTGCGCCCGGCCGCCAGGCACCGTCGGTGTCCAGCGTTGCGGGCAGCCGGGTCGCGGTCCCGCCGGGCGGGGTCAGGGCCAGCGCCGTCACCACCAGGTCGGCGGTGGCGCTCTCGATGTCGGTGCCGGGGTGGTCGACGGCCAGCGACACCAGCCGGCACTGCTCCTCGGCGCAGGCCGCCGGCAGGTCCGTGCCGTAGGTGTGCGCGCCTCGTCGCAGGTGTCCGAGGTCGATCCGCTCGACCGTGCCGCCGTGATCCACGGCGGCCGTCAGGCGCAGCGGCGTCGGTGACTCGAGCGACTGCAGGTCGACACCCGCGTCGAGGCGACCGGCGCCGAGCCGGATCGAGGCGGGCATCGGTGGCCGCAGCACCTCGGACACCGGGTCGTGCGGCGCCGCGTCGGGCGCTCCCCACTCGATGATGCGGTCGGCCCGGGTCGAGTCGACGGCGAGCAGCGCCGCCTCCTGGTTGCTCGTCGTCACCTGCACGGCGGCCATCGCATAGTGCCCGTCGCGATCGGCGGCGCGGACCGCGTCGAGCAGCGCCCGGTGGCTCGGGGCGCGCACCTGGAGCACGACCTCGGCGCCCGTCTCGGCGGCGGCGCGCTCGTATCTGTTGCGCTCCGCCACGGTCCAGGCCTGGACACCGACGATGAGCAGACAGGTCGCCACCGCCAGGACCGAGGCGATCCGTGCGGTGCCGGGCCGGCGGGCGACGCCCGCCCAGCCGACAGCGCCCGCGGCCCGGCCACGGTCCAGGGCCCGTGCCGCCCGGCGACGGGCGACTCGCACGAGCACCCGGGCGGCGAGCAGGCCGCCGGCGACCGCGACCATGCCCGGTGCCAGCAGGGCGACCGGGCTGGGGCGACCGCCGCGGTCGCTCACCAGCTGCACGACGCCGGCGACCGCCAGCACGACGACCACGCCCTCGACGAGGCCCGCCCTGCGACCGGCCCGGCGCGGTGGGACCCGGCGCAGCAGCTCCGACACCGGGCGGTTGAAGACCTGGCGGGAGGACAGCGCGGCGGTGACGATTCCGCCTGCGACGGCGCCGAGGACGGTGAGGAGGACCGACCAGGTGAGCAGCACCTCGGTGCCGGGGGCGAACACGTGCGGCGCGGCGCCGCGGACGGCCAGGTAGCCCACGACGGTGCCCAGCGGCGCGGCCACCAGCAGCAGCAGGAAGATCTCGGCCAGCCCGAACCGTCGCGTCTGCCGCGCGGTGAGGCCGCGCAGCTTCGCCAGCCCCAGCTCGGGCGACCGCTCCTCGGTCGCTGACCCGACGACGAGGTACAGCGTCCACCAGCTCAGCAGCACGAGCTGGGTGACGGCGAGCGGCGCGGCGATCCGTACCAGCTCACGGCCGTCGTCCGCGCGACCCAGCGCGGCCGGCAGCTGGGAGTAGGTGGTGAGCTGGTAGGTGGCGTTCTTGATGCCGAGCCGGCGGATCTGCTGCCGCAGCTCGGTCGCGTCGTCGAGCCGGACCCGGCCCGGCAGCACCGGGACGTCGACGGTGTACGTCGTGATGCGGCCGGCGGCGGCGCCGCCCGGGCCGAGGAAGATCGGGTCGGCCGTCGGTGGGTTCTCGCCGAGACCGTTCGGGGAGGCCTGCGGGTAGTACGACGTGAAGTACGGCCGGCCGGCCCAGTACGGCGACTGCACCGGCACCGGGTCGAACGTGCCGACGATCGTGACGTGCACCGACGGTGGCGCGAGGTTCTCGATGGTCTGCGAGTCCGGCAGGTCGATCGTCATCGCCCGGCCGATCCGGCCACCGATCAGGTCGAGGCTGCGCCGGGTGACGATGGCCTCGTCCGGAGCGGACGGGCACCGGCCGGCGGCGAGCCGGAGGTGCTCGCAGACGCCGGCCCGCTCGACGACCTGCCCGACGACGTCGCCGCCCTGGAACGGTCCTGCGGTCGGCGTGTACTTTCCCTTGCCGGAGTAGGCCATCCGGGCCGTGCCGAAGGCCGGGTGGGTGAGGATCCGGTGCATCGTGCGGACCTCGAACTCGCCGCGCTGGGCGGCCCCGAGGCCGACACCGGCGCCGGACGTGGGCACCGCCACCTGCACGGAAAGCGTGAACGCGTCGGCCCGGCTCAGGGTGTCGCGGACGATGGACTCCTCCGCCGCCCGCGAGTACAGCGGGGCGATGACCGACGCGGCGCTGGCGACAGTGGCGAGGACCAGGACGATCAGCGCGGTGCTGCGCCGGAACCACAGGCCGGCGACCGCGAGGCGCAATGTGGTGCCCCGGCCGGCGGGGGCGGCGGCCCTCATCGACCCTCCCGCAGCCGCGCCGGAACGGCCGCGGCGGCCAGCGCACGGCCGACGACCACCGACACCGCGCCGAGGAGCAGCAGACAGCCGGCGGCGGTCATGGCGACCACTCCCCAGGCCGGGTCCAGCATCAGCGGCACGAGCCGGTCCGGGCGGGCGAAGAGCGGGATGTCCGGCAGGGCCGCCTGCGCTGCGACCAGCCCCAGGGTCGTCCCGGCGAGCACCCCGAGCACGGCCACGACCAGATGCTCGCGCACCGACGCCCGGCGCACGGTCGCGGCCGGTACGCCGACCAGGCGCAGTCCCGCCAGGTCGCGGGCCCGGCTGGCACCCGACGTCGCGACGCCGACGACCAGCACGGCCGCGGCGAGCACGACGGCGACGAATCCGGCCAGCAGAGCGAGCCGGAGCGCCAGCGACGGCCCCTCGCTGGCCAGCGCAGCGACGTGCTCCCCGGTCGAGTCGCGTGCAACGACCAGCAGGCCGTGGTCGGCCAGCCTGGCGCGCAGCCGGGCCTCGCGGGCCGGGTCGTCGGCGGCCAGCCACACGTCGTACGTCGTGGTGAGGCCGCCGGGCGCCGAGGCACCGATCAGCGACCGCAGGTCGGAGACGACGCCGCGCGGGCCGGACCGCGGCACCTGCGAGATGCGTCCGACGATCTTGTAGAAGTGCTCGCCACCGGACAGGTCCGGCGCCACGCGCGGCGATGCTGGGTCGTCGGGGCCGCCGTGGAACATCAGCGACAGGTTCCCCGCCATCAAGGCCGGGGTGAGCGCCGGGACGTCACCGCGGCGCACCTCGAGGGTGGCGTAGCTCTCGCGGTCGGCGATCGTCAGCGGTGGGCCGGGCCGGACCCGGGCGCTGCTGAAGAACGCCTGCTCGCTGCCGACCTGCCAGGCCTCGGGAGTGCTGGGCCCGAGGTCCACCGGCTGGCCGGCGAAGGTCACCCTGTCGACGGTCAGCGAGACGCGGACGGGGTACGAGTCGCCGAACTCGCGCGCGATGACGAACGACGTCAGGGTGCAGTCGTCGCACGTGAAGGGCGCGCGGTAGACGTGCCGGCCGGCGCGGAGGCGGCCGAGGTAGAGGTAGCGCGGCTCCTCGCCCCTGGGCGTGACGCTGACCGAGAGCGTGAGCTTCTGCAGGTTGCCCCGCACGCCGGCGGGCCGGTCGAGGGGCTTCGCCGTCCAGCGCGCGTCGACGGCGAGGCCGGTGCCGGCAGCCAGCGGCACGCGGTCGACGACGGGCGGCTGGAGGGAACGGATCCGGCGTGGCGAGGGCACCCTCGTGCCGGGCGCCCACTGCGCGATCCGCCGGAACGCCGCCGGCTCGACCGCGGTCGTCACGGGGCCGACCGGAGTCGCCGAGTGGGTGACGACGACCGGGGTCGCAAACCGGCCGTGCGGGTCGATGTCGAGCACGGCGGTGCGGAGCGCTGTCGGACTGGTCGCGTCGACCGTGAGGACGACCGGGGCGCCCGCCTCCAGCTCGGCGCGGGTCTCGCGGTTGCGGGTCGAGACCGACCAGGCGTCGACGGCGAAGACCAGCAGCGCGCAGGCCACCGTGATGATCGCGATCAGCCGGCGCAGCGCCGGACGGCGGGCGATCTGCAGCCCCGCGAGCGCCCAGGGCACCCGGCCACGGCGCATCGCGGCCCGCGCGAGGGGGCCGGCGGTGGGGATCGTGGCCTGGGCCAGCAGCAGGCCACCGGCGATCGCCAGCAGCCCGGGTGCCAGCAGCGAGATCCCGCCGCCCGCTCCGGAGAGCAGCGTCACCAGTCCCGCCGCGGCTGCTGCGACGACGGCGCCCTCGACGAGACCGATCTGCAACGACGACGCGCGCGGCGGTACCCGGCGCAGCAGCGCTGTCAGCGGCTGACGCAGGGTCGGTGTGGCTGCGGCGACGATGGCCAGCAGCCCGGCGACGACGGACGCCAGGACGGCGAGGACGACAGGTGCCCGCAGCTCCGGGCGGACCCCCGCCTCCAGCCACCAGCGGGCCGCCCCCTCGCCGACCAGCCAGCCGAGACCGGAGCCGAGGATCGCACCGGCGACGACGAGCAGCCCCAGCTCGCGCAGCAGCATGCCCGCGGCTCCGAGGACCCCGTGCCCGCGCAGCCTGGCCAGGGCGATCTCCGGACGGCGCTGCTCGGCAGCGGCGGCGCAGACGAACGCCAGCACGACGATGCCGAGCACCGCCAGCTGCACGGCGAGCAGCGGGATGACGGTGCGGGCCTGGTCGCGCTGACCGGTCGTCGAGGCGAGCAGGTCGTTGATCGGGCTGACTGCTGCTCCGCCGACGGTGCGGGCCCGGTCATCGACGTCGGCAGTCACAGCTCGGACCTGGGGGAGGTTGTCCAGGCTCAACCGCTCGGCACGGAGCGGCACGTCCAGGTGGGTCCGGAGGGCTGGCCACGCCGTGGCCGCCAGGGTCGGCCACGGGGTGATGACGTCGTCGACGGTGCGCTGGACGGCCGCGTCGGTCTGCGGCCTTGCCACGGTCGGCGGGCGGGCCCGGCCGGCCCAGTAGTCGCTGGACTCGTCGAGGGCGCCGTAGGTCCCGACCACCGTCACGGTGCGCAGGACGCCGCCCTCGGCCGTGCTCGCGCGGACCTGCAGGACGTCGCCGGGACCGACACCGAGCTGCCCGGCCGCCCGAGCGCTGACGATCGCCTCGCCGGCCGACCGGGCGCAGCGGCCGTCGAGGACGTCGAGGTGGCCGCAGACGCCGGCCCGGCTCGTGAGCCGGCTCCTGCCCGACTCGCCCGCCGGGGTGCTGAGGACGACGGAGACCTCGGCGCCCTGCACCGGTCGGCCGAACTGCGGCGTGAGCTCGCTCCGGACCAGCCGTTGCAGCCTCGCCGGCGACGCGGGCTGGTCCGAGGCGTCGGTCACGACCAGCGTGCTGCTGGTCGCGGGGGCGTCGGCGACGACGTTGCGCAGGACGGACTGCTCAACCGCGCGGGCGTACAGCGGCCCGAGAGCGGCCGAGGCGGTGACCACGGCCGCCAGGACGACGACGAGGAGGGCCTGCCGGGGGCGGTGGCGCAGCGCGGCGACGGTCACCGACCCGGAGGCGCCCCGCGACATGCTCGGCGCCTCCCTTCACGATGGTCGGTGCTCCGGCGGCCTGCGTGCCGCGGGCGTCGTGATGGAGGGGCGATCAGATGATCGGCCGGTGAGCCCGTGTGCCAGTGCGCTGACACGCTGCCGTACGCGCCCGTCCCGTGCCGAGGGTCGGCCCGTGATCGTGACGGAATCGTTGCGGCCAAGATCCTCCGGCGTCACAGATCGGTGTCACCGGACCACCGTGATCATGAAGGGATGTCGGCGTTAGACCGCGCAAGATCCTTCATGATCACGGTGGGTGTGGGGCTGAGAGCGGCGGGTGCGGCGGTCAGCCGCTGAACATCCCCGCGATCCGCCGCTCGGTGTCGTCGTAGCCCTGGCCGGCCTGCGAGAGCAGCTGGCTGATGCCGGCCAGCGCCTGCTGCAGACCGTTGGCGTTGCGGTTCCAGTCGTCGTACAGCTGCTGGAACCGCTCCTGCGCGGCGCCGCCCCAGGTGCCGCTGATCGGCAGCACCTTGCTGCGCAGGCCGCCGAGCTCGGACTCGATGTTCCCGGACGTGCCGTTGACCTGCTGGGACAGCGAGAGCAGCTCGGCCGGGGTGACGCGGAACGCGGTCATGGAGACCTCCTGGATGAGTACGTCGGGTGCACACGAACGTACGCAGCCCGAGGGAAACGCCCGTGAAGTTATGCACAGGCAAGGTTCTGGTCTGCTCCTGGGGGCCCGCTGACCCGCCGTCCACGATGCCGTCAGACCAGCCGGGACGACGGAGCGGGCTGCCTGGTCCCCCGCCGTCCGCGCGCTGGTGCCCGTAGAAGATCGTTTGCGACCTGGTTCACGGACACGCCGGGCTACGCCACGGCGTGTCGGGGGCTCAGGTCGCAAACGATCACTCGTCGACGGACGGCGAGGGCGCACGGCTTAGGCGGGTCAGGGGGTCCAGGCGGGGTTGCGGCCGGCGTAGCCGAGGGCGTGGTCCAGGGGCGGGGCGTCCGTCGCGACGGGGACGACCGGGCCGAAGATGCCCGCGCGGCTTGCCTCCTCGCCGGGCTGCGCGCTGGCCTCGGTGAACCCCAGGACGACCTCGGTGCTCATCGGGTCGCAGCGGAACTCCTGGCCGGTCGCCCGGGCCAGGTCCCAGCCGTGCAGGACCAGCTCGTCCATCGCCACCAGCCCCATGACCTCGCCGGGCAGGGTGGCGCCGCCCACCGTCGTCGTGCCGCGCCACGCATCCGGCTCGGCCCAGGCGTCGGCCAGCGTCGTGAGCTGCTGGGGGAGGCGGGTGCGCCACTGCGGGTCGAGGTGCGCGGCCGTGGCGGCCCCCGGTCCCGAGGCGTCGGCCGCCGCGGCCGGGGCCGTCTTGCGGGCGCCCCACGTGAACGCCAGCGTGAGGCCCATCAGGTGGTCGAGGAGGGCGCCCACCGGGTACTCCGGGCAGGGCGTGGGTCCGTCCAGCTGCGCCTCGGTGACGCCGTCGAGGAGGCGGGACACCTCGGCCGCGGCGGGGTGCAGGTCGACGATCTTTGGGTCGGTCATGCCGGGCAGACCCGCCTCTGCCCCCGAACTCATCGGTGATCATGCAGCTTTGCGCGCCGAAACTGCATGATCACCGGTGAGGGACGAGCGTCGGTGGTCAGCGGTCCAGGGCGCCGACGGGGGCGACGACCACGCCGACCTCCTCGCAGACCCAGTGCGGGTCCTCGCCGAGGTCCGGGCTGACGCGCAGCTCGTGCTCCGCGGCCTCGTCCTCGGGGTCGTGGGTCGCGGTGCACAGCGGCCACCGGCCCACCTGCTCGAGCAGCGCCTCCTGCACGTCCTGCGCGACCAGGCAGGCGACGAACGGCGCGCCGTCCGGCCACTGGTCCACCCACCAGCGGCGGGCGGTGAGCACCTCGTCGACGACGGAGACCGTCGCGGCGTTGTCCAGGCCGCGCGCCGCGAGGTCGTGCAGCACCCGGGCGCGGGCCTCGAGCAGCGCGTCGGTCATCGGGCCATCATCCGTTGCGCGAGGATCAGAAGATGGCGATCCTCGTCGACACGCCCATCTGGCCCTTCCGCGACCGGCTCTGGTGCCATCTCGTGAGCGACACGTCGTACGACGAGCTGCACGCCGTCGCGGAGCAGCTGGGGATCCCGCGACGCGGCTTCCAGGGCGACCACTACGACCTGCCCGCCGAGCTGCGCGACGCCGCCATCGCGCTGGGCGCCCAGCCGGTCACCGGTCGCGAGCTGATCACGCGGCTGCGCGCCTCCGGCCTGCGCCGACCGCACCGGCACTGACCGCACCGCTACTGACCACGGCTACCGGCTTCGCCCACAGCGGACAGCGCTGGCTCCCGTCGTAGGCGGGTGCGACGCTACCGGCGTGCAGATCGCCCGAGCGCTGGTCGTCCGGCCGACCGACGACTCGCACCGCGTCACGACGCTGGAGCTGTTCTTCGACCTGGTGTTCGTCTTCGCGCTGACTCAGGTCACGGCGCTGATGGCCGACGACCCGACAGTGCGCGGTCTCAGCCGCGGGCTGGTGCTGCTCGCGCTGCTCTGGTTCGGCTGGTCGTCGTACGCCTGGCTCGGCAACCAGGCGAAGGCCGACGAGGGCCTGCTCCGGGCGGCGATGCTCGCGGCGATGGGCGCGCTCTTCGTCGTCGCCCTGGCGATCCCGGAGTCCTACGACGACGAGCCCGGCGGCCTGTACGGGCCGTTCGTGCTCGCCGCCTGCTACGCGACCGTGCGGATCGCGCACCTCGTGGTCTACCTCGTCGCGGCCGGTGACGACCGCGGCCTGCGCCGCCAGCTGCTCGTCCAGACCGTCCCGACGACGGTGGCCCTGCTGCTGCTGGTCGCCGGTGGCGCCGCCGGCTCCCCGTGGCAGTCCGCGTTGTGGGTGCTGGCGCTGGTCGTGGACTACGTCGGCGTCTTCGCCGGCGGGACGCAGGGCTGGCGTGTCTACAGCCCCGCGCACTTCGCCGAACGCCACGGGCTCATCATCATCGTCGCGCTCGGCGAGTCGGTCGTGGCCGTCGGCGCCGGCATCGCGGACGAGCCGGTCACCGCCGCTGTCGTCCTCGCGGCGCTGCTCGGCCTCGCCGTCTCGGTGGCGCTGTGGTGGGTGTACTTCGACGTGGTCGCGCTGGTGGCCGAGCGGGTCCTGTCCCGGCTGGAGGGCGAGCCACGCAGCCGGCTGGCGCGGGACTCGTTCACCTACCTGCATTTCCCGATGCTCGTCGGCATCGTCTACCTGGCGCTCGGCATGAAGAAGGTCCTCACGTACGTCGCCGACCCCGAGCACCACGACCTCGGTGACGCGCTGCCGTGGGTGCCGCTCGTCGCGTTGTTCGGCGGGGCGGTCCTCTACCTCGTGGCGCTCTCAGCCTTGCGCCGGCGCAACGTCGGCGGGTGGAACGTGCAGCGCCTCGTCGCCAGCGCGGCGCTGCTGGTGCTGCTGCCGTTCGGAGCGCAGCTCCCCGCGATCGCGGCACTGGGTGCGCTGCTGACGGTGCTGGTGCTCCTGATCGGCTACGAAGCGGTGGTCCTCGCCGACGACCGCGACCGCATCCGGCACGCCGCGCACTGACGCCGCCTCACCCGCTGCCGGCGCGCAGCCGCGACAGCTCGGCGCCGGCGTTGGCCCGCGCCCGTCCCTCCCACTCGACCCGGCCGTGCTCGGTGCGGAACAGCGCGGGCCGGTCGAGCAGCGTCGCGAGCACCTGGGCGCGGCCCGCGGCGAAGGCCGCGTCGTCGACGTGCACGTACTCGCGGCGGACACCCTCGACGTACGACGCGTAGCGCAGGTCGTCCGCGGCCAGCACCGCGAGGTCGGCGTCGCAGAGCACGGCGCCGTCGGCGTCGCCGGGCGCCACGTCGTGCGTGGCGGTGAGCCGGACCAGCCGGGCCACGCCGGCGACGCGGGCCGGGGCGACGTCCAGCGCACTGAGGGCGACGGTCGCGAGCTCGGCGCTGCGCTCCTCGTTGTCCGGCGCGGGCGGGTGGTAGACCGCGTCGTGGAACCACGCCGCCAGCCGCACGGTGTCGGCGTCGGCCGCCTCCGCCGCCAGCACACCGACCCGTGCGAGCACCTCGTCGAGGTGCGCGAGGTCGTGGTACGCGCGGTGCTGCTCGGCCCAGCGCCCGAGCAGCGTCGCGCCCGCACCGGCGACGTCGCCGCGCGCACCGACCCGGCGGCAGAGCTGCAGCCAGTCGACGGCGAGGTGCCGCACCGGGGACACGTCAGGCCGCCAGCGCGTCGGGCAGCGGCTCGGCGTGCACGACGGTGAGCCCGGACACCGCACGAGTGAGGACGACGTAGAGCCGGCGGAGTCCCTGCCACGTCGAGGGCTCGCCGGCGACGATGTCGGCGGGCTCCACCACGACGACGTGGTCGTACTCGAGCCCCTTGGCCAGCGACGCCGGGACGACGACGACCCGCGCCCCGGTGTCCTCGCCGCCGAGCACGTCGTGCGGGACGTCGAGCCGGGCGGAGAGGGCCTCGACGCCGCGGTCGGCGACGATGAGGCCGACCGATCCCGGGTCGGCGAGTGCCCGGCGTACCTCGGCAGCGACCTCGGAGGCGACGTCGGCCGCGGCGACGATCTCGAGACGGCCGTCGTTCTCGCGCACCGACTCCGGTGCGCTGACACCCGGCGCGATGTGCGGCAGCAGGCGCGCGGCGAACTCGATGACGGCTGCGGGGACGCGGTAGCCCCGGGCCAGCACCTCCACGTGCGCGCCCGGCTTGCCGAGATGGGCGAGCGTCTCGTCCCAGTCGTTCGTCGCCCACGGCGTCGTGCCCTGCGCGATGTCGCCGAGCACCGTGGCGGCGGCGGTCGAGCAGCGCCGGCCGACGGCGCGCAGCTGCATCGGCGAGAGGTCCTGCGCCTCGTCGAGGACGACGTGACCCAGGCTGGCGACGCGCTCGACGAGGTCGGCGGCCTCGTCCACGAGCACGGCGTCGGCGAGCGACCAGCGCGCGGTCTTCGGGCCGCGCGCGGGCTTCGCCCAGAGCAGGGCCGCCTGCTCCTCGGTCTCGAGGACGCCGTCGGCCGCGGCCGCGAGCACCGCGGCGTCGGACAGCAGAGCGATCACGACGCGGACCGGGTCGACCGCCGGCCAGAGCGCGTCGACCGCCTTGCGCACCGGGGCGCTGCGCGCCACCGAGTCCTGCACCCGGTCGTCGGGGGACTCGCCGGCGGACTCCATCTTCGTGAGCACCACGTGCGCCAGCCGTTGAGCCAGCATCGCCCGCGCGGCGCCGTACCGGACATCGCGCGACCTCAGCTCGGCAACGATCTCGGCCAGCTCGTACGCCGGCACCCGCCATCGTCGCGACCCGGTCGTGAGCACGACGGGCTCGGTCGGCTCGGTCAGCCCGGCGTGCACGGCGTTGTCGAGGACGGTGGCCATCCGTGGGTCGCCCTTGAGGGTCGCCACGTCGGGCTCGTCGGTGCCGCGGATCTCCACCCGCTCGCCGACGAGCTGGTCGAGGGTCAGCTGGCGGACGTCGACCTCGCCGAGGGCGGGAAGGACGGCGGAGATGTAGGACAGGAACGCGGTGTTGGGTCCCACGACGAGGACACCGCCTCTGCGCAGCCGGTCGCGGTGCGTGTAGAGCAGGTACGCCGCGCGGTGCAGGCCGACGGCCGTCTTGCCGGTGCCGGGCGCACCCTGCACGCAGATGGTCTCCGTCACGTCCGCGCGCACGATGACGTCCTGCTCGGGCTGGATGGTCGCGACGATGTCGCGCATCGGCCCGACGCGCGGCCGCTCGATCTCGGCCGCAAGAATGCGACTGTTCCGGCTCGCCTCGGTCTCGTCGAGGAGATGCTCGTCCTCGTACGCCGTGATCCGGCCGCGCTCGAATCCGAACCGCCGGCGCAGCGCGACGTGCATCGGCTCGCCGCGGGTGGCCCGGTAGAACGGCGTGGACACGTCGGCCCGCCAGTCGATGACGACGGGGTCGCCCTGGTCGTCGTGCACGTGGCGCCGGCCGATGTAGAACCGCTCGTCGCCGTGCTCGGCGGTCCCGGCCAGGTCGAGCCGACCGAAGAAGAGCGGCGTCTCGGGGTCGTCGGTCAGTGCCTGCACCCGCTTGTGCAGCGAGGAGGCGAGGTAGGCCTCGGAGACGGCGTCGCCGCCGCGGGCGTCCAGCGCCAGGGTGGCGTCGCGCATCTCGGCCAGGTCGGCGCGGGCGGCGGCGAGGTACGCCTGCTCGGCGGCCAGCGCGGGGTCGGTGGTGGCGGGTGTGGTGGTGGTCGGGGTGGTGGTCGGCTCCGTCTCGGTGGGATGTCCTGCGGGCACGCGGCAGCACGCCTCTCGTCTCGTCGGCAGCGCGCAGCGGCTGCCGAGGTCGTCGCTCGGCTCGTCGTGGAAGGGGGCGCAGCAGCGTACTGCCGACGACGGCGGCGGCGAAAGGCCCTTCGCCGCCCGCGGCTCTCCCGCCGTCGGCCGACTGCCAGAGCGGCTTGGGATGGGGAGCGGCTTCCCGTCTGCCGGTCCTGAGCGAAGTGGCCCCGCTCGGGTCGCGCTTTCCACGACTCCAGCGGGGCCACTTGGCTATCGGGGATCGACGGCGGGCTCGCGGACAGCGGCCCGCCGACGACTGCCGCCGCTCGTCCTGGCTGCTCTGACTCCCACCCCGACGGCGGCAAGCGGCCCCGCTCGGGTCGTGGTTTCCACGACTGCAGCGGGGCCACTTCGCTGGGGGGCCGAGAAGGTCAGGCGGCGGCGAGGAGGGCGCGGCGCAGGCGGGCCAGCCGGACGTGCAGGAGCGTGGGCGAGGTCGCCGCGGTCGAGAAGACCAGCCGGGCCACCAGGACCCGCGCGCGGTGCACCGACCGGGCGTCCTCGAGGCCGGTCACCGAGGGACCGGCCGGGGCGTGCCCGAGACCCTCCACCGCGGCCTCGAGGGACGACATGGCGGCCGCCACCTCGTCGGCCGCGACGGCGGGGGCGTCCAGCACCGCCGACCGCAGTGCGTCGGTCACCCGCCACCAGACCGGGAACGGCACCGGGTCGTCGACGCTCTTGCGTACCAGCGCACCGGCGACCACGTGCTCGGCCAGCCGGCCGGCCAGCTCGCCGCTGCCGACCTCCTGCCCCGGCGCGGTGTCGACCACCTGCCCGTCGACGATGCTCTCGGCGCGGCGGCTGGCGGTGACGGTCATGGCTGCTCCTCGGGTTCGCCCGGCCGGTCGGCCGGGTGGTGCCGGTCGTCCGGTGCTGCGGTCTGCGACGTCTCCGACCGTCCTGCCGTCACCTGTGAGATGCCTGTGGGCGATCTGCCTGTCCTCTGGGAGCCGGACTGCCTGGCGGGGCCTGGTGGGGTGGTGCCCCGGCGGAGCACGATGCGAGGTATGCCGGAGTCGACAGCCCTCACGTCGTACGCCAGCGGGACCGCGGACCTGCCGCTGCTGGGCGAGACGATCGGGGGCAACCTGGAGCGGACCGCGGCCCGGTTCGGCTCCCGGGAGGCGCTGGTCGACGTGCCGTCCGGCCGCCGCTGGACCTACGCCGAGCTCGAGTCCGACGTCGACGCGGTGGCGCGCGGCCTCCTCGCGCTCGACGTCGCGAAGGGCGACCGGGTCGGCATCTGGGCGCCCAACTGCCCGGAGTGGGTGCTCGTGCAGTACGCCACCGCGACCATCGGCGCCGTGCTGGTGAACATCAACCCCGCCTACCGCACCCACGAGCTGTCGTACGTGCTGCGCCAGTCCGGGGTCAGCGTGCTGGTCACGGCGGAGTCGTTCAAGACCAGCGACTACGTCGGGATGGTCGCCGAGGTCCGGGACGACTGCCCTGGGCTGCGCGAGGTGGTCGTCATCGAGCGTCCGTCGTGGGATGCGATGGTCGCGAGCGGCGTCGGCGTCGGGGCGGCAGCAGTGTCCGAGCGGTCCGCGTCGCTGTCGTTCGACGACCCGATCAACATCCAGTACACGTCGGGCACCACGGGCTTCCCCAAGGGCGCGACGCTGTCGCACCACAACATCCTCAACAACGGCTACTTCGTGGCCGGCATGTGCGGCTTCACCGAGGAGGACAAGGTCGTGCTGCCGGTGCCGTTCTACCACTGCTTCGGCATGGTGATGGGCAACCTCGGAGCGACCACCCACGGCGCGACGATCGTCATCCCGTCGGCCGGGTTCGACCCCGCCGCTGCGCTGACCGCGGTCCAGGAGACCGGCGCCACGGTGCTCTACGGCGTGCCCACGATGTTCATCGCCGAGCTGGCGCTCGCCGACTTCGCGTCGTACGACCTGTCGACGCTGCGCACCGGGATCATGGCCGGGTCGCCGTGCCCGGTCGAGGTGATGAAGCGCGTCGTCGCCGAGATGCACATGGCGGAGGTGACGATCGCGTACGGCATGACGGAGACCTCGCCCGTGTCGACGCAGACCAGGCGCGACGACGACCTGGAGCGCCGGGTGTCGACCGTCGGCACGGTGCACCCGCACGTCGAGGTGAAGGTCGTCGACCCCGAGAGCGGGCTCACGCTGCCGCGCGGCGAGCCGGGTGAGCTGTGCACCCGCGGCTACTCGGTGATGCTCGGCTACTGGGACGAGCCCGAGAAGACCGCCGACGTCCTCGACGCGGCCGGCTGGATGCACACCGGTGACCTCGCGACGATGGACGCCGACGGCTACGTCAACATCGTCGGCCGGATCAAGGACCTCGTGATCCGCGGCGGCGAGAACGTCTACCCGCGCGAGGTCGAGGAGTTCCTCTACTCCCACCCCGACATCGCCGACGTGCAGGTGATCGGCGTACCGGACGAGAAGTACGGCGAGGAGCTGTGCGCGTGGATCCGGATGCGCGAGGGTGCCGAGCCGCTCGACGCCGCGTCGGTGCGGGAGTTCTGCCAGGGGCGCCTCGCGCACTACAAGGTGCCGCGCTACGTGCAGGTCGTGGAGGAGTTCCCGATGACGGTCACCGGCAAGGTCCGCAAGGTCGAGATGCGCGAGCGCTCGGTGCAGCTGCTCGGTCTCGAGCAGGTCGCCGCCGCCCGGCACGCCTGAGCCATGCAGCTCGACCACCTCACCGACGTCGTCTGGCAGTACGAGCTGCTGCACGGCGTCGAGGCCTCCGAGGGCGCGGACGGCCAGGTCTTCGGCCAGGGCTCGGCGGAGTTCACGGGCCGGTTGGCCGGGACGGCGACCTGGGCCAACTTCCCGCGGCTGCGGGAGGGCTACGCCTTCCCGAACGCCCACGGCTCACTCGTCGTCGCCGAGGACGCGTTCGTGCTGTTCACCCTCACGGGGATGTCCTCCCTCGAGGACGGGACGGGCGTGCACGTGATGACGTTCCGGACCGAGCACGAGCCGCACCGGTGGCTCAACACGGTCATCGCCGTGGGTGAGGGGAGCGTCGACGTCGACACCGCGCGGCTGGTGATGCGCTACTACGAGTGCACGGCCGAGGTGCCGCCGGACCTGCTCCCCGGCTGACCACGGCAGTCCTCCTCCGGCCGATCATGAAGCCCTTGCCGGGCTAGGTGTCACCAGGTACCTTGTGACGCATGGAACCGGGCGGCAACGTCGCCACCCAGCTGCGCCGCGGCGTGCTGGAGCACTGCGTGCTGGCCGTGCTGGCGCGGTCGCCGGAGTACGCCTTCGAGCTGGTGCGCCGGCTCTCGGCGGTCGAGGGGCTCGTGACCAGCGAGGGCACGATCTACCCGCTGCTGTCACGGCTGAGCCGCGACGGCCTGGTCTCGACGACGTGGCAGCCGTCGGACGCCGGCCCGCCGCGCAAGTACTACGACCTGACCACGGCCGGCCGTCGCGCGCTGAATGCGTTCGCCGCGGAGTGGAGCACGTTCACCGAGGGCGTCGACGACCTGCTGCGGCAGGCCCGTGGTGCCCGCGCGAGAGGAGCACGAGGTGACCGACGTGACCGTTGACCCGGGCGCCGACCCGACGACGTCGCCCGAGGTGCAGGAGTACGTCCGGCGGCTGGAGACCGCCGGTCGGTCGCTCCCGCCCGAACGCCTGGCCGAGGTCCTCGCCGACGTCCGCGACCACGTCCGCCAGGCGGTCGCCGCCGAGGTGGCCGCCGGCGGCGACGCCGCGTCCGCGGCTCGGAACGCCCTGGCCCGGCTGGGCACCCCCGAGGAGATCGCCCGGGCCGAGGCCGAGCAGTCCGGCGTCCCCGTCGCGGTGGCCGCCGCCGGGCCGGCGCAGCCCGGCGGGCTGGTCCGCTACGGCGAGCCGCTGGCCGTCTTCCTGCTGCTGTTCGGTGGCTTCGTCCTCGTCGTCGGCTGGTTCGCCGGTGTCGTCCTGCTGTGGCTGTCGCCGAGCTGGCGGCTGCGGGAGAAGCTGCTCGGCACCTTCGTCTGGCCGTTCGGCTATCTCGGGGTGCTCGGGGTGGGATCGACCGCGTCGTACGTCGAGCAGTGCGTGTCGACCAGCACGGCGGTGGGCGATCCGACGCGGACGTGCACGGGCGGCGCGCCGTACCCCGTGTGGGTCGGGGCTCTGGTGGCGGTCGTGGTGCTGGTCGCGCCGATCCTGGTGGCAGTGGCACTGTGGCGGCGACGCCAGGCCGTGCTCGAGGGCAGGGCGACATGACCGACCGGGTCGTGGTGATCGGCAGCGGCAGCGCTCAGCTTCCGCCGGACCTCATGCAGGCGGCAATGGAGGCGGAGGCCACCGCGGCCGACGTGGCGTCGGCCCTCGCCGTCGCGGAGACCGCCGTCGCGGCGATGGCGGCGGCGGCGCGCGCCGGTGGGACCGCTGACACGGACGTCCGGACCTCCGACGTCACGGTGTCGACGAACTACGGCAAGGACGGACCCGAGGGCTTCCGCGCGGCGATCGGCCTGGCCCTGACCTTGCGCGACGTCGCCGCGGCCGGTGCCGTTCTCGCCGACGTCGTGGCCGCGGGGGGCGACGCCAGCCGCGTCCGCCAGGTGTCGTTCACCGTCGCGGAGCCGGAGGCCGCCATGGACGCGGCCCGCGAGGCCGCCTTCGCCGACGCCCGTCACCAGGCCGAGCAGCTGGCCGCTCTCGCCGGGCGCACGCTGGGCCCGGTGCGGCGGGTGGAGCCGCAGCAGTCCTTCGTCCCCTTCGCGCGGGCCGCCTCGCTCGGCGGGCGGCAGGCGGGCGAGAAGCTCCTCACGGTGCCCGTGGAGCCCGGCAGCACCGCGCTGACCGTGACCCTGCAGGTCCGGTTCGCACTCACCTGAGCAGTCATGTCGTCTCGTAACCTGCGCGCATGCCCTGGAACAGCTCAGACGTGTCCGACGCCTCAGCACGGCTCGCCGGTGTCGTCGCCGCACTTCCAGGAGTCGTGGTCGAGGAGGCGTACGGCCACGTCGGCTACCTGCTGGCGGGCAAGAAGGTCGCCTGGCTGCTCGTCGACCACCACGGCGACGGCCGCTTGGCCCTGTGGGTGAAGGCGCCGCGCGGCGAGCAGGAGGCGCTCGTGGCGGCTGATCCCGAGCGCTACTTCGCGCCGCCGTACCTCGGGCCGAGCGGCTGGGTCGCCGTCAACGTCGACCGGGCCTCCCGGCCGGACTGGGACGACGTGTCGGCGCTGGTCGTCCAGGCCTGGCGGATGTCGGCCGGGAAGCGCGCCGTCGCCGCCTACGACGAGGCCCATCCGGCGGGCTGACCGCTACCAGTCGTCGCCGGGGCGCGCGTCGCAGCTGATCGAGGCCGTCAGGTCCAGGGCCTCGGTCGCCGCGCAGCGCAGGACCAGCACACCGTCGTCCTCGTCGGGCGTGCGCTCGGGCGGGCCGTCGGCGTGCCGGACGTATGTCGGGCCGCGCCACCGCTCCCAGCCGAGCCGCTCGTAGAACGAGTGCCGGCTGGTCGACAGCGCGCCGAGCTGGTACCTGTTCCGGACCAGGTCTCCGACGGTGGCCATCACCGCCGAGCCAAGTCGTTGCCCGTGGCGGTCCGGAGCGGTCGCCACGCCCTCGACGTAGCCCGCGGCGTACGACGTCTCGCCGACCACCAGCTCGCGTGGCACGACCGCGGCGGCGGCGACCGGCACCGCGCCGTCGAGGACCAGGATGCGGTGCCCGCCGTAGGTGTGCTCCCAGTCGTGCTCGTCGAACCGGTCGCCGAACGCCGCGAACGTCAGCGTCCGTACCACCTCGAGGAGCTCGGCGGGGACGCCGTCGTCGGCCATCACTCGTACCTCGGTCATGCCACCAGCCTGCCCGCTCGTCGTGGCGAAGAAGTGCTTGTCGTGGCATGTACGCCCCGCCAGGCACCGGTTGACCACGTATACGTGGTCAACCGCCACCGGCGGGCGGCGGGGGTGGGTCAGCTGGCGTCGAGGGTGGGGAGGTCGTCGGAGTCGACGATCCGGTAGGCGTAGCCCTGCTCGGCGAGGAACCGCTGCCGGTGCGCGGCGAAGTCCTGGTCGACGGTGTCGCGTGCCGTGACGGCGTAGAACCGGGCGGTGCGCCCGTCGGCCTTGGGACGCAGCACCCGGCCGAGCCGCTGAGCCTCCTCCTGCCGCGAGCCGAAGGTCCCCGACACCTGGATGGCGACGGCGGCCTCGGGCAGGTCGATGGAGAAGTTCGCCACCTTCGACACGACCAGCAGCGACACCTCGCCCGTGCGGAACGCCTGGAACAGCCGCTCCCGCTCCTTGACGGTGGTGTCACCCTTGATGACCGGGGCGTCCAACCGTTCGCCGAGGTCGTCGAGCTGGTCGAGGTACTGGCCGATGACGAGCACCTGGTCACCGCGGTGGCGCTCGACCAGCCGCTCCACGACGCGGGTCTTGGACGGCGTGCAGGACGCGAACCGGTAGCGCTCCTCCGGCTCGGCCATGGCGTACGCGAGCCGCTCGGAGTCGGTCAGCGTCACCCGCACCTCGACGCAGTCGGCCGGTGCGATCCAGCCCTGCGCCTCGATGTCCTTCCACGGCGCGTCGTAGCGCTTCGGGCCGATCAGCGAGAACACGTCGCCCTCGCGGCCGTCCTCGCGCACCAGCGTCGCGGTGAGCCCGAGCCGCCGTCGGGCCTGCAGGTCGGCGGTCATCCGGAAGATCGGCGCCGGCAGCAGGTGCACCTCGTCGTAGACGACGAGTCCCCAGTCGCGCGCGTCGAGCAGCTCGAGGTGCGTGTAGACGCCCTTCCGGCGGGTCGTCATCACCTGGTAGGTCGCGATGGTGACCGGCCGGACCTCCTTGCGGGCACCGGAGTACTCGCCGATCTCGTCCTCGGTCAGCGAGGTGCGCTTGAGCAGCTCGTGCCGCCACTGCCGGGCGGACACCGTGTTGGTGACGAGGATCAGCGTGGTCGCACCGGCCCGGGCCATCGCGGCCGCGCCGACGATCGTCTTGCCAGCGCCGCAGGGGAGGACGACCACGCCGGACCCGCCGTGCCAGAAGCCGTCCACCGCCTCCTGCTGGTACGCCCGCATGTGCCAGCCGTCCTCGCGCAGCGCGATCGCGTGGGCCTCGCCGTCGACGTAGCCGGCCAGGTCCTCGGCGGGCCAGCCGAGCTTGAGCAGCACCTGCTTGAGGTGGCCGCGCTCCGAGGGGTGCACCGCGACGGAGTCGTCGTCGACGCGGGCGCCGATCAGCGGGCTGACCTTCTTCGACCGGACGACCTCCTCGAGGACCGCGCGGTCGGTGGTGATGAGGACCAGCCCGTGCACCGGGTGCTTCTCCAGTCGCAGCCGGCCGTAGCGGGCCATCGTGTCTGCGACGTCGACCAGCAGGGCGTGCGGCACGGCGTACCGCGAGTACCGGAGCAGCACGTCGACGACCTGCTCGGCGTCGTGCCCGGCAGCGCGCGCGTTCCACAGCCCCAGCGGGGTCAGCCGGTAGGTGTGCACGTGCTCCGGCGACCGCTCCAGCTCGGCGAACGGCGCGATCGCGCGACGGCAGTCACCGGCCTGCTCGTGGTCGACCTCGAGCAGGAGGGTCTTGTCCGACTGCACGATCAGTGGGCCATCAGTCATGCAGGACCTTTCCACGGTTGGCGGCGACCAGAACACACCGGACCAGTGTCAACCATCGGCCGGCACGATCGCTTCCACGGAGCTCAGGTCCGTCAGGTCCGCCGCCTGAGACACGTCGACGGGCACAGCGAACCGGCCGTCCGCGGTGCCCGTCGGTCGTGAGAGCAGTCAGCTCCTCGTGTAGACCCCCCGCAGGAACGCCTTGACGCGCACCGATCCGGAGCCGTTGACCAGCTGGACCCTTCCCTTCTTGTCAAGCTTCACGATGACCCGGTTCGTCACGGTGGTTCCCCGGTCCGCGTACAGCGTCGGGTGGGCGAGGCAGGCCTTCTGGCTCGCTGCCTTGCGGCAGGCAGCCAGGGCGGACGACCGGCCGGCCCGTTTCGCCGTCAGGGCCAGCTCGACCGCCACCGTTCCGCTCGGCCGCATGCTCTTCGGGATCTTCAGCACGTGGTGCGAGCCGACCGTGGTCCACTTCAGCACTCGCTGGGGCCGGGCCAGCCCGGTGAACAGTGCCCGCGACGCGTCTCTGACGTACCAGCCCTGGATATCCAGGGAGACGCGCGCCTTCCCACGGGAGTTGTAGACGCGGACCTCCGCACCCGCCGGCAGGGTCACGGTCGCGAGGCCTGCCTTGCGGTCGCGTTCGTCGACTCGCACGACCTTGCTGCGCTTGCAGGCGGCCTTCGTCGTGCCGCCGGCGCAGACCGAGACGACCGTGCGCTTCGTGCCGGCCTGGACGCTGACGTTGACGGCCACCGCCTTGGCGCCGGCCGGTGCGGGCAGGCCGACCGTCTTGATCTTGCGGGGTCCGACCTTCCGTCCGGTCACCACTCGCTTCGGCGTTGCGAGCACCTGGAACCGCGTCCCGACCGGAGCCCTCGTGATGGGTCCGCCCCCGCCGCTCGCACTGCCCGGCGGCGCCGCCAGCACGGTCTGCGTGACCACCGGCGAGCTGCTCGCTGCGTAGGTGCCGCTGGAGCTGTACACCGCCCGCAGCGGGTGCGTGCCCTCACCCAGGGTGGCAGTGGTGGTCGACGCGCTGCCACCGCTGAGAGCGACGGTCTTGAGCTGCGCGGTGCCGTCGAAGAAGGTGATGGTCCCGCCGATGCCGGGCCCGCCCGTGACGGTGGCGTCGAGCGTGACGGCGCCACCTGCCGTCGACGGGTTCGGCGAGGTCGTCAGGGCCGTCGAGGTCGGGGTCGCCGCGGTGGGCGGCGGTGCCACCCCGCCGGTCGCGCAGGGTCCGCCGATGCAGCCGTGCAGGTAGGTGTCGACGCCCGGCCGGTCGTCGCTCCCGAGCGCCACCAGGCCCCACGCAGCGGTGTCGACCTGCTGCTTGGTGGTGGTCGCGTCGTTGACGAACTGGTGCGCCGAGCTGGCGATGAACGCCTCACCCAGCCCGTTCGGGAAGCTCAGCGTGCTCAGGGGCGCGGCGTTGCGGTAGATCGCACCGCCGTCGACCCGGTCGGTCATGAACACGTGCGCGCTGCCCTGGTCGAGGACCAGCACCGGACGGGTCGCATCCCGGCTGACGCCGGCCGCATTGCGGGTGATGACGGTGTGCTGGGCCCACGGCGTGCTGCCGTTGCGCTCGAGCACCGACACGAGAGGATCGTCCGTCCCCTTGAAGCTCGTCTTCACGGCGACGAGGACCCGGGCACCAGCGGTCTTCACGCTGATGTGGTTGTCGCCGACGTCGGCGCCCTCCCACGCGACCTCCGGGTCCCCGAAGCCGGAGCCGTTGAAGGTCGCGAAGAAGAAGCCACCGTAGGGCGCCGCGGTCGTGCTGGTGCGGCTCCACATGATGCCGACCTGCCCGTCGCCGAAGCCGACGGCCTGGGCGATGTCGTCGCTGGAGGACGTGGCCGGTCCCGGCGGCCCGGAGATGGGCGACCGGGCGCCGGTGCTGATCTGCGCCGGCCCCTCCCAGGTGACGCCCGTGAGGTCGGACCTCATCCACCAGACGCCGTTATTGGACGTGTAAGCGATGAACAGCGAGTCGTTGCTTCGGGCGATCGTGGCGTACTGGACACCCTTGGCGGGAGTCTCGATGCCGTCGTCGAACCGGCCCGGGCTGCCCTCGATCGGGTCGCTGTCGACGAACAGCGGGTCCAGGACGTAGGTATCCGACGCGGCGGCGTAGTCGTAGGCGAAGACCTTGACCGCGCCGGTCTCGGTCCGCGAGTAGGACGACACGACGTAGAGCCTGTTGCCGAAGGCGAGGACGTCGGGGTGGGACTGGTTGCGCTCGTCCACCTGCACCCTGGTGCTGACCCAGGTCTGGGACGGCATGTCGAGCCGGAAGATCGCCCACCGCGTCTCGTGCGGCACCAGCCCGCCCTCCGCGGGTTCCATCATCACCGCCCACCAGGACCCGGCGTTCCACCACACCTTGCTCTGCGAGCTGTGGGCCGTGACGTCGTTGGTGGCGCTGCCGTACGCGAAGTCGACGAAGCCGGCGCCGTCGGCACGGGCCGCGGACGCCGGGGCGCTGGGCAGCAGGGACAGGCCGAGCAGGGCGACGAGTGCCCACAGGGCGAAGGTCGCGACGGGCCGCCGACGCGAACCGTTGGACGAAGGACGGCGAGCGCGCTGCATGAGGCCCCCCATGACGTGATGAGCGAGGACACCGGGCGTCTGCCTCACCCGGGGCGCGTCGAACGTAAGCCTTGGCCTGCGGGCCAGGTGGCGGTATGCGGCTATTGGTCGAAATGTTGGCGTTGCGTGACGACAGCCCATACAGCGGGTGAAGGCGGGCCGACGAACGCCGTCGACCACGGTGCGCTCAGACGCGAACGGCCCGTCTCGCTCGGTGCGAGACGGGCCGTCCGGACGTGCAGGCGGTCTGTCAGGTGCGACCCAGGGATCCGAAGACGTCCACGGTGATCTTCGTGGTGCCTGCGGCGTTCCAGAACTTCACGGTGCCGCCCGGTCCGACCTTGGCGAACACCACCTGGTTGGTCACCCGGCCCTTCTGCACCGGCACCGTGGGCGAGGCCTTGCAGACCTTCGTCGCGGTGCCGCCGGTGCAGACCGCCACCGAGCCGGTCGACGTCGCCGACCCGATGGTGACGCGGAGCGCCACCGTGCTCGTGCCCGCCGGCAGCGACTTCATCGACATCGTGAAGGACTTCTTCGCCCCCAGCGTCTGGGTGGTCAGGACCCGACGCAGCGGGTTCGGCCGGAACGTCGCACCCGTTGCTCCCGAGGTGTAGACGCCCTGGACCGCGACCGTGAGCCGGACGCTGCCCTTGCGGTTGACCAGCTTCACCTTGCCGCCCGAGCCCATCGTCGTGACGACGTGCGTGCTCACGGCGGCGCCCTTGCCGGTGTAGAGGGTCGGGTGCTTCTTGCACGCCTTCTTCCCCACGCCCGCGTTGCACACCGACACGTCGGTCGCGGTGGAGGCGCTGGTGGCCCAGACGTTCAGCGCCACGGCCCGGGTGCCGCTCGGCCGAAGGGACTTCGGGATGGTGAGCGTGTACGCCTTGTTGCCGCCCACCTTGGCCGAGGTCAGGATCCGTCGGTTGCCCTGCGGCACGAAGTAGCTCTGGTCCGTCTTGCCGCCGAACCAGCCCTCGACCTCGGCCTTGACGACTGCGGTTCCCGCCGCGTTCCAGATCTTCACCGAGTCGGTGGCGTCGAGCTTCGTGATGGTGAAGCCGGACCCCTTGCCGCCCTTGCGTGCCCGGACCACTGTCTGGGCGGTGCAGTCGGCCGGCAGGTCGTCGCCCGTGCACACCGAGACGGTCGTCGATGCGCTCGCCTTGGTGACCGACACGTTGAGCGCCACCGTGTTGGTGCCGGGCGGCGGCTTGAGCGTCAGCGTCGCGAACTGCCCGGCGCCGATCGCCTTGCCCTTGAGCGCCGTCGTCGGTGCCACCGGGGTGAACCGGGCGCCGCCGTTGATGACGGTGACGGTCTGCGCCGAGCTGGTCGAGCCGCTCGCGTTGCTCGCAGTGAGGGTCACGGTGTAGGTCCCGGACGCGGTGTAGGTGTGCGTCGGGTTCGCGGTGGTGTCGGTCACTCCGTCACCGAAGTTCCACGACCGGCTCGTCGCACCCACGGAGGTGTCGGTGAACTGCACCGTGAACGGCGTCCGCCCCGAGGAGGCGTCCATCGTGAACGACGCCGTCGGGCAGCCGGTGCAGGCCGGCGTGGTGCCTCCACCACCGGGCGGCGGCGGAGGGGGAGTGACCACCGGCGCCGTCACGGTGACGGTCTGGCTCATCACCCGCTGTCCGGCCGTGAACTGACCGGTGTAGGTGACGGTGTAGGTCCCGGCCGTGCTGTAGGTGTGCGAAACGGGCGTGCCGGAGCCCGCTGGAGTCCCGTCGCCGAAGTTCCACGACGAGCTCGTGGCACCGGCCGGCGCCCCGAACGACACCGCGAGCGGCGCAGTCCCGGACGACGGGGTTGCGGTGAACGCCGACGGCTCGGGGGTCACGGCGGCGCAGACACCACCCACGCAGCTGTGCACGTAGTCGGTCGTTGCAATGTTGGAGGCGAGGACGACGATGCCGGTTCCGGTGGAGCGGCTGTCGAGCACCTGCTTGGTGGACGTGGCGTCATTGATGGTGGTGACGCCGGGACCGTCGATCATCTTCTCGCCTGGCTTTGCCGAGGTCAGCCCCGGGTCGGTGAAGCTCAACGTCGTCAACGGCGCGACGCGGCGGTTGATGTCGCCGCCGCCGACCGCGGTCGAGAAGTAGACGTCGGCGCTGTTGCCGCCCTCGTCGAGCACCAGCATCGGCCGGGTGACGCCCTGGATCACGGTGGCGACCTTGCGGCCGGCAACCGGTGTGCCGCCGGTCGTCGTCACCGAGCTTGTCGGCACGGTCCAGGCGCCGGCGGTGCTGCGGGCCAGGACACCGATCAGCGGGTCGGTGTTGGTCCCGTTCTTGTCCAGGCTGGACTTGACCGCGACGATGACGCGGCCGTCGGTGGCCGTCTTGGCGCTGATGTGGTTGTCACCGATCGAGGTACCGGCCCAGGCCGTCTCCTGCCCGCCCCAGGTGCCCGTGGTGTTCTTCTGGAAGAAGAATCCCCCGAAGTCGGTGCCGGTCGTGCTGGTCCGGCTCCACATGACGCCGACGCCACCATTGATCGGGACGAGCACAGCGATGTCGTCGAGCTGAAGCGTCGAACCAGCTGCGCCGACGATCGGCTCGGTACCCGCAGACACGGTCAGGGGGGCCGGGGGGGACCATGTCGTCCCTGCGCCGGAGGTCGGCGACGACGCCGTCCACACCTTGTTGTCGGACGCGTAGCCGATCCACAGCGTCGAGCCGGACTTGGCCAGGCTCGCGTAGCTCACGCCCAGCCCGGTAGGCGTGCTGTCGATAAGTGAGGTCGGGAGTGTCGCAGAGCCGGCAGCGCTGCTGTAGCTGTGAGTGCCGACGTTGTAGTTGAACGTGAAGACCCGGATCTCGTTCGTGGCCGCGTTGTCGTTCGACGCGGCGATGTAGAGCTTGGCGCCGTCGGAGAGCACGTCGTAGTGGCTCTTGTTGCGTGGATCGACCTCGACGTTCGTGTTGCTCCAGGACTGCGCGGCAGTTCCCGGGTTGATGAGCTCGTTGATAGTCCACTTCGGACCACCCGCAGCGTCCGGGCGCCACATGACCGACCACCAGCGGCCGTCGTTGAACCACAGCTTGTTCTGCGAGTGGTACGAGGTCACCTCGTCCGGGCCGTGACGCAGAGGCGTAGTCCTGGTCCTGGTAGCCGGCCGTGATGGCCGTCGCCGATGCGGCCGAGGGCAGCAGCGGCAGCCCGAGGACGGCGACGACGATCGCGAGGAACGCGGTGCCGAGTGAGCGGACCGTGGAACGGGTGGTCGAACGACGTGCGCGGTGCATGAGCCCCCCATGAGGTGGTGAACGCGATGACACACGGGCGTCTCCCTCACCCGCGGCGCGTAGAACGTAAGCCTCCAGCAGCGGGCAAGTGAGGGGTATCGGACAAACGGTCGACAGCCCCAGTGCACTGAGTGACAACGGATTTACGGGCAGTGAAGACACGCCGTCTCCACGGCGTAGCAGGACGCGTCCGGCTCGCCGACGCGGCGCGGATACCCTGTCGCGCGATGCCCACCCCAGCCCCCGTGTCCGGCGACCGGCCGGTCTTCGTCATCGGCTGCCCGCGGTCGGGCACCACGCTGCTCACGCTGATGCTCAGCAGCCACTCGCGCCTCGCCATCCCGCCGGAGACCCGGTTCCTGCTGCCGGTGTTCCGGCGCCGCCGCGCCTTCGGCGACCTCACCGACAAGCACAACCGGCGCCGGCTGGCCCGGGCGGTCGTGCGCCGGAAGGGCACGAAGTTCCGGCACCTCGGGATCGACGCCGACCGGGTGAAGAAGGAGGTCGTCGAGGGCTCGCCGACGATGGGGAGCGCGCTGGCGGCGCCGTACCGGCTCTACGCCGCCGACCGCGGCAAGCCGCGCTGGGGCGACAAGCGACCGGGCTACTTCCGCAACGTCGGCGTGCTCCTGGCGTTGTTCCCGGACGCGCAGGTCGTGCACCTGGTGCGCGACCCCCGCGACTGCGTCGGCTCGCTCAAGCGGATGTCGTGGTGGAAGCACGGGACGGTCGGGGCCGTGGCGACCTGGGTGCACGCCGTCGACCTGGCGCGGGCCGCCCGTCGCCGGCTGCCGGCCGGCGCCTTCCACGAGCTGCGCTACGAGGACCTCGTCGCCGACCCGCGCGCCGAGCTGCAGCGGCTGTGCTCCTTCCTGGGCGAGGACTTCGAGGAGGCGATGCTGGACCACCCGGTGGAGGCGGCCCGGCTGCCCGAACGGCAGCGCGGCGGCTGGCACCGCGAGACCCAGAACCAGGTCGGCACCCAGCGGGTCGGCACCTACGCCGGGGTGCTCACGCCCGCGGAGGTCGCCCTCGTCGAGCGGGTGGCCGGCTCCCGGATGCGCCGGCTCGGCTACGACGTACCGGACCGCCCGACGGTGCCGCCGGCCGACCTCCTGCGGTTCGCGAGGAAGATCGCCCAGCTGCGGCTGCGTACGGCGGTCAACACCCGCCGCGACGCGCGGCTCGCGAAGCCGGCCGGGTCGGTCGCCTACCGCTGAGCAGTCCGACCGTCCTCAGGCGCGTGGGTGCTCGGCGGCGCGCAGCCGCGCCGTCATGACACGCAGCATCGGGACCGCGATCTCCGGGTGCGTCTCCAGCAGCTCGTGGAAGGTCCACTTCGCGAGGCCGAACGTCGTCAGCCCGTCGTCCCCGGCGACGATGTCGGCGGACCGCGGCCGGCCGTCGATGAGCGACACCTCTCCGAAGTAGTCGCCTGGCCCGAGCGTGCCGTGCGCCGTGCCCCCGACGCCGGCGCTCGCGCTGCCGGCCAGGACGACGTGCATCTCGACACCCTTGGGTGAGAACGACCGGAAGCCGCTGACCTCCTCGCCCTCCGAGAGCACCGTGGCCCCGGGCTCGAACGTCTCCTCGCGGCCGGCCTCCGCGATGCTCCGCAGCAGCTTGTGGTCGAGCCCGTCGAACAGGTCGACCTTCGCCAGGACGGCGACGAGCTCGTCGGTCGTGGTCATGGTGTCCTCCACGCGGTAGGTGCCGTGCTGCGAAATCTAGGCCCGTCCGGCGGACCTGTGACGGCGCCGACGACGGGCCGACGAAATCCGAAGGGGCAGATGGGGCAAACGCGGCAAGCCCGGCGCGCGGAGGGCGGTGCGGGCACGAGTGCGAGCTCCCCCCAACACCTGCTTGGCAGGGCGAGTATGTGCTTGTCGTGGCATCGACACCCCGACAAGCGTGTGTTGACCACGTCTACGTGGTCATGCGCCAGGAGTCGTGGTCCTGCCCCAGGAGTCAGCCCGGCGCGCGGCAGGGCCGGGGGCATGGGTGCGAGCGTCAGGAGACGGCGTCGTCGTCCAGCGGCGAGACACCGGTGATCCGGTGCACGGCGAACGACCGGACGGCGCCGCGCAGGTGGTCGTAGGCGTTGAGGTAGCCGCCCTCGACCGCGACCGGCTCGACGACCCGCTGGGTGGCCCGGCCCTCGGCGTCGACGTAGCCGATCCACAGCGCCTCGCCGGAGCCCGCGGCCTGCACCAGCATCGCCAGCACGTCCGCCGTCGGGCGGCCGGTGCTGAGCGAGCCCGCCCGGTCGCCGCCGCGGATCGCGCGCACCGCGGCGTCGAGCAGCGGGTCGGACGGCGGCGTCGGCGCGGCCGTCGCCACCGGCACCGGGCGCCGGCGGACGGGCGAGCGGCGCGACTCGGGCCGCCGGACCACGACGGCGCCGTCCGGGCCCTCGGCGGCGGGTGCCAGGCCCGCCTCGCGCAGCCGCTCCAGAACGACGTCCGGTGGCGACGTCGACGCCAGGACGGTCGGCGCGATCCGGCGGAGGCCGAGGCTGCTGACCTTGCGGTCGGAGAGCAGGACGCCGAGAGTCGCCTCGTCGTCGCACCGGACGAACGACGACGCGGCGCCGACCCGGACCCGGCCGTGCCGGCGCGCCACGTCCTCGACGAGGTAGGTCAGCGGCTGCGGCACCGGCGTGCGGGAGTGCTTGGTCAGCAGGCTGGTGACGTCGCCGGCCGTCCAGCCCGCGTCGAACGCCCGGCGCACGGTCGCCTCGGTGAAGCGGTAGACCGTCGCGCCACCGGTGGACTCGACGTCGGCGACCAGCCGGACCGAGCGGGCCAGCCCGGGCTCCAGCGGACCGGGCGCGACCGCGGTGAGGTCGGCCTGCAGCAGCACGTGGTCGAGCGGCGCGGGCAGCAGCGCGGCCAGCGCGCCGACGGCGTCGTCGGGGCGGCCCTCGACCAGGGCACGGCCGTGGACGGCGAGGGCGCCGCCGGAGAGCAGGCCGAGCCGCTCGCCCTCGCGCACCGTCCAGCCGACGAGGTCGTCGTGCAGCCGGCCACCGCGGCGCGGCGCGTGCCAGCGCAGCCGGGCCGTCAGCGACGCGGTCGTCGTCGCGGTGCCGACCGGCAGGGCGGCGAGGTCGCCCAGCACGCCGGCGCGCACGACCGGCGCGACGGTGCGGTCCAGGTCAGGGCCGAGCGGGGCCAGCGTCCTGCCGCGCACGTCCTGGCTGCCGGCCAGCCCGGCCACCCGGGTCGTGGTCAGCCAGGCCCGCGCCAACGTCGCCCACCGGACCTCGACCGGCTCGTCCAGCCAGCCGTCGTACGCCGGTGTCGGCAGCCACACCTCGGCGTCGGCGCTGCCGTCGTCGCCGGACCCGAGCAGGCCGGCCGCCTGGGCGACCTCGGCGAGCAGGGCCAGCGCCGGCTCGTCGAGGTCGAGCGCCGTCGCCGCCCTGGCGCGCTCCCGCACGCCGACACCGCCGGCGCGCAGCACCTTGGGTGGCTCGGTGGACCAGAGCTCGAGCAGCTCGTCGACGAGCCGCACGACGTCGGCCGCCGCACCGGCCGCGACCCGGTCGACCCGGGAGGCGTCGACAGGGGACGTCTCCGGAGCCGGCACCGTCGGCTGGGGTGCCTCGTGGACCCGGCCCCCGCGCAGGTGCAGCGCGACCTCGCGCGGGAGCACGACCGTCACCGGGTCGGTGCCGACGAGGAGGCCGTGCGCCAGCAGCCACTCGACAGGGCTCCCCGCGCTCGCCGCGTCGACCTCGCGGCGGGCCCGCTCGAGGTGCCCGGTGGGCGGCCCCCACGTCATGGTCGCCAGCGCCTCCGTCGCACCGGCCGGGGCGGCGGCGAGCAGGGCCGTCAGCCGCCCGCCGTCGGCGAGCACCTGCGCGACCGCGTGCGAGGCGCGCACCGGGTCACCGGCGACCCGCGGGTCGGACAGGTCGGCACCCACGTCGGCAGCGATCCGCGCCAGTCGCGCGGTGCCGTAGCCGTGCAGCAGCTGCTCGGCCGGCGGCCCGAGCCCGGCGGCGTGCCCGAGCACCTCGACCACGGTCCGCGGCAGCACCAGCCCGCCCTCCTCGTCGCGGTAGACCAGTGCCCGGCGGTGCAGGTCGGCCAGCACCGGCGTCGCGTCGGCGCCCAGCAGCCGGCGTACGTCGGCGTCCGTGCCGTGGTCGGGCAGCGCGCACAGCACCTCGACCACCTGCAGCGCGAACCGGTCGAGCTGGTCCAGCGCGCGGGTCACCGACGGCCGGGTGGTCGCCCGGGCCGCCAGCGAGGCGAGGTCCGACGGCACCGGCGACAGCAGGTCCGGCCGGGCGCGGAGCAGCGCGACGAGATCGGCGTCGTCACGCGCGCGCAGGTCGTCCGCCAGGCTGCGCGGCCGGGAGGTGGGCATCCGTCCCACGGTACGCGGTGCGCCCGCGTGTCGGCCCGTCGTGACAGTTCGTCTAGCCTCCTGCCATGACCAGCGACCGGCCGATCTTCGTCGTGGGCTGCCCGCGCTCGGGCACCACGATGCTGTCGCTGATGATCCACGCCCACCCGCGGCTGGCGATGCCGCCGGAGTCCCGGTTCCTCATCAAGACCTGGCGCAAGCGCGAGAAGTACGGCGACCTGTCGACACCCGAGCAGCGGCTGGCGCTGGCGAAGTCCTGCGTCCGCACCGGGTCTAAGGTGCGCGACCTGGGGCTCGACCCGGACGAGACGCTGCAGGCGATCCTCGACGCGCCGCCGACCCTCGGCTCGGCGTTCGGCACTGTCTTCAAGCTGTTCGCCGACAAGCACGGTGCCGCCCGGTGGGGTGACAAGCGGCCGGCGTACTACCAGGAGGTCGACGTCCTGCTGCGGCTGTTCCCGGACGCGCAGATCGTGCACATCGTGCGTGACGGCCGGGCCAACGTCGCGTCGTTGAAGAAGATGCCGTGGTGGCCCTACGACTCGATCGGGTCGATGGCGTCCTGGTCGCAGGCCGAGTTCTGCTCGCAGCGCAACGCGAAGCGGCTGCCCGAGGACGTCTTCCACGTGATCCGCTACGAGTCGCTGGTCGCCGACCCCGAGCCGGTGCTGCGCGAGCTGTGCGCCTTCCTCCAGGAGGACTTCGTCCCGGCGATGCTCGAGCCGAGCGAGGTCCGCTCGGTCGTGCCGGAGAAGAAGACGTGGCACGTCAACCTCAACCAGTCGGTCAACACCGACCGGGTCGAGTCGTGGCGCAAGGGGCTGGAGCCGTGGGAGCTCGGGCTGATGGAGACCGTGCTGCGCCGCAAGCTGCAGCGCTGGGACTACCAGCTGTCCGGTGACGGCGCGCGGCCGTCGCCCAAGCTCGTCGCGAGGTACGCCAAGGACGCCTTCGAGCGGCGGTCGGCGATGCGCAAGCGGTGGGCCGAGGAGAGCCGCGAGGCGGCCTCGGCGACCTACCCGGTCGCCGCTCAGCTGACGTCCGGGCAGGTCGAGCTGGCCAAGGAGCGCGGCGACCTCGTCATGTGACTGGGTGTCTCCCGGACCGACGGGCCACGTCCGTTATCCGCGCTCCGGGTGGGGTAGGTCCGCGTACGGGGTCGTGACCCCGCCCTGCTCCCCGGTCTGCCTGGAGGCACTCCATGACCAACGCCATCCTTCTCGTCGTCGTCGTCCTGCTGATCGCGGCCGTGGCGGCGTACCTGTACGACCAGAAGCGCAAGAAGGAACGCGCCGGGCTCCAGGAGCGGTTCGGACCCGAGTACGACCGGGCGGTCGACGAGACCGGCGACCGCAGGGCGGCCGAGCACCGGCTGTCCGACGTCGCCGCCCGTCGGGACAAGGCGGAGATCCGCGACCTGACTCCCGCCGAGCGAGAGCGGTTCTCCGAGCGCTGGACCCAGGCGCAGGCCGACTTCGTCGACGACCCGGCCGGTGCTGCCGGCAGCGCCGACACCTTGGTGGGCGAGGTCATGCGGGAGCGCGGCTACCCGCTGGACGACGTCGAGGACCGCGGCGACCTGGTGGCCGCCGACCACGCCGAGCTCGCGCACCACTACCGCTCCGCGCACGCCATCGGCAGCCGCGCCCAGGAGGCGTCCACGGAGGAGCTGCGCCAGGCGTTCGTCCACTACCGGGCGCTGTTCACCGAGCTGCTCGGCACGCCAGACGGCCGGCACGCGGTCGCCGGGCCGGGCGCCGCCGCGGCGGCTACCCACGCGGTGAGCACCTCTGACGACAGCACCGGGACGACCGAGGCCACGGACACGGACACGACGTCCGACGACCGGGCCGGCACGACCGACCGCACCGCGCTCGACGACGGCGCCGCGAGCGCGCCGGACCCCCGCGTCACCACCGGCGGCACCGGGCGCCGTGGCGAGCTCGACGGGCAGCAGCAGCTGGACCTCACCGAGGGCGAGCGGAGCCGGACCACGCCGGGTCGCGAGACCCCGCCCGCCTGACGACCGCGTCCGCCGGGGCGCTCCCGCCCACCTACGCTGGGCGGGTGCGCCCCCTCGTCGTCGGGTTCGACCTCGACATGACGCTGATCGACACCCGGCCGGGCATCGCCGCGGTGTGGGACGCGCTGTCCGCCGAGACCGGCGTCCCGGTCGACAGCGCCGCCGCGGTCAGCCGGCTCGGGCCGCCGCTCGACGAGGAGGTCGCGCGCTGGTTCCCGGCCGAGCAGGTCGGCGCCATCGGCGACCGGTTCCGCGAGCTCTACCCCGGCCTGGCGGTGCACCCCACCCCGGCGTTCGGCGGAGCGCGTGAGGCGGTCGAGGCGGTCCACGCCCACGGTGGCCGGGCGATCGTGGTCACCGGCAAGTACGAGCCCAACGCGCGGCTGCACCTCGAGCACCTCGGCATCGCCGTCGACGAGTGCATCGGCTGGCTGTGGGGGGAGCAGAAGGCCGTCGCCCTGCTGGAGCACGGCGCGACCGTCTACGTCGGGGACCACGTCGGCGACGTGGTGGGTGCCCGGGCCGCAGGGGCGCTCTCGGTCGGCGTGGCGACCGGACCGGTCTCCGCCGACGAGCTGCGGGACGCGGGCGCGGACGTCGTCCTCGCCGACCTCACCGAGTTCCCCGCCTGGCTGGACCGCTACGTGCTCGACCGGCGGCTGGCGGATCTCGCCGACTCGTTGCGCGCCCTCGGCTCGGTGGTCGTGGCCTTCTCCGGCGGTGCCGACTCGGCGTTCCTGCTGGCCGCCGCCGTACGCGCCCTGGGCGCCGAGCACGTCGTCGCCGCCACCGCGGTCAGCTCGAGCCTGCCGGCGTCCGAGCTCTCGGCCGCGGCGGCCTTCGCGGCGGCCCTCGGGGTCCGGCACCTGCTGCCCGAGACCGACGAGATGAGCCGCGACGGCTACCGGGCCAACGCCGGCGACCGCTGCTACTTCTGCAAGGCCGAGCTGCTGGACGTGCTCCGGCCGCTGGCCGACGAGCTCGGGATCGCGGCGGTGGCCACCGGCACCAACGCGGACGACGCCCGGGCGGGCTTCCGGCCAGGGATCCGGGCGGCGGCCGACCGCGCCGCTGCGACCCCGCTGCTCGACGCCGGGCTGACCAAGGCGCAGGTCCGGGCGGCCAGCCGCGACTGGGACCTCGTCACGTGGGACAAGCCCGCAGCCGCCTGCCTGTCCAGCCGCGTGGCTTTCGGCCTGGAGATCACGCCGGCCCGGCTGGCCCGGGTGGAGCGCGCCGAGGCAGCCCTCCGGGAGGTGCTCGCGTCGGAGGAGATCGCAGCGCCCGACGTGCGGGTGCGGGACCTCGGCGACCTCGCGCGCATCGAGGTGTCCCCGGCCGCCGTCGACGCGGTGACCGCCTCGGCGGCGGCCCGGCAGGTGGTCCTGGACGCCGGGTTCGCCGCGGTCGAGGTCGACCCGCGCGGCTTCCGGTCCGGCGCGATGAACGAGCTGCTGGCCGACCCGGCCCGCTACCGCTAACCGGTGGGAACCCGCGCGACCGCGGGCTATCCTGGCGGGCCGCGCCGATCGGCGCGCACCCCGTCCTGACGACGATCGATGAGGTCTCCCGTGCCTACCGGCAAGGTCAAGTGGTACGACACCGACAAGGGCTTCGGCTTCCTCTCCCGCGACGACGGCGGCGAGGTCTTCGTGCACTCGTCCGCGCTCCCCGCCGACGTGGCCGCGCTCAAGGCGGGCAGCCGGGTGGAGTTCGGCATCGTCGACGGCCGCCGCGGTGAGCAGGCCCTGACGGTGAAGCTCCTCGACCCGCTGCCCTCGGTCGCGGCCGGTGCCCGCAAGCCCGCGGACGACATGGCGGTCATCGTCGAGGACGTCATCAAGCTGCTCGACGGCGTCGGCAACTCGCTGCGCCGCGGCCGCTACCCGGACAAGAGCACCGCCGGCAAGACCGCCGCCGTCCTGCGCGCCGTCGCCGCCGACCTCGAGGCCTAGCCCCGAGCTCGCCCGTCCCGGACGGGATCCGGCCTGTTACTCGGCGATCCAGTCCGAGACTGACCCGCGTCGTTCCGGTCCACCAGCGACAAAGAGCGAAGTGGCCCCGGTGCGGTCGTGGATTCCGGGGGCCCTTAGCGGGGCCACTTGACGCCGTCCCGGCTACTGAGACGCACAGGTGGCGTCGGATGGCTGCCGAGCCAGTGCGGCCGTCCGAAGCCGCCCTTGATCTCGGGCACAGCTTTGAGCCTGTAGCGGGTGCATCCGGCGCGCGGGGGCACGGCGAAGGCGCGGCGGGCGTACCTACGATGACGCGGTGATCTCCGCCGGCTGTCGCGCAGCGCTGCTCGCCGCCGCTGCGCTGGCCCTCGCGGGCTGCACCGGCGGAGGCAGCGGCACCATCGAGGTGGCGAAGGTCGGGCGCGCCACCGTGACGGAGGTCGTCGAGGCGCCGGCCACCGTCACCGCGCGCGCGTCGGCCACCGTGAGCTCGCCGGCCGACGGCTCGGTCGCCGAGCTGCGGGTGGATGAAGGTCAGGGGGTGCGGGCCGGCCAGGTGCTGCTGCGCGTCGAGTCGCCGTCGGCCCGCCGGCAGCTCCGCCAGGCACTGCGCGCCGACGCCCGGGCCGCGGCGGCCGGCCGGTCGGACAGCACCCCGGTCATCCTGGCCGGCGCCGCGCAGGCCGATGCCCAGGCCTCCCGCGCGTTCGCCCGCGCGCGCCGAGCCGCGCAGCGGATCACCGACCCGGCGGCGCGACGGCAGGCGCTGTCGGCGCTGCAGGTGTCGCAGTCGCAGTACCGCGCCGCCCGCTCCGCCGCCGACCAGGCCGCCGCGCAGCTGGCCGCCGGCCTCGGCAGCCTGTCCGACGCGGTGGCCGCGCTGTCGTCGGCCCAGCGGGTGCAGACCCGCGCGGCCGTCGCGGTCGCCCGCCAGGCTGTCGCGGCGCTCGTCGTCCGCGCCCCGGTGGCAGGCACCGTGTCGCTGTCGCCGCCCGCTACCTCGTCCGCGACCGGCGACAGCTCGGCCCTGCTGGACCAGCTCCCGGAGAGCCTGCAGGGGCAGGCCGGGAGCCTGCTCGGCGGCAGCGGATCGTCCTCGGTCGACGCGGTGCTCGCCGAGGGGCGGCCGGTCAGCCGCGGCCAGGGACTGCTCACCGTCACCGACGCGTCCCAGCTGTCACTCACCGCGCAGGTCGACGAGACCGACGTACTGCTGATCACCGCGGGCGTCCCGGCGGCCGCCGAGCTGGACGCCGTCCCCGATGCGACGTACGAGGCAGCGGTGACGACCGTCGACCCGACACCCACGCAGTCCAGCCGGGGCGGCGTGACGTACGTCGTGCGGCTCTCGCTCGGCCGCGGCAGCCTTGCCGACGGGGGAGCCGCCCCGACGCCGCGACCGGGGATGAGCGCTGTCGTCGACCTCAGCGTCCGGACCGCCCGCGACACCGTCGCCGTGCCCGCCGCCGCGGTGTTCCGCGACGGGCGCCGCGACGCCGTCTGGCTGGTCCGCGGCGGCCGCGCCCGCGAGCAGCAGGTCCGGCTCGGCGCCCAGGGCGAGAGCCGGGTCGAGGTGGTCGAGGGACTGTCGGTCGGCCAGCAGGTCGTCGTGCGCGGCGCCGACCAGGTCCACGACGGCGACGAGGTCCCGTGACCGACGCCGCCCCCGCGGTGGAGGCGGTCGACGTACGGCGCAGCTACGCGCTCGACGGAGTGTCGGTCGAGGCCCTGCGCGGCGTCAGCCTCCGGATCGACCAGGGCGAGTACGTCGCCGTCGCGGGTCCGAGCGGCAGCGGCAAGTCGACGCTGATGCACCTCATGGGCTGCCTCGACCGGCCGACGTCCGGCGTGCTGCGGGTCGGCGGTCGCGACGTGGCGACGCTGCACGACGGCGAGCTGGCCGAGCTGCGCAACCGCACGATCGGCTTCGTCTTCCAGTCCTTCCAGCTGCTCGGCCGCACGTCCGCGATGGACAACGTCGCGCTCCCCCTGGTCTACCGCGGGGTACGGCGGACCGAGCGGCGCGAGCGGGCCGAGGCGGCGCTGCGGGCCGTCGGTCTCGGGCACCGGCTCGAGCACCGTCCGTCGCAGCTGTCCGGTGGTGAGCAGCAGCGGGTCGCGATCGCGCGGGCGCTGGTCGGCGAGCCACGACTGCTGCTGGCCGACGAGCCCACCGGCAACCTCGACACCGGCAGCGGCGCGGAGGTGATGGGCCTGCTGTCCGACCTGGTCCGGGACAGCGGCGTCGCGGTCGTCGTCGTCACCCACGACCACGAGGTCGCGGCGCTCGCCGACCGACGGGTGCACGTGCGCGACGGGCTGCTCGAGACGGGCGCGCCGTGAGAGCCGGCGAAGCCTTCCGGGTCGCCCTCGGCGCCTTGCGCGCCAACCGGTTGCGCAGCGCGCTGACGATGCTCGGCGTCATCATCGGCGTCGCGGCCGTCGTGGTGCTGGTGGCCCTCGGGAGCGGCGCGAAGCAGGAGGTCGAGGACCAGGTCGAGGGGCTCGGGTCGAACATCATCATCGTCGTGCCGGGCAAGTTCGAGCTCGGGTCGGCGCCGACGGTGAGCCGGCTGACCCTTGACGACGTGTCGCTGCTCGGTCGCGTCGTCGGTGACGAGCGACGGGTCGCCGTGTCGGTCGCCTCCGGCGAGAACGTCGGGGTGGGCCGACGCGAGACGTTCGTGACTGTCAACGGCGTCAACGAGAACGTGCCCAACGTCTTCGACCGGCCGCTGGCTCGAGGCGAGTACATCACCGCCTCGGACGTCGACACCCGGCGTCGCGTCGCGGTGCTCGGCTCGACCGTCGTACGCCGGGTGTTCGGCGACGTCGACCCGCTCGGGCGGCAGGTCTCGATCGCCGGCGTCCGGTTCCGCGTCATCGGCGTCTTCGAGAGGGTGGGGTCGACGTTCGGCGTCGACCGCGACACCGAGGTGCACATCCCGGTGACCGCCGCGCAGCGGCTGTTCGGCGTCGACCGGATCGACGCGCTCGCGGTGAAGGCGCCGCGTGCCGACGACGTCGAGCCCCTGCAGAAGAGGCTCACCGCGGCCCTGCAGGACAAGTACGACGGCGAGGAGTTCTCGGCCGTCACGCAGACCCAGATCCTCGGGACCATCGGCCGGATCCTCGGTCTGCTGACCCTGGTGCTGGCCGCGATCGCCGCCATCTCCCTGCTGGTCGGCGGGGTCGGCGTCTCCAACATCATGCTGGTGAGCGTCCGGGAGCGGACCCGTGAGATCGGCCTGCGCAAGGCGCTCGGCGCCCGGCAGCGCGACGTCCTGCTGCAGTTCCTCATCGAGGCGGTGCTGCTCTGCGTCGTCGGCGGGCTGATCGGCATCGGGCTCGGCGTCGGCGGCTCGCTGCTCGTCGCGGCCGTCTCGCCGCTGCCCGCCGTCATCGCCTGGTGGTCGCCGGTGCTGGCGTTCGCCGTCTCCGCGGCGGTCGGCATCTTCTTCGGGGTCGCGCCGGCACGCCGGGCCGGCCGGCTCGACCCGGTCGTCGCCCTGCGGTCGGAGTGACGGTGCCACGGTGCGGGGGAGTGCCCTCGGTCCCCGGCGGGTAGCGTCGCCGCATGAGCGCGTCCGTGCTGGTCCCCTGGGACGACGCGCTCGTCGGCTACGACTTCGGCCACGACCACCCGCTCAACCCGCTGCGCGTCGACCTGACCATGCGGCTGGCTCGCGACCTCGGTGTCCTCGACCAGCCGACCGTCACGATGACGAGACCGCCGCCGGCCACCGACGACGAGCTCCACCTCGTGCACGAGAAGGAGTACGTCGACGCGGTCAAGGCCGCGAGCGAGGACCCCGCGCACGCGGACGTCTCGCGCGGCCTCGGGACCACGGACACGCCGGCCTTCCGGCACATGCACGAGGCCTCCGCACTGGTCGTCGGTGCCACGCTCGCCGCCGCCCGGTCGGTGTGGTCGGGCGAGACGGAGCACGCCGTGAACGTCGCGGGCGGGCTGCACCACGCGATGCCCGGCGCCGGCAGCGGCTTCTGCGTCTACAACGACCCGGCGATCGCGATCGCGTGGATGCTCGAGCAGGGCGCCGAGCGGATCGCCTACGTGGACGTCGACGTGCACCACGGCGACGGCGTCGAGCGGGCCTTCTGGGACGAGCCGCGCGTGCTGACCATCTCGGTGCACGAGTCGGGCCGGTGGCTGTTCCCCGGCACCGGGTTCCCCGACGACTGCGGCGGCCCCGGCGCCGACGGCCGCGCCGTCAACCTGGCGCTGCCACCCGGGACGAGCGACACCGGCTGGCTGCGCGGCTTCCACGCCGTGGTGCCGGCACTGCTCGAGGAGTTCCGGCCCGAGGTGCTGGTGACCCAGCACGGCTGCGACAGCCACCTGCTGGACCCCCTGGCCCACCTCGGCCTCACCCTCGACGCCCAGCGGACGTCGTACGCCGCGCTGCACGACTTCGCGCACCGCTTCGCGGGCGGCCGGTGGCTCGCCACCGGCGGCGGTGGCTACGAGCTGGCGCAGGTCGTGCCCCGGGCGTGGACCCACCTGCTCGCCGAGGCGGCCGGCAGCCCCGTCCCGCCCGAGACGGCGGTGCCGGAGGGCTGGCGGGAGTACGTCGAGGAGCGTTACGGCCTGGCCGCGCCGCTACGGATGACCGACGGCGCGACGCCGGCCTGGCGGGACTGGTCGGAGGGGTACGACCCGGACGACGCGGTCGACCGCGCCGTGCTGGCGACCCGGAGGGCCGTGTTCCCGGCCAACGGTCTCGGCGGGTTGCTCGACCTGTGAGCGTCCTGGCCCCCGGTGCCGTCCCGACCCGCGACGAGCTGCGCGACCAGCTGGTCGACGCGCTGATCGCCGGCGACGTCCGCACCACCCGCGAGGACAACCTCGTGAAGTACGGCATGCTCGCCGGCCGCCTCTCGAAGGCGATGTTCGGGCTCGAACCGACCGGGCGCTGGAACCTCGACGACGTCCTCGACCTGATGGTCGAGAAGGTCGGGGTCTCGCCGGACCGCAGCCTCCTGCGCGGCCAGGACCGGATCGACCCGGACCTCACCATCGACGGCCTCGACCGGATGGCCGAGCACCTCGGCCGCGCCGGGCGGGACCGGTCCCGCGTCCTGCTCGCCACCGGCCACCCGGCCGGCCTGCTCGTCGTGCAGATGGCCGCGGCGACCGCGCTGCGGGCTGCCGGTGCGACGGTCCTCACCCCGGGCGCGGGCTTCGAGTACCAGTCGATGACGAGGTGGGGCAAGGTCGACCGGCACGTCCGCTACGTCGGGGACGTCGCCGTCGTGAGCAGCACGGGGAACCTCAACCACACCCACTCGCCCGAGCCGATGCGTGGCGTCCTCGCCTCGCTGGCTGCCGACGGCGAGGGGCCCCCCGACCTCGTGATGGCCGACCACGGCTGGGCGGGAGCCGCCGGACAGGCCGGGATCACCTCCGTCGGGTTCGCGGACTGCAACGACCCGGCCCTGTTCGTCGGCGAGGCCGAGGGCCTGGTCGCCGTGTCCGTGCCGCTGGACGACAACGTCCCGCCGCACCGCTACGCCCCCATGACGGCGTACCTCCTGCACGCCGCCGGCCTGCTCTCCTGACCTCCGCGAGCGCTCCCGACACGCCGACGGAACGCGGCCGGCGCCTGCGTGTCTGCAGCGCTCGCGGGGGTCGAGGGGTGGGCGCTGCACCCGTTCGGGTGATCGAGGCGGCGCGGGGAGTGCCGAGTACACACGTGTGCGGACTGTCCTCGAGCGGGTACGGCGACCCAGCCTGCTCGCTCGCGTGGCTGCGGTCAGCCTCGTTCTGGTCGTCGCCCTCGGCGTGCTGCTGAGCCAGCTGCTGGCGTCGATGATCGCCGGCCGGGCGCTGCAGGCGGCCAAGGACTCGGCGGTCCTCACCACGACGATCGCGATCCAGCCGCTGCTCACCCGGCACGACCTGGCGGCCGGACTGCCCGCCGACAAGGTCGCTGCCCTCGACCGGGCGGTCAATGGTTCGCGCGGTGGCACCGAGCTCGCGCGGATCAAGATCTGGCACGCGGACGGCGACCTGCTCTACCTGCGGGACCCGCACACCGTCAGCGTCACCGTCCCCGCCCCGGACGCGGAGCCGTCGGACGAGCTCGGCGAGGCGCTGGAGGGCAACATCGAGGCCGAGGTGGTGACCACCGCGGACGAGCCCGAGAACGCGCCCCTGCTCCAGCGGTACGGCACGCTGCTCGAGGTCTACGTCCCGATCGAGTACGCCGGGAACTCCGAGCCGGCCGGCGTCTTCGAGCTCTACCTGCCGTACCGGCCGGTGCAGGCCAGCATCCGGTCGGACACGTTGCGCGCGGTCGGAGTGCTGTCCCTCGGGCTGGTGGTCCTCTGGCTCGGGTTGTTCCGCACCGTCGCGTCGGCGTCCCGCCGCCTGCGCGACGAGGCTGCCAGGACCGAGCACCAGTTCACCCACGACCCCCTGACCGGGCTCGCCAACCGCCGCCTGCTCGACCGTGAGCTCGCGGCCGCCGTCGACCGGGAGGGCACCCGCCCCGCCTTGGTCCTGCTGGACCTCGACCGGTTCCGCGAGGTCAACGACACCCTCGGGCACGACCGGGGTGACGAGCTGGTCTGCGAGATGGCCGCGCGGCTGGAGTCCCTCGTCGGCCCCTCGGACCTGGTGGCTCGGCTCGGCGGCGACGACTTCGCGGTCCTGCTGGCGGACGTCGACGGCGTCGAGTCGGCGGTGGTGCACGCCGAGGTGCTCCGTCGGGCGCTCTGCGCGCCGGTGCCGATGGCCGGGATCGACGTCGTCCTCGGCGCGCGCAGCGGCGTGTCCGTGCAGGGGGTGGACGCCGAGGACGGCCCGACGATGCTGCGGCACGCGGACGTCGCCACCGAGGCGGCCAAGCTGGCGCACGTCGGCGTCCAGGCCTACGACCGGGCGCAGGACCAGCACAGCGAGGAGCGCCTCGGGCTGATCGCCGACCTGTCGCGGGCGCTCGTCCACGCCGAGCTGGTGCTGCACTACCAGCCGAAGTGCGACCTGGCCGGGACGGTCCTCGGCGTCGAGGCGCTGGTCCGCTGGCAGCACCCCGTCCGGGGCCTGGTGCCGCCGATGGAGTTCATCCCGGTCGCCGAGCGCACCGGCCTGATCCACCCGCTCACCGAGCAGGTGCTCGACCTGGCGCTGGCGCAGGCCCGGACCTGGGCGGACCAGGGGCTGGTCGTCCCGGTGGCGGTGAACATCTCGACCCGCAGCCTGCTGCAGCCCGGCTTCGCCGAGCAGGTGCTGGCCGCGCTGGGGACCCACGGCGTACGCGCCGAGCGGCTCGGGCTGGAGATCACCGAGACCACGATCATGGAGGACCCGGAGACCGCTCTCGAGGTGCTGGGGCGGCTGGCCGCGGCCGGCGTACGCCTGAGCATCGACGACTTCGGCACCGGCTACTCCTCGCTCGCGTACCTTAAGCGGCTGCCGGTCCACGAGCTGAAGATCGACCGGACGTTCGTCGCCGCGCTCACCTCGAGCGCCCGGGACCGGGTGATCGTCGACTCGACCATCGGGCTCGGCAACCGGCTCGGCCTCGACGTGGTGGCCGAGGGCGTCGAGGACGACGCGACGCTCGCCGAGCTCGACCGGCTGGGCTGCCGGGTAGCCCAGGGCTACCTGCTGGGCCGGCCGGTGCCCGCCGCCGACCTCGACCTGACCCGCGCGGCCGGCGTCCCCGCCTGACCCTGCCGGGGGCCGCCGAGCGGGTGAAGTCTGGTCACCCCTTTCCCACGAGGCACACCCGCCCCTACCCTGGGGGTCAGAGCGCGTACGCCTTTCGCGCACCGGTGGGGAAGCCGGCGCCCGTCACGTGCTGAAGGTCCGGTGCCTCATGCCTGCTCAGGGTCCCAAGGACCGTCCGCTGTCCGAGGTCACGTTCCTCACCGTGGCCGAGGTCGCGGCGGTGATGCGCGTGTCCAAGATGACCGTCTACCGCCTGGTCCACGCGGGCACGCTGCCCGCCGTCCGGGTCGGCCGCTCGTTCCGCGTGCCGGAGAAGGCCGTCCACGACTACCTCGACCAGTCCTACGTCGAGACCGCCTGACTGCTCGTCCCGTCCGGCTCCACCACGACGAAGCCCCCGCCCACCCCCCTGCCGTCGGGGTGAGCGGGGGCGGCCTCGTCCCCGGCGCGGGGGCTACCCGGCGTCGGTCGCGGTGAGGGTGAACGGCACGTTCGCCCCGGTGTAGAGCTGGGTGAGCACGTACGCCGTGCCGCCGGGGATCACCCCCGACTCGTCGGCCGCCGAGCTCGCCGCCGACCCGATCACCTGGCACGCCGAGTCGAGGAAGTACACGTCGATGTCGTGCCCCGCCGGCGTGGACTCGCCGCCGGTGACGGTGACCGTGTGCGTCCCGTCGCCGAAGCCCTTCGGCAGCGCCGAGACCCAGCCGTCCGCACCCTGCGACGCCGGCGCGGCGTACGGGTCCGGGCAGGTGTTCTGGAACTCCGTGCCGGTGACGCCGATGACCGTCTCGACGGTCTCGCCGGTGGCCGGGTTGCCCGTCGCGATGGTGCCCTCGTCGGTGAACGTCGGGTCGGCCGGCGGCGTCGTCGGCGTGATGCCCCTGGCGTTGCCGAAGACCTGCAGCTCGGCGACCTGCGCGTAGTCGAGCGTCTCGCCCTGGACCGAGTCCACGAAGAACCGCACGTACGTCGCCTTCGTCGGCGTCGCCAGGGTGAAGGTCTTGTAGTTGAGGTCCGGAGCGGTCGGCCGCGGGGTCTGGTATCCGAAGCCACCGGTCTTCACGGTCTTCCAGAGCACGCCGTCGTCGGAGACCTGGAAGGTGAAGTCCTTCAGCGCCGCGAACCGGCTGGCAGCCGTGTTCTTGTACGCGCTGACCTGGATGCGGTCGATCGTCGCCGGCTTCGCCAGCTTGACGGTCACCCGCTCGTCCCGCCCGGCGTTGTAGGTCGTCGCCGACTTCTTCGTGCTCCACACGCTCGCCGCGGTGTCGTCGAGCAGGAACGACGCCGGCAGGCCCGGGTCCTCGCTGGACACCGACACGACGGAGGCACCGGCGTTGGTCGAGGCGAGGTTCGGTGCGAGCGTCAGCTTCACGGCCTTGGTCTGGCCCGCGGTCACGGTGACGCCCGTGAACTGCTGGACGCCGAAGCCGGGCGCCTGCACGAGCAGGTCGTACGTGCCGGCGACCATCTGCGCGCCGAAGCCGCCGGTCGACGACGAGCGCACCAGCGGTGTCACCCGCGCCTCGAACGCTCCGACGACCACCTTCGCGCCCGCGACCGGCGCACCGGTCGACGAGTTCACGACGTTGCCGACCAGGGTCCCGTTGCGCGCGGACGACGCGTGGTCGAACGCCGGCTGCGGGTCGGTGTCGTCACCGGTCGCGCTCGACGCCGAGGCGCCGGCGCCGCGCTGGGCGAAGACCGTCCAGATCGTGTCGGTGTTGGCACCGTGGTAGCGGTCGGTGTCGGCGGCCAGGATCGCGTCGCGCATGTCGAGGAACGACGGGTCCGGCGCCGACAGCGGCATCGCGTCGGTGATCAGCCGGGCAGCCGTCTCGGAGCCCTGCGCCTGGCCGTACTGTGCCACCAGCCGCTTGCGCAGCTGCCACAGCGTCGCCGTCCAGATCTCGCCGTCCGCGTGCACCTCCGGCCCGGTGAGGTCGTAGCCGACGTCGCCGTAGTTGGTCGGGTTGGCGTCGTACGCCCAGTTGCGGATGCCGCGGACCGGGTTGCCGGTCACGTACTCGCCCACGACCGACTTCGCGTAGAGGCCCTCGCGGTGCAGGTAGTTCAGGCCGTACCAGTCGCCCCAGCCCTCACCCATCGACCCGGCCTGCTGCGAGCCGAGCGCCTCGCCGCCGGCGACGTAGCGCGTCGACAGGCCGTGCGCGTACTCGTGCTCGATCACGGAGGCGTCGAAGTTGCCGTCGGAGTACGGCCCCTCGAACGCGTCGTTGATCGGCTCCCAGAGGAACATCCCGCTCCACGACGGCACGCCGTCGGGCAGCGGCAGGAAGTAGGCGTTGTCCCGACCGGTGTACGTCGGCGCGCCACCGCTCGCGGCACCGGCGTGCACGAGACCGAGCACCGGGTCGCCGCCGTCGGTCTGGAAGTTGCCGGCGGTCTCGGTGAAGCCGAAGTCGTAGAACTCGTCGTGGATCCGGTTGTGCTGCCAGAACAGGTTGGTGGCGGCCGGCTCGAGGTCCAGCGCGTACGACGGCGGGAGGATCGCGCCGTTCGTGCGCTGCCAGTTCTTGGCGTACGCGTAGTTGAACTGGCTCGTCGGGCTGACCGGCCGGGGGCCCTCGTCGGCGGGCACCAGGAAGTTCGAGTAGTTGGCGTAGGTGTTGGCGTTGTTGCCGAACGTCGTGGGCCCGCCGAGCCCGGCGAGACCCGTCGGGTCCGTGTAGCCGGACGGCGACTCGGCGGTGGGGCCGAAGGACGTGACGACCGGCTGGCCACCCTTCGGGGCACCCGGGAAGTTCTCGTAGACGGTGCCCTCGGAGTCGTTCTTCACCAGGCTCTGCTTCCAGAGCACCGCGCCGGACTGCGCGTCCACGACGGTGTCCCAGGCCCGGTCGAGCTTCTCGACCAGCAGGACACGGAAGGCGGCGCGCGCCCCGTCCGCCGTCGGGAAGACGGCCTTCTTCGCATACGACGACGCGGCGAACGGTCCCTTCGCGAAGGTCGTCCAGCCTGCGGTCGTCCCGGTCGCGCTCGGCGTGACTGACGTCCCGGCGAGCTTCTGGGCGGCCGCCGTCAGCGCCTGGCCTGCGGACATCGACCACGAGCCGGTCAGCTGCGACCCGCGCGTCGGGTTGCCGCCGTACGAGAGGACCTTGCCGTCCTTCGTGACGGCGACGTTCAGGCGGCCGCCCTGGACGGCGGCGACGCCGTCGAAGACCTGGGCGAACGTCACGACGTGGGTGCCGGTGCCGGGCAGCGCGTGGTCGCGGGTCACCTGCATCGCCGCGACCTGGACGTCGGTCATCCCGAACGCCGCACGGTTGTCGGCCACCCAGCCGCGCGCGACCGACACGGCCGAGCCGCTGCGGGCACCCGTGAGGTAGCCGTTCGTCCCGACGATCGTGCGCGGCGTGCCGAAGCGCGGGTCCCAGGTGGCCCGGGTGCCCTGCGGCGCGGCCGCGAGGATCGCGCGGACGGCGTCCAGCTGGGCCTGCGTCGGCTTCAGGGCCGAGCTGGTCGCCCGGCTGTCGGCGGCCCTCTCGGTGCCGGAGCCGGTGGCGCTCGGCAGGTCGCTCACGACGGCGCTCGCGGACGATGCCGTCAGGGTGGCTGTCGGCAGGATCGCGGCCGACACGGCGAGGGCGGCACCTGCGGCGAGCAGCTGCCGGGGGCGGGGTGATCTCCGCACGGGGTCCTCCACGGGAAGGGTCGTCGCCATCGGTTGCGGCGACTCGGGTGGTCTGCACCGACCAACGAGTCCGCGTGAGGGAGGTCACGTTCCGGTCCGCCTCCGTTCCGGAGCGCTGGTCTCCTGCCGTCCCGCCGGATCGCGCCCGTCAGCGCCCGGCAGGTAGGCTCAGCCCCCAGGCGTGGCGCCCGTGCGCCACCGGCACCCGTGCCACAGCACCTGCACACGCTCCGACTCGAAGAGGTCTCGTGGGTTCCGTCATCAAGAAGCGCCGCAAGCGCATGGCGAAGAAGAAGCACCGCAAGCTGCTGAAGAAGACGCGCGTCCAGCGTCGTAACAAGAAGTAGCGCCGCCCGCCCGGAGCGGGCCGGGGTGCAGACGCGAGGAGGGAGCGCGGTGGGCCGGGTCGTCATGGTCACCGGGGTGTCGCGCTACCTCGGCGGCCGGTTCACCCAGCTGCTGCAGGCCGACCCCGACATCTCCCGGGTCATCGGCGTCGACGTGGTGCCGCCCAAGACCGATCTCGGCGACGCCGAGTTCGTGCGGGCCGACATCCGCAACCCGGTCATCGGCAAGGTCATCGCGCGCGCCGAGGTCGACACCGTGGTGCACATGGCAGTGCTCGCCACCCCGCTCGACGCAGGCGGCCGCGCGATGATGAAGGAGATCAACGTCATCGGCACGATGCAGCTGCTGGCCGCGTGCCAGAAGGCTCCGTCGGTGCGCAAGCTGGTGGTGAAGTCGTCGACCGCCGTCTACGGCTCCTCGCCGCAGGACCCGGCGATGTTCACCGAGGACCTCGAGCCGAACGCCATGGCGCGCAGCGGCTACGCCAAGGACTCCGTCGAGGTCGAGGGCTACGTGCGCGGCTTCGCCCGCCGCCGGCCGGACGTGTCGGTGACCACGTTGCGGTTCGCCAACTTCGTCGGGCCGAAGGTCACGACGGCGCTCACGTCGTACTTCTCGCTGCCGGTGGTGCCCACCGTCCTCGGCTACGACCCGCGGCTCCAGTTCGTGCACGAGCGTGACGGCCTCGAGGTCCTCTGGCGGACCACGCTCGGCGACCACGGCGGCACGTTCAACATCGCGGGCGACGGCGTCATGACCCTGTCGCAGGCGATCCGTCGGGCCGGGCGCCCGTCGGTGCCGCTGCCGCAGCCCGCGGCGCCGTGGATCGGTCAGGCTCTGCGTCGCCTCGGGCTCGCCGACTTCTCCGCCGAGCAGATCCGCTTCCTGTCGTACGGCCGGGTCGTGGACACCAGTCGGATGCGCGAGGTGCTCGGGTTCGAGCCGCGCTACTCCACCCGCGAGGCCTTCGACGACTTCGTCACCAGACAGCATCTGCACGGGCCGCTCTCGGCCGACGTCGTGCGGGCCGTCGAGGGCCGCGTCGTCGACGTCCTGTCGTCCGCCGGTCGGGCGGTGCCGCGTGGCTGACGCCCGGGTGATCCCGATCGACGGCGGCGACGACCGGCGCCGTCCGGCGTCGGCGGCCGACGCCGTGGCTGCTGGGGCGTCCCGGGCCGGCAGCGAGCGGGCCCGTCGCAAGCGCGCGACGCCGCTGCTGGACGAGGCCGAGGCGCGGGCCGCGGCTGCCGACGCCGAGACGGTCGCAGCGCAGAGCGGCCTCGCCGGCACGCAGGCCGGCTCCGAGGCTGCCGACGACCCGTCAGCGGTGCCGGAGTGGGAGCGCAAGGTCGCCGCGACCCTCGCCTTCGTCCGCCGCCGCCTCACCGGAGACGTCGAGGTCGACGAGTTCGGGTTCGACGCCGAGCTGACCGAGAAGGTGCTGCTGGCCGCGATGCGGCCGCTGTACGAGCGTTACTTCCGCGTCGAGGCGCGCGGCCTGGACAACATCCCCGCCGAGGGTGGCGCGCTGGTCGTCGCCAACCACTCCGGCACCGTCCCGCTCGACTCCGTCATGACCCAGATCGCCCTCCTCGACCACCACCCGGCGCGGCGCCACCTGCGCATGCTCGGCGCCGACCTCGTCTTCCAGACGCCGATCGTGAGCACGCTGGCGCGCAGGAGCGGCACCACCCTGGCGTGCAACGCCGACGCGGAGCGGCTGCTCGGGAAGGGCGAGCTCGTCGGGGTCTGGCCGGAAGGGTTCAAGGGGATCGGCAAGCCGTTCTCCGAGCGCTACAAGCTGCAGCGGTTCGGCCGCGGCGGGTTCGTCTCGGCCGCCCTCAAGGCGCGGGTGCCGATCGTCCCGTGCTCCATCGTCGGTGCCGAGGAGATCTACCCGATCCTCGGCAACGTCAAGACGCTGGCTCGCCTGCTGGGGCTGCCGTACGTCCCGGTGACCCCGACCTTCCCGTGGCTGGGCCCGCTCGGCGCGATCCCGTTGCCCAGCAAGTGGATCATCGAGTTCGGCGAGCCCATCGAGACCGACCGCTACGACCCCGGCTCGGCCGACGACCCGATGCTGGTCTTCAACCTCACCGACCAGGTGCGCGAGACGATCCAGCACACGCTCTACCGGCTGCTGATGTCCCGGAAGTCGATCTTCTTCTAGGCCGAGATCGGCGTCACCACAACAGGTGAGTAGCTCCCGCAACAGGTGGACCGGCCTGTTGCGGCATGCATCCGCCTGTTGTGGAGCGGTCAACTCCACGATGTGGACGACCGGGGACAGTGATCGACGGCGGGAACGAAGACGGCGTCGCGTCCCCGTCATTGCGGCTCCGACCGCGCCGCCAACGGCGGTTCAGCAGGCGGTGAGCGGCGGCACCGGCACGCAGGCGCTGACCGACACCGACGGCAGCGGGCTGATCGACGGCAGCGGCACGGCGCTCGTCACGACCGAGACCGGGTCGGTCACCAGCGGCGTGGGGGTCGGCACCGGCACCGCGCTGGTGACGGCGCTGACCGGGTTGCTCGGCAGCGGGGCGGAGGACGCCGAGGTGGCGTTCCCGCCGAGCAGGCCGCCGCCGGACGTCGTACCACCGGACGTGCCCGAGCCGCCGGAACCGCTCGTGCCGCCACCGGTGAGACTGTCGACCACGCCGCCGACCGCGCCGGCGGCACCCCCGGCTGCCCCGGGCACCGACGCCCCGCCGGCCGTCGTCCCGTCGGCCGGTGCGCCGCCGGTGCCGCCGCGGGTTCGGTCCAGCGTCGAGCCGCCGGTGCCGCCGGACCCGCTGCCCGTGCCGGACGTCCTCCCGAGGGCGAGGCCGAGCACCGACGAGGTCTGCTCGCCGAGCTCGGCGAGACGGGCCTGCAGGGCCCGGACCTGGTCCCGGAGCTGCGGGTCGAGCAGCGTCAGCAGGTCGTCGAGCCGGTCCTGCTGCTCGGCGACGAACTGCGCCAGCAGCTGCAGCGGCTCCTCGTCACCGGTCTCCCGGTAGGCGCGGGTCAGGTCGTCGGCGGCAGCGCTGACTGCGGCGTCCATGTCGGCGAGCGTCCCGGCGAGGCGTTCGCGGGTCTGCGGCGTGGCACCGTCCTCGCCGGCGGCCAGCGCCTCGGCCTCTCCGAGCCGGGCATCGGCCTGCTCGAGCAGCTCGCGGCCGTGGCCCACGTCGCCCTGAGCGAGGGTCAGCTGGACGTTCTCGACCTGGCGCTTGAGGCCGTAGAGCGTGTCGCCGGGCAGGGCCCGGGTGCTGGCAGCAGCGGCGCCGACTCCGACGACCACCGAGGTCACGGCGACCGCCGCGACCGCCTGCTTGACCCGGTGACCGGCGCTGCGGCGCTCGCGGTCGACGGTGACGAGGGCACGTGGTGCCGGCTCGCGCGCGGCGGCCTCGGTGAGCAGCTGCGCGCGCAGCCCGGCGCGGAAGTCGGCGCGCGGCCGGACGTCGTACGGGGCGAGTCTGGCGGCCAGGGCGACGAGGGAGGCCAGCTCGGAGGCGGCCTCGGGGGTGCTGGCCCGGCCCCCGTCCAGCAGCGCCTGGAGGTCCTCGGCCTGCCGGCGGCGGGTCGACATGATCATGCTCATCTGCCGGCTCCCCTCCGGTCGTCACGCCGGCCGCACCCTGTGCTGCGACCGCCCTGACAACGACCACCGGGAACGGCGGTTACGGGGCGCGGTCGGGAGATCATCGGACCGGCCCCGGGAGGAGCTTGGCCAGGGCGCGGACCGCGCGCAGCTGGAGCTGCTTCACGGCGCCCTCGGTACGCGACATCACACCGGCGGTCTCGGCGACGCTGAGACCCTGGAGGAACCGCAGGACGATGCACTCCTGCTGCTCCGGCTTCAGCGTCTTGACCGCGTCGAGGAGGGCGGCGCTCTGCAGCCGGTCGAGCACCTGCTGCTCGATGCCGTCGTCGCCACGGTCGGCGTCGAGCATGTCCGCGGTCGTGACCTCCAGCTTGAAGCGGCTGGACTTCACGTGGTCCGTGACCAGGTTGCGGGCGATCGTCGTGAACCAGGCCCCGATGTCCTTGCCGGTGTAGGTGAACGTGTCGATCCGGCGCAGCGCGCGCAGGAAGGTCTCGGAGGTGAGGTCCTCGGCCAGGGCGTGCGACCCGACGCGGTAGTAGAGGTAGCGGTAGATCTGGTCGACGTACGCGTCGTAGACCGTCCCGAAGGCCTCGGCGTCGCCCTGCTGGGCCAGTGCGACGAGGCCGGCGATCCGCGACCGCTCGGGGTCGTCGTCGACCGGCCCGGGGCCCGACCCGCCCACCGGGCTGCCGGGCAGCGTCCCCGTTCCGCTCCCTGCCATCGCGACGACCAGGGCACCGCCGTCGCCGACCGCCGCGAGCCGCACCAGGGCGTGCAGCCCGGCCAGCCCCGTGGCGAGGCGGGGGCGGCGCGCGACGTGCTGCACGAGGTCCCCCTTCTCCGCGGCGTGGACCGGCAGGCTGGACGGCAGATACCCGAGGCGGCGGTGTGACGAACGTCTCGGAGGGCTACTCGACGGTAACTCTGCCGCCCGATCCGGTCCAAATCCACCCGGACCATCCTTCTGGCCCACGATCACTCTGCGCGAGGCGTTCCTCACCCTCCGTGGCGACCGTTCACTCCCGGAGCGGCGGGAAGGGTGGCCGATGGCGAGTCGGCCAGCCCCCGGACGACGCCGCGGGAGCACCAGAGAGCCGTCAGCGGGAGCGGCGGCGGGCGCCGGCCGCGGCCATCGCTCCCGCCAGCGCGCCGACGGCAGCCGCGGTGGGGACACCGAACTTCACGGCCTTGCGGCCGGTGCGGTAGTCGCGGACCCGCCAGCCGTGCTCCCGGGCGTGCGCCCGCAGCGCCGAGTCCGGGTTGATCGCGCACGGGTGACCGACCAGCGAGAGCAGCGGGATGTCGTGGGCCGAGTCGGAGTACGCCGAGCAGGTGGCCAGGTCGAGTCCCTCGCGCTCGGCCAGCGCCGTGACCGCCTCGGCCTTCGCCGCGCCGTGCAGGATCTCGCCGACCAGCCGGCCGGTGTAGACCCCGTCCTCGGTCTCGGCCACGGTGCCCAGCGCGCCCGTGAGCCCGAGCCGCTTCGCGATGACCGTCGCCACCTCGACCGGTGTCGCCGTGACGAGCCACACCCGCTGACCCGCGTCGAGGTGCATCTGGGCCAGCGCCCGGGTGCCCGGCCACACCTTGGCGGCCATCACCTCGTCGAAGACCTCCTCGCCGATGACGGTCAGCTCGGCGACGGTGTGACCGGCGGCGAAGGACAGCGCGGTCTCGCGGGCCTCGTGCACGTCGTCGAGGTGCTCGCGTCCGACGACGCGGAACCTCGCCTGCTGCCACGCGAACCGGCCGATGTCGCGGGCCGTGAAGAAGTCGCGCTGGTAGAGGCCGCGCGCCAGGTGGAAGATCGACGCGCCCTGCATGACGGTGTTGTCGACGTCGAAGAACGCCGCGGCGTGCGGGTCGTCCACCACCTGCAGGGCGGTCTGGACATCGGCCGCGGCCGCCGACGCGCGACCGGCAGCGACGGCGTCCGCGTCGTGCCTCGAGCCGTCGGCCGCCATGCCCGAAGCCTAGGGCCGCTGTGCGAAACTGCGCCGGTGGCCGGCACCGAGGGCGCCAACGTCGCGGACCTCGTCCGTGCCGCTGCGGCCCACCGCCCCGACAGCGTCGCGCTGGTGCACCGGCCCGAGACGGGCGACCGTACGACGACGACCTGGGCCGCGCTCGACGCGGACGTCGAGGCCACCGCGGTCGGCCTGCGGACCGAGCTCGGGCTGCACACCGGGGACCGGGTCGCCCTGGCGCTGGGGTCGACGCCCGCCTTCGTGACCGCCTACTTCGCCGTGCTGCGCGCGGGCCTGGTCGCCGTACCGCTCAACACCGGCTACACCGCACCCGAGGTGTCGCAGCTGCTGCACGACTCCGACGCGCACGTCGTCCTCTGCGACGACGCGACGCTGACCGTGGCCGAGGAGGCGGTGGCCGAGAGCGACCGCGCGCTGGTCGACCCGGCGGGACTCGACTCCGTGACCGCGGCCGGGCGTGGGCACCGCGCCGACGGCGTCGGTCGCGGCGGCGAGGAGCTCGCCGTCCTCATGTTCACCTCCGGCACGAGCGGCCGGCCGCGGGCGGCGATGCTCAGCCATCGCGCCCTGCTCGCCAACCTCGACCAGTGCCGACGCCTCGAGCCGGCGCCGATGACCGAGGACGACGTGGTGCTGCTGGTGCTGCCGCTGTTCCACATCTACGGCCTCAACACCGGTCTCGGCATGGTCGCCGCCACCGGCGCCACGGGTGTCCTCGTGGAGCGCTTCGACCCGGTCGCCACGGCGGCCCTGGTCCGCGACGAGGGCGTGACCAACGTGCCGGGGGCGCCGCCCATGTACGTCGGGTGGACCGCGGCCGACCAGCTCGACGCGCTGCGCGGCGTGCGGCTGCTGGCTTCCGGCGCCTCGCCGCTGCCGCCGGCCGTGCAGGAGCAGGTGCGGACCACGACGGGCCGCACCGTCCACGAGGGCTACGGCCTCACCGAGACCGCGCCGGTGGTCTCGAGCACCCTCGCGGCGCCGGAGGTGAAGCCGGGCTCGATCGGCCGGCCGGTGCCCGGCGTCGAGGTCCGGCTGGTCGACGAGGACGGCTCGGCGGCCGTCGACGGCGACCCTGGCGAGATCGTGGTCCGGGGCGCGAACCTGTTCTCCGGCTACTGGCCGGACGGCACCGAGGGCCCGGACGCGGACGGCTGGTGGGCGACCGGTGACGTGGCGTACGCCGACGACGACGGCGACCTGTTCCTCGTCGACCGCCGCAAGGAGCTGGTGCTGGTCAGCGGGTTCAACGTCTACCCGCGCGAGGTCGAGGCCGCCCTGGCCGTGCATCCCGACGTGGCCGAGGTCGCGGTGATCGCCGTCCCGCACCCGTACACCGGTGAGGCCGTCAAGGCTTACGTCGTCGCCCGCGAGGGGTCGGGGCTCACGGCCGAGGACGTCACGGCCCACGCCGCGACCCGGCTGGCGCGGTTCAAGCGGCCGACCATCGTCACGCTCGTGCCGGTGCTGCCGCACTCGGCCACCGGCAAGGTCGCCAAGGGCCGGCTGCGCGCCCGCGAGGTCGAGGGCCTCGGATGACCGCCGACGCCACCCCGCGGGTCACCCTGATCGGCAAGCCGGGCTGCCATCTCTGCGACGAGGCCCGGGCGGTCGTCGCCCGGGTGACCACCGAGCTGGGGGAGACGTACGAGGAGCTGAGCATCCTCGACGACCGGGCGCTCGAGGAGCAGTACTGGGAGCAGATCCCGGTGACCCTGGTCGACGGCGAGCAGCACGACTTCTGGCGGGTGTCCGCCGACCGCCTCCGGGCCGCCCTCACCCGCTGACCCGCTGAACCGCTGACCCGCCGCCCGGCGGTCAAGATCGCTCACTTTGTGCTCGCGTTCACAAGCGCCTAGCCTGGCGGGCGGCCGGTGGGAACGACCACCGGCGGAGGGAGTCCCGTGACCAGCCCTGACGTGCACGCGCCGCGCCCCGGTGGCGCGCGCCCGGTGCGCGACGGGCAGCGGCGTCACGGCCGCCAGGGCATCCCCGAGGCCACCGTCGCCCGGCTCCCGATCTACCTCCGCGCCCTCGGCACGCTCGGCGACGAGGGCGTCTCGACCGTCAGCTCCGAGGCCCTCGCCGCGGCCGCCGGCGTCAACTCGGCCAAGCTGCGCAAGGACCTCTCCTACCTGGGCTCGTACGGCACCCGCGGCGTCGGCTACGACGTCGACTACCTCGTCTACCAGGTGTCCCGCGAGCTCGGCCTCACCCAGGACTGGCCGGTCGTCATCGTCGGGCTCGGCCACCTCGGGCACGCGCTGGCCAACTACGGCGGCTTCACGTCCCGCGGCTTCGCGATCCGCGCGCTCGTCGACAACGACCCGGCGATCGTCGGCACCGAGGTCGGCGGCCTGGTCGTGGAGCCGCTCGACCGCCTCGAGCAGGTGGTCTCGTCGCTCGGCGTCGCCATCGGCGTCATCACCACCCCGGCCACCGTCGCCCAGGAGGTCTGCGACCGGCTGGTCGCCGCCGGAGTCGGCAGCGTCCTCAACTTCGCGCCGAGCGTCCTCGTGGTTCCCGACCACGTCGAGGTCCGCAAGGTCGACATGTCCATCGAGCTGCAGATCCTGGCCTTCCACGAGCAGCGCAAGGTGTCGCCCGACCTCACCCCCGACCTCGCGAAGGCGGTCGGGAAATGAGCACCTTGGTGGTCGGGCTGTCCCACCGCACCGCGCCGGTCGAGCTGCTGGAGCGGGTCGTCCTCGCTCCGGACGCCGTGGCCAAGCTGCTCGAGGACGTGGCCGTGAGCGACCACGCCAGCGAGGCGATGGTGCTCTCCACCTGCAACCGGGTCGAGGTCTACGCCGAGGTCGACAAGTTCCACGGCGGGCTCGCGCAGGTGTCCGAGCTGCTGGCGCGCCAGGCCGGGGTGGACCTCGAGGAGCTCACCCCGCACCTCTACGTGCACTACGAGGACCGCGCCGTGGCGCACCTGTTCTCGGTCGCCTGCGGGCTGGACTCGATGGTCGTCGGCGAGAGCCAGATCCTCGGCCAGGTCCGGGCCGGCCTGCGCACCGCACAGGACCACGGCACCGTCGGCGGGCAGCTCGGTGCTCTCGTGCAGCAGGCGCTGCGCGTCGGCAAGCGGGCCCGCACGGAGACCGGCATCGACCGGGCCGGGCGCTCGCTCGTCACGGCCGGTCTCGAGCAGGCGACCGCCCTCCTGGGCCATCTCGACGGGCTGTCCGTGCTCGTCGTCGGCGCCGGGGCGATGAGCGCCCTGGCCGCCACCGTCGTCACGCAGTCCGGTGCGGCTCGGGTCGTGGTGGCCAACCGCACCTTCGACCGGGCCGAGCGGCTGGCCGCCTCGCTCGGCGCGCAGGCCCGGCCGCTGTCCGAGCTGCCTGCCGCCCTCGCCGAGGCCGACCTCGTCGTCTCCTGCACCGGCGCCGTCGGCCACGTGCTGGACGCCGACCTGCTCGCGCCGCTGTCAGGTCGCTCGGGCCGTCCGCTCGTCGTCCTCGACCTCGCGCTGCCCCGCGACGTCGATCCGGCCGCACACGACCTCGACGGCGTGACCGTCGTCGACCTCGAGACGCTGGCGTCGGCGCTGGCCACCAGCGAGCACGCCGCCGACGTGGAGGCCACCCGCGAGATCGTCGCGGAGGAGGTCGCCGCCTTCCTCGGCTGGCAGCGCGCGGTCAGCGTCGCGCCCACCGTGGTGGCGCTCCGCGCGATGGCCGACGCCGTCGTGCAGGCCGAGCTGGTCCGTCTCGCCGGCCGGCTGCCCGACCTCGACGCCAAGGCGAGCGCCGAGTTCGAGCAGACCGTCTCGCGGGTCGTCGACAAGCTGCTGCACGCGCCCACGGTCCGGGTGAAGCAGCTCGCCGAGGAGCCCGGCGGCCAGGCCTACGCCGACGCGCTGACCCGGCTCTTCGACCTCGACCCCAAGGCCGTCGAGGCCATGACGGCGGTCGACCTCGGCGACGAGGGGAGTCAGTGATGACCGCCCCGCTCCGGCTCGGTACGCGCCGCAGCGCCCTGGCGACCGCGCAGGCGCAGCGGGTCGCCGACGACCTCACCGCCCGCACCGGCCGCGCCGTCGAGCTGGTCCCGGTCACGACGTACGGCGACACCTCCCGCGAGGCGCTGACGCAGATCGGCGGCACCGGCGTCTTCGTCTCGGCGCTGCGCGAGGCGCTGCTCGCCGGCGACGTCGACCTGGCGGTGCACTCGCTCAAGGACCTCCCGACGGCACCGCCGGAGGGGATCGCGCTGGCCGCGGTCCCGCTGCGCGAGGACGCGCGCGACGTCCTGATCGCCCGCGACGGGCTGACCCTCGGCGAGCTGCCGGCCGGCGCCACCATCGGCACCGGCTCGCCCCGCCGGGCGGCCCAGCTGCGCGCGCTCGGCCTCGGTCTCCAGGTCGTCGACGTCCGCGGCAACGTCGACACCCGGCTCCGGCTGGTGGCCGACGGGACGGTCGACGCCGTGGTCCTGGCGCGGGCCGGGCTGGCCCGCCTCGGGCGGCTCGACGAGGTCACCGAGACCCTCGACCCGATCCAGCTGCTCCCCGCCCCTGGCCAGGGCGCTTTGGCGATCGAGTGCCTGATGGCGCACGATGCCTCGAGCACGACAACCCTTGACCTGCTCGCCACCCTCGACGACGCCGTGACCCGGCTCGTGGTGGATGCCGAGCGAACCCTGCTCGCCACTCTGGAAGCCGGCTGCTCGGCCCCTGTCGGGGCCTACGGCGAAGCCGCCGATCCGGAGCCCGGCGAGGAGGAACCCGAGCTGTACCTGCGTGCCGTCGTCAGTGCTGTCGACGGATCCGCGCAGGTCCGGCTGTCCGCCACCGGGCCTCTCGGCGAGGCCTCACGGATCGGTCGCGACCTCGCGACCGAGCTGCTCGCCGAAGGTGCGGCTGATCTCATGTGGGAGCGCGTCCAGTGACCCGCCCGAACTCCGCCAAGAAGAAGCCCGTCAAGCCGATCGGCAGCGTTGCCTTCGTCGGCGCCGGCCCCGGTGACCCGGAGCTGCTGACGGTCCGTGCCGTCGACCTGCTCGCCCGGGCCGACGTCGTGGTCACCGAGTCGCAGGACGCGGCGTTCGTCCGGCGGTTCTGCCGGCCCGACGTCGAGGTCGTCGACGGCTCGCTCGGTGACGACGGCCAGCCCCTGAGCCACGCCGTGCGAGCCCGCCTCGTCGTCAAGGCCGCCAAGTCCGGCGGCCTCGTCGTCCGGCTGCTCGACGGCGACCCCTTCCTCTACGCCACCGGCTCCGAGGAGGCGGCCGGCTGCGCCAAGGCCGGCATCGAGTTCGAGGTCGTGCCCGGCGTCTCGTCGATCGCCGCGGTCCCGGCGTACGCCGGCATCCCGCTGACGTCCGCGAAGCACCGCGAGGTGCGGGTGGTCAACGTCGCCGAGGGCAGCGTCGACTGGTCGTCCCTCGGTCAGGGCACGGCCACGCTGGTGCTGCTGTCGGCCACCAAGGTGATCGGCGACGTCGCGAAGGCCCTGATCGCCGCGGGCCGCTCGCCGGAGACCCCGGTCGCCATGACCCAGCTCGGCACCACCACCGAGCAGCGCACCGTCACGTCCACCCTCGAGCGGATCGCCGCCGACGTGAAGGCCGCCAAGCTGGCGCCGCCGACCATCACCGTCGTCGGCGACACCGTCACCATGCGCGAGCAGCTGTCGTGGTTCGAGACCAAGCCGCTGTTCGGCTGGCGGGTGCTCGTGCCTCGCACCAAGGAGCAGGCCGGCCAGCTGTCCGAGAAGCTGCGCGCCGCCGGCGCGGTCCCCGAAGAGGTCCCGACCATCGCGGTCGAGCCGCCGCGCACCCCGCAGCAGATGGAGCGGGCCATCAAGGGCCTGGTCACCGGCCGCTACGAGTGGGTCGCCTTCACCTCGCGCAACGCCGTCAAGGCCGTGCGCGAGCGGTTCGAGGAGTACGGCCTGGACGCCCGCGCGTTCGCCGGCATCAAGGTCGCCACCGTCGGCGAGCAGACCGCCGCCGACCTGCTGGCCTGGGGCATCAAGCCCGACCTGGTGCCCAGCGGCGAGCAGTCGGCCGCCGGGCTGCTGGAGGACTGGCCGCCCTACGACCCGGTCTTCGACCCGATCGACCGGGTGTTCCTGCCGCGGGCCGACATCGCGACCGAGAACCTCGTCGCCGGACTCGTCGAGCGCGGCTGGGAGGTCGACGACGTGACGGCGTACCGCACGGTGCGCGCCGCCCCGCCGGCCGCGCCGATCCGCGAGGCGATCAAGTCCGGCGGCTACGACGCCGTCGTCTTCACCTCGTCCTCGACGGTGCGCAACCTGGTCGGCATCGCGGGCAAGCCGCACACGACGACCGTCATCGCGTGCATCGGCCCGGCGACGGCCAAGACCGCGGAGGAGCACGGCCTGCGGGTCGACGTGCTCGCACCGTCGCCTTCGGTCGCCGAGCTGGCCTGCGCCCTCTCCGAGTACGGCGCCAGTCTGCGGTCGTCGGCGGTCGCTGCCGGCGAGCCGGTGCTGCGCCCGTCGCAGAAGCGCGCCACCGCCCGCCGGAAGGCCACATAGTGCTCGCGCCGACGGCACACGCCCTGCTGCGCGACGCCGCGCTGGCGCCTGGCGGCGTTGTCGTCGCCCCGGCTAGCGCTGCTAGCCGGGGCTCCTCCGCCTTGCCATGCATCCAGCACAACGCCGCTCGCGACGGGCAGCGCCATCGGCGAGAGCACTAGAGACCGCATGACTGACGCCCGCTTCCCCGCCGGTCGGCCGCGCCGGCTGCGCACCACGCCGGCGATGCGCGCGCTCGTCGCGCAGACCCGGCCGGCGCCGGCCGACCTGGTGCTGCCGATGTTCGTCCGCGAGGGGCTGACGGACGCCGCGCCGGTCGGCTCGATGCCGGGCGTCGTCCAGCACAGTCGCGACTCGCTGCGCAAGGCCGCGGTCGAGGCCGTGCAGGCCGGCGTCGGCGGGCTGATGCTCTTCGGCGTGCCCGAGCGCCGCGACGCGACGGGCACCGGCGCCACCGACGACGACGGCATCCTCAACGTCGCGATCCGCGACGTCGTCTCCGAGGTCGGCGACAGCACGGTGGTCATGAGCGACCTGTGCCTCGACGAGTTCACCGACCACGGGCACTGCGGCGTGCTCGCGGCCGACGGCAGCGTCGACAACGACGCGACCCTGGTGCGCTACGCCGAGATGGGGCTGGCGCAGGCGGCGGCCGGTGCGCACGTGCTCGGCCTCTCCGGGATGATGGACGGCCAGGTCGGCGTGGTGCGTGCCGCGCTCGACGCCGACCGCCTCGTCTCGACGGCGATCCTCGCCTACACCGCGAAGTACGCCTCCGCGTTCTTCGGCCCGTTCCGCGACGCCGTCGAGTCGACGCTGCAGGGCGACCGCCGCGGCTATCAGCAGGACCCGGCGAACTCCCACGAGGCGCTGCGCGAGCTCGCCCTCGACCTGGCCGAGGGCGCCGACATCGTCATGGTGAAGCCCGCCCTGCCCTACCTCGACGTGCTGCGCCGGGTCGCCGACGAGGCCGCCCGTCACGGCGTCCCGGTGGCGGCGTACCAGGTGTCCGGTGAGTACGCGATGGCCGAGGCGGCGTTCGCGAACGGCTGGCTGGACCGGGAGCGGACCATCGTCGAGACCCTCACGTCCATCCGCCGGGCCGGAGCGGGCATCGTCCTCACCTACTGGGCCGTCGAGGCCGCCGCTCTCCTGCGGGACCGGACTCGATGACCTACCCGTACGACGCGCCGGCGTCCGAGGCGCTGATGGCGCGCGCCCGCACCGTGATCCCGGGTGGCGTCAACTCACCGGTGCGCGCCTTCCGCGCTGTCGGTGGCACCCCGCGGTTCATGACCTCCGGTCACGGGCCCTACGTCGTCGATGCCGACGGCCGCGACTACGTCGACCTGGTCTGCTCGTGGGGACCGCTGCTGCTCGGCCACGCGCACCCCGAGGTCGTCGAGGCGGTCCAGGCCGCGGTGTCCCGCGGCACGTCGTTCGGCACGCCGACCGAGGGCGAGGTGGCGCTCGCCGAGGAGATCGTGGCCCGCGTCGAGCCGGTCGAGCAGCTGCGCCTGGTGTCGAGCGGCACCGAGGCGACGATGTCGGCGATCCGGCTGGCGCGCGGGTTCACCGGCCGTACGAAGGTCGTGAAGTTCGCCGGCTGCTACCACGGCCACGTCGACTCGCTGCTCGCCGCGGCCGGCTCCGGCGTCGCGACGCTCGGCCTCCCGGACACTCCCGGCGTCACCGGTGCGTCGGCGGCCGACACGGTCGTCCTGCCCTACAACGACCTCGACGCCGTGGCCGAGGCGTTCCGCGTCCACGACGGCCAGATCGCCTGCGTCATCACCGAGGCCGCGGCGGGCAACATGGGCGTCGTCCCGCCGCTTGCGGGCTTCAACGCCGGCCTGGCCGAGCTCTGCCGCGCCCACGGCGCTCTGTACGTCAGCGACGAGGTCATGACCGGCTTCCGGGTGAGCGCCGCCGGCTGGTACGGCCTCGACGGCGTGCGTCCCGACCTGATGACCTTCGGCAAGGTGATGGGCGGTGGATTCCCTGCCGCGGCGTTCGGCGGCCGTGCCGATGTGATGGCCCGGCTGGCGCCGGTCGGTCCCGTCTACCAGGCCGGCACGCTGTCGGGTAACCCGGTCGCCACTGCGGCCGGGCTCGCGACGTTGCGGCTGGCCACCGACGAGGTCTACACCCACGTCGACAAGGCGGCCGCCGAGCTGAGCGGCCTGGCGTCCGACGCGCTCGCGGCCGAGGGTGTCGCGCACGTCGTGCAGCACGCCGGCAGCATGTTCTCCGTCTTCTTCACGCCCGACGCGGTCGTCGACTACGACGGCGCCCGCCGCCAGGAGGCGTTCCGCTTCACGGCGTTCTTCCACGCGATGCTGGAGCGCGGCGTCTACCTGCCGCCGTCGGCGTACGAGGCGTGGTTCCTGTCCGCCGCCCACGACGGCGACGCGCTCGGCCGCGTCGCCGACGCCCTGCCGCACGCTGCCCGCGCCGCCGCGCGCGCCGTCCCCGAGGAGACCGCCTGATGGGCGAGGCCACCGTCGTCCACGTGCTGCGGCACGGCGAGGTGCACAACCCGGCGAAGGTCCTCTACGGCCGGCTGCCCGGCTACCACCTCTCCGACCTCGGCCTGAAGATGGCCGAGCGCATCGCCGAGCGGGTGTGCGGCGAGGACATCACCTACGTCGTCTCGTCGCCGCTCGAGCGGGCCCAGGAGACGGCGCGGCCGTCGGCGGAGGCCCTCGGGCTCGAGGTGGCCACCGACGACCGACTGATCGAGGCCGGCAACGTCTTCGAGGGCAAGACCTTCGGGGTCGGCGACGGATCGCTGAAGCGGCCGGCGCACTGGGTGCACCTGCGCAACCCGCTGCGCCCGTCGTGGGGCGAGCCCTACGTCGAGATCGCCGAGCGGATGCTGGCGGCCATCGCCGCTGCCCGCGACGCCGCGCGCGGCCACGAGGCCCTGGCCGTGAGCCACCAGCTGCCGATCTGGACGGCGCGGTCGTTCGCCACCGGCCGGCGGCTCTGGCACGACCCGCGCAAGCGGCAGTGCTCGCTGGCCTCGCTGACGTCCTTCACCTACGACGGGGACGAGCTGGTCTCGGTGTCCTACGAGGAGCCGGCGCGCGACCTGCTGCCGGCACCGGTGGCGACCGGGAAGAAGTTCGTCGCCGGCGCATGACCATGTCCCGTCTCCGCCGTACGGCCGCGGCGGCCGCGCTGCTGCTCGGCGCGGCCGGTCTCCTCACGAGCTGCTCCGGCGGCACCCAGTCGGTGGCCGGCCAGAACTACATCTCCGGCGACGGCACGGTGGCGACGCTGGCGGTGGCCGACCGCAAGGAGCCTGTGAAGCTGGCCGGCAAGCAGCTCGACGGGGGCTCGCTCGACGTCGCCGACTTCCGCGGCCAGGTCGTGGTGGTCAACGTCTGGGCGTCGTGGTGCCCGCCGTGCATCGCCGAGGCGGAGGCCCTCGAAGAGGTGCACCGCGCGACCGAGGGCGAGGGCGTGCAGTTCGTCGGCATCAACACCGACACCGACCTCGCGGCAGCGCGGGCGCACGAGAAGCGGTTCGGCGTCACCTACCCGAGCATCGACTCCGACGGCGGCCGGCTGCTGCTGGCGCTGCGCGGCACCCTGCAGCCGTACGCCAAGCCGTCCACGCTGGTCCTCGACCGCGACGGCCGGGTCTCCGCTCGCGTCCTCGGCAAGGTCGACGCGAGCACGCTGACCGGTCTCATCACCGACGCCCTGCGCGAGAAGGCGTAAGTCCGTGAGCGGCACCGTGACGGACGGCTCGCTGCTGCTGGCGATGCCGCTGGCGGCGCTGGCCGGGCTGGTGTCGTTCCTCTCGCCCTGCGTGCTGCCGCTCGTGCCCGGCTACCTGGCGTACACGACGGGCCTGTCCGCCGCCGAGGTCTTCGACGACGCCGGGCGACGTCGTGGCCGCCTGGTGCTCGGCGCGGTCCTGTTCGTGGCCGGCTTCACCTTCGTGTTCGTCAGCGCCGGCGTGCTGCTCGGCGGTCTCGGTGGGTTCCTGCTGGAGAACCAGGACGTGCTGCGGCGCGTCCTGGGCGCCGTGACGATCGTGCTCGGGCTGTCGTTCGTGGGGTTCCTGCCATGGCTGCAGCGCGACATCCGCATCGACCGCAAGCCCGCCGTCGGCCTGCTCGGTGCGCCGGTCCTCGGGATGGTCTTCGGGCTGGGTTGGTCGCCGTGCCTCGGCCCGACGCTGGCCGCCGTCTTCGCCCTCGGCCTGGGTGAGGGCACCGCCCTGCGCGGCGGCGTCCTCGCCGTGGCGTACTGCCTCGGGCTCGGGCTGCCGTTCGTGCTCGCCGCGCTGGCGTTCGGCCGGGCGATGACGGTGTTCGGCTGGTTCAAGAAGCACTACGTCGCCGTGATGCGGACCGGGGGAGCCATGCTCGTCGTCATCGGCGTGCTGCTGGTGACCGGTGTCTGGGACAGCTGGGTCTCGTCCTTGCAGGTGTGGGTCAACGGCTTCACGGTCGCGGTCTGATGGTCGACACGCTCAGCAGCGCACCGTCGCGCGACCTGCCGCCGGAACCGCGGCCGCCGGCGATGCAACCGCTCGAGCTGAGCCGGTGGGCCTGGCGGCAGCTCACGTCGATGCGCACCGCGCTCGTGCTGCTGTTCCTCCTCGCGTTGGCGGCCGTGCCCGGCTCGCTGGTGCCGCAACGCAGCATCGATGCCGCTCGGGCCGCGCAGTTCGCCGAGCAGCACCCCACGCTCGCGCCCTGGTACGACCGGCTCTCGCTGTTCTCCGTCTACTCCTCGCCGTGGTTCGCGGCGACGTACCTGCTGCTGTTCGTGTCACTCGTCGGCTGCGTGCTCCCGCGCAGCCGGCAGCACCTCAGGGCGGCACTGGCACGGCCGCCGCACGCGCCGAAGCACCTCGACCGGCTGCCGTTCCACGAGTCCACGACGGTGGACGGCAGTGCGGACGACGTGCTGGAGCGCGCTCGGGCCGCGTTGCGCGACCGCCGGTTCCGGGTCGACGTCGCCGACGGCTCGGTGGCCGCCGAGAAGGGCTACCTGCGCGAGACCGGCAACCTGGTCTTCCACCTGGCGCTGCTGCTCCTGCTCGTCGCCGTGGCGATCGGGCACCTGACCGGGTACAAGGCCAACGTCCTGGTCGTGGAGGGCGAGGCGTTCTCCAACACCGTCTCGGCGTACGACACCTGGACCCCGGGGCCGCTCGCCGACGAGGGCTCGCTCGCGCCGTTCACGGTCGCGTTGAGGAAGCTGACGGTCCGCTACCAGCGGGACGGGATGCAGGCCGGGGCCCCACGGGACTTCCAGGCCGACGTCCGCTACACGTCCGACCCGGACGCGCCGGAGCAGACCTACGACCTGCGGGTGAACCACCCGCTGAAGGTCGACGGCGTCAAGGTCTTCCTGCTCGGCAACGGCTACGCCCCGGTGTTCACGGTGCGCGACAAGGACGGCGCGGTCGTGTCGCGCAGCCCGGTGCCGTTCCTCCCGCGCGACGGCAACAACACCTCGACCGGTGTGGTCAAGGTGACGGGCACCTCGCCGCAGATCGGCTTCGACGGTCTCTTCCTGCCGACTGCGGTGATCGACGAGAACGGTCCGCACTCGGTCTACCCGGGGCTCACGCTGCCGCGCGCGCTCCTCAGCGTCTACCGGGGCGACCTGGGCGTCGACAGCGGGACGCCGCAGTCCGTCTACTCCCTGCAGAAGGACGGGCTGACCCAGGTGCGCGGTGAGAACGGCCGCAAGCTGGTCGTGGGGCTGGCCCCGGGAACGTCCGTGACGCTGCCGACCGGCGAGACGATCACCATGGACGGTGTACGCCGCTGGGCCTCGCTGCAGGTCGCGCGCGACCCCGGCACCGGGCCGGCGCTGGGCGCCGCGCTGCTCGCGCTCGCCGGCCTGATGGCGTCGCTGTTCGTGCGGCGCCGGCGGGTCTGGGTCAGGGTCGAGGGCGCGGACGGCGGGCGTACGCTCGTCGAGGTGGCGGGGCTGGCACGCACCGAGGGGGAGGGCGGCGACGGCCTCGCCGACGAGCTGCGCGAGCTGCTCGCCGAGATCGGATCCGACGACGGGACTGGTGCTGCACGTGACGTCTGAGTCGCTCGCCGGGCTGAGCAACGACCTGCTCTACTCCGCGATGGCCGTCTACGCCGCAGCCATGTACTGCTACGCCGCCGAGCTCGCGTTCGGCTCGCCGGGCCGCCGGCGCCGCGCCGTACCGGTCGCGGCCGGTGCGCGCGAGCTGGCCAGCATCGGCGCCCCCACGGCGTACGGCGAGGACACCGTCGCACCCGTCGAGGCCGATGACGACGGGCCGACGCGGCTCGCGCGCGCCGACCGGGTCGGCCGGGTCGCGGTGTCGCTGACGGTGCTCGCCTTCCTGCTGCATGCCGCGGCGGTGCTGGCCCGTGGGCTCGCCGCGGAGCGCCCGCCGTGGGGCAACATGTACGAGTTCTCGACGGCCGGCTCGCTGGCCGTCACCGGCGTCTTCCTCGTGCTGCTGACCCGCCGGCCGGTCCGCTACCTCGGCACCTTCGTCGTGCTCCCGGTGCTGCTGACGCTCGGGCTCGCGGTCGCCGTGCTCTACACCGAGTCGGCGCAGCTGGTGCCGGCGCTGAAGTCGGTGTGGCTCGTCATCCACGTCACGGCCGCGATGATCGCCTCCGGCATCTTCACGATCGGCTTCGCCCAGTCGATCTGCTTCCTCGTCCAGGACCGGCGCGAGCGGGTCCCCGTCGAGCAGCGGCAACCGTCCTTCATGGACCGGTTGCCGGCCGCGGCGGCACTGGACCGGTCGGCGTACAAGATGCACGCTTTCGGCTACCCGATCTGGACGTTCGCGGTGATCGCGGGGGCGATCTGGGCGGAGAACGCGTGGGGCCGCTACTGGGGCTGGGACCCCAAGGAGACCTGGGCGTTCATCACGTGGATGGTCTACACCGCCTACCTGCACGCCCGCGCCACGGCGGGCTGGAAGGGCCGCCCGGCGGCGTACCTCGCCTGCCTGGGCTACGCGACGTTCCTCTTCAACTACCTCGTCGTGAACATCTGGCTGGTCGGCTTCCACTCCTACGCCGGCGTGGGCTGACCGTTCAGCTCGTCGCGGAGTCGTCGTCCTCGGGGCGGCGCGGCGGGGACTTGGGCGGGTTGAGGCCGCGCAAAAAGTCCGGGTCGTCGTCCGGGGCGAGGGTGCGGCCGCGCGGCCCGGCCGAGGGGCCGTCGGCGCTGCGCGGCGGCAGGCCGGGCAGCCCGCGGCCCTTGCGGCCGGCCACCAGCCACGCCACCGGGCCGACGATCCAGACCAGGACGATGAGCAGGACCCAGACCAGCTTGGGCAGGCCCTGGACGTCCTTCTCGTCGGTCTGGATCAGGTCGACCAGCGCGTAGACCGCGAGGATCAGCGGTACGGCGTACAGCAGGATGCGCAGCATGGCTTCGAGTGGCCTCCGCGACCGAGCCTACGGTCGTCGTGGACGGGCTGCCGGCGCGCGGCCGGTCAGCGGGAGCGCAGGGACCGGCGGGTGCGGCGGGTCGGGCGCTGGGTGCGGCGGGCGATCTCGGCGACGCGCTCCAGCTCGAGGATCTGAGCGCGGGCCAGGTCGAGGGTGTACACGGTGGTGCCTCTACTTCCAAGGTTGTGTGGGTGTCGGACCTAAGATATCAAGGTCAAGAACGCTGATCGACCGGGTTTCGTTCCCGCCAGAGTGTGAGGTGCCTCATGGACGACACCGACCGGGCGCTGCTGGCGGCGCTGCGGCGCGACGGCCGGGCGAGCTGGGCCGAGCTGGGACGGCTCGTGGGGCTGTCCGGGCCGAGCGTGACCGACCGGGTCGCGCGGCTCGAGGCGGCCGGCGTCATCACCGGCTACCACGCCGCCGTCGACCCCGGCGCGCTGGGACGGTCGGTGGCCGCGCTGGTCGGCGTGCACCTCTCGGACACCTCCGACCAGGACGCCGTCACCGTCGCGCTGCAGCGGCTCGAGGAGGTCGAGGACTGCTGGTTCGTCGCCGGCGACGAGTCGTTCCTGCTCAAGGTCCGGGTGCCCGACGTGGCCGAGCTGGAGCAGACGCTGTCCCGACTGCGCCGGATCCGCGGGGTCGCCCGCACCCGGACCACGGTGGTCCTGTCGACCAAGTGGGAGGGTCGCGTGTCCCCGGCAACAGCGGACCTTCGTCAGGCTCGGCTCCGAGGCCACCAAACATAGCTGTCACTACGGACAGCACGCGGTCACGCAGCGGAGTACAGCCTGAGGACGACCCGGGCGAGCCGGCGTTCGATGAGGCTCGTCTCCGCCGTGCGTGGTGGCGGGGAGTGCAGCGAAGGCGCGCGAGACCGGTAGGCGTGACCGGTGGGGGTGATCGTCTCGACGACGTGGTTCCCGGGTCGGCTGGTCGGTCCCGCACGGGCGCTCCAGCCGAGGAGCTCCTTGGTGTAGTTGCACGACTCGCACAGCCCCTGGCCGTTCGACGGCGCTCGTCTCTCCACCTCCCGCGTCGGAAACGACGTGGTCGCTGTGCCGGACGGGCGCGTCGCACCAAGGCCTGCGACACGTCTGGTCCCGCAGCCGGAGGAAGCGCCGCAACCCGCGCGGGAAGTCCCGCGAGCGGGACTCCATCGCCACCAGCTGTCCGGTCGCCGGCTCGGTGAGCAACCGCCGCAGGGCAACTCGCTCGGCCCGGGCCACCAGGTCGCGGGCAGCGCCGGCCGGGACGGCGCCGTAGCCCACCACGACGGCCGGCTCGTCGTCCTCACCGAGCAGTGCCGGTCGGTGAGGACGACCTCGACCTCGAGGGGGACCTGCTCGGCATGGGCCTGCCCGGTGATCCGCTGCACCATCTCGTCGGCCATCACCTGGGCGCGCGTGCGCGGGTCACCGGCTGCTCGCGCCTCGTCGGCTGCCTTCGTGAGGGCGGCGAACGCCGCGACGCCCTGGGCCACCGGCAGGTGCCCGGTCAGGAATGACATCGTGTCCGGCGCCGGCCGCAGCGTCACCCGACGGTCCTTGTCCGCCTTCGCCGCCCTGGCGACGAAGGCCTGCGGGTCGAGCCTGTACGCGACCCGGCGCGTGGCGTCGGCGACGCCCCGGTCACCGAGCCCGGCGAGGGTCCCCGGGTCGGAGCAGAGCTCATGGTCGGCAGCCGCGCGGTCCTCCCGGCTGAGGCAGGCCGTCTCGCGCACCAGCAGCGTGGCGCGCCATTCCGAGAGATGACCGGCCTCCAGGACGGCGAGGGTGTGCGGCATCTCGCGGACAAGGGCCTTGGCGAGCCCGAGGTGACGGCCACCGGTGACGGGCGACTCCCGCCTGGCCAGCGCCACCTGTGCCGCCACGCCACGGCCCTGCTCGTCGGCAGGCAAGCCCGACGCCGCTTCTCGTGCCCGCACCGCCCGGTCCAGCGCCTCCGCAAGGCGGGCCTGACGAGCCGCGGCCGCCGACTTCAGCCCCTCGATCGCGGTCAGCTGGGCGACCAGTGCCTGCTCGTCGGCCGGTTCGACGTCCCTCAGGCCGCGGGCGAACGCCGGCACGGCTTCGGCGTCCACTGGCGACGAGATCGGGATCGACTCGAACATGTGTTCGATTCTCCCTGGTCCCACCTCCAGAATCCAGGCGTCCACAGGGTCGATCCGGGCGGGATCACCGCCCACCCTCGAGGCCTCGCCGGACGACGGCGAGCGCGGCACTGACGAGGTCCAGCTCCTCCCCGGTCGCCCCGCGCAGCACCTCGGCCAGCCCCTCGACACGCCGCCTCCTGGCGTCCTCCAGGACGGCGCGGCCGGCGGCCGTGGCCGACACCCGGGTGGACCGCCGGTCGCCGGGGACCTCGTCACGGGTGACCAGCCCGACGGCCTCCAGGCCGGAGACGATGCGGGTGATCGCCGGCCGGGTCACCTGCTCGGCCCGGGCGAGCTGCGTCATCGTCAGCGGCCCGGCGTACACGAGGACCGACAGCAGCGAGAGCCGCTCGGGGCTGAGGCCCGACTGGGTGTCGGTGCGCCGCGCGACCCGCAGCGCGTGGATGGCCGTGGTGTTGAGCTCGTTGGCGACCCGGCGCCGCCGGCTGGACCGCAGCCCGCCCGGCAGCGGTGGGACGTCGTGGCTCACGGTGGCAGTCAACACCATCGACGGGTACGTTGCTTCATGGCATGAAGTATCCCGACCGAGGAGTTCGCATGACCGTCTCCGGCATCGGCCAGCTCAGCGTCACCGTCTCCGACCTGGAGGCCTCGGTCCGGTGGTACCGCGACGTGCTCGGGCTGCCGCACCTGTTCACCGTCGATGGGCAGCCGATGGCGTTCCTCCAGGCCGGTGACGTCCGGCTCTACCTCAACGTCACCGAGGACGAGCGGTTCCGCTCCCGGCCGGTGGTGTACTACGCGGTCGACGACCTGGACGCGACGTTCGCCGAGGTGACGGGCCGCGGCGCGCAGCCGGTGTCGGGACCGCACCTCGTGCACCGCGACGGGAGCAGCGAGCTCTGGATGGCGTTCGTCAAGGACCCGGACGGCACGCCCGTCGGTCTGATGACCGAGCGTTCCGCCGCCGGCAGCTGACCGTGCGCCTGGTCCTCACCGCCGACACCCACGTCCCGGTGCGGGCGAAGGACCTCCCGCCCGATCTGTGGTCGGCCATCGACGACGCCGACGTCGTCGTGCACGCGGGCGACTGGGTGGACGTCGCGCTGCTCGACGCGATCGAGGCGCGGCTGGCTCCGGCGCAACGGCTGCTCGCGGTGCACGGCAACAACGACGGCCCGGACCTGCAGGCGCGGCTGCCCGAGGTCGCCCGGGCCGAGCTGGCCGGGGTGCGGGTCGCGGTCGTGCACGAGACCGGCGCGGCCACCGGGCGCGAGCGACGGTGCGCGGCCGCCTACCCCGACGACGACGTGCTGGTCTTCGGCCACAGCCACATCCCGTGGGACACGACCGCTCCCGGTGGTCTCCGGCTGCTGAACCCCGGCTCACCGACCGATCGCCGCCGGCAGCCGCACCACACCTTCATGACCGCGACGGCAGACGGCGGGCAGCTGACCGACGTCCGGCTGCACCTGGTGGCCGCCCGGGGCTGAGGGCTCGCACAGGGTTGGCGCGGTGGTGGCCGCCGCCGCGGTCACACCGGGACGTTGAGGGTGGCGGTCATGCCGCCGTCGACGCTGCCGCCGACCTTCGCGAGCTGCAGGGAGTAGCCGTCGCTGAAAACCATGTCGTTGCTCAGGGAGGTCCGGGCCAGGTTGGCCACCGACTGCTCGTAGCCCGCGGTCGCGTAGACCTGCTCGCAGGCGTCCTCCGGGAAGGCCAGCTGCGAGGTGCGCAGCTTGTTGCTGGCGCTGGTGGCGTCCTTCAGGCTGGGGTAGACCTCGAAGTGCACGTGCGGCCAGCGGCCGTCGTACGCCGCGGGGTAGATCGTCGTGAACGTCACCGTGCCGTCGGACGCCGTCTCCTGGACGCCGCGCAGGTAGTTCTCGTCGGAGATGGCGTCGGCGTACATCGAGTAGTTGCCGTCGCGGTCGCAGTGCCAGACGTAGACCGCGGCGCCGGAGAGCGGCGTCGACGAGCCGCCGTTCACGTCGAGCACCTTCAGCGTCAGGGTGAGCGGCACGCCCTCGGCGACGCCGGACGCGGTGCCGAAGCTGGTGGTGATGTCGCTGCGGACGATCCCCGACTCGGTGAGGACGTTGACGCCGTTCGAGCCGTCGCCGGGATAGGGGCCGGCGGTCTCCTCGGGGATCTCGCCGTCCGCGACGTCGACGTCGGAGCCGGACGCGCCGGGCGCGCCGCCCATCCCGCCGGCTCCCGCTGGGGCGTGGAGCTCGTCGAGGCCGTCGAGCCGCTGCCGGCCGACGTGGTGCTGTCCGAGCCGCCGCACGCCGCCAGCGCCGCGGCCAGCCCGGTGGCGCTGAGCAGGCCGAGCGCCCGGCGCCGGTTGAGCAGCGTGGGCAGGTCGTGGCTCAGGCCGAGGTCGTGGTCCTCGAGCTCGTCGTCCGGCCCGTGGCCATGGGCGGTGGCGTGCTGGGTCATCGCGGTCTCCGTCGGTCGGTCGGCGTGGTCCGAGAGGTCGGGTCGGCCGGTGCTGAGGAGGACTCTCGGGCCGGTGGCTGGAAGGTCGCTGTGAGACCGCTGCGAGCCCCCGGTCAGGTGGACCTGCCCGGTCAGCCCACGGCCGCGATCACCCGGGTCAGGGCGCGGTGCAGGGCTTCGAGCTCGGGCACGTCCACGCCCAGCGCGGCGACCACCTGGCCCGGGATGCGCTCGGCCTCGGCCCGCAGGGCCTGGCCGGCGTCGGTGAGGTCGACCACCAGGACGCGCTCGTCGTGCGGGTCGCGGTCGCGGGTGACCAGGCCGGCCGCCGCCAGCCGCTTGATCAGCGGCGAGAGCGTGCCGGAGTCCAGGGCCAGCAGCGCCCCGACGTCCTTGACGGACATCGGGGCGTGCTGCCACAGCGCGAGCATCACGAGGTACTGCGGGTGCGTGAGCCCCATCGGCTCCAGCAGCGGGCGGTAGACGCCGAGCACGCTGCGCGAGGCGACGGACAGCGCGAAGCAGACCTGCCGCTCGAGGGCGAGCGGGTCGTCGGTCGCCGTCGGAGCGGGGGACGTGGTGGTCACGGGTGGTCAGCGTAGTCCATCGAACCGTGTATCATTCGATTGTGCACAATCAAATGGTCGATGATCGTCAGCCCGCACGCAGTCGGTGGGACCGGGTCTACGCGGGACTGTTCCAGGTCTTCGGCCCGGCCCAGCTCGGGGACCCGGACGAGGCGCCCCCTGGGCCGCTGCCGGTCGCCGCGCCCTGCCCGCGGTGCGGCCGCGCCATGGCCGAGCACGGGTTCCTCCAGACCGCGGACCGTAACCGGCTGCGCTGCCCCTGAGCTCAGGCGAGCGACAGCGTGACGCCGAGCGCCACGCCGTAGACCAGGAGCAGCAGCCCGGTCTCCTTGAGCACCGGCACCAGCTCACGCCCGGTGGCGCCGTAGATCACGCCGAGGGTGGGCCGGACGGCGGGCAGCGCGGTGCCGAGGGCGATCAGCACGACGAGGTGCTGGAGCGCGATCAGCACCACCACGGCGTACGCCGCGAAGACGAGGCCGACGTAGAGCAACCGGGTCCGGCGGTCGCCGAGCCGCACGGCCAATGTGCGCTTGCCGGCGACCTCGTCGGTGGGGATGTCGCGCAGGTTGTTGGCGACGAGGATCGCGCACGCGAGCGCGCCGCAGCCGACTCCGGCGAGCACCGACGCCGTCGTGACGCGCTCGGCCTGGACGTAGGTCGTGCCCACCGTCGCGACCAGGCCGAAGAAGACGAACACCGAGACCTCGCCGAGGCCGCGGTAGCCGTACGGCGAGCGGCCGCCGGTGTAGTACCAGGCGCCCAGCAGGCACGCGACCCCGACGAGCACCAGCCACCAGGTGACGAGCAGTGCCAGCACCAGCCCGGCGACGGCACCGACCGCGAACGCGAGCAACGCGGCCCGCTTCACCGCGCGGGCGACGCTGCCCCGGACCCGACCAGCCGCAGCGGGCCGACCCGGTCGGCGTCCGTGCCACGGACCCCGTCGCTGTAGTCGTTCGCGTAGTTGACGCCGACCTGCAGCGCCACCGCCACGAGCAGCGCGAGCAGCGCCCGCCCGAGGTCGAAGCCGTCGGCGGCGGCTGCCGCACCGGTACCGGCCGCGACCGGCGCGATCGCGGCGGGCAGGGTCCGCGGGCGGGCGCCCTCGAGCCACTGGGCAGGGGTGGCCATGGGGTGCGCGGTCCTCCAGCGTCGTCATCGGTGCACGGGTCGCGCAGGAGGCTACGCAACGCGTCGCCGGCCCGTGCGCGAGGCCGACAACCCGTACCTGACGCTGCGGCTCGACGTCTTGGGACCTGTGCGTGCCAGGCTGAGGACGTGCCGGGGAGCGAGAACCGTCAGCGGCTCGCGGCGACGTTCGACACGGCTGCCGCGACGTATCAGCAGGCTCGGCCCGACTATCCCGCTGCTCTCGTGGGCCACCTGGTGGACGCAGCAGGCCTCCGCGCTGGGGCACGGCTGCTGGAGATCGGGTGCGCGACCGGCAAGGCGACGCTGCCGTTGGCGCAGCGCGGGATGCGCATCACCTGCTTGGAGCCGGGCCCGGCCCTGGCCGCCGTCGCGCGGCAGACGCTGGCCGGCTACGACGTCGAGATCCACAACACCCGGTTCGAGGACTGGGACTTCGGCGAGCAGCGGTTCGACCTGGTGTTCGCGGCGACCGCCTGGCACTGGATCGACCCCGCGGTGCGCTACCAGCGTGCCTTCGACGTGCTCGAGCCCGCGGGTCATCTCGCCTTCTGGGGCGCGACGCACGTCATCCCGTACGACGGGGACCCGTTCTTCGACGAGCTCCAGGAGGTCTACGACGAGATCGGTGAGCCGCTCCCCGCCGCTGCGTCGGTGCAGCGACCCCAGGAGCTCCCGGACGAGCGGGCCGACATCGAGGCCAGCGGCCACTTCGAGGTGATCGACATCCGGCAGTTCGACTGGGAGCTGGTCTACGACGCCGACGGCTACATCGCGTTGCTCGACACCTTCTCGGGGCACATCGACATGCAGGGCTGGCAGCGAGACCGCCTGTACGGCGAGATCCGCCGGCGGCTCGCCGAGCGGCCCGACGGCCGGCTGCGGCGGCACTGGGGTGCTGTCCTCCACGTCGCGCGACGCCGGGGCTGAGCCGATCAGACGAGGTCGGGCAGCAGCTCGCGGATCGCGACCTTGTCCGGCTTGCCAGAGGCCAGCACCGGAAGCAGTCCGATGAGTACCACCTCGCGCGGCAGCGCCGCGGGCTCCAGCAGCCCTGCGGCGTGGTCGCGGAGCTGCTCGACGGTCGGTGCGGCCGCCCAGTCGCGCGGCTGCACGACGGCGACGACCCGCTCGCCCCAGTCCGGGTCGGGACGACCGACCACGGCGCAGGCCGCGACGTCCGGGTGGTCGAGCAGCACCCGCTCGACCATCGCGGCGGGCACGTTGACCCCACCGCTGATGACCATGTCGTCGGCGCGGCCGAGCACCTCGAGCCGCCCGCTGCCGTCCGGTGCCCACCGCCCGAGGTCCTGCGTGACGTGCCGGCCGTCGACCAGCGCCTGGGCCGTGAGGTCCGGCCGGAGCCGGTAGCCGGCGAACACGACCGGCCCGCCGAGCTCGACCCGGCCGTCGTCGCGCACGACGACCTCGACACCGTCGAGCGGCAGACCGTCGTAGACGCAGCCGCCGCAGGTCTCGGACATGCCGTACGTCGTGACGACGCGCACTCCGGCGGACGCCGCACGCTCGGCGAGCGCGGCGGGCAGGGCCGCGCCGCCGACGAGGATCCCGTCGTACGACGAGAGGTCGGCGCCGGCGTCGAGCAGCCGGCGCAGCTGGGTCGGCACCAGCGACGTGTAGTGCCGCACGTCCGGCGCCATCCGGGCGGTGGCGGCGACGAAGGCGTCGACCGAGAAGCCGCCGTAGAGGTCGAGCACCTCCGGCCGGGTCCTCGCCACGAGCGAGCGGACCAGCACGGTCAGGCCGGCCACGTGCGTCACGGGCAGGGCGAGCAGCCACTGACCAGGGCCGCCGAGCCGGTCGTGGGTCGCACGCGCCGAGTGCCGCACTGCCGCGGCGGTGAGCAGGGCGCCCTTCGGCTCGCCCGTGGAGCCGGACGTCGGCACGACCAGCGCGACGTCGTCGTGCTCCAGCGGCCGCGAGGGGTCCAGCGCGGCCAGTACGGCACCGCGGCTGCCGCCCGTCGGCAGCGGGAGCAGTGCCGGCCCGGCGCCGTCGAGCGCCGCGGCGAGTGCCGGCACCAGCGTCGTCAGGACGGCGTCGCCGGTGGGGGCGGTGAGCCCGCGCAGCTCGCGGCTCAGTGCGGGTCCTCGATGTCGTCGGCGAGCGGCTTGCTCATCTGCATCGAGTCGACGTCGTAGCCGAGCGACCGGTAGAGCCCGGCAGCCGGCTCGTTCCAGCCGAACACGTTCAGCGCGATGCGGGTGCAGCCGTCCGCCGCGAGCACCTTCTCCGCCTCGATCATCGCGGCCCGGCCGAAACCCCGGCCACGGAACTGCTCCTCGATGATCACGTCGTAGACGAAGCCGGTCTCCAGGTTGCCGGGGCTGCGGCCGAGCCACAGCAGCCCGACGTCGGAGCCGTCCTCGTCGAGGACGCGCAGGATGCTGGTGCCGGCCGCGGCCAGCGCGTCGGTCAGCGTCTCCGGGAAGAACTGCGCTGCCCGGGCGCGCACCTCGTCGTCGACCGGCGCGTGCGCCGACCGGGCCAGGTCGGCGGCGAACTCGTCGAGCATCGGGGCGCGGAGGGTGTCGTACTCGCCGTCCGTGATCGGCCTGAGCCGGACTCTCGGCGGCATCAGTAGTACCAGGGGTACGGCGACCAGTCGGGGTCGCGCTTCTCGAGGAACGCGTCGCGCCCCTCGACGGCCTCGTCGGTCATGTACGCCAGCCGCGTCGCCTCGCCGGCGAAGACCTGCTGCCCCATCAGCCCGTCGTCCACCAGGTTGAACGCGAACTTCAGCATCCGCTGCGCGGTGGGGCTCTTCCCATTGACCTCGGCGGCCACGTCCAGCGCGACCTTCTCCAGCTCGGCGTGGTCGGCCACGATGTTCACCGCGCCCATCCGCTGCATCTGCTCGGCGTCGTACGTGCGACCGAGGAAGAAGATCTCGCGGGCGTTCTTCTGGCCGACCATCTTCGCGAGGTACGCCGAGCCGTACCCGCCGTCGAACGAGCCCACGTCGGCGTCGGTCTGCTTGAAGCGCGCGTGCTCGCGGCTGGCGACGGTCAGGTCGCACACGACGTGCAAGGAGTGCCCGCCGCCGGCCGCCCAGCCGTTGACGACCGCGACGACGACCTTCGGCATCGTGCGGATCAGCCGCTGCACCTCCAGGATGTGCAGCCGGCCGCCCTCGGCCTTGACCCGCGCGGAGTCGACGGTGTCCGCGGTCTCGCCCTCGGCGTACTGGTAGCCGCTGCGACCCCGGATCCGCTGGTCGCCGCCGGAGCAGAACGCCCGGCCGCCGTCCTTGCTCGACGGCCCGTTGCCGGTGAGCAGGACGCAGCCGACGTCGGGCGTCCGGCGAGCGTGGTCCAGCACCCGGAACAGCTCGTCGACGGTGTGCGGGCGGAACGCGTTGCGGACCTCCGGACGGTCGAAGGCCACCCGGACCGTCCCGCGTCCGGGACCGTCGACGACGGCCCGGTGGTACGTCACGTCGGTCAGGTCGAAGCCCTCGACCGGACGCCAGGCGGCCGGGTCGAAGAGCTCGGAGACGACGCGGTCGTCGGGTCGGACGGGCACGTCGGCGAGGATAGGCGCATGGCCGCCGGGACCGGGACGCCGCCAGACGGCAGGGTCGTCTGGTCGCTGCCGATGCGGACCCGGTTCCGTGGCATCGACGTCCGCGAGGGGATGCTGGTGCGCGGCGAGCTCGGCTGGGGCGAGTGGTCGCCGTTCTGGGACTACGACGACGCCGAGTGCGTGCCGTGGCTGAGGGCGATGCGTGAGGCGACCGACCTCGGTTGGCCACCGCCGCTGCGCGACCGGCTGCCGGTCAACGTCACCGTCCCGGCCGTCGGTCCCGACCGCGCTGCCGAGATCGTGCGCACGTCGTCCGGCTGCCGGACCGCGAAGGTGAAGGTGGCCGAGCACCCCGGCAGCCCCGCGGACGAGCAGGACGACCTGGTGCGCGTGGCCGCGGTCCGGGACGCGCTCGGGCGGGACGGCAAGGTGCGCGTCGACGCCAACGGCGGCTGGGACGTCGACACCGCGGTCCGCATGACCCGGCTGCTCGACGCGGCCGCCGACGGCCTGGAGTACGTCGAGCAGCCCTGCCGCACGGTCGAGGAGCTCGCCGCCGTACGGCGCCGGGTGGACGTCCCGGTCGCAGCGGACGAGTCGATCCGCCGCGCCGGGGACCCGCTCCGCGTGGCGCGACTCGAGGCGGCCGACATCGCGGTGCTCAAGGTGCAGCCGCTCGGCGGCGTCGCCGCCTGTCTGCGGATCGCCGAGCAGATCGGCCTGCCCGTCGTCGTGTCCTCCGCGCTGGAGACCTCGGTGGGCCTCGCCGCCGGTGTCGCGCTCGCCGCGGCACTGCCCGAGCTGCCGTACGCCTGCGGGCTGGCCACCCTGCAGCTGCTCGACGGCGACGTGACGTCGCAGCCGTTCGTCGTGGTGGACGGTGAGCTGGACGTGCGCCGCCCGGAACCGGACCTGGCCGACACCGTGCGGGCCGACGGGCCGACCGACGACCGGTGGACCGCCCGGATGGCCTCCGTGATCGCCGCCTCGGAGGGTGCCGCATGAACTCCTCGACGTCGCTGGCGACCGTGGTGGTCGACGAGCTGGTGCAGGGCGGGGTGCACGACGCGGTGCTGTCGCCGGGGTCGCGCAACGCGCCGCTCGCCTTCGCGCTGCACGAGGCGGACCGGCGCGGGCGGCTGCGGCTGCACGTGCGCATCGACGAGCGGTCCGCAGGGTTCCTCGCTCTCGGGCTGAGCAAGGCGTCCGGCCGCTCGGTACCGGTGGTCACGACGTCCGGCACCGCCGCGGTCAACCTGCACCCTGCCGTCGTCGAGGCCGACTACTCACGCGTCCGGCTGGTCGTGCTCACGGCGGACCGGCCCGCGGAGCTGCGCGGCACCGGTGCCAACCAGACGATCGACCAGGTGAACCTCTACGGCGGTTCGGTGCGCTTCTTCGGAGACCTGTCCGCCGACGACGGCGACGAGGCGTCCTGGGGCGACGACGTCGCGAACGCGCTCGTGCTCGGCGGTGACGGCCCGGTGCACCTCAACATCGCCTTCCGGGAACCGTTGGTCCCCACTGCCGACTCGGTTGCCCGCGCATCCGTGGGCGCGCGGTCGAGCCGATCGTCGGCGCGGTCCGACGACGACGAGGCCGTCCAGGAGCTCGTCGCCGGTGGCCGGACGGTCGTGGTGGCCGGCGACCAGGCGCTGGCCGATGCCAGGTCGCTGGCCGAGTCCGGTGGCTGGCCGCTGCTGGCCGAGCCGTCGTCGGGGCGCCGGGCCGGGCCGAACGCGCTCGGCAACTACCGGCTGCTGCTCCAGCATCTCGGCGGAGAGATCGAGCGAGTCGTGGTGGCCGGACGGGCGACCCTCTCGCGACCCGTGACCCGGCTCCTGGCCCGGACCGACGTCGACGTGGTGCGGCTGCGCGACGACCCGCGCACGCCGGCCGTCGTCGGCGAGCCGGACACCGGCTGGCTGCAGCGCTGGCAGGAGGCCGACCGGGCAGCCCGGGAGGCCGTCACCGACGTGCTCGACGCCGAACCGGTGAGCGGCCTCGCGGTCGCGCGCGTCGTGGCCGCCGCCACTCCCGCCGCCGGCCTGCTCGTCGCCGGCTCGTCGAGCAGCATCCGCGACCTCGACCTGGCCGACCCGTGGTCGGAGTCACCGTTGGTGCTGGCGAACCGCGGTGCCTCCGGCATCGACGGCACGGTCTCCACCGCGATCGGTGCCGCTCTCGTTCACGGCGGCGGACCGGCGTACGCCCTGATGGGGGACCTCACCTTCTTGCACGACAGCACCGGGCTGGTGATCGGACCGGCGGAGCCGCGCCCGCACCTCACCCTGGTCGTTGTGAACGACGACGGCGGCGGGCTCTTCGGGCTGCTGGAGCAGGGTGCGCCGGAGCACGCGGCGGTGTTCGACCGGGTCTTCGGCACCCCGCACGGGGTGGACCTCGCAGCACTGTGCGCGGCCACCGGCACACCGCACCGGCGGGTGGAGTCGCTGGACGACCTCGCGGCCGAGCTCGCGAGCACACCGTCGGGGATCCGGGTGGTCGAGCTGCGCACCGACCGCAGCCGGACCCGTGACCTGCACGCGATGCTGCGGTCCGCCGTCGCCGGGGCGCTCGCATGAGCTGGTCGGTACGCCGGATGCAACCCGGCGACGACACGGTCGTGATCGCTGCCGCCGAGCTGTTCGACGGTCCGCCCACCCCGGCGGCCACGGCGCTGTTCCTCGCGCGGGACGGGCACCACCTGCTGATGGCGTTCGACGACGACGGGGCCGGTGGTGAGCGAGCCGTCGGTTTCGTGTCCGGCGTCGAGACGACCCATCCGGACAAGGGCACCGAGATGTTCCTCTACGAGCTCGCGGTCGCCGAGGACGCGCGCAACCGCGGCGTCGGCCGGTCGCTGGTCGCGGCGCTGGCCGAGCTCGCACGCGAGCGCGGCTGCTACGGCATGTGGGTGCTCACCGACGACGACAACCCGGCGGCGGTCACGGCGTACGAGGCGGCCGGCGGACGGCAGGAGCCGCTGACCCGGCTGATCGCCTGGGAGTGGCCGGTCGCCTGACGGTAGGCGGGCCGCGAGGGCGGAGCCGGGACCATACTCGGCGCGTGGGCTTCTGGTCGGACGAGCGCCGCCGCTGGTACCTGCTGGCAGTCGCCTGGCTGGTGCTCATGACGCTCGGCTTCACCGGGTTCCTGGCGCAGTCGCGGCAGGCCGACGTCGACCGGACGTGGCTCGACAACCTGTACCTCACGCTCCAGCTCGCCGTGCTCTCCTACGGCGGCAGCGACGGCGACCTCGACTGGCGCCTCGAGGTGGCGCGATTCGCCGCGCCGCTGATGGCGGCGGGAACGCTCTTCCAGGCGGCGTCGGTCGTCTTCCGCGACCAGTTCGAGCGGTTCCGGCTCAAGGGCTTCCGCGGCCACACCGTCGTGTGCGGCCTCGGGGTGTCGGGCACCCGGCTGGCGCTGTCGCTGGCCCGGGAGCACCGCGCGGTCGTCGGTGTCGAGCAGGACGCGCACGGCCCGGGCGTCGCCGCGCTCCGGGCGCACGACATCCCGGTCTTCGCCGGCGACCCGGCCGACCCGGCCGTCCTGCGCGCCGTGCGCGTGGACCGGGCGTCGAGCCTCGTGGCCCTGTGCCCGAACGACGCGACGAACGTCGCGATCGCGTCGGCTGCCCGTCGGGTTCCCCGCCAGCGCCGCGCGGTGGACCTGCGGTGCTCGGTCCATCTCGAGGACGCGGAGCTGACCCAGCTCCTGCGCGGCTCCGGCCTCGGCGGCCAGGAGACGGTGCGCATCGAGTTCTTCAACATGCACGAACGAGGTGCCCGCGCGCTGGTCGCCGAGCACCTCGTCCTCCAGCCGGGCGGCTCGCCGCACCTGGTCGTCGTCGGGCTCGGCCAGCTCGGGCGGGCGGTGCTGCTGGTGGCTGCCCAGGAATGGGCGGAGGTCGGCGACGTGCCCCTGACAGCGACGCTGGTCGACGTGGCGGCGCTGCAGCGCATGCAGGCGCTGGAGATGCAGCACCCGGGCCTGGTCGAGGCCGTCTCGGCCTGCCTGCTCACGATCGACGTCGAGGCGCCGACCCGCGACGGCCTGGCGGAGCTCACGAAGCGGATCGCCGACATCCCGCCGCGGCTGGTGGCCGTCGTCCTGGACGACGAGTCGGTGGCGCTGGCCACCGGGCTGTTCCTGCACCGCCTGATCGACGACCCCGCCGTCCCCGTGGTCGTGCGCACCCGCGGCGAGTCGGGGCTCGGCGCGTCGCTGGCCCTGGCCGACGAGGCCGGGGACCCACGCTTCCCGGGGCTGCGGCTGTTCCCGATGCTCGACCGGACCTGCTCGCCGGCGCTGATCGACGGCGGCGTCCGCGAGGAGCTCGCCCGGACGCTGTACGAGGACCACCTCGCGCGGGCTGCGGCCCGCGGCGTGGTGGACCCCGCCTGGTCAGACCTCACCGACGACGAGCGGGAAGCTGCCCGGGAGGCCGCCGACGGGCTGACCGACGCCCTCGAGGCGAACGACTTCGAGCTGCTGCCGCTGCGGCACTGGGGCGCCCCCACCGTGTCGTTCACGTCCGAGGAGACCCGCCGCCTCGCGCAGCGCGACCACGACAGGTGGCGCGCGCGGCGCGGCCTGGACGGCTGGCGCTACGGCAACGTCCGCGATGCCCGCGAGAAGGTGACGCCGCAGCTGGTCCCGTGGGACCAGCTGAAGCCCGAGTGGCAGGACTACAACCTCACGCGGATCGAGGCGATGCCGGCGATCCTGGCCCGCACCGGCTTCGAGGTGAGCCGCCAGACCCCCGCGGTCCGCTGACCCACCGCTCGTGGGAGGTCAGGTGCGGTCGACGGCCGTCACGATGACGGCGGCCAGGTCGTCAGGACGGCTGACCTGCGGCCAGTGACCCGAGTGCAGGTCGACGTACTCGACGTCCCGCAGCCGGGCGAGCTCGGCGACGCCCTCCTCGCCGTCGTCGATCCACGCCTTCAGCTGCGCGACGGGGTACTCGCACGCGACCACCGTCGCCGGGACGTCGCGGCGACGGTCGTCCGAGAGCTGGAAGGCGTCGGTGACGGCCCGGGCCGGTGACGGCACCGAGCCCTCCCGGACGGCGCTCCGCTGGGCGTCGTCGAGGTCGGCGACCATCTCGTCGTCGAAGAACGACCACTCGGGCAGCGGCGCGTCGGCTCCCTCGATCGGGAAGCCGCCGCCGTCCTCGCTGGCCGGCCGGGCATCGGCCGGCTCGCTGCCGACGAACACGATGCGGGCCACCTTGTCCGGCCGCTCGTCGAGGGCGTGGTAGGCCACCATGCCGCCGAACGAGTGGCCGACGAGCGCCACCTCGCCGTCGGCGGCGTCGATGGCCGCGACCACCGCGTCCACCTGGTCCTGCCACGACACGGCGGACCGGTCAGCGCTGACCGACTCCATGCCGGGCATGGTCAGTGCCGTGGCGTGGTGACCGGCCTTCTCCAGGTGGGGCACCACCTGGTCCCACGTCGAGCCGTCGAGCCAGAGTCCGGGTACGAGGATGATCTCCATGTCCCCGGACGCTAGGACGGGCCACCGACAGGGCGCGCCACCGGGTCGGCCCGGGTGGCGCGGTCAGCCCTCGAGGGCCTCGCGCATCGGGAGCAGCTTCGCCTGCGCCTCGAGCACCTCGTCGTCGGGGTCGCTGCCCGCCACGATGCCGCCGCCGGCGAACAGCCGCGCGGTCGGCCCGTCCAGCTGCGCACAGCGCAGCGCGATGCCCCACTCGCCGTCGCCCCGGGCGTCCACCCAGCCGACCGGACCGGTGTAGCGGCCCCGGTTCATCGGCTCGAGCTCGGCCAGGACGCCGAGCGCCACCCCGCTGGGCGTGCCGCCCACGGCGGCCGTCGGGTGGACGGCGGCGAGCAGGTCGAGGACGTCGGAGCCGTCGTCGAGGGTGGCGACGACGTCGGTGGCCAGGTGGGTGACGTTCGACAGCTCGAGCGGGTGCGGCTCGGGAGGGACGACGAGGTCGCGCACGTGCGCCGCGAGCGACGCGACGAGGGACTCGACGGCGAACCGGTGCTCGGCGAGGTCCTTGGCCGAGTGCAGCAGCGCGTCGACCCGCGCAGTGTCCGCCGCTGCGTTGCCGCCGCGCGCCGTCGTCCCCGCAAGGACCCGGGAGAAGACCCGGTCGCCCGTGCGGCTCACCAGCAGCTCCGGCGTCGCGCCCACCAGCCCGTCGACGGCGAACGTCCAGCAGCCCGGGTTGCCCGCCGCGAGCCCGGCCAGCACGGCGCGTACGTCGATGTCGTCCTCCGCGACGGCGAGCAGGTCGTGCGCCAGCACCACCTTGTCGAGCTCGCCCGCGTCGATCCGCCGGACGGCAGCCTCGACCGCGGCACGGAAGTCGGTGACCGGGAGCTCGCCGTGCGCGTACCGCAGGCCCCGGGTCGGCCGGACCGGCTCGGGGGACGCCAGCCGCGGCGGCTCACCGACGGTGGTCAGCCAGGTGTGCCCGCCGGACCGGCCGAGCACGACCTCGGGGACCACCAGCACGGACGGCTCGTCGTCCCGGAACGCGAAGGAGCCGAACGCCACCGGTCCGCTGCCGCGGACACCCACCTCGTCGTCGACCTCGGCGTGCGCCACCAGGTCGCGCCACCAGTCGCGCGCGACCGTGAACCGGTCCGGGCCGGTGAGCTCGAGCCGGGCCGCCTCGCCCCAGCCGACCAGGCCGGTGCCGTCCCGGACCCAGGCCAGCGCGTCGCCGGCGTGCGGCAGCCGGTGCAGCAGGGTGCCGACCAGGTCGACGGGCTGGGACCGCACGGTGCGCGGGACACGGGCCGACGCCGGGGCGGCGTCGCCGGGCGGCCTGCTCATGAGGCCCGAGCGTACGTGGGCCGCGCCACCGCGGTGGCGGCCGGGCGGGCTGTCGCGTCAGTGCCCGGTGCGCGCCTGCACGAGGCGTACGGCCATCTCCCGGAGCATCGCCCGGGCGAACGACGGCTCGGTCTCGAGCAGCTGGTCGAACGTGGCCCGGGTGAGGGCCAGGACCTGCGCGTCGCTCTTGGCGCGGACCCGCGCGATGCGCGGAGAGTCCGGGACGAGCAGGGCGAGCTCGCCGAAGAAGCCGCCGCGCTCGATGTCGAGGTGCAGCTCGCCGCGCTCCACCACGACGGCCCCGTCGAGGACCACGAACATGCCGAACCCGGGGTCGCCGGCCTGGGCGAGCACCTGGCCGGCCGGGACGTCGGTGACGCCGCCGGCTGCCACCAGGGCGAGGGACTCGTCGGAGAGCCCGGCGAAGATGGGTACCTCGGAGAGCGCCGCCTCGACCATGGCGCTGTTCTACCAGGCTTCCCGGCCCCCGGTCCCGACGTCAGAGCCGGCCGACGATCTCGTCGCGGTACTCCGGGATCGCGTCGCCGACCGCGTCCAGCGCGAACTGCTCCGGCACAGCCGCCGGGTCGTGCTCCAGGAGGTAGACGAGACTGGCGCGGACCAGCAGCGGCTCCTGGGCCGCCGAGACGCCGAGGTCGGCCATCAGCGGCTCCGGCACGGACACGCGGTGCTGCGTCGTGGCGCCGGAGCGGTGCGTGATGGTGACGTCGTACACGTGCCGGTCGGCCGCCGTGATCTCCAGGTCGGCGGGCTCGGGCAGGTTGTGGTCCTCGGCGGGCGGCATGCCCGAGGTCTACCCGGGTAGGCGGTCGGTCATGACAAGCAGCGAGGACCGATGGGTCTACCCCGCCGACGGCGAGGACCCGCGTGACCTGGACGACGCCACCCGGCACGCCGAGAGCGTCGAGGGCCGGCAGACCAGCCACGAGCAGGACGCCCAGCGCGAGCAGGGGCTGAGCTCGGACCGGCCCGGCGTCGACGTCAGCGAGCGCGAGGTGGCCGCCGAGGCAGTGCCCGCTGAGGCCGCGGAGGACCAGCGCGAGACCGGCGGAACCGGCACCACCTGACCGCTCGCGCAAGATCGTTTGCGACCTGGCTCCCCGACACGCCGGGGAACCCTCGGCGTGTCGGGGACTCATGTCGCAAACGAGCGTTCGACGGCGGGATGCACGACGGCGGAGAAGGGTGGCAGGTGCGGCCGCCACTCTTGTCCTGGGGGGGTGCGCCGAGCAACCCACTGCGGTCAGGGGCGGACCGGCGCCGTGCGAGGCTTCGGGCCGTGACGAGAGCGGACTTGCAGAAGGCGCCGCACGAGGTGGCGGCGATGTTCGACGACGTCGCGGCGCGGTACGACCTCACCAACGACGTCCTGTCGCTCGGGCAGACCCGGCTCTGGCGGCGGGCGGTCGCGCACGCCGTCGACGCGCGGCCGGGGGAGCGGGTCCTCGACCTCGCCGCCGGCACCGGCTCGTCCTCGCTGCCGTTCGCCGCGGCCGGTGCCCAGGTGGTCGCGGCCGACTTCTCCCTCGGCATGCTCCGGGTCGGCAAGAAGGCGCACCCCGACCTCGACCTGCTTGCCGGCGACGCGCTCCGCCTGCCGTTCGCCGACGGGTCGTTCGACGTCGTGACGATCTCGTTCGGGCTGCGCAACGTCTCCGACGTCGACGGCGCGCTGGCCGAGATGGCCCGGGTGACCAGGCCCGGCGGCCGCCTGGTGGTCTGCGAGTTCAGCCACCCGACCTGGGCGCCGTTCCGCACGATCTACACCGAGTACCTCATGAAGGCGCTGCCGGGCGTGGCACGCCGTGTCTCCAGCAACCCGGACGCGTACGTCTACCTGGCGGAGTCGATCCGGGCCTGGCCGGACCAGGCCGGGCTCGGGCGGCGCATCGCCACCGCCGGCTGGACGGCGGTCGGCTGGCGCAACCTCACCGGCGGCATCGTCGCCCTGCACCGCGCCCACCGGCCGGCGTAGCCCTCGTCCGGCGCGGGTTTCGGCCCGCCCGCCTCGGCAAGGCACCCTGGGAGAAGGTCGAGAACCGATGCACGGAGGGAGGCCCCCACATGGGAGCCGACGACAAGACGAACAACAAGGTCGAGGAGATCGCGGGCGACGCCAAGGAGAAGGTCGGAGCCGTGACAGGCGACGACGAGCTCCGCCGCCAGGGCGAGCGCGACCAGTCCAAGGCGAACCTCAAGCAGGCCGGCGAGAAGGTCAAGGACGCCTTCAAGAGCTGAGCCGCACACCGCGCGAACCGAGGGGCCCGTCCGCAGGACGGGCCCCTCGGCGTTCGCCGGGACGGATGCGTAGACTGACGCCGCCCGACCACTCGTGAAAGTTTTCACAAGCGCACAGACCCGCCCGCGACACCGCTCCCAGACCCGCTGAAGGTGGCCCTCCGTGCAGTCCGCCGCGCCCCGTGACGCCGACGTCATCGTCGTCGGCGCCGGCCCTGCCGGCTCCGCCACGGCCTACCACCTGGCCCGGGCCGGCCACGACGTGCTGGTGCTGGAGAAAGCGGCCTTCCCGCGCGAGAAGGTCTGCGGCGACGGCCTGACGCCGCGTGCCGTCAAGGCGCTGGTCGCGATGGGCGTCGACACGTCACCCGAGGCCGGCTGGCTGCACAACAAGGGCCTGCGCATCATCGGCGGCGGCATGCGGCTCGAGCTTGCCTGGCCGGAGCTCGCCAGCTATCCGTCGTACGGCCTGGTCCGGCCGCGCAGCGACTTCGACGACGTGCTGGCGCAGCAGGCGGTCAAGGCCGGCGCCGTCCTCCGGGAGAACACCACCGTCACCGGCCCGGTGCTCGACAAGGCCGGCCGCATCACCGGCGTCACCACGAAGGGTGAGGCCGGCGAGCGGACGTTCTCGGCGCCGCTCGTGGTGGCGGCCGACGGCAACTCCAGCCGGCTCTCGACCGCGATGGGGCTGCACAAGCGCGACGACCGCCCGATGGGCGTGGCCGTCCGCACCTACTACACGAGCCCGCGGCACGACGACGACTGGCTGGAGTCCTGGCTCGAGCTGTGGGACCGAGGGTCCGACGGCAAGGAGCGGCTGCTGCCCGGCTACGGCTGGATCTTCGGGGTCGGCGACGGCACGAGCAACGTCGGCCTGGGGATCCTCAACACCAGCACCGCCTGGGGCAAGGTCGACTACAAGGACCTCCTCAAGCGCTGGCTGGACCAGACGCCCGAGGAGTGGGGCTTCCGCGACGAGAACCGCACCCAGCCGGTGCGCGGCGCGGCCCTGCCGATGGGTTTCAACCGCCAGCCGCACTACGCCGACGGGATGCTCCTCGTGGGCGACTCCGGCGGCATGGTGAACCCCTTCAACGGCGAGGGGATCGCCTACGCCATGGAGTCCGGCGAGATCGCCGCCGAGGTCATCGCGCAGGCGCTGGCCCGGCCGACCGCCGACTCCCGCGAGCGGGCGCTGCAGGCGTACCCCCAGACCCTCAAGCAGGTCTACGGCGGCTACTACACGGTCGGCCGGATGTTCGTGAAGGCGATCGGCGACGACCGGGTGATGCGGCTCGCGACCCGCCACGGCCTGCCGCACCCGGTCCTCATGCGCTTCGTCCTCAAGCTGATGGCGAACCTCACCGACCCGCGCGGCGGCGACGCGATGGACCGCATCGTCAACGCGCTCTCACGGCTGGCACCAGCCGCATGACCGCCCGTCGAGCCCGCGTTGGGCGGACCGGTGCGGCGTCCCTAGGGTGTGACGTTGTAGCGCAGGCCCGGCGAGCCGTCCCGCGTGCCGGGTGCGACCGAGAAGGGGAGTGACCGCAGTGCATTCCTATGCCCCGATCCTCGTCCTCGGCGCACTCTCCTTCGGCTTCGCGGCGTTCTCCATCACGGCCGGCCACCTCACCGGCCCGCGCCGGTTCAACCGGGCCAAGCTGGACGCGTACGAGTGCGGCATCGAGCCCACGCCGCAGCCCGTCGGCGGCGGGCGCTTCCCGGTGAAGTACTACCTGACCGCGATGCTCTTCATCGTCTTCGACATCGAGATCGTGTTCCTCTACCCGTGGGCGGTCGCGTTCGACTCGCTCGGCATCTTCGGCCTGGTCGAGATGGTCCTGTTCATCCTCACGCTGCTCGCCGCCTACGCCTACGTCTGGCGCCGCGGCGGGCTCGAGTGGGACTGACCGCCGTGCACACCGTCACGAGGGAGGTGGCCGCCTGATGGGCATCGAGGAGAAGCTCCCCAGCGGCATCCTGCTCAGCAGCGTCGAGAAGCTCGCCGGCTACATGCGCAAGGGCTCGCTCTGGCCGGCGACGTTCGGCCTGGCGTGCTGCGCGATCGAGATGATGGCCGTCGGCACGCCGCGCTACGACCTCGCGCGCTTCGGCATGGAGGTCTTCCGCGCCTCCCCGCGGCAGGCCGACCTCATGATCGTGGCCGGCCGGGTCAGCCAGAAGATGGCCCCGGTGCTGCGCCAGATCTACGACCAGATGCCCAACCCCAAGTGGGTGCTGTCGATGGGCGTCTGCGCCTCCAGCGGCGGCATGTTCAACAACTACGCGATCGTCCAGGGCGTCGACCACGTCGTGCCCGTCGACATCTACCTGCCCGGCTGCCCGCCGCGGCCGGAGATGCTGATGGACGCGATCCTCAAGCTGCACGAGCAGATCGGCTCCGCGCCGCTCGGCGTCAACCGCGAGAAGGCCGCCCGCGCGGCCGAGGTCGCGGCGCTGGAGTCCAAGCCCACCGCGCAGATGAAGGGTCTGCTCCGTTGAGTGAGATCGACGCCAGGAAAGCGATCATCGACAAGTCGCCGGCCGACGAGGACGTCGTCCGCGCCCCGGACGGGCCGGGCGAGACCGTCGAGGTCCGGCACGGGATGTTCGGCGCGCACGGCACCGGTGACACCAGTGGCTACGGCGGCCTGGTCCGTCCCGTCGAGCTCCCCGGCGCCAGCCCGCGGCCGTACGGCGGCGACTTCGACGACCTGGCCGACCGTCTCGAGTCGCTGGTCCCGGCGTACGGCACGGCGGTGGAGAAGGTCGTCGTCGAGCGCGGCGAGATCACCTTCCACGTGCGCCGTGAGGACCTGGTCGAGTTCGCCCGTGCGCTGCGCGACGACCCGGGTCTCCGGTTCGAGATGTGCATGGGTGTCAGCGGCGTGCACTACCCGCACGAGACCGGCCGCGAGCTGCACGCCGTCTACCCCTTCATGTCGGTGACCCACAACCGGCGGGTCCGCGTCGAGGTCACCTGCCCCGACGCCGACCCGCACATCCCGTCGATCACCTCGCTCTACCCGGGCAACGACTGGCACGAGCGCGAGACCTTCGACTTCTTCGGCATCGTCTTCGACGGCCACCCGGGGCTCACCCGGATCGAGATGCCGGACGACTGGCCCGGCCACCCGCAGCGCAAGGACTACCCGCTGGGCGGCATCCCGGTCGAGTACAAGGGCGCCCAGATCCCACCGCCCGACGAGCGGAGGAGCTACTCGTGACCGGCCCCGAGACCAGCGGCGCCTTCACCGACTCGACGTCGACGGCGCGCGAGACCACCGAGGGCACCGTCTACACGGTGACCGGCCAGGACTGGGACACCCTGACGCAGGGCCTCGGCGAGACCGCCGAGGAGCGGATCGTCGTCAACATGGGTCCGCAGCACCCGTCCACGCACGGCGTGCTCCGGCTCATCCTCGAGCTCGAGGGAGAGACCGTCACCGAGTGCCGGCTCGGCATCGGCTACCTGCACACCGGCATCGAGAAGAACTGCGAGTTCCGCACCTGGACGCAGGGCGTCACGTTCGTCACGCGGATGGACTACCTCGCGCCGCTGTACAACGAGTACGCCTACGTGCGCGGCGTCGAGCGGCTGCTCGACATCGAGGACCAGATCCCCGAGCGGGCCAACGTCATCCGCGTGATGATGATGGAGCTCAACCGGATCTCCTCCCACCTGGTCGCCATCGCGACCGGGGGCATGGAGCTGGGCGCTCTCACCGCGATGACGTTCGGCTTCCGCGAGCGCGAGCTGATCCTCGACATCTTCGAGATGGTCACCGGCCTGCGGATGAACCACGCGTACATCCGCCCCGGAGGCGTCTCGCAGGACCTCCCGCCCGGCGCGGTCGACCGGATCCGCGACCTGCTCAGCCTGCTGCCCAAGCGACTCTCCGACACCGAGAAGCTGCTCATCGGCAACAAGATCTGGATGGAGCGCACCGTCGGCGTCGGCTACCTCGACCTCACCGGCTGCATGGCGCTCGGCATCACCGGACCGATCCTGCGTGCCACCGGCCTGCCCCACGACCTCCGCAAGTCGCAGCCGTACGCCGGCTACGAGACCTACGACTTCGACGTGGTGACCGAGACCACGTGCGACGCCTACGGCCGCTTCCTGATCCGGATGCGCGAGATGCAGGAGTCGCTGAAGATCGTCGAGCAGTGCATCGACCGGCTGCAGCCCGGCCCGGTGATGATCGCGGACAAGAAGATCGCGTGGCCGGCGCAGCTCGCCCTCGGTGGCGACGGGCTCGGCAACTCCCTCGACCACATCCGCACCATCATGGGGACCTCGATGGAGGCGCTCATCCACCACTTCAAGCTGGTGACGGAGGGCTTCCGCGTCCCGGCCGGACAGGTCTACTCCGCGATCGAGTCCCCGCGCGGCGAGCTCGGCGTGCACCTCGTGAGCGACGGGGGCACCCGCCCGTACCGCGTGCACTTCCGCGACCCGTCGTTCAACAACCTGCAGTCCGCCCCGGCGATGTCCGAGGGCAGCATGGTCGCCGACGTGATCGCCGCCATCGCGTCGATCGACCCGGTCATGGGGGGCGTGGACAGATGACGGAGTCCGTGACCCGCACCGCCTTCGACGCGGACACCCTGGCGCGCCTCGTGGCCGACGCCGAGGAGATCATCGGCCGCTACCCGCGCGCGCGTTCCGCGCTGCTGCCGATGCTGCACCTCGTGCAGTCGGAGGAGGGGTACGTCAGCCCGCACGGCATCGAGTTCTGCGCCGCGCGGCTCGACCTGACGGCAGCCGAGGTCGCCGCGGTCGCGACGTTCTACACGCAGTACAAGCGCCGGCCCAACGGTGACTACACCGTGGGCGTCTGCACCAACACGCTCTGCGCGATCATGGGCGGCGACCAGATCTTCGCCACCCTCAAGGACCACCTCGGCATCGGGCACGACGAGACGACGGACGACGGCGTCGTCACCCTCGAGCACCTCGAGTGCAACGCGGCCTGCGACTACGCCCCGGTGATGATGGTCAACTGGGAGTTCTTCGACAACCAGACCCCGGAGTCCGCGGTCGGGCTCGTCGACGACCTCCGGTCCGGCGACCTGCCGACGCCGACACGCGGCGCGTCGCTGTGCACCTTCAAGCAGGTGTCGCGGGTGCTGGCCGGCTTCCCCGACGGACGGGCCGGCGAGGGCCCGGCCGCGGGACCGGCGACCCTGGCTGGGCTGGAGATCTACCGCGAGCAGCAGAACGCCGGCAAACGGCGAAAGGCTGAGGACGATGAGAAGCCGGCCCCGCGGAAGCGCGCCGCGAAGAAGTCGGCCCCGAAGACACCCAGGACACCGGCCGCGACGGACCAGAGCAGCGCCCACGACGCGCCCCAGGCGACCGCCGAGTCCGACGCCGCCAACGTCACGCCCGCGGGCAACGCGGACCAGAAGGACGGTGAGTAGCCGAATGAGCATCGAGCTGACACCTGTCCTGAGCCGGACCTGGGACGTCGACGAGTCGTGGACCCGCGCCGTCTACGAGGACCACGACGGCTATGCCGGGCTCAAGAAGGCGCTCGCCATGACGCCGGAGGCGGTCACGGCGCTGGTCAAGAAGTCCGAGCTGCGCGGTCGCGGCGGCGCAGGCTTCCCGACCGGCGCCAAGTGGGGCTTCATCCCGCAGGGCGGCGACAAGCCGGTCTACCTCGTGGTCAACGCCGACGAGTCCGAGCCGGGCACCTGCAAGGACATCCCGTTCATGATGGCCAACCCGCACGAGCTGGTGGAGGGCGTCGTCATCGCGTCCTACGCCATCCGCGCGGCGCACGCCTTCATCTACGTCCGCGGCGAGGTCGTGCACGTGCTGCGCCGGCTGCAGGCCGCGGTGGCCGAGGCGTACGAGGCGGGCTACGCGGGCACGGACGTCCTCGGCTCCGGCTACGACCTCGAGATCACCGTGCACGCGGGCGCCGGTGCGTACATCTGCGGCGAGGAGACGGCGCTGCTCGACTCGCTGGAGGGCCGCCGGGGCCAGCCGCGGCTGCGACCTCCGTTCCCGGCCATCGCCGGCCTCTACGCGTCACCGACCGTCATCAACAACGTCGAGTCGATCGCCAGCGTCCCGTCGATCCTGCGCAACGGCGCCGAGTGGTTCTTCGCCATGGGCACCGAGGCCGGTGACGACGTGGCCGACCAGGACAAGCCCAAGTGGCGCTCCAAGGGCATGACGCTCTACTCCCTGTCCGGGCACGTGAACCGGCCCGGGCAGTACGAGGCGCCGATGGGCATCACGCTGCGCGAGCTGCTGGACCTGTCCGGTGGCGTCCGCGACGGCCACCGGCTGAAGTTCTGGACGCCCGGCGGCTCGTCGACCCCGCTGCTCACCGACGAGCACCTCGACGTGCCCCTGTCGTACGAGGGCATCGCGTCGGCGAAGTCGATGCTGGGCACCAAGGCGCTGCAGGTCTTCGACGAGACGACGTGCGTCGTCCGCGCGGTGCTGCGCTGGACCGAGTTCTACGCCCACGAGTCGTGCGGCAAGTGCACACCGTGCCGCGAGGGGACCTTCTGGCTCGTGCAGATCCTGCGCCGGCTCGAGAACGGCGACGGCAGCGACGAGGACCTCGAGAAGCTGCTGGACATCTCGGACAACATCCTCGGCCGGTCGTTCTGCGCCCTGGGCGACGGTGCGGTCAGCCCGATCACCTCGTCCATCCAGTACTTCAAGGACGAGTACCTGGCGCACTTCGAGCAGCGCGGTTGCCCGTTCGACCCGGCCGCCTCGACGCTGTTCGCGTCGTCCGCGGTGGACGGTTCGTCTGCAGGAGGAAGGACCCGATGACGGTCACTGCCGGGACCGGCGCCGAGGTCCAGAAGCGCGACGACCTGGTCAGCGTCACCATCGACGGGTTCGAGCTCCAGGTGCCCAAGGGCACGCTGGTCATCCGGGCGGCCGAGCTGATCGGCATCCAGGTGCCGCGGTTCTGCGACCACCCGTTGCTCGACCCGGTCGGCGCCTGCCGCCAGTGCCTCGTGGAGGTGCAGGGTCAGCCGAAGCCGCTCGCGTCGTGCACCACGACCGTCACCGACGGCATGGTCGTCAAGACCCAGCTCACCTCGCCGGTCGCCGACAAGGCGCAGCAGGGCGTGATGGAGCTGCTGCTCATCAACCACCCGCTCGACTGCCCGGTCTGCGACAAGGGCGGCGAGTGCCCGCTGCAGAACCAGGCCATGAGCAACGGCCGGGCCGAGTCGCGCTTCGAGGACGTCAAGCGCACCTATCCCAAGCCGATCAACATCTCCTCCCAGGTGCTGCTGGACCGTGAGCGCTGCGTCCTCTGCGCCCGCTGCACCCGCTTCTCGCAGCAGGTGGCCGGCGACCCGTTCATCGAGATGCTCGAGCGCGGGGCCCTGCAGCAGGTCGGCATCTACGAGGCAGAGCCGTTCCAGTCGTACTTCTCCGGCAACACCGTGCAGATCTGCCCGGTCGGTGCGCTCACCGGTGCGGCCTACCGGTTCCGCTCGCGGCCGTTCGACCTGGTGTCGTCCCCGGGTGTCTGCGAGCACTGCGCGTCCGGCTGCGCGATCCGCACCGACCACCGGCGGGGCAAGGTCCTGCGCCGGCTGGCCGGCGACGACCCGGCGGTCAACGAGGAGTGGAACTGCGACAAGGGCCGCTGGGCCTTCCAGTACGCCACCGCGCAGGACCGCCTCACGTCTCCGCTGGTCCGCGACGAGGACGGCACGCTCGTCCCGACGTCGTGGGCCGAGGCGCTCGACATCGCGGCCCGGGGGCTGGCCGCCGCCAAGGGCGCCACCGGCGTCCTGGTCGGCGGACGTGCCACGGTCGAGGACGCGTACGGCTACGCGAAGCTCGCCCGCGTCGCGCTCGGCACCAACGACGTCGACTTCCGGGCCCGCCCGCACTCCGCCGAGGAGGCGTCGTTCCTCGCCGCCCACGTCGCGGGCTACGGCCTCGGTGTCACCTACGACGACCTCGAGCAGGCCTCGACCGTGCTGCTCGTCGGGCTGGAGCCCGAGGACGAGTCGCCCATCCTGTTCCTGCGCCTGCGCAAGGCGGCCCGCAAGGGCCTCCGGGTGTTCTCGGTCGCCCCGTTCGCGAGCCGGGGTCTCGGCAAGCTGTCGGGGACGCTGCTCAGCGCGGCCCCCGGGTCCGAGGCCGAGGTGCTCGACGCCCTCCGGCGCGGCGACGACGAGGTCCGCGACGCGGCCGCGGCGCTCTCGGCCGACGGCGCCGTGATCCTGGTCGGCGAGCGGATGGCTGCGATTCCCGGTGCGCTCTCGACGGTGGCGGCACTGGCCGACGCCACCAGCTCGGGCCTCGAGTGGGTCCCGCGTCGCGCCGGTGAGCGCGGGGCGCTCGAGGCCGGTGCGGTCCCGAACCTGCTGCCCGGCGGCCGTCCCGTCGACGACCCCGCAGCCCGCGTCGACGCCGCGACGGCCTGGGGCCTCGACCACCTGCCCGCCGGCGACGGCCGCGACACGTCGGCGATCCTCGCCGGCGTGCACACCGGCGAGGTCCGGGCGCTGCTCGTGGGTGGCGTCGACCCGCACGACCTGCCCGACCCGACCGCGGCGCTCGCCGCGATCGATGCCGCGCCGTTCGTCGTCAGCCTCGAGCTGCGCGAGTCGGCGGTGACCGAGCGGGCCGACGTGGTGCTGCCGGTGGCGGCCGCCGTCGAGAAGGCCGGGACGTTCGTCGACTGGGAGGGCCGCTACCGGCCCTTCGACGCCGTGCTGCGTGGCACCAACGCCATGCCGGACGTCCGTGTCCTGCACGTGCTGGCGGACGCGATGGGTGTCGACCTCGGCCTGCCCGACGTCCCAGCGGCCCGCCGGGAGATCGAGGAGGTCGGCCTCTGGGACGGCGACCGGGCCGCGTTCGCCTCGGTCGTCCCCGCCACGCCGCCGCCGGTGGCCGCCGGCGAGGCCGTGCTCGCGACGTGGACGCAGCTGCTCGACGCCGGCCGGATGCAGGACGGCGAGCCGTACCTCGCCGGCACGGCGCGCGACGTCGTGGCGCGCCTCTCGGCGGCGACCGCCACCGGCCTCGACGTCGCCGACGGTGACCGGGTCACCGTGGCCACCGACGCCGGAGAGGTCACCGCCCCGGTGGTCGTCACCGAGATGCCCGACGGTGTCGTGTGGCTGCCCACCAACGCCACCGGCGCGCCGGTCCGCAGCGCGCTGCGCGCCGGGCACGGCGCCGTGGTCCGGCTGGCCAGGTCCGACGCGTCCGTCGTGCCGGGAGGTGCCTCGTCATGAGTGCTGACCTGCTCGCGTCGCCCGAGGTCCAGGGCTTCGGCACCGACCCGTGGTGGCTGGTGCTCGCGAAGGTGCTGGTCGTCTTCGTGTTCCTCGTCGTGATGACGCTGTTCTCGATCTGGTGGGAGCGCCGGGTCGTGGCCCGGATGCAGCAGCGCATCGGCCCGAACCGGGTCGGGCCGCAGGGCCTGCTGCAGTCGCTGGCCGACGGCATCAAGCTGGCGCTGAAGGAGGACATCATCCCGAAGGCCGCCGACAAGGTGGTCTTCGTCCTCGCGCCCATCATCTCCGCGACGCCGGCGTTCCTCGCCTTCGCGGTCATGCCGTTCGGCCCCGAGGTCTCGATCGCCGGGCACCGGACGCACCTGCAGCTGACCGACCTGCCCGTCGCGGTGCTCTACATCCTCGCGGTCGCCTCGGTCGGCATCTACGGCATCGTGCTCGCCGGCTGGTCCAGCGGCTCGACGTACCCGCTGCTCGGCGGCCTGCGCTCGTCGGCCCAGATGATCTCCTACGAGGTCGCGATGGGTCTGTCGTTCGTCGGCGTCTTCCTCTACGCCGGCTCGATGTCGACGTCGGAGATCGTCGCGGCGCAGGGCGACTACTGGTACGCCGTGCTGCTCTTCCCGTCGTTCGTGATCTACGTGATCTCGATGATCGGGGAGACGAACCGGGCGCCGTTCGACCTGCCCGAGGCCGAGGGCGAGCTGGTGGGCGGCTTCCACACGGAGTACTCGTCGCTGAAGTTCGCCCTGTTCTTCCTCGCCGAGTACGTCAACATGGTCACCGTCTCGGCGCTGGCCACCACGCTGTTCCTCGGCGGCTGGCGGGCGCCGTGGCCGCTGTCGCTCTGGGAGGGGTCTAACCAGGACTGGTGGCCGATCCTCTGGTTCGTCGCCAAGGTGCTGCTCTTCATCTTCTTCTTCATCTGGCTGCGCGGCACGCTGCCGCGGCTGCGCTACGACCAGTTCATGCGACTGGGCTGGAAGGTGCTCATCCCCGTCGCTATCGGCTGGCTGCTCATGGTGGCCACCGTCCGAGCCCTCAACGCGAGGTACACGTTCGACACCCGCGAGGTGCTTCTCTACGGTGGCGCGGTCGCGGTCGTCCTCATCGCCCTGACCTTCGTGTGGGACCTGGTCGCGGCGAGGCAGCAGCCCGACGAGCTGCCGACCGTCGAGACGGAGTGGGACCCGATGGCCGGCGGGCACCCGGTGCCGCCGCTCCCGGGGCAGCAGCTGCCGGCTCTCACGTCGGTCGGCGCAGGAGACCCGGACGCCGGCACGGGCACGCCGACGGGCACGACGGACGGGAGGGACGACGCGTGACCGACTACCTCGCCCAGCTCAAGGGGTTCGGCGTGACCTTCGGGACGATGTTCAAGAAGGTCGTGACCGAGCAGTACCCCGACGAGAAGAAGCCGACCGAGCCGCGGTTCCACGGCCGGCACGTCCTCAACCGGCACCCGGACGGCCTGGAGAAGTGCATCGGCTGCGAGCTGTGCGCCTGGGCCTGCCCCGCGGACGCCATCTACGTCGAGGGCGCCGACAACAGCGACGGCGAGCGGTTCTCCCCCGGTGAGCGCTACGGCCGCGTCTACCAGATCAACTACCTGCGCTGCATCTTCTGCGGGCTGTGCATCGAGGCCTGCCCGACGCGCGCTCTCACGATGAGCAACGAGTACGAGCTCGCCGACGACACACGGGCCAAGCTCATCTACGAGAAGCAGGACCTGCTCGCCCCGATGCTCGCGGGGATGGTGCCGGCTCCGCACCCGATGGTCGAGGGCGCCGACGACACCGCCTACTACCAGGGCAAGGTCACCCGGGGCACGGCAGCGCAGGAGCGCTACGTCGCGGCGCGCACGGCAGCGGCGGAGGATGACGCGTGACCGCCTCCGGCCAGCTGCTCGCGGCGGCGACGGACACCGGCACCGGCGAGGCCGTGACGTTCTGGATCCTGGGGCCGGTCGCGGTGCTCTCCGCTCTCGGCGTCCTCTTCTCGCGCAAGGCGGTGCACTCGGCCCTCCTGCTCGCCGCGACGATGCTCTCGCTCGCCGTGCTCTACCTCGCGCAGGACGCCCCGTTCCTCGGCGTCGTCCAGGTCGTCGTCTACACCGGCGCCGTGATGATGCTGTTCCTCTTCGTCCTCATGCTGGTCGGCGTCGACTCGTCCGACTCGCTGGTCGAGACTCTGCGCGGGCAGCGGATCGCCGCACTCGTGGCGGCCATCGGTTTCGGCGCGCTGCTGGTGTTCGGCATCGGCGATGCCGTAACAACCAACGCCGGTCTGAAGGAGGCCAACCAGGACGGCAACGTCCAGGGCCTCGCAAACCTCATCTTCAGCCGCTACGTGTTCGCGTTCGAGGTGACCAGTGCGCTGCTGATCACCGCGGCCATGGGCGCGATGGTGCTGGCGCACCGCGAGCGGCACGAGGCGCGGGTCACCCAGACGCAGCGGTCCCGTGAACGGTTCCTGCCGGGTGCCTACGGCGCGCCGCTGCCGGGCCCGGGCGTGTACGCCCGGCACAACGCCGTGGACACGCCGGCCCTGCTGCCCGACGGCAGCCCCGCGCAGATCTCGCTGTCGCCCGTCCTCATCGCCCGCGGTGACGTGCGCGGCGTCCCCGGCTCCGGCCGGGACGTCGCCGTACGCGACGACGACGAGGACCCGCTGCCATGAACCCGATGAACTACGTCTACCTCTCGGCGCTGCTCTTCTCGATCGGCGCGACCGGTGTGCTCCTGCGCCGCAACGCCATCGTCGTGTTCATGTGCATCGAGCTGATGCTCAACGCCACGAACCTCGCGTTCGTGACCTTCGCGCGGATGAAGGGCAACCTCGACGGCCAGGTCATCGCATTCTTCGTGATGGTGGTGGCCGCGGCCGAGGTCGTCGTCGGCCTCGCCATCATCGTGACCATCTTCCGGACCCGCCGGTCGGCCTCGGTCGACGGCGCCAACCTGCTGAAGTACTGAGGCCACGACATGTCGACGACTGCCATGACGACTGAGAACGCCACCGGGGTCCTGTCCCTCGGCTGGCTGCTCATCGGGCTGCCGCTGCTCGGCGCCGCAGTGCTGCTGCTCGGCGGTCGCCGCACCGACAAGTGGGGACACCTGTTCGGCACGGCGATGCCGGCGCTGGCGTTCGTCGTCGGCCTGCTGCAGTACATCGCGCTCCTCGGCAAGGACCCCGAGGAGCGCTCGGTCGGGCAGCACCTGTTCAGCTGGATCCCGGCCGGCAGCCTCCAGGTCGACGTCGGCCTGCGGATCGACCCGCTGTCGATGTGCTTCGTCCTGCTCGTGACGTTCGTCGGGACGCTCATCCACGTGTACTCCATCGGGTACATGGAGCACGACGTCGACCGTCGGCGGTTCTTCGGCTACCTCAACCTGTTCGTCGCCGCGATGCTCCTGCTCGTCCTGGCCGACAGCTATCTCGTGCTGTACGTCGGGTGGGAGGGCGTCGGACTGGCGTCGTACCTGCTCATCGGGTTCTGGAACTTCAACCCGACCTACGCCGCCGCCGCGAAGAAGGCCTTCGTCGCCAACCGGGTCGGCGACTTCGGGCTCTCCGTCGCCATCATGATCATGTTCGCGCAGTTCGGAGGGGTGAGCTTCGACCAGGTCTTCGGCGCAGCCGACGGCGCGAGCGAGGGCACGCTGACGGCTATCGGCCTGATGCTGCTGCTCGCCGCGTGCGGCAAGTCGGCGCAGTTCCCGCTGCAGTCGTGGCTCGGCGACGCCATGGCCGGCCCCACGCCGGTGTCGGCGCTGATCCACGCGGCGACCATGGTCACCGCCGGCGTCTACCTCGTCGTCCGGTCGGCGCCGATCTTCGACGGCGCCCCGGACGCCCAGCTGGTCGTCGTCATCGTCGGCGCGGTCACACTGCTCTTCGGCGCGGTGATCGGCTGCGCGAAGGACGACATCAAGAAGGCGCTCGCGGCCTCGACCATGAGCCAGATCGGCTACATGATGCTGGCGGCCGGCCTCGGCCCGGTCGGCTACGCGTTCGCGATCTTCCACCTGCTGACGCACGGCTTCTTCAAGGCCGGGATGTTCCTCGGCGCGGGGTCGGTCATGCACGGCATGAACGACCAGGTCGACATGCGCCGCTTCGGCGGCCTCTCGGCGGTCATGAAGATCACCTGGGTGACCTTCGGCCTCGGCTGGCTGGCGATCATCGGCTTCCCGGGGCTGTCCGGCTTCTGGAGCAAGGACAAGATCATCGAGGCGGCGTTCATCGGCGACGGCTGGCGGCCCTGGGTGTTCGGCCTCGCCGCACTGATCGGTGCCGGCATCACGGCGTTCTACATGACCCGGCTGTTCCTGCTCACCTTCCACGGCGAGCGCCGGTGGACCGACGACGTGCACCCGCACGAGTCGCCGCTGGTGATGACCGTCCCGCTGATGGTGCTGGCCGTGGGCTCCGCGCTGCTCGGTCTGGTCCTCGGTCCCACCGGCGCCATCCAGGACTGGCTCGAGCCCGTGGTGGGGGAGCACGCCGAGCAGGAACCCGTGCTCGCCGTGCCGGTCCTCACCACGCTGACCGTGCTGCTGGTCGTGGTCGGGGCCGGCCTGGCGTGGTCGATGTACCTGCGCAGCCGGGTGCCGGTCACCGCGCCGGTCGGCTCGGTCCTGACCCGGGCGGCCCGCCAGGACCTCTACCAGGACACCGTCAACGAGGCGGTCCTCATGCGGCCGGGGCAGTACCTCACCCGGTCGCTCGTCTTCGTCGACAACCGCGGCGTCGACGGCGCCATCAACGGTCTGGCCGCGCTGATCGGCGGCACCTCCGGACGCCTGCGCCGGTTGCAGACCGGCTTCGTCCGCTCGTACGCCCTGTCGATGTTCGCGGGCGCCGCCGTCCTGGTAGGCGCCATGCTGCTGGTGAGGCTCTGACCATGGACTTCCCCTGGCTCACCACCCTCGCCGCCGTCCCGCTCGTCGGTGCCGCCCTCGTCGCGGCGCTGCCCGCCGGACGCGACCTGCTCGCGAAGCAGGCGGCGTTCGTCATCTCCCTCGTCCCGCTCGCCATGACCATCGCGATGGCGCTGCAGTTCGAGTCCGGCAGCAAGGAGATGTTCCAGTTCAGCGAGGTCCACGAGTGGATCCCGCAGTTCGGTGTCAGCTACGCCCTCGGCATCGACGGCATCGCCCTGGTCCTCATCGCGATGGCCACGGTGCTCACGCCGGTCTGCATCCTCGCGTCCTGGCACGACATCGACGGCCCGCAGCAGGGTGACCGGGCACGCAATGCCAAGGGCTACTTCGCGCTGCTGCTCCTGCTGGAGACGTTCATGATCGGTGTCTTCTCGGCGACCGACGTGTTCTTCTTCTACGTCCTGTTCGAGGCGATGCTCGTCCCGATGTACTTCATCATCGGGTCGTACGGCGGCGCCCAGCGCTCCTACGCCGCGGTGAAGTTCCTCCTGTACTCGCTCGCCGGCGGACTGCTGATGCTGGCGGCGGTCATCGGCCTCTACGTCGTGTCCGACGGCGGCTCGAAGGCCTTCCTCTTCGAGAACCTGCTCGGCACCGACATGGGCACCGGCACCGAGCGGCTGCTGTTCGTCGGGTTCTTCATCGCGTTCGCCATCAAGGCGCCGCTCTGGCCGGTGCACACGTGGTTGCCCGACGCCGCCGCCGAGTCGCCGCCCGGTGGTGCGGTGCTGCTCGTCGGCGTGCTCGACAAGGTCGGCACGTTCGGCATGATCCGGTTCTGCCTGCCGCTGTTCCCGGACGCCTCGCAGTGGGCGACACCGGTCGTGCTCACGCTCGCGGTCATCGGCATCCTGTACGGCGCGCTGCTGGCCATCGGCCAGACCGACATGAAGCGCCTGATCGCCTACACCTCGATCAGCCACTTCGGCTTCATCGTGCTGGGAATCTTCGCCATGACGACCCAGGGCCAGTCCGGCTCGACGCTCTACATGGTCAACCACGGCTTCTCGACCGCCGCACTCTTCCTCATCGCCGGGTTCCTCATCAGCCGGCGCGGCTCGCGCCTGATCGCCGACTACGGCGGCGTCCAGAAGGTCGCCCCGATGCTGGCGGGCACCTTCCTCGTCGCGGGCCTGTCCAGCCTCGCCCTGCCCGGCCTGTCCAGCTTCGTCAGCGAGTTCCTGGTGCTGGTCGGCACCTTCACGCGGTACGAGGTGGCGGCCGTCGTCGCGACGGGTGGAATCATCCTGGCCTCGCTCTACATCCTGCTCATGTACCAGCGCACGATGACCGGTGAGCCCACCGAGGCCACCAAGGGCCTGCGCGACCTCGACGTGCGCGAGGCATGGGTCGTCGGGCCGCTCATCGCCATCATCATCGCGCTCGGGTTCTTCCCGAAGCCGCTGCTCGACGTCATCAACCCGGCGGTGGACCGGACCATGCAGCAGGTGGGCGTCACCGATCCCAAGCCAGTCGTGCCTGCTGGCACCCTGAGCGAAGGGAGCGGGGAGTGAGCACCGCCGTCGTCGCCGCCACCTTCGACACCCCGTCGATCGAGTACAGCAAGCTGCTGCCGATCCTCATCGTCTTCGGCGTGGCGCTGGTCAGCGTGCTCGTCGAGGCCTTCATGGGCCGGCGCTTCCGCTACGAGACCCAGCTCGGGCTGACCATCGCCGGCCTCATCGCTGCGTTCGTGTCGGTGGTCTACCTCGCCGGGCGCGCGGAGATCACGGCCGAGGGATCAGTCGCCGTCGACGGTCCCGCGCTGTTCCTGCAGGGCACGATCCTGCTGCTCGCGATCCCCGGCGTGCTGGCCTGCGCCGAGCGCGGCCTCGACACCGGTGGGCCGTTCGCGCCGGCCGGCTCGTCGATGCCCGGGTCCCAGCACGAGCGCACGCTGGTCGCGAACGGCGTCACGCAGACCGAGATCTTCCCGTTGCTGTCCTTCGCCGTCGGCGGGATGCTCCTCTTCCCGGCCGCCAACGACCTCCTGACGATGTTCGTCGCGCTCGAGGTGCTGTCCCTGCCGCTGTACCTGCTCTGCGGCCTGGCGCGCCGCCGGCGGCTGCTCAGCCAGGAGGCCTCGCTCAAGTACTTCCTCCTCGGGTCGTTCTCGTCGGCGTTCTTCCTCTACGGCGTGGCCCTGCTCTACGGCTACGCCGGCACGGTGCGGCTGTCGGGCATCGCCGACGCCGTGAGCAGCAACTCGGGCGACGACGCGTTGCTGCTCATCGGCACCGCGCTGGTCACCGTCGGACTGCTCTTCAAGGTCGGTGCGGTCCCGTTCCACTCGTGGACGCCGGACGTCTACCAGGGTGCCCCGACACCTGTGACCGGCTTCATGGCCGCCTGCACCAAGGTCGCGGCGTTCGGCGCCCTGCTGCGTGTCCTCTACGTCGGCGTCGGCGGCCTCGCGTGGGAGTGGCAGCCGGTGATCTACGGCGTCGCCATCCTCACGATGGTCGTGGGCTCGGTGGTCGCGCTCACCCAGACCGACGTGAAGCGGATGCTCGCGTACTCGTCCATCGCGCACGCCGGGTTCGTGCTGGTCGGCCTGTCGGCGACCGACTCGCTCAAGGACGGCGAGATCCTCGGGATCTCGTCGGTGCTCTTCTACCTGCTCGCCTACGGCTTCTCCACCATCGGCGCCTTCGCGGTGGTGACGCTCGTGCGCGACTCGGCCGGTGAGGCGACGCACCTCTCGCAGTGGGCCGGCCTGGCCAAGCGGTCTCCGATCACCGCGGTGGTCTTCACGTTCTTCCTCGCCGCGTTCGCCGGCATCCCGCTGACGAGCGGCTTCACCGCGAAGTTCGCCGTCTTCAACGCTGCTGCGACCGCCGGCACCGGCTGGCTCGTCGTGATCGGAGTGGTCGCCAGCGCGATCGCAGCGTTCTTCTACTTCCGGGTCGTCGTGCTCATGTTCTTCTCGGCACCCGCCCCGGAGGGCCCGACGGTCGTCGTGCCCAGTCCGCTCACCACCCTGACCATCTCCCTGGGCGTCGGGGTGACCCTGCTGCTCGGCGTGTGGCCGTCACAGGTCCTCGACCTCGCCGGCACGGCGTCGCAGCTCGTCCGGTAGGAAGTCTGACGTGCCCACCGACAGCGCCGCTCTCACGGCCGACCCCGCGCTCGAAGAAGCGCTGCGGGCTGGTCTGGCGCAGGTCGAGTCGGCGCTGCACGACGCGGTGAAGAGCGACTACCCGTTCGTCACCGAGGCCTCCCGGCACCTGGTCGACGCCGGCGGCAAGCGGTCCCGGCCGCTGCTCGTGCTGCTGGCGGCGCACCTCGGGGACCCGGCCGCGCCCGGCGTCGTACCCGCTGCCGTCGTCGTCGAGCTCACCCACCTCGCGACGCTGTACCACGACGACGTCATGGACGAGGCCGACCTGCGCCGCGGCGCCGCCAGCGCCAACGCCCGGTGGGACAACTCGGTCGCGATCCTCACGGGCGACTTCCTCTTCGCCCGGGCGTCCGACATCCTCGCCGACCTCGGCCCCGAGGCGGTCCGGTTGCAGGCCCGCACCTTCGAGCGCCTCGTCACCGGTCAGATCCGCGAGACGGTCGGCCCCGTCGAGGGCGCCGACCAGGTCGAGCACTACCTCTCCGTGCTCGCGGACAAGACGGGATCCCTCATCGCGACATCCGCCCGGTTCGGCGCGATGCTCTCCGGCGCGGACGAGCAGGCGGTCGACGTCCTGACCCGGTACGGCGAGCGCTTCGGCGTCGCCTTCCAGCTGTCCGACGACCTGCTCGACGTGCTGTCCGACAGCACCGAGTCGGGCAAGACCCCCGGGACCGACCTCCGCGAGGGCATCCCCACGCTGCCCGTACTCCTCATGCGCCGGGCCGCCCGGCCCGAGGACGCCCGCCTCGTCGCTCTGCTCGACTCCGGCCTTGCCGCCGACGCCGACCACCGCGAGGCGCTGGCGCTGCTGCGCGCCCACCCGGCGATGGCCGAGGCGCAGGCCGAGGTCACCCGCTGGGCGGACGCCGCGCGGGAGACGCTCGCGCCGCTGCCGGACTCGCCGGCCAAGGCAGCGCTCGAAGCCCTGTGCCACCAGGTCGTCGGCCGCGCCACCTGACGCTCTGCCCAGCCGCTGCTCCGCCGTCGTGGTGCGCGTCAGAGCGGCCGGGGAGCGGGAGCGGGTAGCTCGCCTGCCTCAGCTGACCCCCGTCGAACTGGACTGGAGCGAAGTGGCCCCGCTGGAGTCGTGGAAAGCACGCCGCCAGCGGGGCCACTTCGCCTCTGGAGCGGACCGCGGTGGAGCTGCACCCTCCTCCCAAGCCGCTCTGACCTCCGCCACGACGGCGGGAGAGCTGTCACCAGCGCGCGGGTGAGAGGCTGACGTCATGGCGCTGTTCACGGTCGAGGAGGCGGTCGCCGAGCTGGCGACGCTGCTGCCGGTGCTCGACGAGATCGTCGTCCTGCGCGCCGAGGCCGCCGAGCTCGCCGCAGCCACGACCACCGGCGGCCGGCCGACCCACCTCGGCGGCCTGCCCGAGCTCAAGGCCGCCCAGGCCAGGCTGGACGAGCTGCTGACCCAGGTCCAGCAGACCGGGGCCGAGCTGAAGGGCCTGGCACCGCTGCTCGTCGACTTCCCGAGCGAGCTCGACGGCGACGACGTCCTGCTGTGCTGGCTCGAGGGCGACCGCGCCCTCGGCTGGTACCACCGGACGGACCTCGGCTTCGCCGGGCGCCGGCCGCTGCCCTGACCCCGGCTGCTCCTCAGCCTTCAGCGGCGGGGTGCGCCGCGAGCCACTGCTCGGCCCGGCGCGTCGACGCCTGGGCCAGCCACGCGTCCTGCACCACCTCGGTCAGCTCCTGCAGCGAGAGCTCGCCGATCCTGCTGGCACGCAGCAGCACCGAGGGATGGCCGTCGAAGTGCGCGGTGGTGAAGAACGGCGAGGTCTCGTCCTGCACGAGAGCGAGCTTGTCGGCCTCGGAGCCGACCCAGAGCACGATGACGTCCTGGTAGCGCTCGCCGGTGTCCGGGTCGACCGCGTCCGGGCGCGGGTTGCGGAAGAAGACGAACGACTTGCCGCCGACCCGGTAGACGGGGTTGTCCCTCGTGCCGGGGATGACCCGGACGTGGGGCATGGCGACCGCGAGCTCGTGCACGTCCGCGACGCGCGCTCGTCGCGTACGACGCATCGTCACGCGGTTCAGGCTAGGACCTGCGGGCGAGCAGGTAGCACCGGCGGCTGGGGTACTCCCGGTCCGCGACGGGCTCGCGAAGCGTCGTGGCGACCATGTCGAAGCCGGCGGCGAGCAGGTCCGCGGCGACGGCATCCGGCTCGAGGAAGTGCGCCACCACGTCGACGTCGTGGCCGAACCACGTGCTGAGGTGGTTGCTCGAGCCCGGCGGCAGGTCCGGGCCCGAGACGTGGAACGCCAGCAGCAGGTGGCCGCCGGGCCGGAGTGCCCGGGCCAGCTCCGCGAGGGCGGTCCGCCTCTCCGCGGCCGACAGGTGGATCACGCTGTACATCGCGACGGCCCCCGCCCACGAGCCTTCGGCGACGGGCAGCGCCAGCATCGACGCGACGTCGAACGAGAGACCGGGGGCGTGCGACCGCGCGATCGCCACCATCTCCGGAGACAGGTCGAGGCCGACGACGTCGTCGTGCAGGGTCGCGAGGTAGCGCGTGACGTGTCCCGGTCCGCACCCGACGTCGGCAAGCCGGCCGCTCCCGACCAGCTCGACGAGGGCGGTCAGCAGCGCGCGGTCCAGCGGCTTGTGGTCCAGCTCGTCGCCGATCTCGCGGTCGTAGTCGTGCGCGATCAGGTCGTACGTCCGGCGGACGTCGTCGGGACCCGTCACGGCGGCGACCGGCTACTCGGCCGACGTCAGGCGGAGCGAGCGCAGCCGGCGCCCCGCGTACCAGGTGCCGCCGATCGCGACGACGAGCAGCATGACGATCGAGATCTGCGGGCGCACCGCGGCGGTGATCCCGAGCCGTTCGGCATTGTCCCCGACGACGGAGCGGGTCACGGCGAGCGACCACTGCTGGATGCTGATCCCGCCGGCGCCGAGCACCAGCCCGCCGATGGCGGTCTCCCAGACCAGCGTGTAGATGAGGCCGATGACCACGGCGTTGCGGTTCAGCACCGACAGCAGCAGGAACAGCGCGCAGTACGCCGTCGCCGCCGCGAACGCTCCGAGCCCGTAGCCGACAGCGATCGACTCGCGTCCGCCGACCATGACCCAGCCGGAGACCAGCACCGGCACCGCACCGAACAGCGTCGTCACGCCGACGGCCACGGCGACCTTGGTGACGACGATGGTGTGCCGGCTGATCGGCTTGCTCAGCAGGTAGACGATCGAGCCGTCGTCGATCTCGCCGCCCAGGGCGCCGGTGCCGGCGATGAGCGCCAGCAGCGGGATCACGGTGGCGATCGCGAAGGTCCCGAGCAGCCCCACCGTGACGTCCAGCCGCGATGCCTCGTCGACCGTGAACCGGAGCACCACGGCCAGCGCGACCAGCACCCCGGGCAGGACGAGCAGCAGCAGGGCACGGCGCCGGCCGAGCAGGGTCCGCAGCGTGAGCATCGCGATCGTGGCGTTCATCGGGCCACCAGGTAGGCGAAGACGCTCTCCAGCGAGTCGTCGGACGGCGAGACGTCGAGCAGCCGGATCTCGTGCTGCCGGGCCAGCTGCGGCAGGACGTGCACGAACCGGCCGTAGTCGCTGGACTGCACGCGCAACGTCTCCCCGAGGTCGACCGCGGAGGCGCAGCCGTCGGCGATGATCGCGGCAGCGAGCGCTCGGTCGTTGCTCGACGTCACCGAGAACTTGTGCGGCCGCTCGATCATGAGCCGGCGGATCTCGCGGAAGTCGCCGGAGGCGGCGTGCCGGCCGGCGACCATCACCTCGATGGTGCCGGCGATCTCCTCGACCTCCTCGAGGATGTGCGAGCTGAACAGCACCGTGCGGCCGCCCTCGCCGAGCCGGTGCAGGAGCTCCATCAGGTGCAGGCGCTGCCGCGGGTCCATGCCGTTGAACGGCTCGTCGAGGAGCAGCACGTCGGGGTCGTGGACCAGCGCCGACGCCATCTTCACCCGCTGCTTCATGCCCTTCGAGTAGGTGCCGATCTCGCGGTCCGACGCGTCGGTCATCTCGACCAGGTCGAGCGCCCGCCGGGCGGCCGCCGCCGGGTCGGGCAGCCGCTGCAGCCTGGCGTTCGCGACGACGAAGGCCCACCCCGTCACGACGTCGTACGCCGCCTCCGTCTCGGGGACGATCCCGATCTGCCGGTAGACCTCCTCGCGGCGCCACACCGGCTCGCCGTCGAGCAGCACGGTCCCGGCCGACGGCGGCAGGAAGCCGGCCATCATCGAGATCAGCGTCGACTTCCCGGCGCCGTTCGGTCCGAGCAGGCCAGTGACCCCCGGTGCGATCGTCATGGACACGTCGTTGACGGCGACGACGTCGCCGTACCAGCGGGAGACCGCAGTCAGCTCCACGGTGCTCACGACACGGTCACTCCGCGGTAGCGCCGCACCAGCAGCAGGTAGCAGGTCGCGACCAGCGCCACCGCGACCAGCGCGAACACCGGACCCCCGGCGTCACCGGGCGGACCCGTCACGACCGCGGTCCTGCTGCCGAAGAGCCACACCTGGATGCCGTCGACCAGGCTCACCGGTGAGATCAGACCCGCCCAGCCGGAGAGCGTCAGGTTGTCCTGGTCCTTGGCGATCCCGGCCACGATGGCGGACACGCCGCCGAGGATCGTCAGCGTCGCGACGACCGCCGCCACGCCGATGCCCCGGCGTGGCGTCCAGGCCGCGATGAGCAGGCCCACGGACGAGAGGACGACGGCGAACATCACGGCACCCGCTAGCCCGTAGAGCAGGTCGCGGGTGTTGGTCCAGAACGGCAGGCCGCCCAGCAGTGCCCCGCCGTAGAGCACCAGCAGCGGCAGCGCCATGAGTGCGAACAGCGCCGCCGACATCGCGGCCAGCTTGGCCCGGACGTAGGAGCGGCGGGTCAGGGGCCGCGAGAAGTAGAGCGCGACGACCCGGAAGCGCAGGTCTCGGGAGACGCTCTGCGGCGCCTGGGCGCCGAGGAAGAGCACCACGACCGAGCCGAGGTTCACCGCCCAGGACGTGTAGGCGACGGGCAGGTCGTCGGACCCGCTGATGACGACGATGGCCGAGATGATGAGTGCCGGAACCACCATGACGACGACGAGGATCACCGGCATCACCTTGGACCGGGTGCTCCGGCCGAGGCCGAACGCGCCGCGCAGGCTGGACACCGCGAGCGAGCGCTCGGCGTAGGTCCGGCCGAGGCGGGGTCCGTCGTAGCGCCGGTAGCCGATGTCGTGGATCGCGCCGGTCTCGCGCGGCATCGTCACGACGGCACCTCGTCGCGGAACATGTCGAGCATGTGCTGCCGGCCGCGCTGCAGCCGCACCAGCCCCACCCCGAGGTCGGCGACCACGTCGCGCACGACGTCGTACGTCGCCTCGTCGGCGATCCCCAGCTGGAGCAGCTCGCCCGACCGGCGCACCGTGAGGCCCGCGGCAGCGAAGGCCGCCTCCACGTCGGCGCCGCGGTCGCTGACCTCGACGGTGAGGTCCTGCGTGAGGGCGGTCACCGCCGACGTGGCCGCGGAGCGCATCAGCCGGCCGCCGTCGATGACCACGACGTGGTCGCACACCCGCTCGAGCTCGCCCATGAGGTGCGAGGTCACCACGACCGAGATCCCGAACACCGTGCCGATGCGGCGGATCAGCGACAGCATCTCGTCGCGCCCGGCCGGGTCGAGGCCGTTGGTCGGCTCGTCGAGCAGGACCAGGCGGGGGTCGTGGACCAGGGCCTGCGCGAGCTTCACGCGCTGCTTCATGCCAGTGGAGTAGCCGCCGATCGGCCGGTAGCGCTCCTCGAACAGCCCGACGTGCCGCAGCGTGTCGGCGGCGCGCTCGCGGGCAGCGGTCGTCGGCAGTCCGGACATCCGGCCCAGGTGCACGACCAGCTCGGTCGCCGTCACGTCCGGGGGCAGGCAGTCGTGCTCGGGCATGTAGCCCACCAGCTCACGGATCCGCTCGCCGTCGGCGGCCACGTCCATGTCGAGCACCCGGGCGGTCCCGGAGCTCGCCGGGGAGAGGCCGAGCAGGATCCTGATGAGCGTGGACTTCCCGGCCCCGTTGGCGCCGACCAGCCCGGTCACGCCGGGAGGGAACTCCACCGACAGGTCGTCCAGCGCCGTCACCCGCGCCCCGAAGCGCTTGGTCAGCCCGGCCGTGACGATCATCGACATCGCTGCAGCCTAGGGGGTGGGGAGACACCCCCTAGCCAGACGGCGGGGAGGTCAGCTCCGACACGGCGGCGGCCAGGTCGTCGCGCAGCAGGTCGTCGGGGAAGCCGCAGAGTCGCAGGGTGAACCAAGCGCGGCCGTGCTCGTCGGCGACGACGAGCACGGAGCCGTCCGGCGGCCGCTCCGCGAGCAGGTGGTCCAGGCAGCGCACCCCGGCGCTGTCGACGAAGGGGACCGCGGTCAGGTCCACGACCATCGAGCCATGGCTCGTCGTGGCGGCCGCGAGCACCGCCGCCTCCACCTGCGCGGCGTTCGACAGGTCGACGTCACCGGTGACCCGGACGATCACGACGCCGTCGCGCTGCTCGACATGGACCAGCTCCTCCGCGCTCATGGAGCCCCCGCGGGCCGGGTCCTGCGCAGCATCGTGACCACGGTCCCCAGCCCCTTCTCCACCCCGACGTGGTCCATCAGCGAGCCCACGATGCGCAGTCCCCGGCCACGGTCGCCGGGCGGGCCCACCGGTCGCCACCGTCCCCGGTCGCGCACCTGGAGGACCAGCCCCTCCGGGCCGAGCGTGGCCAGGACCTCGACGAGGCACTCCGGGTCGCCCTCGCACCCGTGCTCGATGGCGTTGGCGACCACCTCGGAGCAGGACAGCACGGCGGCATGGTGGTCCTCCCCGGTCACGCCCTGGGCCGTCAGCCAGTCGTCGAGTGCGGTCCGGACGACGGGCACCTGGGCGAGGTCACCCGGCAGGGTGTGCGCGAAGGTGGGGCGGTCCTCGTAGGCCACCGTCAGCAGGCAGACGTCGTCCCCGGTCGGCCCGGGCCCGAGCACGGCGTCGGCGACCGCCTCGGCCAGCCCGAGCAGGGGGCGGCCGGCACAGTCGCCGAGGACGCGCGCGAGGTTCTCGATGCTCTCGTCGAGGGGTGTGTCCCGCAGCTCCACCAGCCCGTCGGTGTACAGGGCCAGCCGGCTGCCCGGTTGGAGGACGGTGGTCGCCTGGGTCCGGGCCCGCACCCCGAAGTGCGCTCCGAGCGGGGTCGAGCGGCCACCCCAGAGCTGGGTCGCCGTGCCTGCTGCGTCGACGAGCACCGGCGGCGGGTGCCCGGCGCAGGCGTAGACGACCGACCCGTCGCGCAGGTCGATCTCGGCGTACGCCAGCGTCGCGGTCTGCGCCGCGGGGACGCCCTCGACGAACGAGTCCAGCCGGGTCAGCAGCAGCGCGGGTCCGGCGTCGACGGCGGCGAGCGCGCGCACCGCGCTGCGCAGCTGGCCCATCGCGGCCGCGGCGTGCAGGCCACGACCGACGACGTCGCCGACCACGAGGCCGATCCGGTCGTGGTCGAGGAAGAAGGCGTCGTACCAGTCACCGCCGACCTGCATGCCGTCGTCGGCCGGCCGGTAGCAGGCCGACAGCCCGAGCCGCGGGTCCTCGGGCAGCTGCGACGGCAGCATGCTCTGCTGCAGCGTGGTCGCCACCCGTCGCTGCTGGTCGGACAGCCGGGCCCGGTCGAGGGCCTGCCCGGCCTGCCGCCCCAGCGTGCTCAGCAGCCTGATCTCGTCCGGCCCGGCCGAGTCGTCGGCGGCGACCACGGCGAGAACCCCGACGGTGTGCTCGGCAGCCACCAGCGGCGCGAGCAGCAGGACGCCGGCGGGCCGGCCGAGCCGACGTCGCACCGCGTCCTCGGCCGCGGACCCGTCGCTGCGGACGACCGTGCCTGCACGGAGCGAGTCGATGGCAGGCAGGTCGTCCGGTGCCGCCGCCGGCAGCGACCCCGCCGCGGTACCGGTCCCGGCACCCGCCCACCGCCAGCCGCTGTCGCCCGGTGTCTGCACCCAGACGCCGCTGGCCGTCGACGCGAAGAGGTCGGGACCGGCGGCCGCGACGACCCGGCACACCTCGTCGACCGTGAACGCGGCCGCGAGCCCGGCGACGACCTGCTCGACCGCGGTCACCCAGGCGGTCGCCTGCTCGGCCCGGCGGCGGGCGGCGAGGAGCTCTCGCTCGTACTCGCGCCGGTCGCTGGCGTCGAAGACGGAGGTGCGGACGCCGATCACCGCGCCGTCGTCGTCCGTGATCTGCTGCGAGTTCACGAGGACCGGGAGCCGGCTGCCGTCGGCGAGGAGCAGGTCCATCGCTATCGCTCGTACGACGCCCTGCATCCGCAGCAGCGGTCCGACGTGCGTCTCGTGGTAGATCCGGCTGCCCGGAGCCAGCAGGTCCCGGAACCTGCGGTGCTCGACCAGCTCGTCGCGGGAGTAGCCGGTCCAGGTCAGGAAGGTCTGGTTGACCCGGGCCAGCCGGCCGTCCGCGTAGGCGGACAGGTAGCCGCACGGCGCGTTCTCGAACAGGTCCTCGGCGGTCTCCGCCTGGCGGACGGTGGCCCGCTGCTCCGCGGCCTGCTCGCCCGCGCTGTCGTCCACGACAGACCGGGTGTCAGACCGTGACGGGGGCGGCGAGGAACTCGGCGATGGCCGCCGTGGTCTCCTCGGGGGCACTCAGGTTGGGGCAGTGCCCGGTGGCCGCGAGCCGCACGAGGGTGCTCCCGGCGATGTGCTCGTGCACGTAGTGGCCGACGACCTCCGGTGCGATGACGTCGTCCGAGCACTGCAGCACCAAGGTCGGCACCGACACGCCGGCCAGGTCGGCGCGGTTGTCCGAGGTGAACGTGACCCGGGCGAAGTGGCGCGCGATCTCCGGGTCGGTCCGGCAGAAGCTGTTGGTGAGCTCGGTCCCGAGCTCGGGTCGGTCGGCGTTGCCCATGATGACCGGCGCCATCGCCCCGGACCAGCCGAGGTAGTTGCTGTCCAGCGAGTCCAGCAGGCCGTCGATGTCCTCCTGGGTGAACCCGCCGGTGTAGCCGTCGTCGTCGATGTAGCGGGGCGACGGACCGACGAGGACCAGCCGTCCGACCACCCCCGGTGCGCGCGCCGCGGCGAGGACGCCGATCATCGAGCTGACCGAGTGGCCCACGAACGTCGCGTCCGTGATGTCGAGCGCCGCCAGCACCTCGACGACGTCGTCGGCGTAGCCGCCGAGCGTCGCGTACCGCGCCGGGTCGTAGGCGGCGAGCGCCGAGCGGCCTGCACCGACGTGGTCGAAGAGCACGACCCGGTGGGTGGCCTCGAACGCGGGTGCCACGAAGCGCCACATGTTCTGGTCGCAGCCGAAGCCGTGGGCGAACACCAGGGCCGGACCGTCCGGGACACCGGACACCACGACGTTGTTGCGCTGCAGGATGTCCACCTGCGGAGTGTAGACGTCGGCCGCGGGGGGCCGTGGCGGACGTGGCGGGTGGGCACTCGCGGACCCGGCCCTGGTCTGGCAGCCTCGCGCGCATGGCTGCCACCACCTACCGCACCGTGACCGTCGCCCGTGGCCCGCACGGTGTCCTGCACGCCACCAACCTGCGCGGCGGCCGGCTGGCGGTGGGCACCGGCGACGGCGAGGGATTCACCCCGAGCGAGCTGCTCCTGGTCGCCCTCGGCAGCTGCACGGCCGCCGACGTCGACGCCCTCACGTCGCGGCGGGCCGAACCGCTGGCCTTCGAGGTCCAGGTCGAGGCCGACAAGGTCCGCGACGAGAGCGGCAACCGGCTGACGAACCTGGCCGTGACCTTTCGCGTCGAGTTCCCGCCCGGCGAGCTCGGCGATGCGGCGCGGACGGTGCTGCCCGACGCCGTGCAGCGTTCGCACGACCGGCTCTGCACGGTCGGGCGGACCGTCGAGCTCGGCACCCCCGTCGCGACCCGTATCGATGCGGGCTGACGGCGCGTCGTGGCGTCGACCGGTCCGGAGGCGGTGCAGCTGCCTGCTCCGTGCCTGGTGGTCCTCGTCGGGCCGGGCGCGGCGGGCAAGTCCAGCTGGGCCGCGGAGCACTTCGCCCCGGACGCCGTCGTGTCCAGCGACCGGCTGCGCGCGGTCGTAGGGGCCGGCGAGGACGACGTCACCGCCAGCACCGACGCGTTCGCGCTGCTCGACGACATCGTCCGGCTGCGCGTCGGACGCCGGCTGACGACCGTGGTCGACACCCTCGGCCTGGACCGGGACCGGCGTACGGCGTGGCGGGACCTCGCGCGCGCACACGGCATGCCGGTGGTCGCCGTCGCCTTCGACACCCCGCCCGCGGAGTGTCGCGAGCGCAACCGCGCCCGGGCGAAACGCATCCCGGCTGACGTGCTGGCCGCCCAGCTCAAGGCCTGGCCCGCCGTGCGGGACGGTCTGGCGGAGGAGGGGTTCGACCAGGTGCTCCGGCCGGACCCGGTGCGGGTCGTCGCCGCCCCGTTCGCGCGAGCTGCCGCGGCCGTACGCCGGCAGGCCGAGCGCCCGACCGGGCTGCGCTTCGGCCTGCACCTCGGTGAGTTCGTCGCACCCGGTGGCGCGGCGGGCAGCCGCGACTGGCTGCGCGAGGTGGCCGCCGCCGCGGAGGCTGCCGGCTTCGACGCGGTCTACGTCATGGACCACTTCCGGCAGATCCCGCAGGTCGGCCGGCCGTTCGACGACATGCTGGAGAGCTGGACGACGCTGGCGTACCTCGCGGCCTGCACCGAACGGGTCCGGCTCGGGACGCTGGTCACCGGGATCACCTACCGCAACGTCGCCCACCTGGCGAAGATCGTCGCCACGCTCGACGTGCTGAGCGGTGGCCGCTCTGTGTGCGGGGTCGGGCTCGGCTGGCACGCCGAGGAGCACCGGGCGTACGGCTGGGACTTCCCGCCGACCCGCGACCGCTACGCGCTGCTCGAGGACGCCCTGCAGCTGCTGCCCGTGATGTGGGGACCCGGCAGCAAGCCGTTCCGCGGCCGGGTGCTCGACGTCACGGAGACGCTCTGCTACCCGCGCCCGCTCCAGCAGCACGTGCCGATCGTCCTCGGGGGCGGCGGCGAACGGCGCACCCTCCGGCTCGCGGCCCAGTACGCCGACGCGGCCAACGTCCTCGGCGGTCTCGACGTCGTGCGCCGGAAGGGCGAGGTGCTGCGCGCGCACTGCGCCGACGTCGGCCGAGACCCGGCCGAGGTCGAGCTGACGCACCTGTCGACCGTCCTCGTGGGCCGGGACGACCGCCACGTCGCGGAGCTCGTCGAGGCCCGTCGACCCCGTCGCCGCAGCGCCGACACCTATGCGGTGTCGGTCAACGCCGGTACGGTCGCCGACCAGGTCGGCCGGTTCCGCGAGCTCGCCGAGGCCGGGGTGGCGGAGGTGATGGTCCGGCTGCCCGACCTCGCCGACCCGACCTCGCTCGACCGGATGGCCGACGTCGTCGCCGCCTTCCGCTGAGGCAGCGACCCCGGGTGGTGGTCGCTCAGGGCAGGATCGAGGCATGCAGCTCGCCGAGGCACGTCCGCTCTGGGACCCGCAGCCCGGGTGGCTGAACACCGCCAGCTACGGCCTGCCGCCGCGGCCGGCCTGGGACGAGCTGCAGCGCGCGCTGGAGACCTGGCGGCGGGGCAGCGACAGCTGGGAGCCCTGGGGCGAGTCGAGCGAGCGGGCCCGGGCCGCGTTCGCCCGGCTGGTGCACGTCGACCCGACCAAGGTCGCGATCGGCGGGACGGTCTCGGAGCTGCTCGGGCTCGTCGCTGCGGCGCTGCCCGACGGGTCGCGGGTCGTCGTCCCCGAGGTCGAGTTCACCTCGAACCTGTTCCCGTGGCTGGTGCACCAGGACCGCGGCGTCGAGGTGGTCACCGTCCCCACCGACCGGCTGCTCGATGCCATCACGCCGGGGACGACGGTCGTCGCGGTCAGCCTCGTGCAGTCCTCGACGGGCGAGGTCGCCCGGCTGGCCGACCTGGTGGCCGCCGCTCGCGCCGTCGACGCGCTGGTGGTGGTCGACGGCAGCCAGGCCGTCGGGTGGCTGCCGACCGACGCGAGCGAGGTCGACGCGTTCGCCTGCTCGGCGTACAAGTGGCTGATGTCGCCGCGGGGCTCGGCGTTCCTGGCGCTGTCGGACCGGATGCGGGACCGGCTCCGGCCCCTGAACGCCGGGTGGTACGCCGGTGCCGACGTGCACACGTCGTACTACGGCCCGCCGTTGCGGCTGGCCACCGACGCCCGCCGGTTCGACGTGAGCCCCGCCTGGTTCAGCTGGGTCGGGACAGCGCCGGCGCTCGAGCTGGTGGAGCAGATCGGGGTCGAGCAGATCCACGCGTACGACGTGGCGCTGGCGGACCGGTTCCGCGCCGGGCTCGGTCTCCCGCCGGGTGGCACGGCGATCGTCTCGACGACCGTGGAAGGTGCCACCGAGAGGCTGGAGCGGGCGGGGATCCGTGCCGCCGTGCGCGCAGGTGCGCTGCGGGCGTCGTTCCACCTCTACTCGACCGAGGCCGATGTGGATGCCGCACTCGACGCCCTGGTCGGCTGACGCTGTCGATCCGCGGGGCTGCCGTTCGTCGGAAGGTCGGAGGACGACGGAGACGCCGCACCGGGCGGCGGACGGGCCTCCTACCCCTGAGGAGACGGCCGACATGAGCCAGTTCATCTACCTGTACCGCGGTCCGGCGACACCGATGGAGGACTTCACGCCCGAGCAGGGTGCCGAGGTCATGGCGGCCTGGAACACCTGGATGGAGGCCGCCGGCCCCGCGATCGTCGCCGTCGGCAACCCGTTCGGCGCGCGGACCGCGATCGCTGACGACGGCAAGACCCGCGACGCCGGCGACCTCAACGGCTACTCGATCGTCGAGGCCGACAGCCTGGCCGCCGCGGTCGCGCTGACCGAGAAGCACCCGTTCCTCACCGAGGGCAAGGGCCGCTTCGCCGTCGAGGTCTTCGAGCTCGCCCCGATGTAGCTCCCGTCAGGCGCGGGCCGGCTCGGTCGAGACGAGCTCGGCCCGCGCCGCGCGGCGGTTGCGGCCGGCGTTGCGCACGCCGTCCACCGACAGCACGACGAGGGCCACCCAGACGAGTGCGAACCCCACCAGCCGCGACGCCGGCATCGGCTCGTCGTAGACCAGGACTCCGATGAGGAACTGGAGCACCGGCGCGAGGTACTGCAGCAGCCCCAGGGTCGACAGCGGCACCCGACGCGCGGCCGACGCGAACAGGAGCAGTGGCACCGCGGTCGCCACCCCGGCGCTGGCCAGCAGCAGGCTGTGCCCGACGCCGACGTGACCGAAGTGCCCGTCGCCACGGCTCTCGAGGGTCAGCAGGTAGGCGAGCGCCGGCAGCACGAGCACGGCGGTCTCGACCGTGAGGGACTGCACGGCACCGACCGTGACACCGACCCGCTTCTTGATCAGTCCGTACGTCGCGAACGACCCGGCCAGACCGAGCGCGATCCACGGCGGCCGGCCGTAGTCGACCGTGAGCACCACCACGGCCAGGGTCCCGAGCCCGATGGCCGCCCACTGCACCGGACGCAGCCGCTCGTGCAGCACGACGACACCGATCAGCACGAGCACCACCGGCGTGATGAAGTAGCCGAGCGAGGTCTCGACGACGTGCTCGGAGTTGACCGCCCAGATGTAGAGAGCCCAGTTGGCCGCGATGAGCACCGCGGCGACCGTCATCGCCGCCAGGGTCCGGCGATCGGACAGCAGCGGGCGCACCCAGGCCCAGCTCCGGGTGACCGCGAGGAGGCCGGCCACCACGACGAGCGACCAGACGATCCGGTGCGACATGATCTCCACCGCGCCGGCCGGCTCGAGCAGCGGGAAGTAGAGCGGGAAGAGCCCCCAGATCAGGTACGCCGCGGCGCCGAACGCCGTACCGCGCCGCAGGTCCGTCACCCGAGGGACGGTACGTCCCTGCCGACAGGAGTGTCCAGGCAGTTGACTGCTGTCTCAGCTGACGGTCCAGGTGTCGCTGCCGGTGAGCAGCGACCCCAGGGCATCTGGGTCCGCGCCGCCCTGGGTCTCCGCGGCGCGGACGAGCTGGTCGGCCATCATCTCGTCGTAGACGGGGCGGTCGACGTCGCGGAAGACGCCGATCGGGGTGCGGGCCAGCGACAGCTCGGCCAGCCGGGAGAGGTCGAACGCGTGCGACGGATCATCGGCGTGGGCGTCGTGGACGACGACCTCGGACTCGTCGACGTCGGCGACCTCGACGACCTTGAGCGAGGAGTCGGGGGACCGGACGACGCCGTGCTCGCCGTCGCGGCCCCAGCGGATCGGCTGGCCGTGCTCGAGGCGGATGGTGAAGTCGTCGCGGGTCTCGGGGTCCTTGAGCGGCTCGAACGCCTCGTCGTTGAAGATGTTGCAGTTCTGGTAGATCTCGACCAGCGCCGTGCCCTTGTGGGCTGCCGCGGCGCGCAGCACCGAGGTGAGGTGCTTGCGGTCGGAGTCGACGGACCGGGCCACGAACGTCGCCTCGGCGCCGAGCGCGAGCGACACCGGGTTGAAGGGCGCGTCGAGCGAGCCGAGCGGCGTCGACTTGGTGATCTTCCCGAGCTCGGACGTGGGGGAGTACTGGCCCTTGGTCAGGCCGTAGATCCGGTTGTTGAACAGCAGGATCTTGAGGTTGACGTTGCGGCGCAGCGCATGGATCAGGTGGTTGCCGCCGATCGACAGCGCGTCGCCGTCACCCGTGACCACCCACACCGACAGGTCCGGCCGCGACGCGGCGACGCCGGTGGCGATCGCGGGAGCCCGGCCGTGGATGGAGTGCATCCCGAAGGTGTCCATGTAGTACGGGAAGCGCGACGAGCAGCCGATGCCCGAGACGAAGACGATGTTCTCCCGCGCCAGCCCGAGCTCGGGCATGAACGACTGCACCGCGGCGAGGATCGCGTAGTCGCCGCAGCCCGGGCACCAGCGGACCTCCTGGTCGGTCTTGAAGTCCTTGGCCGACTGGGGGCCGCGGGCCTTCGGCACCAGGTCCAGCGACCGGTAGCCCGCCGGTGCGGCGGCACCGTTGGCCGGCTGGTCCGCGTGGTCAGCGTGGTCGGTCACCGCAGGTCCTCGCTCACTCCGACGATCACGTTCGCCAGCTCCTGGGCCTTGAACGGCAGGCCGCGGACCTGGGTGTAGCCGATGGCGTCGACCAGGTACTTCGCGCGCAGCAGCATCGTGAGCTGCCCGCCGTAGCCGTAGCCGAGGTTCATCTCCGGCACCAGCACCTTGTCGTAGCTCGCGAGCACGTCGCCGAGGTCGGCCGGGAACGGGTTGAGGTGCCGCAGGTGCGCCTGGGCGACCTCGACGCCGTCAGCGCGCACGAGCCGGCAGGCCGCGCCGATCGGGCCGTACGTGGACCCCCAGCCGAGCACCAGGACCCGCGCGCGGCCGCTGGGGTCCTCGACGTCCAGCGGCGGGATGGTCTTGGCGACCGCGTCGACCTTCGCCTGCCGGGTGCGGACCATGAAGTCGTGGTTGGCCGGGTCGTAGGAGATGTTGCCGGTGCGGTCGGCCTTCTCGATGCCGCCGATCCGGTGCTCCAGCCCCGCGGTGCCCGGCACCGCCCACGGCCGCGCGAGCGTCTCCGGGTCGCGCACGTAGGGGTGGTAGACGGCGCGCCGGCCGCCCTTCCCGTCGTCCTCCTCGGCGTTGGTCTCGGTCGCGAACTCGACCCGCAGGTCCGGCAGGTCGCCGACCTCGGGGATCCGCCACGGCTCGGAGCCGTTGGCCAGGTAGCCGTCGGAGAGCAGGATCACCGGCACGCGGTACGTCGTGGCGATCCGCGCCGCCTCCAGTGCGGTGTCGAAGCAGTCGGCGGGCGACCGCGGCGCCACGATCGGCACCGGCGCCTCACCGTTGCGGCCGAACATCGCCTGCAGCAGGTCGGCCTGCTCGGTCTTGGTCGGCATCCCCGTCGAGGGGCCGGCGCGCTGCACGTCGATGACGATCAGCGGCAGCTCGAGGGACACCGCGAGCCCGATCGTCTCGGCCTTGAGCGCCAGACCGGGGCCGGAGGTCGAGGTCACCGCCAGCGACCCGGCGTACGCCGCGCCCAGCGCCGCACCGACCGCGGCGATCTCGTCCTCCGCCTGGAAGGTGCGCACCCCGAACCGCTTGTGCTTGGACAGCTCGTGCAGCACGTCGGAGGCCGGCGTGATCGGGTACGACCCGAGGAACAGCGGCAGCCCGCTGCGCTGCGACGCGGCGACCAGGCCGTAGGACAGCGCGAGGTTGCCGGAGATGTTGCGGTAGCGGCCGCCGGGCAGCCGGGCCGGCTTGACCTCGTAGGAGACCGCGAAGTCCTCGGTGGTCTCCCCGAACGACCAGCCGGCCTGGAACGCCGTGAGGTTGGCCTTGAGGATCTCCGGGTTGCGCGCGAACTTCGCCTCGAGGAACTTCACCGTGCCCTCGGTGGGCCGGTTGTACAGCCACGACAGCAGGCCCAGGGCGAACATGTTCTTCGCCCGCTCGGCCTCCTTCTTGGTGATGTCGATGCCCTTGAGCGCCTCGACCGTCATCGACGTGAGGCCGACCGCGTGGACGGTATAGGCCTCGAGCGAGCCGTCCTCCAGCGGGTTGGCCGCGTAGCCGACCTTGACGAGGTTGCGCTTGGTGAACTCGTCGGTGTTCACGATGATGTCGGCGCCGCGCTCCAGGTCGCCCATGTTGGCCTTGAGCGCCGCCGGGTTCATGGCCACCAGCACGTCCGGCCGGTCGCCCGGGGTCATGATGTCGTGGTCGGCGAAGTGCAGCTGGAACGCCGACACCCCGGGCAGGGTCCCCGCCGGTGCCCGGATCTCCGCCGGGAAGTCCGGCAGCGTCGACAGGTCGTTGCCGAACGACGCCGTCTCGGTCGTGAACCGGTCCCCGGTCAGCTGCATCCCGTCACCGGAGTCGCCGGCGAACCGGATGATCACCCGGTCGAGCTGCAGGACGTCCTTGGCCACGCTCCCACCCTACGACTCCGTAGGTTCGCCCCGCGGGAGATGAGGCCTGCCTCACACGGTTGCTGGAGGCCTGAGCGAGTGGTGGGTGCTGCAGGCGTGGTGATGGGTTCCGCCGGTGTGAGCGTGCAGGTCAGAGCAGCCTGGACACGGGCGGCGGCCAGGTGCCCACCACCCGCCGTCGGCCGCTGACCCGCCGATCAAGATCGTTTGCGACCTCCGTCACCGACACGCCGCGACTAGCGCCGGCGTGTCGGGGAGCCAGGTCGCAAACGATCTTCTGCGGGCGACGGCGGGAGAGCTGGGCAGGCGCTCAGCCGCCTTCTCCTCCGAAGCCGCTCCGACCCGCGCCACGACGGCGGGTCAGGTCAGCTGTGGATCACCAGGGACGGCGCAGCCGCGGTGCTGGTCCCCGCCGTACCCCCACCCACTAGGCTCCCAGCGGGCACGATCAAGGAGGCGCGATGGAGGGCTTCTACGGCGGCTACGGGGTCGTCGGACTGCTCTTCCTCGTCGGCATCACCTTCGTCACGGTGGCCTTCACGGCCAACCGGCTGCTGCGTCCGGCGATCCCCGGCGGCGACAAGACCGTCACCTACGAGTGCGGCGTCGACCCGGTCGGCGAGGGCTGGGCCCAGAGCCACATCCGCTACTACGTCTTCGCCTACCTCTACGTCGTGTTCGCGGTCGACGCGCTCTACCTGTTCCCGTGGGCCACCGTCTTCGCCGCCCCCGGCTACGGCGCGACCACGCTGGTCGAGATGTTCGTCTTCCTCGCCTTCCTCGGCGTCGGCCTCCTGTACGCCTGGCGCAAGGGCGTCCTCGCATGGAAGTAACCCCATGACGGTGGACCTCCCGACGCCATCGGTCGGCCGGCCCGAGCTGGGTGCGCTGCAACGGCACGCCCCGGAGCCGATGCGGCTGGTGCTCAACTGGGGCCGCCGCTACAGCCTCTGGGTCTTCAACTTCGGGCTCGCCTGCTGCGCCATCGAGTTCATCGCCTCCTCGATGTCCCGGCACGACTTCATCCGGCTCGGCGTGATCCCGTTCGCGCCCGGGCCGCGGCAGGCCGACCTCATGGTCGTCAGCGGCACGGTCACCGACAAGATGGCGCCGGCCGTGAAGAGGCTCTACGAGCAGATGCCGGAGCCCAAGTACGTCATCTCGTTCGGCGCCTGCTCCAACTCCGGCGGTCCCTACTGGGACTCCTACTGCGTCACCAAGGGCGTCGACCAGATCATCCCGGTCGACGTCTACGTCCCGGGCTGCCCGCCGCGGCCCGAGGCGCTGCTGCAGGGCATCCTCAAGCTCCAGGAGAAGATCGCCGCCGAGTCGCTGGGCGACCGCTACCAGGCGCACGCCCCGCGCGGCCCGATCCGGTCGGTGCGGGTCGACGATGAGTGAGGCGACTCCGCCCGACGGTTCCGCCCAGGCCCTGGCCGGCCGGTACGGCGACCGCGGCTCCGTCGACTCGGCGTACGGGCAGGACACCGTCGACGTGCCGCGTGAGTCCTGGGTGGAGGCGCTCACGGTCGCCCGCGACGAGCTCGGCTACGGCTACTTCGACTTCCTCACCGCGGTCGACCAGCTGGACGCCGACCCCGACCCCGGCTTCGACGTCGTCGTGCACCTCTGGTCGCTGACCGACCACGCGCACCTGCTCATCCGCACCCGGGTGCCGGCGGCCGAGCCGGCCCTGGCGACGGCCACCGCCGTGTTCTCCGGCGCGTCCTGGCACGAGCGCGAGACGTTCGAGATGTTCGGGCTGGAGTTCACCGGCCACCCCAACCTCGTGCCGCTGCTGCTGCCGGACGGCTTCGAGGGCCACCCGCTGCGCAAGGACTTCGTGCTCGCGGCCCGGGCCGCCAAGGCCTGGCCGGGCGCCAAGGAGCCCGGCGAGTCCGACGGCGACGCCCACAGCTCGCCCAGCCGGCGCAAGACCCGGCCACCCGGCGTCCCCGACCCCGAGGTGTGGGGGCCGCGGTGACCGAGGTGCTCGAGGTGGTGCTGCGGCTGGTGCTCGTGCTGGGCGCGTTCCTCACCCTGCCGCTGCTCGTCGGGCAGGCCGAGCACAAGGCGATGGCGCACATGCAGAGCCGGGTCGGCCCGATGTACGCCGGGGGGTTCCACGGCTGGGCCCAGCTCGTCGCCGACGGTGTGAAGTTCGCGCAGAAGGAGGACATCGTCCCGGCGGCGGCCGACCGCACGGTGTTCAAGCTGGCGCCGGCCGTCGCCCTGATCCCCTACCTGGTCGTGCTCGTCGCGATCCCCCTCGCGCCCGACTGGGTCGCCCAGGAGCTGGATGCGGGCATCTTCTTCGTCATCGCCGTGATGGGCGTCGGCGTGCTCGGCTCGCTGATGGCCGGCTGGGCGAGTGCGAACAAGTTCTCGCTGCTGGGCGGACTGCGCAGCGCCGCCCAGCTGATGGCGTACGAGCTGCCGTTCCTGCTCGCCGCCGCGTCGGTGGCGATGGCCGCCGGCACGCTGTCACTGACCGGCATCGTGGAGCAGTGGGAGCCGTGGTGGCTGCTCTGGCAGCTGCCCGGTGCCGTGGTGTTCTTCGTCGCCGGGCTGGCCGAGCTGCAGCGGCCGCCGTTCGACATGCCGGTCGCCGACTCGGAGATCATCTTCGGCGCCTACACCGAGTACACCGGCCTGCGGTTCGCGCTGTTCCTGCTCGCGGAGTACGCCGGCATCGTCGTGCTCTCCGCGCTGACGACGGTGCTGTTCCTCGGCGGCTGGAAGGGCCCGTTCGACGACGTGCTGTGGGGCGCCGTCGGCGCGGTGTGGACGCTGGCGAAGACGTTCGTGCTGTCGTTCCTCGTGATCTGGCTGCGGGTGTCCTACCCGCGGCTGCGCGAGGACCAGCTGCAGCGACTGGCGTGGCAGGGGCTGGTGCCGGTGGCGCTCGCCCAGCTCGCCCTGACGGGAGTGGTGGCGGTGGCCCTGTGAACGTTCCCGGAGCCGGCCTGGCCAAGGGCCTCGCGGTGACGCTGAAGACGATGAGCCGGCGGTCGGTCACCCAGCAGTACCCCGACGTGAAGCCGGAGCTGCCGCCCCGCAGCCGCGGCGTCATCGCGCTGCTCGAGGAGAACTGCACCGTCTGCATGCTCTGCGCACGCGAGTGCCCGGACTGGTGCATCTACATCGACTCGCACAAGGAGACGATCCCGGCGCCGCCCGGTGGCCGCGAGCGCCAGCGCAACGTCCTCGACCGCTTCGACATCGACTTCTCGCTGTGCATGTACTGCGGCATCTGCATCGAGGCGTGTCCCTTCGACGCGCTGTTCTGGTCGCCGGAGTTCGAGTACGCCGAGCTCGACATCCGCGACCTCATGCACGGCAAGGAACGGCTGGGCGAGTGGATGCGCACCGTCCCGGCGCCGCCCGCGCACGACGACCACGGCGCGCGCGCCAAGGAGGTCGAGGCCGCCTTCAAGGCCGCGGACAGCACGGAGCAGGCGTGAGCGTCGTCGAGGTCCTGTTCGGCCTGCTCGGCGTGGTCGCGCTGGGGTCCGGCCTGCTCGTGGTGACCACCCGCCAGCTGGTGCACGCCGCACTGTGGCTGGTCGTCTGCCTCGGTGCCGTCGCCGGCTGCTACCTGCTGCTGTCCGCCGAGTTCGTCGCGTGGGTGCAGGTCCTCATCTACGTGGGCGCGGTCGTGGTGCTGCTGCTCTTCGGGCTCATGCTGACCCGGGCGCCGATCGGGGTCTCCGCCGACCTCGATGCGCCCCCGCTGCAGCGCGTGCTCGCCGCGGTCATCGCCACCGGGCTGGCCGCGGTCGTCGTCGCCACCGTGGTGGACGCCTTCCACGGCGAGCGGCTCGAGCTGGGCGACGACGACGTCCGCGGCTCGACGGCCTCGGCGGGGGCAGCCATCTTCCGGGCCTGGGTGCTGCCGTTCGAGGTGCTGTCGGTGCTGCTGCTCGCAGCGCTCGTCGGCGCGATCGTGCTGTCCCGCCGTGACATCGGTGCGGACGAGGTCGGGGACACCTCGGTCGCGGAGGGCCGCGACTGATGCCGCTGCTCATGCCGCTGCTGCTGTCGTCGCTGCTCTTCTGCATCGGCGTCTACGGCGTGCTCGCGCGGCGCAACGCGATCCTGGTGCTGATGTCGGTCGAGCTGATGCTCAACGCCGTCAACGTCAACCTGGTCGCCTTCGACGTGTGGCTGCGCGACGAGCTGCTGGCCGGGCAGGTCTTCACGCTGTTCGTCATCACGATCGCTGCCGCCGAGGTCGGGCTGGGGCTGGCCATCGTCCTGCTGGTGTTCCGCAACCGGGAGACCACCCAGCTCGACCTGCTCGACGACCTGCACGACCCCGAGCCGGAGCGGCGTGGCGCCGCCGTCGAGGAGCCCGTGCCGTGACCCAGGTCTACCTCGCGATCGGTGCGCCGTTCGTGGCGGCGGTGGTCGGCCTGCTCGGCGGCCGGCTCCGGCCCCGGGTCGTCGTCCCCGTCGCAGTCACCGGCACCGCGGTCTCGTTGGTGGCGGCTCTCGTCATGACCGGCCGTGTCGTCACCACCGACGGGCTGGTGGATCGGTCGAGCCTCGACACCGTGCCGCTCGGCGGCGGGCTGACCTTCGGCCTCGACCTGCGCCTCGACGGGCTGGCCGCCGTCGTGTCGGTCGCGGTCACGATCGTCGCGCTGATGGTGCAGGTCTACTCGACGGCGTACCTCAAGGGCGACCCGCGCTACTCGTCGTACGCCGCGCTCGTGTCGCTCTTCACCGCCGCGATGCTGCTGGTGGTCTTCGCCGACGACCTGTTCGTGCTGCTCGTCGGCTGGGAGGTCATGGGCGTCTGCTCGTACTTCCTCATCGGGCACCACTGGGAGCAAGAAGGGTCTCGGGCCGGTGCGGTCAAGGCGTTCGTCACCACCCGGCTCGGCGACGTCGGCTTCCTGTTCGGCATCTTCACGATGGGCCACGCCTTCGGCACGTTCAGCATCGATCGGATCGTCGCGAACGCGGCGGTGCTCAACGGCAGAGTGCCCAGCGACGTCCTGCTGAACGTGTCCGGGACGACGACCACAGTGGCGACCCTGCTGCTGCTCTGCGGCGTGGTCGGCAAGTCGGCGCAGTTCCCGCTGCACACCTGGCTGCCGGACGCGATGGCCGGCCCCACGCCCATCAGTGCGCTGATCCACGCCGCCACCATGGTCGCCGCCGGCATCTACTTCGTGGTCCGGCTCTACGACGTGTTCCTGCTGTCACCGACGACGCTGGCCGTGATGGCGCTGATCGCCTGCCTCACCATGTTCGGTGCCGCGCTGGCGGCGCTGGCGCAGGACGACATCAAGCGGGTGCTCGCCTACTCCACCGTCAGCCAGCTCGCCTACATGCTGGCCGCCCTGTCGGTCGGGTCCGCACTGGCGTCGACGTTCCACCTGCTGACGCACGCCGCGTTCAAGGCGCTGCTCTTCCTGGCAGCCGGCTCGGTGATCCACGCCGTCGGCACCAACCTGATGCCTGACATGGGTGGCCTGCGGCGGCTGATGCCGGTGACCTTCGTGACGATGACCGTCGGGCTGGCCGCTCTGGCCGGCATCCCGCCGTTCGCCGGCTTCTTCTCCAAGGAGGCGGTGCTCGGCGCGGCCGAGGAGACGGCCCTGCACCACGAGGGCGCGGCGCACGCGTGGACCGGCTGGTTGGTGCTCGTCGTCGGGCTGGTCACCGCCGGCGTCACCGCGGCCTACGTCGCGCGGCTGTGGCTGATGACCTTCCTCGGCGAGGCCCGCAGCCCCGTCGCGGCGCACGAGTCGTCGCCGGCGATGCGCTGGCCGCTCGTCGTCCTCGCAGTGCCGGCCACGCTTCTCGGGCTCGCCGGGCTGCCGTCGGCCTGGCTGCCGGAATGGCTCGCCCCGGTGGGCGAGGCGGCGCCGGGGCTGCGCGAGGGCGCCGGCGTCGCGCAGACCGAGCTGCACGTCGGACTGGTGACCTCGGTGCTGTCGGTCGGGCTCGCGGTGGTCGGCGCGCTGGCGGTCTGGCTGGTCTGGAGGCGCGACCGGGCGGCCGACCCGACTGCCGCGCTGCGCTGGCGGCCCGCCCTGGAGCACGCGTTCTACGTCGACGACCTCTACGACCGCGCCGTCGTTCGGCCGGTGCGGGTCGCGGCCCGAGCCGTCCGCCGGTTCGACGACGACGTCGTGGTCGGTGGCGTCACCGGCACCGGTCGCGGTGCGCGCTCGCTGGCCGGGCTGGTAGCCCGGACCCAGGGCGGCAACGTCACGGCGTACCTCACCGGCCTGCTCGCCGGAGTGCTGCTCATCGCCGCCGGCGTCATGGTGCTGACATGAACGACGTCCTGCTTCCGCTGCTGCTCGCGCTGCCGCTGGCCGCCGCGCTGGCACTGCTCCTCCTGCCCGGCGCGTCGGGCGAGCGGGTCGCGGTGCCGTTCGGCGTCGCTGTCAGCATCCTGACGTTCGCCGTCTCCGTGTGGGCCACCGCTGCGTCGCCGGAGACCGATGTCGAGTGGGTGCCGGACCTCGGGCTGCGGTTCCACCTCGGCCTCGACGGCCTGTCGGCGCCGCTGGTGCTGCTCACGACCTTCCTGGTGCTGCTGTGCACGGTCTACCTGCTGCGGATCCGGCCGGAGGCCCAGCGGATGCGGGCGCTGGTCGGCCTGCTGCTGCTGCTCGAGGTCGGCATGCTCGGCACCTTCGTGGCGCTCGACATGCTGCTGTTCTTCGTCTTCTTCGAGGTCGTCCTCGTGCCGATGTGGTTCGTCATCGCGCAATGGGGCGACGACAAGGTGCCGGGCGGCCGGGTCCGAGCCGCCAACGTCTTCATCCTCTTCACGCTGCTCGGCAGCGCGGTCATGCTGCTCGGCATCCTGCTGGTGGGGCTGAAGGCAGGCACGTTCGACCTGGTCGAGCTCGCCGACCGCGGCGGCGCCGGGCTCGGGCGCACCACGCAGGTCCTCGCGTTCGTCGCCCTCGGTCTCGGGCTCGCCGTCAAGACGCCGATGTGGCCGCTGCACTCGTGGCTGCCCGACGCGCACACGGCAGCGCCGACCGTCGGCTCGGTCCTGCTGGCGGGCGTGCTGCTGAAGATGGGCACCTACGGCTTCGTCCGGATCGCGCTGCCGGTGGTCCCGGAGGGCGCCGAGGCGGTGGCCCCGTTCCTCGGTGCGCTCGGCGTGGTCGGCATCCTCTACGGCTCGCTGGCCTGCCTCGCGCAACGCGACCTCAAGCGGCTGATCGCGTTCAGCAGCGTCGGCCACATGGGCTTCGTCCTGCTGGGCATCTCGACCCTGACGCCGGTCGGCATCAACGGCGCGATGTACGCCAACATCGCGCACGGCCTCATCACCGGCCTGCTGTTCTTCCTCGTCGGCGCCATCAAGGACCGCCACCACACCGCGGACATCGACGTCCTGGGCGGCGGGCTCTACGAGCGCACCCCGCGGCTCGGCGGCCTGCTCGCGTTCGCCGCCGTCGCCAGCCTCGGGCTGCCCGGCCTCGCCGGCTTCTGGGGCGAGATGCTCGTCCTGCTCGGCGCCTTCCAGCCCGACCCGGCGCTGTCCCGCGGCTACTACCTGCTGCTGATGGCGCTGGCGGGCGTCGGAGTCGTCCTCACGACGACGTACTTCGTCAAGGTCGTCCGCCGGGTCGCGCAGGGCACGTCGTTCCAGGCCTGGAAGGAGGCCGTGCTGCTTCGCGACGCGAGCGGCCACGAGCTGGCCGTCTGGTCGCCGGTGGTCGTCCTGGTCGTCGTGCTCGGCCTCTGGCCGGGCTGGCTGCTGGACGCGACCACGCCGGTGGTCCGCCAGCTGCTGGCGGGGGGAGGCTGATGCCGACCTCGGTGCAGCCGGTCGACTGGCTGGCGGTCGCCTCGCCGCTGCTCGTGGCGGTGCTCGCGCTTCTGCTGCTCGTGCTCGACGCCTTCCTCCCGGCTGCGCGCCGGCAGGTCACCGGCTGGCTGGCCGGGATCGGCCTGCTCGGCGCGCTCGCCCTGCTCATGCCGCTCGTCGGTGACCGGCGGGAGACGTTCTGCGTGCCCGGCGACGGCCTGGTCCTGGAGTCCTGCTCGTACGTCGTCGACGACCTGACCCTCGTGTTCCAGGCACTGGTGCTGGCCGGCGCCGCGGTGGTCGTGCTGCTCTCGCTCGACACGGTCCGGCTGGCGAAGATCCCGCCGGGGGAGTACTGGTTCCTGCTGCTCGCGTCGGTCTCCGGCGCCATGACGCTGGCCGCCAGCCGCGACATCCTCACCATGGTCGTGAGCCTCGAGGTGGTGTCGCTGCCGGCGTTCGCCCTTGTCGCGCTGCGGCGCTACGACGGCCGCGGCAGCGAGGCGGCCCTCAAGCTCTTCCTCGTCTCCGTGGTGTCCACCGCGGTCATGCTGTTCGGCCTGAGCCTGGTCTACGGCGCTACCGGGCAGGTGTTCCTGGACCGCATCGCCACCTCGCTCGACGACCCCGGCGGCCGGCAGCCGGTGCTCGTCCTCGGCGTCGTGCTGGCCATCGCCGGGTTCGGCTTCAAGGTCGCCGCGGTGCCGTTCCATGTGTGGGCGCCGGACACGTACGAGGGCGCGCCGGTGCCGGTCGCCGCGTACCTCTCCGTCGTGTCGAAGGCCGCCGGCTTCGTCGGGCTCGCGCTGCTGCTCACCCGGGCCTTCCCGCCGTACGCCGACGTCTGGGGGCCGACGCTGGCGGTGCTCGCCGCGCTGACGATGACCGTCGGCAACCTCGCAGCGCTGCGGCAGAAGCAGGCCGTGCGGCTGCTGGCCTGGTCCTCCATCGCGCAGTCCGGCTACATGCTGGTGCCGCTCGGTGCCGCGTCGGTCGGCCACGTCGACGACGTCCTCCCGGCGACGGTGACCTACGTGCTGGCGTACGGCGTCATGAACCTCCTCGCGTTCTCGGTGGTCACCCTGGTCGGCCGGCACCGGCCGGCGAACCTGCTGCTCGACTACCGGTCGCTCGGCCGCACCGAGCCGCTGACGGCCTTCGCGCTGGCGTTCGCGCTGGCCTGCCTGGCGGGCCTGCCCCCGGGACTGCTCGGCCTGTTCGCCAAGGTGGTCGTCTTCCGGGCGCCGGTGGACCAGGGACTCGGCTGGCTGGCCGTCGTCATGGCCGTCAACGTCGTGATCGGCCTGGCCTACTACCTGTCCTGGGCCGCCTCGCTCTACGTCCGCACCACTCGTGGCGCGCCGGCCGCCGTCGTACCGCATCTCCTGGTCCGACGGCCTGGCCGTCGGCATCACGCTCGGCGCCGCGGTGTGGCTCTCGGTGGCACCGGGGCTGGTGCTGCGCTTCGGCTGACGGCGTAGCGGGAACGTCGACCACGGCGCAGCCGTTCGACCCGATGACGACCACCCGGGAGGAGAGACCCGTGCACCGCCACGCCAACGGCGTCAAGACCGCCGTCCTGCTCACCCTGATGACCGGGCTGATCCTCCTGGCGGGGAGCTGGCTGGGCGGCTCGGGAGGTCTGACGATCGCCTTCCTGATCGCGCTCGGCGTCAACGGCGTCTCGTACTTCATGAGCGACAAGCTCGCGCTGCGCTCGATGCGGGCCCGGCCCGTCAGCGAGGCCGAGCAGCCGGCGATGTACCGGATCGTCCGCGAGCTCTCCACCGCCGCCCGTCAGCCGATGCCGCGGCTGTACGTCTCGCCGACCAACGCGCCCAACGCCTTCGCGACGGGTCGCAACCCGCGCAACGCCGCGGTCTGCTGCACCGAGGGCATCCTCGGCATCCTCGACGAGCGTGAGCTGCGCGGCGTCCTCGGCCACGAGCTGTCGCACGTCTACAACCGCGACATCCTCATCTCGTCGGTGGCGGCCGGCCTCGCGAGCGTCGTGATGTACCTCGGCTACCTCGCCTACCTCGTGCCGTTCGGCCGCGGCAGCGACGACGACGGCCCCGGCCCGCTCGGGGCGCTCGCCGTCCTGATCCTCGGACCGGTCGCGGCAGGGCTGATCCAGATGGCCATCAGCCGGTCGCGGGAGTACCAGGCCGACGCCTCCGGTGCCCAGGTCACCGGCGACCCGCTGGCGCTGGCCAGTGCGCTGCGCAAGCTCGAGGCGGGGACCCGCGCACTGCCGTTGCCGCCGGAGCCGGCCCTGCAGACCACGAGCGCACTGATGATCGCCAACCCGTTCCGCAACCAGGGCATGGCGAACCTGTTCTCCACCCACCCGCCGATGGCCGAGCGGATCGCCCGCCTCGAGCAGATGGCCGGCTACCAGCGCTGAGCCGCGTGCCCACCTAGGACGCAGGCACCAGGACGCGGTACGACGGCTTGCCCAGCTCGACGTCACGACGCTCCAGCCCGGCCAGCAGCCGGGCGTCGAGCCCGTCGTGGCGCCACTGGTCGAGCACGACGGCGCCGGAGCCGGCGAAGTACCGCGCCACCGACGCCTGCCACTCGAGGTCCCGGCGGCGCTCGCGCGGCGTCGGCCCGGCGCCGAGGTCGCCCGGGTCCTGGTCGTACGTGAGGCCGGTGACGTCGACGACCAGCCGGCAGCCGTCGCGGAGGTCGCGGCTGAGCACGTCGGCGGTGACCAGTGCGGCGGCACTGTCGGCGGCCACGCAGCGCACGCCGGAGAGGGCGTCAACGGCGGTGCGCGCGGGCACTCGTCGTCCCTCCGGCTGGGTGACGACGTGGACGGACAGGACGGCGAGCGCGACCAGCCCGACCGCGGGCACCAGCGGGCGGAGCGCCCAGGGGTGCGTGCTGCGGTCGACGACGGCGCTGAGGAACGCGTCGGCGCCGGTCCCGGCGAGCAGCGCGAGCGCCGGAGCGACGTAGGTGCCGTAGTGCGCGAAGTACGACGGGCTGGTGAGCAGCAGCCCGCCCTGCGCGCCGAGCAGTGCGGCCCACGGCCGGGCCGCCGGCACCCGCCAGGCCAGCAGCGCGGCGAGGGCGGCCACGGCCAGCGCCAGCGCGACGACCAGCGCGGCCGTGCCGCCGGTCAGCACGCGCGGCGACAGGTGCACGGCCTCGATGCTCGCCAGCCGCACCGGTACGGGGACGGCGTTGGACGGCCGGCCGAGCTGGTCGAGCACCACCATCCGCACCATCGCCGGGCCGGCCGGGACGAGGAACGGCAGGCAGACCGCCGCGGCGGCTGCGACACCGGCGGCGAGGAAGGCGGCAGCGGAGCGCCGGCCGTCGCGGCGCAGCAGCCACAGCGCCAGCACCGCCAGCGGCACGACCGCCCATGCCTTCACCGCGACCGCAAGACCGAGGGCGGCACCGGCCAGCAGGACCCGCCGCCGGGTCGCGGGACCGGCACCGAGCAGGACCAGCGCGGCCAGCAGACCGAGGTTCACCAGCGGCTCGAGCAGCGTCGTCCGCTCGGCGTACGCCGCCGGCTGCCAGACGGCGTACCCGAGGCCGGCGACCAGCCCGGCGCGCGGGGAGACTCGCCGGGCGACCGCCCACACCAGCACGGCCGACGCCGCACCTATGGCCATGAACGCGAGGCGGGCGGCGGCGAGGCCGATGGGGTCCTCGCCCACGAGACGGCCGAGCGCCGCGAACGGCGCGAGCACCAGGGTGATGCCCGGCGGGTGCAGCAGCAGGTAGTCGCGGTACGGCAGCCGGCCGGACAGCAGCGCGTCGGACGCCGAGTAGTAGACGCCGTCGTCATACGCCAGGATCCCGGTCAGACCCCCGCCGCGGAGGACAGGTGCGAGCCTCGCGACGAGGGCGACCAGGGCGACGACGAGAGGGGGACTCAGCCGTCGCACGCCCTGGACAACGTGCGGCACCCGGCCAGGGTTGCTCCCCCTACCTGTGAGCTTCCTGGACGTCTGTCAGGCGTCCAGGCGCACCGGCATCAGCAGTGAGAACGGGCTGTCCGCGCCGTCAGCCGCCCGGATCGCCAGCGGCGACACCGGTCCGTCCAGCTCCAGCACCAGCCGGTCGCCCACGGACAGCGCCTGCAGGAGGAACGCCGGGTCGACGCCGACCACCAGGTCGCCGTCGCCGTCCTCGCCGACGACCAGCCGGTCGCCGTCGAGCACGAGCCGGTGCACCGTGCCCGGCGCGTCGGGCAGGTCGGCCCGCAGCCGGGCCGCGTCGAGCTCCACCCGGTGCTCGCGCGGGCCCGGCAGCAGTCCGCGGTACGCCGGGAAGTCGTGAGCGAGCGCGGGGCTCGCGAGCAGCTCGCCGTCGACGACGACCTCGAGCCCGGTCGACGTGGCTCGGACCTCGACCTGCTCGGCGTCGGCCAGCACCCGTCGTACGTCGTGGAGGAAGGTCGCGGGCACGAGCACCGCGACCTCCGGGTCGGACACGGTGCCGCCGGCGTCGGCGACGGCCAGCCGGTAGCGGTCGGTGGCGACGAGCCGGACTGCGCCGGCTCCGATCTCCACGAGGACGCCGTGCAGCGCGGGCAGCTCGGGGTCGGCCGAGACGGCGAACCGGACGGCGTCCCACGCCGCGGAGAGGTCGTGTGCGGGGACGGTGGTGGTGGACGTGGACATGCCGGGCTCCCGGAGGTCGAGGATCGAGCGGACGCGGGAGAGCACCTGCCGGGCGTCGACGAGCCCGTCCTCGAGCCGGCGCAGGTGCCGGTCGAGGACCTCGGCCGCCGCCTCCGGCGTGGCCGCGTCGAGGACGCGCCCGACCTCGGGCAGCGGCATCGAGACCCGGCGCAGGTTGGCCAGCACGCGGGCAGTCGGCACCTGGTCGTCGCGGTAGCGCCGGTAACCGGACGCCGGCTCGACGTACGCCGGCACGAGCAGGCCGGCGCCGTCGTAGAAGCGCAGCGCACTGACGGTCAGGCCGCTGCGCCGTGACATCTCGCCGATGCCCAGCAGGTCGCTCTCCACCCGGCTCACCGTGGTGTCTCGACCAGGTCGAGGGTCAACCCCCCACACACCCTCGTGATCATGAAGGTTCCTGTACGCAAGTGCGTGCAGGAACCTTCATGATCACGGGGTTCAGCGGTAGTTGACGAACTGCACCGCGAAGTCGAGGTCGGCGCCCTTGACCAGCGCCTGCACCGCCTGCAGGTCGTCGCGGCTCTTGGAGGTGACCCGGAGCTCGTCGCCCTGGATCTGGGCCTTGACCGACTTGGGGCCCTCGTCGCGGATGATCTTCGAGACCTTCTTGGCGTTCTCGGTGGAGATGCCCTGCTCGATGTCGCACACGAGGTAGAACTCCTTGCCGGACAGCGTGGGCTCGCCCTTCTTCAACGACTTCAGCGAGATGCCGCGCTTGATCAGCTTGGTCTCGAAGACGTCGAGGATCGCCTTGACCCGCTCCTCGCTGTTCGCCTCCATCCGGATCGACTCGCCGGACCACTTGATCGAGGCGCCGACGTTCTTGAAGTCGAACCGGGTCGAGATCTCCTTGCCGGTCTGGTTCAGCGCGTTGTCGACCTCCTGGTGGTCGACCTTGCTCACGATGTCGAAGGACGAGTCAGCCATGCCCGCACGCTATCCGACGTTGCGGCCGGTTCACGTCGCCCCGATAGGGTCCCGGACTTCCGCACTACACGGGGGAGACCACACCATGACTTCGCACGTCCTGCGCCGCCTGGCGCCGACCGCCCTGCTGACGGCCGCGCTCGTCGCCGGCTTGCTCGGCCCCGCGCCCTCGGCCGGGGCGGCCGCCGCGCCGGCCGGCCCGACCTTCAGCGCCCGCGAGCGTGGCTTCGACGTGTCGTACCCCCAGTGCGGCAGCGTGCTGCCGACCTCCGCCGACTTCGCGGTGGTCGGCGTCGACGGTGGGCGCCCCTTCGACGTCAACGCCTGCCTGGCCGACCAGGTCGCCTGGGCGCACCAGTTCGGCCGCCCGGCGTACTACGCCAACACCGCGAACCCCGGCCCGAAGCTGTCCGACCACTGGCCGATCGGCCAGCGCAAGCCGCAGGTCTGCTCGCGGGCGAAGCCGGACTCCGCGGGCTGCGCGTTCGACTACGGCGTCAACGCCGCGAAGGACGCGTTCGCCCGCGCCCGGGCCGCCGCGCTGTCGGTGGGCGCTCCCGACGTACGCCGGTCGACCTGGTGGCTGGACGTCGAGATGCACAACACGTGGGAGTCGCTGGAGTACGGGGAGCGCCCGAAGTACCTGCGCAACGACACGGCGGTGCTGGCCGGCATGACCCGCGCCCTGCACAAGCGCGGCGTCCGCGTGGTCGGCGTGTACAGCACCGCGCACCAGTGGGAGCGGATCACCGGCGGCGCGAGCCTCGACCGGGCGCCGGTCTGGTACGCCGGGGTCGGGTCGGCCGCCACCGCGCGCAGCCGCTGCAAGCCGGCGTGGTCCTTCACCGGCGGCCGGGTCCGCATGACGCAGTTCCTCGCCCCCAACGGCCTGGACGGCGACCTCCGCTGCTGAGTCAGACCAGGCGGCGGGCGCTGGCCCAGCGGGTGAGCTCGTGCCGGTTGGACAGCTGCAGCTTGCGCAGCACCGCGGAGACGTGGGTCTCGACGGTCTTCACCGAGATGAACAGCGCCTTGCCCACCTCCTTGTACGTGTAGCCGCGGGCGATCAGCCGGAGCACCTCGCGCTCGCGCTGCGAGAGCCGGTCGAGGTCCTCGTCGACCGTGGCCAGGTCGGTGGTGGCGGCGAACGCGTCCAGCACGAAGCCGGCCAGCCGCGGCGAGAAGACCGCGTCGCCGTCGGCCACGCGGTGCACGGCAGCCGCCAGCTCCGGGCCGGTGATGGACTTCGTCACGTAGCCCCGGGCGCCGCCGCGGATGACCGCGATGACGTCCTCGGGCGCGTCGCTCACGGACAGCGCGAGGAACTTCACCTCCGTCAGCTGCCCGACCAGCTCCTGCAGCACCGCCCGGCCGCCGCCACCGGGGAGATGGACGTCGAGCAGCACGACGTCCGGCCGGGTCGCGGTGATGACCGCGACCGCCTGCTGCGCGTCCTCCGCCTCGCCGACCACCTCGACGGCGTCACCCAGCTCGGCACGCACGCCGGAGCGGAACATCCGGTGGTCGTCGACCAGGACCACCCGCACCGGACCGCGCGGGGCGGCCTCGGCGGGCGCCCCGGGTGGGGTCTCGTGCTGGTCGTCGGTCACGTCGCGCTCCTCTGCCGGGGCATCTCCAGCTGGACCTCGGTGCCCTCGCCGGGTGTCGACCGTACGACGGCGGCGCCGCCGTTGCGGTCCATCCGGCCGCGCACCGACTGGCGCAGCCCGAGCCGGTCCTCGGGGACGGCGTCCAGGTCGAAGCCCGGCCCACGGTCCCGGACGAACACCGTGACCTGGTCCGGCTCCACCTCGGCGTACAGCGAGACCGCCGCGCCCTCGGCGTACTTCGCGGCGTTGACGAGCGCCTCGCGGGCGGCGTCGCGCAGGGCGGCGAGGCGGTCGTCGAGCGGGCAGTCGCCGACGACGACCACCTCGATGGCGATGCCGTGCGCGTCCTCGACCTCGGCCGCCGCGGCCTCCAGCGCCGCGGCGAGGGCCAGCGTCGAGTCGGTGGTCGGCCGGTAGAGCCAGCCCCGCAGCTCGCGCTCCTGCGCCCGGGCCAGGCGGGCCACCTCGCGCGGGTCGTCGACGTGCCGCTGGATGAGCGTGAGGGTGTGCAGGACCGAGTCGTGCACGTGCGCGGCGACCTCCGCCCGCTCCTGCTCGCGGATCCGCGCGTTGCGCTCGGCGTTGAGGTCGCGAGCCATCCGGACCCACCACGGGCTGCTGACCAGCGCGATGCCGGTGGCGACGATCAGCGCGGCGACCAGGCCGCCGCCGGTCCCGTTGAGGTCGGCCGGGCCGACGAGGATCGCACCGGCCCCGAGGAGGACCAGGGCCACGCCGATGCCGGCCCGGGCCGCGCCGGTGAGCCGGTGCGTGCCGGTGCGCGCCCGCCACCGCTCGCGCTGGTCGTCGTCCGCCTGGCGCCACAGCATGCTGACGCCCAGCCCCACGGCGACCAGCGGCACGGCGAGACCCGGGCCGATGCCCAGGCCCATGGCGTTCAGGAGCAGCAGCCCGCCGATGGTGAGCGAGCCGAGCGTCAGCAGCATCGTGATGTCGCGCTCGCGGTTGCGTGGCTCCGCAGGCTCGTACGGGTTCTGGGGCGCGAACACCCAGAACAGGCCGTACGTCACGATGCCGGCGCCGCCGGCCGCCGCCAGCACGACGAAGGCGAGCCGGACGTAGAGCACGTCGATGCCCAGGTGGTCGGCGAGGCCGCGGGCCACGCCGGCCAGGACCCGGCCCTCGGTGCCGCGGTAGAGCCGCGGCGGGCCCGACTCGGCGCGCGGGTCGCCCGGGGGCGTGGCGGTGCCCACGGCAGGCTCGGCGGCAGGGCTGGGGGTTCTCACCCGTCGATCCTCCCGCGCCGGGCACCCCCGCGGCATCAGGATGTCTCCCGACCCTTCCCATGAGCCGGACTCAGGGTGCAGCCAGGGTGCTCTCAGGACTGTTCCCGGATGTCGGCCGGCCTGCTCGCGCCCAGGATGAGGACATGTCCACTGACACCACCACCTCAGCCCCGCACCAGGAACGGCGTGGCTACCCGCCGCTCACCGACCTCCGCCGCAGCCGCACGGACCGGCACGTCGCCGGTGTCTCCGGCGGCCTCGGGCGGTACGCCGGCATCGACCCGCTGGTCTTCCGGATCCTGTTCGTCGTCCTCACGATCTTCGGCGGCTCCGGGATCCTCCTCTACGCCCTCGGGTGGCTGCTCGTGCCCGAGGAGGGCGAGACGGAGTCCGAGGGCCGCCGCCTGATGAACGGCCGCGCCAGCCGGTCGAAGGGCAGCATCCTGGCGCTGGGGGTCGTGGTCGTCGCCGGCGTCATCGCGATCGGCGCGACGGTCGACAGCGGCTGGGGCGTCGGCGGCCTCGGTGTGCTCGCCGTGATCGGCCTGGCCGCCGTGCTGCTGCTCCGCAACGGCCAGCGCGACCCGCAGCAGGTGCCCGGGCCGGTGTACGGCCCGGTGCCGCCGCCCGCGGAACCTGGCGCCTACGGCCAGACCACCGGCACGGCGTACGCCGCCCCGGCACCCGCCCCGCTCGCGCCGCAGACCGCGACGTTCGCACCGCAGACGGCGACGTTCGCGCCGCAGACCGCCCCGGTCGCGCCGCCGCCCGCCGGACCGACCTACCCCGTCTGGACGCCGGCGCCGCCCCCGCCGGCACCGCCCAAGGAGCGTTCCGTGCTCGGGCGGGTGACGTTGTGCAACGCGCTGATCGTGGTGGGCCTCCTCGTCGGCTGGAACGCCGCCACCGACCACGACGTCTCCGGCCGCGTGGTGTTCGCCGCGGCGTTGGGCGTCGTCGGCATCGGTCTCGTCGTCGGCGCCTTCCTGGGCCGGGCGCGCAGCCTGGTCGTGTGGGGCGTGCTCCTCACGGCGCTCGCGTCAGCGGCGGCCGTCGTCCCCGACGTACCGGTGAACGGTGGCATCGGTGACCGCACCTGGCGGCCGGCAACGGTCGCGGACCTGCGCTCGGAGTACCGCCTCGGCATCGGCGACGCGGAGCTCGACCTGACCCGGCTGGACCTCACCGACGCCGGCCGCCTGCGGGTCGACGTCCGCCAGGGCGTCGGCGATCTGACCATCGTCGTCCCGGACGACGTGGTGGTGCTGGTCAACGCCGACGTGCAGGGCGGCGACCTCCGGCTGCCGGACCGGGAGGACATCGACGGGACCGACCTCAGCGACCGCGTCGTCGTGCCCGAGGGGTCGTCCCCCGGCAGTGCCGTCCTCGTCATCGACGCCGAGATGGGCCTCGGCAGCCTGGAGGTGCGCCGTGCGGCGTCATGAGCTGGACGTGTTCTCCCTGGTGACAGGGCTGGTCTTCGTCGCGGTCGCGGCCGGCCACCTGCTCGACGAGTCCTCGCAGCTGGACTTCGACGGCCGCTGGGTGCTGCCGCTGGTGATGGTCGCCATCGGCGTGGCCGGCCTGGCCGGCCTGGTCCGGGGCCGGGAGGCCCGGCCGGCGGAGGCGACGGCGGCCGATGCGCCGACCGGACGGCCGGGCGACAGGACGGACTCGCACGTCCCCGACGACGCCGACGAGAGCGGGGCGAGCGAGGGCGCCGAGGAGACGCTGGTGCTGCAGCGCGACGACACCGAGAAGCACTAGGGCGAGTTCCCGGCCGGCGCGGAGCTCGCGCTATCCTCTCCGGGTCCCGAAGCGGGACGCCCGGCAGGTTGCCCGAGCGGCCAATGGGAGCGGACTGTAAATCCGTCGGCGATGCCTTCGAAGGTTCGAATCCTTCACCTGCCACCCCACGACGACCCCCGGCCGAGCTCTCGGCCGGGGGTCGTCGCGCTTCGCGAGATCGCGCCGTCTGAGAGGATTGGTGCCGAGCCGGGGAGGCCGGTATCCTCGTCGGGCTCGCGCCCCCTTAGCTCAGTCGGCAGAGCGTCTCCATGGTAAGGAGAAGGTCTACGGTTCGATTCCGTAAGGGGGCTCTGGACGGAAGCCCGCCCGGTGCACCCGCACCGGGAGGTGCGCCCGGCCCGGCGGAGTAGCTCAGCCTGGTAGAGCAAGCGGCTCATAATCGCTGTGTCGCCGGTTCAAGTCCGGCCTCCGCTACCCGTACACGAAGACGTTCGACCCGCACGCGTCCGCGCGTGCAGCCGGTGCGGCACCAGCCGCCGCCGGTCGGCACAAGGCGAGGAGCGCCACCCGTGGCCAAGCAGACCGACATCCGTCCGAAGATCACGCTGGCGTGCGTCGAGTGCAAGGAGCGCAACTACATCACTCGCAAGAACCGCCGGAACGACCCCGACCGGCTCGAGCTGAAGAAGTACTGCCCGCGGGACCGCAAGCACACGGTGCACCGCGAGACGCGCTGACGCGAAGCACTGACACCGGCCACGGCCGCCGATCCCTCTCGGGGACGGCGGCCGCCGTCGTCGTCAGGGCCTGCTGGGTAGGGTCCTGGCATGCCGATCGACCCGTCGTACGCCGGGCGCAGCTACCCGCCCACCGAGCCCTACGAGGTCGGGGTCGAGAAGATCCGGGAGTTCGCGGCCGCTCTGGGCGACCTCAACCCGGCGTACCGCGACCGCGAGGCCGCGAAGGCGCTCGGGCACCCCGATGTCGTCGCGCCGCCGACCTTCCCGTTCGTCCTGACCTTCCAGGCGTCGCGGCGGCTCATCGACGATCCGGAGCTCGGGATCGACTACAGCCGCGTGGTGCACGGCGAGCAGCGGTTCGCCCACACCCGGCCGGTGCGCGCCGGCGATGTGCTCACGGTGACGGTCACGCTGGAGTCGGTGAAGTCGGCTGGCGGCCACGACATGGTCACGTCGCGCAGCGACGTCGCCACCGTCGAGGGCGAGCACGTCGCCACCGCCTGGTCGACCCTCGTCGTGCGGGGCGGTGAGTGATGACGGCCCCCACCGGCGTCGAGGTCGGCACCGAGCTGCCGTCGCAGACCTTCACGATCACCCGCGCCGACCTGGTGCGCTACGCCGGGGCGTCCGGCGACTTCAACGTCATCCACTGGAACCAGCGGGTCGCGCAGTCGGTCGGCCTGCCCGACGTCATCGCGCACGGGATGTACACCATGGCGCTCGCTGCGCGGGTCGTCACCGACTGGGCCGGCGACCCGGCGCGGGTCGTCGAGTACGGCGTCCGCTTCACCCGCCCCGTCCCGGTCCCGGACGACGACAACGGGGCGGCCCTCGAGGTGACGGGGAAGGTCGCGGCGCTGCTGGACGACGGCCGGGTCCGCGTCGACCTCACCGCGACCCACGACGGCAGCAAGGTGCTCGGGCGCGCCCAGGCCGTCGTCGCCCTCGACTGACCCGTGCGCGAGCAGACCGGCGTACCCCTCGCGGGGCTCACCACCCTGCGGATCGGCGGACCCGCGGCCCGGCTGGTGGTGGCCGAGACCGATGACGAGGTCGTCGAGACCGTCCGGGCGGCCGATGCGCGCGGCGAGCCGCTGCTCGTGCTCGGTGGGGGGAGCAACCTGGTGGTGGCCGACGCGGGGTTCGACGGCACGGTGCTGCAGGTCGCCACCCGCGGGGTCGAGGTCGCCGCGCACGCCGAGCACGCGCTGGAGATCGCGGCCGGCGTCGACTGGGACCACGCGGTGGCCCTGGCCGTCGACGAGGGCTACGCCGGCCTCGAGGCGCTCTCGGGCATCCCCGGCCGGGTGGGGGCCGCGCCGATCCAGAACGTCGGCGCGTACGGGCAGGAGGTGGCGCAGACGGTCGCGCGGGTCCGTGTCCTGGACCGGACGACCCACGACGTGGTCGACCTCGGCCCCGACGACTGCGGCTTCGGCTACCGCGACAGCACCTTCAAGCGCGTCCCGGACCGCTACGTCGTCCTGGGCGTCGCCTTCGCACTCGAGCACTCCCGCCTCGGTGCGCCGGTGCGGTACGCCGAGCTGGCCCGCCGGCTCGGGGTCGAGCCCGGCGACCGCGCGCCCGCTGCCGACGTACGCCGGGCGGTGCTCGACCTGCGCCGCGGCAAGGGGATGGTGCTCGACCCCGACGACCACGACACGTGGAGTGCCGGCTCGTTCTTCACGAATCCCTTGCTCGACCCCGCCGACGCCGACCAGCTCCCGGACGAGGCACCTCGGTGGCCCGAGCGCGACGGCCGGGTCAAGACATCGGCTGCCTGGCTGATCGAGCAGGCCGGCTTCGGCAAGGGGCACGGCACCGGCGCCGCGCGGGTGTCGTCCAAGCACACGCTGGCGCTGACCAACCGCGGCGGCGCGACGGCCGACGACCTGCTCGCGCTGGCGCGCGAGATCCGCGACGGCGTCAGCCGCCGGTTCGGCGTGGAGCTGACCGTCGAACCGTTGCTGGTCGGCGCCAGCCTCTGACGGCTCTCTGCCGGGTGCTCTCAGTGCGCTCTTGAGGGGAGCGGTGGTCGCGGGCCCCGTCGCCGTCGCCCGCGGCGGCTCGACGACGTGAGTGAGCGAAGTGGCCCCGCCCGGGGGTCGTTTTCCGACCCTCTGGCGGGGCCACTTGAGAAGGACACGCCGCGACCGGTCAGCCGCGGACGGCGGTCTGGCCTGCCAGTTGTCCAGGCGCTCTGACCGGACCGCCGACGGCGATCAGCCGTGCGCGACCGCAGCCGGCGGGGGGCGGCCAGCCAGTCGTCGATGCCGGCCAGCAGCCGGGTCCGCACGTCGTCGGGTGCGGCCGAGCCGCGCACCGAGCAACGCGCCAGCTCGGCCACCGCCTCGTCGTCGAGGCCCTGCGCCCTGCGAGCCACCTCGTACTGCGCGAGCAGCCGGGCGCCGAACAGCAGCGGGTCGTCGGCCCCCAGAGCCACCGCGACGCCGGCCTCGCGCAGCCGCCGCACCGGGACGTCGGCGGCACTGGCGTAGACGCCGAGGCGGACGTTCGACACGGGACACACCTCGAGCGTGGTGCCGGCCGCGGCCAGGCGGTCCAGCAGCGCCGGGTCCTCGACCGAACGGACGCCGTGGCCGACCCGGTCGGCGCCGAGGCTGTCCAGGCAGGTGCGTACGTTGCCGGGGCCACCGAGCTCGCCGCCGTGCGGCACCGACAGCAGCCCGGCGTGGGCGGCGATCCGGAACGCCGGGGCGAAGTCGTCGGTGCGGCCGCGCCGCTCGTCGTTCGACAGTCCGAAGCCGACCACGCCCCGGCCGGCGTGCATCGCGGCCAGCCGGGCCAGCGTGCGGGCGTCCAGCGGGTGCCGGGTCCGGTTCGCCGCGATGACCACCCCGACCCCTGTGCCCGTGACCTCGGCAGCTGCTCGCGCGGCGTCCAGCACGATCTCGACCGCGGGAGTGAGACCGCCGAGGTGCGGCGCGTACGACGTGGGGTCGACCTGGATCTCCAGCCAGCCGGACCCCTCACGGGCGTCGTCCTCGGCCGCCTCCCGGACCAGCCGACGTACGTCCTCCTCGCTGCGCACGACCGAGCGCGCGGCGTCGTAGAGCCGCTGGAACCGGAACCAGCCGCGCTCGTCGGTGGCCCGCAGCTCCGGCGGGTGCGCGCCGTCCACCTCGTCGAGCACGTCGGGCAGCCGGATCCGGTGCCCCGCCGCCAGCTCGCGCAGGGTCGCCGGCCGCAGCGAGCCGGTGAAGTGCAGGTGCAGATGGGCCTTGGGCAGCGTCCCGAGATCCCGCCCCGTGCTCACGCCTCGGGAGGTTAGCGGGCGGTGACCCAGAGAAGATCTTTTGCGACCTGGCTCCCCGACACGCCGAGGGTGAGCACGGCATGTCGGGGGCTGAGGTCGCAAACGATCACTGTCCAACGGGTGCGTGGGCGACGGTGGGGCCCGCGCACGTGCATCGCCCCTGTCCTGGCCGCTCTGACCTTAGGTGGCGGGGCCGTGCTCAGCGAGCCTCGGCGAGGAGCTCGTGCAGGCGGGTGACGCCCTCGACCAGGTCGTCGTCGCCGAGGGCGTAGGACATCCGCACGTAGCCCGGCGTGCCGAACGCCTCACCCGGGACGACCGCGACCTCCACCTCGTCGAGGACCAGCTCGCACAGCTCCGCGCTGGTGGTCGGGGTCCGGCCGCGCAGCTCCTTGCCGAGCGCGCCCTTGACCGACGGGTAGACGTAGAACGCCCCGAACGGCTCGGGGCACTCGATCCCCGGCACGTCGCGCAGCATCTTCACGATCGTCTGCCGGCGCCGGTCGTAGACCTCGCGCATGGCCGCCACCGCCGACAGGTCGCCACGGACCGCGGTCAGTGCCGCCACCTGGCTGACGTTCGCGACGTTGGAGGTCGCGTGCGACTGGAGGTTGGTGGCGGCCTTGACGACGTCGGTGGGGCCGATGAGCCACCCGACCCGCCAGCCGGTCATGGCGTACGTCTTGGCGACGCCGTTGACGACAATGCAGCGGTCGGCCAGCTCGGGCACCAGGGTCGGCATGGACGCGAACCGCGCGTCGCCGTAGACGAGGTGCTCGTAGATCTCGTCGGTGACGACCCAGATGCCCCGCTCCAGCGCCCACCGGCCGATCGCCTCGACCTGCTCGGGGGAGTAGACCGCACCGGTCGGGTTGGACGGGGAGACGAACAGCAGCACCTTCGAGCGAGCAGTGGTGGCCGCCTCGAGCTGCTCGACGGTGGCGAGGTAGCCGCTGTCCTCGTCGGTCATGACCTCGACCGGCACGCCGCCGGCCAGCCGGATCGACTCCGGGTAGGTCGTCCAGTACGGCGCCGGGAGCAGCACCTCGTCGCCGGGGTCCAGCAGCGTGGCGAACGCTTCGTAGACCGCCTGCTTGCCGCCGTTGGTCACGAGAACCTGCGCGGCGGTCACCTGCAGCCCGGAGTCGCGGGCGGTCTTGGCCGCGACCGCCTCCTTGAGCTCGGGCAGCCCGCCGGCGGGGGTGTAGCGGTGCCACCGCGGGTCGTGGCAGGCCGCGGCGGCCGCCTCGACGATGTAGTCGGGGGTCGGGAAGTCCGGCTCGCCGGCGCCGAAGCCGATCACCGGCCGGCCGGCCGCCTTGAGGGCCTTCGCCTTGGCGTCGACCGCCAGCGTCGCGGACTCGCTGATGGCGCCGATACGGCGGGAGACCCGGCTCTGCGTCGTCATGGCGCCATCGTCCCACCCGGCGGGGGGCCGGCGCCGGGGCGGACCGAGGAGCGGGCGGTACGGTTCGGGGGCGTCCGGGACCGCCGGTCGGGGACGGCTGCAGCGCTCGCTCCGGTTCGACCGACCCGGCTCCCTGTGCGTAGACTCGGCCCTTCGGAGGCCAGGAGCCCCTCGCGCCAGCGCGCCCGGAAACGGGTCGTCGTCACGCGTGCAGGCCGGTTGCGAGCCACCGAAGGGTCGTAGCTCAATTGGTAGAGTTCCGGTCTCCAAAACCGGCGGTTGGGGGTTCGAGTCCCTCCGGCCCTGCGAGGAACCAGCCCCCGTCCTCGGGCGGAGCCGGTCCCTCAGGCGCACCAGCCGTGCGCGACGTACCGACCGACAGGTGGAGCAGACGTGACAGACACGCGGGCGAACCCGACCCCCGCACGGGACCGTGAGGCGCGCAAGCCGCTGCCGCAGCGGGCCTCGCTGTTCTACCGCCAGGTCATCGCCGAGATGCGCAAGGTCATCTGGCCGACGCGCAAGGAGCTGGTGACCTACACCTCGGTCGTCATCGTCTTCGTGCTCGTCGTCATCGCCTACGTCACCGTGCTGGACTTCGGCTTCAGCAAGGCGATCCTCGCGGTCTTCGGCTAGCCGCCGCCCGCACGTCCTCCGCACCACCCCGCACCGATCCGTCAGGAAGTGACCCTCACCGTGTCCGAGACCACCAGCGCCGCCGACGCGCCGGAGCTCGACGAGCAGGCCCCCGAGGCCGCCGCCGAGACCGCTGTCGTCGAGGAGTCGCCCGCAGCCGAGGCCCCGGGCGACCAGCCCTCGGGCGCCGACGCCGACGCGACCGGCACCGCTGACGCGACCGGCACGGCAGACGCGACCACCGACGAGCCGGCCGCCGACGAGTCGGCCGCGGACCAGCCCGCTGCCGACGAGCCCGCCGCGGAGGCCGACACCACCTCCGAGGCGCCTGCTGAGGACGTCCCGGTCGTCGAGGCCGCGTTCGAGGAACCGACTGCCGCCGAGGCTGCCGCCGAGGAGGACGAGGTCGACCCGGTCGAGGAGATGCGGGCTGCACTGCGCCGCGCCCCCGGCGAGTGGTACGTCGTGCACTCCTACGCCGGCTACGAGAACCGCGTGAAGACCAACCTCGAGACGCGCACCAGCTCGCTCAACATGGAGGACTACATCTTCCAGGTCGAGGTGCCGCAGCGCGAGGAGAGCGTGATCAAGAACGGCCAGCGCAAGATGGTCAAGCAGAACGTCCTCCCCGGCTACGTCCTGGTGCGGATGGACCTGACCGACGAGTCCTGGGGCGCAGTCCGCAACACCCCCGGTGTGACCGGCTTCGTCGGCCACACCCACCGCCCGTCGCCGCTCACGCTGGACGAGGTGCTCAAGTTCCTCGCACCGGAGACGGAGAAGAAGGAGAAGGTCGTCGAGGCCCGCCCCGCCGACTTCGAGGTCGGCGAGTCGGTCACCGTCATGGACGGCCCGTTCGCCACGCTGCCGGCGTCGATCAGCGAGATCCACGCCGACTCGCAGAAGCTCAAGGTGCTGGTGTCGATCTTCGGCCGCGAGACTCCCGTCGAGCTCTCGTTCAACCAGGTGCAGAAGATCTAGCCGTCCGGCAGCCCGTCACAGCCGCACCGCTGCCGCAGCGGGGCGCGCACCACCACCCGAAGAAGGAACGAAGGACCCGGAATGCCTCCCAAGAAGAAGCTCGCAGCGATCATCAAGCTGCAGATCCAGGCCGGCGCGGCCACCCCGGCGCCGCCGGTCGGCCCGGCGCTGGGCCAGCACGGCGTCAACATCATGGAGTTCTGCAAGGCCTACAACGCCGCGACCGAGTCGCAGCGCGGCCAGATCGTGCCGGTGGAGATCTCGGTCTTCGAGGACCGGTCGTTCACCTTCATCACGAAGACGCCGCCGGCGGCCCGCCTGATCCTGGCCGCCGCGGGCATCGAGAAGGGCTCCGGCGAGCCGCACAAGACCAAGGTCGCCAGGCTGACCAAGGCCCAGGTGCGCGCGATCGCCGAGACCAAGATGCCCGACCTCAACGCCAACGACCTCGACGCCGCCGAGAAGATCATCGCCGGCACTGCCCGCCAGATGGGTATCACCGTCGAGGGCCACGGCTGAGCCAGCACCACCAGCACGACCGTGGGAGGGCCGAGCGCGGCCCGACGTACCACGCCTCCCCGGTGAGCGACCGCTCACCCGAACCGCAGGAGCAGCAGTGAAGCGCAGCAAGTCCTACCGCGCCGCGACCGAGAAGATCGACGCGGACGCCCTGTACGCCCCCCTGGCCGCCGTCCGGCTGGCCAAGGAGACGTCGACCACGAAGTACGACGCGACCGTCGAGGTCGCCATGCGCCTGGGCGTCGACCCGCGCAAGGCCGACCAGATGGTCCGCGGCACCGTGAACCTGCCGCACGGCACCGGCAAGACCGCCCGGGTCCTGGTCTTCGCCACCGGTGAGCGTGCCGAGCAGGCCACGGCCGCCGGCGCCGACATCGTCGGCGACGACGCCCTGATCGAGGAGGTCAACAAGGGCCGCCTCGACTTCGACGCGGTCGTCGCGACCCCGGACCTCATGGGCAAGGTCGGCCGCCTCGGCCGGGTCCTCGGCCCGCGCGGTCTGATGCCCAATCCCAAGACCGGCACCGTCACCCCGGACGTCGCGAAGGCGGTGTCCGACATCAAGGGCGGCAAGATCGAGTTCCGGGTCGACCGCAACGCGAACCTGCACTTCATCATCGGCAAGACCTCGTTCGACGAGACCCAGCTGGTGGAGAACTACGCCGCCGCCCTCGACGAGGTCCTGCGGCTGAAGCCGTCGGCCGCCAAGGGCCGCTACATCCGCAAGGCCACCATGAGCACGACCATGGGCCCCGGTATCCAGCTCGACCCGAACCGCACCCGTGCCCTGCTCGAGGACACGGAGCCGGCTCCCACGCCGTAGTGCGCAGACGACTCGGTCTCGTCGTCTTCTCGCTGCTGGCCGTGCTCGCGCTGGCGGCCGGCGGCTGGTTGCTGGACCCTGCGGGCTCACGCGAGCCCGCAGCGCCGGTGCCGGCGCTCAAGACGGTCTCCGGCACGGCGCTGTACGCCGAGGTCACGGCCCGGATGGTGGGTGAGGGCACGGCGACGTACACCTTCTCGGGCGCCGCTGGCGGCGGGGAGGCACGCTCCGGGTTCGCCACCCTGCGGTTCCTCGCGGGGGGCGAGCCGGCGCGGACCTTCGACGGCGTCGTGAACCTGCGCTCCAACTCCACCGGCCAGACCCGGGCCGTCCTGCTGCCCGGCGCCGTCTACCTGGCCATCCCGCCGGCCAAGGGCATCCCCCGCAGCAAGCCGTGGCTGCGGGTGTCGGGCAGCCCGAAGACCAAGCTCGGCAAGGAGCTCGGGCCGATGGCCGAGCAGCTGCGCGCGGCGTTCGACCCCGGCGAGAGCCTCGGGCTGCTGCGCGCGGCCCGTCGGGTGGAGGTCGTCGGCCCGGACAGCGTGGAGGGCGTCTCCACCACGGAGCACCGGGCCACCGTGCCGCTGCGCCGGGCGCTCACCGTCGTCCAGGACCCCGCCGTGCGCGCGCAGTACCGCGCGATGCTGGACGCCGGTGTCCGCATCCTGCGCTACCAGCTGTGGGTGGACAGCAGCGGTCTCCCGCTGCGGCTGCACGTCGACGTGCCCAGCACCCAGGCCGTCTACAGCGTCACCGGCGTCTACCGGCGCTGGGGCGAGCCGGTGACGATCACGGCCCCGAAGGCGAAGCAGGTCTTCGACTCCGACCGCATCAAGGGCTGAGGCCGTCGGTCTCCTGACGGCCCGTTGACCGCCGTCGTGGCTGGGGTCAGAGCCTGACGGTCGGTGACCCGCCGTCCGGGGCTGAGCTCAGAGCCATGCCTGCTGACCCGCCGTCGTGCGCCGAGCTCAGAGCGGCAAGGACGCGGACGCCGCTCGCTGCCGGGCGGCTCTCCGTCGGTCCCTGACGGCGAAATGATCACGGTCCCGTGATCAACATGACCCAACCGCGGTGAGTTCACCACGGGTGGCGACACGTGATCACGGTCCCGTGATCATTTGTCGCCCTCGAGGGTCCGGGACCGGCAGCGGGCAACCCCCACGAAGTCGGCGTCCGCGTCTTTGCCGCTCTTACATCGGCCACGACGGCGGGAGAGGTCCGCGGCACCACACGACTTCGGGAGAGTGCCGGCGGACGCATCGATTTGGCCGCAGCCGTGACCTGCACGTACGCTGGCCCCTGCCACAGACCGCCGGTCGCCGTTCCCGCAAGGGTTCGGCCGAAGGCCCCGCATGCTGCGGGCGGCCCGCGTAGGTGCAGTACAGGGAAGCAGTCCGGCCCGCTCGCGAGCCGACCGTCACGCCCCGTCGCGCCTGCGACGGGGCGTTCGTGCATCTGCGGGGGAGTCACCCGGCGCACGAGACGGAAGGAGGCCGGCCACGAATGGCGAGGCCTGACAAGGCGGCCGCAGTCGCCGAGCTGACGGAGGAGTTCCGCAGCTCCAGCGCGGCCGTGCTCACCGAGTACCGCGGGCTCACCGTGGCTCAGCTCAAGGAGCTGCGCCGGTCGCTCGGCTCGGACACGTCCTACGCCGTGGTGAAGAACACGCTGACCAAGATCGCTGCCAAGGACGCCGGTGTCTCGGCGTTCGACGGGCTGTTCCAGGGCCCGTCGGCCATCGCCTTCGTCAAGGGCGACCCGGTCGAGGCGGCCAAGGGTCTGCGTGACTTCGCCAAGGCTCACCCGCTCCTCGTGATCAAGGGCGGTGTGCTGGACGGCAAGTCCCTCACGCCGGCCGAGCTCACCAAGCTCGCCGACCTCGAGTCGCGCGAGGTGCTGCTCGCCAAGATGGCGGGCGCGCTGCAGGCGTCGTTGCAGAACGCCGTCTCCCTGTTCGCTGCGCCCCTGGCGCAGACCGCACGCGTCCTGGACGCGCTGCGGCAGAAGGCCGAGCAGGACCCCAGTGTCCTGGCTGGTGGAGCGGGCGTCGTCGAGACGCCGGCCGCCGCCGAGCCCGAGGCAGAGGCTGCGCCCGCGCAGGACTCCGCCGCGGAGGCCGACGACAGCTCCGCCCCCGAGGCTGTCTGCCGAGGAGAGCACCACCACCGAGGCAGCCGCCGAGGAGACCACCGAGGCCTGACCGGCCCGGCCGTACCGCACCCACCAGACTGCACAACAAGAGGGAAGGACCCGCCACCATGGCGAAGCTCAGCACCGACGAGCTCCTTGAGTCGTTCAAGGAGATGACCCTGATCGAGCTCTCCGAGTTCGTGAAGCAGTTCGAGGACACCTTCGGCGTCACCGCGGCCGCCCCGGTCGCCGTGGCCGCCGCCCCCGGCGCCGGCGGCGGCGCCGGTGCCGCCGAGGAGGAGGCCGCGCAGGACGAGTTCGACGTCATCCTCGAGGCCGCCGGCGACAAGAAGATCCAGGTCATCAAGGAGGTGCGCTCGCTCACCAGCCTCGGTCTCAAGGAGGCCAAGGACCTGGTGGACGGCACCCCCAAGCCGGTCCTGGAGAAGGTCACCAAGGAGGCCGCCGACAAGGCCAAGGCCGCCCTCGAGGGCGCCGGCGCCACGGTGTCCGTCAAGTAGTCAGGACCTCGCACCACCCCGCAGGGGCGGGGCACCCGGGAGACCGGGTGCCCCGCCCCTGCGGCGTCCCCCTTCTCCAAGCGCTCCGACTCGGCAGGATGAAGATCGTTTGCGACCTCAGGCACCGACACGCCGGGGGTCAGCACGGCGTGTCGGGGAGCCATGTCGCAAACGATCACCCGCGGACGGCGGGTGGGGCGGCATCCTCCTCCGGGCGCTCTGCCCTGCGCCGGAGGCAGGCGGGGGCCACGACGGCGACGTTTCGGCCGGCCGTCCGCGGCGCAGACTCCCGGCACACCAGCCGGCTCTGCCTCCCGACCCTCACCCTCCCCTGCCGGCCGCGGCTACCGGCGCGTAACCCGGCGGACGCGCGCTCGTTAGCCACCTCGGAAGCCGTCTGCCGTGGCGATGAGGTGTGTTCCCTTGGGTGTCGAGATCGCTGTCGAAGGGCTGACCAAGTCCTTCGGCAAGTCGCTGATCTGGAAAGACGTCACCCTGACGCTGCCCGCGGGCGAGATCTCGGTGATGCTCGGCCCGTCCGGGACCGGCAAGTCGGTGTTCCTCAAGACCCTCGTCGGCCTGCTCAAGCCCGAAGCCGGCTCGATCGTCATCAACGGCCGCGACCTCGTGACGCTGCGGGAGGCCGAGCTCTACGAGGTGCGCAAGCTCTTCGGCGTGCTCTTCCAGGACGGCGCGCTGTTCGGGTCGATGAGCCTGTACGACAACATCGCCTTCCCGCTGCGCGAGCACACCCGCAAGAGCGAGTCCGAGGTCAAGAAGGTCGTCCTCGAGAAGATGGAGATGGTCGGGCTCCTCGGCTCGGAGAGCAAGCTCCCGGGCGAGATCTCCGGCGGGATGCGCAAGCGCGCAGGTCTGGCGCGGGCCCTGGTCCTCGATCCCGAGATCATCCTGTTCGACGAGCCCGACTCCGGCCTCGACCCGGTACGCACGGCGTACCTGAACCAGCTGATCATCGACCTCAACGCCGCGATCTCGGCGACGTTCCTCATCGTCACCCACGACGTGAACACGGCGCGGACGGTGCCGGACAACATCGGCCTGCTCTACCACAAGCACCTGGCGATGTTCGGTCCGCGCGAGATGCTGCTGTCCAGCGAGGAGCCCGTGGTCCGGCAGTTCCTCAACGCCCAGCGGCAGGGCCCGATCGGCATGGCCGAGGAGAAGGACGCCGACGAGCTGGCGCAGGAGGAGGCGGAGGGGCACGAGCTCCCGCCGCTGCCGCCGATCCCGCTGCAGCTGCTGACCAGCGACAACGAGGCCCGCTCGACGCAGCGCGAGCCGGGCGCCTGGTGCCGCGACAACGGCGTCACGCCGCCGCCGGGCTCCTTCGAGTCCCAGCACGCGGTCGCGCCGACAAGGGCGGAGCCGGCCGCGGCCCCTGCGTCCCCGCACACCGGTCAGCAGCTGCCGGTCGACGAGCCGTTGCCCTACGCCGCGGAGCGCGCCGTATGACCTGCTCCCCACGACATCGCTCGCTGGCGCTCACGATGACGCGGGGGCCCCGGTGAATGCGGGCGTTGGCGCACTCCGGCAGAGCGGGAACCTGTTCGCGCTCGGTCTCGACGTCATGCGCCAGCTGCCGCGCCGGCCGTTCCAGACCAAGGAGTTCATCCAGCAGAGCTGGTTCATCGCGAGCGTCACGATCCTCCCGACCGCGTTGGTCAGCATCCCGTTCGGCGCGGTCATCGCGCTGCAGCTCGGCAACCTCACCCGACAGCTCGGTGCCCAGTCGTTCACGGGGTCGGCGAGCGTCCTCGCGGTGATCCGGGAGGCGAGCCCGATCGTGACCGCGCTGCTCATCGCGGGTGCCGGCGGCTCGGCGATCTGCGCGGACCTCGGTGCCCGCAAGATCCGCGAGGAGATCGACGCGATGCAGGTGCTGGGCATCGACCCGATCCAGCGACTGGTCGTCCCTCGGGTGCTGGCGTCCATGCTCGTCGCCGTCCTGCTGAACGGGCTGGTCTCGGTGGTCGGCGTCTGCGGCGGCTACTTCTTCAACGTCATCCTCCAGGGCGGCACGCCGGGTGCGTACCTCTCGTCGTTCACCGCGCTGGCGCAGCTCCCTGATCTGTACGTCGGTGAGCTCAAGGCACTGGTGTTCGGGGCGCTCGCCGCGATCGTCGCGTCGTACAAGGGGCTCAACGCCGGCGGCGGGCCGAAGGGCGTCGGCGACGCCGTGAACCAGTCGGTCGTCATCACGTTCATGCTGCTGTTCGTCGTCAACTTCGTGATGACCGCCGTGTACTTCCAGGTCGTCCCCCAGAAGTTGGGATGAGGCTCCCCACGAGATCGCTCGCGCGCGCCCGGCACTGCCGGGTGCCTCTCAGGGCGCTCACGATCCCGCGGGGGCCCCGGAAGAGCGTGACCAGATGACGATCCAGGCGACGCTGAAGAAGCCGTTCAAGACGGTCGACGACGGGCTGACCGGCCTCGGCGGGCAGCTGCGGTTCTACGCGCGGTCCATCGGCTGGAGCGGCCGGACGATCCGCCGGTACAAGAAGGAGGTCCTTCGGCTGCTCGCCGAGGTGAGCCTCGGCACCGGTGCGCTGTCCGTCATCGGCGGCACGGTCGGCGTCATCGCGTTCCTCGCGTTCTTCACCGGCACCGAGGTCGGGCTGCAGGGCTACTCGGCCCTCAACCAGCTGGGCTCGTCGGCGTTCACCGGTTTCGTCTCCGCCTACTTCAACACCCGCGAGATCGCGCCGCTGGTGGCCGGTCTCGCGCTGGCGGCCACCGTGGGCTGCGGCTTCACCGCCCAGCTCGGTGCCATGCGGATCAGCGAGGAGGTCGATGCGCTGGAGGTCATGGGCATCCCGAGCCTGCCCTTCCTCGTCACGACCCGGATGATCGCCGGCTTCGTCGCGGTGATCCCGCTGTACGTGCTCGGGCTGCTGTCCTCGTACGCCTCGACGCGCCTGATCGCCACCGGCTACTACGGGCAGTCGAAGGGCACCTACGACCACTACTTCCACCTGTTCCTGCCGCCGGGGGACGTGCTGTGGTCGTTCGGCAAGGTGATGGTCTTCGCCGTGGTGATCATCCTGATCCACTGCTACTACGGCTACACCGCGTCGGGCGGCCCGGCCGGCGTCGGCATCGCGGTCGGCAAGGCGGTCCGCACCTCGATCGTGGCCATCAACCTCGTCGACTTCTTCCTCAGCCTCGCGATCTGGGGCGCCACCACCACCGTCCGACTAGCCGGGTGACGCCGTGCTGATGAAGGCGCCGAGACGCCGCGAGGTCACGCAGGGAGTGCTCCTGCGGACCTACGGCGTGGTGTTCCTCGTCGTCCTCGCGCTGCTCGTGGGCCTCACCGTCGCGATCTACGACAAGGTGTTCGTCGACGTCGTCCACGTGACGCTGGAGACCGACCGGGTGGGCAACCAGCTGGCCCCGCCGGCCGACGTGAAGCTCCGCGGCATGATCGTCGGCGAGGTGCGCAGCGTCAGCTCCGACGGCCGGCGCGCCACGGTCGACCTGGCGCTGCAGCCGCGGACGGTCGGGTTGATCCCCGCCAACGTCACCGCCCGGCTGCTGCCCAAGACGTTGTTCGGCGAGAAGTTCGTCGACCTGCAGATCCCGCCGCGGCCGGCGCAGGCACGACTGTCCGAGGGCGACGTCATCACCCAGGACCGCACGTCGACGGCGATCGAGCTGGAACGGGTCCTCGACAACCTGCTGCCGCTGCTGCGCACCATCAACCCGGGCAAGCTGAACGCCACGCTCAACGCGCTGGCCACCGCGCTCGAGGGCCGGGGCCAGCGCCTCGGGGAGAACCTCGAGCTGGTCGACGACTACTTCACGCGTCTCAACCCGGAGCTGCCCACGATCCAGCAGGACCTCGTCGGCCTGGCGGACGTCTCGGAGATCTACGCCGACGCTGCCCCCGACCTGGTCCGGATGCTGCGCAACTTCTCCGTCACGACCAGCACGATCAAGGACAAGTCGCAGGTCTACGCCGGCTTCCTCGCCGGCACCGCGGGCTTCGCGACGACGACCCGGCAGCTGCTGGAGGAGAACGGCGACCGGATCATCCAGCTCGCCGCGGTCGGCCGCCCGACACTGGCGCTGCTTGCGCGGTACTCGCCGGAGTACCCGTGCCTGCTGCAGGGCCTGGCGCAGTCCGACGACTTCATCGGCAAGACCTTCGCCAACGGCGAGCTGCACATCACTCTCGAGGTCACCAGGGCGCGCACCGGCTACCAGCCGGGCGACGAGCCCGCCTGGGGCGAGAACCGGGGACCGGAGTGCTACGGCGTGCCGAACCCGCCCCGGCCGTGGCCCGGCAACCACTTCCGGGACGGCACGAACGGCGACGGGAGCGCCAGCGCGATCCCCCAGCTCCTGCTCGACCCGCAGAGCGGCACCAGCGGTTCCCGCGAGGAGCAGGGCGTCGTCGACGCCCTTCTCGCGCCGCAGATGGGCGTCCCCGCCGGCGACGTCCCCGACGTCGCCACCCTGCTCTTCGGGCCGATGGCCCGCGGGACGGCGGTGAACCAGTCGTGAAGACCACGTCGTCCTTGGTCAAGCTGATCGTGTTCATCGTCGTCACGGTGCTGGCGACCGGAGTGCTCGCCGCGACCATCGGCAACTTCCGGTTCGGCGGCTCCACGGCGTACAAGGCGCTGTTCACCGACGCGACCGGGCTGATGAAGGGCGACGACGTCCGGATCGCCGGTGTCCGGGTGGGCGAGATCGACGGCATCTCGGTGGCCCGCCGCGGTGAGCGCTCGCTCGCCCTCGTGTCGTTCAGCGTGCAGTCCGACCGTCCCCTCGCCGGCAGCACGCTCGCGCAGATCCGCTACCGCAACCTGGTGGGGCAGCGCTACGTCGCGCTCTCCGAGGGGGCCGGCTCGGGCGAGCGGCTCGGCGAGGACCGCACGATCCCGCTCCGGCAGACCCAGCCGGCGCTGGACCTGACCGTGCTCTTCAACGGGTTCAAGCCGCTGTTCGCGGCCCTGAACCCGGACGACGTCAACGCCTTCGCGATGGAGATCATCAAGACCCTGCAGGGTGAGGGCGGCAACATCAACTCGCTGCTCGGTCACACCGCGTCTCTGACGTCCACGCTCGCCGACCGGGACGCGGTCATCGGCCGCACGGTCGACAACCTCAACCAGGTGCTCGGCACCGTCGACGAGCGTGACAAACAGCTCGACACCCTCATCGTCGAGCTGCAGCGCTTCGTCAGCGGGCTCGCCCAGGACCGCGAGGCGATCGGCGCCTCGTTGACGAACATCGCCAACCTGGCCGACGCGACCTCCCAGCTCGTCGAGCAGGGTCGTCCCGCGATCCGCAGCGACGTGGAGCAGCTGGGCAAGGTCGCCGGGACGCTCGACGACAACAAGGCGATCGTCGACGGGGTGCTCAAGCGGCTGCCCGGCAAGCTGAACACGATCACCCGCACGGCGACGTACGGCTCGTGGTTCAACTTCTACCTCTGCGACTTCGAGGGCCGCATCATCCTCTCGAACGTCACGGCCTTCTCGCCGAACTACCACTCGTCCGCGGCGAGGTGCTCGTGATGCTCCAGCGAGCTCCCAGGCGGCGCCGGGGTGGCATCCCGTTCCGCGAGCGCAACCCCGTGGTCATCGGGGCGGTCGGCCTCGGCGTGATCGCCGCGATGCTGCTGCTCGCGTTCAACATCGACTCGCTGCCGCTGCTCGCCGGCAAGTCCTACTCCGCGGCGCTGTCCGAGGCCGGCGGTCTCAAGACCGGCGACGACGTGCGCATCGCCGGCGTCAAGGTCGGCAAGGTCACCCGCGTCGACCTCGACGGCGACCACGTCAAGGTCGACTTCCGGGTCGGCCGGTCGACCGACCTCGGCCGCCGCACGTCGGCCACTGTGCGGATCAAGACCATCCTGGGTCAGAAGTTCCTCGCCCTCGACCCGGCCGGCACGGGCGAGCTGCGCGAGATCCCGCTGTCCCGCACCACGCCGGCGTACGACGTCGTGGAGGCGTTCAGCGACCTCGCCACCACGACCGGCTCGATCGACACCCAGCAGCTCGCGACCGCCCTGGACACGGTGTCGACCACGTTCAAGGACTCGCCCGACGAGGTGCGGGCTGCCGTCGACGGCCTCGGCCGGCTGTCGCGCACGATCGCGTCGCGCGACCAGCAGATCCGCGAGCTGCTCCAGCACGCGAACGGCGTGACCGGCGTGCTGGCCGCTCGCAACAAGGAGCTGGTGTCGCTGCTCTCCGACGGCGACCTCCTCCTCCAGGAGCTGCGCAAGCGCCGAGCGGACATCCACACCCTGCTCGTCAGCACGGTGACCCTGTCGCAGCAGCTGACCGGGCTGGTCCGGGACAACCGGGAGGCCATCCGTCCCGCGCTGGAGAACCTGAAGAACGTGCTGGCCACCCTGCAGGCCAACCAGGACAACCTCGACCGGAGCATCACGCTGCTCGCGCCGTTCGTCCGGGTGTTCGCGAACACCACGGGCAACGGCCGGTGGTTCGACACCTACATCCAGAACCTGGTGCCGGTGCCGGGCGGCCCCGGGAGCGCGACATGAGCCGCCGTGCGCTGCTCGCGGGCGGTCTCGTGGTCGCGCTGCTCGTCGGCCTCGCGGTCGTCCTGTGGCCGAGCGGCGGCAGCCGGCACGTCCGCGCGGAGTTCGTCCGCGCGGTGGGGCTCTACAAGGGCTCCGACGTGCGCATCCTCGGCGTCAAGGTCGGTGAGGTCACCTCGGTCCGCCCCGCTGGTGACCGGGTGGTCGTCGACATGACGTACGACGACACGTACTCCGTGCCGGCCGACGCGAAGGCCGTCGTCGTCTCGCCATCCGTGGTCAGCGACCGCTACGTCCAGCTCACGCCGGTCTACCGGTCCGGCCCCAAGCTCGCCGACGATGCCCGCATCCGCCTGGCGGACACCGCGGTCCCCGTCGAGCTGGACCGGATCTTCTCCAGCCTCGACGACCTGAACGTCGCACTGGGACCGGAGGGCGCCAACCGCACCGGTGCGCTCTCCCGGCTGCTGGCGGTCGGGGCGGACAACCTCGACGGCGAGGGCACCGAGATCAACCGGACCGTCACCGACTTCTCGAAGGCCCTGAGCACTCTCTCGACCAAGCGCGACGACCTGTTCGGGACCGTGCGCAACCTCCAGGTCTTCACGACCGCGCTCGCCGGCAGCGACAGCCAGGTACGCGCGTTCAACTCCGACCTGGCCAGCGTCGCCGACCAGCTGGCGGGGGAGCGTGGCGAGCTCGCCCTCGCGCTCAAGAACCTCGCGGTCGCGCTCGGCGAGGTGGCGTCGTTCGTCAAGGAGAACCGCAAGAACCTCACGACCGACATCGCCGGACTCGCGGACGTCACCGGCGTGCTGGCCAAGCAGAAGGACGCCCTTGCGGAGGTGCTGGACGCCGGGCCGGTCGCGCTGTCGAACCTGCAGAACGCCTACAACCCGGCGTCGGGCACGCTCGACACCCGGGACAACGCCGAGCAGCTCGACGACCCCGGCCTCTTCCTCTGCTCGCTCCTGACGTCGCTCGGGCAGCCGCAGCGGGTCTGCGACCAGATCGACAAGGTGCTGAAGAACAAGCAGCTGCCGGAGCCGGGCGAGCTGCTGCCGGGCAACGGCGGCAGTGGCCCCGACCTCACGCTCGGCGGGATCCTCGGGGGGTCGCAGTGAGCGCCGGCCGGCGGATCCGCAGCCTGGGCACCGGGCTGACGGCAGCAGTCGTGGCCGTGGCACTGTCCGGCTGCCAGGGCGTCTACGACCTGCCGCTCCCCGGCGGCGCGGCGACCGGCAGCGACGCCTACCACGTCACGGTGGAGTTCGCGGACGTCCTCGACCTCGTCCCGCAGTCCGCGGTGAAGGTCAACGACGTCACTGTCGGCGCCGTCGACGCCGTGCACCTGCGGGGCTGGCACGCCGAGGTGACCCTCCGGCTGCGCAAGTCGGTGAAGCTCCCGGACAACGCCGTGGCCGAGCTGCGCCAGACCAGCCTGCTCGGAGAGAAGTTCGTCTCGCTGTCACCGCCTCAGGGCCAGGTCGCGCAGGGCCGGCTCGGTGAGGGCGACACCATCCCGCTCGCCCGCTCCGGCCGGAACCCCGAGGTCGAGGAGGTCCTGTCGGCGCTCTCGCTGGTGCTCAACGGCGGCGGGGTCGCCCAGCTCAAGACCATCAACGTCGAGCTGACCAGAGCGATGCAGGGCCACGAGGACGACATCAAGGGCGCCATCACCCAGCTGGACACCTTCATCGGCGGCCTGGACGAGCGCAAGGCGGACGTGGTCCGGGCCCTGGACGGGCTGGACCGCCTCAGCACCCGGCTCGCGGCCCAGAAGGGCCAGATCGCCAACGCCATCGAGGACCTCGGCCCGGGTCTGAAGGTGCTCGCCGACCAGCGCGAACAGCTGACGACGATGCTCACCGCGCTGTCCGACCTCGGCCGGGTGGGCACCCGGGTGGTGAACGCCAGCCGCGCCGACACGGTGGCCAACCTGAGGGCCCTGTCGCCGATCCTCACGAAGCTGTCCGAGGCCGGCGACAACCTGCCGAACGCGCTCGAGATGGCGTTCACCTACCCGTTCCCGCGGGCAGCGACCGACGCGGTACAGGGCGACTACACGAACCTGCGGATCACGGCGGACCTCGACCTGCGGACGATCCTGTCCAACATCAACGGCGGGAAGAACCCCGGGCTGCCGAAGCTGCCCCCGGTGCCGACCGGGCTGCCCACGGGCGGGCTTCCCACCGGGTTGCCCACCGGTCTGCCGAGCGTGTCGGTCCCGCCGCTGCCCTCCGTCTCCGGCGTCCCGATCCCGACAGTCACCTCGCTCCCGGTGCCGGCCCCCACCGGCACCATCTGCGCCGCGGGCATCTGCGTCGGCGCGCCGGCGGCGTCCTCCTCGGGCGCATACAGCACGAACCTGGCCCGGTTGATGATGGGCGGACTCGCATGATCCGCCGCGGCGTGAAGATGCAGCTGGTGGCGTTCCTGGCCATCACGATCGTCGGGCTGAGCTACGTGAGCGCCCGCTACGTCGGGCTCGGCGACATGCTGCTCGGCTCCGGCTACGTCGTCAGCGCCGACTTCCCCGAGGCCGGCGGCATCTTCCAGAACGCCGAGGTCACCTACCGCGGCGTGGCTGTGGGCCGGGTCGACCGGCTCCGGCTGGCCGACGACGGCGTGCACGTCGACCTGCGGATCGACTCCGGCACGCAGGTGCCGAAGGACACGATCGCCGTCGTGGAGAACCGGTCGGCGGTGGGGGAGCAGTACGTCGACCTCCAGCCGCGCAGCAGCGGCGGGCCGTTCCTCGCCGACGGTGACCGCGTGGACGGCCCGGACAACCGGACCCCGCTGCACACCGAGACGCTCCTGCTGCACCTGAACCGGCTGGTCAACTCCGTCGACGAGGGTGACCTGGTCACGGTGATCGACGAGCTGGACAACGCGTTCTCCGGCACCGGACCGGACCTGCAGCGGCTGCTCGACTCGGGCGACGCACTGACCCGGGCGGCCACCGACAACCTCGAGCCGACCATCAAGCTGATCGAGGACGGCCGGCCGGTGCTGGACACCCAGCGCGACTCGGGATCCGCGATCAAGAGCTTCTCCACCGACCTGGCCGCCCTCAGCGCGACCCTCAGGGACAGCGACGGCGACCTGCGCAAGGTGCTGGACAACGGCGTCGTCGCCTCGCAGCAGCTGGCCACCATGATCCGCACCAACCGGGCGGCGATCTCCGCCCTCCTCGCGAACCTCCTCGTCAGCGGCCAGGTGACGGTGGCCCGGTTGGACGGCGTCGAGCAGGTCCTGGTCACCTACCCCGACAACATCGCCGGCGGGTACACGGTCGTGCCCGGTGACGGCACGTCGCACTTCGGGCTGGTGCTCAACGCCGCTGACCCGCCCGTCTGCACCCAGGGCTACGGCGGCACGGCCAAGCGCACGCCGCAGCAGACCTCCGACGCCCCCGCCAACACCGACGCCCGCTGCACGCTGCCACGCGGCAGCAAGTCATCCGTGCGCGGAGCGCAGAACGCCCCGTCGCCGTCCAGCCGCTCCGGCGACGTCCTGCCGGGAGGTCTGGCGGCCGGCGCCGGAAGGGACGGGACGTACCGTGACGAGACGGACGGCGCCGTTTCGTCGTCGTACCTGGCCGGGTACGACCCGACCAGCGGGCTCGCCTACGGCGCCGGTGGCTCGCCGCTGCAGCTGCGCCAGTCGGGCGGCCAGGCGCAGGCGCTCGGGAAGGACTCGTGGACGTGGCTTCTGCTCGGGCCGATGAGCCGATGACCGGGACCCGCGCGCTGCCCGCCCGCGCGCTCCTGATCGGGCTGCTCGTGGTCGTCGCGGCGGCGGCCGTGGCGCTCGTCGCCACGTCGTACGCCCGGATCTCGGCCGCCGCCGACCGGTCCGACCGGCGCGAGGCCGTCCTCGACTCCGCCAGGCAGCAGGCGGTCAACTTCACGACTCTCGACTACCAGCACCTGGACCGTGACCTGGGCCGGGTCCTGCGCGGCGCGACCGGCGACTTCCGCAAGCAGTTCCAGTCCGGCACGACGGACCTCTCGACGCTGGTCACGCAGAACGAGGCCGTCAGCCGCGGCGAGGTCCTCGACGCCGGGCTGGTGAGCTCCGACGACGACTCGGCGCGGGTCCTGGTCGTCGCCGACAGCACCGTCACCAACGCGGCGGACCCCAAGCCGCAGAAGAGGCACTACCGCATGCAGCTCGACCTGGTCCGCCACGGCGACCGCTGGCTCGTCTCCGACCTCCAGTTCGTGGGCTGAGCCGTGGCCGCCAACCAGCCCCGCCGGCGCCCCCTCGCCGGGCAGCGCAGCCGGTCCCGCCTCGAGCCCGGCGGCGCTCCGGCCGCTACGACGCCGGTGACGCCGCCCGTGCCCGTCGGCCCTGCCGAGCAGGCACCGACCGCTGACGCGCGGCCGCGGCGGACAGCGGTCCTCGACCGCGCCCGCACAGCCGCGGCGCGCCCGGCCGACGCCGCGGCCGACCGGGGCACCACCGACCGAGCCCCTGCCGCCCGCCGGACGTCGGACCTGCTCGTCCTCGTGGCCGGTGTGGTCGTGCTGGCCCTGGTGCTCACCGCGGGCGCGCTGATGGTCAAGGCTCGCGGCGAGGACCGCACCGAGCGGGCGCGGACCGAGGCGGTGGCGGCCGCCGAGAGCCGCACCGTCGACCTCCTCAGCTACGACTACCGGCACCTCGACCGCGACTTCGCCCGCGCCGAACGGGGACTGACCGGCCGGTTCGCGAAGGACTACGCGAAGACCACCGAGTCGGCGGTCCGGCCGACCGCCGAGGAGGTCCACGCGGTCGTCAAGGCCGAGGTGGTCTCCTCGTCGGTGGTCCGGGCGGCGCAGAACACGGTCGTCGTGCTCCTCTTCGTCAACCAGACGACGACCTCCACCCGGGTCGACGGTCCCCAGGTCGACCTCAACCGGGTGCGGATGACCCTCACCCGGGTCGGTGAGGACTGGAAGATCAGCGCCGTCACCGCCCTCTGACCCGCCCGCCCGACTCTTCGTGGTTCTACCGTCGTCCATGGCCTGCGGTGGTCCCACGTCTGCCTCCGCTACATGTCAGAGCGCCGGGACGCCAGTGCGCCCGCACCCGCCGCCCCCGCGAATGATCATTTGCGACATGGCTCCCCGACACGCCGTGCTGACCCGCGGCGTGTCGGTGACTGAGGTCGCAAACGATCTTCGTTGGCCGACGGCGGTGATCCACACCGGATCGGCTGGACTTTCGCCAACAGATCCGGTGTGGATCATGGAATCGGGCGGCGATCCCGGCCTGACGGGGTCTCGCGACACCCCCGGGATCACCGGAGAGCCTTGACGCGGCTGCCCCACGGGTCCATCCTGCTCGGGCTGTGACATATAGAGGGGATGACCGCAGGAGCACTGCGGTGGAGGCTCCCGGCCCGTGAGGCCGAGGGGGCCTTTGCGGGCTGCCCCCTTCCCGGGTATGCTGACTCTTTGCGCTGCCACCTGACCTGACCCAGGGCCTTCTGCCCGGGGTCGTCCGGCATGCGCGCATACAGAGAGTCCGGCAGCCCTCGGAAGGACCCCTCTTGGCCGCCTCGCGCACCGCCAGCAAGCCCACCGCCAGCAGCACCCAGAACAGCAGCACCGCCCCCCGCCGCATCTCGTTCGCGAAGATCCGCGAGCCGCTCGAGGTCCCGAACCTCCTCGCCCTCCAGACCGACAGCTTCGACACGCTGCTCGGCAACGAGGTCTGGAAGGCCCGGGTCGAGCAGGCCGCCAAGGTCGGCCGGGACGACGTGCCGACCGCCTCCGGTCTCGAGGAGATCTTCGAGGAGATCAGCCCGATCGAGGACTTCCAGGGGACCATGTCCCTGTCGTTCCGCGATCACCGGTTCGAGCCTCCGAAGTACTCGATCGAGGACTGCAAGGAGCGCGACATCACCTACTCGGCGCCCCTGTTCGTCACCGCCGAGTTCATGAACAACACCACCGGTGAGATCAAGAGCCAGACCGTCTTCATGGGCGACTTCCCGCTCATGACCGACAAGGGCACCTTCATCATCAACGGCACCGAGCGTGTCGTCGTGTCCCAGCTGGTCCGCTCGCCCGGCGTCTACTTCGACAAGAGCGTCGACAAGACCTCCGACAAGGACGTCTACGGCTCCAAGATCATCCCGTCCCGCGGCGCCTGGCTCGAGTTCGAGATCGACAAGCGCGACCAGGTCGGCGTCCGCGTCGACCGCAAGCGCAAGCAGTCGGTCACGGTCCTGCTCAAGGCCCTCGGCTGGGACGACGCCAAGATCCTCGAGGAGTTCGGCGACTACGAGTCGATCCGCGCCACCCTCGAGAAGGACCACACCACCGGGCAGGACGACGCCCTGCTGGACATCTACCGCAAGCTGCGCCCGGGCGAGCCGCCGACGCGTGAGGCGGCGCAGACGCTGCTGGACAACCTCTACTTCAACCCGAAGCGCTACGACCTCGCGAAGGTCGGCCGCTACAAGGTGAACAAGAAGCTCGGCCTCGACCTGCCGCTGCGCTCGAGCGTCCTGACGCTCGACGACATCGTCGAGACCATCCGCTTCCTCGTGAAGCTGCACGCCGGCGAGACCGAGATGCCGGCCGTGTCCGACGCCAAGCGCATCGTGCGTGTCGAGGTCGACGACATCGACCACTTCGGCAACCGCCGCCTGCGCACCGTCGGGGAGCTGATCCAGAACCAGGTCCGCACCGGCCTGTCGCGGATGGAGCGCGTCGTCCGCGAGCGGATGACCACCCAGGACGTCGAGGCCATCACGCCGCAGACCCTGATCAACATCCGTCCGGTCGTGGCGAGCATCAAGGAGTTCTTCGGGACCTCCCAGCTCAGCCAGTTCATGGACCAGACCAACCCGCTGGCCGGCCTCACCCACCGGCGCCGCCTGTCGGCGCTCGGCCCGGGCGGTCTGTCCCGCGAGCGCGCCGGCTTCGAGGTCCGCGACGTGCACACCAGCCACTACGGCCGCATGTGCCCGATCGAGACCCCGGAAGGCCCGAACATCGGCCTGATCGGCTCGCTGGCCACCTACGGCCGGATCAACGCCTTCGGGTTCGTCGAGACGCCGTACCGCAAGGTCAAGAACGGCAAGGTCAGCGACCAGGTCGACTACCTGACAGCGGACGAGGAGGACGAGCACGTCATCGCTCAGGCCAACGCGCCGCTGACCGATGACGACACGTTCGCCGAGGCCCGCGTCCTGGTCCGCCGCAAGGGCGGCGAGGTCGAGTTCATCCCGGCCGACGACGTCGACTACATGGACGTCTCGCCGCGCCAGATGGTGTCGGTCCCGACCGCGATGATCCCGTTCCTCGAGCACGACGACGCCAACCGCGCGCTGATGGGCTCGAACATGCAGCGCCAGTCGGTGCCGCTGCTCCGTTCCGAGGCGCCGTTCGTCGGCACCGGCATGGAGTACCGCGCGGCGGTCGACTCGGGCGACGTCATCACCTCGGACAAGCCCGGTGTGGTGCAGGAGGTCTCGGCCGACCTCATCACGGTGATGAACGACGACGGCACCTACTCGACGTACCGGCTGGCCAAGTTCCGCCGGTCGAACCAGGGCACGTCGTTCAACCAGAAGCCGATCGTCGACGAGGGTGCTCGCGTCGAGGCCGGCCAGGTCGTCGCCGACGGTCCGTGCACCGACGACGGCGAGATGGCGCTCGGGCGCAACCTGCTCGTGGCGTTCATGTCGTGGGAGGGCCACAACTACGAGGACGCGATCATCCTGTCGCAGCGCCTCGTGCAGGACGACGTCCTCTCCTCGATCCACATCGAGGAGCACGAGGTCGACGCCCGTGACACGAAGCTCGGCGCCGAGGAGATCACCCGGGACATCCCGAACGTCTCCGAGGAGGTCCTGGCCGACCTCGACGAGCGCGGCATCATCCGGATCGGCGCCGACGTCGTCCCCGGCGACATCCTGGTCGGGAAGGTCACGCCCAAGGGCGAGACCGAGCTCACCCCGGAGGAGCGCCTGCTCCGCGCGATCTTCGGCGAGAAGGCGCGCGAGGTGCGCGACACCTCGCTGAAGGTGCCGCACGGCGAGTCCGGCAAGGTCATCGGCGTCAAGGTCTTCGACCGCGACGAGGGCTACGAGCTCCCGCCGGGCGTCAACCAGCTGGTCCGGGTCTACGTCGCCCAGAAGCGCAAGATCACCGACGGCGACAAGCTCGCCGGCCGGCACGGCAACAAGGGCGTCATCTCCAAGATCCTGCCCGTCGAGGACATGCCGTTCCTCGAGGACGGCACCCCGGTCGACATCGTGCTCAACCCGCTCGGCGTGCCCGGCCGGATGAACGTCGGCCAGGTCCTCGAGACGCACCTCGGCTGGGTGGCCAAGACCGGCTGGGACGCGACCGGCGGCGACGCGAAGAACGCGCCGCACTGGAAGCAGAGCCTGGCGCGGATCGGCGCGGACAAGGGCGAGCCCGGCACCAACGTGGCGACCCCGGTCTTCGACGGTGCCCGCGAGGAGGAGATCACCGGCCTGCTCGGCTCCACGCTGCCCAACCGCGACGGCGTGCAGCTGATCGGCGAGACCGGCAAGGCGCAGCTGTTCGACGGCCGCTCCGGCGAGCCGTTCACCGCGCCGGTGGCAGTCGGCTACATCTACATCCTGAAGCTGCTGCACCTGGTCGACGACAAGATCCACGCCCGCTCGACCGGCCCGTACTCGATGATCACCCAGCAGCCGCTCGGTGGTAAGGCGCAGTTCGGCGGCCAGCGCTTCGGCGAGATGGAGGTGTGGGCCCTCGAGGCCTACGGCGCCTCCTACGCGCTCCAGGAGCTGCTGACCATCAAGTCCGACGACGTGCTCGGCCGCGTGAAGGTCTACGAGGCCATCGTCAAGGGCGAGAACATTCCCGAGCCCGGCATCCCCGAGTCCTTCAAGGTGCTCATCAAGGAGATGCAGTCGCTGTGCCTCAACGTCGAGGTGCTCTCCAGCGACGGCATGTCCATCGAGATGCGCGAGACCGACGAGGACGTCTTCCGCGCAGCGGAAGAGCTCGGCATCGACCTGTCCCGGCGCGAGCCCAGCAGCGTCGAAGAGGTCTGACACCCGGCCGGGACCGCCACCGAGAGGACGGCGGTCCCGGTGCAGGGCCACCCCTTAGGCACCACAGAGTTCGAACTCTGAAAGAAGGAAATCTTGCTCGACGTCAACTTCTTCGACGAGCTGCGCATCGGCCTCGCCACCGCTGACGACATCCGCCAGTGGTCGCACGGTGAGGTCAAGAAGCCGGAGACCATCAACTACCGCACCCTCAAGCCGGAGAAGGACGGGCTCTTCTGCGAGAAGATCTTCGGTCCGACCCGCGACTGGGAGTGCTACTGCGGCAAGTACAAGCGGGTCCGCTTCAAGGGCATCATCTGCGAGCGCTGCGGCGTCGAGGTCACGCGCGCCAAGGTGCGTCGTGAGCGGATGGGGCACATCGAGCTGGCCGCCCCCGTGACGCACATCTGGTACTTCAAGGGCGTCCCGTCGCGCCTCGGCTACCTGCTCGACCTCGCCCCGAAGGACCTCGAGAAGGTCATCTACTTCGCGGCGTACATGATCACGACCGTCGACGACGAGGAGCGCCACCGCGACCTGCCGTCGCTCGAGGCGAAGATCGGCGTCGAGCGCAAGCAGATCGAGACGCGCCGTGACTCCGACGTGGAGTCCCGCCAGAAGGTGCTCGAGACCGACATCGCGGCGCTCGAGGCCGAGGGCGCCAAGTCCGACGCCAAGCGCAAGGTCCGCGAGTCGGCCGAGCGCGAGATGAACCAGATCCGCAAGCGGGCCGACGCCGAGATCGAGCGCCTCGACACCGTCTGGGACCGGTTCAAGAACCTCAAGGTCCAGGACCTCGAGGGCGACGAGATCCTCTACCGCGAGATGCGCGACCGCTTCGGGATGTACTTCCAGGGCGGCATGGGCGCCGCGGCGCTGCAGAAGCGCCTCGAGTCCTTCGACCTCGAGGCCGAGGCCGAGTCGCTGCGCGAGATCATCCGCACCGGCAAGGGCCAGAAGAAGACCCGCGCCCTCAAGCGTCTCAAGGTCGTCTCGGCGTTCCTCAACACCCGGAACTCCCCGATGGGCATGGTCCTCGACTGCGTCCCGGTCATCCCGCCGGACCTGCGCCCGATGGTGCAGCTCGACGGTGGCCGGTTCGCGACCTCGGACCTCAACGACCTCTACCGCCGGGTCATCAACCGGAACAACCGCCTCAAGCGGCTGCTCGACCTGGGCGCGCCCGAGATCATCGTCAACAACGAGAAGCGGATGCTGCAGGAGGCCGTCGACGCGCTGTTCGACAACGGCCGCCGCGGCCGACCGGTCACCGGGCCGGGCAACCGCCCGCTGAAGTCGCTCTCGGACATGCTCAAGGGCAAGCAGGGCCGGTTCCGCCAGAACCTGCTGGGCAAGCGCGTCGACTACTCCGGCCGTTCTGTCATCGTGGTCGGCCCGCAGCTCAAGCTGCACCAGTGCGGCCTGCCCAAGCAGATGGCACTCGAGCTGTTCAAGCCGTTCGTCATGAAGCGGCTGGTCGACCTCAACCACGCGCAGAACATCAAGAGCGCCAAGCGCATGGTCGAGCGGGCCGGCGGCAACAACGCCCGCTACGGCCACGTCTGGGACGTGCTCGAGGAGGTCATCGCCGAGCACCCGGTCCTGCTGAACCGGGCGCCGACGCTGCACCGTCTCGGCATCCAGGCCTTCGAGCCGCAGCTGGTCGAGGGCAAGGCCATCCAGATCCACCCGCTCGTCTGCACGGCGTTCAACGCCGACTTCGACGGCGACCAGATGGCCGTCCACCTGCCACTGTCCGCGGAGGCGCAGGCCGAGGCCCGCATCCTCATGCTGTCCTCCAACAACATCCTGTCGCCGGCGCACGGCCGACCGATCACGTCGCCGACGCAGGACATGGTGCTGGGCATCTACTTCCTCACCGCGTCCCGCGACGGCATGACGGGCGAGGGTCGCGCGTTCTCGTCGGTCGCCGAGGCCGTGATGGCTCACGACCAGCACCAGCTGGACCTGCAGGCCCCGATCAAGCTGCGCGTGACCGACCTCGTGCCGCCGCGCGGCTGGGTCGCTCCCGAGGGCTGGGAGCAGGGTGACTCGATCACCCTCGAGACCACGCTCGGCCGGGCGCTGCTCAACGAGGCGCTGCCGGAGGACTACCCGTACGTCGACGTCCCCGTCGACAAGAAGGAGCTCTCGGGCATCGTCAACGACCTGGCCGAGCGCTACCCCAAGGTCGTCGTCGCGGCGACCCTGGACGCCCTCAAGTCGGCCGGCTTCCACTGGGCCACCCGGTCCGGCGTCACGATCTCCATCGAGGACGTCGTCACCCCGGCGGCCAAGCAGGGGATCCTGGAGCGCCACGAGGGTCGGGCCGAGAAGGTCCAGAGCCAGTACGAGCGCGGCCTGATCACCGACGACGAGCGCCGTCAGGAGCTCATCAACATCTGGACCGAGGCGACCAACGAGGTCGCCGACGCGATGCAGGAGGCCTTCCCGAAGACCAACCCGGTCTTCCAGATGGTCAACTCCGGCGCGCGCGGCAACTGGATGCAGGTGCGCCAGATCGCCGGCATGCGTGGCCTGGTGGCCAACCCCAAGGGCGAGATCATCCCGCGGCCGATCAAGTCGAACTTCCGCGAGGGCCTGTCCGTGCTCGAGTACTTCATCTCGACGCACGGCGCCCGGAAGGGTCTGGCGGACACCGCGCTGCGGACCGCCGACTCCGGCTACCTCACCCGCCGGCTGGTCGACGTCTCGCAGGACGTCATCATCCGCGAGGAGGACTGCGGCACCGACCGCGGCATCATGATGCCGATCGCCAAGGAGGGCACGCGGGGCGGCAAGAAGCAGCTCCTGCGCCTGGACAACATCGACACCAGCGTCTACTCGCGCAACCTGGCCGAGGACGTCGTCGTCGGCGGCACCACGGTCGGCACCGCGGGCAGCGACATCGGTGACGTGCTCATCGACGCCCTCATCGGCGCCGGTGTGGGCGAGGTCCGGGTCCGCAGCGTCCTCACCTGCGAGAGCAAGGTCGGCACCTGCGCGACCTGCTACGGCCGCTCGCTGGCCACCGGCAAGGTCGTCGACGTCGGCGAGGCGGTCGGCATCATCGCCGCCCAGTCGATCGGGGAGCCCGGCACCCAGCTCACGATGCGTACCTTCCACACCGGTGGTGTGGCCGGTGACGACATCACCCACGGCCTCCCGCGCGTGGTCGAGCTGTTCGAGGCCCGCCAGCCCAAGGGCGTCGCGCCGATCTCGGAGTCGGCCGGCCGGGTGCGCATCGACGACACCGACAAGAAGCGCGAGATCGTGGTCGTGCCGGACGACGGCTCCGAGGAGACGTCGTACGCCATCTCCAAGCGGTCCCGGCTGCTCGTCGCCGACGGCGACCACGTCGAGGTGGGCCAGCAGCTCATCGTCGGCGCGATCGACCCGAAGCAGGTCCTGCGCATCCTCGGTCCGCGCCGGGTGCAGCAGCACCTGGTGAGCGAGGTCCAGGAGGTCTACCGCTCGCAGGGCGTGTCGATCCACGACAAGCACATCGAGGTCATCGTCCGCCAGATGCTCAAGCGGGTGACGATCATCGAGTCCGGCGACGCCGAGCTGCTCCCGGGCGAGCTCGCGGAGCGGACCCGCTTCGAGGAGGAGAACCGTCGGGTGGTCGCCGAGGGCGGCACCCCCGCCTCCGGTCGTCCCGAGCTGATGGGCATCACCAAGGCCTCGCTCGCGACCGAGTCGTGGCTGTCGGCGGCGTCCTTCCAGGAGACGACCCGGGTGCTCACGGACGCGGCGATCCACGCCAAGTCCGACCCGCTGCTCGGCCTCAAGGAGAACGTCATCATCGGCAAGCTCATCCCGGCCGGTACGGGGCTGCCCCGCTACCGCAACATCCGGGTCGAGCCCACCGAGGAGGCGAAGGCGGCGATGTACACGATGGGTGGCTACGACGCCGACGCCAACGCGTTCGACTACAGCCCCTTCTCGTCCGGGGGCGGCCAGGCCGTCCCCCTCGAGGACTTCGACTACGGCCCGTTCCGTACCTAGTCCTCGCACCTGCACCGGCACCGGACGCCGGTCATCCCTCGGGGTGGCCGGCGTCCGTGCGTGACGGACCGGGTGCCGCCCTGCCGACGGCTCCCGGAGCGCCGGCAGGTCTGCGGGGGAGACGTGCGTCACGTAGGCTGGAGCAGGCCCTGCGGGAGCCGGGACACGCTTTTGACCTGTGCGCGAGCGCTGGGTAGTCTCTCTCCCCGTGCCTGGGAGTCCCCGGGCCCTCGCGCGTGCGCTTCGTCGACCGGCTCCGGCCGGAGGGCGACCAGCACGGAACGGCGCCGCGGGAGCAGCACGACCGACCCGGTGCGGCCTCGAAGCCGGCACCAGTCGGACCAGGGCGACACGCCCGACCTCGTGGGTCGGGAGAGCCCGACGACAGACCAGAGCACGACACACCACAGCGCAGCACGAGACGGAGACTGAAGGCGGCTCATGCCCACCATCCAGCAGCTGGTCCGCAAGGGCCGCCAGGACAAGGTCGAGAAGACCAAGACGCCGGCCCTCAAGGGCAGCCCCCAGCGGCGGGGCGTCTGCACGCGCGTCTACACGACCACCCCGAAGAAGCCCAACTCCGCCCTGCGCAAGGTCGCCCGCGTCAAGCTCACCTCGGGCATCGAGGTCACGGCCTACATCCCGGGCGTCGGCCACAACCTGCAGGAGCACTCGATCGTGCTCGTCCGCGGCGGCCGCGTGAAGGATCTCCCGGGCGTCCGCTACAAGATCATCCGCGGCTCCCTCGACACGCAGGGCGTGAAGAACCGCAAGCAGGCTCGCAGCCGGTACGGCGCGAAGAAGGAGAAGAGCTAATGCCCCGCAAGGGTCCCGCTCCCGCGCGGCCGATCATCGTCGACCCGGTCTACAGCTCGCCGCTGGTCACCTCGCTGGTGAACAAGGTGCTCTCGGACGGCAAGAAGTCCGTCGCCGAGCGCATCGTCTACGGCGCCCTCGAGGGCTGCCGCGAGAAGACCGGCACCGACCCGGTGATCACGCTCAAGCGCGCCATGGACAACGTCAAGCCGGCCCTCGAGGTCAAGAGCCGCCGCGTCGGTGGCGCGACCTACCAGGTGCCGGTCGAGGTGCGGGGCAACCGCGCCACCACCCTCGCGCTGCGCTGGCTGGTCGGCTACTCCAAGGTCCGCCGCGAGAAGACCATGACCGAGCGGCTGATGAACGAGCTGCTCGACGCCAGCAACGGCCTCGGTGCCGCGGTCAAGCGCCGCGAGGACACCCACAAGATGGCCGAGTCCAACAAGGCCTTCGCGCACTACCGCTGGTGACCCGGGCGGGCGCCCGGTCACCTGCCCTGACCGGCGCCGCACCGCGTCCCCCACGACGACACGACGAGAGAAGACTGAGCTAGCAGTGGCACTCGACACCGCCATCATCGACCTGGCCAAGGTCCGCAACATCGGGATCATGGCCCACATCGACGCGGGCAAGACCACGACGACCGAGCGGATCCTGTACTACACCGGCATCAACTACAAGATCGGTGAGGTCCACGAGGGCGCGGCCACGATGGACTGGATGGAGCAGGAGCAGGAGCGCGGCATCACCATCACGTCCGCCGCGACGACCTGCGAGTGGGACGACCACACCATCAACATCATCGACACCCCGGGCCACGTCGACTTCACCGTCGAGGTGGAGCGCTCGCTGCGTGTCCTGGACGGTGCCGTCGCGGTCTTCGACGGTGTCGCCGGTGTCGAGCCGCAGTCCGAGACGGTCTGGCGGCAGGCCGACCGCTACCACGTGCCGCGGATCTGCTTCGTCAACAAGCTGGACCGCACCGGCGCCGAGTTCCACCGCTGCGTCGAGATGATCATCAGCCGGCTGCACGCCGTCCCGCTGGTGCTGCAGATCCCGGTGGGCACCGAGGCCGACTTCAAGGGTGTCATCGACCTGATCGCCATGAAGGCGCTGATGTGGCCGGACGACGCGGAGAAGGGTGTCGCCTACGACACCGTCGAGATCCCCGCCTCGCACGCCGACGCCGCTCGCGAGTGGCGCGACCGGCTGGTCGAGACGGCCGCCGAGAACGACGACGCGCTGATGGAGCTCTACCTCGAGGGCACCGAGCCCACCGAGGAGCAGCTCATCGCGGGCATCCGCCGGGCCACCCTGGCCAGCAAGGTCACCCCAGTGGTGACAGGGTCGGCGTTCAAGAACAAGGGCGTGCAGCCCATGCTCGACGCGGTCGTGCGCTACCTCCCGTCGCCCATCGACGTCGGTGCCATCGAGGGCCACGCCGTCGGCAAGGAGGACGAGATCCTCAGCCGTGAGCCCGACAAGGACGCGCCGCTGTCGACGCTGGCCTTCAAGATCGCCAGCGACCCGCACCTGGGCAAGCTCACGTACATCCGGATCTACTCCGGCACGCTCACGACCAGCTCGCAGGTGCTCAACAGCACCAAGGGCAACAAGGAGCGGATCGGCAAGATCTACCGGATGCACGCGAACAAGCGCGAGGAGATCGAGAAGGCCACGGCCGGCCAGATCGTCGCGGTGATGGGCCTGAAGAACACCACCACCGGTGACACCCTGTGCGGTCCCGAGGCCCCGGTCATCCTCGAGTCGATGAACTTCCCGGCGCCGGTCATCTCGGTCGCCATCGAGCCCAAGTCGAAGGGCGACCAGGAGCGTCTCGGCACCGCGATCCAGCGGCTCGCCGAGGAGGACCCGACCTTCCAGGTCCGGACCGACGAGGAGACCGGGCAGACGATCATCGCCGGCATGGGCGAGCTGCACCTCGAGGTGCTGGTCGACCGGATGAAGCGCGAGTTCCGCGTCGAGGCGAACATCGGCAAGCCCCAGGTCGCCTACCGCGAGACGATCCGCAAGAAGGTCGAGCGGCACGACTACACCCACAAGAAGCAGACGGGTGGCTCGGGCCAGTACGCCAAGGTCCAGATCGCGATCGAGCCGACGGGCGCCGGCGACGGCGGTTACGAGTTCGAGAACAAGGTCACCGGTGGCCGCATCCCGCGGGAGTACATCCCGTCGGTCGACGCCGGCTGCCAGGAGGCCATGGAGTTCGGCGTCCTGGCGGGCTACCCGCTGGTCGACATCAAGGTCACGCTGCTCGACGGCGGGTACCACGAGGTCGACTCGTCCGAGCTCGCGTTCAAGATCGCCGGCTCGATGGCGTTCAAGGAGGCGGCCCGCAAGGCGGACCCGGTCATCCTCGAGCCGATGATGTCGGTGGAGGTGACGACGCCCGAGGACTACATGGGCGACGTCATCGGCGACCTCAACTCCCGCCGCGGCCAGATCCAGGCCATGGAGGAGCGTTCCGGCGCCCGCGTCGTGAACGCGCTCGTCCCACTCTCGGAGATGTTCGGCTACGTCGGAGACCTCCGGAGCAGGACCCAGGGCCGGGCGAGCTACAGCATGCAGTTCGACTCCTACGCCGAGGTTCCCCGGAACGTGGCGGAGGAGATCATCAAGAAGGCCCGGGGCGAGTAGCCGCGAGCACCGCAGCGGCTGCTCACGGCAGTACCTGCACAGCACCTGACAGACAGCCCCAGACAGACGTCGTACGGCGTAACAAACCCAGTCCTAGGAGGACCCCAGTGGCGAAGGCGAAGTTCGAGCGGACTAAGCCGCACGTCAACATCGGCACCATCGGTCACATCGACCACGGCAAGACGACGCTGACCGCGGCGATCACCAAGGTGCTGCACGACAAGTACCCGACCCTCAACGAGGCGTCGGCGTTCGACCAGATCGACAAGGCTCCCGAGGAGCGTCAGCGCGGCATCACGATCTCGATCGCGCACGTCGAGTACCAGACCGAGGCGCGCCACTACGCGCACGTCGACTGCCCTGGTCACGCCGACTACATCAAGAACATGATCACCGGTGCGGCCCAGATGGACGGCGCGATCCTCGTGGTCGCGGCGACCGACGGCCCGATGCCGCAGACGAAGGAGCACGTCCTCCTGGCCCGCCAGGTCGGCGTCCCCTACATCGTCGTGGCGCTCAACAAGGCCGACATGGTCGACGACGAGGAGATCCTCGAGCTCGTCGAGCTCGAGGTCCGCGAGCTGCTCTCCGAGTACGAGTTCCCGGGCGACGACCTCCCGGTCGTGCGCGTCTCGGCGTTGAAGGCGCTCGAGGGCGACGCCGAGTGGGGCGAGAAGCTGCTCGAGCTCATGAACGCCGTGGACGAGAGCATCCCGCAGCCCGAGCGTGAGATCGACAAGCCGTTCCTCATGCCGATCGAGGACGTCTTCACGATCACGGGCCGCGGCACCGTCGTGACCGGGCGCATCGAGCGCGGCGTGGTCAAGGTCAACGAGACGGTCGACATCGTCGGCATCCGTCCCGACAAGCAGACCACGACCGTCACCGGCGTCGAGATGTTCCGCAAGCTGCTCGACGAGGGCCAGGCCGGTGAGAACGTCGGTCTGCTCCTGCGTGGCACCAAGCGCGAGGACGTCGAGCGCGGCCAGGTCGTGATCAAGCCCGGCACGACCACCCCGCACACCCAGTTCGAGGCGAACGTCTACATCCTGTCCAAGGACGAGGGTGGCCGGCACACGCCGTTCTTCCAGAACTACCGTCCGCAGTTCTACTTCCGCACCACGGACGTCACCGGCGTCGTCACGCTGCCCGAGGGCACCGAGATGGTCATGCCGGGCGACAACACCGAGATGACGGTCGACCTGATCCAGCCGATCGCCATGGAGGAGGGCCTGCGCTTCGCCATCCGCGAGGGCGGCCGCACCGTGGGCGCCGGCCGGGTCACGAAGATCCTGAAGTAGTCCCGCCCCGTCCGAGGGCCCGGGGCCTCTCCTCGCGAGGGGCCCCGGGTACCTCGATCGGCCACCCAGGAGCAGCACGGGTGGCCGCCCGATTCGCCAGAGCCGGACCTGTTCCGGCATACTGGTCCGCGTTGTTTCAAGGCCCCCGCGGGGTCGTGAGCGTCAGCGAGCGACATCGTGGGGACTTTCGGCCGGGACGGCCGGGCACGGGCCTCCTCCAGGGGACCTCTGACCGTCCTCGTCGCGCGCAGGGGGCCCGATCCGGGCCCTGGCGTGTCACCCGACCCCTACTGCTCGTGCGCGGCCCGGATGTCCGGGGCGCCGCGACACGCCCGACCTCGGGGGTCGGCGAATGTCCTCGGGCTGGCGGCCTTCTCCCACGGAGGCTGCGGGCCCGCCGCAGCGGTACGAAGCAAAGGAACGAAGCGAAGCCATGGCGGGACAGAAGATCCGCATCAGGCTCAAGGCCTACGACCACGAGGTCATCGACTCGTCGGCGCGCAAGATCGTCGACACGGTGACCCGGACGGGCGCTACGGTCGCGGGCCCGGTGCCGCTGCCGACCGAGAAGAACGTGTACTGCGTCATCCGTTCGCCGCACAAGTACAAGGACAGCCGCGAGCACTTCGAGATGCGCACCCACAAGCGGCTGATCGACATCATCGACCCGACCCCGAAGACCGTCGACTCGCTCATGCGACTCGACCTTCCGGCCGGCGTCGACATCGAGATCAAGCTCTGATCTTCAGACACTGAGGGACGCATCAGTCATGGGTAAGCAGATGAAGGGCCTGCTGGGCGAGAAGCTCGGCATGACCCAGGTCTTCGACGAGAACAACCGGATCGTTCCGGTGACCGTCGTCGCCGCCGGCCCCTGCGTGGTCACGCAGGTGCGCTCGGTCGACGTCGACGGTTACGCCGCCGTCCAGATCGGCTACGGCGCCATCGACCCGCGCAAGGTGAACAAGCCGGAGTCCGGCCACTTCGCCAAGGCGGGCGTCACGCCGCGTCGCGTCACGGTCGAGCTGCGCACCGACGACGCCACCGAGTACACGCTGGGCCAGGAGATCACGGCCGGCCTGTTCGAGGCCGGTCAGCGGATCGACGTCAGCGCGACGAGCAAGGGCAAGGGCTTCGCCGGCGTCATGAAGCGCCACGGCTTCCACGGCGTGGGTGCCTCGCACGGTGCGCACCGCAACCACCGCAAGCCGGGCTCGATCGGTGGCTGCGCCACCCCGGGTCGCGTCTTCAAGGGGATGCGGATGGCCGGCCGGATGGGTGGCGTGCGCACCACGACCCAGGGCCTGACGGTCCATGCGGTCGACGCCGACAAGGGCCTGCTGCTCATCAAGGGCGCCGTCCCCGGCCCCAAGGGCGCGCTCGTCCTGGTCCGTACCGCCGCCAAGGGCACCGCCGTGAAGGGAGCCGACCAGTGAGCACCACCGCACCCGAGGTCGTCGACCTCGAGTCCGTCGACCGCGAGGTGCCGCTGCACACGCCGGACGGCAAGACCGACGGGACCGTGACGCTGCCGGCAGCCGTGTTCGACGTCCAGGTCAACATCCCGTTGATCCACCAGGTCGTCGTGGCGCAGCTCGCCGCCGCCCGTCAGGGCACGCACTCGACCAAGAGCCGCGGCGAGGTCCGCGGTGGCGGTCGCAAGCCGTACCGGCAGAAGGGCACCGGCCGGGCCCGTCAGGGCTCGACGCGCGCGCCGCAGTTCGCCGGCGGTGGCGTCGTGCACGGCCCCACCCCTCGCTCGTACGCCCAGCGCACGCCCAAGAAGATGAAGGCCGCCGCCCTGCGCGGTGCCCTCTCCGACCGGGCGCGCAACGACCGCATCCACGTGGTCAGCGGCCTGTTCGACGGTGACGTCCCCTCGACGAAGACGGCGCTGTCGGTCCTGACGCGGCTCTCCGAGCGCAAGCACGTGCTCGTGGTCGTGCAGCGGGCGGACGGGCTGACCTGGAAGAGCCTGCGCAACGCCGAGCAGGTCCACCTGCTCTCGGCCGACCAGCTCAACACCTACGACGTGCTCGTCTCGGACGACGTGGTCTTCACCCGCGGCGCCCTCGACGAGTTCCTCGCGGGGCCGGCCAAGGGCCGCTCGGCCAAGGCCAGCGCCGCCGAGAGCGACGCAGAGATCGGAGACGAGAGCTGATGTCGTCCATCCACAAGGACCACCGCGACGTCCTGCTCGCGCCGGTCGTCTCGGAGAAGAGCTACGGGCTGCTCGACGAGAACAAGTACACGTTCCTGGTGCACCCGGACGCCAACAAGACCGAGATCAAGATCGCGGTCGAGCAGGTGTTCGGCGTCAAGGTCAACGGTGTGAACACGCTCAACCGTGAGGGCAAGCGCAAGCGCACCCGCACGGGCTTCGGCCGCCGCAAGGCGACCAAGCGGGCCATCGTGACCGTCGCCGAGGGTGACCGCATCGACATCTTCGGGGGGCCGGTCTCCTAATGGGCATCCGCAAGTACAAGCCGACGACCCCGGCACGCCGCGGGTCGAGCGTCGCCGACTTCGTCGAGGTGACGCGCTCCGAGCCGGAGAAGTCGCTGGTCCGCCCGCTGCACAGCAAGGGCGGCCGCAACAACGCCGGCCGGATCACCACCCGTCACCAGGGTGGTGGCCACAAGCGCGCCTACCGCGTCATCGACTTCCGTCGTCACGACAAGGACGGCGTGCCGGCCAAGGTCGCGCACATCGAGTACGACCCCAACCGCACCGCCCGGATCGCGCTGCTGCACTACGCGGACGGCGAGAAGCGCTACATCGTGGCGCCGAACCGTCTCAAGCAGGGTGACCGGATCGAGAACGGCCCCGGGGCCGACATCAAGCCCGGCAACAACCTGCCGCTGCGCAACATCCCCGTCGGTACGGTCATCCACGCCATCGAGCTCCGGCCCGGTGGCGGCGCGAAGATCGCCCGCTCGGCCGGTGCCAGCGTGCAGCTCGTCGCCAAGGACGGCCCGTACGCCCAGCTGCGGATGCCCTCGGGCGAGATCCGCAACGTCGACCTGCGCTGCCGCGCCACGGTCGGCGAGGTGGGCAACGCCGAGCAGTCCAACATCAACTGGGGCAAGGCCGGCCGGATGCGCTGGAAGGGCAAGCGCCCGACCGTCCGCGGTGTCGCCATGAACCCGGTCGACCACCCGCACGGCGGTGGTGAGGGCAAGACGTCCGGAGGTCGCCACCCGGTGAACCCCAACGGCAAGCCAGAGGGACGCACGCGTCGGGCCAACAAGGCCAGCGACGCGATGATCGTCCGCCGCCGCAAGACCGGCAAGAAGCGCTGATCGGAGTACTGGAACCATGCCGCGTTCCCTCAAGAAGGGCCCCTTCGTGGACGGCCACCTCATCAAGAAGGTGGACGTCCAGAACGACAAGGGCACCAAGAACGTCATCAAGACGTGGTCGAGGCGCTCCATGATCGTGCCGGCCATGCTCGGCCACACGATCGCCGTCCACGACGGGCGCAAGCACGTCCCGGTGTTCGTGACCGAGGCGATGGTCGGGCACAAGCTCGGCGAGTTCGCCCCGACGCGGACGTTCCGGGGTCACGTCAAGGACGACCGGAGGTCGCGCCGTGGCTGACCCGATCGTGGAGGAGGTGCAGACCGCCCGGGCGTCCGCCCGCTACGTCCGCATCACCCCGATGAAGGCCCGCCGGGTCATCGACCTGGTCCGCGGCATGTCCGCCGACCAGGCGCTCGCCGTCCTGCGGTTCTCGCCGCAGTCGGCCAGCGAGCCGGTCTACAAGGTCGTCGCGAGCGCGGTCGCCAACGCCCGGCAGGCTGCCGAGAGGGAGAGCCGCCGGCTCGACGTCGAGGAGCTCGTCGTGCGCGAGGCGTACGTCGACGAGGGCCCGACGCTCAAGCGGTTCCGGCCGCGGGCGCAGGGCCGGGCCTTCCGGGTCCGCAAGCGCACCAGCCACATCACCGTGGTCGTCGCGCAGCGCCCCGAGGCCGCGCCGAAGACGAACACCCGCAGCACGAGCACGAAGAGGAGGACCCGATAGTGGGCCAGAAGGTCAACCCCCACGGGTTCCGCCTGGGCATCTCGACGGACCACAAGAGCCGCTGGTTCGCCGACAGCACCGCCGAGGGCCAGCGCTACAGCGACTACGTCAAGGAGGACGTGGCGATCCGCCGCCTCATGTCCAAGGGCATGGAGCGCGCCGGCATCAGCCGCGTGGAGATCGAGCGCACCCGGGACCGGGTCCGCGTCGACATCCACACGGCTCGTCCGGGCATCGTCATCGGCCGCCGCGGCGCCGAGGCCGACCGCATCCGCGGCGACCTCGAGAAGCTCACCCAGAAGCAGGTGCAGCTCAACATCCTCGAGGTGAAGAACCCCGAGGTCGACGCCCAGCTCGTCGCGCAAGGTGTCGCCGAGCAGCTGTCCAGCCGGGTCTCCTTCCGCCGTGCGATGCGCAAGTCGATGCAGACCACGATGAAGGCCGGCGCCAAGGGCATCCGGGTGCAGTGCTCGGGCCGCCTCGGCGGTGCCGAGATGTCGCGCTCGGAGTTCTACCGCGAGGGCCGCGTCCCGCTGCACACGCTGCGCGCCAACATCGACTACGGCTTCTACGAGGCCAAGACGACGTTCGGCCGGATCGGCGTCAAGGTCTGGATCTACAAGGGCGACGCGTCGGCCACCAAGGCCGAGCGTGACGCTGTCCAGGCCGCGGCCCGGATGGCCCAGCGCCAGCGCCCGACCCGCACCGCGCGTCCGCCGCGCCGCGACGAGGGCGGGCCGGCCGAGGTCGGCACCGCCCCGGCGACCGAGGCGACCGCCCCCGCGGCGCCGTCGGCCGACGAGGCCCCGACGACCGGAACGGAGGCCTGACCATGCTCATCCCGCGCAGGGTCAAGCACCGCAAGCAGCACCACCCGGGTCGTACGGGCGCTGCCAAGGGCGGCACCCGCGTGACGTTCGGCGACTACGGCATCCAGGCCGTCGAGCCGGCGTACGTCACCAACCGGCAGATCGAGTCGGCGCGTATCGCGATGACCCGCCACATCAAGCGTGGCGGCAAGGTCTGGATCAACATCTACCCGGACCGGCCGCTGACCAAGAAGCCGGCGGAGACCCGGATGGGCTCCGGCAAGGGCTCGCCCGAGTGGTGGATCGCGAACGTCAAGCCGGGTCGCGTGATGTTCGAGCTGTCCGGCGTGCCGGAGCCGATCGCCAAGGAAGCGATGCGGCGTGCGATGCACAAGCTCCCGATGAAGTGCCGGTTCGTCCGGCGCGAGGAGGTCTGATGAGCAGCACGACGAACAAGCTCGCGGCCCCGATGCGCACCCTGGAGGACGACGAGCTCGTCACCAAGCTCCGGGAGGCCAAGGAGGAGCTGTTCAACCTCCGGTTCCAGGCAGCCACCGGCCAGCTGGAGAGCCACGGCCGGCTCAACGCCGTCCGCAAGGACATCGCCCGGATCTACACGGTCATGCGTGAGCGCGAGCTCGGCATCGGCACCGTCGAGACGGCTGACGACGACAGCAGCGCCGACGCATGAGTGAGAAGGCAGCAGACATGAGCACCAGTACCGACAAGTCGACGGACGCGGCTACTCGCGGCTTCCGTAAGACCTTCCAGGGCCTCGTGATCAGCGACAAGATGGACAAGACCGTCGTCGTCGCCGTCGAGGACCGTGTGAAGCACGCGCTGTACGGCAAGGTCATCCGCCGCACGAGCAACCTCAAGGCGCACGACGAGGACAACTCCTGCGGCGTCGGCGACCGGGTCCTCCTCATGGAGACCCGCCCGCTGTCGGCGACCAAGCGCTGGCGCGTCGTCCAGGTGATCGAGAAGGCCAAGTAGTCCCCACAGGGACTGCACCCCAGACCCATCCGTTCCGCCAGGCTCGCGAGAGAACCGGCGCGACGATCAGGAGTGAGAAGTGATCCAGCAGGAGTCGCGACTGCGAGTCGCCGACAACACGGGTGCCAAGGAGCTGCTGTGCATCCGTGTGCTCGGCGGCTCCGGGCGGCGCTACGCCGGCATCGGTGACGTCATCGTGGCGACCGTCAAGGACGCCATCCCCGGCGGAAACGTCAAGAAGGGCGAGGTCGTCAAGGCGGTCGTCGTGCGCACCCGCAAGGAGCGTCGGCGTCCGGACGGGTCGTACATCCGTTTCGACGAGAACGCCGCCGTCCTCATCAGGGACGGCGGGGACCCGCGCGGCACGCGCATCTTCGGCCCCGTCGGCCGTGAGCTGCGCGACAAGCGCTTCATGCGCATCATCTCGCTCGCGCCGGAGGTGCTGTAACCGATGAAGATCAAGAAGGGCGACCGCGTCATCGTGGTCACGGGCAAGGACAAGGGCGTCACGGGCAAGGTCATCGAGGCCTACCCGGAGACCGGCAAGGTCCTGGTCGAGGGTGTCAACCGGATCAAGAAGCACACGAAGGTCGGCCAGTCCGCCCGCGGTGCCAAGACCGGCGGCATCGTGACCCAGGAGGCCCCGGTCCACGTCAGCAACGTGATGGTCGTCGTCGACGTCGAGGGCAAGAAGGTCGGCAGCCGGGTCGGCTACCGAGTCGAGAAGGTCGACCGCGACGGCCGGCAGAAGACCGTGCGTGTCCGCTACGCCAAGCGGACCGGTGAGGACATCTGATGAGCACCACGAGTACTGAGAAGACGCTGCCGCGTCTCAAGTCGCGATACCGCGAGGAGATCGTCGGCAAGCTCCGCGAGGACTTCGAGTTCGCCAACGTCATGCAGGTCCCCGGTCTGGTCAAGATCGTGGTCAACATGGGTGTCGGCGACGCCGCCAAGGACTCCAAGCTCATGGATGGCGCCCTCAAGGACCTGGCCACGATCACCGGCCAGAAGCCGCAGATCACGAAGGCCCGCAAGTCCATCGCGCAGTTCAAGCTGCGCGAGGGCATGCCGATCGGCTGCCACGTCACGCTGCGCGGCGACCGGATGTGGGAGTTCCTGGACCGGCTGCTGTCGCTCGCGCTCCCGCGCATCCGTGACTTCCGTGGCCTGTCGCCGAAGCAGTTCGACGGCAACGGCAACTACACGTTCGGTCTCAACGAGCAGTCGATGTTCCACGAGATCGACCAGGACCGGATCGACCGGGTCCGCGGCATGGACATCACGGTCGTCACCACCGCCCGTACCGACGACGAGGGTCGTGCCCTGCTGCGGCACCTCGGTTTCCCGTTCAAGGAGGCCTGATCGTGGCCAAGACCGCTCTCGTCAACAAGGCGAACGCCAAGCCCAAGTTCAAGGTGCGCGGCTACACCCGCTGCCAGCGCTGCGGCCGGCCGCACTCGGTCTACCGCAAGTTCGGCCTGTGCCGGGTGTGCTTCCGGGAGATGGCCCACGCGGGCGAGCTTCCCGGCATCACCAAGAGCAGCTGGTAAGCGAATCCCGACCTCCTCGAGAACCACTCAGAACGCCGTAGGTCCGCTCCCACCGATGCGGTGGTCGGAAACCCCGGCGAGAAAGCGGCACAAGCAATGACGATGACCGACCCGATCGCGGACATGCTGACCCGTCTGCGCAACGCGAACACGGCGTACCACGACACCGTGGCGATGCCCCACAGCAAGCTCAAGACGCACGTCGCCGAGATCCTCCAGCAGGAGGGCTACATCGGTGGCTGGCACGTCGAGGAGCCCTCCGAGGACGAGGTCGGCAAGACCCTCGTGCTCGACCTCAAGTACGGCCCCAACCGGGAGCGCTCGATCGCGGGCATCAAGCGGATCAGCAAGCCCGGCCTGCGGGTCTACGCCAAGTCCACCAACCTGCCGCGCGTCCTCGGCGGCCTGGGCGTCGCGATCATCTCGACGTCGTCGGGCCTCCTCACGGACCGGCAGGCCGGCAAGAAGGGCGTGGGTGGGGAAGTCCTCGCCTACGTCTGGTAAGGGGCAGCTGACATGTCACGCATCGGACGTCTTCCGATCACCGTGCCGTCGGGCGTCGAGGTCACCCTCGCGGGCCAGGCGGTCACCGTGAAGGGCCCCAAGGGCACGCTCGAGCACACCGTTGCCGAGCCGATCGAGATCACCCGCGCCGAGGACGGCACCCTGCAGGTGACCCGTCCCAACGACGAGCGGACCAACCGTGCTCTGCACGGCCTGTCCCGCACCCTGGTCGCCAACATGGTCCAGGGCGTCACCGAGGGCTACACGAAGGTGCTCGAGATCGTCGGCACCGGCTACCGCGTCGTCGCCAAGGGCAGCGACCTGGAGTTCGCGCTCGGCTTCTCCCACCCGGTCCTCGTCAAGGCACCTGACGGCATCTCCTTCGTCGTCGAGAGCCCGACCCGGTTCTCGGTCTCGGGCGTCGACAAGCAGAAGGTCGGCGAGGTCGCCGCCAACATCCGCAAGCTCCGCAAGCCCGACCCGTACAAGGGCAAGGGCGTGCGCTACCAGGGCGAGGTCGTCCGCCGCAAGGCCGGAAAGGCTGGTAAGTAGTCATGTCGCTGGCAATCAAGATCCGCCGCGGCGACAAGAACGTCGCCCGGTCCCGCCGTCACCTGCGGGTCCGCAAGCGGGTGAGCGGCACCGCGGCCCGTCCGCGCCTGGTCGTCAACCGCTCGAGCCGGCACGTGTACGTCCAGGTCGTCGACGACGTCGTCGGCAAGACGCTGGCGTCCGCGTCGACCATGGAGGCCGACGTGCGCGGCTTCGAGGGGGACAAGACGGCCAAGGCCCGCAAGGTCGGCGAGCTCGTCGGCGAGCGCGCCAAGGCCGCCGGTGTCGAGTCGGTCGTCTTCGACCGGGGCGGCAACCGCTACCACGGCCGCGTCGCCGCGATCGCCGACGGCGCCCGCGAAGCGGGGCTGGCCCTGTGAGCTTCACCGAGACGAGTTCGTACCCGATGTGTGAGAAGAGGGACCACTGATGCCCGGACCCCAGCGTCGAGGTGGCGCTGCCGGCGGTGGCGACGGCCAGCGCCGCGACCGCCGCGACAGTCGAGGCGGCGGTGCGGCGGAGAAGACCGCGTTCGTCGAGCGCGTCGTCGCCATCAACCGCGTCGCCAAGGTCGTCAAGGGCGGCCGCCGCTTCAGCTTCACCGCCCTCGTGGTCGTGGGCGACGGCGACGGCACCGTCGGCGTCGGCTACGGCAAGGCCAAGGAGGTGCCGGCCGCGATCGCCAAGGGCGTCGAGGAGGCCAAGAAGCACTTCTTCAAGGTCCCGCGCATCCAGGGCACCATCCCGCACCCCATCCAGGGCGAGAGGGCTGCCGGCGTCGTCATGCTGAAGCCGGCCTCCCCGGGTACCGGCGTCATCGCCGGTGGTCCGGTACGTGCAGTGCTGGAGTGCGCCGGCATCCACGACGTGCTGTCGAAGTCGCTCGGGTCCTCCAACCCGATCAACATCGTGCACGCCACGGTCGCCGCCCTCCAGGGCCTCGAGCGTCCGGAGGCCGTCGCAGCCCGCCGTGGGTTGCCGCTCGAGGACGTCGCCCCCGCGTCGCTCCTGCGGGCGCGGGCCGCAGGGATGGGTGCCTGATGCGTTACCCCACGACGTCGCTCGCTTCGCTCACGATCCCGCGGGGGCCCCGGAATGACTAAGCGACTGAAGGTCACCCAGACCCGCTCCGGGATCGGTGGCAAGCAGAACCAGCGCGAGACGCTGCGGACGCTCGGCCTCAAGCGGATCCACGACGTGGTCGTCAAGGAGGACCGTCCCGAGATCCGCGGGATGGTCAACACGGTGCGCCACCTGGTCACCGTCGAGGAGGTCGACTAACCATGACGCTCAAGGTCCACCACCTGCGTCCTGCTCCCGGCGCCAAGACCGCCAAGACCCGCGTGGGTCGAGGCGAGGGCTCCAAGGGCAAGACGGCCGGTCGCGGCACCAAGGGCACCAAGGCGCGCTACCAGGTGCCCGACCGCTTCGAGGGCGGTCAGATGCCCCTGCACATGCGCCTGCCCAAGCTGCGCGGCTTCACCAACCCGTTCCGCACCGAGTACCAGGTCGTCAACCTCGACAAGCTCACCGCACTGTTCCCGGACGGTGGCTCGGTGTCGGTCGAGGACCTGGTCGCCCATGGCGCGGTCCGCAAGGGCGAGCTCGTGAAGGTGCTCGGCGACGGTGAGGCAGGTGCGAAGCTGCAGGTCAGCGCGCACAAGTTCTCCGCCAGCGCCAAGTCCAAGATCGAGGCCGCAGGAGGCACCGCAACGGTGCTCTGAGGCTCCACCGGACCCGGGTCCGGCCTCCCCGCGGGGAGGCCGCCCGGGTCCTGCCGTAGCCGGGGAGGGGTTCGACCGGGCTGTTAGAGTCCCTGTCGGCCCCTTGGCTCCCAGCCGGCGCCCAGCAAGCCCTCCTGCCCGCCGCCCGCGGGGGGCAGGACGTGACCCATCGGAGGATCTCGTGCTCACCGCGTTCGTTCGGGCGTTCCGTACGCCCGACCTGCGCTCGAAGATCCTCTTCTCGATGGGGATCATGGCGCTGTTCCGGCTCGGCTCGGTCATGCCGACGCCCGGTGTCTCCTACGAGGCGGTCCAGGACTGCATCGACAACAACGCGGACACCGGCCTCTACAGCCTGATCAACCTGTTCAGCGGCGGTGCGCTGCTGCAGCTGTCGATCTTCGCGCTCGGCATCATGCCGTACATCACCGCGAGCATCATCGTGCAGCTGCTCACCGTGGTGATCCCGCGGTTCGAGGCCCTCAAGAAGGAGGGCCAGTCCGGCACCGCGAAGCTCACGCAGTACACCCGGTACCTCACGATCGGCCTCGCGGTCCTCCAGTCGACCGGCCTGATCGCGCTGGCCCGCCAGCCCGGACAGCTGTTCCGCGGCTGCCAGAACGACATCATCTACACCGACATCGGCATCTTCGGCATCATCGTGATGGTCGTCGTCATGACCGCCGGCACCGGCGTCATCATGTGGCTGGGCGAGCTCATCACCGACCGGGGCATCGGCAACGGCATGTCGCTGCTGATCTTCACCTCGATCGCCGCCGGCTTCCCGACCTCGCTCTGGCAGATCAAGATCACCAAGGGCTGGGGCGTCTTCATGGTGGTCGTCGCCGCCGGCCTCGTACTGGTCGCTCTTGTCGTCTTCGTCGAGCAGGCCCAGCGCCGCATCCCGGTGCAGTACGCCAAGCGGATGGTCGGCCGGCGGATGTACGGCGGCTCGTCGACGTACATCCCGCTCAAGGTCAACCAGGCCGGCGTCATCCCGGTCATCTTCGCGTCGTCGCTGCTCTACCTGCCGGCGCTCGCGGTGAACCTCACCAACCAGCAGGACCCGCCGGGTTGGGCCGTCTGGGTGCAGAGCTACCTGGTGCGCGGCGACCACCCGCTCTACATGGCCCTCTACTTCGGGCTGATCCTCTTCTTCACGTACTTCTACGTCGCGATCACGTTCAACCCGACCGAGGTCGCCGACAACATGAAGAAGTACGGCGGCTTCATCCCGGGCATCCGGGCCGGCCGGCCGACAGCGGAGTACCTGGACTACGTCCTGTCCCGCATCACGATCGTCGGCGCGCTCTACCTCGGCCTGATCGCCCTGATCCCGTTGATCGCGCTGGCGCTGTTCAAGGCCAACTCGAACTTCCCGTTCGGCGGCACGGCGATCCTGATCATCGTGGGCGTCGGTCTCGAGACCGTGAAGCAGATCGAGAGCCAGCTCCAGCAGCGCAACTACGAGGGCTTCCTCCGGTAGTGCCGTCCGCGATGACGTCGCCGACGACGACGCCGGGGAGCGGCATGGCCGAGGAGGAGGGGTCCTGATGCGACTCGTCCTCGTCGGGCCGCCCGGAGCCGGGAAGGGCACGCAGGCGCAGTTCATCTCCTCGCACTTCGCGGTGCCCAAGATCTCGACCGGCGACATCTTCCGGGCGAACGTCAGCGAGGGCACCGACCTCGGCGTCGAGGCGCGCAAGTACATGGACGCGGGCGACCTGGTCCCGGACGAGGTCACGATCGCCATGGTCAAGGACCGGCTTGTCGTACGACGACGTCAGCGAGGGCTTCCTGCTCGACGGGTTCCCGCGCACCGTGCACCAGGCCGAGGTGCTCGACGGGATGCTGGCCGAGCGCGGGAAGGCCGTCGACGTCGTGCTCGAGCTGGTCGTCGACGACGAGGAGGTCGTCCGGCGGCTGTCGGGTCGGCGCACCTGCCGCCAGTGCGGTCACGTGTGGCACGTCGACTTCGACCCGCCCGCCGACGAGGGCACCTGCGACCGGTGCGGCGGCGAGCTGTTCCAGCGCGACGACGACAGCGAGGACACCATCCGGCACCGGCTCGAGGTCTACGCCGACCAGACGTCGCCGCTGATCGGCTACTACGGCGACAAGGGCCTGCTCCGCGGCGTCGACGCCACCGGCCCGGTCGAGGACGTCACCGACCGGGCCATCAACGTGCTGCGCCGGTTCGGCGACTGACGCGGCCGCGAGAGAATGACGCAGACGACGTGTTCCGGAAGAAGCGAGCGCATGATCCAGATCAAGACCGACGCCGAGGTCGCGCTGATGCGCGCGGCCGGCCTCGTGGTCGGCCGCACGCTCGAGGCGCTCCGGGCCGCCGCCGCGCCCGGCGTCACGACCAAGGAGCTCGACGACCTGGCGGAGTCGACGATCCGCGCGGCGGGCGCGATCCCGTCCTTCAAGGGCTACCAGCCGCACCCGTCGATCCCGCCGTTCCCGGCGTCGATCTGCGCCTCGGTCAACGACGAGATCGTCCACGGCATCCCCGGCCCGCGGGTCGCTGCGCGACGGTGACGTCATCTCGATCGACTGCGGCGCGATCCTCGAGGGCTGGCACGGCGACGCCGCCATCACCGTCCCGATCGGCCGAGGTGACCGACGAGGCCCGCGAGCTGCTGCGGGTGACCGAGGAGTCGATGTGGCGCGGGTTCGCCGCCGCCCGCCTCGGCGGCCGGCTCACCGACATCAGCCACGCGGTCGAGAGCTACGCGCGGTCCCAGGGCGACTACGGCATCGTCGAGGAGTACGGCGGCCACGGCATCGGCACCGAGATGCACCAGGAGCCGCACCTGCTCAACTACGGCCGGCCGGGCCGCGGCCCGAAGCTGGTGAAGGGCCTGGCGCTCGCCGTGGAGCCGATGCTCACGAGCGGCTCCCGGTTCACCCAGGAGCTGGACGACGGCTGGACGGTGGCCACGGTCGACGGCGGGCTCGTCCGCGCACTTCGAGCACACCTTCGTCCTCACCGACCGCGGGCCCGTGGGTCCTGACCGCGCTGGACGGCGGCGCCGACCGGCTGGGAGCGCTGGGAGTGCAGGTCGCGTCGTGAGCGAGGAGCGCGACCCCGCCCTGCGGGCCTCCGACGCCGACCGGGACGCCGTGGCGACGCGGCTGCGGGACGCGCACGCGGAGGGCCGGCTCACTCCCGAGGAGTTCGACCAGCGGCTCGACGCCACCTTCGCGGCCCGCACCGTGGGGGACCTGGCGGAGCTCACCGCGGACCTGCCGGTGCCGGCGCCGGTGCGGGCCAGGACCGGTGACGAGCCGGTCGCCGGCCGCAGCGTGGCCCGCCGCGAGGGCCCGGGCGGCCTCCGGCTGGCCTGGGCCGCCTGGCTGACGGCGGTCCTGGTCAACGTCGCCGTCTGGGGATGCCGTCAGCGTCGGCCACCGGCGACGCGGTCTACTTCTGGCCGGTCTGGGTGGCGGCGCCCTGGGGGGCGCTGCTCCTGGTCCGCACTCTCCGCGGCCGCTGACAGCCCGTCCGTGATCCACACCGGATCCGTTGGAAAAGTTCCAGCCGATCCGGTGTGGATCAGGACATCGCGTCTCCAATCCCGCTGACCTGCGGGAATGTCCCCGCGGCCGTCCCTTTTGGCGCTCCGGGCGGGCGTGGCGTAGACTCTCACGCTGGCTCACGAGCCTCGTTCACGCGCGCCCCGCGGCTGGGGTCGGCACGCGTGACCACGTCACCAGTGAGCCCACCCCAAGCACGACAGCACCACCCTGCACGACCCTGCCCGGCGGCATCGCCTGGCGGGCGACCAGACCGGCAACGGATTGCGGAGGACATGCCCAAGAAGGACGGGGTCATCGAGATCGAGGGCACCGTGGTCGAGGCTCTGCCGAACGCGTTCTTCCGCGTGGAGCTGACCAACGGCCACAAGGTCCTCGCCCACATCAGCGGGAAGATGCGCCAGCACTACATCCGGATCCTCCCCGAGGACCGCGTGGTGGTGGAGCTCAGCCCCTACGACCTCAACCGCGGCCGCATCGTCTACCGCTACAAGTAATGCCGTTCCCGCACACCGCTGTAACCCAGATCGAGGCTGAGTACACCGATGAAGGTCAAGCCCAGCGTCAAGAAGATCTGCGACAAGTGCAAGGTGATCCGCCGTCACGGGCGGGTCATGGTGATCTGCGACAACGCACGTCACAAGCAGCGTCAGGGCTGACCGCCCCGGCACCGCCGCACTCGCTGCAGGTCCTCGAGACCGACACGACAAGCGCGCCGCGCCCCGGCGTCCGGACACGGACGACGGGTCACCCCCGGTACCAGGCCGGGGCCATCCACCCCGGGCGGGGTGGGGGAGCGGTGAGCACGACCTGGTGACACGAAGGAGAACCGCCCGATGGCACGCCTCGTCGGCGTCGACCTCCCGCGCGAGAAGCGCGTCGAGATCGCCCTGACCTACATCTTCGGCGTCGGCCGCAGCCGCGCCGTCGAGACCCTCGCCAACACCGGTGTCAGCCCTGACACCCGCGTCCGGGACCTGGGCGACGACGATCTCGTCAAGCTCCGCGACTGGATCGAGGCCCACTACCAGATCGAGGGTGACCTGCGCCGCGAGGTGCAGGCCGACATCCGCCGCAAGGTGGAGATCGGCTGCTACGAGGGCATCCGGCACCGCCGGGGTCTGCCCGTCCGTGGCCAGCGCACCCACACCAACGCCCGCACCCGCAAGGGACCGCGCAAGGCGATCGCCGGCAAGAAGAAGGTCGGCAAGAAGTAGTCGCCCCACCCACGACACAGTTCGGGGCGACAGCACCCGACCTTCCAGAGCTTTCCAGCCGAGTTGACCAGGAGTTCGTAAGCCGATGCCTCCGCAGAGCCGCAAGGGCGCGGGCGCCAAGAAGGTGCGCCGCAAGGAGAAGAAGAACGTGGCCCACGGCCACGCTCACATCAAGAGCACGTTCAACAACACGATCGTCTCGATCACCGACCCCATGGGGAACGTCATCTCGTGGGCGTCCGCCGGCCACGTGGGCTTCAAGGGCTCGCGCAAGTCGACGCCGTTCGCCGCGCAGATGGCTGCCGAGAACGCCGCCCGTCGCGCCCAGGAGCACGGCATGCGCAAGGTCGACGTGTTCGTGAAGGGCCCGGGCTCGGGCCGCGAGACCGCGATCCGGTCGCTGCAGGCGGCCGGCCTCGAGGTCGGGACCATCCAGGACGTCACCCCCGTCCCCCACAACGGTTGCCGCCCTCCTAAGCGGCGGAGGGTTTGATCCATGGCTAGGTACACAGGTGCGGACTGCAAGCGCTGCCGCCGCGAGAAGATGAAGCTGTTCCTCAAGGGCTCCAAGTGCGAGTCCCCGAAGTGCCCGATCGAGATCCGTCCCTACCCCCCGGGTGAGCACGGTCGCGGTCGCACCAAGGACAGCGAGTACCTCCTGCAGATGCGCGAGAAGCAGAAGTGCGCGCGCATCTACGGCGTTCTCGAGAAGCAGTTCCGGGGCTACTACGACGAGGCGAACCGCCGCCAGGGCAAGACCGGCGAGAACCTCCTGCGCATCCTCGAGAGCCGTCTCGACAACGTCGTCTACCGCGCCGGATTCGCGAAGAGCCGCGACATGGCGCGCCAGGTCGTCCGCCACGGACACATCCTGGTCAACGGCCACAAGGTCGACATCCCGTCGTACCGCGTGAGCGACAACGACATCATCGAGGTCCGTGAGCGTTCGCTCGAGCTGACCCCGTTCGTGGTGGCGCGCGCCGAGATCGGCGAGCGTCCCGTCCCGGCGTGGCTCGAGGTCATCCCCAACCGGATGCGCATCCTCGTGCACTCCCTCCCGGCCCGGCAGGTCATCGACACGCCGGTCCAGGAGCAGCTGATCGTCGAGCTCTACTCGAAGTAGGCACCATCCCGGAGGCGGCAGACCGACGCCGCCTCCGGGCGCACCACATTCGCGAGGCGTCAAATAGCGGACGCCCGTGGGAAGGACAACTGACGTGCTCATCGCACAGCGCCCCACCCTCACCGAAGAGGTCGTCGACGACTACCGCTCGCGGTTCGTCATCGAGCCGCTCGAGCCCGGCTTCGGCTACACGCTCGGCAACAGCCTCCGCCGCACGCTGCTCTCCTCCATCCCCGGTGCCTCGGTCACGAGCATCCGCGTGGACGGCGTCCTGCACGAGTTCACCACCGTGCCCGGCGTCAAGGAGGACCTGACCGACATCATCCTCAACATCAAGGGCCTCGTCGTGAGCTCCGAGGTGGACGAGCCGGTCGTCATGTACCTGCGCAAGCAGGGCCCCGGCCCGGTCACCGCCGCGGACATCGCGCCGCCGGCCGGCGTCGAGGTGCACAACCCCGACCTGCACATCGCGACGCTGAACGCCAAGGGCAAGCTCGAGATGGAGCTCACCGTCGAGCGCGGCCGCGGCTACGTCTCCGCGGTGCAGAACAAGCAGCAGGGCCAGGAGATCGGCCGTATCCCGGTCGACTCGATCTACTCGCCGGTGCTCAAGGTGACCTACAAGGTCGAGGCCACCCGTGTCGAGCAGCGCACCGACTTCGACAAGCTCGTCGTCGACGTCGAGACCAAGCGCTCGATGCTGCCGCGCGACGCGATGGCGTCGGCCGGCAAGACCCTGGTCGAGCTGTTCGGCCTGGCCCGCGAGCTCAACGTCGAGGCCGAGGGCATCGACATGGGCCCGTCGCCGACGGACGCCGCGCTGGCGGCCGACCTGGCGCTGCCGGTCGAGGACCTCGAGCTGACCGTCCGGTCGTACAACTGCCTCAAGCGCGAGGGCATCCACACGGTGGGCGAGCTCGTCTCGCGCAGCGAGGCGGACCTGCTCGACATCCGCAACTTCGGCGCGAAGTCGATCGACGAGGTCAAGGCCAAGCTGCACTCGATGGGCCTCGCGCTCAAGGACAGCCCGCCCGGGTTCGACCCGAGCACCGCCGTCGACAGCTACGGCTCCGACGACGACACGGCCTACGTCGAGGACGAGCAGTACTGAGGGGTCACGGCCCCCTGACCACTCAGTAGCGCACCGAGAACTGGAGAATCCTGACCATGCCCACCCCCACCAAGGGAGCGCGCCTCGGCGGCGGCCCGGCGCACGAGCGGCTGATGCTGGCGAACCTCGCCACCGCGCTGTTCGAGCACGGCAAGATCACCACCACCGAGGCCAAGGCCAAGCGGCTGCGCCCGCTCGCCGAGCGGCTGATCACCTTCGCGAAGCGGGGTGACCTGCACGCCCGTCGCCGGGTCATGACCGTCGTCCGCGACAAGGGCGTCGTGCACGAGCTCTTCACCGAGATCGGCCCGCGCTTCGAGAACCGGCAGGGCGGCTACACCCGCATCACGAAGATCGGTCCGCGCAAGGGCGACAACGCCCCGATGGCGGTCATCGAGCTCGTCGAGGCGCTGACGGCAAAGGTCGAGACGGTCCGCGAGGCCACCGCCGCGACCAAGAAGTCGGCCGCCAAGAAGACGACGGCCAAGAAGGCGGCCGCCAAGGACGAGGCCGCGGAGATCCAGCCGCTGGCCGGCACCGGGGCGTCCGACGGCTCGTCCGGCGCCGCCGAGGCGCCCTACGGCGAGGGGTCGTCGGCCGTGCAGGCCGAGGGCTTCGACATCAAGGGCAACGCGGACTCGATGAAGTACCACGTGCCGGGCAGCCCGCACTACGACCGCACCGACGCCGAGGTCTGGTTCGCCACGACCGACGCTGCGGAGAAGGCCGGCTTCGAGCCGACCGGTTGGGGCACCGACCACCCGTACGGCGAGGGCTCGCACGCCCCGCTGGACGACCCGGCGACCGCCCCCGACGGCTACCCGGTCAAGGGCAACGCCGACTCGATGAAGTTCCACACGCCGGAGAGCCCCTACTACGACCGCACCGTCGCCGAGGTCTGGTTCGCCAGCGCCGAGGCCGCCGAGGCGGCCGGCTTCGAGGGCACCGCGGCGGACGAGGGCGCGTCCACGGACGACGAGTCCTGACCCACCTCTCGCACGACGTGACCGAGCCCGCCGCCCCCCTCGCAGGGGACGGCGGGCTCGTCCGTCTGCGGCTCGACCTCGGCTACGACGGGACCGCCTTCGCCGGCTGGGCGACCCAGCCCGGCCTGCGCACCGTCCAGAGCGAGGTCGAGGCGGCGCTGGCGACCGTGCTGCGGCTGCCCGCCGTCCGGGCGACCTGCGCCGGCCGGACCGACGCCGGCGTGCACGCACGCGGGCAGGTCGTGCACGTCGACGTGCCCGCCACGGCGTACGACGCGCAGCGCGACGACCACGCTCTCGGTCGCCGGCTGGCCGGGGTGCTGCCGCGCGACATCGGTGTCCGCGCGGTGCGGCGGGCGCCGGAGGGCTTCGACGCGCGGTTCTCGGCGCTGTGGCGCCGGTACGCCTACCGCGTCAGCGACAACCCGTTCGGGCCCGACCCGCTGCGGCGGCACGACGTGTTCGCGCACCGCCGCGCGCTGGACGTGGACGCGATGCACGCCGCCGGCCGTGCCCTTGTGGGGGAGCACGACTTCGCGGCGTTCTGCCGGCGGCGCGAGGGCGCGACGACGGTGCGGACGCTGCTCGAGCTGCACTGGGCGCGTGAGGACGACCTGGTGGTGGCCACGGTCCTCGCCGACGCGTTCTGCCACAGCATGGTGCGCGCCCTCGTCGGCGCGTCGCTGGCCGTGGGGGAGGGCCGGCGCGACGTGACGTGGCCGGCCCAGGTGCTGGCCGGCCGCGAGCGGCTGCCCGACGTGCTCGTCGCGGCGGCGCACGGGCTCACCCTGGAGGAGGTCCGTTACCCCGAGGACGACGAGGTGGCCGACCGCGCGGCGGCCACTCGCCGCCGCCGGGCCGCACCGACGGGTGGCACCTCGTGACCGTGTCGGTGAGCCGCGAAGAGCTGCTGGTCGCGCTGTCGGCACGGATCCTCGCGCTCCCGGACGACCGGCCGCGAGCCGTGGCGCTGACGGGCATGGGCTGCACCGGGAAGACCACGCTCGCCGCCGAGCTCGTCACCGTCGTGTCCGGCGCCGGGCGCCCCGTCGTCCCGCTCGCGTACGACGACTTCCACCACCCGAGCGAACGCCGGCACCGACAGGGCCGGACGTCGGCCGCCGGCTACCTCGACGACTCGTTCGACCCGACGGCCCTGCGACGACTGGTGCTCGACCCCCTCGCTTCCGGGGCCGCGTCCGTGGTGCCCGCGTCGTACGACCTCGCGGCGGACCGCCCGCTGCACCCCGAGGCGCTGCCGGTGCCCAGCGACGGGATCGTCCTCGTCGAGGGCTCGTTCCTGCTCGTGCCGGGGCTGGCCGGCAGCTGGGACCTCGCGGTCATGGTCGTGGCCGACCCGGCGCGGGTGCTCGAGCGCGGCCTGGTGCGCGACGCCGACCTCGGGACACCGGAGCAGGTGCGCGAGCTGTACCTGCGCCGCTACCTCGCGGCCGAGGCGCTGCACCAGGAACGTGACGACCCCTGGTCGCACGCCGACGTGGTCGTCGAGCTCAGCGACCCGACGACACCGCGACTGCTGAGCTGACCGCCGCGGTCGCCGGCTGCATGGCCTAACCGGGTCGCGCGGGCTCCGACCGTCGTCCACACTCGACAGCGTGGGACACGTCGACGTCAACGGGATCAGCTACTACCTGCCGGACGGGCGCTGCCTCCTCTCCGACGTGGTGTTCCGGGTGGGTGACGGAGCCAAGGTCGCGCTCGTGGGTGCCAACGGCGCCGGCAAGACGACACTGCTCAAGCTGGTGGCGGGCGACATCGACCCGCACGAGGGTTCGATCGGCCGGTCCGGCGGTCTCGGCGTGATGAGGCAGTTCGTCGGATCGGTGCGCGACGACTCGTCGGTGCGCGACCTGCTCGTGTCGGTCGCCCCGCCTGCGGTGCGCTCCGCGGCGGGGGCCCTGGAGGCCGCCGAGCTGGCGATGATGGAGCACGACGACGAGAAGACCCAGATGCGCTACGCCCAGGCCATCTCCGACTGGGCCGACGCCGGTGGCTACGACGCCGAGGTGCTGTGGGACACGTGCACGGTCGCGGCGCTGGGGATCCCGTTCGACAAGGCCCAGTGGCGGGAGGTCCGCACGCTGTCCGGCGGGGAGCAGAAGCGGGTCGTGCTCGAGGCTCTGCTGCGCGGGCCCGACGACGTGCTCATGCTGGACGAGCCGGACAACTACCTCGACGTGCCGGGGAAGCAGTGGCTCGAGGAGGCGATGCGCGAGTCACCCAAGACGGTGCTGTTCGTGAGCCACGACCGCGAGCTGCTCGCGCGCACCGCGACCCGGGTGGTCACCGTCGAGCTCGGCGCCGGGGGCAACACCACATGGACCCACGGCGGTGGGTTCGCGACCTACCACGAGGCGCGCATCGAGCGGTTCACCCGGCTCGAGGAGCTGCGCCGGCGCTGGGACGAGGAGCACGCGAAGATCAAGGCGCTGGTCCTCATGTACAAGCAGAAGGCGGCGTACAACGACGGCATGGCCTCGCGGTACCAGGCCGCGGTGACCCGGCTGCGCATGTTCGAGGAGGCGGGGCCGCCGCAGGCGATCCCGCTGCAGCAGGACGTCACGATGCGGCTGCGCGGCGCGCGCACCGGCAAGCGGGCGGTCGTCTGCGAGGAGCTCGAGCTCACGGGGCTGATGAAGCCCTTCGACCTCGAGGTCTGGTACGGCGACCGGGTGGCGGTGCTCGGGTCCAACGGCTCCGGCAAGTCGCACTTCCTGCGGCTGCTCGCCCGCGGGGGGAGCGACCCGGACGCGGAGCACCGGCCGGTCGAGGACCTCGTCATCGCGCCCGTCGCGCACACCGGTCGTGCCCGGCTGGGTGCTCGGGTCCGGCCGGGCTGGTTCGCGCAGACCCACGAGCACCCCGAGCTGATCGGGCGCACCCTGCTGGACATCCTCTGGCGCGGCGACGAGCACCGTGAGGGCATGGGCCGTGAACCCGCTTCCCGGGCACTGGACCGCTACGAGCTGGCGCACGCCGCGGAGCAGCGGTTCGAGACTCTCTCCGGCGGCCAGCAGGCCCGGCTGCAGATCCTGCTGCTCGAGCTGTCCGGTGCCACGATGCTGCTGCTCGACGAGCCCACCGACAACCTCGACATCGTCTCGGCCGAGGCGCTGGAGGAGGGTCTGTCGGCGTTCGACGGCACGGTGCTGGCGGTCACCCACGACCGGTGGTTCGCGCGTGGCTTCGACCGGTTCCTCGTCTTCGGCGCCGACGGTGGCGTCTACGAGTCGGACGAGCCGGTCTGGGACGAGGGCCGGGTGCAGCGGGCCCGCTGACACCCGGTACCCGGGACGGCGGTGTCCGAGGGGTGTCCTCCGAAAGGTTCAGGCGTTACGGTGCGAATCCGGCCATCTTCCCCCTTCAGAGCCGTCCTGGAGCCACGATGCGACCTTCCGCTCGCGCTGCCCTGCTCGCCGCCGTCACCCTGCTCCTGGGGCTGGTGCTGCCCCTGGTCGCGTCACCCGCCAACGCGGACCGCCACCCGAAGGGAGACGGGAAAGCCGTCGCCGGGCACTCGCTGCGCAGCCCGGTCACCGACGAGGACTTCTACTTCGTCATGGCCGACCGGTTCGCCAACGGGAGCACGGCCAACGACACCGGCGGTCTGGGCTCCGACCCGCTGGTCTCCGGGTTCGACCCCACCAAGACGGGCTTCTACAACGGCGGCGACCTCAAGGGGCTGACGTCGGAGCTCGACTACATCCAGGGCCTCGGCACCGACTCGATCTGGCTGACGCCGAGCTTCAAGAACAAGGCGGTCCAGCTCGAGGACGGCCCGTCCGCCGGCTACCACGGCTACTGGATCACGGACTTCACCCAGATCGACCCGCACCTCGGCACCAACGCCGACCTCTCGACGCTGGTGTCGGCCGCGCACGCCCGCGGGATGAAGGTCTACTTCGACATCATCACCAACCACACGGCCGACGTGATCGGCTACCAGGAAGGTGCCCGCCGGCCGTACGTGTCCAAGGACCAGTCGCCGTACAAGACGGCGTCGGGTCAGGTCTTCGACGACCGTGACTACGCCGGCACCAGTACCTTCCCGGCGCTCGACCCGGCGACGTCGTTCCCCTACCACCCGGTGCTGGACGACAGCGAGAAGCACCTCAAGGTCCCGGCGTGGCTGAACGACACGTCGCTCTACCACAACCGTGGGGACACGACGTTCACGGGCGAGAACTCGCAGTACGGCGACTTCTTCGGGCTCGACGACCTCTTCACCGAGAACCCGAGGGTCGTCAACGGCTTCATCGACATCTACCGGACCTGGATCAAGAACTTCGGCATCGACGGATTCCGTATCGACACGATGAAGCACGTCAACGACGAGTTCTGGCAGAAGTTCGGGCCCGGCATCGTCAACTACGCACACACGCACGGCAAGCCGGAGTTCTTCATGTTCGGCGAGGTCGCCCTGGACGGGAGCGACGCTGCCGCGAAGAGCTTCACCTCGCACTACACGACGCACGACAAGATGCAGGCGGTGCTGGACTTCCCGTTCCAGGACGCCGCCCGCAACTTCGCCTCCCGCGGCCGGAGCAATGCCCAGCTGGCGTCGTTCTTCGCCAACGACGACTGGTACACCGACGCCGACTCCAACGCCTACGAGCTGCCGACCTTCCTCGGGAACCACGACATGGGCCGCATCGGCTGGTTCCTCACGGCGGACAACCCCGGCGCCACCGAGGCCGAGCTGGTGGCCCGTGACCAGCTCGCCCACCAGCTCATGTACTTCTCCCGCGGCAACCCGGTGGTCTACTACGGCGACGAGCAGGGCTTCACGGGCTCCGGCGGCGGCAACGACCAGCGGGCCCGCCAGACGATGTTCGCGAGCAAGGTCCCGGAGTACCTCGACAACAACCTGCTCGGCACGGATGCGACCCACGCGCAGGACAACTTCGTCCCGTCCCACCCGCTCTACGGCGCCATCAGCCGGCTGGCGGACGTGACCAAGGCGAACCCGGCGTTGCGCAACGGTGCGCAGCAGGTGCGGTACGCCTCCGACGGCCCGGGTGTCTTCGCCTTCTCACGCATCGACCGGAAGGCGCAGCGCGAGTACGTCGTCGTGCTCAACAACAGCGAGTCGGCGCAGTCCGCGAGCATCCCGACATACGTCGGGAAGCGGACCTTCTCCCGGGTCTACGGCACGGGGCCGGCAAGCATCAAGAGCGGCGCCGACACCCGGCTCGCCGTGGACGTGCCGGCCCTGTCGACGGTCGTGTACGCGTCGAACGGCCGCATCCCGACGTCGAAGGCTGCGCCGGCGATCACCCTCGAGCCGCCGGCGCCGTCCGATGTCGCCCGGGGACGGATGCACGTGGCGGCCGACGTCGGCGGCTCGTCCTTCTACGAGGTCACCTTCCAGGCGAAGGTCGGCGACGGTGCGTGGCGCTCGATCGGCACTGACGACTCGGCGCCGTACCAGGTGTTCCACGACACCAGCGGCTACGACACCGGCACGCCGGTCCGGTACCGCGCCGCGGTCTTAGACAACGGCGGCCACACACGGCTGAGCGGCACCCGCTCCACCACCGTGCCGGCACCCGTGGTGACGATCACGAACCCGGCCGAGGGCAGCGGCGTCCGCGACCTCGTGACCGTGCAGGCGACGGTGGACCCGGAGAAGGCCTCGCACGTGGTCCGGATCGAGCGCCAGGTCGACGGCGAGGCCGGCTGGACGCCGGTGGGCACCGACAGCACCTCGCCGGTCTACACGGCCGTCGACTCGCTCGCGTCGCTGAACCTCGCGGTCGGGACGTTGGTGCACTACCGCGCCGTCCTGCAGGCGGCCGACGGCGCGACGGCGGTGAGTGCTACGCGCACCGTCCGGTCAGCAGGCAACGTCCCGGCCACCACGGCGACGCTGCACTACTTCCGGCCGTCGGGCGACTACAACCAGAACACCCCGACGTACTGGGGCCTGCACATGTGGGGTGACGCGGTCGATCCCGCGGTCCTCGCGCAGATCCAGTGGGCGAAGCCGTGGCCGGCGACCCGGATCGGGGCGGACGGCTGGGCGGAGTACGACATCCCGCTCGTGGACGACACCAAGCCGGTGAACTTCATCATGCACCAGCCGGAAGGCGACGCCGTCCCCTCGACGAGGGAGCCGGGTGGCGACCGGTCGTTCCTGCCGCTCGACGGCACCGACGTCTACCTGGTGCAGGGCGACCCGACGATCTACCACAGCAAGCCGGCGGGGACGCCGTAGCCCGCGGCCATGGGGTCCGCCACCTGTTCAGGCGGGTGGCGGCCCCACCGGCCCCCTGGGGCACGGTTTTGACCGGTTCCCGAGGCGGGCGGTAGTCTGCGAGGTCGTTGTGCCCACCCGGCGGGTGCCGGCACGAGCCCTCACAGCCCCGGACCGACAACCAGAAGGCCTCAGCGTGCGTACGTACAGCCCCAAGCCCGGCGACGTCCAGCGTCAGTGGCACGTCATCGACGCCACCGACGTCGTCCTCGGCCGGCTCGCCACCCAGGCGGCGACGCTGCTCCGGGGCAAGCACAAGCCGATCTACGCCCCGCACGTCGACACCGGCGACTTCGTGATCGTGATCAATGCCGACAAGGTCGCGCTGACCGGCAACAAGCGGGAGACCAAGCTGGCCTACCGCCACTCGGGCTACCCGGGCGGCCTGTCGTCGGTCCCCTACAGCGTCCTGCTCGACAAGCACCCGGAGAAGGCCGTCGAGAAGGCCATCAAGGGGATGCTGCCGCACAACAGCCTCGGCCGGAGCATGCTGAGGAAGCTCAAGGTCTACGCCGGCCCCGAGCACCCGCACCAGGCCCAGGCGCCCACCGCCTTCGAGATCACCCAGGTCGCGCAGTAGCACCCGCGCCGGACCTTCCCGAGAGACCGACAGAGAAGAAGCTGAGAGACATCGTGTCCGAGAACGTCACCACCGACGAGACCACTGAGTCGGCGCCCGAGAGCTTCACGACCGAGTCGTCGTCGGAGTCGTTCACGACGGCGACCCCCCGTGAGATCGTCACCGCCCCCGGTGCGGCCACCGGCCGACGCAAGCAGGCCATCGCCCGGGTCCGGCTGGTGCCGGGCAGCGGCCGCTGGGTCGTCAACGGCAAGGCGCTCGACGTGTACTTCCCGAACAAGGTGCACCAGCAGCTGGTCAACGACCCGTTCACGACGCTCGGCGCCGAGGACCGGTTCGACATCATCGCCCGCATCCACGGGGGCGGCAGCTCGGGTCAGGCCGGCGCCCTGCGCCTGGCCATCGCCCGCGCGCTCAACGAGATCGACGAGGAGGGCAACCGGCCGTCGCTCAAGAAGGCCGGCTTCCTCACCCGTGACCCCCGTGTCAAGGAGCGCAAGAAGTACGGCCTGAAGAAGGCTCGCAAGGCGCCGCAGTACAGCAAGCGCTGATCGGCACCGCGCACCGCGTGGGACGGATCTTCGGCACCGACGGCGTACGAGGCCTGGCCAACCGGGACCTCACGGCCGAGCTCGCCCTCGACCTGTCGGTCGCAGCCGCCCACGTCCTCGGCGACGTCGGCGCCTTCGAGGGCCACCGCCCGACAGCCGTCGTCGGGCGTGACCCACGGGCGTCCGGCGAGTTCCTCACGGCCGCCGTCGTCGCGGGCCTGGCCAGCGCCGGCGTCGACGTGCTCGACGTCGGCGTGCTGCCTACCCCGGCGGTCGCGTTCCTCACGGCCGACCTCGGCGCCGACCTGGGTGCCGTCATCTCGGCCAGTCACAACCCCATGCCCGACAACGGGCTGAAGTTCCTCGCCCGCGGCGGCCACAAGCTGGCCGACGACCTCGAGAACGCCATCGAGGCCCGGCTGCGCGAGGACTGGGAGCGGCCGACCGGAGCCGCCGTCGGCCGGATCCGGCAGGACGGCACGGCCGGTGACCGCTACCTCGAGCACCTGCTGTCCACCCTGCCGCACCGCCTCGACGGGCTGAGGGTCGTCGTCGACGCCGCCCACGGCGCTGCCCACCTGGTCGCGCCGGAGGTGCTCCGCCGGGCCGGCGCCGAGGTCGTGGCGATCGGTGACCGGCCGGACGGCCTCAACATCAACGACGGCTACGGCTCGACGCACCTCGACCGGCTGCGCGAAGCCGTGCGGGAGCACGGCGCGGACGCCGGCGTGGCTCTCGACGGCGACGCCGACCGCTGCCTCGCGGTCGATGCCCACGGCGAGGTCGTCGACGGCGACCAGATCCTCGCCGTCCTGGCGCTCGCCCTGCGCGAGGCCGGACGCCTGCCGCGTGACACCGCCGTCGTCACCGTGATGTCCAACCTCGGCTTCCGGCTGGCGATGTCCCGCGAGGGCGTCAGCGTCGTCGAGACCGCCGTCGGCGACCGCTACGTGCTCGAAGCCATGAAGGCCGGCGGCTACGGCCTCGGCGGCGAGCAGTCCGGCCACGTGATCTTCTCCGAGCACGCGACCACCGGCGACGGCACGCTGACCGCGCTGCAGCTGCTCGCCCGGGTGGCCGCCACCGGCAAGCCGCTCGACGAGCTGGCAGCCGTGATGGACCGCCTGCCCCAGGTGCTGGTCAACGTCGGCGGTGTCGATCGCGGCGGTGTCGACGGCTGCGCTCCCCTGCAGGCGGCGGTCGCCGCCGCGGAGTCCGAGCTCGGCACCACCGGCAGGGTGCTGCTGCGCCCCAGCGGCACCGAGCCGGTCGTGCGCGTGATGGTCGAGGCTCCGGAGAAGGCCCAGGCCGACGTCGTCGCCGCGCGCCTCGCCGACGTCGTCCGTACCCACCTCGCGCTGTAGCTCGTCGGCTGCCCCCCGCAGGTTGATCACGTCCACGTGATCAACCTCCGCCGGTAGCGGTGAATTCACCGCGTTCGGCGGCTGATGATCACGTGAGCGTGATCATCCGGCCGGGAGGGGAGGGGCGATCAGAGCTTGCGGAGGCGGACCCGGCGGACGGCGTGGTCGGCGCCCTTCTCCAGCACCAGGCTGGCCCGGCCGCGGGTCGGCAGGATGTTCTGCACGAGGTTCGGCTCGTTGACCTCGGCCCAGATCGAGCGCGCCGTCTCGCGAGCCGCGTCGTCGGAGAGCTCGGCGTAACGGCGGAAGTACGACGCCGGGTCGGCGAACGCCGTCCGGCGCAGCCGCAGGAACCGCTCGACGTACCACTGGCGGACGTCGGCGGTCGCGGCGTCGACGTACACCGAGAAGTCGAAGTAGTCCGAGACGCTCATCCGGCTCCGGCCGTCGGTGCGCGGCCGCGGCGGCTGAAGGACGTTGAGCCCCTCGACCACGAGGATGTCGGGGGTGCGGACGACGACCTCCTCGCCGGGCACCACGTCGTAGACCAGGTGCGAGTAGACCGGCGCGGCCACCTCGGGCTCGCCGGACTTCACCGCCGCGAGGAACCGCAGCAGAGCCCGCTGGTCGTACGACTCCGGGAACCCCTTGCGGTGCAGCAGGTCGCGCCGCTCCAGCTCGGCGTTGGGCAGCAGGAAGCCGTCGGTGGTGACCAACGACACCCGTGGGTGGTGCGGCCAGCGGGCCAGCAGCTCGCGGAGCACGCGCGAGGTGGTGCTCTTTCCGACCGCCACGCTGCCGGCGACGCCGAGGACGAACGGCACCCGCGCCGACTGCTCGCCGAGGAACGTGGAGGTGGCCAGGTGGCGCTCGTGGGCGGCGGTGACCTGCAGGCTCAGCAGCCGGGACAGAGGGAGGTAGACGTCCTCGACCTCGCTGAGGTCGATGGTGTCGCCCAGCCCGCGAAGCCGCTCGAGGTCGTCGTCGTCGAGCGTGAGCGGCGTCGTGTCGCGCAGGGTGCTCCACCGCTCGCGGTCGATCACCACGTACGGCGACTGACCGGTGCCCGCCGGCGCGGTGACTCCGGCCGCGCCCGACGCTCGCGGAGAGGGGTCGCTCACGGCGGATACCCTGTCACTCATGTGCGGCATCGTGGGCTACGTCGGAGAGCAGTCGGCCCTCGGGGTGGTGATCGACGGGCTCCGGCGCCTCGAGTACCGCGGCTACGACTCCGCCGGGGTGGCGTTGATCTCGGACGGAAAGCTCGTGTCTGCCAAGAAGGCGGGCAAGCTCGCGAACCTCGAGGCGGCGCTGGCCGAGGAGCCGCTCGGCGAGGCCACGACGGGCATGGGCCACACGCGGTGGGCCACCCACGGGGCGCCCAACGACCGCAACGCCCACCCGCACGTCGACTGCACGGGATCGGTCGCGGTCATCCACAACGGCATCATCGAGAACTTCGCGTCGCTGCGGGCCGAGCTCGAGGCACAGGGCCACACGCTCACCAGTGACACCGACACCGAAGCGGTCGCCCATCTCCTGGAGGACGAGTGCCGCGTCGCCGACGGTGACGAGCCCGTCGACCTCGCCGCCGCCATGCGCCGGGTCTGCCTCCGGCTCCAGGGCGCCTTCACCCTCGTCGCCACCCATGTCGACGCCCCGGACGTCGTCGTGGGTGCCCGGCGCAACTCCCCGCTGGTCGTGGGCCGAGGCCAGGGCGAGAACTTCCTCGCCTCCGACGTCGCGGCCTTCATCGCTCACACGAGGGAGGCGGTCGAGCTCGGCCAGGACCAGGTCGTCGAGCTGCGCCGAGACGGTGTGGTCGTCACGGACTTCGACGGCAACCCCGGCGAGGTCCGCGAGTACCACGTCGACTGGGACCTGTCGGCCGCGGAGAAGGGCGGCTACGACTTCTTCATGCTCAAGGAGATCGACGAGCAGCCGCAGGCCGTGGCCGACACGATGCTCGGCCGGCTGGACGACGACAACCACCTCGTCCTGGACGAGATGCGGCTCTCCGACGACGACCTGCGCGACATCGACAAGATCATCGTGATCGCCTGCGGCACCTCGTTCCACGCCGGGCTGGTGGCGAAGTACGCCATCGAGCACTGGACCCGGATCCCGTGCGAGGTGGAGCTGGCGTCGGAGTTCCGCTACCGCGACCCCGTCGTCACCCTGTCGACGTTGATCGTGGCGATCTCGCAGTCCGGCGAGACGATGGACACGCTGATGGCGCTGCGCCATGCCCGCGAGCAGAAGGCCAAGGTGCTCGCGATCTGCAACACCAACGGCTCGACGATGCCGCGGGAGTCCGACGCGGTGCTCTACACCCACGCCGGGCCGGAGGTCGCCGTCGCGTCGACCAAGGGCTACCTCACCCAGATCGTCGCCTGCTACCTCGTCGGCCTCTACCTCGCCCAGGTTCGCGGCACCCAGTACGGCGACGAGATCGCGAAGGTCGTCGACGACCTGCGCGCCATGCCCGCCAAGATGCAGACGGTGCTCGACTCGCTCGACCCGGTGCGCGAGCTGGCCCGCGAGCTCGTCGGCGCCACCTCCGTGCTCTTCCTCGGCCGGCACGTCGGGTACCCGACCGCCCTCGAGGGTGCGCTCAAGCTCAAGGAGCTGGCGTACATGCACGCCGAGGGCTTCGCTGCCGGCGAGCTCAAGCACGGTCCGATCGCGCTCATCGAGGAGGGCGTGCCGGTCATCACCGCGGTGCCGTCCCCGCGCGGCCGGAGCGTGCTGCACGACAAGGTGGTGTCGAACCTCCAGGAGGTGCGCGCCCGCGGCGCCCGCACCATCGTCATCGCCGAGGAGGGGGACACCGATGTCGAGCCGTACGCCGACGTGGTGATCCGGATACCGCAGGCGCCGACCCTCCTCCAGCCGCTGCTCTCGACCATCCCGTTGCAGGTCTTCGCCTGCGAGATGGCCACCGTGCGCGGCCACGACGTCGACCAGCCGCGCAACCTCGCGAAGTCCGTCACGGTCGAGTAGCGCTCCCGCGGGACCCAGGTCTGGTCAGGCGGTCAAACCGGGCGTAATGTCCCGGCGGGCCCGCAACCGGGCAGGTCCGCAAGGGAGGTCAGGCATGCGACGAAAGACCCTGGCAGCTTCCGGAGCAGCGCTCTCCACGGCGGCCCTCCTGGTGGGAGCTCTCGCACCCGCCTCGACCGCGACTGCGGCGTCCCACAGCCCAGCGGCGAGCACGAAGAACGCCTTCGGCGGCTTCAAGCACCTCGTGGTCATCTACGAGGAGAACCACAGCTTCGACAACCTGTACGGCGGCTGGGGCAAGGTCGGTGACCGGAAGGTCAACGGCCGGTCCAAGGCCAAGCCGGCGCACACCGTGCAGCTCGCCCAGGACGGCACGCCGCTCACCTGCCTCCCGCAGAACGACGTGAACCTCACCGTGGGCCCGCTCGGCAACAGCTGCGGCACCCACACCGTGACCTTCGGCGACGGGACCTCGTCGACCTACGCCAGCCATTTCACGAACAAGCCGTTCGTCATCGACAACTTCATCGCGGCGACCGACACGACGTGCCCGAAGCTGGACGCGCTCTTCAGCTCCCCGAACGGCGTCCCGAAGGGCCAGGGCGACCCTGGTGGCTGCACGCGCGACCTGGTGCACAAGTTCTACCAGGAGCAGTACCAGCTCAACGGGGGCCGGCAGAACCGCTACGTCACGGGCAGCGACGCCGTCGGCCTGACGATGGGCGGCTACCGCACGAAGCAGCTGCCGATCTACCGCTACCTGCACGGCAAGCACGCGCCCCACTACGTCATCGCCGACCACTTCTTCCAGGGCGCCTTCGGCGGCTCGTACCTCAACCACCAGTACCTGATCGCGGCACAGCCGCCGCTCTGGAGCACTGCTCCGGCGACCGAGCACAGCGTCATCGACACGCAGGGCATGCCGCGCAACAACTACCCCTTCTACAAGACGACCTACCCGGCCAAGGACGCCTCGCTGACGCAGGCGTGCGGGCTGCCGACGACCGTCGCCGGCTACGCGTGCGGTGACTGGAGCGTCAACACGTCGCTGCCGTCGCTGCAGCCGACGGCGTCGTACGGCCCGAAGATCCCGACGATCGACGACACCACGACGGCGATGAACATCGGCGACCGGCTGTCCGACGCCGGCGTCAGCTGGACCTGGTACTCCGGTGGCTGGGACAACGCAGCCGGCAACACGACCGGGCGCGGCTACACCAACGGTGCCGGCCCGACGTGCGGCGACCCGAGCTCGGCTCCGGCCGGGCCGGACGCCAACGGCCAGAACGCGGGCTACCCGTACTGCCCGGGGAAGTCCTTCCAGCAGCACCACCAGCCGTTCGCCTACTTCGCGCGGTACGCGCCGGGCACCGACGGCCGGGCCAACCACCTCAAGGACGAGAAGGAGTTCCTCTACCAGGCGCAGACCGGGACGCTGCCGAAGGTGAGCTTCATCAAGCCGCTCGGCATCGAGAACGAGCACCCCGGCTACGCCAGCGAGCCCCACGGCAGCGACCACCTGGTCAGCCTGCTGAAGGCGATCCGCAAGGGTCCCGACGGCAAGAACACCCTCGTCGTCGTGACCTACGACGAGTTCGGCGGCACGTGGGACCACATGAGCCCGCCCGGGCTCGGTCGCACCGGCCCGCACGACGAGTTCGGCCCCGGCACCCGGATCCCGGCACTGATCGTGTCTCCCGGGCTCAAGGCGTCCAGCGTCGACCACCGGGTCTACGACACGACGTCGATCATGGCGACGATCGAGGCCCGCTACGGGCTGCAGCCGGTGGAGCACCCGGCGGGTGTGATCCCGCGGGACGCCTCGTCGGCACCGCTGACCCACGCGATCCTGCTGGGGAAGACCGGGTAGGCGGATCACGGCCGGCTCCGAGCGTCACCGCGCGGTGACGGCGACCCCGGGGCGGTTCGCGCGGGTCTTCCCGACCTGCGCGAACCGCTCTAGGGTCGCGGGATCCCGCAGACCCGACACGGAGATGGGTGATCCCCGGTGACCGAGCTCGACCGACGTTCCCTCCTCAAGCGCACTGCCGCCGTGACCGCTGGCACGGCCGTCCTGGGCGGACCCTTCCAGGGCTTCGTCGCCGGCGGCGCCAGTGCCGCGGCCAACCCGGACCTGACCTCGATCGCGCCGCTGCCCGACGAGGCGGACGGCGTCCCGCGGCTGGCCCTCCCGCAGGGCTTCCGCTACCGGTCGTTCCAGGCCAGCAGCAAGCTCGCGCCGATCACGCTCGACGACGGGTCGAAGCTGCCCGGGCGGCACGACGGCATGGCGGCCTTCCACGGCCACGGCAACGGTGTCGTGCTCGTCCGCAACCACGAGGAGCCCGGCGCCGGGCCGGCGTTCGGTGTCGCGGGGTCGCCGGTGTACGACAGCAACACCCCGGGTGGTACGTCGACCACCGAGGTCAGCCGCGAAGGAGTCGTCTCGCGCAGCTGGGCGAGCCTGTCGGGCACCCAGAACAACTGCTCCGGCGGCCCGATGCCGTGGGGCTCGTGGATCACGTGCGAGGAGACCGTCAACGGGCCGGACGTCTACGACGACTTCACCCGCGGCTCGCTGCCCGCCACGACGTACGTCACCAACGCCAAGCTCACGAAGCCGCACGGCTTCGTGTTCGAGGTGCCGGTCGAGGGCGCGGCCAGTGCGCTGCCGGTAAAGAACGCGGGCCGCTTCTCCCACGAGTCGGTCGCCTGGTCGCCCAAGGACGGCGCGCTCTACCTGTCCGAGGACGACTTCTCCTTCGCCTCCGGCTTCTACCGCTACGTGCCGCCGGAGAACCCGATGGCCACGGGTCGGCTGGCCGACGGTGGGACCCTCTCGATGCTCAAGGTCGTCGGCGTCGACAACGCCGACCTGGCGCGCAAGCAGCCGGCCGGCGCCGTGTACGACGTCGAGTGGGTGCCGATCGACGAGCCGTGGTTCGACGACGGGACCACACCGAACATGATCAACGACGACGCGATCCGCTTCGTCAGTCGCCAGGGCCTGGCACAGGGCGCGGCGAAGTTCTCGCGCCTCGAAGGGACGATCTACGACCGCGGCTGGGTGTACTTCACCTCGACCCAGGGCGGCTTCACGGACGCCCCGAGCCACGACGACACGATCGTCGGGTTCGGCACCGGCTGGGGCCAGATCTGGGGCTTCGACACGGTCGCGCAGCGACTCCACCTGCTCTTCGAGTCACCGGGCCGCGACACGCTGGACTTCCCGGACAACGTGACGACCAGCCCGCGCGGCACACTGATCGTCTGCGAGGACCACGACCAGAACAACTTCCTCCGTGGGCTGAGCCGCGACGGCAAGCTGTTCACGATCGCGCAGAACGTCATGGCCGGCCGGACCGGCGACGAGTTCGCCGGCTCGACGTTCAGCCACGACGGCCGGACCCTGTTCGTCAACATCCAGGCGGGCCAGGGCCTCACGTTCGCGATCTGGGGACCCTGGGGGCGCATCGGCGTGTGAGTGGGCGGGCGCGGCGTGCCACAGTGGGGCCGTGATCATCGGAGTCGGCATCGACGTCGTCGACGTCGACCGGTTCGCGGCCTCGCTCGCGCGCACGCCGCGCCTCGCCGAGCGCCTCTTCACCGAGGCCGAGCAGCAGCTGCCGAGCGCCTCCCTCGCCGCGCGCTTCGCGGCCAAGGAGGCGCTGGCGAAGGCGCTCGGTGCACCGGTCGGGCTGCGCTGGCGCGACGCCGAGGTGCACCGCGGTGAGGACGGCCGCCCGCACCTGACGGTCACCGGGACAGTCGCCGCGCGGACCGAGGAGCTCGGCGTCCGCAGCATGCACCTCTCGCTCAGCCACGACGCGGGCATCGCCTCGGCCGTCGTCGTGGCCGAGGGCTGATCGTGCGGTCGGCGTACGGCGTCGAGACGGTCCGCGCAGCCGAGCAACCGCTGCTCGACGGGTTGCCGGAGGGCGCGCTGATGGCGCGGGCGGCGGCCGGGCTGACCCGGGTCTGCGCGCTCATGCTGGACGGCGTCTACGGGTCGCGCGTGCTGCTGCTCGTCGGGGCGGGCAACAACGGCGGCGACGCGCTCTTCGCCGGCGCCGCACTGGCCGGGCGCGGCGCCCGGGTCGACGCGCTGCTGATGGACGGCGACCGCGTGCACGAGGCAGGCCTGGCCGCACTGCTGCGGGCAGGCGGCCGCCGTACGGCCGGCGTGACCGGCGCCGACCTCGTGGTGGACGGCATCCTCGGCATCGGCGGCCGTGGCGGGCTGCGCCCCGCAGCGGCCGAAGTCGTACGGCGGCTGCCCGGGGACGCCCCCGTCGTCGCCGTCGACGTCCCGAGCGGTGTCGACGCGTCGACCGGCGAGGTGGCCGGGACGGTGGTCACCGCGGACGTGACCGTGACGTTCGGCGCGCTCAAGACCGGCCTGCTGGTCGACCCCGGTGCCGCGCACGCCGGAGTCGTCGAAGTGGTGGACATCGGGCTCGACCTGCCGCCGGCCGAGGTCGAGGTGCTCCAGGCGGCCGACGTCGCGGCACTGCTCCCGCGGCCGGACCGGGAGTCGGACAAGTACCGCCGCGGAGTGGTCGGGGTCGCGGCCGGCTCGGCGCAGTACACCGGCGCGGCCGTGCTGTGCACCGGCGGTGCCGTCCAGGGCGGCGCCGGCATGGTGCGCTACGTCGGGGCCGCGGAGGCCGAGGCGCAGGTCCGCACCCGCTGGCCCGAGGTCGTCGTCGGCGCGGGCCGGGTGCAGGCCTGGACCGTCGGGTCGGGCGGCGGTGACGACGCGGCCGACCGGCTCGAGCGAGCGATGGCCGACGGTGTCCCGCTCGTCGTGGACGCCGACGCGTTGTCGGCCCTGCGCGACCACCGCGACCCTGCCGTCCCGGTGCTGCTCACGCCGCATGCGGGCGAGCTGGCCCGACTGGTCGGCGCCGAGCGGGGCGACGTCGAGGCGCGCCGGCTGCACCACGCCCGCGCCGCGGCGCGGGACCTCGACGCCGTCGTGCTGCTCAAGGGGTCGACCACGGTGGTGGCCCGGCCGGACGGCGCCGTCCGCGTCAACCCGACCGGCACTCCGGCGCTGGCCACCGCGGGCTCCGGTGACGTGCTGGCCGGCCTCTGCGGGGCCCTGCTGGCCGGCGGCCTCGACCCGTTCGACGCCGGCTCGGTCGGCGCCTGGCTGCACGGGCTGGCCGGCCGGACCGCGTCGGACGGCGGCCGTCCGGTGTCGGCGGGCGACGTGCTGGCCGCGCTCCCGGCGGCGTTCCGGCGCGTCCTGGCGCCGGGTCCGTACGCCGGGCTTGGCAGACTGGACGGATGACCCGTCCCCGCCAGCCCGCTCGCTGGCGCTCACGAGCCGGCCGGGACCCGGGATGAGCGCACCGCGCCAGCACGCAGTCGCGCGGATCGACCTCGGTGCCATCCGCGCCAACGTCGCGGCGCTGCGCGCTCGCACCACCGCCGAGGTGCTGGCCGTCGTCAAGGCGGACGGCTACGGGCACGGTCTCCTCCCGGTGGCCCGCGCGGCCGTCGAGGGCGGCGCGACCTGGCTCGGCACCGCCCTGGTCGACGAGGCCCTCGCGCTGCGTGCGGCCGGCATCACGAAGCCGCGGGTGCTGGCCTGGCTGATGGGCCCGGGGGAGCGGTGGGCCGACGCCCTGCGCGCCGACATCGACGTCTCGGTCAACGCGACGTGGGCGCTGGACGAGGTGGTGGCCGCGGCGGGCGAGGCCGGCCGCACGGCGCGCGTGCACCTCAAGGTCGACAGCGGGCTCACCCGCGGGGGAGCCGCCCTGGCCGACTGGCCGGACCTCGTCGACGCCGCCCGGAAGGCCGAGGCCGACGGCTCGGTGCTCGTCACCGGTCTGTGGTCGCACTTCGCCTACGCCGACGCGCCCGGTCACGAGACCATCGCCCGGCAGGCAGCGGTCTTCCAGGAGGCGGTCGCGCACGCCGAGAGCGCCGGGCTGCGCCCCGAGGTGCGGCACCTGGCCAACTCGGCGGCCACGCTGACGGCACCGGACCAGCACTTCGACCTGGTGCGCCCCGGCATCGCCGTCTACGGGCTCTCCCCGGTGCCCGACGTCGCCGGTCCGCACGACTACGGCCTGCGTCCGGCCATGACGCTCGCGGCCGACCTGGTGCTGGTGAAGAGGGTGCCGGCGGGCAGCGGCGTCAGCTACGGGCACACGTACACGACCGACCGGGAGACGACGGTCGGGCTCGTCCCGCTGGGGTACGCCGACGGGGTGCCGCGGGCCGGCGGGAACCTCGGTCCCGTCCTCGCCGCCGGTCGCACCAGGACGGTCGCCGGCCGGGTCTGCATGGACCAGCTCGTCCTCGACCTCGGCGACGACCCGGCCGCCGCCGGCGACGAGGTCGTGCTCTTCGGTGACGGCAGCGACGGCGGGCCCACCGCCCAGGACTGGGCGGCGGCGACCGGCACCATCTCCTACGAGATCGTCACCCGCATCGGGCCGCGGGTTCCGCGCGTGTACGTCGACGAGGGCCGGGTCCTGCCCGGCGAACCGTCGTGACGGGACTTCCCACCTGGGGCAAGCGGGCCGCCATCGTGGCCGGTGCCGCCGGCGTCGTCGCTGCCGGCGCCGCGGTGGGCCTGGCCGCCGAGCGCTACGCCGTCGGCCGGTCGTTCCGCAGCGCGCACGACCTGGAGCCGGCCGAGCCGTTCGGCGAGCTGCGCGGCACCGTGGTCCCGGTCACCACGACCGACGGCGTCCGGCTGCACGTCGAGGTCGACGGGCTGGCGGCCGGTTCCCGGCGTACGCCGACGGTGACGGTGATCTTCTGCCACGGGCTGGCCCTGCACCAGGACAGCTGGCACTACCAGCGGCGTGACCTCGCCGACATCGCCGACGACGGTGGCCGGCTCGTCTTCTGGGACCAGCGCGGTCATGGCCGGTCCGGCCGCGGCGACGCGGGCCACGCCACCATCGACCAGCTCGGGCAGGACCTCCTCGCGGTCCTCGAGACGACCGCGCCCAAGGGCCCGGTCGTGCTGGTGGGCCACTCGATGGGCGGGATGACGGTGATGGCGCTGGCCGACCAGCACCCTGAGCTGTTCGGCGACCGGGTGGTCGCGGTGGCCCTCATCGCGACGTCGCCCGGCCGGCTCGCCGAGGTCACCTTCGGCGTGCCGGCTGCAGCGGGCCGGGCGCTGCGGCGGGTGGCGCCCAAGGCGCTGGCCGCCCTCAACCAGCGGCCGGGGCTGGTCGCGCGCGGCCGGTCGTTGGGCGCGGACATCGAGTTCGTGCTCACCAAGCGCTACTCCTTCGCGACCGACGTCCCGCCGTCGCTGGTGCTGTTCGCGTCGCGCATGCACGACGCGACGCCGCTGGACGTGATCGCGGAGCTGTTCCCGGCGTTCGACGCGCACGACAAGCTCGACGCGCTCACGGTCCTCAACGGTGTCGAGACGCTGGTGCTCGGCGGCGAGCAGGACGTCATGACGCCCGCGGACCACAGCCGCGAGATGGTGGCCCGGATCCCCGGCGCCGAGCTGGTGATCCTGCCGGAGGCCGGACACCTCGTGATGCTCGAGCACCACGACGTCGTGACCGACCACCTGCGCGACCTCGTCGAGAGGGCGCTGCGGCACCGCGCCGCCACCGCGTGACGCCGGTGACCACCGACACCGTGGCCGCTGCTGCCGGCGCGTCGTCCTGGGACGAGCTGGTCGCGGTCGTGCAGGGCTGCGTGGCGTGCGACGAGCTGGCCGCCAGCCGGACCCGCGTGGTCGCCGGTCAGCGCCCGCCCGGCGCCGAGGTCCTGCTCGTCGGCGAGGCGCCGGGGGCCCAGGAGGACGAGACCGGCGTGCCGTTCGTCGGCAGGTCCGGCCAGCTGCTCGACCAGCTGCTCGGCGAGGCCGGCCTGCGCCGCGAGCAGGTCGCCGTCGCCAACGTCCTCAAGTGCCGGCCGCCGGCCAACCGCACCCCGCGCCGGGCCGAGGTCGCGCGCTGCCGGCCGTGGCTGACCCGTCAGATCGAGCTCGTCGACCCGCGGGTCGTGGTGGCACTCGGCAGCACCGCGGCGGCGTGGTTCTTCGGGCCGTCGGCCCGGATCGGCGCCCTGCGCGACCGCAGCCTGGCCGATCCGCTGGCGTACGACGGCCGCCCGCTGCTCGTGACGTACCACCCGTCCGCGGCCATCCGGTTCGGCCCGAAGGGTGAGCCCGTCGCCGCGCTGCGGGCCGACCTGGCGCGGGTCGCGGCACTGCTGGCGGTGCCGTCGTGACCACCCGCGAGGCCGTCGAGGTCGTGCTGCCGACGGCCGATGACACGACCGACCTCGGCAGGCGGCTGGCCGCCGTGCTGCGCGCCGGTGACCTGGTGCTGCTGTCCGGCGACCTCGGTGCCGGCAAGACGACGCTCACCCGCGGCCTCGGCGCCGCACTCGGCGTCCGCGGTGCCGTCACGTCACCCACGTTCGTCATCGCCCGGTGGCACCCGTCGCTCGGCGACGGCCCGTCGCTGGTGCACGTCGACGCGTACCGGCTCGGGTCGCTGGCCGAGGTGGACGACCTCGACCTCGACGCGTCGCTCGAGGAGTCGGTGACGGTGGTCGAGTGGGGGCAGGGCAAGGTCGAGGAGCTCTCGGCAGACCGGCTGGAGGTCACGCTGCACCGCGGCAGCGACGACACCGACGAGACCCGCACGGCTACGGTCCGGGCTGTCGGAGACCGGTGGTCCGGCATCGACCTGGGTCCCCTCGCGGGCTGAGCGCTCGGTGCCGCGGGATGGCAGGAATCCGACGGTCTTGACCTCCCCTCGCGGGCTGACCGGCCACCCATGACGATACGCCGAGCACACCCGATCACCGACCCGCGCGCCCGCCCTGGTGCACGCCTCCCGTCGGCGTGCTCTGCCGTCGTCACCCTCTGTCCCACCGTGCCTGCTGGTCCGCGCGCGCCGCGCCCACGCCGCGTGCGCGCGCGACCTCGGCTCGCCGCTGGGTCTTGGCTCCCACCCACGCTCTCCCCCGCCGTCGGCCGCCTGGTCGGCCTCCGGCTCGAGCGTCCTCTCTCTCTTCCTCCGCCGTCCCCGCGCGCGCGGCTTCCGTCTCTCGCCCGCCGGTCTCCGCCCTGTCCGTCCGCCCCTCGCCCTCCCGCCCGGCTCGCGTCCCCGCCCGCCGCTCGCGTCGCCCGGTCCCCCGCCCTGCTCTCGCCCCGCGTTCTCGCCCCCCCGCGCCTCGTTTCGCCCCCCCGCGTCGTGTCTCTCCCCTCCCCCCCTCCCTCCGCCTTCCGTGCCGCGCCGCTCGCGCACCTCCACGCTCGCGCTCGCGGCCGCCCCCCGCCCCCCGTCCGCCCCTCGCGCCCCCCCCCCCCCCCCTGCCCCCCTCCTCCCCCTCCCCCTCGGCCCGGACGGGTCTCCCGCGGCACTCACGGCCCCCCACACTCGCGTCAGTCGAGACCGTGGAGGTGCCGTGACCGGGAGTCCCGTGGGGTTCGTCGGGCTGGGTGTGATGGGCCAGCCGATGGCCCTGAACCTCGCTCGGGCCGGTGTGCCGCTGGTGGTGTGGAACAGGACGCCGGCCCGGCTCGAGCCGCTGCTGGCCGCCGGAGCCGAGGCGGCGGACAGCGTCGACGACGTGCTCGCGCGGACGACGACGGTGCTGTTCATGATGGCCAACGGGGACGTCCTCGACGCGGTCCTGGGCCGCCGGACGCCGGAGTTCGACACGCGCGTCGGGCGCCACCTCGTCGTCCACATGGGCACGACCTCCGCGGAGTACTCCCGGGCGCTCGCGGCCGACGTACGAGCGGCCGGCGGACGCTACGTCGAGGCACCCGTCAGCGGGTCGCGCGGGCCGGCCGAGGCGGCGCAGCTGGTCGGGATGCTGGCCGGTGCCCCCGAGGACGTCGACGTGGTCCGGCCGCTGGTGGCGGCGACCTGCCGCGAGACGTTCGACTGCGGCGAGGTGCCGGCAGCGCTGATGACGAAACTCTCGGTGAACCTGTTCCTCATCACGACGGTCGTCGGGCTCGCCGAGTCCGCGCACTTCGCCGAACGGCACGGCGTCGACATGGCGACGTTCCGGGCGGTCATCGACGCCGGCCAGATGTCGAGCACCATCTCCCGCGCGAAGCTGCCGATGCTCGTCTCCGGCGAGTACCCGGTGGCCGCGGGTCTGTCGGACGTGCTCATGAACAGCAGACTGGTGGCCGATGCTGCCCGTGCCAGCGGCACGGCTGCGCCGTTGATGGAGGCGTCCGAGGCGTTGTTCGCCGAGGCGGAGGCGCTGGGGCTCGGCGGCCAGGACATGGCCGCGGTCGTGCACGCGATCCGCGGCCGCGACCGCGGCTGACCCTCGCCCGCCGCGGGCGGCTACTGCTGGTCGGGTGGAGCGGCCGGGACCGATCCGTCCGGCCACGCCGCGATGCACACGCGGTTGCCGGCCCGGTCGGCGAGGATCCAGCCGGCAGGGGCGTCGGTGTCGTCGACGATGCGCCCTCCCGCGGCAAGGGCGGCCGCCACCCGTGCCTCCGCGTGCTCACGTGCGACCGAGACGTCGACGTGCATCGCGTGCCGTAGCGGTCTCCCCGGGTCCAGCTCCTGCATCCAGACCGTCGAGCCGTGGCCGAGCGGGTCGACGGCGTTGTCGTCGGCCAGCGGCGCGTACCCGAGGACCGCGCGCCAGAAGCCGACATCGAGCGCGTCGGGCTTCCCGGCGACGGCCAGCTGGACCTCCTGCGCGGCCGTGCGGTCGGCGACGGCACCGCGCGCCTGCGCGCTCGCCGAGACCGCCCGGGCCAGCTCGATGTGCCGCTCCACCAGCCGGAAGACACCGCGGCTGAGCCGCACGGTGAGACGGTCGTCGGCGACGGTCAGCAGGCAACCCGAACCTTCGAGGCCGGGGACGCGCGCGACCGCCTCGGCAAGCTGCACCGCGTCGCTGAGCGAGGGGACGCGGAACACAGCCGTCGCTCCGCCGTGCAGCACCACCCAGTCGTCGACGCCCGCTGCGGCCAGGAACGCCCGCCACCCCTGCTCGCTCATGCCACCGCCGGCGACCGACGTGGTGGGACAGCACGAGTTCGGCCATCTGGGCTCCTTTCCGGCGGCAACTCAGCACCGGGGAGGTGCACGGCTCGACCGTAGAGCCCATCCCGGACGATCAGTGTCCGGAATCGCTCCGCACGGGCAAGGGGCTCCGGTCCGTCGTCTGCTGGTGATCGCGGTGATCTGGAACCGGTGGTGCTGTCGGGGTCGGCGTTGGGGTCGATGAGGTCGGGGGGATGAGTTCGGGGTAGCCGTTGCGGGCCAGTTGCACGGTCCAGTCTTGTCGGTGGACTTGTTGGTGGTGGTACTGGCAGAGCAGGGCGCCGTTGGCCAGGTCGGTAGGTCCGCCGTGGTCCCATTCCCACTGGTGGTGGGCGTCGCAGTCTGCTGGTGTGCGGTCGCAGCTGGGGCGATGCAGCCTTGGTCGCGCACGACCAGGGCGCGGCGGGGAGCCTGGGGGAAGGTGCGGCGGGTGCGGCCGTAGTCGAGGACCTGGCTGGGTCCGCCGAGCACGCGCGGAGCGAGCCGGCGTCGCAGGCCAGCCGGCGCAGCTCGGCCGCGGACAAGGTGCCGCCGGTGTCCAGGATCCCGGCGCCGGTCACCTTCTCGCGCAGCGCGTCCAGGGTGGTGGTGACGGTGAGGTGCACGTAGGTCCGCCCACCGCCGGTGCCGGTGCCGGTGCCGGCTTGCCGCAGGGTGGTGACCAGGTGGTCGCCGCGGCGGTGCTCGCCAGGCCGGTCGTCGTCGAACCCGTCGTCGCCGGGGTGGCGTTTGTCGGCCTGCTTGAGCCAGGCGGTGAGCACCGGAGCGTCGGTACGCCGGAAGGAGCCGCGGTAGGCGATGGTCCCGTCGGGGCGGTGCTTGACGACCAGGGTCTTGATCTCGGCGGCCTGCTGCGGCCTCGGCCGCGGCCAGCTACCGCGCGACGGCTCCCGCGTCGGCGGCGGTCTCTGTCGAGGTCGAGCGGGTGAGCCGTTCGACCAGCTGTGCGGCGGCGGCGGCCAGGTGCCTCGGTCGAGGCCGGCGGCCTGGCCGATGAGGAAGTCGGCAGCCTCCTCGCGTTCGACCGGGTCCACGCCGGGAAGCTGGTCGACGGCGTCCAGGCAGGTGGCGACCACGACCGCCTGCTCCGGGGTCACCGTGCCGGCCGCGAGCGCGGCGTGGGCGGCGGGCTGGCCGGCCAGCGCCGGGCCTGGTCGACCCGCGCCTTGGCGTCGCGGTGGGAGAGCCGGAACCGGTCCTGCAGCCACCGTCGCTGGACAGCGCCCGGCACCGGTCCTTCATCGACCGCTGGTCGGCCTCGGTGACCAGCTCGACGCGGCGGGCCACCAGCCGGGCCTCGGCGTCCTCGATCTCGCCCAGCGCGGTCTCGACCTCGTCGTCCGTGAGCTGCCACACCGGCCGCAGCGCAGCACCGGTCCGGGTGACGCCGGGCCGGTCCTGCACTATCGAACACATGTTCGAAGAACAGCAGATGACGCACTCGTTCGGAACCCCGGATCCCTTTGTCCACAAGGGTTTCCCATGTTTTCCCGAGGTCGTCCACGAGCCGGAACGACGGCGGGACGCCGGGCGACGGCGAGCCGGGCACCGATGCAGCCTGGCCTGGGTCCTGGCTGGTCTGACCTCAGCCCGGCACTCGCTGCACCGGCGCGGCTACGACAGCCGGCGCTGTCCGGTGGACCTCGCGGCGGTGGCGGCGCGGGTGCGGGCTGCAAGCGCTGGCTAACCTTCGGACCGTGCTGCTCGCCCTCGACACCGCGACTCCCGCGGTGACGGTCGCGCTGGCCGACGGAGATCGTGTCCTCGCCGAGCGCACCACGGTCGACGCCCGGCGGCACGGCGAGCTGCTCGCGCCGGCCATCGCCGAGGTGCTCGCCGAGGCGGGCCTCGACCGGACGGCTCTCACGGCGGTCGGGGTCGGCACCGGGCCGGGGCCGTTCACGGGCCTGCGGGTGGGCCTCGTGACGGCGCGCACTCTCGGCGCGGCCCTGTCGATCCCGGTGCTCGGCGTCTGCAGCCTGGACACGATCGCGCTGGCGGCCGGTCTGGACGAGGAGTTCCGCGTCGTGACGGACGCGCGGCGCAAGGAGGTGCACTGGGCGGCGTACCGACCGGGAGCGGCCGGGCCCGAGCGGGTCGACGGGCCGTACGTCGCAACGCCCGCGGACGCCACCTGGGACGGCCCGACGGTCGGTGCCGGTGCCGAGCTGTACCCCGACGCGTTCCGCGGCCACCGGGGGCCGCTGCACCCGAGCGCCGCCGACCTGGCGCGCTGGGTCGCGCGCGGCCTGCCGACGTCGGAGCCGGACCCGCTCTACCTGCGGCGACCGGACGCCGCCGAGCCCGGTGCGCGCAAGTCGGTGCTGACCAACCCACCGGCATGACGACGCTGCGGCGCTTCCGGTGGTGGGACGTCGAGGCCGCGCACGCGCTGGAGACCCAGCTGTTCCCGGACTCCTGGTCGGTGGAGACGTTCTGGTCCGAGCTGGCGCACGTGCCGGAGACGCGGCACTACCTGGTCGCCGAGGACGAGGGTGAGCTCGTCGGCTACGCCGGGCTCGCGGTCGTCGGCCACCAGGCCGACGTGCAGACGATCGCTGTCGCCCCGGGGGCGCAGGGACAGGGCCTCGGCCGGCTGCTGCTCGACGCGTTGGTCGACGAGGGGCGGCGGCGCGAGGCGACCGAGGTGCTGCTCGAGGTCCGCGCCGACAACGAGGCGGGGCTGGCGCTCTACCGGCGAGCCGGCTTCGAGCGGATCGGCCTCCGCCGTGCGTACTACCAGCCGGGCGGCGTCGACGCCCTCGTCCTGCGGCTGAAGCTGCGCGGCCGCGAGGCCCACGGCGACGCCGACGGGAACCGTCGAACTAGGGCGGGTCCCTCGACCCCATCCCGGATCGCGCGCCGAGGGACACGCCCTAGGCTCGCCTGCCGTGACCACCCGCATCGCCCTGGCCACCGCCGCCGAGTTCCCCGACCTGGACGAGGACGCGGCGGTGCTGCTCCCGGCGCTGGCTGCCGCCGGTCTCGATGCTGGGCCGGCCGTGTGGACGGACGGCGACGTCGACTGGTCGTCGTACGACCTGGTCGTGGTGCGCTCGACGTGGGACTACCAGGAGCGGCACGCCGAGTTCCTCGACTGGGCCCGGCGGGTGGCGTCGGTCACGACGCTGGCCAACTCGGCCGACGTCCTGACCTGGAACACCACGAAGACCTACCTGCGCGCCCTCCAGGAGGCCGGGCTCCCCGTCGTGCCGACCGACTGGCTCGACCCCGGCGACGTCTTCGCGGTGCCGGAGGTCGGGGAGTACGTCGTGAAGCCGGCGGTCTCGGCCGGCTCCCGGGACACCAACCGCTACCGGGCCGGCGACCACGACGAGCTCGCCGTCGCGCACGCGCAGGGGCTGCTCGCCGCCGGTCGCACCGTGATGGTGCAGCCGTACCTCGACCAGGTCGACACGTACGGCGAGACCGCGCTGTTCTTCTTCGCCGGCGAGTTCAGCCATGCCGTACGGAAGGGGCCGCTGCTGACGCCGGCGATGGAGCCGGTGTCCGGCGCGTACAAGGAGGAGACGATCGAGCCCCGGACGCCGACCGAGGAGGAGCGCGAGGCCGCCGAGCAGATCCTCGATGCGCTCGCGTCAGTGGCACCGGCGTCTCGAGACCAGCTGGTCTACTCCCGCGTCGACCTGGTGCCCGGGCCCGACGGGCGGCCCGTGCTTCTCGAGCTGGAGCTCGCCGAGCCGTCGATGTTCCTGATCCACGACGGGACGCGGGGGACGGCGTCCGCGGAGCGGTTCGCGGCGGCGATCCGGGCCGCGTCAGGCACCTGACGATGGCGCAGCCGGCTGACGGCCCCCTCGTCCTCGGCATCGAGACGTCCTGCGACGAGACGGGTGTCGGGCTGGTCCGCGGCCGCACCCTGCTCGCGGACTCGGTCGCGAGCAGCGTCGACGAGCACGCGCGGTTCGGCGGCGTGGTGCCGGAGGTCGCCAGCCGGGCGCACCTCGAGGCGATGGTGCCGACCGTGCAGCGGGCCTGCGAGACCGCCGGCGTGCGGCTGTCCGACGTCGACGCGATCGCCGTGACCAGCGGCCCCGGCCTCACCGGCGCGCTGCTGGTGGGTGTCGCCGCCGCCAAGGCGCTGGCGATCGGCCTCGACCGGCCGCTGTTCGGCGTCAACCACCTGGCGGCGCACGTCGCCGTCGACGAGCTGGAGCACGGTGCGCTGCCGGAGCCGTGCATCGCCCTGCTGGTGTCCGGCGGGCACTCGTCCCTGCTGCGCGTCGGCGACGTGACCGCCGACATCGAGCCGCTCGGAGCCACCCTCGACGACGCGGCGGGGGAGGCCTTCGACAAGGTGGCTCGCGTCCTGGGTCTGCCGTTCCCCGGCGGCCCGCACGTCGATCGCGAGGCGAAGGCCGGCGACCCGGCGTACGTCACGTTCCCGCGCGGCCTCACCGGCGCGCACGACATGCGCGAGCACCGCTACGACTTCTCGTTCTCCGGTCTGAAGACGGCGGTCGCCCGCTGGGTGGAGGCACGGCAGCGCGACGGTCAGCCCGTCCCGGTCGCCGACGTCGCGGCCGCGTTCCAGGAGGCCGTCGTCGACGTGCTGACGCGCAAGGCGGTGCTCGCCTGCACCGAGCACGGCGTCGGCCACCTGCTCGTCGGCGGCGGTGTGGCAGCCAACTCCCGGCTGCGCACCCTCGCGCAGGATCGCTGCGACGCCGCCGGCATCACGTTGCGCGTCCCTCGTCCCGGGCTGTGCACCGACAACGGCGCGATGGTCGCGGCGCTGGGGTCCGCCCTCGTGGCGCGCGGTGCGACGCCGTCGTCCCTCGACCTGCCCGCCGACTCGTCGATGCCCGTCACCGAGGTCGTCGCACGGTGAACGCGCCTCAGCCGCCGTCGGCGAGGTGGTGCCGGCGCAGCCGGGTGCGCAGCAGCCGCTGCTCTGCGGGGTTGTCGGTGAGCGCGAGTGCGCGGGCGTCGGCGTCGGCCGCCTCCGCGTCGCGGCCCAGCAGCCGGAGCAGCTCGGCGCGCGTCGCGTGCACCAGGTGGTAGCCGGCCAGCCGGTCGGCGAGCCCGTCCACCTCGGCCAGCGCCTGCTGCAGCGCCGTGCCGCCGAGCTGGGCAAGTGCGACCGCCCGGTTGAGCCGCACCACCGGCGAGCGGTCGACCTGCGCCAGCACGTCGTAGAGCGTGACGATCTGGAGCCAGTCGGTGTCCTCCCAGCTCGGTGCGGTCGCGTGGCAGGCCGCGACGGCTGCCTGCAGCTGGTAGCGCCCGGGCCGCCCGAGCGCCGCGGCCCGCCGGAGCATCGCGTCGGCCTCGGCGATCGCCGGCCGGTCCCACAAGGTCCGGTCCTGGTCGCGCAGCAGGACCAGGTCGCCCCGCGCGTCGAACCTGGCGGCGGCGCGGGCGTGCTGGAGCCGGAGCAGGGCCGCGAGCCCCCACGCCTCGGCCTGCGCGGGGAGGCTGGTGGCGAGCACGCCGGACAGCCAGACGGCGTCGTCGCCGAGGTCGCGGTCCGGGCCGCGGCCGGTCGTCGGCACGAAGGCCTCGTTGAACATCACGTAGACCACAGCCAGCACGTCGTCGACGCGGGCGGCCAGCTCGTCGTCCTCGGGGACGCGCAGCGAGATGCCGGCGGCCACGACCTTCCGCTTGGCGCGTACGACGCGCTGGGCCAGCGTCGCCTCCGGGACGAGGAAGGCCCGGGCGATCTGCGGCGTCGTGAGGCCGACGACCGCGCGGAGCGTCAGGGCCAGCCGGGACTGCGGGTCGAGGGCCGGGTGGCAGCAGGCGAACAGCAGCGCGAGCCGGTCGTCGGTGCCGTCGGACGACGATGGTGCCGGCTCCTCGGCCACCCGCTGGGCGAGCCGCCCGGCGCGCTCCGACGTGCGCAGCAGGTCGAGGGCGTTGCGCCGGGCGGCGGTGTGCAGCCAGGCGCCGGGCCGTGCGGGCGTGCCGTCGCGGCGCCAGGCCACCAGCGCCTCGGTCGACCGCGCGCTGCACCGCCTCCTCGGCGAGGTCGAAGTCCCGGAACCGGCGGGACAGAGCCGCCACGACGCCGGCGGCCTCCTCGCGGACGGTGCGCGCGAGGAGGCCGTCGGCGTCGCGGTCGGTGGTCACTCGAACTGCGAGTAGTCCACGACCATCGGGCGGATCTCGACCGAGTGACCCGGCAGTCCCAACGACGGCCAGGTCTTGGTCAGCGTGACGGCCGCGTCCAGGTCGGGGACCTCGACGATCGTGAAGCCGCCGACGACCTCCTTCGCCTCGGAGAACGGCCCGTCGACGACCACGACGCCCTGCGCGTCGTCGTGCCGGACCGTCGTGGCGGTCGACACCGGGTGCAGCTCGGCGCCACCGTCCTCGAACACCGCGGCGTTGTCCTGGAACCACTGGTAGATCCGGCCGTAGACCTCCTTCGCGCGCTCCGGCTCGACCGCGTCGTCCAGGTCCGGCTGGCTGGTGAACATCAGGACGTACTTCATGGCGTTTCCTCTCGCTCGGGGTCAGTCTTCACGGGACTGACGCCGCTCGACCCCGGAAATCGACAGCCGGGTCCCGGCGGATCACGGCAGGCGGCGGACGAGCAGGACGCTCTGCTCGCCGGCGACCCGGGTCAGCACGACGGTGGCCTCGCCGTCACCGCGCAGCCGGAGCTGGCGGCGCAGCTCCTCCGGTGTCACCGCCGTCCCGCGCTTCTTCACCGTCACCCGGCCGACACCGCGCTGGCGGAGGAGCTCGCGCAGCCGCTTCACCCCGAACGGCAGGACGTCGGTCACCTCGTACGCCGTGCCGTACGGCGTCACCGGCACGGCGTCGGTCGTGACGTAGGCGATCGTCGGGTCGACCAGCCGGCCGTCGACGAGGTCGGCGAGCTCCGCGACCAGGCCGGCTCGGATCACCGCTCCGTCGGGCTCGACGAGGTAGCGACCCACCGGACCCGCGGGTGCCCGCCGGGTGCCGTCGCCGGTGAGGGCGGCGCCGGAGGGCAGCAGCGTCGCCCGCCGGCGCACGCCCGTGGACAGCGGCCCGCACCAGAGCGCGCACTCGAGGACGTCGCCGCCGTCGGACACCCACTCGGCCTCCGCGTCGGCGGGGAGAGCCGGGTGCGGCACACCGGGGGCGAGCTTGGCGCCGGTCGCCGCCACCCGCCCCGCGACGTCGAGGACGAACGAGAGGGGCGGCGACCACTGGCGCGGGTCGAGGGCCCGGCCGTGCGGCCCGCGCCGGGCCGGGTCGACGAAGACCGCGTCGACGTCGTCGAGCGAGCTGCTCGTGACGTCCTCGCAGCGCACCTCGACCCGGTCGGCCATGCCGAGTGCCGCCGCGTTGGCCGCCGCGACCGCGGCGGTCACCGGGTCGCGGTCCACCCCGACGACCCGGGGGAGTCCGGCGCGGGCGAGCGCCAGCAGGTCGCCGCCGACCCCGCAGCACAGGTCGGCGACGACCCGCGCCCCGACCTGCGCGAACCGCTCCGCGTGCAGGTCGGCCACGACGCGCCGGGTGGCCTGCTCCAGGCCGGCCTCGGTGAGCCACATCCGGTCGGCGTCCGGGCCGAGCCGGCTCCGACCGCGGGCGCGGAGCCGCGACTGCGTCATCGCGGCTGCGGCCAGCCCTGCCGGGACGCCGTCCCGACGCAGCAGCTCAGCCGTCGCGAGCGCCGACCCCTCGTCGTACGCCGGCAGCCGGGCCATCAACGCCGTGCCCTCCGGGGTGAGCAGCGCGCGGACGTCGGCCGCACCGTCATCGGGCACCGGCCGATCCTTCCAGCAGCAGCTGCGTAGCGTGTCGGCATGACCGACGTGGCTCCGATCGCGCGTACCCGCCCGCTCTCGCGGGGGTCCGAGCGGGCGATGCTGGACAGCATGCTCGACTTCTACCGCGCCACCGTGGTGAACAAGGTGGCCGGTCTGAGCGACGCCCAGGCGTTCACGGCGGCGGTCTCACCATCGACGCTGACGCCGGCCACGGTGGTGAAGCACCTGGCCGGGACGGAGCGGTTCTGGTTCAGCATCGACTTCGCGGGCCTCGACGTGCCCTGGCCGTGGCCCGACGACGACCTGCACGGCAACTTCCGGATCGAGCCCGGCGACACCCTGGCCACGATCGTGGCCGACTACGTCCGGGAGTGCGAGAGCTCCCGCCGCGCGGTCGCGGGTGCCGACCTCGAGGACCCTGCCCGCGGGAAGGACATGGACTTCACGCTGCGCTTCGCGATGATCCACATGATCGAGGAGACCGCGCGGCACTGCGGGCATCTCGACCTGCTGCGCGAGGCGACCGACGGTGTCGTCGGCAGCTAGGGGCTCATGGGGTAAGGATCGTGCGGGGACCTGCCGATGCACCGGGGTGAACCCGGAGGTCATGGATGTCCGCACCACTCGCTGAGCACCACCTCGCCAGTCCCGACGCGCCCCGGCAGGTGCCCTGGCCGGTCCCCGACGACGAGGAGGAGCGGGTCCGCGCCCTGCACGCCTTCGGCGTCCTCGACCAGCCCCGGCAGGCCGACCTCGACGCCGCCGCACGGCTGGCGGCGTACGTCTGCGGCACCCCGTCGGCGGCCGTCAACCTCATCGACAGCGCCCGGCAGTGGCAGGCGGCGGCACACGGCACCCAGCCGGGTGAGGTGGCCCGCGAGCACGCCATGTGCCAGCACACAGTGCTCGGCACCGAGGTCGTCTGGACGCCCGACGCCCGTGGCGAGGCCGTCTTCGACGGCAACCCCTTCGTCACGGGCCGGTTCGCGAAGGTCCGGCTCTACGCATCGGCGCCGTTGCTCACCCGCGACGGGCACGCGATCGGCACGGTCTGCGCGTTCGACGAGCAGCCCGGCGAGCTGGACGCGACCCAGATCGGCCTCCTGCGCGACATCGCCGACCAGGTGATGGCGCTCTTCGAGATCCGCCGGCTGGCCGCCGCCCTGGGCCGCGCCGCCACCACGGACCCGCTCACCGGCCTGGCCAACCGCCGGAGCGTCGAGACCGCGATCCGCAACGCGGTGGCCCGTGCCGAACGGGGCCTCGGCACGCCCTCGCTCGTGGCGGTGGACCTCGACGGGTTCAAGAAGGTCAACGACACGTACGGGCACCAGGCGGGCGACGCGCTGCTCCGGGCCGTCGCTGACTCGCTGGTGGGCACGGCGCGCAGCGTCGACACGGTCGCCCGGCTGGGCGGCGACGAGTTCGTCGTGCTGCTCGAGCACACCGGCGGCCCGGGGGCGGACGCGGCGCTGCAGCGGCTCCGGACCGGCCTGCAGGAGACGCTGGCCGACCCGTCCGGCGGGTCCCTGCCCCTGGGGGCGTCCCTCGGCATCACGACCTACCGGCCGGGAGACTCGGTGGCCACGCTGCTGGCCCGCGCCGACGCCGAGATGTACGCCGACAAGGCCCGCCGCGCCAACGCCGACTAGCCCCGCCGGGACCTCACGCGCCCACGGCCTGACCACAGCCTCGGCCAGGTAGATCGAGCAGGGCCGCAACGGCCGCTTCCCGGGGGTTCCGCCCGCGTGCTGGCCCCCTCGCCGGCCAGGCAGATTCCAGAGGAAGCGCTGAAAGCGGAGAACGTGGGACTGCAGGACGGCGCGCAGATTCCGACGACGGCTGGCACTCGGGTTGACCGAGTGCCAGGTCTCGCCTAGATTCGCTGTTGGCACTCTCGAGGTGAGTGTGCCAACCAGAGCAGCTACGGCGTGGTCCGAGCCGGCCCGACCCCCGCGACGGCGGTCCGGTCCGCACCACGCTCCGATCCGCTCACGAGAACTGTGCGAGAGGGAGTCATGACGACGGCCACCAAGGTTGCCATCAAGCCGCTCGAGGACCGCATCGTGGTCCAGCCGTCCGACGCCGAGCAGACCACTGCGTCGGGCCTCGTCATCCCGGACACCGCGAAGGAGAAGCCCCAGGAGGGCACCGTCCTCGCCGTGGGTCCGGGCCGCTTCGAGGACGGCGCTCGCGTGCCGCTCGACGTCGCGGTCGGCGACACCGTCATCTACAGCAAGTACGGCGGCACCGAGGTCAAGCACGGCGGCGAGGAGTACCTCGTCCTGTCCGCGCGCGACGTCCTCGCCGTCATCGAGAAGTAGGACGGCTCAGCACCACCTGCTGGGTCACCTCCGGTGACCTGAGCAGCAGCACGACGAGTGACGCCCCGGGTGTCCCCGCTCCTCCGTGAGCCCGGGCCCCGGGGCGTCGTCGTCGGTCCGCCCGCTCCACCCCAGACATCGAAGGACGAAGCAACGAGATGCCCAAGACCCTGCAGTTCGACGACAAGGCCCGCAAGGCCCTCGAGACCGGCGTCAACAAGCTCGCCGACGCCGTGAAGGTGACGCTCGGGCCGAAAGGGCGCAACGTCGTCATCGACAAGAAGTGGGGCGCCCCCACGATCACCAACGACGGCGTGACCATCGCCAAGGAGATCGAGCTGGACGACCCGTACGAGAACCTCGGCGCGCAGCTGGCCAAGGAGGTCGCCACCAAGACCAACGACGTCGCGGGTGACGGCACCACCACGGCGACCGTGCTCGCCCAGGCGATGGTCCGCGAGGGCCTGCGCAACGTCGCGTCCGGCGCCAGCCCGGTCGGCCTCAACCGCGGCATCAACAAGGCCGTCGAGGCCGTGTCCGCCCGGCTGCTCGCGATGGCCCGCGACGTCGACGGCAAGGACGACATCGCCAAGGTCGCCAGCATCTCCGCGCAGGACCCGGCCGTGGGTGAGCTCATCGCCGAGGCGTTCGACAAGGTCGGCAAGGACGGCGTCATCACCGTCGAAGAGGCCAACACGATGGGCCTCGAGCTCGAGTTCACCGAGGGCATGCAGTTCGACAAGGGCTACATCTCGCCGTACATGGTGAGCGACCCGGAGCGCATGGAGGCCATCCTCGAGGACGCCTACATCCTCATCCACCAGGGCAAGATCTCGGCCGTCGCCGACCTGCTGCCGCTGCTGGAGAAGGTCATCCAGGCCGGCAAGCCGCTCGCGATCATCGCCGAGGACGTCGACGGCGAGGCGCTGTCGACCCTGGTCGTCAACAAGATCCGCGGCACCTTCCGCTCGGTCGCCGTCAAGGCACCCGGCTTCGGTGACCGCCGCAAGGCGATGCTCGAGGACATGGCCGTGCTCACCGGTGGCCAGGTCGTCGCCCCCGAGGTCGGGCTCAAGCTCGACCAGGTCGGCCTCGAGGTGCTCGGCAGCGCACGCCGCATCGTCGTCACCAAGGACGACACCGTCATCGTCGACGGCGGCGGCGAGCGCCCCAAGGTCGAGGACCGGATCCGCCAGATCCGCGCCGAGATCGAGGCGACCGACTCCGACTGGGACCGCGAGAAGCTCCAGGAGCGCCTCGCCAAGCTCGCCGGCGGCGTGTGCGTCATCGGCGTCGGCGCGGCCACCGAGGTCGAGCTCAAGGAGCGCAAGCACCGCATCGAGGACGCCGTGTCGGCGACCCGCGCGGCCATCGAGGAGGGCATCGTCGCCGGCGGGGGCTCTGCGCTCGTGCACGCCGTCGCGGCGCTCGACGACCTCAAGCTCGAGGGCGACGAGAAGACCGGCGCGAACATCGTCCGCAAGGCGGCCGACGAGCCGCTGCGCTGGATCGCCGAGAACGCCGGCGCCGAGGGCTACGTGGTGGTCAACCACGTGCGCGAGAACGGCGTCGGCACCGGCTGGAACGGCGCCACCGGCGAGTACGGCGACCTGGTCGCCCAGGGTGTCCTCGACCCGGTCAAGGTCACCCGCTCCGCCCTGCAGAACGCCGCGTCGATCGCGTCGATGGTCCTGACCACCGACACCCTCGTCGTGGAGAAGAAGGAAGAGGAGCCGGCCGACGCCGGGCACGCGCACGGCGGCCACGGGCACAGCCACTGACGCAGCTCCCCAGAACGGCTGACGGGCCCGGTTCCCCTTCGGGGAGCCGGGCCCGTCGCATGTCCGGGCCTAGACGGTCGCTGCGCGGCTTGTCGCCCGCCGTCGTGGCCCCGTCGGACTTCCCGCGGATCCTGGGGTCTGACGAGCCACGTGGCCCCGCCAAGGGCGTGGATTCCACGACTCCGGCGAGGCCACCTCGCTCCGGCGCAGTCGCGGACGGCGGCCCGGCGCACCTCTCCTCCGAAGCCGCTCTGACCCGCACCAACCACGGCGCCGCACGGACCGCGCAGCGCTCTGACCTGCACCACGACGGCGCGGCACCGACCGCGCAGCGCGTACGGGCATCACCTGCGGCAGGATCGGGGGGTGCCGATCCGCCGCCGGACCGCAACCGTGCCCGAGGTCTCCCTCGGGGTGGCGGCCGTCGCCCGACGGCTGGGGGTCGCGACCGGGACGTTGCGGACCTGGGACCGCCGGTACGGGCTGGGCCCGGGCGCGCACGAGACCGGCACCCGACGCCGGTACACGGCGGTGGACCTGGCCCGGCTGACCCTGATGCGGCAGCTCATGATGCAGGGCGCCGCCGCTGCCGATGCGGCCGCGACGGCGGTGGCGACCCGGCCGGCGGACCTGCCGGGTGCCGACGACCCGCTGCCCGCCGGACCCCCCGCCCCGGCACGGACCTCGGCGCGGCGGCCCGGCCGGTCCGGAGGCGGCCGGGTCGTGCCGGTGCGCGACGGCGGGCCGGCCGCGCGCGGGCTCGCTCGTGCCGCGATGGCACTGGACGGCGACGCCTGCTCGCAGCTGCTGCGGACCTCGGTGGAGCGCAGCGGTGTCGTCCCGACCTGGACCGACGTGCTCGTCCCGGTCCTCACCGGGATCGGCGAGCGCTGGCGCAGCACCGGGTCCGGCGTCGAGGTCGAGCACCTCCTCAGCGAGTGCGCCGAGTCCGTGCTGCGCGCCGTCCCAGCCGCCGGGCGGCCGTCCCATCCCCGGCCGCTGCTGCTCGCGGCGCTCGAGCAGGAGGACCACCGGCTGCCCCTGGTGGCGCTGTCTGCAGCGCTGGCGGAACGGCGGGTGGCGACCCGCCTGCTGGGTGTCCGGCTGCCCGCCCGGGCGCTGGCCGACGCGGTCTCACGGACCGGCGCGTTCGGGATCTTCCTCTGGGCCCAGGGGGCCACCGGGTCCGGGGCGGCGCGGCTGCCGGCCGGGCTGCTGTCCTCGGTCCGGCCGCGTCCGGCTGTCCTGCTCGGCGGCCCGGGCTGGGACCTGGACCGGGTGGCGCCCACGGCCACCTGGCTCGCGGACCTGCCGGGCGCGGTCGACACCGTGGTGACGCTGTCCGGAGGGACCGTCGCGGGGCGCGACGCACGGTAGCCTCGCGGCCGACGCCGGCGGACGACTGCCGGTGCACCGCGGTGAGGGGGCTGGCGTGGCGGACGACCTCCCGGGGCTGCTCGTCGCCGGGGAGCGCGCTGCGTTCCACGGCCGGCCGGCGGCCGGGGTCGAGCCGCTGCGACGGGCCGTCGACACCGCGACCGCCGACGGCCTGACCGCCGAAGCCGCCGGGGCGGGCTGGCTGCTCGGCGTCTGCCTCGCCTCGGCGGGGCGGTACGGCGGGGCGCTCGAGGTCCTCGACCCGCTGGTCGCCGCGGCGGACAGCGCCGAGAGCCGGGTCCTGAGCGCGCTGGCGGGCGCCACGGCAGCGAGCGTGCACCGGCAGCTCGGTCGGCACGCCGTCGCGCAGGGCTACGACGAGCGCGCCCTGGAGGTCTCGGGCGGCACGGCCGAGGCGGGGTTCGACGCGCTCCTGGGCCTGGCCGCCGACGCGGTCGGGCTGGGCGACTCCGAGGTCGCGGCCGCCCGACTCGACGAGGCCACCGCACTGGTCGGCGACCGCGCCGACTGGTGGCGGCAGCGGGTCCGGCTGGGCTGGGTGCAGGCCGAGGTCGCCCTGCTCCGGGGGCACGCCGAGGAGGCCGCGGCGTCCGCGCACACGTCGGTCGACCTGGCGGAGCAGTCCGGGGCGCCCCGCCACGTGGCCAAGGGCCTGCTGTTCCTCGGGGTCGCCCAGGTCGAGGCGGGTCAGCTGACCGAGGCCGCCACGGTGCTGCGCCGGGCCGGCCTGCTCGCCGAGAGCCTCGGCACGCTGCCGCTGCAGTGGCCCGCCCGCGCCGTCCTGGGCGCGCTGCTGGCCGAGGACTCGCCTGCCGAGAGCGAGCGTGCTCTGGCCGCCGCCCGGCGCGCGGTCACCGCGATCGCGGACGACCTGCCGGAGCCGCTGCGCGTCGCGTGGCTCGGCCGCCCGGACGTCGACGCGCTGCTGCGGTCCTGAGCACGCGGACGTACCAGGGCGAACCGGGCGCTCGGCCGCCCGGCGAGTGCCTCTGACGGATTCACTCCGATGGGTCATGCTCGCCCCCCTACCTGCCGATGAGGAGGGGGTGCGCCGGGAAGGCCTCGGCGCGGGAGGTGACGCACGGGCATGTCCACCGTCCTCGTCTGCGACGACTCGCCGCTGGCCCGCGAGGCGCTGCGCCGCGCCGTCGCCACCGTCGCGGGGGTCGAACGCGTCGTCGTCGCCGGCTCCGGCGAGGAGTGCCTCGTGCGGTTCAGCGCGGAGCGACCCGACCTGGTCCTCGTCGACGTCCGCATGCCCGGCATCGGCGGCGTCGAGGCGGCTCGGCGAATCCTCGGCGCGGCACCCCAGACTGCCGTCATCATGATGACGATGTCGGAGGACGTCGACGGCGTGGCCCGGGCAGTCGGGTCGGGCGCGCGCGGCTACCTCGTCAAGGACGCCTCTCGGGAGGAGCTGACCGCGATGGTGACGCAGGCGCTCGCCGACGTCGCGGCCCGGCACGCCCCGCGGATGCGCCCGGACGCCGAGGGCGTGCCGCCGCTCACCGAGCGCGAGCTGCAGGTTCTGCGCGGCATGGGCCGCGGCCGGAGCAACTCCGAGATCGGCAAGGAGCTCTACCTCTCCGAGGACACGGTGAAGACCCACGCGCGCAGGCTGTTCCGCAAGCTGGGTGCGGCCGACCGGGCCCAGGCGGTCGCCATGGGATTCCGGTGGGGGCTGGTGCGGTGACGGCATGACCGTAACGTCGGGGGCTCCGGAGGCGATCTCCAGAAGTACGGAGATCGATCAAGCCCCGGTCGACCTGGGTTGGCTGGCTGCACGTGCCGTAGAAGGTGACACCGCGGCGCGCGACGCCCTGCTGGCCCACGTCCGCATCGTGGTGCATCGGTACTGCCGTGCACGACTGGGCCGCCTGCCCGGGAGCGAGCAGGCGGCCGACGACGTGGCCCAGGAGGTCTGTCTCGCCGTGCTCTCCGCCCTCCCGCGGTACCGGGACGAGGGGCGCCCGTTCGAGGCGTTCGTCTTCGGGATCGCCGCCCACAAGGTCGCCGACGCGCAGCGCGCGTACGGCCGGGCTGCCGTCCCGACCGAGGACCTGCCTGAGACGGCCGACACCGGGCCCGGTCCCGAGGAGCACGCCGTACGGCGCAGCGAGGTGGCCACCGCGCGCCGGCTGCTCGACCTGCTCCCCGCGCACCAGCGAGAGCTGCTGCTCCTGCGCGTCGCCGTCGGCCTCTCCGCCGAGGAGACCGGCGCCGCCCTCGGCATGACCTCCGGGGCGGTCCGCGTCGCCCAGCACCGGGCGCTCGCCCGGCTCCGCCTGCTCGCCGCCGCCGAGGTGATGTCGTGACCTCGATGCTGGGCGACCAGGGCTCCGACGGCGGCCTGGATCTTCGTGCGATCAGCCGCGACGCCGACCTGCTCGACCAGCTCGCCCGACGCGGACCGGTCCCCCCGGGCGACCCGGTCCTCGCCCTGCTCGCCGCGCTGGCCGCGGACGTGGACGAGGGCCTCGACGAGCTGCTGGTGGCCGGCGAGGACGACCCGCTGGTGCGGGCCGCCTCGGTCGCGACCGTCGTGCCCGAGCCGGCGGCTCCCCGTCGTGGACGCGGACTGCGGGTCACCACGGTGGCCATCGTGGTCGGTGCCACGCTGTCGATCGGCGGCGTGGCTGCTGCCGTGACGGGCGATCCGCTCGCCCCGGTCAAGGGGATCGTCACCGCGATGGGTGGTCATGGCGCGGAGCAGCACCCGGGCAAGGCACGCGCCTTCGGAGCCGACAAGCAGGCGAGGTCCCAGCTGAGGCACGGCGACGTCGCCGGGGCGCAGGCGAGTCTGGCCGCCATGAAGGCCGAGCTGCTGCGCGACGACCTGTCGAACGGCGACCGCCGGTCCGTCGAGGCGAAGATCGCTGCGCTGCAGAAGAAGGTCGACCACGCCATCGCGAAGGCGGCCGACCCGCCTGGCGGCGCCGAGGCCGACGGCAACGGGGACGGCAAGGTCGACGACGACAAGGGCACCGGGAACGGCAACGGGAAGGGCAACGGCAAGGTCGACGACGGCACCGGCGCGAACGGCAACGCGACCGGCCGCGGTGGCGAGAACGCGAACGACGGCAAGCCGAAGAGCAAGCCACGCGCCACCCGGACGACCGAGCCCGAAGCCGGCAGGCAGGGTGGCGCGACGTCCCAGGACAAGAAGTCCGACGGGAGCGACGAGCCGACCTCGGAGTCGACTGCTGGCTCGGAGCCCGACCGCATCAGGCCGAGCCAGGCGGCCGGGTCCGGCAGCCGGCCGCGGCAGTCCTCGCCCTCGTCGGCCGACGACCCGGAGGACGCTCCGGCCTCGGCGGAGGCCACCGATGACCCGGGCACCCCGTCCGGCGGCTCCGGGGCGTCCGGTTCCCACGAGGCGACCGGCGACGGCAGCGACGGCGACTCCGACGCAGGGAACAGCAAGGCCGACACGAAGGGCGCGTCCACCGCGCGGTGAGCCGTCCCGGACCCCGCTGACGGCCCGGTAGCATCGGCGCTGTGACGGGCATGCCGGACGACCACCTCCCGCTGGCCCCGCTGGGGCTCACCTTCGACGACGTCCTCCTGCTGCCGGACGAGACCGACGTCGTCCCGTCCGAGGTCGACACGACCTCCCGGCTGACCCGCGAGATCACCGTCGCCGTCCCGCTGGTCTCGGCCGCCATGGACACCGTCACCGAGGCCCGGATGGCGATCGCGATGGCCCGCGAGGGCGGCATCGGGGTGCTGCACCGCAACCTGTCCATCGAGGACCAGGCGCACCAGGTCGACCTCGTGAAGCGGTCCGAGAGCGGCATGGTCAGCGACCCGCTCACGATCGGGCCGGACGAGACGATCGCCGAGCTGGACCGGCTCTGCGGCCTCTACCGGGTGTCCGGCCTGCCGGTCGTCGACCCCGACCGCACCCTGCGCGGCATCATCACCAACCGCGACCTGCTGTTCGTGCCCTCCGAGGACTACGAGACGCGCACGGTCCGCGAGCTCATGACCCCGATGCCGTTGATCACCGCACCGGTCGGCATCCGGACCGACGACGCGGCCGCCCTGCTCGCGAAGCACAAGATCGAGAAGCTGCCGCTCGTCGACGAGGCCGGCCGGCTGGCCGGGCTGATCACCGTCAAGGACTTCGTCAAGACCGAGCAGTACCCGCACGCCACCAAGGACGGCGACGGCAGGCTGCGCGTCGCCGCGGCGGTCGGCTTCTTCGGCGACGCGTGGCAGCGGGCGACCAGCCTGGTCGAGGCCGGCGTCGACGTGCTCGTGCCCGACACCGCCAACGGCCAGGCGCGGCTGATGCTCGACATGGTGCGACGGCTGAAGGCCGACCCGGCGATGCGTCACGTGCAGGTGCTGGCCGGCAACGTCGCGACCCGGTCCGGTGCGCAGGCGCTCGTCGACGCCGGCGCAGATGGGGTGAAGGTCGGCGTGGGCCCGGGGTCGATCTGCACGACCCGGGTCGTCGCCGGCGTCGGCGTACCGCAGATCACCGCCATCATGGACGTGGCTGCCGCCTGCCGGCCGGCCGGTGTTCCCGTGGTCGGCGACGGCGGACTGCAGTACTCCGGCGACATCGCCAAGGCGATCGTCGCGGGCGCCGACACGGTGATGCTCGGCTCTCTGCTCGCGGGCTGCGACGAGAGCCCGGGCGAGCTGGTCTTCGTGAACGGCAAGCAGTTCAAGCGCTACCGCGGCATGGGCTCGCTCGGTGCGATGGCGTCCCGCGGCAAGGTGTCGTACTCCAAGGACCGCTACTTCCAGGCCGACGGGCGCAGCGACGACGAGATCGTCCCCGAGGGCATCGAGGGCCAGGTGGCCTACCGCGGACCGCTGCACGCCGTCGCCGGTCAGCTCGTCGGCGGCCTGCACCAGTCGATGTTCTACGTCGGCGCGCACACGGTCCCCCAGCTGCAGGAGCGCGGGAAGTTCATCCGGATCACGGCGGCCGGTCTCAAGGAGAGCCACCCGCACGACATCCAGATGACCGTCGAGGCCCCCAACTACCACTCCCGCTGAGGAGCGAGCACCCCTCCATGACCGAGATCGAGATCGGCCGGGGCAAGCGCGGCCGCACCGCGTACTCCTTCGACGACATCGCGATCGTCCCGAGCCGACGGACCCGCGACCCAGAGGAGGTGTCGGTCGCCTGGCAGATCGACGCGTACCGCTTCGAGATCCCGGTGCTCGCGGCCCCGATGGACTCCGTCGTGTCGCCCGCGACCGCGATCGCCCTCGGCCGCCTCGGTGGGCTGGGGGTGCTCAACCTCGAGGGGCTGTGGACCCGCTACGACGACCCGGAGCCGCTGCTCGCCGAGATCGCCGGCCTGGACGATGCCGAGGCCACGCGGCGGATGCAGGAGGTCTACGACGCCCCGATCCAGCCGGAGCTGGTGGCGGCGCGGATCGCGGAGGTGCGCGCGGCCGGGGTCACGGTGGCCGCGGCGCTCTCGCCGCAGCGGACCGCACAGCTCTGGAAGACCGTGGTCGACGCGGGTGTCGACCTGTTCGTCATCCGCGGGACGACGGTCAGCGCCGAGCACGTGTCCGGTCGCGCCGAGCCGCTCAACCTCAAGCAGTTCATCTACGAGCTCGACGTGCCGGTCATCGTCGGCGGCTGCGCGACCTACCAGGCAGGCCTGCACCTCATGCGCACGGGCGCGGCAGGGGTGCTCGTCGGGTTCGGCGGCGGGGCGTCGCACACGACGCGGTCGGTGCTGGGCATCTCGGTGCCGATGGCCTCGGCCGTGGCCGACGTGCACGCGGCCCGGCGCGACTACCTCGACGAGTCCGGCGGCCGCTACGTGCACGTCATCGCCGACGGCGGGGTCGGACTGTCCGGCGACGTCTCCAAGGCGATCGCGTGCGGGGCCGACGCGGTCATGGTCGGGTCGCCGCTGGCCCGCGCCACCGAGGCGCCGGGGCGCGGCTTCCACTGGGGCTCCGAGGCGCACCACGGCGAGCTGCCCCGGGGCGAGCGGGTGCGGGTCGGCACCATCGGCTCGCTGGAGGAGATCCTGCTCGGCCCGTCGCGGGTCTCCGACGGCTCGATGAACGTCGTCGGGGCGCTGCGCCGGGCGATGGCGACGACCGGCTACTCGGACCTCAAGGAGTTCCAGCGGGTCGAGGTGACCGTCGCCCCTTGACGGGCGGCTCGACGTCCTGGTTGGTCAGGACTTGGTCAAGCACGAGTCATTTGCCGGTGATGTGACGATTGCACCTCTTGACGGTGTGACCCCGGTCACGCCAGGTTCCTCGGCGGCCCAGAGAGGGCCGAACCACTGCCTTGCCGAGGAGATCGATGAGCCAGTACTCCCGTTCCCGCCACCAGGTGGTCGCCGGCCGTGCCCTCGTGGTCACGGCCGCCGCCGCGCTGATGGCGACCGGTCTCGGTGCACCCACCGCCGTGGCCGCCCCCGAGAGCCGTCAGGCCGCTGCGCGTGACCACGCCCGAGCCGCCCTCGCCTCTCACGGCCCGGCCGTGCGCGAGTCCGCCGACGACGCCTTCACCGCCCGCGGCCAGGCCGTGCTCGACAAGGACGGCAGCGCGCACGTGCACTACGACCGGACGTACCAGGGCCTGCCCGTGCTCGGTGGCGACGTCGTCGTCCACCTCGCGGACGACGGTTCGTACGACGGCGCGTCGCTGAGCCTGCAGCGGCCGCTGCAGGTGGCGACCGGCTCGAAGATCTCCCGTGCCGACGCGGTCGCGGCCGCCACCCGCCCCTTCGACGGGACCGTGTCCTCGACCGAGGCCCGACGCGTCGTCGACGCCCTCGGGAGCACGCCGGCATCGGCCTGGGAGGTCACCGTGCAGGGCACCAGGACGGACGGCACACCGTCCGTGCTGCACGTCGTCGTCGACGCCGGCAGCGGTGCCGTCCGGCGGTCGGCCGACGAGATCAAGACCGGGACCGGCAACTCGATGTACTCCGGCCAGGTCGCGATCGGCACCGGCGGGAGCGCCGGGACGTACACGCTGTCGGACGCGACGCGCGGCGGGAACAACACCACCGACCTTCGCGGCGCGACCTCCGGCACCGGCACCACCTTCACCGACGCGGACAACGTCTGGGGCAACGGCTCGACCAGCGACCGTGCCACGGCCGGCGTCGACGCCCACTACGGCGCGCAGGTCACCTGGGACTTCTACAAGAACGTCCTCGGCCGCAACGGCGTCTTCAACACCGGCGCCGGTGTCCGCTCGCGGGTGCACTACGGCAACGCCTACAACAACGCCTTCTGGGACGGCACCCAGATGACGTACGGCGACGGGTCGGGCAACACGCACCCGCTGACCGAGCTCGACGTCGCCGGGCACGAGATGAGCCACGGCGTCACGGAGAACACCGCCAACCTCACCTACTCCGGCGAGTCCGGCGGGCTCAACGAGGCGACCAGCGACATCTTCGGCACGGCCGTCGAGTTCTACGCCAACAACGCCAGCGACGTCGGCGACTACCTCATCGGCGAGAAGATCAACATCAACGGCAACGGCACGCCGCTGCGGTACATGGACAAGCCGAGCAAGGACGGCGGCTCGGCCGACTGCTGGTACTCCGGCGTCGGCAACCTCGACGTGCACTACTCGTCGGGACCGGGCAACCACGTCTTCTACCTGATGTCGGAGGGCTCGGGCGCCAAGACCATCAACGGCGTCAGCTACAACAGCCCGACCTGCAACGGCGCCACGGTCACCGGCATCGGCCGCGACGCGGCTGCCAAGATCTGGTACCGCGCGCTGTCGGTCTACATGACGTCGAACACGAACTACGCCGGTGCGCGCACGGCCGCGGTGAAGGCTGCGACCGACCTGTACGGCGCCACCTCGTCGCAGTGCGCCGGTGTGGCGAACGCGTTCAGCGCCATCAACGTCGCCGGCACCATCTGCACCACCGGTGGCGGCGGTGGCGGCGGCAACCTGGTCGCGAACCCCGGCTTCGAGTCCGGCGCCACGGGCTGGTCGCAGACGACCGGCGTCATCTCCAGCGACGCCACCAAGGCGCACGCGGGCACCTGGTTCGGCTGGCTCGACGGGTACGGCACCACCCACACGGACACGCTGTCGCAGTCGGTGACCATCCCGTCGGCGGGCAGCGCGTCGCTGTCGCTGTGGCTGCGGGTCACCACAGGCGAGTCCGGGACGACGCCGTACGACACGTTCAAGGTCCAGGTGGTCAGCGGCACGACCACCACGACGCTGGGCACGTACTCGAACGCCAACGCCGGGGCGTACGCCCAGCGCACGTTCAACCTGTCTGCCTACGTCGGCAGGACCGTGACCATCAAGTTCGTCGGGGCCGAGGACTCGTCGCTCGCGACGAGCTTCTACGTCGACGACGTGGCGGTCACGACGGCCTGATCCGTTCGCCAGGCCGGCAGGACTGCGGCGCCGTCATCCCCGGGGAGCTACGGGACCGGGGATGACGGCGCCGCTCCACGTCTGGGGAGAGCAGCGATCTACCAGCAAGTAACATCACCGCCCATGAGGCTGCCCGGCGCGCACGCGGCGCTGACCGCAGACGTCGTGGCCGCCCCCGACGCCGCCCGCACGACGACCTACGCCCCGTTCACCGGGGAGCCGCTCGCGGAGCTCCCGGTGTCGACGCCCGCCGACGTCGCACGCGCGTACGACGTGGCGCGCGCATCCCAGCAGCGGTGGGCGGCGACACCGCTGGCCACCCGGGCGCGGGTCTTCCTCCGGCTGCACGATCTGGTGCTGGACCGGCAGGACGAGGTCCTGGACCTGGTGCAGCGCGAGAACGGCAAGGCGCGCCGGCACGCCGCGGAGGAGGTGTTCGACGTCGCGCTGACGGCGCGGCACTACGCCCGGTCGGCACGCCGCTACCTCGCGCCGGTCCGGCACTCCGGCCTCGTCCCGGTGCTGTCGACGGCCCACGAGCTGCACCACCCCAAGGGCGTGGTCGGCATCGTCTCGCCGTGGAACTATCCGCTGACCCTCGCCGTGACCGACGCGATCCCGGCGTTCCTCGCCGGCAACGCGGTCGTGCACAAGCCCGACACCCAGACCGCTCTGACGGCGCTGTGGATCCGGGCCCTCGCCGTGGAGGCCGGGCTGCCACCGGACCTGTGGCAGGTCGTGGTCGGCGACGGGCCGGTGGTCGGGCGTGCTGTGGTCGACGGCGGCGACTTCGTCTGCTTCACCGGCTCGACGCCGGTGGGCCGCGAGGTGGCCGAGCGGTGCGCCCGTCGGCTGGTCGGCTGCTCGCTCGAGCTCGGCGGCAAGAACCCGATGCTCGTGCTGGCGGACGCCGACCTCGACCGCGCTGTGGAGGGCGCGGTCCGCGACTGCTTCAGCAATGCCGGCCAGCTGTGCATCTCGATGGAGCGGATGTACGTCGTCGACACGGTGCACGACGAGTTCGTCGACCGCTTCGTCCGGCGGGTGCAGGCGATGCGGCTCGGGGCCGAGCTCGACTACGGCCCGGACATGGGGTCGCTGATCTCGGCCGCGCAGCTGCAGCGCGTCACCGCGCACGTCGACGACGCGGTCACGAAAGGTGCGAAGGTCCTCGCCGGCGGGCGCGCCCGGCCCGACCTCGGGCCGTACTTCTACGAGCCGACCGTGCTCTCGCACGTGACCGACGACATGCAGCTGTGCCGGGACGAGACGTTCGGCCCGGTCGTGTCGGTGCGACCCGTGCGCGACGAGGACGAGGGCGTCGCGCTCGCCAACGACTCGGCGTACGGCCTGAACGCCTCGGTCTGGACCCGCGACGTGGCGCGCGGGCGCCGCGTCGCCGCCCGGATCCGCACCGGCACGGTGAGCCTCAACGAGACGTACGCCGCGGTGTGGGGTGCGACCAGGTCGCCGATGGGCGGCGTCAAGGACTCCGGGCTGGGTCGGCGGCACGGCCGGGACGGCATCCTCAAGTACACCGAGCCGCAGACCGTCGCGGTGCAGCGGCTGGCCGGCTTCGCGCCGCCGCCCTCGGTGTCGTGGGACCGGTGGGCCACGGGCTTCACCGTCTCGCTCCGAGCCCTGAAGGCACTCCACCGCCGATGACCGTCGGGGAAGAGCGACTACGACGTGGTCTTCGGCCACCCCGGGCTGCACGTCGTCGACGGCTCCGCCGTGTCGGCCAACCTCGGTCGCCAACCCGTCGCTCACCATCACCGCGCAGGCGGAGCGGGCGATGTCGTTCTGGCCGGAGCGCGACGGCATCGACCCATGACCGCCGCTCGGCTCTCCGTACGAGGTCGTCGCTCCGGTGGCGGCGTCGCACCCCGCCGTACGGGGCATGACGCTGGTGTGAGCGCCCCGAGCACGACCCTGCGCGGCTGGTCCGAGCGCGACGTCCCCGACCTGACCGGGAAGCGTGCGGTCGTCACCGGCGCCACCTCCGGGCTGGGCGTCGCGACCGCGCGGGCCCTCGCGGGCCACGGCGCCTCGGTGGTCATGACGGCTCGCGACCCGGAGCGCGGCCAGGAGGCATTGCGCCGGGTCCGCGCCGCAGTACCGGGAGCCGACGTCGTCGTCGCGGCGCTGGACCTGGCGGACCTCGGGTCGGTCCGGGAGTTCGCGTTCGACCAGCCACCGCTCGACGTCCTCGTGAACAACGCCGGCGTGATGGCCCTGCCGACCCGCGAGGTCACCCTCGACGGGTTCGAGCGGCAGGTCGGCACCAACCACCTCGGACACTTCGCGCTGACCGGGCTGCTGCTGCCCGCCCTGCTCGCGCGGAGCGGTGCGCGGGTGGTGACGGTGTCGAGCATCGTGCACTGGACGGGCGTCATGACCGTCGACGACCTGCTCAGCGCGCGGCGGTACGACCCGTGGCAGGCGTACGCCCGGTCCAAGCTGGCGAACCTGCTCTTCGCGCGCGAGCTGGACAGGCGCGTCCGGGCCGCGGGGGTCGACCTCGTCAGCGTGGCCGCGCACCCCGGTTACTCACGGACCCGGCTCGTCGCGAACGGACCGGCGCAGGGGCATCCGATGCTCGGTGCGCTGTTCCGCGGCGGCACGGTGCTGGTGGGGCAGAGCGCGCGCACCGGCGCGCTGCCTCAGCTCCGGGCCGCGACCGACCCGTCGGTCCGAGGCGGCGACTACCTCGGGCCACGGTTCCTGGGCTGGCGCGGCCGGCCGATGCGCTCGCCGCGGGCTGCGGCGGCCCGCGACGACGAGTCGGCGGCCGCGCTGTGGGCCGAGTCCGAGCGACTCACCGGCGTCGGCTTCGACGCCCTCGCCGCCGTCCCTGGCTGACACGTCGGGAGAAGGGGCGCGCGAGAAGGGCGAGGACTGGCTCCCCTGCTCCGATCGCCAGCCCTCGCCCATCGTCACTTCGTCGCTGGGGGTGGGCCCGGATTGCCGGTCGGCAGAATTTCTCCGGACCGTGACCTGGGGCGTCCCGGGCAGGTGATCGGGCAGGCGACTCGTCAGCGGCTGGCCACGCCGCCGGGTGCCGGGTCGGAGGCCTCGGACCGCCACGAACGCCATAGCGCGGCGTAGGCGCCGTCGGCCTCGATCAGCTCGTCGTGGCTGCCCAGCTCGCTCACCAGGCCGTCCTCCACCACCGCGACCCGGTCGGCGTCGTGCGCGGTGTGCAGCCGGTGCGCGATGGCGACAACCGTGCGTCCGTGCAGCACCGCGGCCAGCGACCGCTCGAGGTGCCGGGCCGCGCGGGGGTCGAGCAGCGAGGTGGCCTCGTCCAGCACCAGTGTGTGCGGGTCGGCGAGCACCAGGCGGGCCAGCGCCAGCTGCTGCGCCTGAGCGGGAGTGACCGGCCGGCCGCCGGAGCCGACCTCGGTGGCCAGCCCCTCGGGCAGCGCGAGCACCCAGTCGAGCGCGTCCACGGCACCGAGGGCGGCCCGCAGCTCGCCCTCGTCGGCGTCCGGGCGGGCGAGCAGCAGGTTCTCCGCCACGGTGCCCACGAAGACGTGGTGCTCCTGGGTGACCAGCACGACGTGCCCGCGCAGGTCGTCCAGCGGCAGGTCGACCAGCGGGACCCGGCCCACCGTCACGGAGCCGGTCCGCGGCGGGTGGATGCCGGCGAGCAGCCGGCCCAGCGTGGACTTGCCGGCACCCGACGGGCCGACGACGGCCAGCCGCTCGCCGGGCCGGAGGTCGATGTCGATGCCGTGCAGGACGTCGCGGTCGCCGCGGTAGGCGAACCGTACGTCGTCGACGCGCACGTGCTCGTCCGCCGGGACCGCGTCACCCTCCTGGCGGTCGTCGGGCACCTGCTCGACGCCGAGGATGCGTGCCAGCGCGGTGGCCCCGACCTGGACCTCGTCCAGCCACGAGACCAGCCGGTCGACCGGGTCGACCATCTGCACGGCGTACAGCGTGATCGTGGTGACCGCGCCGAGCGAGGCGCTGCCGGTCGAGACGAGCCAGCCGCCCCACAGCAGGCTGAGCGTGACCGGGATCGCGTAGGCCAGCTCCATGGTCGGGAAGAACATCGTGCGCAGCCGCAGCGTGTAGCACTCGGCGGCGTACGCGTCCTCCAGGTCCTCCTCGAGCCGGGTGATGCGGCCGCGGCCGAGCCCGAGCGCCTCGACGGTGCGAGCGCCGTCGACGGTCTCCGCCAGCGAACCGTTGAACGCCGCGTAGCACTCGCGCTCGGCGAGGTACCCCTCCGGCGCACGGCGGAGGTACCACCGCGTGCCCACGACGATGAGCGGCGCCCCGGCGAGGAGCGGCAGGGCGACCAGGGGAGCGGTGAGGAAGGCTGCGGCGACCGTGAGCAGCACCGTGGTGGCGGCCACCAGCACCTCGGGGACCGCGAACCGCACCGTCCGCGCGAGCGCCTCGACGTCGCCGGTGCTGCGGGTCACCAGGTCACCGGTGCCGGCCCGCTCGACCGCGCTCAGCGGGAGCCCGAGCACCCGCTCCAGGTACCGCTCACGCAGCGTCGCGAAGACCGTCTCGCCCAGCACGAACGCCGACCGCCGGGCCCACCAGGTCAGCGCGGTCTGCACCACGAGGGCGGCGGCCAGCAGCATGGCGAGGTGGTCGATGTGCGCCGTGGTCGTGCCGGCACGCACCGACTCGACGATGTCGCCGAGCAGCTTGGGGCCGGCCAGCGCGGCCAGGGCGGCGAGGGCGTTGAGCAGCAGCATGCCGAGCAGCGGCCGCCGGTAGCTCGCGAGCAGCAGCTTGGCCTGCTGGCGCACCTGGACCCCCGACGCGACCGGCAGGGTCGCGGTGGGCTGGTGCCGCCGCAGCGGGGGACGGTTGACACCAGGCGTGCTCATGCGTCCTCCCCTCGGGTGACGGTGTCGCGGTAGCCGGGGTGGGTGGCCAGCAGCTCGCGGTGGGTGCCGGTGGCCACGACCCGGCCGGCGACGAGGAAGGCGACGTCGTCGCAGCGGTCCAGGACGAGCGGGCTGGCGGTGGTCACGACCGTGGTCGGCGGGTCGAGGCGGTCGTCGCCGTGCCGGGACGCACGCAGCCGCTCGGCGACGAGCACCTCGGTGTGGGTGTCGACGGCGCTGGTCGGCTCGACCAGGACGAGGACGTCGCTGTCGGCGAGCAGGGCGCGGGCCAGCGCGAGCCGCTGGCGCTGGCCGCCGGAGAAGCCGCGGCCGGCCTCGTCGACCTGCGCGTCGAGACCCTCGGGCAGCGCCTCGAGGACGTCGCCGGCAGCGGCCACGTCCAGGGCCGTGAGCAGGGCGGCGTCGTCCCGGGCGGCGCCCCAGGGGTTCAGCTCGGCCCGCAGGACACCGGTGAACAGCCGTGGCTCCGCCTCCGACACGAGCACCCGCCGGCGTACGGTCCGCAGCGGCAGGTCGGCCAGCCGGGTGCCGCCGAGCGACACGTCGTCGTCGGTGGTCATCCGGCCGAGCCGCATGGCGACCGCGGCCGAGTCGTCCGGGTCCGCGCTCACCAGGCCCACCAGGCGGCCGGGCTCGACGTGCAGCCCGGAGTGCGGGTCGTCGAGCGCCACGCGGTACGGCGGCTCGGGGGCGGGCTGCTCGGGGTCCGAGATCTGCGGGCGGGTCTCCAGCACCGCCACGATGCGGCGGGCACCGACCAGCGACCGGGTGAGCCGGTCGGCCGCCTCCACGGCGGTACGGATCGGCACCACGAGGAAGAACGCGTAGCCGTAGAACGCGACGACGTCGCCGACGTCGACGGTTCCCTCGATCGCCAGCCGGGCGCTGAGCCACGTGACGACGACCAGGAAGATGCCCGGCAGCAGCACCTGGGCGGAGTCGAGGGTGGCCTGCGGGTTGGCGACGTGCACGCCGGCCCGGCGCAGCTCGGCCGACTTGAGCCGGTAGCGCGCCAGGAACGCCGGCTCGCCGCCGATGCCGCGCAGCACCCGGAGCCCGGCCACCGTGTCCGCGCCGAGCGAGGTGAGCTTGCCGGCCACCTCGCGCTGGACGGCCTGCCGCCGCTGCAGCGGTCGCAGCAGCGGCCCGAGCAGCAGCACCATCGCCGGGACGCCGAGCAGCACCACGGTCCCGAGCAGCACCGAGGTGTTCAGGAGGATGACCGCGACCACGCCGTACGACACGATCGCGCCGGCGAACCGGGCCGACACGTCGAAGGCGCTCCCGATGTGCAGGGCGTCGTTGGTCGCGGCCGACACCACCTCGCCGGTGGGGAGCTTGCGGCGGATGGCGACGCCCACCAGGGCGCTGTGCCGGCCGAGCAGCTGCATGGCGCGGAAGGAGGCGCACAGCCAGTTCGTCACCGCCATCCGGTGCCGCAGGATGCCGAACACCGCCTGCACCACGGCCAGGGCCAGCACGACGAGCGACCAGCGGCCGGCCGCCCCGAGGTCGCCCTCGGCGACGCCGGACTGCAGGCCGCGGCCGATCGCTGCCGGCACCAGGGCCTGGGCGACCATCCAGATCACGCCGAAGAGGACGCCGACCGCGAGGGTGTCCAGCTGCTGCTTCCCGGTCCAGATCAGGAACCGCCCCGGCGACCTCAGGTCCGGCGTGCCGGGGTCGTCGTAGGGGAGGCGTCGCACGATGATCGACGGTACGTCCTCCCACCGTCATCGCGACAGCGGGTTTCCCGCGCCGGGACGATCTTGTCCGCATGGGAGGATCGGGGGGTGACAGCGACGCCCGCCCCGGTCCTCGTCGTCGACTTCGGTGCCCAGTACGCGCAGCTCATCGCGCGGCGGGTGCGCGAGGCCCGGGTCTACAGCGAGATCGTCCCGCACACCATGCCGGTGGCCGAGATGCTGGCGAAGAAGCCCGCCGCGATCGTGCTGTCCGGCGGCCCTTCGTCCGTCTACGCCCCCGGCGCCCCGTCGGTCGACCCGGCGATGTTCACGGCCGGCGTCCCGGCGTTCGGCATCTGCTACGGCTTCCAGGCGATGGCGCTGGCGCTGGGCGGCACGGTGGCCCGTACCGGCTCGGCGGAGTTCGGGCGGACCTCGCTCGAGGTGGTCGGGGGGGACCCGACGCTGTTCCACGGGCTACCGCGCGAGCAGTCGGTGTGGATGTCGCACAACGACGCGGTGTCGGTGGCGCCGGACGGCTTCGACGTCGTGGCACGGACGACGGACACCCCGGTCGCGGCGTTCGAGGACTCCGCCCGCGGGCTGGCCGGCGTGCAGTTCCACCCGGAGGTGCTGCACACCGAGCACGGCCAGGCCGTGCTCGAGCACTTCCTCTACGAGGTCGCCGGTCTCGAGCCGACCTGGACGATGACCAGCGTCATCGACGAGCAGATCGCCGCGATCCGCGCCCAGGTCGGTGACAAGCGGGTCGTCTGCGGGCTCTCCGGCGGCGTCGACTCGGCGGTCGCGGCAGCACTCGTGCAGAGGGCGGTCGGGGACCAGCTCACGTGTGTCTTCGTCGACCACGGGCTGCTGCGCAAGGGCGAAGCCGAGCAGGTCGAGCGCGACTTCGTCGACGCGACCGGCGTACGCCTCAAGGTGGCCGACGCGTCCAAGCAGTTCCTCGACGCGCTCGCCGGGGTCAGCGACCCCGAGGAGAAGCGCAAGATCATCGGTCGCGAGTTCATCCGCGTCTTCGAGGAGGCCGCCCGCGACGTGGTCGCCGAGGCCGGGGCCGAGGGGGAGTCCGTCGACTTCCTCGTGCAGGGCACGCTCTACCCCGACGTCGTCGAGTCCGGCGGCGGCACCGGCACCGCCAACATCAAGTCCCACCACAACGTGGGCGGCCTGCCCGACGACCTGCAGTTCGCCCTCGTCGAGCCGCTGCGCACCCTCTTCAAGGACGAGGTGCGCAAGGTCGGTCTCGAGCTCGGCCTGCCCGAGGCCATCGTGTGGCGGCAGCCGTTCCCCGGCCCGGGCCTCGGCATCCGGATCGTCGGCGAGGTGACGATGGAGCGCCTCGACGTCCTGCGCGAGGCCGACGCCATCGCCCGCGAGGAGCTCAGTGCGGCCGGTCTGGACCGCGAGATCTGGCAGTGCCCGGTCGTGCTGCTCGGCGACGTCCGCTCGGTCGGCGTGCAGGGCGACGAGCGCACCTACGGCCATCCGGTCGTCCTGCGCCCGGTCTCGTCCGAGGACGCGATGACGGCCGACTGGACGCGCGTGCCGTACGACGTGCTGGCGCGCATCTCGACCCGGATCACCAACGAGGTGCGCGAGGTCAACCGCGTCACGCTCGACATCACGTCGAAGCCGCCCGGCACCATCGAGTGGGAGTAGCTGCCCTCACGCGCAGCAGCTCGCCGGAGCTCCACCGACGGCCCAGGCCGGCGTGTCGACCGTGAGGGCTCTGTCCGCCCACACGTCGGGTCGACTCCTGCGCCGGCATTGACCCTTGCACATACCCGTGCAAGAGACGTTTCCGCGGAAACGCCCTCGCGGCTTTCCGCTGCTGAGGCGGCGCTCCGATCCGGCCGGAGGAGCGAGCGAGAGTGCAGCCCGACGAGCTCAACGGCAACGTTCGACGTGGCGGTCGCGTCCCCAGGAGCGCGTGTCCGGACTCGGTAGCGTGTGATGATGCCCATCAAACTCGAGAACGTCGGTATCGCCGTCCGCGACCTTGAAGCAACGATCGCCTTCTTCACCGACCTCGGTCTCACCGTCCTCGGCCGCGACACGGTCAGCGGCGAGTGGACCGACACCGCGGTCGGCCTCGACGGCAACCACGCGAACATCGCCATGCTCCAGACGCCGGACGGCGAAGGTCGCCTCGAGCTCTTCGAGTACATCCACCCCGACGCGATCGAGACCGAACCCACCCTGCCCAACGAGATCGGCATGCACCGCGTCGCCTTCTCGGTCGACGACCTCGAGGAGGCCCTCGAGATCGCCGAGAGGCACGGCTGCCGCCCTCTGCGCGGCGTCGCGACCTACGGCGAGATCTACAAGCTCACCTATGTCCGCGGGCCCAGCGGCATCCTCGTGATGCTCGCCCAGGACCTGACGAAGAGCTGACCGCCACGACGCCTGCCGGAGCGAGCACCTCGCGGAATCTGTTGACCGTCGACCGCCCCAACCCACTCGGAAGGTGCCGCTCCTTCGCGCCTCTTTCCGTCTCTGCGAGGTGTCACGCTGGACGCGCTCGAGGACCTCAGTTGGTCGCCGTGACGAGCCAGCTGGCGGTGCCGAGAACGACGCCCTCCGCGGTCGCGTGCTCGGCCAGGACCGAGCGGAGGTTGTCCAGCGCGGCGATCCGATCGTCCGCACCGAGATCGTTCAACAGTCCTCTGGTATTGCCGACCCTCGAGAGGAATGCGTAGGCGGACTCGACGTCATGGCCGACCCGCATCGGTGGACGCACGTCCTCGATCCTGATGCTGCTGTAGCCGGAGCGGGCGAGCAGGTCACGCGTGTGATCGGGGTCGGCGAGACCAAACGGTCCCGGAGCGCCCACGGGCGGGGTCGGGAGGTCCCGCCCCATCGCGAGCGCCCGGCGCAGCTCGGTGAGCCACTCGTTGTTCTCGAGGACCTGCCACACGAGCAAGACGATCCGACCCCCCGGCTTGAGCGCAGTACGCAGGTTGGTGAACGCTGCGTTCTGGTCGTCGAAGAACATCGCACCCGCGTTGCTGACGACAGCGTCGAAGCTCGCGGGCTCGAAGGCGTGCACCTGCGCGTCCGCGTGCACGAAGCTGACGTTGCTTCGTCCTGCGGCGGCCGCTCGCGCCCGCCCGTTCGCGAGCATCGCCGAGGACAGATCAATACCCACGACCCGCCCCGGCGCGACAGCAGCACCTGCCTCCAGGGTCAACGCGCCGTTACCGCACCCAAGATCGAGCACCTCCTCACCCGGAGCCAAGGCCGCCGCGCGCAGCAGGACCATGCGGTGCTCCGTGCCGGCGCGTTCGAATCCTTCAGCCAGCTCCGACCAGTTCGCCCCTTCCGGGCCGTCCCAGGCCTGCCGCATCGCCTCGTTCGCGGGGCTCGCCATGGGTGTCAACCTAGCCACTCGCGCGCCGACCGCGGTGCAGCTGAGAGGCCGAGCCGTGCCGTGCAGTGCTGATCGGCTGCGAGGTCTGGTCGGGGCCGAGCGGCGCTGCGGTCCTGCCACCGCTGGGTGAGCCCGGTGGCCCGGTAGTGGGAGGGTGAACGACGTGCCCGTCCCGGTCGTCGCGCCTGATTCCCGGGCCAGGGCTTGGATCGCTTCGGTCGTCCACCCTCGAGGCCGAGTGGTCGGCGTGCGTCGGCTCAAGGGGGGCATCACGGCTGCGGTCCACGCCGTACGTGTCCAGCATCCGCGTGGTGCGACGACCGTCGTGGTGCGTCGCTGGGTTGGGACCCGGAACGCTCAGGACGAGGTCCGTCGGGAGGCTCGGGTCCTGGGCCAGCTCGGGTTGCGGTTCGCCCCCGAGCTCATCGCCGTGGACGAGGACGGAACGCACGGTGATGTTCCGGCGGTGGTGATGTCGCAGGTGCCGGGCCGGGTGGTGCTCGGGACGAACGAGGACTACCTCCGACGCCTGGCAGCGGTGCTTCCCGAGATCCACGCCTTGACGCTCGAGGTGCCGCCGTACGAGTCGTGGGGTTCGCAGCGCGAGAGCCCGGTCTGGGCGCAGCGTCCGGACCTGTGGGAGGAGGCGCTGCGGGTGCACGCGGCGAGCTCGCCGTCGGCCGATGTCTGCGTGGTTCATCGCGACTTCCAGCACTTCAACGTCTTGTGGTCGCGTGGCCGGGTCTCGGGTGTGGTCGACTGGGTCTCTGCATCGCGGGGCAGTCCTGACGTGGACGTCGCGCACGAGCGGCTCAACCTTGCGCTGCTGCACTCCGTCGACGTGGCGGAGCGGTTCCGGCTCGCCTACGAAGCCGAGGCGGGTCGCACGGTTGACCCTTGGTGGGACCTGAACGAGCTCGTGTCCTACCTACCGGGTTGGGGGCACTACCTCGCGACACAGGTGAACGGCGCGATGCCTGTCGACGAGCCGGGGATGCCTGCGCGGGTCGAGGCGCTGCTCGCGGCCGTTCTCGCCCGCTGCTGAGGCAGCTCGTTGTTGATGGCGTGCCAGCCAACCGCACCTCAACGAGAAGACTGGGCTCTGCCCAGCCCCGAGGCGATGGACTCTGGCGGCGTGGAACCGATCAGCAGGAAAACCCTCGTGCGATCGAGGGGGCTCCCGCCGCGAGTCGACACCGGGGCCGCTGCGGAGCACAGTCGAAGTGCTGCCACTTCTCGGAGGTAGTCATGAAGCGATGGATCTGCATGCTGCTCGATCACAACTGGACGCGACACCGGTACCCGGCTGCCCGCCCCGGTGATGACGCGCCCGAGGGCAGCTGCCTCAAGTGCGTGCGCTGTGGCAAGGTCAGCGAGTCCGAGGGCTTGCCGGGCGGCCCGATGGTCGCGGGCTTCTGAGAGCGCGGGGCAGGTGCCGGTCAGGCAGCGCGCGGGCGGTCCGCGAGGAGTCCGCCCCAGCGAACGCCGCCTTCCGCCGGGATCAGCGGCCGACCTGCGTCGTCCCGGTACTCAGTGAGACTGCTTTGCGGGGGTGCTCTCGGTTGGCCTGCACCTGGGGTTGCCGGCCGAGCCCAGGCCTCGGACCGGTGAGTCCGAGGGCCAGGCGTATCGCAGCAGCCGTCGCAAGGTGACGGGGGAATCGCTCTCATGGGGAGCCCCCGGCGCCGAGATGGGGAGGATGACCGATGCCGCGCAGAGGTCCGGCGACCAGGGTTGTCCGCAGGTGCCGCGGCAAGAGGGCCGCCACCGAGAAGGAGGACCTCACCATGACGAACACCCAGATCGACAGCCGGTCGGTGCAGGACACCGCGCCGCTCACGCTCGGTGCCATCACCCACGTCGCGCTCACCGTGAGCGACCTGGCCACCAGCGTCGCCTGGTACCAGCGGCTGGTCGGCGCCGAGCCTGCGCTCGACGAGAACACCGGCCCGTTCCACCACACCGTCTTCGCCCTGGGCGGCACGCTGCTCGGGCTGCACGCCTTCCCGGACCCGATCGACCGGGCCGGCCTTCGACCCGCGGCGGCCGGGGCTGGACCACGTCGCCTTCAGCGTGGCCGACCGGGACGAGCTCGTGCGCTGGCGCGACCGGCTCGACGAGGTCGACGTGGCGTACTCCGAGATCGTCGACGCGCACTACGGCTCCGGGCTGTCGTTCAAGGACCCCGACGGCCTCGCGCTCGAGCTCTTCTGCCCGCCGGCCTGATCGCAAAGGGGGATGCGCTCGTTCCCCGCCGGGACTACCCTCGGGTTGGTTGCGCACGGCAACCGCCCCGAGGGGTCGGCGGGCGGGGGAGGGACGTGTACGCGAGCTTCGTGGCGGTGGGCGACAGCTTCACCGAGGGCCTGGACGACCTCCAGCCGGACGGCACGTACCGCGGCTGGGCCGATCTCGTCGCGGCCCGGCTGGCGGCCCGGGACCCCGGGCTGCGCTACGCGAACCTCGCCGTCCGCGGCCGTCGGCTGTCCCGGATCCGGGACGAGCAGGTCCCGCTGGCGGTCGCGATGCGCCCCGACCTGATCACGCTCGCGGCCGGCGGCAACGACATCATCGGCTTCCGGGTCGACGTGCCGTCTCTGACGGCGTCGTTCCACCACATGCTGGCCGACCTGACCGGAACCGGCGCCACCGTCGTGGCGTTCGCCGGGTTCGACCCTCGCGGCCGGCTGCCGCTGAGCCGCGTCCTCGCCTCCCGCGCCGCGGCGTACAACGCGGCGGTCGTCGGCAGCGCCCACGCCCTCGGTGCACGCGTCGTCGACCTCTGGCACCTCGTCGAGCTCTACCAGGACGACATGTGGGCGCCGGACCGGCTGCACCTCAGCAGCCGCGGCCACCTGCTCGTCGCCGACGCGGTCTTCGGCGTGATCGGGTTCGACGGCGCGCACGCCACCGCGACCACCGGTGCGGTCACCGACGCGGCGCGACGGCGGTGGCTCGCCGCCCGGCGCGACGACGCCGCCTGGGCGCGGACCTACTTCGCCCCGTGGGTCGGGCGGAAGATCCGCGGCCGTTCGACCGGCGACCTCGTCGAGCCCAAGCGTCCCGAGCTCACGCGGGTGGCGGAGGGGTCCGAGCCGTCCGGGCAGCTGCCGCGGCAGATAGACCTGCGCGAGCGGGACCGTCATGGCGTACGTCACGGGCCGTGAAAGCAGTGGTTCGCGGCACTCCTTGAGTGGGTCGGCCGCGGCGCGCGTCCTGAGCTGACCAGGTGGCCGGCTCATTCGCGTTGCGTCGCGGCGCACGAGCGCCCTAGCGTCATGACCTCCGTCGTGGGCACGGAGTACGTGCCCGGTCGAGGTCCGTAGCGAGCAGATCGGAGTGTCCCGGCGGATGACGCTCAACCTTCATGCGCTCGCCATCGATGCGAACGACCCGGCGCGTCTCGCACGCTTCTGGGGCGGCGTGCTGCGCCAGGAGACGGTCGACCTCGACGACGGCGGCATCGCGGTCCTGCCGAGCGAGGGCCCCGGGATCCGGATCGACTTCTACCCGACCCAGGTGTCGAAGGTGGCCCTGAACCAGATCCATCTCCACCTGACGAGCACCTCCCTCGACGACCAGCAGGCGACGGTGTCGCGGGCGCTCGGGCTCGGCGGACGGCACCTCGACGTCGGTCAGCTCCCCGACGAGGGGCACGTGGTGCTCGCCGACCCCGAGGGCAACGAGTTCTGCGTGATCGAGCCGGGCAACAGCTTCCTGGCCGGCTGCGGGTTCCTCGGAGAGCTGTCCTGCGACGGCTCGCAGGAGGTCGGGTACTTCTGGAGCCAGGCGCTGGGCTGGCCGTTGGTCTGGGACCAGGACGGGGAGACCGCGATCCAGTCGCCCGGTGGCGGTACCAAGATCGCCTGGGGTGGTCCGCCGGTGCGGGAGAAGACCACGAAGAACCGGCTGCACCTCGACATCGCCCCACCGGCAGACGCCGATCAGCAGGGGGAGGTCGAGCGTCTCGTCTCCCTCGGGGCTTCTCGGGTCGACATCGGCCAGGGCGACGTCAGCTGGGTGGTGATGGCCGATCCCGGCGGCAACGAGTTCTGCGTGCTGACCCCGCGGTAGCGACGGACGGTCAGGAGACCGCGGCCTTCACGAGCTCGACGACCTGCTTCTCCACCGTGGGGCTCCACTTCATGAGGGCGTACGACACCGGCCACAGGTCGCCGTCGTCGAGGTTCGCCGAGTCCTGGAAGCCGAGGGTCGAGTACCGGTAGTCGAACTTGCCGGAGTCCTGGAAGAAGACGACGACCTTGCCGTCCTCGTTGGTGTAGGCGGGCATCCCGTACCAGGTCTTGGGAATCAGGTCCGGGGCGGTCGTGGTCACCGTCACGTGCACGCGCTCGGCGAGCGCCCGGTCCTCCGGTGCCATCGCCGCGATCTTGTCCAGGAGGTCCTGCAGGCCGTCGGCCTTCTTGGCGCCCTTCTTGCCCTCGGCACGCAGCTCGGCGGCGCGTGCCTTCATCGCCGCGCGCTCCTCGGCGCTGAAGCCGTCGGTCCCGGTCTTGGCCTTCGTGGGCATCTCGGTGTCCTCTCTCCGTACGTGCTCGGCGTGCCGCCGACCGTCTCCACGAACGCTAAAGGGGGACGACACCGTGGTGCTTCTCGATTCCTGACCGGATCGCTGGCAGTGTGCCGAACACCTAGCGTTCGGCATGCTGGTCATGGGGAAACCGACACGAGAGGGCGATGTCGATGGCCGGCGGGCAGCTGTACGACACGATCGGGACCAGCTACACGGTGACCCGGCGTACGGAACCGCGCATCGCGGAGCGGATCTGGGCCGCGCTCGGCGATGCCCGGACCGTCCTGAACGTCGGTGCCGGCACCGGGTCCTACGAGCCCCGGGACCGCAACGTCCTCGCGGTGGAACCGTCGACGCTCATGCGTGCGCAGCGTCCCCCGGACGCGGCGCCGTGCCTGGCGGGATCGGCTGAGAGGCTGCCGTTCGACGACCAGTCGTTCGACGCCGCGATGGCTGTGTGCACCGTGCATCACTGGCAGGACCCCATCGCCGGCCTGCGCGAGATGCAGCGAGTCGCTCGCCGCGTGGTGGTGTTCCTGTTCGACACGAGCGACCCCAGGCGGTTCTGGCTGACTCGCGACTACCTGCCCGAGTTCGTGGCCCTGCCAGGCTGCAAGGTCCTGGCGTCGCTGGGCGAGCTCGCCGGCGCGATCGCGGCCCGGACCGAACCGGTGCCCATCCCGTGGGACTGCGCTGACGGATTCTTCGAGGCCTACTGGCGCCGGCCCGAGGCATACCTCGACGAGAACGTCCGTCGGGGGATATCCGTCTGGGCCGCCGTCGGGCCGGACGCCGAGCAGCGGGCGGTGCACAGCCTCCGCGAGGACCTCGCCTCAGGTCGGTGGGCCGACCGCAACGGCGACCTCCTCGAGCTCGACGTGGCCGAGCTCGGCGCGCGCCTGCTGATCGCCTGACCGGCGGGAGCGGTACGACGTCGCTGCACAGCAGGGCGACACGTGCACGTTGCCGCGTCCCGGCGCGGCGATCATGCAGCTCCGGCCCACCAGCCGAGCACGCGGGACGCGCGCAGCGTGTTCCAGCGGCTCGGGTAGCCGTCGCCGTCCTCCAGCGCGAAGTGCACCCAGCCGGGATGGGTGTTCTCGAGCAGCCAGCGGCCGTCGTCCTGACGCTTGGACCGGACGAGCTCGATCGCCTCCTCGAGCCTCGGATCGCGGACGTCCGCCCCGCGGAAGTACTCGAGCCCGCGCAGGACGTCGTAGTACCACCTGGTCGGGAACGAGAACTCCAGCCAGGCGTCGTCCGCCACCTCACCGGTGCTCCTGCGGCGGAACAGTGAGCGCTCGAGCAGGTACTGCTCGCCGCGGCGGCGGGCAGCACGTGTCTCGGCCGATCCGCCGGTCGCGCGCTCGTACTCGAGCAGGCCCTCGAGCACGCAGATCGTCGAGTGGAACGACGACACCGTGGCGCCCCTCTCGGTCTCGCAGTTCCAGCCGCCGTCCTCGAGCTGATCGGCGAGCAGGCGAGCGACGATGCCCTCGACGTCGGCGCCGAAGTAGGCGCCGAGCGTGACCGTGTGGCCGTTGATGCACGGCTCGACCTCACCGTCGAAGAACGGCAAGCCGTCGTACTCCCAGCGGCAGTTCGCCGCCACCAGCGCCGTCATCTCGCGGGCGGTGTCCGTGGCCGGGTCGAGCCCGAAGTCGTAGAGCTCGAGCATGGCCGGCAGTGTCGACGTCCAGGGCTGGCTGTCGTCCTCCGGCCGGGGGCCGCGGCCGGGGAAGCACGCACCCGCCATCCACTGACCGTCGGGGTCCCGCGCGGCCAGCAACCGGGCACCCCAGCCCTCGGTCGCCACCCGCGCGCGTTCCGCGGCGACGACGTCGGCCGGCGAGTCGGTCAGGTCCCGCAGGACCTGCCACCGGATCGCCGGGTCGGCGTCGAGCAGCCAGTCCACGGGCGGAGCCGACGTCGGGTGCTGTGCTTCGAGGGCCGTGTCGAGTGCGTTGTCGTCCATGGCGGACACGCTAGAGCGCGTTCCGGACATTCTCCTGCCGGAATGTCCCGTGAACCCCAGACCTGCCCGGCGGTGACAGCATCGCCACATGGCCGCTGACCAGCACGTCGCCATCGTGACGGGTGCCAACCACGGGATCGGAGCTGCCGTCGCGATCTCGCTCGCGCGCGCGGGAGCGCGTGTCCTGTGCACCTACCTGCGCCTCGACGACCCGGCTGACCCGGGGACTCCCGACGCCTACCGACGGCACCGGAGCCGGGACGCGTCGGACGTGACGCACGAGATCACCTCCGCGGGCGGTACGGCGATCGCGGTCGAAGCCGACCTCGGTGCCGTCGAGACGCCGGCGGCCCTGTTCGACGTCGCGGAGGAGCGGCTCGGTGCCGTCGACATCCTCATCAACAACGCCACCGGGTGGGTGCAGGACAGCTTCGCGTCAGGGGACCGCGACCGGTTCGGCCGCGGGCTCGCGCCGGTCAGCCCGAGCACCTGGCAGCAGCAGTTCGCCGTCGATGCCCGGGCTCCCGCGCTCCTGATCGCCGAGCTCGCGCGACGCCACCGTCACCGCGGCGGGCGGTGGGGGAGGATCGTCGGCCTCACGTCGGGTGGCGACCTCGGCTTCCCTGAAGAGGTGTCGTACGGCGCGGCGAAGGCGGCGCAGACCAACTACACGATGTCTGCGGCCGTGGAGCTCGCCGACCTCGGGATCACCGCGAACATGGTCCACCCGCCGGTGACCGACACCGGGTGGGTCACCGACGACGTCCGGCAGGCGGTCGCCGACAGCCCGACGCACGTCCACGTCGCCACGCCGGAGCAGGTGGCCGACGTGATCGCCTTCCTGGTCTCCGACCGGGCTCAGCTCATCACGGGCAACGTCATCACCCTCAGGTAGGACGAGCTGGTCAGCGGAGGTTGAAGAACCCGGTCTCGGCGGTGCGCCGGGCGTAGCGGTCCCGGACACCGGACGGTGTCATCGCGAGGGTCGCGCGGAACTCGCTGCTCATGTGGCTGTGCGACGCGTACCCCAGGGACATCGCCACCTCGCTGAGGTTGCCGTGGGGCAGCGACGCGCAGGTGGAGAACGCGGCGCGCAGCCGGAGCCGCTTGCGGTACGCGTGGACCGTCAGGCCCGTGGTCGCGCGGAACAGCCGGCAGAAGTGGTACGTCGACAGGCCGACGGCCTCCGCCACCGCGGGCAGCGTGACGCGCTCGTCGAGCCGGGTGGCGAGGATCCGGCAGGCCTCGTGCACCCGCCGGTCCGCCTCGCGCACCGTCGCGCCGGAATGGTCGTCCGCGACGTCGCCGGGCCTGGCGCCGGGCCTGGCGCCGGCCCCCTCCCGTCGTCGCCCGGCGTCCTGGCTGTCCCCGCTGCCGGTCGGCGCACCACCTCGTGCAGCACGCCTCGCAGCGCCCGCTCGACGGCTCGGTCGTCACTGTCGACGGCCGCGGCGAGGCACTCCTGGTAGCCGAGCCAGGACGCGTCCTCGACCAGGACCCGACCGGCGTCGAAGGCCGCCGTCGCGGACCGGTCGGCGTCCAGCAGGTCGCCGTACAGCTGCGGAGAGAGCGCGACGAAGGTGCACTCGTCGCCGTCCGGGTCGACGAGCTGGCGCTGGTAGCGCTGCCCGGGGCGGTAGAGCAGGGCCCAGTTGCGGTCGCCGAGCTGAGGACCGGTCGCGGACCGCGTGATCGTGACCGGCCGCTCCGGGAAGACGACGTGTGCCAAGGGCCCGATGTCGTTCTCCGCGCGCCACTCCTCGTCGGTCGGCGCGCAGCGGAACCGGCCCAGCCGCAGGCTCGGCACGTCGAGCATCGGGGTCACCGTCGCACCCATGGCACCACCCCTGACCGCAAGTCTGGCCCCGGCAGAAAGCACCGTACGGCGGTACACGCCGGTCAGCGACGGTCGTAACGCAATCTCCACATGAGGTCCCACGGCTCCGCAGGGTGCCCGGTGGCCTGGGAGGCCCATTCCCACACGAACGCGCGGGCGGAGATGGAGTGCCAGGTCATCCGCTGCCGGGCCGGCGACTGCCTCCCGGTGCTGCGCTCCAGCACCATCCGGCCGCCGTCCTCGTCCGGCAGCCAGCCGCCGGCGAAGTCGAGGTAGGCGCCGTTGTTGTCGACCCAGGTCTGCACCCAGCCGCGTCCCACCACCGGCACCGAGAAGCTCCACCCGGTGAACGGGTCCCGTCCGGCCGAGAACTGCTCCCACAGCACCTTGCCGTCGAGCGTCCAGGCGACCTCGTTCCGCCCGCGGACCGGCTCGCCGTCGAGCTGGTGCACACGCCAGCTGCCGAGCCAGAAGTCGAACTGTGCACGGTCCGGCTCGGCTACCCGCCGGCCGTCGATCACGGGCAGGCCGTCGGTAGCGGGGCCCTCGTGGAGTACTGCGGTCATGTCATCCCACCTGTCTGGTCGTGGAACCGGTGCGGATCTGGAGCAGCTCGTACGGTGATGCGTGCGGCGTGAGCCGGGTCAGGTGAGCCGGACCCGGGGGTCGATGACGGCGTACAGGACGTCGACGACGAGGTTCGCGAGGATGACGAACGTCGCGGCGACGAGCACGGTGCCCGTGATGACGGGGAGGTCGGCGTCGGTCACCGAGTCGACGGCGAGCCGTCCGATGCCCGGCAGCCCGAAGACCTGCTCGGTGATGATCGCGCCACCGAGCAACCCGGCGAGGTCGAGGCCGGCCGCCGTGACGATCGGGGTGAGGCAGGCGCGCAGCCCGTGCTTGCCGATGACGACGCGCTCGCGCAGGCCCTTGGCGCGCGCAGTGCGGATGTAGTCCTCGCCCAGCGTCTCGAGCATCTGGTTGCGCGTCAGGCGGGCGTACAGCGCGGCGTACAGCATGGCCAGCGCCACCCACGGGAGGATGAAGCCCGCCAGCCACTTCCCGGGGTCGTCGATGAGGGGGACGTAGCCGTCGAACCCGATCACGCCCCACTTGATCTGCACGAAGAAGATGAGCAGCAGCCCGATGAAGAACGACGGGAACGAGTAGCCCACCATCGCGCCGGCCATGATGGCGCGGTCCTGCCACTTCCCGCGCTTCAGCGCACCGATCACGCCGACGCTGACGCCGAGGATGATCCACAGGACGAACGCGCCGAGGGCGAGCTGCAGCGTGACCGGGAACCGGGTGGTCAGCAGGTGCGTGACGGTGTCGCCCTTGCGGAAGGAGTAGCCGAGGCAGGGCACGGGGCAGTCGAAGCTGGCCTGACCGGTGCCGTAGGTGCGGCCGGCGACGATCCCCTTCGCGAAGTCGCCGTACTGCTGGACCAGCGGCTTGTCGAGGCCGAGCCGGTGCCGGTTGGCCTCGACGATCTGCGGGCTGCACGACTTGCCGCAGGTGAGCCGGGCGGGATCGGCCGGCAGCGCGTTGAAGATGAGGAAGACGATCATGCTCAGGGCCACGAGGGTGATGACCATCGCGACGAGGCGGCGGAGCAGGTAACCGACCATGCGATCCGTCCCTTTCCACATGCACGCTGCCGGGATCACCCGTCTGTCGGGCAGGCGGGACCGTACGGACCGCGGCACCTGCCGCGCTTCCACGATCGTGCGGTGAGTCCGAGCCGTGACCTCTCCGTAGCCGGGACGACGCCGGGCTGACACCGGGCTGCTCCGGACGGGTGGTTCTACTGTCACCTCGTGACCTCCTCCCTGGACCTCGACCTCGAGACCGCGGGTGTCGCCGAGGTGAGCGCCGCCCTGTCCGACGGCAGCGCGACCAGCGCGGCGCTCGTCGAGGGCTACCTCACGCGGATCGCCCGGCTGTCCACCGGTGGCCCGGCCGTCAACGCGGTGAGGTGCCTGGCACCGGACGCCGCGCACCGCGCCGACGAGCTGGACGCCGAGCGGCGCGCCGGCAGACTCCGTGGCCCGCTGCACGGCGTACCGGTGCTGGTGAAGGACAACATCGACGTGGCGGGGCTGCCCACGACCGGCGGTGCGCTCGCCCTCGAGCACTCGGTGCCGGACCGCGACGCCGGCCTGGTGGCGCGCCTGCGCGAGGCCGGCGCGGTGGTGATCGGCAAGACCAACCTCACCGAGCTGGCCAACTTCATGGCCGAGAACATGCCCAGCGGCTACTCGTCGCTCGGCGGGCAGGTGCTGAACCCCTACGACGTCAGCCGTAGCCCGAGCGGGTCGAGCTCGGGGTCCGGCGCGGCCGCCGCGCTGGGGCTCGCGACGGTGACCGTCGGCACCGAGACGGACGGCTCGATCCTCAGCCCGGCCACCGCGCAGAGCCTGGTCGGGGTCAAGCCGACGCTCGGCCTGGTGCCCGGGTCCGGCATCCTGCCGATCGCCAGCAGCCAGGACTGCGCCGGCCCGATGTGCCGCTCCGTCGCCGACGCGGCGGTCCTCCTCGGGGTGCTCGCCGGCCAGTCGTACGCCGGCGGTCTGGACACCGGCGCGCTGTCGCAGGTGCGGCTCGCCGTGCCGCCCGAGCCGTCCGACCTCGGCCCCGGCGAGGCCGAGGTCTTCCGGTCCGCGCTGCAGGTGCTGCGCGACCTCGGCGCCGTCACGGTGGAGGTGCCGGAGCTGCCGGAGACCGACGAGATGCCGGTGCTCCATCACGAGTTCGCTCGCGACGTGGACGCCTATCTCGCCCGGCTGCCTGCCGACGCACCGATCCGGACCATGGCCGAGCTCGCAGCGTGGAACGACGCGCACGCGGAGGCAGCGCTGAAGTTCGGCCAGGCGCACGTCACGGCGGCGCTGGCCGTCGACCACGAGGCGGACAAGGCGGCGTACGAGACGCACCGCGCGCGCGACCTCGCGGTCGCGGGGGAGCACGGGATCGACGCCACCCTGCGCGCGGCGGACGCGGCTGCGGTGGTGCTGCCCGGTCCGTACGGCTGCGGCGCGGCGGCGCGGGCCGGCTACCCGAGCCTCGTCGTCCCCGCCGGCTACACGCGCGTCGGCCGGGTCCCGGTGGGCGTGACCTTCCTGGGGCCGGCCCGGTCGGAAGCGCTGCTGCTCGGGCTGGCGTACGCGTTCGAGCAGGCCGCCGACGCCCGCCGACCGGTCTCCGCGATCAACCCCTCACTGCTGCGCGGCGTCACGATCTGACGCCGGACCGTCCGGTGTCCCGCCAGAGCGACCAGGACGGCCCCGCCAGGAGCGTGCCTCCCACATCCCGCGACCACAGCCAAATGATCACGTGCACGTGATCATTTGCCACCACACGCGGTGAATTCACCGCGGTCGGCGGCGCTTCACCGCGTTCGGTCGAAGGTTAGGCAGTTCCGGCGCCCTTCGTCAGGCGGTGTCGACGACGAAGAAGCGCTCGGCGAGACGGCCGGCCGGGAGGCCGGCGGCCTCGGCGTTCATGGCGCCCCACTGACGCAGCCGGCCCGCGAGGTCGTCCATGTGCGCCGTCTGGCTCTCGTGCGCGCGCAGCGCGTTGATCTTGCGGTCGAACACGTCGGTGACGTCGACGGCGTGGTTGGTGTCCGGGTGGGCCATCAGCCAGGTCTCGGCCACCGCCCAGTCGGCGAGGCCCTCGTCGGCGAGCAGGCCGGGATGGGCGAACGGGTTGCGCGCGTCGGGGTACACCGCGGCGATCGCCGCGGTGCCGGCCGCCAGGTGGTCGGGGTGGCTGGCGCCGACCCGGGCCCAGTTCCGCTCCGGGCTCTGGATCAACGCGCGCTGGGGTCGGACCTGCCGGATCACCCGGCTGATGTCGCGCCGCAGGTCCTGGGTGGGCTCCAGCGAGCCGTCCTTGTAGCCCAGGAAGCGCACGTCGGTGACCCCGCTGGCCGCGGCGGCCGCGACCTGCTCGGCCCGCCGGATGCCGGGGATATCCGACCGCGGCACGTCCGGGTCGAAGCCGCCGGCATCGCCGTCGGTGCACACGCAGTAGGTCACCTCGAGCCCGGCCGCGGTGAACGTCGAGATCGTCCCCGCCGCACCGAAGTCGACGTCGTCGGGGTGCGCGGTCACCACCAGCACCCGTTCGACCTCGCTGTCGTCCAGCACGTGTACTCCTCTCGGGTGATCGCCGGCGTTCATCGTAGGCAGGCGCCGCCCACCCGCGTTCAAGGCCGCCGCCGGAGCGGTCGATGGCTGAGGGATGACCGCGCGCACCTGGTTCCCGCGCGCCACCCTCGTGGTGGCGCTCGCGGCGTCGAGCCTCGGGCTGGCGCAGGCGGCTCCGGCCGCCGCGGCGGTCACCCCCACCGACAAGTCGTTCAGCACCGCGATCGACGCCTACCCGCGCTGGGAGCGGGAGAGCAGCTGCGACCCGGTCGAGAAGCGCGGCCCGAAGTTCCTCCGCAAGCTGCTGCTGGCGACGTACGGGCCGGCGTCCTCCAACATCGTGCGGCCGTGCACCGCAGCCGACTCGGGCCACGAGGAGGGCCGGGCGCTGGACTGGATGGTCAACGTCCGGGTGCCCGAGCAGAAGGCGATGGGCGACGCGCTCGTCGCGTGGCTGCAGGCACCGGACGGCTACGGAAACCCCGAGGCCATGGCCCGCCGGCTCGGCATCAGCTACGTCATCTGGAACAACCAGACCTGGCGGGCGTACGACCCGGCCCGCGGGTGGACCGAGTACAACGGCTGCCTCGCGAAGAAGAAGCACAAGAAGCTCTGGGACAACACCTGCCACCGCACCCACGTGCACGTGAGCTTCACCTGGGACGGTGCCAACAAGCGGACGTCGTACTACACCGGGTACGTCGCCTGCCCGGCGCCGCTCGCGGTCACCCCCACGCCGGGCTGGCCCCCGGTCACCACACCGACCGTCCCGCCGGTGCCGCCCGTCCCGCCGGTGCCGCCGGTGCCGGTGGTGCCCGTCGTGCCGGTGACCGGCCCGGTGGTACCGCTGCCGCCCGGCCGCGTGCTCGGCACCCAGCTCGGCACCGGCACCCCGGCAGGGCCGTGCCGGGTGCACCCCGACGTCCGGCTCGACGTCGCGGTCGGCGGCCAGGCCGGGGTCCCGCCGGAGGGCGTGGCCGCCGTGGTGCTGCGGGTCCGGGTGGTCCGTCCCGACGCCGCCTTCCAGCTCCGGGCCTGGGCCGCCGGCTCGACCATGCCGGTGGACCCGGCGGTCATGGACACCAGCGGCAAGGTCACCGAGGTGACCGTGCCGCTCGGTGCCGGCGGCCAGGTGTCGCTGCAGCTCACCGGTGCGATGGCCCACCTGCGGGCCGACGTGATCGGGTACGTCGCCGCGCCCGTGGTCCCCCCGCCCGCTGCCTGACCTGCGGCGACCCGGGCCCCCCCAGGCCCGTCCCGCTGGGGAGCGGCGCACGTCCGGGGTGCCTTCTAGACTCGCGGGGAGATGAGCACCCTCTTCGACGACTCCTTCGGCCTGCCCGCGACCACGTCGCCGACGGGGTCGGAGCAGCTCTCAGCCGCGGAGCGGCACCGCCTCGGGACCGAGGCCCTCCTCAGCGGGCTGAACCCTCAGCAGCGCGCCGCGGTCGTCCACCGGGGGTCGCCGCTGCTGATCGTCGCCGGCGCCGGGTCCGGCAAGACGCGGGTGCTCACGCACCGGATCGCTTACCTGCTTCGCGAGCGGCACGTGCACCCCGGCGCCATCCTCGCCATCACGTTCACCAACAAGGCCGCCGGGGAGATGAAGGAGCGGGTCACCGCCCTGGTCGGCGGCCGCGCCAGGGCGATGTGGGTGAGCACGTTCCACTCGGCGTGCGTCCGGATCCTGCGCCGCGAGGCCACCCACCTCGGCATGAAGTCGACGTTCTCCATCTACGACGCCGCCGACTCGCAGCGGCTCATGACCCTGGTCTGCCGCGACCTCGACCTCGACCCGAAGCGCTACCCGCCGCGGTCGTTCTCCCACCAGGTCAGCAACCTCAAGAACGAGCTGGTCGACCACGAGACGTTCAGTCAGCGCGCCGAGACGCACCTGGAGAAGACGCTCGCCGAGGCGTACACGCTCTACCAGCGGCGGCTGCACGAGGCCAACGCGTTCGACTTCGACGACCTCATCATGACCACGGTGCACCTGCTCCAGGCGTTCCCGGACGTCGCCGAGCACTACCGGCGGCGGTTCCGGCACGTGCTCGTCGACGAGTACCAGGACACCAACCACGCGCAGTACATGCTGGTCCGCGAGCTCACCGCTGGGGGCGACACGGCCCTCGACGTGCCGCCCGCCGAGCTGTGCGTCGTCGGTGACGCCGACCAGTCGATCTACGCCTTCCGCGGGGCGACGATCCGCAACATCCTCGACTTCGAGAACGACTACGCCGACGCCACCACGATCCTGCTCGAGCAGAACTACCGCTCGACCCAGACGATCCTGTCGGCCGCCAACGCCGTCATCTCCCGCAACGCGAGCCGCAAGCCCAAGAACCTGTGGTCCGACGCCGGCGATGGAGCGCCGATCGTCGGCTACGTGGCCGACAACGAGCACGACGAGGCGTCGTTCGTCGCGGGCGAGGTCGACCGGCTCACCGACGACGAGGGCGTGCTGCCCTCGCACGTCGCGATCTTCTACCGGACCAACGCGCAGTCGCGTGTCTTCGAGGAGGTGTTCATCCGGGTCGGCCTGCCCTACAAGGTGGTCGGCGGGGTGCGCTTCTACGAGCGGCGCGAGGTGCGCGACGCGCTGGCGTACCTGCGGGTGCTGGCCAACCCGGCCGACTCGGTGTCGCTGCGCCGGATCCTCAACGTGCCCAAGCGCGGCATCGGGGACCGCGCCGAGGCCTGCCTGGAGGCGCTGGCGCAGCGCGAGGCGATCACGTTCAACGACGCGCTGACCCGGTGCGAGGACGCCTACGGGCTGGCCGCCCGCTCGCTGAACGCTGTCCAGGCGTTCCGCACGATGATGGACGAGCTGCGCACCCTGGTCGAGGCCGGCACCCCGCCGGCCACGGTGCTCGAGGCGGTGCTCGACCGCACCGGCTACGCCGCCGAGCTCTCCGGGTCGGCCGACCCGCAGGACCAGACCCGGCTGGAGAACCTCCAGGAGCTGGTCTCCGTCGCCCGCGAGTTCGAGGAGGCCAGCCCCGGCGGCACGCTCGTCGACTTCATGGAGCAGGTCGCGCTGGTCGCCGACGCCGACGAGATCCCCGACGAGGAGACGTCGGACGACGGCACGCCGTCGCAGGGCGTGGTGACGCTGATGACGCTGCACACCGCCAAGGGCCTGGAGTTCCCGGTGGTGTTCCTCTCCGGTCTCGAGGACGGCGTCTTCCCGCACCAGCGCTCGCTCGCCGACCCGACCGAGCTCGAGGAGGAGCGACGGCTGGCCTACGTCGGCATCACCCGCGCCCGCGAGCGGCTCTACCTCTCGCGCGCGACCGTGCGCAGCGCGTGGGGTGCGCCGCAGGCCTACCCGGCGTCCCGGTTCCTCGAGGAGATCCCCGGGCAGCTCATCGACTGGCGGCGGCTCGAGTCGACGGTCACCAGTGCGCCGGCGATGGCCGCGATGGCGGCACGCCCCGGCGTACGGTCCCCGGGCAACCGCACCGTCATCCACCTGGAGCCGGGCGACCGGGTCACCCACGACACGTTCGGCATGGGCTCGGTGGTCGCCGTCGAGGGCTCGGGGGAGCGCGCCGTCGCCTCGGTCGACTTCCGCACCGGCGGCGTCAAGCGCCTCCTGCTCCGCTACGCCCCCGTCGAGAAGCTCTAGGACGCACGAGAGCCCCGGCGCAGGGCCGGGGCTCGTCGGGAGTGGAGCGGTCGGTCAGACCTTGATGCCGTGCTCGCGCAGCCAGGTCAGCGGGGGGACGGGGTCGCCGTTGTGCGGCCGGACCTCGAGGTGCAGGTGCGGGCCCGTGGTGTTGCCGGTGCTGCCGATCCGGCCGATCATCTCGCCGACCTGGACGGTGCCGGTGGTCTTGACGAACGCCGACATGTGCGCGTACCAGGTGACGGTGCCGTCGGGGTGCTCGATGGCGATCTTGTTGCCGTAGGCGCCGTCCCAGCCAGCGAAGATGATCTTGCCGTCACCGACCGCGTGGATCGGGGTGCCCTCGGGGGCGGCGAAGTCCTGGCCGGTGTGCGAGCTGGACCAGAGGCCGTAGTCGCCGAAGCCGGCGGTGAGCCGGAAGTGGTCGACGGGGATGACCCACTTCGGCCGGGCCGCCTCGCGGGCCTTGCGCTCGGCCTCGGCGGCGTCCTGGACCGACCGGACCATCGTGGTACGCACGGCGCGGAGCCGGCTGGCCCGCTCGGTGTCCTGCTTGACGAGCGTCTGCCGGAGCTGTCCGGCCGCGATCGTGCGCGCCTGCAAGAGCTGCTGGCCCGTCGTACCGGTGCTCGACTGGTGCGCGGCGCCGATGGCTCCGGGCACGTTGAGACCGCTGACGGTGAAAGCAGCCAGGGTGGCGGCGGTGACGTACGCCGGACCGCTGTTCCTGGAAGGCTTGCGGTGGCGTCCGCCGTTGCGGCGAGGTGGCACGGGGGGAGATCGCCTCGTCGTCGGGGGCAGGGACCGCGCGACCATAACGAAAAGATCACCGCGCGGGCCAACCCACCCGGTGTTCAGATGTTGTTCAACTACACAACGTCACGCTCAGTTGGCGGGACGTCCCCGCGCGATGCCCCGACACGGGTCGTTTGTCCGGCTCGAGCGCCCGAAAACCTGGCTTGTGTCCGACTCGTTCGTGACGTGCCTCACATCGCGTGAGCGGTCACGGGTCGGTCACGACCTGGCGGTCCGCACCGGGCGGCCGCGGACGCCGGTCACCCGGGCGGACCGGAGCGGCCGGTCGGCGTCGATCGGGGTGACGCCCGGGGTCACGGTGGCGCCCCGGTGGTCGAGCTGGGCCAGCGTCTCGACGATCTCGCGGACGGCCCGGCCGTGGATCGGCAGCGACATGTGGCCGACGCCGCGGATGAGGACGTTGCGGGCGTCCAGGTCGGGGTGGTCCACCCGGGCCGCCCGCCTGGGCACGATCATCTGGTCGAGGTCGCTCCACACCGCGAGGAACCGGGTCCGGCACCCGGCCGCCGGCTCGGCGAGCTCGGCGACGAGGTCGCTGCCGGGGCGGAGCTGGCGGGCCAGCCGGTGCGGCACGAGGTACGCCGGCAGGGTGCCCGCGTGCGGCGTGCCGAGCGTGACGAGGGTGTGCACGCGCGCGTCACCGCCCAGCCGCTGCACGTAGTAGCGCGCGATGAGCCCACCCATGCTGTGGCCGATCACGTGGATGCGCTCGAAGCCGGTCTCCTCGCAGAGGGTCTCGACCCGGATGGCCAGCTGGGTGGCGGCGAGGCGGACGTCGCGGGTGAGCGGGCTGTAGTTGATGCCGAGCACCTGCCGGAAGCCGCGCCGGCGCAGTGCGCGCCGCAGCACGGTGAAGATCGAACGGTTGTCGACCATGCCGTGCACGAGCAGGATCGGGGTGCCGGCCGCCTCGACGTCCCCGACCACGAGGCCGCGTTGCACCGGGGACATCCGAGCCAGGTCGCGGCGGGCGTCGGTGCGCACCCCGGCCCGGTCCTTGACGACGCCGAGCGGGTAGAGCGCGGCGTGCGCGGCCACCCACCCGACCTCGACGGCGGCGCCGCGCAGAGCGGTCGGCGTGAGCAGCCTGACGGCCCCGCGGCGCAGGCCAGCGGACGTGCGACCCAGCCGATCCCGCACCCGTCCGACCTCCATGATCACGTATCGGCCCTCGGCCCTTCTGCCTGAGCGTCGCCCGGGCACCGTAACCGCCCCTACCCCGAAGACGCGGGAGGGACGCACCGGCGGCGTCCGGGCTACGCTTCGCGACCGTGAGCAGCTCCGCGCCCGTCCGCGTCGTCGTCGCCAAGCCCGGTCTCGACGGGCACGACCGCGGCGCCAAGGTGGTGGCCCGCGCGCTGCGGGACGCGGGGGTCGAGGTCGTCTACACCGGCCTGCACCAGACGCCGGAGCAGATCGTCGAGACGGCGATCCAGGAGGACGCCGACGCGATCGGCATGTCGGTCCTCTCCGGGGCGCACATGACGCTCTTCCAGAAGGTCATCGACCTGCTCGCCGAGCGGGACGCGCGCGACATCGTCGTCTTCGGCGGCGGCATCGTTCCGGAGGCCGACATGCCCGCGCTCACGGCGATGGGCGTCGCGAAGATCTTCACGCCCGGCGCCACGACCGGCGAGATCGTCGGCTGGGTCCGCGACAACCTCGGTGCCGCCGCCGCCTCCTAGCCGGTCCGCTCAGCCGACCGCCGAGCCGAGCACGGGGAGGCGCAGGACGCCGGGGTCGCCCGGGCTGGTGAGCACCGTGACCGGCTGCACCGTCTTGTTGTTGCGGTACGCCGCGTCGGTGGCCGCGACCACGACCGACAGCCGGTGGCCCGCCTCGTAGCGGTGCACGACACCGGGCAGCTCGATGGTCACCGGCTTGGTGACGTCGGCGACGCGCGTGGGCGAGACCAGCCGGTGCACCAGCGTCTTGGTGCCGTCCGGCGCGATGTCGTAGACCTTCGCGAACAGGAGCAGCTGCCCGGCCGGCCCGGCCGCCTGGGTCTGCGCCACCAGCGGTGACGACAGCCGCAGCGTCAGTGTCGGCACACCGACCGAGACGACCGTCGACGCCAGCGGCGTGGTCGTCCAGGCGGCGAACGTGCCGGGGGTGTCGTACGGCGGGGTGACGCCGTCCGGCACCTGCGCGCCCTGCAGCGCGGAGACCTCGCTGAAGCTGGTGGGCACCTCGCCGGCGACGTTGGCGTACGACGCGCTGCCGGGCAGGACGGCGGCCTTCGACGTCACGAGGGAGTCGGTGCCGGAGAGGTAGAGGTCCTGGGTGGTGCCGACCGGGTACGCCGACGCGGTGCCGTACGCCGGGGTGGCGACGCCGTCGTACGGCACCCAGTCCCGGAAGTACGTGAACCGCGGGCCGGTGCCGACCTTGCGGCCCTTGAGGTGGTGGTCGAACCAGGCGCTGATCCGGCGGCCCTCGTAGCTGGCGCGCGGGTGCGCCATGTCGAGCTCGCCCGGCGCCGGGGCTGCCGCCACCGCTGTGGCCCCACGACTGCCAGATCATCTTCACCGGCGTGCCCTGGGCGCGCAGCGCGCGGTAGGTGGCGGTCGCCTCCTGCAGGTTGAACAAGGTGTCGTTCTGCCCCTGCACGAGCAGCGTCGGGATCCGGATCCGGTCGACGTACGACGAGACGCTGGCGTGCCGGGCGAAGTCGAGGGTGTCCTGGGTCGGGTAGCCGAGCGCGTCCATCTGCGCCTTGGCGACGCAGGCCTGGTCGGCGAAGTTGGGGCAGCCGACGTTGCGGGTCGGGTCGGTCGACGCGTGCTGGATGCCGTCGGCGATGCCGACGCCGAAGAACAGCGAGGTCCAGCCGACCTTCTCGCTGCCCGGCGTGCCGTAGCGGACGCCCTGCCCGTCCGGGGCGGTGAAGCCCGTGTTGTTGGGCGCGAGGGAGTAGGAGAGGTCGTTCCAGGTGATGATCGGGACGATCGTGTCGACGCGCGGGTCGATGCCGGCGACGGCGAACTGCACCTGGCCGCCGTACGAGCCGCCGACCATGCCGACGCGCGGGTCGTGCTTCCGGTGCCGGCCGTCGTGCGAGACCCGGTCGTGGCGGACGTACGTGACCCGGCTGCCGTCGTCTGCCGGCTTGCCCCCGCCGAGGTAGGTCACGAGCTGCTTGGCTGCCCGGCCGTCCCAGTCCGGGTCGTCGAGGGTGATCTTGCAGTCCGAGCCGCCGAAGCCCAGGCCGGAGTACGACAGCACGACGTACCCGCGCCGGGCGAAGGCGCGACCGAGGTCGGCCTGGTCGTCCTTCGAGCCGCCGAAGCCGTTGGTGGTGAGGATCGCCGGCTTGCGGTGCTCCCGGGTGGCCGTCGACGGGCGGTACAGGTCGTAGACGACGGTGCAGACCTTGCGGTCGCCGGCCGGTCCGACGGTGACGTCGATGCTCTTGCTGGTCACGGAGACCGTGGTGGCGGCCTGCGCCGGGCTGGCGCCGGTCGCGGTCAGGGAGGCGACGAGGGCGGCGGCCAGCGCTGCTGCGCCGAGGGCGGCCGGACGGGAGTGGCGCACGAGGAGGCCTCCGAGTGTGGTGGGTTCGCCCGGTTCAACGGCTGCGCGGTGCTGCGGTTACGCTCCCGTACCGCGCCCGTGACCGGTGGAGGCCTGCCGTTGCACGCCTGTCCGGGCCGCGACGACCGCGTTTCCGCAGCCGATCGAGACAGGCGAGGACTGACCCGTGGACCTCTTCGAGTACCAGGCGCGCGACCTCTTCGAGAAGCACGGCGTGCCCGTGCTGGGCGGCGCCGTCGCCGAGACCCCGGAGGAGGCGCGCGCGGCGGCCGAGCGGCTGCTGCCGGAGGGCGGCGGCAAGGTCGTCGTCAAGGCGCAGGTCAAGGTCGGCGGTCGCGGCAAGGCCGGTGGCGTCAAGCTCGCCGTCGTCCGTCGAGGAGGCCGAGCAGGTCGCCTCGCAGATCCTCGGGATGGACATCAAGGGCCACACCGTGCACCGCGTGATGATCGCGCCGGCCGCCGCGATCGCCGAGGAGTACTACTTCTCGGTCCTGCTGGACCGCGCCAACCGCACGTACCTCGCGATGGCGTCCCGCGAGGGCGGCATGGAGATCGAGCAGCTCGCCGTCGAGAAGCCCGAGGCGCTGGCCCGGGTCGCGGTCGACGCGCTCGAGGGCATCGACGACGCGAAGGCCCGCGAGATCGCGGAGCAGGGCGGCTTCCCCGAGGACGTGCGCGACGCAGGTCGCGGCGGCGATCGTGAAGCTCTGGGGCGTCTTCGTCGCCGAGGACGCGACGCTCGTCGAGGTCAACCCGCTGGTGAAGACGGCCGACGGGCGCATCGTCGCCCTCGACGGCAAGGTGACCCTCGACGGCAACGCCGACTTCCGGCAGGCCGACCACGCCGGCCTGGCGGACGAGTTCACCGCCGACCCGCTCGAGGCGAAGGCGAAGGCGAAGGACCTCAACTACGTCAAGCTCGACGGCGCGGTCGGCATCATCGGCAACGGCGCCGGCCTGGTCATGTCGACGCTCGACGTCGTGGCGTACGCCGGTGAGGAGCACGGCGGCGTGAAGCCGGCGAACTTCCTCGACATCGGCGGCGGTGCGTCGGCCGAGGTGATGGCCAACGGCCTCGAGTCATCCTCGGCGACCCGGACGTGAAGTCGGTGTTCGTCAACGTCTTCGGCGGCATCACCGCGTGCGACGCGGTCGCGAACGGCATCGTGCAGGCGCTTCGCGCTGCTCGAGGAGCGCGGCGACGAGATCACCCAGCCCCTCGTCGTACGGCTCGACGGCAACAACGCCGACGAGGGCCGCCGGATCCTCACCGAGGCGAAGCTGCCCCTGGTCGAGCAGGTCGACACGATGGACGGCGCCGCCGCCCGCGCGGCCGAGCTGGCTGCCAAGTAGACGACGGACGAGGGACGAGGACTGCTGACATGGCCATCTGGCTGACCGAGAACACAAGGATCATCGTCCAGGGCATCACCGGCTCCGAGGGCACCAAGCACACCCGGCGGATGGTCGCGTCGGGCACGCAGGTCGTCGGCGGCGTGAACCCGCGCAAGGCCGGCACCACGGTCGACGTCGACGGCACCTCGGTGCCGGTCTTCGCGTCGGTGGCCGAGGCCATGAAGGAGACCGACGCCGACGTGTCGGTCGTCTTCGTGCCGCCGGCGTTCGCCAAGGACGCCGTCATCGAGGCGGTCGACGCGGCGATCCCGCTCTGCGTCGTCATCACCGAGGGCATCCCCGTGCACGACTCGGCGGCGTTCTACCAGCACGCCGTCAACGCCGGCACGACCCGGATCATCGGCCCGAACTGCCCCGGCCTCATCAGCCCCGGCAAGTCCAACGCCGGCATCATCCCCGCCGACATCACGAAGGCGGGCCGGATCGGGCTGGTCTCCAAGTCCGGCACGCTGACGTACCAGATGATGTACGAGCTGCGGGACATCGGCTTCTCGACCGCCGTCGGCATCGGCGGCGACCCGGTCATCGGCACCACGCACATCGACTGCCTCGAGGCGTTCGAGGCCGACCCCGAGACCGACGCGATCGTGATGATCGGCGAGATCGGCGGCGACGCCGAGGAGCGCGCGGCGGCCTACATCAAGGACCACGTCACCAAGCCGGTCGTCGGCTACGTCGCCGGCTTCACCGCCCCCGAGGGCAAGACGATGGGCCACGCCGGCGCGATCGTGTCCGGCTCGTCCGGCACGGCGCAGGCCAAGCAGGACGCCCTGGAGGCGGTCGGCGTCAAGGTCGGCAAGACGCCGTCCGAGACGGCCCGCCTCATGCGCGAGATCATGACCTCCCGCTAGCCCCCTCCCCTTCTCCGCCGAGTGGTGGGTTCCGCACCCGGAATGTCGTTCCCGGGATGCCGAACCCACCACTCGCGGCGGTTCGGGGGTCAGCCGACAGCGGCGGTGAGGGCTGCTTGCAGGCGCTCGGTCGTCCAGGCCCAGTCCTGGCCGACGTCGCCGGCCGGGTTGCCCGACGCGTGCCACTCGAGGACGACGACGACGTTGCCCTGGTGGGCGGTCGCGACCTCGTAGTAGCTCGGCTCGGACGCCACCTCGGGCTCGAAGTACCGGAAGCTCCGTACCGCGTCGTCGAGGCCGGCGACGACCTCGGAGTAGCGGCTGGTCAGGGTGCCGTCGCTCGCGTCGACCGTGGCCGGGCAGGCGGCGGCCAGGTCGGCGTACGCACGCTTGAGCGAGGCCTGCTGCGCCTCCGCGGTGTCGGCGAAGCGCAGCACGTACTCGCGGACCTGGGCCTCGCTGCCGTCCTGGTAGAAGCGGGTGGACCGCACCTGCGCGGCCCCCCACTCGCCGGGTCGCGTGACGCACTGCTCCGGCAGGATGTCCGGCTCCTGGCCGGAGTCGATGAATGGTCCCGCCTGGTCGTACCCGCCGAAGCCGGTGAGGGCGTCGACCGGGACGAACGGGTCCGCGGCCAGCGCGAGGGGCTGCTCGACCTCGGTGCTGGCGGTCGGGCCATCGGTGCTGGCGGTCGGGCCCTCGGTGGCGGGGAGCTGGCCGTCCGCCTGGTCGAAGCCACCGCCGCCGAGGACGCCCGCGACGCCGGCGACCAGGGCGACGACGGCCAGTGCACCGCCGACCGCCTGACGGCGGGTCCGCTGGTCGCCGCGGCGACGGACGGTCATCGAGTCGGCGAGCGGGGTCCGCTCGACGTCCGAGCGCAGGGTGTCCAGGGTGAGGGTCAGCTTGTCGTTCGAGTCGTGCTCAGGCATGGGGGCTCACCTCCGTGAGCGAGTTGTCGGCGAGCAGCTCGGCGAGGGCGGCCCGGCCGCGCGACAGGCGCGCCTTGACCGTGCCCTCGGGGGCGCCCACCTCATGGGCGACCTCGGCGACCGACAGGCCGGCGAGGTGGTGCAGGACGATGGCTCGTCGCTGTGCCTCCGGGATCTCACGGAGGGCCGCGACGAGAGCGACGTTGTCGACGCTCGGCTCGGGCGTGTGCTCCGGCGGGCCGTGCCGCAGCATCGCGGTCACGCCGTTCCTCGCCTTGCGCCAGCGGCTGGCGGCCAGTCGCCAGGCGACGGTGCGGACCCACGCCTCGGGGTCGTCGTACGTCTCGACGGTCGACCAGCGCTGCCAGGCCCGGGCGTACGCCTCCTGGGTGAGCTCCTGCGCGTCGGCGAGGTTGCTCGTCATGGCGTACATCTGGTGCTGGACGCGCCGGTGGGTGGCCGCGTAGAAGGCGTCGAACCCTGCCGAGTCCTTCATCGCGTCACTCCCTCCGGTCGCGTCGGGCGCCGGGCCTCCGGCGCGCTGTCACCGAGGATCACTCGCGACCAGCCTGGCAGGTTGCATCCCGCCGGCAGGTTTCGGCACGCAGCGACCCGCCGAGCCTGCCGAGGTCCGGGGCCGGGGCGCTCCGAGCGGCGACGATGGACCGCGATGACCGAGCTCCTGTCCCGCCCGTCCCGGACGCCACGCACCCCCGGCCGTCCTGGTCGGGTTGCGGGCACCCGGCACCGGCCCGCCGACGTCCCGCCGGCGACCACGCGCTCGCTCACCGGTGCCGGCGTCGCCGCGGCCGTCCGGTCCGCCGGACTGGGGATCCTCGCCGTGATGGTCGTGGTCCTGGTGGCCTGGGCGTCCGCCGCCGACAGCGGCGCCGACGCCACCGACGCGGTCGCCACCGCACTGATGGCCTGGCTGGTCGGGCACCACGCCCACCTGGCGGTCCCCGGCGGCGAGCTGGCCCTCGTGCCGCTCGGGCTGACCGCGCTGCCGGTCGCGCTGCTGCACGCCGCCACGCTGCGGGCCGGCCGGGCGGCCGGCGTCCGCGGCAGGACCAGCGTCCTGGCCCTGGCGTCCTCGACGACCGCGACGTACGCCGTGCTGGCGACCTTCGTCGCCCTGCTGGCCCGGACCGGCGAGGTCCAGGCTCTCCCGGTCAGCGCGTTCGTCGGCGCCGCCGGCGTTGCTGCGCTCGGGTCCGGGACCGGGGCGATCCGCGCGACCGGCACCTGGTCCGGCGTCTCGCGACGGGTGCACCCGCTCGTCCGGGCTGCCCTGCCGGCAGCCACTGCGGCCGTCGCGGTGCTCCTCGCCGGCGGCGCCCTGGTGACCGGCGCGGCGCTCGCCGTCCACCGCGACCGCGCCGCGCTCCTCGTCGACACCCTCGGCGCCGGTGCCGGCGGCGGCGTCCTGCTGGGCGTGCTCTGCCTGCTGTACGTCCCCACGGCGGCGTTCTGGGGCACGGCGTACGTCGTGGGGCCGGGGTTCGCGGTCGGGGCCGGCACGGCGGTGTCGCCGTTCGGCGTCGACCTCGGCGCTGTGCCGGCCGTCCCGCTGCTGGCGGCACTGCCGCAGGAGCCCGGTCCCGGCTGGGCGCCACTGGTGCTGCTCGTGCCGCTCGGTGCCGGAGTGCTCGCGGGCGTGCTCGCGGACCGGTCCGGCACAGTCGCTGCCGAGGGCTGGCGGCCGTTGGCCGAGGTGTCGGCGGTCGTCGGCGGCCTGGTCGCCGCGGCCGTCGTGGTGCTGTCGTTGCTCACGTCCGGCCCCGGCGGGCCGGGTCGGCTGGCGCAGACCGGCCCGGACTGGTGGGCGGTGGCCCCTGTCGCCGGCCTCGAGGTCGCCGTCGTGATGGCGGCGACGCTGCTCGTCCTCCGCCGCCGGGCCTGACCGGACGGCAACCGGTCAGCTCTCCCGCCGTGGGTGGTCGCGGTCGGAGCAGGCTGTGGAGGAGAGAGCGGCGGCAGCGGTTGCCTCGTGCTTCCGACGTCGTCTCATCCCTCGAGTCAGGGCGTGTCCGCATTCCGATCCGGTGCCAAGTGGCCCCGCCAAGGGACCACCTTCCGGTGGTACCGCGGGGCCACTTCGCTGGTCACAGCCGGTCTGGGGGCACCCACGGCGGGAGAGCACCGAACGGAGCGGGGCTGCCGCCTCCTCCGAAGGCGGCTCCGACAGAGACCCGCGACGGCGGGACAGCGCCGGTCAAGACGTCCGCCGCCCCGGCCGACCCGTCCGGTTAGGGTCGCCGGGTGAGATTCAGCCCCGGGTCGCGGGTCGTCGTGCTGGCGTCCGGGAGCGGGTCGACGCTGCAGGCGCTGCTCGACGCGGCCCGTGACCCCGGCTACGGCGCCCAGGTGGTCGCGGTCGGCGCGGACCGCGAGGGCACCGGCGCGCTCGCCCGGGTGGAGGCCGCGGGGATCCAGACCTTCGTCTGCCCGCTCCGCGACCACGACGACCGCGCGGCCTGGGACGACGCCCTGACAGCGACCGTGGCCGGCCACCGTCCCGACCTCGTCGTGTCGGCCGGCTTCATGAAGCTGCTGGGGCCGGCGTTCCTCGGCGCGTTCGGCGGCCGGGTGGTCAACAGCCACCCGGCGCTGCTGCCGTCCTTCCCCGGCATGCACGGCGCCCGTGACGCCCTGGCCCACGGCGTCAAGGTGTCCGGGGCGACCCTCTTCGTCGTGGACGCCGGCGTCGACTCCGGCGCGATCGTCGCGCAGCGCACGGTGCCCGTGCACGACGACGACGACGTGACGTCGTTGCACGAACGGATCAAGGTCGAGGAGCGCACGATGCTCGTCGACGTCGTCGGCCGGATGGCCCGCGAGGGCTGGACGGTCACTGGCAGGAGGGTCACCGTTCCGTGAGAAATCCCCACGAGATCGCTCGCCGCGGTCGTGCGCATCGTTCTCAGCTGCCGGGCGGCTCACGATCGCGCGGGGGCCCCGAATGAGTGCGGTAGTCGGAGACGTCGTCCCCGTGCGGCGGGCGCTGCTCAGCGTCTACGACAAGAGCGGGCTCGAGGAGCTCGCACGCGGGCTGCACGAGGCGGGCGTGTCCCTGGTCTCGACCGGCTCGACCGCGGCGCGGATCTCAGCGGCGGGCATCCCGGTCACCGCCGTCGAGGACGTGACCGGCTTCCCCGAGTGCCTCGACGGCCGGGTCAAGACGCTGCACCCGAAGGTGCACGCCGGCATCCTCGCCGACCGCCGGCTGCCCGACCACGTGCGCCAGCTCGACGAGCTCGGTGTCGAGCCCTTCGACCTCGTCGTGTGCAACCTCTACCCGTTCCGCGAGACCGTCGCGTCCGGCGCCGGCCGTGACGACGTCGTCGAGCAGATCGACATCGGCGGCCCGTCGATGGTGCGCGCCGCCGCCAAGAACCACCCCAGCGTCGCCGTCGTCGTCGACCCCTCGACGTACGGCGCCGTGCTCGACGCCGTCAGGGCAGGCGGCTTCGACCTCGACGCGCGGCGACGGCTCGCGGCGCGGGCGTTCGCGCACACGGCGGCGTACGACACTGCGGTGGCGCAGTGGTGCGCGCGGGAGCTCGCCGCGGACGACTCCTGGTGGCCGGCGTACGCCGGGCTCGCACTGGAGCGTGCCGACGTGCTGCGCTACGGCGAGAACCCGCACCAGAAGGGCGCGCTCTACGTCGACCTGGAGGCGGCGCCGGGCATCGCACAGGGCACGGTCCTGCACGGCAAGGCGATGTCGTACAACAACTACGTCGACGCCGACGCGGCCTTGCGCACCGCCTTCGACTTCGACGAGCCCGCCGTCGCGATCATCAAGCACGCCAACCCGTGCGGCATCGCGGTCGGCGCCGACGTGGCCGAGGCACACAGGCGGGCGCACGCCTGCGACCCGGTGTCGGCGTTCGGTGGTGTCATCGCGACCAACCGAGCGGTGACCCTGGCGATGGCCGAGCAGGTCGCGGAGGTCTTCACCGAGGTCGTGGTGGCACCGGCGTACGACGACGATGCCTTCGCTCTGCTGTCGCAGAAGAAGAACGTGCGGCTGCTCGAGCTGCCGGACGGCTACCGGCGCGACAGCGTGGAGCTGCGCCAGGTGTCCGGCGGGGTCCTCGTGCAGACCCGCGACCAGGTCGACGCCGACGGTGACGACCCGAAGACCTGGACGCTCGCCGCAGGGCAGCCTGCCGATGACGCGACGCTGGCGGACCTCGCGTTCGCCTGGCGGGCCTGCCGCGCGGTGAAGTCGAACGCGATCCTGCTTGCCACGAACGGTGCGACCGTCGGCGTCGGCATGGGGCAGGTCAACCGCGTCGACTCGGCGCGGCTCGCTGTGACACGGGCGGGGGAGCGGGCCGCCGGATCCGTGGCCGCGTCGGACGCGTTCTTCCCGTTCGCCGACGGCCTCGAGGTGCTCCTCGCGGCAGGAGTCCGGGCGGTCGTCCAGCCCGGCGGCTCGATGCGTGACGAGGAGGTCGTGGCGGCAGCCGCGGCGGCCGGCGTGACCCTGTACCTGACCGGGGTCCGACACTTCTTCCACTAGGCGGTTGCCCGCTCCGCCGGGCAAAGACTCGGTCAAGGCGCCCGATTCCTCGTGCTCCGACCCGCGCTCGCTGCCGAAGGAGCGTTGGGGGCCGACGGCGGTCAGTGGAGGGTCTGGGATGAGCGTGGACCGGTTCGGCCGGCTCTCTGCCGTCCTCGGGCGCGTCGTGCTCGGCGCCGAGTGCCTGGCGCTCACCCTCTGGCTGCTGGCCCCGCAGGCGCTGCCGGCGGTCCTCCTGCACCGGCCGCCCACCAAGCCGAGCACCGTCGTCGGCTTCCTCCTGCTGGGCCTCGCGCTGGGCCTGCGCGTCCGGCCGCGCGTCCGTTCCGGGCTGCTGGCCGTCGTCGCCGCCGGCGCGCTGGAGGGCGTGCTCTCGCAGCTGCTCGGCCGGCCGCTGCTCGCGGACGGCGTCCTCTTCGCAGACCGCTGGCGCGCAACCGCTTCCTCCGGGCAGATGGCGCTGTCGTCCGCGCTGGTGCTGCTCTCCCTCGTCGTCGCCATGGCGGTCGGCCGATCCCTTCCGCGCATCGCGACCGGGCTCGGCTGCTTCGCCTTCGCCATCGGCTACGTCAGTCTCGTCGGCCACCTGTACGGCTCCGAGAACCTGTCCCGGCTGCAGGGCGCCGTCGCGATGTCGCCGCCGACGGTTCCCATCGCGCTCTGCGCGGCGGTCGCGGTGCTGCTCGAGCGCCCCGAGCTGCCGGCCTCGCGCGCTGTCCGTTCACCCGGCACCGGCGGTGCGCTGGTGCGCGCGTCGCTGCTGTGGGCGCTCGTCGTTCCCGTGCTGGTCGGCCTGGCCGTGGTGCGGGGCGAGGAGGCGGGCTGGTTCGACCCGGCGTACGGGCAGGGCCTCATGGTCCTGCTGCTCACCGGCGGCGCCATCGGGGCCGTCCTCCTCGGCGCGCGCGTCGAGCAGCGGGCCGACCGTCACCGGGCCGCTGCCGCGGACCGCGAGCGGCTGCAGTACCTGCTGGACGGAACGCCCGTCGGCATCTTCGAGACCGATGCGAGCGGCCGTCGTACGTACGCCAACCTGCGCTGGCGCGAGCTGACCGGGACCCGCGACGACGACGCGGGCGCGGACTGGCTCGGCGCGCTGCACCCGGACGACCGCGAGCGGGTCGCGGCCGAGTGGGCCTCCGCCCTCGAGTGCGGCGAGCCCTGGACCGGCCGCTACCGCTACCTGCGCCCGGACGGCTCGGTGCGCTGGGTCGACACCGCGGCGACAGCGATCCGCAACACGGACGGCAGCACGCAGCGATGGCTCGGCAGCGTCACCGACGTCACCGAGCAGGTCGAGGCGTCCCAGCAGCTGCGCGCCTCCGAGCGCCGCTACCGGTCCGTCGTCGCGACCATGGCGGAGGGTGTGATCCTCCAGGACGCCGACGGGCTGCTCGTGACGGCCAACCAGGCCGCGTCGCGCATCATGGGGATGGACCTGGCGCAGCTCTACGGCAGCCGCCCGGTGGACCCCGGCGGGTCTCTCGTCCGCGAGGACGGCACGCCGTTCGGGCCGGACGTGCTGCCGGCCCGCCAGGCCCTGACGACCGGCAAGCCGGTGCGCGACGTGACGCTCGGGATGCAACGCTGCGACGGCACGCAGACCTGGCTGGTGATCAACGCCGAGCCGCTGCACGACATCAGCGCGGACGGTGTGCCGGTGGTCACCGGCGTGGTGACCACGTTCACCGACGTCACCGAGGCACGGGCGGCGTCCCGCGCGCTGGCGCGCAGCGAGGAGCAGTTCCGGTCGGCGATGGCGCACGCGCCCGTCGGCATGGCGCTCGTCGCGCTGGACGGGACCTTCATGGAGGTGAACCACGCGCTCTGCCGGCTCGTCGGGTACGACGAGGCGGACCTGCTCGGGCTCACGTTCCAGCAGATCACGCACGCCGAGGACCTCGAGTCCGACCTCGACAACCTCTCGATGCTGAACCGTGGGGCCATCGACCACTACACGATGGAGAAGCGCTACGTCACACGCGACGGCGAGATCGTCTGGGTGCGGCTGGCGGTGTCGATGGCGCGCGACGAGGCCGATGCGCCCGCGCACTACATCGCTCAGGTGCAGGACATCACGGCCGAGCGGGCGGCGCACGCCAAGCTCGAGCACCAGGCGCTGCACGACCCGCTCACCGGCCTTGCGAACCGTGACCTGCTGATGGACCGCTTGGCCCACGCGCTGGCGCGGTCGTCCCGCTCAGGGCACCGCACCGTGGTGATGTTCTGCGACCTCGACCGCTTCAAGGACGTCAACGACTCGTTGGGGCACGAGGCCGGCGACGCAGTCCTGGTCACCGTCGCCGACCGGCTGCGCGCCGCTGTACGGCCGGGGGACACCGTGGCCCGGCTCGGCGGTGACGAGTTCGTCGTGGTCGCGGAGGGCGTGTCCGCGGTCGAGGACCAGGGAGCGCTCGCGGCCCGCGTGCAGGCCGTGCTCGACCAGTCGATCCGGGTCGGCGACCGAGAGGTTCGCAGCGGGGCCAGCATCGGCGTCGCCGTCGCCGGGCCGGACGCCGACGCGCGGTCGGTCCTGCGCGAGGCCGACGCGGCCATGTACCGCGCAAAGGCGCGCGGCCGCGGTCGCTACGAGATGAGTCACGAGTCGCCGATCGGAGCCCTCGGGCGGACCTGAGAGGATCGCCGCGTGAGCGCGACGATCCTCGACGGCAAGGCCACCGCGGCCGCGATCCGGGCCGACCTCACCGAGCGGGTTGCCCGGCTGCGCGAGCAGGGTGTGGTCCCCGGGCTCGGCACCGTGCTGGTCGGCGACGACCCGGGCAGCCGGTCGTACGTCGCCGGGAAGCACCGCGACTGCGCGCAGGTCGGCATCACCTCGCTGCAGCGCGAGCTACCGGCGACCGCGACGCAGGCCGACGTCGAGGCGGTCGTCGACGAGCTCAACGCCGACCCGTCGTGCACCGGCTACATCGTGCAGCTGCCCCTGCCCGCCGGGCTCGACGCCGGGGCGGCACTGCTCCGGATGGACCCGGCCAAGGATGCCGACGGCCTGCACCCCACCAACCTCGGTCGTCTCGTGCTGGGGGAGCCCGGGCCGCTGCCGTGCACACCGCGCGGCATCGTGCGGCTGCTCCGCGAGTACGGCATCGAGCCCGCGGGCCTCGACGTCACGATCGTCGGCCGCGGCGTCACCGTCGGCCGGCCGCTCGGCCTGCTGCTGACCCGCCGCAGCGAGAACGCCACCGTGACGCTGTGCCACACCGGGACGCGAGACCTGGCCGACCACCTCCGGCGGGCGGACGTGGTGGTGGCCGCGGCCGGCGTCCCGGGCCTCGTCACGGCCGACCTGGTCAAGCCGGGCGCCACGGTCGTCGACGTGGGCATCACCCGCACCGACGCCGGCCTGGTCGGCGACGTCGCGCCGGAGGTGCGCGAGGTGGCCGGCCACCTGGCGCCCGTGCCGGGCGGAGCGGGCCCGATGACCCGGGCGATGCTGCTGCTCAACGTGGTCGAGAGCGCCGAGCGCTCGCTGGCCGGCCGGACGGCCCCGGCCGCGGTGTGAGCACCGTGAGTGGGAGCGGCCCCACCTCTCGAGGCGACGAGCGGCCGCCCATCCGCGGCGGCTGGGTCGGTCGGCAGTGGCCGCTGCTGTCCGTCCTCGGTCTCGGCGTGGTGGGGCTGGGCGCGGTCGCCCTCGACCACTTCCGCGTCGGCTGCCTGCTGCTGGGGGTGTCGGTGCTGCTGGCGGCGCTCGCCCGGCTGGTCCTCCCGGTACGCCGGGTGGGGCTGCTCGTCGTACGCAGCCGGGCGTTCGACGTGCTCGTGCTGGCGAGCATGGGCGTGGCGCTGGTGGTCTTCGCGATCATCGTGCCGCCGCCGCCGAGCTGACCCGCCGGGCGCGGGCGCCCGGCCCTCCCGCCCGGCGCCGTGACGTGCTGGGATAGCCTCGCGGGAGAAAGTCTCTTGATGACGAGAGATCTTGCGGATGCCACCGCGCGAGCACCGCAGCAGCCGACGCGAAGGAGTGCCGTCCATGGCCACCAGTCCTGTCACCGTCACCGTCACCGGCGCCGCCGGAGCCATCGGCTACGCGCTGCTGTTCCGTGCCGCCTCCGGCCAGCTGCTCGGGCCGGACGTGCCCGTCCGGCTCCGGCTGCTCGAGATCGCGCCCGCGCTCACGGCCGCCGAGGGCACCGCGATGGAGCTCGACGACTGCGCGTTCCCGCTGCTGGCCGGCATCGACATCACCGACGACCCCCGCGCCGCCTTCGACGGCGTGAACGTGGCACTGCTCGTCGGTGCCCGGCCGCGCACAGCCGGCATGGAGCGCGGCGACCTCCTCGAGGCCAACGGCGGCATCTTCAAGCCGCAGGGAGAGGCGATCAACGCCGGCGCCGCCGACGACGTGCGGGTGCTGGTGGTGGGCAACCCCGCGAACACCAACGCCCTCATCACCGCGGCGCACGCGCCCGACGTCCCGAAGTCGCGCTTCACCGCGATGACCCGGCTCGACCACAACCGTGCGCTCAGCCAGCTGGCCAACAAGACGCGCACGCCGGTGACCGAGCTGCAGCGGCTCACCATCTGGGGCAACCACTCGGCGACGCAGTACCCCGACCTGTCGCACGCCCTCGTCGCCGGCAAGCCGGCCAGGGAGGTGCTCGACGACGACGCGTGGATCGAGAGCTTCTTCATCCCGACCGTCGCGAAGCGCGGTGCGGCGATCATCGAGGCGCGCGGCGCCTCCTCGGCCGCGTCGGCCGCCAACGCCGCCATCGACCACGTCTTCAGCTGGACGAACGGCACGCCCGACGGCGACTGGACCTCGGCCGCGATCGTCTCCGACGGCTCCTACGGCGTGCCCGAGGGGCTCGTCTCGTCGTTCCCGGTGACGTCCTCCGGTGGCGAGTGGGAGATCGTCCAGGGCCTCGACGTGGATGACTTCTCGCGCACCCGCATCGACGCGTCGGTGGCCGAGCTGGTCGAGGAGCGCGACGCCGTGCAGGGCCTCGGCCTCGTCTGACCTGGGCACGACCCGTACCACCTCTCGACCGGACCAAGGACTCAGGAGCAGCCCCGTGGCGAAGATCAAGGTGCAGAACCCGGTCGTCGAGCTCGACGGCGACGAGATGACGCGGATCATCTGGCAGTTCATCAAGGACCGCCTGATCCACCCGTACCTCGACATCGACCTGAAGTACTACGACCTGGGCATCGAGAGCCGGGACGCCACCGACGACCAGATCACCGTCGACGCGGCGAACGCCATCAAGGAGCACGGCGTCGGCGTGAAGTGCGCGACCATCACGCCGGACGAGGCGCGGGTCGAGGAGTTCGGGCTGAAGAAGATGTGGGTGTCGCCCAACGGCACGATCCGCAACATCCTCGGCGGCGTCGTCTTCCGCGAGCCGATCATCATCAGCAACATCCCGCGGCTGGTGCCGAGCTGGACCAAGCCGATCATCATCGGCCGTCACGCGCACGGCGACCAGTACAAGGCGACCAACTTCAAGGTGCCCGGTGCGGGTGAGCTGACCATCACGTTCACCCCGTCCGACGGCTCGGAGCCGATCCAGCACGTCGTCGCGAACTACGGCGACGACGGCGGCGTGGCGATGGGCATGTACAACTTCAACAAGTCGATCGAGGACTTCGCACGGGCGTCGTTCTCCTACGGCCTCCAGCGCGAGTACCCCGTCTACCTGTCGACCAAGAACACGATCCTGAAGGCCTACGACGGCGCCTTCAAGGACATCTTCGCGGAGGTGTTCGAGAAGGAGTTCAAGGCCGACTTCGACGGCAAGGGCCTGACGTACGAGCACCGCCTGATCGACGACATGGTCGCCGCCGCGATGAAGTGGGAGGGCGGCTACGTCTGGGCCTGCAAGAACTACGACGGCGACGTGCAGTCCGACACCGTCGCGCAGGGCTTCGGCTCGCTCGGCCTCATGACGTCGGTGCTCATGACGCCCGACGGCAGGACGGTCGAGGCGGAGGCCGCGCACGGCACCGTGACCAGGCACTTCCGCCAGCACCAGGCCGGCAAGCCGACCTCCACCAACCCGATCGCCTCGATCTTCGCCTGGACCGGCGGCCTCAAGCACCGCGGCAAGCTGGACAGCAGCCCCGAGGTGACCGGCTTCGCCGAGACCCTCGAGCGGGTCTGCGTCGAGACCGTCGAGAGCGGCAAGATGACCAAGGACCTGGCGCTGCTGGTGTCCAAGGACCAGGCGTTCCTCACCACCGAGGACTTCCTCGCCGCCCTCGACGAGAACCTCGCCTCCGCCCTCGCCTGACCGACCGCCTGGCCAACCGCCGCCGAGTGGTGGGTTCCGCAGGTCACACCGGACATTTCCGGTGCGTAACCCACCACTTCGCGCGCCGTTCCGCGTGCAGGAGTGCGGCGTGTCGTCTCAAGATCCGCGAAACGGGGGGAGCGCGCCGACGGCGGGGAGCCGGCAGATGGGGGCTGCCTCGTCCGAAGCCGCTCTGACCCGCACCCCTGACGGCGGGAGCGCGGCCGGCGGCGGCGAGCCGGCATGCGAGGGCCGCTCTCGTCCCAAGCCGCTCTGACCGCACCCACGACGGCGGGGGGGCGCGGACGCGCACTGCGACGGTGGCAGAGCTGCCTACGAGGCGGCTGCGGCGTCGTCGGCCTGGGGGTCGGCACGGCGCTCGGTGGCGGTGCCGAAGTAGTCGGCCGTCTTGGCCCGGCGGACGGAAGCGGCGTCCTCGGCGGGGAGCTCGGCCAGCCTCGGGATGTGCTTGGAGCAGTGGATGTACGCCTCCTCGACGTCGACGACGACCCAGAACCGGACACCGCGCCCGGCCGGGACGCGCGACTCCAGGCCGGCCTGGGCGGCCGCGGCCGGCTCCATCAGACGGGCGGTGCCGTTGACGTGCAGCCCCACGGTGTCGCGCACGAAGTCGACCATGAGGATCCCGACGTGGGGGTTCTCGCTGATGTTGCCGAGGCTGGCCATGACGCCGTTGCCCTTGAACTCCGGCCATGCCAGCGTCGAGCCGTCGAGCACCTCGAGGAAGCCGGCCGGGCCGGCGCGCAGCGTGTTGTCGCAGGCCCCCGTGGCGTCGGACGTGGCCAGGAAGAACATCTCCTGGCGGCGCACGAAGTCGCGCATCTGCGGGTTGAGGTGGTCGCGCACCTGGTCCTCGTAGAACCGGTCGGCGCGGGCGGCGGTGCCGAGCTCGGCCTGGAGCAGGTGCTCGCCGGCGGATCCCGGTCGGTCGGAGCGGCGCAGGGGACGGGCGGAACCCGGGGGCAGGTGCGTCACCCGACGGTCCTACCAGGATCGCCACCGCCCGGACAAATCCCCCAGGTCAGCCGGGGAAGGCGCTCAGCGGTCCCGGCGCAGGCCCTCGGACGGGGTGACCGGGAAGACGACCGGCGCGCTCCAGGCGCGGTCGGCGAACGCCGAGCGGACGGCGTCGCCCACCGCACCCGCCGCCTCGGCAGGTACCAGCGCGATGGCCGAGCCGCCGAAGCCGCCGCCGGTCATCCGGGCGCCGAGCGCGCCGGCACCGCGGGCGGCCTCGACCGCGACGTCGAGCTCCTCGCAGCTGACCTCGTAGTCGTCGCGCAGCGACTCGTGCGAGGCGTCCATCAGGGCGCCCAGCGCCGGCCAGTCGCCGGCCCGCAGCGCGGCCTTGGCGCCGACGACGCGGACGTCCTCCGTGACGACGTGCCGCACCCGGCGCCGCAGCTCGTCGTCGGTGAGCCTCGCGAGCGCCGCGTCCAGGCCCGCCGGCTCGACGTCGCGCAGCGCCGGTACGCCGAGCAGGTCGGCCGCGCGTTCGCAGGACGCCCGCCGGTCGCCGTACCCGCCCTCGGCGTGGTCGTGGTGCACCCGGGTGTCGAGCACGACCAGGGCCAGCCCCGCGGCGTCGACGTCCAGCGGCACCTGCTCGACGTCGAGCGTGCGGTTGTCGAGGAAGATCGCGTGCCCGGCGGTGCAGCGCAGCGAGGCGAGCTGGTCCATCATCCCGGTCGGCGCACCGACGAAGTCGTTCTCGGCGACCAGCGACAGGCGCGCCAGGTCGTTGTGCGTCACCACGACGCCGTGCAGGTCGGTGGCGGCCGCGGCGACCGCGCACTCCAGAGCGTGCGACGACGACAGGCCGCTGCCGAGCGGCACGCGGCCGTCGACGAGCACATCCATGCCGCCGACGTCGTGGCCCGCCTGCTGCGCCGCCCAGACGACGCCGGCAACGTACGCCCCCCAGCCCTTCGGCCTCCCGGGGTGGAGGTCGTCCACCGGGACCGTCACGTCGCCGTCCGGCAGCTGCACGGAGCGCATCCGCAGGACGCCGTCGTCACGCCGGCTCGCGGCGACGTAGGCGCGGGCAGCGATGGCGAACGGCAGCGCGTAGCCGTCGTTGTAGTCGGTGTGCTCGCCGATGAGGTTGACCCTGCCCGGTGACGACCAGACGCCCTCGGGCTGCCGGCCCGTGAGTGCGACGAAGGCGTCGACGACCGACTCGTGCCCGTCCCCGCCGCTCATCGCGTCAGCGCGTCGCGCAGCATCGCCGCGGTCCGCTCGGGGGCGATGTCGTTGACGAAAGCGCCCATGCCCGACTCGGAGCCGGCGAGGAACTTCAGCTTGTTCGCGGCCCGCTTGATGGAGAAGACCTCGAGGTGCAGCGAGGCGAGCTCGCGGTCGACCCGCACCGGCGCCTGGTGCCAGCCGGAGATGTACGGCAGCGGCCCGTCGTAGAGGCCGTCGAGGGCGCGCAGGACCTCCAGGTAGATGCCCGGGAAGTCGTCGCGCGCGGCCGCGTCCAGCGCCGGCAGGTCGGGCACACTGCGGCGCGGGTAGAGGTGCACCTCGACCGGCCACCGGGCGGCGAACGGCACGAACGCGACCCAGTGCTCGCTCGCGGTCACGACCCGGGTCCCGTCCGCCAGCTCGCGCTCCAGGCGGTCCGCGAACAGGTCGCGCCCGGTCCGCTCCCGGTGCCGGCGCGCGGCGTCCAGCATCGTGCGGGTGCGTGGCGTGACGAACGGGTAGCCGTAGATCTGGCCGTGCGGGTGGCTCAGGGTGACCCCGATCTCCTCGCCGCGGTTCTCGAAGCAGTAGACCTGCTCGACGAACGGCAGCTCCGCCAGCGCCCGGCTGCGGTCGATCCAGGCGTCCAGCACCAGGCGCACCCGCTCGGGCGACAGCCGGCTCACCGGGAGGTTGTGGTCGCTGGTGAAGCACACGACCTCGCACCGGCCGAGACCGGGCCGACGGTCGTCGGTGTGCTCGATGCCGTTCTCCGGGTCGACGTGGTCGGCGAAGGACGGGAACCGGTTCTCGAAGACGACGACGTCGTAGTCCTCCGCCGGCACCTCCGTCTGCCGCCCGTCGCGGGACGGGCACAGCGGGCACTGGTCCGCGGGTGGGAGGTGGGTGCGGGTCTGGCGGTGCGACGCGATGGCGACCCACTCGTCGAGCACCGCGTCGTAGCGGATCTCCGAGGCGGTCGAGGTCGGTTCGAGGTCGCGGCCGTCCTTGACGTCGCTACGGTCGGTGCCGGCGGCGGTCTCGTCGGAGTCGAAGAAGTACTCCTCGCGCCCGTCGGCGAGCGTGACCAGGGTCCGCCTCACGCGTCCTCCGTCCCGGTCAGGGACGGTGGGACGGACGCCACCTTCACCTCGCCCACCTCGTCGTGCAGCACGGCCATGGCCTCCGGGGAGAGCCCGTCGTCGGTGACGACGACATCCGCCTCGTTCAGCGCCGCGATGGTGCTGATGCCGACGACGTTCCACTTGGTGTGGTCGGTGACGACCGCCAGCCGGCGCGCCGACCGGGCCAGCGCCCGGCTCGTCTCGGCCTCCAGGAGGTTGGGGCTGGTGAAGCCGGTCCGCTCGTCCATGCCGTGCACGCCGAGGAAGACGATGTCGAGGTTGAGGCTGCGCAGCGCCGCGACCGCGAGCGGGCCCACCAGGGCGTCGGACGGCGTCCGCACCCCACCGGTCAGCACGACGGTCCGGTCCGGGTCGGGCGCCGACCAGAAGACGGTGGCGATCTGGACCGAGTTGGTGACGACGGTGATGCCCGGTACCTCGCGGAGGCGGTGGGCGAGGGTCCAGGTCGTGGTGCCGGCGGACAGTCCGACCGCGGAGCCAGGGCGCACCATCTCGGCGGCGAGCCGGGCGATGGCGTCCTTCTCGGCGCGCTCCCGTGACGACTTGGTCTCGAACCCGGGCTCGTCGGTGCTCGTCAGCGTCGGCGAGGTCGCTCCGCCGTGCACCTTGTCGACGAAACCCTGCCGGGCGAGCAGGTCGAGGTCGCGGCGGACGGTCATGTCGGAGACCGCGAGCTCGCGGGTCAGCTCGCTGACCTTCACTGCGCCCTGCCGGCGCACACGCTCCAGGATGTAGCTCTGCCGCTCCCTCGCAAGCATCAAGGTCCCTCCTCCCGCACCACGGCGACGCCCCCGGCGGGGACCTTGACGCTGCCCGCGCACGCCGCACCGGCCACCAGGTCGACGCCCCGGGCAGGGACCTCGGCGGCGGTGCCGGTGTGGTTGAGGACGAACAGGTAGGACGCAGTGTCTCCGGTCCTCCGCACCACCTCGACGCCGGGCTGGTCGTGCACCGCGATGCCGACGTCGTCGCAGAGCCGGCGTACCAGGGCGGCGGTGCCCGCGGCGTCGACGCGGGTCGCGACGTACCAGGCGGCTCCTCGTCCCACCGTCCGACGCGTCAGCGCGGGTACGCCGGGCAGCGGGCCGTCGTCGTAGCTGCTGACGACCTCGGCGTCCACGACGTGCAGCTGCTCGGTCCAGACGTCGGCCGTGGTGCCGTCGAGGACGCCACCGGTGAGCCGCACCGACTCCCCCTCGCGCAACGGGGCGAACTCCTCGGTGCGCACACCGAGCAGGTCGCGGAAGGCGCCGGGGTAGCCGCCGAGCCGCACGTGGTCGTGCTGGTCGACGATGCCGCTCCAGTAGGAGACCAGCACCGTGCCGCCGGCCTCGACGTAGCCCGCGACGTTGGCCGCGGCGGCGTCGGTGGTGAGGTACAGCGTGGGCACCAGCACCAGCCGGTAGCCGTCGAGGTCGTCGCCCGGCCGCACCATGTCGACGGTGACGCCGAGGTCCCAGAGCGCACGGTAGAGCGCGAGGTGGCGGTCGAGGTAGGCGAGGTCGCGCGTCGGGTGGCTGTCCAGCTCGCAGGCCCAGCGGGCGTCCCAGTCCACGAGGACGGCGACGTCACCGCGCACCGTCGTCCCGGCGACCTCGGCGATGGCCCCCAGAACCGCACCGAGCTCGACGACCTCGCGCCAGACCCGGCTGTCGGTGCCGGCGTGCGGCAGCAGCGCGGAGTGGAACTTCTCCGCACCCGCGCGCGACTGCCGCCACTGGAAGAAGCACACGGCGTCCGAGCCGCGGGCGACGTGGGCCAGGCTGTTGCGCAGCATCTGCCCCGGTGCCTTCGCGACGTTGCGCGCCTGCCAGTTGACGGCGCTGGTGGAGTGCTCCATGAGGAACCACGGCCGACCGTCAGCCGTGCCGCGGGTCAGATCGGCCGACCACGACAGCTCGACGTGCGAGTCCGGGTCGTGCGCCTCGAGGTAGTGGTCCTGGGAGACGACGTCCAGCTCGGGACCCCACCGGAAGTAGTCCATGTCGCGCACGTGCCGCATCACCATGAAGTTGGTGGTGACCGGGATGCCCGGGCTGAGCCGGTGCAGCAGGTCGCGCTCGGCGACGAAGCAGTCGAGCAGCTCGTCGGAGCTGAACCGGGCGAAGTCCAGCTGCTGGGTCGGGTTGGGGAACGTGGGCGCGGTGCGCGGCGGGAGCACGTGGTCCCACTCGCCGTAGTGCTGGCTCCAGAACGCCGTGCCCCACGCGTCGTTCAGCGCGTCGAGACCGCCGTAGCGCTGCCGCAGCCAGTCGCGGAAGGCCGCGGCCGACACGTCGCACCAGCACCGGCTGTTGTGCCCGCCGAGCTCGTTAGAGACGTGCCACATCACCAGCGCCGGGTGGTCGTGGAACCGCTCGGCCAGGGCCGTGACGAGCGCGAGGGCCCGCTCGCGGTAGACCGGCGAGCTGGGGCACCACGCCTGCCGGCCGCCCGGCCACAGCACGGTCCCGTCCGCCAGCCGGGGGAGGGTCTCGGGGTAGTGGTGGGACAGCCAGGGTGGCGGTGAGGCGGTGGCGGTGGCCAGGTCGACGGCGATGCCGCCGGCGTGCAGCCCGTCGAGGACCTCACCGAGCCAGTCCAGGTCGAACCGGCCCTCCTCCGGCTCGAGCAGCGCCCAGGAGAACACCCCGACGGTCGCCACCGTGACGCCGGCCTCGCGCATGAGGCGCACGTCCTCGACCCAGGTCTCCCTCGGCCACTGCTCCGGGTTGTAGTCCCCGCCGTAGGCGAGGCCCGCCAGCCGCGTGCCGTCCGGGTGGGTAGGCCAGGCAGTCATGGCTGGGAGCCTGGACCGGGTCTCCGGGAAAGTCAACAGAAACCGACGAAGCCGCTCAACGCCCGTGTTGGATCTTTACCGGGCCTCTTCCGGCGCGTGCCGGGGCGGTTGCGCCTGGATCGCCACCAAAGTGTGACCTGTGGGTTTCGGGCAGGCCCTTGACAGGTGAACCAGGTCACACCAATCTGTGCGCAGCGCTGTTCGGATGTGTTCATTCATGTTGGCAGGCCGCTCTCGGTGCGCGGTGGTCTGCTTGCGTCACCCGCGCGTCACCCATCTCCCGAGGAGGGGACAGATGCCCACCTTCGAGACAGAGGACCACTACCTCGCCAGTCTCGTCCCGCCGTCCGCACGCGTGACGTCGGCCTTCACGAACGCCCGGCTGGGCCGGCGTGGCTTCCTCAAGGGTGCCGCCGGGACCGGCGCGGCCCTGACCCTGCCCACCCTGCTCGCAGCCTGCGGCGGCAGCTCTTCCGGCGGCGGCAGCACCGACACGGGTGCGGCCACCGGCACGGTGACGATCGGCTCGAACGCCTCGGACGACGTTCCGAAGAAGGCGTTCGCCGACGTGTTCGCGGCCTTCGAGACGGCGCAGCCCAAGCTCAAGGCCAAGGTCAACACCGTTGACCACAACACGTTCCAGGAGCAGATCAACAACTACTTGCAGGGCAGCCCCGACGACCTCTTCACCTGGTTCGCCGGCTACCGCATGCGTTTCTTCGCGTCGCAGGGCCTCGCGGGCGACATCAGCGACGTCTGGGCCAAGGTCGGCGCCGACTTCAGCGACTCCTTCAAGAAGGCCTCGACCGGCGACGACGGCAAGCAGTACTTCATGCCGATCTACAACTACCCGTGGGTCCTGATGTACCGGAAGAGCGTCTTCTCCGAGCGGGGCTACACCGCGCCCACGACGATGGACGAGCTGACGACCCTCGGCGACACGATGAAGAGCGACGGCCTCGACCCGATCGCGTTCGCCGACAAGGACGGCTGGCCGGCGATGGGGACCTTCGACATCCTCAACATGCGCACCAACGGCTACGACTTCCACGTCAGCCTGATGGCCGGCGAGGAGTCGTGGCAGGACGCGAAGGTCAAGGAGGTCTTCACGACCTGGGCGTCGCTGCTGCCCTACCACCAGGAGGGCTCGCTGGGCCGTACGTGGCAGGAGGCCGCCCAGGCCCTGGTGCAGAAGAAGGCGGGCATGTACCTGCTCGGCACCTTCGCGTCGCAGCAGTTCACCGAGCCGGCCGATCTCGAAGACCTCGACTTCATCGCGTTCCCGTCGGTCAACACCGAGCACGGGACAGACTCCATCGACGCCCCGATCGACGGCTTCATGATGGCGTCCAAGCCCAAGAACGAGGCCGGCGCGAAGGCCCTGCTCGAGTACCTGGCCTCGGCCGACGCCGAGAACATCTACCTGAAGACCGACCCGGGTGACGTCGGGGCCAACAACAACGTCGACACCTCGGGCTACAACCCGGTGCAGGCGAAGTCGGCCGAGATCATCGGCGCGACGAAGAACATCGCGCAGTTCCTCGACCGGGACACCCGGCCGGACTTCGCGTCGACGGTGATGATCCCGGCCCTGCAGGACTTCATCAAGAACCCGAAGGACATCGACGGTCTCACGTCCAGCATCGAGAACCAGAAGAAGTCCATCTTCGTCTGATCGCAGATCTGCCCGACCCATGGTTGACGCCACGGCGCCGGGCGCGGAATGTCGAGATGTCCGCGCCCGGCGCCGTCGGTGACCGCGGTCCAGCGGCCGCGAGCCGCTGCTCCCGAGGAGAGGTGACGCGATGGCCACGTCCGAGGCCCCGCCCGTCGTACCGACCCCCATCGGGGGTCGCAAGGTCAACAAGCCGCGCTCGAGATTGTCGCGGCTCTCCCGCGCCGACCGGATCACGGTCTTCGTCATGGCGGCCGTGCCGACCGCCCTCGTGATCTGGCTGGTCTGGCTGCCCGGCCTCGCCTCCGTGTTCCTCAGCTTCTTCCGCTGGGAGGGGGTCGGCGACTTCAGCACGGCCAGCTGGATCGGCGTCGAGAACTACAAGAACATCTTCACCAACTACCCGCCGTTCCAGCCGGCCATCGAGCACAACCTTATCTGGCTGGTGGCGCTCTTCCTGATCCCCACGCCGCTCGGCATCTTCCTCGCGGTGCTGCTGGACAAGGAGATGAAGTTCAACCGCTTGTACCAGACGGCGCTCTTCATCCCGGTGGTGATGTCGCTGGCCGTCGTGGGCTTCATGTGGCAGCTCATCTACTCGCCCGACCAGGGCCTGCTCAACCAGATCACCGGTGGTGACACCGACTGGTACGGCGACCCGAACATCAACCTCTGGGCGGTGCTCGTCGCGGTCTGCTGGAAGCAGACCGGCTACGTGATGCTGCTCTACCTGGCCGGTCTCAAGGCGGTCGACCCGACCCTGCGGGAGGCAGCCACGGTCGACGGTGCCACCGAGGTGCAGACCTTCTTCCGCGTGGTCTTCCCGGTGATGCGCCCGATCAACGTCGTGGTTCTCGTCATCACGTTCATCGAGGGCCTGCGTGCCTTCGACATCGTCTGGGTCATCAACAAGGGCCGCAACGGGCTGGAGCTCATCTCCGCACTGGTCACCCAGAACATCGTGGGCGAGGCCAGCCGGATCGGCTTCGGTTCCGCCTTGGCCACCATCATGCTGGCGATCTCGTCGGTGTTCGTCGCGATCTACGTCCGGATCGCGCTGCGCGAGGAGGACAACGCATGAGCGCCACCGTCGCCCACCAGAGCACCGCCGTGTCGAACCCGACGGTCCACCAGAGGGAGCGCCGGCCGCGCTGGCACCGCGTGCTTCTCCACTCGTTCCTGTCCGTGGTTGCGGTGCTGTGGCTCTTCCCGATCGGCTACGCCGTGCTCAGCAGCGTCCGCACCTACGCGTACACCCAGAAGCACGGCTACCTGTCGTTCGGCGGTTTCACGCTCGACAACTACAAGGATGCCTGGGAGCGGGCCGACTTCAGCAGCCACTTCGTGAACACCATCTACATCACCGTTCCCGCGGTGTTCCTCACCCTGTTCCTGTCCTCGTGCATGGCGTTCGTCCTGGCCCGGTTCAGCTTCAAGTTCAACCTGACCCTGCTCGGCGTCTTCCTCGCGGCGAACCTGCTCCCGCAGCAGGCCCTCCTCATCCCGCTGTTCCGGATGTTCCGCGCGATCCCGCTGCCGACCTACCTGAGCGACTCCGGGACCATGCTCAACAGCTTCTGGGCGCTGATCCTCGTCAACACGGCGTTCCAGACCGGCTTCTGCACCTTCGTGCTCAGCAACTACATGAAGACGCTGCCCAAGGAGCTCTACGAGTCGGCACAGGTCGACGGCGCCTCCGTGCTGCGGCAGTTCTTCCAGCTCACTCTGCCGCTGTGCCGGCCGCCGCTCGCCGCGCTCGCGACCCTCGAGGTGACCTGGATCTACAACGAGTTCTTCTGGGCCACGGTCCTGCTCCAGAGCGGTGACAAGTTCCCGATCACGAGCTCGCTGAACAACCTGCGTGGCGAGTTCTTCACCGACAACAACCTGGTCGCCGCCGGGTCGATGGTGGTGGCCCTGCCGCCGCTCATCATCTTCTTCATCCTGCAGAAGCAGTTCGTGTCCGGCCTCACGCTGGGCGCGACGAAGGGATGACGGAGCCCCTCGAGCACACGCGCCCGGCGGACGGTCCGCCGGGCGTCGTGCTGCTCCGGGAAGCGGGCGTCGCGGTCGTGCTCGACGCGACCGGATCGGGTGTCCCGGCCGTCCTGCACTGGGGAGCGGACACCGGGCCCCGGGTGCCCGACCCGTCGACCTGGCGGCCGGCCAGGCCGCACAGTGCGGTCGACGTCGTCCCCCAGCTCACCCTGCTGGCAGGCGGCGTGGGCGGCACCCAGCACGCGCCGGCACTGCGCGGCGGTCCCGGGTGGGCGCCGCACTGGCGGCTCACCGCGGTCGACCACGAGGGCTCCCGGGTGCGCACGACCTGCCGGGCCGACGACGCAGCCCTGGAGCTGGTCACCGACCTGGAACTGGACGCCCACGGCGTCCTGAGGGTGGCGCACGAGGTCACCAACCTCGGTCCGTCGCCGTACCGGCTGGACGGCCTGGTCGTCGTGCTGCCCGTCCCCGCGACGGCGCAGGAGCTGCTCGACCTCACCGGCCGGTGGTGCCGCGAGCGGCACCCGCAGCGGCTGCCGTTCACCAACCAGGGCACCTGGACCCGCGACGGCCGGCACGGGCGCACCGGCCACGACGCGACCTTGCTGCTCGTCGCCGGGACGCCCGGCTTCGGCAACCGCTCCGGCTCGGTGTGGGGCGTGCACCTCGCGTGGAGCGGCGACCACACGTCGTACGCCGAGCGCCGGCCCGACGGCCGGGCGGTGCTCGCGAGCGGCGAGCTGCTCGGTGCCGGGGAGGTGGAGCTCGCCGCGGGGGAGTCCTACCGGACGCCGGACGTCCTCGCCGTGTGGTCCGACGCCGGCCTCGACGGGCTGAGTGCGCGGCTGCACCGGCTGGTCCGGTCCCGCGAGGGGCACCCGGCGCGGCCGCGACCGGTCGTCCTCAACACCTGGGAGGCCGTCTACTTCGACCACCGGCTGGACCGGCTCACCGAGCTCGCCGACGTCGCCGCCGAGGTGGGCATCGAGCGGTTCGTGCTCGACGACGGCTGGTTCCACGCGCGTCGCAACGACCGGGCAGGCCTCGGCGACTGGGTCGTCGACGCCGACGTGTGGCCGGACGGTCTCGGCCCGCTGATCAGTCACGTGCGAGGGCGGGGCATGGAGTTCGGCCTCTGGGTCGAGCCCGAGATGGTCAACCTCGACTCGGACGTCTACCGCGCGCACCCGGAGTGGGTCCTGCGGGCGGGTGACGACCTGCCGGTGCCGTGGCGCCAGCAGCAGGTGCTCGACATCGCGCACCCCGGCGCGTACGACCACGTGCTCGGCCAGCTCGACGCGCTGCTGACCGACAACGACATCGCCTACCTCAAGTGGGACCACAACCGCGACCTGCTCGACGCCGGCCACCACGGCCGGCCCGGGGTGCACGCCCAGACCCTCGCGGTCTACCGGCTCCTGGACGAGCTGCGGTCGCGCCACCCCGGCGTCGAGATCGAGTCGTGCGCGTCGGGCGGCGCCCGGGTGGACCTCGGGATCCTGGCCCGCACCGACCGGGTGTGGGCCAGCGACACCAACGACGCGCTGGAGCGGCAGACCGTCCAGCGCTGGACCCAGCTGCTGCTGCCGCCGGAGCTGGTCGGAAGCCACGTCGGGCCGCCGACCGCGCACACGACCGGCCGCACCCACCACCTGTCGTTCCGCGGCGCGACCGCGCTGTTCGGCCACCTGGGCGTCGAGTGGGACATCACGTCCCTCGACCCGGCCGAGCGGGCCGCGCTCGGCCGCCTGGTGGCGTCGTACAAGGCGCACCGCGCCCTGCTGCACGGCGGCGTCGTCGTGCACGCCGACCACCCGGACCCTGCAGTGCTCGTGCACGGCGTCGTCGCGGCCGACGGTTCCGAGGCGCTGATGTCCTGTGTCGCTGTGGCGAGCCACCAGTCCGAGGTGCCGTTGCCGGCGAGGTTCCCGGGACTCGACCCGGACGCCGACTACCGGGTCGCGCGCGTCGACGCCGGTGGCGAGGTCTTCGTCGTCCAGCACGAGGGCCCCGCCTGGTGGAACGCCGACGGCGCCGCCGGTCCGGTCCTGCCCGGCTCCTTCCTCGCCGAGGTGGGTCTGCCGCTCCCCGTCCTCGGCCCGGAGCAGGCGGTGGTGCTGCACCTCGCGCGCGTCTGACCGACAGCGCTCGACAGCGCTCCCGCCAGGTCGGCCGATAGGTCGGCGCCCCGTATACGTCTACGCTTGCGGGCATGGACGGTGGCACTAGACCGGCGTACCCGCGACCCGCAGGTACGCCGTGAACGGAACGCTCGCCAACGTCCTGCTCGTGGGCTTCTTCCTCCTCGTCGGCGGTGTGTTCTCGGGCTCCGAGATCGCCCTGGTGTCGCTGCGCGAGGGGCAGGTCAAGTCGCTGTCCCAGCGCGGGCGGCGCGGTCAGAAGGTCGCCGAGCTGCATGCCGACCCCAACCGCTTCCTCGCGGCGGTGCAGATCGGCGTCACGCTGGCCGGCTTCCTGTCCGCCGCCTTCGGCGCCTCGGCGTTCGCCGACGACCTCGCACCGGTGCTCCGGGACTGGGGTCTGTCGCCCGAGGGCCCGGCGAGTGCGAAGGACTCGGCCTACTGGGTCGCCTTCATCGGCGTCACCCTCGTCATCACGTACCTCTCCCTGGTCGTCAGCGAGCTGGCGCCGAAGCGGATCGCCCTGCAGCGCGCCGAGAGCTTCTCGCTCGTCGTCGCACCGAGCCTCGACCGCATCGCACGGGCGTCCCGACCGGTGATCTGGCTGCTGTCCCGCTCGACCGACGTCGTCGTGCGATTGCTCGGCGGCGACCCGGGCGCCTCGCGCGAGACGATCTCCGAGGAGGAGCTGCGCGACATCGTGGCCGGGCACGAGACCCTCGGACGCGAGGAGCGGCAGCTCATCGAGGACGTCTTCGAGGCGGGCGAGCGCCAGCTCCACGAGGTGATGGTGCCGCGCACCGAGGTCGACTTCCTGGACGCCTCGACGCCCGTCTACAAGGCGGTCCGGCTGTCGTCCACCAACCCGCACAGCCGCTATCCCGTGGTCCGCGGGTCGCACGACGAGGTGGTCGGCTTCGTGCACGTCCGCGACCTGTTCGCGCCGGAGCGCACCGGCTCCGCCGTGCGGGTGGGTGAGATCGCCCGCGAGGTCAAGCTGATGCCGGGCACCAAGCGGGTGCTGTCGGCGCTGTCGGAGATGCGCCGGGAGGGGCACCACCTGGCGATCGTCGTCGACGAGTACGGCGGCACCGACGGGATCGTCACGATGGAGGACCTCATGGAGGAGGTCATCGGCGAGATCCACGACGAGTACGACGTGGCCGAGGAGCCGTCCCGGGCGCTCGTCGACGGCGACGTCGAGGTCGACGGCCTGCTCAACCTCGAGGACTTCGAGGACCGCACCGGCCTGGAGCTGCCGGAGGGCCCGTACGAGACCGTCGCCGGATTCGTGATCAACGAGCTCGGCCGGCTGCCCGACCTCGGCGAGAGCGTCGTGGCCCTCGGCCGGCGCTTCACCGTCACCGAGCTCGACGGCCGGCGGATCGCCCGGGTCCGCCTCACCCCGGAGGCGCCGGCCCGCGACGACGCCGACCAGGTCGATCAGGTCGATCAGGTCGACCAGGTCGACCAGCCGGCCGAGGACGCCGCGCGCACCACGCCGTAGCCACCGGTCCGGACGGCGCGAAGGCACCGGGTCGCCGGGAACCCGCCCCTGGCAGAATGCGGGGATGCCCGCGCCCCGTCCTCGTGTCCTGTCCGGGATGCAGCCGACGTCCGACTCGCTGCACCTGGGCAACTACCTGGGCGCGCTGCGGCAGTGGGTGGACCTGCAGGACGACTTCGACACGTTCTTCTTCGTCGCCGACCTGCACGCGATCACGATGGAGATCGACCCCGAGGCCGTCCGACGACGGACCCGGGTCAACATCGCGCAGTACCTCGCCGCCGGCGTCGACCCGGAGCGCTCCACGCTGTTCGTGCAGAGCCACATCCCGGAGCACGCGCAGCTCGCCTGGGTGCTGGGCTGCCTGACGGGCTACGGCGAGGCCAGCCGGATGACGCAGTTCAAGGACAAGATGGCCCGCGGCGGCAACGCCTCGGTCGGTCTGTTCACCTACCCGGTCCTGCAGGCCGCCGACATCCTGCTCTACCGGCCCGAGCGGGTGCCGGTCGGCGAGGACCAGCGGCAGCACCTGGAGCTGAGCCGCGACCTCGCCCAGCGCTTCAACAGCCGGTTCGGCGACACCTTCGTGGTCCCCGAGCCGCACATCCTCAAGCGGGTCGCGAAGATCTACGACCTGCAGACCCCCGGCGCCAAGATGAGCAGCAGCGTCGGTGGCAGCGGCGTCGTCTGGCTCGACGACGACCCCAAGGTGGTCGAGAAGAAGATCAAGAGTGCCGTCACCGACACCGGCCGCGAGGTCACCTTCGACCTCGAGGGCAAGCCCGGCGTGAGCAACCTGCTGGCCATCCTGTCGGCGTTCGGCGGGGACAGCGTCGACGACCTCGAGGCGCGGTTCGCCGGCGCCGGCTACGGCGACCTCAAGAAGGCTGTGGTCGAGGCGGTGCTCGACGCGGTCGGACCCTTCCGTGACCGGCTGCACGAGCACCTGGCCGACCCCGCCGAGCTGGATGCCATCGTGGCCCGGGGTGCCTTGCGCGCTCGGGAGGTCGCCTCCGGCACACTCGCGGACGTGTACGCGAAGGTCGGCTTCCTGCCGGGAAGTGCCCCGGCATGAGCACCCGCACCATCGGTGTCGCCATCCCGATCCCGGAGCCGTACGGCACCGAGCTCCAGGGCGTCCGAGAGTCGTACGGCGACCCGCTCGCGCGGTCCATCCCTACCCACATCACGCTGCTCCCGCCGTCCGACGTGGCGGGTGACGAGCTCGAGACGATCGACAAGCACCTGCGGACGATCGCGGAGTCGGAGGAGCCGTTCGACATCCATCTCCGCGGCACGGGGACGTTCCACCCCGTCAGCCAGGTGGTGTTCGTGTCGGTGGTCCTCGGCATCAGCGACTGCGAGCGGGTCGAGTCCCGGGTGCGTTCGGGGCCGCTCGCGCGCGAGCTCGCGTGGCCGTACCACCCCCACGTGACCGTCGCCCACGACCTGCCGCACGACGTGCTGGTCCAGGCCTTCGACGAGATGGCCACCTATGACGTCCGGTTCCAGGTCTGGGGCTTCAGCCTCTACGAGCACGGCTCCGACGGCGTGTGGCGGCCGCAGCGCGACTTCCCGCTCGGCCAGCACCTGCCCGGCCCGCAGAGCGTGTAGGTCCCGCCACCTCCGGGCATCGGCTCGGGCATGCCGGTGAAGGAGAGATTCCAGGCGCGGGTCCGCGCAGCGCGGTCCCGCACGCCGTGGGTCGACCACGCCGTGCGCGCGTACGACCGGCACAGCGACGTCCTCGGCAACCACGTCGCGGCCGCGATCACCTACTTCGGCTTCCTCTCCTTCTTCCCGCTGCTCGCCCTGGGGTTCTCGCTGGTCGGCTACGTCAGCGCCGTCTACCCGGAGGCCCGCGACGGCATCACGGCAGCCGTCGAAGGCGCCTTCCCGAGCCTGATCGGCACCGGTCCTGGTGAGATCAACATCGACGACGTGGTCGCCGCCAAGGGCGCGGCCGGTCTGGTCGGCATCGTCGGCCTGCTCTACGCCGGCCTGGGCTGGGTCGACTCGCTGCGGGTGGGGCTGCGCCGGGTCTTCGGCACGGAGGACGAGCCGCTGCCGTTCGTGCGCAAGAAGACGGCCGACCTGCTCGTGCTCGTGCTGCTGGGCACCGCGCTGCTGGCCTCGGTCGTCGTCAGCAGCACGGCGACCAGCGCGACGGCGTACGTCCTCGGGACCGTGGGTCTCGACGACTCGCTGGTGGCGACCGTGCTGCTCAAGGTGCTCGCAGTGGTGCTGTCACTGGCCGTCGACGCGGTGCTGTTCGCGATCCTCCTCTCGCGGCTCCCCGGCGCCCGCCTGAGCTGGCACCAGCTCCGCTCCGGTGCCCTGCTGGGTGCGGTCGGCTTCGAGGTGCTCAAGCTCCTCGGCACGTTCCTCGTCGCCCGGACCACGCAGAACCCGGTATACGCGACGTTCGGGGTCGTCGTCGGGCTGCTGGTGTGGATCAACCTGGTGTCCAAGCTGCTCGTGTACGCCGCCGCGTGGACGGCGACCCAGGCCTACTCCCTGGAGCCGGGTGGCATCGGCGAACCGGGTGCCGGACGGAGCACCGGGCTGGCGGCCGCCACCGATCCGGTCCGGGCGGTGGCGCCGGCCGACTACGAGCCGGTGCCGGTTGCCGCCGAGTCCGGGGGTGCGTCGCCGGGCAGGATGCGCACGGTGCGCGGCGTCGTCGTCGGTGCCGCGGTCGGCGCCGGTCTCGCGGGCTTCCTGTCCCGGCGCGGGTCACGCGACTGAGGCACCCGGGCCTCGCCGGGGCGCCGTACCGCCAGCCGGTTGCGGCGCGACCGGCGGAGCAGCAGCACCCGCGCCCGCAGCAGGGCGACGACCATGGCGAGGGCCAGCAGGGCACCCATCCACCACGGCACCCCGCTGCCGGCCGGGTCGGTGGCGGAGGCAGCCGTCTGCTGGGCCCCGCCCGACGTCTGCTTGCCGGGGGTGGCGGGCATGTCGGCTGCGTGGGGGATCGCATCGAGGGTGCCGACCGGCCGGGCGACGGAGCGGTTGGCGAAGCCCCAGCTCAGCAGGGCCGCCGCGTCACGCCAGGAGTCGAACTCGCTGTGCAGCACGGTGGCCACGAGGGTGTGGCCCCCACGGGTGGCGGCGCCGACGAAGGTGCCGCGCGCCTTGGTGGTCCAGCCGGTCTTGACCCCGATGGCGCCGCGGTAGTTGAGCAGCAGCCGGTCCTGCGTGTAGATCTCGAAGGTCTTCCGGACCTTGCCGGCCTTGGGCATCTTGCCCGGGAACTGTGCCTTGACGGTGGTGACGTAGGCGCGGAAGTCCTGCCGGGCCATCGCGGCCCGCGCGATCACGGCGAGGTCGTACGCCGACGTGTACTGCCCGGGCGCGTCCAGCCCGCTCGGGTTCCTGACGGTCGTGTCCAGCGCGCCGAGGTCGTGCGCGGTCCTCCGCATCGCCTCCACGGTCTGCGGGACGCCGCCGGCGGCGTGGGCGAGGGAGCTCGCGGCGTCGTTGCCGGAGACGAGGAAGAGCGCCTGCCAGAGCTGGTGCACCGTGTAGGAGGCGTCCGGGACGATGCCGGCCCGGCTGCCGTCGGCGTTGGCGTCCTCCCACTGCGCGGTGTAGACGGTCGTCGGGTCGAGCGACGGCATCAGCGAGAGGGCGGTGAGGACCTTCAGGGTGCTCGCCGGACGCCACTTCCCGTGCGGGTCCTGGGCGGCCAGCACCTCGCCGGTGTCGAGGTCGGCGAGCAGCCAGGCCGAGGCGTTGACGTCGGGCAGCGGTGTCGAGCCGGGGGAGTCGACCGCCAGCCCGGCCGTGGCCAGCGCGTCGCCTCCGACGGTTCCGCTGCTCGTCGACCCGCTCGCCGTGGCGAAGGCCGGCGTCGTGCCGGCGACTCCCGCGAGCAGCAGCGCGACGGCGGCCGCGCCGGAGAGCAGCCGGTCCCGGGCCCTCACCGCACGCTGGGAGCTCATCGAGAGGCAGGCTAACGGTCCGAATGCCGCGGCTGGCTAGCATCCGGGGCATGTCGCGCGAGTCGGAGTCCGGACTGCCGATCGAGCCCGTCTACGGTCCCGAGGTGCTCGACGGGTGGGACCCGGCGGCCCGCCTCGGCGAGCCCGGCCGCTACCCGTACACGCGCGGCGTCTACCCCTCGATGTACACCGGCCGGCCCTGGACGATGCGCCAGTACGCCGGCTTCGGCACCGCCAAGGAGTCCAACGAGCGCTACCACCGCCTGGTCGAGGCGGGCACCGGCGGCCTCTCGGTGGCCTTCGACCTGCCGACCCAGATGGGCTACGACTCCGACGACCCGGTCGCGCACGGCGAGGTGGGCAAGGTCGGCGTCGCGATCGACTCGCTGGACGACATGCGCACGCTCTTCGACGGCATCCCGCTCGGTGAGGTGTCGACGTCCATGACGATCAACGCCCCGGCGTCCGTCCTGCTGCTGCTCTACCAGCTCGTCGCCGAGGAGCAGGGCGTCGACCCGTCGCAGCTCACCGGCACGATCCAGAACGACGTGCTCAAGGAGTACGTCGCACGCGGCACGTACATCTACCCGCCGAAGCAGTCGCTGCGGCTGGTGTCGGACGTGTTCGCCTACTGCGCGAAGGAGATCCCGCGCTGGAACACCATCTCCATCTCCGGCTACCACATGGCCGAGGCCGGGGCGACCCCCGCACAGGAGGTGGCGTTCACGTTGGCGAACGGCCGCGCCTACGTCCAGGCGGCACTCGCGGCCGGGCTCGGCGTCGACGACATCGCCCCGCGCCTGTCGTTCTTCTTCGTCGCGCGGACGACGTTGCTCGAGGAGGTCGCGAAGTTCCGCGCCGCCCGGCGGATCTGGGCCGAGGTCATGCGCGACGAGTTCGGCGCGCAGGACCCCCGGTCGCTGATGCTGCGCTTCCACACCCAGACCGCCGGGGTGCAGCTCACCGCCCAGCAGCCCGAGGTGAACCTCGTGCGCGTCACCGTGCAGGCCCTGGCCGCGGTGCTCGGCGGCACGCAGTCGCTGCACACCAACTCCTACGACGAGGCCATCGCGCTGCCCACCGAGAAGGCCGCCCGGCTGGCGCTGCGCACCCAGCAGGTCATCGCGTACGAGTCCGACCTCACCGCGACCGTCGACCCGTTCGCCGGGTCGTACGCCGTGGAGGCGATGACCGACGAGCTCGAGGCGAAGATCCGCGAGCTGATGGGCAACGTCGAGGAGCTCGGGGGAGCGGTCGCCGCCATCGAGCAGGGCTACCAGAAGCGCGAGATCGAGCAGTCGGCGTACGAGGTGGCCGTCTCGGTCGAGGACGGCTCCCGCACCGTGGTCGGGGTCAACCGCTTCCAGCGCGAGGCCGACGAGGTCTACGAGCCGTTGCGTGTCGACCCGACCATCGAGCAGGCCCAGCGGGACCGGTTGGCCGCCCTGCGCGCCGAGCGTGACGGCGCGGAGGTGACCCGGTGCCTCGACGCGCTGCGCGCCGCGGCCGAGGGCACCGACAACGTGCTGTACCCGATGCACGACGCCCTGCGAGCCCGGGCCACCGTCGGCGAGGTCTGCAACGTCCTGCGCGACGCCTGGGGCACCCACGTCCCCGCCGACGCCTTCTGAGGTCGTGCCTTCCTGACCGCCACCACCCACCCCCGCGGATCATGAGACGACACGCCGCACCCACGTCGCGTGTCGCCTCAAGATCCGCTGGGGGCCAGCGGGAGGGGGGCACGTTCGGCCGGCACGGTGGGGTCGCGTGACCGGAGGTAAGGTCGCCCCTTGTGACACAGCCGCCCGCCCCCTCGCGCCGACCGGTGGCGCCCGCGGACGTGGCGGCCCGGGTCAAGGCCCACCACGACGAGCTGGTGGCGCTCCGGCGCGACCTGCACGCCCACCCGGAGCTGTCCTGGGGCGAGGTCCGCACCACGCGGCTGCTGCGCGAGCGGCTGCTCGCCGCCGGCCTGGCGCCCCGCGTGCTCGTCGGCGGCACCGGCCTGGTCTGCGACATCGGGACGGGCGACCGGGTGGTCGGGCTGCGGGCCGACCTCGACGCGCTGCCGATCGTCGACCTCAAGGACGTGCCGTACGCCTCGACGGTGCCGGGCGTCTGCCACGCCTGCGGCCACGACCTGCACACGGCCGCGGTCCTCGGCGCCGGGCTGGTGCTCGCCGAGCTGGCCGAGGAGGGCGCCCTCCCGGGCCGGGTCCGGCTGATCTTCCAGCCGGCCGAGGAGTCCGCCCGCAGCGGCGCCCTGGCGGTGGTCGAGGCGGGTGAGACCGCTGACCTCGAACGCATCTTCGCCCTGCACTGCGCGCCCCGCGACGAGGTCGGCAAGGTCGGGCTCCGCGTCGGCGCCATCACGGGATCCGCCGACCAGCTGGTCGTGCGGCTGTCCGGACCGGGCGGCCACACGGCGCGCCCGCACCTCACCGCCGACGTCGTCTACGCGCTGGGCAAGGTCGTCACCGATCTCCCAGCGGCCCTGTCGCGTCGGGTCGACCCGCGTGCGGCTCTGAGCGTGGTCTGGGGCAGGGTCGCCGCCGGCCGGGCCGCCAACGCGATCCCGACGTCCGCGGAGGCCGAGGGCACCGTCCGCTGCCTCGACGCCGGCGCCTGGACCGATGCGCCCGAGCTCGTGGAGCGCCTGGTGCACGAGATCGTCGCGCCGTACGGCGTGCAGGCGGAGGTCGGCTACACCCGCAACGTCCCGCCGGTGGAGAACGAGGCGACGAGCGTCGAGCTGCTCGCCGAGGCCGTGAGGGAGACCGAGGGCGAGGAGGCGCTGGTGGGCACCGAGCAGAGCCTCGGCGGCGAGGACTTCGCGTGGTACCTCAGAGGCGTCCCGGGCGCCCTGGCGCGCCTCGGCACGACGCCGTCTGAGGTACCGCCCGGGGAGCGGATGGACCTGCACCAAGGCCGGTTCGACGCGGACGAACGGGCGATCTCGGTCGGTGCGCGGGTGCTGGTCGCAGCGACCTACGGCGCGTTCCTCTCGGTCTGATAACGGGTTCCGCACTTCTGGCCCACTGGGCAAACCGGCCCCCGGAGCCCGCTAGAGTGCGCACGCCTGGCCGAACGACGGCCTGCTCGGGCGCATCGACCGGATCCGGTCGTGCCCGGCCCCATGGAAGGAGACACCCTTTGCGACGGGTGACCACTCTGGCCTCGGCGCTGCTCGCCGGGGCTCTCGTCCTGACTGCCTGTGGCGGCAGCAGCGACACAGCAGGGACCGACACCGAGACGCCTGGCGCCTCGGGCAGCTCGGCTCCCACCAGCGACCTCAAGGTCGGTCTCGCGTACGACATCGGTGGCCGCGGCGACCAGTCGTTCAACGACGCTGCCGCGGCAGGCCTCGACAAGGCCAAGTCCGAGCTCGGCATCGAGACCAAGGAGGCCGAGGCCAGCAACGGCGAGCCCGACTCGGCCAAGGAGGAGCGCCTCCGCGTCCTCGCCAACGCGGGCTACAACCCGGTCATCGCCGTCGGGTTCGCCTACTCGGCGAGCGTGGCGAAGGTCGCCAAGGAGCTCCCCGACACCAACTTCGCGATCATCGACGACGAGGCCGCGGTCGGCGACAACATCGCCAACCTGGTCTTCGCCGAGGAGCAGGGTTCCTTCCTGGTCGGCGCGGCTGCCGCGCTGAAGTCCAAGTCCGGCAACATCGGCTTCGTCGGCGGCGTCGACGTCCCGCTGATCCACAAGTTCGAGGCCGGCTACGAGGCCGGTGCCAAGGCGGTCAAGTCGGACATCAAGGTCCAGGTCAAGTACCTCACCCAGCCGCCGGACTTCTCCGGCTTCGGTGACCCGGCCAAGGGCAAGACGGCCGCGGCGGGCATGTACGACGCGGGTGCCGACGTCGTCTACCAGGCTGCCGGTGGTTCCGGTGGCGGCGTGTTCGAGGCCGCCAAGGCCGCGAACGCGATGGCGATCGGTGTCGACTCCGACCAGTACAAGACGGCTGACCCGTCGGTGCAGAGCGTGATCATCACGTCGATGCTCAAGAAGGTCGACGTCGCGGTCTACGACTTCATCAAGACGGTCTCCGAGGGCAACTTCACGGCCGGCACGGTCCGCTACGACCTCGAGAAGGACGGCGTGGGCTACTCCACCAGCGGTGGCGCGATCGATGACATCGTGTCGAAGCTGGACGACTACAAGCAGAAGATCATCTCGGGCGAGATCACGGTCCCGGACAAGTGATCGGCGGCCGGACGGCGCGCGTACCCTCGCGCGCCGGCCGGCCGGTGCTGGACCCCCGACCGGGTCCGAGGAGGCGGTGACGTCTCCCCGGGCCCGGTCGTCACATTCCCAGGCTGAGTAGCGCTAGCGTGCTGCCCTACACCCCGCCGGGACGCTGAAGCCCCCGGTCGCCCGCACGACGCCACCCGGCGTCCGGCTCGAGGAAGGTGCCTCATCGCCACGACGAGTGCCCCCCCGCCGGTGGAGGCTCCGGCCGACGTCGCCGTCGAGCTGCACGGCATCACGAAGCGGTTCCCCGGCGTCGTCGCCAACCGCGACATCAACATCGTCGTCAAGCGCGGCCAGGTGCACGCGATCGTCGGTGAGAACGGTGCCGGCAAGTCCACCCTGATGAAGATCCTCTACGGCATGCAGCGGCCGGACGAGGGGACCATCGCGATCGACGGCCGGCAGGTCAGCTTCCACTCGCCGAGTGACGCGATCGACGCCGGCGTCGGCATGGTCCACCAGCACTTCATGCTCGCCGACAACCTCACCGTCCTCGAGAACGTCGTGCTCGGCAGCGAGCCGAGCCGCGCCGGCCTCATCGACTTCGGCGCAGCCAAGCGGCGGATCAAGGAGATCTCCGACTCCTACGGGCTGGACGTCGAGCCGGACCGCCTGGTCGAGGACCTGGGCGTCGGCGACCGTCAGCGGGTCGAGATCCTCAAGGTCCTCTACCGCGGTGCCAAGATCCTCATCCTCGACGAGCCCACCGCCGTGCTGGTCCCGCAGGAGGTCGACGAGCTGTTCGAGAACCTGCGCGAGCTGAAGTCCGAGGGCCTCACGGTGCTCTTCATCTCGCACAAGCTCGACGAGGTCCTCGAGGTCGCCGACGAGATCACCGTCATCCGGCGCGGCACCACGGTGAAGACGGTCGACCCGCAGGGCGTCACCGCCCGCCAGCTCGCCGAGCTGATGGTCGGCAGCGAGCTGCCGACACCCGAGACCCGCGAGTCCACGGTCACCGACCAGGTCGTGCTGCAGGGCGACGGCATGACGGTCCGCTCGGCCGACGGCCGCGCCCTCATCGACGCCGTGACGTTCACGATCCACCGGGGCGAGGTCCTCGGCATCGCCGGCGTCGAGGGCAACGGCCAGGCCGAGCTGGTCGAGGCGATCATGGGCATGCGCCCTCTGGCGTCCGGTTCGATCCACCTGGGCGGCGAGGACCTCTCCGCCTGGGGCACCCGGCGCCGCCGGGAGGCGGGGATCGGCTACATCCCCGAGGACCGGCACCGGCACGGCCTGCTGCTCGACTCCCCGCTCTGGGAGAACCGCATCCTGGGTCACCAGACGCAGGAGCCCAACGTCAACGGGCCGTGGATCGACCGTGGCGGGGCGCGTCGCGACACCCAGCGGATCGTCGACCAGTACGACGTCCGGACGCCCGGCATCGACGTCCTCGCGTCGTCCCTGTCCGGCGGCAACCAGCAGAAGCTCATCGTCGGCCGGGAGATGAGCGGTGAGCCGAAGGTGCTGATCGCCTCGCACCCGACCCGCGGCGTCGACGTCGGCGCGCAGGCCGCGATCTGGGACCACATCCGCACCGCCCGCCGCGAGGGCCTGGCCGTGCTGCTCATCTCGGCGGACCTCGACGAGCTGATCGGCCTGTCCGACTCGATCAAGGTGATCCTCCGCGGCAGCTTCGTCGCGGACGTCGATCCCGCGCACGTCACTCCGGAGGACCTGGGGTCCGCGATGACCGGCGCCGGTGACGGCAACCAGGGGAGTGAGGCATGACGATCAACTGGCGGCGGGTCGGGCTGGCGGTCGCGGCACCGACCGTGGCGATCGCCTTCGCGCTGCTCGTGACCGCGCTCGTGCTGATCTCCACCGGTGACCCGGTCTGGTCGACCGCGCAGGCCGTCTGGGACTACGGCAAGGAGCCCCGGGTCCTCGCGCTGACGTTCAACCAGGGGACGGTCTACTACCTGTCCGCCCTGGCTGTGGCCATCGGGTTCCGGATGAACCTGTTCAACATCGGGGTCGACGGCCAGTACCGGCTGGCGGCGTTCAGCGCGGCGGTGGTCGGCAGCAAGATCGACCTGCCCAAACCTCTGATGATCCTCGTGATCGTCCTCACCGCGATGCTCGTCGGCGCGATGTGGGCCGGCGTCGCCGCCCTGCTCAAGGCGACTCGCGGCGTGAGCGAGGTGATCTCGACGATCATGCTCAACGCCATCGCGACCTCGCTCATCGCCTACCTGCTGCGCAAGGTCGCTGTCGACGTCGCCGGCAGCAACAACATCGGGACCAAGCCGATCCCGGAGTCGGGTGCGTTCCCGGGGATCCCGCTGATCCCGGACAGCCCGCTCGACGTCTTCGGCTTCATCGTCGTCGCCGCGCTCGCCGGTGTCGTCTACACCGTGGTGCTCGGGCGGACCCGGTTCGGCTTCGACCTCCGCGCCACCGGTCGGTCGGAGTCTGCGGCCGTGGCCAGCGGCGTCAACGTGAAGCGCATGGTCGTCATCTCGCTGCTCATCTCCGGCGCCGTCGCCGGCCTGGTGGGCATGCCACAGCTTCTTGGCGGGGACACCCGCAGCTACAGCCTCGACTTCCCTGCTGGCCTCGGCTTCACCGGCATCGCGATCGCCCTGCTGGGTCGCAACAACGCGATCGGCATGGCCCTGGCCGCGTTCCTGTTCTCGTTCCTCGACTCGTCGGCGATCATCCTCGACCTCAACGACATCTCGAAGGAGATCGTGCTCATCATGCAGGGCACCGTCGTGCTCTCCGTCGTCGTGGTCTACGAGCTGGTCCGCCGCTACGGCATCGTCGCGGAGCAGCGCCGGGTCAGCCGTGAGCTGGCCGCCGACAGACCGGCCGAGCCGGCGGGGGTGGGCGCATGAGCATCGTCGGTGCCCCTCCGGGTGAGACCCGCTCCGAGGTCGCGCGCCGCCGGCTGCCGACCACGGGACCGTGGTTCGTGCTCATGGCGCTCGGTGCGCTGATCTTCCTGCTCGCCGTCGTGCGTGTGATCAGCGGAGCCGACGACCTCACCTCCAGCGGCACTGTCGGTGCCGCCCTGGCGCTGTCGATGCCCATCGCGATGGCCGGGCTCGGCGGCCTCTGGTCCGAGCGCGCGGGCGTCGTCAACATCGGCCTCGAGGGCATGATGATCCTGGGCACCTGGGGAGCCGGCTGGGCGGCGTACCAGTGGGGGCCGTGGACCGGTGTCCTGGTCGGCACGGCCATGGGGGCTGTCGGCGGCTTGCTGCACGCGCTGGCCACCGTGACCTTCGGCGTCGACCACATCGTGTCCGGTGTCGCCATCAACATCCTCGGCCTCGGCGTCACCCAGTACCTCTCCGTCGTGGCCTTCGAGGGTGTGCGCGGCGGTGGCGAGTCCCAGTCGCCACCCACCCCGGACATCAAGCAGGTCTCCGTCCCGGGTCTCGCGGACCCGTTGCTCACGCTGCAGAAGAAGGAGTGGTTCCTCGCCTCCGACGTCGCGGGCGTGCTGCGCGGCCTGCTCACCGGTGTCTCGCTGCTGACCGTTGTCGCGGTCGCCCTGATCGTGCTGACCTACGTGGTGCTCTGGCGCACGCCGTTCGGCCTGCGTCTCCGGTCCTGCGGCGAGAGCCCGACGGCAGCCGAGTCCCTCGGCGTCAACGTCTACCTGATGAAGTACTCCGCGGTCTTCGCCTCCGGCGCCTTCGCCGGCCTCGGCGGGGCGTTCCTCGCGATCGTGGCCGGCAACGGCTACCGGGAGGGCCAGACGGCCAACCGCGGCTTCATCGGCCTGGCTGCCATGATCTTCGGCAACTGGCGACCTGGTGGCCTGGCGGCGGGTGCGGGTCTGTTCGGCTACACCGACTCGCTGCAGCTCCGCCGGGGCGGTGAGTCGGTGCACGGCCTGCTGCTGCTGATCGGCGCGGCGCTGATACTGATGGCCGTGTGGTTGTTCGTCGGACGCAAGGTGGTCACCGCGGCGATCAGCGCGGTCATCGGCGCCGGTGCGTTGATCTGGTACTTCACCACCGACGAGGTGCCCGGCGACTTCACCACCATGACCCCCTACGTCACCACGCTGCTGGTGCTGGCACTGGCCGCGCAACGGCTACGCATGCCGGCAGCCGACGGACTGCCCTACCGGCGAGGACAGGGTGGCTGACGTCACCGAGGCGGACTGGGCCGCGCTGCACGAGGCGGCCACCGAGGTCATGGCGCGCGCCTACGCGCCGTACTCCAGGTTCAAGGTCGGCGCCGCCGGCCTCGTCGACGACGGCCGCGTCGTGGTCGGCTGCAACGTCGAGAACGCGGCGTACGGCGTGGCGCTCTGCGCCGAGTGCGGCATGGTGTCGTCGCTGCACGCCACCGGCGGCGGCCGGCTGGTGGCGGTCGTGTGCGTCGACGGCCACGGCAACACGCTGATGGCGTGCGGCCGGTGCCGGCAGCTGCTGTGGGAGAACGGCGGCCCCGACCTGCTCGTCGACACCGTGAGCGGGATCCGGCCGATGAGCGAGATCCTGCCGGACGCCTTCGGCCCCGAGGACCTGGAGAGCCGCGCATGAGCCCCTCGGCCACCGACGTCATCCGCGCCAAGCGGGACAAGCACGGGCTCACCGACGAGCAGATCGACTGGGTGATCGCCGCCTACACGCGCGGCGAGGTCGCCGACGAGCAGATGTCGTCGCTCGCGATGGCGATCCTGCTCAACGGGATGGACCGCCACGAGATCTCGCGCTGGACCGACGCGATGATCGCCTCGGGCATCCGGATGTCGTTCCCCACCGAGGCGATCGGTGGCCGCCGGACCACCGACAAGCACTCCACCGGCGGCGTCGGCGACAAGATCACGCTGCCGCTCGCGCCGCTCGTCGCCGCCTGCGGAGCGGCGGTGCCGCAGCTGTCCGGCCGCGGGCTGGGCCACACCGGCGGCACCCTCGACAAGCTCGAGTCGATCCCCGGCTGGCGGGCCACCCTGTCCCGCGAGGAGATGCTCGCCCAGCTCGCCGACGTCGGCGCCGTCATCTGCGCGGCCAGCGACGACCTGGCACCGGCCGACAAGAAGCTCTACGCCCTGCGCGACGTCACCGGCACCGTCGAGGCCATCCCGCTGATCGCCAGCTCGATCATGAGCAAGAAGATCGCCGAGGGCACCGGTGCGCTCGTGCTCGACGTCAAGGTCGGCTCCGGGGCGTTCATGAAGGACGTCGCGTCGGCCCGCGAGCTTGCCGAGACGATGGTGGCGCTCGGCGCCGACCACGACGTCCGCACCGTGGCCCTGCTCACCGACATGTCCACCCCGCTCGGGCTCACGGCGGGCAACGGCATGGAGGTGCGCGAGTCCGTCGAGGTGCTGGCGGGCGGCGGCCCCGGGGACGTCGTCGAGCTCACCCTCACCCTGGCGCGCGAGATGCTCGCGGCCGCCGGTCTGGACGGGGTCGACCCGGCCGACAAGCTGGCCGACGGCTCGGCGATGGACGTCTGGAAGCGGATGATCCGCGCCCAGGGTGGCGACCCGGACGCGCCGCTGCCGACCGCACGTGAGACCCAGGTCGTCGCCGCGCCGGCCGACGGTGTCCTCGTCGGGCTGGACGCCTACGCCGTGGGCCTCGCGGCGTGGCGGCTGGGCGCCGGCCGGGCCCGCAAGGAGGACCCGGTGCAGGCGGCTGCCGGCGTCGAGATGCACGCCAAGCCCGGCGCCGAGGTACGCGGCGGAGAGCCCCTGTTCACCCTGCACACCGATGAGCCGGCCCGGTTCGCCGACGCCGAGGCGGCGCTCGCCGGCGCTGTCGTCATCGCGCCGGAGGGCTCGCGCCCCGACGTACCGTCGCTCGTCCTGGACCGGGTCGGCTGATGGCCCCGCAGCTGATCGCCGCGCCCACCCGGATCCCCGTGCCCGGTGGCAAGGTCATCGACGAGTACGTCGGGCGCGTGACGTCCGGGACCGACGCCGTGTCGGTGGCGCACATGCAGGCGCCGCCCGGCTGGTCGGAGCCGGCGCAGACCCCGGAGTTCGACGAGGTCACGCTGGTGCTCCGCGGCTCGGTCGTGGTCGAGCACGACGACGGCCGGCTCGAGGTGCCCGCGGGTCAGGCCGTGATCACGCGGTCCGGAGAGCGGGTGCGCTACCTCGTCGGCGCCGAGGGCGCGGAGTACGTCGCGGTCTGCCTCCCGGCGTTCGAGCCGGACCTGGCGCACCGCGACCCGGAGCCCGGCGGCAGCGAGGCGTAGGGCGTTACAGCGGCTTGCGGTCCCGGTCCCCGCCGTGGATCTTGAACGGGTCGGCCGTGGGCGGCTGCGTCAGCTCGGCCCGCGGGCAGGTCGCGATGGTCAGGCCGGCCCAGATGAGGGCGTCGTCGCAGAGACTCTCGACGGTCCACCCCTGGTCCAGGCCGTTCTCACTCACCGTGACCTTGTAGATGGTGATCTCGTGCCGGTGCGGGGAGTCGTACATGACGGCGATGGAGCCGAGCAGCTTGGCCTCGCCGCGGGTGCCGCCGACGCCGTCCCAGGGAGCGTCGTAGCGCTGCCAGAGGGAGGACGTGGCGTTCCAGATGCCCCCGGCGGACACGTCCAGCCGCCGCAGCTGCTGGAGCACCTGTGCGGCGGCGCGCTCGTCCAGGATCGCGGCCGGCCGGATGATCCGGACGTCCTCACGTGCACCCACCGTCATGCCTCTTTCATCGTGCTCGCCGGAGTCAGAGTTGAGAGTCTCGCAGACGGTACCGTCCTCCCGTGACCAACTCTTTGACCTCTTTGAGCAGCGATGACCTGCGTCCCGCGCCCAAGGTGCTGCTCCACGACCACCTCGACGGCGGCGTTCGGCCACGCTCCGTAGTCGAGCTGGCGGCGGAGACGGGCTACGAGGACCTGCCCACCACGGACGTCGAGGAGCTCTCGGCGTGGTTCGTCGCGGCCGCCAACTCCGGCTCCCTGGAGCGCTACCTCGAGACCTTCGCCCACACCGTGGGCGTCATGCAGACCGACGAGGCGCTGGCGCGGGTCGCGTCCGAGTGCGCCCAGGACCTGGCGGCGGACGGTGTCGTCTACGCCGAGGTGCGCTACGCGCCGGAGCTGCACGTCGAGCGTGACCTGGAGCTGCCCGCCGTCGTCGAGGCGGTGAACGCCGGCTTCCGGGAGGGGGAGCGGCTCGCGGCAGAGGCCGGGCACCCGATCCGGGTGGGCGCGCTGCTGACCGCGATGCGGCACGCGGCCAGGTCCCAGGAGATCGCCGAGCTCGCGGTGCGCTACCGGGACGCCGGCGTGGTCGGCTTCGACATCGCGGGCGCCGAGGCGGGCAACCCGCCGACCCGTCACCTGGACGCGTTCGAGTACCTCCAGCGGGAGAACGCGCACTTCACGATCCACGCCGGCGAGGCGTTCGGACTGCCGTCGATCTGGCAGGCCATCCAGTGGTGCGGCGCCGACCGGCTCGGCCACGGCGTGCGCATCATCGACGACATCACCGTCGGCCCGGACGGCACGGCGACGCTGGGCCGGCTCGCGGCCTACGTCCGGGACAAGCGGATCCCGCTCGAGATGGCCCCCACGTCCAACGTCATGACGGGAGCGGCCAAGTCCATCGCCGAGCACCCGATCGGCCTGCTCCGCCGGCTCGGCTTCCGCGTGACGGTCAACACCGACAACCGGCTGATGAGCGGCACGTCGATGACCCACGAGATGGTCCAGCTGGCCGAGGCGTTCGGCTACGGCTACGACGACTTCCGGTGGTTCACGGTCAACGCGATGAAGTCGGCGTTCATCCCGTTCGACGAGCGGCTGGCGATCATCGAGGACGTCGTCAAGCCCGGCTACGCCGCCCTGACCGCCTGACCTCTCCGCGAGCGCTCCCGACAGGCCGAGGATGGAGTGGCCCGGTCGGCGTGTCTGCAGCCCTCGCGGAGGTCGACGCGGTGCGGCCTGTCAGGCGGCGACGGGGTGCGCGCTGCCGGCGACGGCGGTCGAGGCGGTACGCGGGTGGAGCAGGTTGACGGTCGCGCAGCGGGAGCAGCGGTAGACGAGGTCCATCCCCTGCTCGGTGCTGACGAGGGTCTCGATGGAGCGCGCGCCGCGCAGCTCGCGCAGGCCGCACTCGAGGCAGTCGGTGAGGAACATGTCTCCATTGTCGGCACCTGGGTACCATCAGGACAATCCACGTTCCGGGGAGGAACCATCAGGAGAGCTGATAGTCCCACCACGGTCCCGCCGGCCTGGGACACCCGCCAGCTGGTGGCCCTGCTCACCGTCGTCGAGACGGGGACCTTCAGCGCGGCGGCGTTGCGGCTGGGCTACACCCAGTCCGCCGTCAGCCAGCAGGTCGCGACCCTGGAACGGCAGGTCGGAGCGCCGCTGCTCGTCCGCCCCGGCGGCCCGCGCCGGGTCCGGCTGACGCCGGTCGGCGAGTCGCTGGTGGTGCACGCCCGCGCCGTCGTCGCCCGGCTGCACGCCGCCCAGGCCGACATCGCCGCCCTGCTCGCCGGCGAGCACGGCCGGCTGCACGTCGCGGTCATGCAGAGCGTCGGCACCCAGGTCCTGCCGGGACTGCTCCGCAGGTTCCGCGAGGAGTGGCCCGGCGTCGAGCTGGTCGCCGAGGAGGCCTGGGAGTACAGCGAGCTCGCGCAGGGCGTGGAGTCCGGCCGCTTCGACCTGTCGTTCGCTCCCCTGCCCGTGCCGGACGGGCCGTTCGCCGTACGCCGGGTGCTCGACGACCCCTTCGTGTGCCTGGCGCCGGCCGGTGCGCCGGAGGTCGCCACGGGGACCGTCAGCCTGCGGCAGGCGGCCCGGCTGCCGCTGATCGGCTTCACCGACCCGGACCTGCACGAGGAGCTGGTCCGGCGCCTGCGTCGCACCGGTCACGACCCGACGTTCGTCTTCCGCTCGAACGACAACCCGACGATCCAGGGCTTCGTCGCGGCCGGTCTCGGCTACGCCCTGATGCCGCGGCTGACCGTCGACGAGGACGACCCGCACACTGCCGTCGTCCCGCTGTCGTCCGCGGTGCCGCCGCGTCAGCTCGGTGTCGTCTGGCACGTCGACCGTCAGCTGACTCCGGCCGCCACCCGGTTCGTCGAGCTCGCCGTCGAGGTCTGCGCGGAGCTGGCCGGCGACTGGGCGGCCGGTGACTAGGGCGAGCGCTCGCCGGCGGCCCGCAGGGCGGCGAGCGTCGCGGCGCGGTCGCAGGGACGGCAGCCGAGGGCCGTCTGCCGCGCGACGACGCCGGGCTCGGCCCGCAGCAGCGTCACGCCGCGGCGGACCAGGGTCCACGGTGGCTTGCGGTGCTCGCGCAGGTCGCGCAGGAGCCGGCGCAGGAAGTTCTTGACGCGGGACCGCTTCACCACCACCGCGTCGCGCAGCAGCCCCCGGTCCCGGGCCGGCTCGACGAGCTCGGCCGCGAAGATCCCCGTGCCGACGAACGCCGGTGCGTCGCCGATGTCGACCCGGCGGGTGCCGACCCGGCCGTCGCGCGAGATGTCGTAGACCGGCACGTCGGCCGAGCCGGTACGGCAGAGCCGGTCGAGGGCGTCCAGCGCGCCCTCGGCGTCCCAGGACCGCGGGTCGTCCCAGTCGACGATGCCGAGCGTCGGGTGCCGCGGGGCGGTGGGGTCGTCGCCGTCCTTGTAGAAGTGGTCGAGGTCGACGATCGGCAGCCCGGACTCCTCGGCGAGGTGAGTCTTCCCGGAGCCCGACGGCCCGGCGAGCAGCATGAGTCTGGCGGTCGGCGGCGTCACCGGCGGGAGGCTATCGGGAGGGTCAGACCCCGATCGGGTGCCAGACCGTCTTCGTCTCGAGGTGGGTGCGCAGCCGGGTCAGGTCGGGGACCCGGGTCCACTCGGCGCGCTCCTGCCGGACGACCCGCTTGAGGTTGTCCGCGGCCGCGACCCGCAGGTCGACGACGTCGGCTTCTGCGGCGCCGGCCAGGTCGATGCTGTTGACGTCCATGTGCGAGGCGAGCCACGGGGCCACCTCGGCAGTAACGCCGGTGAGCACGTTGACGACGCCGCCCGGGACGTCAGAGGTCGCGAGCACCTCGGACAGCGTGACGGCGGGCAGGGGCCGCTTCTCGCTCGCCAGGACGACGACGGTGTTGCCGCTGACGATCGCCGGCGCGACGACCGACACCAGGCCCAGCAGCGACGAGTCCTGCGGGGCGATCGCGGCCACGACGCCGGTCGGCTCCGGCACCGAGAAGTCGAAGTACGGCCCGGCGACCGAGTTGGCCGATCCCATGACCTGGGCAAGCTTGTCGGACCAGCCGGCGTACCAGACCCAGCGGTCGATCGCGGCGTCGACGACGCCCTCCGCCTTGCTGCGCGAGATGCCCTCGCCGAGGGCGACCTCGTCGACGAACTGCGAGCGGCGGCCCTCGAGCAGCTCGGCCACCCGGTAGAGCACCTGGCCGCGGTTGTACGCCGTGGCCTCGGCCCAGCCCGGGTACGCCTTGCGCGCGGCGACGACGGCGTCGCGGGCGTCCTTGCGGGAGGCCATCGCCGCGTTGGCGACGAAGCGGCCCTTGCTGTCGGCGACCTCGTAGGACCGGCCGCTCTCGGACCGCGGGAACTTCCCGCCGACGAAGAGCTTGTACGTCTTGCGGACGTCGAGTCGCTCAGACATCGAGGTAGGCCTCCAGCCCGTGGCGGCCGCCTTCGCGGCCGTATCCCGACTCCTTGTAGCCGCCGAACGGCGACGCGGGGTCGAACCGGTTGAACGTGTTGGCCCACACCACGCCGGCGCGCAGCTGGTTGGCCATCCAGAGGATGCGAGACCCCTTGTCGGTCCAGACACCGGCGGACAGGCCGTAGGGCGTGTTGTTGGCCTTCTCGACGGCCTCCTGCGGGGTGCGGAAGGTCAGCACCGACAGCACCGGGCCGAAGATCTCCTCCCGCGCGATGCGGTGGGCCTGCGAGACGCCCGTGAACACGGTCGGCGGGAACCAGAAGCCCTTGGCCGGGATCTCGCACGGCGGCGACCAGCGCTCGGCGCCCTCGGCCTCGCCCACGTCGGACAGCTCGCGGATCCGGGCCAGCTGCTCGGCCGAGTTGATCGCTCCGATGTCGGTGTTCTTGTCCAGCGGGTCGCCGAGGCGCAACGTCCCGAGCCGCCGCTTGAGCGAGCCCATCACCTCGTCGTAGGCCGACTCCTGCACGAGCAGACGCGAGCCGGCGCAGCACACATGGCCCTGGTTGAAGAAGATGCCGTTGACGATGCCTTCGACCGCCTGGTCGACGGGTGCGTCCTCGAAGACGATGTTGGCGGCCTTGCCGCCGAGCTCGAGGGTGACCTTCTTCTTGGTGCCGGCGGTGGAGCGGGCGATCATCTTCCCGACGTCGGTCGAGCCGGTGAACGCGACCTTGTCGACGCCCTGGTGCTCGACGAGAGCCCGGCCGGTGTCGCCGGCGCCGGTCAGGATGTTGACGACCCCCGGCGGCAGGTCGGCCTGCTGGCAGATCTCGGCGAACAGCAGCGCGGTCAGCGGTGTGGTCTCGGCAGGCTTGAGGACCACGGTGTTGCCGCACGCGAGGGCGGGCGCGATCTTCCACGCCAGCATGAGCAGCGGGAAGTTCCACGGGATCACCTGGCCGGCGACGCCCAGCGGCCTGGGGTTCGCACCGAAGCCGGCGTGCTCGAGCTTGTCGGCCCACCCGGCGTAGTGGAAGAACCACGCGGCCACCAGCGGGACGTCGACGTCGCGCGACTCGCGGATCGGCTTGCCGTTGTCGAGCGACTCGAGGACGGCGAGCTCGCGGGCCCGCTCCTGCACGATGCGGGCGATCCGGAACAGGTACTTGCCGCGCTCGCGCGCCGGCAGCTTCGACCACACCTTGTCGTACGCCTTGCGGGCAGCGGCGACGGCGCGGTCGACGTCGGTGGGGCCGGCCTCGGTGATCTCGGCCAGCACCTCCTCCGACGCCGGGCTGACCGTCTTGAACGTGCGGCCGTCGGCGGTGTCGACGAACTGACCGTCGATGAACAGGCCGTACGACGGCTTGAGGTCGACGATCGCGCGCGACTCCGGCGCGGGTGCGTACTCGAACTTCTTGCTGGTCATTTTCGCGCTCCGCCTACGCTCGTTCCTCGCTCCGGACGTCGCCGCTGAGTCGCCATGGCTCTCATTAGTCCAGGGTGAAGTAGTCGGGACCGCTGTAGCGGCCGGTGGTCATCTTGGTCCGCTGCATGAGCAGGTCGTTGAGCAGGCTGCTCGCGCCGAGCCGGAACCAGTCGGGGTCGAGCCAGTCGTCGCCGACGGTCTCGTTGACCAGGACGAGGTACTTGATCGCGTCCTTCGTCGTCTTGATGCCGCCGGCCGGCTTCACGCCGACCTGGCGACCCGTCGCGCCACGGAAGTCGCGCACCGCCTCGAGCATGACGAGCGTCACCGGCAGCGTGGCAGCGGGCTGGATCTTGCCCGTTGACGTCTTGATGAAGTCACCCCCCGCGAGCATGCCCAGCCAGGACGCACGGCGGACGTTGTCGTAGGTGACCAGCTCGCCGGTCTCGAGGATCACCTTGAGGTGCGCGTCGCCGCACGCCTCCTTGGTGGCCACGATCTCCTCGAACACCTCGAGGTAGCGGCCGGACAGGAAGGCGCCGCGGTCGATGACCATGTCGATCTCGTCGGCGCCGGCGGCCACCGCGTCACGGGTGTCGGTGAGCTTGACCGTCATGCTGGCGCGCCCGCTCGGGAACGCCGTCGCCACGCTCGCGACGTGCACGCCGCTCCCGCGCAGCGCCTCGACGGCCACCGGCACCATGTCCGGGTAGACGCAGATGGCGGCGACCCGGGGGGTGTCGGGGACCGCCGGGTCGGGGCGCAGGGCCTTGGCGCACAGGGCGCGGACCTTGCCCGGGGTGTCCTGACCCTCCAACGTGGTCAGGTCGATCATCCGGATCGCCAGGTCGATGGCCCAGGCCTTGGCCGAGGTCTTGATCGAACGGGTCCCCAAGGTCGCGGTGCGCGCCTCGGCACCGACCTGGTCGACGCCGGGCAGCCCGTGCAGGAACCGTCGGAGCGAGGCGTCGGAGGCGGTGATGCCGGGGACGTCAAGGCCGCTGAGGTCCCTGGCGACCGACGGGGAAGCGGTCGTTGTCACCCAGCGACTCTACCGCCGTCCCGGATCGCGGGACGACGGCAGGAGACGCGGATCGTCAGCGCAGGCCGATCCGGACGGTGTGGTCCGGGATCCCGGCGGTGGCGAAGTGGATCCGCAGCAGGTACCACTGGCCGGCCGCCAGGTTCTTGGTGCCGAAGTTGTACTGGAACTGGTCGGCCGAGGCGTCGTAGCGGAAGCAGCCTCCCGAGTCCGGGGTGTCGGTCACGCTGTTCTCGTCGACCGGGGCGGTGACACCTCCCACGGTGGTGTACGTCACGGTGGCGTCGCACGACGCGGCGAGCGCCGCGGCGCGGGCGTCGGGGATCGGGAGGCCGTTGCTCCCCACGATCTGGAACTTCAACGGGATCGTCGAGTTCTTCTTGTACACGCTAGGCGTGGCACCCGGCCCGTCGTCCACCGGCTGGAGCAGGCCGAGGAACGGCGAGCGCCGCACGGTGTACGTCACCGACGCCGTGGCGGTCCGGCCCCCGGAGTCCCGGGCGGTCACCGTGAAGGTGTGCGCCCCGACGCTGTTGTCCGGCTGCACCGGGCTGCCCGTGCAGCTCACGACCTGGTAGCCGTCGCAGCTGAACACGGCAGGGATCGCGTACCCCTCCGTGTAGGACCCGGACGCCGACGGGCTCGAGATGCTCACGGTCGGAGCAGGTGTCGCCAGGATGGTGAAGGTCTGGGTCGCAGTCCCCCCGGGGCCGGTCGCGGTGACCGTGTGACCGCCGGTACCGGCGACCACGAAGGCGCCGACGTAGTCCGTCGCCGAGCCGCTGTCGACCGTGTAGCTGATCGGGCCAGGACCGGTGATCGCCACCGTCTGCGGGCCGACATAGCTGTTGTTCACCGGCGTGCCGAGAACGGCGATCGTCGGGGCACCCGAGTCGGCGGGAGTCGCAGGAGCGGCGAAGTCCTGACCCTTCTTGCTGGACACCGAGACGTTGTTCGCGCCGTCGACGACCTGCACGAAGTACTGCTCGATGGTCGGGGTGGTGACGGGCGCGGTGCCGCTGAAGGCGCCAGGGCCGGTCTTGGTGAGCGACACGCGGGTCCAGGCCTGTCCGGTCGTGCTGCTCCGGGCCAGGAACAGGACGGTGGCCTTCTCGGCGTCGGACCCGGTGGTGACCGCGAAGGTGGCCGTGCCACCGGACACGGTGCCGTCCACGGTCTTGATCGCCGGCGGCGTCACGTTGGCGCTGTCGGAGTAGAGCAGCCTGTACGACATCGAGTCGGCCAGCTGCTGGAAACCGAGGCTGCTGTCCGGCGACGCACTCCGGAACTGGCCCGGGTGCAGGACGACGACGTCCTTGATGCCGGTGGGTGTCGCACGCTCGACGACGTTCGCGAGCGTCGACGGGAAGAACGCGCCCCGCGTCTCCGGCTCTGGCTTGCTGCTGCTCGCGTCCGGCACCGCGGTCGAGTAGACCGGGTTGAAGGCACCGGTGCTCGACGTGACCTTGGTGGTCAGCCCCTCGATGACGACGCCGTGCACCTCCTGGCTGGCGACCTTCGGGTACGCCACCGTCGTCTCGGGCTGCAGCGGCCGGCTCGGGAGCGCGAGCGGCGCCTGCAACGGGCTGGTGGCCGTGTCCTGGACGCCGTACCAGGTGCCGCGCGGGCCCGTCTGCGCCGTCAGCTTGCCGGCGAAGGACGAGGTCTCCAGCGCCCCCTCGGAGGTGGTCGAGCCACCCGCGGGCGGCGCAGCCGGGAGCACGGCCGGCGCGGAGGCGCCCGCAGCCCCGAGCCGGTACATCGGCAGGCCGTAGAAGGTGGCCTCCTGCATGACCTTCGCGTCTACCACGGCCATCGGCAGGTGCACGGAGCTCTGCTTGGCGAACATGAGCGCTTGGCCGACCGTCATCTTGCCGTCGAGGTTGGCGGCGAAGTCGGCCATCAGCCGCTCGCTGTAGGCGACGGCCGCGCTGTCTCCGTAGCCGAAGCCGGTGTTGGCCGCGAGGACGCCGCCGCGCGAGGCGACGTTCTGCGCCCAGTCGTTCTTGCGCACCGCCTCGGTCGTCGTCGCGACGAAGGTGTCGGCGACACTGAGCCCGGTGTGGCAGCCGATGGTGAACAGAACGCCGCCGGCCAGGTCGGCCGGCAGGTCCGTCGGCGTGAGCAGCTGGTTCTGCGTGCCACCGCTGAACTCGTCGGCCGGCAGCGCCCGGTAGGCGTCGTAGTGCGCGTTGACGGAGATGTAGCCGTGCGCCGCTGCGGCCATTCCGCCGACCGCGTCGGTCTTGGACCAGCTGCCGCTGATGCTCGTCCTGGAGGTGTTCGCCGCCACGAGCTTGGCCAGCCGGTCGGCCACGAGCTGCGCGCCGTCGGAGTTGAAGTCGTAGCCCGCCGTGTAGGCGGCGACCGGAGTGCGGACACCGTTCGACGCGACGAACTGGTCCACGGCCTTGGTGATGTCGGCCGGCGTCTCCACGAGGCGGCCGATCGCGATGTCGGGGACGTACAGTGCGCTGTCCAGCCACGGCACCGGGTTGAGGTCGCCGTACGGGTCGTCGCTGAGCAGGTAACCGCCGCGCAGGGAGCCGGACAGCGCGTTGTCGTTGCCGCCGTAGACCTGCTCCGGTGCGAACGTCGACTCGTTCTCCAGGTCGACCCGGTCGATGATGCGCCCCATGGGCACGACCTGGTCGCCGCCGGCGATCACCAGGTGCTTCAGGGAGGTGCTCGTGCCCCGGATGGTGTCGAGGTAGGCGTTGATCGCCTTGACGACGGCGTTGGCCTTCCCAGGGGAGCAGGACGAGGATGGCGCGTCCCAGGCGTTGTAGGCCTGCTGGACCGCGGCGTTCGCCTCGACGGAGACGACGACGCCCTTGACGTCGGTGCGCGCCGCGAGCGTCTGCAGCTTGGCCATGACGTTGGTCGCGGCGGTGCTGCCGTAGAGGTCGCCGAGCCGCTTCTTGTCGGTGAGGATCACGGTCTCGGTGCCGGCCGGGAGGCTGCTCACGGCGGTGCCGGGGGTGGTGTTCTGGCTGGCGAACGGGAACGCCGGGGCGGCGCAGGCCAGCGGGGTGGCAGGGGGATCCACCGACACGAGCAGGGCGTACGGCTGCGAGGTGTCGGACGACCCGTTGTAGCCGCTGACGACGATGGTCGTCGGACCGCTCGAGGCGCCGTCCGGCACCGTGTAGGCGAGGGACTCCTCGGCGTCACCGCGGTTGGCGGAGACTCCGAGCACCGTGCTCCCGCTCGGCGGCTGGACCGGGACGTCGGGCTGCGGCTCGGTGCCGGCGGTGGTGCCGTCCGACGACGGGTCGAGCGTGGTGTCGTCGACGCCGGAGACGCGCAACGGCGAGACCCGCAGGGGCGAGACGCGCAGCGGCGGCGGCACCGACGGAGTCGTGCAGTGCCGGAACGCCGGGACCGAACACCGAGAGGTCGTCGTCGTGCCCGGCGGCCATCCCGGCCAGCCGGACCGTGAGCTTCGTGCCGGCGGGCAGGGTGGGCAGGACGAACGCGTCCTGGTCGCCGGGCGCCGACACGTAGCCGAGGAACACGGTGCCGCTCGGCGTGCTCGGCTCGGGAGTGATGGCCGTGTCGGCCGTGCTGTCCACGACGGTGAGCGGCGTGACGTCGAAGGCCGTCGCGCTGGTGCCGCCGAACGTGGCGGTGACCGAGTCGGTGGTCGCACCGAGTGCGAGGCCGGGCTCCGCGTCCACCTTCGCGGTGACCAGCGGGGCGCCGCTGCAGACGATGTTCGCGCTGCTCGTCAGGCGGTACGCGGAGCCGACCGCGGCCTTGGTGACGGCCACGTTGCCCAGCCCCGCCACCGAGACCGACGCGGTCGCCGGGATCGGCCGGAACCCAGTGGGGAGGTTGAAGTCGACGGTCAACGGTCCGGCCGGTCGCGAGCAGTCGATCGTGAACGTGGCGGTGTAGGTGACGCCGCTGGACGGTAGCGGCGACGCTGCCGCCAGCCGGTCACTCGGGATCCGCTCGTAGCCGAGCTGGTCCCGCGACACCAGCCCCGGCAGGATCTCACCGACGGTCGGGCTCAGGCTCGGAACCTGCTGGAGCAGGGCACCGACGGTCGCGACGCCTGTGAGCTCGACGGGGTACGCAGCCTGGACGTCCGCCAGCGTCGTGCACGCAGGGCACGGTCCCGTCAGCCAGGTCGACGGAACCGCGGTGCGGAGGACGTCGCCGAGCGGCGTCTGCGACAGCCACAGGTCACCAAGGCGCATCCGCGGGAGCGGGGCGTCAGCTGCGAACGGCGTGCTGCTGCTGACGTGGATCCCGTGCGCGTAGACCGGCGACAGGTCGACGCCGGTCAGCTCCAGGTCGAGCAGGCTCTTGCTGCAGGTCGACCCGCCGGTGGGGACGTCCTGGAGGCCGAGTGCGGAGGCGGGGGTGCTGCCGAGCAGGAACGCCGTCAGGCTGACGTCACGCAGCGCGGTTCGGCTGAGGTCGATGTCGGCGAGCGAGAGCCCGGCGACCGAGGCCGGTGCCGGATCGAGGTCGAGCACCTGCTGGAGCGTGACGTTCTGCAGGGGCTGGTTGGCGAACACGTGCCGGTGAGCACGGAGGCCCAGTCGTTCGGCGGGTCGAGCGGCACCTCCGACAGAGGGATCGGCGAGACGCGCAGCGGCGAGACCCGGAGCGGCGACACGCGCAGCGGCGACACGCGCAGCGGCGACACGCGCAGCGGCGACACGCGCAGCGGCGACACGCGCAGCGGCGACACGCGGAGAGGTGAGACCCGGAGAGGTGAGGCCTGCAGGTTGGCGAGCGAACCGGTGAGGTCGTCGGGCGAGATCGAGCTGCACCGGGACGGTGCCCTGGCCGTACGGGCGCGGTTGCCCGGTCCGGGGTCACCGTCAGCCCGGCGACCCCGTCGAGGACGACGACCTCGGCCAGGAACGCGGCCGGTGTGGGGACCAGGTTGCCGTTCCACGAGCTTGCCGTCCGCCGTCCAGTTGCCGGCCCCCGCCGAGCAGGCGTTCTCGTAGATGCGCCCGAACCCGATGTAGTAGCGACCAGGTCGGGACGGAGCCGTGAGGCTGCCGCTGACGGCCGCGGTCGCCCCGGAGAGCTCGGCGCCGCCTGCCTGGAAGCAGAGCTCTGGCCCGGCATTCGTGAAGCCGGCGAGCACCTGGGTGATGCACACGCTGCCGCAGATGTCATCGGGCACCGGGTTGTCGAACTTGTAGGTGAAGCCCAGGGTCAGCGCAGATCCCGGGGCGACGGTCACGGACCGGCCGACGCCGTTGACGGTGATCCCGGTGGCGTGGAGGTTGGCGTACTGCGCGCCGGTCGGGTAGGCCAGCGGGACGGCCGGGAGCGGCACCTGGTCGCCGCCGTCGAGCTTCCACACGACGGGGTTGCCACCGCCGTCGAAGTTGGAGCAGACCCCGACGACGATGACGTCCCCGGTGGGCGTGGTGCCGACCGCGCCGGCACCGCCCGAGCCGCAGCCCAGGGTCTCGAGGCCGGTGCCGTTGAACGTCGTGTCCTCGGGATAGCGGTCCGCAACGAGGCGCGCGACGGTGGCGTCGCCCGCGCTGCCGACGACGAGCGCGCGTCCGGCGCTGTCCACCGCGACGCCGGCGTTGTCGTTGGCGCCACCGAAGTCCTGCAGGGCCAACCCGTTGCCGGGCGTGCTGTTGCGGCGACCGAAGGCGTTGTCGCGATGACCCGTCGTGTCGAGACGGAGGACGCCGCCGCGCACACCGCCGGGCAGGGCCAGACCCTCGACCCGCACACCGAGGTAGAAGTACCCGAGCCCGTCGACAGCGACCGAGCGCGCGCCGCTGTTGCCGCCGCTGGCGCTCAGCTGGAACTGCGCCTTGCCGTTGCCGTCGCTCCCGAAGGTGTCGACGGGGCTGCCGTCGCTGTTGAGCCGCCACGCGCCCGCGTCGTCGTGCGTCCCGGGCGAGTTCTTGATGTAGCCGACCGCCACCACGTCGCCGCCGGGAGCGATGACGATGTCCCGGACGGTGTCGTCGCGGCCGTTGAAGTCCGTGGTGGCGACGCCGTCACCGCTGAACGCCGTGTCGAGTGCGCCGGTGTTCACGTCGAGGGCGATCACGGCGAAGTCCGTGCTGCCGCTCGGCCCCTGCCAGGCCCCGACATACATCCGGTGCGTGGCCGGGTCGAACGCGAGCGAGGTGCCGTGGTCGTTGACGTGACCGCCGAGCCCGACGGTCAGCACGCCGCCGGTACCCCACGTCGCGTCGTCGTGGCCGTCGGCCGTCAGTCGCAGGATCGCGATCTGCTGGACGGTGCCCTCACCGGGGAACGGCGCCGGGACGGCGACCGCAGAGGTGACGTACGTGCGCCCGCTCGAGTCCTGAGCGATCGCGCCGCGCGGGGAGTCACCCGGGGTTTCGGCCGATGACCAGATGTTCGACTCGTTGTCGTTCCAGCCAGGGTCCGGTGTGCCGTCCGGGAGCAGACGGACGGTGGTGATGCCGCCGCTCGCGTCGTAGAACGCCGCGACGATCTTCCCGTCGGGCTGGACGACGACGGAGTCCAGGGCCTCGTCGGCGTTGAAGCCGCCGTTCCACGAGCCGTCGGCGGCGAACGTGGTGCGCAGCGATCCCGGCCCGGTGCTCGGCGGAGCCGCCTGGGCGCCGGTCGACGTCAGCGTGGTGACCAGTGCGGCGACGAGCAGCGCGGGTGCGACGCGCGCGGTCCAGGCGTTGACGCGGTGCATGAGCAGGCCCTCCCCGGGCTCCGGTGTCCCCCCGAGCCCCTGCGAAGCAGCCTGTCCCGGCAGTGGCATCGGCACTATGACCCGTCTGGGCTATCAAGGTCGTAGTCAGACCGGGCCGGTCATTTGCCCCGATCGAGTCAGAACCGGACGGATCGCCGTCTTTCCATCGACGCCGCGGTCCCGTGACCCGCACACTGGCCGCAGCAGGCCGAGGAGGGTGCGGGTGAAGGACCAGCGGGTGGACCCCTTGGCGCCCTACCTCGCCCGGGTCGCGCTCGACTGGCTGGCCCGGGACCCCGAACGCCGGCGCAGCACGGTCGACGGCACGATCCTGTTCGCCGACGTCTCCGGCTTCACCCCGCTCACCGAACGGCTGGCCCGGCAGGGCAAGGTCGGTGCCGAGGAGCTGACCGACGTCCTCAACGACGTCTTCGGGCGACTCCTGGCCGTGGCTGCCGAGACCGGCGGGGACCTCGTGAAGTTCGGGGGCGACGCGCTGCTGCTCCTGTTCACCGGCGACGGGCACGCGCGCAGGGCTGCCGGCTGCGCCGAGGGCCTGCTCACGGCGCTGCGACCCTTCCGCCGGTTCCGCACCGGTGGCGGCTGGGTGCGGCTGACGATGTCCATCGGGTTCGAGTCCGGTGACGTGCACCTGCTGCTCGTCGGGGACAGCCACCGCGAGCTGTTCGCCGTCGGGCCGGTCGTCTCCGCCGCCGTCAGTCTGGAGAACCTCGCGCAGGGCGGCGAGATCTTCGTCGGGCCGGTGGCCGCCGCCCAGCTCGACCCGGCCTGGATGCGGGTGCCGGACGACGGTCCGGTCGTCCTGCGCGGTGCACCACTTGCCGCTCTCCCGAGCGCGGACGCGGCCCTGCACGAGGTCGCCGGGCTGGGCGTCCCCGCAGTGCTGCGGGAGCATCTCGGCAGTGGTCGCGAGGACGGCGAGCACCGGGTCGCCAGCCTGGCCTTCGTGCAGATACGAGGCACCGACGAGCTGCTCGACGACGAGGGACCGGACGCCGTCGCCGCCGCGGTGGAAGCGGTGGTGTCCGCCGCGCAGCGCTCCTGCGTCGCTCATGACGTGACGTTCCTCGCCACCGATGTCGATGCCGACGGCGGCAAGATCCTCCTCGTCGCGGGTGCGCCGCGGCTCGGCGAGCGCGACGAGGAGCGGATCCTGCTCGTTCTGCGCGACACGGTGGCCGTCCAGGGCCCGCTCATGGTGCGTGCGGGGGTGAACCGGGGCCGCGCCTTCGCCGTCGACGTCGGGACGGACGGCCGTCGGACGTACGCGGTCATGGGCGACGCCACCAATCTCGCGGCGCGCGTCATGGGCCGCGGCGGGCCCGGCGAGGTCGTCGCGACCCAGGCGCTGCTCGACCACGTCGCGGGTGTCTTCGACCTCACGCACCTCGAACCGTTCACCGTCAAGGGGAAGTCTCAGCCTGTCCTCGCGGCCGTGGTGGGACCGCCGACGGGACGGCGCTCCACCCAGGTCACCTCCGACCTGCCGTTCGTCGGCCGCGAGGAGGAGCGCGCCACGCTGACCGCCGCGCTCGCGTCCGCTCAGTCTGGTCGTGGCGGTGTCGTGGTGGTCTCCGGCGAGGCCGGCATCGGCAAGTCCCGGCTCGTCGCCGAGACGCTGCTCGGCCACGAGGACGTCACGGTGCTGCGGGTCGAGGGTGGCCGGTACTCGGCGGCGACGCCGTACTTCGCCGTGCGCTCGGCCATGCGCGGCCTGATCGGCGCCGGACTTCGTGACGACGACGCCACCGTCGTCGCGAGGCTGACAGCGGCGGTCGAGCGAGCCGCTCCGGACGAGCTGCCCTGGCTGCCGCTGCTCGCGACGGTCGTCGGTGTCGAGATGGACGACACGCCTGAGGTCGCAGCGCTGGGTGCCGAGTTCCGCGCGACCGTGCGCCACGTGCAGCTGGCGAACCTGCTGGCCCGAACCCTCGCCGGACCGACCGTGATCCTCGTGGAGGACGCGCACCGGCTCGACGACGCCACCGGCGAGCTGCTGGGTCACATCACCTCGCACGTGGCCGAGCGACCATGGCTGGTCTGCGTCTCCCGGCGTCCCGGGGACCAGGGCTGGGTCCCGGACGCCACCAGCGAGCCCGCTGTGCTCGAGCTGACGCCGCTCTCGGACGACGAGAGCAGCCGGCTGCTGCTGCGGGTGGCCGAGGACCAGCCGCTCGTCCCGAGCGCCCGCGCGGTGCTGGCGCAGCGAGCAGCGGGGAACCCGCTGTTCCTCCGTGAGCTGCTGCAGGCGGTGGCCGACGGCGGCGACGGCACCGACCTCGCCGTCCTGCCGGACACGTTGGAGGAGGTCGTCGGCGCGACCGTCGACCAGCTGGGCCGGGCGGACCGCGAGCTGCTGCGTGTCGCTGCCGTGCTGGGGGCGAAGTTCGACATCGACGTCCTCGCCGAGGTGATGGGCCAGCCGGCCGCCATGGTCGGGGCGCAGCTGCGGCAGATCGCCCGCTTCGTCGCGCCCGATCCGACCGGGACGATGCGCTTCCAGCACGTGATGCTCCGCGACGTCGCCTACGAGGGGCTGCCGTTCCGCCGTCGCCGGGTCCTGCACGGAAAGGTCGGCGACGTCCTCCTCCCGCGCGCCAAGGGCCAGGAGTCGCTCGTCGACCTGCTCGCCCTGCACTTCCGGCTGGCGGACAGGCACTCCGACGCCTGGACGCACTGCCGAGTCGCGGGCGAACGTGCCCGGCGCAACGCTGCACCGGTCGAGGCGGCCAGGTTCCTGCGCTGGGCGCTCGACGCCGCCGCGCACCTGCCGGACGTGGCGGCCAGCGACCGGGCCGAGGTCGGTGAGCACCTGGGCGACGCTCTCGAGCTCGACGGGCGTTACGACGACGCGGCGCGCGCGCTGGCCGGTGCGCGGCAGTCCGTTCAGGACGACGACCTGCGGGTCGCAGCGCTCCTGAAGAAGGAGGGCTGGGTCCGAGAGAGGTCCGGCCGCTACAGCATCGCACTCTCCTGGTACACCCGAGCGCTGCGGAAGATCGACGGCCGCACGGAAGAGGACGCCGCCCGGCTGCACGCCCAGCTGACGATGTCGTACGGCGCGGCGCGGGCGCGACAGGGCCGGTACGCCGAGAGCCTTCCGCTGCTGCACCGCGCGGCCGAGGAGGCCGACCGGCTCGGCGACCAGCCGACCCTCGCGCACGCCTACTACCTGCTGGACTGGGCGTTGACCGACCTCGGCCGGGCAGCCGAGGCCGAGGTCTACCGGGAGAAGGCGCTGCCGATCTACGAGCAGCTCGGCGACCTGGTCGGCCAGGCGGGCGTGCTCAACAACCTCGGCATCGACGCCTACTACGAGGGCCGTTGGGACGAGGCGCGGCACCTGTACGAGCGAACCCGCGATCTCTGCCGGCGTTCCGGCAACGTCACGGTCGACGGGACGGCGCTGAACAACATCGGCGAGATCCTGTCGGACCAGGGCGACCTCGCTGACGCCGAGACGATGTTCCGTGAGGCGCTCGCGCTCTGGCGGTCGGTGACCTTCCCGGTGGGCCTGGGTCTCTGCCTCAGCAACCTCGGTCGGGTCGCGAGCCGCGGCGGCCGCTACGACGAGGCGCGGGAGCTGTTCGCGGAGTCGCGCCGCCACTTCGAGCGGATCGGTGCGGATGCCTTCCTCGTCGAGCTGGACAGCCGGGAGGCTGAGCGGCTGCTGCTGGCCGGCGAGTCCGCGGCGGCGCTCGCCCTCGCCGAGGCCGCGGCGGCGAAGGCGGAGGCCATGGGCGGGATGCCCGTCGCGCTCGCGATGCTCGACCGGATCGTGGGGGTCGCTCTCGTCCAGGACGGTCGGCGAGCGGCCGGCATCGAGCGGCTGAACGCGAGCCGGCAGCGTGCCACGGCGGCGAACGCCGAGTTCGAGCTCGCTCTCACGCTTCACGTGTGGGCTCGGGTCGAGGCGCTCGCCGGTGAGCCCGCGGCCGCTGCGCTCGAGGCCGCCTCGCAGACGATCCTCGCCCGGCTGGGGGTCCACCGCTTGCCCGATGCGCCGCTGCCCGCACCGACGATCGAGCTGCCCGCTCAGGGGTCCGCGACCGAGCTGGTGCACTGAGCTCGCCGCGGGGAGTAGCGTCCCCGCGTCCGCGCAGCCGACCGATCGAGGTGTCCCGATGCGCGTCCTCGTGACCTCGACGCCGGGGTACGGCCACGTGCTCCCGATGGTGCCGCTGGCCCTGGCGCTGCACGCGCGTGGTCACACCGTCCTGTGGGCGACCTCGGCCGACGCCTGCTCGCGGCTGCGGGCCGCGGGCATCGAGGCCGCCGAGGCGGGCCTCACCGACGCCGACATCGCACCCGTCCGCGCCGAGATGCGGCGGTCGCTCGCCGGGGTGCGCCCGGAGGACCTGCCGACGGTCGTCTTCCCGCTGCTGTTCGGCGAGACGCGGACGCCGCCGATGCTCGAGGCGCTGCTGCCGCTGGCGCGCGAGTGGCAGCCCGACCTGGTCGTGCACGAGCAGGGCGAGCTCGCCGGCCCGCTGGTGGCCACGCTGCTCGGCGTGCCGCACGCGGTGCACGCCTTCGGCGGCGGTATCCCGGCACCGATCCTGGCCGAGACGGCGGATCGCCTCGCGGGCCTCTGGTCGGAGCATGGGCAGCAGGTGCCGCCGTACGCCGGCTGCTACCAGCACCTCTACGTCGACATCTGCCCGGCGTCGTTGCAGACCGTGCCGCTGGACCACGTCGGCGCGGTGCAGGCAGCGCGCCCGGAGCTCTACTCCGTCGAGGACCCGGCCACGGTCCCGGCCCTGCTGCCCGAGGACGACGGCCGGCCGCTCGTCTACGTCACGCTCGGCACGGTCAGCGCCTCGGCCGGTGTGCTGGAGCCGGCCGTGCGCGCGGTCGCCGGCCTCGACGTGCGGGTGCTGGCGACGGTCGGCCCCGGCGGTGACCCCGCGGCGCTCGGGCCGCAGCCGGCCCACGTCCGGGTGGAGCGCTGGGTCCCGCAGGTGGCGGTGCTCGCGCACTGCGCCGCAGTCGTGTCGCACGGCGGCTCGGGAACCGTGCTGTCCGCGGCCGCGCTCGGGCTGCCGCAGGTGTGCCTGCCGCAGGCGGCGGACCAGTTCCGCAACACCGCCGGCGTGGTGCGGGCCGAGGCCGGTATCGGCCTGCACCCGGACGAGGCGAGCGGGTCGGCGATCGCGGCAGCGGTGCGCGACGTCATGACCCGGCCGGACCTCAGCGCGGGCGCCCGACGCCTGCGCGACGAGATCGCCGCGATGCCCGCTCCGGACCAGGTGGTCGACCGGCTCGAAGCCCTCGTGACCACAACTGCATGATCACCAGGAAAGCTCACGGTGATCATGCAGTTCTGGTGGCTCAGCCGAGGTTGAGGGCCGCACCGACGTCGTGCTTGATCGCGGTGAGGTCGGCGGCCGCCGTACGGCGTGCGGTGACGACGTCGTCAGCGGTGACGGGCACGACGACCTCGAGGTAGGCCTTGAGCTTGGGCTCGGTGCCGGACGGTCGGACCACGACCCGGCCGCCGTCGGCGAGCTGGTAGCGCAGGCCGTCGGTCGGGGGCAGGTCGTCGGACCCCTGCGCGAGGTCGTCGGCGCGCTGGACGGCGCGGCCGCCCAGCGCTGCCGGCGGCTCGGCGCGGAGCCGGGCCATCGCGTCCTCGATGAGGGCGGGGTCGTCGACGCGCACCGAGAGCTGGTCGGTCGCGTGCAGGCCGTGCTCGCGCGCGAGGTCGTCGAGCAGGTCGAGCAGCGACCGTCCCTCCGACTTCAGGGTGGCGGCGAGCTCGGCCATCAGCAGGGCTGCCGAGATGCCGTCCTTGTCACGCACGCCGGCGGGGTCGACGCAGTAGCCGAGGGCCTCCTCGTAGCCGAACCGGAGGCCGTCGACCCGAGAGATCCACTTGAAGCCGGTGAGGGTCTCGCGGTACGCCAGGCCGTGCGCGGCGGCGATCCTGCCGAGCAGCGACGACGACACGATCGAGGCGGCGAAGGTGCCGCTGATCGACGGGTCACGGCGCACCAGGTGCGCGGCCAGCAGGGCGCCCACCTCGTCCCCGCGCAGCATCCGCCAGCCGCCGTCGGCCGTCGGGTCGGCGACCGCCACGGCGCAGCGGTCGGCGTCGGGGTCGTTGGCGAGCACCACGTCGGCGTCGTGCTCGACCGCGGCGGCGAGCGCCAGGTCGATGGCGCCCGGCTCCTCGGGGTTGGGGAACGCCACGGTCCGGAACTCGGGGTCCGGGTCGCCCTGCTCGGTCACCACCGTGAGCGAGGCGAAGCCGGCCCGCTCGAAGGCGGCCAGCACCACGTCGCGGCCCACCCCGTGCAGCGGTGTGTAGACGATCCGCAGGTCGCGGGGAGACGCCGGGTCGACCAGGGAGGCGACCCGGTCGAGGTACGCGTCGAGGACGTCGTCGCCGAGAGTCCCCCAGTCGTCCCCGCGCGGGACGGTGGCGAGCGGGCCGACCGCCTCGATCGCGGCCGAGATCTCGGCGTCGGCCGGCGGGACGATCTGCGACCCGTCGCCGAGGTAGACCTTGTAGCCGTTGTCCTGCGGCGGGTTGTGCGACGCGGTGACCATGACGCCGGCGTCGACGCCGAGGTACCGGATCGCGAACGCCAGCACCGGTGTCGGCAGCGGCCGCGGGAGCACCGACGCGCGCAGCCCGGCGCCCGTCATCACCTCGGCGGTGTCGCGGGCGAACACGTCGGACTTGTGCCGCGCGTCGTAGCCGACCACGACCGCCTTGCCGCCGTGCGCCTTCGTGTACGCCGCCAGCCCTGCGGCCGCCTGGGTCACGACGACGCGGTTCATGCGGTTGGGCCCGGCCCCGAGCGCGCCGCGCAGGCCCGCCGTACCGAACTCGAGCCGGGCGCCGAACCGGTCGGCGAGCCCCGCGGTGTCACCGGCCTCGAGCAGCGCCTGAAGCTCGGCCCGCGTGTCCGGGTCGGGGTCCTCGGCCAGCCACGCCTCGGCGACCGTCACCGCGTCGACGGTGTCCGCGCTGCCCCGGTGCTCGTGCCCCTGACCGGGAGCCCCGTGCGCGCTCACAGCTGCGTGACCACCCGCGAGAGGAGCTCGCCCATCCGGGTCGCCGCCGCCCGCCCGGCCTCGAGGACCTCCTCGTGGTTGAGCGGCTCACCGGTCATCCCCGCGGCGAAGTTGGTCACCAGCGAGATGCCGAGCACCTCGGCGCCGCCCTCGCGGGCCGCGATGGCCTCCAGCGTCGTGGACATGCCCACCAGGTCACCGCCGATCGCCCGCACCATGCCGATCTCGGCCGGCGTCTCGTAGTGCGGCCCGGGGAACTGGACGTAGACGCCCTCCTCGAGCGCGGGCTCGACCTCCTTGCAGAGGGCGCGCAGGCGCGGTGAGTAGAGGTCGGTGAGATCGACGAACGTCGCGCCGACGATCGGCGAGGTGGCCGTCAGGTTGATGTGGTCGCTGATGAGTACCGGCTGCCCCGGCGCGAGCGTCGGCCGCAGCCCGCCGCACCCGTTGGTGAGGACGACCACCCGGGCGCCGGCCGCCACGGCGGTCCGGACGCCGTGCACGACCGACGCGACGCCACGCCCTTCGTACAGGTGCGTACGCCCGAGGAAGACGAGGGCGCGCGTGTCGCCGACGGTCACCGACCGGACGGTTCCGGCGTGCCCCGCGACCGCCGCGGCGTGGAAGCCGGGCAGGTCCGTCACGGGCAGCTCGGCGACGGTCTCGCCGAGCATCTCGGCGGCGGGCACCCAGCCGGACCCCATGACGAGGGCGACCTCGTGGGACTCGGCGCCGGTGCGCTGGCGCAGCGCGTCGGCGGCCTCGCGGGCGAGGGCGTACGGGTCAGTGGTCGTGTCGCTCACGGCCGCGACCTTAGTACCCACACCGAGGGCACATGTCCTGCTGCGCGACGACGCTCCGGCGCCTGGCGGCGTTGTCGTCGCCCCGCGTAGAACACCGCTACGCGGGGCTCCTCCGCCGTGCCATCCATCCGGCGCAGCGCCGCTCGCGACGAGCAACGTCCCCGGCAGGGGCACTCGTAGCAGCGCGTACCGGTCCGGGAGGGGCTCAGGCGGCGGCGAGCTCGGCGCGACCGTGGCAGCGGTCGAGGACCGGGCCGCTCGCGACGAGGAAGGCGAGGACGTCCTCGACGGTGCCCGTCACGATCCCGTCGACCCAGCGGACGACGACACCACGGGTCTCGGCGAGGGCGATCCGGCAGTGCTGGGCGCCGGCCTCGGCGCGGAGGAGGTCCAGGATCGACGGCCGGCCCCGGCTGGTGGAGGCGCTGAGGACCAGGCTGACCAGCTGCGACGACGGGCAGGCGCGCAGCGCAGCGAGGACGGTGTCCTCGACCGGCCGTGGGTCGCGCATGAGCCACATGTCTGCACTATCGGCACCCGACGTCGCGGACTGGAGAAATCCCACGTGTCCGTGGCCTGTGAGTGCTGTGTCCGGGATCCGCCGGGCCGACAGACGCAGCTGCCCGTCAGGGCGAGAGGGGACCGGGTCCGACGGAGCGGCACGGCCGGGACCGGAGCTCGGCGACGTAGTCGTCCGGGGCGCCGGCCGACTCCGCGGCGTCCGCGATCAGGCCGAGGTACCGCGCCGAGGGCAGCCCGCCCTCGTAGTCGTCGAGCACGTAGAGCCAGGCGAGCACCTCGCCGTCCAGGGTGTGCACGCGGACGCGGACCTTGGTGAAGAGCGCGAGGTCGGCGGCCTCCCAGCGGTCCATGTTCAGGGCGTCGGCGTCGGTGACGTCGTACAGCGCGACGAACACGTGCTCGCCGGGCTCCTCGACCAGCGTCGCCAGCGGTCCCTCCCAGGCCCGGTCCTCGCCGCCGAACGTGAGCCGCCAGCCCTCCAGCCAGCCGGTGCCGCGCAGCGGCGAGTGCGGCGCCCGCAGCAGCATCTGGCTCGGGTCCAGGTTGCTGCCGTACGCGGCGTAGAGGGCCATGCACCGAAGGGTATTGGCCGCGCGTTGCGAGACCGCGGAGGGCGTACGGGAGGATGTCGCGCGTGACGCGAGTGGGGATCATCGGCGGCGGGCCCGGCGGCTACGAGGCGGCCCTGGTGGCCGCACAGCTCGGCGCCGAGGTGACGGTCGTGGACACCGACGGGCTCGGCGGCTCGGCCGTCCTCACCGACTGCGTGCCGTCCAAGACCCTGATCGCGACGGCCGAGGTCATGACCGACACCGCCGAGTCCGGCGAGCTCGGAGTGCTGGTCGGCGCGGCCGGCGACGGGCGCGGCAGCTCGCCGGAGGGCCATGTCGGCGTCGACCTGGCACGGGTCAACGCCCGGGTCACGGCGCTCGCTCGCGCGCAGTCCGACGACATCGCGGCCCGGCTGGACGCCGAGGGCGTGCGCGTGGTCCGTGGCTCCGGCCGTCTCGACGGTCCGTCCCGGGTGGTCGCCACGACCGGCGCGGGGGAGGAGACGGTCGAGGTCGACGCGGTGCTGGTGGCCACCGGCGCGCATCCGCGGGTGCTGCCCGACGCGCAGCCGGACGGCGAGCGGATCCTCACGTGGGAGCAGGTCTACTCGCTCGAGGCGCTGCCGGAGCACCTGATCGTGGTCGGCTCCGGCGTCACGGGGGCCGAGTTCGCCTCGGCCTACACCTCGCTCGGCACCGAGGTGACGCTCGTCTCCAGCCGCGACCGCGTGCTGCCGGGCGAGGACGCGGACGCAGCCACCGTGCTCGAGGACGTCTTCCGCCGCCGCGGGATGACCGTCATGTCGACGTCCCGTGCCAGCGCGGTCCGTCGCGAGGGTGACGGAGTGCTGGTCACCCTCGGCGACGGCCGCACCGTCAAGGGCAGCCACTGCCTGATGGCGGTCGGCTCGATCCCCAACACCGCCGGCCTCGGCCTCGAGGGGGCGGGAGTGCGGCTCGCGGACGGGGGGTTCGTGGAGGTGGACCGGGTGTCGCGGACATCAGCGTCCGGGGTGTACGCGGCCGGCGACTGCACCGGCGTCCTCATGCTCGCGTCGGTCGCGGCGATGCAGGGCCGGATCGCGATGTGGCACCTGCTCGGCGACGCCGTGAGCCCGCTGAACCTGCGGGCCGTGTCGTCGAACGTCTTCACCGACCCGGAGATCGCGACCGTCGGCTGGACCGAGAAGGACATGGACGACTCGGGGACGACCGTCACCGTCAAGCTGCCGCTGGCCACCAACGCGCGAGCCAAGATGCAGGGCGTGCACGACGGCTTCGTCAAGCTGTTCGCGCGCTCCGGCTCCGGCACGGTCGTCGGTGGGGTCGTCGTGGCCCCGCGCGCCAGCGAGCTGATCTTCCCGGTGGCGCTGGCGGTCGACGGCCGGCTCACCGTGGACCAGCTGGCGCACTCGTTCACCATCTACCCGTCGATCAGCGGCTCGGTCGCCGAAGCCGCCCGCCAGCTGCACACCAAGGTCTGGCGCGGCTAGCGGTCCGCACTTGTCAGAAGTCCCCGCCGCCGAAGTCGCCACCACCACCGAAGTCGCCGCCGCCGCCGAACCCACCGTCGTAGCCGCCGCCGAAGTCACCGCTGCCGTCGAAGCCGCCACCGTCGCCGGACCCGCCGTCGTCGTAGCCGCCGTCACCCCCGTCGCCGCTGTCGCCGCCGTCGTACGAACCGTCGTCGCCGGACGCGTCCTGGCCGTCCTGGTAGCCGTCGGAGTACGAGCCGCCGCCGTCGAAGCCGCCGGCCAGCAGCGACCCGAGGAAGAGCCCCGGCAGCAGCCCGGTCATGGCGAACGGCGAGAAGTAGCCCTGGGCGTAGGGGCCGTAGCCGGGACCGCCCTGCCAGTACGGCCGGCGGCCGGCACCGACCGGGACCTTCCGCACGTCCGGCTCCGCACCCTGCCGGACCCGCTCCGCGTCGGCCGGGCAGGCCGGGACCGAGCGGGGCACGCCCCCGGGCGGTGCCCAGTCGACGTTCTCGCTGGACGGGCCGTGCTGCGGGTTGAAGAAGCACGGTGGCAGGCGGGCCGGCACCGGCTTGCCGGCGAGCCGGGCCTGCACGCAGGCGATGGCGTAGCGGCCGTCCTCGAGGATGCCGGTGATGCCCCGGACGTCGTCCGGCTTCTGCACCCGGTCGAGCGCCGCCTTGGCCGAGTCGTACGCGTCCAGCGCCCGGCGGTAGTCCTGCCGGGTGGCCTCGTCCAGCTGCCGGCCCGCGGTCTCGTTGCCCAGCAGGGTGACGTCCTCGCCGAACCGGACGACGTCCTCCTCGGCGGCGGACCGCACCGACGTCAGCGCCTGGTGCTCGCGCTCCCGCTCGCGCCGCTGGGAGCGGGTGACCACGAAGGCCAGCACGACGCCGAGCACCACCAGAACGATGAGCAGGTCCATGGCCGGTCAACTCCGTCTCGTCGTCACCGGTTCCGCCTCACCCCAGGACCGCGACTGAAACGTTCCGCAGCCGAGATGTCCGTTTCTGCCTGCGGAAAGTCTCGCTCGACGCGGGTGGGGGTTGGGCCGGGTCGTCAGTCAGTCCTTGATCTCGCAGATGACCTGTCCGTTGGTGACCGTCGCCCCGACCTCGGCGGCCAGACCCGTGACCGTGCCCGCCTTGTGCGCGGTGAGCGGCTGCTCCATCTTCATGGCCTCCAGCACGACGACCGGGTCGCCGGCCGCGACCTGCTGGCCGTCCTCGGCCACGACCTTGACGATGGTGCCCTGCATCGGGCTGGTCAGCGCGTCGCCCCCGGCCGCGGCACCGGCCTTGGCGCCGCCCGCCCGGCGGGCCGGCTTGGCGCGGGCGGCGCCGGCGGCCGAGGCGCCGAGACCCGCCGGGAGCACGACCTCGAGGCGACGGCCGCCGACCTCGACGACGACGCGCTCGCGCTCGGCCGGCTCCGCGGCGTCGGCCGGCGCACCGTCGTACGGCGGGACGGTGTTGTCGAACTCCGTCTCGATCCACCGGGTGTGGATGGTGAACGGCTCGTCCTCCGACGCCGGGGCGAACGCCGGGTCGGAGACCACCACGCGGTGGAAGGGGAGCACGGTCGGCATCCCGTCGACGACGAACTCGGCCAGGGCGCGGCGGGACCGCTCGAGGGCCTGTGTCCGGGTGGCCCCGCTCACCACCAGCTTGGCCAGCATCGAGTCGAAGGCGCCGACGACCTCGCCGCCCTCCTCGACGCCGGAGTCGAGCCGGACGCCGGGACCGGACGGCGGCTGGAACGTCGAGACGTGACCAGGGGCTGGCAGGAAGTTGCGTCCCGCGTCCTCGGCATTGATGCGGAACTCGAACGAGTGGCCGCGCACGACGGGGTCGTCGTAGCCGAGCGCCTCGCCGTCGGCGATGCGGAACATCTCGCGGACCAGGTCGATGCCCGTCACCTCCTCGGTCACCGGGTGCTCGACCTGCAGGCGGGTGTTCACCTCGAGGAACGAGATGGTGCCGTCCTGGCCGACGAGGAACTCGCAGGTGCCGGCGCCGACGTAGCCGGCCTCGCTGAGGATCGCCTTGGACGCGCGGTACAGCTCGGCGTTCTGCGCGTCGGAGAGGAACGGCGCCGGCGCCTCCTCGACGAGCTTCTGGTGCCGGCGCTGCAGCGAGCAGTCGCGCGTCGAGACGACGACGACGTTGCCGTGGCTGTCCGCGAGGCACTGCGTCTCGACGTGCCGCGGCTTGTCGAGGTACTTCTCGACGAAGCACTCGCCGCGGCCGAACGCGCCGACCGCCTCGCGGACCGCCGACTCGAAGAGCTCGGGGATCTCCTCGATCGTGCGCGCCACCTTGAGGCCGCGGCCGCCGCCGCCGTACGCCGCCTTGATCGCGACCGGGACCCCGTGCTCCTTGGCGAACGCGACCACCTCGTCGGCGTCCTCGACCGGGTCCTTGGTGCCGGCGACCAGCGGTGCCCCGGCGCGCTCGGCGATGTGCCGGGCCTTGACCTTGTCGCCCAGCGAGTCGATGGCGGCCGGCGGCGGGCCGATCCACGTGAGACCGGCGTCGATGACGGACTGGGCGAAGCCGGCGTTCTCGGCAAGGAAGCCGTAGCCGGGGTGCACGGCGTCGGCGCCGGACTGCGCGGCGATCGCCAGGATCTTGTCGACCACCAGGTACGAGTCGCCCGGGGTGCTGCCGTTCAGGGCGAAGGCCTCGTCGGCGACGCGCACGTGCAGGGCGTCGCGGTCCTGGTCGGCATAGATCGCGACGCTGCCGAGACCGGCGTCGCGGCAGGCCCGGGCGATGCGGACGGCGATCTCACCGCGGTTGGCGATCAGCACCTTGCGCACGGCGACTCCCTCGTATCTCGGCCCGGCCCGCGAGTCTAGGGTGCGCCGGCTGGCTGCCGGTGGACGGCCAGAACGCGCTCCCGGAGCGCGAGGACCCCCGGGCCTGTCACCGGAGCTCGCGCAGCGAGGACCCGACGTCGACCAGCATCCGGCGGAGCAGCGGCAGGGACAGCCCCACGACCGTGTGCGGGTCGCCCTCGACACCGTCGACGTACGGGCCGCCGAGACCGTCGATGGTGAAGGCGCCGGCGACCCGCAGCGGCTCGCCGGTGGCGACGTACGCCGCGACCTCCTCGTCGGAGATGTCGGCGAAGTGCACGGTCGTGGAGGCGACCTCGGCCGCGTCCCGGCCGGTGCGGGTGTCGACGAGGCAGTGCCCGGTACGGAGGACTCCGCTGCGGCCGCGCATCCGGCGCCACCGCGCCACCGCGTCCGCCGCGTCGGCGGGCTTGCCGAGTGCCTCGCCGTCCAGGTCCAGCACCGAGTCGCAGCCCAGCACGAGTACGTCGGTCCGGCCGGGCGCCACCGCCATCGCCTTCCGGACCGCCAGCGTGAGCGCGACGTCGTGCGGCGGGCCGGTGACGTCGTCCTCGTCGACCCCGCTGACGACCACCTCGGGCTCGATGCCGGCCTGCCGCAGGAGGGCGAGCCGGGCGGGGGAGGCGGAGGCCAGGACGAGGCGCCGGGTCATGGTCGGCCACGCTACGACCCGCCCGATACGTCCCTCGACGCCGTCGGCCGGTCACGGCACGATCTTCACGGGAGACCGAGGAGGCTCGCATGGACAGAGGCACCAGGGTCGTAGAGCTCTACACGCGCGCAGCGGACCGCTTCGCCGCCGCAGTCGCCGCGGTCCCCGCGGACGGCTGGACGGCACCGACGCCGTGCGTGGACTGGGACGTCCGGACCCTGACCAACCATGTCGTGGGCGAGGACCGGTGGGTGCCGCCGCTGGTCGACGGCCGGACGATCGCAGAGGTCGGCGACGCGCTGGACGGCGACCTCCTCGGCACCGACCCTGCCGATGCTGCCGCGAGCGCGGGCCAGGCTGCGGTCGCGGCCCTCGGCGAGCCCGGTGCGCTCGGACGGACGGTCCATCTCTCCTTCGGGGACTTCAGTGCTGAGGACTACGGATGGCAGGTCCTGGTGGACCACGTGGTGCACACCTGGGACCTGCTGGCAGGGTCCGGTCAGGACCGTGCTCTCGACACCGAGCTCATCGACGCGGCCGCCGGCTGGTGGGCGGACTGGGCGGAGGCCTACCGGGGAGCCGGGGCAGTAGCACCGCCGGTCGACGTCCCGGCCGACGCGCCGCCGCAGGACCGTCTGATCGCCTCCTTCGGCCGGGATCCGGCGTGGACGGCGTAGCCGAGGTCGTCGACCGTTTCGGCGCGGCGTGGGAGGCCTGGGACCTTGACGCGATCATGGCGCTGATGGCTGCCGACGCCGTCTTCGAGGCGACCGGACCGGCGCCCGACGGCGTCCGTGTCGAGGGCCGGGACGCGATCCGGGCCGAGTGGTCGGCGATGTTCAGCGGGACGCGGGACGCGGAGTTCCGGTTCGAGGAGGCGTTCGTCTCCGACGACCGGGCCACCGCGCGGTGGGTGTTCTCGTGGACGAACGACGACGGCAGCCGCGGCCACGTCCGCGGGGTCGACGTGGTGCGGGTACGCGACGGGCAGATCGCCGAGAAGCTCAGCTACGTCAAGGGCTGAGTCGGCGCCCGGGCCCGTCAGCCAGGAAGGGCCGAGTGCCGCCATCCACCGGGACCGGCGGAGACAGGGCGTCGGACCAGGCGCGACGGGTCGTTCCACGCCGACCTGGACGCGGTGGCGCGGGAGTCGCCGGGCGCCGCGGCACGAGCGCCCAGGACGGCGACGAGCGCCGCCAGGGCCTCCGGCGTCGGTCCGCCGTGCACGACCCTGAGCACCGGCGGAGCCGGCTGGTCCTCGGTCACAGCGGGATGTTGCCGTGCTTCTTGGGGGGCAGGGTCTGCCGCTTGGTGCGCAGCGCGCGCAGCGCCTTGACGACGTAGGTGCGGGTGTACGACGGCGGGATGACCGAGTCGACGTAGCCGCGCTCGGCCGCGATGTACGGGTTCGCGAGGTGATCCTCGTACTCCTGCACGAGCTCCTTGCGCTTGTCGGCGGCGTCGTCGCCGGCGTCGGCGAGCTCACGGCGGTAGAGGATGTTGACCGCGCCCTGCGCCCCCATCACGGCGATCTGCGACGTCGGCCACGCGAGGTTGATGTCCGCGCCGAGGTGCTTGGAGCCCATGACGTCGTAGGCACCGCCGTACGCCTTGCGGGTGATGACCGTGACCTTGGGAACGGTCGCCTCGGCGTACGCGTAGATGAGCTTGGCGCCGCGCCGGATGATGCCGTCCCACTCCTGCGAGGTCCCCGGCAGGAAGCCCGGCACGTCGACGAACGTCAGGACCGGCACGTTGAACGCGTCGCAGGTGCGCACGAAGCGTGCGGCCTTCTCCGACGCGTCGATGTCGAGGGTTCCTGCGAGCTGCATCGGCTGGTTGGCCACGACGCCCACCGACCGGCCCTCGACCCGGCCGAAGCCGCACAGGATGTTCGGCGCGAAGAGCGCCTGCACCTCGAGGAACTCGCCGTCGTCGAGCACGTGCCCGATGACGGTGTGCATGTCGTACGGCTGGTTGGCCGAGTCGGGCACGAACGTGTCGAGCTCGCGGTCCTCGTCGGTGATGTCGAGCACGGCCGGCTCGTCGTAGGACGGCGGGTCCTCGAGGTTGTTGCTGGGCAGGTACGACAGCAGCGCCTTCACGTAGTCGATGGCGTCGGCCTCGTCCGTCGCCAGGTGGTGCGCGTTGCCCGACTTCGTGTTGTGGGTGCGCGCGCCGCCGAGGTCCTCCTGCGTGACATCCTCGCCGGTGACGGTCTTGATGACGTCGGGACCGGTGATGAACATGTACGACTTCTGGTCGACCATCACCGTGAAGTCGGTGATCGCGGGGGAGTAGACGGCGCCACCGGCGCACGGCCCCATGATGAGCGAGACCTGCGGCACGACGCCGCTCGCCATCACGTTGCGGTAGAAGATGTCGCCGTAGAGGCCGAGCGAGACCACGCCCTCCTGGATGCGCGCCCCGCCGGAGTCGTTGATGCCGACCACGGGGCAGCCGATCTTCATGGCCAGGTCCATCATCTTGACGATCTTCTCGCCGAAGACCTCGCCGAGCGAGCCGCCGAACACCGTGAAGTCCTGCGCGAAGACGCAGACCTGGCGGCCGTCGACGGTGCCGTAGCCGGTGACGACGCCGTCGCCGTAGGGCCGGCTCTGGTCCAGCCCGAACGCCGTCGAGCGGTGCCGCGCCAGCTCGTCCATCTCGACGAACGAGCCCTCGTCGAGCAGCGCGTCGATCCGCTCGCGGGCCGTCATCTTGCCCTTGGCGTGCTGCTTCTCGACCGCGCGGGCCGACCCGGCGTGCACCGCCTCGTCGTTGCGCCGGTGCAGGTCGGCGAGCCGGCCGGCCGTGCTGTGGACGTCGAACTCGACCGACGGCTCGGCACCGGCAGCGGTGGGCTCTGCGCTCATGAGCCGTAGCGTAGTGAGGCGTGACGGGCAGCCCCTGGCGAGACCTGGACCGGCCGCCCCTCCGGGAGTCCGCTCTCCGGACCGCGCTGGTCGTCCCGGGAGCCTTGTGGACCGACGTGCGGGTGGTCGAGGAGACCGCGTCGACCAACGCCGACGTCGCGGCGGCCGCCCGTGCCGGTGCGCCGGCGGGGCTGGTGCTGGCGGCCGAGCGGCAGAGCGCCGGGCGCGGCCGGGCCGGTCGCGCCTGGGACGCCCCGGCCCGCTCGGGGCTCGCGGTGTCGGTGCTGCTGCGCCCGACGGCGCCGCGCGAGACCTGGGGCTGGCTGCCCCTGCTCGCCGGCCTCGCCGTCGTCGGTCCGCTGGCCGCGATGTCCGGCCTCGACCTCGGGCTCAAGTGGCCGAACGACGTGCTGGTCGCCGGCGAGCGCAAGCTGGCCGGTCTGCTCGCCGAGGTCGTCGACGACGCGGTCGTCGTCGGGCTCGGGCTGAACGTGTCCCTGCGTGCCGACGAGCTGCCGGTGCCGACCGCCACGTCGCTGGCGCTGGAGGGCTCGGACGTCGTCGACCGCGACCCGGTGCTGCGCGCGGTGCTCCGCGGCCTCGCCGAGCGGTACCGCGCCTTCGAGGCGGCCGGTGGCGCCGCCGCCCGCCGGCCTGGCCGACGCCTACCGGGCCGTCTGCGGGACCCTCGGCCGGCAGGTGCGGGTCGAGCTGCCGGGCGACCGCACCCTGCAGGGGGAGGCGGTCGACGTCGACGGCGCCGGCCGGCTGGTGGTCCGCACCGAGGACGGCATGACGACACTCGCGGCCGGAGACGTCGTCCACCTGCGTGCTGGCGGCTGAGCCTGGCACCATCACGACCGTGACCGGCATCCCGAAGCGTCTCCTCGCCGACGACGAAGAGGTCGTCATGGCCCTTCGTCCGCACTGGAAGGAGATGGTCTGGCCGGTCGTGGTGCTGCTGGTCGTCAGCCCGCTGGCGACCTACGTCGCCACGGTGCTCCCCGAGGGCGGGGCCCAGACCCCCGGCCGGATCGCGATCGCGGTGATCGCCCTGCTCATCGTGCTGCGGCTCACCGTGTGGCCGTTCCTCAAGTGGCTGACCACGTCGTACGTCGTGACGGACCGCCGAATCATCACCCGGGTCGGCGTGGTGGCGCGACAGGGGCGCGACATGCCCATCTCCCGGGTCAACGACGTGACCTTCGAGCACAGCGGGATCCTCGAGCGGCTGCTCGGCTGCGGCACCCTGGTCGTCGAGTCGGCCGGGGAGCGCGGCCAGCTCGTGCTGCGAGACGTGCCGCACGTCGAGGAGGTGCAGCGCGACGTCTACCGCCTCGCCGAGGCCGACGAGGAGCGCCGCCGCGGTGTCGACGACTCCGGGACCTGACAGCCCGGCCTCCGGGCAGGAACCCGCCGGCATCGAGGAACGGCTGCTCGGCGGGCCGCGCCGGTACACGCGGGCCGAGGCCGCCGGGAAGGCTGGCCTCTCGGTGGACTACGCCCGCCGGCTGTGGCGGGCGGTCGGCTTCGCCGACGTCGGCGACGAGCCGGTGGCGTTCACCGACGGCGACCTCGCCGCCATCGACCGCCTCAAGCACCTGATCGAGGTCGGCGTGCTCGACGACGAGCTGGCCGTCAGCGTCACGCGGGCCGTCGGCCACAACACGGCCCGGCTGGCCGAGTGGCAGTTCGACGCGCTCGTGGAGCACCTCGTCGAGCAGGGCCGGAGCCGGGAGGACGCGCACCGCGTCGCGGCCGAGCAGTCGGCCGACCACCTCGCCGACTTCGAGCAGCTGCTGGTCGCGGTGTGGCGCCGGCAGCTCGCCTCGGTGGCCGGGCGCGTGCTCGCGGCCGCGGCGAGCGAGACGGTCACCAGCCGTCGCTCGGTCGGCTTCGCCGACCTGGTGTCCTACACCCGGTTGTCGCAGCGGCTCGAGGAGCGCGAGCTGGCCGCCCTGGTCGAGCGCTTCCACCGGCGCACCGCCGACGTCATCGCGGCCGGCGCCGGCCGGCTGGTGAAGACCGTCGGCGACGAGGTGCTCTTCGTCGCCGACACCGAGCGGGCCGCGGCGCTGATCGGCCTGGAGCTGGCCGAGGCGATGGCCGACGACCCGGAGCTGCCCGACGTCCGGGTGGGGATCGCCACCGGGCCGGTCGCGATGCGGATGGGCGACGTCTTCGGCACCACGGTCAACCTGGCGTCAAGGCTCACCGCGCTGGCAGCACCCGGCACGGTCCTCGTCGACCGAGACACCGCCGACGCGCTCGAGGGCGCAGCGGGTGTGACCCTCGACATCGGTCGCACCCGGGCGGTCCGCGGCCTCGGGCTGGTCCGGCCCGGGGTGGTCCGCCGCGCCCCGGAGGACGCAGGCGGTTAGATTCGCCCGCGTGGCAGAGCAGGCGAACCCACCGACGTACGACCACGTGACCGTGACCCGGCACGGCGACCCCGCGGGGCGTGGCCACGTCGCCGAGCTGGTCCTGGACCGCGCCGAGGCGCACAACGCGCTGTCCACCGCGATGGCCCGCGACATCGCCGCCGCGACCGCCGCGCTCGCGGCGGACGGCGACCTGCGCGCCGTCGTGCTCACGTCCGCGTCCGAGAAGGCGTTCTGCGTCGGCGCCGACCTCAAGGAGCGCAACGCGTTCAGCGACGCCGACCTGATGGCGCAGCGGCCGCACTTCCGGGCGGCGTTCCGCGGCATCCTCGAGCTGCCGGTCCCGACCGTCGCCGCGGTGCACGGCTTCGCCCTGGGCGGCGGTCTCGAGCTCGCGCTGTCCTGCGACCTGCTGGTGTGCGACGAGACGACGGTGCTCGGCCTGCCCGAGGTCACCGTCGGCGTGATCCCCGGCGGCGGCGGGACCCAGCTGCTCGTCCGCCGGATCGGGGCGTCCCGGGCCGCCGACCTGGTCTACACCGGTCGCCGGGTCGACGTGGCCGAGGCCGAGCGGCTCGGCCTCGTGGACCGACGGGTCGCGGCCGGCACCGACCGCGACGCGGCCCTCGAGCTCGCCGCGACCATCGCCGCCAACTCGCCGGTGGGAGTACGCAACGCCAAGCGGGCGTTGCGACAGGGGGCGGACGTCGACCTCGCCACCGGTCTCGACGTCGAGGACGGCGCCTGGCGGGCGACCGCGTTCTCCGGCGACCGGGCCGAGGGCGTGGCTGCCTTCAACGAGAAGCGTCGGCCCGACTGGCCCGGCAGATGAGAGGACGACCGCATGAGTGACCTGCCGGAGCGGCTGTCACTGCGCGAGGTCGGGCCCCGCGACGGCCTGCAGAACGAGGCGCCGGTGCCGACCGCCGGCAAGGTGGCGCTCGTCGACGCGCTCTCGCGCACCGGCGTCGGACGGATCGAGGCCGTGTCCTTCGTGCACCCCCGGGCGATCCCGTCGATGGCCGACGCCGCCGAGGTCTGGGCCGCCGTGCAGCGCAACCCCGACGTGAGCTACTCCGCCCTCGTCCCCAACCTCAAGGGTGCCGAACGCGCGCTGGAGGCCGGGTTCACCGAGATCGAGGTCGTCGTCTCCGCCTCCGACACGCACAACCGCAAGAACGTCAACCGGTCCACCGAGGAGTCGCTCGACGACATCGCCGCGATCCTCGACCTGGCGCACGGCGGCGGGTGCACGGTCCAGGTCATCGTCTCCACGGCGTGGGGCTGCCCCTACGAGGGCGAGGTGCCGGTGGAGCGGGTCCTGTCCGTGGCGGGCCGGGCCCTGGCCGACGGCGCCGACACCCTGTCGTACGGCGACACGACCGGCATGGCCACGCCCGGCCGGGTCACCCGCCTGGTGGGGGCGACCCGGTCCGCGCACCCGGACGCCGCGCTCAACCTGCACTTCCACAACACCCGGGGCACCGGCCTGGCCAACGTGCTGGCGGCCCTCGAGCTGGGCGTGAGCGACTTCGACGCGTCGGTCGGCGGCCTCGGCGGCTGCCCGTACGCCCCCGGGGCCACCGGCAACATCGCCACCGAGGAGCTCGTCCACATGGTCGAGGACATGGGCGTCGCGACCGGCGTCGACCTCGAGGCGATGATCGAGGTGGCCGCGCAGGCCGAGACGCTGGTCGGCCGCACCCTGCCGTCCCAGGTGCTGCGCGCCGGTCCGCGGACCCGCACGATCGCCTGACGCCGTACGCCGATCCGCCCCTGTCAGGCTGACGCGGCGCGATACCGACGCGTCAGCCTGACAAGTGGGGAAGTTCGCCCCGCGGGCGGGCCGGGTGCGCCAGAGTGCGGTGGTGACGACCTCCGACGACGCCGGGCGGCTGCGCAGCCTGCTCGACATCGCCAAGGTCGTCGGGGCGGCCCGACGGTTCGACGACCTGGTCGAGCTGACGGCGGAGGAGGCCCGCCGGGCGCTGGACGCGGCCTCGCTGTCGATCACCCGCTGGCAGGGCGAGCAGGGTGCCCTGCGGGTCCTGGTGAACGTCGGGATGCTGGCCCCCGGCGAGGTCCGGTTCCCGTCCGACGAGATCTACCCGAGCGCCCTCTACCAGCAGGCCGACACCCTGGTGCAGGACCGCCGCGGCTACGTCGCGAACGTCGACGACGGCAACGAGGAGGCAGACCTCCTCCGCCGGCTGGAGAAGGACTCCTGCCTGGGTGTCCCCATCGTCGTGGACGCCAGCGTCTGGGGTGCGATCTACGCGACCCGGTTCGCCGGTCAGCCGCGGTTCACCGCGGCCGACATCGACTTCGCGACCGCGGTCGCCACCCAGGTCGCTGCCGGCGTCGTGCAGGCCGACCACGTCGCCAGGATCGAGCGGCTGGCGTTCCAGGACCCCTTGACCGGGCTGGCCAACCGGCGCGCCGTCGACGACCGGCTGGAGGCCGAGTTCGCTCCGGACGCCGCCCGCACGCACCCGGTGTCGGTGGTGCTCGCGGACATCAACCGGCTCAAGCAGGTCAACGACTCCTTCGGCCACGAGGCGGGTGACCGGGCGATCATCGCGATCGGCGACGCCGTCAGCCGGGCGAGCGGCCTGGTGCCCGGCAGCATGGCGGCCCGGATCGGCGGCGACGAGTTCTGCGTGGTGGTGAGCGGAGCACCGACCGCCGACGCGGTGCGGGTCGCCGAGGAGCTGTGCCGCCTGGTCGACCGGCTGCCCATGAGCACCGGCGTCTCCTGCGGGGTCGCGTCGTCGGACGCCGCGGTCGGCGCCATCGACAGCCCGGTACGGCTGCTCCGGCTGGCCGACGCCGCGCAGTACCGTGCGAAGCGCGCGCGCTCCCGGACCCCGGTGGTCGCCGGCCAGGCGTCGGCGGACGACCCCGAGCCGCACTCGCCCGACCGGCGCACCCGGCGCGGCGCCTCGTCCGCGCGGGTCCCGCAGGTGCTGGACACCGGCATGTCCGTCCTCGACGACCTGCGTGGCGCCGGGGCGCAGGCCCGGGTCGAGGCGGTGGCAGCCCTGGTGGCCGAGGTCGCCGACGCGGCCGGCTGGTGGGTGTCCGAGGCACCCGGGTGCGGCGACCTGCTGGTGTCGCGCAGCAGCTCGGTGCAGCGCGAGGCCGACCAGTCGGACCCGCGCACCGCCGCCATGGCACAGATCGGCGCCACCTTCGACCTGCGCGACTACCCGGAGTCGCTGCGCGCCATCCGCGAGGCCACCTCGTTCTACGTCGAGATCGGCGCGCCGGGCAACGACCCGGACGAGGAGGCGGCGCTTGTGGTCGCGGGCTACCGCGCGCTGCTGGCCGCCGGCGCCTCGGACGCAGCAGCCGGCTGGCTGGTCGAGATCTTCAGCGACCCGCTCAGCCTGGGGTCCGACGACCTCGAGCCGGTGCTGCGCGCACTGGTCGCGGTGGCGGTCGGCGGGGCCGCGCGGCAGCCGGCCGACGCCGGGGTCCCGGCGTCCCGGGGAGCCCCGGACAGCGGGGCCGCGCCCTCGTCGCACTGACGTCGCTTCCCCCGCCGGTGGCGGGGGACCACGATGGTGCCGTGACGACCGACGCCCTCGTCGAGGCTCGGCACCGGTTCGCCGAGCGGGCCTGGGGCGCGGCGTACGACGGGCTGCGGGCGGCCGATGCCGAGGTGCCGCTGGGGCCGGGTGACCGGGAGTCGCTGGCGCTGGCCGCCTTCCTCACCGGCCACGAGTCCGAGGCGGAGACCTCGCGCGAGCAGGCGCACCACGACTACCTGGCGGTCGGCGACACCGAGGGTGCCGCCCGGGTGGCGTTCTGGCTGGCCCTGGCCCTCGTCCTGCGCGGCGAGGAGGCGCGTGGCGGCGGCTGGTTCGGCCGCGCGAAGCGGGTGCTGGACGAGGCCCGGCGCCAGGACTCCGTCTGGCACGGCTACCTCCTCGTCCCGCAGGCACTGGCGTTGATGTTCGGCGGCCGGCCCGCCGACGCGCTGCCGGTCCACGAGCAGGCACTCGCGGTGGCCGCGGACCACGCCGACGTCGACCTGCGGCTGCTGGCGCTGCACGGGCACGGCCAGGCGCTGATCGCGCTGGACGACGTGGCCGCCGGCATGAGCGAGATCGACGAGGTGCTCACCGACCTCACCAGCCACCGGGTGTCTCCCCAGGTGGTCGGGCTGCTCTACTGCGCGGCCATCGAGACCTGCCGGGACCGGTTCGACCTCCGCCGCGGGCGGGAGTGGACCGACGCGCTCAGCCGGTGGTGCGCCGAGCAGCCCGACCTGGTGCCGTACCGCGGTCAGTGCCTGGTGCACCGGGCCGAGATCCTCCAGCTGCACGGCTCGTGGCCGGACGCCGCCGCGGAGGCGCAGCGCGCCTGCGACCGGCTGCACCAGCCGCCGGGCCAGGCCGCGGAGGGCATGGCGCTCTACCAGCGCGGTGAGCTGCACCGGTTGCGCGGCGAGCACGCCAGCGCGGAGACCTGCTACCGGCAGGCCAGCCAGTGCGGCCACGACCCGCAGCCCGGGCTGGCGCTGCTGCGCCTCGAGCAGGGCTACGCGGCAGCCGCCCTCGCCGCGCTGCGCCGGGCGCTCGACGAGGCGCCGGAGTTCCGCGGCCGGACCCGGCTGCTCCCGGCGTACGTCGAGACGGCGCTGGCCGCCGGCGACGTCGAGAGCGCCCGGGGTGCCGCCGCCGAGCTGACCGAGGCCGCCGCGTCCCGGGACGCGGCGTGGCTGACGGCCACGGCGCTGCACGCGACGGCTGCCGTGCTGCTCGCGGAGGGCGACCCGCGCGCGGCGCTCCCGTCGTTGCGCCGGGCCTGGTCGGCCTGGCAGGACATCGGCGCGCCGTACGACGCCGCCCGCGCCCGGGTGCTGCTGTCGTCCGCCTGCCGCGCTCTCGGCGACGAGGACACCGCCGAGATGGAGCTCGACGCGGCCCGCTGGGTCTTCGAGCAGCTGGGCGCGGCGCCGGACCTGGCCCGCGTCGCGGCCCTGTCCCGCCGGGCCAGGGCGCGGCCGGCGCCCGGCGGGCTGACCCTGCGCGAGGTGCAGGTGATCCGCGCGGTCGCCACCGGTGCCACCAACCGTGCCATCGCCGGCGACCTGTTCCTCTCCGAGAAGACGGTGGCCCGGCATGTGGCGAACATCTTCACCAAGCTCGGCGTCACGTCGCGCTCGGCCGCCACGGCCTGGGCGTACGAGAACCACCTCGTCTGACTGCGCGAGAGCCGGACTCGCCAGCCCGCGAAGATCGTTTGCGACCTGGTTCACGGACCCGCCGGGACGTCGCTCGGCGTGTCGGGGAGCTGTGTCGCAAACGATCATCTGCCGGCCGAGGAGGACAACCGGAAGCTGCACAGCGGATCTGCACAGTTCTGCCGACGCGCGGGGCAGCGCGCGCTCCTAGCGTCGCGAGCGACCGTGTCGCAGCGACCGAGGAGCACCCATGAGCGAGCACGTCGAGACCGTCGTCGTCGGCGCCGGCCAGGCCGGGCTGACCACCGCCTACCACCTCACCCGGCGCGGCCGGGAGTGCGTCGTCCTGGAGGCCGCCGACCGCGTCGGCGACGTCTGGCGCAACCGGTTCGACTCGTTGCGGCTCTTCACCCCGTCGCAGTACGACGAGCTTCCGGGCCGGTCGTCGGGGCTGCCGCGCTGGACGTACCCGACCGGGCAGCAGATGGGTGACTACCTCGAGGCGTACGCCGCGGACCTGCGGCTGCCGGTACGCACCGGAGTGAGCGTCGACAGCCTCGACCGCGACGGCGACCGCTGGGTCGTCACGTCCGGCCACCAGGTGCTGGTGGCCGACAACGTCGTCGTGGCGGCAGGGACCTGGGCGCGGCCGGTGGTGCCCGAGTTCGCCGACGAGCTGGACCCGTCGATCCGGCAGATGCACTCGTCGGAGTACCGCAACCCCTCGCAGCTGCGGCCGGGCCCGGTGCTCGTGGTCGGCGCCAGTCACTCCGGTGCCGACCTCGCCCTCGAGGTGTCCGGTGCGCACGAGACTCATCTCGCCGGCCGGGTGCACGGGCAGATCCCGTTCGACATCGAGGGCCGCGCCGCGCACGTGGCGCTGCCAGTCATCTGGTTCCTGTGGAACCACGTGCTCACCGAGCGCACCCCGATGGGCCGGAAGATGCGTGACCACATCCGCAACGGCGGCGGCCCGCTGATCCGGGTCAAGCGCTCGCACCTCGCGGCTGCTGGCGTCCGGCACACCGAGCAGCGGGTCGCCGGGGTCCGGCAGGGCATGCCGTTGCTGGCAGACGGCACCGTGCTCGACGTCGCCAACGTCGTCTGGTGCACCGGCTTCGGGCTGGACACCGACTGGATCAACGCGCCGCTGGGCGACGCGGCGTACCCGGCGCAGAGCCGTGGCGTGGTCGCCGGGGCGCCGGGGCTGTACTTCGTCGGGCTGCCGTTCCTGCGCGGCTTCTACTCGATGCTGGTCGGCGGGGTGGCCCGTGACGCCGACTACGTCGCCGGGCACATCGCCCGCCGTCTCAGCCGTCCTCCGGCGCAGCGGGCTGCGACGCAGGCAGCGTCCACCCCGAGCCGGTAGCCGGAGGGGCGGGACCCGGGACGCTCGTTAGGCTCGCGGGCGTCCCGAGCCCCCGTCCCCGAGGTGGGATTCCGTGTCGCCCGTGCAGAGCCAGGAGCACAACCCGATCCCCGAGCACCCGCCGGTGCCCGACCTGCGCGCGGCGGTCGAGCGCGGCGGTGCGGCCAAGTACCACGAGAGCAACGCGGGTAAAGGCAAGCTGTTCGCCCGCGAGCGGGTGCGGCTGCTCGTCGACGAGGGTTCGTTCGTCGAGGACGGGGTCCTCGCCAACGTCGCCGCCGGCGACCTGCCGGCCGACGGCGTCGTCACGGGCACCGCCACCGTCGACGGCCGACCGGTGGCGCTGATGGCCAACGACTCGACCGTCAAGGCCGGGTCGTGGGGCGCGCGCACCGTCGAGAAGATCATCCGGATCATCGAGACCGCCTACCGGACCGGCGTGCCGATGGTCTACCTGGTCGACTCGGCCGGCGCCCGGATCACCGACCAGATCGACCTCTTCCCGGGCCGCCGCGGCGCGGGCAAGATCTTCTGGAACCAGGTCCGCGCCAGCGGCTCGATCCCGCAGGTGTGCGCCCTGTTCGGTCCCTCGGCGGCGGGCGGCGCGTACATCCCGGCGTTCTGCGATGTCGTCGTCATGGTCGAGGGCAACGCGTCGATGTACCTCGGCTCCGACCGGATGGTCGAGATGGTGACGGGAGAGAAGACGACGCTCGAGGCGATGGGCGGGGCGCGGGTGCACTGCGCCGAGTCCGGCGTCGGGCACTTCCTGGTGAGCACCGAGCAGGAGGCCCTCGAGACCGTCCGGTCGTACCTGTCGTACCTGCCGTCGAGCTACCAGGGCACACCGCCGTCCGCACCGGCGAAGCCTCCGCCGGCGGGCGTCGACCTCGCGGCCCTGGTGCCGGCGAGCGAGCGGCAGGCGTTCGACATGCGCCGCTACGCCAAGGGCCTGCTCGACGAGGGCAGCTTCTTCGAGATCCACGCCCTCTGGGCGCGCGAGCTGACGGTGGGCTTCGGCCGGCTCGACGGCGAGGTCGTCGGTGTGGTCGGCAACAACTCGATGTTCAAGGGCGGCGTGCTGTTCATCGACTCCGCCGACAAGGCCACCCGCTTCGTGCAGCTCTGCGACGCGTTCAACGTGCCGCTCGTGTTCCTCTCCGACGTCCCGGGCTTCATGGTCGGCTCGGTCGTGGAGAAGCAGGGCATCATCCGGCACGGCGCGAAGATGATCACGGCCATCTCCGAGGCCACGGTGCCCAAGATCTGCGTGGTGGTGCGCAAGGCGTACGGCGCCGGGCTGTACGCGATGGCCGGGCCGGGCTTCGAGCCGGACGCGACGCTCGCCCTGCCGACGGCGAAGATCGCGGTCATGGGGGCCGAGGCGGCCGTCAACGCGGTCTACGCGAACAAGATCGCGGCGATCGAGGACGAGGCCGAGCGCGCCGAGTTCGTCGCCGCCAAGCGCCGCGAGTACGACGAGGACATCGACATCGTCCGGCTGGCCAGCGAGCTCGTGGTCGACGACGTCATCACCCCGGAGATGCTGCGCGACGAGCTGGTCCGCCGGTTCCGGACGTACCGCAGCAAGGACCGGCACTTCTCCCGCCGCCGGCACGGCGTCACCCCCGTCTGACGGGGTGACCGGTGGGATCTCTCGCTGGCTCCGGTCCGACAGTGGTCAAGCGCCGCCGGTTGCGGTCTGTAGACCACTACCGGTGGAGGTTGATCACGTGCACGTGATCAACGGCTCGCGGCGCGGCGCGAACTGAGTACCCGCACGGGTGTGCCCGTGGGCTCGCGCTGCCGATGATCGTGGCATGGGAGACACCGTGCTGGCCGGACCCGTCGAGTTCAGCCCGGCCGAGATCGCCGCACTCGTCGCGATCCTGATCGGGATGTTCGTCGTCGTGACCGCACCCGGCTGGGCCGCGCTCGGCTACGCCTGCGTGCGCCGTCGGAGGGGCCGCGGTGCCGGTCCGGTGTGGCCGGCGGCTCTCGGCGGGTCGCTGGGCGGGCTGGCCGTGAGCTTCGGCGTCTGCTCGGTGCTGGTCGGGCTGCTGCCCGGCCCGGGCGTCGTGATCGCCGTCCTGCTGTCCTGGTGCGCCTGCTGGGGGCTGGCCGCGGTCCTGACCCGCGACCTCCCGCCCCGGGCCACCACGAAGACCTCGACGAGCACGACGACCACGACCCCCGCCGCCACGCCCGAGGCCGCGTCCCCGCCCGAGGGCTGGGGTCGCTGAGCACCCTCCCGGGTGGATCTGAGTACCTGTACGGGTACGCCGCGGCCCTCCCGCCGCCGATGATCCACACATGGGACCCCAGATCTCCGTCGCCGACCTCGTGGTGATCCTGCTGCTGTGGGGCGGCCTGTGCGCCGTCGTCAGCGCACCCGGCTGGCTCGCCGTGGCGCTCGCGGCCCGCCGGCGCCGCGCCACCCGCGGACCGGGCCGCAGCTGGCCGGCCACGGTCGCCGGCGTCCTCGTCGGGATGCTGCTCAGCGCCCTGGTCGTGCCGGCCGTCGCGGAGTCGCTCCCGGCAGGCGACACCGCCACGATCGCCGGAGTGCTGGCGGGCTGGGTCGGCTGCTGGCTGCTCGCCCTCGTCGTCCTGCCGGGCCGGGACCGCGCCCCCCGACGTCCGCACGCCACCGCCGGACGGGAGCACTGACGATGATCGACGAGACCCTGCTGGCCGACCCGACGAGGTGCCCGGACTGCGCCGGCGCGCTGACCGCGGCCCGCGACGTCTGCCCGCGCTGCGCACTGCCCCTGACCGGTCCGGTCGCCGGCCGGCTCTGGCAGGTGTCGGTCCAGGCCGCCGAGGTGCTGCGCACCCGCACCGAGCTGCTCGCCGAGCTGCGGCGCCTGCCCGCCGTGACGCCCGCCGCGACCGCGGCCGCCACGGGCGCGGCGGCACCCGCCGCGCCGGTCGCGGCCCGGCGGCCACGCCCCGAGTGGTCGGCCCGCCGGATCCAGAACCTGCTGCTGGCGCTCGGCGTCGGGCTGCTCGGTGTCGCGGCGGTGATCTTCGTCGCCGTCTCGTGGCAGCACCTCGGTGTCGGCGGCCGGTCGGCCGTCATGGCCGGCATCACCGCGCTCGCCGCCGCCGGCGCCGTCGGTGCCCACCGGCGCGGGCTGCTCTCCACCGCCGAGTGGCTCTCCCTGCTCACCGTCGGCCTGGCCCTGCTCGACTGCTACGGCGCCCGCAGCGCCGACCTCGCCGGTCTGGCGTCGGCCGACGGCGCCGTCTTCTGGGCGGGTGCCGTCGCTGTCGTCGCCGCCGGTGCCGCCCTGCTCGCGGTGCTGCTGCCCACCCGGGCCCTCCCGCTCACGGCCGCGCTGCTGGGCCAGCTGCCGCTGCCGCTGATCGCCGCGCACCTCGTGGCGGACGTCTCACGGCCCCTCGCACTGGTCGCGACCCTGCTGGCGGTCCAGGCCGTGGTCGGGCTCGCCGCCGCCGCCAGCTGGCCGGCGGGTACCCGGACTGCCGACGCCCGCGCCGTGGTCGGTGGCGGCGCCGTGCTCGCACTCGTGGCCGCCGCCCTGGCTGCCGGCGGCGCGGCGTACGGCGAGGAGGGCTCGCTCGCGGTGGGGACCGCGCTGCTGGTCGGCCTCGCGGCGGTGCCGGCGCTCGCCGGCACCCTGCTCGCGCGCGGGCGGCCGGACGGCGACGAACGGGTGGCCGGCTGCGACGCCACCGCGGCCGTGCTTCTCGTGGCGGCGGCCTGGGCGCCGCTCGTGGACCGGGTGGACGACGCGTGGACCGGGCCGTCTCTGTCCGTGCCGGTCCTGCTGCTCCTCGCCGCGCTGCTGCTGGCCCCGCGCGCCCGGCGCGTCGCTCCCGCAGGCGTCCTGCTGCTGGCCGGGCTGGTGCCGCTGCTCACCGCGCTGGAAGGACTGGGCGCGGCGGTCGACCGGATGCTCGTCGCGCTCCGGGTGCCGGACGAGGCGTGGAGCATCCCGGCGCGCGAGGCCGCGGCCTCGGCCGTCTGGCCCGACGTCGTCGCGCTGGTCGCGACCGGGACGGCGCTGCTGCTCGGCGCCCAGGTGCTGCGGGTGGCGGCACCGCGCGTGGCGGCACCGCGGGTGGCGGCACTCGCGGGTGGCGGCGCTGCCGGTGCTCGCGGCCGCCGGGTGGCTCGTCGCCCCCGCGTCGTCCGCCTCGTTCCCGGTCCAGCTCGGCACCCTCCTGGTGCTGGCGGCGGCGCTGCTCGTCGCCGGCGCCCAGCTCGACGTCCGCGGGCGGGTGTGGCCGGGGTGGACCGCGCTCTGGTGCGGCGCCGTCGCGGTGGGCCTCGCCGTCGTCTGGTGCTTCGCGACGCCGACCGCGACGCTGGTGACGCTGCCGGCGGCGGCCGCTGCGCTGGCCCTGGGGACGGTGTCGGCGCGCGGCGCGGAGGGCCTGCGGGTCTGGCGGGTGCTGCTCGTGCTGGCCACCCTGCTCCTCGGCCTCACCGAGGCGGGCGCCCTCGCCCGGCACGACGGCGCCGGCTGGCCCGCCGTCTGGTCCGTGGTGCTGGTCCTGGCGACCGCCATCGCGACCGGTGTCGCGCTGCTCCTCGCCCTGCGCACCGCGGCGACCGACGCGTTCTGGGCGCCGTTGCACACGTCGGCGGTGGTCGTCGCGACAGCGTCCGCGGTGGCCGCGGGCGCTGCCGTCGCCGACTGGCAGGGCGTTGCGCTCGCCGGCAGCGGGCTGGCCGCCGTGTGCGTCGCCGCGCTGCTGACGCTCGGCTCCTGCGCACCGCTGCCGACCGGCCGGCCGGTGCGGGACACCGTCCAGGTCGTTGCCGCCGTCACCGCCGCGCCGGCCCTGGCGCTCTCGGCCCTGGACGCCGATCGCCTGTGGGTCGCCCTGCTCCTCGCCGGTGTCGCCACCGCGGTGGTCGCCCTGACGTCCGCCCGGCCCGCGCTCGGCTGGGTGGCCGGGGTCCTCCTCGCGGCCAGCAGCTGGGTGCGGCTGGTGCTGTCCGACGTCGACGCGCCCGAGGCCTACACCGTGCCGGCGGGTGCGGCCCTGCTCGTGCTCGGCTACCTGCGTCGTCGGCGCGACCCGGGATACGGCTCGTGGCAGGCGTACGGCAGCGGTCTGTCGCTGGTCCTCGTGCCGAGCCTGCTCCGCGCGGTCACCGACAGCGGCAACGCGCGACCGCTGCTGCTGGCGGTCGTCGCTGCGGCTGTCGTCGCGGCCGGCGCGGCGCGCCGGCTGCAGGCGCCGCTGCTCCTGGGTGCCGCCGTGCTCGCCGTCGACGCGCTGGTGCAGCTCGCGCCGTACCTCGTCGAGGCCTACCAGGTGGTGCCGCGCTGGGTCACCATCGGCTCCCTCGGCCTGCTGCTGCTGGTCGCCGGAGTGACGTACGAACGGCGCGTCCGCGATCTCCGTCGGGTGGGCCGCCACGTCGCTCGTCTGGGCTGACTCGCGAAACGCGCCATTCGCACCAGTGCTCCGAGGCCCGTTGTGCCTACGATGCGTGTCATGACGCGCGTGCTCCTGGCCGAGGACGATCAGGCGATCTCCGAGCCGCTCACACGCGCCCTGCGCCGTGAGGGCTATGACGTCGAGGTGTGCGAGGACGGTCCCGGGGCGCTGGAGTCGGCCACGGCGTCCCCGTTCGACCTGCTGGTGCTCGACATCGGGCTTCCCGGCATGGACGGTCTCGAGGTGTGCCGCCGGCTGCGCGGCGAGGGCAGCGGCGTACCTGTGCTGGTCCTCACCGCGCGCACCGACGAGGTCGACACGGTGGTCGGGCTGGATGCCGGTGCCGACGACTACGTCACGAAGCCGTTCCGGCTGGCCGAGCTGCTGGCCCGGGTGCGGGCGCTGCTGCGGCGCGGCGGCATCGAGATCGCGCAGGGTGTCCACGGCGTCCGCATCGACGTCGACTCGCACCGCGCCTGGATGGACGAGCACGAGCTGTCGCTGACGGCCAAGGAGTTCGACCTGCTGCGGGTGCTGCTCCGCGAGAGCGGCAAGGTCGTGACCCGCGAGCAGCTGATGCGCGAGGTCTGGGACACCGCGTGGTGGGGGTCCACGAAGACGCTCGACATGCACGTGTCGTGGCTGCGCAAGAAGCTGGGTGACGACGCCGCGAACCCCCGGTTCATCACCACTGTGCGAGGCGTGGGGTTCCGCTTCGAGCGCGAATGAGCAGCGCGCACGTCGTGGTCCGCCGTTGAGGGCCCGGGTCCTCGCGTCGAGCCTGCTCGTCGCGGTGGTCGCCGTCCTGCTCGTCGGGGCACCGCTCGCCGTCCTCGCGCTGTCGGACCGCGACGAGTCCACCGGTCTGGTGGTCATGCTCTGGCTGGCCGGCACCTTGGCTGCGCTGGTCGCGGCGGCGGCCGTGGGCGTCCTGCAGGCGAAGGTGCTGCGCGGGCCGCTCGCCGGCCTGCAGCGGCGGGCGGAGAACCTCGGGTCCGGTCAGAAGCGCGAGCCGCTGCGCACGTCCGGGATCTCCGAGGTCGACCGGGTCGCGGAGCTGCTGGAGCGCAGCGCCGACCGGGTCGACCGGTTGATCGCCGCCGAGCGGCAGTTCGCCTCCGACGCGTCGCACCAGCTGCGGACCCCGCTGACGGCGCTGTCGATGCGGCTCGAGGAGATCATGCAGGCCGACGACCAGCAGACGGTGCGTGAGGAGGCCGGGTCGGCCCTCGCCCAGGTGGAGCGGCTGGCCACCGTCGTCGAGCACCTGCTGGACGGCGTACGGGACAACAACCTGCGCGCCGGTCCGGTGCCGCTCGACGACATCGTCCTGCAGCAGGTCGTCGAGTGGGAGCCCGCGTTCGGTGCACGCCACCGCGTCGTCAAGGCCACCGGGACGCGCGGACTCGTCGCGCTGGCCACGCCCAACGGGTTGTCGCAGGTGCTGGCCACCCTGCTCGAGAACAGCCTGATCCACGGCGCCGGCACCGTGACGGTGTCGACCCGGTCCACCGGCATCTCGCTGGTCGTCGAGGTCTCGGACGAGGGACCCGGGGTACCGCCCGAGCTCGGGTCGCGGATCTTCGAGCGCTCGGTCAGTGGCCGGCGCGGGACCGGGCTGGGCCTCGCCGTCGCCCGAGAGCTCGCCGAGGCCGACGGCGGCCGGCTCGAGCTGGTGCAGCAGAAGCCCGCGATGTTCGCGCTGTTCCTCAGCGCGGCGGGAGCGGGTCCTCGCTGAGCGTGTCGGGCTCGTCGTCCGCTCGTCCCTCGCTCCCTTCTCGCAGCTCGTCGTTCATGCGAGCTGCTCGTCGTCCGCTCGTCCCTCGCTCCCTTCTCGCAGCTCGGGGAACACCCAGCGCCGGTAGGACCAGAACCGGAACGCCGTCCCCAGCCCGAGGCCGATCACGTTCGCGGCGATGTTGTCCGACAGCCGGCTCGTGAGGTCCAGGAGGTAGTGCGACACCGCCAGGCAGGTCAGCGCGATCGCCAGCCCGACGCCGTTGAGCAGGAAGAACAGCAGGTACTCGCGGCGCACGCTCGAGCGGCTGCGCCGCCGGAAGGTCCAGTGCCGGTTGCCGGCGTAGGACACCGTGGTGGCGACGATCGTCGAGAGGGCCTTGGAGGTCAGCGGCTTGTCGGTGAGGTGCAGCAGGAGGTTGAACAGCCCGACGTCGATGACGAACGCCACGCCGCCGACCACGCCGAACTTCATCAGCTCACGGACCAGGTGGCCCAGCCGGTAGTACGCGGCGAGCAGCGGTCTCACGGGCAGCTCGGGCCGACGCTCGGGTGCGCGGTCAGGGGAGCGGCGGCCACACGGCGAGCCTATCCGCGGGTCTCGGCCGGTCCCGTGGTCCCCGGCGCGGCACCGGACGTGGCACCATGACGGCGTACGACGTGACACGTGAGCGCCGCGGTGCGGTGCCGGTGACACATCTCGATCAACACCACCTGGAGAGCCCCGTGACCGGCATGCACCTCAGCGACGAGCTCGAGTCGCTGCGCAAGACCGTCGAGGAGTTCGCCCAGGAGGTGGTGGCGCCGACCATCGGCGACTTCTACGAGCGGGACGAGTTCCCCTACGAGATCGTCCGGCAGATGGGCGAGATGGGACTGTTCGGCCTGCCGTTCCCCGAGGAGCACGGCGGCATGGGCGGCGACTACTTCGCGCTCTGCGTCGCGCTGGAGGAGCTGGCCCGGGTCGACTCGTCGGTGGCGATCACGCTCGAGGCCGGCGTCTCGCTCGGCGCGATGCCGATCTACCGGTTCGGGACGCCGGAGCAGCAGGCCGAGTGGCTGCCGACGCTGGTGACCGGGCAGATGCTCGGCGCGTTCGGCCTGACCGAGCCCGGCGCCGGGTCGGACGCCGGCGGCACGACCACGACCGCGCGGCTGTCGGACGACGGGTCCGAGTGGGTCATCAACGGCACCAAGGCGTTCATCACCAACTCGGGGACCGACATCACCGGGCTGGTCACCGTCACCGCCGTCACGGGCACCAAGGACGACGGCAAGAAGGAGATCTCGGCGATCATCGTGCCGAGCGGCACCCCCGGCTTCACCGTGTCGAAGAAGTACTCCAAGGTCGGCTGGAACGCCTCGGACACCCGAGAGCTGTCGTTCGCCGACTGCCGGGTGCCGGCCGCGAACCTGCTGGGGGAACGTGGCCGCGGCTACGCGCAGTTCCTCTCCACGCTGGACGAGGGCCGCATCGCGATCGCCGCACTCGGGGTCGGGCTGGCCCAGGGCTGCGTCGACGAGTCGGTGAAGTACGCCAAGGCGCGGACGGCGTTCGGGCGGCCGATCGGCGCCAACCAGGCGATCCAGTTCAAGATCGCCGACATGGAGATGCGCGCGCACACCGCGCGGCTGGCGTACTACGACGCCGCCGCCCGGATGCTGCGCGGCGAGCCGTTCAAGAAGCAGGCCGCCATCGCCAAGCTCTACTCCTCGGAGATCGCGGTCACGAACGCCCGCGAGGCGACGCAGATCCACGGCGGCTACGGCTTCATGAACGAGTTCCCGGTGGCCCGGATGTGGCGCGACTCCAAGATCCTCGAGATCGGCGAGGGCACGTCCGAGGTCCAGCGCATGCTCATCGCCCGCGAGCTCGGCCTCTGACCCACCGGCCAGCCAGCCATCCCGACGAGTGGTGGATTACGGCGCCCGGATATCCGACTCGACCCGCGCAACCCACCACTCCGCGGACGGGGTCGGGGGCACTGCGCGGTCGGCAGGGTCGCCGGTCGTGGGCCGCGGTAGGGTCGCGCGACGTGGGGTTCCCGGTGGTGGGCGTCGTGGGCGGCGGGCAGCTGGCCCGGATGATGGCCGCGCCGGCGATCGGGCTCGGCATCGAGCTGCGGGTGCTGGCCCGCGACCCGCACGACAGCGCGGCGCAGGTCGTGCCGGGCACCACGGTCGGGTCGGAGGACGACCTCGACGCGTTGCGCTCCTTCGCCGCCGGCTGCGACGTCGTCACGTTCGACCACGAGCACGTGCCCACCGTCCACCTGCGGACGCTCGAGGCGGAGGGCGTCGTCGTACGCCCCGGGCCGGACGCCCTGGAGCACGCGCAGGACAAGCTCGTCATGCGCCGGCGGCTGACCGCGCTGGGCGTCCCGTGCCCCCGCTGGGCCGCCGTGACCGACGCGGCAGGGCTCACGTCGTTCGGTGACGAGGTCGGCTGGCCGGTCGTGCTCAAGACCGCCCGGGGCGGATACGACGGCAAGGGCGTGCGGCTGGTCAGCAGCAGCAAGGACGCCGACGACTGGCTGGCGACGGCCGACGAGGTCGCGCTGCTCGCCGAGGAGCGGGTCGACTTCACCCGCGAGCTCGCGGTGCTGGTCGCCCGAAGCCCGCACGGCCAGGCGGCGGTGTGGCCCGTCGTCGAGACGGTGCAGGTCGACGGGGTCTGCCGCGAGGTCTACGCGCCGGCGGCGATCGCCGAGGACCACGCGCTCGCGGCCCAGCAGGCGGCGCTGCGGATCGCCGAGGGGTTAGGCGTGACCGGCGTGATGGCGGTGGAGATGTTCGACACCGACCGCGGGGTCCTCGTCAACGAGCTCGCGATGCGCCCGCACAACAGCGGCCACTGGACGATCGAGGGCGCCCGCACCAGCCAGTTCGAGCAGCACCTGCGTGCCGTGCTCGACCTGCCGCTCGGCGACACGTCGACCACGGCGCCGTACGTCGTGATGGCCAACGTCCTGGGCGGCGACATCGGCGACATGTATGCCGGGTACCTGCACTGCCTCGCGCACGACCGCGGCGTGCGGATCCACATGTACGGCAAAGAGGTACGCCCAGGGCGAAAGGTGGGTCACGTGACGACGCTGGGCGGGGATGCTGACGACGTACGCGAGCGTGCCCGTCACGCCGCCGCGTTCCTGCGAGGAGACATCGATGGGTAACAACCACCCGCTGGTCGGGATCGTCATGGGCAGCGACTCGGACTGGCCCGTCATGGAGGACGCCGCCACCGCGCTGCGCGAGTTCGGCGTGCCGTACGAGGCCGACGTCGTCTCGGCGCACCGGATGCCGCGCGAGATGATCCAGTACGGCGAGCAGGCCGCGGCCCGCGGCATCAAGGTGATCGTGGCCGGCGCCGGCGGGGCGGCCCACCTGCCGGGCATGCTCGCCAGCGTCACCCCGCTGCCGGTGATCGGCGTTCCCGTCCCGCTGCGGCACCTCGACGGGCATGGACTCGCTGCTCTCGATCGTGCAGATGCCGGCCGGCGTGCCGGTCGCGACGGTGTCGGTCGCCGGTGCGCGCAACGCCGGCCTGCTCGCGGTGCGAATCCTCGGCGCCTCCGACCCGGAGCTGCAGGAGAAGATGCTGGCCTTCCAGGGCGAGCTGCGCGAGAAGGCCGTCGCCAAGGGTGAGGCGCTGCGGCGCAAGACGTCCCACGCCGTCGGGTTCGGCGCCTGAGCCGTGCCGACCTACGTCGCACTGCTGCGCGGCATCAACCTCGGGTCCAAGCGCCGGGTCGCGATGGCCGACCTGCGTTCCCTGATCGAGGGTCTCGGGTACGACGAGGTGCGCACCCACCTGCAGAGCGGGAACGCGGTCTTCAGCACCGGCTCGAGGTCGGCGGCAGCCGTGCGCAGCGCGGTGCAGGACGGCATCGCCGACGAGCTCGGGATGACCGTTGACGTGGTGGTGCGTACGGCGGCACAGCTGGCGAAGGTCGTCGAGGCCGACCCGTTCGCCGGCACCGCGAACGACCCGGCGCGGTACCTGGTGACGTTCCTCGACAAGGCGCCGGCGAAGGGCTGGCTCGCCGACGTGGACGTCGCCGACTACGAGCCCGAGCAGGTCGTGGTCCGCGGCACGGAGGTCTACCTCTGGCTGCCGAAGGGCGTGCACGCGAGCCGGCTGGCCCGGCTGGTGGGGGACAAGAAGCTCGGCGGCACCGCTACCTCGCGCAACTGGAACGTCGTCACCAAGCTCGCGCAGCTGGCCGCAGCCGACTGAGGGCGCGGCGTCAGAGGTCGAGGGACGACATCCCGGCGAGGTCCTCGGCGCCGTAGGCCGTCCAGTGCCACAGGCTCGCGCCGGTGACCCTGGCCTCGTTGCAGGCCGCGACGAACGCCTGCGTCTCGGCCCGGCTCAGCGCACCGGCGTTGCCGCCGATCACGTGGATCGACACCTGCGGGCCGAGCGTCGCGCGCAGGAACGCGATGTTGCCGATCGTGTAGTCGTACGTCGCCGTGGCACCGCTGACGCGGTAGCTGGAGTAGCTCATCGGCAGCACGACGTCGTAGAACCGCCCGATGGTGGGCCACGGGAAGTCCGGCCAGAACCGCGGCGCGAGGCTCATGCCGATCGGCGACGGCACGATGGCGCCGAGCGTGTACCCGGCCGGTGCCGAGCTGCGGATCCGGCTGCTCAGCCGGCGCAGGTTGTCGTCGCGCAGCGAGCCGGCCGGCGTGGCGCCGGAGGGCTCGATGTCCAGGGCGAACGCGTCGAAGCGCTGTCCGGAGGCCGTCCGGAAGTCGATGGCGGCCATCGCCCGGCGGTGCTCGCGTCGGACGTCGCGCAGCGGCGGCAGGTACCACGCGACCACGCGCATCCCGCGGGCGTGCGCCGCGACGAGGAAGCGCGCCACCTGCGACGGCCGGTAGACGTCGGTCACCGGGGACGACGAGCTGGCCGTCTGCAGGTAGAGGGTGTGGATCCCCGCGGCGTGCATCCGCCGCACCTGCGCCCGCGGGTGGTCCCACACCGCGTCGCCGGAGAAGATCGACACCCAGGTGCCGGCCTCGGCGAACGGCCGCCCCGCCGACCCCGCCGCCGACGCCGACGCCGCCGGAGCCGAGGAGCTCGCGAGAACGACGGCGAGCACGACCTTGACGACTCGCCCGCCGGCGATCACGCGTCTCACGCGTTCCACTCGATCACCGGGCAGCGGTCCATGACCATGAGCAGGCCGGCCTCGCGCACCCGCGCGGCAGCGTCCTCGTCGACGACGCCGAGCTGGAACCACACCGCCTTCGCCCCGATCGCGACGGCCTGGTCGGCGACGTCACCCGCAAGGGTGCTGTTGACGAAGACGTCGACCACGTCCACCGGGTGCGGGATCTCGGCAAGTCGCGCGTACGCCTGCTCGCCGAAGACGTCCTGCGGCATGCGGTGGACGGGGACGATGCGCCGGCCGTGGTCCTGCAGGAACCGGGCCACCCCGTGGGCGGCGCGGGCCGGGTTGTCGCGCAGCCCGACGACTGCCCAGGTGTGCAGCCCGAGGACCTCGCGCACGGTGTCGCGATCGGTCACGGGCGGCCGAGCGACCCGTAGACCCAGCCCGCCTCGCGCCAGCGCTCGCGGTCGAGGGCGTTGCGTCCGTCGATCACGACCTTCTGCCGGACCACGGCCGAGAGCACCGCCGGATCCATCTCGCGGAACTCCTGCCACTCCGTGAGGTGCAGCACCAGGTCGGCGCCCTCGCACGCCTCGACCGCCGAGTCGGCGTAGGACAGCGTGGGGAACAGCTTCTTCGCGTTCTCGTTGCCGCGCGGGTCGTAGACGGTGACCTGGGCGCCCTGCAGCTGGATCTGGCCGGCCACGTTGAGAGCCGGCGAGTCGCGCACGTCGTCGCTGTTGGGCTTGAACGTGGCGCCGAGCACGGCCACTCGCTGGCCGAGCAGGTTGCCGCCGCAGGCGTCGCGCGCCCGGTCGACGACGTGCGCCCTGCGCCGCATGTTGATCGCGTCGACCTCGCGGAGGAAGGACAGCGCCTGGTCGACGCCCAGCTCGCCGGCCCGGGCCATGAACGCACGGATGTCCTTGGGCAGGCAGCCGCCGCCGAACCCGAGACCGGCGTTGAGGAACTTCCGGCCGATCCTGTCGTCGTGGCCGATCGCGTCCGCCAGCATCGTCACGTCGGCACCGGTCGCCTCGCACAGCTCGGCCATCGCGTTGATGAACGAGATCTTGGTCGCCAGGAAGGCGTTGGCCGAGACCTTGACCAGCTCGGCGGTGGCGAAGTCGGTGACGAGGAACGGCGTGCCGTCGTCGATCATGCTGGCGTAGACCTCGCGCAGGAGCCCTTCGGCTCGCTCCGAGTCGGTGCCCACCACGATCCGGTCGGGGTGCATGGTGTCCTCGACGGCGAACCCCTCGCGGAGGAACTCCGGGTTCCACGCCAGCTCGGCGCCGGCACCGGCCGGTGCCAGCTCGACCAGCCGCGCCTGCAGCCGGGCCGCGGTGCCCACCGGCACCGTCGACTTGCCGACCACGAGGGTCGGGCGTTCCAGGTGCGGAGCCAGCCCGTCGACCACGCCGTCGACGTAGCGCATGTCGGCGGCGTACTCACCCTTGCGCTGCGGGGTCCCGACGCAGAGGAAGTGCACGTCGGCAGTTGCCGCCTCGGCGTACGACGTGGTGAACCGCAGCCGGCCGCTCTCGACGCCCTTGCGCAGCAGCGGCTCGAGGTCGGGCTCGTACATCGGAGCGCGGCCCTCGGTGAGCCCGGCCACCTTCTCCTCGTCCACGTCCATGCCGATGACGTCGAAGCCGAGCTCGGCCATGGCGGCGGCGTGCGTCGCACCGAGGTAGCCGGTGCCGAGGACGCTGAGGCGCAAGGTCATGCCGACAGGCTACCGAGGCCACCGGCCTGCCCGGCCCGGCCGCCCGCGCGCCACCGCGCCGCCGTACCCTGCCGGGGTGAGCGACTTCGACGTGTACCGCCTGCCCGACGAGCACGAGATGCTGCGTGACGCCGTCCGGGCCGTGTGCGACGACAAGATCGCCCCGCTGGCGGCGGAGGTCGACGCGTCGGCCGAGTTCCCGCAGGACTCCTACGACGCCCTGCGCAAGGCCGACTTCCACGCCGTGCACATCCCCGAGCAGTACGGCGGCGCGGGCGCCGACGCGCTGGCCACCTGCATCGTGATCGAGGAGGTGGCCCGGGCCTGCGCCTCCACCTCGCTGATCCCCGCCGTGAACAAGCTCGGCACCATGCCTCTGCTGCTCTCGGCCTCCGAGGACCTGCTCAAGCGCTACCTCCCCGCGGTGGCGAAGGGCGACGCGATGTTCTCCTACGCGCTCTCCGAGCCGGAGGCCGGCAGCGACGCCGTGGCGATGAAGACCACCGCGGTCCGCGACGGCGACCACTACGTGCTCAACGGCGCCAAGCGCTGGATCACCAACGCGGGGGTGTCCGAGTACTACACGGTGATGGCCGTGACCGACACCGAGGCGGGAGCCAACGGCATCTCGGCGTTCGTCGTGGAGAAGTCCGACGAGGGCTTCACGTTCGGCGCGCCGGAGAAGAAGCTCGGCATCAAGGGGTCGCCCACCCGCGAGCTCTACTTCGACGACTGCCGGATCCCGGCCGACCGGATGATCGGCGCCGAGGGCACCGGCTTCAAGACCGCCCTGCGCACGCTCGACCACACGCGCGTGACGATCGCCGCGCAGGCGGTCGGCATCGCCGCCGGGGCGCTGGCCTACGCCACGTCGTACGCGAAGGAGCGCAAGCAGTTCGGGAAGTCGATCGCGGAGTTCCAGGGCATCCAGTTCATGCTCGCCGACATGGCGATGAAGCTGGAGGCCGCGCGCCAGATGACCTACGTCGCCGCCGCGAAGTCCGAGCGCGGCGACAAGGACCTGACGTTCTTCGGCGCCGCCGCGAAGTGCTACGCCAGCGACGTCGCGATGGAGGTCACCACCGACGCGGTGCAGGTGCTCGGCGGCTACGGCTACGTCAAGGACTACCCGGTCGAACGCATGATGCGCGATGCCAAGATCACCCAGATCTACGAGGGCACCAACCAGGTCCAACGACTCGTCATGGCCCGCCAGCTCCTCCGGTAGCGCTGACGGACGGATCAATGAGCGAATCGGCAGCTGCTCAGCGTGACGCCGGCGGGTGAACCGTCTTTCGGGTACGCAGAGGCCGACAACAGGGCTGCCTCGCCCGGGTGCGGCGCGAGACAGTGGGGCGTGACCACGACGCCACCCGCCGATGTCCTCCGGACCACCCGCGAGTCCCTGCACCGTGCGGCCGAGCACCTCCTGTCGGCCACGGTGAAGCGGGCCACCGGCCAGATCGCCTTGCTGCCCGGTGCGACCGGCGTCCGGACCCCGGAGCTGCCGGACGGCCGGGTCGTCTCGCTGGACGGCGACGAGGTCGTCGTGACCGGTGCCGGGCGCGTCCGCCGGACGCGGCTGACGACGCTGGCGGAGACGGCCGAGGCAGTGGGCCTGGAGCCGGGCTTCCCGTGGACGAAGCACCCACCCGGCACGCCGTACGACCCGCACGCCGCGCTCCACGTGGACCCCGCCGCTGCGGCTGCTCTCGCAGGCTGGTTCGTGCTCGGCCACGAGGCGCTCACGGCCCTCGCCGCCGAGGACCTCCCGGGCGAGGAGCCGACCCGGCCGGTCGTCTACCCCGAGCACTTCGACCTCGGCCTCACTGCGGGCGCCGTCAACTACGGCTTCTCACCGGGCGACGAGTGGATCGCGACGCCCTACGCCTACGTCGGGCCGCACTCGGAACCGCCGCCGGACCCGTTCTGGAACGCGCCCTTCGGCGCGTCGAGGACGTGGGACGAGCTGACCTCGCCGGCGCTCGCACTGGGGTTCCTCCGGGCCGGTCGCGCCCGGCTCGGCCGGTAGCAGCCGGGCCCGGGGGTCGTCAGTTCTCGCGCAGCGAGTGGAAGAGGTCGAGCGCCTTCTGGCGGTCCCACTTCACGGCCGACCCGGCGGGCGTCTGGTAGTTGATGTCCGAGACGGGCACGGTGATCCGCTTGCCGTCGCCGCCGGCGACGGCGCGCATCGTGAACGCGAACCGCACCAGTGAGATCGTGCCGTCGCGCTCGTCGATGGTGAGCGCCGTGGTCGCCGCGTTGCCGAGCGACAGGACCCGGAACGGGTTGAGCAGCGTGGCCGGGCTCACCGCCTCGTCGAAGACCGCGCCGAGGAACTCCTGCTGCCTCTTCACCCGGCCCAGGTCGCCCTGGGGGTCGAAGTAGCGCGCCCGGACGTACGCCAGTGCGGTCGCGCCGTCCATCTCCTGGCAGCCCTTGGCCACGTTCAGGCCGCTCTTGCGGTCGCGGATGTGCTGCTTGGGACAGAGCTCGACGCCGCCGACGGCGTCGGTCATCCCGACGAACCCGCCGAAGCCGACCGCTGCGTAGTGGTCGATCCGCAGCCCCGTCACGGTCTCGACGGTCCGGGCCAGCAGGGCGGGCCCGCCGATGGCGTACGCCGCGTTGAGCTTGTTCCGGCCGTGACCGGGGATCGGGACGTAGGAGTCGCGGGGCAGGCTGACCAGCGTCGGCGCGCCGCTCGCCGGCTTGTGCAGCAGGATGATCGTGTCGGTGCGCTGGCCGCCCACCTTGCCGAGGTGCAGGTCCTTGACCTGCTCGTCGGTCAGCCCTTCGCGGCTGTCCGAGCCGACGACCAGCCAGTTGGTGCCGGAGCCGGCAACGGGTCGGCCGTCGTAGTCGCGCAGGGCGTCGACCTTGTCGATCCGCGAGACGAAGTAGACCAGCATGCCGACGACGAGCACCACCACCAGCAGCAGCGCGAGCAGCACCCGGCGCACCAAGCGGCGGCCGCCACCACCCTGGGTCTTCGGCCGTGCGAACGGCGGCGGCGGGTGGTCGCCGCGCCGCGGCTTCTCGGTCTCGGTCGCCGCGTTGCCGCGGTACGCCGCGCCCGCGGCGGCCGGCGTCGCCGTGCGGACCGGCGGCCGCAGCACCTGGGTGCGGTCGGCGTCGTGATCGGGCCGGGGTGTGCGGTCGGCGTCGTGATCGGGCCTGGGTGTGCGGTCGGCGTCGCGATCGGGCCGGCGGGTGCCGCCGCCGCCGGACGAGCCGCCGCGGGACCAGCCCTCGGGCCACTCGTGCGATCCAGCCACGTGCCACCTCGTCGTCGGTCCTGTCCCGCCGCTCCGGCCGGGAGTGTCGACCGTACCCTTGCGACCTGTGACCGACGCACCGCTCGACGCCCGGCCGGGTGACGCACCTCACGCCGGGAAACCCACCAGCGCGGCGCGCAGCACGCTGAGCCGGATCATGACCGTGCTGGACACGAACCTGCTCGGCACGGTGCACGGCGGTGTCGTGATGAAGCTCGTCGACGACGTCGCGGGCGTCGTCGCGCAGCGGCACTCCGGGGGAGCGGCGGTCACGGCGTCGATGGACGAGATGGACTTCCTCGAGCCGGTGCGCGTCGGCGACCTGGTGCACGCGGCCGCACAGGTGAACTGGGCCGGCCGCACGTCGATGGAGGTCGGGGTCCGGGTGCTCGCCGAGCCGTGGGACGAGGCGGGGGTCGAACCGGTGCGGGTCGCCACCGCGTACCTCGTGTTCGTGGCGGTCGACGAGGACGGTCGACCGCGACCGGTCCCGCAGGTGGAGCCCGAGACCGCGGAGGACCGACGCCGGTTCGGGGAGGCCGAGATCCGGCGCGAGCACCGCCTGGCCCGGCGCGAGGCCATCCTCCGGTCGCGCGCCACCGGCGGGGGCTAGCGGCCGGCAGCCGCGGCCGGACCCGCTACTGCGTGACGACCTCGGTGGTCGGCTGCGCGCTGTCCGTCGGGTCGGCGCTCGGTGAGGTGGACGGCTCGCTGCTCGGCGAGGTGCTGTCGTCGGCCGTGGGGGAACCGCTCGGCTCGCCCGTCGCGCTGCCGCCCTCCGTTGACGGCACGGGAGCCTCCGTGGCCGCACCCGGCGTCTCCGACCCGCTGGGAGTGGCGACCCCCGGTGACGGTGTCGGCGTCTCGCCGTCGCTCTCCGCCTGCACGATGTCGACGATCTGCTGCTCGAACCCCGCCAGCTTCGACTGGATCTGGTCGAGCGGGACGTCGGTGATCGAGCTGCCGAAGGCGAGGACCTGCTGCCAGACCGCCTCGAGCGCGGCGGTCCCCGCATCGCTGAGCGGGCCGTCGAGGGTGATGACCAGCTGCTGGGCCAGCGAGTACGCGACGCACTGGATGCAGTCGTAGTTGACGGCCGCCGAGAGGTTCTGCGGCACGACGACGTTGGCCTGGCCGAGGACCAGCACGACCTGGAAGCCGACCGCGACCGCTGCGCACTGCCTGCAGCTGGCGAACGCGTAGGCCTCGTTGGTGTTGTCGACGTCGCTGCTGCCGTCGGCCCACACGAGAGCGAACGCCACGTCGTAGCGCACGGTCCCGTCGGTGGTGTTGACGGCCAGCGCCTGGTTGTCACCCTCGCCGGGCGCGTCCGGCGGGTCGAACGGGAAGACCCAGGTCGGTGCCTCGGCTGCCGCCGCCGGGGCGTCGGTGGCGCCCTCGGCGCCGTGCGGCGCCACGTCGGCCGGCACCAGCACCAGGGCGAGCTGCGGCTCGTCCTTCGGCGGCGGCTTCTCGTCGCTGGCCCACAGCGTCTGCGCAGTGCCCTGCTGGCCCTCGCGCAGCGACGTCGCGGCCGGCTGCTCCGGTGCGGCTCCCCGCAGGACCGGTGCCCGCTGGGCAAGTGCCGCGGGGACGGCGTCGAAGACCGTGCCGCGCTCGGTGGGCCGGATCGGGCGGTACTTCTCGTCGCCGGGCCACCAGGCGTACGCCAGGCCGCCGAGCAGCGCCAGCGCGGTGACGACGGCGACGGCCCGCCGGACGGGACGGCCCTCGGTCGAGCGGCGCACCGAGCGAACCGTCCGACGCACGACGCGGACGAGCAGGTAGACCATCGCGAGCACCGGCAGTGCGATGGCGAGGATCGACACGACCCGCACGCCGACGGTCGCCCACGCGTGGTCGGACCAGGCTGCTGCCAGCGCGTGCGACTGGACGCGGAGGCTCTCCCACGCGGTGCCGATGGCGCGGGGGAGCGCCACCACCATCATCACCAATGACAGCAGCAGGGTCGGTACGACGACGAGCACCCAGACCGCCACGACGGTGCGGGCCGACCGGGTCAGCGGCGAGGGCGTGCGCCAGTTCTGCGGGAGCAGCCCGAGCAGCGTCGGCTTGATGTGCGAGTAGAGGTCCGGGACACCGGTCACGTCGGCGAGGATGTGGTAGCCGTCGAACCGGACGAACGGCGCCAGCTGGCGCAGCATCTGGAGCACCTGGGCGCCGATGACGAGCAGCAGCGCCTCCCAGTGCACGACAGCCCACACGGCGAACATCGCCAGCGCGAAGACCGCGTTGAAGTAGAGACCGCCGAGGTCGACCCGGACCCGGCCGCCCCGACCGAGGCGGTAGCTGTCGCTCACCTCGGTGTAGAACGCCGGCCACACCAGGTAGAGCCCGGCGCCCATGGCGCCCGGCGTCGCGCCGCCGTAGCGGCACGCGGCGGCGTGGCCGAACTCGTGGAAGCCGGCCGACACCGCAGTGATGGCGAGGACCAGCAGGAACAGCCCGGGCTGGGTGAACGCGTCGCGTGTCGCGGCGGCAAGGCCCTCGTGGAAGAGCACCCACCCCGCGACGGCCACGAACGCGAGCGTGAGCGGTACCACGACGAGCGGGTGGAAGAACACCGCGAAGGGCGCCGTGAGCCGGCGGGTCACCGCGGGGTCGGTGACGACCTTCTTGAGCTTCACCGCCAGCAGCGGGTTCGACCGGCGCAGCTCGGGCTCGGAGCCGTCGGGGCGCACCAGCACACCCAGGGGCCTCAGCCGGCCGTCGACGAGCCGGCGCACCTGGTCGGCGGTCACGCCGCGACCGAAGGCCGAGCTGACTGCCTCGGCCAGCTCGTCGTACGTCCGCCGGCCGTCGATCTCCTCGAGGACGACGTAGAGCAGCCGGGTCAGCTGGACGGTCTGGCCGTCGGACCGTCGCACGAGCGCCGGCGGCTCCTTGTAGCCGGAGCCGGGGAGCTCGCCGATCAGCTCGACGCCAGCGGCCCGCACGGGCACCTCCGGCGAGGTGCCCGTGCGGGTGGGAGCGTCCGGCGTCGCCGTCACGTCGGGAGTGCGCGGCTACTGGCCGGCGGTCGTGGAGCTGTCGTCGGCCGGGACCTCGTCGCCCTGGCTGATGTCCGACGTCTGGTCCGCGGTCGCGTTGGCCGTGACGTCGTCGAGGTGCTGGCTGATGATGGCGTCCTGGTCGGCGATCGCCGTGGCGGACGAGCCGATGGAGCCGACGTTCGCCGAGGCGGCGGCGTCGACCGGCGCGGCCACGTTGGCGTTGGCCGCCACCGCACCGGCGATCGGCGCGGCGAGGTCGGCGTCGAGGTTCACGTTGACGTCGACGTTCAGCAGGTCGCCGTCCAGCAGCGAGGCCGGGTCGGAGGTGACCGCGCCCGGGTCGGCCGCGGTGCCGGCTGCCGGCGTCGTACCGTCGGCCGGCGTCGTACCGTCGGCCGGCGTCGTACCGCCCGTCGTGCCGTCGGCCGGCGTCGTACCGCCGGTGTCGGTCGGGTTGTCGGCCACGCTGTCGCCCTGGCCGATCGTGCTGTCCTGCGGCGCGGTGGCAACGGCCTCGCCGCTGATGCCCTGGTCGATCTGCACGCCCTGGTCGGCCAGCGACTGGGCGGTCGAGGCGGCCGAGAGGATGTTGGCACCGACGGCCGCGTTGATCGGGGCCGCGACGTTCGCGTTGGCCGCGATCGCGAGGTCGATCGGCGCTGCGACGTCGAGGCCGAGGTCGAGGTCGGCGTTGAGGTCGAGCAGCGAGATGACCTCCTTGGGCGGCAGTGCGGTGCCGGCCTCGGCCGCGAGCTCGGCGTCCGTCAGCGGGGTCGTGTCCTTCTCGGGCATGGCAGAGCTCCTCCCGCACGCTGCGCGTGCTCGTGTCGTGCGCTGCGGGAAGAGTTCGGCAGCCGGCCCCCGGCAGACGCTGTCGAGGGCCGGGATGCCCGCCAACCGCCGGCCGAAACCTGAGACACGCCCTAGGAGCAGACGTGGTCACCCGCGGTGCGTACACCCGTGTCGGTGGGTGACGCGGCGCTCACGCGGACGGCCTTCGTCCCGGCGTACGCCGTGCCCACCACGACCTCCATGGTGCGCCCCAGCCCGGCCACCGGCACGAGCCTCGCGCCGGGCAGCGCCGCGGCCACGGTCTTGATGCTCTCGGTGTAGCGGGCGTCGAAGCGGATCGTCGTGGCGGCGACGCCGGTGCGGCTCCAGTTCGCCGCCGGGCCGTCGACGGTGAAGCCCTCGGCCGCGAGGTCGGCGCTCGCCCGCGAGCCGAGGCCGGGGGTGCCGCCGCCGTTGTAGACCCGCACGTGCACACCGGCCGGTGCGATCGTGGGCCGTTCGGCGCGGGCTCTGCCGCGGTGCGGCCGCGCGGTGTCGTCGCGCATCGAGGTGAACACTGCCTGAGCTGCCGCGGGGTCCCACAGGGCCACCGCACCCGCGTTCGGCGAGCGGTACGACGGGTTGGCAACCGGAACGGTCCGGAACCGGATGTCGTCGCCGGACACGTGCCGCAGCCGGGTGCCGAGCTTCACCAGCTCGTCCTCGGTCAGACCAGGGTCCGCGCGGACCGCGGACAGGGCGGCGTCGAGGAAGCGGACCAGGGCGCGCGGGTCGAGCAGGACGTCACGGCTGGTGGCCCGGTCGACCATCGCGGCGAGGAACCGCTGCTGGCGCTCCACCCGCCCCAGGTCGGCGCGGGCGTCGAGGTGTCGCGCGCGGACGTAGGCGAGGCCGGTCTCGCCGTCGACATGGCTCACGCCGGCAGGCAGACGGAGGCCGGCCTTCCGGTCGCGGAGCCGGGTGGTGCTGCAGACGTCCACCCCGCCGACCGCGTCGACCAGCCGGACGAAGCCCAGGAAGTCGACCTCGAGGTAGTGGTCGACGCGCACCCCGGTGGACCGCTCGATGGTGGCGACGGTCAGCGACGGCCCACCGAAGGCGTAGGCCGCGTTGAGCTTGTTGCGCCGCTCCCGCACCTGGCCGCCGTCGGTGGCCAGGTGAGCCGGGACGGTGACGTACGAGTCCCGCGGCAGGCTGACCACGTCGACCGTGCCGTGCCGCGCCGACACGTGGACGAGCAGCATCGTGTCGGCCCGGCGGCCGGCCGCCGTCGACTCGTTGCCGACGTGCAGCCGCTTCATGTCGGCGCGGGACATGCCGGTGCGGCCGTCGGAGCCGACCAGCAGGAACGTGGTGGAGCCCGCGGCGCTGGCCGGCGGCCTGTCGGTGAGCCCGGCGAAGGCGTCCACCCGGTCGATCCTGCGCGTCGACCACGAGAGCAGCGCGTAGCCGGACGCGCTGGCCGCGAGGACGCCGAGCGTGGTCAGCACCGCGACGACGAGCACCAGCCGCCGCGCGATGCGGCTGACGCGCGTCGGTGGCCGCCGGCCGGTCCGCGGTGGCCGCGGGGCCGGCGCGGTGCGCCCGCGCGGGTCGAGCTGCGGCGGCAGGGCCGGCGGGGCCCCGGTCGGCGTGGACATCGGCGTTCTCGGACCTTCCGGCGGCGGAGGCGGCTGCGTGGTGCGCAGCGGGCGGGCTGACTCGTCGCGGCCAGGCTAGGTCTGGTGCACGGGACCGCCCTGGTGCCACGCCGTACGGCGCGGGCCGCCGTTCGGTGCTCGGATAGCGTGTGCGGCGCCATGGAACCCAGCGTCGACGCCGCGCCGACCGAGCCCCGCTGGCCGGGTGTCTCGGTCGTCATGCCGGTGCTCGACGAGGAGCGGCACCTGCGCACCGCCGCCGGCACCGTGCTCGGGCAGGACTACGCCGGTCCGCTCGAGCTGGTGCTGGCTCTCGGACCGTCGCACGACCGGACGGACGAGATCGCGGCCGCGCTGGCAGCAGAGGACCCCCGGGTGCGGACGGTGGCCAACCCGACCGGCGCGACCGGCGCCGCCCTGAACCTGGCGATCGCCGCCGCACAGCACGACCTCGTGGTGCGGCTGGACGGGCACGCACTGGTGCCCGCCGACTACGTCCGGGTGGCCGTCGAGACGTTGCGCCGCACCGGCGCCGACAACGTCGGCGGCCTGATGTCCGCCGAGGGGGTCACGGACTTCGAGCGGGCGGTCGCCGCGGCGATGACCAGCCCGATCGGTGTCGGCCAGGCGAGCTTCCACACGGGGGGCGAGGAGGGCCCGGCGCCGACGGTCTACCTCGGGGCGTTCCGGCGTGAGGTGCTGGACCGGCTCGGTGGTTACGACGAGTCCTTCCTCCGCGCCCAGGACTGGGAGCTCAACCACCGGATCCGGGAGGGCGGCGGCCTCGTGTGGTTCACGCCCGCCATGCGCGTCTCGTACCGCCCGCGCTCGACCCTGCGAGCGCTGGCGAAGCAGTACCGCGACTACGGCCGCTGGCGGCGCGTCGTCATGCGCGAGCACGTGGGCACCGCGAACCTGCGCTACCTCGCGCCGCCGGCGGCCGTGGTCGGCGTGGTCGCCGGGACGGCCGTCGGCCTGGCCGGCTGGCGGCCGGCGTTCGTCGTACCGGCCGGCTACGTCGCGGGAGTGCTGGTGGGCGCCACCCTGGTCGGGCGCGGGCTGCCGCCGCGGTCGCGGGCCTGGTTGCCGCCGGTGCTCGCCACCATGCACGGTGCGTGGGGGATCGGCTTCCTCACCTCGCCCCGCTCGCTGCGCCGGGCTCCGGGACCTGTCAGCGGAGGGCGGCGACGGCGGCGGGTACGTCGTTGACGACCAGGGCGTCGACGCCCGCAGCCACCAGGCCGGCCGCGACGCCGGGCTCCGGGCACCAGGCGAGCACCTGCAGCCCCGCCTGGTGGGCGATGTCCACGCTCACCTCGGGCGGCCGGTGCACGGGTCCGCTCTCCACCCGGTTCGGCCCGAACGACCCGTGGTGCAGGCCGACCAGGTCCAGCCCCAGCCCGGCCGCTGTCGCCACCGCGTGCCGGAGCGGGAAGTCGACCCATGCCAGCAGCCCGTACGCCGCCTCGGGGACGGCCTCGCGCAGCCGGAGCAGCGCGGCCGGGTCGAACGACGTCACGAGCACCGGCCGTCGGCGTACCTCCGATGCGACCAGCGGCGCGAGCAGCGCGTGGGTCTGGTGGCTCGTCGCGTCGGTGGCGTCCTCGAGCACCGACTTGAGGTCCAGGTCGACCGGTACGCCGGCCGGGACGGTGTCGAGCAGCTCCGCCAGCAGCACGAGGCCGGCGGCCGTGGCGTCGGTCGCGTCCACGTCCACGAGGAACCGGCCGTCCGGGAGGACCGGGTCGTGGCTGACCACCAGGGCGCCGTCCGAGGTGCGCGCGACGTCGACCTCCAGGCCGTCGGCACCGGCGTCGAGGGCTCCGAGCATGGAGGCGACGGTGTTCTCGGTGCGGCCGTCGACGGTGCCCTTGCCGAGACCGCGGTGACCGAGCAGCGTCGGCGTCGCGACGAGGAAGCGCTGGACCTCAGTCGTGCTCATCGACGTCGCCGGTGGTCACCCGACGGTGGCCGGCGAGCAGCCGGTCGCGCTCCGCGATCAGCTCGGCGACGGCCTTCTCGAACATCCGCGAGCTGTCGCCCGGACCGAGGTCGCCGAAGTAGTGCGTGCGCGTGCGGGCCCGGTCCTCGCGACGCTTGTCGTTCGTCAGCGCGTCGGCCATCGCCGACGCGAAGCCGTCGATCGTCGTGGAGTCGACGATGTCGGCGCCCTCGGTGAGCGGCGTGTCACTGGCCAGCAGCTCGCGGTCGTCGCGCCGGTCGGTGAGGAAGATCGGGGCATCGGCCTGGAGGTAGAGGAAGTCCAGGGTGACGCTGGAGATGTCGCCGACGAGCGCGTCGCACCGGCCGAACATCGCCAGGATGTTGCCGTCCAGCCGGACCAGGTGGCCCGCTGCCGGATCACCCTCGGCAGCCTTGGTGATCAACGACGTGATCTTCCGGTGCGCCGAGCGCACGCCGGGGTGCAGCGAGGTGGGAACCCTGGGGTGCGGCTTGTAGACGACCCGCACGTCGGGGAGGGACAGGAGGGCCGTCACGATCTGTACGCCGAAGCAGTCGACCGACGTCCAGTTGTTCGACTCGCTCTCGCCCTCCCAGGTGGGGGCGTACATCACGGTACGGCGGGTCGACGCCGGCAGCTCGGGGGTGAAGTCGAGGTCCAGCTGCGGGCGGCCGACCGGCACGACCTTGCTGTCGTCGAAGGCGATGAGCGCCTCGCGGTATCGCTCGACGGCCACCGGCCCGGCGACGAACACCCGGTCGTAGGCCTTGACCTGGTTGGAGAAGCTGGACAGCTTGTCGCTCTCGCCGTGGTTGACGTGCACGTGCAGCATGCGCGGGTTGTTGAGCGACTGGAAGTTGCGCTGCCCGTTGTTGACGTAGATGCCGATCTTGAACTCGCCGCTGTCGTAGAGGTTCATCAGGTCGAGGAAGGTCGTCATGCAGACCACGGGCAGCGTGGTGCGGTTCTGCACGTCCTTGAGCGTGCGGATGTCGCGCAGGATGAGGACGACCCGGTGCGTGGTCGAGAGCTTCTCGAGCACCGGGAGCCACTGGTCGAGCTGGTAGACCCGCTCGGGACTGTCCGCGTAGTAGACGGCCACCTCGGCGTCCACCGGGATGCGGGCGGCGGCCATCTGCGGCACGAAGGAGTCCGGCGCCAGCTTGAGGGCTAGCGCGGCCCGGGCCCGCCGGGCCCGCCAGCGGAGCGCCCGGACCATGCGTCGCGCCGCGGCGCGGCTCACACTGGCGTCGGGCGTCTGGGACACGTCGGGTCCTCCTGGCACGGGCTGCTGACGAAGGGTCGGTGCGGCGGACGCCGTGCGCCCACCGACGGCATCGCCCTGCGGGGGACGATACCGTCCGGGGGTCGCGCTGCCCCCACGGAGAGGTCCCGCCCTGATGATCGGCATGGTGCTGGCGGCGGGTGCCGGCCGGCGGCTCCGCCCCTACACGGACACGCTGCCCAAGGCACTGGTGCCCGTCGACGGCGAGACCACGATCCTCGACATCGCCCTCGGGAACCTCGCCGAGGTCGGGCTGACCGACGTTACGGTCGTCGTGGGCTACCGCGCCGAGGCGGTGGAGTCGCGGCAGGCGGCGCTGGAGGAGCGGCACGGCGTCCGGCTCACGCTCGTGCACAACGACAAGGCCGAGGAGTGGAACAACTGCTACTCGCTGTGGCTGGCCCGTGACCACTTCGCCCAGGGTGCCCTGCTGGTCAACGGCGACACCGTCCACCCGGTCAGCATCGAGCGGACCCTGCTCGCGGCCCGCGAGCAGGACGGCGCCGCCGGCATCCTGCTCGCGCTGGACGACCAGAAGTCCCTCGCCGAGGAGGAGATGAAGGTCGTCGTCGACGAGGCCGGCCGGATGCGCCGGATCACGAAGCTGATGGACCCGGCGGAGGCGACGGGGGAGTACATCGGCGCCACTCTGGTCGAGGCGTCGGCCGCGTCGGCGCTGGCGACTGCGCTGGAGGCGACCTGGCGGCGCGACCCCGACCTGTACTACGAGGACGGCTACCAGACGCTGGTCGACACCGGCGGCGAGGTGGGGGTCGCGCCGATCGGTGCCGTGAGCTGGGTCGAGGTCGACAACCACGACGACCTCGCGAAGGCGCGGGAGATCGCGTGCCACTACTAGCCCGGATGCTGCTGAGCCCGCTGTTCATCGACATCCGGGCCGGTGCGGTGTCGGGCCTGGGCGACCTCCTCGCGGACCGGCGGATCTCCGCCGACGGGCACGTCGCGATCGCTGTCGGCCCCGGCCAGGGCGAGGCCGTCGTCGAGGCGCTGCAGCCGGCCCTGGCCAACGCCGACGTCTTCACGGTCCGCGGCGGCAGCCTCGAGGCGGCCGGGGACCTGCAGGCCGAGCTTCGGGGGAAGAACTACGACGCCCTCGTCGGGATCGGCGGCGGCCGCACGCTCGACGTCGCCAAGTACGCCGCCACCCGGTTGGCGCTGCCGATGGTGGCCGTCGCCACCAACCTGGCGCACGACGGCATCGCGTCGCCGGTCAGCTCCCTGCTGCACGAGGGCGGCAAGGGCTCGTTCGGTGTCGGCCTGCCGATGGCCGTGGTGGTCGACCTCGACTACGTCCGGTCCTCCCCGCCGCGGATGGTCCGGTCCGGCGTCGGTGACGTCGTGTCGAACCTGTCGGCGATCGCGGACTGGCGGCTGGCCGGCGACGAGCGCGGCGAGCCGGTCGACGGCCTGGCCGTGACGTTCGCGCGCACCGCCGCCGAGTCCGTCCTGCACCGCACCGACGGCATCGAGTCGGACAGCTTCCTCACCGCGCTCGCGGAGGCGCTCGTCCTGTCCGGAATCGCGATGGCAGCCGCCGGGTCGAGCCGGCCGTGCAGCGGCGGCGACCACGAGATCCTGCACGCCGTCGACGCGCTCTTCCCCGGAGCCGGCAACCACGGCGAGCTCGCCGGCGTCGGCGCCCTCTACTCCTTCTTCCTGCGCGGAGACGTCGAGTCGGCCGCACTGGTCGACGCCTGCCTGCGGCGGCACGACCTGCCGCGGCTGCCGGCCGACCTCGGCCTGACGGCCGAGCAGCTCGCCGAGGCGGTCGTGCTCGCGCCGACGACCCGGCCCGACCGCTACACGATCCTCGAGCACCTCGACCTCGACGCGGCCGCCGTCCAGCGCTCCGTCGACGCATTCGTCGAGCGCTTCACGCCCTGACGGACGCCGTCCGGGGGCGACCGCGGCACCGGGTCGTTCACGCCGCCGGTGGTAGCGTTCCTCGTCCGTCAGGCGAGAGACCGGTAGGAGTGTCGTGGCTGGTCAGGTGGTGCCGGCGCGGCTCGGCACCCTGTGGGACCACCGGCGCGTCCTGTCCCTGCTGGTCGTCCGCGATCTCAAGGTCAAGTACGCCGACTCGGTGCTGGGCTACGTCTGGTCGATCCTCGAGCCGCTGGCCATGGCCGGTGTCTACTGGCTGGTCTTCACGAAGATCATGACCCGCCAGATCGGCGAGGACCCCTACATCGTCTTCCTGCTCTGCGGCATGCTGCCGTGGCAGTGGACCAACGCGGTGCTCCGCTCGTCGATGAAGTCCCTGACCAAGGACTCCAAGCTGGTCCGGTCGACCAACCTGCCGCGCGAGATCTGGGTGCTGCGCACCGTCGGGTCCAAGTTCGCCGAGTTCATGTACGCCATGCCGGTGCTCGCCGGTTTCGCGCTCCTGTCGCGGGCCGAGCTGCACTGGCAGGTCGTCTACGTCCCGCTGGCGGTGGTGCTGCAGACGCTGCTGCTCACCGGTGCCGGCCTGATCCTCGCGCCGCTGTCCGTGATGTACGGCGACGTCGAACGGCTGATGCGCATCGTCATGCGGCTGCTCTTCTACTTCTCGCCGGTCATCTACGGCCTCAAGGACGTGACCGAGTCGGACCGCCTCGGCCCGGCCGGCGACCTCTTCCTCCTCAACCCGCTCGCCGGGATCTTCGACCTCTACCGGATCTCCTTCTTCCCCGACCAGTGGTCGGGGTGGACGCCGGTCGTCATCGCCGCTGCTGTCTCCGTGCTCGTCTTCGTGCTGGGCGTCTACGTGTTCCGGCGGCTCGAAGGCCGCGTCCTCAAGGAGATCTAGGTGCCCTTCGTCATCGAGGCCCGCAACCTCGGCATCCACTTCGCGCGCAACAAGCGGCGCAACAAGCGGCTGCGCGACATGTTCGCCACGCCCGCCGCGGCGGCGGCCCCCGACCAGCCGGTCACGCCGGTGAGACGGCCCCGGGCGGACCGTCCCGGGCGGCGCGACCGGCCGGACCGGCCGGACCGGCCGGGGGGTGGCAAGGGGGCGAAGGGCACGGGCAAGAAGCGCAAGCACCACGAGTTCTGGGCGCTGCGCAACGTGAGCTTCCAGATCGAGCAGGGCGAAGCCGTCGGCCTGGTCGGCGGCAACGGGCAGGGCAAGAGCACGCTGCTCAAGCTCATCGCCGGCGTCCTCCTCCCGGACGCCGGGAAGATCCGCGTGAACGGCGGGGTCGCGCCACTCATCGAGGTCACCGGTGGGTTCGAGGGCGACCTCACCGCCCGCGACAACATCTGGCTCACCGCGGGGCTGCACGGCCTGTCCAAGAAGCAGATCGCCGCGAAGTTCGACGAGATCGTCGACTTCGCCGAGGTCGGCGACTTCCTCGACACCCCCTTCCGGCACTTCTCGTCGGGCATGAAGGTGCGACTCGGGTTCTCCGTCATCACCACGCTGGACGAGCCGATCGTGCTGGTCGACGAGGTGCTCGCGGTCGGTGACCGGGCCTTCCGCGAGAAGTGCTACCTGCGGATGCAGGAGCTCCTGTCCGGCGGCCGCACGCTGTTCCTGGTGTCGCACAACGAGGGCGACCTCAAGCGGTTCTGCACCCGTGGCCTCTACCTCCAGGGCGGCACCCTCGTCGCTGACGCCCCCATCGAGGAGTCGCTGGCGCTCTACCGCGCCGACATCGAGGCCCGGCGGGCCCAGTACCTGTGACCACTCGTCGGCCGGCGACGGGGCGCGGGGCGAGCGGCGGAGGAGGCGTCGCGCGGCAACGCCCGGTCGTCCTCGGTCCCGCGACGGACCTGGCGACCGGACTGGCCGCTCTCGGCGACGCGATCACGTCCGGGTCCGGGCCGCTGCTGCTGGTGCCCTCCGACCTGCAGCGGCACCCCGAGGCGCTCGCGGACCTGGCCGACGACCCGCGCCCTGGCACGGCGGTGCTCGCGAGCCGGGGGTCCGCGGACGCGGCCGACCTCCGGGTGCGGGCCGCTCGCGTCGTCGCCGTGGCGACACCGGCGCACGCCGCCGACCCGGTCGAGACGACCTTCACCGGCGCGGTGCGCGTGGGTGCGGGCGACCGCGAGGCGGCGGCCGCGGTGGCGGGCGAGCTGGCCGCGCTCGCCCGGGAGCGGGGCTGGACCGGTGACCCCACGGCGTACCTCGTGCTGGGGCTGGTCCGCAGCGGTGTCCGCGTCGGTGCGGTGCTGCTCGACCCGTGGCCGTGGGCCCGCGGCGACGACGAGGCCGCCCGGGAGGTGCAGTCGCGGCTGGACGCCATGGATCCGGCCGCCGTGCACGCGGTCCGGTTCCGGCGGGCGGCCAAGGCGGAGGACGCGTTCGTCGCGACCTTCGTGCACCGGCCGCTGGCCCGTCGCCTCACGCCCGTCGCGCTGCGGCTCGGCCTGACGCCGAACCAGGTCACGCTGCTCTCGGTCGTGGTCGGCCTCGCCGCCGCCGCCGCGTTCGCCGTCGGCAGCAGGCCGGCTCTGGTCGCGGGCGCGGTCCTGCTGCAGCTGTCCCTCGTCGTCGACTGCGTCGACGGCGACGTGGCGCGCTACCGGCGCATGTTCTCGCCGGTCGGCGCCTGGCTGGACGCGTCGACGGACCGGCTCAAGGAGTTCGCCTGCTACGGCGGGCTCGCCTGGGGAGCTGACGCCGGCCGCACGGGCTGGCTGCTGGCGGCCGCGATGCTCACGCTGCAGACCGCGCGCCACGCGACGGACTACACGTTCACGGCCGTCAAGGGCCTGCGCGAGGCCGAGACCGTGACCGCTCCGCTCGGTGACCCCGCCGACCCGGCCCACCCGGCAGGCGCAGCGGACAGCGGCGTCGACGTGGCGGCGGCGCCACGGGCGGTCCAGCTCAGCCGGCGCGCCTCAGCGGGCCGCCCGGCGGTCGGCTGGCTGAAGAAGGTCCTGCACCTCGGCATCGGCGAGCGCTGGACCGTGCTGTCGGTCTTCGCGCTGGCCGGGCTGCCCAGCGTCGGCCTCGCCGTGCTCCTCCTGCTCGGCCTCGGCTCGCTCCTCTACGTCGGTGCGGGCCGCACCCTGCGGACCCGTGCCTGGCGGCCGGGGCCGGTCTCGCCCCGGGAGCACGAGATCGTGCGTGCCCAGGTCGACGGCGCGCCGCTGCTGCCGCCCGCGGTCGAGGACCTGGTCGCCGGCGGCGTGCACGGCCGGCAGCGATTCCTGTGGGTCCGGCCCGCGCTGCTGCGGGTCGTCGAGTACTCCGCCGTGCTCGGCCTGACGGCTGCGCTCCCCGGCGGGTCGGCCGGTGCCGCCACGTTCGCGCTGCTGCTCGTGGTGGCGTCGCACCACTACGACGGGCTGTACCGGGTGCTGCAGGGTCTTCGACCGCCCGGACCGGTCACCCGGCTGCTCGGTCTCGGCGTCGTCGGCCGGGTGCTGGTGGTGGCGGTGCTCGCCGGCGTGGGTACCGCGGACGAAGGGGTCGGCGAGGGGGGCGTGTGGCTGCTCGCGGCCGGCCTCGGCATCCTCTTCCTCGGGGCCGAGCCGGCGCGGCTGCTGCGCGAGGTGCGGTCCCATGACGACCTCGTCACCGATGCCGACCCGAGCGAAGGAGCTGCCGGTGCCTGAGCGCCCGAGCATCGCCGAGCTGCGCGCGGTGACCCAGCCGCCGTCGGTGACCGGGCGGCGCAACGCCGAGCACTGGACCGGCGACCTCTACCAGCGCCGCCTGTCGCCGTACGTCACCCGGGTCCTGCTCGGGACGGCCATCACGGCGAACGGCGTCACCGTCCTGATGATCGTCACCGGTGCCGCGGCCGGCGCCGCGCTGCTGGTCCCGGGGCTGATGGGCGCCGTGCTGGCCGCCCTGCTCGGCCAGCTGCAGATGCTCTGGGACTGCTGCGACGGCGAGGTGGCGCGCTGGCGGCAGACCTTCTCGCCGGTGGGGTTCTTCCTCGACAAGCTGGGTCACACGGTGGCCGAGACCGCGATCCCGCTGGCGCTCGGGGTGCGCGCCGACGGCGGGTTCGGGTCGCTCGGGGGGTGGACCACCCTGGGAGCGGTCCTCGCCGTGCTCGTCCTCGTGAACAAGTCGCTCAACGACGCGGTGCACATCGCCCGGGCGGCGAACGACCTGCCCCGGCTGCAGGACCGAGCGGAGGAGGCCGCGCCGCGCGTCTCGTCGGTCGCCCGGCTGCGCGCGCTGGCGAGGTTCGTGCCGTTCCACCGGGTGTTCCACTCGATCGAGATGACGCTGCTGGCACTGGTTGCCGGCGTCGTGGACGCCGCGTCCGGTGGCGGCCTGGACGCGACGCGGGTGCTCGTCGCGGTGCTCGTGCCGGTCGCGGCCGTGACCGTGCTCGGGCACCTTGCCGCCGTCCTCAGCTCGAGCCGGCTCCGGTGACCCGCCCGACCGTCGGGGCGGTGGTCCTGAGCATGGGCACCCGTCCGGTCGACTTCCCGCGCGCCCTCGAGTCGCTGCTCGCGCAGCAGGGTGTCGACCTGGACGTCGTGGTGGTCGGCAACGGCTGGCAGCCGGTCGGCCTCCCCGACGGGGTGCGCACCGTGCACCTGCCGGAGAACGTCGGCATCCCCGAGGGCCGCAACGTCGGTGCCGCCGAGGCGCGCGGGGAGGTGCTGTTCTTCTACGACGACGACGCCTACCTGCCGACCGAGGACGTCCTGGCGCGGCTGTGCGCCGTCCTCGAGCGCGACCGTCGGATCGCTGCCGTGCAGCCCCGCCCGGTGGACCCCACCGGTAAGCCCGCACCCACGCGGTGGGTGCCCCGACCGGGCGGGCGGGACCCGTTGCGCCCCGGCGTCGTCGGCTGGGTCTGGGAGGGCACCTTCGTCGTGCGCCGGGCGGCCTTCGAGGAGGCCGGCGGCTGGCCGGGGCACTTCTTCTACGGTCACGAGAGCATCGACCTGGTCTGGAAGCTGTGGGACGCCGGGCACGTGACCTGGTACGAGCCGGACGTGGTGGTCAACCACCCGGCCACGTCACCGGCGAGGCACGACGTCTACTACCGCAACAACGCGAGGAACCGCGTCTGGGTGGCGCGGCGGAACCTGCCGGGGCCGCTGCTCGTCGTCTACCTGGGTGTCTGGACGGTGGTCACCGTGCTCCGGCTGCGCTCGCCGAGGTTGCTCGCGGTGTGGTTCTCCGGGTTCCGCGAGGGCTGGGGCCCGGGCGCCGGCGAACGGCGGCCGATGCGCTGGCGGACGGCGTGGCGGCTCACGCGCGCCGGCCGACCGCCGGTCATCTGACGTTCAGGTGGGCCGCCTAGAGTTGGTGGCTGCCGACACGACCTGTGGACGAGGAGGAGTGCTGCCCGTGGACGCCCCGGACGTGTCGGTGGTCGTCATCTGCTTCAACGACCGCGCGAACCTGCCGAGGGCGCTGCGCTCGGTCCTCGACCAGACGCTGCGCAACCTCGAGGTCCTCGTGGTAGACGACGCGTCCACCGACGGGTCCGCCGACGTCGCAGACGAGCTGGCTCGCGAGGACGGCCGGATCACGGTGGTCCGGCTCACGGAGAACAGCGGCGGCTGCAGCCGGCCGCGCAACACCGGCATGGACCGGGCTCGCGGCCGCTACGTCATGTTCCTCGACAGCGACGACTACTACGAGCGGCACGCCTGCAAGAACATGCTGGTGGCCGCGGAGCGCACCGGCGCCGACGTCGTCGCCGGCCGGGTGATCCGGGAGAACCTCACCAAGGGCCGGCAGACCCCGTGGGCGAAGGACCTGTTCGCCGCCGGCCGGGCGTTCTACCGCGGTGTCCGGGAGAACCCCGCGTTGTTCTTCGACCCGCTGTCGACCAACAAGATCTACCGGCGCGAGTTCCTCGACCGGCACGCGATCCGGTTCCCTGAGGGCGTCCACTACGAGGACTCGCTGTTCTCCACCGAGGTCTACTGCCAGGCCGAGGGCATCGCGGTCATCCCCAACGACGTCTACTACTGGCGGGTGGTGGAGGACGCCGAGGAGGCATCCATCACCCAGCGCCGGCACGAGTTCGAGAACTTCCGGGACCGCGTCGCGGTGCACCGGATGATGGACGAGTACCTGCGCGAGAACGACGCCGCCGACCTCAAGGTCTGGAAGGACTTCAAGTTCGTCCGCCACGACCTCAAGCTCTACCTCACCGACCTCGCGCACCGCGACGCCGACTACCAGCAGCGGTTCGTCCAGCTGGCGGCCGACTACTGCGCGACGATCAGCGACGAGACCCTTGCCATGACCTATCCGCTGGAGCGGATCTGCGTCGCGATGATCCGGCGGCTGGACGTCGAGGAGACGCTGCGCTGCGTCGACTACCTGCGCTACGGCTTCAAGCTCTCGACCGACCTCGTCGAGCGGGAGGGCCGGGTCTACTGGACGGCGAAGTACCTCGACACGGCCGAGGACCGCGCGGTCATGGACGTCACCGACATGGGCTTCCACCGGCTGCCGTTCACCCGGCTGAACCTGTTCAACGACGTCACCGCAGCCCGCGTCGAGGGCAGCCGCCTTCACCTCGAGGGTGAGGTGGTCAACCAGCTGGGCCGGCTCGGCTCCGGCGACGACCTCCGGCTGCAGGTGTCGGTGCGTAACCGGGGTGGCGCGACCCGGCGCACCCACGCGGTGCCGGACTGGTCGCTGGAGGGTGACCGGCTTCGCTACCGCACCGTCGTCGACCTCGCCGGAGCGCTCGGACCGCTCGACCAGCGGGAGCCGGTGTGGGACCTGCGGCTGGAGATCACCAAGGGCGACGAGACGAACGTCACGACGTTCTCGATCGACCCGGCGATGGTCTCCGGGCGGCCGGTCCGGGTGCGCGGGCGCCTCGGCGGAGTCGCCCCGGGATGGGTCGAGCCGTTCGTCACCACGAAGCTCAACCTGGCCTTCCAGCAGGCACCGGACACCGGCGTGACCCTTGCCGTCGAGCGGGCCAGCCGGCTGGGGGGCCGGGCCCGCCACTCGGTGCGGTGGCGCTCCAGCAAGGCCGTCGGCAACAACACCGCGCTCAAGACGCTCGCCTACAAGGTGTTCCGGCGGCTGCCGGTGCAGCGCGGCCTCGTGGTGTTCGAGTCGCACATGGGCAAGCAGTACTCCGACAGCCCGCGCTACATCTACGAGGCCGCCGTCGAGGCCGGGCTGGACCGGCTCGGTGTCCGGCCGGTGTGGTCCTACGCCCGGCGTACCGACGGCTTCCCGACCGACTGCCGGCTCGTGCGCCGTGACAGCTGGCGCTACGTGCACGACATGGCGCGGGCCGAGCTGTGGGTCGACAACCAGGGCTTCCCCCGGACGTACTCGCGGCGTCCGGAGACGACGTACGTCCAGACCTGGCACGGGACCCCGCTGAAGCGGATGGGCTTCGACTCGCCGGCCCTGGAGCGGGCCGGCGCCGCGACGCGGCGCGTGCACAAGGCCATGATGAAGCGCTGGAGCGCGCTGCTCGTACCCAGCGAGTACTTCGTCGAGACCTTCGTGAAGTCCTACGGCTACAGCGGTCCGCTGGTGCGCAAGGGCCTGCCGCGCAACGACCTCCTGGTGCGCGGCGTGGACCAGGAGTGGGTCGACGCGAAGAAGCACGAGCTCGGCCTGCCGGCCGACCGTCGGCTGGTCCTCTACTGCCCGACCTTCCGCGACCGGGCCAGGAGGCTCGAGACGCCGTACGACCTGCCGATCGACCTGGAGCAGGCGCGGCGCGCGCTCGGCGACGACGCGTTCCTCCTGCTGCGAACCCACTACCTCGACACCTACAAGCTGTCCAACCGGTTCGCCCCGTTCGCCGCCGACGTGTCGAAGCACCACGACGTGACCGAGCTGATGCTCGTCGCCGACGTCCTCGTCACCGACTACTCGTCGGTGATGTTCGACTTCGCCAACACCGGCAAGCCGATGGTGTTCTTCACCTACGACTACGAGGACTACGTGCGCGACGAGCGTGGCACGTACCTCGACCTGCCGGAGATCGCACCGGGACCGCTGGTCGAGACCACCGACGCCCTCGTCGAGGCACTGAGGGCCGTCGACGACGACGTCGAGAAGTACGCCGAGCGGTACGCCGAGTTCCGGCGACGCTTCTGCGAGTACGAGACCGGAAGGTCGGCCGAGCACGTCGTCGACGAGTTCTTCCGCAAGGGCCGTTCGTGACGCGGACCGACCGGCCGCGCGACGTCTTCCTCGTCGCCAACAACGTCGAGGAGCTCGGCGGCGTCCAGCGGGTGACCCACAACCTCGCGACGATGCTGCACGAGCGAGGTCACCGCGTCACCGTCGTCGGGATCCAGCACGCCGTCGAGGTCCACGACTACGGGCACCGGCCCTACCGGTGGCTGACCCTCAACGAGGAGAGGGAACCCGCGGCGCCCAAGGCGACCGGCCTCAAGGCCCGTCTCGACCCGAGGGTCCGAGCTGCCCGCGAGGCGCACGACACCGCCCGCCGGGCCGCGGTCGACCGGCTGTCGGCGGTGTTCGCCGAGGTCGACGACGGCGTCGTGGTGTGCATGCAGATCTGGTCGATGAACTGGGTCGGGCCGGCCGAGACCGACCACCTGCACGTCATCGGCATGAGCCACGAGTCGTTCGACGCCACCCTCGGCTCGACCCGCTGGGAACGGGTCCAGCAGTGGTACCGCGACGTCGACCTGCTGCTGCTGCTCACGGAGCACGACGCCTCGCGCTTCGAGCTCGAGGGGTTCAACAACGTCGGGGTCATGCACAACTCGCTGTCGTTCTACCCGGAGCGCTCGAGCGACCTGACCAACCCCGCCGTCGTCGCCGCCGGCCGGCTGGCCCCCGAGAAGGGCTACGACCGGCTGGTCGACGCCTTCGCGAAGGTCGCCGACCGGCACCCGGACTGGGTGCTGCGGATCTACGGCACCGGGCCGCTGCAGGGCGCGCTGGAGAAGCAGGCCGCCGCGGTCGGGCTGGCCGGCCGGGTGGAGCTGCCCGGCCTGGCCGACGACATCGAGCAGGCCCTGGTCGGGTCGTCGGTGTTCGCCCTCTCGTCGATCCACGAGGGCCTGCCGATGGCACTCGCCGAGGGCATGGCGTGCGGGCTCGCCGTGGTCGCCTTCGACTGCGCGCCGGGGGTGCGCGAGATGGTGACCGACGGCGTCGACGGCATCGTGGTGCCGCCGCGCAACGTCGACGCCCTGGCCGACGGGCTCGACCGGCTGATGGGCGACGAGGCCTTGCGTCGCGCCTACGGCGCGGCGGCCCGGACGAGCATCACGCGCTTCGCGCCGGACCAGGTGCTCGCCCAGTGGGAGGCCGTCTTCGCGCTCGTCGAGCGCTGAGGGACCGCGTGCCGAGGCGACGCCGGGCCGTCAGGCTCGGCGGGCGATCTCGATGATGCTGCTCTCGTTGCGGTCGCCGAGCCCGGCGGCGAGCAGCCGGTCCAGCCCATCGAGAGCGGTCCGGCCGAACGGCGCACCGATTCCGAGCTCGTCGGCCAGCGCCACGGCGTACGCCGCGTCCTTGCGCCGCAGCCGGCCGGAGAAGACCACCTCGTCGTGGTCGCCGTCGGCCATCCGGCGGCTGTTGCGCACCACCTGGGGGCTGGCCGCCTGGCCGGCAGCGATCGCCCGGGCGACCTGGTCGAGGTCGAGCCCAGCGCGCTCGGCCAGGGCCAGCCCTTCCGCGGCGCCGGCGATCTGGACCGCGCCCATGAGGTTGACGACCAGCTTGTACGCCGTGCCGGCACCGACCGGACCGAAGTGCAGTCGCTCGCCCGACAGCGGTGCCAGCACCGGCTCCGCGGCGGCCAGGTCGGCCGGGTCGGCCCCGACCAGCAGGGTCAGGGCGCCGTCGGCGGCCGCCTCGGGGAGGCCGGTGACCGGGCAGTCGAGGTAGCGCAGGCCGCGGGCCCGCACCGCGGCGGCCAGGTCGCGGACCCAGCCGCTGGACAGGGTCGAGCACTCCACCGCCAGTGCCCCCTGGGCCGGTGCTCCCGCCAGGACGCCGTCCGGCGCGGTCCAGACCCGGCGGGACGCCTCGTCGTCGCTCACCATCACGACGACCGCGTCCGCGTCGAGGGCGGCCGAGGCGGGGCTGTCGGCCCACAGCGCCCCGCGAGCCAGCAGGTCGTCGGCCCGCTCCGGCGTCCGGTTGTGCACCACGACCTGGTGCCCGGCGTCGAGCAGGCGACCGGCCATCCCGCGGCCCATCCGGCCCAGTCCGACGAACGCGACCCGTGACATGGCGGCGAATCTAGTGCTCGGTCCGCGGCCTGGTCCCGCAGCCGGCCCAAGCCGGCCGCAAGTGCGTACCAAGCAGGACCGGGTCTGCTGAAGTGGTCCCGAACGAGGAGCGAAGGATGTGCCGATGAGAACGACCCGCCTGACCGTTCCGGTCGCCGTGGTGACCCTGACCGCCCTGTCGCTGCTCGGCGCCGTGGTGGCCGTGACGGGTGACCTGAGCCCGGACTACGCCACCGCGCTCGGCCCGGACGGCCGGCTGTCGATCCCGTGGCCGATGTCGGTGGCCCAGCTCGTGTTGGCCGCCGCGGCCGCGTCGCGGCGCCGTCCGCTCGCGCTGGCCGGTTCGGGCCTGGTCGCCGCCGCGCTGCTGCTGGGGGTGGTCTCCGGCTTCTTCGACGGCGGCTACGGCGACGACGCGCTGACCGGCCCGCAGCGGGCGTTCCAGGTCGCCTTCGTGCTGGCCCTGACCGTCGTGGGCGTGCTGGCGGCGCTGCGGTCCCGGGACGTGCTGCGGGCTGGGCGGCGCGAGCCGGTGGCTCAGGACGGTGTCGTCGGCGCGTAGACGTGCAGCTGGAACTCCTTGAGCACCAGCGTCCAGCCGTCCGACTCGTGCGGGCGCTTGCGGGAGAGGCCCGGGGTCCAGATCAGGTAGGTGCCCGGGTCGCCCGGTGACTCGGGCGGTGCCTTCAGGGCGTGGCCGACCTTCTCGACACCGGTGTGCACGACGAGGTCGCCGCCCACCGGCTCGCGGCTGTAGATGCCGAGCACGAGGGCGTCGCGGTCGTCGGTGATGACCGTGTCGATCCGCGCGTCGTGCCGGTGCAGGTAGGCGCGCACCGCGTTCCACGCGTCGTCGCGCGGGTTGCGCTCCACGACCTTGACGACCGGGAGGACGGCGGCCACGAGGCCGGTCAGGGCGACGAGGGCAGTCAGCCCGACGCCGAGGAAACGCCGGTCCGCCGGCAGCCGACGACGGACCAGTGCCAGGAGCCAGGCCACGAAGCCCGCGGCCCCGAGCACCAGGGCCGGCAGCACGGGGATCCAGTAGCGCATCAGCGACGCGTTGATCCTGATGAACCCCGGGTCGATGAGCCCGGACACGAGGGTGAGCGGGACCCAGACCACGAGGAACCAGCCCAGCAGGAGGACGTGCTGCCTGCGCCGTACGACGACCGCGCCCACGGCGGTGAGCACGAGCGTGGCCAGCACGACCGTGGTCCCGGGGTAGACCTCGACGATGTGCGGGAAGCGGAGCAGCGCGTCCTCGCGGGTGAGGGGCTTCAGCGGGGCGCTGCCGTGCTCGCTGTCGATCTTCAGCCGGGCCAGCGGGTCGCCGTGCGCCCACTGGGCCAGCACCAGCTCCAGCACCAGGCAGCCGAGCATCGGGACGGCGACCTGCACCCATCGCCGCAAAGGAAGGTGCCAGGCGACCAGGGCGACCACCAGCAGCGGGTAGAAGAAGACCGACAGCTCGCGCACCAGGTAGGCCCAGCCGAAGCAGAATCCGGCCAGCAGGAACCACCAGGTCGGGGCGGCGTCACCCGGCCGCGCCGGCGGGCCGTCGGGGCCGTGTCGCTGGGCTGCGCCGAGCAGCAGTGCGAAGCCGAGGGTGATGAACGCCGTCGAGGGGATGTCCGGGAGCAGCTGCCAGCTCGTCATCCGCTCGCTGCCCGCCTTGATGACGGTGTCGACGAGCACCGGGTGGACGACGAGGAGCACGGTCGCCACAGCCGCCGTCCAGCGGTCGAAGAGCACGACACCCAGGGCGAAGACGGCCACGACCAGCAGGACGCCCGTCACGAACGGCCAGGTGTAGTAGGACCACTGGCCGTAGCCGAATACCTCGAGCAGCCCGCGGACCGGGATGATGTTCCCGATCCGCAGGGAGTGGTGGTCGAGCGGCACGTGCGGGAAGTCCCGGGCCCGGTTCAGCACGAAGATGCCGTCGTTCCACCGCGGCGCGGGACGCACCTGGAAGGTCACCGCCAGGTGCAGCAGCACCAGCAGCAGCCCCATGACCCAGGTGGGCAGTCCGGGCAGGAAGGTACGGCGGCGCGCGTCGTCGGCGGGCTCCGCCGGAGCGGCCGGCGTCGTGGTGGTCGTGCTCACGAGGACAGGGTCACTGCTGCATCGTCGCGGGCTCGGCCGGTACGTCGAGCGGCGCACCGGTGGCCGCGCGCACGTCGTCGACGGTGACGCCCGGTGCGAGCTCGCGCAGCACCAGGCCGTCGTCCGTGACGTCGACGACCGCGAGGTCGGTGATGATCCGGTCGACGACGCCGCGACCCGTGTAGGGCAGCGAGCACTCGTCGACGATCTTGTGGGTGCCGTCCTTGGCGACGTGCTCCATCACCACGACGACGCGCTTCGCGCCGTGCACGAGGTCCATGGCTCCGCCCATCCCCTTGACCATCTTCCCGGGGATCATCCAGTTCGCCAGGTCGCCGCCGGCGGACACCTGCATCGCCCCCAGGATCGCGGCGTCGATGTGGCCGCCGCGGATCATGCCGAACGACGTGGCCGAGTCGAAGAAGGAGGCGCCGGGCAGCAGCGTCACGGTCTCCTTGCCGGCGTTGATGAGGTCGGCGTCCTCCTCGCCCTCGAACGGGTACGGGCCGACGCCGAGGATGCCGTTCTCGCTCTGCAGCGTCACGTGCACGCCCTCGGGCAGGTAGTTGGGCACGAGGGTGGGCAGGCCGATCCCGAGGTTGACGTACTGGCCGTCCTCGAGCTCCAGGGCGGCCCGCGCCGCCATCTGCTCACGGGTGAGGGCCATCAGCTCTCCTGCTGGGTGCGGGGCCGCGTCGTCCGGCGTTCGATGCGCTTCTCGACGTCGACTCCCACGTCGACCACCCGCTGCACGTAGACGCCGGGGACGTGCACGTCCTCCGGCCGGATCTCACCGACGTCGACGAGGTTCTCGACCTGCGCGATCGTCACGCGGCCGGCGGTGGCGCAGAGCGGGTTGAAGTTGCGGGCGCTCTCACGGAACACGAGGTTGCCGGAGCGGTCGCCCTTCCACGCGTGCACCAGGGCGAAGTCGGTGACGATCGACTCCTCGAGCACGTAGGTCCTGGCCGCGCCGCCCAGCGAGAAGTCGCGGGTCTCCTTGGCGGGCGAGGCGAGCGCGACGTTGCCGTCGGCGTCGTAGCGCCAGGGCAGACCGCCCTCGGCGACCTGGGTCCCGACGCCGGTGACGGTGTAGAAGGCCGGGATGCCGGCGCCGCCGGCGCGGAGCCGCTCGGCCAGCGTGCCCTGCGGGGTGAGCTCGACCTCGAGCTCGCCGGACAGGAACTGCCGGGCGAACTCCTTGTTCTCCCCGACGTAGGAGGCGACGACGCGGGAGATGCGGTGGTCGCTGAGCAGCACGCCGAGGCCCCAGCCGTCGACGCCGCAGTTGTTGGACACGACCTGGAGGTCGTCCACGCCCGTGTCGTGCAGGGCGGCGATGAGGACGTTGGGGATCCCGCACAGGCCGAAGCCGCCGACCGCCAGCGTGCTGCCGGAGCCGATGTCGGCCACCGCCTCGGCGGCCGAGCTGATGACCTTGTCTGCGGGCCGCAGGGCGGCGGCTGCTGCGTCGTCGGTGGGCACCCGGCGACTTTAGTACCCCCACCGGGAACGTTCGCCCTGCTGCGCGACGCCGCACCGGCGCCTGGCTGTGTTGTCGTCGCCCCGCGTAGAACACCGCTACGCGGGGCTCCTCCGCCGTGCCATCCATCCTGCGCAACGCCGCTCGCGACGAGCAACGTTGCCGGCAGGGGCACTACCCAAGCCCGCCGGCGGGGCTACGAGCAGATGTTCTGGTCGGCCGTGCGGGTGTCCAGGGTCTCGGTCGGCTCCGGGCTGCTGGTCGAGCCGCTGACCGCGACCGGGACCACGGTGGGGGAGTCGGTGCCGACGACGACCGTCAGCGTGCTCCCCAGGCTGATGTCCTCCTGGACCAGCGACCCGGTGATGGCGGCACCCACGGTGCGACCCGACTCGTCGTACGCCGGGTCGTGCAGCACCGTCGTCTGCGTGTAGGTGCGGTCGGCGTTGCCGACGCCGATGACGTTGAAGCCGTCGGCGGTGAGCTCGGCTGCGAGGTCGCTGGCGGCACCCTTGACACCGGACCCGTTGAGGACCGTGACGCTGATCTTCTCCGGCGCGGTCACCAGCGGCGGCCCGCTCGGGGTGCTCGTCGAGGACGGGCTCGACGTGGGCTTCGGCCCCTTGCCGGGCAGCGGCTGGTCGAAGCGCAACGAGCGCCACACCGTCGCGGCCGACGCCTTGAGCTGCACCCGGTTGGGGTCCTGCGTCCATGGCTCGTTCGGGGCCGTGAGGAACGTGACGTCCTTGGTGGGCAGCGTCCGCAGGTCCTTGGCCAGGCCGGCCATGGCCTTGATGCTGCCGAAGTCGGTGGTCAGGGAGTTCGTGGCCGCCGCGAGGAAGTTGTAGAGCGTGACCGGGTTCAGCAGGATGCCCTTGCTCTTGACCTTGGAGACCATCGAGCCGATGAAGGCCTGCTGCCGGTCGATGCGCGACAGGTCGGAGCCGTTGCCCAGGCCGTGTCGGGTGCGGACGTACGCGAGCGCCTGCTGCCCCCGCACGGTGTGGGTGCCGGCCGACAGGTTCAGGTGCGACTGCGGGTCGTCGACCGCATAGGGCAGGCAGACCTTGACGCCGTGCAAGGCGTCGACCATGTCCTTGAAGCCGGTGAAGTCGACGACGACGTAGTTGTCGATGCGGATCTTCGTGAGCGCCTCGACCGTGGCGATGGTGCACGCCGGACCGGCACGGGAGAAGGCCTCGTTGAACATCTGGATGCTCTCGGGCTGCAGGACCGTGCCGTCCTTCCGCGTGCAGGACGGGATCGGGACCATCGTGTCGCGCGGGATGCTCACCGCGGTGGCCGACTTCCGGTCCGCGGCGAGGTGCACGAGGATCGTGGTGTCGGAGCGCTGGCCCTCGACGTTGAGGGCGTTCTTGCCCTTCCTCTTGTCCGAGCCCATCACGAGGATGTTCTTCGCCTTCGGGTCCTCCGCGACCTTCGGCGGTCGGTTCTTCTCGTCGAGCAGGCCCGCCAGGTCGTCGTGCGTGATGTTGCCGTTCAGCCGCTGGTAGGCGACGAAGGCCGTCGCGGTGCCGCCGACGAGGAGCACGGCGAGGACCGTCGCCATCACCGTCAGCACACGACGCCAGAGGGCGCGCCGCGCGGCATGGCGGGCCCGCGGGGCGTGCCGTCGTCTGGCGGTCGTCTGCACCAGGGTCCTTCGGTGTCGGGTCGCCGGCCGGCACGGGGGAGTGCGGCAGCCGGCCGGGAGCGGCCGGGGCGACGAGGGGTCGACAGGCCAGTCTAGGTGACGTTCCTGTGAGCCCCGGCCGGAACCGGGACCCATCGGGGCGCACCCGACGCATCAGACGTCACATCGAGCACCACCTCCTCCTGTGCCACGCGCGACGGCAGTCGAAGGTTGTCCGGGTGGCGGCAGAGCACGGCTGTGACGTCAGAGGCCAGCGGGACCAGCAGCCCGCCGAGCACTGTCGTGAGCGTCGTGAGCGGCTCGGTGAGCAGGAGCGCACGGCCGGGCACCCGCTGCGCCTGCGCCGCAGCCGTGAGCTCGGCTCCGGTCCAGCTGCCGTCGGCGGTGGTCAGCGCCGGGGCCTCCGCGTCGACCGGCCAGGAGGGCGTGAACCGGTCGCCGTGGCCGGCCACCTCCCGGTCGTAGTCCAGCGTCGTCCCGGCCGGCGGCTGCACGTCGCGTCGAGGCAGCGCCAGCGGCCCGAGGCCGAGCGCGACCACTTCCCCGGCGTCGGAGGGCGGCAGGCCGGCCGGGTCGTACGTCGTCACGTGCACGTCGGCCGCACCCCCGGCGGGCACGACGTGCAGGCCGAGCGCCCACGCCGACTGCAGCCAGACGGCCGCCTGCCAGTGGCAGGGCAGGTCGACCGCGACGGTGGAGCCGGCCTCGACGGCGAGGTCGTCGCGCAGCAGGTTGGCGGTCTTGGCGACCCAGGTGCCGAACGTCGTCGTGGACAGCTCGGCGCGCTCGCCGGTCGCGTCGTCGTAGAACGTCAGCAGCGGACGCGCGGGGTCACGCCGCACCGCGGCGTCCAGCAGGTCGGCAGGAGTCTGGCGGGGCGGCACCGGCATCCCGCCAGGCTAGGTGGGATCCAGTCGAGGCCCGGTGGCCACGTCTGCCGTCGCCGCCTGTGAGCGGCCAGACGAGGCGATCCCTGACCACGTCTGCCGTGGCCGCCCGTGAGAGCGGCCAGGACCGGGCGGCCGCTGGGTGCCCGCCTCCCGCCGTCGGCCCCCACCTCGCCGCCGTTCTTGCGGATCTTGAGACGACCCGCCGGCTCCGACACGGCGGGTCGTCTCAAGATGCGCGAGGTGGAGGACCGGCGTGGGTCACGGGCGGGCAAAATGTCCGGCCCGCACCACGCCGAGATCGTCAAGACGCGTGGTCCGCGCGCCGATCCCAGGGACACTGGCCGCTGACGTACTTCGTCACATACGTCACATGGGCCACACCGGCACCACCGACCCTGAGGTTCTGCATGCGCCGCGCACCATCCGCCGTCCTGCTCAGCGTCCTCGTGCCGCTCGGTCTCGTGCTGCCGGTTGCCAGTGCGCCGCACGCGTCGGCGCACCCGGTCGCGCCGGAGGTCCGGTCCCAGCCGCTGCACGGGGTGCACGCCGTCGGGACCGCCGCGCTGCGGGGCAGCGCCCGCGCGACGTTCGCGGCGGCGGGCCGGCCGGAGGTCCTCGTCCGGCGCACCGGGCTGGCGTCGTTCGACCTGCTCGGCGTGACGTGGAAGGCAGGGTCGACCGCGGACCTCGACGTCCTCGCCCGTACGCACGGCGACCGCGGCTGGTCGGAGTGGACCACGCTCGAGACCACCGACACCCCCAGCACCCGGGAGGCCCGGACGGCGCGTCCCGGCACCGAGCCGCTGTGGGTGGGCGACTCCGACGGTTACCAGGTGCGGGTGGACGTCCGCAGCGGTCGCCTTCCCGCCGGCCTGCGCGTCGACCTGGTCGACCCGGGCAGCTCGAGGGCCGACGGCCAGGTGGGCGCCGGACGCGCGATGCAGTCGGCCGTGGCAGACACCGCGCAGCCGGCCGTCCTCACCCGCGCCCAGTGGGGCGCCGACGAGTCGCTGCGCGGCACCGGACCGAGGTACACCGGGACACCGAAGGCCGGCTTCGTGCACCACACCGCCGGCACCAACGGCTACTCCGAGGCCGACGTCCCGAGGATCATCCGTGGCATCTACGCGTACCACGTGAAGGGCAACGGCTGGTCGGACATCGGCTACAACTACCTCGTCGACCGCTTCGGCAGGCTCTGGGAGGGCCGCTACGGCGGCGTCACCATGAACGTCCTCGGCGCGCACACCGGCGGGTTCAACGTCGACAGCTTCGCGGTGTCGGCGATCGGCGACTACGAGAAGGCCGCCGCGCCGCCGGTCATGGTCGACTCGATCGCCCGGCTGATGGCGTGGAAGCTGGCGACGGCCTACCGCGACCCGAACGGCACCACGGTGCTCACCTCGCAGGGCGGCGGGACGTCGAGGTACCGAGCCGGCACCAGGGTGACGTTCAACGTGATCAGCGGGCACCGCGACGCCGGCAACACCGAGTGCCCGGGCAAGAACCTCTACGCCCAGCTGCCGCTGATCCGGCAGCTCACGACGCAGTACCTCGGCACCGCGCTGATGGACCCGACGCCGACGCCGGCCAGCGCGACGTACGGCAAGGGCGGGACGATCACGACCACGGCCCGGGTCACGAGCGACCAGAGCTGGACCATGCAGGTGACCGACGTGTGCCGCGGCACCGTGGTGCGAACCCTCACCGGGACCGCGTCACCGACGGTGCCGCTCGCCGCGGCCTGGGACCTGCGCGACGACGTCGGCAACCCGGTCAGACCAGGGGCGTACACCGTGACGCTGGCCAGCGCGGACGCCACGGCGGCGGCACGCACCTGGACCGGACAGGTGACGGTCAACGCCGCGCGCACCGCCCCGCCCGCGGCAGCTGCCGTCGCGCTGCCCGGCCGCACGTCGTTCGTGCCGGTCGACCCGATCAAGCTCTGCGACACGCACGACGACGGCAACCTGCCCCTCGGTCCCGGCGGCCGCGTCGACCTGGTCGTCCCGGGTGCCGGCAAGGTGCCGGCCGAGGGGGTCGCCGCCGTCGCGCTGAGCATCTCGTCGAGCTGCGCCACTGCGGACACCACGGTCACGGCCTGGGCCGGCGGTGCGGCCAAGCCCTCGTCGCCGGCGCTCAACGTCACCGGCGGCTCCATCTCGTCGGCACTCGCGGTCGCACCGCTCGGCGGCAGCGGCGTCGTGAGCGTCGCCAACAGTGCGGGGACGACGGAGCTCTCGGTGCACGTGGTCGGCTACTACCCGGTGGCCGGCGGGCAGGTGTTCCGGCCGATCAAGACGCTGCGGCTGTACGACTCGAGCCGCGACCCGGCCGGGGCGCTCGCCCCGGACAGCCCGCGGACGATCACGCTTCCGGCGCTGTCCGGCATCCCGGCGGCGTCGATGACCGGCGCCCTGCTCAACGTCACGGCCGTCTCGCCGCAGGGAACCGGCACCCTCACGGTGCAGTCGCCGGCCACGTCGCGCGACAACGCCACGCTGGCCTACACGCACGGGTCGCTCGTCAAGACCCGCGCCGTCGCGCGGCTGCAGGACGGCTCGTTCACCGTCACGGCGCACACCGCCGCGACCCACGTCGTCGTCGACGTCGTCGGCTGGTGGGCACCGTCCGACGTCGTCGGCGGCCGGCTCTTCCAGCCCAAGGCGGCCACCAGGGTGCTCGACACCCGCACCGGTCTCGGCGCGCGCAAGGGCAAGGTCGGCAAGGGAGGCGTCGTCGCGGTCAAGGTCGCAGGCAAGGGCAAGCCGGCCCCCAAGGGCGTCCGCGCCGTCGTGCTGAACCTCACGGCGCGCGACGCGACCACGAAGACGTCGGTCACGACGTGGGCCTACGGCCGTCGCCGACCGGCGTTCCCCGACCTGTCGGTGCCGGCCTGGCGGACCACGGCGAACCTCGTGGTCGTCCGCGTCGGGACCAAGGGCCGGGTGAAGATCACCAACGGATCCGGCTCGACCCACCTCGTCGCGGACGTCGTCGGCTACTACCCCTGAGGCCCCGGCGAGGCGGTGTGCGCGGGTCGGGCACGCCGCCGTACGCCGGTAGGGTGGCGCGCGACATGAGCGAGCAGACGGCACCCCCCACCGAACCCGCCACCCAGGTCCTGACCCCGGTCGAGGCACCCGTGGTCGAGCACCACGACGCACCGGTGCGCGCCGAGCACGACGACGGCAGACCGGTCGCGACCATCGTGCTGCCGTGCTTCAACGAGCACGAGCACGTGATCGAGGAGGTCGAGCGGATCTGCCGCGCGATGGACGCCAGCGGGATCCCCTACGAGCTGCTGGCCATCGACGACGCGTCCACCGACAACACCCTGCAGCTGCTGCTCGACGCGCGGCCGCGGTTCCCGTCGATGCGCGTCATGCCGTTCCGCCGCAACGGCGGCTCCGGCACGGCCCGTCGGATCGGCAGCTACGAGGCCCGCGGCGAGATCGTCGTCTGGACCGACGCCGACATGACCTACCCGAACGAGCGCATCCCCGAGTTCGTGCAGACGCTGCTCGACGACCCGACGTACGACCAGGTCGTCGGTGCACGCACCTCCGAGGAGGGCACCCACAAGCTGCTCCGGGTGCCGGCCAAGTGGGTCATCCGCAAGATCGCCGAGCGGCTGTCGAACTCCTCGATCCCCGACCTCAACTCGGGGCTGCGGGCCTTCCGTCGCTCGGTGTCGCTGCCCTACCTCCGGCTGCTGCCGCCCGGCTTCTCCTGCGTCACGACCATCACGCTGGCGTTCCTGTCGAACCAGCACGACATCAAGTACGTGCCGATCGACTACGCCAAGCGGTCCGGCGTGTCGAAGTTCCACTTCACCAAGGACGCCTACCGCTACATCCTCCAGGTGCTGCGGATGGTCATGTACTTCAACCCGTTGAAGGTCCTCATGCCGCTGGCCCTGTGGCTGATCGCCATCGGGCTGGTCAAGGGCGTCTACGACCTCATTGCGCACTTCGGCAGGTTCGCGGTCAACACCGTGCTCATCTTCATCACCGGCATGCTCATCGCGGCCCTCGCGCTGCTCGCGGACCTCATCGTGCGGTCCCGCTCCGAGACCTGACGCGGGACCCGGGAGACCGGCCGGTGACGCTGGACGCGCCCGAGGACTCTCGGCGCCGTACGTCGTGGCGCCGCACGCTGGTGTCCGGCGTCCTCGTCGTGGCGATGGTGGCTGCCTTCGGCTGGGCTCTGCGCGGGCAGTGGGACGACATCGCCGACTCGCTGCGCCGGCAGCACTGGTACGTGGTCGCCGGCGCACTCGGGCTCGCGCTCGCGGGTGTCTTCCTCAGCTTCCTCGTCTGGCGCGGCACCCTGGCGGTGCTCGGGAACCGGTTGCCGACTCGTCCGGCGGCGAGGCTGTTCTTCGTCACGCAGCTCGGCAAGTACCTGCCCGGCGCGGTGTGGCCGGTAGTCGCCCAGATGCGGCTCGGCAAGGAGCTCGGCGTCCCCAAGCAGCGGATGGGCCTGGCGTTCCTGCTGACCCTCGGCCTGTCGACGCTGGTGGGCATCCTCGTCGGCGCCGCGGCCCTGCCGGCGCTGCTGCAGGCCGAGGGCCGGGTCGTGCTGCTCGGCCTGCTCGCCGTCCCCCTGCTGGTGGCGCTGCTGGTGCCCAGGGTGCTCAACGCGCTGCTGGGGACCGCCCTGCGGATCCTGCGGCGACCGGGGCTCGAGCGGCCGCTGCACGAGCGCGACGTCCTGCGCGGCGTCGGTGCTGCCCTCGTGTTCTGGCTGGTCTACGGCGGCCACGTGTGGCTGCTGGCCGTCGGGCTCGGCGCCGATCCGTGGGAGGCGCTGCCGGTGGCGATCGGTGGGTTCGCGATCGCGTTCTCGCTCGGTCCGCTGCTCGTCGTGCTCCCGGCCGGCGCCGGCGTCCGGGAGGCCGTGCTCATCCTGCTGCTGCACTCCGTGCTGCCGACCTCGGACGCCACCGCTGTGGCCCTCACGTCCCGCGGCGTCCTGATGGCCACCGACGGTCTCCTCGCCCTCGCTGCAGCGATGGTTCCGAAAAGCGTTGGCGCCGGCGAGAAGGCGGCCTCGGAGGCCTGATTCAGGTCGCTTGCGATCCCCTGTCCCGCCGTTGTGGTGCAGGTCAGAGCGGGCTTTGAACAGGCGGTAGCCAGTTGCCCGGCCGCTCGCCGTCGGCCGCCGACAGGCCGTCGCCTACGGTGCCTGTGGACGGCGAATCCGTTGTCCCCAAAGGGTTTCCGGGGTTCCCTCTGTCCAGCCCATGGGATATGCTTCGAACATGTGTTCGACAGTGAACAGCGTGGGGATCGAGGCCGGTGTCGGCGCGGCCGGCGCCGCGCTGAGCGCCGCCCTGCGCGAGGGTGTCGAGCACCTGAGCCACGACCAGTCCACCGCCCTGCTCGCCCAGCTGCGGGCCCTGGCCGCGAAGACCGACGCCCTGACGCTGGCCGTGGTGGGGAAGGTCGACGCCGACGGCACCCACGCCTACGACGGCTGCCTGTCGACCGGAGCGTGGGTGCGGGCCCTCGGCCACCAGACGCTCGCCAGAGGCGGCGCGCACCGTGCGGACCGCCCGGACGCTGCGGTCGGGGGTGCTGCCCAACACGTCCGCGGCGCTCGCGGCCGGGGCCCTGTCGGGCCGGCACGCGGCGGTGATCGCCGACGCCGTCAAGGGCGCCCCGGCCGGCGCGGTCGCCCTGATCGAGCCCGAAGCCGTGTCGATCGCCTGCGAGGGCGACGTGGCGGCGACCGCGAACGTGATGCGCGCCTTCACCCACGCCCTGGACCCCGACACGGCCGACGAACGCGCCCTGCGGCGTTACGAGCGGGCCGGGATCACGTTCTCCCCGCTGCTGGACGGCGGGTTCGCCATCACCGGCACCGCCGACGAGACCACCGGCGCCGCCATCGTCGCCGCCGTCGACGCCGCCTCCCCGCTGGTCACCGGCGACACCCGCACCGCGGCCCGCCGGCGCCTGGACGGGCTGCACCAGATCTGCCGGCACTGGCTCGACAGCTCAGCACCCCCGACGGTGACACCGCCGACCCGACCGCCCGGCGGACCAGCAAGTCCAGGGCGCGTCTGGTCGTCACCATCGACCACGGCCGGGCTCGCCGGGCACACCTCACCCGGGGGCACCCTCACCTGGGCCGGACCCATCACCGCCAGCACCGCGCAGCGGCTCGGCTGCCACGCCACCGCCACCTTCGTCACCCTCGACGAGCACGGCAACGTCGTCGAGGCCGGCACCAGCCGCCGGTTCTTCACCCGAAGCCAGGTCCTCGCGATGATCGCCCGCGACGGCGACACCTGCGCCGCACCGTTCTGCGACCGGCCCGCCGCCTGGTCCGACGGACACCACCTCACCCCCGTCTCCCAAGGCGGCACCACCACCATCGCCAACGGCGCCCTCCCGTGCGAAGGCCACCACGTCCAGCTCCACGAAGGCCACTGGACACTCGAACGCCTCCCCGACGGCCGCTACCTCCTGCGCCACCGCGACGGCCGCACCCTCGGACCCGAACCACCCCGCCCCGGCCACAACCGACCACCACCACCCGAACCACCATCCGACGAACCAGCCGACCCGGACTGATGGCCCGTCCGCGTGGCAGGAGCTGAGTGTCCGCCGCGCGCTAGCGTGCCTGCGATGCAGCAGGTAGTCGGCGACGTCCCGGTGCACTACGTCGAGCACGGTGAAGGTGTGCCCGTGCTCGCTCTGCACGGCGCGGGGGTCGACCATCGCGAGGTGATGGCCTGCCTCGAGCCCGTGCTGGATTCGGTCACCGGATACCGGCGGATCTACCTCGGACCTGCCGGGCATGGGGCGCACTCCCGCCCCGGAGTCGATCAGCAGTGCCGACGATGTCCTCGACCTCCTGCTGGCGTTCATCGACGGAGTGGTCGGCGACGTGCCCCTGCTGGTGGCCGGGACACTCGGCGGGCGGGTACTACGCGCAGGCGATCGCCGGCCGGAGACCCGGAGCAGGTCGTGGGGCTGGCGTTGCTGTGCCCGCTGCTGCCAGGCATCCACGACGTGCCCGACCACGACGTCATCGTCCGCTCGGGGGACCTCGGCGACGCCGAGTTCCGCGACTACTTCACGGTCCAGACGACCGACATGCTGGAGCGGTACGAGAGGTACGTCGAGCCCGCCGCCGGGCTGGCCGACGAGTCCGCCCTGGCTCGGATCGGTGAGCGCTGGGAGCTGACCGGCCGAGGGCCGGTGCCGTCCCGCAGCCCCACGCTGCTGGTGACCGGTCGGCAGGACTCCACGGTCGGTTTCGCCCGGGCCTGGGAGCTGCTCGAGCAGTATCCGCGCGCGACCTTCGCCGTGCTGGACAGGGCCGGCCACGCCCTCCCGCACGAGCAGCCCGAGCTGCTCCGCGCTCTCGTCACCGAGTGGCTCGACCGGGTCGAGGAGCACGTGACCTCATCGATAGGTAGCGCCGCCCTCTTGTCTGCGTCATCGGTCCACTCCAGGGGACCTCCGGTGTAAACCTGAGAGGCGGTCGAACGACTCTCGGGCATGACGGACTCCGTACCGGAGGAGTTGCTCTCCATGGGTGAGCAGCGTGTCGGCAGCTGGCGCGATGCGGAGACGCCCGCACGCGATGAGCTCGTCGACGTGCTGTTCCGGCGGCACTACACCGCGCTCCTCCGTCTCGGCGTCGTCATGCTGGGCAGTCGCGAGGCTGCAGAGGACGTCGTCCAGGACGCCTTCGTCGCTCTGCACCGTCATCGGCGGGCCCTGCGCAACTGCGCGCCGACCCAGGACGAGAGGTGGGTCATGGAGCAGGTGCTTCCGGTGTCTCCGCCCCTGGCGGGCCTCGTCTTCTCGACCGAGTCCGGCTGGCTGCCGCTGGTGGGCAAGAGCGCGCTCTACGGCGTCTGGCTGGCCGAACGTGGCGGGTACGTCCTGGAGATCGACCCGGGCGGTACCTACTACGTCGCGGACGACTCCGGTGACCCGGTGGACCGTGGCCGGTGGTCGTTGCGCGGCGGCTCGGACCTCACGCTGACGAGCTCGGCCGGATCGACCGAGTGCAGCAAGGGCGACCGGCTCGTCCTTGGCTCTGTCGAGCAGGTCAGCCCCGGAACCGGCACCAGGGGTCTGCGCTCTACCGTGCAGGAGAACACCTGCGGCGCAGCCTGGACCCCAGCGGCCTGGATCCTGATCCCGCACGACGGCAGCTGAGCTCACCTGTCCGAGCGAGCTGCGTGCTTGTACGGTGCCCCGGTGGGCGATGACACGTGGGCCGGGCTGGCCGACGCGTTCGCCGACGAGGCCTACGCCTCGGTCAAGGGGCGCGTGCGCACGTACGTGATGCACCAGCAGCTGCTCGAGCACCTGCCCGAGCCACCGGCGACCGTCCTGGACGTCGGGGGCGGCGCCGGCCATCAGTCGTTCCCGCTTGCGGAGGCCGGCTACGAGGTGACCCTGCTCGACCCGTCGGAGGCGATGCTGGACAAGGCCCGGCAGCGGCTGCAGCGGATGTCCGGTGCTGCCCAGCAACGGGTGACGGCTGGTACAGGCCGACGGTGCGGACGCCGACGAGGCGATGAGTGGCCGACGCTTCGACGCGGTGCTGTGCCACGGCGTGCTCGGCTACCTCGACCGGCCGGAGCCGTTGGTCGACCAGCTGTGCCGGTGTGCCGCGGACGGCGGCGTCGTCTCGGTCATGACGGCCAACGCCAGGGCGATGGCGGTGCGGCCCGCGCTGGAGCGTCGGTGGGACGACGCCTTGGCGGCGTTCGACTCCAGCGTCGACGTCGGGGTGCTGGGAGTGCCCGGCCGCGCGGACACGGTGGAGGAGCTCAGCGAGCTCATGCGGAGCGGGGGCGTGGAGCCACTGCGCTGGTACGGCGTCTGGCTGTTCGTCGACTGGCTCGAGTTCGGTGGCGCCGAGCTGGACGTCGACGATGCGGCGCAGGTGGCGGCGACGGCCGCGGTGGAGCTCGAGGCGAGCCGCCGGGACCCCTACCGCCAGCTCAGTCGCGTCTTCCACCTCGTGGGGCGCAAGAGCCCGACCTGACGACAGGTCAGCCCGCTGCGGTGGGCGCACCCTCGGCGGTCGGTGCGGCGGTGGCGCTCCCCGCTTGCGGACCGGTCGTGTGCCGGGTGGCCAGCAGGCACAGGGCCGCCGCGACCAGCGCCGCCGCGACCGGCAGGATCAGCGTCGGGTGCAGGGCACGGACATAGCCGTGCTGGAAGACCGCCTGCCCGACCTGCTGGATCCTCGCCGCCACCTCGGCGGGGACGCCGCTCGACGTCGTCGCGTGGCGCGGCCCGACCTCGATCCCGCCCTTGGCGCCGGCCGCGAAGCCCTCGACGAAGCGGCTCCGCACGTCGGCCGGCAGCGCCCCCGACCGCTTGGTGGCCTCGTCCCGCAGGGTGCTCGCCAGCTGGTTCTGCAGGACCGCGCCGACGGCCGCACTGCCGACGACCGACCCGACCTGGCGCAAGGTGTTGTTCACCCCGGCAGCCGCGCCGGCGAGCATCATCGGCACGCCGCGCATGGCCTCCGTCGCCATCGGTGCCCAGATCCCGCCCATCCCCAGGCCCATGACGGCGATCGCGGGCATGAAGGCCGGCCAGTGGGAGTCGGTGCTCGTCTGTGCGGCCAGGACGGCCGCGCCGAGACCGAACAGGGCCAGGCCGGTCATCAGGATGTACTTGCCGCCGATCCGGTCGGACATCTTCCCGGCGATGGGCGCGAGGAGCAGGGCGATCAGGGACATCGGTGCCAGGATCAGCCCCGCCTTGATGGCGGAGTAGCCGAGGACGGACTGCAGGTAGATGGTCACCGGCAGGAAGAAGCCGAGGATCGCGACGGAGACCAGCGACGCGACGATGTTGATGACTGTGAAGTTGCGGTTCCGGAACAGCGAGAACGGCACCAGCGGCTCCGCGTCCTGGCGGCTGCGCTGCTGCAGCAGGAAGACCACGGTGAGGAATGCTGCCGCCACGAACAGGGCGATGATCGCGCCGTTCCACGAGTAGCGCTGGCCCTCGATGAGAGCGAAGGTCAGGCAGAACAGGCCGGCGGTCGCGATGGCCACGCCGAGCAGGTCGAGCTTGTGCTGACGCTCGATCCGGGTGTCCGGGATGAAGGCGAACGTCATCGCCAGCACGATCAGTCCGATCGGCACGTTGACGATGAAGATCCACCGCCAGCTGGCGTAGGTCACCAGGACACCGCCCAGCGTCGGGCCGGCCACGGTGGCCAGGCCGGCGACGGCGCCCCAGATGCCCAGGGCCGTGCCGCGCCGGTCCGCCGGGAACGTGGCGATGATGATGGCCATCGTCTGCGGCATCAGCATGGCGGCGCCGATGCCCTGCACGGCACGGAAGGCGATCAGCAGCGTCGGGTTCGGCGCCAGGCCGCAGGCCAGGCTGGCCAGGGTGAAGGCCACGACTCCGGCGACGAACAGGTTGCGCTGGCCGCGCAGGTCGCCCAGCCGCCCGGCGGTGATGAGCAGCACGGCCAGCACCAGGACGTAGGCGTTGACCACCCAGAGGATCTCGTCGAGCGAGGCGTCGAGGGCCGTGATCATGTTGGGGATGGCGATGTTGACGATCGTCAGGTCGAGCAGGGTCATGAAGAACCCCAGCGACAACGTGATCAGGATCGCCCACGGGTTCCCGTGCCACTTGCTGACTGCTGAGGGCATCCCGACTCCAGAGTGGTCTCGTCCGACCGGCACGACCTTCAGATCGCGTTCCGCCCAGGGACTGTATGCGGTGCCGGGGACAGTCAGACGCCGCGGTAGAACGCGGTGAGCGCGGCCCCGAGCGCCGCCAGGTCGTCGACATGGCCGAGCTCGCGCGCCGAGTGCATCGAGAGCAGCGGCGGACCGACGTCGACCACCCGGAGCCCCACGCGGGTCGCCGTGAGCGGGCCGATCGTGGAGCCGCACGGGATGGCGTTGTTCGACACGAACTCCTGCACGCCGGCACCCGCCGCGTCGCACGCGCGCACCCACAGCGCGCGGCCGTGCGCGTCGCTGGCGTAGCGCTGCTTCGCGTTGACCTTCAGCAGCGGGCCGCCGCCGGGGACCGGCCGGTTCGTGAGGTCATGGCGCTCGGGGTAGTTGGGGTGCACGGCATGGCCGGCGTCCGAGGACACGCACCACGACGCCGCCGTCGCCCGCGCCCGTTCCTCGACGTCGGCACCGAGCCCGGCACCGATCCGCGCCAGCACGTCGGCGAGGAACGTGCCGGCCGCGCCGGACCGCGACGCCGACCCGATCTCCTCGTGGTCGAAGGCGACGAGCACCAGCACGTGGTCGGTCGCCGCGTCGGCGGCGGCCAGCAGGGCGCGCGTGCCGGCGTGCACCGAGGTGAGGTTGTCCATCCGGCCGGCGGCGAACAGCTCGCCGTCGAGGCCGAACCGCGCAGGCGGGGCGGTGTCCGCCGTCACCAGCTCCCAGGCCGCGAGGTCGGCGGCGGCGACGCCGGCGAGGCGGGCGAGATGCCCCAGCAGGTCACCGCGGTCGGCCGCCCCCGCGCCGTACACGGGGAGCAGGTGCCGCTGCGGGTCGAGGACGAGCCCGTCGCCGACCTGCCGGTCGAGGTGGATGGCGAGCTGCGGGATCCGCAGGAACGGCCCGGTGCGCACCAGGTGCTCGGTGCCGTCGCGCGTGACGACCCGGCCGGCCAGCTCGAGCTCGCGGTCGAGCCACGAGTTCAGCAGCGGGCCGCCGTAGACCTCGACACCGGCCTGCAGCCAGCCGTGGGCCGCGCTGCCCGGTCGCGGCTTGAGGGCGAACCCGGGGGAGTCGGTGTGCGCGCCGACGACGCGGTACGGCGTGGTCGGACCGGCACCGGTCGGCACCACCCACGCGGCGATCGAACCGTCGCGCACGACGTAGCGCCGCGCGCCGGCGGGACCGGCAGGCCAGGCCGCGGGCTCGTCGAGCCGCTCGAAGCCCGCGGCGGCCAGCCGCCGCGCGACCTCGGCGACGGCATGGAACGACGACGGCGACGCGGTGATCATCTCGGCGAGATCGGCGACGTACTCGTCCCGGCTGCTGCGCCAGCCGGCGCCCGGGTCGGTCATGCCATCGGCTTCCGGCCGCGCGCCACCAGCCCGGGCCCGACGCCGGGGAAGGCCCGTTGCACGGCGCGGAACGGGAGGGTGCCGATCCGCGCGGCTGTCGCCGTCCACGAGGTCGAGGGCTGCAGCGTCCGGCCGCTCGCGTCGGAGCGCTCCGCCATCGACTCGGACGTCGCGCCGGCGGCGAGCTTCCTGCGGCCGGCGTAGTTGCGGCCGGCCTCGAGGACGTAGCCGAGTGGCGCGCCGAAGTGCACGACCTCGACATCGATGAGTCCCGCGCCGGCCATCCGGTCGCGCAGCACGGGCGGGTCGTAGCGCCGGAAATGACCGACCATCTCGTCCGCAGGTCCGAACCGCTTCTGCCATGCGGGTGTCGACAGCAGCAGCCAGCCACCCGGCCGCAGGTGCGCGGCCCACTCGGCGAGCGCACCGGCGTCGTCCTCGATGTGCTCGATCACCTCGAACGCCGCCACCAGGTCGAACGCCTCGTCCGGCTTGACGACCGACAGGTCGCCGTGACGGACCTCCCCGTGGCCGACAGCGGCCACCCGCTGCTGCGCGGTGGCGCACGAGATCGCATCCGGCTCCACACCGACGTAGTTGAAGCGCTGCGCCAGCCGGGCGCCGAAACCGCCCTGCCCGCACCCGACCTCGAGCACGTCGAGGCGGCGGTCCGTCGCCTGTGGAAGCAGCCGGGAGACGACCTCCCAGCGGAGCCATCCGTTGGGGCTCAACGGCGGGAGGACGGCACCTCGGTCCTGGTCGCGTGCGGTCATGTCGGGAGCCTCCGGGGTACGACGGCGTGCAGGCGGGCGAGGAGCGGGGCCGTCACGGCGGCCGGGGTGAACGACCTGCGGGCCAGGCCGGCGGCCGCGCCGCGGGCTGCCTGCAGGCGATCGCGGTCGATGGCGAGGTCGCGCAGCGCAGCCGCGAGGGCCGCCGGATCGCCGGGGGGCACGAGGACCGCGGCGTCGCCGAGCAGCCGGCGCTGCGGCGCGGTGTCGGACGTGACGAGCGCGCAGCCGGCGGCCGCACCCTGGAACACCTTGTTGGGTACGACACGCAGCGCCTTGGGGCCGGTGCCGAAGATGCCGAGGCAGACGTCGTGCCGGGCCACCAGCGCCGGCAGCTGGTCGGGCGGGACCCAGTCGACCCACGTGACGTGGTGGTTGGCGGCAGCCAGCGACCGGGCCTCCTCGTGGTCCTGCCCGCTGCCGACCATCGTGACGTCGACCTCGTCGTCGGCCAGCGCCGCGAGGGCGGCGCCGATGACGGGTGCTCCCTGCAGCGGGGTGAAGAGCCCGAAGAACACGGCCCGCAACCGCCGGTCCGCGCTGTCGCGGGACGCGGGCGACCCGGCGTACCACGACGACGGAGCCCCGACGGGCACGACCAGCGCGCGGCCGCGGTGCCGTTCGGGCAGGGCAGTCAGGTGCTCGTCGGTGTCGACGACCACCACGTCGGCGCTGCCCAGCGCCGCCTCGTCCAGCCGGCGCAGCAACCGCTGCCGCAGCCCCGTGCTGACGCCGCGGTCGGCGGCGGTGTCGCTGGCCCCGATGAGGTGGTCCAGCACTACCGGCACGTGCGGGAACAGCCGGCGGGCGAGCAGCACGTCGAAGTGCCCGAGGTAGCCGACGAGCACGGCGTCCGGCCAGCTCTCGTCCCGCCGGTACCGTCCGGCGCGCACCACCAGCGTCGCCCAGCACCACGCCAGCCGGACTGCAAGGCGGGGGAGCGTCCACGGCCGGCGCAGCATCGACACGCGGGCCGCGGTCGAGAGGCCGAGCGGGGCGTTGCACTCCTGCACGGTCACGCCGTGCCCGGCCAGCCCGTCACGGAGGATCGCGACCCGGGGGTGCGCCGCGGCGTCGTAGGTGCCGAACAGGAGGAGGCGCATCGCGGGCCAGCGTAGTTGCCGTTGAGTAAGGGTCCGACCGACCGTCGCCGCGACGACCTGTCCCGCCGTCGTGGTGCTGCGGACCATGACCGCCGTCGTGGGTCCCGTCAGATCAACGGCGCCTGGAGATGGGTCGTGGCCGAGCGCTGCACTTCTCCCTCCGCGCCCGTGGGCCTCCTTGATCCACACCGGATCCGTGCGGAAGATGCGCATGGATCGGGTGTGGATCATGAAACGGCGGGGCGTGGGCGTTCCGGGCGGATGCCGCGCCTGCCGTCCAGGCGCCGTTGATCTGACACCAGCTGGGGACGGCGGGAAAGCCGCCGACGCGCCCATCAACTGGCGACGGTGAGTCGCCGGCACGACCAGCAGAGTCGCCGGCACGACGCGGGGGCGCCCGGAAGGTGACGAATCGCCCGGAACGGGTTCCCACCGGTGCGCGGCCACCTATCGTGGTGCGGTGCCTCCGTCCCACCCGTCCCACCAGCCCCACGTCGGGTCGTCCGCCGGGACGAGCCGGCGCGCGCTCGGGCGGCTGGTGCTGGCGACCGCGCTGGCCGCCACCGGGGTGGGCGTCGCACCGGCGGGGGCAGCCGTGGCCGCCGGCTGCCCGGACTCGGGAGGCGCGGCCATCGCGCCCGCCGACGCCACGGGCGACGTCGTCTTCCGCGGCGGCGGGTGGGGGCACGGGCTCGGGATGAGCCAGTACGGCGCCGAGGGCGCCGCCCGGCTCGGCTGCAGCGCGAGCCAGATCCTGACCCGCTACTACGCCGGCACCCAGGTCGTGACGCAGCCGATGCCGTCGTCGCTCCGGGTCCGGATGCTCGACAACGGCTACCGGGTGGACGTCGAGGCGGTGCAGGGCGCGCTGACCTGGTCGGTGGACGGCTGCGCCGTGCCGCCGCCCGCGACCCCGACCCCGGTGGCCGCGCCGACATCGGCGCCACCCGCGCCACCCACGCCCACCGACCCGGCAGCGAGCACCACACCGGCCGCCACTCCCACGCCGCCGCCGGCCGGCCCGCCGTGCCCGCCGGTGCAGCCGCCGGGCGCCCGCTGGCAGCTGCGGCTGGACGACGCGACCCACTCGACCTTCGCCCTCTTCGACCTCGGCGTGGTCCCGCGCCGGCTGATCTGGACCGGCGGATCGGCGGCGGCGCCGCTGGTGCTGCGCGAGTCCGGCAACGTCGCACACCTCACCACCTGGCGCGGCTCGTCGATCTACCTCGAGCGCTGGGTGCGCTGGGACTGGACGAGGTTCGCGATCGAGGGCACCACGATCGACGCCGTGCAGCGCATCGACTCCACTGCCGACGGCGGCGCGATGGACAAGTACCTGTGGGGGATCGCGGAGGTGCCGGCGTCGTTCCCGGCGGCGGCCCTGCAGGCGCAGGCGATCGCAGCCCGCACGTTCGCGACGAAGCGGGCCGGCCGGATCCTCATGCCGACACCTGCGGACCAGAACTGGACCGGCTGGACGAAGGAGTCCGAGGGTCCGAACGGTGCCTGGGGACTCGCCTGGAGGTCCGCCGTCGACGCGACGTCGGGCCAGGTCGTCGCCGATGCCGCGTCCGGCGCGCTCATCGACGCGTTCTACTCCTCGTCGATGGGTGGGCACACCGAGGACGAGCGCTACGTGTGGGGCGTCGAGGCCAGCTTCCTGCGCGCCGTCGACGACTCGGCCTGGGACGCGGCGTCCAGCAACCCGGCCGAGAAGCGGTCCTGGGCGGTCGGCGTCAGCTGGGCCTCGCTCGCCCGCAAGCTCGGGTTCGCGAGCATCAGCACCACCTCGGTGCCGCCGCGCGGTGCCGACAGCCGCACCGCCGGCGTCAAGGTCGTCGGGCTCAAGGCGGGCCGCCTCACCACGGTGCACCTCGACGGGTGGGACGTCCGCGAGGCGCTCGGCCTGCTGTCGCCGGGCTTCACGATCTCGATGCGGCGCACCGGCGGGCCGGCCGCGGCGCCACTGGTCGGCGACTGGGACGGCGACGGCGACGACGACCCGGGGTGGTGGCGCAACGGCCAGGTGGCCCTCCGCATGACCAGTACGGCGGGCAGCTGGGTGAAGCGGTTCCGGTACGGCACTTCGGGCGACGTGCCCGTGGTCGGCGACTGGGACGGCGACGGTCGCGACGACCTCGGCGTGTTCCGCGCCGGCACCTGGCTGCTGCGCACCGGCCAGTCCGGCGGCACCCCGACCACGACGGTCCGCTTCGGCCGCTCGGGCGACGTGCCGCTGGCCGGCTCCTGGAGCGGCGCGCACACCGGCATCGGTGTCCGCCGTGGCCGGACCTGGCTGCTGCGGAGCACGGCCACCAGCGGCAAGGCGACCCGGACGTTCCGCTTCGGCAGGGTCGGCGACGTCCCGGTCGTCGGCTCGTGGCACGGCAGGCGGCGCGACGGCGTCGGTGTCGTCCGCGACGGTCAGTGGTTGCTCCGTGACCGACGGTCGAGCGGGCGGGCCGGTGTCGTCGTCGCGTACGGCGAACCCGGCGGCACCTGGCGCCCGGTCGTCGGCGACTGGGACGGCGACGGCGCCGACACCCCGGCCGTCCTGCGCCGCACCGCCTTCGAGCAGCGTTCCGGCACTGCCGCCGACGCGACGACGCGCACGGTCACGTTCCGCGGGTGAGCAGGCTCGACGCGGCGTACGCTTCGAGCGTTGGCCACAGCACCCCGCAGTCCCCGTCCACGAGGAAGTGATCTCGCCCGTGCCACGCGAGTCGTCGGGAGCACCACGCGTGCTCGTCGACGCGACAGCCGTGCCCGCCGACCGGGGCGGAGTCGGGCGCTACGTCGACGGACTCGTGCGTGCGCTGTCCGCGGCGGGCCGGGACGTGGTCGACCTCGTCGTCGTCTGCCAGCGGTCCGACGCCCAGCGCTTCGAGCTGCTCGCGACCGACGCCGAGGTCGTCGCCGGCCCGTCGGCCATCTCGCACCGACCGGCCCGGCTCGCCTGGGAGCAGACCGGCCTGCCGTTGATCGCGCAGCAGGTCGGCGCCGACGTGATGCACTCGCCGTACTACACGATGCCGCTGCACGCGAGCGTGCCGGTCGTCGTCACGGTCCACGACGTGACCTTCTTCTCCGAGCCCGAGCTGCACAGCGCCGTGAAGACCGGGTTCTACCGCTCGGCGACCCGCACCGCGGTCCGTCGGGCCAGCCGGGTCGTCGTCCCGTCGCAGGCCACCCGCGACGAGCTGGTCCGGCTGGTCGACGCCGACCCCGGCCGCATCGACGTCGCGCGGCACGGTGTCGACACCGCGACCTTCCGCCCGCCGTCCGACGACGAGGTGCACCGGGTCACCGACCGGCTCGGGCTGCACGGCCGGCCGTACGTCGCGTTCCTCGGCGTCCTCGAGCGCCGCAAGAACGTCCCGGACCTGGTGCGCGGCTGGGTCAAGGCCGTCGACGGCATGGCCGAGCCGCCCGCGCTGGTGCTGGCCGGCGGCACCGGCTGGGACGACGGCGTCGACCAGGCCTGTGCCGAGGTGCCGTCCCACCTCAAGGTGGTGCGCCCGGGATTCCTCCGGCCGGCCGACCTGCCCGGGCTGCTCGGCGGCGCGCTGGTCGTCGCCTACCCGAGCAAGGCCGAGGGCTTCGGGCTCCCCGTGCTCGAGGCGATGGCGTGCGGCGCGGCGGTGCTCACCGCGCGGCGGCTGTCGCTGCCCGAGGTCGGCGGCGACGCCGTCGCCTACACCGAGCCCGATGCCGACTCGATCGCCTCGTCGTTGCGCGAGCTGATCGACGACCCGGAGCGACGTGCCCGGCTGTCCCGCTCGGGCGTCGAGCGGGCCCGCGAGTTCACCTGGGAGGCGTCGGCGACGGCGCACCTCGAGACGTACACGCGCGCCGCGGGGGCCACGACGCCCTCGGCCGGCGCCGCCGTCTGACCGCGTGCCGATGGTGACGCGCTGCCGCGAGGCCGTCCTGCTCGCGGGCGGTCGCGGCTCCCGGCTCAGGCCGCTCACCGTGCACACGCCGAAGCCGGTGCTGCCGACCGCCGGCGTCCCGTTCGTCCACCACCAGCTCGTGCAGCTGCGGGCCGCCGGGATCGAACGCGTCGTGCTGGCCACGGCGTACCACCCGGGCGAGGTGCGGGCCGGTATCGGTGACCCGGCCCGGCTGGGCCTGCACATCGAGTACGCCCACGAGCAGGAGCCGCTCGGCACCGGTGGCGCGATCCGCAACGTCGCCGGACTGCTGCAGAGCGGTCCCGACGACCCGGTGGTCGTCGTCAACGCCGACGTGCTCAGCGGGCACGACCTCGACAAGCAGATCGCGGTGCACCTCGACGCCGACGCCGACGTCACGCTGCACCTCACCGAGGTCGACGACCCGCGCGCCTACGGCTGCGTGCCGACCGACGACGCGGGTCGGGTGACGGCGTTCCTGGAGAAGACACCGCACCCGGTGACCAACCGGATCAATGCCGGCTGCTACGTGTTCCGCCGATCGGTCGTGGACGCGATCCCGACGGGGCGGCGGGTCTCGGTGGAGCGGGAGACGTTCCCCGACCTGGTGGCCGGCGGCGCTGTGGTGCTCGGGCACGCCGACCAGGCGTACTGGATCGACGTCGGCACGCCGGCCGCCTACCTGCGGGGGTCGCGGGACCTCGTCACCGGTGTGCTGGCGTCGGCCGCCCTGCCGGGACCGGTCGGCGACCGGCTGCTGCTGCCGGGCGCGGTCGTCGCGCCGGACGCGGTCGTGACCGGCGGCTCGACGGTCGGCGTGGGTGCCGTCGTCGGTGCCGGTGCGGTCGTCGACGGCAGCGTCCTGCTCGACGGTGCGCAGGTCGGTGCCGGCGCGACGGTGCGCGACTCGGCCGTCGGCGTGCGTGCCGTGGTCGGTGCCGGGGCGGTCCTGGACGGCGTCGTCGTGGGGGACGGCGCCGAGATCGGCGAGGGCAACGAGCTGACCGCGGGTGCGCGGATCTGGTGCGACGCGCGCATCCCGGCGTACGCCATCCGCTTCACCCCGGACGAGCCCAACCTCTGAGTCGGCGGTCTCGTCCGGGTCGCGGGTCAGGCGACGTTGGGCTCCGGTGCGTCGGTCGACGGGAACTTCTTCATGAACGACTCGACCGCGCCACCGCTGACCTTGCCGCACAGCTGCGTGTGGCTGTCCTTCGCGCCCCAGTGCGCCATGCCGATGTGCTTGCCTGCAGGGAACGTGCCGTAGGCGTCGTCCCACGCGGACACGATGAACTTGGTGCCCGGGCCGGCCATGTCGGAGTGTCGGGCGCTGACGGCGAGGTCCTCGAGGGTGCTGAGCTGCTTGCCCTTCACCGTCGAGTCGTACCAGACCAGGGTGTAGCCGTGCTCGAGGTTGTGGACCAGCCGTTCCATCTGCGGCCGGTCGCGCGCCGAGTAGAACTCGCGCGACGGGTAGATCGGCGACGCCCAGTGCGGGCCGAACGACGGCGGGGTCGTGGCGTACTTCTCGGTCGTGCCGTCCTTGACGTGCTTGCGGAGCGCGTCGGTGTTGGTGTCCGGGGTGGTCTGCACCGCGCTGCAGCTCGCCGCCGCTGCGGTCACGCCGAACGACGAGACCGGCTTGTTGGCCGGGTCGTTCCTCTTGCTCAGGTACGACGGGATCACCACCGCGAGGACCAGGCCGATGCCGACGACCACCGCGATGACGACGAACACCATGCTGCGCCGGCGCTGCTTGGCCGCCTCGGCCTTGCGCATCTCCTCGATCTTCGCGCGGCGGTCCCTCTCGGACTGCTTGGTCTTGCTGGCCACGAGTGCCCGGCCCTTTCGCTGACGACAGTGACCGCCGACTCTACCGGCGGCTCCTGGGAGGATGGCCGCATGACCGTCGCGACCGGGGGCCGGGTGCGCACCTGGTCACCCGGTCGGCCTCTCGACCTGGGTGCCACGCTCGGCCCGCTGCGCCGGGGCGGCGGCGACCCGACGTTCCGGTACGACGGGACCGCACGCCGCGGTGGCGGCCTCTGGCGCACGACCCGGACGCCGGAAGGAACCGCGACCCTGCGGCTCGCGGTGCGCCCCGTCGACGGCGAGGTCGTCGGCACCGCGTGGGGGGACGGCGCCGAGTGGGTCCTCGACGGTCTGCCGTCGCTGCTCGGCGGCCTCGACGACGTCGAGGGATTCGACGGCGCCGGCCTCGTCGTGCGCTACCCGGCGTTGCGCGACGCGTTCCGGACCCACGGCGGTTGGCGGGTGCCGCGCACGCGGCGGGTGCTGGAAGCACTGGCCCCCGCGGTGCTGGAGCAGAAGGTGACCGGTCGCGAGGCGTGGACCGCCTGGCGGTCCCTCGTGCGGTGGTACGGCGACCGGGCGCCCGGCCCGGTCGAGGTGCTGCCGCCCGACCTCTACGTCGCCCCCGACGCCCGGACGGTCGCGCGGGTGCCGTCGTGGGACTGGCACCGGGCCGGCGTCGACCTCTCCCGGTCCCGGACCCTGGTCACCGCCGCCGGCCGCGCCGGCCGGCTCGAGGCGCTGGTCGACCGGCCGCCGGCCGACGCCGCGACGGCCCTGCGGACGCTGCCGGGCATCGGCGTCTGGACCGCGGCCGAGGTCGGCCAGCGCGCTCTCGGCGACGCCGACGCCGTGTCCGTCGGCGACTTCCACCTCGCGAAGCGCGTCGGCCATGCGCTGGTCGGCGTACCGGTCGACGACGACGCGATGCTCGAGCTGCTCGAGCCGTACCGCGGGCACCGCTACCGGGTGCAGCGGCTGGTGGAGCTGTCCGGGCACGCGCCCGCGCGCCGCGGCCCGCGCTTCGCCGGCCGCGACTTCCGCACCATGTAGATCACCGCCCGGGACTCGCTGACAACGAGGTCAGCGGTGCAGGAGGAAGGCGTCGGGGTCGCGCGGCGGGCGGTCCGGCGCCGGGGTCGCGGCGTGGCCGACGGCGACGGCACCCATCGGGTCCCAGTCGTCGGGCAGCTCGAGCTCGCGGCGCACCACGTCGCGGCAGAACATCGTGCTGCTCACCCACGCCGAGCCGAGTCCCTCCACGGCCAGCGCGACGAGGAAGTTCTGCACGCCCGCGCCGGCGGCGACGAGGAACATCTCGCGCTCCGACGTCGAGCGCTGCACGTCGGGGTAGTCGTGCATCCCGTCGCGCACCATGCACGGCACGACGAGGGTCGGTACGCCGCGCAGCACGTCGCCACGACGGGTGCGGCGCGCCACCTGCTCCTCGGTGAAGCCGTCGCGGCGAAGGTCGGCGACCCAGGCGGCGAGCATCGCGTCGAGCAGTCGCTCGCGCCGCTGCAGGTCGTCGACGACGACGAAGCGCCACGGTGTCGTGCGGTGCGGTGCCGGTGCGGTGACCGCGGCGGCGACGGCCCGTCGTACCGCGTCGGGGTCGACCGGCTCGTCGGTGAAGGAGCGCACGGTGCGCCGGGAGGCGATGACCTCATGGGTCCCGAGGCGGAACATGTCCTCGTGGGCGGGACGCACGAGTGCCGCCGCGCCGGGACCGTCCTCGCGCAGGGTGCGGTGCGCGAGGCCGCGGACGACGGCGAAGGGCCGGCGACCGAGCTTGCCCTTCACCAGGTCGGCGGCCGACGCGACCTCGTCCGCGATCGCGGGGACCGTGGCGGTGAGGACGTTGCCGTGCCCGTCGTCGCGGCCGCGCAGGTCGTCGAGCGGCGCGAGCCCGGCCACCCCGATCGCCTGGTCGGTCTGCCCCGTGCGCCACGCGCGGCCCATCGTGTCGGTGACGACGACCGCCACGTCGACCCCGGCGAGGGTGAGCAACCGGGACCGCAGGGCGCGGGCCGACGCGTCCGGGTCGACGGGCAGCAGCAGCACCGTGCCCGTGTCGGTGCCGCTCGCGTCGACGCCGGCCGCGGCGAGCACCAGGCCGTGCCGGGTCTGGACGATCCGGGTCGGTCCGCGCCGGGCCACCACCCGCACCGTCTCGGCAGTGATCGCCTCCTCGCGGTCGACCCGGACCGCGCGCCCCTCGGCCTTGGACACGACCTTCGACGTCACCAGGACGACGTCGCCGTCGGCGAGTGCGAAGTCCTCGGCCGCGAGCGCCGCCGTCAGCAACGTCGCCAGGTCGTCGCCGGCCTCGACCTCGGGTACGCCGTCGGGTGCCCAGACAAGCAGCGAACCGCTCACGGCGACGCGGGCCGGGCGAGCACCTCGGCTGCGAGCTCCAGGGCCGAGCGCGCCATGGCCGCGGCCGACGGTACGTCGGGCATGAGCAGCGGTACGGCGCGGCAGGCGATGCCGGCGCGCTCGACCGACGCGACCCCCGCGGCGTCCGTCTGGTCGACCAGCCAGCCGTCGAGCAGGCCGCCGTCGCGCCGGCTGCCGTAGTGCAGCGCGACGGCCTCGGCCGAGGTCTCGACGCCGATCGCGGCGAGCACGCGGTCGGCCATGCCGCGCACAGGAGCGCCACCGACGATCGGCGACAGGCCGACCACGGGTGCCGGCGTCGTCGCCAGCGCCTCGCGCAGCCCGGGCACGGACAGCACGGTGCCGATGCTCACGACGGGGTTGGACGGCGGCAGCAGCACCAGGTCCGCGGTGGCGAACGCCTCGAGTACACCGGGGCCGGGAGTCGCGGTGTCGGCGCCGACGGCCACGATCTCGTGCGCCTTCGGCTCAGCGTGCAGCCGCACCCAGTACTCCTGGAAGTGCACCGCGCGCCGTCCGCCGGGGGAGGAGTCGTCGTCGATGACGACGTGGGTCTCGACCCGGTCGTCGCTCATCGGCAGCAGCGTCACGCCGAGGTCGTCGAGACCCCAGCGACGGCACAGGGCGGCGGTGACCTGGCTCAGCGGGTAGCCCGCGTCCAGCATCTGGGTGCGGACGACGTGCGTCGCGATGTCGCGGTCACCGAGGCCGAACCAGGTCGGCTGCACGCCGTAGGCCGCGAGCTCCTCCTTGACCACGAAGCTCTCGTCGTCACGGCCCCAGCCCTGGCCCTCGTGGATGCCGCCGCCGAGCGTGTACATCACGGTGTCGAGGTCGGGGCAGACCCGCAGCCCGAAGAGCGTGATGTCGTCGCCGGTGTTGCCGATCACGGTGATCCGGGCCGGCCCGCCGAGGACGTCGGGGGCCGCTGCGAGCAGGCCGCGCAGGAACCGGGCGCCGCCGATGCCCCCGGCCGGGACGACCACGTGCCTGCCGGAGGACGGTCCGCTCGCCATGCGCTCAAGTGTCCTCGACGGGCCCGACACGCCGGGAACCGGTCCTCCGTTCGGCTAAATATCACCGTCCGGCTTGACGGGGCGGGAGAGACACGCGTGTAATTCCACCAGTGTCATTCGGCGGTCGACCGCAGGAAGAGCGGTCGGGGCCGGCCAGGGTCGAGGAGGCACAGCCATGGGCGAGGTGTTCCCGCTCATCGACGGGCCCGACGAGCAGCCGGGCGAGAACGACTGGACCGAGCGCGCACTCTGCGCCCAGACGGACCCGGAGGCGTTCTTCCCGGAGAAGGGCGGGTCCACCCGGGAGGCGAAGAAGGTCTGCCTCGGCTGCGACGTCCGCTCGGAGTGCCTGGAGTACGCGCTGATGAACGACGAGCGGTTCGGCATCTGGGGCGGGCTGTCCGAGCGCGAGCGGCGTCGCCTGAAGAAGTCCGCGGTCTGAACCTGACGCCACACCCTTAGTGTGGCCGTCGGATGACGACGCCACCCACCCCGAGCTCCCCGGCAGACCGGCCCACGGTCGTGGCGGTGGTGGTCGCCCACCACGGCAGCCGATGGCTGCCGGGGCTGCAGGCCGCGCTCGCCGTCCAGACCCGGGCGCCGGACGTCGTGGTCGCGGCCGACACCAGCGCTGCCGACGACGGCAACCAGACGCTGTCCGCACTCGTCGACTGGCTCGGTGCCGGCCGGGTCGTCGACCTCCCGGCACGCAACGGCTTCGGCGCCGCGGTCCAGGCCGCTCTCGGCCGCGCCGGGCGGACCGGTAGCCACGTCTGGCTGCTGCACGACGACTGCGCACCGGCGCCCGACGCCCTCGAGCAGCTGCTCGCCGAGGCCGCCCGCGACCCGCAGGTGGCGGTCGCCGGCCCGAAGGTGCTCGGCCTCGGCGACCGGAGGCTGCTGCTCGAGGCCGGTGTCACCATCGCCCGCAGCGGCCGTCGCGAGACCGGCCTGGAGCGCCGCGAGCAGGACCAGGGCCAGCACGACGGCACCCGCGCCGTCCTCGCGGTCGGCACGGCGGGCATGCTGGTGCGCCGCGACGTCTGGGACGCGCTCGCCGGCTTCGACCCCCGGCTGCCGCTCTTCCGCGACGACGTCGACCTGGGCTGGCGCGCCAACCTCGCCGGCCACCGGGTGGTCGTCGTCACCGACGCCGTGGTGCACCACGCCGAGGCGAGCGGCCACCGGCGACGGGCGGTGCACGCAGGCGGCGGCCGCACCCACCGCCTGGACCGGCAGCACGCGCTGTACGTCCTGCTCGCGAACCTGCCGCTGCTGCGGCTCCCGGTCGCCCTGGTACGCCTGACGTTGAGCACCCTGGTCCGGTCGCTCGGCCTGCTGGTCGGCAAGCGGCCGGGGCACGCGGCCGACGAGCTGCTCGCGCTGCTCGCCGTCGTCGGCCGGCCGGACCGGCTGCTCCGCGCCCGGCTGGCGCGGCGGCGTACCAGGACGCAGTCGCCCCGCAGCGTCTCGGCCCTGCTCGCCCCGCACGGGGCCGGCCTGCGGCACGGTATGGAGAACCTCAGCGTCTTCCTCGGCACCCGCGCCGGCGACGCCCTGGGCGGCCGGCACCGCGCGGCCGTGATGGGCGGCGGCTCCGAGACGGGCCCGACGTCCGAGGACGCCGACGACCTGCCGGGCAGCGGCGCCGGCCTCGTCCGGCGGGTGCTCCTCCATCCCGCTGTGCTCCTCTCGGCCGGCCTGCTGGTGCTCACGGGGGTCGCCTCCCGGGCGCTCGTCGGCGACGGGCGCCTCATGGGCGGCGCCCTGCTGCCGGCCCCGGCGGGGGCGAGCGGGCTGTGGCGCACCTACCTCGCCACCTGGCACCCGGTCGGCCTCGGCGGCGACACCAGCGCCCCGCCGTACCTCGCGGTGCTCGCGCTGCTCTCGAACGCGATGCTCGGCAACGCCGAGCGCGCCGTCGACCTGCTGCTGCTCGGCGCGCTCCCGCTGGCCGGGCTGTCGGCCTACGCCGCGCTGCGCCGGCTGACGGCGTCGGTGCCGCTGCGGCTGTGGGGCTCGGTGACCTACGCCCTGCTCCCGCCGCTCCTGGCCGCCGTCGCGACCGGCCGGCTGGGGACGGTCGTGGTCGCCGTGCTGCTCCCGCTGCTCGTGCTCGTCCTGCTCCGCGGGCTCAGCGCGGCGGGCGGTCCCCGGGCCTGGCGGGCCGCGTGGGCCGGCGGCCTGCTGCTGGCGGTGATGACGGCCTTCGTGCCGCTCGTCTGGGTGGTCGGCGCCGTCGCGGCCCTGACCTTCGGTGCGGTGCACCGGCACGTCCTGCCACGGGTCGTGCCGGTCGTCGTCGTACCGCCGGTGCTGCTGGTGCCGTGGCTGCCCGGCCTCGTGGCGCGGCCGGACCTGCTCCTCCTCGAGCCGGGGCTGCCGGGCCCGGGTCTCTCGGACCGCCGCCTCGGCGGCCTGGACCTGCTGCTCCTGCACGCCGGTGGCCCTGGTCTGCCGCCACTGGTGCTCGGTGCCGGGCTGCTGCTCGCCGCGCTGGCCGGGTTGCTCCGGCGGGACCGGCGACGTGTCGTGCTGCTCGGCTGGCTGGCCGCGGTCGTCTGCCTCGGCGGTGCGCTGGCGCTGTCGCGGCTGACCGTTACGGCGCCGACGCTCGAGGCGCCGGTCGCGGCCTGGCCGGGCGCCCTCATGCTGCTGGCCGGTGCCGGGCTGGTGGCCGCGGCGGTCGCCGGCGCCGCCGGCGCCCGCGACCGGGTCGCCGGATCCAGCTTCGGGTGGAAGCAGCCGGGGGCGCTCGTCGTGCTGCTCCTCGCCGCCGTCGCCCCGGTCCTCACCGCCGGGTGGTGGGCCTTCACGGCGGCCGACGGCCCGCTGGAGCGTCGCGACGCGGTGCTGCTGCCGGCGTTCGTCGCTGCCGAGGGCGACCAGCCGCACCGGCCGCGGACCCTCGTCCTCCGGGTCCGCGACGACGGCCGGCTGTCGTACGCCGTGCTCCGCTCCGACGGCCCGCGCACCGGCGCCGCCGAGCTCGCCCCGGACGTCCCGCCGGAGGTCGGACTCGACGCCGCCGTCGCCGATCTCGCGTCCGGCCGCGGCGGCGACTCCGCCGGCCGGCTGGTGCCGTACGGCATCCGGTTCGTGCTGCTGACGACGACGACGCAGGGCCGGCTGGTCCGCGCCATCGAGTCGGTGCCCGGTGTCGTCCAGGTGAGCGACCAGCAGGACGCCCGGCTGTGGCGGATCGACTACCCGGTGGCCCGGCTGCGCGTCCTGCCGCCCGGTGCACCGGTGGTGCAGGACGACGGCGCGCCGCCGCCGGCGGTGCTGCTGCCCGCCGGGCAGGTCCGGGCCCGCACCGACGTCCCCGACGGTGCCGCCGGCCGGCTCCTGGTGCTGGCCGACTCGGCCGACCCGGGCTGGCGGGCGACCCTCGACGGGACGGCTCTGGACGCGCGGCGGTACGACGGCTGGGCGCAGGCGTTCACCCTGCCCGCGGGGGGCGGCCACCTGGTGCTCGAGCACGACCCCGGCCTCCGGCCCGTCCTGCTCTGGGTGCAGCTCGGGGCCCTGCTGCTCGTGCTGGTCCTGGCCCTGCCACAGGCACGTACGACGCTCGACGACGAGACCGGGGCCGAGGTCGACCTGCCGGACACCGACAGTGCCGCCGGCCCGGTCGGCTCTCGCGCGAGCGCCGAGCAGGTGCGGTCATGAGGCCGCTGCCGTCGTGGCTGCGCCGTCCGGTCACGACCCTGGTGGGGACAGCCCTGCTGCTCGGCGGCCTCGGTGTGACCGCCGACCTGACCGCACCTGCCGCCACCACGACTGCGCCCCGCCCCGTCGGCGCCGGCGGCCCGGCCGTGCCGGTGGCGCAGTCCGACGGGGTCTGCCCCGACCCGGCTGCCGACGCCAGGACCCAGACCCGGGTGTCGGTCGCGGCACCCGGGGTCGGTGACGGCAGTCCCGGTCGCGGTGGTGCGCACCTCGCGAAGCTCGACGGAGAGACCGTGCCCCTCGACGTCGGCGTCCCGGCCTCGGGGTCGGTGCTGGCCACCCCTGAGGTCGGCCCGTTGGTGGCGCGGGCCGGCGGCGCGGCGGCTCCCGGCCTGGCCGTCGGCATGCTCACGCGCAGCACCGTCGACGCCGCGCGAGGTCTGCTCGCCACCACCTGCGTCACCGCGGGCAGCGACTCGTGGTTCGTCGGCAGCGGCTCCGTCGTCGGGCAGCGCGGCCGGGTCTACCTGTCCAACCCGGAGGCCGCCCCCGCCGTCGTCGACGTGACCCTCTACGGACCGGACGGCCCGCTCGACGCCCCGGCCGGTCGCGGCATCGCGGTGGCCGCCGGGACGCAGGAGATCACCCTGCTCGACGCGCTCGCGCCCGGCACCTCCGTCTTCGCGATCCACGTGCACGCCCGCACCGGCCGGATCGCCGCGGCGGTGCGCGACCAGCAGATCGACGGCCTGACCCCGCGCGGTGCCGACTGGCTGCCCGCCGCCGCACCACCGGCTCGTACCCAGCTGGTGGCGGGCGTCGTGAGCGGCACCGGCGAGCGAGTCCTCCAGGTCGTCGCGCCCGGCGAGTCCGACGCGATCGTCAAGGTGCGGCTGATCACCGAGACCGGGTCGTTCGCACCCAGCGGGCTGGACGTGCTCGAGGTCAAGGCCGGCTCGGTCGCGGTCGTCGACCTCGCGCCGTACGCCGGCACCGACCCGGTGGCGGTGTCGCTGGACTCGGACGTGCCGGTCACCGCCGGCGTGCTGGCCCGGGCGACCGGCACGGCGACCGGGGCGCTGACCGACGTCGCGTACACGGCCGCCGGTCGACCGTTGACTCCGGCGACGCCTGGCGCGGTGCCCGAGGCGCGCACCGGCACCGGGATCGCCAGCACGCTCCTGCTCGCGACGTCCGGGGAGGCCGCCAGCGTGCGGGTCGCGCCGCTGCCGCCGGCGACCGGCACCCCGCGGGACGTCGAGGTGCCGGCGGAGAGCCAGGTGGTGCTCGACCTCGGAACCGTGAGCACGGCGCCGAGCTTCTCGGTGTCGGTGGTCCCGCTCCGCGGCTCCGGTCCGGTCTACGCCGTCCGCGAGGTCACCGAGGCGGAGGCGAAGGGCCCGATGCTCACCACCGAGCCGGTACCACCCGGGCGCTACACCGTCGTCGTGCCGCAGGTGCTCGCCGACCTCTCCACCGGCCTGCGCACCCGCTGAGGCGGCTGCCTTCTCCGAGCGATCGCCTACCCGCCGTCCCTTCCGCACTCAACGACGTGGCGTCGCGGACGGCGGCTGGCCGCCAGCCTCCTCCGGAGCGCTCGTGAACGTGACGTGGATCTCGACTGCCGCCTTACGGCAGGTCGTCGTCGTGGTCGGGGTCGACGTCCTCGGGGGACAGGCCGAGCACCTCGGCCACCCCCTCGACGACCACGTGGTGCACCAGAGCCTCCCGGGCCCGGACCCCGCGGGCCCGCGCCTCGACCGGGCGGCGGTGCACGACCAGCCGGGCCGGCCGGCCCTCGGCGGCCGGGGTGGCGCGGAACAGACGGACCTCGTCCTCGCCGTCGGGCGGGACCTCGTCGACGAGGACGTCGAGATCGTCGAGCTCGGCCCGGAACCGGCGGGCCACGCGGCTCAGCTCCGCCACCACCAGCTCGTCGAACTGCTCGGCCCGGCTGCGAGCACCTGGCAGCGCGTCGGGCAGCAGCGGCCCTCGCAGGCCGCGACCGCGCCGGTCGCGGCGCCGCCGGCGCGCGGTGGAGGGGTCGGGCACGCCGCCAGCGTAGGGAGCCGATCACGGGAGCACCGCCGAGTCCCGCCTAACGACTGCGCGTCGCTGCGCCCTCCGGCGCCCCGCGCTCGCTACCGTTCGCCCGTGAGCCCTGTCCGTCGCTGCTCCCGCATCGCGTGCGGCAAGCCTGCCGTGGCCACGCTCACCTACGTCTACGCCGACTCCACCGCCGTCCTGGGTCCGCTGGCGACGTACGCCGAGCCGCACTGCTACGACCTCTGCGTCGCCCACAGCGAGCGGCTCACCGCCCCCCGCGGCTGGGAGGTCCTGCGGCTGGCCCCGGACCCGGCTGATCTCGGCCCGACCTCCGACGACCTCGAGGCGCTGGCCGACGCCGTCCGCGAGGCCGCCCGGCCGGTTCCGACGCCGCCGCCGGAACCGGTGGAGGTCGGCCGGCGCGGCCACCTCCGGATGCTCCGCAGCCCCGACTAGAGCCCCGGCAGACGCTGATCTCCCGCCGTTCACCCCTGTCAGAGCGCCGGGAAGCCGACGCCGCTCGGTGCCCGCATCTCGCCGTCGGTCATCGTCCCGCCGCTCACGCCCGACCACCTCGGTCCGGCAGATGATCACGGGACCGTGATCATCTGCCGCCGACAGCGGTGAATTCACCACGGTTGGGTCGTCCTGATCACGGGACCGTGATCATTCGTGCCGACGGTCGACTCAGCGACACGGACCGACGGCGAGAAACCCGGCAGGCGCGGCGTCCCGGTCCTGGCCGCTCTGGCCTGACGCACGACGGCCGGTCGCTCCGCGCAGGTCCTGAGGTCACTCGCAGACGACCCCTGTCCGATTTGCCCCAGACACGCCGGAAGGTCAAGGAAATTGCGCTACCGGCCGATGCAACCCCAGTCATCGCAGGCGGCGGCCACCTCATCCTCCCGGCCGACGCCCGCACATCCCTCATCGGCATCGTCGAAAGCAGCTTCCCCATGGCGCGTTCCAGCACTGCAGCCCGCACCCAGCAGCACATCCCCCTCGGTTCGCTCACCCAGCCCGGCGCCCGCGCAGGTGCCTCCTGCCGGGCCTGCGGCAGCGAGCGGGTCACCCGCATCGCGATGAACCTCACCGACGGCTCGCCCGTCGAGTTCACCTCCTGCCACAAGTGCGAGCACCGCACCTGGGCCGAGCAGGGCACCGCCAAGGCCCTCCCGGTCGGCCGTGTCCTGGACAGGACCCGCAAGATCGCCTGACCGTCCGCACCACCAGTACCCCCCACGCGCCGCCGGTCCGGTCCGCCGTCCCTCCACGGGCGGGCCGCCGGACGGTGCGTGACCGGGCACTAGGCTCTGCCCCCGTGCCTGCCGCCCTTCGACGAGACCTCTCCGAGGTCGTCAAGGCGTACGACGTCCGCGGGCTCGTCCCCGAGCAGCTCGACGCCGAGGTCGCGCGTGCCCTGGGTGCCGCGTTCGTGCGGGTGGTCGACGCGCCCGACGGCATCGTCGTCGGTCACGACATGCGCCCGTCCTCCCCGGAGCTGGTCGCAGCGTTCGCCGCCGGCGCCAACGAGCAGGGCGTCGACGTCCTCGACGTCGGGCTCGCATCGACCGACGAGCTCTACTACGCCAGCGGCAGCCTCGACCGGCCGGGCGCCATGTTCACGGCCAGCCACAACCCGGCCCGGTACAACGGCATCAAGCTGTGCCGGGCGGGCGCCCGACCGGTGGGGCTCGAGACCGGTCTGGCCGAGGTCCGCGACCTGGCGACCTCCGGCGTGCCCGCGTACGACGGCGCGCCCGGCGCGACGACCGCCGCCGACGTCCTGCCCGGGTACGCCGCGCACCTCCGGTCACTGGTCGACCTCACCGGCCACCGGCGCTTGCGCGTCGTGGTCGACGCCGCCAACGGGATGGCCGGGCACACCGTCCCGACGGTCCTCGACGGGCTGCCCCTCGACGTCGTCCCGCTCTACTTCGAGCTCGACGGCACCTTCCCGAACCATGAGGCGAACCCGCTCGACCCGCGCAACCTCGTCGACCTGCAGGAGCGGGTGCGCGCCGAGGGCGCGGACATCGGCCTGGCCTTCGACGGCGACGCCGACCGGTGCTTCGTGGTCGACGAGCGCGGTGAGCCCGTCTCGCCGTCGGCGGTGACCGCCCTGGTGGCCGTCCGCGAGCTGGCCCGGGTCCCGGGATCGACGGTGATCCACAACCTCATCACGTCACGTGCGGTCCCAGAGATCATCACCGAGCACGGCGGCACCCCGGTCCGCACCCGGGTGGGGCACTCGTACATCAAGGCCGAGATGGCGCGGATCGACGCGGTCTTCGGCGGTGAGCACTCGGCGCACTACTACTTCCGCGACTTCTGGCGGGCCGACACCGGCATGCTCGCGGCCCTGCACGTGCTGGCCGCGCTGGGGGAGCAGGACGGCCCGCTGTCGCAGCTCGCCTCGGCCTACGAGCGGTACGTGGCCTCCGGCGAGGTCAACAGCGAGGTGGCCGACCAGGCCGCCGCCACCGAGCGGGTCCGGTCGACGTACGAGGGCCGGCCCGGCGTCACGGTGGACGACCTCGACGGGATGACCGTCAGCACGGCAGGGTGGTGGTTCAACCTGCGCGCCTCGAACACCGAACCGCTGCTCCGGCTCAACGTCGAGGCGGGTGACCGCGCGACGATGGAGCAGGTGCGCGACGACGTGCTGGCCGTGGTCCGTGGCACCGGCGACGGACCGACGACACCGTGACCCGACGACGTACACATGACAGCGTCACCGACCCGAAGGGAGCTTGACGACGTGCAGCTCGACCCTCGCCTGATGGAGATCCTCGCGTGCCCGCAGTGCCACGCGCCCCTGCGCGCCGACGACGCTGCCGAGGAGCTGGTGTGCACGTCGCAGAGCTGCGGCCTCGCGTACCCGGTCCGTGACAGCATCCCTGTGCTCCTCGTGGACGAGGCCCGCCGACCGTGACGGCAGGGTCCCCGGACGACGCCGTCCTGGACGACCCGGCGGCGCTCGCCGAGCTCGACCGCGGCGAGATGCTGCGGGCGGTCGCGACGGCCGGTGCCCAGGTACGCGAGGCGCTGCTGCTCGTCGAGCCGGAGCAGCTCGCCGTCCTCGCCGAGGACGACCGTCCTCGCGCCGTCGTCGTGGTCGGCATGGGCGGCTCGGGCATCGCGGCCGACGTCGCCACGGCCGTGTGCGGGCGGACCTGCCCCGTTCCCGTGGTGCCGCACCGCGGGCACCGGCTGCCCGGCTGGGTGGGTCCGATGGACCTCGTGATCGCGGTGTCCTGCTCGGGCTCCACCGAGGAGACGCTGTCGGCGACCGACGAGGCCCTGCGCCGCGGCGCGCGCGTCGTCACGGTGGGCGCCGCCGGCTCGCCGATCGCGGCCCGCTCCGACGGCGGCCGCGCCGTGCACCTCCGGGTCGACCCGCACGGCCGGATGCCGCGGGCCAACCTCTGGGGCCTCGCGGTGCCGGTGCTGCTCGTCCTCGACGCGGTCGGGCTCGCCGACGTCCCCCGGGACCTGCTCGCCCGGACCGCGGACGAGCTGGACCGGATCGCCGAGCGCTGCGCCCCCGGCGTCGACACCCTGGAGAACCCGGCCAAGACGCTGGCGCTCGCCCTGGCCGGCTCGCTGCCGTACGTCTGGGGAGCGAGCGACGTCGCGAACGTGGCCGCGGCCCGCACGGTCGCCCAGCTGGCCGAGAACGCGAAGTACCCCGGGATCGCCGGCGCCCTCACCGAGGTCCACCACAACCAGGTCGTCGTGATGGCCGGCATCTTCGGGTCGCTCGGCGGCGAGGTCGCCGAGGACGACATCTTCCGCGACCGGGTCGACGACGGCCCGGGCTGGCCGCGGATGCGGCTGCTGGTGCTGCGCGACACCGACGAGCTGCCGCAGGTCGCGGCGCGCGCCGAGGCGTCGCACCGGGTCGCCGAGCAGTACGCCGTGCCGAGCAGCGAGCTGCAGGCCGAGGGCGAGCACCCGCTGACCCGCCTGGCGAGCCTGGTCGCGCCGTTGGACTTCGCCACCGTCTACCTCGCCCTGCTGCAGGGTGTCGACCCCAGCCCCATCGAGCCGATCGTGGCGCTCAAGGGCACGACGGTCCCCGAGGGGAGCGACGACCGATGAGTGCGTCCGGCGGCAACCGGGCGATCATCGCGGCGCTCGTCGCCAACGTGGGCATCGCGGTGACCAAGTTCGCCGCGTTCCTGCTCACCCAGTCGTCGTCGATGCTGGCCGAGTCGATCCACTCGTTGGCCGACTCGGGCAACCAGCTGCTGCTGCTCGTCGGCGGCCGCCGGGCGCAGCGCGCCGCCACGCCGGAGCACCCGTTCGGCTACGGCCGCGAGCGCTACGTCTTCGCGTTCATCGTGTCGGTCGTGCTGTTCAGCGTCGGTGGCCTCTTCGCGCTGTACGAGGGCTGGCACAAGCTGCAGCACCCGGAGCCCATCGACTCGTGGCAGTGGGTGCCGATCGTCGTCCTCGTCCTCGCCATCGGCCTGGAGTCCTACTCGTTCCGCACCGCGATCCAGGAGTCCGACGCGGTGCGAGGGTCGCTGGGCTGGACGGAGTTCGTCCGCCGGGCCAAGGCACCCGAGCTGCCGGTGGTCCTGCTGGAGGACTTCGCGGCGCTGATCGGCCTGGTGCTGGCGCTGCTCGGGGTCGGCCTCACGCTGCTCACCGACGACGGCACCTGGGACGGTGTGGGCACCATCGCGATCGGCGTGCTGCTGGTCCTCGTGGCCGTCGTGCTCGCGGTCGAGACCAAGAGCCTGCTGCTGGGCGAGGCCGCGACCCCCGACGCGGTCCGCCGGATCCAGGCCGCTCTCGTCGCCGACCCGTCGGTACGGCGGGTGGTCCACATGAAGACCCTGCACCTCGGCCCGGAGGAGCTGCTGGTCGCGGCCAAGATCGCCGTCGCGCCCACCGACTCGGCGATGGAGGTGGCGGCCACGATCGACGCCGCCGAGGCCCGGGTCCGGGAGGCCGAGCCGATCGCGCGGGTCATCTACCTCGAGCCGGACATCGACCGCGTCGACTCGCCGGCCACCCCGCCCGCGATCCCACCTCGCCCTCCCCGCCGCCGACCACCTGACCTCCGCGAGCGCTCCCGACACGCCGGCGTGGCGCGTCCGCGCTCGGCGTGTCTGCAGCGCTCGCGGAGTTTCGGGATCGCGGCGGCGCGCGGTAGACTCGGTGCCGGAGTTTCGGCGTCACTGATGGTTGGCCCTGAGGGGCCGCGCCGGGCACGCTCCGCCAGCCGCACGCCGTACGCCACGTCCTCGGACGTCGGTGCACCCGTCGGGCTGGCCGACGCCAGATGCCCGCCCAACGTCCCGGGGACCGCCGACGTGGTCCCCAGTGGGGAGTCACCCGAATGAGCACCACCCTGAAGCCTGGCGACTACAAGGTCGCCGACCTGTCGCTGGCCGAGTTCGGCCGCAACGAGATCCGCCTCGCCGAGCACGAGATGCCCGGCCTGATGGCGCTGCGCAAGGAGTTCGGCGCCGGCCAGCCGCTCGCCGGCGCGCGCATCGCCGGCTCCCTGCACATGACGGTGCAGACCGCCGTGCTCATCGAGACCCTCGTCGCGCTCGGCGCTGACGTCCGATGGGTCTCCTGCAACATCTTCTCCACCCAGGACCACGCCGCCGCGGCGGTCGTCGTGGGCAAGGACGGCACCGTCGACGCACCGGCCGGCGTGCCGGTCTACGCCTGGAAGGGCGAGACGCTGCCGGAGTACTGGTGGTGCACCGAGCAGATGCTCACCTGGCCCGACGGCAGGGGCCCGAACATGCTGCTCGACGACGGTGGCGACGCCACCCTGCTCATCCACAAGGGCACCGAGTTCGAGAAGGCCGGCGCCGTTCCGTCGACCACCGACGACGACTCCGAGGAGTACGGCGTCATCCTCGACCTGCTGCGCGCGTCGGTCGCCGCCGACGACTCGAAGTACACGCGGATGGGCGCCGGCATCAAGGGCGTCACCGAGGAGACCACGACCGGGGTGCACCGGCTGTACGAGTTCGCCAAGACCGGCGAGCTGCTCTTCCCGGCGATCAACGTGAACGACTCGGTCACCAAGAGCAAGTTCGACAACAAGTACGGCACCCGCCACTCGCTCATCGACGGCATCAACCGCGCCACCGACGTCCTCATCGGCGGCAAGGTCGCGCTCGTCCTCGGCTACGGCGACGTGGGCAAGGGCTGCGCCGAGTCGCTGCGCGGCCAGGGCGCCCGGGTCATCATCACCGAGGTCGACCCGATCTGCGCCCTGCAGGCGGCGATGGACGGCTACCAGGTCACGACGCTCGACGACGTCGTCGAGACCGCCGACATCTTCATCACCGCGACGGGCAACAAGGACATCATCACGGCCGCGGACATGGCCCGGATGAAGCACCAGGCGATCGTCGGCAACATCGGCCACTTCGACAACGAGATCGACATGGCCGGCCTGGCCCGCACCAAGGGCGTCCGCCGCAACACCATCAAGCCCCAGGTCGACGAGTGGGTCTTCGCCGACGGGCACTCGATCATCGTGCTGTCCGAGGGGCGGTTGCTGAACCTCGGCAACGCCACCGGGCACCCGAGCTTCGTCATGTCGAACTCGTTCGCCAACCAGACGATCGCCCAGATCGAGCTCTACACGAAGACCGACGAGTACGAGAAGCAGGTCTACGTCCTGCCGAAGCACCTCGACGAGAAGGTCGCCCGGCTGCACCTCGACGCGCTGGGCGTGAAGCTCACCCAGCTGTCCAAGGAGCAGGCCGAGTACATCGGCGTCGACGTGGCCGGCCCGTACAAGCCGGACCACTACCGCTACTGAGCGGACCCGCTCCGCAGCACCAGCGCTACCCGACGGCGCCGTACCCCTTGGGGGTGCGGCGCCGTCGCTGTGCGCGGCCCGTGCCGTGGGCACCTGACGCGCCGTCGTGGTAGCCGTCAGAGCAGCCACGACGAACGGAGCGGGCTGCGGCGACCCCGCCGTCGGCACGCCTGCCCTCTGCGGCAAATGATCACGGGACCGTGGTCATCCGCCGCCGACCGCGGTGAATTCAGCACGGTCGGGGCATGTTGATCACGGGACCGTGATCATTTGCGTTCCGGGTCGGGGACCGACGGCGGGCGGTCAGGCAGGCGGAGCGTCCTCGTCCTGGCCGATCTGACGCGAGCCGCGACGGTGGTGCAGCTGCCCGCTGGCGCGGCGCTCAGGACTGGGGGGGCTCGTCGCCGTGGACGATGCCGGTGGCGATGTCGCGCAGCTTCCGGTTGAGCCGCTGCGAGGCCTTGCTCAGCAGGTCGAACGCGTCGTCCTGGGAGATCCTGTGGGTGGCCATCAGGATGCCGACGGCGGCGCCGATCTCACGGTTGGTGGCCAGGCCCTCCTCGAGCTGGCTGGCACGGGCCGAGTGCCGGGCGCCGGCCAGCGCCACCGAGGCGAAGGACGCCAGGATGGCTGCTGTCGCCACCGCGTCGTCGTCGAAGACGTCGGTGCGGTCGGAGAAGACGTTGAGCGCTCCGTCGCGGCGGCCCTCGTCGACCAGCGGCACGCCCATCATCGCCCGCACCGGGGTCCGCTCGACCACGACCTTGGCCAGCTCGGGCCAGCGGCTGGCCACCGTGATGTCGTTGTCGACCTGGACGATGCCGTCGGTGCTGGCCTCGAGGCAGGGGCCTTCGCCCACCTGGTTCTGCAGCTCGTCGATCAGCCGCATGACGTCGTCCGTCGCGGCCGCGCTGCGGAACGTGTCGCCGTCCAGGATCCCGATGGCGGCCCGGTCGCAGCCGTCGATCAGGTCGACCGCGGACTCCACCACGATCCGCTGCACGTCCTCGACGCTCCGTCCGTCGCGCAGACGCTGCGCCATGACGGCGAACTGCTCGTGCGGGGTCAGGCCGCTGATCACTGGGTCGTCCCTCGTCCTCGGTGGCGCTCGGCCGTCTGACGTCCGGCCGCGCCGACATCCGTCGCCCTCTGCTCGACCGACCGCCCGAATCGTAGTCCGACCGTCAGGACGGCGGCGTAAATGGTCGGTCCTCGGGCGCGACCGGCTGGTCCGGCGCCGTGGGTGGCGCGGGAGCCGCAGCCGGGGGCGCCGGGGGCACCGGGGGCGCTGCCGGCCAGCCCGACCGGGCCTCGGTCGGCGGCCGGCCGGGCGGCTGCTGACCGCCGGCGAGGCGGGCCGCCTCGCGTCGTCGGCGCTCGGCCAGCACCGCGGCCACGAACGCCCACGCGGGTACGCCGGGTGGGGGCGCCGGGGCCACGACCGTGGCCAGCGCCCCGGCGAGCCGGGTGCCCATCTGTTCCCGCACCTCGGGTGCCAGCTCGTGCGCCCGGCCGAGGAACTGCCGGGCCTCGAGCGCCAGCGCGTCCGGCACCCGCGACAGGTCGAGACCCTGCGCCCAGCCCGCCAGCTGTGGGGGCATGGCCGCGACCGGGGCGGCGCGCACCGGCACCCGTTCGTGGATCACGACGGTGCCGGCCAGGAAGTCACCCACCCGGCGGCCCTGGGTGGAAGCCAGCGAGGTGACCAGGGCGACCACTCCGAAGGTGATCCAGATCTCGACCACCGCAAGCAGGCCGCGGACGAACGCCTGCCGGAACCGGATGGGTCCGCCGTCCTCGCGGACCACCCGCAGGCCGAGCGCCATCTTGCCGGGGGACCGGCCGCGGCTGAACGTCTCCCACGCGACCGGGTAGCCGATCACGACCGCGAGGTAGAACACGAGGCCGATGGCCGCCGCCAGCGAGTCGTCGACGACGGTGACCGCACCGGCGACCACGAAGACCCCGGCGAACCCCAGCGTCAGCTGCACCGCGAGGTCGATCGCCAGGGCCAGGCTGCGGCTGGCCAGGCGCGCCAGCCGGAGGTCGAGGACGACCGCTTCGCCGGTGACGACGTCGCCGTAGCCGCTGTCCGTCACGGTCCCCCAAAGCGGCTGCGTCGGTGGGCCGCACCGGTCGCGCCGCCCTCGGACCGAAGACATTAGTCTCGGAGCCCGAGCTGGGGGGTGGAGGCCTGTGGACGTCGACGCGTACGTCGCGGCGCACCGCGCCGAGTGGGACCGGCTCGAGGCCCTGCTCAAGCGCTCCGGACGCGGCCCGACGCGCCGAGGGCGGCTCGACGGCGCCGAGGTCGACGAGCTCGTCGACCTCTACCAGCGCACCGCCACCCACCTGTCCGTCGTGCGGTCGGCGACCCCCGATCCCACCCTGGTCGGCCGGCTGTCCACGCTGGTGGCGCGCGCCCGCAGCGCCGTCGCCGGCGGGCAGTCGCCGGCCTGGCGCGACGTCGTCCGGTTCTTCGTCGTGTCGTACCCGGCCGCGCTGTACCGGAGCTGGCGGTGGTGGGCGGCGGTCGGTGTCGCCTTCGCCCTGGTCGGGCTCGTGGTGGGCGTCTGGGTCGCCGGCGACCCGCAGGTGCAGGCGTCCATCGCCGCGCCCGCCGAGGTGCGGCAGCTCGTGGAGCACAAGTTCGAGGACTACTACTCGTCGGGCCCGGCCGGCTCCTTCGCGGCGAAGGTCGCGACGAACAACATGTGGGTGTCCGCCCTCGCGCTCGCCCTCGGTGTCTTCCTGCTGCCGGTGGTCTGGCTCGTCTGGCAGAACGCCCTCAACGTGGGCATCGCCGGGGGGCTGATGGCGGCCAACGACCGGCTGGGCCTGTTCTTCGGGCTGATCCTGCCGCACGGCCTGCTCGAGCTGACCTGTGTCTTCGTCGCCGCCGGCGCGGGGCTGCGGCTGGGCTGGTCGTGGATCGACCCGGGCGGCCGGACCCGGTCCCGCGCGCTGCGCGAGGAGGGCCAGGCGGCGGGGGCCCTCGCCATCGGGCTGGCCGCGACGCTGCTCGTCTCCGGGGTCGTCGAGGCCTTCGTGACGCCGTCGCCGTTGCCCACCTCGGCACGCGTCGGCATCGGCGCGACGCTGTGGCTCGCCTTCGTGGCGTACGTCGTGGTGCTGGGCGGCCGCGCGGTCCGGGCCGGCGAGCTCGGCGACGTCGGTGGGTCCGGCGCGACGGACGTGGCCCCGACCGCCGGCTGAGGACCCGTCGCCGTGCCGGTGCCCGGCCGCGACGCCTGTGACGTCGCGGCCGGGCCCAGCCGCACCCCCCTCGGGTGGCTTACGGCTACGCCGCCGAGAACTGCCGGAGGTCGTCGCAGAAGTTCCGCCCCTGGGTGTCGTTGCGGCCGGTGCTGCCCTTGATGAGGCCGAGGTCCTCGAGGAAGACGTCGTCGAACGGGTCGTCCGGCGTGCCGTTGTCGCCGATGAGCGCCTGAGTACGGATCTGGCCGGGGTCCTTGAGGACGAGCTTGCCGTTCGTGTCGTAGAGCCGGTAACCCCCGGTCTGCAGCGTGGTGATGGTCAACGTGCCGTCGCCGTTGTCGACGACCTTGAGGTCCATCGAGTGCACGGTGAAGATCTCGGTGAACGTCCCACCGTTGTCCAGGTTGGTGTAGACGTTCGTGCCGCGGACACTCTCGCGGTAGTACGCGAGGCCCGGCCCGTGCTTGACGAAGACGAAGTTGACGTGCACGTCACCGTCGACCTGGGTGGGGGTCCCGTCGCAGTCGAAGAAGTCGGTGTAGACGTCGTGGAAGTGACCCTTGTCCAGCGGAGCGGCGACCGCGGGCGTGACCCCTAATGTGCCCGCCACCACCACTGCCAGACCGCATCCGAGCACTGCTCGCAGCACGCGCCGTCCACCCATGTCTTGCCTCCTCGTGTGTGTCCCGCCCCGGGTACGCCTTCAGGCCTAGGACGCCCGGGGCGGGCCGTCAAGTTGACGAACCGGCGCAGAAGCCGCCGGATGGAGCTCAGGTCGAGCTCTCGGCCGTTCCGCGGCTCAGGTGAACAGCCGCAGGTCGTCGCAGAAGTCGCGGTCCACGGTGTCTGTCCGGCCCGTCCTCGGCTTCACCAGCTGGAACGAGTCCGCGACCTCGGTGTCGTCGTCCGGGTTGTCCGGCGTGCCGTTGAGGTCGATGTCGACGCTGAAGCGGAACACGCCGGAGTCCTTGAGGACGCGGTCGCCGTTCTTGTCGTACCAGCTGCTGACCCCGCTGCCCTGCGACACGATCGTGATCGTCCCGTCGCCGTTGTCGGTGATCTTGTGGTCCCGGCTGTTCGCGCTGAAGGTCGTGGAGTAGGTCCCGCCTGTGTCGAGGTTCGTGTACACCTGGTGCCCGCGGACGCTCTCCCGGTAGTACGCGAAGCCGTTCCCGTGCTGGACGACCGTGAACTTCACGTCGAAGTCGCCGACGTTGCGCGTCGGCGTACCAGCGCAGTCGAACACCTCGTCGACGTGGTCGACGAAGTTCCCGCTGTCGAGCGGTGCCGCGGCCACGGGTGCCGCACCGGTCAGCCCGGTCGCCGTGGCCAGGAGCGCGACGACCCCGGCTGCTGCCAGGGTCCTGAGCCGAGGTGCCACCATGATCGTTCCTCCAGTCGTGTCCGCGAGGCTGTCGAGGACAAGACGCGTGGAGCGCATCCGAAGGATGACGGGTGGTCGCCGGTTTCTCAGAGCCGGCCGGCGGCCTTCAGCGCGAGGTAGCGGTCGGCCAGCTCGGGGGCCAGCGTTCCGGGTCCGCTGTCGACCACCTCGACACCACGCCGCGACAACAGCTCGCCGACCCGGCGCCGCTCGGCGCGGGCCCGTTCGGCCGACGCCGCGGCGTAGACGGACTCGGCGTCGCCCCGGCCACCGGCGAGCTCCGCGACCCGCGGGTCGGAGACCGACGCGATCAGGACCTGGTGCCGGCGCAGCAGCGGCGCCAGCGCGGGCAGCAGACCCTCCTCGACCGGCGCCGCGTCCAGGGCGGTGAGCAGGACGACCAGGCTCCGGCGGGACGGGCCGGCGAGCACGGTCCGGACCATCCCGGCGTAGTCGGGCTCGACGAGGGCCGCCTCGAGGGGTGCCATCGCCTGCACCAGGGCCGGCAGCAGGCTGCTCCCCGGCTCGCCCTCGACCCGCCCGCGCACGCGCCGGTCGTACGCGACCAGGTCGACGCGGTCACCCGCGCGGGACGCGAGCGCGGCGAGCAGCAGCGCGGCGTCCATCGCCTCGTCCAGCCGGGGGACGTCGCCGACCCGGGCCGCCGCGGTCCGGCCGCAGTCCAGCACCAGCAGGACCCGCCGGTCCCGCTCCGGCCGCCAGGTGCGGACCATGACGTCACCGGCCCGGGCGGTCGCCCGCCAGTCGATCGAGCGGACGTCGTCGCCGGCGACGTACTCGCGCAGCGAGTCGAACTCGGTGCCCTGGCCGCGCACCAGCACGGCGGTGCGTCCGTCGAGCTCGCGCAGCCTGGCCAGCCGTGAGGGGAGGTGGCGACGGGACGTGAACGGCGGCAGCACCCGCACCCGCCACGGCACGCGGTGCGACCCCTGCCGGGCGGCCAGCCCCATCGGGCCGTAGGACCGGACCGTGACCCGGTCGGCAAGCCGGTCGCCCCGGCGGGTGGGCACCATCGCCGTGACGACACGTCGTCGCTCGCCGGCCGGGAGGTCAAGCGGGTGCCGCTGGGTCACCGCGCCCGCGCTGGGCGGCCACGCGTCGCGCAGCCGGCCGCGCACCCGGCGCCCGCTCGGGTTCGTCACGGTCAGCCGCACCCGCGCCGGCTCGCCGAGGCGGACCGAGGTGTCGCCGTCACGGCGGAACCCCAGGGAGCGGACCGGGCCGGCCAGTGCCAGGTCGACGGCGACGAGGACCAGCAGCGCCAGGGTGACGAGCAGCAGACCGGCGCCGGACGGTGCGAGGAAGCCGACGACGACCGCGGCCGCCGCGGCGAGCAGCCCGAGCCGCCCGGTGAGCGCCACGGGGTCAGCGAGGGACGGGGACGGCGGCGAGCACGCCCTCGAGGACGGCGTCGGGGGTCACGCCCTCGAGCTCGGCCTCCGGCCGGAGCTCGACGCGGTGCCGCAGGGCCGGCCGGGCCAGCGCCTTGACGTCGTCCGGTGTCACGTAGTCACGGCCGGACAGCCACGCCCAGGCCCGCGCGGCGGACATCAGCGCCGTCGCGCCGCGGGGGGAGACGCCGAGCTGGAGTGACGGCGAGTCGCGGGTCGCCCGGGCCAGGTCGACGACGTAGCCCAGCACCTCGGGGGCGATCGCCACGGTCCGGACCGCGGCCCGGCCGGCCGCGAGGTCGTCGACGCCGGCCACCTGGCGGATGCCGGCAGCGGCCAGGTCGCGCGGGTCGAAGCCCTCGGCGTGCCGGGTGAGGACACGGACCTCGTCGTCCCGCGGCGGCAGCGGCATCGTCAGCTTGAGCAGGAAGCGGTCCAGCTGGGCCTCGGGCAGCGGGTAGGTGCCCTCGTACTCCACCGGGTTCTGGGTGGCGACGACCACGAACGGGTCGGGCAGCGGCCGCGGCCGTCCCTCGACCGACACCTGTCTCTCCTCCATCGACTCGAGCAGTGCGGCCTGGGTCTTGGGCGGGGTGCGGTTGATCTCGTCGGCCAGCAGGAGGTTGGTGAAGACCGGCCCCTTGCGGAAGGTGAACTCCGACGACCGGGCGTCGTAGACCAGCGAGCCGGTGATGTCGCCGGGCATCAGGTCCGGGGTGAACTGCACCCGGGCGCTGTCGAGCGACAGCGCCGCGGCCAGGCTGCGGACGAGCAGCGTCTTGGCGACACCCGGCACGCCCTCGAGCAGGACGTGGCCGCGGCAGAGCAGCGCGATGACCAGCCCGGTGACGGCGGCGTCCTGTCCGACGACCGCCTTCCCGACCTCCTCGCGCAGGGCCTGGAGGGCGTCGCGGGCGGCCCTGGCCGGGTCGTGGCGGCCCACCGGCTGCCCGGACTGCCCCGTCCCGGCGGCGTCGGTCGTCGGGGACAGACCCTCGGACGTCATGGTCGGCGTGCCTCTCTCTCCAGGTCGTCCAGCGCGTCGGCGAGGCGCACGAGCGACGCGTCGTCGGCCGGTGCGGCACCGTACAGGAGCGCGCCGACCTCGGCTGCCGGGCGCGACGAGCGGGCGCCGACCGCTGCGACGACGGCCGTCGGCTCGGCGCGCCGGGGCAGGCCGAGCGCCGGCACCAGCCGGGCGCGGACCCCTGAGCGCAGTGCCTCGCCGGCCCGGTCCCGCGCACCGGCCCGTCGGTAGAGCCGGCCCCGCCCCTCGACCGCCTCGGCGGCCCGGACCACGACCGGCAGCGGCTCGGCGACCACAGGGCCGAGCCGTCGGGCCCGCCACAGCGCCAGCAGCAGGACCGCGATCGCCAGCTGCGCGAGGCCCCACCAGACGCCGTGCGGGACCAGCTCGTAGAACGACCTCTGCGCCTGCGGCGGCAACACCTCACGGGACGGCAGGAACCACACGAGCCGGTCGTGCCCGCCCAGCAGTCCCAGGGACAGCGCCGCGTTGCCCTCGTCGTCGAGCCGGGAGTTGGTGAAGCCGGAACCGGACCCGACCAGGGTCACCAGCTGCCCGCCGACCTGCCCCTGCACGAGGGCCGGCCGGCCGTCGTGGGCGTAGCACCGGAACGCGCTGCCGAGGGAGGTGCCGTCGACGTCGTACGCGATCAGGCCGGCGTCGGCGGGGCCGGCGCGGCGCGCCGCGGGCAGCCGGCAGCCCGGTGACCGGACGTCGGGATCCGCCGGCTGCGCGCCGACGCCGGTCACCCAGCGCTGCGGGGCCACGGTGGACAGCACCACCAGGTCGGCCCCGGTGTTGACGAGGGTCTCGATCTGACCGTCGGTGAGCAGGTCCGGGTCCACGACGAGCACCGTCGTGGCCCTCCCGACGGTGTCGGCGAGGCGGTCGGTCGTCGCCACCCGGTCGACGCGGACGCCCTGGTCCCGCAGGAGCTCGGCGAGCGCCCGGCCTCCGCTCGGCGCGGGCGAGCGCGGGTCCAGCGGGCGGGTGTCGGTGCCGCCGGCGGCGAGGGCGACGAACGCACCGGCCAGGAGCACCAGCGCCAGCACGGCCACCGGTCCCTTCCCGGCGCGCCACAGGTCCTGCGCCGTCGGGTCGGTCGAGGTGCGAGGTGGGGCTGCGGTGACGACCGCGGTGCTCGTCACCGCTGCGTCCCGACGACGTGCGGCTGGGCGGCGCGCATCTTCTCGTCGAGGGCACGCAGGGCCGCGTCGCCGTCGGGACCGGCCGGCCGCCCGCCGTACCAGATGTCGTCGAAGAGCCGCGCGGCGCGCCGCAGGTCCTCGGCGCAGGTGGGCAGCGCCGCGCCCGCCTCGGCGGCCGCCTCGTCCGCCGTGCGGCCCGGTCGCTCGTCGAGGACGGCGCGCTCCTCGAGCGCGCGGACGACGGCCCGCAGGCGCTCGCGGACGGCCTCGGCCCACTCCCCGCGCGCGGCGTGCGCGTCGGCCGCGGCCCGGTGCTCGGCGGCGGTGCGCGCGCGGCCGGCGAACAGGGCCGGGTCCGAGGCAGCCCGGCGGCCCATCGGCCCGACCTTGAGCCGCACCGCGACCACGGCCACGACGACGAGCAGCGCCAGCACGACGAGGCCGGCGTGCCCGCCGGGGGAGAGACCGGCGACCTTGTCCAGCAGGTCGGACAGCCGGTCGACCAGCCAGCCGAGCAGCCGCTGCACCAGGCCCGGTCGGTGGGCCCGGTAGACCTCCTTGCTCAGCTCCTCGCGGGCCAGCCGGGTGGCCTCCTCCCGGCCGAGCTCGACCGGGACCCCGGCGATCACGGCCGCGGCAGCGACGGGTCGGCCTCGGCCGGGCCGTCGGCCGGCGCGACTCCGGCGGCGCGGACCAGCTCGAGGTCCAAGGCCTCGCGGCGCATCCGGCGGTCGACGTACAGCAGGGCGGTGGCGACCGCCGTGAACGGCCAGGTGATCGTCGCGGCGACGATGGTGCCGAAGGCCGTCACCAGCAGCGGGACCAGGGTGTAGACGTTCGTCTCGTCACCCCCGAGGTAGGCGACGAAGAGGGACAGCAGCTGGAACGGCGTGAGCAGGATGCCCGTCAGCACCTGGGCGATGATGTTGACGAGCAGCAGGATGCCGAAGGTCCGCCACCACGAGCCCTTGACGAGCGCGCGCGACCGGCGCAGGGCCGCGACCGGCGACTGCCGTTCCAGGACGACCGCGGGCGGAGCCAGGGCGAACGCCGTGTAGAGGTAGACGACGGCCACCAGGTACACGGGGACGCCGACGACCAGCGCGAGCACGACCACGAGGCCCGGCGACCCGGCGACGGCGAGCAGGATGCCGGGCGCCAGGCAGACCACCGCGAGCCCGAGCGCGATGAGGATCACCAGGCCGGTGACGCCGAGCAGGGCCGGGATCCGTGGCCGGGTGCGGTCCCACGCCTCGCGGGCCGACATCTGCTGGCCGAGGACGGCGCGGCTCACCGCCGCGGTGAGGATGCCGCTGAGCACGAGGACGGCGAACGCCGTGATCACCGCCTCGATGCCGCCGCTGGTGATTGCCCCCGCGAGCACCGTGAGGTCGCCGTCGGGGTCGGCGCTGCTGGTGGAGACCGAGGTGTCGATCGCGTCGTGCAGCAGCAGCCACTTCACCGGCACGCTGATCACCTGGGTCAGCGCGGCCACCACGGCCGAGAGGCCGAGCATGACCCGCCAGTGCCGGCGCATCGCGGCGATCGCGCCGTCGAGGATCTCGCCGACCCCCAACGGCCGGAGCGGGATGATCCCCGGCTTCGGCGACTGCGGCGGGGCGGTGGTGTAGGCGGCGGGGGCGCCGCCCCAGCCCGGTTGCTGCGGGGAGCCCGGCTGCTGCCAGGCGCGCGGCGGGCCGGCAGCCGCGGGGCCGGTGGGGGCGCCGTAGGCGGGTCCCTGCGCCGGTGGCTGCTGCGGCGCCCAGCCGGGCGGGACGGGCGGCTGCTCCTGCTCCGGGCGGGTCCAGCCGGGCGCGACGGGCGGCGAATCCTCCTGCTCCTTCGGGCGGGCCCAGCCCCCCGGCTGCTCGTCGCTCACGCGGCCATCGTCGCACGGTCGTCGGTGCCGGCCGGGCTCACCCGACCGGGCGGTGACCGGCGGCTCGCGGCGCGGGGCGGGAGCCATCTCGCCGCATCTCGCCTGCCGAGATGCCACGATGAGGCCATGAAGGGTCGCGTGCTCATCGTCGACGACGACACCGCGCTCGCCGAGATGCTCGGGATCGTGCTCCGTGGCGAGGGCTACGAGCCGTCCCTCTGCTCGGACGGCGACCAGGCGCTGGCGGCGTTCCGGGAGCACAAGCCGGACCTCGTGCTGCTCGACCTCATGCTGCCGGGCATGGACGGGATCGACGTGTGCCGCGCCATCCGGGCCGAGTCCGGGGTCCCGATCGTGATGCTCACGGCCAAGACGGACACGATCGACGTCGTCGTCGGCCTCGAGTCCGGCGCCGACGACTACGTCATGAAGCCGTTCAAGCCGAAGGAGCTGGTCGCCCGGATCCGAGCCCGGCTGCGCCGCACCGAGGAGCCGTCCCCGGAGCTGCTGGAGATCGGCGACCTCGTGATCGACGTCGCCGGCCACTCGGTCAAGCGCGACGGCGGTCCGATCGCGCTCACGCCGCTGGAGTTCGACCTGCTCGTCGCGCTGGCCCGCAAGCCGTGGCAGGTGTTCACCCGTGAGGTGCTGCTCGAGCAGGTCTGGGGCTACCGGCACGCGGCCGACACCCGGCTGGTCAACGTCCATGTCCAGCGGCTGCGCTCCAAGGTGGAGCGCGACCCCGAGAACCCGGAGGTCGTCGTCACGGTCCGCGGCGTCGGGTACAAGGCGGGTCCGGCCTGACCGCTCCGCCCACGACACTCGGCTCCGACGGCCCGCCGGGCGTCGCGACCTGGCTCCGTCGCGTGGTCCGCCGTCGCTGGCGGCGCGCGATCGCGCTGTGGCGGCGGTCGCTGCAGCTGCGCGTGGTCACGACCACCACGGTCTTCTCGGTCATCGCGATCGCGGTCCTCGGCAACGTGCTGATGACCCAGGTGCGCGACGGCCTGCTCGACACGAAGCGGCAGGCGGCCCTCGAGGAGGCCGGCAGCGGCGTCCGGACCTCCCAGGAGGCGCTGGACTCGGCCGACCGCAGCGAGTCCGACGTCTACGACACGCTGGTGCCGGACCTCGTCCGGCAGCTCGCCCGCGGCGGTGGCCCGGCGGGCGCCCGGCAGGTCGTGCTGCTCCGCGGCCCGGACGTGAGCCTTCCGCAGGCGCCGCTGGCCCGGAGCTCCTTCGGCGCCGACCCCGACACCGTCCCGCAGGCGCTTCGTGCTCGGGTCGAGGCCACCTCGGCGCAGCAGTGGACGTACAGCTCGATCCGGCGCCCGTCGGGGCGGCTCGTCCCGGTGGTCGTCGTCGGCGCTCCCGTGATCGTCCCCGGCTTCAGCACCTACGGGCTCTACTTCCTCTTCCCGCTGGACAAGGAGGAGGACACCCTCGGCCTGGTCCGCAACGCCCTGCTGCTGGCCGCCGTGTCGCTCGTGATCCTCGTCGGCGGCATCGCCTATCTCGTCACCCGGCAGGTGGTGACGCCGGTGCGGATGGCCGCGCGGATCTCCGAGCGGCTCGCCGCCGGCCGGCTCGAGGAACGGATGCGGGTGCGCGGCGAGGACGACCTCGCCCGCCTGGCTTCGTCGTTCAACCGGATGGCCACCAGCCTGCAGCGCCAGATCCGCCAGCTCGAGGACCTGTCCCGCGTGCAGCGGCGGTTCGTCTCCGACGTCTCGCACGAGCTCCGGACGCCGCTCACGACGGTCCGGATGGCCGCCGACGTGCTGCACGAGGCGCGCCAGGGGTTCGACCCCGCCGTCGAGCGCAGCGCGGAGATCCTGCAGCAGCAGCTGGACAGGTTCGAGGCGCTGCTCGCCGACCTGCTCGAGATCAGCAGGTACGACGCCGGCGCCGCGCAGCTGGAGGCAGAGCCGACCGACCTGCGGACCGTGGCGCGCACCGTGCTCGAGGCGATGGAGACGCTCGCCGAGCGCAAGGGCACCCGGCTTTCGCTCGTCGCGCCGACCACGCCGTGCACGGCGGAGGTCGACAGCCGGCGGATCGAGCGCGTCCTGCGGAACCTCGTCGCCAACGCGATCGAGCACGGCGAGGGACGCCCGGTGCGCGTCATCGTCGCGGCCGACGAGCACGCGGTCGCGATCGCGGTCCGCGACCACGGCATCGGGCTGGCGCCGTCCGACGTCGGGATGGTCTTCCACCGCTTCTGGCGCGCCGACCCGGCCAGGGCGCGCACCACAGGCGGCACCGGGCTGGGGCTCTCGATCGCGCTGGAGGACGCGCACCTGCACGACGGCTGGCTGCAGGCGTGGGGCGAGCCGGGCGACGGCTGCCAGTTCCGCCTCACCGTGCCGCGGCTGCTCGGCGCCGAGCTCGAGGGCTCGCCGATCCCGCTGGAGCCCAGCGACTCGCTCCGGCGGACCCGGCCGCTCACGGTCGGCCAGCCGTACCGCCGGATCCGGACCCCGGGTGGCGTCGATGTCTAGGGGCTCGCGGCTGCTGCTGCCCGTCGGGGTGTGCGCGGTGCTGGCGCTGGCCGGCTGCGCGAGCATCCCCACGTCGGGACCGGTGCGCTCGGGCGGCGACCTGCGGCTGCAGCGCGCCGACGACGGCGTGTCGGTCATCGGCGAGCCGCCGCGGCCCGGGGCGACGCCGAGCCAGATCATCAACGGCTTCCTGGACTCCAGCGCCGACTTCCAGAACGACCACGAGGTCGCCCGGCTCTACCTCACGACCGCCGCCAGCCGCGCCTGGCGCCCGCAGGCCGGTACCCAGGTCTACGACAAGACGGAGCTGTCGGTCGAGCAGTCGTCCGCCGACGCCTCCACGTTCGTGTTCGACGCGCCGGCGGTCGGCGACATCGCCGGCGACGGCACGTACAGCCGGGCCGAGGTCGGTCCGCCGGTGATCCGGCAGTTCCGGCTGGCGAAGGTGAACGGCCAGTGGCGGATCGCCGATCTGGACGACGGGCTGCTGCTCTCCAGCTCCGAGCTCGGCGACACCTACCGCCAGGTCTCGCTCTACTTCCTCGCCCCGTCCGGGGTGACGCTGGTGCCGGACCCCGTGCTCATCCCGGAGCTGCCGGGCCTGAGCACCAAGGTGGTGGCCCGACTGCTGCGCGGTCCGACCTCGGCGCTGCGCGGCGCCGTCACGACCGCGTTCCCGGAGGGGACGTCGCTGGACGTGAGCTCGGTGCCGGTGACCGACGGGGTCGCCACCGTGCAGCTGGACGACACGGCTCTGCGGGCCGACGACACGGCGCGCCAGCAGATGTCCGCGCAGCTGGTCTGGACGCTCAAGCAGCTGTCGGGCGTCACCGCGATCCGGATCCGCGTCGGCGGCGAGGACCTGCAGGTCAACAGTGCCGGCGCCGTGCAGCAGAGCACCGACTGGCCCACGTTCGACCCCGACAAGGTGCCCAGCAACCTCTCGGCCTACGTGGAGCTGGACGGGCGGGTCGGCCGCTACCTCGAGGGGAAGTTCAGCCCGGTGCTCGGCGAGGGCGGCCTGGCGAGGCCGCGGGTCCGGACCCCCGCCGTCTCCTTCGACAACGCGCGACTGGCGGCAGTCAGCGCCCCAGCGGGCCACAGCGTCCTGGTCGGCCGGATGCAGGACGGGGAGAAGCTCGCGCCGCGCATCGGTGGCCCCGACTCAGACTTCTCCTCTCCGTCGTGGGACCGGGACAACGGTCTGTGGGTCGTGGACCGGACCGCGGGCGCGCTGTGGTACCTCGCGGACGGCGCCACCACGCCGCAGCAGGTCGCGGTGCCCTCGAACGACGGCCTGCCGGTCCGTGGCGCCCGGGTCTCGCGGGACGGCGCCCGGGTGGCGCTGCTGGTCGGCACCGGCCAGCAGGCCCGGTTCATGCTGGCCGCCGTCCGCCGGGTGGAGACCGCCGACCCCCAGGTGGAGGGGGGCGAGCGGCTGTCGCTCGCGTCGGTGACGGAGCCGTTGCCGGGCCTGCTCGGGGTCCGGGACATGGCGTGGGCCGACGCGACGCACGTCGAGGTGCTGGGCAGCCTGGAGAGCGCGTCGCTGCGGCCGTACGAGGTGAGCGTGGACGGGTGGCGCTTCCCCGACATCGAGCCCGTGCCGGGACCGGGTGAGGCGGTCTCGATCGCCGCCGCGCCGCCGCTGGGCGACACCGCACTGGTGGTGGGCACGTCGACGGGCCAGCTGTGGCAGTTCACCTCCAGCAGCGGGTGGGCGGAGCTCGGGCCGGGCACCCAGCCGGCCTACCCCGGCTGAGGCATCCGGGTCGTCCACACACCGGCGCTGTCCACCGGTGCGCGACCCCGCCGGCCCCGGGTCCTGGCCGCGGGAAGGCTCGGACGGTGCGCGCCGTCCTGCGTTCCCTGCTCGACCTCGTGCTGCCCGCGACCTGCGCCGGCTGCGGCGCGGCCGAGACGTCGTGGTGCGCCTCCTGCGCCCGGTCGCTGCGCGGTCCGCCCCGGCCTACGGCACCCGACCCGTGCCCGCCGGACCTCCCGACGACCTGGGCGGTGACCTCGTACGACGGCGCCGTCCGTGCCGCCGTGGTCGCGCACAAGGAGCACGGCGTGCTCGCGCTGACCGCACCGCTCGGGGCGGCGCTGGCACTGTCCGTCCGGGCCGCGGCCGGCGCCGTCGGCGACGGACGGCTCGGCGGTCGGCCGGTGCTGCTGGTGCCGGCACCGTCGCGCGCGGCTGCCGTCAGGGACCGCGGGCGCGACCCGACGCGCGACCTGGCGCGGACCGCGGCGCGGTCGCTGCGCGCGACCGGGCTGGCGACCGACGTCGCCCCGGCACTGCGGATGGCGCGGTCGGCCCGCGACCAGGCCGGGCTCGGCGGTGCCGCCCGGGCCGCCAACCTGGCCGGCGCCGTCCGCCTGACCCGGGTCCGGCGCGGCTGGGGGTCGGGCGCCACGGTGCTGCTCGTCGACGACGTCGTGACGACGGGAGCGACGCTGGCCGAGTGCGCCGTCGTCCTGCGTGCCGCCGGGGTGCCGGTGGCGGGCGCCGCGGTCGTCGCGGCCACCGCTCGTGACCACGCCTCGGGACGGTCCGGGCTGTCGTCGGGGCGTGCCAGGGACTAGCGTTCCGTCATGGCACCCGCCCGGGTCCGTGGTTGCGCCGGACCAGCCGTTCCTCCGGGGGCGGCAGTCCGGCAAGCCGATGCCAGCCGCAGGCGAAACGGTCCACGTAAGGCGACTTCTCGTCGTTCGATCACGGTGCGGCTTAGAGGTAAGTCCTGCCCCGTCGGGAGCCCGGATGGTTCCCGTGCCGGGAGAAGGGGAGTAGTGGCGGACACCGCTGCGAGACCCTCGGCAGGCGGATGTGGGGTCGAAGACCAGGTCGGCCGGGCGGGTGTCACCGGCACGACAGTCCAGCCGTCCTGACTCCAGCTCCTCGGCACCAGGACTCCCTCGGCATCAAGGAGGACCACTTCGTGGACATCGTCGTCAAGGGTCGCAACACCGAGATCACCGAGCGCTTCCGCGGCCACGTCCAGGAGAAGCTCGCGAAGGTCGAGAAGCTCGACCCCAAGGTGATCAGCGTCGACGTCGAGTGCTCCCAGGAGAAGAACCCGCGGCTCGCCGACCAGCGCGAGCGCATCGAGATCACCATCCGGTCCCGCGGCCCGGTGATGCGGGCCGAGGCCAACGCACAGGACTGCTACGCCGCGCTCGACCTGGCCATGACCAAGCTCGAAGCCCGGCTCCGGCGCGCCCACGACCGCCGGAGGGTGCACCACGGCGCGAAGACGCCGGTCTCCGTCGCCGCGGCCACCGCGGCGCTGGACGGTGCGGCGGTCGCGTCGGCCGAGCCCGACGGCGACGGCGGCTACGGCACCCTCGCCGAGGACGGCCCGATGTTCGTGCGCGAGAAGGTCCACCAGGCGAAGCCCATCCACCTCGACCAGGCGCTCTACGAGATGGAGCTGGTCGGCCACGACTTCTACCTCTTCGTCGATGCCGACACCGATCAGCCGAGCGTCGTCTACCGGCGCCGCGCGTACGACTACGGCGTGATCCGGCTGGCGGTCTGACGCGGCTGCAGGCAGACAGACCGCTCCCCGGCATCGTCCGAACGCCCGGCGGGTGCGCCTCTGACGTGCGAGGATGCCGCTCGGCGCACGGCAGGGAGACGATCCCCGCCGGTACCCGCGTCCGACGCGGAAGGGGAGCCGGTGAGCGAGCGAGCTGCGGGGGCAGCGACGTCCGCACGATCGGGCGCTGAGCCCATCCGCGTGCTCGTGGTCGACGACCACGCGTTGTTCCGTCGCGGGCTGGAGATGGTGCTCGGCCAGGAGAGCGACATCGAGGTCGTCGGCGAGGCCGGTGACGGCACCGAAGCGGTCGAGCTGGCGTCCTCCCTGCTGCCCGACATCGTCCTCATGGACGTGCGGATGCCGCGGCGCAGCGGCATCGAGGCGTGCACCGCCATCAAGGACGTCGTCCCCAGCGCGAAGATCGTGATGCTCACCATCTCCGACGACGAGGCGGACCTCTACGACGCCATCAAGGCCGGCGCCAGCGGCTACCTCCTCAAGGAGATCTCGATCGACGAGGTGGCGGCGGCGATCCGGTCGGTCGCCGGTGGCCAGTCGCTGATCAGCCCGTCGATGGCGTCCAAGCTGCTCACCGAGTTCGCAACGATGATCAAGAAGGGCGACGAGCGCCAACAGGTGCCGGCGCCGCGACTCACCGACCGCGAGCTCGAGGTCCTCAAGCTGGTCGCCAAGGGGCTCAACAACCGCGACATCGCCAAAGAGCTGTTCATCAGCGAGAACACCGTGAAGAACCACATCCGCAACATCCTCGAGAAGCTCCAGCTGCACTCGCGCATGGAGGCCGTGGTCTACGCGGTCCGCGAGAAGCTGCTCGAGATCACCTGACCGTCCGCGCATGAGCCCGGTCCGCCGGCCGACGACCGCGGAGCTCGCGGCCCGCCCCGTCGATCGCCTCGAGTCCTTGGTGGGTCTGGTCGGCACGGACGCCGTCGCCGGCTGGTGCGCCGCGCTGCTGCGGGGTGCGGATCCCGAGGACGCCGACGGCTTGCCGCTGGGCTGGTTCGGCGGGCGCAGCGCAGCCGGGTGGACCCAGGACTACTGGCCGCGGGTGTGGGCGGCGCGTGGGCTGCTGCACGGCTACCGCCCCGAGGCGGCACCCGCAGTGGTGGCCGGTCTCGACGACGACGCGTGGCGGGTCCGGGAGATGTGCGCGAAGGTGGCCCGCGCCCAGGAGCTCGGGGCCGCCGCGGAGGCGCTGCACCGGCTCACCTCGGACGAGGTTCCGCGGGTGCGCGTGGCCGCGCTGCGTGCGTTGGCCCGGGTCGGCGAGGCGGAGGACGCGGACGTGGTCCGGGAGGGCCTCGACGACCCGGAACCGTCCGTCGCGGCCGCTGCGGAGAGGGCGCTGCGGGAGATGTCCCGCCGGCTCGACCGGGACCTCTGACTGCTTGGTCGGCAGTCAGTCCTCGGCCTTCAGCCGCTGGCTCGCCGTCCTCCCTGCGGTCACGAGCGGCTAGGACAGGACGGCGGGTCGCGGCTGCCTCCCGCCGTCGGTCGGCACCCAGCAGCGTCCGCGTCCTTGCTGCTCTGACCGGTGCCGGACGCGGACAGGGTGACGACCGACGCTAGGGCCGGGCGTACTCGAGGTCGATCGTGTCGCGGAACTCGCCCCACCGGAGGCCGAGCGTCCAGCACCCGGGCTGCGGCAGGTCGACGATCGAGGGGCCCGGACCCTCGAGGTGCCGGTGCACGACGGTGCCGTCGGAGCCGGCCCGCACGGCAGCGATCTCGAGCGGGTATCCCGCCGAGTCGGGTCGCGTCACCCAGAGGACCTTGTTGTTGCGGTCCGGGGCGGACGGCGCCTGGAGCGGCCCGAAGAGGATCGCCGCCATCCGGCCGTCGTCGCTCAGGACGTAGGGCACCTTGGGCTCCGGGTCGGAGAAGCCGTCGCGGGCCCAGGTCGGCAGCACGCGGGACCGCGGCTCGGCACAGCTGCCCGCCGCCGTGACGACCGATCGCTGCGACCCGTCGTGCAGCAGGGCGGCGGTGCCGGCACCGGCGACCGCGACCAGGGCGACCGCCGCCCCGCCGGCCGCGATCCGCCGTCGGCGTCGCAGCTGCCGGCCGCGCTGCAGACCGCCGCTGGCCAGCCCGGTGACCGGCGGGGTGAGGGTGTCGACGCTCGCCCGCATCGCGGAGGTCAGGTGGTCCTCGAAGCTCATGTCTCCTCCGTCGGCAGGTGGTGGGTGCGGGCGCGGTGCGCCGTGCGTGGCGGGGTCATCGGGCGAGCAGGTCGGCGAGGTCGTCACCGAGGACGTCACGCAACCGGGCCAGCGCCCGGCTGCAGCGGGTGCGGACGGCAGCCGGGCTGAGGCCGACGAGCGCGGCGGTGGCCGGGGCGTCCAGGTCGTCCCAGTAGCGCAGCACCACGACGGTCCGGTCGAGCCGGTCGAGGTGTCCGAGCGCGGCCAGCAGGGCGACCCGGAGCGCGACGTCGTCGGCGTCACCCGGCCCGTCGCCGAGGTCGGCCAGCTGTGACGCGTCGGACGGCCGCTCCGTGCTGCTGCGCCGCCGCCGGTGGCTGAGGAAGGCGTGCACCAGGACCGTGTGCGCGTACGCAGCAGGCTGATCGGCCGAGGCGACCTTCGACCACCGCGCGTAGATCCGGCCGAGCGCCTCCTGGACGAGGTCCTCGGCGAGGTGGAAGTCGCCGGTGAGCAGCCAGGCCGTACGGAACAGCGCCGGCCCGCGCGCCGTGGCCAGCTCGACGAACGCCTGCTCGCTCACCGTCCTCCTCCGCTCGCCCTGTCCTACCTCTCTGACGCGGTGAGCCCCCGCAGGTGTGACAGGACGGCGGGTCTCAGCCGGCCGGCTGGATCCGCACCGATCCGTCGCTGGTGTGGACGCTGATCGTGCGCGCGGACTCGGGGTCGGTCGGCACGTCGACGGACTGCGAGCCGTCCGAGACCGACACGGTGACGGCGTACGCCGTGCCGTCCTTCGGGACGACGATCTCGAGCGAGCCGTCGCTGGTGGAGGTGCGGACGGTGGTCGGCGACTCCACGAACGACAGCTGGACGCTGCCGTCGGAGGTGTCGACGGTGACCCGGTCGGAGGCGAGCCCCTCGGCGCGTACCGACCCGTCGCTGGTCGACAGGCGCAGTGGCCCGCTGACGTCGCGCAGCTCGACCCCGCCGTCCGCGTTGTGCACGTCGAGGGAACCGGTGAGGTCGCTGAGCAGGAGGTGGCCGTCCGACGACCCGCCGAGGACCTCGACGTCCGACGGGACCGTGAGCTGCACCCGACCCGTGCACGGCAGCCCGGGACTGAACGGGCAGCTCGACGACACGACCAGCCGGTCGCCGAGCTGTCGGGTCCGCACCGTCGGCTCCTTCATCGACCAGGTCCAGCGGCGGTCGACGTCGACTCTCGTCCCGTCGGACCCGATGACGTCGACCGACTCGAAGGAGGTGTCCAGCTGGAGGGTGGTGATGCCCTCGAAGGAGTCGCTGCTGGTGCGGGTCTCCCGGGCCAGCAGGCTGGCGAGGACGACGGCGCCGTACGCGACGAGCAGCAGCGCGAGGCCGACCGCGAGCACCCGCAACGAGCCGCCACCGCTGCGCCGCGGTGGGCCGGCGGCTGCGTCCGCGTGGGTGGGAGCGGTCTGGGTGGTCATGGCGGTCTCCTAGCCTTCGATCCAGCGCAGGACGGCGAGCACCCTGCGGTGGTCCTGCTCGGCCGGGGGAAGGCCGAGCTTGGTGAAGATCGAGCTGACGTGCTTCTCGACGGCGCCCTCGGTGACGACGAGCGCGGTGGCGATGCCGGTGTTGGACCGGCCCTCGGCCATCAGCCGGATGACGTCGGTCTCGCGCGGCGTCAGGCCGGCGAGCGGATCCGCCCGGCGGCTCCGGACCAGCAGCTGCGACACGACCTCGGGATCGAGCGCCGTGCCGCCGCCGGCCACCCGGCGGACGGCCTCGAGGAACTCGGTGACGTCGGCGACGCGGTCCTTGAGGAGGTACCCGAAGCCGCGGGTGTCGGACGCGATGAGGTCGGTGGCGTAGCGCTCCTCGACGTACTGGCTGAGCATGAGCACGCCGACCTCCGGGTGCTGGGCCCGGATGACGAGCGCCGCGCGCACGCCCTCGTCGGTGTGCGTCGGCGGCATCCGGATGTCGACGACGCAGATGTCGGGGGAGTGCTCGTCGACCGCACGCAGCAGCCGGTCGGCGTCGTCGACGGCGGCCACCACCTCCATGCCGGCGTCGGTGAGCAGGTGCACCAGGCCCTGGCGCAGCAGCACCGAGTCCTCGGCGATCAGGACGCGCACGGCACCTCCGCGGTGACTGTGGTCCCGCCGGTCGGCGAGCTGTGCAGACGGAACGTGCCGTCGACGGCGTGCACCCGGTCGCGCAGGCCGGCGAGGCCGCCGCCCGGCGCGTCGGTGGCGCCGCCGTGGCCGTCGTCCGAGACGGACACGAGCAGCCGGTCGCCGTCGCGCTCGACATGGACGGTGGCGCGGGTCGCTCCGGAGTGCTTCGCGACGTTGGTGAGCGCCTCGCTGACGACGAAGTAGGCGATCGCCTCGACCGTGGGGCTCGGGCGGTCGGGGACGTCGACGTCCAGCCGTACCGGGACCGGCGACCGGGCCGCCAGCGAGGACAGGGCCGCGTCGAGGCCCCGGTCGGAGAGGACCGCCGGGTGCACGCCGCGGACGACGTCGCGCAGCGCGGTGATGGAGTCCTTGGCCTCCTGGTGGGCCTGCGCGACGAGCTCGCGGGCCCCCTCCGGATCCGTGTCCATCTTCTCCTTGGCGCGGCCGAGGTTCATCGCCAGCGCGACCAGCTGCTGCTGGGTCCCGTCGTGCAGGTCGCGCTCGATCCGGCGGCGCTCGGAGTCGGCGGCGTCGACGACCCGTGCGCGGGTCTCGCGCAGCGACGTGACCTGCAGCCGGAGGGCGTCGGAGTCGCTCGGTGCCAGCAGGCCGCGCGCCAGGCCGAGGTGCGCGGCGGTGAAGCCCGCTGTGAGCAGCCGGGCGACGAGGAGCAGCAGCACGCCGGCCGCGAAGCCGGCCGCGGCCTCCGTCCCGACTGACCAGTGCAGCCAGGTGACTCCCTGGTCGCCGGGCAGCGCGTCGAGGTAGAGAGGGAGCGCGAGCGCCGCGGCAGCGGCCGACCAGACGGCGATCGCCACGCTGGCCGTCACGGTGGCGAACGGCAGCAGCAGCACGGCGTACGCCGTCTCCTTCCAGAACTCCGACGCGCGGACCCGCACCAGGGTGCGGCGCACCCAGCCGACGTCCGGGACCGGCCGCAGCGGGCGGCCGGGCAGGTCGACCCCGAGCAGTGCGGCGGCCCGGGCGCGCTCCATGACGGCCAGGCCGTGCACCACGAGGACCGTCAGGGCTGCCATCGGCAGGCCGAGCAGGAACGCGGGCAGCAGCCCGATGCTGAGCGCGACGAACGTGACGGCCACCGAGCCGGTGGCGACGCCGGCGAACAGTCCGAGGACGAGGTAGCCGAGCTCGAGGAGCGGCGTCGCCACCCATCGGGTCACCCACCTGCCCGTCATGTCCTGCTCCTCGCTCGAGTCCCGGCCGTCCCGGCTCGGGTCGTCCGCCGGCGGCTGCCGTGGTGACCACGCTAGAGATCCGGGACGGCCGGTGGCAGCCGGACAGCCGCCGCACCGGCCCGGGGGTTGACCCCACCCCGTTTCGGCCGCTGGCCGCAGAGACGGTGCGGTCGGCCGTCGGCACGGTGGATCGAGACGCCACCGCCCCGACCGGGGCCCGGCGCACCGACCACCCGGAGCACCCGATGACAGTCACCGCACCTCCCGACACCCTGCGGGCCGACGGGCGCGACGAGCCCACTCGCCGTCCCGGAGCAGCCGAGCGGCTGGCCCGCTGGAGCACCCGCCACCGGTGGACCGCACTGCTGCTCTGGGTCGTCCTGGTGGTGGCCGCCGTCGCCGGCGGATCCCTCGCCGGGACCAAGACCCTGACCGACGGCGACACCGGTGCCGGCGAGTCCGGCCGCGCCGACCGACGTCTCGAGCAGGCCGGCTTCCCGGCCGACCTCACCGAGCGGGTGCTGATCCAGGCGCCGCGCGGGACCGACCTCGACCCGGCCGAGACCCGGGCTGTCGCCGCCGAGCTGCGGTCCGGGCTCGGCGCGCTGCCCGCCGTCGCGTCGGTGGGCCGGCTGGTCCGGTCGGTCGACGGCCGCTCAGCCCTGCTGCCCGTCGTGCTCGACGTCGACGGCCTGACCGGTACTCCGGCCGAGGACCGCGCCGACGAGCGGATCGAGACCGTCCTCGCCGCCACCGCGAAGGTCGCCGACCGGCACCCGGACCTGACCGTCGCCCAGGTCGGCGGCACGTCGATCGACCACGCCATCAACGGCGTCGTGTCCGACGACTTCGCCCGGGCCGAGACGCTCAGCCTGCCGATCACGCTGGGGATCCTGCTGCTCACCTTCGGGGCACTCTTCGCGGCCGGCGTACCTCTGCTGCTCGCGCTCTCCGCCGTCGGTACGTCGATCGGCCTCGCCGGGCTCGTGTCCCACCTGCTCCCGGTCAGCGACACCCTGAACAGCGTCATCCTCCTGATCGGGATGGCGGTCGGCGTCGACTACTCGCTCTTCTACGTCCGGCGGGCCCGCGAGGAGCGAGCGCGGGGCGCCAGCCGGCGTGAGGCGATCGACATCGCCGCCGCCACCAGCGGCCGTGCCGTCGTCGTCTCCGGTGTCGCCGTCGTGGTCGCGATGGCCGGGCTGCTGCTCTCCGGCAACGTCGTGTTCAGCTCGATGGCGGTCGGGACCATGCTCGTCGTCGCGGTCGCGGTGCTCGGGTCGCTGACGGTCCTGCCGGCCGTGCTCTCGCTGCTCGGCGACCGGGTCGAGCGGCCGCGCATCCCGCTGGTGCACCGGCTGCAGCGACGGCATGGTCACGGTCCGGGCCGCTTCTGGCCGCGCGTCATGCGGGTCGTGCTGGCCAAGCCGATGGTCTCGCTGCTGGTCGCGGTCGCCGCGCTGGTCGCGCTCGCCGCGCCGGCGCTGGGCATGCGGCTGGGCGAGTCCGGGGCCGACTCGTTGCCCCGGTCGATCCCGGTCATGCGCAGCTACGACGCGATGACCGCTGCCTTCCCGCAGACCGGCTTCGCCCACACCGTCGTCGTGTGGTCCGGGGACGACAGCCGGCTCGACACGGCAGCGGTGCGCACCGGCGTAGCCGAGCTGGTGTCCGACGCCACCGCGACCGGGCAGTTCGCCGACCTGTCCGACGCGACGGTCCGGTTCGCGCCGGACGGTCGTACTGCGGCCGTCGACATCGCCATGACGGGGGACTTCAACGGCGACCGGGCCACGGCGTCGCTCGACGTGCTGCGCGACGACCTCGTGCCGGCGCTGCGGGCGGCACTTCCCGGCACCGAGGTCGCGGTCACCGGTGACACCGCCGGCTCCGAGGACTTCACGGCGAGCCTGCGGTCGCACCTTCCGCTGGTGTTCGGCTTCGTCCTGGTGGTCACGTTCCTCGTGCTGGTGCTGGCCTTCCGGTCGGTGGTCATCGCCGGGACCGCGGTCGCGCTGAACCTGCTGTCGGTCGGCGCGGCGTACGGGCTGCTCACGCTGGTCTTCCAGCACGGCCTGGCGGCCGACCTGCTGGGCGTGCACGAGAGCGGGTTCATCGTCGACTGGCTGCCGCTGTTCCTGTTCGTGATCCTCTTCGGGCTGTCGATGGACTACCACGTGTTCGTCGTCAGCCGGGTGCGGGAGGCGCACCGGGCGGGGATGCCCACCCGGGCGGCGGTCGCGACCGGTGTGACGTCGTCCGCGGGAGTCGTGACCAGCGCGGCCGCGGTGATGGTGGGCGTGTTCAGCATCTTCGCGACGCTGTCGCTGCTGGAGTTCGAGCAGCTCGGCATCGGGCTGGCGGCCGCCGTCCTGCTGGACGCCACGCTGGTGCGGGCGGTCCTGCTGCCCGCGGCGATGGCCGTCCTCGGCCGGCGCAACTGGTGGCTCCCGACCTGGTTGGACCGCCGCCTCCCCGCCGCCCACTGACCGCCCCAGCGAGGCATGCGCGATCCACCCCCGCCCCGACGGGGGTGGATCGCGCATGCCCGAGGGCTAGCGGGGGGCGGCGACGCGGAGCACGGCGGTGGCGACGGCGTCGAGGCGGGCGGCGCCGGGGGACGGCCCCAGCTCGACCGTCACGGCCCGGCCGGAGAGCCGGTGGTTCGCCCAGCCGGTCAGCGTGCCGTGGCAGCCGCCTGAGCAGTCGAACGACCGCACCGGCAGGGCGAGCTCGCGCGCCAGCCGCCGGACCAGCGGCAGCGACTTCGCGCGGTAGGAGTCGACGCCGTGCAGCGGCTGGTGGAAGGACAGCACGGTCCTGGCGTCGACGGCACGCAGCAGCGACTGCACCGCCCGGGTCTCCGGCTCGCTGGACGGCGACGGTCCGGACCAGGTGCCCGTGCCGGTGCCGGCCGACAGCCAGTACCGGGGGAAGTTCCGGTTGAGGTCCACCGTGCGAGCGTTGCCGCGTACGCCGGCCGCCGCGCCGTCGGGGTTCATCGTCGGCACCAGCCAGAGGTCGACCCCGGCGGGCAGCGGCAGCCGCAGCAGGCGTCGTACGACACGGGTCCCGGCGCGCTCGTCACCGTGCATGCTGCCCAGCACGAGGGTGGTCCGGGTCGCACCCGTCGTCCAGCGGTGCACGGCGACGAGTGGTCGGCCCTGCACCGAGGTCCCGAACCGGACCGTCGACTCGTGCCCGACGAGATCGTCCGCACCCACGGCGGGCGCAGCTGCCAGGGCGTACGTCATCGACGCGGCGAGGCCGACGGCGAGCACTGCGTGACGCACGGCGCCATCCTCGCAGTGGCTGTCGGCGCCCCATGGCAGCATCGCCCACCGTGACCAGGTCGGTGGAGCGGTTGTCCGCCGCGCGGGCCCGCCGGGTGGCCGTCGCGGCGCAGGGGCTGGCCGCGCCGCGGCCCGCGACGCCGACCATGCGGCACGTCACCGCGACCGTCGACCGGATCGGCCTGCTCCAGATCGACAGCGTCAACGTCCTGACCCGGGCGCACTACCTCCCGCTGTTCTCCCGGCTCGGGCCGTACGACAGGGCGCTGCTCGACCGGGCCAGCGGCCGGGCGCCGCGCCGGCTGGTCGAGTACTGGGCGCACGAGGCCAGCCTGGTGCCGCCGTCGACCCAGCGGCTGCTGCGCTGGCGGATGCGCCGCAGCGAGGAGGCCTGGGGCGGCATGCGCTCGATCGCGGCGCAGCGGCCGGATCTCGTCCAGGCGGTGCGCGACGAGCTCAAGGACCGCACGGCGCCCATGACCGCGGGCCAGGTCGAGAAGGCACTGGAGCACGACGTCCCGCGCGCGAAGGTCGACTGGGGCTGGAACTGGTCGGAGGTCAAGCGAGCACTGGAGTTCCTCTTCTACGCCGGTGAGATCAGCTCCGCCGGCCGCACCACGTCGTTCGAGCGCAGGTACGCCCTGCCGGAGCGGGTCCTGCCACGCGACGTCGTCGACGCACCGGACCTCAGCGACCACGAGTCGTTCGTCGAGCTGACCCGCATCGCGGCCCGGGCGCACGGTGTCGCGAGCGAGCCGTGCCTGCGCGACTACTTCCGGCTCCGTCCGGACGACTCGCGCGCCGCGGTCGCGGCACTGGTCGACAGCGGTGAGCTGCTCCCGGTCGAGGTCGAGGGCTGGAACGGCCGCCCCGGCTACCTCCACCGCGACGCGCGGCTCCCGCGCCGGGTCGACGCCCGGGCCCTGCTCGTGCCGTTCGACCCGCTGGTCTGGTTCCGGTGGCGGGCCGAGCACCTCTTCGGCTTCCACTACCGGATCGAGATCTACGTCCCGGCCGACAAGCGGGTGCACGGCTACTACGTGCTGCCGTTCCTGCTCGGCGACCGGCTGGTCGCGCGGGTCGACCTCAAGGCCGACCGGCAGTCCGGCGCGCTGCTGGTGCGGTCGGCGTACGCCGAGGAGCACGCGCCGCCGGAGACGGCGGCGGAGCTCGCCGCCGAGCTGCGCGACATGGCGGGCTGGCTCGACCTCGACGACGTCCGGGTCGACTCTCGCGGTGACCTGGCCGCCGCGCTGTCGGTGGAGGTCAGGCGGGTCTGAGCGAGCGCGGCTCGGGGTCGGTCGCGAGCCGGCCGTGCAGATGCTCGTCGTGCCTGGTTCCGTCGTCGGCGCGGTACGCGCCGCGCAGGGTGCCCTCGGCGCGGAAGCCGGCCTTCTCGGCGACCCGGCAGGACGCGAGGTTCGCCGGGTCGTGCGCCAGGGTGATCCGCTCGATACCCAGGGCGCCGAACGCCCACCGCGCCGACGCCGCCACCGCGGTCGTCGCGACGCCCTGCCCCCGGGCCCAGGGCGCCGTGCGGTAGCCGATGGCCGCCACGTGCCGGTCGAGGTCCACCTCCCACAGCGAGACGTTCCCAGCCAGCCGCCCGGTGGTGGCGTCCCGCACCGAGAACGTCGCGTGCGTCCCGTCCGACCAGTCGGCACCGCTCTCGCACCAGGCCCGTGCGGTGGCGAGGTCGACCACGCGCGGCACCGGGTTGAACTGCAGGGTGAGCGGGTCGTGCAGCATCGCCAGCGCGTCCGCGGCCTCGTCGGCCGACGGCGGCCGCAGCTGCCACGCCCCGGCGGCGATCTCCACGTGCTCGATGCGGCTCACACGTCCCCCTTCACCCGCACGTGCTCGTGCTCGTCGACGAACCCCTCCACGAGCAGGACGGACTCGCGCTGGACCGACTCCAGGGCGAAGCCGGCCTTCTCCGCGACCCGGCAGGACGCCGTGTTGCCCAGCGCGTGCTGCAGCCGGACCCGGTGCAGGCCGAGGACCTCGAAGCCGTACGTCGTGGCCGCCCGCAGCGCTCGCGGCGCGATGCCGCGGCCGCGCAGCTCCGGCAGCACCCAGTACGCCACGCTCGCGAACCAGTCGACGGTGTTGATGCCGCGCAGCGCGAGCGACCCGGCGAGCACGCCGTCCTCCTCGACGGCCCACACGATGCCGGCGCCGTCCCGGGCCCGACGGCGGAACCGCGCCAGCATCCGTAGCGCGTCGGCCTCGCCGCCCGGTGGGTGCCCGGCGGCCCAGTGCGCCGCCACCGGGTCGGTCATCCCGCGCAGGTACGTCGCGGCCTCCTCGTCGCGCCAAGGCCGCAGCCGTACGCCCTCGGCCTCCAGCGTCGGGACCACCAGCGGCAGCGGCGCGGCGTCGGCCGGCCCGGGCGGGTCGGTGACCAGCCGGGCGTGCCGGTGGAGGTCGGCGACCGTGCCGTCCGGGTAGCCGAGCGCCTCCCGCTCGACGCCCTCGAGCAGGTAGCCGCCCCGGGTGGCCACTCGGCAGGACACCGTGTTGCCGACGTCGTGGACCAGCTCGACCCGGCGCAGCGCCATCTCCTCGAACGCCCATCGCGTGACCGTGGCCACCACCGCCGACGCGACACCTCGCCGCCGGTGCGCGGGGTGCACGCCGTAGCCGATCTCGGCCTGCCGCGGCGTCTCGTGGAAGTGGTGCAGGCTGCTGCGGCCGACCAGCGCGCGCGTCGACGGGTCACGCACCGCCCAGTCGACCCGGTCCGGTCCGCTGCGGTCCGCCAGCCAGCGCCGGGCGTCTTCGACGGTCCGGACGTCGCGCAGCGAGGCCGAGAAGGCGCGGCTGTGGTCGTCGTCGGCGAGCTCGACGATCGCGGGCAGGTCGCCCTCCTCCCAGGGCGTCAGGAGCACGCCGTCGCCCACCAGCTCCGGGGACGACGCCGGCAGCCCGACGGTCATGAGGCGAGCTCCTCGGGGAGGGGGCCGGAGCCGGTGAGGGTCCGTTGTCCGGGGGAGGGCACCGGGCCATCCAACCGGGCACGCGGGCGGTGGTCGAGGCGTTCCCCGGGGGTCCGAGGCCGCTGCGCCTACGATGGCTGGTCAGGAGGCGCAGACCGCGCCCGGCCGACCGGCCACCCGCACCCGCTCGAGGAGTCCCCGCGTGCCCGCTCTGTTCGACAAGATGCTCCGCGCCGGCGAGGGCAAGATCCTCCGGAAGCTGAAGTCCATCTCGGAGCAGGTCAACGCCATCGAGGACGAGTTCGTCGCCATGTCCGACGAGGACCTGCGGGCGATGACGGACGAGTTCCGGTCGCGGCTCGCCGACGGCCAGACCCTCGACGACATCCTCCCGGAGGCGTTCGCCACGGTCCGTGAGGCGGCCAAGCGCACGCTCGGGCAGCGGCACTTCGACGTGCAGATCATGGGCGGTGCCGCGCTGCACCTGGGCAACATCGCCGAGATGAAGACCGGCGAGGGCAAGACCCTGGTCGCCACGCTGCCGGCGTACCTCAACGCCCTGGAGGGCAACGGCGTCCACGTCGTGACCGTCAACGACTACCTCGCGGAGTACCAGTCCGAGCTGATGGGTCGCGTGCACCGCTTCCTCGGGCTCGAGGTGGGCGTGATCCTCGCGACGATGAAGTCCGACGAGCGGCGCCGGCAGTACGACGCCGACATCACCTACGGCACCAACAACGAGTTCGGCTTCGACTACCTGCGCGACAACATGGCGTGGTCGCAGGCGGAGCTCGTCCAGCAGCGCGGCCACAGCTTCGCGGTCGTCGACGAGGTCGACTCCATCCTCATCGACGAGGCCCGCACGCCGCTCATCATCAGCGGCCCGGCCGACCAGCCGACGAAGTGGTACGCCGACTTCGCCGCGATCGTCAACCGGCTGAGCAGGGACGTCGACTACGAGGTCGACGAGAAGAAGCGCACCGTCGGAATCCTCGAGCGCGGCGTCGAGCGGGTGGAGGACTTCCTCGGCATCGAGAACCTCTACGAGTCGGCCAACACCCCGCTCGTGGGCTACCTGAACAACGCCATCAAGGCCAAGGAGCTGTTCAAGAACGACAAGGACTACGTCGTCATGAACGGCGAGGTGCTCATCGTCGACGAGCACACCGGTCGCATCCTGGCCGGCCGCCGCTACAACGAGGGCATGCACCAGGCCATCGAGGCCAAGGAGGGGGTGGAGATCAAGCAGGAGAACCAGACCCTGGCCACCATCACCCTGCAGAACTTCTTCCGCCTCTACGGCAAGCTCTCCGGGATGACCGGAACGGCGATGACCGAGGCGGCCGAGTTCTCCCAGATCTACAAGCTCGGCGTCGTCCCGATCCCCACCAACCAGCCGATGGTGCGCGCCGACCAGCCCGACCTCGTCTACAAGACCGAGGAGGCCAAGTACAAGGCCGTCGTCGACGACATCGTCAGCCGTCACGAGAAGGGCCAGCCGGTGCTCGTCGGCACCGTGAGCGTCGAGAAGTCCGAGCTCCTCTCGTCGCTTCTCAAGAAGCGCGGCGTCCGGCACGAGGTGCTCAACGCGAAGCAGCACTCGCGTGAGGCGGCGATCGTCGCCGAGGCCGGCCGTCGTGGCGCCGTGACGGTCGCGACCAACATGGCCGGCCGCGGCACCGACATCATGCTCGGCGGCAACGTCGAGTTCCTGGCCGACGGCGACCTGCGGCAGCGTGGTCTCGACCCGGTCGACACCCCCGAGGACTACGAGAAGGCCTGGCCCGAGGCGGTCGAGGCCGTCAAGACCCGGGTCGCCGCCGAGCACGACCAGGTGAGCGAAGCCGGTGGGCTCTACGTCCTCGGCACCGAGCGGCACGAGTCGCGCCGGATCGACAACCAGCTCCGCGGCCGCTCCGGCCGGCAGGGCGACCCGGGGGAGTCGCGGTTCTACCTGTCGCTCGGCGACGACCTGATGCGGCTGTTCAACTCCGCGATGGTCGAGAACTTCCTCACCCGATTCAACATCCCCGAGGACGTCCCGATCGAGTCGAAGATGGTCACCAACGCCATCCGGTCGGCGCAGACCCAGGTCGAGGCGCAGAACTTCGAGATCCGCAAGAACGTCCTCAAGTACGACGAGGTGCTCAACCGCCAGCGCACCGTCATCTACGACGAGCGCCGGAAGGTGCTCGAGGGCGCGGACCTGCACGAGCAGATCCGGCACATGATCGACGACGTCGTCGCCGGCTACGTCGAGTCGGCCACCTCCGAGGGCTACGCCGAGGAGTGGGACCTCGACCAGCTCTGGACCGCGCTCAAGACGCTGTACCCCGTGTCGGTGAGCGCCGACGAGCTCGAGGAGGCCTCCGGCGGCGACCGGGCGGGGTTGACCGCGGACTTCCTCGTCGAGGAGCTGCAGGCCGACGCGCAGTCGGCGTACGACCAGCGTGAGGAGCGGCTCGGCGACGAGACGATGCGCGAGCTGGAGCGCCGCGTCGTCCTCTCGGTCCTCGACCGGAAGTGGCGCGAGCACCTCTACGAGATGGACTACCTGCAGGAGGGCATCGGCCTGCGGGCGATGGCCCAGCGCGACCCGCTCGTCGAGTACCAGCGCGAGGGCTTCAACATGTTCGCCGCGATGATGGACGCCATCAAGGAGGAGTCCGTCGGCTACGTCTTCAACATCGAGGTCCAGGTCGACGAGACCGAGGGCGACGACGGTCAGCCGCACGAGATGGTGGCCAAGGGGCTGGACGCCCCGAAGCGGCCGGCCCAGCTGCAGTACACCGCGCCGACCGTCGACGGTGACCCCAACGCCGCGCCGCAGACCGTGCGCAACGAGTCGTCGGGTGCGTCCGGCACCGACTACGGCGACGTGCCGCGCAACGCGCCGTGCCCGTGCGGCTCGGGCAAGAAGTTCAAGCGCTGCCACGGCGACCCCAGGTCGCGTACCAGCTGACAACCCGGCCGAGGTGACCCGGTGACCCCCGAGCGGCTGCGCGCGTACTGCCTCGGGAAGCCGGGTGCCTGGCCGGACTCGCCGTGGGAGGGCGACCAGGTGGCGAAGGTCGGCGCCAAGATCTTCGCCTTCCTGGGCTCCGAGTCCGTCGGGCTCAAGTGCGGCGCCACCCGCGAGGAGGCCGACGAGTGGCTGGCCCGCTTCCCGGCCGACGCCTCGGTGATGCCCTACATCGGCCGGTCCGGCTGGAACACGCTGCGCATCGACGGCGCCATCCCGGACGACGACCTCGTCGAGGCGGTCGACTGGTCGTACGACGCCGTGGTGGCCAAGCTCCCGAAGAAGGACCGCCCCGCCTGACCGACGTCAGCCGTCCCCCCGCACCCTCGACGATGATCCACACCGGATCTGTGCGGTTTCTTCCCACCGATCCGTTGTGGATCATGAAAGTCAGCCGAGCTCGAGGGCGGTGCACTGCCAGCGGCCGTCGAGGCCCTCGAGGCGCAGGGCGACCGCGGTGGAGCGGGCGCCGCGGCGCACGAGGGCGCAGATCTCGGCGACGCCGTCCGTCGGCTCGCTCACGTGCACCGAGCGCACGACCCCGCGGGCCGCGTCCGGCCGCGCGACGCCCGGGCCGGCGACGAGCGCGGCCACCTCGTCGTAGACGCCGGTGGTCGTCCAGCGCACCAGCTGGGCGAGCGGGCGGTCGCCGGCGAGCACCTCCACCAGCGCCTGGGCGAACCGGCCGGCCCAGCCGCGGGCCTCCGGCAGGTCGGCGGTGGCGGTGGGCTGCGGCCCGAAGTCGACGGCGTCGGCCTCCTCGTCCGCCTCCGGCCGCGCCGGCACCAGCCGCAGGTCGGGCGGGGCCACGGGAGTGCTCGGCACGCCGCTGGGCAGCAGGAACGCCAGCGCGAGCGTCCCCTGGACGGCGGGCACGCCCGGGGCGCCGTGGTGGCCGGTGCGCTCGTCGTCGTACGGCGGCTCGCTGGCCGGGACGGGCAGGCGGCGCAGGGTCGTGACGGTCATGGCGGGCTCCTTCAGGGCGGGTCGGGCGCGGCGGCGTCGGCGGGTCAGACAGGTGGGGAGAGGCGCTGACCCGGACGGAGCAGGTCGGGGTCGTCGCCGATCACCTCGCGGTTGGCGGCGTACCAGCGGGGCCACTCGACGGCGACCTCGGCGGCGCTGGACCCGTCGCGCAGGTGCCGGGCGGCGATGTCCCAGAGCGAGTCGCCGCGGCGCACCACGACCTCGTCCAGGACCCGGTGCTCGGCGTGCGGGGTGGTCGCGACCAGCCGGACGGCGGCCTCGCTGCCGGCTGCACGGCGGTGGCGGGTCGCCGGCCGGTCCGGCGACCAGCCCGCGGGCGGGGTGGCGGCCGGCCGGTCGAGGTCGAGCCCCACGGCCAGCCCGTCGGCAGGCGGAACCACGGGGTCGGCGGCGACGACGGCGGCGCGCTCGACCGCGCCGGCCGGAAGGCCGACGGCGAGCGGCGCGGCGGCCAGGCTGAGCCCGAGCATGGCGCCGACCAGGCGGCGGCCGGCCGCCGGGGTCAGCGCGACCGCGCGGCCGTAGGCCCGGGAGCCGACCCCGGCCACCGCGGCGGCGACCAGCGTGACGGCGATGCTGCCGACGAGCAGGCTGAGCAGGAGCCAGGCGCCGAGCGCTGCGGTCAGGGCTACGGCGGCGTCCAGGGGGGCCGCGCCCGGTGCCCGCACGGCTGCCAGGGCGCCCTGCGTGCCCCATCCGAGCAGCGCGGTCAGCGCGGCGTACCCCGCCAGCAGCAGCGCGGTGGCGGCGAGCCCCCGGCCCCGGGTCCCCTGGTTCATGGCGGCTCCCTGCAGATGATGTCTTTTGCTTGCGTTTGCGTTTCTACACTTGCGTTCAGTACTCGTCAAGCCCTGTTGCGTGGCAAGCGGTGGCCCGGGGTGGCCGCTCGGGGCGGGGTGAGGTAGGAATCGCAGCGCCGGGCCGGTGGCCGGCGTCGGCGACGGAGGGGTGCGGGATGCGCTGGGACGACCTGTTCCGCGACCTCGAGGCGCAGCTGGACGCGGCCGAGGCGGCCGAGCTGGACGCCGAGGTGGCCGACCGCACCCGTCGCGAGGCCGCGCAGCTGGCCCTCGTGGACCGGGCCCGGGCCGCGGTCGGTCACCCGGTGGTGGTCCGGGTGCTCGGGGCGGGTCCCGTCGACGGCGTCCTCGTGGACGTCGGGTCGCAGTGGCTGCTGGTCGCCGAGACGGGCGGGCGCGAGGTCCTCGTGCCGTCGACGGCCGTGGTGTCGCTGGCCGGGCTCCGCGCCTGGTCCGGGACGCCCGGGTCGGGCGGTCAGGTGCTCGCCCGGCTCGGGCTCGGGCACGCGCTGCGCGGGATCGCGCGGGACCGCCTCCCGGTCCAGGTGTGGCTCATGGACGCCAGCGTCGTGAGCGGGACCGTCGACCGGGTCGGTGCCGACTTCCTCGAGGTGACCGAGCACGGCGCCGGCGAGCCCCGCCGGCGGGCCGACGTCACCGGCGTCCGGACGGTGCCGTTCGCCGCGCTCGCACTCGTCCGCAGCGGGCCCTGACGCGCGGGACCGGCAGACCGGTCAGGCCGGCCGGTCGGGCTCGTCGTCCTCGCCGTCGTCGGCCTTGCCGAACCGGTGCGTCGTGACGAACTCCCGGGTCTCGGTGTACATCCGCGCGATGTAGTTCTCCAGCTCGGTCGCCTCGACCCGCCACTGGCCGCGGCCGCCGATCTTGATCGCCGGCAGGTCGCCGCCGCGCACCAGCGAGTAGACCTGCGCGGACGAGGTGTTGAGGATCTCGGCGACGTCGGCGAGCTGGAGGAAGCGCGGTCCGGAGCCGGGAGCAGTCATGTCGACGAGTATGCCTGCGGTTGCCTGCGGTTGCTCACGCTCGTCCACAGCGCTGGGAGCCGGCCGCTCCGGCAGACGCCTGTGGACGGCGCCGCCGGGGCCGGTGCCGCCGTACGGCAGGATGGGCGGGCGCCCCGTCCGGACCAGCCGGACGTGCTCGCGGCCCGGGCGCGCCGTCCGTCCGACCTCAGGGGGAGCCCGGCCGTGTCCGACCTGCCCGCGCCCAGCGCGTCGCGCCTGTCCCGGGCCCGGTGGCTCGACGCGCGGCTGCTCATCGGGCTCCTGCTCGTCCTGCTCTCGGTCGTCGTGGGCGCCAAGGTCGTGGCCGACGCCGACCAGCGGGTCCAGGTCTGGTCGGTGACCCGTGACCTCGGCGTCGACACGCCGCTGACCGGCGACGACCTCCGGGCCACCTCGGTCAACCTGTCCGGCTCGACCAGCCGCTATCTCGCGGCGTCGCAGGACCTCGAGGGACTGGTGCTCACCCGGCCGGTCGCCCGCGGCGAGCTGCTCCCGGTGTCCGCGGTGGCCCACGGCGACAGCGGCCAGAAGCGGCGGATCGTCATCGAGGTCGACCGGTTCGGCGTCGCCGGCCTGCAGAAGGGCCGCGTGGTCGACGTCTACGTCGTGCCCGAGTCGCAGAGCGGCGAGTCGCCGCCGCCCCCGGAGCTCGTGCTGTCCGGGGTGACCGTCGGCGAGGACGTGAAGTCCGGCGGCAGCGCCTTCGGCGGCAGCGGGTCCAAGGCCGGGGTGACGCTGCTGGTCGACGAGGCGCAGGTGCCCGACCTCATCGACGCCGTCGCCCACGGCGACGTCTACGTCGCCCAGGTGCCCGCCGGCGCGGCGCCCGCGGGGTCGTCGAGCCCGTGAGCGTCCCCGTCCTGACCGCGGTCACCGGCGCGAGCTGGGAGGCCGCGCTGGTCGCGGGCCTCGAGCGCACGCCGACCGGCATCACCGTGGTCCGCCGCTGCGTCGACCTCGCCGACCTGCTGGCGGCCGCGGCCACCGGCACCGCGCGGGCCGCCCTGCTGTCGGCCGAGCTCCGCCGCCTCGACCGGGACGCGCTGTCCCGGCTGGCTGCTGCCCACGTCGCCGTCGTCGGGCTGTGCACGCCGGGCGACGAGCAGGCCGAGACCCGGCTCCGCCAGCTCGGCGTGGTGCACGTGCTGGCCGCCGACGCCCCGCCGGCCGACATCGCCGCCGCCGTCTCCGCCGCGCTCGGTGAGCAGGCGGTGGCCGACGACCCGTCGGCGGCGGCCTGGAGCCGGCCCATGGACGGGTTGCCCGCCGGCGACCTGCCGGCCGCGGCCGATCCGGTCGTCGAGCCGGGCACCGGCCGGCTGGTCGCTGTCTGGGGTCCCACCGGTGCTCCGGGTCGCACGACTGTCGCCGTCGGAGTCGCCACCGAGCTCGCGGCGGCGGGGACGCCCACGCTGCTGGCCGACGCCGACGTCTACGGCGGGGTCGTGGCACAGGTCCTGGGATTCCTCGACGAGGCCCCGGGCCTCGCGGCCGCGGCGCGGCTGGCCAACAACGGCCAGCTCGACGTGCCGGCCCTGGCCGGGGTCGCGGTCGTCGCGGGGCCCGACCTGCGGGTGCTCACCGGCATCTCGCGTGCGGACCGGTGGCCCGAGCTGCGGCCGGCCGCGCTCGAGCAGGTGTGGGAGCTGGCCCGTAGCCTCGCGGCGGTCACCGTCGTCGACCTGGGCTTCTGCCTGGAGCAGGACGAGGAGCTGTCGTTCGACACGGCGGCGCCCCGCCGCAACGGGGCCACCGTCGCGACCCTGCTCGCCGCCGACATCGTGCTCGCCGTCGGGTCGGCCGACCCGGTCGGGATGCAGCGGCTCGTCCGGGGGATCACCGGCCTGCGCGAGGCCGCCCCCGGTGTGCTGCCGCGGGTCGTCGTCAACCGGGTCCGCAGGAGCGCGGTCGGTGGCGAGCCGGAGGCGCAGCTCGCCGAGGCGCTCGAGCGCTACGCCGGCGTCCGCGACGTCGCGTTCGTGCCCGATGATCGCGACGCCCTGGACGCGAGCCTGCTGCAGGCCCGGGCGCTCTGCGAGGTCAGCCCCGAGTCACCGGCCCGGCGCGCCCTCGCCGGCATCGCCGCCGGTCTGGTCGGTCGGCCCGCCCCCAAGCGCAAGCGCGGCCTCCTCCGCCGCTGATCGACCGGGGACGTCTGGTCAGTCGCGCGCGAGCTCGGCGCGGGCCACGGAGCGGATGTGCACCTCGTCGGGGCCGTCCGCGATGCGCAGGGTGCGCGCGGCGGCGTACATCGCGGCCAGCGGGACGTCGTCGCTCACGCCGGCCCCGCCGTGCACCTGGATGGCGTCGTCGATGACCCGGCAGGCCATCCGCGGCACCACCACCTTGATGGCCGCCACCTCCGGGGCCGCCGCCTGCACGCCGTGCGTGTCGATCAGCCAGGCGGTCCTCAGCACGAGCAGCCGGGCCTGCTCGATGGCCATCCGGGCCTCGGCCACCTGGGCCGCGACGACGCCGTGCTGGGCCAGTGGCCGCCCGAAGGCGGTGCGCGACCGGGCCCGCCCGACCATGAGGCGCAGGGCCCGCTCCGCCATCCCGATCGCCCGCATGCAGTGGTGCACGCGGCCCGGCCCGAGCCGCTGCTGGGCGATCGCGAACCCGTCACCCCCGGCGCCCAGCAGGTTGGCCGCCGGCACGCGGACGCCGTCGAGGACGATCTCGCCGTGGCCGTGCTGGTCGTGGTAGCCGAACACCGGCAGCGACCGCACCAGGGTCAGCCCGGGCGCGTCCATCGGGACGAGCACCATCGACTGCTGGCGGTACGGCTCGGCCTGCGGGTCGGTGCGGCCCATGACGACGAGCACCGCGCAGCGGGGGTCGGCCGCGCCGGTGGTCCACCACTTGCGGCCGTCGATCACGTAGTCGTCGCCGTCGCGGCGGATCGAGGTCGCGATGTTGCGGGCGTCCGAGGAGGCGACGGCCGGCTCGGTCATCGCGAAGCCGGACCGGATCTCGCCCGCCAGCAGCGGGTCGAGCCACTGCCTCTTCTGCGCGTCGGTACCGACGAGGTGCAGCACCTCCATGTTCCCGGTGTCCGGGGCGGCGCAGTTCATCGCCTCGGGCGCGAGCTCCGGCGACCAGCCGGACAGCTCGGCGAGCGGCGCGTAGTCGAGCAGCGAGAGCCCACCGACCTCGGGGAGGAAGAGGTTCCACAGGCCACGGCTGCGCGCCTCCGCCTTGAGCTCCTCGACCACGGGTGGCAGGTCGTGCACCCGGCCGGCCGTGGCGAGCTCGCGGCGCTGCTCGGCGTACACCGCTTCGGCCGGTAGCACGTGCTCGGCCATGAATGCCTGCAGCCGCTCCAGCATCTCGGTGGAGCGGGCGCTCGGGGCGAAGTCCATGGGGTCATCCTGTCGGGTCGGGCTGTCGCCGACCGGCTGCCTAGGATCGCCCGGTGCCCCTCGACACGTCCGCCCGCGAGCCGGTGGACGTCCCACGCCTGTCGCGGTGGCTCGCCACCGAGCTCGGCGCGACCGGCGACGTCAGTGTCGCGCGGCTGGGGGAGGGGCACAGCAACCTCACGTACGCCGTGTCCGTGGGGACGGAACGGTGGGTGCTGCGGCGCCCGCCGGCCGGGCCGCTGCTGCCGACGGCGCACGACGTGGTGCGCGAGTACCGCGTCCTGGACCTGCTGGTCCGCGCCGAGCGGCCGGTGCGGGTGCCGCGCCCGGTCGCGGTGTGCACCGACGGCGGCGTGCTCGGGGCGCCGTTCTACCTGATGGAGCACGTCGCCGGTGTCGTCGTCCGCACGGACCCGCCGGCCTGGCTGGACGCCGCCGGCCGGCACGTCCTCGGGCTGGACCTCGTCGCCGCGTTCGCCGAGCTGCACCGGGTCGACCCGCAGCCCTTCGTGGCCGCGGGGCTCGGCCGGCCGGACGGCTACCTTGCCCGGCAGCTGCGCCGGTGGGCCGGCCAGCGCGAGGGCGTCGTCACGGCGGTCGCTGCCGCCGGCGGCACGGCCCGTGCGCTGCCCGACTACGACGCGGTCCGCGACTGGCTGGCCGCCCACCTGCCCGACGAGGAGCCGCCGGCCGTGGTCCACGGCGACGCCAAGCTCGACAACGTCGTGGTGTCGCCCGCCGGGGACGCCCGCCCGCCTCGCGTCGCCGCCGTCCTCGACTGGGAGATGGCCACCGTCGGCGACCCGCGCGCCGATCTCGGCTACCTGCTGTCGTTCTGGCCCGAGGACGGCACCGCCGCCGGCTCGCACCCGCTGGCCCGGCTGGTGACCACCGGCGACGGCTTCCCCGCTCGCGCCGAGCTGGTCGCGGCCTGGGAGTCCGCCACCGGCCGGGTGGCGGGGGACCTGCGGTGGTTCCTCGCGCTGGCGGTGTGGAAGCTCGCTGTCCTGCTCGAGGCGTCCTACCACCGGTACCTCGCCGGGAGCACCGACGACCCGTTCTTCGCCACCCTCGAGGACGGCGTCCCCGCGCTGCTCGCCCATGCCCGGGAGACCTGCGGTGCCTGAGCCGGTCGGCGAGCCCGCGCTGCGCGCTCTCCTCGTCGACTGGGGCGGCGTCCTGACCGAGCCGTTGCAGTCCGCGATCGCCGCGTGGGCGGAGGCCGACGGGGTGCCGGTCGACGACTACGTCGCGGTGATCCGCGAGTGGCTCGGTGTCGCGCAGGGCGAGCTGGTCCGGGACAACCCGGTGGCGGCGCTGGAGCGCGGCGAGATCGAGGTGCCGCACTTCGAGGACGAGCTCGCGGCCCGGCTGTCGGAGCGCACCGGCCGGCCGGTGCAGGCGCGCGGGCTGCTCGGCCGGATGTTCGCCGAGTTCACCCACGCCCCGGCGATGTCCTCGCTCGTCCTGCGGGTCAAGCGCGCCGGCTTCCTCACCGGTCTGCTGTCGAACTCGTGGGGCAACGAGTACCCGCGCGAGGGCTGGGACGAGATGTTCGACGCCATCGTCATCTCCGGCGAGGTGGGGATGCGCAAGCCCGAGCCGGAGATCTTCGCGCACACCCTCGAGCTGCTCGGTGTCCGGGCGGACGAGGCCGTGTTCGTCGACGACCTGCTGCCCAACGTCGAGGCGGCGCGCGCTCTCGGGCTGGCCGCCGTGCACCACACGTCGTACGAGGAGACCGCCGTCGAGCTGGAGCGTCTCCTCGGTGTGCCGCTGCGCGAGTAGTCCGCACGGGTGAACGGCACCGCCGTCGGCCTCGAGGCCCTACGATGCCGCCGGCAGACATGAGACAGGGGCACAGGGTGATCAGGTTCTTGCCGGTGGCGGTCGAGCTGTTCCTGCTCGTCTTCTGCCTCATCGACTGCATCCAGACGCCGGACCACGAGGTGCGGAACCTGCCGAAGCTCGGGTGGGTGCTGCTGATCATCGTCCTGCCGCTCATCGGGGGCATCGCCTGGCTGGTGGCCGGGCGGCCGCAGCGGCACTCGACCGGCCGGCAGGTCCCGTGGCCGTCGTCCCGGACCGCCGGCTTCCCCGAGTACGAGCGGCCCCGCCGCGCCGTTGCGCCGGACGACGACCCGGAGTTCCTCTCCGAGATGCGACGGGGCAACGCGGAGCAGGAGGACCTGCTGCGCAAGTGGGAGGACGACCTCCGGCGCCGCGAGCAGGAGCTGGGCAAGGACCGCCCGTCCGACGACGGGCCGCCCGCCGCCACCTGACCGGTCTCCCGTCACTCCGGCGGCGGGACCTCGAGCGAGAGCCACACGTCCGGCGGCAGCCAGGGCTTGTCCGGCACCGGGATGCGCTGCTCCGTCCAGGAGCTGCCGGCGAGGTCGGTGGCGACGCGACGCCAGAACCGCGCGGCCCGCGGGTTCTCCTCCTGGAAGGCGACCACCCAGGGGCCGGGCGTGCGCCGCATGACCTCGGTGGCGACCTGGTAGCCGACGCCGCGACGTCGTACCGCGCGTACCACGAAGAACTCGCCGATCGTCGCCGGTGGTGCGTCCGTCCCGCGCAGCAGCACGAACCCCGCCGGGCGGCCGCCGTGCCGGACGAGCAGCGCCGTCCGGCCGTCCTGCCCGGCCAGGTACGCCGGCAGCGGGCCGACGGTGAACCGGCCGGACTCGTCGGGGAGCGAGTCGCGGAACTCCGACAGGTCGTGCCGGTAGTACTGCCAGAGCTGCTCGATCAGCGGATGCAGGTCCGGAGTCACCGGGACCAGGACGGTGTCGCTCACCGCGTCCCCCTCGTCGCCCGTCACGCGCCGAACAGCAGGCTGAGCCCGCCCACCGTGTACACCACCATCAGCACCAGCATCGGCAGCTGGCCGACCACCGCGTGCCGCCGGGGCAGCAGGCCGACCGCCCGGTCGTGGGCCAGCACCACCCCCAGGACGTGGCCGGTGACGACGCTGACCACCTGCAGCACCGCCACGAGCGTCGCGTCCGCCAGCGTCGGGTCGATCGCGCGGTCGCCCGTGCCCAGCCAGTTCGAGCCGTTGCCCAGCGGGTCGGAGAGCTGGATGACGGTCTGCTGGCCGATCAGCACGAGCAGGGACCAGTAGTGCGCGACGACGTAGCCCACGACGATCGGGATGAGCGTGTGACCGAACTCGCCGGCCGACCGGACCGGGGACAGCCCGGCCGCGCGCCCGCTGAGTGCTGCCGCGACCACGAACAGCCCGGTCACCAGCACGACCGCGGCGACCAGCGCGAGGGTCCCGAGCAGGCGCGGGTCCAGGCTGCTCTCCTGGACCTTCACCACCCACCAGGGCGAGTTGGAGAACGAGTCGTAGGCCGTGGTGCCGAGCAGTGTGCCGACCACGGCGAACAGCCCGGGCGCGACCGGCGTGCCCGCGACGCCGTTGAGGGGATCTCGCAGCACCAGCCGGCCGTCGTCGCGGCGGCCCAAGGGTGACAGGCGCCCCACCAGGTGGAGAACACCTCGAAGCCGTCGCCGCGGCCGAACCAGCGCGAGCCCCAGTAGGTGGCCGCGAGCAGGTCCAGCGCGAGGTAGGCGGCGATCGCGGTGCGCAGGGTCCGCAGCGTCGTGTTCTCGGGGTAGACCAGCTCGAGCCAGGTGAAGGCGAGCAGGACCCCGGCGGCCGGCCAGTAGCCGAGTCGTCGCGGGTACGGCGCCAGCCCGTCCTCCGGCGCCGTGCCCAGTGCCCACGAGAGCAGGCGGTGCAGGGCGCGGGCCGGGCTGACCAGCCGCCACACGGGACCGACCAGCACCGACAGCAGCGGCACGCCGACCCAGAAGAGCACGAAGACCGAGCCGGCGGTGGGGTTGAGGGCGTCGTCGCGGCCGAAGACGGCCGCCACGGCGACGTACGCCGTGGCGACCACGCCGAAGGCGAGCAGCGCGATCCGCAGCGGCCTGCCGTCGAGCACCCGTTGCACGCCAGCGGGCACCGGCCACCCCGCGGTTCCCGGCCGCAGCTTCGGCTCCCGCCAGAGCAGACCGAGCGCGAGGAACGACACGACCAGGGCGACGGCGCCGCCGATCAAGGCGTAGGAGAAGGGGATCGGCAGGTCCTCACGGCTGCCGACGCCGTGCGCCAGCAGCCGGCCGGCTCCCCTCACCAGCCGGTCACGCGGCGGTCAGCGCACCTCGAGCTGCAGCAGCTCGAGCTCGGTCTCGTGCGTCTCGACCTCGTACAGTCCCGCCTCGGTGGCCTGCAGCTCCACCGTGGTCGTCACACCGGCGTCCAGCGGCTTCTCGACGTCGAAGCCGTGCACGTGCACCTCGTCGTCGACGTCGCTCGTGACCTGGAGCTCGACCGTGCTGCCCAGGGGGATCTTGACGCGGCTCGGCTTCGGGGTGACCTTGCCGTCGGTGATGGACACCGACACGGTCACCGGCTCCTTCGCCGGGTTGGGCTCGCCGCTCGCGATGCCTGCCGAAGGGGAGCTGCTCGGCGTCCCGGTCGTGCCGACCGCGGGCTTGTCACTGCCTGAGGCGCAGCCTGCCGCCAGCACGAGCACGGCGACAGCGAGCGCGGGAAGGGTCCGTCGTCGCACAGGCCGAGCATGCCACGATGGCCGGGTGCCCGATCGGCTGAGTCCCCTGGACGTGTCGTTCCTCTACTTCGAGGAGCCGACCACGCCGATGCACGTCGGCGCCGTGGCCGTGTTCCAGGCACCGGAGACCGGGTTCGACCTGGATCGCCTGGTGCGGCTGATCTCCGCGCGGATCGCCTTCGTACCGCGGTACCGGCAGCGGATCCGGTGGGTGCCGGGGCGCCTGGGCAACCCGGTGTGGGTCGACGACGAGGACTTCGACGTCACCTACCACGTACGCCGGTCCGCGCTGCCGAAGCCGGGGACCGACGCGCAGCTCGCCGAGCTCGTCGCCCGGGTGCAGAGCCGGCCGCTCGACCGGTCCCGGCCGCTGTGGGAGATGTACCTCGTGGAGGGACTCTCCGACGACCGGTTCGCGATCATCACCAAGACCCACCACGCGATGGTCGACGGCATCGCCGCGGTCGACATCGGCCAGGTGATCCTCGACACCAGCCCCGACGCCCGGGTCCCACCTCCGGACACCTGGCGTCCGACGCCGGAGCCGTCGTGGGTGGAGCTGGTCGCCGGCGCGGTAGCCGAGACGGTCCGGCGGCCCACGGCCGTCGTCGACACGGTCCGCGGCGGCCTCACCGAGCTGCTGTCGGCTGCCGACAAGATGAAGGAGGCCGCGGGCGGCCTGCTGGCAGCCGCCACCACCGCGGCCCGCCCGGCGCCGGAGAGCCCGCTCAACGCGGTGATCGGCGAGCAGCGGCGCTACGCGATGCTTGCCCTGGACCTCGACGACCATCGCAGGATCCGCAAGGCGCACGGCGGCACCGTCAACGACGTCGTCCTGGCGACGGTCGCCGGAGCCCTTCGCGCCTGGCTGCTCACGCGCGGGGAGAAGGTCGGCCCCGCGACGACGGTCCGAGCCCTGGTGCCGGTGAGCATCCGGCCCGAGGGAGACACGTCGGGCGGCAACCGGGTGTCGAGCTACCTCGTCGACCTGCCGGTCGGCGAGCCGAGCGCGGTCATGCGGCTGCACCAGGTCTCCTACCGGATGCAGGCGCACAAGGAGACCGGGCAGGCCGTAGGTGCCGAGGCGCTCGCCGGTCTGGCCGGCTTCGCCCCGCCCACGCTGCACTCGCTCGGCGCCCGGGTCGCCAGCGGCCTGTCGAAGCGGTGGTTCAACCTGGTGGTCACCAACGTGCCCGGCCCGCAGCAGCCGCTCTACGCCGGCGACGCCCGGATGCTCGCCGCCTATCCCGTGGTGCCGCTGGCCAAGGGGCAGGCGCTGAGCATCGGCCTCACGTCGTACGACGGTCGCCTGTTCTACGGCCTGAACGCCGACCGCGACGCGATGCCCGACGTCGACGTGCTCGCGCAGTGTCTCGACGACGCACTCGCCGAGCTGCTGGAGACCGTTCACTGACCACCCCACGACGTCGCTCAAGCCCCGCGGGCCGTAGCCGTCGGGGTGGTCGAGGCGCGACGCCGCGGGGGCCCCGGATGATGGGTCTCGGAGCGGCACCGTGACGCGGCGCGCGCCGCGGCGCGGGCTCGTCCTCGGCGCCGGCGGGGTGCTGGGCGCCGCCTGGACGATCGGGGCGCTCGACGCCCTGGCCGAGGTCGAGGGGTTCGAGCCGCACACCGTCGAGGTCGTCGTCGGCACGTCGGCCGGCTCGGTGCTGGCCGCGCTGCTCGGCTCCGGGCTGTCCGCCACCGACCTGCTGTCCCACCAGCGCGGCATGCCCATGTCGCGCGAGGTGGCGATGGACTGGAGCTACGACGAGTCGACCGGCGGCGCGCACCCCGCCCGGCCGCGGCTCGCCGTGGGGTCGCCCGTGCTGCTGCGGCGCTCGCTGGTCCGGCCCCGTCAGGTGCCGCCACTGGCCGTGCTGGCCGCGCTCGCGCCGCCCGGCACCGGAACTCTCGCCGAGGTCGGCGCGATGGTGCGTGCGGTCGCCGGCCCGGGCGGCTGGGCGCCCCGGGACGGCATCTGGGTGGTGGCGATGGACTACGACTCCGGCCGCCGGGTGGCGTTCGGTCGCGACGGCGCACCCGAGGCGCGACTCGACGAGGCGGTCACCGCGTCCTGCGCGATCCCCGGCTGGTACGCGCCGGTGCAGGTCGACGGCCGGCGCTACGTCGACGGCGGCGCGCTCTCGTCGACCAGTGCCGACCTGCTGGCCGCCGAGGGCCTGGACGAGGTCTACGTGCTCGCGCCGATGGCGTCCTTCGTGCCCGACCACCCGCGCCAGGTCGCCGCCCGGCTGGAGCGGCAGCTGCGCCGCCAGGTCACCCGGCACGTGGTGCGGGAGTCGCAGGCGGTCGCACGCACCGGCACGTCCGTCACCGTGATGGCCCCCGGTCCCGAGGACCTCGACGCGATGGGCGCCAACATGATGGACCCGAGACGCCGCATGGCGGTGCTGGAGACCTCGCTGCGGACCAGCCGTGCGGCGCTCGCGGACCCGCGGCCGGACGCCCTCGAGGGCACCGGCTCGCGCGGTGTCCGCGGCCGGCTGCGCGCCCGGACGTCGCAGTGACCCGCGTCTACGTCCCGACGACGTTGAGCGGGCTCCACGGCTTCCTCGACGCGGGCTCGGTCGAGGCGACGGTCGGCTACGCGGTCACGCCCCGTCTCCGCGAGTGGTACGTCGAGGGGGATCTCGAAGAGCTGGAGTACGCAGCCGCCGCCGCGGCGGCCCGCGCCTCGTTGCGGATGCTCGTCGAGTCCGAGTCGCGCCGCCGGGTGGTCCTCGCTGTCGAGGTCGCTGACGGGGCGGTGACCCCGGTCCCGGACATGGACCGCGCCGCCGTCCGGCTGTCGGCAGCCGTGCCGTGGTCGGCCGTCGACTCCGCCCTCGTCGACGACCCGTCCGCTGCGGACGACGTGACTGCGGCTCTGGCTGCACTCGTCGCAGCCGACGCGGGCGACGAGGACGCCGCCTTCACGGTCGACGCGGTCGAGGACCACGAGCTCGGCTGGTACGCCGTGCAGGAGCTGTCCGCGCTCGTCGCCCTGGAGGCATGACAGCTCAGCGTTGGGCAGGCTCGGTCGCGCTCTACCGGAGGACGCGGTAGGTCACGAGAAGGTGCCCGCTGGGCGAGGTCTCCGCGTCGATGAGCTCGAGTCGAGTCGCCGGCACACCGTCGAGCAATCGTTGTCCGGCACCCGCGACCGTCGGTGCGATCACGAGCTTGAGGTCGTCGATGAGACCAGCAGTGAGCATCCATCGAGTGACCGAGATGCTGGCATGCACGCCGATCTGGCCTCCGGGCTGGTTCCTCAGGTCGTCGACGAACTCGGCCAGGTCGCCGTCGATGCGCGTCGCAAGAGCCCAGTCGGAACCCAGCGGCGTGGAGGTCGCCACGTACTTCTGCACCCCGTTGATGAACGTCGCGAACGGCTCGATGTCACTCGTCGGCCAGAACCTCGCCCACTCCTCATAGCTGGCACGGCCGAGGATCACCGCGTCCTGCTCGGCGATCACGTCGGCCAGGTGGGCGTCCACCGTCGCGTCCCATTCATGGATGAACGAGTCGGGACTCTCCGCCACCCCGTCGAGGGACAGCAACTCATAGGCGAGAACCTTGCGCATGTTCAGCCTTCCGCCGTGACCACAGGACGTCTATCAGACGTCCCGCAGCGGGAGAACTCATCGCAGCCACCGCCACCGGTGCCTCCCGGCTGGGCTGCGTCGGACCGAGCCGGGCCCACGAGAATGCCGTTCCGCTGTTGCACCGTCGCTCGTGTCTCGCTACTCGTCGGGTGGTGGTTCGGGTGGCTGGCTCGGGTGGTGGTCGGTGGTGGCCGGGTCGGGGTGGTTCGGGTCCGAGGGTGCGGCCGTCGCGGTGGCGCAGGAGGTAGCGGCCGTCGGGGAGGCGTTCGAGTGTCCAGTGGCCTTCGTGGAGCTGGACGTGGTGGCCTTCGCACGGGAGGGCGCCGTTGGCGATGGTGGTGGTGCCGCCTTGGGAGACGGGGGTGAGGTGGTGTCCGTCGGACCAGGCGGCGGGCCGGTCGCAGAACGGTGCGGCGCAGGTGTCGCCGTCGCGGGCGATCATCGCGAGGACCTGGCTTCGGGTGAAGAACCGGCGGCTGGTGCCGGCCTCGACGACGTTGCCGTGCTCGTCGAGGGTGACGAAGGTGGCGGTCGCGTTGCAGCCGAGCCGCTGCGCGGTGCTGGCGGTGATGGGTCCGGCCCAGGTCAGGGTGCCCCCGGGTGAGGTGCCGCCCGGCGAGACCGGCGCGCGTCGATGGTGACGACGAGTCGCGCCTTGGACTTGCTGGTCCGCTTCGCGGTGGGGTCCGTGGTGGCGTCGTCGGGGTCGCTGTCGGGGGTGGAGCTGTCGAGCCAGTGCCGGCAGATCTGGTGCAGCCCGTCCAGGCGCCGGCGGGCCGCGGTGCGGGTGTCGCCGGTGACCAGCGGGGAGGCGGCGTCGATGGCGGCGACGATGCCGGCGCCGGTGGTCTCGTCGGCGGTGCCGGCGATGGCGAACCCGCCGTCCAGCAGCGGGGGGAACGTGATCCCGGCCCGCTCGTAGCGCCGCAGGGCGCGTTCGTCGGCCGTGTCGGGGTCCAGGGCGTGGGTGAAGGCGCGCATCACGTTCGCGGTCGCCGCCACGTCGCCCTCGCAGGCGATCGACACGGCTTCGGGCTCGATCAGGGCGACCGCGCCGGCCGGGGCGCCCTTGACGGCGTCGGCGATCACCGCCGCGTGCCGGCCCGACAGGGCCCCGGCCGCGAGCGCCGCGGACGTGTTGGGCAGCACCCCGGACCGCAGGGTCCGGGCGGTCCGCACGGTGCGCGCCGCCTCTGACGAGGTCTGGTGGCCGATCGCCTTCACCCACGCGCTGGTGGACAGGCAGCCGTCGTAGGCGTGGGTGCCGTCGGCGTCGACCTTGCCGACCACCGCCAACGCCAACGCGTCGACCTTGCCAGCGAGCGCGCGGAGCTGGGCGAGCAGGGCGGCGGACTGGTCGTGGGTCAGGTGCTCGACCCCGTCGCTCAACGCGGCGGTCAGCGCGGCGCCGGCCGCGGCCACACCGGCCTCGATCCCCACGCTGTTCACGGTCGAACACATGTTCGAATCCTAGCGCAGACGGCGGACATTGGGAGCCCCGGAAACCCTTTGTGCACAACGGATTTCGCCTGTCCACAGCGTTCAGAACTGCATGATCACCGGAGGGCTCAGGGGGACGGTGGGAGAGGGGCCGGCGGCGAGCGGCCGGGCAACCAGCTTCCGCCTGTCCAAAGCCGCTCTGAGCCGGGCCCACAACGGCGGGAAAGCAACCGGCCGACGGCGGGAAAGGGACCGTCAGAAGCCTGCCGCCGCCCGTCCCAGGCCGCTCTGACCCGCATCCCGACGGCGGGAGAGCGACCGTCAGAAACCACCCTCAACCTTGCCGTCTGCACCGTGGCACCATGACGCACATGGACGCCGTCACCCAGGTCCCCGCCCCGATCAACGAGCCGGTCCGGCAGTACGCCCCGGGCAGCGCCGAGCGCTCCGAGCTCGAGAGCACCCTCAAGCGGATGGCCAGCGAGCCCCGCGAGCTGACCATGGCGATCGGCGGTGAGCACCGCTTCGGCAGCGGCGAGGAGATCGAGGTCGTCCAGCCGCACAACCGGCACCACGTGCTCGGGGCCATGCGGGGCGCCACCCACGAGGACGCCCGCGCGGCGGTCGACGCGGCAAAGGCCGCCGCCCCGGACTGGCGTGCGCTGTCGTTCGACGACCGGGCTGCCGTCCTGCTCAAGGCCGCCGATCTGCTCGCCGGCCCGTGGCGGGCGACGCTCAACGCCGCGACGATGCTCGGCCAGTCCAAGACCGCGATCCAGGCGGAGATCGACTCGGCCTGTGAGCTGATCGACTTCTGGCGCTTCAACGTGCACTTCGCGCGCGGCATCCTCGCCGAGCAGCCGATCTCGTCGCCGGGGGTGTGGAACCGCGCCGACCATCGCCCGCTCGAGGGCTTCGTCTACGCGATCACGCCCTTCAACTTCACCGCCATCGCCGGCAACCTGCCGACCGCTCCGGCGCTGATGGGCAACACCGTCGTGTGGAAGCCCGCGCCGACGCAGCAGTACGCCGCGCACTTGCTCATGCTGCTGCTCGAGGAGGCGGGTCTCCCGCCGGGCGTCATCAACATGGTGACCGGCCACGGCAAGACGGTGTCCGACGTCGCGATGGCCGACCCGGACCTGGCAGGCATCCACTTCACCGGATCCACGCGCGGTCTTCCAGGGCCTGTGGAAGCAGATCGGCGACAACATCGCGTCGTACCGCTCGTACCCGCGGATCGTCGGCGAGACCGGCGGCAAGGACTTCATCGTCGCCCACCCGTCGGCCGATCCCGACGTCCTGCGCACGGCGATGGTCCGCGGCGCGTTCGAGTACCAGGGCCAGAAGTGCTCGGCCGCCTCGCGCGCCTACGTGCCGCGCAGCATCTGGTCGAAGCTCAAGGACGACCTGGCGGGCACGACCGAGTCGCTGACGATGGGCGACGTCACCGACCTGTCCAACTTCATGGGCGCCGTGATCGACGACCGCGCGTTCGCCAAGCACAAGGCGGCGCTGGAGCGGGCGAAGGATGACGACTCGATCACCGTCGTCGCCGGCGGTACGTGCGACGACAGCGAGGGGTACTTCGTCCGTCCGACCGTGCTCGAGTCGAGCGACCCGGACAACGAGATCTTCACCACGGAGTACTTCGGCCCGATCCTCGGCGTCCACGTCTACGACGACTCGGCGTACGACGCGATGCTGGCCCAGATGGAGTCGGTGGCGCCCTACGCGCTGACCGGCTCGATCATCGCCCAGGACCGCGCGGCCGTCGCGCACGCGCAGCAGTACCTGCGGTTCGCCGCCGGCAACTTCTACGTCAACGACAAGCCGACCGGCGCGGTCGTCGGGCAGCAGCCGTTCGGCGGTGCGCGTGCGAGCGGCACCAACGACAAGGCAGGCGCGCCGCAGAACCTCATGCGCTGGACCAGCACCCGCTCGATCAAGGAGACGCTGGCCCCGCCGTCCGACCACACCTACCCGCACATGGGCTGAGCCCCACAGGTCGCCCGTCAGCGAGCGCGGCGGGAGGAGTACCTCGCCGCACACCGGCTGGTACCCGGCGGCCAGCACCGCCCGCAGCGAGGCAGCGTTGCCCGGAGCGACCTGGGCCCAGACGGGCTCGCCGGCCGGGACGAGCGCCGTGGCGGCGATCGCCAGCCGGCGGCCGAGCCCGTGGCCTCGGGCGGCCGGCTTCGACCTCGAAGGCCGTCTCCCAGCGACCGGCGAGGCCGCGACCGACGATGACGTGGCCCGCGCCGCCCGGCGTCCGCCACACCCGGACGTCGTCGCGGTACCGCAGCGCTCGGACGACCCTCGGGTGCTCGCGGACCTCGATCTCCTCGAGATCGTCGGCGAGGTCCGCGGCCTGGCTGTCGCCCACGTCGGTGGCTGACAGCACCGCGTCGATCGACCCGATGTCCGCGCCGATACGGTCGGCGAGGGCCACGAGGAACCGCGCCCCCAACGGCGCCGAGTAGTCGCCGGGCGGGAGCTGGTCGCGCACCCACTGGTGGTCGACGTCGGCGGACACGACGAAGTGCGCGGAGAACGCGACGACACCGGCGGCGCGGCCGTGCTGGGGCATGCACGTCGACCGACCCGTCGGGCTCGGGATGACGGCCCTCGGCCGCGGCGCGCAGGACGTCGGAGAGGCTCACCGGCGCGACGGTAGGGCATCCGGTCCACGCCGACGTGATCCGGACGGAGGTCGTCCGCAACCTGTCCTAAGGTGCCGTCATGACCGAGACCCCCGTGGAGTCCGCCGCCGGTTCCGACGCCGAAGGCGGTCCCCGGCCGCAGCCTGCGCCGCGGCTGCGGTCGCGGCTGCCCGGCATGTGGTGGGGGACCGCGATCGAGGCGCCGGACCCGAGCGCGCTGGCACGGTTCTACTCGGAGCTGCTCGGCTGGCCGGTCGGGCACGAGGAGCCGGGCACGGCGATCCTCGCGGCGCCCGAGGGGTCGATCTACATCGTCTTCCAGCAGGCGGAGGGCTACCAGGCACCGGTGTGGCCGCCCGTCGACGGCCAGCAGCGCACGATGATGCACTTCGACTTCCAGGTCGGCGACCTCGAGTCCGCGGTCGCCGACGCGGTCGCCCTCGGCGCTGCACCGGCCACCGAGCAGCCGCAGCCGAACGTCCGGGTGATGTTCGACCCCGCCGGCCACCCGTTCTGCCTGTGCGTCGAGGGGGACTAGCCGCTCCGACCGGCGCCGACCTGGTGGCTCCGCCAGCGCGCGAGCCACCCGTCGCCGGTGCTGCCGAACGGCTCGGCCCCCTCGGCGAGCGCGGTGAAGGCCTCGTCGGCCGCGCGCCGGGCCATCGCGACCACCTCGGCGGGGTAGGCCAGCTCGACGCGGTGCGCCTCGAACTCGTCCTCGTCGTCGAGGAACAGCGAGCCGTCGCGGCCCAGCACGACGTCCAGGTCGAGGTCGACCATCGACACCGTGCTGCCGGTCCAGACGGCCGGCGTGGTCATGTCGACGTACATCGAGACCGGCTGGTCCTCGGAGTCGTAGAAGGACGCCGCCCAGGGCGCCTCGTGCGGGAACACCGTCACCCAGTCGAACTGCGAGACGAACGACGCGGCGGGGCGCCACAGCCGGGTGCCGACACCGGCGCCGGCCCAGACGCCGTGCTCGTCGGTGCCGAGGACCGTGACGGGGAACTCCCAGTGCCGGCCGCGGCCCCACTTGGTGAACCGCACGTCGACCACGTCCCCCGGCTGCACCACTCGAACGACACTACCGACGCGGGCCGCACCCCCCGGGCGGCACTACCCTCGGCGCGTGACCGACGCGGAGCAGACCACGGCAGCGGGTGCGACCGGTGACGGCGCCGCCGACCGGCACTTCGGTGAGGAGGGCGCCCGGCTCACCTACGGGTCGTACCTGCGGGTACAGGAGCTGTTGGACCAGCAGCGGCTGGAGTCCGACCCACCCGCCCACGACGAGCTGCTCTTCATCACCATCCACCAGGTCTACGAGCTGTGGTTCAAGCAGCTGCTGCACGAGCTGGGCGCCGTCCGCGAGGAGATGTTCTCCGGACACCTCTGGCGAGCCCGCCACCTGCTCGGCCGCGTGGTGAGCATCGAGGACGTGCTCATCCGCCAGGTCGGCGTGCTCGAGACCATGACGCCGCAGGACTTCCTGGTGTTCCGCGACCGGCTCGCGCCGGCCAGCGGGTTCCAGAGCGTGCAGTTCCGCGAGCTGGAGTTCCTCTCCGGCGCCAAGGACCCCGGCTACCTCGAGCGCTTCCGCGGCCTCACGGCCGACGAGCGGGCCCGCCTCGAGCTCCGGCTCGAGGAGCCGTCGCTGTGGGACGCCTTCCTGCACGTCGTGCGCCGGGCCGGGCTCCAGGCCGACGACGACGAGCAATTCACCGCGTCGCTTCTCACTGTCGCCGCCAACCGGCCGCGGTACGGCGAGGTGTGGGAGCTTGCCGAACGGCTGCTCGACCACGACGCGAACGCCGCGATGTGGCGGTCCCGGCACGTGCTCATGGTCGAGCGGCAGATCGGCACCAAGTCCGGCACCGGCGGGTCGAGCGGCTCGCCGTACCTGCGGTCGCGGCTCGGCCTGCACTACTACCCGCTGCTCTGGGAGCTCCGGTCGCACCTGTGACGCGCGCGTCGGGTGGTGCCCGCCCGTGCCGTACGTCGCGGCGCTAGGTTGAGGGAGGCGCCCCCGACGACGTGGGCGTGGCAGTGACCGAGTGCACGGCACCACGAGCGAGCGAAGCAGGGTGGGCGGCGACGACGATGTCGGCGATCATGACGGACAGGCATGCGTCCCTGGAGCAGGCCAAGAACGAGCTGCTCGACCGGGCGGCGACCCTCGACGGTGAGCACGACCGCACCGGCACCCTGCGGGAGTTCCTGCACCGCTACTACCGGCATGTCGCCGCCGAGGACGTCGTGGCCCGGTCGGCCGAGGAGGTGCTCGCCGCTCCCTTGGCGCACCGCGAGCTGGCGATCAGCCGGCCGCAGGGCACGGCCACGGTCCGGGTGTCCACCCCGGACGCCGAGGACGACAGCAGCCTCCCGCCGCACTCGGTGGTCGAGGTGGTCTGCGACGACATGCCGTTCCTCGTCGACTCGGTCACCGCCGAGCTGAGCCGGCACGGGCGCGCCATCCACCTCGTCATCCACCCGCAGCTCGTGGTCCGGCGCGACGTCGCCGGCCAGCTGCTCGAGGTGTGCAACGCGAGCACCGCGCAGGGCGGCGGCGAGGGTGCCGTCGTCGAGTCCTGGATGCACATCGAGATCGACCGGGAGCCCGACGCGGCCGAGAGGGACCAGCTCGCTGCTGACCTCGACCGGGTGCTGCGCGACGTGCGGGAGGCCGTCGAGGACTGGCCGAAGATGCGGACCCGGGCCGAGCAGGTGGCCGACGAGATCGCGGCGGCGCCGCCGGCGGGGGTCGACACACGCGAGGTCGAGGAGACCACCGAGCTGCTGCGCTGGCTCGCCGACGCGCACTTCACCTTCCTCGGCTACCGCGAGTACGTGCTGCGGCCCGGGGACGACGGCGGGGAGGACCGGCTCGTGGCGGTCCCGGGCAGCGGCCTCGGCATCCTTCGGGCCGACCAGCCCCAGGACCCCGACTACGGACGGCTGCCGCGCGACGTGGCGGCGCTGGCCCGCAAGCGCACGCTCTGCGTGGTCACCAAGGCCAACAGCCGCTCGACGGTGCACCGACCGGCCTACCTCGACTACGTCGGCGTCAAGTCGTTCGACGAGGCCGGCAACGTCGTGGGGGAGCGCCGGTTCCTCGGGCTGTTCACCTCGGCGGCGTACAACGAGAGCATCCACCACATCCCGGTGCTGCGCCGCAAGGCCGCGGAGGTGCTGGCGCGCAGCGGGTTCAGCGCCAACAGCCACTCCGGCAAGGACCTGCTGGCGATCCTGGAGACCTACCCGCGCGACGAGCTCTTCCAGGTGTCGACCGACGACCTGGAGACCACCGCGATCGCGGTGCTGCACCTCCAGGAGCGCCGCCAGCTGCGGCTGTTCCTTCGCCGGGACGACTACGGGCGGTTCATGTCCTGCATGGTCTACCTGCCGCGCGACCGCTACACCACCCAGGTCCGGCAGGCGATGGAGGCGATCCTGCTCGACGCCTTCGACGGCACCAGCATCGACTACGCCGCCCTGGTCTCCGAGTCGGTGCTCGCCCGCCTGCACTTCGTCGTTCGCGTCGACCCCAGCAACACCGTTCCCGACATCGACCCGTCCGACGTCGAGGCCGAGCTCGTGCTCGCCACCCGCACCTGGGACGACGACTTCCTCGACGCTCTGCGCAACAGCTGTGGCCTCGAGAAGGCGGTCCGGCTGGCCAACGTCTACGGCGATGCGTTCCCCGAGGCGTACAAGGAGGACCTGCCCGCCGCCGCCGCGGTCGCCGACCTGCACCGGCTGGAAGCCCTCACCAACGACGGCGACATCGACCTCCAGCTCTACACGCCGCGAGGCGCGACCGACGGTGTGCGACGGCTGAAGCTCTTCCACGTCGGCGAGCCGGTGTCGCTGTCCCAGGTGCTGCCGCGGCTGCAGGAGATGGGCGTCGAGGTCGTCGACGAGCGGCCGTACCACGTCGAGCGCAACGGCCTGCCGGCCGCGTGGGTCTACGACTTCGGCCTCCGCTACGAGCCCGTCGAGCCGATCGGAGACGACGCCCGGCAGCGGTTCCAGGACGCGTTCGCCGCGATCTGGTCCGGCGAGTGCGAGAGCGACGGCTTCAACGCGCTGGTGCTGCGTGCCGGGCTGACCTGGCGGCAGGCGATGGTGCTGCGGTCCTACTCCAAGTACCTCCGCCAGGGCGGCACGGCGTTCAGCCAGACGTACATCGAGGAGTGCCTGACCTCCAACACGCACCTCGCGCGGCTGCTCGTGGCGCTGTTCGAGGCCCGCTTCGACCCGCACCGCAACGCGGCCGGTCCCGTGTCCGGCGGCACCGGGTCCGAGGAGCTCGTCGACGGGCTGCTCGAGGAGATCTCCGGCGCCCTCGACGCCGTCGCCAGCCTGGACCAGGACCGCATCCTGCGGTCGCTGCTGGGCGTCATCCGGGCGACCCTGCGCACCAGCTACTTCCAGACCGACGCCGACGGCCGACCCAAGGCGTACGTCGCGTTCAAGCTCGACCCGCACAAGGTGCCCGACCTCCCGGCGCCGCGCCCCAAGTTCGAGATCTGGGTGTGCAGCCCACGGGTCGAGGGCGTCCACCTGCGCTTCGGCCCGGTCGCCCGCGGCGGGCTGCGCTGGTCCGACCGCCGGGAGGACTTCCGCACCGAGGTGCTCGGCCTGGTCAAGGCCCAGAGCGTCAAGAACGCCGTCATCGTCCCGGTCGGCGCCAAGGGCGGCTTCGTGGTCAAGCGCGCGCCGGCCGACCCCACCGACCGCGAGGCCGTGCTCGCCGAGGGCATCGCCTGCTACCGCACCTTCATCAGCAGCCTGCTGGACGTCACCGACAACCTGGTGGCCGTCGACGGCGAGCAGCAGGTCGTGCCGCCGCCCCAGGTCGTGCGGTACGACGACGACGACCCGTACCTCGTCGTGGCGGCCGACAAGGGGACCGCGACCTTCTCCGACATCGCCAACGGCGTCGCCATCGACTACGGCTTCTGGCTGGGCGACGCCTTCGCCTCGGGCGGGTCGGTCGGCTACGACCACAAGGCCATGGGCATCACCGCCCGCGGCGCTTGGGAGTCGGTGAAGCGGCACTTCCGCGAGCTCGGCCTCGACACCCAGACGGAGGACTTCACGGTCGTCGGCGTCGGCGACATGTCCGGGGACGTGTTCGGCAACGGGATGCTCCTGTCCGAGCACACCCGGCTGGTGGCGGCGTTCGACCACCGGCACGTGTTCCTCGACCCCGATCCCGACCCCGCGCTGTCGTACGCCGAGCGGCGACGGCTGTTCGACCTGCCACGCTCGTCCTGGGCCGACTACGACACGTCGCTGCTGTCGGCGGGCGGCGGGGTCCACCCGCGGACCGCCAAGTCCATCCCGATCAGCGCACAGGTGCAGGCCCGCCTCGGCCTGGCCGACGGTGTCGGGTCGTTGACGCCGGCCGAGCTCATGAAGGCGATCCTCGCAGCCCCCGTCGACCTGCTGTGGAACGGCGGCATCGGCACCTACGTCAAGGCGCGCACCGAGTCGCACGCCGACGTCGGCGACAAGGCCAACGACGCCATCCGCGTCGACGGCGCCGACCTGCGGGTGAAGGTCGTGGGGGAGGGCGGCAACCTCGGGCTGACCCAGCTCGGCCGGATCGAGTTCGCCCTAGCGGGTGGCCACATCAACACGGACGCCATCGACAACAGCGCTGGTGTCGACACCTCCGACCACGAGGTCAACATCAAGATCCTGCTGGACCAGGCCGTGCGGGACGAGGCGATGCCGGCGGAGCACCGCAACCCGCTGCTCGCCGCCATGACCGACGACGTCGCGCGGCTGGTGCTGCGCGACAACTACGAGCAGAACGTCCTGCTCGGCAACGCCCGGGTGCAGGCGCCGGCGATGCTCTCCGTGCACGGCCGGCTGATCAACGCGCTGGAGTCCCGGGGCGAGCTGGACCGGGCGCTGGAGTTCCTCCCGTCCCAGGCCGAGATCGAGCAGCGGGAGGCCGCCGGCACCGGCCTCACGTCGTCGGAGCTCGCGGTGCTGGCGGCGTACTCCAAGATCAGCCTCACCGCGACGGTTCTCGCGTCCGACGTGCCGGACGACGCGTGGTTCACCGGGGCGCTGCGCCGCTACTTCCCGAACCGCCTCGTCGACGAGCTCGGCGACCGGCTCGGGAGCCACCCGCTGCGTCGCGAGATCGTGACCACCTGGGTCACCAACGACCTGGTCAACCGCGGCGGCATGACCTGCGTCTACCGGGTGCAGGAGGAGACCGGCGCCAGCCCGGTCGAGGTGGTCCGCGCCTACAGCGTGGTCCGCGAGATCTTCCGGCTCGAGGACTACTGGGACAGCATCGAGGCGCTGGACAACGTGCTGCCGACACCCGTCCAGTCGATGCTGTACCTGGAGTCTCGGCGGCTGCTCGACCGCAGCATCCGGTGGCTGGTGCAGCAGCGCCGCGCGACCATCGACGTCGCGCACGAGGTCGAGCACTTCCAGCCGGCGTTCGACGAGCTGGTCCCGCTGCTGCCGTCCCTGCTCGTCGGTGCCGAGCGGGAGCGACTGCTCATGCGGGCCGCCGAGTTCGGCGGCCTCGGGGTCCCGCATGAGCTCGCGAACCGTGCGGCAGGGCTGCTCGACGGGTTCTCGATGCTCGACGTCGTCGAGATCGCGAACGCCGAGAAGCTGCCCGCCGTCGAGGTCGCCGGGGTCTACTTCGCGATCTCGGAACGGATCGAGGCCGACCGGATGCTCACGCGCATCACCGGGCTGCCGCGCGACGACCGCTGGAGCGCGTTGGCCCGCTCGGCCCTGCGCTACGACCTGTACGCCGCCATGGCCGGCCTCACCCAGAACGTGCTCACCTCCACGTCGTCCGGCGACGAGCCCGCCGAGCGGATCACGTCCTGGGAGCAGCAGAACGCCGAAGGCGTGGCGCGCGCCGAGGCGACGCTCACCGAGATCGTCAACCTCGACAGCTACGACCTCGCGACGCTCTCCGTCGCCCTGCGCACCATCCGCACCCTGCTCCGAGGCTGACTGCCGGGTTTCGCAGAAGCGGTCGGGTTGCGGCGGCGGGCAGGTGCGGACGTTCAGCACGGCGGGCAGCCCGCACCTCTCTCCAGGCGCTGTTGACCTGACCCTTGCCGAGGCGCGACCGGACGCGGCCTGCACGGCACGAGGACGGGGACGCAGCCGTCAGGCCGGAGCTGTCGCGCCCAGCGAGGCGAGGACCGTGCGGGTCACGTCGGCGGCGCGGGCGACGTCGGCGTCGGTGAGGTCGGCGCGCGCGGTGAAGCGCAGCCGGGACACCCCGTCCGGCACCGACGGCGGCCGGAAGCAGCCGACCCGCAGCCCGGCGTCGCGCAGCAGACCGGCAGCCTCGAACGCCCGCCCCGGGTCGCCGACGAGGACAGACACCACCGCCCCCTGCGGCGTGGTCACGGGCAGGCCGGTCCTGGCCAGTGCCGCAGCAAGCTCCACGGCCCGCTGCCGTACGGCGGTCGCCAGCCCCGGCTCGTCGCGGAGCACCCCGAGCGCGGCCAGCGCGCCGCCGGCCGCGGCCGGAGCCAGCCCGGTGTCGAAGATGAACGCCCGGGCCGTGTTGACGAGGTGCTCCACGACGACGGCGTCGCCGAGGACCGCGCCGCCCTGCGAGCCGAGCGACTTGCTCAGCGTGAGGGTGAGGACGACGTCGGGCTCGCCGGCGAGGCCCGCCGCAGCAGCAGCCCCCCGCCCGTCCGGGCCCACGACGCCGAGGCCGTGCGCCTCGTCCACGACGAGCAGTGCACCGTGGCGCCGGGCGACGGCGTGCAGCTCGGCGAGCGGCGCGAGGTCGCCGTCGACCGAGAACACGGCGTCGGTCACGACGACCGCCCGCTCCTCGGTGCGCTCGCCGAGCAGCCTGTCGACGGCGTCGACGTCGCGGTGCGGAGCGACCGCGACCCGGCCGGCCGCGAGCCGGCATGCGTCCACGAGGGAGGCGTGCACCAGCGCGTCGGAGACCACGAGGGTGCCGGCACCGGCCAGGGCGGTCACCGCTCCGAGGTTCGCGAGGTAGCCGGAGGAGAACACCAGCCCGGCCGGCACCCCGACGAAGGACGCCAGCGCCGCCTCGAGCTCGGCGTGCAGGTCCGTCGAGCCGGTGACCAGCCGCGACCCGGTCGACCCCGCACCCCAGGCCGCAGCGGCGGCCGCTGCCGCGCCCGCCACCCGCGGGTCGCGGGCCAGCCCGAGGTAGTCGTTCGACGCCAGGTCCAGCCGGTCGTCGTCGGCGCCGCGCGGCCGCAGGACGCGTCGCATCCCGGCCTCCTGCCGGGCCGTCGCCGCCCGGCGCAGCGGCTCCAGCGGGTCGGTCACGTGGGCGTCCCGTAGAACCAGTGCACCTCGGCGAGCGCCGTGCCGAGAGCACGCAGGGCCGCCAGCCGCACGGCTGGGTGGACGACGTCGCTGTCCGGTGCCGCCCGGACACCGAGCACCAGCTGGAGGTGCAGGGTGCGCGCCAGCCGCACCGCGTTGTCCGCCTCCGCCGACACGGGTCCCTCGGAGTCACGCCACGCGCGTGCCAGCGCGTCGACGGCCACCTGCACGTCGTCGGCGGTGAGCAGGTCGCGGCGCAGGACCGCCATGACGGCGACCGCCACCCGGTCGTCCTCGTTCTGCAGCCAGGACGTCGGGGTCGGCGCCGTGGCCCGGCGGACCAGCAGGCCGAGCAGCCCGACGAGGTCGTCGTGCCCGAGCCGCGGCGACCCGGCCAGCTCGCCGACGGCGTCCCCGCCGTGCGCGACGGCGTGCAGCCAGCCGAGCCGCGGGTCGTGGCCCCGGGTGTCGGGCTCGTCGGCGTACCAGCGCGTGAGTCCGTCGACCCACCGCCGGACGGCGTCGTCGGTCGCCCGGCCCGTGACGTTGTCGCGGTCGGCCACGAGGGCCAGCAGCAGCGCGCCGAAGCTGCGCGCCTGCACCTCCGCGTCGACGAGGAGCTCGAGGGCGCGGTCACCCAGCGCGACCAGGTGCTCGTCGAGCGCTCCGTCGCGCTGCAGCGCGGCCAGCGACGCGTACGCGCCGGTGTCCCGCACCAGCGGGTCGGGCGAGCGCAGGTCGTCGACCAGCGCGGACAGCTTCGGGTCGATACCGCTCACCGCACGACCTCGCGGATGCTGTCGTCGACCACGCCCACCAGGGTCTCGAGATCGCTGTCGCCGATCGCCAGCGGCGGCATCAGCACGACGACGTCGCCGAGCGGGCGCACCCAGACACCCCGCCGCCGCGCCGCCTGGCAGACGGCGAACCCGGTGCGCTCGCCGACCGGCGCGACCTCGATGCCCGTCATGGTCCCGACCCGTCGTACCTCGCGCACGCCGTCGTAGGCCTCGAGGTCCTTGGTCAGCTCGCCGATCCGCTCGCCGACGCGCGCCGCGCTGTCGACGGTGCCGCGCTCGGCCATCAGGTCGAGGTTCGCGATCGCGGCGGCGCAGCACAGCGGGTTGGCCGTGTAGGAGTGGCCGTGGAAGAAGGTCCGGGCCTCCGACGGTGCGCCGAGGAACGCGTCGTAGACCTCCTCGCGGGCCAGCACCGCCGACAGCGGGAGGTAGCCCCCGGTCAGGCCCTTGCCGCACGTCATGAGGTCCGGCGTCACGCCGGCGTGCTCGACCGCCCACATCCGGCCGGTGCGCCCGATGCCGGTGGCGACCTCGTCGACCACCATCAGCGCGGCGAACTCGTCGCACAGGTCGCGGACGCCGCGGACGAACGACACGTCGTGGGTGAGCATCCCGCCGGCGGCCTGCACCAGCGGCTCGACGACCACCGCGCACACGTCGCCGTCGGCCTCGACGAGCGCGGTGCGCATCTCGGCCAGCACCTCGGCGGCGCGGTCGGCCCGCACCTGGCCGGGCGCGAGCACGCCGGGGGAGGAGACGGTCCGGGTGTCGAGCAGGATCGGCCGGTACGTCGCGTGGAAGAGGTCGATGCCGCCGACGCTCACTGCTCCGAGCGTGTCGCCGTGGTAGCCCTCGGCGACGTGCAGGTAGGTCGGCCGGGTCCGGCCGCGCTGGGCCTGCGCCTGGAACGCCATCTTGATGGCCGCCTCGACCGCGGACGACCCGTCGCCGGCGTAGAAGACGCGGGTCAGGCCGGCCGGTGCGGTGGCGAGCAGCCGTTCGGCGAGCTCGATGCCCGGCTCGTGGGTCAGCCCCAGGAACGTCGTGTGGTCCAGCCGGTCCAGCTGGGCCCGCACCGCGGCGTCGATCTCCGGGACGCCGTGACCGTGCACCGTGACCCACAGCGAGGCCACGCCGTCGAGGTAGCGGTTGCCGTCGGTGTCCCAGAAGTGCATGCCCTCGGCGCGGTCGACGACGATCGGCTCGTCGCCGGGCCAGCTGCTGTGCTGGGTGAACGGGTGCCACAGGGTCTGCAGGTCGCGGGCCACCAGGCCGGCGGTGCGGCTCGTCGGGGCGCTGGGGGACGTCACGGCGGACGACTCTACGGAGGCAGGGGCTCGTACGCTCGTCGGCGTGCCCTCGCTCCCGGACCTCGTGCGCACCCGCACCGACCTCGGGTCCGAGGACCTCGACTGGCTGCACCTGCTGCTGGCCGACTGGCAGCTCGTGTCCGACCTGTCGTTCGCGGACCTCGTCCTCTGGCTCCCTCTCCGGGGCAGCGGTGCGGCCGACCCGCAGCGGTCCGCCGGCTTCGTCGCGGCCGCGCATGTCCGGCCCTCGACGGGCCCGACCGCCCACCACGACGACCTGGTCGGCACCGAGGTCCCGCGCGGTCGTCGTCCCCAGCTGGACCGGGCGTACGACGAGCAGCGCATCTGCCGCGAGCGCGACCCGGACTGGCCCGGCGACGTCCCGGTGCGGGAGGAGACGATCCCCGTCGTCCGGGGCAGCCGGGTGGTCGCGGTCGTCAGCCGGCACACCAACCTCGCGGCGGCCCGGACGCCGAGCCGGCTCGAGCTGACGTACCTGCGCACCGCGGACGACCTGGCGGTGATGATCTCGCAGGGCCGCTTCCCGGTCCCCGGTCTCGACCACCAGGTGCTGCTGGCGCCCCGCGTCGGCGACGGCCTGCTCCGCCTCGACGAGCGTGGCATCGTGACGTTCGCCAGCCCGAACGCCGTGTCGGCGTACCGGCGGCTCGGCCTCGCCACCGACCTCGTGGGCACCCACCTCGGCGACGTCACGGCCGCCCTGTCGCAGCGGACCGCTCCGGTCGACGAGGCGTTGTCCATGGTGGTCAGCGGCTGGGCGCACCGCGAGGCCGAGGTCGAGGCAGGCGGCACGACGGTGCGGCTCCGGGTCGTCCCGCTCACCCCGGACGGCGTGCGCACCGCCGCCCTGGTCCTGTGCCGGGACGTCACCGAGGTGCGACGGCGCGAGCGCGAGCTCGTCGGCAAGGACGCCACCATCCGCGAGATCCACCACCGGGTGAAGAACAACCTGCAGACCGTGGCGGCCCTGCTGCGGCTGCAGTCCCGCCGGCTGCCGGCGGGGGAGACCGGCGCGCGCGAGGCACTGCGGGAGGCGGAGCGGCGGATCGGATCGATCGCCGTCGTGCACGAGACGCTGTCCCAGCAGCGGTCCGACATCGTCGACTTCGACGAGGTCGCCGACCGGGTCGTCGCCCTCACCGGCGAGGTCTCGGCGGCCGGGCCGGTCGAGGTCCGGCGCGAGGGATCCTTCGGCCTGCTCCCCCCGGAGGTCGCCACGCCGCTGGCGCTGGTGCTCGTCGAGCTGGTGCAGAACGCCGTCGAGCACGGGCTGCGCGACCGGGGTGGCACGGTTCTCGTCGCCGTACGCCGGCGGGCGGCGCTCACCGGTGGCGGGACGGTGCTGGCCGTCGACGTGGCCGACGACGGCGCCGGGCTGCCGGCCGGCTTCGACCCGGCGGCGGGCGGCCTCGGCCTGCAGATCGTCCGGACCCTCGTCGAGGGCGAGCTGGGCGGGACGCTCCGCCTCGGCGCCACCGACCCCGGCACCCGCGTCACGCTCGAGCTGCCGCTCCCCGGCTGATCGAGATCAAGATCAAGAACGGCCTGGGAGGGGTTGCCGGGTGACTCGCCGTCCGCCCGTGACCCTTGGGTGATCGTTTGCGACCTGGATCACCGACACGCCGGGCAGCGCTCGGCGTGTCGGGGATCCAGGTCGCAAACGATCTCTAGCGGGTCAGCGCGGCCGGTCCGGACGTGCGACGGGGCCCCGCCGAGTGCTCGGCAGGGCCCCGTCGGGGTCGTCGATCCGCTAGGCGGTGCGGGCCCGGTTGCGGGCGGTGCGGCGCTTGAGGGCGCGGCGCTCGTCCTCGCTCATGGCACCCCAGACCCCGGCGTCCTGACCGGACTCCAGGGCCCACTGCAGGCACTCGTCCACGACCTCGCAGCGTCGGCAGACGGCCCGCGCCTCCTCGATCTGCAGGAGGGCCGGTCCGGTGTTGCCGATCGGGAAGAAGAGCTCAGGGTCTTCGTCCCGGCAGGCTGCCCGGTGGCGCCAGTCCATGCGCGTCACTCCTCTGTCGTCGGCGTCGGGTGGGGGGAACCGATGCTTGTGAAACTGTTCACGAGCGATCCCACACGCGTCAAGGACCTTTCCGGTCCTGTCTCCGCCCGTGGGATCGTCCGCGCGTCTCTCCCCGGGGGAGATGACGGTGAAACACCTGATCTCAACCCTGGCAAACGTCGGAGGCCGGGGCAAGGTCCTCCTGCACCTTTTTGGGTCGAACGCCTGTCGGCTTCGTCACAAGAGTGTGACCGCCGTCCCACCCCGCTGACCTGCGCCGATCTGCGTCCGACGCCGCCGGGTCGGGTCAGACCACCACGTTCAGGGCGTTCGGGACGGACCGGAACACCAGCGACTCCAGCTCGCCCAGCGCCTCGCCGTCGACCTGGGCCGCGACCGGTCGCGACGCGTGCAGGGTGAGCCCGGGCAGGTCGTGCTCGCGGTGCACGAGGGTGCGCGGTCCCGGCCGCTTCGGCGTCGTCGTGCCGGTCACCAGCCGGCGTGCCTCGGCCAGCGTGCCGACGGTCCGCAGCCGGGTCAGCGCGTAGAGGTCGAGCCCGGTGTCGAAGGACGCCTCGGGCGACGTCTGGAGCGGCCGGTCGCCGAGGAAGGTCCACGGGGCGGTGTTGGCGACGATCGCCAGGTGCAGCCCCTCGAGCACGTCGCCGTGCGCGTGCAGGGTGAGCGCCGGGTGCCGCCGGTCGGTGTGCAGGAAGAACTGGCTGAAGGCGGCCCGCACGTAGTCGCCGGGCCGCGTGTGGCGACTGGTCGACCGGGCCCGCCGTCGCCGGTCGACCCGGGCCACCACCTCGGCGTCCCAGCCCATCCCGGCGTTGAAGGTGAACCAGCGGTCACCGGCCATGCCGAGGCCGATGCTGCGCCGACGCTCGTCGCGCAGGGCGTCCAGCACCGCGCCGGTGGCCTCGACGGGGTCGCGGGGCAGACCGAGCGCGCGGTGGAAGACGTTGGTGCCCCCGCCGGGCACCACCGCCAGCGCCGGGACGTCGGGGCGCGGACCGTCGGCGAGCAGCCCGTTGACGACCTCGTTGACGGTGCCGTCGCCGCCGAGCACGACGACCAGGTCCAGACCGTCGGCGTGCGCCTCCGCCGCCAGGTCGGTCGCGTGACCCCGGGCCTCGGTGTGCGCCACCTCGAGCTTGAGCTCGGCCTCCAGCGCACTGGCGAGCACCTCGCGGGTCCGGGCCGAGGTGGTGGTGGCTGCGGGATTCACCACCAGCAGCGCCCTCATGGGCCGAGGGTACCGGCAGGTAGGGTCCCGGACCGTGCCGCGCCCGTTGCCGACCACGCTCGCGTCCTGCGCCGTGCTGGTCGGGCTCGAGGCGGTCGGCCTGCTCGCGGCCGCCGTGTTCTACGTGGTCGAGCTCGTGGTGGCGACCGAGGACGACGCGGTACGCGCCCTGGTCAGCGCGGGGCTGGCGCTGATCGCGGCGGTCGGCCTCGCCCTGGTCGCCCGCGCCCTCCGTGCCGGCCGCCGGTGGGCGAGGTCGCCGGCCCTGGTGGCGAACCTGCTCGTCGTCCCGGTCGCCGTGGGGCTGCTCCAGGGCGGCCGGTGGTACGTCGGCCTGCCACTGCTCGCGCTGGCCGTGGCCATGCTGGTCCTGCTGTTCCACCCGTCGACGTCGGACGCCCTCGACGAGGACTGACGGCCGTCGTCCCCCGCGGTCACTCGTCGACGAGCAGGCCCTCGCGGAGCTGGGCGAGCGTACGGGCCAGCAGCCGGGACACGTGCATCTGCGAGATGCCGATCTCTGCGGCGATCTCGGACTGCGTCATGTTCTTGAAGAACCGCAGCATGAGGATCTTCTTCTCGCGGGCGGGCAGCTGCTCGAGCATCGGCTTGAGGGACTCTCGGTACTCCACGCCCTCGAGACCCTCGTCCTCGACACCGAGGGTCTCCGAGACCGGCATCGGCTCGTCGCCGCTGCCGGAGTCGCCCGCGTCCAGCGACAGGGTGCTGTAGGCGTTCGCCGACTCCATGCCCTCCAGCACCTCCTCGTCGCTGATCTTGAGGTGGTTGGCGAGCTCGTGCACCGTGGGCGCCCGGCCGTTGCGCTGGGACAGCTCGCTGGTCGCCGCGGCCAGCGAGAGCCGCAGCTCCTGCAGCCGCCGCGGGACGCGCACCGCCCAGCCCTTGTCGCGGAAGTGCCGCTTGATCTCGCCGACGATCGTGGGCGTCGCGTACGTCGAGAACTCCACGCCGCGCTCGAGGTCGAACCGGTCGACCGACTTGATCAGGCCGATGGTCGCGACCTGCACGAGGTCGTCGTAGGGCTCGCCGCGGTTGCGGAACCGTCGCGCCAGGTGCTCGACGAGCGGCAGGTGCTGCTCGACGAGGGCGTCGCGTGCCTGGCTGCGTCGCGGGGCGCCCTCCGGGGCGCCCTGCAGCTGGTGGAACAGCTCGCGGGTCCGCTCGCGGTCGACGGACAGCCGCGAGGAGCGGGCGGGCGGCGCATCGGCGACGTCGGCCGACGTGTCGACGTCGCCCGCGGCTTCCGGACCCTCCGTCGCCTCACCGGCCGCGGGCACGGCAGCTTCGGCGGCCTCGGACTGCCGTGCCTCCGGCACGTCGCCACCCGTCGTCTCCGGTGCATCGGCCTCCGCAGACCTGCTCATGCGCCGACCGAGCCGCGACGCTTGCGCAGCCGGATCCAGACCCGGCGCTCGTCGTCGAGGCCGGTGTCGACCTCGCCGGCGAGAGCCGTGAGGACGGTCCAGGAGAAGGTGTCGCGCTCCGGCAGCTGCCCGCGGGTGGTCGGGAGGGTGACCGTGACGTCGAGCGTCTCGGGGCCGAGCTCGAACGTGCAGGTCAGCTGCGCCGTCTCGACGGCGTGCGGCAGGAGCATCGCGCAGGCCTCGTCGACGGCGATCCGCAGGTCCTCGATCTCGTCGAGGGTGAAGTCGAGCCGCGCCGCGAGCCCCGCGGTCGCCGTGCGGAGGACGGAGAGGTACGCCGAGTCGGCCGGCAGCCGGATCTCCACGGCGTCGGCGATCTCGCCACCGGCGCCCGGTGACATGACGCCGGGCTTCTCCCCCGCGACGAGTCCTTCGCTCACGCTGATGTCCTCCGTTGGGCGCAGCCGACGAGGGGGAGCCTGACCGGCTCCCCGCGGGTCCATGAAATCACGCGCCGCCGGTGGCCGGGTGCGCCAGACGCTCCAGCGCCGCGCCGGACACGCGGTAGGGGATCCACTCGGTGAGCGCCCGGGCGCCGAGGGCGTCGTAGAAGCCGCGAGCCGGGTTCCAGTCGAGCACCCACCACTCGAGCCGGCGGTAGCCGCGCTGCACGCAGATCTCGGCCAGCGTCCGGAGCAGCAGCCGGCCGGCGCCGCCGCCGCGGTGCTGCGGGCGCACGTAGAGGTCCTCGAGGTAGAGGTTGTGGGCGCCGAGCCAGGTGGAGTAGTTGAGGAACCAGATCGCCATGCCGGCCATCTCGTCGTCCACCTCCAGCACGTGCGCGAAGACGGCCGGTGCCTCGGCGAACAACGTCCCGTGCAGGTTCTCCTCGGTGGCCTCGACCTCGGGCAGCGCCCGCTCGTACTCCGCGAGCTCGCGGATCATCGCGACGAGCTCCGGGACGTCATCGGGGGTGGCGGGGCGGACGAGGGCGGCGGTGGTGGTCATGGCGCGATCCCAGCAGATCGTTGCCGCATCGCCTCGTAGAGGACGAGGGAGCCGGCGGTCGCGGCGTTGAGCGAGCTCGCCGTGCCCGCCATCGGGATCCGGGCCACGACGTCGCACCGCTCGCGCCAGGCGGCGCTCATGCCGGTCGTCTCGTTGCCGACGACGAGCAGCACGGGACCGGACAGGTCGACCTCGCGCACGTCGACGGTCCCCGACTCGTCCGTGCCGACGACCAGGGGATGCGGAGTGGTCGCGTCGACCCGCTCGACGAGGTCGCGGTACGACGGCGCCCGGACGACGGGCACGGCGAAGACCGACCCGGTGCTGGCACGGACGCAGCGCGGGTCGTAGGGGTCGGCGGCGTGGCCGGTCACGGCGGCACCGGTGGCACCGAACGCGTCCGCCGAGCGGAGCAGGGTGCCGAGGTTGCCGGGGCTGCTCAGCCGGTCGAGGACGACGGTCGTCGAGCGCGGGCCGAGGTCGAGCCGGTCGAGGTCGTCCGGCGGCTGCGCCACCACGGCGAGCAGCTCGGGCGCTCCGTCCGCGTCGTCCTTCCCGCCCAGCTCGGCCATCAGCTCGGCCGCCACCTGCACCTGTGGCGCGTCGACCCGGGACATCAGGTCGGTCGCCCAGGCCGACCGGCGGTCGCGGCCGTCGTGCAGCAGTGCGCGGACGGTCCAGCCCTGCTCGACGGCGACCGTGATCGGCCGGACCCCCTGCACCAGCAGCTCTCCGGCACGGGTCCGCTTGACGCGGTTGGTGAGCAGCACCTGCCAGAGCTGGAAGGTGGCGTTGCGGCTGGAGACGCGGGTGGGCACCGGCACGGCACCGACCCTAGGGAACGGCGCCATGGTCAGAGCTCCGTGTGCGCCACCTGCACGGGCGTGAGCCGGCCGCGGACGACCAGCAGCCCGCGTCCGGTGACGGACCCGTCGGCACGCGGTGCCCGGACGCCGAGCAGGTCGCCGTCGGCCGGGCCGAGCGCCCCGAGCAGGAGGCCGGTCCGGCCGCGACGGGCCTCGACGGTGAGGCCGCGGAACTGGCCGGCCAGGTCGGGGGACGACCCGGCGAGCAGCAGGGTCGCCCCGCCCTCGGCGTCGGCCTTCAGCATGCCGAGCAGCGGGCGCTCCACCGCGGTGTCGTGCAGCGTCTCGGCGTCGTCGGCGAGGACGACGAGGTCCGGCCGCTCGAGGAGCAACCGGTCGAGCTCGAGGGTGTCGTCCGAGCCCACCACGGCGAGCACGCCGGGCTCGCCCGCGAGCGACCGCAGCGGCGATCGCCGGTGCGCGACCACGGCGACCTCGCGGCCCTGCCCGAGCAGCCACCGCCCCATCGTCGCCAGCGTGGTGGACCGGCCGCTGCCGGCGGGCCCGGCGACGACGAAGGCCGGACCGTCGAGCGCGAGGTCGACGCCCAGCGGGGTGAGGTCGTCACCGCCGACGCCCACGAGCGCCCACGACGGTCCGGTGGCGACCGCCTTGGCCGCCGCCTCGACCTCGCCGGCCTCGACCCGGGTCGGCAGGGGCTCGACCCGCATCGGCAGCAGGCCGGCGTGGGCGTGCCGGACCGGCGGCCGCCTCCGCGCCGCCGTACCCACCGCCTCGACCGCCCGGACCTGCCCGGCCCCGGACGTCTCCGGGTCGAGCACGGCGAGCTGCGCCTCCCGCACGTCGGCGCCCACCAGCGCCCGGCCCGGCGGCATGACGGCCGGCACCAGGCGCGGCGAGATTCCCGCCAGCCCGTAGTCGGCCGGGTCGGCGAAGCGCAGCACCAGCCGGTCGCGGAACGCCGATCCTGCGCGGCCGCTGAGCACGGCTCGATCGCCCGTCAGGACGACGCGGATCCCGACCGCGGCCCCCTCGCGGACCAGGCGCAGCAGGGTCTCCACCGGCCGGCCGTGGTCGACCGCGTCGTACGCCGTCACCAGCCCCTCCCAGCCGTCGGCCAGCACGACGAGCCACGGCAACCGGTCGGCCGGTGCGGCGGCGCGGCGCTGCTCCTCGTGCGAGCCGTGACCGCCGGCGGACAGCAGCCGCTGGCGGCGCTCCAGCTCGGTCGCCAGCCGAGCGAGCAGCCGGTCGCCGCGAGCCGTCTCGTCGCGCCCCACGACCGCGCCGGTGTGCGGAAGGGCAGCCAGCGGCGCGAGCGCGCCCCCGCCGCCGTCCAGCGCGAAGAGGTGCAGGTCGGTGACGTCGCACCGGGCGGCGAGGGCGGCCGCCAGCGTCCGCAGGACCGTCGACCGGCCGCTGCGGGCACTGCCCGCGACCAGCAGGTGGTCACCGCCCTCGAGGTCGAAGGTCACCGGTGCCCGCCGCTGCTCGGCGGGCAGGTCGAGCAGGCCGATCGTGAGCCGGTCGTCGTCGACCGGCAGCCCGGCCAGCTCGTCGACCGTCACGACCTGGGGGAGCGGCGGCAGCCACGGGCTGTCCACCGCCTCGGCGCCGAGGCGGGCCGCTGCGGCGCGGGCGGCGTCGACCAGGCGGGCGAGGTCCGTCGGGCCGGTCGGTGCCGCGCCGACCGCGCCGACCAGGGGGTCGCCGGCGTGCTCCCAGGGCACCGCCCGCAGCTGCACCGGAGTGGCTGCCGCACCGTGCCCGCCGACACGCGCGGACTGCAGCCCGCGGACCGCGCCCGCGCCGACGCGCACCACGGCGCGGCCGGGATGGGCCCGGCTGATCTCGGCGGCGTCGCGCACGTCCACGACGTCGCTGGACTCGGCGGGGTCGGTGACGCGCAGGGCGATGCGCAGGCTGGTGTTGGCGCGGATGTCGGCACTGACCACGCCGCCCGGCCGCTGGGTCGCGAGCACGAGGTGCACACCGAGCGAGCGACCGCGCTGGGCGATCCCGACGAGCCCGCCGACGAAGTCGGGCAGCTCCTCGACGAGGGTCGCGAACTCGTCGACCACCAGCACCAGCCGTGGCATCGGCGGCGCTCCGGCCGGCGCCTGGGCCAGGTAGTCGTCGAGGTCCTTGCACCCGGCCGCGCGCAGCAGCGTCTCCCGGCGCCGCAGCTCGGCACCGAGGGAGAGCAGCGCCCGCTCGGTGAGGTGGCCGTCGAGGTCGGTGACCGTTCCGACGGTGTGCGGCAGCCGGGCGCAGTCCTTGAAGGCCGCACCGCCCTTGTAGTCGACGAGCACGAACGACATCTCGTCCGGCCGGTTGGCCACCGCCAGGCCGGCCACCAGGGTCTGCAGCAGCTCGGACTTGCCCGACCCGGTGGTGCCGGCGACCAGGGCGTGCGGCCCGTCGGCGGCCAGGTCGACGACGAAGGGCTCGCCGTCGGAGCCGACTCCGAGCACGACCCGGGTCTCCCGCGGGCTGACCCGCCAGGCAGTCTCCAGCGCGGCCGGGTCGGTCGGGTCGAACGGCAGCAGGTCGAGCAGCCGGGCGGCGTCGGGGAGGTTGCTCTCCTGGTCGTCCGGGGTGGCGTCCCGCAGCGGGGCCAGCGCCCGGGCGAACCGGTGCGCCCACCGGTCGCTCACGCCGTCGGCCAGCACGTCGTCGTACGTCGTGCCGCCGGGGCACACGACGTGCAGCCGGGTGCCCACGGCGCCGGTGACCTCCGCGGTGGCCCGGCACTCGACAGGCAACGAGACCAGGTCGCGCTCGAGGCACAGCAGCCGGAGGCCGACGGCCGGGCCCTCCTCCAGCAACCGGGCCACGCCCGGCTGGCGGCGCAGCACGCCGGCGCCGTCGAGCACGACCACCGTCGTCGGCCCGGTCCAGGTGCGCTCGAGGCCGGACGTGGTCGCCGCCTGCCGGGCGTCGAGGAGGGCGACCAGCTCGTCGACACGGGACCGCAGCTGCGCGGCGCGGACACCGACGAGCAGCGGGCCGCCGTCGCCGGTGCGCAGGTGGGGGAGCCACCGGGTCCACTCCCAGTCGCGGGACGGCTCGGCGGCCAGCACGACGAGGGTCAGGTGCCGCGGGCTGTGCCAGCCGGCGAGCTGCGCCACCAGCGCGCGGGCCAGCGGCAGCACCCGCGTCCGGTCGCCGCCGAGGCCGAGGACCCCGGCCTCGGCCAGCGGCACGGTCACGGGGCAGCCTGACAGCGCGGGGTGCTGCACCTCGTCGAGGCCGCCCGGTGCTGCCGGGTCCCGCAGCTCCACCCGGGACGGCACCGTGCCCAGCCCGAGCCGGAGCTCGAGCGCGTCGGGGTCGGTGCGTCGCCGCTCCCAGAGCCGGGGCCGCGGGCCGGCCGCGGTGAGCAGCAGGGTGGCGGCGCCGGGGAGGGCGCGGTGCCGGGCGGCTGCCTCGTCGGCGACGGCCTGCGCGACGGTCGCGTCGACGCGCGCGCACTCGGCGGCGTACGCCTCGCGCAGCGCCTTCGTCGACCGCTTGCCGCCGGTGCGGTCGGTCACGAAGGTGCCGACCGCCATCAGCGGCGAGAGCAGCACGAACAACAGGTAGGTGGGCGAGTGCGTGATGGCGACCAGCGCGATGCCGGCGACGAGCGGAAGCAGGATCGCCACGAGGGGGAACCTGGTGCGCTCGCGCGCGGCGGGCTCGGTCGGCCGCGCGGTCCGCAGCGGGGTCGTCGGGGGCAGGTGCCGCGGGGGCCGGTTGACCTCGAGGTGGCCGGCCCCGTCGGGCCGGCAGGACACCGGCACCAGCTCGGGCAGCGCCAGGGCGAGCCGGCTGGCGCCGACCCGGAGCACGTCGCCCGGGCGCAGCGGTCGGCCCGCCCGGGTCACGTGCTCGCCGTCGACCTCGGTGCCGTTGGTGGACCCGAGGTCGTGGACCGTCGTCCCGCCGGAGCCGGTGGCTGCGACGCGGAGCACCGCGTGCAGCCGGGAGACGTCCGGGTCGTCGAGCCGCACGCTCGCCTCGGCCGCCCGGCCCACCCCGTGCTCGCCGGGCGCCAGCCGGTGCACGGCGCCGCTGTCCGGCCCCGCCAGCACGTGCAGCTCGAGCAGCCCGCGCGGCTCACGGTGGTCGGCCCGGTCGACGGTGAGGACCGCGCCGTGCAGCAGCGGAGGCTCGCCGAGCGCGGCGTCGTCGGCCAGGGCGCTGTCGCCGCAGAACAGCCGCCCCTCGTGCCGGCCGACCGCGCCGAGCAGCCCGTCCCGGACCTCGCCGAAGGGCGTGCCGGGGGCGGCCGCGACCTCGACCTCGACGGGCGTCGCTGATCCCGTGGGATCGACCACGGTGAGCACCAGGCGCATGACTCCATCGTCGCGAACCTGGTCCCGGCGGCTCCGCCGTTGTCCACAGGTCGCCGTCGTCCACAGCGACGACCGGCGCCGCGAGCTCCGGCCTCCTCGTCAGACGGCTGGACCCTCGTTCGGCGATTACCCGCCGTTCACCTGCCGGTATGCTCACGTACTGATCCCGACGTAGGAGTGTTCATGTCTCATGTCCTGAACGCCACCGTCTACTACCTCGATGCGGGCACCGGCTCGATGCTGGTCCAGATGGTCGTTGCAGGTGTGGCGGGCGTCGCGGTGTTCGCGAGGGTCTTCTGGGCGAAGATCACCGGTCCGTTCCGCCGCAAGCCCGCGGAGGACGCGATCGTGACCGAGCGGGACGACGCGGAGCTGCCGCATCCTCAGCCCGCAGACGACTGACGAGTGGGAGCGCTCGAGGCCCCCAGCGCCGACCCGGCGTCCTTCCGCGACCCGGACAGCACCGTCCTGCATGTCGGGTCGGAGGTCCTGAGGCGACTGTCACCGACGGCCTCCGACGACTGGCGCAAGCTCGCGGGCACGACCTTCTTCCGGGACGGCGTGAGCCGCGGCACCCTCGTCGGGACCGAGCAGGTCACCGACCGCCACGACATCGCGGACGAGGCGACCTGGCCGGTGGTGCTGCGACATGAACGCATCCCGTTCGTGTCCTACCCGTACGAGTGGTCGTTCTCGCAGCTGCAGGACGCCGCGGCGCTGCACATCGAGCTGTTGCTCGCCGCGCTGGGCGAGGGCATGACGATGAAGGACGGCTACGCCTACAACCTGCAGTTCCGCGGCTCCGCCCCGGTGTTCATCGACATCGGCTCGTTCGAGCAGTACCGCGGCGGCCCGTGGCCCGGCTACCGGCAGTTCTGCCAGACCTTCCTGTTCCCCCTGCTTCTCCAGGCGCACAAGAACTTCCCGTTCCGGCCGTTGCTGCGCGGTCAGGTCAACGGCATCGAGCCGGCCCAGATCCGCGGGCTGATGACCGGCAGCGACCTCGCCAAGGCCGGCGTGCTCAAGCACGTCGCCCTGCACAGCGCGATGGATGCCCGCAACGCCGACAAAGGCGACGGGTCCCAGGCGACGGCCGACAAGCTGCGGAGCTCCGGCTTCTCCGACGCGGTCGCGATGGCAGCGGCGAAGAACGTCGGCACCCTGGTACGGAAGCTGCGCTGGAAGCCGGGCGACTCCCACTGGACCACGTACCAGCAGACCAGCACCTACACCGACGCGGAGCGGGACCAGAAGACGGCATTCGTCCGGGAGGCGCTGGGCCGCCGCCACTCCGGCCTGCTGCTCGACCTCGGCTGCAACGACGGCACGTTCTCACTGGTCGGACAGGACTTCGCCGACCACGTGGTCGCCCTCGACAACGACGAGCAGACGATCGACCTGATGTACCGGCGGCTGCGGGCCGAGGGCAACACCAAGATCCTCCCGCTCGTGATGGACCTCACCGACCCCTCACCAGCCATCGGCTGGCGCTCCCAGGAGCGTCCCTCGTTCCTCGACCGGGCCAAGCCGGGCGCCGTGCTCGCCCTGGCGCTGGTCCACCACCTCGCCATCGGGGCGAACATCCCGTTGCCCGAGGTCGTCTCATGGCTGCACAGCCTCGGCGGCCGTCTGGTCGTGGAGTTCGTCGGGCCTGACGACCCGATGTCGCGACGCCTCCTGTCGAACAAGCCCGCCGGGTTGTTCCCCGACTACCGGCCCGAAGTCTTCGAGCGGCTTCTCGCCGACCGGTTCGACGTCGAACGCCAGGTGACCCTCGACACGGGCACCCGGACGCTGTACTCCGCAGTTCCCCGTGGCTGACGACGAGCTCGTCGACCCGCCTCGTGCACGGGGCCCGCTGCGACGGTTCCTCGAGCTCTTCGTGCTCAGCTCGTTCGCGATCGCCCAGCCGTTGCTGGACATCACCGGCCGCAGCCCCGAGACCTTCGTGTTCTACCGGGTGGACGGCCTCGAGGTCGTGGCCTTCGCGTTGCTCGTCCTCGTCGTTCCACCGGTGCTGCTGTGGTCCGTGGTCAGTGCCGTCGACGCCGTGTCGAAGCCGGCCGGCCGGGTCTCGCACGTCGTGGTGGCCGGGTCGCTGACCGCCCTCACCGTCCTGCAGGTCGTGAAGAAGGTGTCGGCACTCCGCGGCCCGGCCCTGGTGGTGCTCGCCGTGCTCGTGGCGGGTGGTGCGCTGTGGCTCGTTGCACGCAGCAATCCCGTGCAGAGCTTCGTCACCTACCTGACTCCCGCGCCACTGGTCTTCGCGCTCTTGTTCGTGTTCGCCTCCCCTGCCGGTGACCTGGTGCGCCCCGCCGAAGCCGGGGCCGCCGGCGCAGCCGGCCCGGCCGGCGGCTCCACGCCCCCGGTCGTGATGGTGCTGCTCGACGAGCTCCCGCTCGTGTCGTTGCTCGACGCCCGGGGCGAGGTCGACGCGCGGGTCTACCCGAACTTCGCCCGGCTGGCAGGCAGCAGCCACTGGTTCCGCAACGCCACCGGCGTCGGGTCGTTCACGTCGTACGCCGTGCCCAGCATGCTGTCGGGGCGCTACCCGAGAGAGAAGCTCGTCCCCTCGTACGTCGAGTACCCCGACAACCTCTTCTCGTTCCTCGCCCCGGACTACCGGATCCGTGCCCTCGAGACGATCACCCAGCTCTGCGACCCCGCCCTGTGCGTCGACACCCGCCCGGCAGGAGGCGACCGCGGCCTGCGCGGTCTCTTCGGCCAGACCTGGCAGGTGGCCAAGACACTGGCCGAGCCGTACGACGACGACTCGACGGTCTCGGACCAGTTCGCCGAGAAGTCGGCCGGCAGCGTGACGCCCAGCAACGGCGCGGACGCCATGACGGCACCGAGGTGGAAGAATCTGAAAGCGAACCAACCGGAGCGTTTCCAGCGCTTCCTCGCCGGCCTCCGCCCGAGTGACAAGCCGACGCTGAACTTCCTGCACCTGCTGCTGCCGCACCACCCGTGGCGGTACCTGCCGTCCGGCTCGACCCACCCGGACAGGCTGCTCGGTGCCCGCAAGGGTGGCTGGGCCGAGCAGAGCTGGCCGATGAAGGTGAACCGGCAGGCACAGCTGCTCCAGCTCGCCTACACGGACCGGCTGCTCGGTGAGGTCATCGACCGCCTGGAGAGACAAGGCATCTGGGACGACGCGCTCGTCGTGGTGACCGCCGACCACGGGGAGTCGTTCATCCCCGGCGGGTCCGGACGGCGACTCACGCAGCAGCCGGAGTCCCAGGCGGAGCTCGCCTGGGTGCCGATGTTCCTCAAGGAGCCAGGGCAGTCGAGGGGGACCACCAGCGACGCCAACTGGGAGCACGTCGACCTGCTGCCGACCCTGGCCGACGCGCTCGGCCGGAAGCTGCCGTTCGGCGTCGACGGCATCTCGCAGCTCTCCGGCACTCGGGAGCGCAGCGAGAAGTACTGGTACAACGTGCCGGGTCAGCGGACGGTCTTCGCCGCCGCGCCCGGCTACCAGCTCGTCCTGCAGGGAGTCACGGACACCCTCGTGGACGGCTCCGCGGGCCAGCCAGGGCTGTACACCATGGGCGGGCACCCCGACTGGATCGGCAGGTCCGTCTCCGCGCTGGCATCCCTCGGTGTCGACGTCGACGGTCCACCGAGCCCGATGACCGCCCAGCTGGCCGCCGACCTCGACCTCGACGCGGTCGCGCCGTCGACGGGCAGCGTGCCCGCACTGCTGACCGGCACGGTGCAACGCTCGACGGGACGGGGGCCACTGGTCATCGCCGTCAACGGGACCGTCGCTGCGGTGTCGGAGATCTACCCGGAGCTGGGGAAGCCCTCGTTCGCCGGCTTCGTGAACGACGCGCTGTTCACCACCGGCGCCAACGACCTCGCGCTGTACGAGGTCGTCGACGGCACCGAGCCCGTGCTGCGGCCGGTCAGGATCCGCTGACGTCCCGGCGGTGCGGTCAGCCGGCGTCCGGCTGCGAGCGGTTGTCCCCAGGTCGGTGACCGCCGGTTGGGCGGAATGTCCGGCCCCGGTTACCCTCGCCCGACGGCGCCCTCGTTCGGCGCCGCGCCGATCGACGTCCGGCAGGGGGCCGCCGCGTGAACGCCATCTCGACCGTCGAGGACGAGGTCCGCGAGCTGGTCCGGCGCCGCGGCCTCGACCCGGTGGCCGACCCGGCGGCGGTCCGGCGCCTCGTCGACGAGGTGATCACCGACTACGACGAGCGCAGCCTGTCCGGCACGCTGCCGCAGCTCGCGGACCGCGGGATGGCCGCCCGCCAGGTGTTCGACGCGGTCGCCGGGTTCGGACCGTTGCAGAAGTACCTCGACGACCCGACGGTCGAGGAGATCTGGATCAACGAGCCGACCAAGGTGTTCATCGCCCGGCGCGGGGTGCACGAGCTCACGACCACCATCCTCACGGGCGACGAGGTCCGGGACCTCGTCGAGAAGATGCTGAAGTCGTCCGGCCGGCGAGTCGACCTCTCCACCCCTTTCGTCGACGCGATGCTGCCCGACGGTTCACGGCTGCACGTCGCGATCCCGGACATCACCCGCCAGCACTGGTCCGTCAACATCCGCAAGTTCGTCGTCCGCGCGACGCACCTCGAGGACCTCGTCGGGCTCGGCACGGTCACCGCCCAGGCCGCGAAGTTCCTCGAGGCGGCCGTGTCGTCCGGCCTCAACGTGCTGGTCGCGGGCGGCACCCAGGCCGGCAAGACGACGCTGCTCAACTGCCTCACGGCCGCCATCCCGTCCCGGGAGCGGGTCGTGACGTGCGAGGAGGTCTTCGAGCTCAAGGTGCCGCTGCCCGACGTGGTGGCGATGCAGTGCCGTCAGCCCAGCCTCGAGGGCACCGGCGAGATCAAGCTGCGCCGGCTGGTCAAGGAGGCGCTGCGGATGCGGCCCTCGCGGATCATCGTGGGCGAGGTCCGGCAGGAGGAGAGCCTCGACCTGCTCATCGCCCTCAACTCGGGGCTGCCGGGCATGTGCACCATCCATGCCAACTCGGCGCGCGAGGCCGTCACGAAGATGTGCACGCTGCCGCTGCTGGCCGGGGAGAACGTCGGCCACGCGTTCGTCGTGCCGACGGTCGCCGGCTGCATCGACCTCGTGGTGCACATCGCGGTCGAGCGCGACGGTCGCCGTGCGGTGCGCGAGGTCGTCGCGATCCCGGGCCGGGTCGAGGGCGACGTCGTCGAGACGGCCGACGTCTTCACCACGCGCGGCGACCAGCTGGTGCGCGCCGACGGCTGGCCGCCGCACCCGGAGCGGTTCGACCGCGCCGGCTACGACCTCGCCCGGCTGCTCTCGCCGTACGGGCCGGACTGATGGGCGCGTTTGTCGGGCTGCTGTTCGGGCTCGGGGTGTTCCTGGTCTGGCGGTCGTTCACGCCGCCCGCACCCCCGCGACCGGGACGCGTCACGCGGCGCGACCGGGTGGCCGACGAGCTGGCGCAGGCCGGCATCGAGTCGGTGACGCCGGGCGCGCTCGCGGCGTCCTGCATCGGTGTCGGCCTGTTCGTCCTCGTGGTGATGTTCGTGGTCTCGCGGTCCCCGGCCATCGCGTTCGCCTTCGCCGTGATGGCCTCGTACGGCCCGGTGGCGCTGGTGAAGTTCCGCGCCCGGCAGCGCCGCTCCGAGCTGCGCGACCTCTGGCCGGAGGTCGTCGACAACCTCGCGTCCGGCGTCCGCGCCGGGCTGTCGCTGCCGGAGGCGCTGACCCAGGTGGGTCTGCGCGGCCCCGAGGAGCTGCGCCGTCCGTTCGTCCGCTTCGGCGAGGACTACCGCGCGACCGGCCGCTTCTACGAGTCCCTCGACCGGCTCAAGGCCGGCCTGGCCGACCCGGTCGGCGACCGCATCGTCGAGTCGCTGCGGATGGCCCGCGAGGTCGGCGGCAGCGACCTCGGCAAGCTGCTCCGCACGCTGTCGGCCTTCCTGCGCGAGGACGCCCGCACGCGTGCCGAGCTCGAGACCCGCCAGGGCTGGACCATCAACGCCGCCCGGCTTGCCGTCGCGGCGCCGTGGATCGTCCTCGCCCTGCTGTCGCTGCGTCCGGAAGCGGTGGATGCCTACAACACCGCGGCCGGCCTGGTGGTCCTGGCGGTCGGCGGCGGTCTCTGCCTCGTGGCGTACCGGGTCATGGTGCGGATCGGTCGGCTGCCCGAGGAAGAGCGGGTGCTGCGGTGAGCGGGGGTCCGGCATGAGCAGCGCACTGGCCGGGGCGGGTGCCGGCCTGCTCGCCGGCGTCGGTCTGGCGCTGGCCGTCACGCGGGTACCCGCGCTGCGCCGGCCGTCCCTCGACGACCGGCTGGCGCCGTACCTGCGCGACGCCGCCCGCCCGTCGCGGCTGCTCGCCACCCAGCGGGCGCTCACGCCGTTCCCCACCCTGGAGCGGATCCTGGCGCCCTCCGTCGTCGACGCCTCGCGGCTGATCGAGCGGGTCCTGGGCGGTGCCGCGTCGGCGCGGCACCGGCTCGAGCAGGCGGGGCGCGGCATGACGCTCGAGGAGTTCCGCGCCGAGCAGGTGCTGTGGGGCGGTGGCGGACTGCTCGCCGGCCTGGCGTTGAGCCTGTTCTTCACCGCCAACTCCGGCTTCCGGCCCGTGCCGCTGCTGATCCTCTGCCTGATCTGCACCGTGTCCGGGGTGCTCGCCCGCGACCGGTGGCTGTCACGGGAGGTGGCCACCCGCGAGGAGCGGATGATGGCCGAGTTCCCGACGATCGCCGAGCTGCTCGCCCTCGCCGTGGCCGCGGGTGAGGGCGCCGTCGGCGCGCTGGAGCGGGTCACCACGATCAGCCACGGGGAGCTGGCCCGCGAGCTGTCCCGGGCGCTCGCCGACGCCCGGGCCGGGGCGTCGCTGGTGGCCGCCCTGCAGGGCATCGCCGTGCGCACCAGCCTGCCGCCGCTCGCCCGGTTCGTCGACGGCGTCGCCATCGCCGTCGAGCGCGGCACCCCGCTGGCCGAGGTCCTGCGCGCCCAGGCCGTGGACGTCCGGGAAGCGGGTAAGAGGGCCTTGCTGGAGGCGGGCGGCAAGAAGGAGATCGCCATGATGGTCCCCGTCGTCTTCCTCGTCCTCCCGGTCACGGTGCTCTTCGCCCTGTTTCCCGGGTTCTACGGGTTCAGCTTCGCCAGCTAGGAGAGGGAGAGAACCAGATGCAGGAGATCCAGGACGCCACGCTGCGCATGTACACGCGGGTGGTGCACGGCGGGCGAGAGCGCGGCGACGTGCCCGGCTGGGTGCTCGTCACGATCATGACCGCGGGGCTGGTCACCGCCCTGTGGCTGGTCGCCGACGACAAGCTCAAGCAGATCTTCAGCGACGCGCTCGACGGCGTCGTCGGCAACGCGCCGTAGCCGCGGCCCCCGAGGTCGCCCGATGCGGCGCGGACGGGACGACCGGGGCTCGGCGATCGTCGAGTTCACCCTGGTCGGCATCCTGCTCACGGTGCTCTTCCTGGCCCTGCTCCAGCTGGGCCTGGCGCTGCACGTCCGCAACACGCTGCTCGCGTCCGCCGCCGAGGGCGCGCGCTACGGTGCCAACGCCGACCGGGACCCGGCCCAGGGGGCTGCGCTCACCCGACAGCTCATCCGCGACTCGCTGGCCGACCGGTTCGCCGACGGCGTGACGGCGGGGACCGAGACCGTCGACGGCGTCCAGACGGTCTATGTCGAGGTGCGCACGACGCTCCCGGTGATCGGGCTGCTCGGTCCGACCCGCGGGCTCACCGTGCGCGGGCACGCCCTCGAGGAGGCCCAGTGACCACGCCGCGGTCGGTCGTCGCGGTCCGCTCCGTCCTGGTCGCCCGCGGCGCCCGGGGCGACGACGGGAACGCGATCGTCGAGTTCGTCTACCTCGCGGTCCTGCTCATGCTGCCGCTGGTCTACGTGCTCATCACGGTGTTCCGGGTCCAGGCCGGGGCGTACGCCGTGTCCAGCGCTGCCCGTGAGGCCGGCCGGGTCTACGCCACCTCGGACAGCGTCGCCGACGCACCCGGGCGGGCCTACTCCGCGGCCCGGATCGTCATGGCCGACAGCAACCTGGAGCTTTCTCCCGACCAGCTCGAGATCAGCTGCTCGCCGAGCCCGTGCGCGCTCCAGCCCGGCTCCCAGGTCAACGTGGTGATGACCTACCGGGTCGCGCTGCCGCTGGTGCCTCGGTTCTTCACCGACCGCGCCCCGGCGTCCGTGCGGGTGACCAGCCGGCACCTCGAGGTCGTCGACCGCTTCCAGGCCGGGCCGACGCCGTGAGGTCCGTGGATCGGCTGCGGCGGCTGCTGCGCGCGGCCGGTGCCGAGGGCGACGCCGGCCAGCTGATCCTGCTCATCCTCGCCTACACGGTGATCGCCGGCCTGCTGGTCACGGTGGTCGTCGACGTCTCGAAGGTCTACCTGGTGCGCCGGTCCCTGGTCGCGGCCACCGACGGCGCCGCCCTGAGCGCCGCCAACCAGCCGGACCTCGCCGCGGTCTACAACGGCGCCGGCTCGACCCTGCCCCTGAGCCGGTCCGGCGCGCGGGCCGCGGTCGAGCAGTACGTCAGCGACGCCGACCTCGGCGGGCGGTTCGAGGACTTCGAGGTCACCGGCGTCACCACCGACGGCATCACGGTCGCCGTCACGTTCCGTGCCACTGTCCGGATGCCGTTCGGCAACCTCCTCTCGGCCCGGTACGCCGCCGGCTACCCGGTGCAGGCGACTGCCCGGGCCCGCTCGCCGCTCACGCCCTGACACCTGACCGGCGCCCGGCTGCTCAAGTCGGTCGCCCCGGGTGGCCGATGCACGAAGGGACGACCCCTCCGACCTCAAGGCGTTCCGTGTCCTCTATGACCACCACGTCCGGCTCCGACGTCGCGACCATGTCGCGCCGCGGCCTGCTGGCGGCCGGCGCCGGGCTGCTCGGCGCGGCCGGGCTCGGTGGCGCGGGCATCGCCGCGGCCCCGGCGGCGGAGGCCTCGACCGGCGACCCGGTGCTGCACCTGGTGCGCCGCGCGACGTACGGCGCCACGCCGGAGCTGCTGGCCGCGGTGCGCAAGAAGGGCGCGCAGCGCTGGCTCGAGCAGCAGCTGACGCCGTCGAAGGTCCCCGACTCCGCGATGACCGCCTTGCTCAAGCGCTGGCCGACGCTGACCCTGTCGCCGGGCCAGCTCACGTCGCGCATCGGCCGGTTCCACTGGGACGGCATGTTCGACCTCTGCGACGCCCACATCGCTCGCGCCTGCTGGTCCAACCGGCAGCTGCTCGAGGTGATGGTCGACTTCTGGTCCAACCACCTCAACGTCACCTGCCCCTCCTCCGACGTGTGGGCGACCCGCCACCTCTACGACTCGCAGGTCATCAGGCGGCACGCGCTCGGGAAGTTCAGCGACATGCTCGTCGCCTCGGCGAGGCACCCGGCGATGCTGGCCTACCTCGACAACGCGAGCTCCGACAAGGACGCGCCGAACGAGAACTACGCCCGCGAGCTGCTCGAGCTGCACACGGTGGGAGTGGGCGCAGGCTACAGCGAGACCATGGTGAAGTCGGCCGCGCGGCTGCTCACCGGGCTGTCGATCGACGACGACACGATGGGCTACCTCTACGACACGTCGAAGCACGCCACCGGCGCGGTGAAGGTGCTCGGCTTCTCCGACGCCAACCGGTCGACGTACGGCGAGCCGGTGGTGCTGCGCTACCTGCAGTACCTCGCGAAGCACCCGGCGACCGCCCGCCGGATCGCCCGCAAGCTTGCGGTGCGGTTCGTCAGTGACAACCCGCCGGCCGCCCTGGTGTCGTCGCTGGCGAAGGTCTACCTCAAGCACGACACCGACATCCGCCCCGTGCTGCGCGCCCTGTTCGCGTCCAAGGCGTTCAGGTCGTCGTCCGGGGACAAGGTGAAGAGGCCGTTCGAGGACCTCGTCTCGACCGTGCGCGCCCTCGGCATCCGGCCGCCGGCGGCCGGCACCGACGGCGTGCGGCAGCTCTACTGGCTCTCCGGCGAGCTCGGCCACCCGCCGCTCGGCTGGCACCCGCCCGACGGCTACCCCGACGTCGTGAGCTCGTGGCAGAGCGCCGGCGGGACGCTCGCCAGGTGGAACTCGCACCTCGGGCTCGCGGCCGGCTGGTGGCCCAACGACCTTCGCCACCCGCCGCTGGAGTACCGGCTGCGCCCGGCCCGCCCGAAGACGCACGGTGCGCTCGTCGACGCCGCGGCCGCCGGCCTCGGCCTGCCGACGCCGACCGACACGGTCCGGCAGGCGATCTGCACCTTCCTCGGCGAGAAGGTCTCGGCGCCGCTCGAGGCGGGCGACCAGGCGCTCGGCTGGCGGCTGCCGTACGTGCACGCGCTCCTGCTCGACAGCCCCGCGGCGGCGGTCCGATGAGAACCCCCACGGGCACGACCGGCCCGGACGACGATGCGGCATCGTCCTGCTCGTGCGGGCACGTCGAGCCGGCCGGCTTCAGCCGCCGCCGGCTGCTCGGTGCGGCCGGTGCGGCGGTGGCGCTCGGCGTGGTCGGCGGGCTGGTCCGCGACACCGCGTCGACGCGGCTGGCCTTCGCCGGCACGGCGTACGCCGGTGACGTGCTCGTCGTGCTGTCGCTGCGCGGCGGCTTCGACGGGCTGTCCGCCGTGGTGCCCGCGGCCGACCCGGCCTACGCGGCGGCGCGACCCGGCATCGGCATCCCGTCCGGCCGGCTGCTGCCGCTGGACGCGACCTTCGGGCTGCACCCGGCCCTGTCGCCCCTGAAGCCGTTCTGGGACGCCGGGACCTTCGGCGTCGTGCACGCCGCGGGCCAGCCGGCCCCGACCCGATCGCACTTCCAGGCCATGGAGGAGATGGAGCGGGCCGCCCCCGGCTCCAGCGTCCGCACCGGCTGGCTGGACCGGGTGAGCTCGGCCCAGGGTGCCGGCGGTGCCTTCGCGACCGTGGGGGTCGGTGCCGACGCGAACCAGCGCGCCCTCATCGGCCCCGCGCCTGAGCTCCTCATCGGGTCGGTCGACGACTTCTCGCTCTCTGGTGCCGACGACGCGGAGGAGCGGGCCCGGTGGAGCGCCGCCCTGGCGGCGATGCACCGCGGGGCACGCGCCGAGGTCGCGACGCCGGCCCGGCTGACCCTCGGGGCGCTCGGGACGGCCGCCGCGCTGCAGGACGTCGACTACGTGACCGCGAACGGCGCCGACTACCCCGACGGCGACCTCGGCTCGGCACTGCGCGACGTCGCGCAGCTCATCAAGTCCGGCGTCGGCCTCCGGGTGGCCACCGTCGACTTCGGCGACTGGGACATGCACCAGGGACTCGGCCGCGTCGACGGCGGCTGGATGACCCAACAGCTCACCGAGCTCGGCGAGGCGCTCGCGGCGTTCGCGACCGACCTCGGTCCGGCGATGGCCGGGGTCAACCTCGTGACGCTGTCCGAGTTCGGCCGCCGGGTGGAGGAGAACGCCTCGGGCGGGCTCGACCACGGGCACGGCAACGCGATGCTGCTGCTGGGCGGCGGCGTCGTGGGCGGCCGGGTGCACGGCGCCTGGAACGGCCTGGCCGAGCCGGCGCTCGACCACGGCGACCTGCCGGCGTCCAACGACTACCGCGCGGTCCTCGCCGAGCTGCTGGAGCAGCGCTGCGGCGTGCCGGCGGCGGCCGCGTTCCCCGGGCTGGGCAGCGGCCGGCTCGGCCTCGCCCGGCCGCGGTAGCGCCCTACCTCACCCGGCCGTAGAAGACGCTGCTCGACCAGATGTGGTCGCGGCGCACCCGGGTGCCCGAGTACGGCGCGTGCCAGATGTAGCCGTGGCCGGCGTAGATCGCGACGTGGTAGACGCTGCCGCGGCTGGTGAAGAACACCAGGTCGCCACGACGGACGTTGCCGCGGTGCCAGATCCGTTTCACGTCGCGCACCTGGGCGGACGACGAGTGCGGCAGCGACTTGCCCACGTGGGCGTACGCCCACCGGGTCAGGCCGGAGCAGTCGAAGCGGTGCGGGCCGGTGGCGCCGTAGGCGTACGGCGAGCCCTTGCGGCTGCGCGCCCAGTCGGCGGCGCTGCCGGCCCGTGCGGCGGAGACGAAGGCGGACGCCTTCGACGTGGTCGGACCCACCGCCGTGACGGCGAACATCGTGGCGGCGAGAGCGATCACGACCCAGCAGGTCGTGAGCAGACGGACAGGGGCGAGACGGGTCGCGGACATGCGTTCCTTCGGTACCGCCTGCGAAGAGTGACCTGTCGGGTTAGGGCGCGAAGGTGCCCCGCCGCTCTCGCGGCTTCACCCCGAGGTCGCGTCGTGCGCGACCACTTGCTCGGGTTCTCCGTCCCTGCCACAGCGACGTACGTGGGCACGCTCGCGGGTGGCAGGGCTCGGCGTCCGCGGGCGGGGCCCCGCCGGTGGGCGGGGACTTGTGCTGCGACAACCATGCGGCACGACCCGGCGGATCGGGCGCGAAATCGACCCCGGACCGCGAAAAGTGATGGAGATCATGGGGTTTCCCGGCCTTTTCGCACCACGACGTGATGGTCCGTGTGCACCAGGTGAGGGGGCCGAACGGCCGGGTGTGGTGAGAATGTGCGGTGGACGAGCAGAGGTGGCCGCTACGCATGCCACGCGGAGCGACGGTGGCACCACTCGCTGCGATCGGACGACGGGTCGGCATCGCGCTGGCGGTGGTGCTCGTGAACTGGGGCGTGGTGCTCCTCGAGCGCGACGGCTACAACGACGCCGCGGACGGTCACCTCTCGACCATCGACGCGCTGTACTACACCACCGTCACGCTCTCCACCACCGGCTACGGCGACATCACGCCCATCACCACCGCGGCCCGGCTCACCAACGCGCTCGTCGTCACACCGATGCGGTTCCTCTTCGTCCTCGTCCTCGTCGGCACCACGATCCAGGTGCTGACCGAACGTTCCCGCGACCAGTTCCGGGTCGCCCGCTGGAGGTCTCACGTGCAGCACCACGTCGTCGTCTGCGGGTACGGCACGAAGGGGCGCAGCGCGGTGCGCGCACTGCTGCAGCAGCAGATCCCGGCCGACCACATCGTCGTCGTCGAGAGCGACCCGGAGGCGGTGCGTCAGGCGTCGGCCGACGGGTTGGTCACGGTCCTCGGCTCCTCGACGAGCGACGACGTGATGCGCCAGGCCGAGGTCGAGAAGGCGAAGGCGGTCATCGTCGCCGTGAGCCGCGACGACGCGGCCGTGCTCACCACGTTGACGGTCCGGCAGCTCGCGCCGCACGCCACCGTGGTCGCAGCGGTGCGCGAGGAGGAGAACGCCGACCTGCTGGTGCAGAGCGGCGCGACCTCGGTGATCACCACCTCCGACGCCGCCGGCCGGCTGCTCGGCCTCGCCACCGAGAGCCCCCGGGCCGTCGCGGTCGTCGAGGACCTCATCGCGGTGGGCAGCGGCCTGGACCTGCTCGAACGCGCGGTGACCGACGCCGAGGTGGGCCGGCCGCCGCTCACGCTGGGCGTGCCCGTCCTCGCCGTGGTGCGGGACGCACGGACCCTCGCCTACGACAACGTGGAGTGCGAGGTGCTGCGCGCGGGGGACCGGATCGTCTACGTCGGCAGCAACGGCGGCTCGCACGAGGTGATCCCCACCCACCAATGACCCCGGCGTCGGCCGGCCGGGTGCCGTTCGCGGTCGCGTACGCTTCCTGCACGTGGCAGCCGTCGACGTCTCCGAGGAGCTCAAGGAGCTCGACCAGACCCTGAGCAGCATCGAGTCGGTGCTGGACCTCGACGCGATGCGGCGTGACCTCGTCGACCTCAACGAGCAGGCTGCCGCCCCCGACCTCTGGGACGACCAGGAGCGCGCGCAGAAGGTCACCAGCCGGCTGTCGCACCTGCAGGGTGAGCTCAACCGGGTCGAGTCGCTGCGCCGTCGGCTGGACGACCTCGGGATCCTCTTCGAGCTGGCCGAGGACGAGAGCGACGACGACACGCTGAGGGAGGCCCAGGCGGAGCTGGGGTCGATCCGGAAGACGCTCGGCGAGCTCGAGGTCCGCACCCTGCTGTCGGGGGAGTACGACCAGCGCGAGGCGCTCGTGACGATCCGGGCCGAGGCCGGCGGCGTCGACGCCGCCGACTTCGCCGAGATGCTCATGCGCATGTACCTGCGCTGGGCGGAGCGCCACAGCTATCCCGCCGAGGTGCTCGACACCTCGTACGCCGAGGAGGCCGGCCTGAAGTCGGCCACCTTCCAGGTCAGCGTGCCCTACGCCTACGGCACGTTGTCCGTCGAGCAGGGCACCCACCGCCTGGTCCGCATCTCCCCCTTCGACAACCAGGGCCGCCGGCAGACCTCGTTCGCCGGCGTCGAGGTGCTCCCGGTCGTGGACCAGGTCGACCACATCGACATCCCCGAGAACGACATCCGGGTCGACGTGTTCCGCTCGTCGGGACCCGGCGGGCAGTCGGTCAACACCACCGACTCGGCGGTACGGATCACCCACCTCCCGACGGGCATCGTCGTGTCCTGCCAGAACGAGAAGTCGCAGATCCAGAACCGCGCGGCCGCGCTGCGCGTGCTGCAGTCCCGCCTCCTGCTCCTCCGCAAGCAGGAGGAGAAGGCCGAGATGGACGCCCTCAAGGGTGACAGCGGCGGATCGTGGGGCAACCAGATGCGGTCCTACGTGCTGCACCCCTACCAGATGGTCAAGGACCTCCGGACCGAGCACGAGACCGGCAACACCGGCGCGGTCCTGGACGGCGAGATCGACGACTTCATCGAGGCCGGCATCCGCTGGCGCAAGCAGGTCGAGAAGGCGGGCTGACGAGGGGCCTCTCCTCCTCCGCTCGGCCACCTTGATGCTCCAGACGGGTGGTTCTGGCCCCGGGCTGAGCGTCACGCTGCGTGAAGACTTGGCGAAACGTTTGTCAACCCCGTGGCCGCTGGGTAACACTCCGTCGCAGGACCTCCGCCCCACGGCGGGGGTCTCAGGGTGGGGAAGGCAGCGATCCGCGACCGGAGTTTCGGTCACCCCGAGTGGCACTGCGCGCTCGGTGGTCGCGGGGAGCCTAGTGGTGAGACCGGCCCCTTTGAGTACGTCTGGAGGGGTTTGAGTGTTCAGAATCAGGGCCTTGGTGTCCGCAGTTCTCGCGGCCGCGCTGGTGGTGCTGGGGGGCATCGTTGCGGTGTCTGCGAGCGCGCACACACCGACGGTCGTCGCTGACTGCGACCAGCTGGCGGTGTCGCTCGCGAGCTACAACGCCTCGGGGACGAACGCGGTCAAGGTGACCATCGACGAGGACGTGGTCGACGACACGACCTTCGGCGCCTCCTTCCACGAGACGTACGACGCGCCCGACAAGTACAAGAGCTACGCGTGGGAGGTCGTCGTCACGGCTCACGACGACCCCAACGGCTCGAAGGGCTGGACGAAGACGTTCAGCGGGAAGAGCAAGGCGTGCCACGAGCCGGCCGGGCACACGCCGGTCAACGTCTGCCACGCCACCAGCAGCGACTCCAACCCCTACGTCTTCATCACGGTGGACGACGACTCGGTGAAGCTCACCGGTCCGAACGGCCACCTGATGCACCGTCAGACCCCGAACAAGACCTGGAAGAGCGACGGCGTGTGGCGCGGCAAGACCGTCCACGCCGGGGACCTCAAGCCCGACCTCATCGGTGACTACACCGACAAGCAGGGCGTCAAGCACACCTACGACGGTGAGATCACCAGCAAGTCCGACTGCGGCACGCTCACGCCGCCGGAGGTCGTCAAGCCGACGGGCTCCTACGACCAGGAGTGCGTCTACGGCGGCGTCCAGGTCACCATCGGGCAGCTCGACGAGGGCACCTACTCCGACGTGACCTGGACGTTCACGCACGGGAACACGTCGGGCTCGGTCTCGACGGGTGACCAGGTGATGGTGCAGAGCGGGGAGCAGCTGACCCTGTCCTGGACCAGCGGCGAGTCCTCGGGGACCGCGAAGTCGGGCTCGGCGAAGGACTGCCCGCCGCCCGTCGTCACGGAGCCGTCCGGTTCCTTCACCCAGGAGTGCACCGAGGGCGGTGTGCAGGTCACGATCACCGGGCTGGACGCCGGCACCCACGACAGCGTGACGTTCTCCTTCACCCACGGCGGCACCACCGTGCCCAACGTGACCAACGGCCAGCAGATCCTGGTGCAGAGCGGCGAGCAGCTGACGCTCTCCTGGAACAGCAGTGAGGACAGCGGTACCGCGAAGACGGGCACCGCGAAGGAGTGCCCGTTGCCGCCGCAGGAGTTCGGCAAGATCAAGCTCAAGAAGGACATGGAGGGGCCGGTCGCCGGCGCCAGCACCACCTTCACGGTGCGCGTCGACTGCCCCGGCACCACCTACGACCAGGACGTCGTCCTCAACTCGGCCAACCACTGGGTCGCCACCACGGGCAACATCCCCACGGGCACGGTGTGCACCCTGACCGAGGTCAAGGTCCCGAACGGGTGGAACCCGGAGGGCATCACGCCTGACAGCGTCACGGTGGGTTCCGGCACTCCCTCGCAGGTGTCCGCCGTGGCTCTCAACAAGCGCCGGACCGGTCGCGTGCACATCCACAAGACCATCGTGGGCGCGCCCGCCGGAGCCAGCACGGCGTTCACGGTCCGCCTGGACTGCGACGGCACGGCCTACGACTACGACATCGTCCTGAACGAGGCGAACGACTGGACGTGGGACAAGGGCGGCTTCCCGTCCGGCATCGACTGCCGGGTGACCGAGACGACCGTCCCTGCCGGCTGGGAGCTCACGTCGATCACGCCGTCGGGTGCCTTCACCATCGACTCGTACGACACCATCACGGTCGAGGTGGTCAACACGCGGACCCCGCCGGTCACCCCGCCGCCCGTCACCCCGCAGACCGGGGTCATCACGGTCACGAAGGTGCTCGAGGGTGCCGTCAACGGTGCGGAGACGTCCTTCGTCTTCGACGTCGACTGCCCTGGTACCGCGTACGACCAGAAGGTCACGGTGGCGGTCCCGAGCGGGACGTCCGCCAGCGGCTCGACGGGGCAGATCCCCGTCGGCCTGACCTGCACGGTCACCGAGCGGTCGACCCCGAACTGGCAGCAGAAGTCGGTCGTCCCGGCGGGTGGCGCCGTCGCGGTCGGCTCGGCGGTCACGTTCACCAACACCCGCAAGACCGGTGCCCTGACCATCTCCAAGGCCGTCACCCCGGTCGCGGGCAACGGCGTCGTCGTCGGGTTCGGTGACACGCTGACGTACACCATGACGGTGTCCGCCACCGGCTCCCTGGGGCAGTCCGGCGTCGTCGTCACGGACTACGTTCCAGGCTCCGACCCGGCTCGACCGGGCTCGGCGGCCGCGACGTACAAGGCCGGCTCGGCCGCGTGCATCGGCGCCGGGACCTGCACGGTGACCGGTCCGGACGCCCACGGGCTGATCACGTGGCAGCTGGGCGACCTGGCGGCAGGGAGCTCTCGTCAGGTCACCTTCCAGGTGACCGTCGACGAGGTTGCCGGTGACGAGGGGGAGACCGTCGCGGTGGACGTGCTCAACGCCGCCGCGGTGCGATCGGCCTCGGTCCCGGCAACGCCGTCGAACGAGGTGTCGACGCCGGTGACGGAGGTGCTGCCGGTGAAGCAGGGGCACAAGCCGCCGGCCGGGCAGCCGACGAAGCTGCCGCACACCGGAGCGGGCCTGCCGCTCGGGGCGGCGGTCGGGATCGGCGGCCTCATGCTCCTCATGGGGATCAGCCTCATGGCGGTCTCACGCCCCCGGACCATCGGGAGGCACGGCGCGTGAGCCGGTGCCGGTCTTCTGACCGGTGAGATGTCGGAAGGCCCCGGACGTCGTCCGGGGCCTTCCGTCACGCGGTGACCGCTCGGACGACACGACCGAAGGGCCCCGGATCTCCGGGGCCCTTCGTCGTCTGCTGCGTACAGTGGGCGGCAGGACAGGCCGATGGACCTGAGAAGCCTGCGACCCCCTCCGACGCCCGGTAGTGATGCCTTCGTGATCCGCCTGCAGCACGTCACCAAGCTGTACCCGAACCAGACCCGGCCCGCCCTGAACGACGTCTCCGTCGAGATCGGCAAGGGCGAGTTCGTCTTCCTGGTCGGGCAGTCCGGATCCGGCAAGTCGACCTTCCTCCGGCTCGTCCTCAAGGAGGAGCGGGCGACCAGCGGCCAGGTGCACGTCGCCGGCAAGGACCTGGCCCGGCTGTCCAGCTGGAAGGTCCCGGCGCTGCGTCGGCAGGTCGGCACCGTCTTCCAGGACTTCCGGCTGCTCCCCAACAAGACCGTGTCGGAGAACGTCGCGTTCGCCCTCGAGGTGATCGGCCGGCCGCGCCAGCAGATCGCCAAGGTGGTGCCCGAGGTCCTCGACCTCGTCGGGCTCAAGGGCAAGGAGGGCCGGCGGCCGGACGAGCTGTCCGGCGGCGAGCAGCAGCGGGTCGCGATCGCGCGGGCCTTCGTCAACCGGCCGATGATCCTCATCGCCGACGAGCCGACCGGCAACCTCGACCCCCTCACCAGCGTCGGGATCATGCGGCTGCTGGACCGGATCAACCGCACGGGGACCACCGTGGTGATGGCGACCCACGACGACGACATCGTCGACCAGATGCGCCGGCGGGTCATCGAGCTGGAGTCCGGGCGGCTCGTGCGCGACCAGTCCCGGGGTGTCTACGGCTACTCGCACTGACCAGCAGATAGACAGGACCGACAGCACAGCGAGAGACGGACGGCAGGAACCTCACCATGCGAGCCACCTTCATCGTCAACGAGATCGGTATCGGCCTGCGCCGGAACCTCACGATGACGGTCGCGATGATCGTCACCACGGCGGTCTCGCTCGGCTTCCTCGGGACGGCGGTGCTGTTCAACCAGCAGGTCAGCGTGATGAAGGACTTCTGGTACGACAAGGTCGAGGTGTCGATCTTCCTCTGCGGGCCCGACCCGGCAGAGGGCATCGCGGGCTCGTGCGCCGGTGGTGAGGTGACCCAGGACCAGCGCGAGTCGATCAACAGCGACCTCCGCGGCATGGACGACGTCGTCGAGAAGGTCTACTACGAGTCGAAGGCGCAGGCGTTCAAGCACTTCAAGGAGCAGTTCAAGAACTCCGCGATCGTCGACAACGTCACGCCGGACCAGATGCCGGAGTCCTACCGCGTCAAGCTCGTCGACCCGGAGCAGTTCGGGATCATCGCCAGCGCCTTCGCCGGGCGGCCCGGTGTCGACGAGGTCCAGGACCAGAAGGCCCTGCTGGAGAAGTTCTTCAAGGTCCTCAACTGGGTGCAGTGGTTCGCCACCGGGCTCGCCCTGCTCATGATCCTCGTCTCGGTGACCCTGATCGTGAACACCATCCGGGTCGCCGCGTTCAGCCGACGCCGGGAGACCGGCATCATGAAGCTGGTCGGGGCCTCGAACTTCTCCATCCAGCTGCCGTTCCTGCTCGAGGGCGCGATCTCCGGCCTGCTCGGTGCGCTGCTCGCGACCGGCTCGTTCGTGCTCATCAAGTCGGTGCTGGTCGACAAGCTCCTGGCACCCAACTTCCCGATCGCCCGCTTCATCGGGTGGGACGCCGTCTGGCTGAGCAGCGGCATCGCGATCGTCGCGGGCGTCGTCCTGGCAGCGCTGGCGTCGTTCTTCGCGCTGTTCAAGTACCTGCGGGTCTAGCCCGTCCGGCTGTCTCCCGGCGTGGCGGAGGGCCGATCTGCCCGATTCGCGCGCCCGGATGACCTAGTGTCAGGACCGGTCAGGCCGGTCCCACCAGCCACACGAGTCCCACCCGGAACGGTGCGAGATCAGGTAGAACGTCCGTTCCACCGCTCAGCCCGGGGCCGGACGAGCCGATAGGACACCGACCCCTGCTGTCGACCGACCGGAGCCCTCCCACCGTGCGAGCCCGTCGCCTGCTGGCCCTCGCCGTCGTCCCGGCACTGGTCCTGGGCCTGCTCGGGCCGGCCCAGGCGGCCGACGAGCGGCACAAGAAGGCGCAGATCGACCGGGCGATCCACAGCATCAAGGGCGACCTGGACGAGACCTCCGCGGACCTCCGCCGGGCCGGCGCCGCGCTGGACCGCGCGGAGGCGAAGCTGCCGAGCGCCCGCGCGCGCGTCGCGAAGGTGCACGGCCAGCTGGTCGCCGCGGAGGAGCGGGACCGCATCCTGGGCGCCAAGCTCGACGTCGCGAAGGCCGAGGTCAGGGACGCGCAGGCGCAGATCGACACCACGCTGGCCAGCATCGCCAGCAGCCGGCAGCTGATCGGCCGCATCGCCCGCTCGTCGTACCAGTCCGGCGGCATGGGCGAGCTCGCCGTCGTCCTGCAGTCGCAGAGCCCGGACGAGTTCGCGACCCGGCTGGTCCTCGTGCAGAACGCGCTGCGCTCCGAGGGCAACGTGCTCGGCGGCCTGGCCGAGGCGCGCGCCGACCTCGCTGCCCAGCGGGCCACCCTGGTGGCCAAGCGCAAGGTGCTCAGCGGGATGAAGCAGGAGCAGGAGGCGCTGGTCGAGCGGATCCAGGGCCTGCAGGCGCAGGCGCTGGACGCGCAGCACGCGGTCGAGTCGCTCATCGCCGAGCGCGAGTCCGCGGTCGCCACCATCGAGCGCGAGAAGCAGGCCGAGGAGGCGCGGTACGCGCAGATGCGCGCCGAGTCGGCCCGCCTCGGCCGGGTCCTGGCCCGCCGCGCGGCAGCCGCCCGGCGAGCGGCAGCCAGACGGCACGCGTCGTACTCCGGCGGCGGTGGCAGCGGCGTGCTGTCCTACCCGGTGCAAGGTCCGATCACCTCGCCGTACGGCATGCGCGTGCACCCGGTCACCGGCATCTACAAGCTGCACGACGGCACCGACTTCGGCGTCGGCTGCGGCACCCCCGTGCACGCGGCGGCGTCCGGCACGGTGATCCAGGCCGCGCTGACCATCGGCTACGGCAACCAGCTGGTCATCGACCACGGCGGGATGCGCGGCGTCGGCGTGGCGACCAGCTACAACCACCTGATGAGCTTCTCGGTGGGCTACGGCGCCAACGTCAGCCGCGGCCAGGTGATCGGCTACAGCGGCGGCGGCGAGGGCATGTACGGCGCCGGCTACTCGACCGGGTGCCACCTGCACTTCATGGTCTACGTCAACGGCGGCACCACCAACCCCATGGGCTGGCTCTAACCCCGCTCGCGGCGCCAGCCGTATCCCTAGACTCGATCGGTGATCGCCGGACGCCGGGTGCTGCGCGTCGCCGCGCTGGTCGGCGTGGTGGCGGTGGCGTTCGTCGGGGGAGTCGTGACGGGTCTCGTCGGCTCCGACGAGCCGACGGTCGCGCGGCAGCGTCCGGGGGTCATCGACGAGGCGGCCGACCGGATCGCGAGCAAGGCGGCGCGACCTGTCGAGCGTGAGGCTCTCGAGCGAGCCGCGGTCGAAGGCATGCTCCGCGCCCTCGGCGACCGGTGGTCGACCTACTACGGCCGCTCCGAGTTCACGTCGTTCCAGTCCGCGCTCGAGGGCCACTGGTCCGGCGTGGGCCTGTGGCTGCGCGGCACAACCGCAGGCGCGACCGCGGGCGGCGTCGAGGTCGGCAGCGTCCAGCCCGGCTCGCCCGCCGAGCAGGCGGGGATCCTCGCCGGCGACGTGGTCCTGCGCGTGGGCGGCACCGACGTGTCCACGGCCGACGTCCCGACGGTCGCCGACCTGCTCCGCGGGGTCGCGGGCAGCCGGGTCGTCGTCGCCGTACGGCGCGGGGCGGCCACCCGCACGGTGACGCTGGCCCGGGCCAGCTTCACCAGCGCCGACGTCACCGTCGAGCGCCTGGCGGGCGGCATCTCGCGGATCGCCGTGACGGCCTTCACCCGCGGTGTCGGCCGGGACGTCGCAGCGGCGATGGCGACCGAGACGGCGCGCCGGCCGCGCGGAGTCGTCCTGGACCTGCGCGACGACCCCGGCGGCCTGCTGGACGAGGCGGTGGGGGTCGCGTCGGTCTTCCTCGACGGCGGCCCGGTGGTCTCGTACGAGCGTCGCGGCGCGAGGCCCCGTACCCTCGACGCGTTCGAGGGCGGTGACACCACCACCCCGCTCGTCGTGCTCGTGAACCCGTCGACCGCCAGTGCGGCCGAGGTCGTCGCGGGCGCGCTGCAGGACCGCAACCGTGCCGTCGTCGTCGGCACCCGCACCTACGGGAAGGGCTCCGTGCAGGAACCGTCCACGCTGTCCGACGGGTCGGCGCTCGAGCTGACCGTCGGCCGCTACCTCACGCCGTCCGGCCGGAGCCTCGACGGGGTCGGCATCGAGCCCGACGTCCTGGTGCCGCCCGGGGCCGCCCCCGAGATCGCCGAGCGCCGCGCCATCGACGTCCTCACCGGGCTGGTCGCCGCACTCGGCCCGGCCCTCGCCTCCCCAGGGCGTGGCTGATGCCGAAGGAGCAGGGCCGCAAGCTGGTCGCGCAGAACCGCAAGGCGCGGCACGACTACCACATCGACGACGTCTACGAGGCGGGCCTGGTGCTCACCGGCACCGAGGTGAAGTCGCTGCGCGCCGGCCACGCGAACCTCGTCGACGGCTACGCGCACATCCGCGACGGCGAGATGTGGCTCGCCGGCGTGCACATCCCGGAGTACACCGAGGGGACCTGGACCAACCACGAGCCGCGCCGCGAGCGGAAGCTGCTGCTGCACCGTGCCGAGATCCTGCGCCTCATCGGCAAGACCAAGGAGGGCGGCGTCACGCTGGTGCCGATCGCCCTGTACTTCAAGGACGGCCGCGCCAAGATCGAGATCGCGCTGGCCCGCGGCAAGCGCAGCTACGACAAGCGGCAGGCGCTCGCCGAGAAGCAGTCCAAGCGCGAGATGCAGCGGGCCCTGTCCCGGCGCAGCAGCGGCAAGGACTCCTGAGTGGTGCGCCGGCTCGGAGCTGGCCTCGCGGTGGTCGGCTGGCTGCTGCTCGTGTCGGTCGCACCCGCGAGTGCCGACGTCGGCGAGAGCATCGCGTCGTACGACGTGACGCTGACGGTCGACGCCGACGGGACGCTCGCGGTGTCGGAGGCGATCGCCTACGACTTCGGCCCGAACGAGCGGCACGGCATCTTCCGCAGAATCCCGACGAGGGTGCCGTTCGACCACGACAACGACCGGGTCTACGACCTCGGTGACGTGCGGGTCACCAGCCCCACCGGCGCGCCGACGGACGTCGACCGGAGCTCGTCGGGCGGCACGACGACGCTGCGCATCGGTGACCCGGACGAGACCGTGAGCGGTCGGCAGGACTACGTCATCAGCTACACCGTCGACGCCGCGCTGAACGCCTTCGACGACCACGACGAGCTGTACTGGAACGCGATCGGCGACGAGTGGGACGTGCCGGTCGCCGAGGCCTCGGTCGTCGTCGCGACGCCGCAGCCGCCGACGGCTCAGCTCTGCTTCGCCGGGCCGGCGGGGAGCAGCCTGCCGTGCAGCGGTGCCACCGCCGACGGCAGCGGCGCGCTGTTCAAGCAGCCCGAAGGGCTCGCGCCGTACTCCGCGTTCACCGTGGTCGTGGGCCTGCCCAAGGGCGCAGTCACCTCTACCGGCCCGCACCTCGAGGAGCACTACACGCTGAGGCGGGCCCTGACCCCCACCCCGCTGACCGGCTCGCTCGCCGGGCTGCTGCTCCTGCCGGGGCTCGTCGGCGTGGGCTGGCTGGTCGGCACGAAGGGCCGCGACCGCCGCTACGCCGGTCAGACGCCAGGCCTCGCGCCGGTCGGCGACGGGCCGGACGAACCCGTGCCGCTCGTGCATCGGGAGCCCGTCGCCGTGCAGTTCCAGCCGCCCGAGGGACTCCGGCCGGGGCAGATCGGGACGCTGCTCGACGAGCAGGCCAACGTCGTCGACGTGACCGCGACCATCGTGGACCTGGCGGTCCGTGGTCACCTCCGCATCGTCGAGCTGGAACGGTCGCACTGGTTCACGCCCCGCGACTGGCAGCTGGAGAAGCTCGCCGGCGGCACCGGCGAGCTGCTGACCTACGAGCGCAGGCTCTACGACGGCCTGTTCGCGTCCGGCGACCAGGTGCTCATCTCGTCGCTGAAGAAGAAGTTCGCGGCCCGGATGTCGGCCGTCCAGAGCGCGCTGTACCAGGACGTGACGGCGGCGGGCTGGTTCCGCGGCCGTCCCGACAAGGTCCGCGGCCGCTGGCAGGGCGGCGGTTTCCTGCTCGCGATCGCGGGTGGCTGGCTGACCTTCCTGCTCTCCCACCGCCTGCACTGGGCCCCGGTGGGCATCGCCCTCACCGTCGTCGGGGTGGCGCTGTTCCTCCTGGCGCGGCGGATGCCGGCACGCACCGCGAAGGGGTCGGCGATCCTGGCGCAGGCCCGCGGCTTCCGCGAGTACGTCCGCACGGCCGAGGCCGAGCAGCTGCGGTTCGAGGAGGGCGCCGACATCTTCAGCCGCTACCTGCCGTACGCCGTGGTGTTCGGCGAGACCGAGCGCTGGGTCCGGGTGTTCGGACCGCTGGCCTCGGCCTCCGGTGCCGTCAACGGCGTCGGCTGGTACGCCGGCCCGAACGGCTGGGACCCCACCCACTTCGGCGAGTCGATGGACGGCTTCACCTCCACCGCGTCGAGCTCCCTCGCGTCCGCGACCCAGTCGTCGTCCGGTGGGTCCGGCTTCAGCGGCGGGTCGTCGGGCGGCGGCGGTGGAGGCGGTGGCGGTGGCTCCTGGTGAGCCGCCCGCCCCTCACTCGGCCGGCTGGAAGGTGTCGGCCGCCGTCTGGAAGACCTCCTGGTTCGCGGACCAGTTCTCCTCGCGGCTGGACAGGTAGATCGCGTAGCCGTGATTCGCGTTCGGGACGAAGCCACGGTTGAGCACGTGGGTGTTGTTGCCGAAGGTGAACTCCCAGTCGGCCGCGTCCCACCCGTTGTACTCGACCGACTCGATGCTGACGCGCTGGTAGTTGGGCAGCTGCTTGGATGTCGACTTCTCCTGCTGCTCCCAGGCCTTCTTCGCGTCGCTCTTCGGCTGGTCGGTCTGGTCGATCCGCAGGAAGCTGGTGCCGTCGGGCGACGTGATGTCGACCGCCGTGCTGCTCGACTGCTCCGCGGACCAGTCGTCGGGGACCGCCAGCGAGAACCCGCTGGGGTCGCGGTACCGCTGGTAGCCGGCGGGCACGCCGTTGCCGGCCGGCGCCGAGCTGGACGGGGGAGAGCTGGAGGGGCTCTTGGACGGCGTCTTTGAGGGAGAGCTGGACGTCGAGGGAGAGCCGGACTTCGATGCAGACGACTTCGGTGGCGTGGCCGAGTCGTCGGGGTTCGGGTCGTCCCGGTTCTGCGCGATGGCCAGCGCGATCAGGCCGCTGATGATGAGCAGGGCCACCACGAGGCCGGCGGTCAGCAGTCCCCGGCGCGGTGGTCCGTCGTCGACGTCGCTCTCGCCCGTGCGGTCGTACGCCGGTGGCGGCGCGTCGCGTCGTGGTGCGGCCGGAGCGACTACCCGGGTCCGGTCGGCCGCCTCTGCCGGCGCGGTGGGCACGGTCGCGGTCTCGGACGAGTCGGCCGCAGCCCTCGTGAGCAGCGCGCGGGTGGCCGGGATGTCGAGACGCGCGGCAGGGTCCTTCGCCATCAGGCCGGCGACGGCCTCGGCCAGCGGGCCGCCCGCAGACAGCGGGGGCACCGGGTCGGAGATCACCGAGGTCAGGACGCCGATGGCGGTGTCGGAGTCGAAAGGCGGCCGGCCCTCGGCCGCGGCGAAGAGTGTGGCGCCGAGGGACCACAGGTCGCTCTCGGCTCCGAACGCCCGGCCGCGGGCACGCTCAGGCGGCATGTAGGCGGGGGAGCCGAGCACCACTCCGGTCGAGGTCAGGGCCGGGTCGCCGGCCGTGGTGGCGATGCCGAAATCCGTGAGCACTGCGCGGCCGTCATCGGTGATGAGGACGTTGCTGGGCTTCACGTCGCGGTGCACCACGCCTTCGGCGTGAGCGGCCTCCAGGGCGCCGAGGACTCCGAGGCCGATCTCGGCCACCCGGTGCGGAGGCAGCGGACCGGCGTCCCGCATCAGCTCGGCCAGGCTGCGGCTGGAGAGCAGCTCCATGACGATCCAGGGCCGGGCGTCCTCCTCCACGACGTCGTAGGTCCGGACGACGTTCGGGTGGCTGAGCCGGGCGGTCGCCCGCGCCTCCCGCATCGTCCGCTCACGAAGGTCGGCGACCTCCTCGGAGCCCAGCTCCGGGGGGAACCGCACCTCCTTCACGGCCACCTGCCGGTGCAGGACGTCGTCGTGCGCCTCCCAGACAGTGCCCATGCCGCCCTGCCCGATCGAACGGACGAGGCGGTACCGGCCACTGAGGGTGCGCTGGTCGTCGGTCGTGCTCATCCGCGGCTCCCTACCCCGTGCGGCCCGCGAGATGCACCCGATCGGAGCGGAGTGGCCCGTCAGCGCCCGGCCTCGTAGACTGGGGCCACAACTGCACAGGGGGTGAATGGTCTCGACTTCGGCTGTGAAGTCAGGGGAAGCGGGCCGAGGATCGCTGGGATGATCTCGTGAACCATGCCCAGCACACCAACAAGCGCCGATTCCAATCAGCGCGCCTTCGCCCTCGCTGCCTAAGTAGCGAGAGCAGGCTGTCAGCCCGGGAGTGCCTTCGGCCCGGATCCTGGCATCAGCTAGAAGGCTCCACTGCGTGACCCGGCCGCGGGGTCACGCAGGAAATCTCACAGCGGCTGGGCCCGTCAGCAGCTTGCCTGCGTGACTGCTGGGGCCGAGAAAATCAGCTGCAGGCTGCGCCCGGAGAAGCCCTTTCTCTGCACCGAAGGACGCGGGTTCGATTCCCGCCACCTCCACCACGCCACCAGGTGTCCGCGCGTCGTCGATGCTGCGGACGGCTGCTGGACGCTCCACGTCGGGTCAGGCTGAGGCAGCGTCCCGGCCGACCCGTCCGCTCCGGCGGATGGCACGATCGGCCGCCATGACCGCACCGGGGTTCCGCAGCGTCGTGGCCGGGGGACTGCCTGAGCTCGACCAGAGGCTGTCCGACGAGCTGGACGCCTTCAACGGCCGGGCCACCGCCCCGCTTGCTGCGGCGCGTGAGCTGACCGTGCAGCTGCTCGACGACGCCGGTGGCCTCGCCGCGGGACTCAGCGGCTGGACCTGGGGCGTCGCCGCCGGCATCGGCATGACGTGGGTGCGCGAGGACGCTCGCGGGAACGGCCTCGGCGCCCGGCTGCTCGGCGACTTCGAGGCCGAGGCCCGGTCGCGCGGCGCGACCCACGCCTTCGTCACGTCGTTCACGTTCCAGGCACCGGCGTTCTACGAGCGGCACGGCTACCGCGAGATCTTCCGGTGGGTGGGCGTGCCGACGCCGGACGCCGCGGACGTCCACCTGCGCAAGGACCTCTGAGACGGCCGGTTCGGACGATGTCTCGCCACCCTTCGTTACCATCGGTACACGTCGAGTGACCCCGATCTCGAGGATCCCCTCATGGCGACACCCTCCCGCCTGCGTTCCCTCCCCGCCGTGGCGCTGTCCGTGGCCGCCCTCGTCAGCGGCCTGCTGACGACGTCCGCCGGACCGACCGCCGCCTCGACCGTGCGCTACGGCACGGTCGTCTTCGTGGCCGACGGCGACACCATCGACGTGGACCTCGCCGGCGACGGCACGCACCGACCCCGGCGCATCCGGTACATCGGCGTCCAGGCGACCGAGCTGTCGCGGTACAGCCACACGCTGTCCAAGATCCGCGGCGAGTGCTGGGCGGTCGCCGCCACCCGGTACCTGCACCAGCTGGTCGACGGCCGGCAGGTCCGGATCACCTCTCGCCGCGAGGCGAGCCACCGTGGCTCGCGGCTGCACCGGTCGATCGCCTTCCAGCAGGACGGTCGCTGGCAGGACTCCGGCCGGCTCGTGCTCGCTGCGGGACTCGCGCTGCCGGACCTCACCAAGCCCGAGTACGCGTGGAACCGCGACTACCTGGTCGTTGCGGAGCAGGCGGCCGCCGCCCACCTCGGCATGTACGGCGACCCGGCTCGCTGCGGCCCCGGAGTCCAGCCGGGTGCCACGCTCGACGTCGACGTCCGGTGGGACGCACCGGGCAACGACGGCGCCCACCCGAACGGCGAGGCCGTCCGGATCACCAACCGAGGTGCCGGCGCGGTGGACCTCTCGTACTGGTGGGTGCGCGACGCGGCCTACCGCGGCCCCCACGCGCGCGGCTACACCTTCGCCGCCGGGACCGTGGTCGGTGCGGGCAGGACCCTCGTCGTCCACCCGGGACGCGGCGCCGACCGCGCGCGCGTGCGTTACTGGGGACTGTCCGAGCCGGTCTTCGCGAACGTCACCGCCAGCCCGTCGTACCTGGGTGACGGCGCCTGGCTGTTCGACCCGCGCGGCAACCTGCGCGCCTGGGACATGTATCCCGCCCGCTGACCGGGCGCCTCGGCCCCGGTCGCTACCGTGCCCGCATGCCTGCCGAGCTCACCGTCCTGCACGACGGCTACGCACGTGACGACGGCGTCGCCTCCACCGTCGTCCTGGTCCGCGACGGTGACACCGTCGTCGTGGTCGACCCCGGCATGGTGCGCGGCCCGGCCCTGATCGTCGACCCGCTCGCTGCGGCCGGGGTATCACCCGCCGACGTGACGGACGTGGTGCTCAGCCACCACCACCCCGACCACACCTGGCACATCGCGCTGTTCCCGAACGCGCGCCTGCACGACGTGTGGGCGGTCTACCAGGGCGACCAGTGGGACGACCAGCCTGCGGAGGGCCGGGTGCTGTCGCCGCACGTGCGGCTCATCGAGACGCCGGGGCACACCGAGCAGGACGTCACGACCCTCGTGGACACCGACGAGGGGCTGGTCGCCTGCACGCACCTGTGGTGGTACGCCGAGGGGCCGGCCGACGACCCGCGGGCGACGGACCTCCGGGCGCTGCACAGCAGCAGGGCGCGGCTGCTCGACCTCGCCCCGGTGCGGATCGTGCCCGGTCACGGGCCCGCGTTCGTCCCGGACGGCTCGACGCCGCGGTAGCCCGCACGACGGCTCAGGTCTGTCAGGTCTCGCCGCCGATGTCGGTCTGGTACGCCTCGAAGACCAGGTCGGCGCCCCGCTGGCGGTGCCGGCTCATCCGGGCCAGCAGCGTCGTACCAGCATGGCGGATCCGGGCGACGTCCGCCGCGAAGACCGGACCACCGGTCGTCGCGACCAGCTGCCCGATCGCGGTGCGGATCCGACCGTGGTCAGTGGTGAGGGTCCGCACGACGTTGGACAGCCGGGGTGCCGCCTCGAGCAGGCTGCGGTAGAGGCCGTCGGCACCCTCGGTGAGCTGGACGTGCTCGCGGAAGTCGGCCTCCAGCTCGACGAGCGCCACCGAGACCCGCTGCGCCCAGCCGGTCACGTCGCCCACCGCCGGCGCGGCGAGGGACTGCTCCACCGCGCGCATGGACTCGAGCAGCTCGGCCCGGTGCCGGCGCAGGGCTGTGACGTCGTGCTGGGTCGCCGTGGTGTCCATGAGCCGCCTCCGCCCGCCGGGTACCACAGATGCTCCGACGAATGCGTCGAACCGTCCAGTGGCAGGTCCAGGGGTGGGTCGGCACACCCCGGCGCGGGCGGTCGACCACCTCGGCCGTGCGGTCGGCCCGAACGCCCCGGCCGGCCGGCGGTCCTAGCGTCGAAGACAGCAGCCGGACCGCCGGCAGCCGGACCGCCTGCAGCCCGCCCGAGGAGACGACGATGAACACCTTCACCACCACCGGCACCACGACCCGTACGGCAGCAGCGGCCGTCGAGACCGTCCCGACGACCTGGTCGGCAGCCGACGAGCAGTTCTTCCGGATCGCCGGTCAGCTCTTCGGACCCGCGATTCTCGCCGGCGCGGGGGTCCTGCTCGCGAGCTACGACGAGTCCGTCACCTGACCGCCGGTCAGCGCGACAGCCGGGGGATCACCTCGCGGCCGAAGACCTCGATCCACTCGGCCTGGTTGCGCCCGACGTTGTGCAGGTAGACGCGGTCGAAGCCGAGGTCGACGAACTTCTGGATGTGCGCCCGGTGCACGTCCGGGTCGGAAGAGATGACCATCCGCCCCTCGAAGTCCTCCGGCCGCACCAGGGCGGCCATCGCGGCGAAGTCGTGCGGCGAGCGGATGTCGGCCTTGGCGAACTTCATCCCGCCGTTGGGCCACTCGGTCATCGCGTTGGCCAGCGCCTGCTCGTCGGTGTCGGCCCACGACAGGTGAAGCTGGAGGACCTTCGGCATCGTGTCCGGGTCCTTGCCCGCTTCCTTCGCGCCCTCGGCGAACCTGTCGAACAGTCCGCCGATCTTCGAAAGCGGCGCCCCGACGGTGATGAGGCCGTCGGCGTGCTTGCCGGTCCGCTTCGCGTTGACCGGCCCGGCAGTCGCCACCAGCACCGGCGGGGGAGTGTCCGGCATCGTCCAGAGCCGCGTGGTCTCCAGGGTGAAGAACCGGCCCTGGTGCTTGACGTCCTTGCCGGCGACGGATGCGTCGAAGAGCTTCTTGATGACGTCGATCGCCTCGAACATCCGCAGCGACCGTTCGGCGGCCTCGGGCCAGTAGCCGCCGATCACGTGCTCGTTGAGCGCCTCGCCGGCTCCGACCCCGAGCCAGTGCCGGCCGGGGTACATCGCCTCGAGCGTGGCCGAGGCCTGGGCGACGACGGCCGGGTGGAAGCGGAACGACGGGCAGGTGACGCCGGGTCCGAGGTCCCCGGTGGTGCGCTCTCCCACGGCGGCGAGCACGTTCCACACGAACGACGACTGGCCCTGCTGCGGCACCCACGGCTGGAAGTGGTCTGCCGCCATGCATCCGGAGAAGCCGTGCTGCTCGGCCAAGGCCGTCAGGTCGACGGCTTCGCGCGGTGCGAACTGCTCGAGCATCGCCGCGTAACCCACCGTCAGAGCAGCCATGCGGCGATCCTTCCACGCGCGGCGTCGCTGGCACGCGGCCGGCGGCAGTCCTGAGGAAGGCGCCGATTGCCCCTCGACGGCACCCAGTGGCGGGCCTAGCGTCGGTACGGTCCGGCCGCGCCGGCCGGCGACGACGGAGGTGCCCGATGTTCGTCCAGGTGATCGAGGCAACGACCAGCGACCCGGCGGCGGTGCGAGCCGCGATGGACCGGTGGATGCAGGAGCTGGCGCCGGGCGCGACCGGCTGGCTCGGCAGCACCGCCGGCATGACGCCGGACGGCCGGATGGTGGCCGTGGTGCGGTTCGACACGGAGGAGCACGCCCGGGCGAACAGCGACCGGGCGGAGCAGGGCGAGTGGTGGGCCGAGATGGCCAAGCTCTTCGACAGCGATCCCGTGTTCCGGGACAGCACCCGCGTCCTCGTCGACGTACGCGGGAACCCCGACGACGCGGGCTTCGTGCAGGTCATGCAGGGCGGCAGCAGCGACCCCGAGCGTGCCTGGAAGCTGATGGAGGAGGACGACACCGACTGGTCGGCGTTCCGTCCGGACATCCTCGGCAGCATCAGCATCGGTCACGCGGACGGCCGCTGGACGATGGTCAACTACTTCACGTCCGAGGCCGAGGCGCGGGCCGGCGAGCAGAAGGAGGCACCGGCCGAGCTGCAGAAGCAGATGGAGGAGCTGATGTCGCTCAGCACCGGCGAGCCGGAGTTCCTCGACATCCCGGAGCCGTGGTTCTCCTCACCACGCTGAGGCCCTGAAGGGTCACACCCAGAACGTGTCGTGGCGCCGGAAGAACTCCTCCCGGTCCGCCTCGGACATGTCCTTGGCCGTCCCGACCCGCTCGAAGTAGTCCTCGCGCGGCGCCCCGGGCGTGAAGAGGATGAGCATGGTCGCCGGCTCGCCCGACTCGTTGCGGAAGCCGTGCACGCCGCCCTGCGGCACGTACAGGAAGTCGCCGGGGCGGCCGTCGACCCAGCCGCTGCCGTCGTAGAGCCGGATCGTGCCGGACAGCACGTAGAACGACTCGGTGATGCTGCGGTGGAAGTGCGGGTCGGGGCCGCCGCGGCCCGGACCCATCTCCCAGCGGTAGAGACCGAGCTGGCCGTCGGTGCTCGCGCCGGTGGCCAGGTAGTGCACGGTCGTGCCGGACGGGTTGCGGAGGTCGGGTGGTGTCGCGGCCGGCCGGTAGTGTCCGCTCGGCTTCCCGTCGCCGTGGTGCACCGGGTCGGGGTAGGGCAGGTACGTCATCGCGCGTCCTCCGTGCGGCTCGACCAACCCTCGGCAGTCTGCCGCCGCCGCGCGCCCCGCGGAAGGCGAGGGTGCAGACATCGGGCCTGCGGGTCTGGCAGGTTGTCCAGCGCAGGCCGGGCCGGGCACGACGCCGCGGCCGTGGACGATCGGGGACCCCTTGAAGCTGCCGGCGCTCGCCACCACCCTCTGCCTCGCCGCAACCGGGCTGGCCGTGGCCGCACCCGGCGACGCCGCCACGCTCGAGCCGACCGCCACCAGGACCGTGTCCTCGGTCGACTGGGCCCGCTGCGCCGACCCGACGCTGCGCGCCTTCGGCGCCCGGTGCGGGTTCGTCAAGGTCCCGCTCGACTACTCCGAGCCGGGCGGCCGGCAGATCCGGCTCGCGGTCTCGCGCATCACGCACACGGTGCGAGCCGCCAAGTACCAGGGAGCGCTGCTCCTCAACCCCGGCGGACCCGGCGCGTCCGGCCTGACGATGTCGGTCCTCGGGCCGATCATCAGCCAGGACTTCGGCCGTCGCGACGTGGGGCAGGCGTACGACTGGATCGGCTTCGACCCGCGCGGGGTGGGCGCCAGCCGGCCGTCGCTGAGCTGTGACCCGGAGTACTTCGGCCCCGACCGGCCCGAGTACGTGCCGAGCACGCCGTACCTCTTCCGGGTCTGGCAGCGGCGGTCCCGCGACTACGCCGCCGCCTGCGGCAAGGCGGGGGGCCGGCTCCTCGAGCACATGCGGACTGCCGACGCGGCCCGCGACATGGACGCGATCCGCGCCGCGCTCGGTGTCGACGAGATCACCTACTACGGCTTCTCCTACGGCACCTACCTCGGCCAGGTCTACGCGACGATGTTCCCGCATCGGGTCCGCCGGATGGTTCTCGACAGCATCGTCGACCCGCGCAGAGCCTGGTACCGCGCCAACCTCCAGCAGGACGTCGCGTTCGAGCGCAACATCGGCATCTTCTTCCGCTGGGTCGCCCGGCACGACGCGACGTACCACCTCGGCGCCACCGGGGAGTCTGTCGCCGCCGCCTACCGGGAGGTGCACGCGCAGGTCGCCGCGGCCCCGATCAGCGGCGTCGTCGGGCCGGACGAGTGGGACGACATCTTCCTGTACGCCGGCTACGCCGACTTCCTGTGGCCGCGGCTCGCGGGGGTCTTCTCCGGCTGGGTCCACGAGGCGGGCGGCGACGACGTGGTGGCGGCGTACCAGGACTTCGACGCGCCCGGTGACGACAACTCCTACGCCGTCTACAACGCGGTCTCCTGCACGGACGACACGTGGAAGGACGAGGACTTCCTGCAGGACCAGTGGTCGACGTACTACGACGCGCCCCTCGTCACCTGGGGCAACGCGTGGTTCAACGGTCCCTGCTACCACTGGCCGGCGAGGGCGCACGCCCGGACCCGGGTGAGCGGACCGTCGATCGGCTCGGCCCTGCTGGTGGACGAGACCAAGGATGCAGCCACGCCGTACTCCGGCAGCCGATACCTGCACTCGATCGCGCCGCGGTCGCGGCTGGTCGCCGTCGTCGGCGGCACCAACCACGCGGTGACGCCGAGCGGCAGCACGTGCACCGACAGACGGATCTTCCGCTACCTGGCGACCGGCAAGCTGCCGGCCCGTAAGGCCCGCGCGGGGGCGGACGTCCGGTGCCGCAAGCCGCCGGAACCCCAGCCCTCCGGGCCGTCGTTCGCCGCGCCGTCGTCGGCGCCGACGTTCGCCAGTGCAGCGCGGGCGAGCGACCGGGAGGCCGGCCGCGCGCTGATCGCATCGCTCCTGCTGCAAGCCGCGCGCCCCTAGGCCGCGGCGAGGAACTGACCGAGGTAGCGCTCCATGAGGCTGGGCGGCGCGTGCCGCCCGCCGGGCAGAGGGGGAGGTCGGCTGCGATAGCGGTGGCCGGTGGGAGTGGTGACCTCGACCTCTTGGCCGGCGCCGAGCTCCGGATCGGGTCCGGGGAGCGCCCGCCAACCTGGCGCCTCGCGGGCGTAGTTGCACGCCTCGCAGAGGCCCTGGCCGTTGGCGGCGCTGGTAGGTCCGCCTGCGGCCGCGCGGACGACGTGGTCTGCGTGCCTCACGGGTGCGCTGCACCAGGAGGTGCGGCACACCTGGTCCCGGACCACCAGCAGACGGCGCAGCGGCTCGGGGAAGGTCGGCGTCGCGACTCCATCGCGACCAAAGCCCCGTCGCCCGGCCGGGTGAACAGCCGGCGGAGGTAGACCTGCGCAGCGGCATCGCGGACCATCGCTCGCGCGACCGGTGCAGCGACGGGCCCGGCGCCGACCAGCAGGGCAGGCTCGTCCCGGCCGGAGCTCTCGGGGTCCAGCAGGGTGTCGGTGCTCATCACGAGGTGCACCTCGACGGGGACCGCGTCGGCCGTCTTCTGGCCTGTGACCCGTGCGACGAGGATGTCGGCCATGATCTGGCCCCGGCTACGTGGGTCGCCCTCGGCGCGGAGCCGGTCGGCCTCCCGGGCCAGGGCCGCGTAGGCGGCGACGCCGTGGGCAACGGGGAGCCCGGTGAGGCGCGACATGGTGTCCGGCGCCGGGCGCAGCGTCACCCGCCGGTCGGCCACCGCGCCGCGGGTGCGTGCGGTGAAGGCGTGCGGGTCGAGCCGGTAGGCGACCCGGCGGGCGGCTGCCTCGGTCTGCCGGTCGCCCAGGTCCGCGAGCTGCGGCGCCAGCTCGGCATCGGCAAGGCGGCGGGCCTCGGGGTCGAGGCACGCAGTCTCGCGGGCGACGACGGTGGCCCGCCACTCGCTGGTCCGGCCGGCCCGCAGCTCGGCCAGCGTGCCCGGGAGCTCACGCACCAGTGCCTGCGCGAGCCCGAGGTGCTGGCCACCGCGGTGCGGCGACTCCCGACGAGCCAGCGCCACCTGCGCGGCGACTCCCTGGCCGAGCCTCTCCCGGGGCAGCCCAGCGGCCGCCTGCTCAGCCCGCTGCGACGCCGCGAACTCGACCGTGACCTCTGCCTGGGCAGCGGCGGCGGCCGACTTCAGCTGCTCCAGCAGCCGGAGGTGCTCGATCCGTTCCGCGTCGTCCACGTCGCGGTCCAGCGCGCCGGGCTGCGACAGCCGTCGCAGCCAGGACCTCAGGCTCGCACTGTCGAGCCGGCCGACCGACGTCGTCGAGGAACCCTCGGGCGGCTGGGCTCCCGACTCGAACATGTGTTCGATTCTAGCCCATCAGCCACCTGCTCGGAAGACCTTGTCCCCAGGTCCCCGACCGCATCACCGCTCGTCCGGCAGGGCGCCCATGACCCGTGAGCACGCTGGTCGCACCACGGCCTTCATGGCTCGACCGGCGAGACGACGACGGCGCCGACGCGTCGGGGGTCGGCGGCCGCCTCCAGCCGGCCGTCCGGCAGCAGGAGGGCGGCCCCGACGCCGCCGAAGTACATCGACCGCGGGTCGTGCTGCCGGACCAGGAGGTCCAGCGGTGGCAGCGGCAGGTCGGACTCGGCCTCGACCTGGACGGTCGCCCGGCCGCCCCTCACGTCCGGCTCGCCCTCGTCGAGGTGGTGCACGTGCAGCCGCGGGCGGTCGACCGCCTCCTGCAGGCCGGCGCCGCCGTACGCCACCGATGCCAGCACCTGCAGCAGGGCGGTGGTGATGCGGTCGGCCCCGGGCGAGCCGAGCGCGAGCACGGCACCGTCGTCCCGACGTCCCACCGTCGGCGCCATGTTGCTGGCGAGCCGATCGCCTGGCGCGACACGCGGGGCGCGGTTGAGCTCGCGCTCGCCGAGGCAGTTGTTCAGCCAGAGCCCGGTGCCGGGCACGGTGGCACCGGAGCCGTAGCCGTACGACGTGGTGATGGCGCACGCCGTGCCGTCGGCGTCGACGGCCGACACGTGCGCCGTGCTGGGGGAGGCCGCCGTCGACGGCTCCCAGCCGACCTCGTCGAGGAGCCGGAGAGCCGCCGCGGTCCGGTCGTCGGCGACGTCGAGCCGGTCACGACGTACGTCGAGGACGCGGCGCTGCACCGCGACGAGGTGCGCGACGTCGTCCTCGGTCCACGGTCCCCGCGGCCGGTCGCCGAGCAGGGTGAGCATGGCCGCGAGCACCGGTCCGCCGATGGCAGGGGGTGGGTTGGTGCGCAGGTCCCATCGCCCGGCCCGCACCGGCAGGGCGTCGCGGACGACCGGCCGGTACGACGCGAGGTCGGTGCGCGTGACCAGTCCGCCGCGGGCAGCCATGTCGGCGGCGACGACCTCGGCGAGGGCGCCGTCGTGCAGGGTGCGGGCTCCCTCGTCGGCGAGCAGCCGGACGGTGCCCTCGAGGCCGTCGATGACCATCCGGTCGCCGGCGGCGAGCCAGCCGCCGTCGCTGCTCTGCAGGGCGCGGCGCGTCTCCGGGTCCCAGCCGAACGCGTCGTCCCGGACCAGCGGCAGGTAGTAGCCGGCTGCCGTCCCGAGGACGAAGCCGTCGCGGGCCGCGTCGACCGCGGGCTCGACGACGGCGGACCAGGGGAGGATGCCGTAGCGGGACTGCGCCAGGTCGAGCGCCGCCAGCGCGCCGGGCACGGCGACCGAGCCGAGACCGACGGTCATGGTGACGCCGCCGCCGTACCCGGTCCGGACCTCCCGCTCGTCACGCGTGCCGCTCGCCGGTCCGTCGAGCCCCGGCATCGCGACGCACCCGTCGACGGTGACCGCGGCCGTGGCCGCACCGGGCCAGACGGTGACGAAGGCGCCGCCGGCCAGGGACACGATCCCCGGCTCGGTGACCATCGTGACGAGGGCGGCGGCGATCGCGGCGTCGACGGCACCGCCCCCGTCGGCCCCCACCCGGGCCCCCGCCTCGGCTGCGGCCACGTTGGGTGCGGCCACCGCCACCCTGGTCACCCGCGCCATTGTGCCCAACGCACCGACGGCGGTGTCGCCGCCCCAGGGCAGTGACACCGCCGTCGGTGCGGTGCGCGAGGTCAGACGGCGGCCGCGGCCGCGATCTCCTCGTCCGTCGGGACGTCCTCCTTGCGGGCGTTGATGAACACCAGTGCCACCACGAGCGCCGCCGCGAGCAGCACCGCGCCCCAGAAGAACGACACGTGGTAGCCGTGGATCAGGGCGCTCGGCGTCAGCTTCTCGGCGTCGGCCGGGTTGGTGAGGTTGTCGGCGAAGTAGCTCGTCACCGCGCCGGCGAACAGCGTGTTGAGCAGCGCCGTACCGAGCGAGCCACCGATCTGCTGCGAGGTGTTGAGCACCGCGCTGGCGACACCGGCGTCGTGGTGACCGACACCGATCAAGGCCGTGCTGGACGCCGGGATGAAGACGCCCGCGAGCCCGATGCTCATGAGCAGCTCGGCGGGCAGGACGTGCGTCCAGTACGCCGTGTCCGCCGTGATCTGCGTGAGCAGCAGCATGCCGGCCACCGCCATGACGAGGCCCGGGACCATGATCGGCTTGGGCCCGAACCGTGGGAGCAGCTGCGCCACCACGCCGGCCGTCAGGATGATGCCCGCGCTGAACGGCAGGAAGGCGAAGCCGGACTTGAGCGGGCTGTACCCCAGGTTGATCTGGAAGTAGTACGTGAGGAACAGGAACATCGCGAACAGCCCGGCACCGACCAGGAGGAACGTCAGGTACGAGCCACCGCGGTTGCGGTCGAGGACGACGCGGAGCGGCAGCATCGGGTTCTTGGCCCGGGTCTCCCACCACACGAACGCGACGAGCAGCACGACGGAGGCGACGAGGAACGTGACCGTCGACGCGGCGGTCCAGCCCTGCACCGACGTGTCGGTCGGGTCGCTCGGGTTCTTGGCGCGGGCGGCCTCGGTGAAGCCGTAGACGAGCGAGAACAGGCCGAGCGTGGCGAGCAGCACGCCGGGCACGTCGTAGCGGGTGTCGCCGTGGGCCTTGCTCTCGTGCACGAGCGGGAACGCGAAGCCGGCGACGATCAGCGCGACGGGAACGTTCACGCCGAGGCACCAGCGCCACGAGGCGTACTCGGTGAGGACGCCGCCGACGATCAGGCCGATGGCCGCGCCACCGCCGGCGAGGGCACCGAAGACGCCGAACGCCTTGGCGCGCTCCTTCGGGTCCGTGAACGTCACGGTCACGATGGACAGCGCGGCGGGCGCCATCAGGGCGGCGAACCCGCCCTGCAGGGCGCGCGCCGCGAAAAGCAGCTCCTGGTTCGGCGCGAAGCCGCCGATCGCCGAGGCGCCGGCGAAGCCGAGCAGGCCGATGATGAACGTGCGCTTGCGGCCGGTGTAGTCGGCGATCCGGCCACCCAGCAGCAGGAGGCTGCCGAAGGCCAGCGTGTACGCCGTGACCATCCACTGCCGGTTGGCATTGGAGATGTCGAGGTCGGCCTGGGCCGACGGCAGCGCGATGTTCACGATCGATGCATCGAGGACGATCATCAGCTGGGCCGCGGCGAGCACCGCCAGGGCGAGCCAGCGCTTGGGGTCCGGCTCGACGGCGGAGGCGCTGTGCGCTCCGTCCAGGGCCTCGCCCGAGGGGCGGTTCGGGTCGGTCACTGTGTCTCCATCAAACGGGTGGACCGACTGCTTCGGTCCAGCATGGGCAGGATGACGTCGTCGACGACGTGGGCGATGAAGGCATCGTCCACCGGCGCACCGACAACGAGGACGCGGTGGAACCAGAGCGCGCTGGCCACCTCGTGGACGAGCAGTGGATCGACGTCGGGCGGCAGCTCGCCGCGCTCGACGGCTCGGGCGACCAGGGTCCGGCTCACGTCGCACTTGCTCTCGACGACCTCGGTGCGGATGCAGTCGGCGAGCTCCGGCGTGCTGCGCATCGCACGCAAGACGCCGGCGATCAGGTCGGCGTCGTCGGCCGCGCTGCCGTGACGGGCGGCCGAGTACGTCGCCACCAGGTCGCCGCGCAGGCTCCCGGTGTCCTCGGTGACCACCAGCCCCGGCCCTCGCGCCCGGACGGCGTCGAGGACCAGCTCCTGCTTGCCCGGCCAGCGCCGGTAGATGGTCGCCTTGCTGGCCCTGGCGCGGGCCGCGACGGCGTCCATGCTCATCCGGTCGTAGCCGACCTCCAGCAGCAGCGCGAGCGCGGCGTCGCAGATCGCGACCTCGCGTCCGGCGGCGGCCATCGGTGCTCCCTGGAGGATGTGGCGGTCAGTTCACGCGTACGAAACGAAACCGTTTCGTACCGCCCAGGAGCCTAGGCGCGGGCTCCGACAGCCGTCGACGGGTTTTCGGTGAACTCCCGTCCGCTGTGGGCGAAGTCACGGTCGCTCCCACGAGTGACGCCCGGATATGTGCCGAAGATGCGGACCGATCCCGTCCACCTGCTGGTCACCCGCTGACCGAGGTGCAGCTGACCGACGGCGGGCGGCCCGGGCAGCCACGTCGTCCCAGGCCTGCTCTGACCCGCACGACCAACGGTGGGAAAGCCGCGGCGCCCCCACCATGCACGGCCGATGACGCGCTGGATGCCGGGCGAGGACCGCGATTGGGCCGGAGCGGGTCCGGGCAGGCAGAATGACGGTCCGCCCCTGCGCAGCGGTGGGCGCCGCCCTAGGTCTGAGAGGTCATCCACGCATGTCGTCTGCTGCCGAGGCGGCCATCGCGCCCGACGCCGTCCTGGACGCGCTCGAGGCCGAGGCCATCCACATCTTCCGTGAGGCCGCCGGCGCGTTCCGCCGCCCCGTGATGCTCTACAGCATCGGCAAGGACAGCTCCGTCCTGCTGCACCTCGCCGTCAAGGCCTTCGCGCCGGGCAAGGTGCCGTTCCCGGTCCTGCACATCGACACGACGTGGAAGTTCCGGGAGATGATCGAGTTCCGGGACCGGGTGACCAAGGAGCTCGGCGTCGAGCTCCTGGTGCACACCAACCAGGAGGGCGTGAAGGACGGCGTCACGCCGTTCACCCACGGCACCCACGAGTACACCCGGATCATGAAGACCGTCGCGCTGCGCGAGGCGCTCGACGAGGGCGGGTACGACGCCGCCTTCGGCGGGGCCCGCCGCGACGAGGAGCGGTCTAGGGCCAAGGAGCGGGTGTTCTCGCTGCGCGAGCCCGGCCACCGCTGGGAGCCGCGCAAGCAGCGGCCGGAGTTCTGGCGCACCGCCAACACCCAGCTCTCCGAGGGCCAGACGATGCGGGTGTTCCCGATGTCGAACTGGACCGAGCTCGACGTCTGGCGCTACGTCCAGCGCGAGAACATCGAGGTCGTCCCGCTGTACTTCGCCAAGGAGCGGCCGGTCGTCGACCGCGAGGGCCAGCTCATCATGATCGACGACGACCGGTACCCGCTGCGCGACGGCGAGCAGCCGGAGATGCGCAACGTCCGCTTCCGCACCCTCGGCTGCTACCCGCTGACCGCGGCCGTGGAGTCCACCGCTGACACCCTCGAAGACCTGCTCGAGGAGATGCTCGTCGACCGTCGCTCCGAGCGGTCGGGGCGACTCATCGACGGCGAGGGTGGCGGCTCGATGGAGAGCAAGAAGACCGAGGGGTACTTCTGATGGCCGGCACCGCCACGACCGAGCGCCTCGACGACGTCGCGCTGGCCGAGCACCCGATCGTCCGGGTCGTCGCCTGCGGGTCGGTCGACGACGGCAAGTCGACCCTGATCGGCCGGCTGCTCGCCGAGACCGAGAGCGTGCCCGACGACATCCTCGACTACGCGCGCAACACCCGCCGGAGCGGATCGACCATCCCCAAGGGGGAGGTCGACTACTCGATGCTCACCGACGGCCTGGAGGCCGAGCACGAGCAGGGCATCACCATCGACGTCGCCTACCGGCACCTCTACCTGCCCACCGGGCGGCGCGCCATCATCGCCGACGCCCCGGGCCACGAGCAGTACACCCGCAACATGGCCGTGGCGGCCTCCACCGCCGACGTCGCGATCCTGCTGGTGGACGCCTCGCGTGGCATCCGGCCGCAGACGCACCGGCACCTGACCGTGTGCGCGCTCATGGGCGTCCGCACCGTGATCGTGGCCATCAACAAGATGGACGCGGTCGGCTTCCGGCACGTGGCGTTCGAGGAGTTCGCCGGCGAGATCCGGTCGGCAGCGGCGCGCTTCGACCTCGAGGACGTCCAGGTCGTCCCGGTCAGCGCCCTGACCGGTGACAACGTCATCGAGAAGTCCACCGAGATGGGCTGGTACCACGGCCCGACCGTGCTCGAGGCGCTGACGTCCTGGCGCCCTGCGGAGACCGAGGACCACACCGCGGCGCCGTTCCGGCTGCCCGTCCAGTACATCGTCCGGGCCGACAACTTCCGCGGCTACGCCGGCACCGTCATCGCCGGCAAGGTCCGACCCGGCGACAAGGTGGTCGTCAACGCCAAGGGCTCCACGACGACCGTCGAGCGCGTTCTCGTCGGCGGCAAGGACGTCGACGAGGCCGGCGCCGACGAGGCGGTGGTCCTCACCCTCGAGACCGAGACCGACGTCACGCGCGGCGACCTGGTCGTGGCTCCGGCCGAGGGTCTTGCCGAGAGCGAGTACCCCCGACCGGCCACCGCGTTCGCCGCCGACCTGGTGTGGACCGGCGAGGAGGAGCTGCGGCACGGCCGCTCGTACCTGCTGCTGGCCGGCTCGCTCGCTGTGCCCGCCGTGGTCACCGCGATCCGCAACCGGCGCGACGTCGTCTCCGGCGAGGAGATGGCTGCCCGCACCCTGAAGATGAACGACATCGGCCTGGTCGAGATCTCGACCGACACCCCGGTCCCGCTCGACCCCTACCAGCTCAGCCGCGACACCGGCGGCTTCCTGCTCGTCGAGCGGGTCAGCCGCGACACGGTGGCTGCGGGCCTGGTGCGGCACCCGTTGCGCCGCGCGCACAACGTCGTGCCGCACACCTTCACCGTCGACCGCGAGGCCCGCGCGACGCTGAAGAACCAGCGGCCACGGGTGCTCTGGCTGACCGGCCTCCCCGGCGCCGGCAAGTCGACGATCGCCGACGCGCTGGAGGGGACGCTGCACGGGCTGGGCCTGCACACCTACGTCCTCGACGGCGACGGCGTGCGGACGGGGCTCAACAAGGACCTCGGTTTCACGCCGGAGGACCGCGCGGAGAACGTCCGCCGGGTGGCCGAGACGGCGAAGCTGATGGCCGACGCGGGGCTCATCGTCATCGTGTCGCTGGTGTCGCCTTTCCGCGGCGACCGTCGCGCGGCGAAGGGCCTCTTCGCGGAGGGCGACTTCCTCGAGGTGTGGGTCGACACCCCGGCCGAGGTCGTCGTCGAGCGGGACCCCAAGGGTCTCTACGCCAAGGCGAAGGCCGGCACCCTGCCGAACATGACCGGTGTCGGTCAGGGCTACGAGCCGCCGGAGCACCCCGACGTCACCGTCAACGGAGCCGGTGAGGTCGACGACGCCGTCGACCTCCTCCTGGACGCGCTCGAGGTCCACCGCTGATGGCTGAGCTCGTCTACCGCCCCGTGATCGGGCTCGCGCGGGCGGTGTTCGCGGCGCAGGGTCTGCGCTTCGACATCCAGGGCGGCGAGAACGTCCCCCGTTCCGGTGGCGCCGTCATGGCGATCAACCACGTCGGTTACATGGACTTCACCTATGCCGGCTTCGCCGCCCTGCCGTCCAAGCGGTTGGTCCGCTTCATGGCCAAGCAGGAGGTGTTCCAGCACAAGGTCATGGGCCCGCTCATGCGCGGCATGCACCACATCCCGGTCGACCGTGACGCCGGTGGCGGCTCCTACCGCGCCGCCGTCGACGCCCTGCGCGCCGGCGAGATCGTCGGCGTCTTCCCCGAGGCGACCATCAGCCGGTCGTTCGAGCTCAAGGAGTTCAAGGCAGGTGCGGTACGGATGGCGGCGGAGGCCGGCGTCCCCGTCCTGCCGACCGTGATCTGGGGATCGCAGCGGGTCTGGACGAAGGACCGCCCGAAGCAGATGGGGCGCACCCGGACCCCGATCTCGGTGGTCGCCGGCGGCCCGATGCCTGTTGCCGCCGGCAGCGACTACACCGCCGTCACCGCGGAGCTGCGGGCCCGGATGGAGCAGATGCTGCACGACGCGCAGAAGACCTATCCCGACGAGCCGTCCGGTCCCGACGACTCCTGGTGGCTGCCGGCGCGGCTCGGCGGCACGGCCCCGACGCCGGACCAGGCACAGCAGCTGGACCGCGACGAGCTCCGGGCCCGGTTGGCAGCAGCCAAACGGGCACGCGACGAGGGCCGTTCGCGCTAGGACGATCCGGACGTCCCAGGCGATAGCCTGTCCGCCGTGAGGCGCCCATGAGTCAGCTGCGGCTCCCGCCGACCACGGACAGCGTTCCCGTCGCCCGCCGGCACGCACGGGAGCAGCTCCGTGACAGCGGCGCCGACGTCGACACCGTCGTGCTGCTCGTCTCGGAGGTCGTGACCAACGCCGTGCTGCACGCGCGCAGCGACGTGATCCTCACGGTGAGCGACCAGGGTGAGACCGCGCGCGTCGAGGTCCGCGACTCCTCGCCGGTCCCGCCTCGCCTGAACCGCTTCGCGGTCGAGTCGGCGACCGGCAGGGGACTGCGGTTGCTGGACCAGCTCGCCCTGCGCTGGGGCGCCGACCAGGTCGCCGAGGGTCTCGGCAAGACCGTGTGGTTCGAGGTCGGCTCGCCCGGCGATGCCGCCTGGGAGTCCTTCGGCGACGTCCTGCTCGCCGAGGGAGCACTTGGTGACCTCTGAGACCTCGCCCCGATGAGTGCCGAGCGCGTGGGCGTCGTGGACGCCGACAACAGCCACCTGTCGTCGTCGACGCTGCGCGTCCTGCTCGTCGAGGACGACGAGGGCGACGCCTTCCTGGTCCGGGAGCAGCTCATCGACGCCGGCTCGCAGGTCGAGCTGCTGCGCGCCCGCAGCGTCTCGGAGGCGTCGGCGGTGCTTCCCGGCGACGTCGACTGCGTGCTGCTCGACCTCGGCCTCCCGGACGCCTCCGGCCTCGACGCGCTGACCGCCGTTCTCGAGCTCGCGCCGAGCATCGCGGTCCTGGTGCTGACCGGTCTGTCCGACGAGTTCCGCGGCACCGAGGCGGTCGCCGTCGGCGCCCAGGACTACCTCGTCAAGGGCAGCATCGACGGTCAGCTGCTCATGCGGGCGATCCGCTACGCGGTCGAGCGCAAGCGCGCCGACGAGTCGTTGCGACGGCTGTTCGCGTCGGAGGCACGGGCCGCGGAGAACGCGCGACTGGAACGCGGTCTGCTGCCGGAGGCGCTGCTGCGCACCGGGCAGTTCACGGTCGACGCCAGCTATCGACCCGGCCGTCACCAGTCCCTGCTCGGCGGCGACTTCTTCGACGTCATCGAGTGTGACGACGGCTCCGTCTTCGGCCTGATCGGAGACGTCGCCGGGCACGGTCCCGACGAGGCGGCCCTCGGCGTCTGCCTGCGCATCGCGTGGCGCACCCTGGTCCTCTCGGGGACGGACCCGGACCGCATCTTCCCCATCATGGACGCCGTGCTCGTGAGCGAGCGCTCCACCGACGAGGTGTTCGCGACCGTGGCGATGGTGCGGGTCGACCCGTCAGCCGGCCGGCTGCGGATGTGGCGCGCGGGCCACCCGCTGCCGCTGGTCGTAGAGGGCAGTTCCGTCCAGCCGGTCCCGGAGGGCGATGCCGGCGTCGCCCTCGGCGTCCTCGACGACAACCACTGGCACGCTGCCGAGCACCCGGTCGTCGCCGCCAACGGCACGATCGCTCTGTTCACCGACGGGCTGCTGGAGGGCTACGACGGCCAGGCACCGGGGCGGCGGCTGGGCGAGGCCGGGCTGTACGCACTGATCGAGGGACTGCTGGAGCGCGGCCTCGGCGGTGACGAGCTGCTCGACACCCTGCTCGCCGACGTGCGCGAGCGCAACGGGGGCGAGCTCACCGACGACGTCGCGGTGGTGCTGCTGTCCTGGCAGGGTCGATGACCAGCGGCAGCTCCCTCCAGCTCGGGCTGACCCGGCTCTTCCTGCTCACCGCGATCGTGACCGTCCTCCTGACGATCGCAACCGTGGTCTCGCTGGTGCAGCTCGGCCACGCGACCAGGGACCGGGTCGACGTCTACGGTCCGGCACTGCTGGACACCGAGACGCTCGCCGGGTCCTTCAGCGACCAGGAGACCGGGGTCCGCGGCTTCCTGGCCGGCGGGCGCGACAGCTTCCTCGCGCCGTACGTCGACGGGCGGGCCACCGAGCGGCAGACGGTGCGGCACCTCCGCGGCCTGCTGGCCGACCGGCCGGACCTGCTCGCGAAGGTCGACGCGGTCGAGGCGGCCGGCCGGACCTGGCGCCGCGAGGTGGCCGAGCCCGCGATCGCCAGGGTGCGCGCCGACGGCGTCAGCCAGCAGCAGCCGTTCTCGGACGTGGAGGCCGGCCTGGCCACCTTCGACGCCATCCGGACGGCAGTGGCCGACCTGCGGCAGCCCGTGCAGGCCTCGCGCACCGAGGCGCAGGCCGCGCTGACCCGCAGCCGGCACCGGCTCGACGTCATCCTCCTCGTCGCCCTGATCGGCGTCGCGGTGCTCGCGGTCGCGACGTTCTGGGCGGTCCGGCGCTGGGTCATCCGACCGCTCGGCCGGCTCGGCAGCGAGGTCGACCTGGTGGAGGCGGGGGACCTGACCCACCGTGTCGAGGTCGCCGAGGACGCACCCCGGGAGATCGTCGTCCTCGCCGGTCAGGTCGACCGGATGCGGGCCCGGGTCGTCGCCAACGCCTCCCTCGCCGAGATGGCCCGGACCGCGGCGACCGAGGCCCGGGCCCAGGTGGAGGCGCAGGCCGAGGACCTGCGCCGGTCCAACACCGAGCTCGAGCAGTTCGCCTACGTCGCCTCGCACGACCTCCAGGAGCCGCTGCGCAAGGTCGCCAGCTTCTGCCAGCTCATCGAGCGCCGCTACAAGGGCCAGCTCGACGAGCGCGGCGATCAGTACATCGAGTTCGCGGTGGACGGGGCCAAGCGGATGCAGCAGCTCATCCAGGACCTGCTGATGTTCTCCCGGGTCGGCCGCCACTCGACGGGCTTCCAGGAGGCCGACCTCGAGGAGGTGCTGGCTCAGGCCGTGCGCCAGCTCGACTCCGCGCTGGAGGAGTCCGACGCTGTCGTCACGCACGACCCGCTGCCGACGGTGGAGGGCGACCCGAGCCTGCTGGTGCAGCTGTTCCAGAACCTTGTCGGCAACGCGCTGAAGTTCCACGGCGACGACCCGCCCCGGGTGCACCTGTCGGCGAGCCCCTCGGCGACAGCGGGGGTGTGGGAGTTCGCGTGCACCGACAACGGCATCGGCATCGAGCCGCAGTACGCCGACAAGATCTTCGTCATCTTCCAGCGGCTGCACGGCAGGGACACCTACACGGGCACCGGCATCGGACTGGCCATGTGCAAGAAGATCGTCGAGCACCACGGCGGTCGGCTCTGGCTGGACACCGCGCCGCGCGACACGCCGGGGGCGGTGTTCCGCTGGACGCTGCCGGAACGACAGGCTGAGCCGGAGCCGGCGTACGACGAGCCGGAGCCGGAGACGGACGAGACCGAGAGGACGTCGCATGACGCAACCGTTCGAGGCTGAGCGCGAGATCCAGGTGCTCCTGGTCGAGGACGACCCGGGCGACGTGCTGATGACGCGAGAGGCGTTCGAGGACTACAAGGTCCACAACCAGCTGCACGTCGTCAACGACGGCGAGCAGGCGATGGCGTTCCTCCGCAACGAGGGCGAGTACGCCGGCCTGCCTCGCCCGGACCTGGTCCTGCTCGACCTGAACCTGCCTCGGATGGACGGCCGCCAGGTCCTCGACGCGATCAAGTCCGACCCGGACCTGTCCAGCATCCCGGTGGTCGTGCTCACGACGTCCGAGGCCGAGGACGACGTGCTGCGCAGCTACTCGCTGCACGCCAACGCCTACGTCACGAAGCCGGTCGACTTCGAGCGGTTCATCGACGTGGTCCGCCAGATCGACGACTTCTTCGTCAGCGTCGTCCGCCTCCCTCGCCGCTGACCACCGGCCCTTGGGGTCCGTCCCGCCGCAGCGTTGATCGTTTGCGACCTGAGCCCCGGACACGCCGGGGCTCCACGGCGTGTCCCGTGACCCAGGTCGCAAACGAGCTTTCCGTGTGGACGGCGGGGGAGGGGCCGACGGCGGCCGACCGGGCGGCTGCGGGCGCCCTCGTCCCGGCGGTTCTGACGGAGCCGCGACGGCGGGGTCAGTGGATCGTGAAGCGACCCTGGACGCACGAGTGCCGTCCCGCCGAGGGCGGAACGGCACGCAGGTGACACGGGAGGCTCGGGCGGTGCGGTTCGGCTCAGGGCTCGTCGCGCTCGACGGCCGAGGCCGTGGCGTCGAGGGTCCAGCGCTCGAGCCGGTCCATCCCGAGGAGGACGGCCAGCAGGCCGAACGGGACGAGCAGCGCGAGGAACATCATGGGATCCACCTTCCGCCGCTGGTTGTTGCCGTGGCCGGCGCGGCGAAACCTCCTTGTTCCCCGAGTATCGACGCGCAGGCGGCAGTTCTTGATCGCGACAGGCGGGTGGGGTGACTCGGCTCACGTACGGTCTGGGACGATCGGCGCCGTGAGCAGCCAGCCCAGCGTGCCGAGCATCTCGTACTCCATCACCGTGCGGCTCGAGGTCCCGGCTCGCGGCAACGCGGTCAGCCAGCTGACGCACGCGGTCGAGCAGGCGGGTGGCATCGTCACCGCCCTCGACGTCACCGCGTCCGGGCACGAGCGGCTGCAGATCGACGTGACCTGCGCGGCCAGCGACACCGAGCACGCCCAGCGGCTGACCGAGGCGCTGGCGCAGGTCGATGGCGTGACGATCGGGAAGGTGTCGGACCGGACCTTCCTGGTCCACCTGGGCGGCAAGATCGAGATCAACCCGAAGGTCCCGATCCGCAACCGCGACGACCTGTCGATGATCTACACGCCGGGTGTCGCGCGGGTCTGCCTGGCCCTGGCGGAGAACCCGTCCGACGCCCGCCGGCTGACCATCAAGCGCAACACCGTCGCGGTGGTCACCGACGGCTCCGCGGTCCTCGGGCTGGGCAACCTCGGGGCGATCCCGGCGCTGCCGGTGATGGAGGGCAAGGCCGCGCTGTTCAAGCGGTTCGCCGGCATCGACGCCTTCCCGATCTGCCTCGACACGCAGGACGTCGACGAGATCGTCCGCGCCGTGGAGCTGATCGCCCCGGTGTTCGCGGGGATCAACCTCGAGGACATCTCGGCGCCGCGCTGCTTCGAGGTGGAGCGCCGGCTGCGGGCCAGCCTCGACATCCCCGTCTTCCACGACGACCAGCACGGCACCGCGATCGTGGTCCTCGCCGCCCTGCTCAACGCGCTGCAGGTCGTCGGCAAGCAGCTCTCCGAGGTTCGCGTGGTGCTCTCGGGCGCGGGCGCCGCGGGCATGGCGATCCTCGACGTGCTGCAGGAGGCAGGGATGCAGCACGTCGTGGTCGCCGACAAGGACGGTGTCGTGCACGCCGAGCGCGAGGGGCTGGCCGCCGAGCTGGTGGCGGTCGCCGCCCGCACGAACGCCGACCGACGCACCGGTGCGCTGCGCGACGTGCTGCCCGGTGCCGACGTGTTCATCGGTGTCTCGGCGCCCAACATCCTCACGGGCGACGACATCGCCACGATGGCCGACGACGCGATCGTGTTCGCCCTGGCCAACCCGGTGCCGGAGGTCGACCCGGTGGCCGCCTCGGAGCATGCCGCGGTCGTCGCCAGCGGCCGCAGCGACCTGCCCAACCAGATCAACAACGTGCTGGCCTTCCCCGGCGTGTTCCGCGGCCTGCTCGACGCCGCCAGCCACTCGATCACGGTCGACATGCTCATCGCGGCCGCCCGCGCACTCGCCGCCGTCGTGTCGCCCGACGAGCTGAACGCCGCGTACATCGTGCCGAGCGTCTTCCACCCCGACGTCTCGAGCGCTGTCGCCGCCGCCGTCAGCAAGGCCGTCCGGGACGCCGGCACCTCCGCCGCGCCCGTCGAGCCGGAGCCGCTGCACGCGTGAGCACCGCCACCCGCCGCTGGCGGGTCGCCCTCGTCCTGCTCGTCGCGGTGCACCTCGTGGTGCTCTATGCGCCCGACTCAGGCGGCGCCCCGGCGTTCCCCGGCATCGACAAGGTCGTCCACGTCGCGACGTTCGCGTCGGTGGCGCTCGCGGGCCTGCGGGCCGGGCTGGCCGCCCGCTGGTGGGTGCCGGTGGTCGCTGCGCACGCCGTGGTCAGCGAGCTGGTGCAGCACTGGGTGCTGCCGCACCGCAGCGGCGACGCCGCCGACGTCCTGGCGGACCTGGCCGGCGTCGCTCTCGGTGTCCTCGCCGGGTGGTTGCTGGGCCGGGCATCATGGGTGGGTGACCGATCTGGCCCCGTCGGCGACGCTGACCGGACGCCTCCTGGTGGCGACACCGGCGCTGGGTGAGTCGACGTTCGAGCGCAGCGTCGTGCTGGTGCTCGACCACGACGAGGACGGCGCGCTCGGCGTCGTCATCAACCGGCCGACCCCCGTCGACGTGTCCGTGGTGCTACCGGTCTGGCAGCCGCTCGCATCCGAGCCGGGCGTCCTCTTCCAGGGCGGGCCGGTCGCGCTCGACTCGGCGCTCGGCCTTGCCCTCGTCCCCGGCGCAGGCGACGACGAGCCGCTCGGCTGGCGCCGGGTGGCCGGCCGGATCGGGCTCGTGGACCTCGACGTGCCGCCCGAGGTCCTGGCCGCGGAGGTCACCCGGCTGCGCATCTTCGCCGGCTACAGCGGCTGGTCTGCCGGACAGCTGGAGGACGAGCTCGCCGAGGGAGCCTGGTACGTCGTCGACGCCTGGCTCGGCGGGCTCACCGCCGACGACGGCGGGGACGCCTTCAGCGACCGGCCGGAGGACCTGTGGCGGGTGGTGCTGCGACGTCAGGGCGGCGACCTCGCGATGGTGTCGACCTACCTCGACGACCCGTCGCTCAACTGAGCCGCGGGCCGCTCGTGGCGGCGTCCTAGACTCGTCGGCATGACCACCACCGGACCCGAGCAGCAGCCAGCGGGTGGCCAGCCCGGCCTCGACGACCCCCGCGGCGGCACCGTCCTCGAGCTGGAGGTCGAGCGCGTCCCGCAGACCTCGCACGGAGACGGCGACCACGAACGCTTCGCGCACTACGTGAAGAAGGAGAAGATCCTCGAGTCTGCCCTGTCCGGCGACCCCGTGATCGCCCTCTGCGGCAAGGTCTGGGTGCCCGGGCGCGACCCGAAGAAGTTCCCGGTCTGCCCGATGTGCCAGGAGGTCTTCGAGGGGATGCCGCCCGGCGACGACGGCGGCGAGGGCCACAAGTCCTGAGCCCGGGGGTTCGCCCCTGACTCGCCGTTCGTGACCAGCCGCCGCGACGGTGGGAGACCGCCGATCCACGCATCGTCATCGGATAGCGCCGTTCGGCGGCAGGAAGTCTTCCCGTCGTCGGGGGTCACGGGTTACGGTCCTGCGGTCTGCGTGCTCGCAACCCGGGAGGATCTCCTCACATGCGCCTGCCCCGTCGTACGTCCTCGCTCGCCGCCCTCGCGTTCGCCCTGGTGCCGCTGGGCCTCACCGCGCCGGCCGCCTCGACGGCCGCGTCGGCCGCGTGCTTCTCGCCGGACGCCGCGGGCGCGGCCCGCGCCAAGGCCGGGGGCACCGCTGCCAAGGACCCCAACTCGCTGACCGCCGACCAGGTCACCAAGCTCGGCAACCCCAAGCGTGCGGCCGCCCTGGCCACCGGCTCGGTCACCATCGATACGTGGTACCACGTCATCAGTGACCACGCGCTGAGCAAGGCAGAGAGGTCCCGCTGGACGCGCCTCATCGCCAACCAGACCGCTGTGCTCAACGCGTCGTACGCCGGCACCACCTCGCCGACCGCGGCGGCGACGCCCTTCCGGTTCCGGCAGGTCGGCATCGACTGGACCGTCAACGCGGCCTGGTACACGATGACGCCGAGCACACAGGCCGAGCGCCAGGCCAAGGCCGCGCTGCGCAAGGGCGGCGGGTCCACCCTGAACATCTACACGGCGAACATCGGCGACAACCTGCTCGGCTGGGCGACGTTCCCGCAGAACTTCCACGACCAGCAGACCAGCGACGGCGTCGTCATCCTCGACGAGTCGATGCCGGGCGGGAACCTCGACATCTACAGCGAGGGCGATACCGGCACCCACGAGGTCGGCCACTGGCTCGGGCTCTACCACACGTTCCAGAACGGCTGCTCTGCCCACGGCGACCAGGTCGCCGACACGGCGGCCGAGCAGTCGCCGGCCTTCAACTGCCCCGTCGACCGCGACACCTGCCTCAAGGACCCGGGCGTCGACCCGATCCACAACTTCATGGACTACACGCAGGACAGCTGCATGGACGAGTTCACCGCCGGCCAGGTCCAGCGGATGAGCGACGCGTGGCGGGCCTACCGGGCGTAGCCGCCCACCCGGCTGACGACGGGACCGGACCGCCGAGGAGACTCGGCGTTCCGGTCCCGCACCAGGTCGCGGCCGCACCGGCCTTGACGTGAAGTGCGGTTCAGGTCTCATCATCTGGAGTCATGTCCATCGACATCGCCGACGAGCGCGCCACCCGCCCCGCGCCCACCGGCGTGACCGCGCCGCCGCCACGCCTGCTCTCTCCCGAGTACCGATCGCTCGTCGTCGGCGTCGTCGGCGTCGTGGTGGCCGTGGCGTTCGAGGCGATCGCGGTGGCGACCGCGATGCCGGTCGCAGCCCGCGAGCTGGGCGGCCTGCAGCAGTACGGCCTGGCCTTCTCGGTCTTCCTCACGACCAGCCTGCTCGGGATGGTCGTCGCCGGCGAGGTGTCCGACCGTCGCGGCCCGGTGGTCCCGTTCGTCGTCGCGGCCGTGACGTTCGGCATCGGCCTGGTGGTCGCCGGTGCGGCGCAGTCGATGCTGGTGCTCGTCATGGCCCGCGCCGTGCAGGGGTTCGGGGCCGGCCTCAACGTCGTCTCGCTCTACGTCGTCGTGGGGCGGGCCTTCCCCGCCGAGCTGCGGCCGCGTGCCTTCTCGGCCATCTCCAGCGGATGGGTCGTGCCGTCACTGGTCGGTCCGCCCGTGGCCGGGCTGCTCGCCGACCACGTGTCGTGGCGATGGGTGTTCCTCGGCGTGCTGCCGCTGCTCGTGGGCGCCGGCCTGCTCGTCGGCCCGCACCTGCGCGGGCTCGACGGGCCGGCTGGCGGCGCTCGGGTCGAGCGCCGGCGCCGAAGCCGGCTGCCGGGTGCCGTGCTCGCCGCCGCCGGCGCGGGGCTCTTCCAGCTCGCCGGCCAGCAGCTGTCCGAACGGCCGGCGCTGGCGGGCGGGCTTCTTGCCGTGGCGGTCGTCCTGCTGGGCATCGGCGTGCCGCGGCTGCTGCCACCGCGCAGCTTCCGGCTGGGCCGGGGCCTGCCGACGGTCGTCGTCCTTCGTGGCGTCATGGCCGGCGCCTTCTTCGGTGCCGAGACCTTCATCCCGCTCATGCTCGTGCAGCAGCGCGACCTCGCGACGACTCTCGCCGGGGCCTCCCTCACCGGGGCCGCCCTGACCTGGACGCTCGGAGCCTGGCTGCAGGGACGGCCCGCACTGCGCACCCCTCGATGGGTGCTCGTGGGCACCGGCTTCCTGCTCGTCCTGGTCGGCATCGGCCTGGCGGCCGCCGCGACGGTCGACTCGGTGCCGGCGGTGTCCGCGGCGGTCGGCTGGACGGTCGCCGGGCTGGGCATGGGGCTCGGCCTCACGTCCCTGAGCGTGCTGGTGCTGGAGCTGTCTCCCGTCGCCGACCAGGGCGCCAACTCCGCGTCGCTGCAGGTGAGCGACGCCCTGGGCTCGGTGCTCAGCATCGGTGCCGCCGGCGCCGTCTTCGCCTCGCTCACCGCGGGGCACGCGGCCGGCGCCCGGCCCTACCTCGTGGTCGACGCGATCATGGCCGTGATGTGCCTGGTCGGCGCGGTGGCAGCGGTCCGGGTGCGCGGCGGCGACACGCTCTAGCACCTCCGGGTGTCTTCGCCCGGTACGTCGGGACCCCGGCATGTCGCCCGCGGGGCCTCGGTAACCTCGCCGGACCGATGAGTACCAGCGCCGCCTCCCACCTCTCGCCCGCCTTCCCCCTCCGCGCCCCCTGGGGCACCGCCGACGCCCTGCGCGCCTGGCAGCAGGAGGCGCTCGACGCGTACCTGCAGTCGGGTGCCCGCGACTTCCTCGCGGTCGCCACACCGGGCGCCGGCAAGACGACGTTCGCGCTCCGCGTCGCGAGTGCGCTCCTCGAGCGGGGCGTCGTCGAGGCCGTCACGGTGGTGGCCCCCACGGAGCACCTCAAGCACCAGTGGGCCGACGCCGCGAGCCGCGTCGGCATCCACCTGGACCCGCGCTTCAGCAACGCGCAGGGCGCAGTCGGCGGCGACTTCACGGGTGTCGCCGTGACCTACGCCCAGATCGCCGCGTACCCGCTGCTGCACCGCCGGCGCACCGAGGCCCGACGCACCCTCGTGATCCTCGACGAGGTGCACCACGGTGGTGATGCCCGCTCGTGGGGTGATGCGGTGCGCGAGGCGTTCGACCCCGCGACCCGCCGCCTCGCGCTCACCGGCACGCCGTTCCGCTCGGACACCAGCGCGATCCCGTTCGTCACCTATGTGGCCGGCCGGGACGGCGTACGCCGGTCCGCCGCCGACTACTCCTACGGCTATGGCCGCGCGCTGGCCGACGGCGTCGTCCGGCCGGTGATCTTCCTGTCCTACTCCGGCCAGATGCGCTGGCGGACCCGGGCCGGCGACGAGGTGTCCGCGACCCTCGGCGAGCCGCTGACCAAGGACCTCACCGCGTCGGCCTGGCGCACGGCGCTGGATCCGCAGGGCAACTGGATCCCGCAGGTGCTGGCCGCTGCCGACCGGCGGCTCACCGAGGTGCGGCGCGGCGTCCCCGACGCCGGCGGGCTGGTCATCGCCACCGACCACCGCTCGGCCCGGGCGTACGCCGCCCAGCTGCGCCGGATCACGGGCGAGGCGCCGACCGTGGTGCTCTCCGACGAGGAGGGTTCCAGCGCGCGGATCGAGGCCTTCGCCGCGTCCGGGGACCGCTGGATGGTCGCGGTCCGGATGGTCTCCGAGGGCGTCGACATCCCCCGGCTCGCGGTCGGCGTCTACGCCACGTCCACCGCGACGCCGCTGTTCTTCGCCCAGGCGGTGGGCCGGTTCGTCCGGGCCCGGCGCCGGGGCGAGACGGCGTCGGTCTTCCTGCCGTCGGTGCCGTCGCTGCTGCAGCACGCCGGCGAGATGGAGCTGGAGCGCGACCACGCGCTCGACCGGACGCGCAGCGCCGACGCGGAGGGTGACCTGTTCGCCCCCGAGGACGCGCTCGTGGCGGACGCCAACCGGCAGCAGACCGAGGCCGGGGCCGACGAGGCCACGTTCGAGGCGCTCGAGGCCGAGGCGACCTTCGACCGGGTCCTCTTCGACGGCGGCGAGTTCGGCACCCAGGCCGCCGTCGGCTCCGAGGAGGAGGCCGACTTCCTCGGTCTGCCCGGGCTGCTCGAGCCGGACCAGGTGGCCACCCTGCTGCGCGAGCGGCAGCGGACCCACCAGGTGGCGCGTGGCCGGCGCGCGACCGCAGCGGCGTCCGCCCATGCAGCGGCGCTGCACCGCGCCGTACCCGCGCTGCGCAAGGAGCTCAACGGCCTGGTCGGCGCGTGGTTCCACCGCACCGGCATCCCGCACGGTGCCGTGCACACGGAGCTGCGGCAGGCCTGCGGGGGACCGCCCGCTGCGCAGGCCAGCGCCGAGCAGCTGCAGGCCCGGATCGACCTGATCAGGTCGTGGGCGCTGCGCCGCCGCTGACGCCCGGCGGCTCGGGCAGGTCGTCCAGAGTGTCGACGAGCGCGAAGGACGCGTCCAGCCCGGTCAGCTCCAGGATCCGGCGCACCGGCCGGGTGGTCCCCACCAGGACCAGCGACCCGCGCGCCAGGTCGGCCCGGTGCAGGACGGACAGCAGCACCTTGAGCCCGGTCGAGTCCATGAACGTCACGCCGGACAGGTCCAGCGCCAGGTGCGGCGAGACGTTGCGGATGGCCTCGAGCGCGTGGTCGCCGAGCTGAGCGGCCGTCTCGAGGTCCACCTCGCCGGCGGCCGTCACGAGGGCCCGGGCGTCCAGGGGACGGGTCGAAAGCTCCAGGTCCATGATCGACAACCTCGGGGACATCAGCGGCAGGGACACGTCGGTCAGGTGCCGACCTCGGTGCGGCAGGCCTCGATCCTAGGCCAGCGAGGCCCGGACCAGGGCGGATCCGTCACCAGCAGCCGGTGACCGTGGTGGCCAGCCGGTCCACGGCGCGCCGCGTCGTGAGCGTGGACGGCACGTGGTTGAGCAGGAACGAGAACACCTTGACCTGCCCGTCGGCGCCCCGCGCGAAGCCGCTGAGCGAGATCACCCCGGACAGCGATCCGGTCTTGGCCTGGATCAGGCCGGCCGCGCACCGGGTGGGGTTGGTGACGTAGCGCAGGAAGTTCGGCGCCAGGGTGCCGCTGACACCGGCGACCGGGAAGGCTCCGCTCTGCAGCCCGGCGAGGTTGGGGTACGCCGGGTTCAGCACGGCCGTCAGCGCGGTGACCAGGGTCGACGGGGAGAGCCGGTCGCGGCGGGAGAGCCCGCTGCCGTCGTACACGGGTGTCGTCAGCGCGATGCCGAGGCCGGCCAGCACGGACTGCTGGGCGAGCTGGGCGCCGGCCCACGTCGCCGGGTAGCCGGCCTGCAGCGCCACCAGCCGGTGCAGACCCTCGGCGACGTCGTTGTCGCTGTCCTGGAGCATCGCCGTCACGATGGTCCCGAGATCGGAGCCCAGGGTCTCGGCGAGAACCGTCGACCCCTCGGGCCGGGTCTTCCGGGCGACGCTGCGGACCTGCACGCCCCACTTCTCCAGCCTGCGGGCGAACACGGCGCCGGCGTCCAGCGACGTGTCCCACCGACGGTGCTGGTCGACCACGAGGGCGCGGACCGGGGAGACGTCACGGATCGTGTACGCCGGCTTCCAGCCGTAGGCGAGGGTCGGCGCGGGGAACAGGGAGTCGTCGACCTGCACGCGCACCCGGCTGATGCCCTGGGCGAGGAAGCCCGCAGCGACCGTGCGGGCCATCGAGCCCAGCTGGCGCGACGTGAGGGACGGGTCGCCACCGCCGACGAGGACGGCGCGGCGCACCGTGCGGCCGGTCATCACGCGGGTCGTGAACTGGTGCGTCGGGCCGAAGACCTGCAGTGCGCCGACCGCCGTGAGGATCTTGGCGTTCGACGCCGGGATCTGCCGCTCGTCCGGGGTCTGCGACCAGACGACCTGGCCGGTCGCCGGGTCCACCACCAGGCCGGCGAGGTCCGTCCCGAGGTCGGTGCGCAGCGAGCGGATCGCGAGCTTGTCGGCGACCGCCTGGTCGGGGGCCGACAGCGGGAGCTGGTCGGCCTGCGCGGCGGTGGCCGGGGCGAGGACGGCGGCGGCGCCGATGGCGAGGACCCCGGCGAGCAGCCGGGCGGAGCGGTGGAGCACGTGCATGGCGCGGATCCTGACGCGGCGTCGCCCCCAGGGCGGGGCAGTTGACGTCGACTGTGCCTGATCTGCCGGGGTTCCGCGGCATCGACCGCACCGGACACGCCGGACACGCGCCGGTCCGCCGCTGCGCCGCCCGATCAGTCACTCTCCGCCGTGGGTGGTGACGGTCAGAGCGGCAGGTCGCTCACCCGCCGTGGATGGTGCCGGTCAGAGCGGCTTGGGAGGAGGGAGCGTGGCCGGCCGTCCGTCTGCGGCTCCCGCCGCGCGATCAGTGCAGAGCCACAACAGGTGGGTGCAGCCGGCAACAGGCCGATCCGCCCGTTGCCGCATGCACCGGCCTCTTGTGGATCGGTCAAGACCAGCATGCGGACAAGCGGACGACCGGGGATCGGGACCGGACGGCGAGCCGGCGGCACGCGGCTGCGTCCTCGTCCTCGGCCGCTCTGACGCGGGCCACGACGGCCGGGGCAGCACGCCAGGTGTCGGTCGGAACGACTGCATCATGACCACCCAAGGCAGGGAAGCAGCCCGTCAGGCGTTGGCGGCGGCCACTCGCACGAGGGGGAGGACGCGCGGGCTGATCTGGGTGTCGAGCGCGATGACGGTCGACGCACGGACCACGCCGTCGGCCGCCAGCAGCCGGTCGATCACGCGCTGGAGGTCGGCGTTGGACCGCGCCACGATCCGCACCAGCATGTCGCCGGTGCCCGTGGTGGTGTGCGCCTCGAGCACCTCGGGGACGGCGGCCAGCTGCTCGGCGACGGCGTCGTGCGCTGCCCGCTCGGGGTGGTGCTGGCGGATCTCCAGCGTGACGAACGCCGTGACGACGTAGCCCATCGCGGCCGGGTCGACCTCGGGCCCCCAGCCCCGGATGACGCCGTCGCGGGCCAGCCGGTCCAGCCTTGCCTGCACGGTCCCGCGGGCCACCCCGAGCCGGCGCGAGCACTCCAGGACGCCGACCCGCGGCTCGGCGGCGAACATCTCGACGATGCCGGCGTCCAGCGCGTCGACCTCGTGCGGGCGGTCGGGAGTGGGCATCGTGCGCACCTCGCTGCCGGGGACAAGGCCAGGACTGGACAGCTTGTGCAGCCAGGATCGCAGACATTGCGCACTGTGTCGCCCCTGCACCACGATCCCTGGGCATGACGACCGATGCGGCCCCGCACGCCATCCCCGCCCTCACCGACGCCGAGAAGGCCGCCGAGCTCTCCCCCGAGCAGCTGCAGCAGCTGGTCGGCCTGGTCGAGTACGACGCCAGCCGGGACCCGTTCCCGGTCACCGGCTGGGACGCGGTGGTCTTCGTGGTCGGCAACGCCACCCAGGCCGCGCACTTCTACCAGTCGGCCTACGGCATGGAGCTCGTCGGCTACTCCGGTCCCGAGACCGGCAACCGCGACCACAAGGCGTTCGTCCTCAAGAGCGGCTCGTGCCGCTTCGTGATCAAGGGCGGCGTCGCCCCGGACAGCTCGCTGCTCGACCACCACCGCGCGCACGGCGACGGCGTCATCGACATCGCTCTCGAGGTGCCCGACGTCGACGCCTGCATCGCCCACGCGCGCAGCACCGGCGCCCGCGTCGTGCAGGAGCCGACCGACCTCACCGACGAGCACGGCACCGTGCGGGTCGCGTCCATCGCGGCGTACGGCGACACCGTCCACTCGCTCGTCGACCGCTCACGCTACGACGGCATCTACCTGCCCGGCTACGTCGAGCGCGCGTCCGGCTACGTCAAGCGTGACGGCTCGCCGAAGCGGCTCTTCCAGGCGCTCGACCACGTGGTGGGCAACGTCGAGCTCGGCCACATGGACGAGTGGGTCGGCTTCTACAACAAGGTCATGGGCTTCGTGAACATGGCGGAGTTCATCGGCGACGACATCGCCACCGACTACTCCGCGCTGATGTCCAAGGTCGTCGCCAACGGCAACCACCGGGTGAAGTTCCCGCTCAACGAGCCGGCCATCGCGAAGAAGAAGTCGCAGATCGACGAGTTCCTCGAGTTCTACGACGGCCCCGGCGCGCAGCACCTCGCGCTGGCCACCAACGACATCCTGCGCACCGTCGACGCCATGCGCGCCGAGGGCGTGGAGTTCCTGTCGACGCCTGACTCGTACTACGAGGACCCGGAGCTGCGCGCCAGGATCGGCAACGTCCGGGTGCCCATCGAGGAGCTGCAGTCGCGCGGCATCCTCGTCGACCGCGACGAGGACGGCTACCTGCTGCAGATCTTCACCCGCCCGATCGGCGACCGGCCGACGGTGTTCTTCGAGCTCATCGAGCGCCACGGCTCGCTCGGCTTCGGCAAGGGCAACTTCAGGGCCCTCTTCGAGGCGATCGAGCGCGAGCAGGAGCGCCGCGGCAACCTCTAGGCGGATGCCTGCTCTTCCACCGTCGGTGTGCTGTCAGAGCGGCTTGGGACGACGCGGTGCCCCTCGCCGTCCGGATCTTGAGCATGGTGAGTGAGACACGCGAGTGGCCCCGCTGGAGGGGGCGGAAAGCGACCCTCTGGCGGGGCCACTTCGCTCCGAGCCACACGACATTCGCGGAACCAGCGGACGGTGGGTGGTCCCGGCAGCCGCTGCACCGTCCGGGCGCTCTGAGCCGAGCGGACGGCGGACGTGGCGCCGCGAAGAGCCGCGACTGCGTTCAGCCCGCGCGCAGCGGCAGCCAGGCGAGCACGTCCTGGATGCGGTCGTCCCAGTAGGCCCAGTCGTGGTCGCCGGGGCCGAACGACGTGGTGACGGGGACGCCTGCGGTCGCGCACCTGTCGACGAACAGCTGGCTGTCGGCGAGCAGCTCGTCCTCGGTGCCGCAGCTGACGTGCAGCGCGGGCAGCGTCGCCGGGTCGGCTGCGTCGACGAGGTGCAGCAGGTCGTCGGCGGTGCCGGCCGCCGCGCGGCCGTCGAGGACCCGCGCCATCAGCCGGGGGTCCTCCGGCCGGTGGCGCCGGGCGCCGGGCGAGTCGAGGTCGACCACGGCCGACATGCTGGCCGCCGCGGCGAACCGGTCCGGCTGCCGCAGCGCCAGCTTCAGGGCGCCGTAGCCGCCCATCGACAGTCCGGCGACGAAGGTGTCCTCGCGGGCCGTCGAGACCCGGAACAGCTCGCTCACCAGCGCCGGCAGCTCCTCGGACACGAAGGTCCAGAACCGGCCGCCGTACACCTCGTCGGTGTAGAAGCTGCGGTGCACCTGCGGCATGACGACGGCCAGCCCGAGCGGTGCGACGTAGCGCTCGATCGACGTACGGCGCAGCCAGGTGCTGTCGTCGTCGCTCAGGCCGTGCAGCAGGTAGAGCACGGGAGGCGGACCGTCGCGGACCGCGCCGGCGAGGCCGATCTGTGTCGTCGTGCGCTGCGGCAGCAGCACCGTCATCGACGTGCTCAGGCTCAGCGACTCCGCGAAGAAGTCGCACCGCACGAGCGCCATCGCGCCACCGTAATCGGGTGGGTGCCGCCGCGCACCCGGCTTCAGCCGCGGGTCGGGAGGACCCGGCCGCGGACCTCGCCGAAGCCGATCCGGGTGCCCTCGGCGCCCGGCGCCCACGCGGTGATCGACACCTCGTCGCCGTCCTCGAGGAAGGCACGGGTCGAGCCGTCGGCGAGGGTGACCGGCTCGGTGCCGTTCCAGGTCAGCTCGAGGAACGAGCCGCGCTGGTCCTCGGCCGGGCCGGACACGGTGCCGGAGGCGTAGAGGTCGCCGGTGCGCAGGGACGCGCCGTTGACCGTGAGGTGCGCCAGCTGCTGGTCCGGCGTCCAGTACATCTGCCCGAACGGCGGCCGTGAGACGACCGTGCCGTTCCAGGACACCTCCAGCTGCAGGTCGAGCCCCCAGTCGGAGCGGCGCTGCAGGTAGGGCAGCACGGCGGGATCCTGCACCGGGCCGGCGACCCGGGCGTCGAGGAGCGCGTCCAGCGGCACGACCCAGGGCGACACCGAGGTGGCGAAGGACTTGCCGAGGAACGGACCGAGCGGGACGTACTCCCAGGCCTGCAGGTCGCGGGCGCTCCAGTCGTTGAGCAGGCAGACGCCGAAGACGTGCTGCCGGAAGTCGCCGACAGGGACCTGGGTGCCCTGCGGGGACGGCACGCCCACGACGAAGCCGACCTCGGCCTCGATGTCCAGGCGCACCGACGGGCCGTACGTCGGGCCGTCGGCGTCCGGCGGCCGGCGCTGCCCGCTCGGGCGGACCACGTCGGTGCCCGACACGACGACGGTGCCGGCCCGCCCGTGGTAGCCGATGGGCAGGTGCTTCCAGTTGGGCGTGAGCGCGTCGCCGTCGGGCCGGAAGATCCGGCCGACGTTCTCGGCGTGGTGCTCGGAGGAGTAGAAGTCGACGTAGTCGGCCACCTCGAACGGCAGGTGCAGCTGCACCTCGTCCTGCGGCACGAGGTGGCTCTCGACGAGCTCGCGGTAGCCCTCGTGCTCGAGCAGCTCGACCAGCCAGGAGCGGACGGCGGCCCAGGCGGGCCGGCCCATCGCGAGGAACGGGTTGAGCGACGGTGCCTCGAAGGCGTGGCCGCCGTCGAGGCCCTCGGCGGCGGCGAGCGGAGCGAGGTCGAGCACCTGGTCGCCCAGGGCGACGCCGACGCGGGGCAGCTCGCCGTCGTGGCTGAACACGCCGTACGGCAGGTTGGTCGCCGGGAAGGGTGAGCCCTCGGGGACCTCGGTCCAGGTGGTCACCAGAGCGCCTCCTCGTCGTCGAGCACTCCGAGCGCGCGCAGCTCGCCGAGCGGTTCCCCGACGCCGCAGCAGCCGAACGACAGGAACCGGTCGCGCACGGCCTGCCCGTCGGACCTGGTCCAGGACCCGACCTCCTTGGCCAGCAGCGCGCTGTCGCGCTCGGCCAGCACCTCCGCGACCCGGCCGCGGTCGGCGCCGTGACGCGCCAGGGCGACGCCGGCCAGCACGTTGAGCACGCCGTGCTGCTCGAAGCCCTCGGCCGTCGTGGTGCGCACGGCGTGGTGCAGGCCGGCGGTGAGCTTGAAGCGCAGCCGGCGCTCCTCGCAGCCCACCACGAAGTGCGCGAGCTCGGCCTCCGACGGGTGGGCCGCCGCGGTCACGCCGCCGGTGCGGTACTTGGCCGCGTGCCAGCCGGAGGCGCGGACCAGGTCGAGGGCGGAGTCAGGAGCGTCGCGGGGGACCTCGAGGAACCCCGTGTGCGGACCGCCACCCGGCTCGAACCCGAGCAGGTCCTCGGCCAGCACCCGGGCGCCGTCCTCGCCGAGAGCCGCCAGCGGCGCCTCGATGCCGACCACCACGACGCCGGCCGCGGAGTCAGCGGTGCGCACCGCGTCGTAGACCCCCGGCACCGCCGGATCGAGCACCAGCGACACCAGCACCGCCTGCTGCTCGGACCGGGCGGCGAGCAGCTCGTCGACCCGCGCGGCCGCGCAGACGAACACGCCGACGGCTCCGGACCAGGGCTCGTCCTTGCGGACCTCGTGCTCGCGCAGCGCCAGGGCCATCGGTGCGTTGCCCGGCGGGAACAGTGCGGCGTCGTCGACGAGTCCGGCCAGCAGGGGGTCGTCGGGTCCGGCCATGCCGCCGACCCTAGCCAAGGCGCTGGACACGAGCCGCGCGTGGCAGGGTGGGGGTGCACGCGCGACGACGAGGTCGCCGAGGTCATGCCGGGGAGGCTGCGATGCCCTACTACCGCCAGGTCGGCGAGGTCCCGCGCAAGCGGCACACCCAGTTCCGCCAGCCCGACGGCAGCCTGTACGCCGAGGAGCTGATGGGCGTCGAGGGGTTCTCCTCGGACGCGTCGCTGCTCTACCACCGCGGGATCCCGACGGCGATCGTGTCCAGCGAGGTGTTCGACGGACCGTCCTTCGCCCGCCGGCCCAACCATCCGCTGAAGCCGCGGCACCTCCGGACCCACAAGCTCGACGGTGCGTCGTCGGCCAAGGACCCGGTGCTCGGACGTCAGCACCTGATGGCGAACGCCGACGTGCGCATCTCCTACGCCGTCGCCGACCAGCCGTCGCCGCTGTACCGCAACGCGATCGGCGACGAGTGCGTCTACGTCGAGAGCGGCGAGGCGACTGTCGAGACCGTGTTCGGGGCGCTCGACGTGTCCGCCGGCGACTACGTCCTCATCCCCACGTCGACCACGCACCGCTGGGTGCCGAGGGGCGAGCTGCGCACCCTCGTCACCGAGGCGTCCGGCCACATCGGGCCGCCGAAGCGCTACCTCTCGCGCAAGGGCCAGTTCCTCGAGCACTCGCCGTACTGCGAGCGCGACCTGCGCGGGCCCGCCGAGCCGTTCACCGCCGAGGGCGAGGACGTCGAGGTGCTGGTGCAGCACCGTGGTCCGGGCAGCTCCACGATCTGGACGCGGTACGTCTACGCCCACCACCCGTTCGACGCGGTCGGCTGGGACGGCTGTCTCTACCCGTACGTGTTCTCCATCCACGACTTCGAGCCGATCACCGGCCGGCTGCACCAGCCACCGCCGGTCCACCAGACCTTCGAGGGCCCCAACTTCGTGGTGTGCTCGTTCGTGCCGCGGCTCTTCGACTACCACCCGGACGGCATCCCGGCGCCGTACAACCACGCGAACGTCGACTCGGACGAGATGATCTTCTACACCGGTGGCGACTTCATGTCGCGCAAGGGCGCCGGCATCGAGCAGGGATCCATCTCGCTGCACCCGTCCGGCTTCACGCACGGCCCGCAGCCCGGGTCGGTCGAGGCGTCGATCGGCAAGCAGGCCACCGACGAGCTGGCCGTCATGGTCGACACCTTCCGCCCGCTGGACCTGCTGGACCCGGCGCTGGCCTGCGAGGACACGTCGTACGCGTGGACCTGGGCCGGGCGGAGCATCGACCCGGAGGCCGACTCCACCACCGGCTGACGCGCGTGGGGGGTCAGGTCGCGCGCATCCGGTTGTTGCGCGCGTTGTGCTCGACCTCGGCCAGCCCGAGGTGCTCCAGGACCGGCGGCACGTACACGCCGACCCGGCCGCGGTAGCCCTTGCGGAGGCCGTACCAGCCGCCTACGGGGTTGTCGTCCGCCCGGGCCCACGCCTCGACCGATCCCTCGGCGGGGGCCTTCTGCTCGTCCGCGCCCCCGAGCGGCACCCAGTCGCCCGCGCCGACCAGCATCGCGTGCAGGTCGTCGACGACGCGCAGGTCGTAGCTGAGCTTGGTGGTCCCGACCTGGCAGACCAGCGCCGGCGGGTCGGCGCCCTCGTCGCGGTAGACCGTGAACTCCGCCGACCCCGGCGGGGTGCGCAGCAGCCACGGGCTGTCCTTCGTGCCGTCACCGGACGCGGCCACGGTCGTTCCTCTCGTCGGGGTCAGGGTTGCAGGCAGACCGCGGGCAGCTCGAACCAGCGCAGGTGCTCGAAGTCGGCCGACACCTGACCGGTCTCGGCCGGCGCGTCGGCGTCGGCCGCCGCGGCCCGGGCGAAGACCTCGCGGGCCTCGTCGAGGTACCCGGGCAGCGCGCTCTCCGGCACCGGCTCGTCGTGGTGCGGGTAGGTCATGTCGCCGCTGTCGTCGTAGCCCACCTGGTGCAGCCGCAACGGCGGCTCGACCGGTCCGTCGCGGTGCCGCCACAGCCCGGAGGCGGGGTCGAAGCGGTACTCCTGCAGCAGCCGCCAGCCGTGCTCGGCGACCAGCGCGACCGCAGCCACGACGTAGTCGAGCACGGCCTCGGAGATGAAGTAGTTGAAGTTGATCCGCACCCAGCCCGGCTTGATGCCCTCGCAGCCGTGCGCGATCTCGCGCTCGAACTCGTGCGACCGCTCGATGTCGATGCCGAGCAGCCGGTGGCCGTACGGCCCGGCGCACGAGCAGCCGCCGCGCGACTGGACGCCGAACAGGTCGTTGAGCAGCGCGACGACGTAGTTGTGGTGCAGGTAGGTGCCCGGCTTGCCGTCCGACCCCGGTCGCCGGACGACGAACGACACGATCGACAGCCGCTCGGCGTCCAGGTTGCCGAGGATCTCGATGGCCGGCTCGTCCCGCCACGCCGCGACGGCCCGCCGGAGCAGCGCGTCCTCGCGGGCCCGGATCGTCGCGACGCCGACCGCGGCCTTGAGCTGGAAGACCAGGCCGGCGCGGATCGACTCGACGATCGCCGGGGTGCCGCCCTCCTCACGGTGTGCAGGGTCGTCGACGTAGAGGTGCTCGAGCGGGTTGACGTAGGCCACCGTCCCGCCTCCGGGGACCACCGGCACCCGGTTCGTGAGCAGCTCACGGCGTACGACGAGGACCCCCGGCGTCCCCGGGCCGCCGATGAACTTGTGCGGCGACAGGAACACCGCGTCCTTCTGGCAGCCGGGATGGTCGACGCAGTCACGGTTCATCTCGATGTCGACGTACGGCGCCGCGGCGGCGAAGTCCCAGAACGACAGCGCGCCATGGGTGTGCAGCAGGTCGGCGATCCGGTGGGTGTCGCTGACGATGCCGGTGACGTTGGACGCGGCGGAGAACGAGCCGATCCGCAGCGGCCGATCGGCGTAGGCGACCAGCTGCTGCTCGAGGACGGCCGTGTCGATGTGGCCGTCGCGGTCCTCCGGGATCGTCACGACGTCGCAGATCGACTCGCGCCAGGGCAGCTCGTTCGAGTGGTGCTCGAACGGGCCGATGAAGACGACCGGCCGCTCGTCGCGGGGGATGTGGTCGGACAGCCCGTACCGCTCGTCGAGGTCAGCGGGGATGCGCAGGTTGAGGATGCCGATCAGCTTGTCGATCGCCGCTGTGGAGCCGGACCCGCAGAAGATCACGATGGTGTCGTCGTCGCCGCCGACCGCCTCGCGGATGATGCGACGGGCGTCCTCGCGCAACCGGGTCGTCTGCAGCCCGGTGCCGCTGGACTCGGTGTGCGTGTTGGCGTAGCGCGGCAGGACCTCGTGGCGCACGAAGTCCTCGACGAAGGTCAGGGCGCGACCGCTCGCGGTGTAGTCGGCGTACGTCACCCGGCGGGGGCCGTAAGGGCCGTGCATCACCTGGTCGTCGCCGATCACCGACTCGCGGATCCGCCGGAGCAAGGGGCTCTCGAGCAGGGGTTCGACCATGGCCCACACGGTAGGCGCTGCCGCGCTGCCGCGGGGCCGCGGCCGACTCAGAGCAGGCTCAGCTGCGGGTCGTCGACCCCGGCGACCCGGCGCTCGAGGTCGAGCAGCAGCCGCTTGCGGTCCACCCCGCCGCCGTAGCCGGTGAGCGAGCCGTCGGCGCCGATCACCCGGTGGCACGGCACCACGATCGAGATCGGGTTGCGGCCGTTGGCGAGACCGACGGCCCGCGAGGCGGCCGGGTTGCCGACCCGCCCGGCGAGCTGGCCGTAGTTGATGGTCTCGGCGTAGGGGATCTCCCGCAGCTGCATCCAGGTGGCCTTCTGGAAGGGCGTGCCGGTCGGCTCGAGCGGCAGGTGGAAGTCGGTGCGCTCGCCGGCGAAGTACTCCTCGAGCTGCCGCACCGCCTCGTCGAGCAGGGCGCACGGCTCGGTCGACCACTCGGGGTCCGGCTCGGCGCCGAAGAGGACCCGGGTGAGGGAGGTGCCGTCGCTGGTGAGCAGCAGCGGGCCGACCGGGCTGTCGATGGTGGTCGTCCAGGTGGTCACTGGTGGTTCCTTCCGTCGGTGCTGGGACGCATCGCGACGTCCCAGAGGTGCATGAGGGCGTACGACCGCCAGGGCCGCCACGCCTCGGCCGCGGCGGTCGCCGAGCGCGGGTCGCCCGCGGCGCCGAGGCGTTCGAGGCCCCGGCGGACGCCGAGGTCGCTCGGGAGGAAGCTGTCGGGGTCGCCGAGAACCCGCATCCGCAGGTAGTCGGCGGTCCAGGGGCCGATGCCGGGGAGCCCCAGCAGCGCGGCCTCGGTCCGGTCGCGGTCGGCCGCGGGGTCGAGCTCGACGTCGCCGGCCGCGACCGCGGTGGCCAGGCCGACGATGCTGCGGGCCCGGGAACCGGGCATCGGGAGCGAGTCGGGGTCCACCGACGCGAGGGCGTCGGGCGTGGGGAAGTGGTGCGTGAGCGCGCCGTCGGGACGCGTCAGCGGCTTGCCGTACGACGTCACCAGCCGGCCGGCCACGGTGCGCGCGCCGGCGACCGAGACCTGCTGGCCGATGACGGCCCGGACCGCCATCTCGGGACCGTCGACGGCGCCGGGCACGCGGATCCCGGGTCGGGCGGCGACGAGGCCGCCGAGCAACGGGTCGGCGCCGAGCAGCTCGTCGACGGCCGCGGAGTCGGCGTCGAGGTCGAGCAGCCGCCGGACCCGGGCGACCGCGGGCACCACGTCGCGGGGGTCCTCGAGGCGCAGCGTGGCGAGGACGTGGTCCGCCGCGCGGGGCTGCCAGTCGAGGTCGACGGTGGCCTCCCCGTGCGGCAGCAGGAGCGCCCGGCGGAACGTCGTGCCGTCGTACGCCTCGACGCCCGGGACGGCCTTGCTGGCCAGCAGGTCGAGCAGCCAGCGGCCGTCGAACGGCTGCCGGCTCGCCAGCCGCAGCACCATCGTGCCGGGGACCGGAGCGGCGCCGCGGGCGGCGGCTTTGTCGCGCAGGTCGCGCGGGGTGGTGGCGAAGACCGCGCGGACGGTGTCGTTGAACTGCCGGATGCTCGCGAAGCCGGCGGCGAAGGCGACCTCCGAGAGCTTGAGGTCGGTGGTCTCGATCAGGGTCCGGGCGGTGTGCGCGCGCTGGGCGCGAGCCAGCGCCTGGGCGCCGGCACCGACCTCGGCGACGAGCACCCGGTGCAGCTGGCGCTCGCTGTAGCCGAGCCGCGAGGCGAGGCCGGTGACGCCCTCGCGGTCGACCGCGCCGTCGCCGATGAGCCGCATCGCCCGGGCCACGGTGTCGGAGCGGACGTTCCACTCCGGCGAGCCGGGGGAGGCGTCCGGCCGGCAGCGGCGGCAGGCCCGGAAGCCGGCCAGCTGGGCGGCCGCCGAGGTGGGGAAGAAGTCGACGTTGCGCCGCTTCGGCGTGGTCGCCGGGCAGCTCGGCCGGCAGTAGATGCCGGTGGTGCGGACCGCCGTGACGAACCAGCCGTCGAACCGCGGGTCGCGGCTGCTGACGGCCCGGTAGCAGGTCTCGTGGTCGAGCATGTCGTCAGTCTGCCGTAGGGCACCGACAGAAACTGGCGGGCATCGGACACCACGCTCGCCGCCAAGCGTCGCCCTCCCACCGGCGCGAAATGATCACGTGCACGTGATCACGCGCCACCGGTAGTGGCACACAGACCACTACCGGCGGAGGTTGATCACGTGCACGTGATCAACCCCCGGCCCCGGCCTGGGTACCGTCGGACGGTGCGGATCGTGTCGTTGCTGCCCTCGGCCACCGAGATGCTGTTCAGCCTGGGGGCGGGGGACGACGTCGTGGGGGTCACCTTCGAGTGCGACCAGCCGGCCGAGGCGCGGACCCGGACGATCGTCTCGACGTCCGCGCTGCCCGAGGGCCTGGCTCCGGCCGAGATCGACGCGGCGGTCTCGGCGCGGATGGCTGCCGGCGAGGACCTGTACCACCTCGACGCCGGGGCGCTGGCCGGCCTCGACGCCGACCTCGTCGTGACGCAGGACCTCTGCGCCGTCTGCGCCGTCGACGTCTCGGTGGTGGACGACGCCCTCGCCCATCTCGGCTGCCGGGCGGAGGTGCTGACGCTCGACCCGCAGGACCTCGGCGGGGTGCTCGACTCGGTCGTGACGCTCGGCACGGCGTGCGGCCGGCTGGCCGAGGCGGAGCGCCTGGTGGCGTCACTGCGCGAACGGCTGGCCGCCGTACGCCGGGCGGTGGCCGGTCGCGAGCCGGTGCCGACGATGGTGCTGGAGTGGACCGACCCGCCGTTCACCCCCGGGCACTGGGTGCCGGAGATGGTCGAGACCGCCGGCGGCGTGCCGGTGCTCGGGTCCCGCGGGGCGCGCTCGGTGCGGACGACGTGGGACGCCGTGTCCGCTGCCGCGCCCTCGGTCGTGGTCGCCGCTCCGTGCGGCTTCGGTCTCGAGGACTCGGCCCGGCTCGCGAAGGAGGCCCAGGCAGCCGGCGTGCTGCCCGGCGTGCCGCTCTGGGCCGTCGACGCCAACGCGTCCTTCGCCCGGCCGGGACCGCGGCTGGTCGACGGCGTGGAGGCCCTCGCCGCCCTGCTGCACCCGGACGCCGGACTGCCGCTCGACCCGGCGATGGCCCGCCGGATCGGATAGCCGCGGACGGAGCGGCCGGCGCGGCCGGCGCGGCCGGAGCGGCGTCGGTGACGGCGGCTGCCGCCGTGTTCCGCCGTCGGACGTCCGTCAGGGCGGCAAGGACGCGGACGCTGCGCCGTTTCGTGCGCCCGCCGTCGGTCTCGGTCCGCATTGTGCGAGATCCATGACGGCCGGACGGTGCTTGGCGCGGGATAGGTGCTTGGCGTGGCGCAGGCCACGCCAAGCACCGGTAGCCGCGCCAAGCAGGGTGATCGCAGAGATGGGTCCACGGACCGAGACGGACGGACGGCGCCCGACCCGCTCCCTCATCCCCAGCCGTTCTGACCCGCACCCACGACGGCGGCGCACGGCCTCCCGGAGCCGACCTGACTGCGACGGTCAGCTGCCGCCGAGGGCGTCCAGGGCGGCCATGTCGTCGTCGCTGAGCTCGAGGTCGGCGACGTCGGCGTTGGACCGGATCCGGTCCTCGCGGACCGACTTCGGGATCACGACGACACCGTGCTGCAGGTGCCAGCGGACGATGACCTGGGCCGCGGTGACCCCGAGCCGGTCGGCGATGCCGGTGATCGTCGGGTGGTCGAGGGTGCCGCCGCGCAGGGCGCTGTAGCCCTCGAGGACGACGCCGCGCTCGCGGTGGCCGGCGAGCACCTCGCGGTCGAAGAGCAGCGGGCTCCACTCGACCTGGTTCACGGCCGGCGTGACGCCCGTCTCCCGGCTCACCTCGTCCACGAGGTCCAGCGGGTAGTTGCTCACGCCGATGGCGCGGGCGAGACCCTGCTGCTGCGCCTCGACGAACGCGCGCCACATCGCGACGTCCTTGCGCGAGCCGCCGGGCCAGTGGATCAGCCAGAGGTCGACGCGGTCGGTGCCGAGCAGGTCGAGGCTGGTGCGCAGCGTGTCGAGCTCGCGTCCCGCGTTGCGCGGCGGGCACTTCGTGGTGACGAACACGTCGTCACGGGCCACCCCGCTCGCGGCGAGCCCCGCGCCGACCTCCTTCTCGTTGCCGTAGATCGTCGCGGTGTCGAGGTGCCGGTAGCCGGCGGCCAGCGCGTGGCCGACGGCCTCGGTGGCGGCGGCGCCCTTGATCTGCCAGGTGCCGAAGCCGAGCAACGGCATCCGGCCGCCGCTGTCGAGGACGGCTGCGTCCGACGGGACGCCGCTCACGCGACCGTCACCCCGGCGGACCGCATCTCCTCCACCGCCCGGCCCGTGTCGCCGACCTCGAGCTCCACGAACCTGGTCAGGGCCAGCGGCACCTCGACGACGTAGTCGAGTCGGATGCCGTCGAGCGCGGTCTCCTTGACGCAGTAGTCACCCGCGAGCCCGACGACCACGAGACGCTGGATGCTCGGGTCGAGCAGCGACTGGAGCTGCGTCGGCGCCGCGGCGCCGGTCACCGGGTCGCGCACCGAGAAGCCGGAGTAGCCGTCCTCGCCGGACGTGCCCTTGCGGACCACCGGTCCGTGGACGAGGAGGTTCGGGTGCAGCTCGGCGCCCCACGTGTCGGCGACGCAGTGCACCGGCCAGATGCCGCCGTCCTTCTCGAAGTGCGGCGTCGACGCGGGGTGCCAGTCCTGGGTGTAGACCAGGGTGGCGCCGGCGTTCTGCGCGGCGGTCACCTGCTCGTTGGCCAGGGTGATGACCGACTCCCCGTCGCGGACGTAGAGTCCGCCGCCCGGGTCGGCGAAGTCGTTCTGCACGTCGACGACGAGCAGGGCGGTCGCAGCGTCGTAGCGGACCTCAGGCATGCGGCTCCTCGTACGTGGTGGGGATCGCGGGCTCGCCGCGGGACAGCGCCAGCCCCTGCCAGGGCAAGGTCGTGAGCACGCGCTGCAGGTGCGCGCGGGACTCGTCCAGCGTGGGTGCGGCGAGCAGGTCGCCGGCCCGGACCATCGGCACCTGCAGGGCACGGTCGCCGTCGCGGCGGACTCGGGGCGCCCTGCGAGTGGACGACCTCCTCGGTCGCTGTGCCGGAGGCCCGGTGCCGGCGGACCGCGGTCTTCCGGCCGCCGTGGGTGATCTTGTCCTCGGAGCGCTTGGCCACGGCACGGCCCTCGACCTCGACCAGCTTGTAGACGAAGCCCGCCGTCGGGGCGCCCGAGCCGGTGACCACCGAGGTGCCGACGCCGTACGCGTCGACCGGTGCGGTCGCGAGGGCGGCGAGGCCGTACTCGTCGAGGTCGCCGGAGAGCACGATCCGCGTGCCCGTGGCGCCGAGCTCGTCGAGCTGGGCGCGGGCCTGGTGGGCGAGCACCGCGAGGTCGCCGGAGTCGATGCGGATGGCGCCGAGCCCCGGCCCGGCCACCTCGACGGCGGTCCGGATCCCGGCGGCGATGTCGTAGGTGTCGACCAGCAGCGTGGTGCCGACCCCGAGCGCGTCGACCTGCGCGCGGAACGCGTCGGCCTCCTTCTCGTGCAGCAGGGTCCAGGAGTGCGCCGCGGTGCCGGCCGTGGGGCACGCCGAACCGCTTGCCGGCGGCGAGGTTGCTGGTGGCCGCGAAGCCGGCGAGGTACGCCGCCCGGGCCGCGGCGACGGCCGCCTCCTCGTGGGTGCGGCGCGAGCCCATCTCGATGCACCGGCGGTCGCCGGCGGCGTACGACCATCCGCGCGGCCGCCGACGCGACGGCGCTGTCGTGGTTGAGGACGCTCAAGCGTCGAGCGTCTCGAGCAGGACCGCCTCGGCGAAGGTGCCCTCGACGGTGAGCACCGGCGAGCCGGGGAAGAACAGCTCGCCCTCGGCGTAGCCGGTGACGTCGCCGGCGAACCGGTAGTCGGCGAGGTAGTCGCAGGTGGCGGCGTCCAGCACGCCGGTGTCGCGCAGCCGGGCCAGCTGCTGCTCGCCGTAGCGGAAGTGCGGGACGCGCCTCGAGCAGCCGTCCGGTGCCGGCGACCACGCCGTAGCGGCGGCCCTCGGGCAGCCGGCGGGTGAAGACCTCGAAGGCGCAGCGCCGGTCGGCGGTGCCCTCGCGCAGCGCCGCCTGGAGCATGGTCAGCTCGTAGTGGTCGGTCAGGAGACCGGTGTCGGCCGTCACGGGCGCCAGCCTATGTCGCCCAGCGCGGGGCCGTAGATTGGGCGCATGTCCGTGGCCCCGGTGGAGACGACGCGGCCGGACGAGGACATCGACACCAGCTCGGTCGTGGTCCCCGACAAGCCCTGGGTCACCATCGTCTGGAACGATCCCGTCAACCTCATGTCGTACGTCGCCTACGTGATCCAGAAGCACTTCGGCTACTCGCGGGAGAAGTCGCACAAGCTGATGCTCGACGTGCACGAGAAGGGCAGGGCGGTCGTGTCCAACGGCACGCGCGAGGAGATGGAGCGCGACGTGGAGGCGATGCACGGCTACGGGCTGTGGGCGACCCTGCAGCACGACGAGTAGGCGGGCGGACGAGGTGGTGGCGACGTTCCGCCGGTCCGGCAAGGGCGGCGCGGCGGTGACGTTCAACGCCGGCGAGCACCGGGTCTTCCGGCACGTGCTGGGCGAGATGCTGGCAGCCTGCTCGGCGACGACCGCCGGCGACGGCGGCGGGCGTCGAGGACGACCCGCTGGCGCGCGCCGTCGGCATCGGCACGGCCACCGAGGTGCCGTCCGACCCGGCACTGGCCCGGCTGTTCCCGGACGGCTACACCGACGACGCCGGAGGCCTCGGCCGACTTCCGCCGCTACACCGAGCCGGGCCTGCGGTCGGCGAAGCAGCAGCGGCCTCGAGACCGTGCTGGCGACGCTCGGCGACGAGCCGGGGAGGATGGTCCTGGACGCCGGAGCAGGCGCAGGCCTGGCTCGGTGCGCTCAACGACTCGCGGCTGGTGCTGGGCGAGCGGCTGGGGGTCACCGAGGACCTCGAGGCGCTGGTCGAGTCGCTGGCGGAGGACGACCCGCGGCTGCCGCTGCTGTGGGTCTACGACCGGCTGACCTACCTGCAGGAGAGCCTGGTCCAGGCGCTCTGGGCCGACGCCTGACCGGCACCGCCTAGGCTTGCCGCGTGCTGGAGATCGCGCGGTCGACGTACGACGAGATCGTCGCGCACGCCCGCCGGCGACCACCCGGACGAGGCCTGCGGCGTGGTCGCGGGCCCGGTCGGGTCGGGCCGGCCGGAGCGGTTCGTCCCCATGCTCAACGCGGCCCGGTCGCCGACCTTCTACGAGTTCGACTCCGCGGACCTGCTGACGCTCTACCGCGAGATGGACGACAGCGACGAGGAGCCGGTGGTGATCTACCACTCGCACACCGCCACCGAGGCGTACCCGTCCCGCACCGACATCTCGCTCGCGATGGAGCCCGGCGCGCACTACGTG